>NZ_JAKIKX010000004.1 GCF_023283925.1 Shewanella marisflavi
AACTCTGCACTGAATGTCGGTCTTGTGTTCTTCATTTCTACCACCTTTTTTCTGGAAGTGAGTCTATCACTTCGTCTATTCAGGTGGCCAAATTCACTATGCCACTACATAGCCACCTCCTTGGTTCAGGAATCATCTACAAGGGCGCGCGCTCCCTTGTATTAATAAGTAGTGTCGACTAGGGAGAAGTTACTGATTATTTAATGTACTAGATTGAATTAAAACTGCTTTTTTATGAGCTTTTATTGATTGAAAATAAATTATATTGCCGACTCTGCAATTCACTTTTCGGATACCTATATCTGGGTAGCAGAACTGCTCCAACTCTGATATGGAAAGATTTCATCTAAGTTTGGACGGTTTGAATCGTTATGATTTGCTCATGACTTTTTCATCAACAGTTCATGCTTTCTTCTGAACCACATTCTTTACAGTTGTGATGCGTTTATCGAGATTAATTATGTGAAGATAGTTGATTGTTTTTTGTCCATCATGTAAACATATTGATAACGGAATGGTGGAATACCATATTTCAGGGATGACTGATATGCATTATTTACGGACGGTTGTGTTACTTGTTCTTTTAACTCCAATCTATTCTTTTGCAGTTAATGATACCCAAACTTGTGAGGTATACCCAATAACGGTGCCTCATTCATTGGTTTACGGGGCTGCAAGCGGGACATCCTTTGATGCCATTGCATTCGGCAATGCTACAGATAATCATTCTTGGGTAACTTGGAGTGGAGATACAAGTGGTTCAGCTGCTGCCATTAGCCTAACTCCTCCAGGTAACGATAGCAGTTACGTTAATCCTAATGATGCAACAGACTCAGTACTTGGAATAGGCGATTGGATTTCAGGGCTATCTTCTTTCCCAATTTCTGGGGGGGTGACCGATGCATTAGATTCACAGCTTGGCAATGATTTAATCATTCCGCTATGGGGTCAAGTAGATTCAAATTCTGGAACTGAAAAGTTTAAAGTTGAACAGTTTGGAATCATTAATATTACTTCATATAAATTGAAAGGTAAAACTCCTAGTATATCTTTCTTATATAAAGGAAAAGCTTATTGTGACAATAATTCTCCCATCGCAAATAATATTAACTTAACTACCCCACAAGATGCAGAACTTCTGTTGACCCTAATTGCATCAGATAAAGATGATGACCTGCTAACGTATTCTGTCACTGCCCACCCTCTGAATGGTAATATTGAGGTTCAAGGACAGCATGTGACCTATTCTCCTAATGAAGGTTTTTCTGGAATAGATAGATTTAACTACATTGTGAATGATGGACTGGCTAGTTCAAATATTGCGACTGTGACAATCGATGTAACATTACCAGAAACAAAAAACCTTCCTCCCTATGTAACGGGGTTTAAGTTGTTTACTTCAATGTCGCAACCTGTTGATATTGTTTTGGTTGGTCATGATCCTGAAAATGAACCGGTAGAAATACAAATTGTTACCCCACCTAAATATGGAAAGCTTCAATACGAATCAGGTGTTTATACTTATACTCCAAATTCTCAATATTTCGGTCTAGACAGCTTTTTATATATTGCTGACGATGGAGTAAAAAAGTCTGATGCTGCGAAAGTTTACATTGCTGTAAAAGCTGAAAATGAAGGTGACTATCCATATGCCTATGATCTAGAGAGGGTAATTCCTGAGTATACAAACTTCTACATGTCATTAGATATTTTTAACCCAGATAATATAAGTATGCTTCACTGGAATTATCCGAGTGCTGTCGGAAATGTTGGGGCTTTTAAAGAACTTTATGTAAGATATCATGCTGATGAAGGCTATGTTGGTCAAGATTATTTTAAGTACTGGGGCTATCCTTATTTAGAGAGTACTGCGGAAGAGCAGAGGAGAGCTAAAGAAAATAAAGCTAACGTTAAAATTCATGTTATTCCTAAGAACCATGAGTTTGATTGTAAACTTTTTCCTTTGACCCTTCCAAAGTCTTCTGTAGCTTCAATGTCACAAGGCTCGGTGTTAAGTCGTTTAACAAGAGGTCATGGTGATGGAAGCGACGGGAATGCACCTAACTATGATATTTTACGATGGTCAAAGTATAACTCTGATGCTTATGCATTATATACTTTAGAGCAGAGTTATTTGTACGAAAATCCTTACGATGTTAATGATACTTATTTGGATTATCATGATTGGGTCAGATCGCTTGGTTATAATCTTGCCAGTAACGATTATCCAACTCTTCAATTGTTAGGCAAGACGGTTATATTGCCATTATGGACAGAAGTAAAACCATATAGCGATATTTTTTTATCCGGAATAGTTGAAAGAGAAGCGTATCTAATTGAAGGCTACGCTCGATTTAATATCATTGAGTATTCAGACAAAGGACAGGGGTATATCAGCTTTGAATATATAGAGGATGTTGAATGTAGTAATACTGCGCCTTTAGTTAATAATATAATAGTAGAAGTAGCAGAAAACAAATCAACCATTATACCTTTAAATATTCTTGACCAAGAAGGTGATAGTTACGAATTTTTTATTAACAATTTCCCGACTCGTATGGGAGAATTTGTTAATGAAGAAAATAGTATAATATTCACACCGACGTCAAATACAAGTGGTGAGTTTGAATTTACATACTTTTCTAGTGATTATAAGGAGTTGTCGCGTGATGCCATTCTAACTATTCGTATTATTCCCAATGCATCTGTAGGAAACCTATACCAGTACCGTATTAGTTTAGATGAGAATGACTTTGATGCTATCAGTTTTGTGCTCGGGCCGTCAGCACCGAGTGGAATGACGATAGATGCACAAGGCGTAATCTCTTGGACGCCAGATAGTAGCGAAATTGGAGTTAACTATGTTGAAATCATTGCAACAGATGCATCGGGTAATAATAGGGTAAAGAACTTTAGTATCGATGTTGTCTATGCTGATAAAGATTTCGATGGGGTTTTAGATAGTATAGATCTGTGTTCAGAGACACATGTTACTGAGAGTATTGATAATAATGGCTGCTCTGCCGCTCAATTAAATTTCAAAAAAATAGGTATTTCATTAATTCCAAGTACAGGGGCCGATGAAATAGTTCAAGATTACGATGATGCTTATACCAGAGTTGGGTACACCAAACAATTCTCTCGAGATAATGTTGACGAAATCGTTACTGACTCTGTTAGTGGGTTGCGATGGCAAGACAGTGCTGATTCGAGAGATTTATTATATAGTTGGGTCCAGGCTAATCAATATTGTGAGAATTTGAACCACGCTGGTATTACAGATTGGAGGTTGCCTACTAGTTCGGAGCTGTTTTATCTGGTAGACCGAGCATCGATCTACTCTGACGTGAAGATTCATACCGCGTTCAAATACATTAACGACGATTTATATTGGACCTCAGAAGTAAGTCAGCCATTCTTAGTTGATTTGGTTTTTGGAGGGATAATTTCAATAACAAAAGCTCCTCAAGTAAACTTTGGTTCTGGAAACATTATTTATACTACTGACAGTTCTAGAAGCGATATTACAAAGTCAAATGTTCGTTGTGTTAGTGGTGAACAACAAATAATTGCTAAGCCTTACACTAGCGGTGGAGCAGGTTTTAAGAGTGGATCTAATCTTGCCTTTAGCTCTGAAATAAATCAGGGGGGATGGGATGAGTCTCTAGATTTTTGTAGTTCTTTATCAGAGGGTGGTGCTAATAATTGGAGGTTACCAAATGCTAATGAAATAATTAAAGCCGAGTCATTTGGATCTTATACGCCATCAAGAACTTATTGGACTTCTTCGAGTAATGCTTCAACACCTCTTAAGTTTACCTATTATGGTACGGCTACTTCCAGCGAAATTGACTTTGGAAATTATACCTTAGGCGTTGCTGATTCTTTAGAACAATATACAGCAAAGTGTGTAAGGGAAGCTACAGCTCCTATAATTTCAGCCGAAGTGACTAAACAACAGATTGTTGGATATCCTGTGGATTTTGATGCAACAAATAGCTCGCATGAAAACGGAGAGATTATCAGCTATGAATGGAGTGTTCAACGTATCTACCAATCTGGTAACGGCCCAACCAATATTCTTAGCACAGAGCCTGCATTTTCCGTAAATAATTTAAGTCCAGGTGGTTATAAGGTTTTTTTGAACGTAACGGATAATTTCGGAGTTTGGAGTCGGCAAACATTTGATGTTGTCATTCTTAATGATCCAAATGATTTACCTCCAGTTGCAGTTGCAGGTAGTGATATAACTGTATTTGTAGGAGAAATATTTATACTGGATGGGTCAGGGAGTTATGATGATAATGGGATCATTGAATATAATTGGTATACAGGTAATAATAATTGGCTTGGAGATGGTTCAATATATTCTAATAGTTATTCTACTACAGGTGTTAGATATCTTGAACTTAGAGTTACCGATTTAAATGGTAGTGTGGATAAAGATACCATCATAATTACAGTTGTAGATAAAGACTTTATTGCTCCCACAGCTATCGCTGGTGCAGATCTATCTATACCCGAAGGTGTACAGTTTACTCTAGATGGCTCTGCAAGCACCGATAACCATGCCATAGCCTCATACCGTTGGGAGCTAAACTCAATGACTGTGAGTAATGAAAGTAGTTATTCACCTACTGGTTTAACAGAAGGGGTTTATAACTATACGCTTTGGGTTGAGGATTACGGTGGTAATAGTGCATCGGATACAGTGACTATTACTGTTTTGCCTCAGGATATAATTCCTCCTGTAGCTAATGCAGGGAGCGATAAATTCGTTCGAGTGGGGACTAGTATCTTCTTTGATGGTTCGATGAGTTCTGATAACCATCAGATCAGCACTTTTGAGTGGACGCTAGCTGGCTTACCAATTAGTGATTCTCCTAGTTTTTCTAAAGCAGATTTTTCTGAAGGAACTTATACTCTTGAGTTAACAATCACCGACGCGAGTAATAACTCTTCTACTGATACCGTCTTCGTAACCGTATATCCGCAAATAGAGTTGCAACAGTGTGCAGGTATCGTTGTTACCGACGATTCCAATTATGTGGATGAGTATCCATTGGATGATATCGAATGGTCAGGAGTAACTGCTACCGATGTTGTTGAAATAGAAAAGGCATTTAATTATGCACGGTCAATAGATAAAACCATTAATAAGTTCTTAAAAATGCCATCCCAATCGGTGTGGGACTCATGGTCATCACAACAAAAAGGTCTATTTCTTATTAATAGTGAGAGACAAGCTAGAGGAATAAAACCCTATGAGGGGGTTAGTAGTGAAGTTGTTGCGGTGGCCTCTAATTATGCAGATTATTTATTAAGTAATAATGAAATAATTACTCATTATCGAAGTAGTGATAATGCAAGCCCCAGTGAACGCTTGATGGAAGATCTAAATATATTAAATAGTCATGACGGTTTATTTTTGGAGAATATTTATTCTGGGCCAAAGTTCTCTGAGGGGGAATCTATTGTCTGGGCCATATATCTATGGACTTATGCCGATAAATCTCCATATCAGGGGGCTTCTTGGGGGCATAGAAGTTTTATTCTAAGAACTGGATTGAAAGAAAATAGTGGTGTAAGTGACTTACAAGAGGGCTTGATAGGGTTTGGTATTGCGACCGGCAGTTATGAACCAGGTGTTAATCCACCAACAATTGAGGGAACTATTGTTGTACTAAATCACTTCGATCCATCTAGTAACTGGGAGCATAGTAGTACAGTTTCGGTTGATTTAAGCAATGCTCATCAATGTTATGAGAATGCCACTTTAGAAGTTGACGCGATAAATGCCCCTTCAGATGGACTAAAAGCATTGTCGCTCACACCAGGAAATATAGCTCTTAACCCCGGTGACACAGTTGATCTACAACTTACTGGTTTTTATGATGATGGTTCATCATTTGATCTAACGCCTTACGCCAACTTTGTCCCAGGCAAGAATTCAGTGATAAGTGTTCAAGCTGGGGTCGCTACAGCCTTAACGACAGGGTTCGACTCCTTGTCAGCTAAATTTAATGGCGTAAGCTCTAACAATGTTTCAGTTTGGGTGCGAGACGAAACAGACGTTAGCAATTTAACCGGTACATTTGCTGAAGACTATCTGCAATATTTGCCAACGAATGGCAGTATTGACAGCTACGATCCTAAGGCGTTTAGTCTATTCGTTGGTTTAGTTGTTGATAGGGATGGCAACCCATTGTCAGGAGTCAACATCTCATTTCACGACCAGCCTGAGTTTGGTAGCGTTTTAACCGATATGAATGGACGCTTTATTCTCGCCGGTGAAGCTGGATCACGAAAGTTAGTTTATGCCAAGGACGGGCACCTTACCGTTCATCGTTCAATAATAAGCGCGAGTAATACTTGGGCATCACTGGAAGATGTGACTCTCTTGTCTGTGGATACATTGAAGACGTTCATTGACCTCTCGCTAGGTACACCACAAATTCATCAATCAAGCGTTATTTCCGACGAGTTTGGCGAACGCTCTACAACCTTGGTGTTCACTGGCATCAACTCCGCGACAGTAACAGCAACAGATGGTTCGACTCGCCAGTTAACCGATTTTTTTGTTAGAGCAACCGAATATGAAACTCCTAGTTCAATGCCTGGTGAGTTGCCACAAGAAACTGCTTTTACTTATTGCTCAGAATTAGGGATACCAGGTGTCGGTGATGAAGAGTATGTAACTTTTGATAAGCCAGTCCAAATCTATGTCGATAATTTTCTTAACTTCGCCGTAGGTGAAATCGTTCCTATGGGGTATTACGACAGAGTCGATGGTCAGTGGAAAGCTGAAGATAATGGTGTAGTAGTGAAGCTACTCGATGCCAATCAAGATGGTATTATTGAAGGACTAGATTACACTGGTGACGATGTTGCCGATGATATCGATGGCGATGGGCAAACTGTAGATGAGGTTGTTGGTCTAGGTACTTATCCTGCCGGGCAAACCTATTGGCGGGGCAGTATTACTCATTTCTCGCCCCATGATCTTAACTGGTCGGCAAATGCCGATGGTAGAGGCCCTTCAGATATAGGTGCTGATGCTAATGAAGAGAATGAAGATGAGGATCAATGTGTAGCGGTAAGTTCTTACATAAAGCCTAAATCACTTGTTTTACATGAAGATATCGCCATTACTGGGACTGGATTAACACTTCATTATTCCAGTCAGAGAACCCATGGCTATCACCATAAAATTAGCGCAAACGTCAGTGGAACGGATTTACCAGATGGCGTTATCGAAATGATTGCAGTATTGGAGATCGGCGGAAATCGATTTGAACAATCCTTTGCTCCTTCTTTACTGCAAGATGTTGAATTCGTATGGGATGGAAAAGACCCCTCGGGAGAGTTGATACACGGATTCGTGCGCGGACGAATAAGTATCGGCTATAAGTACCAGTCTGAGTATTATAGCGCTGGAAATGCAGCGACTTCTGAACAACCATTATCAAGTTTTCCTATTGCATGGGCGCAGTGGGGAGAAGTTACAACATCTGTTGTTGGGCGTGAGGATATTATTCGTTGGAGTAACAATGTTGTAACTGTACTCAATGCTCCTGAGAGTCAGATTGCTAATGGGTGGTCACTGTCAAATCACCATATGACCAGCCCTTTTAATATGGTTTATAAGGGGGATGGGGATGTAATTGAGGTAGAGGCTGGCACGAATGTTATAAGAACCAATATTACTCAAAGTCACTATATGGGTGATGATGGCTATTACCAAAAAGGTGGACTCGATATTGACTACAGAATCGATGAGAAAGGAATTCTTATCGATAATGTTACTGGTTTACAGTGGCAATATGTAACCGAACAGCATGCAAAGTATATTGATAAGAGCGATGCTATTGCTTATTGTTCAAGTCTAACTCTTGGTAGTGATGGACAAATATGGCGGCTACCAACATGGAAAGAGGTTGGTTATATAATCGATAAGTCTGGTGAACAACAGAATTATCCTATTTTTACTCTCGAGGCTAGACAGTTTTGGACGGATTCTACTGCAAATCCTACTAATAAGCTGATTCCGGTGAATTGTGTTTCTGGTGAATTACTTGATGATAAATATGTCTCAGGTTTACAGAGGAACAATACAGATGAAGTGGTCATAGATAAGCAGAATGGCTTGATGTGGCAGGATGATATTACTAACAGTACAGCAACTTATAGCTGGATGGAGAGTATAGACTATTGTGAAAATTTAATTCATGCAGGTTTTAGTGATTGGCGTCTACCTAATATCAATGAGTTACTCTATACATTGCCAAATTCTATCTTCGTAAATCAGACTGAACTTGATGTACCTCCTGGAGAGTTATGGTCACCGGGTGTTAGTTTCAGAAAGCCTTACTGGGCATCTACGCCAAATATAACTAATCTAGAGGAACAAGCTTGGGCTGTAGAAAGTCTTAGTTACGCGTATCAAGGGTATAGTAAAACCGAAGAAAACTACTATGCTCGGTGTGTGAGGGACGATCTGACCCGCAGCCGCAGTCCCTATGTATTCGATCATAAAGGACGTCATATTCGAACTATCGATATGACCAGTGGGATCACCCTTACAACCTTTCATTATGATAGTGAAGATAGGCTTATTGAGATTAAAGATAGGTTCGAAAACACTATCACCATTACTCGTGATACTAATGGCCTCGCGACAGAGATAGTCTCACCTGATGGTTACATAACTAAGTTAACAGTCGATCAGTTTAATGACTTAAAAGAAGCTGAATATGCCGATGGTGCTCGTTATTCCTTTGTCTACCAAGACAGCTTGATGATAGAAGAGTTAGATCTAAGAGGGAATCTGTTTACGCGTAGTTTCGATAGTACAGGACGCATCTATCAGAGTCGCGATCCCGAGGGCGGAGTGTGGGATTTCTTCAGTAATAAAGATCCCAGTACCAAAGATCTTACCTATGGTTATTCCACGGCTGAGAGTAATTACTGGCAGTCGCTTATATCCCTGCTACCCAATGGTGATAAACAGAGAAGCACAACTGAGCCAGATAGCACTATACACGTGTTGACAACTCAAGCGGATGACCTGAAAGAGACGATTAGTGCTGCATCTATTAATACCATTATTGATAAAGTCATCGACCCCAAAACTGGGCAGGAGATCCCTCAGCTTATTACAACCAATTTGCCCAGTGGCCTTAAGCGCGTGACGCAAATTGATAAGGCTTATGCCGAAAATGGCACTGATACGACAAAGACCACGTTGACCGTGACTCAAGATGGCCACTTGGCAACGATAGTTAATGATTCCCTTACAGGTATGATGCAAATGACTTCTGCTGCCAAACGTACCGCCAGCTATCAGTATGATCCATTGACGCAACTTCCAATAAAGGAACAGGTAAGTGGCTTACAAGAGGTGCTTTACCATTATGATAGTCGAGGCCGAGTCAAGAGTATCACGGTTGGAGATCGCATTAGCACCTTCTCTTACGACGACCAGGCCAGCAAAGGTGCATTAACGTCAATGACCGACGCTTTGGGACATGTTACTGCGTTTGAATATGATGTGTTAGGACGTTTAAATAAGACCATTTACCCAGATGGTAGAGTGCTAGAACAGAGCTACGATAGTAATGGTAACCTAGCATCACTGACCCCACCAGGGCGCCCTGTACATCTGTTTAATTACAATAGTGTTGATAAAGAAACCGACTATACACCACCAAGTGTAACGGGAGTGGCTACGCCACAAACACGCTATGATTACGACCGTGATCGCAAGTTAACCAGTATTACCCGTCCCGATAATCAACAGTTACTGTTTAATTACACCACAGCAAGCACTGAGTTTATTAGCTTAGATATTCCACGTGGACGCTATAGTTATGGCTATGATACTCATGGCTATCTTACTAATGTGACCGCTCCTGATAGTGGCAGCATTGATTTTGTTTATGATGGGGGCTTGCTGTTATCACAAACTTGGTCAGGTGTCGTCAATGGTGCGGTTAGTCAAAGTTTCAGCGAGGGCTTTGTTGTCAATCAGCAGTGCGTTAATGGCGCTAGCTGTGTCGATATTTTGTTTGATGTTGATAGTTTATTGACTCAAGTGGGGGACTTAACCTATACCAGAGAGTCACAAAAAGCGGGCTTGGTGAATGCCAGCTCACTCTTTAATATCAATACTACGCTGAGTCATAACAACTTTGGGGAGCTCGATAGTGAAACCGTTAAATACAACTCATCAGATCTGCTTGTTGCTGGCTATACCCGAGACAAGCTAGGCCGTATTGCTCAACGAAACCTGACTATCGATGGTGTTAGTCATAATGAAGCTTATGATTACGATCAAAGTGGCAGACTGACAACGGTCACCAAAGTCGATGCAACCGTCACGTATAGCTACGATGATAATGGCAATCGCTTAGCTAAGCAGGTGGTTGATGGGGCTGGTACCACCCTGTTATATGGGACCTATGACAATCAAGACAGGCTGTTAACCTACAATGATTGCAGTTATCAATACACCGATAACGGTGAACTTAAACAAAAGCGCTGCGGCACTGGAGTGGATGAAGAGGTAACACTTTATCAATATGATGTCTTGGGCAACTTGCTCAAGGTGACCCTGCCTGATACCACTGTGATTGAGTATATCATCGATGGTAGTGATAGGCGCATAGGTAAAAAGGTCGATGGCAGCTTGCAGCAAGGCTTCTTGTATGGTGATCAGCTAAACCCTGTTGCAGAGCTTGATGCCAATAACAATGTGGTTTCACGTTTTGTTTATGGCGTTAGGGTTAATGTACCTGAATATATGATCAAAGCAGGTGTAACTTACAAGATTATCAGCGACCACCTTGGATCACCCAGATTAGTCGTTAACGCGCAAACAGGCGTAATTGCTCAGCGTATAGATTATGACGAGTTTGGTATTGTATCGTTAGACACGAATCCCGGCTTCCAGCCCTTTGGTTTTGCTGGCGGATTATATGATTCGTCAACAGGATTAACTCGTTTTGGTGCCAGAGACTATGATGCCTTCACAGGGCGCTGGACGAATAAGGACCCGATACGGTTTGCGGGGGGGGATAGTAATCTCTATGGTTATGTACTGAGTGACCCAGTTCAATTTATTGATATTAATGGTTTTAATGCTCTTAGGCCGAGTAGTGGCAAACCTCGCATCAGACTTAGGCCCGGACAATTTCAAACCCCGACAAAAATAGAAACTGTGGGGATGAGTCAATATAATGAACACGTAGCTAACACATATAACTCCAGATTAAACACGTGGATTAACATATTCAGTATGGTTGATGGTTATCAAAGATTCTTGGCTGATAGAACTGAAATTCAGTGTGAGTGTCCTACAGGAGTTAAGGGGGAATGCTCGGCCAAGGATCCTGATGGGGACGGTATGTATAAGGCTGATGGACCACAGGCACTACCTTCTGGCTATTCGATAGTAAACTCAGGGTGTCAATGCACTGTCACTAATCCTATGGGAGTCTTTTTTTACGGAACTCCACCATCAAATGTAAGCTTAAGTAAGCGAAACTACTGATATGAAAAAATTTAATAAAAGGCAGAGAATTGCTGAAAATATAGCATATACATTCTTGCTTTGTATTTTTTTAACCTTATTGCTAGCAACTTTAAAATCAAGTTCAGTTGATATTGGTTATATCGGCTCTCCTGTTGTTTTTGGTTCTGTTAATGATATAAGTATTGCGATGGTCTCTACGATTATGGTTTTGATTATTTCTTACAAATTGCTTAGGGATATAGTAATGTCAATATTGAAAGGCTCCGGTAAAGATAACATGACAGAAAGAAAAGATACTCTTGGTGTAAGGGAGGTTAAACATTTTAACATATTGATATTTATATATGTATGTTTTTACTTGTGGTATTTTGTCTTGTTGTTCAGAAATATGGATCCTTTATCTGTAAGGTTTCAACATTTAGAGCCGTACGAACTAATTGTAAACCCTGACTTTGTATTTTTACTTAATGTTTTTTTATCTGTCACGTCAATGGTGAGTGCATTCTTTATGTTGTATTTCAACAGGTTGGCGAGATGTTGTTTTACTTTTATATTTGTATATTGGATAGTGGTTTCTATTTTTGAAGAGCCAGTGGTGACAAGTTCTTTGGATGCTTTTTTTGGATACTTTATTGGCTATTCATCATCGGTTATCTTGTATTTGTCTTGGTTTAGTGAAGTAAAAACACTATTTGAAAGGGTTAAATGAAAATAAATGCAATTCCTTTTTGCGGTATTGCTTTTAAATTTAAATTGATTTGTACCACCTTGTCAAATGCAAAGCTTATTCTAGTTTTTTTTGGCCACTTCGTTGCGATAGATTATGCGTTTTGACAGCCTTTGTTAATGTTGTGTCCACTTATGAAATCTTATGTCCATAACTGTATCTAAATACAATGTTTCAATCATCTATCATTAAAATGGTTTGGAAATGCGCCTAGACACGATATTATTGTATGTAGGTGGACGTTAAATTGACGGTGCCGAAGTGTGAATAATAAAATCCTTTAATCGAGTCATTGCGTTAGCAGGGAAAACAGCCCAGATTCTATAGGATGTCTATTTAATAGAGCTAACTTCGGTAATTCTTAGATTAGTTTATAAAAAAAAAGCGAGCCAATTAGCTCGCTAGTAGGTGTTACAAGTCATCATTTAACCTGTCTGCCCAGTGTTGCTCCGCTTGGTCAAAGTACTCATGAGGATAGAGGCCGAATACTTCCAAAAACTCTTGTTTGAACAGGTTACAGAAAGTTCTGATCTCTTCCTTTAGCAAGAGGAGGATGATGTACATATCAATGCCCTCAAGATATTGACTAGTGAACTCAGGAAAGTCCTCTAAGATTGATTTGCTTACGCTGATCCCCAAAATCCTGCCAGCTGAATCCCTATGCTGATAGATGTACTGTCCAAAATTAAGTTCAATTGTTCCCTGAACATCCCCTTGCTGTTCAGCTAGCAAAAGAACTGTGCAGTGGTCATCCCAGGGACTTTTCGATTTCCTTTGATACTCTCTAATGAATAGTGACTTGTTGGTGCTCATAGCTCCTCCTAGTTAATGAAAGGTGTGTCCTCTTCAGTAGCTAGGTTCGTTAGTGGCATATTAATTAAGCATTGATACAAGAACTCCAAAACAAGTTCGCATTCAATTTCTTTCAAGCCATTTTTGCCAAGGTATGATTCAACCGAGTAGAGCAGAAATTCCTGTTCAGTAATTAGTCCGAGTTGAATATCGCTAACGTTTTCAAGCTCTATGTTTATCGCCTTATAAAGTTGTTTAATGATGGCTCTTAGCTTGATGAGCTGAAGAGCGATAGTGTTGTTTTTCATTGGTACTCCTAGTTATGGATATAGCGACCCAAGTGGCCGCATGATTAACTAGGGGAGAGCCGAGCGAATTGTATGAGTTTTCAAATGGTCAATGGGTAATGCGCTGCAGTACGAGCGTTGTTAAAGCATGACCATAATGGGGTTCGGTGAGCAATGTTGGTCGAGTTAAGAATTTATAACAAAAAGAAGCGGTTATGAATTCAGTAGTGATTCGCAAGAGGAAGCGATTTGGGTGGAAGAAACTAGACGGGCTTAGACAAAACTAGTCAAAATGATTTGTGTTACTGAGTGAATAAATAAAATTTTTGGCTGTAACACAAAAAGTAACACAAATTGTTTTTTTCAAATAAGGCATTGTTATTAAAGTAAAATATAATTTGTCTCACACATGTCGCAGTTAATACAGCTGTCGTCGATCAGTAATGCCATCTATTTGTCTTGCCTTCTAAAAAATCTCTATTAGTGCCTTGGGTCATGACCCCGTCAGGTAAGCGTCTTGGCAGACCGCCTGTCGGCCGGCCATTATAGCACAGGCACAGAGTAAGCCTAATCACCAGCTTCGTCTCTACTAACAGTATAGGAAAAATGCCAGGGTCCCCCAAGGGACTGCTTGAGTCCAAAGGCCGTTGGGTTAAGCTTGGGGGGAGAGGCTCATAAAAAAACAGCCCGAAAGGTTCGGGCTGTTGCTGTTGTTTTACGGATGGGGCTGGCGAGTGCTCTGGCCATCGGTGAGGTTACGCATCAAGATGGCGCGCTCAACCTCGACTTCGGCGGGAACCGGTAGGTAGACGAAGTGACCCGAACCTAGTCCTGCCTCGACGCTCTCGCCTTTGCGGTTTTCCAGCTGTTCTATGGTCAGATTCATGTTGCCCTGTTGCGTCATCAACTCGACGCTGTCGCCCACGGAGAACTTGTTCTTCACATCGATCTCCGCCATTCCTTTAGCGTTGCGCTTGCCGGTAAACTCGCCGACAAACTGTTGGGTGTCGCTGATAGAGTAGCCGTAGTCGTAGTTTTGGTACTCGTCATGTACGTGGCGACGCAGGAAGCCTTCGGTGTAACCACGGTGCGCTAGCCCTTCGAGCTGATACATGAGCGCTGGATTAAACTCACGGCCGGCAGCGGCATCTTCGATTGCCTGGCGATAGAGCTGGGCGGTACGCGCCACATAGTAGAAGGACTTGGTGCGGCCTTCAATTTTCAGTGAATCTATGCCCATCTTAGTTAGACGCTCGACGTGCTGGATGGCGCGCAGATCCTTAGAGTTCATGATATAGGTGCCGTGTTCATCTTCGAAGGCGGGCATATATTCGCCCGGACGTCCGGCTTCTTGCAGCAAGACCACTTCGCTACTCGGCGTACCTTCGCCCAGAGTTGGATTATGCATCTGCACCTCAGGGTTAACCGCCACTATGTCACCCGTTTCGGTTTGCACTGCTTCGTGGGCGTCATATTTCCAGCGACAGGCGTTGGTGCAGGTGCCTTGGTTAGGGTCACGCTTGTTGATATAGCCAGAGAGCAGGCAGCGTCCAGAGTAGGCCATGCACAGGGCGCCGTGGACGAAGACTTCGAGTTCAATATCGGGGCAGCGCTGGCGGATCTCTTCGATCTCATCGAGCGACAGCTCGCGAGAGAGGATCACACGTTTGATGCCTTGCTGCTGCCAAAACTTGACCGAGGCCCAGTTGATGGCATTGGCCTGTACCGACAGGTGAACGGTCTGATCCGGAAAGGCTTCGCGTACCATCATGATAAGACCCGGGTCTGACATGATCAGCGCATCGGGCTGCATGGCGACCACAGGCTCCATATCCTTGATATAGGTTTTGAGCTTAGTGTTGTGGGGGGCGATATTGCTCACCACATAGAGTTTTTTGCCTAGGCTATGGGCCTCTTGGATACCTGTTGCGAGGTTTTCCATCTTGAAATCATTGTTTCTGACACGCAGGCTATATCTCGGTTGGCCTGCGTAGACCGCATCGGCGCCATATGCGAAGGCATAACGCATATTTTTAAGGGTCCCGGCAGGAGACAGCAGCTCAGGTTTAAACATCATTTCTCTCAATTAACAGGTATCGAACAAACTTGGGGCGGGCATTTTACTCAATGGGGCAAGGCTTATGCAAATCAGAAATTGATTATTTTATGTTCAACAGGTGGCAAAGGCGGTTGAAGGCCTCATATTCTGATAAAAATAAGGCAATTAATAACCTATAATCTGAAACTTAGCTAAAATTACACAAATTCTTAACTGGATGGGTGATTTTTACCATCGCGGTTAGCAAGAGTGCTGATATACTCTGTGGCAACATCATTTAGGGTATAGTTTTTTAAGGAGTTAGAATGTCTAGCGAGCATCAACTACTGGTTGGGTTACTCAAAAAGTTAAAGGCGGATGCGCTAATTCTGCCCACTTTGCCCGAGGTAGCAATGCGCGTTCAAGAGGTGGTCTCCCGCCCCGACTCCAGCCCGAAGCAGGTGGCCGAAATTATCGGTCAAGACGCTGCCATTTCGGCTCGTATGATCAAGGTGGCCAACAGTGCCATGTACAGCCGTGGCATTAAGGCCGAAAACATTAATGCAGCGGTGACCCGTATCGGCCTGACTCAGATCAAGGCAATTGCCACCTCGGTAGCCATGGAGCAGCTCTTCATCTCGACCAACGAGATGGTGTGGGAGGTGATGGATGAGGTGTGGCGTTCATCCATTGAGGTGACTTCTGCGGCCTGTGCCTTACTGCTTAAGTATTCTAAGACCCATAAGCAGTGTGGTTTAAACTATGACACCTTGACCCTGGCTAGCTTGGTTCACAATATCGGCGCCTTGCCTGTGTTAACCGAGGCTGAGGCAAACCCACACTTGTTTACCAGTATCGAGCAGCTCAGAGCCTTGGTGAGAAAGATGCAGGGACCACTGGGGCGCGCCGTACTCAAGAGCTGGGACTTCTCACCCGAGGTGATGGAAGTGGTCGAGCGCTGGGCCGATCTCCCTTATCTTCCTGATCATGTCACCTATCTGGATTTCGTGCGTTCTGCGGCCTTCTACACTGGCGAACTACGTGCCGGCCATGAGCTGGAAGAGCGTCTGGATGTGTTTGTAAAACGTGGTTTGCCTGTGACGCCGGAGTATCTGGGATCGGATGAGTTTCTCGATAATTATCATTCTATTAAGTTAAGTTATGAATAGTCTAGCGAGCTATGCATCAGGCATAGCCGCTTTTGTTGTTTCTCCTTTCATTTAAGCACTAGGGATAGCGTGGCTGCGACTGAGCTGATTTGGTTAATTGTATATCTGATAGCAATCGGCATCGCTGGTATCATTTATTGTTACTGGCATAGGCGCACTGAGCTTAAGTTTCTTAAACGCTTGGTTACTCAGCTGAGTCAGCAACATAAAGTGCGCCAGCCCCTCAACCTCGTCTCCATTCCCTATCGTTTCATTCCCTTGTATGTGCAGCTACAGCATCTGCTCAAGCAACTGCCTCCCCCAAAAGGGCGCGATAAGCTGACCGGACTGCTCAATCGGGTCGGTCTTAAGGCCGAGCTGACTCGCAAGATGCCGCTGACTCACGGTATGTTTGTGCTTATCGATATTCATCGTTTTCGTTATGTAAACGATCTCTTTGGCTTCTCCCTGGGAGATAAGCTGCTGCAGGCGCTGGCGGAGCGATTGGCGCGCCGTATCGGCCATAAAGATATCTTGGCGAGAATGAATGAAGATGAGTTTCTGATCTATTTTAAGACTCCCATGAGTGAGGCTGAACTTAGCGTTTTGCAGCAGAGTCTGCAGCAGCCAATCGGTATCAAAGGGACTGTTATTAATCTGCAACTGCAAATTGGATATTTGGATTTATCTTTACACCACGCCGATGTCAGTCAGATGCTGCGCCGTCTGGATTTGGCCTTGGTGCGAGCTAAGGAGAGTAGCAATTATATCGCCGCTTACCGAGAGGGCGATGATCGCAGCCAGCACAGGCAGTTGACCATAGTCAGTTGCTTCCCTAAGGCGCTTGAGCAGAACGAGCTCTATCTGGTGTATCAGCCCAAATATAACCTGGCAACGGGCAATTGTACCCATGCCGAAGCCTTGATCCGTTGGGAGAGTTCGGTACTGGGCACACTCTCTCCCGGGGAGTTTATTCCCTTGCTCGAGTGCGCCGGGATGATCAGTCTGCTGAGTCAGTGGGTGATCGATCAGGTGTTGCAGCAGCAGGTGCGCTGGCAAGAGAGCAATATTAGGTTGCAGGTGGCTATCAATCTGGCGATTGACGATCTTAGTGAGAGGCAGCTTAGCGAGCGGATTATCTCACGACTTAAGCAGCAGGGCCTCAGCGCTAATCTGTTAGCGATAGAGATCACCGAGAGCCAGTTGATGACAGACATGGTGCGCACCGTAGCGGTATTGAATCGCCTTAAACGCGCAGGCGTGAATGTAGCCATCGATGACTTTGGTACAGGGCACTCCTCCTTGGCCTACCTTAAACATCTGCCTGTGGATGAGGTTAAGATAGACAGAGCGTTTCTTATGGGACTGGAATCTGACCCCCGAGCCCAGCATATCGTTAGCAGCGCCATCGAATTGGCGAAAGGCTTAGATTTCTCGGTAACGGTTGAAGGAGTGGAGCAGATGAGCGTGTTTAATCTGCTTAAAGATATGGGGGCGGATAAGGTGCAGGGGGATATTTTCGCTAAACCTATGACGGCGGCAGAGCTAGAGATGCACTGGCGCCGGCTTAATCGCCCCATAGGTGAACAGGCCTCTTAGGTTCATCGCGTTTTGAGGCCTGCAGATGTTACAGGCTAATAGGCTGATCAAAACTTTGGCTCAGCTTGGCAATAAGTGGCCCTGACATTGGGGACAGTTGCCTTGCCTTATTCATACAAACCATTTCGATATGCGCCGTAACAGCCGGCTTCTTACCATTAGGCCGCCAGATCTCTTGTTGCCATATGGTGCGGTATTTACTCTCAAAATAGAAGCGGGTACGCACATCTATGATGTCGGCAAATTCCACGCCCTCATGGCACAGCATGTCACTGCGGTAGACGGCAAAGCCGAGCCCTTCTTGATGCCATAACTGAGCCAGATTATCGGCCCCAATCACATGCTCGCGAGCCCGCTCGAAATATTTGAGAAAGTTGGGGTGGTAGACCACACCTGAAAAGTCTGTGTCTTCGTAATAGATCTGAACCGGGAAGTGAAAGGTGGCGCTGAATTTATCTTGCTTACTGCTCATCTACACGTATGCCTAGGCTACAAAGAAAGGCGCTAGCTTAGCATATTCTTATTGTAACTCGCGCCCTAATCTGTCCCGATCGCCTTGAGACTGTTCATGATTGCCTGATAACTACCATCTTGTTTTAAAGCGGTTAGTCCCTGGTCTAATTTTTCGGCATAGTGCTGAGCATTGGGGCTCTGTTTAGAGAAGGCGACATAGAGATCGCCGGTATGATTGTGCACGCTTGGCCCAATCACTCGATCAACCCCCATTTGCTGCAGGTATTGCTTGGCAACCTCGTCATACATAATGGCGGCGTCAATACGGTTGAGCAGTAGTAAATTGATTAACTGATTATGATTGTCCAGTTCGATCAATTTGAGTTGATTTAGCTGCTCTAGCTCGTCGCCGTATTCATATCCCTTGATAATGCCGACCACAAATCCTTGGGGCAGGTGCCACTTGTCTTCGGCCGTTATCGGGTGAGCATTATTTTGATAAAAAGAGGCCGATGCAGTAAACAGGGGCTGTTTACCGAAGATAAACTCCGACTCGGTTTTACGCTCTTTATGCAGGTTAAACACCCCATCGACAAGCCCTTGTTTGGTCATGACCACCCCTCTCGCGTAGGAGATCACTATACTATCGACATCGATATCAACGCGGGCGAAGGCCTGCTTAACCAGCTTGTGGGATAGTCCTTTGCCATAGGGATCGGCAAATGGGGCCCAATTATCTTCCGCCGCTAGTCTTACTTTGGTCGGTTCTGTGGCCACTTGGGGGGCTAGTTGAGATTGGGTCTCGGCCGTAACGCTAAAACTGACAAGCGTCAGCAGCAGGCTCAAGCTGAGTCCAAAAGTGGTGAATAATTGCAGCATCAGATTCCTTGCAGAGTGCGTATCCTTAATGCGCCCATGATAAGGGGTTTTTAGGGGAGATCAACTGCATAGCTTCGTGTTTTCTAATGATTTTTGTAGCCTTATTGCTACAATTGGGCAGATTTGCGGCGTGTCTCGCTGCAACTTATGCCAATCTTGGTGTGATCTCCTGTAGTGAAGGCTGTGCAGGAAGGAGTGAGTTACTTTCAAAATCATTGGCTTAAACTGATTTTTGTCAGTCCTTTTTTGTGGGGCTTCTGCTACACTCAGATTGATGTTATCAGATTGATAATAAAAACCTTAGATCCTCTATGAACCAAGATATTTTATTTGCGCTTTCTCAAAATGCCGCACTCTTGTTGATTTTGGTGTTTATCTACGATGCGGTGCCTCGTCAGCAACGCAGCGAGTATTTTCTATTGTGGCGTTTGGGTATAGGTGTCGTTATAGGTGGCATGACTGTGTTAATCATGGTCACCTCCTGGGAGTATCAAGAGGGCTTTTTCATTGATACCCGCTCAGTCGTCTTAGCCATTAGTGGTCTCTTTTTTGGTGGCTTACCGACCTTTATTGCCGCGTCGTGTGCCGCAGCTTACCGCCTGATTCAAGGTGGAGAGGGCATGTTTCTTGGACTAATCGTCATCATTGCCTCCGCCTTGTTTGGCAGTATTTGGCGCTACAATCGAAAGAGTGCTATTGCCGATTTAACTTTTACCGAACTCTATCTGTTTGGTTTTTTACTCCATTTTTCAATACTTTCTCTGCTTTTTGTTGTGCCATTCGCAATGTTTGTTGAGCTCCTGCTTCAGGTCGCTCTACCTGTGATGTTGATTTTCCCCTTGGTGACCGCGTTGATCGGGCTGCTGCTTGCAAGGCGGCTGGAGATTGAGCGCGACGCTAAGATTTTGCTACAAGACGATTTTATTTTTCGTTCGCAGTTTAATGTCGGCAACATGGGGATCGCCATTACCTCAGTCGATCAACGTTGGATGAAGGTAAACCCTCGCTTGTGCAAGATGCTTAAATACACAGAGGCTGAGCTGTTAAATCGTACCTGGTCGGAACTCACCTACTTTGAGGATCTTAATGCTGATTTAGAGCAGTTTGAGCGCATGCTTAAGGGGGAGATTGACGCTTACGAGATGGATAAACGTTTCGTTGCCAAGGATGGAGAGATTGTTTATACCCACCTGACCGTAGGGTGTCGACGCACCCACAATATGGTTGATATGGTGATCGCCGGTTTTATCGATATTACCGAACATAAAAGGGCTGAAATGGCGATGCGTACCAGTCAGGAGCGGCTAGCCTTGGTACTGGAGAGTAGCGATCTTGGCCTGTGGGATTGGGATATAAAGAGCAATCAAACCAAACGTAACCCATGGTGTGCCAGGGTGCTGGGTTGTGAGCTGGAGCAGCTCAATCAGGATAGTCGACTCTGGATCGACGCGATTCATCCCCAGGACAGAATGGAGGTGCTTAATTCTATCGAGCGCCATCTGAAAGGGGAGACGCAAAAACACAGCATAGAGTATCGCTTGATAAGCCACAGCGGAGAAGAGCATTGGATTTTAGATACGGGTAAGGTGGTGAGCCGGGACCGCAATGGTTTACCTACCCGTATGTGCGGCGTGCATTCAGATATTACCGAGCAGAAGCAGGTGCAGGAGTCACTGGAATTGGCAGCATCTGTGTATAACAACTCGAGCGAAGCTATGAGCGTGCAAGATGACCAGGGATTCATCATCACCATCAATGCCGCCTTTACCTCAATCACAGGTTATACAGAAGATGAGGCGCTGCAAAAAAATATCCGTATCTTACAGTGCTCGCGGACGCCCAAAAGTCAATATGATGAGATGAACCGCGCCATTCGCGACAGTGGCTATTGGCAGGGGGAGCTCTGGATTAAGAGCAAGAGTGGTGATGAATACATGGTCTGGCTCACCATTAACACCATTTTCGACCAGTACGGTGAGGTTTACCGCCGGGTGGCCTTATTCTCCGATATTACCGAGAAGAAGGAGGCGGAGCAGATCATCTGGAAGCAGGCTAACTATGACCCGCTGACAGGCTTACCTAATCGCCGTATGTTACTGGAATACTTAAGTACCGAGATACTGCGAATCGATCGTAATAAAAGTCATTTTGCGCTGATGTTTCTCGATCTGGATTTCTTCAAAGAGGTTAACGATACCTTAGGTCATGATATGGGGGATCTGCTTCTGCAGGAAACCGCTAAGCGCCTTAAGGGCTGTATTCGTGAGTCGGATGTGGTGGCACGTTTAGGCGGTGATGAGTTTACCGTGGTGCTGACGGGCATTGATGCGCCCAGCGGCGTCGAGCGGGTGGCGCAGAGTATTCTGGAGCGGATTGCCGAGCCCTATAGTTTAGGCGATGAAACCGCCTATATCAGTGCCAGTATTGGTATCACCATCTATCCCGACGATGCGACCAGTATCGAAGGTTTGCTTAAGCATGCCGATCAGGCGATGTACGCCGCCAAGGAGCAGGGGCGCAATCGTTTTCACTATTTCACCCCTTCGATGCAGGAGTACGCCCGCTATCGTATGGCTTTGATTAAAGATTTGCGTAATGCCATCAATCGTAAGGAATTTGAGCTGTATTATCAGCCGATTGTCGATATGCAAAAGCAAGGTGTTTACAAGGCGGAAGCCTTGATCCGTTGGCAGCACCCCGAGCGGGGGCTGGTGTCGCCGGGTGAATTTATTCCTATCGCCGAGGAAACGGGGTTGATCAACGATATCGGCAACTGGGTATTTGAGAAGGCGGCCCAGCAAAGTGCACGTTGGCGCACTCAGTATGGCGTTGAGATCCAGATCAGTATCAACAAGTCGCCCATCCAGTTCCGTGATGAAGGAGATACCTTTGCCGAATGGCTGGCGCTGCTGCGTCATTTAGAGCTATCGAGCAATGCGATTTGTGTCGAGATCACCGAGGGCTTACTGCTCGATGCATCCATGGGGGTCAAAGATAAGCTGCTGGCCTACCGTGATGCGGGGATTCAGGTGTCACTGGATGACTTTGGTACAGGTTATTCTTCTTTGGCTTACCTGAAAAAGTTTGATATCGATTATCTCAAGATTGATCAATCTTTTACTCGCCACCTAGAATCAGACAGCGATGGTGTCGCCCTGTGTGAGGCCATCATAGTGATGGCCCATAAATTAGGGATCAAGGTAATTGCCGAAGGGGTTGAGACCCAGTTTCAGCATGACATTCTCGCTAACGCCGGCTGCGATTTCGGCCAGGGGTATCTCTACTCACGGCCTGTATCGCTGGCTGAATTTGAGCGCTGCTATGTGGTTAATCGTGATAGCTAGCCCTTTCCTACTCGATATAGCGATACCTTTAGTCCGGCATTTTTGCTAGACTCCGCGCTCACTTTTTGTCACCTCATAGGTCCCCCATGAATTTTGATGCACTCTCATTAAACCCACTGCTCGCTCAGGCTGCCGAGGCATGTGGTTATCAGGCATTGACTCAGGTGCAGGCCAAGGTGATCCCCAGCGCCTTAGCTGGGCAGGATCTGATGGCCTGTGCCGAAACGGGCACGGGCAAGACGGCGGCCTTTAGCTTTGTCCTCTTGCAGCGTTTGCTGAATGAGCCAAGAAGGCTAGGACAGCTCACGGCCTTGGTATTGACCCCGACCAGAGAGTTAGCCATGCAGGTCGCTGAGAGTATCAGCCGCTACAGCCAGTTTACCGAGCTGACGACCCTGGCCATTTATGGCGGCGCCAACATCAATCCTCAGCGTAAAGCTTTAGCCAAAGGGGTGGACATTTTGGTAGCGACCCCAGGACGTCTATTTGACCTGATTGGTCAGCAGGCGCTGGATCTTGGCGAGGTCGCGCATCTGGTGATCGACGAAGCGGATCGCATGTTGGATATGGGGTTTGTCAAAGATATCGAGCGAACCAAGCGTCTGCTGGCTGAGCCTCATTCCACTATGATGTTTTCCGCGACCTTTAGCCCGCAGGTCAAAGCCCTGGCAACCACTATGCTGGATAACCCTGAGTGGATTAACGTTGTCCGCCAAGGCAGTGGCCCCAAGATAGAGCAGAAGGTCTATACCTTGGATGGCCGTCGCAAGGCCGAGCTGCTCGCCGAATGGGTAGGGCGTCATAACTGGCAGCAGGTGCTGGTGTTTGTGAACACTAAGGAGAGCGCCGAGCGTCTGCACAGGGAATTGACGCTGGATGGCATTAAAAACGCCGTATTTCATGGTGATAAAACCCAGGGGGCGCGCAATCGAGCGTTAGAGCAGTTTAAGGCTGGTGAGCTCAGGGTATTGGTGGCAACCGATGTGGCCGCCCGTGGTCTGGATATTGCCGCCTTGCCTTTGGTGATCAACCTGGAGCTGCCAGATGATCCTCAGGATTATGTGCACCGCATAGGTCGTACCGGCCGTGCAGGGTTAAGCGGTGTCAGTATTTCTTTGGTGGCCAAGAAAGATGAAGCCGCCCTGGCGACCATAGAGAGCCTTATCGGCATGACACTAGCGCGTCATGTTGAGCCTGGCTATGAACTCGGGGCGCCACTACCGGCCAGATACCGTGAGCTGGAGAGTGCGTCTCAGCCGAAGGCTGCAAAACGCGATAAGTTTAACAGCAAATTTAAGGGTAAGTCCCAGGGGCGATCAAATGGGGGCAAGCCTGGTGGCGCGAAACGTGGTGCTGGGCGTACACACAAGAGCGGCCCTAAAGTAAACAAAGGCTGACCCAAACGAGCCGCCAATTAGCCCTGCCGTGTTATTGAGTCCTTATATATCCTAGGGCGTGTCGTGGTATCTTGTTATCACTCGCGCCGTCCTAGTGATTGTTGATGTTGGAGCCTTGCATGATCCTCAAACCTATACCTACCCATGTTATCACCGGCTTTCTTGGCGTAGGTAAAACCAGCCTTATTAAATATTTGCTGTCGAATAAGCCTGCCGATGAAACCTGGGCCGTACTGGTGAATGAGTTTGGTGAGATAGGCATAGACGGCGAGCTGTTAAAAGGAAGTGATACGGGGATTGCCATCAAAGAGGTGGCGGGTGGTTGCCTGTGCTGCGCCGCTGGCGTACCGACTCAGGTGGCGGTGAATCAACTGATTGCCCGGGCCAAACCCGACAGACTCTTGATTGAACCGACGGGTCTTGGGCACCCCAAGGAGATCGTCGAGGTGTTAAGTCAGGGGCATTTTCAGCAGGTGATCGCGCTAAAGAGCACTATCTGTCTGGTGGACCCGAGAAAACTACAAGATGATCGTTATCTACAGAGCAGTCTGTTCATCGATCAGTTAAGGATTGCCGACCTTATCCTGGCGACCAAGATGGATCTTAGCGATGAGGCGGATCTTACGCGTCTGCAAGGTTTTTTAACCCAGCAGGGGATCACGGCAACTCCCGTACCTGTCAGTTTGATGCAGACACCTAAGGTGGGTGAGCAATCTCTGTTTGCCTTTATTTGCAGCCACTATTTTGAGCGGGCTACGGCCTGGCACACTCAGCCAGCTACCAAGGCGCCTGCTAACGCTATGATGCGGCCAGCACTGCCGTTTGAAGAGGCACCAGAAACAGAGATTGCATTTGATGAGCAGGGGATCTACCGCGCCAGTAATCAGCATGAGGGAAACTATAGCGCCGGTTGGGTGTTCGATTGCCGGTTTGAGTTTGATTTCGAGGGGCTGATCGCCTGGGTGAAGGGACTGGAGTGCTTACGTTTTAAGGCTGTGGTGATCACCGATGAGGGGATTGCTGCGCTTAACTTGGTGGATGGTCAACTGACGGTGATGGAGCTCGATGATAGTCTGGATTCTCGTCTCGAATTGATCGCCTCAACGGCTATCAATGTGACTAATATCGAAGCGGCGCTGCTGCAGCTATCTAAACCGCTTGCTATCTGATATCTTCGCATCCCAACAGCCGTTTGTGTCGATTTATTAACCCCTATGCTTGAAAGCAGCCAGAGTTCTCCCTTAGCCACTGAGCCCATCCCTAAACTGGTGTGGCGTTATGCCATTCCCACCATTCTCTCTATGGTGGTGACAGGCGTCTATGTGGCTATCGACGGTATGTTTGTGGGCCACTATCTGGGTGAGGTGGGTCTGGCCGGCATGATGTTGGCCTATCCTGTGGGCGCCATTCTCTATGCCATCGGCGCCCTGATCGGCATGGGCGCTGCTGCGTTAGTCTCGATTAATCTCGGGCTCAACGACGTTAGCCGGGCCAGACACCTGTTGGGTAACGCCTTTACTCTCTGTTTGCTGGCGGGGGCGGTTTTTGCGCTGGTGGGTACCCAATGGAGCGAAGCTGTGCTGATCTGGCTTGGCGCCGAAGGTGAGGTGCTGAGTAGTGCTCTGGAATATCTGTTTTGGTATTTTGCCCTCGGCGTCTTCCCCATCCTCGCCATCGCCTTTACCGCTTTGCTGCGAAACGATGGCAGGCCAGGATTTGTCACTGTTGTATTGATTATATCCGGATGCCTGAATGTGTTGTTAGACTGGCTCCTGATTGTCGTTTACCCCTTTGGATTAGCCGGGGCGGCGATTGCGACCATGATCTGTCAGGCCGTTACCGGGCTTCTTTGTCTGCAGCATTTCTTCACGTCTAAGACACGCCTGGGGATTAACTGGCAGCAGATGCGTCTTAATCTGGACCACTGCATTAATATCCTCAGAGTGGGCTTTCCCAGTTTCCTGATGAACCTCTATCTGTCTATCGTGCTCACCTTGCACAATATGGCGTTTCTTTGGGTGGGCGGCCCTATCCATGTGGCGGCTTATGGTGTGGTCAGTTATGCCGAAGCCCTCTTTTATCTCATTTTCGAAGGGATAGCTTTTGGCACGCAGCCGCTTTTGAGTTTCAATACCGGGGCTAAGCGTTTTGACCGGGTCTTTGAGACCCTGAAAATCGTTATCATCATGACGCTGGTAACGGCGCTGGCTGGTGTTGCCTTTATCTATTGGGTACCAGAGTACCTGGTCTACATCTTTGCCGGCGATAACCCTGAATTAACGCCTGTGGCGATTGAGGGCATGCGTCTCTATTTCTGGGGGCTGCCGTTCGAAGGGCTGATCTTGGTGGGCGCGGCGTTTTTCCAGGCCATTAACCGTCCGCGCGAGGCGTCGATACTGACCGGCAGTAAGCTCGTGTTAATTGCTCTGGTGCTGTATCTGTTTGCTTGGTTGTTTGGCGTAGCTGGCGTGTGGGTCTCTCTAGCGACTTGCTCTTTAGTGCTGACACTTTGGATGATTTACGTTATGAGTAAGCTTTCAAAGGATTTAAGTCAGTCCTGATTCCTGATACCCTAGAGGGGATTTTCGTTTCCAGACCGAGAGTGGATACGCAGGATGTGCCAAGGTGGGCCTATCCTGGCTGTTAGCGGTAAGGCTGACAACGGAAACCTATGTTGGACGTTCACAAATAAGGATATTTGTTCATGAAAAAGTTTTTCTCCGGTGCGGCGTTATTAGTCTGCGCGCATCTTATTGCCCCGTTTGGCATCGCTTCCCCTTTTAGTGACAGTTACACGGCCTATCAGCAGGCACTTGCCGAGCAAGATAAGGCGAAGGTGGTGCTCACCGCAGCGAAAGCCTATGAGCTTGGGCAGGGCTATTTTGAGCCAGGCAGTGTGGATGTCGCCAACCTTGAGCTTAATTTGGCCACGGCGCTACAAGACAATGATGAGATACAGACTGCTCATCAACACTTCAACAATGTTATTGAGATCTATCGCCAGCACTTTGGTCGCGATGCCTTGGAGCTTATTGACCCCTTGATTGGTGCGGCGCAGACCATGGAAGCTTCTAAAGAGAAGGTGAAATTATTCCAACAGGCGATCTCTATCGCCCAGGATAGCGATAAGCCTCTGCTGCAGGCAGAAGTAAAGATGCTGACTTTTCATGGTTTGGTTTCGACCCAATTCTATACCCGAGATATTCGAGACGAGGCCTTAGAAGCCTACCAAATCTATCGTCATGAGCTGCCAGCCGATGCAATGGCGCGGATTAAGGCTACTTACTATGCCGGGATGATTAAGGCGGCGGAGAAAGATGAGGATGAGGCGATCGCCCTGCTGGAGGAGGTCGTCAAGCAATTCTCTGTACTGGACTATAGTCACCCCTATAAACTGGCCGCCCATGCTCGGTTGGTGGAGCTTTACGAGGCAGAAGGCCTCAGTGACAAGTCGACTCAGCATTGTGTGGCCATTGGCAGCATGAGGCCTTGGTCAGATGAACAGGATCAGGCACCTATCTACCGTGAGCCACCTAAATACCCTCTCTCATACGCCAGAGATGGCCGGGAGGGGTGGACTCAGATGAGCTTTACTGTGGATGAGCAGGGCTTTGTGCGCGACCCAGTGGTGCTTGCCTCTGAAGGGGGACAGTTGTTTACCCGAGAATCGTTGAAGGTGATAAAACGTTGGCGATATGCGCCTAAGTTTGTCGACGGAAAGCCGATACCGGCAGAGGTCACAGTTCAGCTACACTATCAGCTGAATTAATCTTAACGCCCGAGCTCAGCTCGGGCTTTTTGTTGCCAGTCTATAATCAGCTTTACCCACTTAAATTACTTGCTATATCGCCGCAGAGTGTTTCCAGCGAGGTTAAAACAGCTTGCTGCCCCAGCCAAGCTTGTTTCTTAGTACGTGGAAATAGTTGTAGCCCTTGGGGTGGATCAGTCTGAGCCGCTCTGAGCTGCGGCGCACTAGGATCTCATCGCCAGGCAAGACTGGCAGGGTGACGTGACCGTCACAACTAACCTCTAAGGCGTCGCCATTATGGGGAGACACAACCAGCTTGATGATGCTGCAGGCGTCGACCACGATAGGACGGCAGGAGAGGGTGTGTGGGAACATGGGGACTAAGATTAATGCCTCAAGATTGGGCGTTAAAATTGCACCGCCAGCCGATAGCGAATAGGCGGTCGAGCCTGTTGGCGTCGAGACTATCATGCCGTCAGCCCGCTGGCTGTACATGAACTTGTCGTCGATGTAGACCTCAAATTCGATCATATGGGCAATCTTTCCTGGGTGAAGTACCGCCTCGTTGACCGCGGTATTGCTGGACTTCATCTCGCCGTGCCTGTGCACCTCAGATTCCAGCAGGAACCTGTGCTCTGTTTCGTACTCGCCTTGCAGTACCTTGCCCAGTGCCTCTTCGAAAGTATCAGGGGGAAGATCGGTCAGGAAGCCTAAATTGCCGCGGTTAACTCCGATGACGCCGATATCGAAACGTGCGAGCACCCTTGCAGCACCCAGCATATTACCGTCGCCGCCTACGACAATGGCGAGATCGCAATATTCGCCTATTTGCAAAAGATCGACCGATTTGACCTGAGGACCAATCTCTGCGGCCACCCGCTCTTCGACGTAAACATCATAAGACTGCATGGTTAACCAATGATGCAGGCGTTTAAGGGTCTTATGCGTACCTGAATGGTGGGGTTTGCCGATTAAGCCGATTGTTTGAAACGCTTTGCTCATATTTCTGTTCGATCTATGCCTAGAGGCTATTGATCTTTCCTATTTGTTTTTGCAGCAATTTGTGGGCGATTTATATCAGGCAGAGCCCGAGTCGTTATTCTACATAAACGGTCGATAATCCAGTAGAAATCGCCTATATAAAGTTGCCTGAAGGGTTCATCTAAACGTACCCAGCTCTGTGTTGCGTGCTATTTACATAGCATAAGGATGCGACACAGTACGTGCCTTGAGCAAAACACGTTTAGATTGAACAAAAATCAAATCTGAAAGATAAACAGACCCTAGGGCTTGAAACCTCAAATTTGATCCCCATAATATGCCCAGAGCATGCAGAAACAAAGCATTTTTAGCTGGAGTAACAATGAGCAAAGAGTCAGACAAAGCCCAAAAACCACAAATTGAAGAAACTGAAGCTGTAGAAGTTGAAACCGAGGTGGTTGAAGATGCAGCCAGTTTGATGGATGAACTTACCCAAGCTAATTTCCGTGTTGAAGAGCTAGAGCAAGCCCTGGCAGCTGCCGAGGCTAAAGTGGAAGAGCAGAAGGATTCTGTTATTCGCGCTGCTGCCGAAGTGGATAACGTACGTCGCCGCGCGGCTATCGATGTCGAGAAGGCGCATAAGTTTGCCCTGGAGAAGTTCGCAAATGAGCTTTTGCCTGTGATCGATAACATGGAGCGCGCCCTGCTAGGTACCAGCCCCGAAGATGAAGCCACTAAGGCGATCTATGAAGGGGTAGAGTTGACGCTGAAGAGTTTTACCAGTGCGGTAGAGAAGTTTGGCCTGACCCAGGTGAATCCACAAGGTGAGGCGTTTAACCCTGATCATCATCAGGCGATCGGTATGCAGCCAAGCGAAGAGTTCCCGGCTAATACTGTAATGATGGTAATGCAAAAAGGTTATATGCTGAACGAGCGTCTATTGCGCCCTGCCATGGTGATGGTGTCTCAGGGCGGCGCGAGCGTCGATACTCAGGCATAAGTTGATTGCTTTAAGAGATTAAAAAAGGCCTCATTAAGAGGCCTTTTTTATGGGCTGAGGATCAGGCTTAGTCCGCCAGATAGGCGCGGATCTGCGCTTCGATACCCGGGCCATCGAGTTGCAGCTCAGCGAGGATCTCGCCGCATTCACCATGCTTGATAAACTCATCGGGCAGGCCGATATTGAGCACAGGCATAGGTTGCTTCAGCTGCTGTAATACTTCCAGCACACCAGAGCCAGCACCGCCCATGATGGCGTTCTCTTCAACTGTAACCAAGAGGTCATGGCTGTCTGCCAGCTGTTTAATCAGCGCCACATCCAGTGGCTTAACAAAACGCATGTCGGCCAGGGTGGCATCTAAGGCGTCTGCGGCCTGACGCGCCGAGGCGAGCGTAGTGCCAAAGTTAAGGATGGCAATCTTCTTACCCTGACGTTTGATGAGGCCCTTGCCTATCTCCATCGCCGTCATGGTTTCAACCTGAGGCTCTCCTGTGGCACTGCCTCTTGGATAACGTATGGCCGTGGGGCCCTCGTTATAGCAGTAACCTGTGTAGAGCATCTGACGACATTCGTTTTCATCCGAGGGTGCCATGATCACCATGTTTGGAATGGCGCGCATATAGCTGAGATCGAAGGCCCCTTGGTGGGTTGGGCCGTCTGGACCCACGATACCGCCGCGGTCGATAGCAAAGATCACCGGTAGCTTCTGTAGCGCCACGTCGTGGATCAGCTGATCATAGCCGCGCTGCAAGAAGGTGGAGTAGATAGCCAGTACAGGTTTATATCCCTCACAGGCAAAACCTGCGGCTAGGGTGACCGCGTGTTGCTCGGCAATGGCGGCGTCGAAATACTGTTTCGGGAAACGCTGAGAAAATTCCACCATGCCAGAGCCTTCACGCATGGCGGGAGTGATCCCAAGTACCTTGTCATCCTTCTCTGCCATGTCACACAACCAGCGTCCAAACACCTGAGAGAAGGTGGGGTTAGCGGGTTTCGCGGCAGGTTTGGCGAAGGTCGATGGGTCAAACTTAGGTACGGCATGCCAGCCGATAGGATCTTTCTCGGCAGGCTCATAACCGCGACCTTTCTTGGTCATGATATGCAGTATCTGCGGGCCTGAAAGGTTACGCATGTTGCGTAACGTCTCGACCAGAGCGTCGACATCATGGCCATCGATAGGGCCGATATAGTTAAAGCCGAGCTCTTCGAACATGGTGCCAGGGACAACCATGCCTTTTAGGTGTTCTTCGGTGCGCTTAGCCATCTCTTTGATGACTGGCATTCCCTTGAGCACCTTCTTACTGTTTTCGCGGATCGTGGTATAGAGACGACCCGACATCAGCTGTGCCAAATGATTGTTGAGTGCACCGACGTTTTCCGAGATAGACATCTCGTTGTCGTTGAGTACGACCAGCATGTCGTTGTGCAGATCGCCGGCGTGGTTCATGGCTTCAAATACCATGCCGCCTGTCATGGCGCCGTCACCGATGACGGCAACCACCTTACGACCGGCTTGCTCTTTTTCAGCGGCCACGGCCATAGCTAGCGCGGCACTGATAGAGGTGCCAGAGTGTCCTACGCTGAAGGTGTCATATTCACTCTCTTCACGCCAAGGGAAGGGATGAATACCGCCTTTTTGGCGTATGGTGTGCATTTTATCACGGCGGCCCGTGAGGATCTTATGGGGGTAAGCCTGATGACCCACATCCCAGATCAGGCGATCGAATGGCGTGTTGTAGACATAATGCAGCGCCACTGTCAGTTCAACCGTGCCTAGGCCAGAGGCGAAGTGGCCGCTGGAGATGCCTACCGACTGTAGGAGGTAACTTCTGAGTTCATCAGCAAGTTTTGGTAGCACCCCTTGTGGAAGCTGTCGTAATTCGTCGGGGGTGTCAGCCTGTGCCAGCACAGGGTATTTCGTAATATCCAAACTCATAGCGAGATTCTTTGGCTCTTTATTATACTCTTCGCTCAATGATGAAACGGGCGAATTCGGCAATTAACTGGCTATTGTATGGTAATTTAGCCAGCGCTGATAGGGCGTCTTCAATCAAACTTTTTGCAGTCTCTTGTGCCCCGGATAAACCAAGTAGTTTCGGATAGGTACTTTTGTTCGACTCACAGTCCGATCCCTGGGGTTTACCTAGCTCTTCTGTGCTGGCAATAATATCCAGTACATCATCTTGTACCTGAAAGGCGAGGCCTATTGCATCGGCAAATGTTAACAGATGGCGAGCTTGTTCATCTGTGACCTTGGCAGCAATGATAGGTAATTCTACTGCGCAGCGAATTAACGCACCGGTTTTTAATCTGTGAAGTCGTTTTAATGTGTCGAGATCTATCTGCTTATCTGTGGCGTTAAGATCCATCGCCTGACCACCACACATGCCGCTGTAACCCGAGGCTTTGGCGAGAGCCCGTACCATGGCCAGTTGCTGCTCGGCGGTGAGTTCGCTCTCTTCTCGGCTGATGATCTCAAACGCCAGGGTTTGCAGGGCATCACCTGCCAGTATGGCCGTTGCTTCATTAAAGGCGATATGTACAGTCGGTTGACCACGACGCAGGGCATCGTCATCCATGGCGGGGAGATCGTCATGGATCAAAGAGTAGGCATGAATACATTCGATGGCAGCGGCGCAGGCATCGAGTCTTTCCAGTGGCACGTTAAGCATTTCGCCTATGGCATAGACCAGAAAGGGGCGGATACGCTTGCCGCCGATCAGGGCGCCGTGTTTCATGGCGGCCTTCAGCTGTGGCTCAGTCTCGTCTTGTGCCTTGATAAAATGGCGCAGCTGTTCATCGACGCGCTGCTGGTATCGCGTTATCGCTTCGTTTAGCAATTATTCGCCCTCTGGCAGATAGGGTTGCAAGCTGGGTTGATCCTGTTCCTGGGTCAAGATGGAGACTTTCTGTTGGGCCTGTTCGAGTTTGCCTTGGCTATTTCTGACCAGATTGATGCCGCGTTCAAATTGTTTGAGGGCGTCGTCTAAAGCCACATCGCCTTGCTCTAAGCTGGTGACGATCTGTTCTAATTCTGTGAGCGACTCTTCGAAGGTCAGGTTTTCAGGTTTTTTGGCCACGGTGATTTTCCCAAGAATTTAGCGACAGACAAAGTATCTCAGTCGACCCTAGGGGTCAAATTGCGCTGTCGTATATTTGTGCAATAGCACGCTTTAAGGAGGTTTTTTTATAAAAAATTGAATTTGTAGCTAAACTTGCGTGTAAGCTGTCCGATAATTGAATTAGAACAATACTCAATTTTGTCAGATATTATATCGTAAACTCCCGCCTGCGGTTAGGTGAATTCATGTCTAATTGGCGACTTTTATGTCACCACCCAGCGCAAATGAGATGTCTTAGATTATAAGAGTGAGTAGAGTGGATATCCGTCTCGAGATGATTATGGTGTTGACTGAGAGCTTGGTCATTAGGCCGAGATATTAGCAATAGCCGATACTGTATAAGAGGAAGAGTTGTGGATTTAGCGACCCTGATAGGCCTAATTGGTGCGTTTGGTTTTATTATCGGAGCTATGATCGGTAGTGGCGGCATTGCCATATTTATCGATGTGAATTCAGTGCTAATCGTATTGATAGGCTCGCTGTTTGTGGTGATGATGAAATACAACCTCAAACAGTTCCTCGGTTCGGTCAAGATTGCGGCCAAAGCCTTTATGTTTAAGATAGATAAGCCGGATGAGCTGATCGAGCAGGCGGTCACTATGGCCGATGCCGCGCGTAAAGGGGGCTTTTTGGCCCTTGAAGAAGCGGAGATCAGCAACAGCTTTATGCAAAAAGCGGTCGACATGCTCGTCGATGGGCATGATGGTGACGTAGTACGTGAGGCGCTGGAAAAAGATATCGCCCTCACCGAAGAGCGCCATAAAACCGGAATCGGTATCTTTAAGGCGCTGGGGGATGTGGCGCCCGCCATGGGGATGATTGGTACCCTTATCGGTCTGGTGGCCATGTTGTCTAACATGGATGATCCTAAGTCCATTGGGCCTGCGATGGCGGTAGCCTTGTTGACGACTCTCTATGGTGCCATTCTTGCCAACATGGTGGCCTTGCCTATTGCCGACAAACTCACGCTACGCATGAGTGAAGAGATGCTCAATCGAAACCTTATTATGGACGCGGTATTGGCTATTCAAGATGGCCAAAACCCAAGGGTCATCGAGGGATTCTTGAAGAATTACCTCTCGGAGAAACAGCGAGAGATAGACACGACGGACGGGGAATAGCCAGATGGCTAAGAAGGTCAAATGCGATTGCCCCCCAGCCGGGGCGCCTATGTGGTTGGCAACTTTTGCCGACCTCATGTCGCTGCTGATGTGTTTTTTCGTCTTGCTGCTCGCCTTCTCTGAGATGGACGTCATGAAGTTCAAGCAGATCGCCGGGTCGATGAAGTATGCCTTTGGGGTACAGAATAAGGTCGAAGTTAAAGACATTCCCAAGGGAACCTCGGTGATCGCACTGGAGTTTCGTCCTGGTAAACCCGAACCCACACCAATTGAGATCATTAACCAACAAACCAACGAGATGACTGAGCCCATCATTGAGGTGCAAGCCGGTGAAGATGACAGCGCCGGCGGCGTGCAGCAACAGCAGGGTGAGCAACGTGGTGGCGAGGCATCATCGACGGCTCAGGAAGAGTCTGACGCTGAAGCGCAGGCCAAGCAACAGCAGCAAGAGGCAGCATCACAGGATCAGATCAATGATCAGGTGAAAAAGATGGCCCAGGAGCTCAATAAGGAGATCGTCGATGGGGCGATCGAGATTGAATCTCTCGGGCAGCAGATCATTATTCGCATCCGAGAGAAGGGGGCTTTTTCATCGGGTTCAGGTTTCCTTCAGCCTAGGTTTAAGCCTGTAGTGCGCCGCGTGGGTGAACTGCTTAAGGATGTGCCGGGGATCATTACCGTCTCGGGTCACACCGACGATATGAAGATCAGTAACGAGCTTTACAGTTCTAACTGGGATCTCTCCAGCAAGCGTGCGGTGGCCGTCGCCCATGAGCTGGTACGCGTTTCAGGGTTTGATCAGCAGCGTATGAAGGTTGTTGGCATGGCCAGTACCGCGCCGTTAGTGCCCAATGACTCCGCCGATAACCGCGCTCGCAACCGCCGAGTTGAAATTGCGATTGAGCAAGGCAAGGCGAAGGAGTCTGATGAGATCCTCGTTGGGCAGTAAAATGAAATAAAGCTCCATAATGAAAAAGTCCACTTAGGTGGACTTTTTGCATTTTCATCACTCAGGCTAGGCCCTATCCCTTGTGAGCTGGCAAGGCATCGCTGAATAAAAAGTGCTCACTTCTGCCTGACATGGCAGAAAATCCTTCCCGAGCCGCTGATTTATGGGCATTTGTGCAGTGGGCTTGGTATAATGGCAAGATTGCTGTTTAAATTTATTCCCTCGGAACGCCCATGAAATTTATCGTAAAACTGTTTCCTGAAATCATGATGAAAAGCAAACCGGTAAGAATGCGTTTTACCAAGATGCTTGAAACCAATATCCGCAATGTGCTGCGTAAGGTCGATGAAGAGGCCAAAGTACAGCGTCAGTGGGATAAGATCATGGTCAGGGTGCCAGAAGACAAACCAGAGATGATTGAGCGTTATGCCGAGCGTCTCGCCTGTATTCCAGGTATTGCCCATGTTCTGCAGGTGCGCGAGAGCACCTTCGAGTCAGTCGACGATATCTATCAGCAAACCTTGGCGCTTTATAAAGAGCAGTTAGCCGGTAAAACGTTCTGTGTGCGGGTTAAGCGTAGTGGCCAACACGATTTTAACTCGATAGAGGTTGAGCGTTATGTTGGTGGTGGGCTAAATCAGTTTACCGAAGCGGCTGGGGTTAGGCTTAAGAATCCCGATATGACGGTCAATCTTGAGATAGATAAGGAAAACCTTTATCTGGTTGAGAAGCGTATCCAAGGTTTGGGAGGCTTCCCGATGGCAACTCAGGAAGATGTATTGTCATTGATCTCTGGCGGATTCGACTCTGGCGTTTCTAGTTTCCAGTTTATCAAGCGTGGTTCTCGTACCCATTACTGTTTCTTTAATCTGGGCGGCGACCAGCATGAGATTGGTGTGAAGCAGGTGGCCTATCATCTGTGGCAGAAGTATGGCGAGTCACACAAGGTGAAATTCATCTCAGTTCCCTTTGACCCTGTGGTGCAGGAGATCCTGGAGAAGGTCGATAACGGTCAGATGGGGGTTATCCTCAAGCGTATGATGATGCGTGCCGCTAGCCTTATCGCCGAGAAGATGGGTATTCAGGCCTTGGTGACGGGTGAAGCTATGGGGCAGGTCTCGAGTCAGACCCTGACCAATCTAAACGTGATTGACCGCAGCACAGATATGTTGATTCTGCGTCCGCTGATCGTGATGGATAAGCAAGACATCATTAATATAAGTCGCGAGATAGGTACTGAAGACTTTGCCAAGTCGATCCCTGAATATTGCGGCGTGATCTCGCAAAAGCCGACGGTGAAAGCTGTGATGGGTAAGATTCTCGCCGAGGAGGAGAAGTTCTCCGAAGACTTAATTGAGCGAGTAGTGGCTGCCGCCGAGGTGATTGATATTCGCGATATCGCTGCCAGCATGGATACTAAGATCACCGAGACAGAGACGGTTGATGCGGTGTCGGGCGGTGAAGTGGTGGTGGATATTCGCGCACCGGAAGAGGAAGAGCAGAGTCCGCTTGCCCTTCATGGCATAGAAGTGAAGTGTATTCCCTTCTTTAAGTTAGCGACACAGTTTGCCGATCTCGACAAAGAGAAGACCTATCTGCTTTATTGCGATAGAGGCGTCATGAGCAAGCTACAGGCGCTTTACCTGCAAGAGCAGGGATATCACAACGTTAAGGTCTATCGTCCTGTATAGCGCTTTGTAGGTGTCAGTGTAGTGACGAGAACTAAGTGTTAAAGATAGAGGCTGCCAAGTGGGCAGCCTTTTTTATGAGCGACTCTCACTATTACAGCTATAAATGCTTGGATTTATTGAGGGGCTGGCGTAATTTAACTGGGCTGATGCCTCACTCGTGGGTAACCGTCTTGGGTAACCATGGGCATAAAAAAGCCGCATCGAAGATGCGGCTTAATTGAAAAGGCTTTGAGATTATTCAGCGCGTTGAGCACTGATGCTGGTTTCTTGCTGCTCATTTTTTTGAGCGACCAGAATAGCGTTAAGGTCTTCGTTAAGATCTTGTTGCATCTGTTCTAAGCCTTCGGCCAGTTGTGCACTGATAGATGCATGCAGATCTGCGGTGTCGATAACTATCTCATCGGCGTTTGCAGCGGTTGATGCTGAGAGCAGTGCGATGGCAAATACAGTTTTAAAGTTAATCATAGTGGTCGCCTCCGGGCGGCATATCTTGGGGTGTCAGACACTCCCCATATACGTCGTCGAGGCTGTCTAACTATACTCATTTCGTTGGCGCAAAATTTAACCAAAAACCCTTCCCTTTACAAACGATAAAATGTAACAATACGGATTAGAAAAACTAATTAAAATGTGAGACAAGGATCACTATGTCGAGACGTTTACCTCCATTGAATGCAGTGAAGGCATTTGAAGCTGCTGCCCGTCACTTAAGCTTTACGCGCGCCGCGGAAGAACTTTTTGTGACACAGGCCGCGGTAAGTCATCAAATTAAAGCATTAGAAGAATATTTAGGGCTAAAACTTTTCCGTCGTAAGAACCGTTCCTTGCTATTGACCGAAGAGGGGCAGGGCTATTTTCTCGACATCAAAGATATTTTTGTTCAACTTGCTGATGCCACAGATAGATTATTGGCTCGAAGTGCCATCGGTTCCCTAACGGTAAGCACTTCACCGAGTTTTGCTATTCAGTGGCTGGTGCCTCGTCTGGCTAATTTTAGTGAGAATAATCCCGATATCGATGTGCGTATCAAGGCGGTGGATGATGAAACCAGTAGCCTGACCGATGACGTAGACGTGGCCATCTATTACGGCATGGGCAACTGGCCTGGCGTGCGTGCCGATAAGCTAAGAAATGAGGTGTTGATCCCCGTTTGTTCTCCACTTTTACTTAATGGACCTAAGCCTTTATCTGAGCCGAGCGACCTTAGACATCACACCTTATTGCACGATTCCAGCCGCCATGATTGGCAGGCGTGGTTTAGACAATGTGGGATTAATGATATTAATGTGAATCAGGGGCCTATCTTTAGCCACTCCTCCTTGGTGTTACAGGCTGCTGCTCATGGTCAGGGTGTCGCGCTGGGTTATAGCGTATTGGCCCGACCCGACATCAAGGCTGGACGCTTGGTCTGTCCTTTCCCCGAAGTGCTCGTTAGTAAAAACGCTTACTATCTAGTGTGTCAGCAAAATCATGCCGAGATAGGTAAGATCGTGGCCTTTAGAAAGTGGATGCTAGACATGTTTGAAGAGGAGTCTCGCAGCGAGTTGTTGCCGGGATAATCTATTGGCGAGCATTTTAGGTGCCTCGCCATTATTAAGGGATAAGATGAGTTTTAAGCAAGTATTGAATGAACGGCTTGGCGCAGCCGAGTTACCGCCTAGCCAGTGTCTGTTTTCGGGCCCAATTAAGGCGCAACAACTCCAGAGCGATACCCTGGTGGTGTTGGCGCACGGGGCCGGGGCCAACATGGAGCACGACTTTATGGTGCAGATGGCCGCTAAGCTCGCAGAGCAGGGCGTGGCCGTGGTCAGGTTTAACTTTCCTTATATGCGCAATAATGTCATTGATGGCAAGCGCCGCCCGCCGGATCGCGCGCCTAAGCTATTAAAAGATTTCTCTGTGCATCTAGATACCCTGCGCCAGGTATATCAGCCCAAACGCTTAGTGGTCATGGGGAAATCCATGGGAGGACGTATGGCCGCCATTCTGGGGGCTGAGATGCCACTCGATGGGGTGATCTGTCTAGGTTACCCCTTCGTGCCGCTTAAAGGGGGTGACCCCAGACTTGAGCCTATCGCCAAGTGCCAAGCACCGCTACTGATCCTTCAAGGTGAGCGGGACAAGTTTGGCGCCAAGGGGCAGGTGGAACCTTGGCTTGCCTCCTATAGTGCAAAACTTGAGTGGTTAGCCGATGGCGATCATAGTTTTCAACCAAGAAAGTCGTCAGGTACCAGTCTAGGCGCTAATCTGGATCTAGCTGTCTCACATAGTATCCATTTTATTAGGGGGTTAGATGCGTAAAGGGTTTTTATTGCTAGCAGCGCTAAGCGGTTTTTTAGCCGTTGCCTTAGGGGCTTTTGGTGCTCACGGACTAAAGCAGGTCACGACACCCGAGATGCTCGACATTTTTAACCTTGGGGTTGAGTATCAGTTTTATCATACCTTTGCCCTGATAGCCGTTGCCTTTAGTGGCCATTGGCTCAAGTCGCGTTTGATTGACTGGGCAGGTTATCTGTTTCTGTTGGGTATAGTACTGTTTTCCGGCTCGCTTTATCTCTATGTGCTGGTCGGCAGTAAGTGGACGGGCCCGGTAACGCCTATGGGCGGCGTTTGCTTCCTGGTCGGCTGGTTGTTTATTGCGGTGGCCGTGTGGCGTAATCGCGTAGTGGAGCTGGATGATTAGCCTGTGGCTAAAGCATTAAGATAATCGTATTCATTTTCGAGAAAGTGTAGAATGGCGGCCAATTGTGTGGGTCGCCATTTTTTATTCAGGATGTTCTGATGATAAACCTATTTTTATATTGCCGTGCCGGCTACGAGAAAGACTGCGCCGCCGAGATTCAGGAGCGGGCCGCGGAGCTGAATATTGGCGGCTTTGTAAAGACAAACCGTAACGATGGTTATGTGATCTTTCAGTGTTTTCAAGCGGGAGATGCGGATCTCTTGGCGGAGCAGCTAGAGCTGGACTCTTTGATCTTTACCCGCCAGATGTTTGCCGCCAATGAGCTGCTAAAGGATCTGCCTGAGGGTGATCGGGTGACGCCTATCGTCGAAGCGCTGGCGAAGGTACATAAGGCGGGTGAACTGAGGGTTGAGACGCCTGATACTAATGAGGCCAAAGAGCTCTCCACCTTCTGCCGTAAATTTACCGTGCCTTTGAGACAGGCACTGAAACGCAGCGGCGCCCTGCTTGAGAAAGAAAACCCAAAGCGACCCATTATCCATGTCTGCTTTGTTGGCCCGGGAACCGCTTATGTGGGCTATTCGCTTAGTCATAACAGTTCACCCTATTTTATGGGGATCCCGAGACTCAAGATGGCCAGCGATGCACCGAGTCGCTCGACGCTCAAGTTGGATGAAGCCTTTATCCACTTTATTCCTAAGTCAGAGCAAGAACAGCGCCTGCGCAGTGGTATGAACTCGGTGGATCTCGGTGCCTGCCCTGGTGGCTGGACCTATCAGCTGGTGCGCCGCGGTATGTTTGTGGCGGCGGTTGATAACGGCCCCATGGCGCAGAATTTGATGGATACCGGTCAGGTGAGGCACTATCAGGCCGACGGATTCCGTTTCGAGCCGCCAAAGAAGAATATCTACTGGCTGGTGTGCGACATGGTGGAGAAGCCTTCGCGTGTGGCCGAGCTGATGGAGGCCTGGGCGATTAACGGCTGGTTTAAGGAAGCGATCTTTAACCTTAAGCTGCCGATGAAGAGCCGTTATAAAGAGGTGTCGACCATCTTGGCAACCATGAAAGAGGTGCTGAGAGAGAATGGCATCGATGACTTCCACCTAGCCTGTAAGCATCTTTACCACGACAGAGACGAAGTGACTGTGCATCTCTGGTTGCGCCCAGGTGTCGGTTTTAATTTCGGTTAGCTTTGCTCAGCGTGCTAGCTAAGTGATAAAACAGCTAATAAAAAGCCCCGCGTTAAGCGGGGCTTTTTTGTCACTGATAGACCTTCAGGTGTCGATTACAGACGTTCGATAACCGCCTGAGTAAAGTCAGTCGTACCATGAGTACCGCCCAAGTCGCGGGTAGTACGGTCGCCTTCTTCGATAACGGCTGAAACCGCGTTACGAATAGCTTGTGCCTTGTCTGACATACCTAAGTATTCCAGCATCTGAATCGATGCCAGGATCACTGAGGTAGGGTTCGCCAGGTTCTTACCTGCGATATCTGGTGCACTGCCGTGAACCGCTTCGAAGATCGCTGCGTTTTTACCTATGTTGGCACCCGGTGCCATCCCCAGGCCGCCAACCAGACCGGCGCAAAGATCCGATAGGATATCGCCAAACAGGTTAGTGGTTACGATCACGTCGAAGTTTTCTGGGTTCATCACCAGTTTCATACAGGTCGCGTCGACAATCATCTCTTCAGTGGTGATGTCTGGGTAACGCTGGCTTACTTCGCGAGCCACTTTCAGGAACAGGCCTGAAGTTGACTTCATGATGTTAGCCTTGTGTACGATAGTGACCTTCTTACGACCCTCTTTACGCGCTAGCTCGTAGGCGAAGGTAGTGATCTGCTCTGCGCCCTGACGGGTGATGATACTGGTGGCTTCGGCGGTGGCACCGTCTTCAGAAACCGTTTGGCCTAGGCCTGAGTACATCCCCTCGGTGTTTTCACGTACCGTGATGATATCGATATTGTCGTAACGAGCCTGAGTACCTTTAAAAGACAATACAGGGCGTACGTTTGCGTAAAGGCTGAATTTTTTACGTAAAGTGACGTTGATTGAGGTAAAGCCTTCGCCAACTGGGGTGGTTAGCGGCCCTTTTAGGGTGATACGGTTCTTTTCAATCAGGTCTAGTGTGCGTTGGGGTAGAAGTTCACCTTGCTTCTCAAGTGCGGCTAGGCCAGCATCGGCGAACTCGTATTCGAAATCACATCCGGCTTTATCTAAGATCTTGATTGCTGAGTCGATTATGCTCGGGCCAATCCCATCACCTGGGATAACGGTAATTGTTCTTTTTGACATGGAGAGTCCTTCCACGGTTGGTCGTTACTGCTATTGTCTGACCATGTCGAAAGACACGGTTTTATGACTATGAATTTTTAGAATCTTATCGGCTTTATTTTAACTACTTTCGCGCAAATTTTACAGGAAATAGTGAGCAATCTCACGTTTTTTTGTGTAGGCTAACTTGCAATAATAGAGGCTAATCACGATGATTGATCCTTAAGCGTTAAAAAAGTCTACTTTAGTCTAACGTCCGTTAATAACAAGTTAAAACGAGGAAGACCTTGAAGCCATTACCAACCTTATCTTTGTTATGTGCCAGTCTTTTTTCTTGCGCCGCATTTAGCGCCGATGTGACACCCGATGTCATCATGAAATTCGAATCCCTCAATAAACCTGTCCTGTCGGCAAAAGGCAATGCTTTCGCCGTAGAGGTAAGCCCTGATAGAGGCGATAGCCATGGCTTGGTGAAACGTCTCGATGCAGACACTAGCTTTAGTGTGGCAGGTGGTAGCAAACCTATTATCAGCCACGATGGTCGTTTCGCCGCTTTCACCTTGGCGCCTAGTCTACTTGAGCAGGAACAAGCCACGCCCAAGGCGCGCAAAAAACTGAAGTCAGGCGTTGTATTAGTCGACACTCAAACGGGTAAAGAGACTCGCTATGACAAGGTAAAGCAGTTTGCCTTTAATGAAGCGGGGAGTCATTTGGCCATCTGGTATGAGGCGGGTGAAGAGGCCGATAACGACGCGGATGATGACGGGCAAAGTAGCGATAAGAACAGTAAGCCTAAGGCATCTGAGACAGAGAAGCCGTCAAAGGTCGACAAGTTTGATGAAGGGCGGACCTTAGAGCTGGTCAACCTAAAGAACGGCAGCAGTGAAAAGTTAGCCCATGTTACGGCTTACTATTTTGACAAAGTGGGTCATTCCTTGGTGGTTGCGCAAAATGATGCGGCCAACAATCTGCACAGGGTTCAGCGCCTGGACCTCAATAGTGGCGACTTGCAGGTGGTTTCGGGATATGTGGATCAGCAGATCGGCGCAGTGTCGGTCAGTGAGGATGGTAAATACATCGCCTACACCTATGGCAAGGCAGCTGATGCGCCTTGGGGGCGTGAATATCACCTAGCCTTGTATCAGACGGCAGATGAGGCGCTGCACCAGGTGGCTAACACCAAGGAGTGGACCTTAAATCGTTACAGCGAGCTGACCTTCTCAGACGACAGTAAGCGACTCTTTTTCGGCCGTGTGCCTGAGGTGAACCAGCAGCTTGAGTTGCCTAAGGTGACCAAGAGTGAAGATCTTTATGACAACCAAGTGATCACCGGACAGCGTGAGCTGAGGGTTTGGCATGGTGATGACCCGCGCATTAAGCCTAACGAGGTAAAACAGTACAAGAAGGAGCTTAAACGCACCTATTTGGCTGTGCTGCATCTGGGCTCCAAGCAAGTGGTGCAACTGGCCGATCAGACGGTGCCTGATATCGAGTTAGGTCAACAGCAGCGCTTCGTGCTAGCCAGCACTGATGTGCCATATCTAAAGATGATCACTTGGGCGGGTTTCTACCGCGATTACTATTTGGTGGATCTCAATACGGGACGCAAGCAGGCGTTCTTGATCCAGCAACCTGTGGGTCAAAAGCCATTGCTATCACCTAACGAGCGATTCGTCGCCTATTACCAGCAGGGTAATATTTTCCTTTATCAGATCGCCCAGGATAGTCGGGTTAAACTGACTAAAGACTTTAAGACGCCATTTGCTGACGAAGACCATGACTACCCTTCGGCAGCACCAGGTTATGGTCTGGGGCCTTGGCTTGAAGATGGTTCGGCGTTTCTTGCCTATGATAAGTACGATATCTGGCAGTTCAATACCGACTCTTTCGATGCGTTTCGCATAACCGCAGCCAAGGGACGTAAGGCGCAGATCCAGTATCGTGTCACAGGTCTGCTAGAAAGAGAGGACAAGCCGGATCTGCTTAAGGAAAACCAAACCTTGCTGCTTCACGGCTACAACGAGCGCACCAAGGGTGATGGGTTCTATGAAGCCAAGGTAGGCGTCTCTGGCGTTAAGCCTTTGATGGAAGGCGATTACAAGCTCAAGTTGTTGGCCCGCGCCGAACAGAGCGATGCCATTCTCTTTTCCAAAGAGCGTTATGATCTCTACCCAGATCTTTACGCCAGTAAGTTGTTGAGTCCGCAGCAGGCAAAGCGTCAGACACGTTTAGACGATCAGAAACGTCAACTTGACTGGGGCAAGGCCGAGTTGGTGCATTGGACTAATGGTGACGGTAAGCCACTCGATGGTGTGTTAATTAAACCATCTAATTATGTGGCGGGTAAACGCTATCCCGTGCTGGTTTATTTCTATCGCTTTATGAGTGACAGGCTGCATGCCTTCCCTGATATGAAGCTTAACCACAGACCTAACTTTGCCTGGTATGCCGATAATGGTTATGCCATCTTCTTGCCCGATATTCGCTTTGAAGTAGGTTACCCTGGCGCCAGCTCAGTGCAGGCCTTGACCTCTGGTGTGCAGAAGTTGATTGATATGGGCATTGCTGATGCCGATGCCGTGGGTATTCAGGGGCACTCATGGGGTGGTTATCAGACAGCCTTTGCTGTCACTCAGACCTCTATTTTCAAGGCGGCAGTTACCGGTGCACCTGTATCTAACATGACCAGCGCCTACAGTGGTATTCGTCACGGTACTGGTCTGGCACGTCAGTTCCAGTATGAAACGGGTCAGAGCCGTATCGGTGAGAGTCTGTTTAAGGCGCCGCAGAAATATATCGAAAACTCACCCGTTTTCTATGTTGAGCGCATTAAGACACCTATGATGATCATGTTTGGTGATAAAGATGATGCTGTGCCTTGGGAGCAGGGCGTTGAGCTGTACCTAGCGATGCGCCGCGCGGGTAAGGATGTGGTGTTCCTGCAGTACCAGGATGAACCTCATCATCTGAAGAAGTACCCAAACAAGCTCGACTATAGCCTGCGTATGATGCAATACTTCGAGCATTATTTGAAAGGCAAGCCAGCGCCTAAATGGCTCTCTGAAGGAGAGGCCTATCAGGAGTATAAGAAGGCGGGTTAACCTCTTCTCGATACATCAAGCCGGGCTTTTGCCCGGCTTTTTTGTGGGAAGAAATGGTTGGTTTGGTCAGGAGATAGCGAATTTATGGAGAAGCATATGACAGGAGAGGATCGCCGAGGCGCCAGGGTAAAAGTGCCGCCACCGTTAATTTTTCTGGTTGCCATGGGGGCTGGTTACGCCTTGGAGCGGATCTGTCCACTAGCGCTAACACCTCATCCGGTTGGCCAGGTCGGCGGCGGGCTAATCTTGCTGGCTACTTGCCTGGTGTTATTACATATCATGTTGATCTTTAAGCGGCGTCATACGGCAATCGAGCCGTGGAAGCCCACGAAACACATCATCACCTCAGGCTATTACGCTTATAGCCGCAACCCCATCTATGTGGCTTTTTGTGGCTTTCCTGTGGGGCTGGGGATCATGCTGGGATCCCCCTGGCTATTGCTCAGCACCTTGCCTGCCTGCGCTGCAGTCTATTGGCTGGCTATTCGTCGTGAAGAGGCTTACCTGTTGGCTAAATTTCCCAAGGAGTATGGTGCGTATCAACAGAAGGTGAGGCGCTGGTTATAGCAGCGCCATTTCGAGCTGTAGTGATCAGCCGCCGATGGGAGAGTTGAGATATTGCTGGTAAGTATCTTGTCCCCAGGCGATTAGCTTATTATTTTTAAACAGCAGCGGCGTACATTCATCTCGGGTGGTTTCACCATCAGATTTGCTGTGGTGGGTACGATAGAACAGCACCTGTAGTGTGTCGTTGTTACTGCTTTTTGCCTCGGAAAAGTCAGCCTTACCCAAGAGGGTTTTTATCTGCTCTATGGGTTGGCCGATAGATAACTCGGTGAGTTTTGCATTGTTGTAGGCTTGCCTGTCCTCCCAATCCATATCATCAGGTGTTGGCTCATAAACCAGCACCACGACGGCGACAAAGGCAAGATAGGCCGCAAATATAGTGCCTATGATCACTGGGACTTTAGATTTCATATTTCGTAGAGATCCTTCCATGTAACGTGCGCATCTGCAGTGAATAAACCACTGCAACATATTGGTTACAATATAAAGCAGATGAAAAACGTATGGTAGTACCGTTTTCGCTTGTGATGGCCTGAAAGCCAAGAAATAAGTAACCGAATGTTTACGCCTCAGTCGGTTGTTCTGCCCTGAAATTCGCCAGGCGGGTGTTCAGGGGGATATCGGTTTGCAGTTGCACCAGCTTGTAGCTCAACCTGGCCATTGGCCTGCCGGCTTCGAGTTTCTTAGCCTGTTTGGCGCCAATCTTATCGAGAGAGGCATAAACATTGGCCAAAGTTCGAAAGGTTTTGAGTAGTTCACAGGCCGATTTGGGGCCTATTCCGGGTATGCCGGGGATCTTATTGCCGCTGTCGCCAGCCATGGCAAGATAATCGATGAACTGACTACGATCGACGCCCAATTGCTGCTCGCGATCTTCGATGGTGATCTGTTGCTGGTTAAAGTAGTCCCATAGGCTGATGCCAGGGCCGAGCAACTGGGTGAAGCCTTTATCGGTGGAGATGATAAGCGCTTCTCCCTTAGCTTTTACCGTCTTACTGGCCAGGGTTGCGATCACATCATCGGCTTCGGCATTGGCATCGATGGAGTGAAATCCTCGCTGCGCCAGATGCTCCTTTAGATTAGGTAGGGCATCGCTTAAAGCCGTGGGCATCGGCTTGCGGCCTTTCTTATAATCTTGATATAGCTGTTTACGCCAGGAGATGGCATCGCCGTCCCATACGAGGGCTACATGGGTGGGTTGATGTTTGGCCATGAGTTTACGACAGGCAGATGTCACGCGCTCTGGTAGTCCATTGACATCATTTTCATCGGGCTGGGCGGCGTGTATGCGCCGCACCAGGTTGAGTCCATCTATGATTAAAAATCGATTCATCGTCTATCTAGCGTTAAGTTAAGTGGCGATTCGGTAGCAGGGCACATATTCGCTGCCGGGCAGCTTCATACGTTGCTGACTGACGAAAGCCTGTAGCAGGGTGTCCATCAATCTCATTAACTCTTTGTCGCCTCTGAGCTCGAAGGGGCCTAAACGCTCTATCTCTCTCATGGTATCCATCTTGACGTTACCCGCGACTATACCAGAAAAAGCACGTCTCAGGTTGGCGGCCAGCTCAGCCTTGTTGTGCTGAAAGTAGAGATTGAGATTGCCCATGATCTCATGATCTGGGGTAAAGGGCAGCTGAAATTCAGGTTCTATCTTGAGTGACCAGTTGTATTGATAGGAATCGCCAGTATCTCTACGGTGTTGCTTAATCACAGTCATACCATGGCTCATGATCCGCGCAACGCGTACAGGATCGTCGATAACGATTTCATACTTGTTTTGCGCCTCTTCGCCCAGGGTCGCACCAATAAACTCATCTATCTTAATAAAGTATTCGGCGCTGTCTCTCGGGCCTGTGAGCACCAATGGGAACGGAATGTTGGCGTTCTCTTTGCAAAGTAAGATCCCCAGCAGATAGAGTAGCTCCTCAGCGGTACCCGCGCCGCCGGGGAAGATCACTATGCCATGACCTAAGCGCACGAATGCCTCGAGGCGCTTTTCGATATCTGGCAATATCACCAGCTCATTGACGATCTGATTGGGTGGCTCGGCGGCAATAATGCTGGGCTCAGTCAAACCGATATAACGCGCAGTGCGTACCCGTTGTTTGGCATGACCAATGGTGGCGCCTTTCATCGGCCCCTCCATGGCGCCAGGTCCACAGCCGGTGCAGATATCCATGCTGCGTAGTCCCAACTCATAACCCACTTCGCGGGTGTATTGATACTCTGTTGAATTGATACTATGACCACCCCAACAGACCACTATGTTAGGCTCTTGGCGAGGAATAACCTGAGCGTTACGCAAGATATCGAACACCACATTGGTGATATGGTTAGAGTTGGTTAAATTGATATTTTTGAGGTTGTCGTAGCGATCGCTGATATAGACGATATCCCTCAGCACGGCAAAAAGATGCTCTTGAATGCCAGCAATGATATTGCCATCGACAAAGGCCGCTTCGGGCGGGTTAACCAGTTCAATTTTGATGCCGCGTTCACGTCGCAGTACATTGATATTAAAATTGCGGTACTGCTCAAATAGACTGCAAGCGTCATCGCTCTCTAATCCAGAGGCGAGCACTGCCAAAGAGCAGTTGCGAAAGAGTTGGTAGAGTTCACTACTGGCATTTTGCTTGAGGCGATCGACTTCCAACTGGGAAAGTTGATCCATGCTGCCTCTGGGACTGATATTGACGATCATGGCGACTCCTTAGCAGTAGACGCAAGCCATGACACCGGGGGAAAGGATGAAATACCCAGGTTGCCCTGGGTTAGGCGTCAATAATCACTCTGTCTCTGCTTTCATGTTTGGCCTTGTAGAGTGCTGCGTCGGCGCGTTCGAAGGTTTCGCTTATCTGTTCGTTTTCAAGAATTTGTGCAGCACCTATTGATACTGTAACTGTAATTCTCTGATTTTTAAACTTAAAAGGAATATTTTTTACTTTCTCACGTACGCGGTTCAACAGGTGCTCAATATCGCTGGCCGAGACGTCAGGGATCAGTAGCACAAACTCTTCGCCGCCATAGCGAGCCACAAACTCAGATTCACGCAGCGAGTTCTTTAGCGCCATGGCAATCACCTGCAGCGTCTTATCGCCAGTGCTGTGACCAAAGTTATCATTGATCGATTTGAAGTGATCTATGTCTGCCACGGCGACCCAGAGTGGATGACGATGGCGCTGGTAGTTGCGGAACTCCTGTTCCATACGCTCTTCCAGCGCCGCACGATTGGGCAGCTGGGTCAGGGTATCGAGCAGGTTGAGCTTTTGTTGTTCAAACAGGCGCTCTTTGTAGGCGTTGGCTTCTTTACTCAGCTCGTTAAGCTCATCGCGCATGGTTTCCATCGACTTGCGCAGCATCGCCTGTTCACGTTGTTCAAGCGCTTCTTTGCGCCCTAGCGCGGTGCGAATCGAGGCGAGCTGTTCGGTGACCTGTAACTTGAGTTGGCCGAGATCATCAATGTCGATAATGGCATCACCAACGTTATCGACGCGCGAATTGATCTCGCGGTTGAGCTGCTTCTTGAGCTGATAGCTGCGCTGGTTGCTGTTATAGGAGTCGTTGACCACCTCACGCACCGCAGAGAGAGCATCATTGAGTGCGTAGAGAAATTCCTGTGAGGCACTTTTTTCTAGGGCGATATTTTCCAGCAGCAGTGAGAGTATGGTCTGGTAGGCATCTATTAGCCCATCAACATCAATCTCGGCGGCCAGATAATCTTTGATCACTAACACCTGATCGCGCTGATCTTTACGAAACTCGATCTCTGAGATCATCTGCGCCAACTCATGAGCCTGCTGCCTGTGCTTGGGTAGTACGACTAACTTATCGCCCTGGTTGAGCTGCTCATTCATGATGGCTTCGAAAAAGCCAACCAGCCGCTCTACTTTGGGGAAATAATCCCAATAGGTATGAAATGGCTTACTGAGATCTTGCTTATAATAGGCGAGCTCTTTTTTCAGTTTTTCCGGTACAGAGTCGACACGCTGTAGCTGACGAATCACCTTAGAGAGACTGGTCCGCCCCTCTTCGAGCTGACTTATTACATGGTGGTATTGCTGCTTGAGAAGTTGCTCCACCTCGAGCAGATCGGGTAATGCTTCATCGATATGTTCGATAGTGCTCAGGTTGTGGCGTAGCTTGGCCAGCTTGTTGTCGAGTTCAATGCTTTGACCCTTACAGGCCAGGCTAAGGTGACCAATAAATTGCAATAGTGAGTTTTGGCTTTGGTTTTTTTGTTCTGTGAGTTCAGCTAATGCAGATTTGGCAGAATGAAGTTTCTGCTGAAGGAGTGATACCTTGGAAAGGCTTGTCATCGCGTCTTTCATTCTAGACCTTGTAAATAAGCTTCAGCGTAGGTTGAAAGTTGAAACTTCTATTTGGTAATGCGCTTAGAAGTCGCCGAATTATTTTACCATTGGCTAATAGAGACCTGTATGACTTCAATGGTATCCGATCCAATAGGTTATGCAAATAAACGTTAGAGGGTATGTGACCCACGCAGGATAGTTTCGTTAAATTATATCTACAGCTCATTATTTGCTCCCTGCCATTTGGGCCATTGGATGAGGGCCTTGTTCTCGTTGCTTTCGACCTTAACCAAGCCTCGGCCAATTCCTTTTTCCAAGTGTAAGTATAGCGGGTTAGACAAAATTGCAGCAGGAGCAAAATTAAGTGGCGTAATGGTGACATAACAATCTTTGTGTTTACCTAGACTCATAGCGCCTGCGACCAGCATCTGTAGTACGTTAAAATAGGTCTCAGGTGTCACTTTTATGTCGGGATTGCTTAGTAAAGGCACCTTGATAACGCCCAGGCTGAAATGAACTGATTGCATCTGAGGCTGTTCATCCAATACTGTTCGAATCTGTTCCAGCAAGGCCTCTGGTGACTTGAACTGTTTGAGGCTGATCAGCAGATGCCCTGGGCGGATTAAGAAGCTTTCCCCGTCTAAGCTGCGATTCAGGGTATCCATTAACCTTGCCGTGGTCTCCAAGTAGATGTCGCTGCCTAGAGTGAGATCTTGTTTATAGCCGCCATCGAGAGAGATAAGAGCTAACTGCACCGTTTCCTTACTGTGGGCAAAATGTTCGATAAAGCCGTTATAACCGGGCAGCTGAGTCATTGGCTCCTGCTTCACTTTTTGCTTCAGTGTGGCCAACTCCTGTTTCAGTTTGGCTTTGCCGCGCCATTGGTTGAAGCCCACCAGCGCCAGTAGCAAACTGATGATAAAGATGAGGCTCGCTGCTAGTCTGGATTGATGGTTCTGCTTCTCTTGCGCTTTAGCTTCTGATTGCAGTTGGTTCAACTGCAACTTGAGTTTCTGCTCTGCCAGCACGCTAGGGTTATAGTCGGAAGGCGGGGCGCTGTTTGTGACGAGTTCTTGGCTGAGCTTGCTTAACTGATCCAGAGCATCGAGGGCTTTTTCGATATCGCCAAGCTCCTTTAGGGCGCGCGTTTTATACTCTAATGCCTCGAACATCTGTTCGGGGAGTTGCTTTTCTCGCGCCAACACGAAAGCTTTGGAGGCATAGGCATTAACCATGCTCCAATCACCTAATTTAGTGGCGACTTGAGCGATCAGCAGATCGTTATAGATAAGGTAATGATTGCTCTTTTTTTGTAAGAAGAGGCCGTTGGCCTTGAGCAGGTTAGTCAGCGCTCTTTTAGGCTCATTATTGTTAAAGTAGGCCTCGCCTAAGTTGTGCAAGTTCAGGGCTTGGGCGGTGAGGTTGCCGCGTCTGACATCTATCTGTTGGGCGTTGAGGTAATAATCGATCGCCTGGTTCCACAGTTGCTGCTCACCATAGACCATAGCGATCACCGTCATGGCGCTGGAGAGGAAGTTGTCTTTACCTACTAGAGTAAAACCATCTGCGGCTTTATGAGCATAGGTGAGGGCTTCGTCCCAAGACTTAAGATCTCTGTATACCCTTGCTAAGCGCAGCGACAAGATGGCATTTAAGAAGGGCTTGTCTAAACCTTCGGCTAGCCGAATCGCCTCAGTATAATGTTGTAGTGCCTTGGCATATTGCTCCTCGCTGTTGTAATAGCGCCCGAGTGTCGCCTCAGCCTTGGCAATCAAATAATCGTCTCTTAGTTGGTAAGCGAGTTCACGGTATTGATTCAAGTGAGTGAGAGCTGCGCTTTTTTGCAGAGTAATACGATAAACGTCTCCCAATTGGTATTGAATACTGTGTAATAACAGTTGAGTGGGGAGATCTTCGCTCTGTTTTAACTGCTCCAGAGCCTGTTGATAGTAGATGATTGCTTGCTGATAATCTTGCTTGTCTCGACCGGCCTTTCTGCCCTCTAGCATTAATAGGTAGGCCTTGTCGTAGGCGGTATCGGCGATGCTCCTTAGTTGGGTCATGATGCGCTGCGCCTGCTCTAGCGCATTGTCTGCTCCGATGCCTGGCTCCAGATAGACTCGTGCAAGCCATTGCAGTTGCTGCTCTAACTCTTCTGGGCTGTAGCCTTGGGTCTCTGCCAGTCGGTTAAACTCTATCTCATTGGTAAAATCAATCGGGAAGGAGAGGCTGGCACTGATCTCTTGATAAAATTCAGCTGCCGATTCTTTAAATTTGACCTCTTTGCTGATCAATTGGCTGAAGGCCGCGTTGGCCGTGGCTGAGTAGCAAAAAAACAACACAAGGCTATAGAGAAAAATGCGCATTTTGTAGCATCACCGAGCCGCAGGCGGGCATATTATGTTTTTAGAATTCTGTCCGCAGTGGCGGGGTAAATCGGGTTATACTGACGAACTTCACATAACAACTATGATAACAGAAGGAAGCCAGAGTGAAACTAGCTGTACCCTTGATTTTGATTTTTAGTCCTTTTTTCCTATCTCAAGCCCACGCAGATGTTAATTATAAGATCGATCTGACAACACCAGACCATCACCTGGCCAAGGTGGAAGTTGCGTTTCCTGCCTCTAACGCCAAACAGCTTAAGATCAATCTCCCTGTATGGCGCACCGGCAAATATCAGGTATTACCATTAGCCGATGCCATTCGTCATTTTAAGGCTGAGGATGATTCAGGTAAGGCGCTCGAGTGGCAGCGCACCGCGAGCGGCGAATGGCAGGTTAGTCTCGTTGAGCCCTCTCAGGTTAAGGTTTCTTACCAAGTCTATGCCAACACACTGGGTCAACGTGTGACGCATATCGATAGCAGCCATGCCTATTTAGATGCCAGCGGGGTGTTTGTTTACAGCCCTGAATTTCGCGACCAGCAGGTTAAGGTGTCGCTAGAGGTGCCTGAACAATGGCGTAGCTACTCAGGTATGGACGCAATCGGCCCACATAGCTTTAGCGCTGACAATTATGATGTGTTGGTGGATTCCCCCATAGAGACGGGAATTAACCAACATAGACGTTTTTCAGCTGATGGCCGCGACTATGAGTTAGTCATATGGGGAGAGGGTAACTATGATATCGACAAGATGGTTGAGGATCTCACTAGGCTCAGCGGACAGGCAAAAGCAATTTGGGATGGTTATCCTTTTGAGCGATATGTATACATGGTACATGCAACGAGCGGGGCAAGCGGCGCGACAGAGCACCTTAATTCAACCGTTATCCAGCGTCCGCGCTTTAGTTTTCGTGAGCGCAAAGATTACTTAGGTTTTATCAAGACCGCCTCCCATGAATTTATTCATACCTGGAATGTGAAGGCTTATCGTCCTCAGGGATTGGTGCCCTATGATTATCAGGATGAGGGGATCACCGAGTTGCTTTGGATAGCCGAAGGCTCGACCAGCTATTTTCAGAGTCAGTTGCTCCTGCGTGCAGGCGTTATCACGCCGAAAGAATTTTTAGAGGATCTGGCCAAACGCATCGGCCGTAACGAACAGACTCCTGGGCGCGAGGTGCAAGCGATTGCCGAGGCGAGTGCCGGTCAGTGGGTGAGTGGTGGGGGAGATTATGCCCGAAATCACAGCAGCAATATCTATTCAGAGGGCTATTTGACCTCATTGGCGCTGGACTTCAGCCTACTGAACGAGACTCAACTAAAGGCATCTTACCGGGATCTACATGCTAAGTTGTACCAAGAGTACAGGCTACCGGCCGGTTACCGCGTTGCCGATGTGCAGCAACTACTCGCTGACTTGTCCGGCAAAGATTATGCTGACTGGTGGCAGCGCCATGTCAATCAGCCCCTGGCGCTAGATTTTGACGCCTTGTTGGCAAAGGCGGGTCTGCAGCGAGACTATGGCAAAGATAATAAGGCGATTGCCGATGCAGGTATGGAGATTGCCGGCAGCTTGCGCCTGAGTCATGTAAGGCGTGAAGGCCCGGCTTGGCGTGCTGGCATAGTGGCGGGCGATGAGCTGGTGGCGATTAATGGCCTTAAGGTGACTGCAAAGGGGTTTGAGGAGCGTATTAAAGACTTTAAGCCGGGCGACACTATCCGTGTGACCCTGTTTAGCAATGACACCCTGAAAGAGGTTTCCTTAACCTTAGGCCTGCAGCCGAGTGAGAAGCTAAAACTGACCAGTGTAGATAAGCCTAACCGTCAACAAAAAGCCTTCTTCAAGGCTTGGCTTGGCATTGACTGGCCCTTTGATGCGTCGGGCAAGTTGAAAGATTAAGTCGGCGCGAATAATAAAAAACCACCCATTCGGGTGGTTTTTTTACTGCCTTACTGTGGAAAGCAAAGCTTGATATGGCTGGCTTACAGACTATCTTCCAGGCCGCCAAGCACTTCAACTAGCGAGTTCATCAAGGCGATCAGTTCGCTGCCCATCAGGGCAAAGTCGGCATCGAGACGGGCGAGCGGGTCTTCGTTACCCACTTCGTCATTGTGAGCCCTAAACTCTTCGGAGAACTTAAGGCGTTTGATGCCAGCATCTGATTGCAGCACGAAGGCGATAGACTGACCGAAATGCAGCGCCAGTTTGTGAACCTGTTTGCCTACCTCGATATGTGCAAGCACCTCGTTTTCGGTCAGGTCTTGTTGCTTAAAGCGCACTATGCCGCCTTCATCAGAATCAGACTTGAGCTCGGCTTCATCTTGCATCTCAAAAGGGGCTGGCGTGCTGTTGCTCTTGAGCCACTCGGTCATCTGGGTCTCGATAGGCGTCTTGAAGCTCATAGGGATCACAGGTAGCGAACCTAAGGCTTTACGCAGCAGAGCCAGCAGTTCTTCTGCTTTAGTAGCGCTGGATGAGTCGACTAAGATCATCTCGATTTCAGGCAGGATCAGCGCGTGGATCTGGCTACGACGAGAGAAGGCGCGCGGCAGTAGGGTAGTGGTGATCTCATCCTTAAGAGCGTCTTTCTCTTTCTTAGCCAGTTTGCGGCTTTCTTCGGCTTCGATCTGCGCTACTTTTTCATCTAAGGCTTCTTTGATCACCTGTGATGGCAGGATCTTTTCCTCTTTCGTGGCACAGATAAGATGTCTGTTTTCGGCGCTGTGTACTAAGGTGTGGCCGAGTTTGCCCAGTGCCTTTGAAAAGCCAAATTTGCTGATGTCCTGGCTGGAACAGGGAGAAAAGGTAAAGTCTTCCAGGGACTTCTCTAGCGCTTCGGTATCGACAGAGAAAGGTTTATTAAAACGATATACAGTAAGATTCTTAAACCACATGATAGGCGCTCAATCAAAAATAAAGCCGCAGTGTAAGCCATTGCGCCGCGCGGGTAAACCGCTAACATTTTTCGCCAAAATGTCACAAAAAACGCCCAGGTGACATAATTCATTAAACTGTAATATTTCTAATCCTTGCTCTGAAGTGCCCATGGTTGCTGGGATTGCCGCTAGCGGGCCTCGTTGACTTCTAATCAATTACTCAGTCGCTAAATACTTGAAATAAAACTGCAACATAAAAATTGCAAACTTTCGGCCGTCCAAACCAATAACCAAGACGAACAAACGTCGAAAGGATTAAATGATGAACGTTTTTTGTAAAACACTACTCGCTTCTGCGCTAGCTACTGCCACTCTTGCTTCTGCACACGCTGCAGATCCTTTGACTGTTTACGGCAAACTAAACGTAACGGCTCAATCCAACGATGTAGATGGTGATGCAACGACGACTATTCAGAGCAACGCTTCTCGCTTTGGCGTGAAGGGGGCTTTCGAGCTAAGCAGCTCGCTGGAAGCTTTCTACACTGTTGAGTATGAAGTGGACACTGGTGATGACGTTAAGGAAAACTTCAAGGCTCGTAACCAGTTCGTTGGTGTAAAAGGTAACTTCGGTGCTGTTTCTATTGGCCGTAATGACACCATGCTTAAGATTTCACAAGGTAAAGTTGATCAGTTCAACGACCTGTCTGGTGACCTGAAAAACCTGTTCAAGGGTGAAAACCGCATTGAACAAACAGCGACTTACATGACGCCTAATTGGAGTGGTTTCAAGTTAGGTGTGACCTATGCTGCTGAAGGCGCAAGCTCACAGTATGGACAAGACGGTTTCAGTGTTGCCGCAATGTACGGTGATGCCAAGCTGAAAAAGACCCCAGTATTTGCCTCTATTGCCTATGATGCTGACGTTAAAGGCTACGAAGTTGTTCGTGCCACCATTCAAGGTAAGGTTGCAGGCCTGAAGCTTGGCGGTATGTACCAGCAGCAGGAAGAGACTTATAAGAAAGATGGTACTGAGGTTGTCGGTGCAGACAGCAAGACGGGTTACCTGTTTAGCGCATCTTACACAATTGATGCGGCAGTATTAAAAGGTCAGTATCAAGACATGGAAGATAAAGGTGATTCTTGGTCAGTCGGTATTGATTATAAGCTAGGTAAGCCAACTAAAGTGCTGGCATTCTACACTAACCGTGATTTTGAAGGTGACGACACTACCGATAAGTTCTTTGGCGTAGGTCTAGAACACAAGTTCTAAATTATTGATAAATAAGAGTCACCCGCGAGTCGGGTACTTGATAAAGGGAGGCTGATGCCTCCCTTTTTAGTGTAAGATTTATGACAAAATTAGCCGTTTTATGACAAACTAGCCCGGCGGTTTCATAATTTTGTAATAAAAAAGACCAATAATGGACACGTGGGAATTCACAGATAGAAGATCGCATATGACTGCTAGGATTTTGATAGTTGAAGATGAGCTAGCCATCCGAGAGATGTTAGCTTTTGTTTTAGAACAACATGGATTCACGACAACTACAGCAGAGGATTTCGACTCGGCATTGGATATGTTGTCAGAGCCCTATCCAGATTTGGTATTGCTTGATTGGATGTTCCCAGGTGGAAGTGGTATCCAGTTAGCGAAGAAGCTACGCCAGGATGAGTTTACTCGTCACATCCCGGTTATCATGCTGACGGCGCGTGGTGAAGAGGAAGATAAGGTCAAAGGGCTCGAGGTGGGCGCCGATGATTATATCACCAAGCCCTTCTCACCTAAGGAGCTGGTGGCACGTATCAAGGCGGTTATGCGCCGTGCTGCGCCGACGGCTCTGGAAGAGCCAATTGACGTACAAGGATTGGTACTCGATCCTGTGAGCCACCGCGTGACGGTAGGTGAGCAGGTGCTTGAGATGGGACCGACCGAATTTAGGTTGCTCCATTTCTTCATGACCCATCCCGAGCGCGTCTATAGCCGCGAGCAGCTGTTGGACAACGTTTGGGGCACCAATGTGTATGTCGAAGACAGAACTGTCGATGTGCATATTCGTCGACTGCGTAAGGCGGTAGAACCGTCGAACCATGATCGCCTAATTCAAACCGTTCGTGGGGCGGGGTATCGTTTTTCGACCCGTCTATAGGGCCTGTATATTTGTGGCTTACTTTATGTTCAGGCTAAACACCTTTAAGCGGTAGTAATGAGAAAAGGTGTTTAGATGACCCTTAGGGGCAGCGGCTATTATCTCTTTTTTTCAGTAATCGCATGATGATATCGAGTAAGGATATTACTCATGTTTAGCCTTGAAAAAACATAATAGCGCGCTGCAGACACATACAGCAAAGGTCAACAGACCCTAGCAAATGGATAGGCACAAGAGGCAATATAAGCTATCTTGTGCCCATTCGCTCACTATGGCTTATCTATGTTTGATTCATATTCAGGGTATCAACTACTCACTCGACTAGTGATATATCTACTGCTCTGTCTTGCCGTTGGATTACTCATAAATCAAGTGCTGTGGATCATGTTGCTCGGCAGCCTCGCCTTGCTCGCCTGGCACTATAAACAGATATCTAGACTCAATTATTGGCTATGGCGCGATAAGCGTCTGACACCGCCCAATGGCAGTGGCAGCTGGGAAGGGGTGTTTAATGGTATCTATCGCCTGCAAGGGAAAAACAGAAAGCGCGTTAGTCAGTTAGCCTATCTTCTCGCCCGTTTCAGACAGGGGGCCGAGGCATTGCCCGATGCGGCTGTGGTGCTCGATTCAGAAAACAATATTGCCTGGTGTAATAAGCTGGCACAGCTGCTACTTGGCCTGGTATGGCCCCAAGATAATGGTCAGCGGATCGACAACCTAATCCGTCACCCTGACTTTGCTAAATACCTAAGGCAAGCCGATTTCGATGAGCCATTCGAGTTGATCGATACCCATAGCGATGGCCGAGTGTTAGAGATACGCATCATGGACTATGGCTCGGGGCAACGTTTGCTTATTGCCAGGGACATTACCCGTATTCGGCAACTTGAAGGGATGCGCAAGGAGTTTGTGGCCAACGTCTCTCACGAGCTCAAGACGCCGCTGACGGTGTTGCAAGGATACCTCGAGATGATGCAGGGGATGGCTGAGCCAGATTCGCCCAATCTCAAGGCGGTTTCACAGATGCAGCAACAAACCAATCGCATGCGATCTATGGTCGAGCAGCTGCTGGTGTTGTCGCGCATCGAAGATGGCAGCGCCGTTAACCTGGAGACCAAGGTGAATATGGGGCACCTCATCGATACCTTAAAAGAGGAAGCACTGGCCTTGGCCATGGATCAGTATGAGCTGACGATTCAGGCCGAACCCGGGCTGAACCTCTATGGCAGTGAGGTGCAGTTACGAAGTGCCTGCTCTAACTTGGTGTCTAATGCGATTCGTTATACGGAGCCCGGCGGCAAGATCACCATCTGCTGGAAACGGGTGCCTCTGGGGGCCGAATTTAGCGTGACCGATACGGGAGAGGGGATAGCGCCCCAGCACCTTACCCGACTGACCGAGCGCTTTTATCGGGTCGACAGCGCCCGTTCGCGTCAAAGTGGTGGAACCGGACTTGGCTTGGCCATTACTAAGCACGCCCTTAGTCACCATCAGAGCGATCTCATGATTGAGAGTAAGCTAGGTGTGGGGAGTCGCTTTAGTTTTATCATTCCTAATCACCTGCTCGATATACAGCGTTAGTCAGGGTAAGCTTGCTCACACGCCGTCATTATTGACGGCGTTTTTTATGGCGGCCAACCATGACGCAATCTTGACGATTTAATGTCAAACTCAATATAAAGAGGTGAAAATCGGCGTTTACGACAAGTTTATTAGCAGTTGTCATCTAAGTGTCACATCACAGTCATAGACTTGTCACTGTTGCGATTGATACTAGCTGCAACTTAAATGAAACGAGTAAGCAAGTCCGCTTAACACTGGAGCATAGAATGAAACTTAAACAGCTTGTCGGTGCGGTGAGTTTAACAGCCGCTAGTGTATTCTCAGCAGCCTCTGTGGCCGCTCTTGATCCATCACTGCCAACTTATGAGAAGAGCAGCGGTGTATCAGGTAACCTATCTTCTGTAGGTTCAGACACTTTAGCCAACATGATGACCCTATGGGCGGAAGAGTACAAAGAGATGTACCCTAACGTTAACATTCAGATTCAAGCCGCGGGTTCTTCTACTGCGCCACCAGCACTGACTGAAGGTACTTCACAGTTCGGCCCTATGAGCCGTAAGATGAAGCCTAACGAAATCGAAGCCTTTGAAAAGCATTACGGTTACCAGCCAACAGCTATCCGTGTTGCTATCGATGCCCTGGCGGTATTCGTACACAAGGATAACCCAATCAAGGGCCTAAGCATCGAGCAGATCGACGGTATCTTCTCTGCAACACACAAGTGTGGTGGTAGCGATGTTCAGCGTTGGAGCGATGTAGGCTTGGACGGTTCTTGGGCGGCTAAAGACGTACAGCTATATGGTCGTAACTCAGTATCTGGTACTTACGGTTACTTCAAGAAGAAGGCTCTTTGTAAGGGCGACTTCAAGGCTAACGTGAACGAGCAGCCTGGTTCTGCATCAGTGGTTCAGTCAGTTTCTCAATCACTTAACGCTATCGGTTACTCAGGTATCGGTTATAAGACAGCAGGTGTGAAAGCGGTTGCTATCTCTAAGAAGGGTGACAACTTTATCGAAGCGACTGCCGCTAACGCCGCTGACGGTAGCTACCCACTATCACGTTACCTGTACGTATACGTGAACAAGCATCCTAACAAAGATTTGGCACCACTTGAGCGTGAATTCCTGCGCTTCGTACTGTCAAAGCAGGGTCAGCAAATCGTAATGAAAGACGGTTATGTACCACTACCACGTAGTGTGACAGCTAAAGACCTGGAAAAAGCGGGTATCCGTCTGTAAGACTACCGCTTGATATAGAAAAGGCCTCCTAGTGAGGCCTTTTTTGTCTTCCAAATAAGACGATATTTTGTTTGCTTGAGTCGTATTTGACTGCAATCTCATTTGTTGAGTGTGTTTGAATGGCTCACCTTCATGGCAAGTTAACGCCTGCCGGGCGGGTGCTGTACATGGAAGTATCAATGTCGCGGTCACATGGTCAGTGATGTTCCATACATTACTCTGACATTTCCCACATCCCTATGGGTCAGATGTGATGGAGCGACGTATGTGCAGATTGTTAGAAGTTGAAACGTCAACCTGAGGATTAGCTTGATAGGTTTTTGATGGTCAATCCATTACTGTTACTAATAGCCTGCGGCTCGCTGATGTGCAGATACATCTGCTACACGCCGTGCATCCGTCCGTGGAGGCTCGACGATGGCATCCCTGCCATCGACGTCCGCAGATGCATCTACACTTGGTATCTAACGTATCTTCGATTTGGCCGTGTTTGGGGGTGACAAAGGGAATGAAAAAGCTGATTTGGTTTTGCCCCGAAGTGAGTTGTTGGTCAGCCAGTAAATCGCAAAATTACTACTCAATAATTTCTTATCTAAGTCCTGTTTGTGCGATTCACCACAAGAAGTAGAAACTGGACAGATACACAGTCATATTTAAATTATGTGACTTTTGGGTGATTTTAAGCCTAAATTCGTGCGCGTTTTGCCGTTGTTGATGATGTAAACCATCTTAAAATCAACTGATTGCAATCCTTGTCAAGTAGATAATAGGTTTGGAAAAAGCGCATGCGCGTTTTTCCAGATGGATTACTTATATGAAAAGCGGCAAAATGTTGATAAGTTCATTACATACAGATAGTTAACTGTGCGCGTTTTCACTGGTCCAACGAGGTAAATGCGCATGCGCACTAATAAAATGTTATGAGTATTGATATGGAATACAGTGTTCATTTTTCACTGACTATTCAAAGTCTTGATGGTTCGAAAGCGGCATCGTTCGGTAAGCGAATGACGCTGCCGTTTGTGCCATTTATAGGTCTGCGATTGGCGGAGAGAGAAGGAGCCACTGATCCCGTGGTATCTGTGGTTTGGTCCGCATTAGATCAGGAGTTCCGCTGTCATATCGACTCCTCAGAAGTTGAAATGGCCGACGGCTACGATTTGGACATGGCCTTTCTGATCGACCAAGCAAAAGCCAATGGCTGGGAAGGAGCTGGTCGTATTTATGACACCAACTCATAACAAGGCCATTAAGGTCGTTCCGGGCCGATGGCCCTCCACCGGACGGCTTTCAGCCGCCGCTTATGGCTGGCGTTAGCTCTATAACAGAAATGGTAACCGAATGAATGATCTATATACTCAAGTGATCACCGTCTTTTTAGGTTTTTTTGCCATCATGAATCCTATCGCTAATACCGCAGCCTTTGCTGGTCTGGTAGGAGGTAAAAGCAAAGCAGAGCAAATTAAAATTGCATCGAAAGCACTCATTATTACATTTATTGTAATTCTATCTTTTGCTCTACTTGGAAAGGCAATTTTTCATTTATTTAGCATCACCATCTCCGCATTGAGGATAACTGGGGGCATTTTGGTGTTTCTTGTCGGGTATCACATGCTTAATGGGCATAGTTCCAAGATGCATTCAGCTGAAGGTAGTGAAGAAACGGATATCGCGGTATCGCCCCTGGCAGTCCCTCTTCTTGCTGGGCCTGGAACCATAGCAACGGCAATGAATTATTCTTCCTCAGGAGGAATAGCGGGGATATTAGTGACTGTTTCTGTATTTGCAGTTATGTGTCTTATCACTTTCGTCTGCTTTATTTTTAGTTCAAAGATTCTGGCAGTAATAGGTGAAAGTGGTCTTAGTATTGTCACTCGACTAATGGGGCTAATTCTTGCTGTCATGGGAACGCAAATGGTGATTACTGGGGTAACCACTGTTGTCAGTAACATCAGCTAGCAAGGCCATCCCAAATCGCCCTTCAGGCAGGACGTCGCTGACGCTCCGCTTTTTTAGTGGCGTTATCACATAGAAAACTCACATATATAGATCTGAGGTTCTAACTCGGTGTGAACACAGTTATGACCTTGTGAGGCACATCCATTTATTGACATCTATGTCTAACGCCCTGTTTGGCATCCATGTCTCTTGTTCATAGGTATGAAGCTTGGCATCAGTCACTGTGTCACAAATGTGTTTGCACATAAGCCTGCCGCAGGCAATTCAAAACCATGAAGGTAAATGTCGGCAAATTCAGGATAAAAAAAAGCGACCTTGATGAGGTCGCTCTAAGTTCCAAATTCGGAATCTAAGGATAGTTGCGCTAGAAACTATCTAAAGGGAATGATGATGAACGGTCAACACACTGATGATTAATTAAGACCTGTCACTGGATTAACTAATCGATGCAAATTCTGTTCATATAATCAGAGTACTTTCATCGGGTTTAGTTCAGAAAATTTTTTAAATATTTTCATATTTTTCAAAAAACCTCATTAAATCAATTAAAAAACTTCATGTTAAGCCTTGCCTAAAGTAGGCTTGGGTATCTGATTCATTCGCGACTTTAGGGACAATCTTCCATGAAATCTTCTTTCCTAACTGTGCCATTCGCGCCATTAACCATATTCTGCGTGAGTATCACATCCTTCTGCCTAGCCGCTGAGCCGATAAAAGCTGAGCAGATAAATGCCGGGCAGATAGTGGCAGGAGAGAGGGCGGCAGGGGAGAGCGCTTTAAGTGCGATTGAGCTAGGAAAGGTTGAAATCTCCCGCACTCAGGTCTTTGAGCTCACAGACCCCGTGAGTAAGCGGGTGTATCCACTTTGGGTCAAGTTACCGCGCTCTTATCAGCCTGATAGCACGAGGCGTTATCCTGTGATCTATGTGTCCGATGCGCCTTACGCCTTTCAGATCGTCTCGGGCATGACCCGCTTTCCCATGAATAGCGGCAAGATGCGTGAGGCCATCATAGTCGGGCTCTCCTATGCCAAAGGAGATAAGGGGCCGCAGAGCCGAGTGCGCGACTATACCCCATTCACCGATACAGATTGGAAGCTGACCACTGGCGGCGCCAGCCACTACGCAGATTATCTGCAGACTCAGGTTTTGCCCTTCATGGCCGAGCACTACCGGGTGGATGACAAGGAGCGCACCTTCGTGGGCAACTCGCTCGGTGGCCTGCTGGGTGCCTATCTGCTGCTTGAACGGCCGAATCTGTTTGCTAATTATGTGCTGGGCAGTCCGTCGGTGTGGTTTAAAGGCGAGCAGATCTTATCCCTGAAGGCCAAGGAGAGAGCCAAGGAGAAACAGCTGCTAAAACGCCGGATCTTTTTGGCGGTCGGCGCGCTGGAGACGCCGGATAAAGGTGACATGCAACACGACATGGTGGCCGGGGCGGATAAACTTAGGGCGCATTTAAAGCATCAGCTAGGCGATCTCATAGAGCTGGAGTCGCTCACCATTGAGGGAGCGCGTCACGAAATCGCCTTTCCCACCACGGCGAGCCAAGGCCTTTATTGGCTCTTGGCACGTGATGGTCAAAACAGCACTCGGTAAGAGGCTTAGCCTTAAGGCGTTTGATTTGAAGAGGCGCTGGCTGGATTCAGACGCTTAAGCCAGGCCTGAAATTCTGCATCCATGCTGGTGCCCCATTGGGTAACCAGGGCCTGATACCTGGGGTAGTCGCCCTTGCGGGTAAAGCCGAGCATAGTCTCTATTTTGTCTCTGTGGTGCTCCATCATGAAGCGCACCGCCAGATAACCCCAGCGATAGATGCGATCTGTCCCGCCATTTTGCTCATAGCTGGTGTTAAACAGCTCGCTGAGTTCGAACTGCTGTTTGGCGATGATCGCTATGGCCGCCGGGTTGTCATCGCCCTGTGAGATATATTCTCCCAAGCCTTCACTCCACCATACTAAATGAGGCAGTAGCGGCGCAGGTTTAGGGCAATACTCGGGGGCGCTGTGAGAGTCATGTAAAGATGCGCAGAAATCGCCATAGAGATTGAAGTGACCGTCGAGGTAATGCACATACTCGTGGGCCAGATTCCAGATCTGCCCGTTGCGCTCGTAAGCCACAAATTCGGCCTGATTACCTTCCTGATGAGGCAGTCCCTCTAAAAACATGCCGCCGTTGTCGCTGGGCACGTTAAAGTGCGCCGTGACATAACGGGTGTAGTCCTCGCGGCTGTGGTAAACATTGGCGCGCATGCGCTGATTGTTGTCATTGGCTACCGGCTTACCTTGGGTACCAAATAGCTGGTGGAACTTGGCCTCTTGTTTCTGCATTAGTGTGCAGGCTTGGGTGATTTGCTCCTTAGTCAAAGCCTGGGAGCGTATGGTGATCGTGGGGCTGCAGTCGTGGTGTTGACTTAAGACCTGTTGCAAGGAGGCAACGGGAGAGGTTTCACCTGCCTGCAAGGCAAAGCAGGTCAGCAAAGGCAGAGCCATCGCTGTAATACGTGTTAGGGCTGGCTGAGACACTGGGGTTTCCTTATTGTTATTTTTGTATAAAATATCCCAATTGTTCCATTTTCAATCGGTGAAGTCAATTTACACCCGCTTATCAAGATGAGCCCTTTGCTAGCGGCGATGACATTCGAGGCTACCGGGACTAAAATGGCACCAGCCCTTCATCATAAAAAAAGGATTCCTTGTGGCAGAGCAGTGGGATAATCAACAAGACCATCATTCGTTTGCTAATGTCGATGACCTCAGGGTCACACACCTGAGTCTGGCCTTAAGCGTCGACTTTGCAGCGCAGCAACTGAGTGGCAGCGCCCGTTTAACCTTGGACTATCGCGATGGCGATTGTCGCAGCCTCTATCTCGACACGCGTGAACTGACTATCAAGAGTGTGCATGACCAGGCTGGTAATGCCTTGGCATTTCAGCTCGACCAGCAAGATAGCGTGCGCGGTCAGCGCCTGGTGATCACACTCGTCGAGCCCAGCAGCGAGGTTATCGTCAATTACCATACCTCGCCTCAGGCCCAGGGCTTACAGTGGTTATCGCCAGAGCAGACCAGCGGCAAGCTGCTTCCGTTTCTGTTCAGTCAGTCGCAGCCTATCAATGCGCGTAGCTGGGTGCCACTGCAAGACACCCCAAGGGCCAGAATCACCTTTGATGCCGAGATAAAAGTGCCCAAAGGGATGCGCGCCGTGATGAGTGCCATGAATCATGGTGATGCCCCCTTAGAGGGAATATTCCATTTCGAGATGGAAAAGCCAATTCCTACCCATCTGTTGGCCATTGCCGTCGGGGATCTGCACTTTGGCGCTATCGGTCCTCGCACTGGGGTATACGCCGAACCTCAGATGTTGAGTGCGGCGGTGAAGGAGTTTGAAGATACCGAGAAGATGGTCGAGATCGCCGAATCCCTGCTGGGGCCTTATGCCTGGGGACGATACGACATGTTGGTGTTGCCGCCAAGCTTTCCATTTGGCGGCATGGAAAACCCCAGACTCGCCTTTATGACGCCGACGCTGATCGCAGGAGACAAGAGCCTGGTATCGACCGTTGCCCATGAACTGGCACACTCCTGGACTGGTAATCTGGTCAGCAATGCCACCTGGCGTGATCTCTGGCTAAACGAGGGCTTTACCACCTATTTCACTAACCGTATTGTCGAAGCTGTGTATGGCAAGGAACTGGCTGAGCTTGAGGTGGTACTGGAATATGGTCGCCTCAAAGAGGAGCTTATCAGTATGCCTCTCACCTCGCAGACTCTGCCGGCCAATGTGCAGGCGGGTGACCCAAATGATGCCTTTAACCGCTTTACCTATGATAAGGCCTCCATGTTTGTTCATGAGCTGGAGCATCGCCTTGGCCGCGCCGACTTCGACCGTTTTCTGTTTGATTATGTAAATCATTTTGCCTTTCAGGCGATCACCACAGAAACCTTTGTCGAGTACGCCAAGTCAACCCTGCTGACCCAATATGGTGATAAGTTAACTGAGGCCGAGTTGCTGGAGTGGCTCTATGGCACTGGGATGCCATCTTGGTTTGTGCCGCCCACTTCCAATAGTCTGGAGAAGGTCGATCATCTGCGTACTGCCTGGCTCGCCGGTGAGCCCCTCAATAAGGCCAATACGGCTGATTGGCGCGTACACCATTGGCAATATTTTTTAAACAGCCTGCCCGAGGTGCTCGACCAGCAGGCGCTGATCGATCTCGATACCTGTTTCGATTTCAGCCGTAGCACCAATGCCGAAATCGCCTGTGATTGGTATCGAGTGGCGATCCGTAATCAATATGATCCTGTACTGCCTTTCGTTGAGGCATATTTGATTAAAATAGGTCGGGGGAAGTTTGTCAGGCCCCTGTATAACGAGCTGTTGCTGGCGGGATATCAGCAGGAGGTGCGTAGCATCTATCAAAAAGCGAGAGGAGGGTACCATCCATCGCTGTCGGTACACCTAGATAAACAGTTGCTGGGCTAGGTAAAAAAAATGGCAACCCAAGGGGTTGCCATAACAATTAATATGGAGAAAGAAACTTGTGCGCTAGCGAAATTTCTTGGCTCCAGAGACCAACAAGGTCTCAAAGGGAGATGATGAACAAACAATGATGAAAAATCTGTTACTCCTTATCAGAGTCATCATCTTTCACTTAGTTCCCCAGTGATTCAAAAAAAATTGATAAATTGTCATTTTCTCGCCTTAGGCGCTTCCAGGCTCAAAAATCCCATCAAAAAGACAAAAAAAATGGCAACCAAAGGTTGCCATAAAGCTAAATAGTGTCGAGTTATTAACCTATTGCGCTAGCGAGGTTAATGCTCTTGGGACCAATCGGTCGCCAAAGGGAAATGATGATGAACAATGAAACATAAACCAGGTATTCGCAGTAAAGCTTACTTTGCAACGAGTTACCCAATCCGCTAATCCGTTCACTTAATCAGAGTCAGCAAGTCCCGATTAGTTCAATAAAGCTTATAAAAATTTCAGATTTTTTTTCTAAGTCCCAGGAAAGTGGCCATTTTTATGGGTTTTCAACGGGCCTGTATCTTGAGGCCTTGTATGCCTCTGTCCAACTTAGATGTCCATTCGATGACAGACATTTAACGACTAAATTTTAATTAACATTATGATAATTATGGATTAATAAAAAAAGGCAACCAAGGAGGGTTGCCTGTCGATCTATGCAGATCTAGGGGGACTGCGCTAGAAGTCCCTGGGAGAATGATGAACATGAAAAAGCAAATCTTCGCGTTCAATATTTGGAGTATTCAAACAGTGATAAGTTCAAAAAATAAACAAAAATGTTTGAAAATATTTCCAACATTCTCTTATCTACTTGGATTGGTTAACTAAAGCTGAAATTTTTTCTGACAATGATTCGGGGGTCGTGGTGGGAGCGAAGCGCTCCAGCACTTTTCCTTCGCCATCTACCAGAAATTTAGTGAAGTTCCATTTAATCGATTCGCTACCCAACAGGCCTTTAGCCTCACGTTTGAGGTATCGATACAAGGGATGTGCCTGGTTGCCGTTAACCTCTATCTTGGCAAATAGCGGAAAGTTTACGCCAAAGTTTAATTCACAGAACTGACTTATCTCACTTTCGTCTCCCTGCTCCTGCTGACCAAACTGGTTGCAAGGAAAGCTAAGTACGGCAAATTTTTCCGGGCCAAACTGGTCATAGAGTGCTTGTAGGGCCTGATATTGCGGCGTAAAGCCGCACTTACTGGCGGTATTGACGATAAGCAGTACCTTACCTTTGAAATCTGCCATCGACTGGGTGCTGCCGTCGATACGGGTCAGTGAAAAATCATAAATAGACATAGTCGCTTCCTCTCGTTGATGGGATTAGCCTAGCAGTAAAATAGATTGCGCGCAATTTAAATAAGGTTCATTAGGGAAGACACCGACATTGGAGGTGGACTGTGCGGCTTATCTGTTAGCCATCTTTGTAGGTGGTTTATTTCAGTTGTAATAAGGTATCGTTAACTTATGTGGTGAAATGTTATAAACCCCTTTTAAAACAAGTTGATGAAGTATATTTAATGGTGGCATCTGCATCAGTTTGATACCCTGCGGCGATAGTAAAAAGACCTATCAAGGGGTGATGATGAAAACAAAATTGGCGCTGATGATTGTCGGCTGCTTCAGCCTGACGGCTCAGGCGACTAACCTGAACGTGGGGATCAATGATGATGTTATATCCACAGATCTGCAGATGGAGCTTAGTCCGTCGGCCAATCTGGTGATGGGGTATCTTTATTCTGATGATGAAGGCCATAGTATCTCGGCGGCGGCCCATATGACTCATGATGCTGGGGCTCATCATTTTGAGGTTGGCCCTAAGTTTTCGCATTATTGGGCGAAAAACAGCAGTAACGGCAGTGCAGTCGCCATTGGTGGCCGCTATTCGTTAGCGCTGGGATCAAACATTGCGCTAAAAGCCTCGGCTTATTATGCGCCTTCGGTACTCAGTTTTGGCAGCGTCGACGGGCAGTATGAGTTAGATGGTAAGGTCCAGTATCAGGTAAATCCAAGCCTGGGGCTATTTGTCGGTTATCGCAACATACGCTTGCAATATGATGATCGCCGTGACAATACCTTTGACACAGGTTTCTACATTGGCGCGAGCGCCAGTTTTTAAGAAGGTTTCCCCGGTGAACGCCAATTGGCGTTCACGCGCGGCTTGTCAAAGCGCTAAATCTTAACGCCACAGCTTATCCCAAATCTCTTGGTCGAACTCGTCATCATGCTCGTAACGCTTAGGCTGATTAGATTGATGTCGACGCCTCTGCTTGCTGCGCTTGCTACGTAATTCATCCTGGGCATCGAACTCCCACGTTGGGGTTTCTCTAGATGCCATCTCAAACTCATCATAGTGTGACATGATCTCACCTATCTCTTGTGATTGAACCTTAATGCAAGTGGCATGGTAAATAGGCAAGATGACGTTTAGGTGACAGGGAAGAGACGAACTCATGACACGAGCGCCGTGAGGCCACGGCGCTGAAGAAGCTAGGGGACGACTAGTCTTGGCGTATCATCTTAGCGACAAACATACCGTCGCTATCTGCCTGATAGGGCAGTACGGTCAGCATTGACGTCGCCTCGCCGGTAAAGGGATGAGTCAAGGTCTGCAGACTAAAATCAGTACGCTTCTTTAAGAAGGCTTCTACCACGGCCTGGTTTTCAGCTGGGCTGATAGAGCAGGTGGCATAGACCAGCGCGCCGCCGGGTTTTACTGCCTCACAGGCGCGACTTAAGATATCCAGTTGTAGGCTGGCCTTGTCCGTGATGGCGCTGACATCATCTAACCAGCGCATATCTGGGTTGCGACGCCAGGTGCCGGTGCAGCTGCAGGGGGCATCGACCAGTACGCCATCGAAGTGGCGAGCGGGTACCGGTAGGGCATCTGACAGCCAAGGCTGGGTGGTGATCCCTTTGAATTTGGCGCGTTTGGCGCGTTTGGCCAGTTCTTCGAGTGGCTTGCGACGAATATCTGAGGCAATCACCTTGCCACTGGCCTGCTTATCTTGTTTTAGCATCAAGGAGCGCAGTTGCAGACTCTTGCCGCCGGCGCCGCTGCAGGCGTCCCACCAGATCTCATCGGCCTTTGGCGCGCAGATATTGCCTATCACCTGAGAGCCCAAGTCTTGGATCTCTACCTTTCCCTCACTATAGAGAGGCAGGGCATTGAGGTTGAGACTCTTGTGACCCAGGTTGATGGCATCGCTGAAAAAGTCGCTGCCGCTTGCCGTGATGCCTTGCTCGGCGAGTTGGGCTTGAGCCTTTGCTAGGGTGATCCCTTGCAGACGGCCCCAGATAGGCGGACGGCTACACAGGGATTCAACCAGCTGTTGGCGCATCTCTGGTGAAGCAGGAAAGTGTGCCCAAAACCAGTCGGGTGCCAGGTCGTCAAATGCAAATGCTTGGCCGGGAATAGAAGTTTCAAGCAGGGCCTGTTTTTCTGTCAAATTACTGTCGGGCTTTAACTGGCCAAGCTCAGCTAAGCCGCTAAAACCGCGCCATGCCTGAATGATCTCCTGCCAGCCGTGGGATTCAAGGGTGGCGGTCAGTGCGAGCTGGGCAAACCAGTGTTGGGTGGCGTCTTGCTGAGGCAAGCCTTTAAGCCAACCATGCCAGCGAAACAAGCCAAACAGGCTCTCGCGGATCACTCGTCTGTCTTTCGAGCCATGTTTCTTATGGGCGCGAAAATAATCGGCCAGAATACGATCCCCTGGCAGTTTGCTGTTCAGCGTCTCACAAAATAGGTGATGTATGGTCAGGCTATAACTTAGGGCGCGTTTTTCGGCGCCGCTTTGGGCGTCCACCGCCTGATGCAGCGCTTCACCCGATAGGCTGGCAATGGCCAGGTGGGTGGCTGGTGGTGTGTTTGTCGAAGATGTGGAGTCGCCCATGAATATACGCCTAAGCTAAGATCTATTACTAAGGGCGCAAGTGTACCAGAAGTCGGCCTATTTGCTATCACCAAGGTGGTTGCTGACTTCTTAAGATAAGGGGCTCAGGCCTTCATCTTGCTCAAGCATTTTTTCATCTTGTTTGACGCTGTTAATTTCGACTGTCGGTGATCCTTGAGCCCTATTGCCTTCTCAAAGTCTAAGCCAAGGCGGTGGATGATTTATCGCCGTGCTCAGCCTTTGTCATTAGTGCAAAAGCAGAGCAAGTGATAAGCTAGTATTGCTTTTTTTCTAATTGGGGCATGAGTCTGGAAATTTTTTCTGGTATGGTGCGGCTGAAACGAGAGGAGATTATGGAAAAGTACGAACAACTACTGATTTCGCTGCGCCGCGTGATCCGCGCCATCGATATACATTCTCGGCAGCTCAATAAGCAATCAGGTCTTACCGGGCCCCAGCTGATGGTGATGCAGACTATTGCCGCCTATGATCGCCCGCTAGCCAAGGAGATCGCCCAGGAAGTGGCGCTGAGTCCGGCTACGGTTGCCACCATTATCGACCGTCTCGAGGCACGAAACTTGGTGGTGAGAACCCGCAGCGAGTCAGATAAGCGCAAGTGGCATCTGTCGCTCAGTGAGGCTGGTATCGAGATTTTAAGGGCAGCCCCTAAGCCGCTTCAGGAACATTTTATCAAGCGTTATCAAAACCTTGAAGATTGGGAGCAGAGCCAGTTACTTTCAGCCGTTGAACGTATTGCCTCTATGATGGATGCCCAAGAGCTAGATGCCGCCCCTGTGTTGTTAGTTGGGCAGATCCAGGCGGAAGAGTAAGTGGCTAGCGCAGATTCTCCATCGCTTCATGCGCCTGAGCAGCACAGAACAACGGGTCACAATAGTGATGTGTACGCTGGCGAGCGAAAGATAGATAACTGCGCCTTGGTATTGGAAGGTGGCGGGCTGCGCGCCATCTACACCGCGGGTGTGCTCGATGCCTTTTTACAGGCTGGGCTTCATTTTCAGTACTTGGTGGGCGTGTCGGCTGGTGCTATTTATCCTGCCTCTTATCTTTCACGCCAACAGGGTCGTAACCTGACCATTCAACAAAATTTTCTTGCCGATAAGCGCTATATGGGGCTTAAGCATCTGCTGCGCACCGGCAACTATGTGAACACAGATTTTACCTATCGTCGCATGGCCCATGAGTTAGTGCCCTATGATTTTGACGCCTTTGCTCACAGTGAGGCTGAGTTTAAGGTGGGCGCCTTTAACTGCCTCACTGGCGAAACTGACTTTTTTGGCATGAGTGACTTTAGCGATCATGACACCTTATTAGAGGTGCTTATTGCCTCAAGCAGCCTGCCTTTTATCTCAAGACCGACCTGGCTCAAGGGAACGCCCTATCTCGACGGTGGTATAGGCGCGCCGATCCCCTTGGCACAGGCTCGTAAAGATGGTTTCAAGCGCCAGGTGGTGATCCTGACCCAGGAGCAGGACTATCGAAAATCGGCCTTTAAGGCCAAATGGCTGGCTAAGCGTCTCTATCGTCGCTATCCCAAGGTGGCCAATGCCCTGATTGAACGTCACAATACTTACAATCGGGCGCTCGATGAGTTGGCACAGGCGCAAGCTGACGGCACGGCTTTGGTATTGCAGCCCGCGACGCCCCTTGGGCTGTCTCGTCTTGAGCGGGATGTGACTAAGGTAGAGGCCGTTTACCGCCGCGGTCTTCGAGAGGGTGAAGCCTTTATCCCTCAGCTGATGGCGTTTATCGCTAACACCTAGCACCTAGCTACGAGCTACGAGCTACGAGCTACGAGCATCTTGCACGAGTTCCATATTGTCCTGCCACGTAAGGCGCAATCTTTCCTGCAAGCGGCAAGCTCAATCAATATAGCCGCAATCTATCCCTTAACCTTGGTATTAATCAGCTCTGGTGCTTTAGTCGCATTGGCATTGATTTAGGTTGACCTTTGGCTGTTTTACAAGCAACTTAAACAGCTGTTTTATTAAAGTATCAATTTAATCATGATGTTAAAGGAGTCCCCATGGATAAGGCCAAATACGATCAAGGGTTAGCCATCAGGCGCGAGGTGATGGGCGATAGCTTTGTAGACAAGGCGCTGTCATCGGCCAGCGATTTTACCCAGCCACTACAAGAGTTGGTGACCCGCAACGCCTGGGGAGAAGTGTGGGCCAGAGAGGGGCTCGACAGGCGAACCCGTAGCCTGATCACCATAGCCACCCTTGCGGCGCTCAAGGCATCTACCGAACTCAAGGGGCATGTACGCGGCGCACTGCGTAACGGCTGCACCGTCGAGGAGATCCAAGAGGTGTTGCTGCACTCCACCGTTTACTGCGGCATGCCGGCGGGCGTCGAGGCGTTTCGCGCGGCGAATGAGGTGATAGCCGAGTGGGAAGGGGAGTCATAAGGGGACTCTTCCCCTTTTGTTTCTGTTTTTTGCGATTACCGGGGTTGTTGTTTGAAGGGGGGTTGAAGGTTGTACCTTAATGTTAGTTAATTGCTTGCAGCAGGCTTTTGTGCAGATACTGCTGTGACACGCTGTGCGCCATCCCTGGCCGCTCTGCGGTTTCATCCCTGAAACCGAAGGTCACAGCCGTATCTACACTTGGTATTTAACGCTTCTTCGATTGGAGCAGATCCGGGAAAGTGGGCTCAAGCCACTATTCTTGTTAGTAAAACTCTTTAATTAAATGTGACATGACATGTTGAATGCCAGCCAGAAGATAGATTAAAGTATCACCAATTACGGACAGAGCTAGGCCAACTCGAATCAAACATCGACTACGCCATTCAGGGAATGAAAAAGCCAACCACATGCGCCAATCTCCTCCTTTAGTAGATTACTCTGACCCTACTTATTTACATGCTTGGTCTCCTACCTTACAAGGTAGCGTACCTTGCAAGGTCTCACTAATAAGTTTTTATATGGAAAGGAGAATTTATGCCAGATAGAAGTTTTGAAGCATGGAAAAGCTGGAAACAAGCACAACAAAAGTTTGATTATTATATTGTTGCTCTTGGTAGCGCATTGTTTGCATATTTAGGTGCTAGTTTCAAAGTTGAGCATTCCTTAAATTGGGCATATTGTCTGGAGCTACTTTCCTTAACCTCCATTACTGTATCAATCTTATTCGGTATTCTTCGCATTCAATCTGATTTATCTATTCAGTCCATTGACTATAGGAAAACGTACGCGAATGAGCATCTAGATATAGCGAATAAGGTCATTACATCAAATGGACGAGCAATAGACGGTGCGACAGGCAATTTCATACCAACAGAAGATGCAAAAAAAAGACAAATAGACTTAACTAAATTTATTGAAAGCGCTGATAATTCTTTAAAAACTCTAGGTAGCAGTTCGGAGCGCTTTTTTAATATCAGAAATATCGCATTATTCCTAGGATTTTTATTATTGTTGTCATCCAAGGCAGCTGTACTGTGGAATTATCAAGCAACCATATAACTATCACATTAAGTCGCTCGCAGGGTCGCTGGGACAGTAATACATGGGCTCTGTCGCTTCGCTCGGATTTTAGCCCATGTGTTACTGCCCCTTATGTGGGTGTTAATTGGGGGCGAGCTTGAGCTTTGGCTTGGGCTCGCCTTGTTTGTTTTAGCCCTTTAGGACTGATGCTGTGTTAGCCGTTGACGGCGATGATGGAGGGGCGTTGTTCCATCTTGGCGAGCCAGGCGGTGAGGTGGGGTTGGTCGTCGCTTGGGGTGATCTCTAGGTGTTTGATGAAGCTCATCATTACGTAAGCGGTGATGTCGGCGATGGAGAATTGCTGGCCGGCGATAAAAGGCTGCTCGCTGAGCTGTTTCTCAAGCGTGGGTAGAAATTCTATTACGCGCTGGCGGGATTCTTGGCCCCAGGCCTCGACGCAGCGCTCTCTGTCTTCATATATCTTGGTGATGTTTCTAAAGGCCTGGAAGGCGACGAACAGGCCTTGCAACTCACTGATCCGTTGCCACATCTCAATCTGGGCCTTCTCTAGCGCCGTATCGCCAAACAGCGAGTGTGCTGGTGCAGTGATTTCGTCGAAGTAGCGGCAGATAGCAACCGATTCACATAGGGTCTGACCGTCGTCGAGTTCCAGCACCGGAATGCGGCCATTGACACTGATGGCCTTGAACTCATCACTTAGGTTGTCACCGGCGCGCAGGTTAAGACTCACGCGCTCAAGACCTATCTCTTGTTCGTTTAGACCAAGTTCCTTAAGGAAGATATTGACGCGTCTGGCGCTGGGGGTCATGGCTAATTCGTAGAGTTTCATCTATCCCTCTCTGACTCTTGTGGAAGTTGTTGTGGTGGCCTCAGTTGAAGGTTTTTGCTTTAACTGAACGCTCGTTTAGAATAGAATCTAATTCATAACTGAACGTTCGGTCAAGAAACTTGTTGCGAACGCTTAACTAGGGTCTGTTGAACTTTTGCGTTCATTTTTTGCAGCATTCTGTATCGATTTTATACAAGGCAGAGCGATTGCAGTGTAGTGTGCTACATCAATGAGCGATAACGCAGTAGAAAAATGATACAGACGCTGCCCGAAGGGTTCGTCTTGAGTACGTTCAACTTTTTGTTACTCGGCTTTTATATAGAATTACTATACCTCAAGCCTGGTGCCTCAATTTGAACGTACTCAATTAGAACAAAATTTGTTCTCAAAAGATAAACAGACCCTATAAACTCAGAGCAAAATCATCTATGGCAAGAAGTTGTAATTTTGATAGGCAGGAGAAGCTGATAGCGGCCATGGAGCTGTTCTGGCAGAAGGGTTATGCCGATACTTCGGTCGCGGATCTGGTCGAGCACCTTAAGATCAATCGTTTTAGCCTGTATAACAGCTTCGGCGATAAGCTTAGCCTGTACCGTGAGGCGCTGGGCTACTATTTCGATAACCACGCTATGCCTAACCTTTCACCGCTGCTGGCCGAAGAGGCGGGCCTAGACGAGATAGTGACCTACCTTGAAGCCTTTATCGTCAAGCAATCGACCCAGCCTTTTGGCTGCTTCTTGCAAAATGCCGTGCTGGAAAAATACCTCAGCGATGAGGTTGTGCAGGGGATCTGCGCTCGCTTGTTTGATGAGTTGCACCAGACGTTTGAGCGTGTGCTCGGCGCCGCACAGCAAAGGGGTGAGTTAGTGGCCAGCGCCCAAAGTGCGCAGCTGGCCAGCTTTCTGGTGATGCAGATGCAAGGAATACGCGTGCTGGGCAAGGCCAGGCAACAGGCGCGTATTGCCCAAGCGCGTGAGGTGCTACTGAGCTATCTTCATTCGCTTAAATCGAACACAGCTGTCATCTAAGGCCGATTATTTGGCACCTTTAATCAGAGGGATGCCGTTGGTGCCGACCGGAATATAGACAGTGGTATGGTTGGGCGAGTCGGCCATCTTCAACTGAGCATTAATCGCCTCGTGCTGCAGATAGTTAGGCGTTAGCGTCTCGTTGATGATCTGCTGCGCCTTGGCTATCCCCTTGGCCTCTTCGATACGGATCTCCGCATCCTTCTGGGCGATCTCTTTCTGGGTTTCTTTCTCCGACAATAGCTGCTGGGCGGCGAGTTTTTTCTCAACCGCGATAGCGACTATGTCGGGGTAGTTGATGTTACCGACAATCACATTGTTGAGCTGGAAGGGTGACGTCTTGAGGTAGCCGTTGAGTTTGACCGATACTGCCTCGGCGATCTCCGAGCGGTTCTCTTTTAGCGCCACACTGTCATAACGCTGCACCTCGTCACGTACATAGGTACGGAAGGTCTCGCGCACGAAGCGGACATACCAGTTTTCAGCGCCATATTTTTCCACCACCTCTTTTACCGTGCCTGATTTGATGGCGATCACCGCATGAAAGTTAAAGCTGATATTGAGATCGTCCTTGGCGAGGATCTTAAAGTTTTCCGTGTAGGTGTTGGGGCGCATATCTATGTTGATCACCTCGTTGCGCCACAATGATACCCCATAGTTGCTTGGGCCAATCAGGGTGCCGCGATAGCCACCAGCGCCAAAGATACGCGGTTTCTCAAACACATAGCCCTCTTCTCCCGCAGGGGTGTTGGGGTTGGTACAGCCCGTTAGGCCTGTGGCCAGAGGCAGTACGATAATCAGCGGCGCAATAAATTTTAAGCCTTTGGCGTTAAAGCCTTGCGGGGTAAATAGCTTGTTGGGTTTGCGGTTAAACATTAAAAGTCCTTTTTAATAATCAAGATCCAGGGCAAAACAGAGGTAGCCCATCAGTTTATTGACCTGGCTAAATTGCTCGGCGCACCAGGTATCGAAATGGTTAGCAAACAGCTGCTGTGGGTCGAGCGGTTTGATAGCGATAAAGTCTTTGCGTTTAAGCTCGTCTAGCATGGGGTGGTGCTTGTCATAGCCTTTGGGTGGGCGCTGCAGGCTATCCCCCTCCATGACAAAGCCTGCAGCGCTGAGCTGTTTAAGCGCTTGTTTGTAGGCATTAGGGTTGTCGTCGATGCAGCTGCGAATTTGGCTTAGCGCCTTGCTGTCGGGGTGCCAGATCCCGGCGCCGAGAAAGCAGCCGTCATTGGCGATATGCAAATAAAGTCCGGGAGCGTGTACATCTTTGCCCTGAAAATGGCGAAACTGTATGCCGACGTTAACCTTATAGGGGGTCTTATCCTTGCTAAAACGGGCATCACGCTGAGGACGCATCAGGCTACCGCCAACCTTCTTAGGCTCGGCAGTCAGCCGCGGCGAGAGCTGCTTGATATGAGGCGCCATAGCATCGATAAACTTGAGTGCGGGAGTGCGTACCTTAGCCTCATACTCGGCTTGATGGGTCTTGAACCATTCGCGCTCGTTATTGCTTGCCAGCTTGGCGAGAAAATCGAGACAATCCGGGCTAAATAGCGCTTCCTTGGGGGCTGATGTGGTCATAATCTATCTAATAAAAATCAATATCTTGAATAAATTACCATAATAGTTCCTTAGAGTGTTAATACCGCTTGCTGAGGAATAAGGTCACTCGTTATAAAGCGCGATAGCTATGCTATAGTGCTCGCAGCCATGATTGACTGTGATGACAGGAAGAAGAGATGAAGATTTGGGTCGATGCCGATGCCTGCCCCGGCGTGATTAAAGAGATACTGTTTCGCGCCGCCGAGCGCGCCGAGATTGCCGTGACCTTAGTGGCGAACCACGCCATGCGTATTCCGCCGTCGCGCTTTATTCAGCTGGTGACCGTCTCCTCCGGCTTCGATGTGGCCGACAATGAGATAGTGCGCCGCGCCGCCCCAGGCGATCTGGTGATCACCGCCGATATCCCTTTGGCCTCTGAAGTTATCGACAAAGGCGCTCTGGCGCTTAATCCAAGGGGTGAGCTCTATACTGAGCAAAATATTAAGTCCATTCTCAACATGCGTGACTTTATGGATACCATGCGCGCCAGCGGCGTGCAGACCGGCGGCCCGGCGGCTATCGGCCAGAGTGAGAAGCAGGCCTTCGGTAACCAGTTGGATCGCCTGATCACTAAGCACCATAAGCGTTAAGCTGTGCTGCCACTCGATGAATGAGCGCCTGTTTGGCGCTTTTTTTGTGGCTAAAAGTGAGTACTTGCTGACGCCTCAGCGCCTATCAAGATGGAATATCTGCTGCAGGTGAATGAGGCGAGCCTCACATAACTACTTGATTCTGATTTTGTTTCTCTTGCGCCTTCTGTTCAAATCGATTATTTTAAAACAAAAGTTTGCTATACAAACATTTGTTTGTTGCGGCGAGCGATACCTATGCTTAGAGAGATCGCCTGAATGACGGAACGTGAATTAGAAATCTTAGCACTACTCAAGCAAGACCCTTTGATCCCACAGCAGGAGCTGGCCGATCGCATTGGCATCAGCCGCTCAGCGGTAGCGGGACATATCATGAATCTGACCCATAAAGGGGTTATTCGTGGCAAGGGCTATATTCTGGCAGAAGCCAGGTATGCCGTGGTAGTTGGCGGTGCCAACATGGACATTCTCGGTCGCCCCGCGTCTAGTCTGCGGGTGGGGGATTCTAACCCGGGTAGCGTAAGCTGCTCGCCTGGCGGAGTGGGGCGTAACATCGCCGAGAACCTGGCTCGCTTGGGGTCTGATACCCGTTTGATGACCGCCGTGGGTAAAGATGCCTATGGTCAGCAGATCGTCGAGTATTGCCAGCGCGCCGGTATCGACATGAAACCTAGTCTCCAACTAAGTGATGGCGTGACCTCAACCTATCTTTCCGTGCTCGACGGTGATAGCGACATGCATGTGGCGATCAACGATATGGCGATTCTCGAACGCCTGAGTGTGGATGTGCTCAAGGCTCAGCAAGCCATGCTAAAACGGGCGAGTCTTATCATAGTCGATGCCAATCTCAGTGAGCCGGCTTTAGCCTATCTTCTGAGTAACTTTGCTGATATTCCGCTGTTTGTCGATACGGTTTCCTGCGCCAAGGCGGAGAAGATCAAGCCCTATCTTAGTGCCGTGCATACCCTTAAGCCGAACCTCAAAGAGGCGGAGCAGCTTTCGGGGATCTCAATCGCCAACTACAACGAACTGCCGACGCTGGCCAACTGGTTCCATGACCAAGGCGTTAAGCGCGTTTTTTTGAGCCTGGGGGGAGACGGCGTCTTCTACAGCGATGGTCTGGAGCAGGCCCATATTCCGGCCATTCCAGTTGATATGGTCAATGCCAATGGCGCCGGAGATGCCTTCCTGGCGGGCCTAGCCCACGGCTTTATTCAAGATTGGTCGACTCGCAAGTCGACCGAGTTTGCCATGGCGGCGGCAGTGGTTGCCCTGTCGGATCTGGCAACCATCAATCCCAATATGTCAGAAATATCAGTTAACCGAGTTATCAAGGAGTCTCTATGTTAGCGCAGTACCTAGATATCAACCCAGAAGTGAAAGCGGCACTGGATGCCGGCCGTCCTGTGGTGGCGCTGGAATCGACCATCATCTCTCACGGTATGCCCTATCCGCAAAACGTCGAGACCGCTCTCAAGGTGGAGCAGATTATCCGTGACAACGGCGCGGTGCCAGCCACCATCGCCATCTTAAAGGGGCGGCTCAAGGTGGGCATGACCCATGACGAGATCGAGTATCTGGGTAAGGCGGGCCAGGCGGTGATCAAGACCAGTCGCCGTGACATTCCTTTTATCGTTGCTAAGCAGGCCGATGGCGCGACCACTGTGGCCTCGACCATGATTTTAGCGGCGATGGCAGGCATCAAGGTATTTGCCACCGGCGGCATTGGCGGTGTGCATCGCGGCGCTCAGCAGACTTTTGATATTTCTGCCGATCTGCAGGAGCTGGCTAATACTGATGTGGCCGTGGTGTGCGCCGGCGCCAAATCGATTCTGGATATCGGTTTGACCCTGGAATACCTAGAGACCCAAGGTGTGCCGGTAGTGGGTTATGAAACCGAGACGCTACCTGCTTTCTACACCCGCGAGAGTGATTTTGGTGTCGACTATCGTCTGGATACGCCTAAGCAGGTGGCCGATGCTATGACGGCCAAGTGGCAGATGGGTCTCAAAGGTGGCGTGGTGGTCGCCAACCCTATTCCGGCCGAATATGCCCTGGATAAGGCGATGATCGATCAGGTGATTAAAGATGCCGTGGCAGAGATGGACGCCAAGGGTATATCAGGTAAGGCCTCGACGCCATTCCTGCTCGCCAAGGTGGCTGAAAAGACAGAGGGCAGCAGCCTGGCGGCCAATATTCAGCTGGTGTTTAACAATGCCAAGTTGGCGGCGCAGATCGCCTGCGAGTACAGCCGTTAATTGCTAGCAATAGGTATAAAAAAGAGCGCTTAGGCGCTCTTTTTTGTGGGGTTACGGGCAGTTTATCTTGAGGTGACTTTCATTAGTGAGTAGCTCATCGCGGATCAGCCTGAGTAGATAGGTCTCGCGCTCGATAGACAGTCCCTTCTTTTCGCTGTGGGCCATAGTGTGCTCGTTATGGGCAATCGCCTGGTGTATATCGATCCAGACCGGGCGCATGCCATTTTGCAGCTCATGGCTCTCAAGTTTGGTATCGCCCAGCTCTTCGCCAATGGTGCAAACAAAGCAGAAAGATTCCATCTGCACAAAATCGAACCCAGGCTTGTACCAGGGACGAAACTCTTGATAGCGGCCGAACTCGCTTAATATCTCAATAGTGTGGGCGCCGGTCTCCTCTTCCAGCTCGCGCATCAGGGCCTGGCGAATATCTTCGCCCTCATCCACGCCGCCACCGGGAATACTGTAATCGTGATAACGCGCCGTGTAGAGCATCAAGATTTCACTGCCCCTAAGCACTATGGCGCGCGCTGCGCAGCGGGTGAAGCCTTGCCCGACTATCGCATCGGGCGTAGCGGCATTAAGGTCGGGATGGATAGTGGATTTAAGCAGGTGCATAAATGGACTCGGTTGAAGATGATAAAGAGCAAGCCTTAGATGCCAAGTTGATTGAGCTGAGCTTGGTAGTCTTGAATGGCGCGGCTAAGCAATTGGCGTTGCTCGATTGGATTTTCGCCCCTAAGCACCTGGGTGTAGTGGGTTAATAGACGAGTAAGGTAGGTTTGTTGAATCGCCATGGGCGCCGATGACCATAGCCTGTCGCCAATCGCCGTGATGGGATGCTCTGCCTGACGTGCCAGATGCAACAGCTCATAACAGCGCTTGTTCTCGCTGATAAGTCGCTCATCGAAGCGCTTTAGCCCGAGTGCATTGAGCCTCTCTCTGAGTTGATAGGTGTGATGCACAGGGCAGAGCAGAAATTCGATTTTTTGTCCTAGGCTATCGGCTTTTTGCTGAATAGCGCTCACCAACTCATAGGTTAGCTCGCCACCAACGCCTGCGATGATCACCAGATGGGGCGCATCGGTAACATAGTCATCAAGCGGAAGTTTGGCCACATCCATGCAGTGCACCTGCCAGTCGGCGCTATCTGGTCTTGGCGGATAAAAGCGCCTTAGCTTGTCGGTGAGGCCTTGCATGATGTCCGGCACAATATCGACAAAATGTATGGTCGGTGCGGCCTGGCGTTTTAGCAGGGCCGCGCCGAGCAGGCCGTGATCGCAGCAGCAATCCCAGATATGGCCGTAGCGACCATCGACCATGTTTTCTAGCTGAGTGAGGCGTTGACTGAGTTTCAAGCGGTGGACTCGTTATAACCTTAAAGAGGGGCTGTGAGGTTTGACTGGTCTTAGTTTCCTGCCTTGCATTACAGCAGGTCGATTTCCAGCAGAATATCGGTGCAGCCTTTTTTGCAAAACACGCCGTAGTGACCGGTTTTTGCCTTTTCGGTGGGCACGACTAACTTTAGTGGTTGTTTGCAGGTATCACACTGGGCGCTGTTGCCCTTAAACAGTCGCTTGATCAGATTTTTCTGCTCGTTAAAGGACTTCGCCGTGGTCTTGTTGATGGCGGAGAAATCTAGCTTCTGGGTGTTGCTGCTACTTGGCTCTGTCATGCTTAATATCATCAGTTGATAAATAATGGCACTAGTATACCTGTCTGAGTTTCAGGCAAAAGGGGGTCTATGGCCTATTGTGACCATATTAACTCTGGGAGCTAGTCTATATTAGTTAGCTATACTTTAGAGCAAGCGAAGGTATATGAGGTTGAGTGACTGGTTATATGCGTAAGTTCTCTGTGTCTGTGACGCTATTGATGTTTTGCTCAGCCTGGGTGAGGGCTGTTCCTCTTGAGGTCGTCGCCATTAACTACCCGCCGTTCACGCAAGAGTCCCAAGCTGATGGCGACCATGGGACGGCGTTCGGTATGCTGACACAGGCATTAGCCGATTCTCAGGTTACTTTGAAACCACAGTTTTATTCTGCCGCCAGGGCCAATAAGTTGATTCATTCTGGGCAATGGTGCGCTAGTTTCTATCCGCCTAAGCAGGCTTCATCTAACTATGTTCATGTCCCCTTATCTAGCCAACCAGTTGAGTTGGGCTTATATCGTAAGCGTCAAGCAGAGCCTTTTTCCTGGCAAGACTTGTCTGATCTAGCGGGCAGCCGCATCGCCTTTTTAAGAGGGTTTTCTCGTGATGGTCTGGGATTTAAGTTTAATCAGGCGGGGATAACCCTGTTTAATGTGGAAACGATTCGCCAGGGATTACAGCTGTTGCTTAAACAGCGAGTCGACTATGCCTTTGCCGATAATATTTCAGGCCCCATGCTCTTTAGTGAGTTGGGTGTTGATGCCAAAGACTATCAATTTTCCTCGACTTTGCTGGACAGTACACCCGTTGGCATCTGGCTAAATCTTGGCTGTGACGAGGCGGCTAAGGCGCGAAGAGACCTCAATGCCAAGGGGTATTAGCCTGACTTATCCTGGCTGTAGTGCTGGTGTTTGTTTGATAGTTAAACCTTATGTGGAAGGAGAGAAGGCTAAATCAGTCATAGTCCAGAAGCATTTAAAATGTACCATGGTGCAACATATGTTTATTTATTGTTAATATCTTGTTGCTATTGAGTTGGTGTGATAGCTTGTTGCTTGTTGTGTGGTAGTAAATGCCAAATTAGGTCGCAATATAAGAGAGATATACCGAGGCATTTGCTATTCAGGGAAGTTTTAATAAAAGACTCTTAACAAAATAAATATAATGGAGAGACCTCTATGAAGTTAACTAAATTGGCAAGTGCCGTAATGGCGTTAAGTGTAGGCCTGTCAACTCAGGCATTTGCCGATGATGATCGTTACATCATCCAGGTAGACAATGGCAGTAAAGGTGTTGTTAAGGCACTGGCAAAACAGTTAGGTGCACAGATCCATGTAGACGGTAACGGCTTTATTGCTGCGACCTTTGCTGGTAAAGATCTTGCCCAGGTCAAAGGACTGTTAAACAATCCACACGTTAAATTAGTAGAGGCGGATCAGCGTCGTCATCTGATGGGCTTTAGCGATGATGCGGGCAATCCTATGACTCAGCAGGTAACGCCTTACGCTGTTTATCAATCGCAGGCAGATCAGGTGGCCTTCAATGCCGCTGCTGGCATGAAGGTATGTGTTATCGACTCAGGTCTGGACGCGTCTAACCCAGATTTTGTGTGGAACAACATCACTGGCGACAACGACTCAGGCACAGGCAGCTGGAACGTTAACGGTGGTCCACACGGTACACACGTTGCGGGTACTATCGGTGCGGCCGACAACAATGTGGGCGTGATCGGTATGGCGCCAGGCGTCGACATGCACATCATTAAAGTATTTAACGCTGAAGGTTGGGGTTACTCATCTGATTTGGCTCACGCCACTAACTTGTGTAGTGCGGCCGGTGCCAACATCATCAGCATGAGCTTAGGTGGCGGCGGCGCTAACTCGACCGAATCTAATGCCTTCCAGGCGTTTGTTGATGCGGGCGGCCTAGTAGTTGCGGCAGCAGGTAACGACGGTAACAGCGTTCGTTCATACCCTGCGGGTTATCCATCTGTGATGATGGTGGGCGCAAACGATGCGAACAACAACATCGCCGATTTTTCTCAGTTCCCATCTTGTACTTCGGGCCGTGGTCCTAAGGCTACTACGGACGAAACTATCTGTGTGGAAGTGACCGCTGGTGGTGTCGATACACTGTCTACATATCCGGCAGGTATGGCAACCGCAGCTAACCTAACCGCTGACGGCGCTTCATTTGCCAGCAGCGCGATGGAAAACTCAGGTTCGGTTTCAGGTAGTACCTATTACATGGGCACCGCCGAGGCGACCGATTCGGGCGCTAACGGTAATATCTGTGTGATCGACCGTGGTGTGATCTCATTCCATGACAAGGTTGCTAACTGTGAGAGCTCTGGTGGTATCGGCGCGATCATTATCAACAATGAGCCAGGCATGTTGTATGGCACCTTAGGTGACACCAACAGCACTTCAATCCCTGCTGTCGGTACAGCGCAGGAAGATCGTGCGGCGCTATTGGCGGCAAGCACGGCAACTGTGGATATCGGTACCTCGGATTATGGTTTCATGAGCGGTACTTCTATGGCGACACCAGCCGTATCAGGCATCGCCGCCCTGGTTTGGTCTAACCATAACCAATGTACTGGTAGCGAGATCCGTGCGGCGCTGAAAGCCACAGCTATGGACAGTGGTGCAGCGGGTAAAGATGTGTACTTCGGTTATGGTATCGTTCAGGCTGCAGCCGCCGATGCTTACCTGACAGCTAACGGCTGTGCTGGTGGTAATAATGGTGGTGACAATGGCGGCGGAACCGGTGGTGATTTCACCCTGTCGGCAAACGGCTACAAGAACAAGGGCGTTAAGACAGTGGATCTGACTTTCTCTGGCGCTGCTGGTGCAAACGTAGATGTTTACCGTGATGGCAGCATGATCGCGACCACTTCGGCAAGCAGCACCTATACCGACACTATCAACACTAAAGGTGGCGGAACTTACACTTATAAAGCTTGTGATGAAGGGACTACGACCTGTACTGCTGAGCAGACAGTTGTCTTCTAAGTAAAGCTTTCGAGTCACACTAAAAACGCAGCTTAGGCTGCGTTTTTTATGGTTAACTCATTACCCAATAAATGGGAGCAATGAATGGGCCGTAAATGAATGCGTGATGCCCTGAGTGTAAACGGCTAAGTGTTCGCTTTGCTCAGTTTTCTTTGCAGATCTTGCTTGACTATCTCTAATGCCGCCAGTGCCACATCTGGTTCAATCTCATGACTCTCCAGAAGATAAATAAGGTCTACGGCGAGTTTTATGTCGTCACTCGCGTCATCAAGACCTGTCTTAGCTGTGGTCGAGTTATCTGCTGCTTGTGTCATATCCTTCCCTCAAATGTCTGCTGTCGATTCTCACATAGGCCGTCGATGGGAACAAGTTACTTAGGCTGTCCCTTGTATGCATCTATGTATGGCTAAATAAAAAAACAGGCCATAAATGGCCTGTTTTTAGGGTGAGGAAGCGATACGAGATTAGTAGGTATATTTTGCTTCTAAGAAGACGTAACCACCATTAAAGCCAAATGGCGTATTGGTTAATGGATAGACGAAGATACCATTGAAGTTGTTGCTGTCCGGACGCTTCTCTGGATAGACATCAAACAGGTTTTGCGCCCCGGCGGTAAAGCTTAGCGCCTCAGTTGCCGCATATTGCACTGACAAATCCATTACCCATTGGTCGCTATAAGTTACATCGCCAGAGGAATAACCCACGGTGTAATCGCCAAAGTAGCTTAGACGAACGTTGGTCTTGAAGTCGCCAAGCCTATGGGTGAGTCCCAGGTTGCCTGTGTTGTTTGGCGTGGCCGAGGTCATACGGGTTTGTTCGATACGATCGAAGAGTTCTTTACCTACGCCGTCTAAGACTTGCGGGAAATGAATGTCTTGAATTTCCGTTTTGTTATAGGCATAGGCCAGGTTGGCCTGCAGATCGCCCCAAGCACCGATATCAAAGTCCTGGCTTATTACTAGATCAACCCCTCGGGTACGGGTATCGACGGCGTTAATGAAGAAGCGTGCCGATTCGGCATTCGTGCCAGCCAAGGCTTGTGCAACGGCCGGTGAATCATCTGGCGTGACTGAGCTCGACAAGATGATACGGTCATCGACCGAGATCTGATAAGCGTCCAAGGTTACTGCTAGGCCCGCGTCATTACGATAGACCAGACCGAGACTGAAAGATTGTGATAACTCTGGCTCTAGCTCATTGATCCCTAACCCTTTTGTCACGGGTGACAGGGTGTTGAAGGTACCCGACTCTGTCGGTACCAACTGACCCGTGACAGGATCAGGGTTAAACAGGGTAGAGATATTGCTGAAATACAGCTGCTGTACACTAGGCGCTCTAAATCCTGTGTTAATGGTGCCGCGCAGGGCCAGGTTGTCGGTAAAGTCATAACGACCCGCTAGCTTCCAGCTGGTGTTGTCGCCGAAGTCTGAATAGTTTTCGTAACGCAGCGCCGCCGCCCAGTAAAAGTCATCGGTTAATTGGTTTTCTAGCTCGACATAAACGCCGGTGTTATCTCGAGTCTCGTCGACTTGAGATTCTGGGGTAAAGCCCGAAAAGCCCTGGCTGCCAGCGGCGCGATTATCAAAACCCCCATTGATGTAGGAAGCAGTCTCGCCTGCTTCAATTTGGTAGCCATTTTTACGCCATGACACACCCGCGGCAAAGAGGATCTCTGAGTCATTTGCAAAGGAGAAATAGCGCGACGCATCGATATTTACATTGGTTTCACGGGTCGACAAAGTGCCTGCATCAAATTCGGTCGGGCTGTCGGGGCCTAAAGATGCGTTTAATGAGTTAACAATATTGTAGTTAAATGAATTTTCGCCATGGCCTGCGGAGGTATCTATGTTCCATTCACCCAGGCTGAACTCATAGCCAAGCACTAACGAGGTATCGATAATTTCAGGGTTGATCTGGGGTAAGAAACCATCGGGATAAACCTCGGTTAAGTTACGTTTATCCAGGGCTCTGCGGTAGAAGGCGCCAGATTTGGTTTCGCGTTGGCTCACGCCACCGAAGGCGTATAGCTCGCCGTTGTCCGAAATAGCCTTGGCTGCGTTGATGAACAGCCCTAGGTTGTCGTATTCGGCATCGCCAACTTGGTGGCTCTTGCGATTAAAAGTAGCTTCGCGAGGATCCGGCGAACCATCGGCTAGCTGCGGATACTGCTGGCGAGGATCTAGCCCAGCTCGGTTAGTGCTATTTTTATGATGGGCCTCGAGAGAGACATTAATGAAGCCATCGTCACCCAGGGCTATGCCGTGGTTGGCGCCCACTCGCCACTGTTCACCGTCACCCGCGTAGGTCTGGCCGGCTTGTGCCGATACGCTACCACCTTGTTCACTGTCTTTTAGCACCACGTTGATGACGCCGGCAATTGCATCGGAACCATATTGCGCCGATGCGCCGTCGCGTAGGATCTCGATACGCTTGATAGCGGTCATCGGAATGGCGTTTAAGTCGACGTTAGATGAGCCTTTACCTACAGTGCCACTTAAATGGACCAATGCCGAACCGTGACGACGTTTACCATTGACCAAGACTAAGGTGTGATCCGGTGACAGGCCGCGCAGGCTTGCCGGGCGCACCGCATCTGAGCCATCGGTTACCGATGAGAATGGAAAGCTGTAACTTGGCGCGGCAAATTGCAGTGCCTTAGCCGTTTCTGTCATCCCCGTCGATTCGAGCTGCTCGGCGGTGATAATGTCCACTGGTGCCACACTATCTGTGGCGGTACGTAGTGCGATACGTGAACCTATGATCTCGATTTTTTCGAAGTTGGCTTGTTGATCTAAGCTGGCTTGTTGATCTTCAGCGTGGACGCTAGGAAGGATGAGTGCAGATGACACTGCTAATGCGGAAACAGCTAAGCGCATAAGGCCTCTTAATAATTTGTATGTAAAACAATAATGAGAAGCGCGGGATATTATCACTGTAACAATTGTTACATTTAGAAGGATATGTACTAACTCATTGCAGACGGTTCTATTGGGAGCTCGCATTAGGGTATCGGAGGGCAATCTTATGTCGCCTAATGCCGCTACAGAGCTTGATGACGTTTGTAACGGATCTTTGCGAGCGTTTTTGTGTGGCCCTTTGAGTAGCTCTTTATGTATGAGCTTTTCTGTATGGGTCTTTCTGTATGGGCCTCGCTGTATGGATTTAGGTATCGCCTTAATCCAGGCTGGAAGATTAACCTAGCGGCCTCCAGATAAAAGCGCACTAAGCATGAAAAACGACGGCTGCTTTGGGTAAGCAGCCGTCGTGTAAAAGACTCATCTGGATAGCTTATTCAGCAGGGTTTATTCAGGATAGCAGCGAGTCACTGTCAGCGGTGCACTGCGATGCTTCTCGGAATCTGTGACAAAACACTTATCACCGCTTATCCAAAGCTGCACGATTTGTGGCAGCTCAAAGTTGCGGCCCATTAACAGCTGCCCGTTAGGATCCGTATGGGGACTGCGTTCCAGGGCCAATCGACTGTTTTGAGTGAATGCATCGGCGGCTAGGGTCACCTTCTCCATCTGTAACAGTTTGGCGATGGCGTTTTCCAGCTCAGTCAGACTCTCAGCACTCGGTTCGCTGACTATTGCAGGTACTGGGGCAGGCACAGGATCTGGCAAAGCAGCGTCTTGTGCCTGCAGTGAGCAGCCAAGGAGCGTTAACGGCATGAAGCCGATCATGATACGAACTATGCGTTTCATCATAAATCCTATTCAGGCTGAGTCAGAATCCGGCTATTTAACAGCAGATTTTGCTTGCGCGTATCTTCGAGAATGTAACCTGTGTCGATAAATCCTGGTTTGACTTGGCTACGTGCCGCGCTTGCAACCTGGGCTGGACAGAAGTTGCTATCGCGATAGTAAAGCGCCGCCGATAACAGACCTTCATTTTGGTCACCTAAAGCGTGGTTGAAGTCATCAGCCACATCACAACCAGGTACTTCGCTTGCTAGCGTTGGATTGCTGCTGGGGACAAAGCCGTCAGAGTAATCACCAAAGCCTTTATCGTTCTCACCCTTAAATTGAATGGTGAAATAGGTGGTGCCACAGTTTGGTGTTGGGTAGAAGCCATAGGGCTTACCACAGGTGGTGCCGCCAATTTGGATCACCTCAACATCGATACCGCGCAGGCTGTTGATTAGTGCTTCACTGGCTGAGCAGGTGTTGTCGGTCGTGAGGACAAATACTCGTGACAGATTAAGTGTCGGTAAACTCTGACCGCTTGATAGAAGGCCTGGATTAAAGCCAAGAGACTCATCGATGAAAGGCATTGGGGTCAAGGTTTGGCCTGTGACAGGATCTTTGGTTGGGTATTTGTCGTTAAAGGTGCTGCGCTCAAAGATACGATTTTGTGTCGCTTCTTTACCGGCAATCATGTAGCCCAGCTGGCTGGCCATGGCCAGTAAGCCACCACCGTTGTATCGCAGATCCAGCACTAGGTCGTCAACCTTAGCGGTTGCCAGAGTGTTGATGGCATCGAACAGACCGCGCTCCGCGGTGGCGATGTGGGAATTGAACTGTAGATATCCCACATTACCTGTTGGGGTGCTCACAACTTTAGTATTTTGCACTGGGGTTGAAACCACTGTTTGCGCCGTCAGTATCACATCTCGGGTCTGACTTGCGCCCAGATCTTGTATCGTGAATCGAGTCTCTTGTCCGGCATCGCTAGGGAACAAGCCATTATTTAAGGTATTGATTGACGCCATGTCATTGGCATCTTTTACGCTTACGCCATCTATGCTAACGATGACTGCCCCGCGGGTGATATTGGCATTGCTGGCTGGAGTGTTTGGTTCAGTGTAAGCAACGGTCACTTTTCTGTCTGTGGTGGCAGTGAGCTGCTGTAGATGAACACTCATGCCATAGCCGACCGATGCACCCGACTGATTAAGTTGTTCCCATTCGCTGGTAGGCATAGAGAAATGGAACTGATCTTTGGGGTTGCCTGATGGCGATAGGTTTTCGGTTTTCAGCAGGCTGAAATATTCCAATACCTGATAAGGCGCCGGATCTCTGTCGATGATCTCGCTGTACCAGAGGTAGGTGTCGTTACTCCACGAACGTAACCAGAGCTTCTCCTTGAGACCCGCATCGCACTGAGCCGCTAACTGTGTATAAGGGGTAAATTCCCCCTCGACCCATGTCACCGTGCCGCCCGACCCCGTGCCGATGGAACCGCCGTTGCCAGAGGTATCACTACCGCTGCCTCCTCCACTACAGCCAGTGAGCAAAAGGCCTGAAGCGAGCAGGCTTGTAAACAGAGCATTAGAGATTGACTTCATAAATAATCCTTTATTCTTAGACTCTTGTAACTTGGCACGTTGCGATTGTTATCGGCTCTTGCAAGTGGATACACGGCTGCAACATAATTTTCACTATCTTAGCTAAGATTTGTGAGTAGGTATAGCCTGAGCGCGAGAGTGCGTAGACCTTTGTTGTTTGTTTTTGAGCTAGTTTGTAGACGAACCATAGAAACCAAAGGGGGTGACGCCTAGTGATTCAATATAAACCGTCGATAACACAGTAGAAATGGCTGATAAAAGCGCAGAGAGCACGATTTTAATGTTTTATCGGTCACCCTCTACAAAGCAGTATCAATTGCAGCGCTTTATAATCCACTTTCTATCTCCTGTGCTGATACGACCGCGATGTATCGCTCTGCTGGTAGACAATACCCTAGATAACAGAGTCATAGTGGCTTAAGGGTAAATAGAACCCAGGAAATAGAGTTGCAATATCAATAGGCTATGATTAAATGAAATGAGGTCCTCTGGTAGCCGGTTGCCATAGTTAACAAGTTGAATCCATGATGAATAATTATCTGCTCGATCTCATTGCTGTGATCTGTTTCTTTAGTTGTTGGATCGGGTACGCCCGCTTTGCCCGTCAGAAGGCTAAGACAACCAACTGTATTGCCCGTTGTTTGCACCAGCACAGGGTGCATTGGATGTATCAGTTACTTGGGCGCGAGGTGAGGGTGGCCGAGGCCGCATTACTGGCTAACTTAGAGCGTAATATTACCTTCTTTGCCAGTACCACTATGTTGGTGCTCGCCGGTGTGTTAACCCTGTTTGCTCAGGTTGAACGCCTGGAGGCTGTCATTACCTCAATCCCACTGACGGCGCCCCCTGTGCATCTGCTGATCCAGTTAAAATTGGGTATTTTGACCTTTATCTTTGTGATGGCCTTCTTTCAATTTACTTGGTCTATGCGTCAATATGGGTTTCTCAACGTGATGGTGGGGGCGACTCCGGTTGATAAGAGCGGCAACGACGAACGTCTCAAGGATTACGCCTATCAGATGGCGATAGTACAAGATAGGGCCGCCCATGCTTACAACTATGGCCTGCGTTCCTACTATTTTTCGATGGCGGTGCTGGGGTGGTTTTTCCATCCACTGCTGTTTATCGCCTCTAGCCTAGTGGTGGTCTATACCCTGTATCGCCGCGAATTTAAGTCCAGAGCGGTGCAGGCCATCACTCACGGGATGTTGATCCTCGATGAGCGCGAGCAGACGAAAGCAGCTAGCACTAATGGCCTTTAAGAATTAAAGGGGTATTGATTTCTGTATCTGGATGGCAAGTTGTAACCTTCGGGTTTCACTTGTTACCTGACTGTTAATTGTTGTTTTTGATAATGTTTTTTTGCTTAGCTTTTATGAAGTTTTTATTGCGCTATTCCTAAACTATGGCTTATCGTTAGCGCCGCTAGGAGAGCACAGGATATTTATTCTTATAAATATCAGAAAATTACAATGGATTGAGTTCAACACCTTTCTATTTTTATCTTTTATTCTCCTAGCTTCATAAATATAAGGGAATACATTGATGAAAAAATCAGTAACAGCCGTTGCCATTCTTCTTGGTCTTAGCAGCATGAGCGCACTCGCGGTGCAAGACAACGCCTTTCAACACGAAGCTGGTTTGAACTACCAGTCTAACTCTGAAGAGTTCGGCGATGGTCTGTGGAAAGCAAATTACAGTTACTATGTGACGCCAGTGGATCAGAGCAGCAGCCCATATGCCCTAAATGGCTTCCTGGCGCAAAGCTCTAATCTGGGTGCCTACTACAGCAACTTTGACGATGCCGACCTGGACTCTTACGGTATCGACGGCACCTATGTTTTCGCCTCAAAGTGGTTTGTTGGTGTGAACTATCAGAAGCACGACTATGCTCACTTCGATTTCGACACCTATGGCGCTGAAGTGGGTTATTACTTCAACGACTCTTCAGCTGTTTCTGTCTTCTATGCCGATGGCGATGAGGGTATTGAGGAGCGCTACGGTGTGAAGGTTCGCAGCTATATCGCGCTACAATCTACTGCCGGTGTGGATCTACAGGCTAACTGGACTCACAGTGACAATGACGACATGATCAACCTAGGCGCCGATTGGTATGTGAACAATGCTTGGTCTGTGGGTCTGGGTTATACCGATACAGAGTATGATGATGCATTTGATGTAAGAACCTCATACTGGCTGCGTATTTCTGATAACGTCTCGGCGAACTTCCAGGTCGCGCGCGTGTTGGATTCTGACTTCGACGGCGTAAACATTGGTCTTGGCCTAGTAGGTCGTTTCTAAGTCTAAGCCATGATTTGACTGTAAGGCCTGCTGGCGCCCTGGCTTGGCAGGCCTTTACTTTTACTTTGGCGATGCCGAATGTATCGCAGGGGTTGTTTTACCATCGCCTGTAAACCTTACTCTGCTAACCGATTGCTTTAACCTCGGCATCTTAAAGCCAAGTCTTAACCCACTTCGACTTATGGTATTCAGGCTTATTTCACATGGATTGAGGCTTTAACTGCCTAAAACTCTGTGGAGTCAAAGGTCTTCTGAATCTTTATTACCTCTGGGAGCGCCTCATTTAGCGCGGCGACACAGCTGGCGTCTAATTTGTCTCCAGACAGTCTATTCAATTCGGCAAAGGCGTCGGCGTTCGTCCAGGCTGATTTATAGGGACGTTCGCTAGTGAGCGCGTCAAATACATCGGCCACCGCCACAATTCTTGCCTCAATGGGGATCGACTCACCGGCCAACCCGGCAGGGTAACCCGAACCGTCTATGGCTTCATGATGATAGAGCACGATATTGCGTAACACCTGAGTGTGATCCAGGTTGCTCAAGTGGTAGTTACAGAGCAGCTTGTCGATCAAGTTTCGCCCCGCCTCACAGTGTTTTTGCATCTCTTTGCGCTCTTGTGAGGTGAGTGGGCCACGTTTAAACAATATCTCGTCGGGCACGGTGATCTTGCCGATATCATGTAGAGGCGCAAACAGGAAGATATGTTCGATAAAGTGGTCGTTTAAATTTCTGTCATCGGCAACGCGTTGAGCGATCAGTCGAGAATAGTGGGCCATGCGGCTGAGATGGCCAGCGGTTTCCGGATCGCGAAAATGGGTCACATCGATGGCTGTTTTCATGGTCGAGGCGAGGGTCATGACCTCGCTTAATTCGTTGATCACCATTAGTGCCAGCAAGTTGCCGATAAGATCTAAGTGTTCAAGACAGCGTTTATCGAAAACATCTTTATCTTCGCTATTAAAGAAGATAAAGCCTAGCAGGTTGGTGCCAGACAGCAGCGGTAGGGTATAGCTACTGCGATAGCCTGCCTCATAAATCTTGATTGCGTGTTCGTGTTGGCTGTCCTCATAAATGCTGAGGTCTTGTACTACTCTGGCGGCGCGGGATTTGGCTATCTGTAATAGCGAGTGGCATTGACTGAGATTGGCTTGATAATGATTGAGCGGCGAAGGTTTACCGCTGTAAATAAAGGTGCGTACGAGATCGCTTTCTTCGTCAAACAGAGCGATGGCAATGCGAGTGATTTGTGGCAATTTTTCTTGTGTGGAGGTATGCAAGTGAGCCAGCTTGCTCATGAGTGATGAGTGATGAGTGTTGATTAAGATCCGTAGAGGTGTAGTACATGTGCCGCTCCCTTGCCATGCGGGTCGCTTGTTAAAGCCAAATGTCGCCAATACTCATTATAGTCAACAGATATGCATAGTTAGCACTATACCAAGGTATTAGCTAAAAAAGGCGTAAAAGCATGACCTTAATCAAGATACCGAGCCAATAGCCCGGTATCTGAGGTCTGTAAAGGAAGTTTATAAAAGACGCAGGGAGATGGGGTTATAGCGCCTTATCCAGCGCCTGTGAGACATCCTGAATAATGTCATCGATATGCTCAATGCCAACTGAGATACGAATTAGGTCTTCTGATACCCCCGCCTTGGCGAGTTCCTCACCGTTGAGCTGCCTGTGGGTGGTGGTCGCCGGATGGCAGGCTAAGGATTTGGCATCGCCTATGTTCACCAAGCGTAGGATCATCTGTAGCGCATCGATAAAGCGTCCACCGGCGGCTTTTGCTTCTTCGCTGGTTTCGGCCTTGATCCCAAAGCTGATGATGCCAGAGGCCTTGCCAGAAGTGATCTTCTCACAGTTACTACGATAGGGACTGTTTTGTAGTGCACCATAGTTGACCCAGCTTACTCTTGGGTCTTGCTCGAGAAACTTCGCCAGCGCCAGTGCATTATCGCAGTGACGTTCCATACGCAGGGCCAGGGTTTCTAATCCTTGCAACAGCAGGAAGGCACTCTGAGGGGCGAGGGCGGCACCAGTGTTGCGCAGCGGCACCACGCGGCAGCGACCAATAAAGGCTGCCGGGCCGAAGGCCTGGGTGTAGATCACACCATGATAGGAGGGATCTGGTTCGTTGAGTAAGGCAAAACGTTTAGGTTGCGATGCCCAGTCAAACTTACCTGAGTCGATGATCACCCCGCCTATGGTGGTGCCATGGCCGCCAATATATTTAGTGAGCGAATGGATAACGATATCGGCGCCATGCTCGAAGGGGCGGCAGAGCACCGGAGTGGCAACGGTATTATCTACGATCAGCGGTACGCCATGCTTATGGGCCAACTCCGCCAAACGGGCGATATCGACAATATTACCCGCCGGATTGCCGATAGACTCGCAAAACAGCGCCTTGGTATTGTCATCGATATGGGCTTCCAGCGCCTCGAAATCGTCGAAGGCTGCCATGCGCACCTCTACTCCTTGCCTCGGCAGGGTGTGGGCAAACAGATTATAGGTGCCGCCATAGAGCTGACTTGTGCTAACAATATTATCGCCCACTTGGGTTAGGGCTTGAATTGCATAGGTGATGGCTGCCATACCCGAGGCGAGCGCCAGTGCGCCTATGCCGCCCTCAATAGCGGCGAGACGCTGTTCGAGGACATCTGTTGTGGGGTTCATGATGCGAGTATAGATATTGCCCGGCACCTTAAGGTCAAACAGGTCGGCCCCATGTTGGGTATCGTCAAAGGTATAGGAGGTGGTTTGGTAAATGGGAACCGCGGCCGCTTTGGTCGTCGCTTCCGATGTATAGCCGTGATGCAGTGCTAAAGATTCGAGTTTCATCTTGTTCATCCTATCCTGAGTAAAAACCTGTGACCAAAAATGACCATATCATTTAGACTTCTAGATGTCTAAATCTTTTTTTGTTCGCTGAGATTAATGCTTAAACTCCCCGATATCGCAATCAGTTTTGTCTTTATTAGTCTTAAATCTTTGGTTGCACCTGCCTCAATTAAGGGACAAAAAATAGCCATTTTGTTATGCCTTATAGGGGAATTTTTGTCCCACTTTTAATGCTTTAGTTGTAACTAAATAAGGTGTATCTGCTTTATTGGTTTTATCGTTATAAAACTACATTGTTAACAGTTCTCAGGATTGGCTGGCGATCAAGATCACATTTTTAATCTAAAAACTGTTGTTAAGTTACAGCTCGGTGTCGGAATGTGACCTCAATATCGGAATCAAAGTTAACAAACTTTTACCATAAGGCATCCCAGTTTAGTAACGGTTGATGTTTGCGATGGCAGCTTTTCCAGACAAGATTAAGACGATAAAGAAGGGCTTAGATGTGCCTATCGCAGGTGAGCCTCGGCAAGAGATTGATTGCTGCGCTCGACCTGCAAAGGTAGCACTGCTAGGTGAGGAATATGTTGGCCTAAAACCCACACTCTTGGTGGAGGTTGGCGATCGGGTTAAGAAGGGCCAAGCGCTGTTCGAAGACAAGAAGGCACCAGGTGTGCGCTTTACCGCGCCGGCCAGTGGCCTGATTGTCGAGATCAATCGCGGCGAACGCCGTGTATTGCAATCGGTCGTGATCCAAGTGGAGGGCGAGGAGCAGATCACTTTCCAAGCCTATTCAGACCTTAATCTGCTCAGCCGTGACGCCGTAAAACAAAACCTGGTAGAGAGTGGTCTATGGACCGCGCTACGTACCCGTCCTTTCTCGAGAGTGCCCCTGCTGGACAGCGAGCCTGTGGCAATATTTGTCAACGCCATGGACACCAATCCTTTAGCCGCCGATCCTCGGGTGATCATTAAAGATCAGCAAGAGGCCTTCGCTGCCGGACTCAAGGTGCTTAGCTATCTGACACCGGGCAAGATTCATCTGTGCCACGATGTCGGTGAAGCCCTGCCTGGTGCTGACTTGCCTCAGGTCGAAAGCCATCAATTTGCCGGCGTGCATCCCGCCGGACTGGTTGGCACCCATATTCACTTTATTTCACCTGCTAGCCTGGAGCGTCCAGTCTGGCATCTGGGTTATCAGGATCTCATCGCCTACGGCAAGTTGTTCTTGACCGGTGAGCTCTATACGGATCGCGTTGTCGCTCTAGGTGGGCCGACGGCGCTTAATCCAAGGCTGCTGCGCACTCAGCTCGGCGCTCAGTTAAGCGAGCTGGTAAAAGGCGAGGTTAAGCCTGGCAGCAATCGTATAGTGTCAGGCTCTGTATTGGCTGGCCATACCGCCGAAGGCGTTCATGACTATCTGGGCCGTTTCCATCAGCAGATCTCAGTGCTCGCCGAAGATATTAAGCATCAGCTGATGCCATGGGTACGTGGCGGCCGCGATAAGTTTTCTATTACCCGCGCCGTGACCTCTCGTTTTAAGGCCACTAAACGTTTGTTTGACCTGACCACCAACGCAGGCGGTTCTCATCGCGCCATGATGGCCTTTGGCCAGCTGGATCGCGTCATGCCGCTGGATATCTTACCCACGCTTTTGGTGCGCGATCTCGTGGTGCGTGACACCGATGAGGCTCAGGCCTTAGGGGCCTTAGAGCTGGATGAGGAAGATTTAGCCCTGTGTACTTTTGTCTGTCCCGGTAAGTATGACTTCGGGCAGGAACTGCGCATCTGCCTAGATATTATTGAGAGGGAAGGTTAATGAGTAAGCAAGACAATAAGCCAGATGTGCAAGAGAACTACTATGCCCATGGCTCGTCGATGCGCAGTTTCTTGCGCTCGCTGCTTTATGCCCATGGCCGCAGCACTAAAGGCAAGGTGCATGTGCGTGACGCGATTGATGTCAAACGTACCATGACCTTAGTGGGCCTTTGCCTGCTACCTGCCATATTGTTTGGTATTTATAACATAGGTTTACAAGCGCAGCAGGCATTGGCCGCTGGGCTGACGACACCAGAGAGTTGGCAGTTATGGGTGTTCAATGGCATTTCTGGAGGCCTCAGTGAGCAAACTGGGCTTTTAGGGCTATTTGCCTATGGCCTGAGCTTTTTCCTGCCCATCTATCTTACCGCGCTGGTGGTGAGCCTGTTTTGGGAAGTGGTGTTTGCCAAGGTGCGTCGTCAGGAGCTGCATGAAGGCTTCTTCGTTACTGCCTTGCTATTTACCTTGATTTTGCCGGTATCAACACCGCTTTGGATAGTTGCCCTGGGCATCACCTTTGGTGTGATCATGGCCAAGGAGGTGTTTGGTGGCATGGGGTATAACTTTTTAAACCCTGCGCTGGCCGGTTACGCCTTTATCTATTTCGCTTATCCGACAGAGGTGGCGCAGATTGCTCAGTTTGTGGCGGTCGATGGTTTCTCTGGCGCGACTGTGCTGCACGAAACTGCGGCGGGTAAGATGAGCTTTGAAGGCTACACCTGGTATCAGGCCTTTAGTGACCCGCTTTGGTGGGATGCCTTCTTTGGCTTCACCGTGGGATCGATTGCCGAAACCAGCACGCTGGCCATTCTTTTCGGTGGCCTGCTACTGCTGTTGACCCGTCTGGCCGACTGGCGTGTGGTGACAGGGGTAATGGCTGGCATGCTAGCCACTGCTCTGCTGTTTAATCTCATCGGCTCAGATAAGAACGCCATGTTCGCCATGCCGTGGACCTGGCATCTGGTCACTGGTGGTTTTGCCTTAGGGATGATGTTCATGGCGACCGACCCGGTCACCACTGCGTACACCCGTCAGGGTAAGTTTGCCTATGGTGCTCTTATCGGTTTCATGACTGTGCTGATCCGCGTGCTGAATCTCAAGATGCCAGAGGGGATTATGCTGGCGATACTGTTTGCCAACTTGTGGGCGCCTATTTTCGATTACCTGGTGGCGCGCAGCAACATCAAGCGGAGGCTGAAACGTAATGCCTTATAAATCTGAACATATGTTAAGGATCCAGACCGCCAACTTTTGGTCGTCAATTCTCGCATCCTTTTTGTTTCGTCGTTCCAGCCGCGCCGAGCGCGACACTATGGAGAAGCAACGCTAATGGCATTTAAGAAAGATACTGTTGTGGGGACCATGATCTTCACACTCGTCCTCTGCCTCTCTTGTTCTTTTATGATCACAGGTACGGCCGAGGTACTCAAAGAACGTAAGTTGGCCAAGAAGCGCGATGAGCTTAAGCGTTATGTACTCATTGCCGCCGATATCGATATCGGGGGAGATAAGGACTTTCGCGCCATCTTCGAGAAGTCGGTGACGCCTATGCTGGTGGATCTGGATTCTGGCGAGATAGACACTCAGGCCAATGTACTGGATTTTGACGACCGCATGGCGGCCATCAACCCGCAGACCTCGATCAAGCCTAAGAAGGATATCGCCAAGATTAAGACCCGCGCTAACCAGGCTCGCGTATTCAAGGTGTTTGACGAAAAAGGTGAACTCCATGCCGTGGTGCTACCCATCTATGGCAAGGGGCTCTGGTCGATCATCTATGGTTATGTGGCACTTAAGCCAGACCTGAACACTATCGAAAACGTGGTCTTCTATGAGCATGGTGAAACGCCTGGCATAGGTGATTTTCTCGATGACTCGGCCTGGACCGATAAGTTTAAAGGCAAGCAGCTGTTTGATGATAAAGGAAAAGTCTCTTTCAGTGTGGTTAAGGGTGGCGCTGAGCCGGGTGATCTGCATGGTGTTGATGCGGTCAGTGGCGCAACCATGACGGGGCGCGGCGTACAACGTGCCGTGCAGTTCTGGTTCGGTGTCGAAGGTTATCAGACCTTCCTTCACAAGCTAAAAGCGTCGGAGGTTTAAGATGAGTAAGAGTATGACGGCGACCCGGGATATTTTAACCACGCCCATCTTCGCTAATAACCCGATTGCCATGCAGGTACTGGGGGTCTGTTCGGCGCTGGCGGTGAGCAACTCGATGCAAACCGCTTTGGTGATGACGCTGGCGGTGACCTTTGTGTTGGTGTTTTCCAACCTGATCATCTCCACGATCCGTAACTTTATTCCTAACAGTGTGCGCATCATCGCTCAGATGACTGTGATCGCATCCCTGGTGATTATCGTCGATATGGTGCTGCAAGATGTGGCCTATGAACTATCGCGCCAGTTGTCAGTGTTTGTGGGCTTGATCATTACTAACTGTATCATCATGGGCCGTGCTGAAGCTTACGCCATGAAGATGCCACCACATCTGGCCGTAGTAGACGCCATGGGTAACGCCATGGGTTATGGCGTTATCTTGCTCAGTGTCGCCTTTGTGCGTGAACTGCTGGGCTCGGGTACCCTGTTTGGCCATGAGATCCTTAAGACTGTTGAGAACGACGGCTGGTATCTGGCGAACGAGATGTTCAAGCTACCGCCGAGTGCATTCTTCCTGATTGGCTTACTGATCTGGGCCATCAATGTTATCCAGCGTAAGCGAGGTTAAGGCTATGGAACACTATATTAATCTCTTTGTTCAGGCGGTCTTTATCGACAACATGGCGCTCTCTTTCTTCATGGGCATGTGTACTTTCCTGGCCGTGTCGAAAAAGGTGTCGACCTCTTTTGGTCTGGGTATCGCCGTGATTGTGGTGATGACACTCGCGGTGCCGCTAAACCAGCTGATCTATGCCAACGTGTTGGCTCCTGGCGCGCTGGCCTGGGCCGGCTATCCCGAGCTTGACTTGAGCTACCTGCAGCTGATCACCTTTATCGGTGTGATCGCCGCACTGGTGCAGATCCTGGAGATGTTTCTGGATAAGTACATTCCTAGCCTCTATCAGAGCCTGGGGATCTTCCTGCCGCTGCTAACGGTTAACTGCGCTATCTTCGCCGGGGTGATCTTCATGGCAAACCGCGACTACAGCCTGGCTGAGTCAGTGGTGTTTGCTACTGGGTCGGGTTTGGGCTGGGCGATGGCGATTGTGCTGCTGGCCGGCCTGCGTGAGCGGATGAAGTTCCACGCCATCCCCGCGGGGCTGCAAGGTGTAGGCATCACCTTTATTACCACGGGCCTGATGGCATTAGGCTTTATGTCTTTCTCCGGCATTTCGCTCTAAGTGGCGTGCTTAAGTCAGTGCATTAAGAAAAGGGTTATTAGATGGAAATGGCAATAGGCATAGGCATGTTCACCATAGTCGTGTGCATGCTGGTAATAGTGATTTTAGTCGCCAAGAGCAAGTTAGTGATCAACGGTGATGTCAGCATTCGCATCAATGATGACGATGAGAAGAGCATTACCACGGCGGCGGGCGACAAGCTGCTGGGCGCGTTGGCAAGCAAGGATATCTTTATTCCTTCCGCTTGCGGCGGTGGCGGTACCTGCGGTCAGTGCCGAGTAAAGGTGAAGTCTGGAGGCGGCGATATTCTGCCTACCGAACGTGACCATATCAACAAGAAAGAGGCCAAAGAGGGTTGTCGCCTGGCCTGTCAGGTGGCGGTGAAGACTGACATGGAACTTGAGCTGGAAGAGGAGATCTTCGGCGTCAAGAAGTGGCAGTGTGAGGTGATCTCAAACGACAACCAGGCCACCTTTATCAAGGAACTGCTGCTTAAGCTGCCCGAAGGTGAAGATGTTAAGTTTAAGGCCGGTGGTTACATTCAAATTGAAGCGCCGGCTCATCAGGTGAAATACAGCGATTTCGATATCCCGACCGAGTACCGTGACGATTGGGAAAAGTATGGCCTGTTCGATCTGGTTTCGACCGTAGATGAAGATGTGCTGCGTGCCTACTCTATGGCTAACTACCCTGATGAGAAGGGCATTATCATGCTGAATGTGCGTATCGCTACGCCGCCAGCCGATGGTTTGCCGCCGGGCAAGATGTCTTCTTATATCTTTAATCTTAAGGCGGGTGACAAGGTCACTATCTCTGGGCCATTTGGTGAGTTCTTTGTCAAAGAGACAGATGCCGAGATGGTGTTTATCGGTGGTGGTGCTGGTATGGCGCCGATGCGCTCACATATCTTCAACCAGCTTAAGGGTGAAAAGACCAAGCGTAAGATGACTTTCTGGTATGGTGCTCGCTCATGCCGTGAGATCTTCTATCAGGAGGATTTTGACGCACTGGCGGCTGAGAACGATAACTTTGAGTGGCATGTGGCTCTGTCGGATCCGCTCCCCGAGGACAACTGGGACGGTTACACCGGCTTTATCCATAATGTGCTCTATGAGAACTACCTGAAAAATCATAAGGCGCCGGAAGATTGTGAGTTCTACATGTGTGGCCCTCCAATCATGAACTCCTCGGTGATCAACATGCTGGAAAGCCTAGGTGTTGAGCAAGAGAATATCCTGCTGGATGACTTCGGAGATTAACCCTGAGTCTGTTAAGAAATAAAAACGCAGCCATTGGCTGCGTTTTTTGTGGGGAATTTATAACTTTTCTTGCAAATACTTTATTGCTTTTTGATTACCACCATTCGCACTTTTATTCATCCAGGTTTCTCCTGCAGTCGTGGATTCTCTGTCCAGCAAATATTTCCCTAATCTATATTGGGCCTCACTATCGTTATGTTCAGCGGCTTTTCTCAGCCAGGTTAATCCCAATTCTTCATTAACGGGGATGCCTTCACCCTCAAGATAAAGTTCACTGAGATTTAACATGGCTGTTGTTTGCCCATGCCACTCTGCGGCAGAACGATAGAGGCTAACGGCTTGCTCAATGTCTTGCTTAACACCAAGGCCTAGGCGATACATCTCTCCAAGATTATTCGCGGCAGTTGAATCTTGTTGCTTGAGTGCCAATTCGTAAAAATGACGGGCTTGTAGGTAGTCCTGCTTAATCTCATTTCCAAAGAAAAAGAGATTTCCAAGTTTCATGTTTTCGTTATAGTTTCGTAACTTGCAAAAAGTGGTGTAGAGCTCAAGGCCATATAGCATGTTTTGAGGCACACCTTCTCCGTTCATATAGAGTAGACCTAACCGCATATAAGCATAAGGATGTTCTCCTTCAATGCCTTTCTTATACCAAGCGATAGCTAGGTCTAAATCATGATGGTTGGGGCTACCATATTCGTATAGTTGACCTAAGTTAACGGTCGAGTCAATTTCTCCTTGTGAGTAAGCTTTCTCAAAATATGCAATGGCTTTATCAATATCGTGCTCGACTAAATCGCTTTTGTAGTAGATGAGCCCTAGGTAGTGGGTTGCTAGGGAGTTACCTTCAGCTATCTCTAATAAGTAGGGGAGTGCGAGTTGATCATTTTTTTCTGTTCCTAAGCCTAAATGATAGGCTTTACCTACTTCATAGTAGGCTTGCTCTAAGCCGAGATCTGCTGCTTGTTGAAAAAGAGACAAGGCTTTAGTTCTGTCCCGCTTAACAGAGTTTCCATCTCGATAGATGGTGCCCAAATTATATAAAGCTTGGGGATTATTCATGGTCGCCGCTTTATTGAAAAGCTCTAGCCCTAATGCCGTATTCCGTTCAACATGATCGCCATTGAAGTAGATAGAAGCCATGTTGTTTAGCGCTAGTGCATTATTTTGTTGAGCCGCAAGCTGGTATAACTTTAGAGCTGTATCAATATCTTGAGGAACGTATTGTCCAGATTCAAAATAGGTCGCTAAGTTAACCATAGATCCCGCATCACCTAATTCCGCGGCTCTCTGGTAAATCTGTATAGCTAACTTCTGGTCTTGCTCTACAAACCAACCGAAATCGTACATATTGGCCATATAACCAACAGCAGATTTATGGTTTTGCTCAACGGCCAATAGAAGGTAATGTACACCCTTCTCGGGGTCTACTTTGGTGGCTACGCCATCGAAATATATAGTCGCCAAATTGTACTGAGCAGAAGCATTACCTGCGTCGGCAGCGAGTTTGTACCATTCAAATGATTGCTTAACGTTGTCTTTTTCAAAATGGTAGAGATACGCTAAACCTAGATAACAGGAAGCTAGCTGTTGCTTAGCACCAAGTAAAAAGTTTGCCTCGGCCTTTAGCAAGTCCTTCCTGGCTGGCTCGTCTAAATAGAGAAATCCTAACTCGCATGAAGCCATTGGAGCGTTCAACGAAATTGCTCGCTGATAATAATCTATCGCTTGATCGAGGTTTTGATCGACAAACTCACCATTTCGGTAAAACGCTGCAAGGTTTATTAAGGCTTGGGTATCATGCTGTTTTGCAGCTTTTAGATACCAGTGAAATGCAAGTTCGTTGTCTTCTTTAATACCTAGTGCGCCAACATCATAGATTAACCCTAATTCACTCTGAGCTCTGGGTAGTCCCTCGTTTGCAGCCTCTTTATATAGCATGAGTGCTTTTTCGGGCTGACCACTTTCATAGTATTGCTGCGCTAGCGTTAGCTTTTCCTCGCTTGTTAATTTTGAGCTTTCTACCTGTAGATCGATAGACGGATTACTAGTCATCTCGGAGGAAGGGGGGTTAGTGTTAGTTGCAACGCAAGCACTTAGCATTCCTAGGCAAAATAAAGTCGAAATGGTACGGTACATGTCATTCCTTTAACATTTGTTTAATGCTTTTGCATCATATCGTTAGGGCTAGGAAAAAGTAAATGTCTATATTGCGGCTCAGGCAATTTAGGGACTGTCATTATGGTTTGATCTACATCAAGGAGCCTGTAGTAGGGGATCTCTATATTGTTTTGTTATCTAAAGGTTAATAAAGCGAATGATATGAGCGACGAGCTAGCGGGCAGTGAGAGCATAACGCCAAAGAGTACCTATACCGTGTCGGCCAGGGGCAAGGCCGATCACCAATCTGTGATGAAGTTTTTAAGGCAACACTTTGGTGCAGTGCCGCTGGCCCAGGTAGAGAGCGTATTTGGTTTTGTGGAGCGCTCTAGCCTATATGGTGGCCGTTTTTATCTGATGCGACAGTTGTCTGAGCGGGACGTAGGCTTGTTGGCTGATAACAATATTGGTATCAGGATCCCTTTTACCAACCACTTTGCCACTAAGGAGGAATTTGACGCCAATCGATCCTTGCTGGCCAAATATCATCACAAACGCAACTCAATCATCTGCACCAATGACGACCTGGCTTATTGGATTAAGCAGGAGTTTCCCGACTATGACATCGAAGCCAGTGTGATTAAAAATTTGACCAAGGCCGAGCAGCTTGAGGAGGCGCTTACACTCTATGACACTGTGGTCTTGCCCATGGTACTCAATGATGACGAGGCGTTCTTGAGCGCGCTGCAACATAAAGATCGTATCCGTCTATTCGCCAACGCAGGATGTGCTTATACCTGTCCGGCTCGCACCTGCTACAAGTCTATCTCTAAGTTTAATAAGGGCAATGGTGGCGAGTTTAAATGTTCGCAAGACCTCAAGGCCCGTGAGATGCAGGGCATGGTAGATTTTGACCTCACCCGTCTCAGACGTCTGGGATATCATAAGTTTAAGCTGCTTAGGGCCAGGGCGGGAGAGCAGACGGGCTATTAGCAGCGCGCGTCCGATAACCTATCGATTTAGGTTATCGGTCATTGCGGGTTATCGGCCGATGATTTCGCCTTTAAGCGAGTAGGCGGCGAGCAGTAATTCCTGCTTCTCTTGTTGTCCCACCTGATGTTTATCTAACACCAGCATAATGTCGTCCAATACGGCTAAAAACTCCTTTTCATTGATGTTCATGGTCTTGTGCGTCTCAATCATGCTCTTACCCGTATATTCCTGTGGCCCGCCGGTTGCGGCGCAGAGAAACTCCGTCACCTTTTCTATTACGGCGTGACGATCTGAATTGAGGTAACGGCTGGCGATATCGGGATTGTCTGCATGGGTATCAAAAATATCTGTCGCTATCTTGGCTATCTGAGTCTCACCGCCAAGACGTTCATAAAGCGTGGCATCACTCATAGTCTTGCCTCACTGGTTGCCGACACCTGGAGGTCGGTATCTCCTTACTTAGGTGATCAATTGTAGTTGTCATCAGGAGAGGCGAGGCTGCGTTAGCCGCGTCAGTTACCGTGAAGGCGAGTTAATTTGTAAGCGGATGATTCTTTAGGGCTTCTGGCTATTAAAAGATTGTTTGCAGGATGATATTTGTCTAAGCAGCCGTTTTTTAAGGGCATGAGATGAAGCTGGTGAGCAGGCGTTGCACTCCTGTGAACTTTACAATTTGTTCACATTTTTGATTTACACCTGTTTTTATTTGGGTATATTGTATACAGAATATTTTATCTCACGGGTAATGTTGTTATTCGTCTGGAGGGAAGCTAACACGCCAAGGATATGGCTAATTAACCTAAAACCTAACAATAAGAGTGACTAATAACATGACCCATAAACTTACATTAGCCATTTTGGCCGCCCTGTTAACGAGCCCTGCCAGTGTGAGCGCCAAACAACCCGAATTTGCTGCCGACCATTGTAAGGCTGGCGAGATCAATGCTCAGCATTATCGTAATTTCCCCGCCGCTTTAGATGAGGCTAAGGCGCGCCATGCCAAGTTGTTTGAGCGTAAGCGTGCCATGGCTAAGCCTGGTAGCGACGCTCTCGAAGAGCTGGGGGATACCCCCCAAGCGCTGGCGCTGTCGGCGACACCAAACTATGTGATTCCGGTGGTGTTTCATGTCTATGGAACAGAGTTCAATGGCAAGACAGTCAACGATGCAGTGATCATTGATGCGCTTAACAAGACTAATGAAGACTTTCAGGGACGCACAGCGGATTTTGCCGATATCGATCCCGAATTCCAGGGGGTAAAGCAGGCGCTCAATATCGAGTTTCGCCTAGCTAGTATCGATCCTAATGGTAATCCCACTTCCGGTATCATCTATCATCCGGCGTCTTCTGGGGCGGGCAACTACTCAAGCTCCGACGTGAAACGGGATCATTGGGATAACTACAAGTATATGAATGTCTACATTCAGAACGATCTCTATGCCGATGGTGTCACCAATAACTCAGGTGTGGCCTGGTATCCGGACTCCACCATGTCCAATGAAGGCCTGGCACGTGTGACCTACAACGGCGCCTATTTGGGGAGCAATACCGATGAGAACTTCCGCTCAGTATTGACTCATGAGTTCGGTCACTTCCTGGATCTGATCCATACCTTCGAAGGTGGGTGTAAGCGTGGCATGGAGCGTCGCTGTGATACCACAGGCGATGAGAATTGTGACACGCCGCAGCAAAACAGCTGGCAGATGAACCCAGGTGATGGCGGCGTAGTGAACTGCATGGGCCAAACCATCAACTGGCAGAACTTTATGGCTTACTCAGATCAATATGCCAATTTCACCCAAGATCAGGTAGCCCGTATGACCAATGGTCTGGATAGTCAGGCTCGTGCGACCCTCTGGTCGGCGCAAAACCTGGCCGCGACTGGTGTGGCTAACTAATACAGAAAGCCATTAAAAAACGCAGCCTTGGCTGCGTTTTTTTGTTTGGGTTAGGCTGGTTTGCTTTGGATTAGTCAAATTGCTAGACAAATACCGGGGCGTCATATTCATAGCCCTCGTCGGTATAGGCAGTCACTATGGCATCATCCACTAAGCCGGCGGGGGAGCTTACCTGAGTCTCAAAGAAGTGCGTGATCTGCTGGCGACGACCGTGAGCCGCCCAGCTTTCGCCATCGGCCCAGATCTCGTTGAAGACGATAGGATAGTCGGTGCGGCTGGCACTCGGATGGTCTATCTGACGGGTGAGAATGTACTGAATACACCCCTGTTCCCGCAATGAGTCGGGCTCCAGTGCCTTGAGTACTTCAAAGAGTTCGGCTTCCTTGCCCGCCTTGGGGCGAAACTGGGCTATCACAAAAACACGAGTGGACATGGGTAAGTTCTCCTCAGAATAAAGACCGAGTTTAGCCTAGTTTTTCTATGGGTTGAAGCCGAGGCCTTTTGCTACCTGTCAAAGCCATTGGTGAAGGAATCACTAGCCTTGTTAGGTCGACAATTTATTGGGAGTCACGTTATCTCACCCGCATTATTTGGGGGCTGCGAGCAGTATTTGGCGAAGCATGTGAGCGACTGGCGAAGCAGGAAGGCTGACTTTGGCAGGTGGGTGAGCAGACAGATGACGGCGAGTCTAGCTCGCCGCCTGAGTTGGTTTTAGTGATCTCGCTGTTTAATACGACCTTGCTGGCTGTGAGACGCTGCGCCGCGGGCCTGTGTGGACTGATGGCTGGTATTTCGCTGATAGCTCTTTGGCTGAGGGCTTCGCTCTCTTTGAAAGGCGTTGGGCTGAGGGTTCCGCTCTCTTTGAAAGTTATTGGGCTGATGGCTCCTTTCTCTTTGAAAGTTATTGGGCTGATGGCTCTTGTCGCGTTGAAGCCCTTTATCACGCTGATAGCTGTTGTTGCGCTGAAGGCTCTTATCACGCTGATAGCTGTTGTTGCGCTGAAGGCTCTTATCACGCTGAGGGCTCTTATCACGCTGAAGGCTCTTATCCCTTTGCCCTTGGCTCTGATGTGACCAATCCCTGGCTTTAATGCCCGAAGCTCGGTCGGCCTTTGGCTCGCCTTTTAGGTTGAGCTTGTCCCTTTTTTCATAGTATTTGGTCGGCTGCTGATGTTTATCGGCGCGAGTGACCTTGTGCTGACGAGTATCACTTAGTTTGTGGCTAAAGTTTTGCTCTCGACGTGCTTGGATCTGCGCTGAGCCCTGATGTTTAGCCGGATTCATTTTGTCATGGCGTCCGACATTTTTGTGCTGCTTGACATCATAACGGTTTGGGCGATATTGACCATAGCGAGCCTTGACCTTAGGCGAGCGGTAGGCAACACCGTGTCGATGTGCCGGTTTATGGTTCCAGCGCTGTGCGCCGTGACTAGTCACTATGCGTTTGTGGGGACGATAGTGCGCCGTATGGTGATGGTGAGTTACCACAATGTGACGGTGTCTCCAGCTAAAGGCACTGAAAAAGAAGTTAAAACTGATGCGAATCCCGCTGTTCCAGTAAAAGTGGCTTGAAAAATGCCCAGGGCGATAGTAACCATAGCTCGGTGGATAGGCCCAATAAACGGGTGGGTAGTTATACCAGTGCCAGTGTCCATAGACCACGCGGGTGTCATAGTAAGGCACATAGATCACCTCCGGCTGCACCGGCTCTATGATGATCTGACGATTGACCTTAGTGACGCGCATATTTTTCATCTCATCGAAGGCGTCGGCCTCTTCTGCCTGCTGTCTCAGGCCTTGAATGCTATCTAAAATCCGCCCCTCGTCTTGCAGGAAGGCATCCCCGAGTTTCTGGGTCCATTCTAGATCGTCGCTCAGGCGTTGCAGCACATCGGGAAAGGCAACCAAAGCGGTGACGCTGGGATCCCAATCTTGCTTCTCTGCGCGTTTGACTGCTTCAGCGCTGTCTAAGTTTTGATGCTTGTCACGCCAACGCTTGGCCTGAACGACCTCAAGCGGGTAGGTGGAAGCAATCAAAATATGGGTGAGCAAACTGTCTGGATATAGTGCGATGGGAGCCAGCATCTGTGCTAACTCGGCGTTGCTAAACTGTATCTCCTGAGCAGCATCTTGCGTCCCTTCCAGTGCCGATACTGAAGGACTAAGCAGTGACTGTGAAACGGCAAAGAGCAGGAGCAAAGTCCATTGTCTGATGCTTTTCATAACGTCTCCTAGGCTTATCTGTCATTGGATTTGATCAGATGATAAACCGCCCAAGATGAACATTAGCTGAAGGCTATTTTATTCCTGAGATACCTATTGGTCGACGTCAGCCATGTGATGGAGAAAAGCGAAGAGCGAAGTACACGAAAAGCAACTATAGTTGTAATCATATCAGCTTATTAGCGGTAATGATTCGGTGTGTTAATGATATAAAAAAACCAAGGTAAACTGGGGTAAAATAACTAACATCATCCCCCTGAGGGAGAGAATTATGGGGCAGACGGAGAGCGGGTGCTAGGTGAGTATTCAGAAAAAACTATTAGGTTTGCTGACGCTGTTATTCCTATTTGTATTTGCCAATATATTCATGGCTTACTTTTTAGAGCAAAAGAGTGAGCAAAAACTGAGTTCGGTTAATCATACCCATAACTTGCTGTCCTACTCAGATCAGCTTTTATTGGCGCTGGCCAATGCCGAGACGGGGCAGAGGGGGTATCTGCTCACGGGCCAAAGGCATTATCTTCAGCCTTATAACCTTTCGCTTAACACCATCGACGACTTGCTGAATAAGCTCACAATACTCACCCAGGACAACCTGAAACAGCAACAACTGTTAGGGCGCTTGAGCGCAGAGGTGGAGTTTAAAATAGCCGAGTTAAAAGAGTCATTAGCGCTTCACGAGCAAGACCAAGTTGCTGCTATGGCACTGGTGCGCAGTAATTTGGGCCAAGAATATATGGATAATATTCGTCATTATATAGATGATTTTAATCGCGAAGAGCAGCGCTTACTCGACATTCGTGTGGCCGAGCTCAGCGAGGTGAGAAGTGATATTAGGACCGTTTTTATCATTGAAATCATAGTGACTCTGTTTTTGGCATTGGCAATTTTTGTGCTGATCAGAAAAGATTTGTTTGCCCCCTTAACTAAATTAGTCGATGCCACAAAGCGAATGGAGGCGGGGGAACGTCAACACCTGACCGATTTCTTGCCCAACAACGAGATCGGTTACTTGATGTCATCATTTTACAAAATGAGCGAAGCCGTATTTCAAAAGCATCAGCAGCTGCATAAACAGGCGCATCTCGATGAACTCACGGGAGTCAGTAATAGGGTCTGTCTGTTTAAAGACATAAGCCATGCGATAGAGCAGGCGCTGCACAAAGAGACTATTTTGGCATTACTGTTTTTGGATATCGACAATTTCAAACAGATAAACGATAAGCATGGTCATCATTGCGGAGATCAGCTTTTGAAAGTGCTGGCAACAAGACTAACCCAGAGTTTGCGGCGCAGCGACGGTATTTATCGCTACGGTGGTGACGAGTTTATTATCTTGCTCAGTGATATGAGCAGCGTAGAGGAAGTTCATAAAACCCTAGCTGGGGTCGTCGCAAAAATGCAAGGTAGCTTGAGTTACCAAGGGGAAGAGCTGCCGCTGCACTTCAGTCTCGGTGCCGCACTGGTGCCTCAGGACTGCCAAGACAGTGAAACCTTGATTCGATATGCCGATATTGCCATGTACGTGTCTAAGCGAGAGGGACTGCAAAAACTGGTCTATTTCGAGCCCAAGATGCTTGAAGACAATAGCCAACAGCATACGGAGTCTTAACCTTGAGCTGTGCCAGCAAACCTTGAGGCTAACTTTAGGCCAGCATTAACTCGCAAATTGTTGTTCAAACATGAGTTCAAACTTGGCGCCACCTAAGCTCTTACTCTCATCTATGGATAGTGAGCCCTGATAGCTGTCCACCAAGTCACGCACTATGGCCAACCCGATACCATGTCCCTTCGCATAAGTGTCGGCGCGTTTTCCCCGTTCTAAGATGGTTTGCCGCTGAGCCGGGCTAATGCCTTGCCCATCATCTTCGACGCTGATAATGAGCTTGCCTGAGCGGCTTTCAACACTGAGTTCGACTCGTGATTGCGCGGCTTTACAAGCGTTATCCAGCAGGTTACCCAACATCTCGGTCAGATCGCTCTGATCGCCATAAAAGATATCTTGGTTATCAGGCACCTTGCCATAGTTCAGTTGCACATCAGGGTGGATCTTGACCAATGTACGCAGCAGTTTATCTGAGACTTGATTGACCTTAATCCCCAGATGCCAGGCGTTACCAGCCGCGCTCTGCGCCCGTTTGAGCTGATGGCCTATGGTGCGGTTAATCTGACTCACCTGTTCCTGTGAGGTCGCACTGAGATCTTTTTGACTTTGAATCACGGCTAAGGGGGTCTTCAGGCTGTGGGCCAAATCAGAAAGCGCATTACGATAGCGGCTGCGCTGGCGCTGCTCGGTACTGAGTAGGGTGTTGAGCTGTTTGGCCACATCTTGCAATTCGTTGGGGTAGTGACCGCTGAGCTGCTGCGCCTCGCCGCGCTGTACTTGTCCAAGCTCCTCTTTAAAGCGGGCCAGGGGTTTTAGTGTCCAGGCCAGCCAGGCAAATTGGGTCGCCAGCAAGACGGCCGTCAAGATAAACAGCCAGGTCCAGAGGTGTTGACTAAAGGCCTGTTGTTGCTGCTCGACACCAGCCAAGTCTTTGATGATGTGGACGGTAATAGGGGCGCTTAATGATTGCGGCTCAGTCGGGGCAAAGCGCACGCTAAAGCTGTAGATGAGATGGGGTTTGCCGTCCACCGTTATATTGCCAAATTCGCTGCGTCCCACCTTAGGGTGTGGCAGTGGTGCTGTCAGGCTAAGGCCAAGAAAAGAATTAGATGACCAAAGGAGGGCATTGTCAGTTGCGCCGTCGCCCTGGCGGTCGCTAGCAGTTAGGTTATTGTTCTGACGAACAATAATGGCATAAAGGCCAGAGCCGATAACATTAAATTGATTTTCCAGCAGCGCCTCTGGCATATAGAGTTTGCCGTCTTCCATCTCAGTCACGGCTAATACCGAATAGAGGTAGGCGCTCAGCTGCTCATTGACGTTATTAAGCACCTGTTGTTTAAAGGCGTTATTAAGAGTAAAGCCGATGGTGGGTAACAGCAGCAGGATCAATAGTAGCGCGCTGATGATCAGGCGAACCCTGAGGGAGTTAAGTTTGCCCTGTGGGGCTCGCTGACTGCTCATGCAATGGCCTCGGCTTAGTTGTCGTTGTCCAGTGGTTTGAGGCGATAGCCCTGGCCACGCAGGGTCTCAATCAGACCATACTGACCGTCTGGGTCGAGCTTTTTGCGCAGGCGGCGGATAAAGACCTCGATAACATTGGAGTCGAGATCGAAGTCCTGATCATAGATATGTTCGATAAGTATGCTCTTGGACTTCACTTCACCGATATGCAGCATGAAATACTCAAATAGCTTGTACTCTGAGCCGCTTAGACTCACGTTTTGTTCGCCAAATTTAATCTCATGGCTACTGGTATTAAGGGAATAGGGGCCATTTTGGATTAGGGGACTGGACTTGCCTGCCGCCCGGCGGATCAGCGCCTTGAGGCGAGCGATCAGTTCTTCGGGGTGAAATGGCTTGGTTAGATAGTCATCGGCGCCAGCGTCTAACCCTTCAACCTTGTCCTGCCAGTTGTCGCGGGCGGTGAGTATCAGTATGGGATAGTCTATGCCCTGTTGCCTAAGTTGTGCGATGAGGGCGATACCGTCTAGTTTAGGCAAACCGACATCGATAATGGCTGCGTCATAGGGATATTCCTGACCCTGAAACAGACCCTCTTCACCATCGCTGGCGATATCTAAGGTGTAGTGGGCATCGAGCAGGTGCTGCTTCAAGTTTTCCTGCAGGGCTAAATCGTCTTCAACCAGTAGTAATCGCATTAGCGTGTCCTTTGTTGTTATTCAGGCTATTGCCTGCGCATCTGCCCGGTAACCGCGTCGATGGCGACATAGAAGACGACACCATCTTGGCTGAGCAATTTAGCGCGGTAGCCGGGATTGCCGTTGACTCGCGTCGATTGTACGCTGAGTACTTTGGCGTTATAGCGTCCCTTTACCATCTGTGTTGCCTGCTGACGATTCTTAACTCTTAGATTTTGATGAGTATTTTTTTGAGCAGCGATTAACATGCTGCTCGTCGACGCCGATATGCCCAAGCCAGAGGCATGCCCTTGCAGTGGCAATATCAGCGAAAGGGTAGCGAGCAAAATTAAGGCTGTTTTCATCAAAATCACCTGTGTTGAATTCTCCGAACAGTGTAAAAGATCCTATAAAAATAAGAAACATATGCCTTCAAACGCGATGTGAGTTAAGAGGTTGCGGGCAAAGGTTAGCAAGCATTATGGCTAGCGCCAGATGAACGCTACCTGAATGCTGTCATTGTCTCCATCTTATTGAATCGGTTAATTTTTAATGTTCAGCTTATGTTCATTTTCAATCCTTTCTAATGGCCTTAAGCAAGGCGAAAGCCATTTGATGGAGATTGATTATGAACAGATTCACGATTGAAAATAGTGCGGCCACGGCGGATAGCTCTCGCGTTGGCCTGGGAAAGCTGGCAAATGCTGTGCAGACAGCGGCCCTACTCGTGATGCTGGGCAGTAGCGCTGTGATGGCGGCGGATGATTGGGTAAGCTCTGCATCGGTCAGTGTGGCACAAGATCAGCAGACGTTGTCACAAGGTTTTAGCCGCGCCGCACAGGTGATGACTGACACCCAAAAGGCAAGCGCCGAACAGCTTAAGTTACAAGCGGTGACACCGGCGCAGCGCAAGACCCGTGATCAGGTGATTGCCGAGCGCCAGGCATCGACACAAGTCGCCGGTAAGACGTTAAAGTCGTCGGCCCAGCGGCTCGAGGCCGGGATTTACCATGAATTTGCTATCTACGAGGCCAGTAGTCGTCTGTTTGAAGATGTTGACTATGACGGCTTCTATCGCACCTTTAGTGTGACCTTCGATGCCGACGTGCATAGTTATTATCTGGGCGAGCATGCCAATGTTTATGCCGATCTCTATCTGAGCCGCAATGGCGGGCCTTGGGAGCTCTACCACACCACTGATGTATTCACTATTGTGGATGATGCCAGTGACGATGACTTTGAAGTGTTAACCACATTACATGCTGGCTATCCAACGGATCATTATGACGTGTTGATTGATCTCTATGAGGTGGGTTACAGCGATATCGTGGCGACCATCAGCAGCGACGATGTGGATGATCTCTATGGTTTGCCGCTAGAAAGCGCCGACCGCGACCAATATTTTGTCGATGAGGAAGTGGTGGTGAGTGGTGGTAGTCTCTCGATGGGATGGCTGGCGAGCTTGCTGGGAGTCGTGGGCATGATTTATCTCAGACGTCGCCAGCAGGGCTAGTGGGCGCCTTTTGTTCATTAGCTCATTTAATCACTGAATCCAATACTCGGCTAAACCAATCGGACAAGGCTAGATAATCATGAAAATACTGTGGTTATTTAGCCTGCGAATGAAGCAAATTTCACAAAATTTTGCCCATGACAGGCGTATATTACCAATCACTAGGTACACGTCTGTGAAATGGGGGAGACGATGACACAAGAGATTAGGGCCGAACAGGTGAAGGTATACAAGGTGTGGGACAAACCCACGCGTATTTTTCACTGGGTTAATCTTGCATTGGTTATGACGATGATTTTTATCGGCTTTGTGATGCTATTTAAGGGTGAAATAGGCATCAGCGGACTCGAGGCTAAGATAGGCTTGAAGACGCTGCATGTCTGGGTTGGTTACTTGTTTGCGGTTAACCTCACCATCAGGCTGATCTGGGGGGTTATTGGCAGCAAGAGTGCTCGGCTGAGTCAATGCTTGCCGGATCTCAAGGGGTTAGCCAAGTATAAGGCCAAGCTGGCTAAAGGGCAGTCACCTCAGTATTTAGGCCATAACCCTATGGGGCGTTTGGCGATATTTGCCATGATGTTATTGTTGGTGACCATAATGCTTACCGGATTGGTGCGCGCCGGAACCGATATCTATTATCCACCATTGGGCGGCGCGATCAGCGAGTATATCGCCCAGCCAGGTGTGGATGGTGCCAGCATTAAACCCTATGACGATACTGGCGTCGATGCGCAAAAAGTCGCGACCTTAAAACCTTTTAAGTCACTGGCTGGTGAGATACATGTGTATAGTGTTTATCTTTTGATCTTGATGATAGCCCTTCATGTGGCAGGGGTGATCGTTGCCGAGCTAAAGCATCAGCCAGGATTGGTTTCTGCAATGATCTCTGGCAATAAGGGTCTTACTAAGCCTGCCGAGGATGAGGAGCAGTAAACCTCTTGCCGATCCAGCCACTATCCTATGGCTGAGTCCTATTTAAAATTTGCAGCTCAGGCTGCATTTTTTATGGCCTGTCACTTGATCAGATTTGGGTGAGTTAACCCCATGGCGGTATTTTGCACGAGGTGGAATTAAAGACTTAATTTTATGCGATTTTTGGTCTAGTATGTTAGCTACTTGTAAATGTTTCGTTTCCGGGGGAAGCATGAAGCGCGCATCTTTGCTGGCACTGTCTTTGGCAAGCCTTATCGCATCAGGATCTGCGATGGCGGTTGCCGATATCAAGGGATATTACTTAGGGGCCATGGCGGGGTATTCCCAGCTTGAGGCGGGAGATTTTGACGAGTCAGCCGTAAGTTACGGTCTCTATGGCGGTTACTACTTCAGTAAAAACTTCGCCTTGGAGAGCACCTATGTGCTTACCGATAATTTTGTCGATGTGGGTGATGTGAAGGCCAATCAACTATCGCTCGCCGCTAAGTTTCATCACTATTTTGATAATACCTATTCGATGTTTATCAAGGCGGGAATGGCGGCCACTAAGGTCGATGCCGATCTCGACTATGATGGTGATGGCTGGCTCTGGGGAGCAGGATTTAATATGGCGTTTAAAAATGGCGTCAATGTTCGTATCGCCTACGAGATGCTCTATACAGATCTTGATGCCAGCGGGCTTGAACAGCAGGTTGAAAGCGATTGGGGCAATGTCTATCTGGGCGTGCACTACCAGTTCTAGTCCGAGAGGATGATGTAAAAAACGCAGCCAAGGGCTGCGTTTTTTTGTGTTTGTTCGGCTTAATTGAGTGCGTTATTTACCCGGTAAGTATTTAAATCTGGCCATCTGTTCGCCGTGATGCTCGACGATTTTCGCGACCTGCTCATCACTCAATACCTGACGCCACTGATTCTTACTGCCCTGGCGGAAGAAGGATTTAGCGTTTTCATGTTTTTCGACGAATCCTCGCTTGGTTTCTTGAGCCTTGAGCTGGGCAAATGAGGAGTGCTTAATGGCGTTCTTGAGTCGGTTGGGGTCCTTCTTTAGCCCGAGGAAAGACTCTATTTTGCGAAACACCTTCTTGGGGTTATCTAAGATATCTTCATAACGCAGGATCAGCTTGGCGTCTTCGGGATCTTGAGTCCAACTAGAGACATGCATCGACCAGGAGGTGATGACCTGGGGCACGTTTTCGGGTTCGTTGGGTGTGCCTGTCATCTCTTCCGCCATATAGGCGATGGTTTCATCTAGGCTGTAACCAAAGTAGTTAGCCATAGATACCGTCACATCCAAGGGGTTTCGCACGATATAGATGGAACCTGAAGTAACCGTGGAGTTATGCAGCGGGTGATCATTAAAGGTTCCCAGGTAGTTATGGGTCTTTACAAAGGTGGTGCCGTGGGCCTGTCTGGCGATATCGGCCTGCACTGTTGGTCTCAAGGCGCAGATCTCTTCCAGGCTAAGATCGGTTGTCTTGCGACCGTCCTGAAGATGGGCTTGAAAACGGTGCGCTGCTGACTCTGCGGTCGAGATAGTGTGCATTGTGTTGATATCTATCCCTTGCTCGGCATTTTGAATGTAATTCTCAAGAAACGCACGAACCCAAGTGTTGCCTGATTTGGGATAGGAGGCGACCCAAAGTATATTCCCCATCAATAAGTCCTTTCATTATTCTTATGACCAGCTGGACGTAGGTGTGTCCGAGTACAGGGATAAGAAACTACCGATTTGCCAGGCAAATGGCAAGGGAGAGTAAGGTAAGCCTTTCTTTGCTGTGGCGCTTTGCCTGCTAATTCATGGCTAACAGATTGGTTTGATGGCAAAGAGTGGTTATGCTGGATCTCTTTAGGACCATTTTTCGGCAAGGGAGTTAACAATGTTAGGCCAAATCATCCATAAGCCCAGTTTATTGGGCGCCCTGTTTGCTCTCACTGTGAGCCCTAGCCTTTGGGCGCAAGGCGACGAGTTGGCGCAGTCGGTCAAGCAAGCCATGCCGGCGCTCTCCAGTCTCTATCTCGAGCTGCATCAACACCCTGAACTTTCCTATCACGAACAGCAAAGTTCGGCGCGAATAGCCGCCGAATTTGATGCTTTAGGGATGTCGGTTACCCGTGATTTTGGTGGCCATGGCGTAGTAGGCATCTATCGCAACGGCAAGGGGCCGACCGTGATGATCCGCGCCGATACCGATGCCTTACCCATTGTCGAGGAGACGGGTAAAGCCTATGCCTCTAAGGTCACCACTCTAGACGCACAGGGCAATCAAGTTGGTGTGATGCATGCCTGTGGCCATGATGTGCATATGACCAATCTGGTGGGGACGGCTCAGCAGCTGATCAAGGCAAAGGATAAATGGCAGGGGACCTTGATGCTGGTGGCCCAGCCTGCCGAAGAGGTGGGCGGCGGGGCTAAAGCCATGTTGAAACAGGGACTGTTTAGTCAGTTCCCACTTCCTGATCATATTCTGGGGCTACATGTCAGTGCCTCTGTCCCTGCTGGTAAGGTGGCCATCGCCCCGGGTTATGCCCTGGCGAATGTCGATTCTGTGGATATCAGTGTCAAGGGGCGTGGTGGTCACGGTGCCTATCCGCATACAACGGTCGATCCTGTGGTATTAGCGGCGCGCATTGTGCTGGCGCTGCAAACTATCGTCAGCCGCGAGGTGTCTCCCTTGGCACCCAATGTGATCACTGTTGGTTCAATTCACGGTGGCTCGAAACATAACATCATAGGCAACGAGGTAAAGTTACAACTTACGCTACGTTCTTACGATCCTAAGGTGCGTGAGCAGCAGATCGCCGCCATCAAACGCCTTACTCAGGGGATCGCCAGCAGTGCAGGACTGGACGAGGCCGAGTGGCCAGACGTTTACGTGCATCAAGAGGAGAGCATTCCTTCGACCTATAATGACCCGGATCAAACCGCCTTGGTGAAGGCGAGTATTGCTAAGCAGCTCGGGGATGACAATGTCTGGGAGGCGTCGCCTGTGATGGCTGGGGAAGATTTTGGCTTGTATGGTCTAACCCCAGAGAAGCGCCCCATTACCCTGTTTTGGCTAGGTGCGGTGCCTGCGGATGACTATGCTGCCAGTCAGGCATCGGGTGCGATTTTGCCCTCACTGCACTCAAGTAAGTTTGCGCCCGACTATCCGGTGAGCCTGGAGGCGGGAGTACAGGCGATGAGCCGGGCGGCGATCGATCTGTTTAACCACTAGCAGCCAAGGGCTAAAGGCCGGGAGGTGAAATTCCCGGCCAGATTTAAAGAGTTAGGGGAGGGTTGGTGTATCGAAGCCGTAACTGGCCAGAATTTCTTGCCCTTGAGGCGACAGAATAAATAGCGCCAGTTCGGCAGCGTGAGGCTGTGCTTCTCGGATCACCGTCAAGCCATAGTTAGCCCCCACACTCAAATGGTCGGGCAGTTGCACTATGTTAAGAGGTTTTACTTCTTTCTGGGCCAGTACGGCATTGGTGCAGTAAGTCAGAAAAATGTCCGCCCGTTTGTTTTCCATCACCCAGGCATAAGGATTACGCCCCTTGGGAGGCTTGGCGCTGTCAGGGCCGCCCGTTAGCTGCAGCGCCTTTGCCTCAAGCCGTTTCTGGGCGCCGACAGATACCTGCTCCGCCCGTTCAAACACTTTAAAGGCGTAGTCGCCAGCGGGATCTGCCTTGGGGGTTGAGGTGCCCAGGCGTATCTTGTTATCTAGCATCTGGTTAAGCAGGTTATCGCTACTGAGCTCAATCTCAGGCTGGGCTAATGCGCAGAGTTTGTTGCGGGCAAACATCACCACATGGCCGCTCAGTGATGCCTGACTCAGGGTTGTTGGATGTTTCATGTTAGCTGAGGCGAACAGATCGACCTTTTCGCCAGATTCGATCCGCTTTCGCAGCAATCCAGAGGGAGCAAAATCTGCTGTCACCACTGCGTGAGTCTTGCCTTGATAGGCGCTAATTATTTCCGTCATCGCGGCCTTTAGGCTGCCTGCGGCGCGAAATTCGATTGCGGCATCGTGTGCGGCGAGGTGACTGCTAAAACCGGAGCCAGCAATGAAAAGTGTGCCCAGAATCCACTGATACTTCATGAAGAAAATTCCCTATTACTCATTGAATGCCATATCAAATCATCAGATAAGGGCAGCAGCAATTGCCCGAACAGAGATAAGTTAGACTTTGTCGCACGGATCGCTAAATTAAACTGGTGGCGAGACAAAATGTCGCGCACTAGAGGGAGTCTGTCTTGAGCTTCCTGAGTTTGGGTTACTCATTCACGTTTGTCTTATGCCAGCAATTTCTTTATTCCCGTGCTTTGATTTTATCTACGAGCTAAGTCGATAGGTTTGGCCCCGAGCTCTCACATTTGAATGTTTGGTTTGCAATGACGCTGTGGCTGAATATACTACGCCCTTTATAAAATCCATTCTTTCCCTTTTTTATCAATTGGTTAAGTTTGTTTTATGTGTTGGGTTTTCGCGTTAAAAGAGAGTTGTTATGTTTACATTTTCGACAAAAAAAATACTTATGGCCTTTATTGGAGTAACACTTGTTGCCGGGTGCGCAACGGGTAATACGCCTGAGGCGAAGAAAGCTAATGCTCGCAAGGAGACACAAGAGGCTCTAGGCAGCATCTATGCTCAGCATCCTGGTGCAAAAAAAGCGGTAGCTAACTCAATTGCCCATGTGGTTTGCACTGGTAGTAATAGCTACCTGTTTGCCTTGTCGACTGGCGGCGGAGTTTGTGTACTTAATGAGGGTGGTAAAAGCAGTTACTACCGTTTCGCAACTGGGGGCGTTGGCGCGGGTATAGGTTGGAAGCAGGTTGCCTTTGTACAAGCCTTTATGAAGCGAGATGCTCTGCAAAGATTTAAAGAATCAGGCTATGAGGGACAGGCACAGGCTGAAGCCAGTGCGAAATATAAGGAAAATGATGAGCAAGTGTCTGCCAATCAATCTGTGGATGTCGATGGCGTAAAAACCTATCAGGTTAACCTGTTGGGGGCAGCAGCTCAGGCAACGGTGCAAGGTTATAAATACTGGCCTACCGATTTCAGTGAAGATTTTATGCAGAACAAAGGATAGTCTGATCTAAGGTCATGAGCGCCAAGGCTGACAGTCTTGGCGCCAGTCAATTTGCTCAATCAGGTTAGCTTTGGTAAAGCAACAGGCCGATCAGTTGGCCAAAAAAAAATGCCGTCATGCCTAATAATCCGAGTACCGCCAGTGCTAAAAGAGGTTTTAACAGCTCTGGGGTGGCGCTCCATACCTTAATTAGTGAATTCATACTCATCCTTTAGTCACCTTCCCGGGAATGTATTCCCCGAGAGACTGTCCGTTCATCCTGCGTTATATATTAGCCTTAGATCTTGCCATAATAAAGTGGCATTTATGTTAAATCTTTTCTTGGTTTAACTATTTCATCAATGCCTTACCGCCAATGATCTTAAACGCTGGAACACCGCGTATCAGCGTGTCTCTGGCAAAACACTGATCACATTGGGGGCAGTGACAGGGAGTATGGGTATCGTCCTCGATAATCCGCTCCTTAAAGCATTTTACCAAGGCGCCTTTACCCCCTTTACGATACTTAAACAGCCTGGACTTGCATTTGGCGCAAAAGATCTCGACCGTGCGCTCCGGTGCTTTCTTGTTGGGTCTTGCCATAGGTTTAAAAGATGATTAACTATGAAGCAAGGTTAACAGGTATCGCGGACTAACTCGAATGGCACCTTGGGATGTCGAGGTTTGTTTGCTTGTTAACCTTAACCTAACTTGGCTATAGTAGTGGCCTGGGTTCAAGGATTGACGTTACTTCATGATAAAAATAATAAAACCTCTATTAGTTACATTTCTCTTTTTACTTTTTTTGCTTGCTATCTCGGTTTATGTGGCGCTTCATTTAAGTCTGCCTAAGTTGTCTGGCGAGGTGAGCAGTAGCAAGATAGCGGCTAAGGTGACCATAGACAGAGATCGCCTTGGCACCGCGGTGATCCATGGTGAGAATCGCCAGGATGTCGCCTTTGCACTGGGCTTTTCCCATGGTCAGGACAGGTTCTTTCAGATGGATCTGCTAAGGCGAAATTCAGCCGGTGAGTTGGCCGAGTTATTTGGTGAGCCTGCCTTGGCGCTGGATAAGTCGCGCCGTTTTCATCAACTTCGTCAACGCGCAGAGCGTATCTATGGGCAACTGCCTACGGCTCAGCAGCAGTTGTTGCAACGCTATGCCGATGGCGTCAATCAGGCGTTGGCGGCGCAGACCCTTAAGTCGTTCGAGTATCTGCTGACCCGCGCCAAGCCTGCGCCCTGGCAACCTGCCGACAGCCTGCTGGTGATCTACAGCATGTATCTGGACTTGCAAGGCAACAGCCTCAAGCGTGACCTGACTCTAGATCATATCGAGCGCCGCTTCGGCAGCGAAATGCGCGCCTTTATTACCCAGACCTCAAATTATCAGGCGGCGCTGGATAACAGTCTGTTTCCCTCTGATCCGCCGCCTGTCCCGAGTATGACCTCTTTGGCTGACACCTCTTTGGCCCAGCGCCTGGCGCTGATGATAGATGAGCCGATTGAGGTGGGCAGTAACAACTGGGCGGTTACCGGTGAGATGACCCACACCGCCAGTGCCATGTTATCCGATGATATGCACCTCTCTTTTGCCGTGCCCATCATCTGGTATCGGGCGCAGCTTAACTATCCTGATGCTAAGGGCAATGCCGTGCAGGTCACCGGGGTGTCGCTGCCTGGCGCGCCAGCTATAGTGGTGGGCAGCAACGGTAAACTGGCCTGGGGCTTTACCAATGCCTATATCGACACCGCCGATTGGGTGGCGCTGGACAGTGACGAGTCGCTTGAGGTGGTCAACGAGACGATCAAGCTACCAAAGGGGGAAGTGGACTTTGCCATCAAGCTGTCGCGCTTTGGCCCGGTGCTGCAAAAAGGCGATCAAGCCTATGCGCTCGCCTGGGTGGCCCATCAGGATTATGCGGTCAACATGGAGCTGATGGCGCTGGAGCTGGTCGATAACGTGCCCGAGGGACTGGCACTGGCCAGCGGCTTTGGGATTCCGGTGCAGAATTTGATGTTGGCCGACAGTCAAGGTCACGCCGGATGGCAGCTGGCGGGTGCCGTGCCCGCCAGAACCTTGACCAGTGATATCACACTAACAAGCGAGCAGATTGAATGGGCGAAGTGGCAGCAAAGGGATAGCGAGTTGCCTTCGCGTCTGGATCCGCCCGGCGGCCGGTTATGGAGTGCCAACGCCAGAGTGATGTCGACCCATGACGCGCAGCGTTTCGGCGATGGTGGTTATGCCCTGGGGGCCAGAAGCGCGCAGATCCGTGACAGATTGCTGGAGCAGGAGAAGTTCGATGAGGGCGATTTTTATCGGATTCAGCTCGATAACGAGGCGCGCTTCTATCGTCCCTGGCAGAGCTATCTGTTAGATGCTTTGATGCGTGAGCCCAAGCGCTTTGCCAAGGATATAGTACAGATCAGAGACTGGCAGGGCTGCGCCTGCGCCGAGTCTGTCGGCTTTACTCTGGTAAAAGCGTTTCGCAGTCAGATCCTTAACAGCGCCTTTGCCCCCATCGAAGCCGAGCTGGCCAAGGAGCAACTGAGCCTGGCGGTGCTAAAACGTTATCTTGAGCCTGGTATCTGGCAACTGCTCAAACAAGCGCCCAGCGACTGGCTACCCAAAGAGGTCGCCAGCTGGGATGAGTTAGTGATTGCCAGCTATGTCGCCGCCCGTGATAAGCTGCTTAGCCAGTACAGTGACGATGGCGAGCTGAGCGCGCTCAACTGGGGGCGGGTTAATACCCTGACGATACAGCATCCTTTTAGCCGTCAGATGCCGCTCTTGAGCCGTTTCCTAGATATGCCTCAGGTGGCGGGCTTTGGTGACACCTTTATGCCAGCAGTGCAGCGCAAAAGTTTTGGCGCCTCCCAGCGCTTTATCGTGCAGCCAGGGTATGAAGAGCGCGCCATCATGACGATACCAGGCGGTCAATCTGGTCATCCCTTGTCGAAATATTACCGCGCTGGATTTGGTGAATATGCTCGCGGCGCAGTTACGCCGCTGCTTCCTGCTGAGATAGAGGCGAGTCTGAGCTTAATCCCCAGAGAGCGCGCACATTAGTCAGATGTAAAAGTCAGCCATAAAAAAGCCACCGCAAGGGTGGCTTTTTTATGGCTGAAGAGAAGCGTTAAGCCAGTGGCTCAAGGGGTTTGTAGCGCAGCAGTTCGGCCGGTAGCTTGACCCCTTGGGCGCTGATGGCGTTGATACGCGCCAGATAGGCGGCGCCATACATCAGGTGTTTGGCCAGATCCACCGCGTGACGCTTGCTGTAGTCGTCCAGGTAGCTGCCCTTGGCCCATTGGTTGAAGGCGCCAAGTGCGGGGCCTGCCCAGATCTGGTAGTCCATCTCACGGCCTTGCTCACCTGTGTTTGACCAGCGGCTAGACAGCCCCAGATACCAGCGGAAGATGAGCGCCATCTTACGCTTGGGGTTACCCTCGGCGCGCTCTATCTGCTTGGGATCGCGCTCATTAAAGTGAGCAACCGTACCGGCCCAGATCTCATCCAGGCTCGCGCGAAACACCTGCTTCTCCAGCTTGTCGCGCTCATCAACGGGTATCGCCTCTATCGAGTCGTAGCGGCTGTAAATCTCATACAGCTTATTGGCGCGCATAGGGAACAGGGTGCCACGCTTGACGACCTGTAGCTTAACGCCCATCTCAAACATGTCTGCGGCCGGAGCCATGGTGACATCCGCCATTTCGGTTGTGGCCAGCAGCTTACGGGTGTGGTCGCTGGCGCCAGCCTCGACACAGGCTTGGTTGATGGAGCCTGTGACTATGTAGGCGGCGCCCATGTTAAAGGTGGCCAGGGCCGCATCTGGGGTGCCAATGCCTCCGCCACAACCCACGCGCAGGGGCGTCTCATATTGATACTTGGCCTGGATCTCCTCCTTAAGCGCCAGGATGGTGGGCAGCAGAGTCACCAGAGGACGGTTGTCTGTGTGACCACCTGAGTCAGCCTCGGCGGTGATATCATCCGCCATGGGCACCAGTTGAGCCATCGCCATCTGATCATGGGTGATCAGGCCTTCATCGACCAGCTTTTGCAGCATCTTGACGGGCGCAGGTTGCATAAACTTCTCGGCGACTTCGGTGCGGCTCACCTTGGCAATCACCTTGTTGCCGATAATGACGTGACCGTTGGCGTCGCGGTTCAGGCCAGCGGCGCGGTAGTAAACGATTTGCGGCGTCAGTCCCAGAAAGGCCGAGGCTTCTACTGTGCGTACCTTGTGTTTAAGGAAGAGCTCGACACTGCCGCGCTCGAGCGCGGGCTCGCTGGGGCTGTGGATCAGGTTAAACATGTAGGGGCCATTAGGTAGCGCGGTTTGGATACGCTCGATTGCCTGCTCGACCCGGCTTGGGATCAAACCTGCCGCGCCAAAGGAGCATAAGATCCCCGCCTTGCCCAGAGCGATCACTAACTCTTCCGATGAGATGCCGTTGGCCATGGCGCCGGCGTAGTAGGCGTATTTGACGCCGTGAACCCGGCGGAAGTTGCTGTCGCCCAGGCTCTCTGTGCCCAGTGCCGGGGTGAAGGCGCTGACTGGGTGACCTGTGGCCTGCTCGCCGGTCGCCAGGCTGGCCTCTGTGGCGATACCTACGCCTTGGTCGCCATCGTTGATCACATAGCAGGCGCGGCTGAAATCTTTAAGCTGGCTCGCCATGGTGGCGCTGTCAAAGCTTATCTTGCTGTCGCTTACCTGCCATGGCCAAGGTGAAAGCTGCTCGTTTGCGGTAGTTGGATTCATTTAAACAAGAACCTTATTTTATGATGGCCGACTTAGGCAGTGCCTTGCACCTCTCCTAAGCCAGCCGCTTTTATTATGATTATTGGCTGAGCCGGATATCGGTCCGCTCAGTATCCCCTTAATTACTGCGCTTCTTCGATGCAGATTGCGATGTCGGTGATCTCGTAGATCCGCAGGCCATCCTTGCTCAGGCTGGCATTACCTGTGATCACTCTCTTACCGGCTTCCTCTTTAATCGAGGTGATGCTGACATCCATCGACATCTGCTTGTTCAGTGGGTTTATCTGACCACGATACTTCCACTTGATATTGGAGAGGATCTGACCAAATTTCGGGTTGGTAAACCCGGCGCCCAAGTCTTTGCTGATGGCATAAGTCTGCATGGTTTCTATGATAGCTTCAACGCCTAATGAACCAGGCATCACAGGATCCTGATGGAAGTGGAACTGGAAGAACCAATCGCTAGGATCTATGGTGCGCTCGGCGTAGAGATAGCCCTGGCCGTGGGTGCCTCCGTTATCGACAATCTCGACGCTGTCGATAAAGTTCAGCTGACCGCCTGCCAGACGATAGTGGGGCTGACCTGTCGGCGCATTGAAGTGACGACTCTGTTTATCCAGCAGGTTGACCTTGATATCTGGTGCTATCCCCTTGGCCTGATGCCAAGGCTGAGTGACCTTACCATTGTCTAATCCCAGCTGATCTTTAAGCGCCTCGGCCTTGAAATAACCAAACACAGCTGTGCCACGATAGAAGGGTTCACCATCTGTGCTCAGCTCGAAGCTAAAGCTCTGAATGATGTTGGTGCCAGCCATCACGGTTGAGAGCAGGCGCGAGTCGTTGACGATCGTCTTGCCGCGAAGATCCACCTGACGCAGCAGTTCGCCACTACCGTCTAAGTTGCGGAAGAAGAGCTCGAGACCAGGGAAACCGAGTGTGGTGCCCATGTAGCCCGAGATAAAGCCGTTTGGCTGCAGGGCGATCTCCATCATCACAGAGTAGGGCATCAGCGCCTGATGGCTGTTGTTATCGAAATACCAGGCATCCTTGGGGACCTCATATTCGGCAATACAGCTGGCAGGGCGCTTGAAGTCGCCGCGCTGGCCGTTAACCTCTATCACACGCGTGGTGAGCTGCAGATCACCACAAGGAGTGCGCGGCGGGATCATGCCGCGGTAGATGGCAAACTCTGGACCGAAGCATTTTTCGATATCGCCGGTGGCAAACTCGAACAGATGATACGGCGTAAAAGGCACTGTATCTGGTACCCGGTTCGGGTAGTCAGGGATGACAGGCGCCTCCACATGCGTTAGCGGGATCACGCCCTTGTTAGGGGCGGCGTTGAGATCGGGGATCTGAGCCATCAGCGGTGCATTAGTCATCAGCGGAGCATTAGTCATCAGCGGGGCATTGGCTGATGCACCTTGACCGCTTTTGGCCTGTGAAGCGCCTTGCTTCGTCTCGAGAGCTGGGTAGCGGGTGCACTCAGATTCTTCTTTGATCATTACCCCCAGATTCTGGAAGTCCACCACCACCTTGCCATCAAGCAAGATATCGATATTCGCCTTGGCGTATGGGCGTGGGCTAAAGCCTATCTCGGTCACTTCCATACGGTAGGTGAGACGGGCCGATTGCGGCAGCACCTGACCACGGCAACGTACCTTCTGCGAGGCATTTTCCAGTGGCTGGAAACGACCATTTTGGGTTTGGGTGTGCATGCCAAGGTGCAGCATGTAGAACTGCAGTAACTGGCCACAACCTTCGGCCATCAGTGAGCCGGCCATCACCTGGTCACCCTTGAAGTGACAAGGGAAGTACCAGTGGTTAGGCTCGAGCTGCTTATGGCCTTCGACCAGTCCAAGGCCCCAGGCGCCGCCGTTTCGTTCTACCTTACTGACCTCTTCGATCATCAAGAACTTCTCGGAGGCGAAGCAGAGTGAGGGTTGCGCCGGGCCTGCGTGGGATGGACCGAAACAGCCTTGAATATCGGCCGACAAGAGTTTATGGATCGCAGCATAATCAAATTGGCTGCGCGGACAGTCCAGGAGTGGATTAAAGGTCTGCTTAGCGGCGCGGCTGCGAGCCAGCAGCTCCTCTTCGGTGCGGATCACCCCTTTGCCGTCAGCCAGCTCGGCGTCGGTGAAGAAGCCAGCGCAGCCGCCATCCATCTTGAGGATCATGGTATCGCCAACGAAACATTCGTAGGAGAAGAAGAACAGCAGGGTATCGCCATTTCGGGCGAAGTTGTTGATCTTAATTTCATACCTTAGGGTATCGCCGCCACGGGGTAGGTCCCCTAAGAAGGTGAGGGTACAGTCAAGCAGGCGATAGACTCGCTCGCCCTTGTTCTCGAAGTCTATGCCCAGGTAGCTAATTAGCATGAGGTCACACTGACCCGATTCCACCGCGACCGCCCAAGGGATCTGACCATCGACCAGGTAGGGGGCATCCACTGGAATGTCGTATTCCGTGGTCATGGTGCTGGGCTTATATTCGCCCAGTTTGGCATCAAGCTCTGTGACCCGTGATACTAGCAGATAATCTGTGGTGGGCAGGCGCACACGGCGTGAATAACTGTCGATGACGTCATACTCTGGGCCGAATACTTTGGCAATATCGCCCTCGGCGTATTCCACCAGATCATGGTAGTCCCAGATGCAGGGCTTATGGGCTGGAACTGGCGCGCGGTAGGGCGAGACCAGATCATGCCTTGGCCTGAGTGGCATCTGGGTGACGCTTGAGGCCGCAGTTGACGCCGATGGGCTATCTATGGCTTGGGCCAGTTGCTGCTTAAGCAGCAGATCGGCCACTTTCAGGCCTGATTCACGGCTCTTGAGGAAAGCGAGATGGGCCTGACGGGCCTTTTGTTGATTGTCATGAAAGGCGCTGAGATCAGGGTTGCTGATCGGTGAGCCTGGTGGCTGAGCTGAATGCTGGGTCATAGTGGGTAAGTTACCTGTTGCATCGCCTGTCATCGACGGCGTGGCAAACTGTGATTCTTGAGTCGTGTTCGAATTAACCTGGCCTAAATAGCTTATAAGCTTGGCCACTTTTTTCGGTTTAGTCTGAACTTGTCCATTGGCCGCGGCCAACTTATCTTGCAGCGCTGACAGTTGCGTCAGCGGCTGGGTCAGTATGTGGTCTATGATGCCGCGTCCACCCAGGGTGACCCGCTTGATCAGGCTACGCCCCTCATGGGTGGTGAGATCCTGGTCTAGCCTTTGGGTCAGCGCGCTGCGTTGGGTATGGGTTTGAGTAAGGTGCACCAATGCGCTCTGATCTTCGCTGAAGTTGGCGACCAGGGCATTGTCCGCGTTTTCTTGTGTCATGCGCAGCAGTGTGGCGATAAGGCTGGTCATGCCGGCGGCGGCAAAGCTGTGGCCCAGTTGTTGGTCGCTCTGCACCAGACGAGCCTGCGCCGTAGGCAGCTCTGCCATCAGTTGTTGGGGCTGATGCTGGCTGCAAGGCGCCACACTCATTTCGACCAGTGAGATCTGATCGGCATCTGTGCCATTGAGAGTCAATAGCTCATCGCACAGGCGCGCTAATTGATGCTGAGGACCAAAGTTGAGGCTCTCCATCTTGCCATAGGCGCTAGCGCCACGCTGGCTTTGGTGAGATGAGGTTTCCAGCACCAGGGCGCCGGCGCCTTCCGCCAGTCGCCAGCCGTTTGGATTGCTCTGACTGGCCACAGGAGCGATAGCATTTTTCAGCATCACCTGCTCCAGGCTGCCACAGAGATCGACCGCGGCGATCACCACGGCATCAAGCTGCTCCTGCACCATGATATTTTCCGCCACATCCAGGGCGCGGCCCACAGATTGCTCGCCAGCGGAGATGGTGAAGGCCGGACCGCTGAAGTCCCACAGGGAGGCGATACGCGAGGCCATGATGTTGCCGATAAAGCTGGTGTATTGGTTTAGCTTGGCGGCGTCGAGCACGCTGTCCATGGCTAAGGCCTCAAGCTCGCGATACTGGCTGTCACTCAGGCTGGCGCCCATGGCATCCAGACTCTGTTTGAGCTGAGTGTGCAGGTTTACCCGGCCGCGGAACTGGTGCAGTTCCAGCTCTGTCTCCATGGCGACCAAGACGGCCACTTTTTGCCCTGGCTGTAACGCTGCGTCGCGTATCGCTTCGTCGGCGACTTTCATCAGCATCAGCTGTTGGCCGATAAGGCGGTCGTCTTCATTGGGGGGCAGTTTAAAGCGTAGAAAATCCAGCTCGAAGCTATCAACATAGGCGCCTTGGGGTGCCGAGTCGAGGCCAAATTGTGCTAGCAGTTCTGGGTGCTGATCTAACCCTTTCCAGCGCGCTGGCGGCAGGGGCACAAAGGCCTCTTGCTCTTGGCGAATACAGGTGTCGAGTGCGTTAATGCTGCCAAGAGGGCCAAGATGCGCCGCAATACCACTGATCACAAATTGCGGTGTCGAGCCGTTGTGACAAGGCGCAGTTAACTGCGGCGATGTCGCTGTGGTTGAAGGCTCGCACTCTGTGGGCGTATAGGATTCTAATAACAGATGAGCATTACAGCCGCCGAAGCCAAATACCGACACCCCGGCTAATCGCGCCGCGTTAGCGGCCTTAACTGGCCAAGGCGTCACCTGACTGGGCAGGGTATGAGCGCCAAATAGGCCATTTGGCGATTCAATGGCCTCACTGAGGTTGATCCCCGGCGGTAACACGCCCTGGCGCATGGCGAAGATCATCTTCATGATCCCTGGCATGCCTGCGGCGGTAAGTAAATGCCCTAAGTTGGACTTGGCCGAGCCTATCATGGGCGCGCTTGCACCTTCGAGCCTAGGGGCAAAAAATTGCTCCATAGAGGCCAGCTCTACCTTGTCTCCCAGTGGGGTGCCCGTGGCATGGCATTCGATCACTTCGATATGTTTAGGATCGACGCCGCCGTCGCGATAGGCACGCTCGAAGGCCTTGACCTGCCCCTTACTGTTGGGGCTGAGCACAAACTGTCCCTTGCCGTCATTAGACAGGCCGATGCCGCTGACGATGGCGTAGATCTTATCATTATCACGCTCGGCGTCTTCGAGGCGTTTGAGTGCCAGTACCCCAGCGCCTTCTCCGGCAAACAGCCCCTTGGTATTACGATCGAAGGGGGCCGAGAAGCCATGCTCTGGGTAGGCGTGGAAGATGGAGAAGCCCATGTTGATAAAGAAAGGGTCGGCGCCGGAGACGGCGCCCGCCAACATAAGATCGGCCTTGCCTGTGTTGAGATAGTCGCAGGCCAGTTTCAGCGAATAGACTGAGCTGGCGCAGGCGGCATCCAGGCTAAGCTGAACGCGCCCAAGGCCAAGGGCATCGGCCACTAGCTTAGAGGTGTTGTGGGCAATAGCACCATTGGCAACGTCTAAGGTGGTGGTAGCGGGACTATGGGCGTTGTAGTCGCTCAGCCTGAAGTCTGGACAGGCCAGCTTCTGCTTAAGGGCTTTTTCTACCGCCTTATGGTAGAGGGGCAGAAACAGCTCATTCGATTTTGCCGTAGGGAAAGAGAGGGTGCCCATGATGATGCCGCAGCGTGATAGCTGAGGAGAGTCCAGGGCAATGCCCGCATCGAGCAGGGCATTGCGACTGGTGTCCAGCGCCCACAGCAGACTATCGTCCATCCCCTTAAGTTGTTCGGGCGCCAGCTTATAGCCATAGGGATTAAAGTGAAAATCTTCAATATACCCGCCCTTATCACAGTAGAAGCGATCGGCCTCGCCCTGCTCGCCACGATAGTCGGCTAAGTGGGCGCCGAGCTTGTCATCGCTGAGTTGGGTGCGAGAGTCGCGTTTGTCGAGCAGGTTTTGCCAAAACTGCTTAGGGGTCTTGGCGTCCGGGTAGAGGTTTGCCAGACCCACGATGGCAATCTTGCCATGACCTCGGGTCTTGCTTGGCGCTTGTTTGGCAGAAGGCGCTTCATTTGAAGGCATTAGACTTCCTCTTGAAATAGGGTATTGGCGAGCGGTGGCTCACCTTGAGCGCTGCGCTGTTGCAGCTTAGCCAGTTCACGCTTGAGTCCCAGTTGCAGCACAGTGAGGCTGACGGGAACTCTGTGGCTGATCAGTGTGCCCAAGGCTTTGAGCAGGGTGATCACCTCGTTTGCGCCGCGGGCATTGACCGGCACGCTGACGTGGGGTGTCTCGCTGGCTTTTAGAATTTTATCTATCAGGGTGCAGTTTTGTCTGTCGGCACCGACCTCGACAAATAGCGCAGCCCCCTGATGGGTTGCGCTCTGGATGAGCGACTCAAAATCGAGGCGATGGCAGAAGGTCTTGGCTATCGAGGTCGCGATAGCTTCGGCACTCAGGGCCTGAGTCTCGTTGACGGCGCCATCTTGGCCATCGATGAGGCTGGCGGCGCTGATAAATTTGACCGGATGCTCGGCGGCTTCGGCCATGAGAGCTTGATGATAGAAGGCCTGCACCTGCGACTGCAGGCTTAAGGCCGGTGGCGTATGCATGGCGGTCACTCGATTGGCGGCTATGCCACGCTTACCCAGTTCTTGTAACAGGGCCTGGCAACTGGCCTGACAGCCAGCGATCACGCAGGTATCCCCCTGAGTGATGGCAAGATAGGCTCTGGGGTAACGCTGCAGCAAAGGCTGAATATCATCGCCTTGGCATCGCACCAGAAAACTGTTCCATTCGAGAGGGTCGTTCTCTGACAGTTGCCAGTGACGACGAACCGCCTTGAGCGGACCTGAGATCTCCTCGGTAAACAGGGGATCGCTCAGGGTCTTATCGATCAAGCTATGGGGATCTTGCCACACATCCAGGCTGGCCCACATGGCGGCTTCACCCATGGAGTAACCCAGGGCAAAGTGAGGCTGCACTGCAAATTCATCCACCAAGAGCTTGGTCAGCAGGTAGCTGGCGCCCACACCGGCAATAGCCATCTTGCTTAGAGGCATCTGCTGAGTGCCGGCCTTATCATCTTGATAGATCATATCGGCCTGCAGCATCGCCTTGAGATCTCCTTGCTGCTGCAAGCGGCTAAACAGGGCCGGAAAGTAGCTGTGCAGCTCATGCAGCATATCTGGGTAGATGGTGCCAACGCCGGGATAAACGAAGGCCAGCTTGGCCTGACCCAGCGGCGCGGCGCTGAAATAGCTACCCGATGGCGTACGGTATTCCCCTTTCTCCTTACAGACCTTGGCCAGCGCCTGGCTCATGGCGGTGATCTCCTGCCCAAGCGCCTCGATACTTATGGCCTGTAAACAGATCACAAAACGTGTCGGGCCGCTGGTGACAAAGGCATCGAGATTTTGCTGCATCAGCTCAATGATCGCCATCTCCCGCACTAAGGGCTGGGTCTGTGATAAGGCGAGCTTATCCAAGGCCGCCGCCAGGGCCCATAGACCTTGGTTGAGCGCGGCTTCACTGCTACCGGGTAGCAGAAAGAACAGCTGGCTGGCCGATAGTAGCGAACGCGCCTTGAGCCGGCCTGTGCCTTGTGTCAGCACCATGGCCAGATGAGTTTGCGCTTTCCCTTGCTGAGGCTGGGTATTCTCCAGGGCAAGCGTCGCCACTCGCCCTTGATAGGGCTCGGTAAACCAATAGTGACGCCGGGTATCTGAACGTCTAATGGTTCGCTGTGCAATATCAGCGATCAGGCGACACAAGGCGTCGAAGCCCTTGTTCATGTCATTGATATGCACTCTGCATTGAACACTATCCGGTTGGCGTTTGGCCTGTGCCAGCGCGCCTTGCAGTGCACTGCTCTGGTTTTGACCATATTGCAGCGCCGCCAGATGGGCATGAGGGTGCAGCTTGTGCTGCGCCGCCTTGAGCGCTGGCATCAGCAGCAATGTTTGCTGGGCGCCTTGCAGGCAAACCAGATCGCCTGTGGCGACCCTGCTCACTGCCTGCTCTAGCGTCTGAGCCAGCTTATTCTCAGTAAGGTCTGTCTCAGTTTGGTCTACTTGCAGCTCGCGAACTGGCTGATTGGCTAAGGTATCGGGCAAGGCTGCATCTTTTGGCAACAGCAAGAGGGCGACCCGCAGTGGGGTCGCGCCTTCGCTGTTAGCGTTAGCATTGCTTACCTTTTGGCCAAACTCCTGGGTCACTGCGTCGCCTCCTCGTTGGCCGTTTCATCGCGCGCGCCGTGTGGCACGAAAGCGGCATTGAGGGTTGAGCTTATGGTGATCCTGGCCCCTTTCATCAGGGCGCTCAGGCGGCCATCTTGATGGTAAAGCGCCACATCGGCCGTCAGGCTTCTGCGATTGCTCTTGACCACGTTCAGCTCGATATAGCCGGTTTCGCCGCCGTGCATCGGCTGCACACTGATGAACTCGTCGATGGCCGATGGCAAACTGGCCGCCCCATAGCTGAGCCTTGCCCAGACCAACATTGCTTGGAGCAAGAGATCTTCGGCAAAAGGCTGACAGCCTGCGCTGCTTAGGCTAGGTATAAACTCGCCGCAGTCGGCTTCGCGCACCTGGGGCAGGCTAACAGAGGCGATAAGCCCCTGCTCATCGAACCTCAATACCTTATCCAATCCCTGCAGTCTTGGCCCATGAAACAGGGTGCCGTCACTGTAGAGCGTGCTGGCATCGGTCACCGCCTCGTCATTGTGCTGCCCCTCGAAGGCCTTGATTGGCGCCGAGCTGTCCTCGCTATCCATCAAGCAAAGGTTCGCCTGGTACTGCGGCCGTCCCTCGCTGCTTATTGAGGCCTGAATGGCCGTCAGGCTATCGCCCTTATATTCAGGGGTTAGCGTAAGCACTAAGGTTTGCGGCGCTTCGGTGTCGAAAATAATGCCTTTGAGCAGCTTATAGCTGCGCACCTTTACCGGGGCGCCAATGTGCGCCCGAGCGGCTTCACGCATCCATTGGATAGCACAAACCGTCGGTAATACCGGGTTACCGCCGATCACATGGTCTGAGACAAAGGCCATGGTCGCGGGCGTTAACTGGCGCGTTAAGGTGGCAGGCGGCAGCGGATGCTGTGCGACGTGCACCTCATCCGCATCAGGCTTTTTTACTGAGCTTGCCTCATCGGCTTTAGCTGTGTTGCCTTGCATATCACTGCCTACCAGCAGCTGCGCGCCACTTGGGCTTAGCAACTTGGTGGCAAACAGCTCGGCACCCGCCTGCAGTGGGATCACATAGACGCCGCGATCGACAAACATCTTCTTCAGCGCAGGATTGACCATGCCGCCATCCCAAGGGCCCCAGTTAAAGCTCATCACCTTGGTCTGCTCGTTTAACTGAGTCAGTTGCAGTGCCGCCTTGTTGAGGATCTCGTTCGCCATGGCGTAGTCACTCTGGCCTGTGTTGCCATAGAAACCCGCCGCCGAAGAGAAGAGGGCAACCAGTTTAAGCTGGGTCATATCCAGTACAGAGAGCAGAGCTTGTAAGCCTCTGACCTTAGTGCCATAAACACGCGCTAGCTCGTCGAGCTGCTTGTCTTGAATATGCTTATCGGCCAATACACCGGCGCCGTGGATAAGGCCTGTGATAGGGCTTATCTGGGTGATGATCCCCAGCGCATGGGTGATAGACTCGCTGTTGGTCACATCCATGGCGAGATATTCGGCCGATGCACCTACCGCCTCGAAGGCTTTGAGGGCGGCGTCAATCTCAAGGCTGCTCTTGATCGGCCAGATTAAGGCATCTATCTGCTTAGGCGTTGGCTTGTCACCGCTAGCCATAATATGGGCGATAGCAGCCTGCTTGAGTTGATCGACAGACTTACCTTGTGCCCAGCTTGGTCTTTCTGCCGCCGAGAGATGTTGGCTGCGACCTGCGAGAATAAAGTGCGACTGACAACGCTTGGCCAGCGCTAAGGCGCATTCAAAGGTCACCCCTTTTGCACCCCCGGTCACCAGTATTTTATCTGTACTGTCTAGGTTGGCGGCTTGGGTGTGTATCGCTGCCTGTCCTGGCTGTAAAGCGTGGCGGGACAATTGTCCGTCGGTATCGACACTGATCCCTACCTCGCTAAGCTGGGTCTGTGCATCGAATAACTCAGCCACTATGGCATCGCCCAGCAGAGCGGCGCTCATCGTTGGGGCGAGATCCAGCGCGCGGCAGAACACCTCAGGCCACTCGTGGCTTAGTGTCTTAGTCAGGCCCGACAGTGCTGCCTGATTGAGCTCACTCTTGGCCAGCAGTTCAGGTGATAGGTAGCCGAAACCGCCATCGATACGGCTGACGCTGAAGAAACAGCGGCGTCCAGTTTGTTGACTCAGTTGACCATGCAGGTGCTTAGCCCACAGGAAGGCTGAGCTGAGATGGTTAAACCCTGTCTCGGTTAGCGAAAGCGCTGGCGTGGCCTCACTGTCAGCCATGGGCTGCAGGTGAACAAAGCCTGTGATAGCGCCATGCTCGGCTAGGATCTCAGCCATGGTCTCCTGAATGTCGGCTTCGCTTAACCCTTTTGGCTGCACGCTAGACACGGCGCTGCTTAGCGGTGACTGTGGCATCCCCTGAGGAAGTCGCACCACCACGACATTGAGCCCTTTGTTGCTGAGTTTCTCGGCCAGTACCCCGGCATTGTGACCATCATCTTGGATCACCAGGGTAGCATTGGCGGCGAAACCCTCGGCATCAGGCTTCGCCGCTTCAAGCTTTTTTAGCGCCACCTCGCTGTGAGGCGGTAACTCGACTAAAGGTTCGGCGGAGATGGCTTGCACCTGGTTAATCGTGGCGCTCTCCTCTTGCTTGCCTGTCGTTTCTGCCATAGCGCCCGCGGCGGCTTGTTGAACATGAGAGCCAGCGGCGGCTTGTTGATCATGAGCGCCTGCGGCGGGCAGCTTGCTATTCATGTAGGCGACTATTTCACCCAGGGTGCGGCACTCGGCCAGATCTTCTGGGTTGAGATCCGGTAGTCCCGGTAGCTCATCCTGAACTGTGCCTAAGATCTCGACCCGTTTAATTGAGTCGATACCTAGGTCGGCTTCCATATCCATCTCAAGGGCCAGCATTTCAGTTGGGTAACCTGTCTTGTCGGCCACCACGCTCAGCATGGTCTGCTGCACCTGTGATGATGACAAGCCAGCTTGAGTTTGTGCTGTCGGCTGTTGGTTGGTCATAGCGCCTGCGGCGGCTTGCTGAATAGGTGCGCCCGCGGCAGCTTGTTGACCATGAGCGCCTGCAGCTGGCAGCTTGCTGTTCATATAGCTAACAATTTCACCTAGGGTGCGACACTCGGCCAGATCTTCTGGGTTGAGATCCGGTAGTCCCGGCAGTTCGTCTTGAACCGTGCCTAAGATCTCGACTCGCTTGATAGAGTCGATGCCTAGGTCGGCTTCCATATCCATCTCAAGGGCCAGCATCTCAGTTGGGTAACCTGTCTTATCGGCCACCACGCTCAGCATGGTCTGCTGCACCTGTGTTGATGACAAGCCAGCGCCTACTTGAGTTTGTGCTGTCGGTTGTTGGCTGGTCATAGCGCCTGCGGCGGCTTGTTGACCATGAGCACCTGCAGCTGGCAGCTTGCTGTTCATATAGCTAACAATTTCACCCAGGGTACGGCACTCGGCCAGATCTTCCGGGCTGAGGTCTGGCAGTCCTGGCAGTTCGTCTTGAACCGTGCCTAAGATCTCCACCCGCTTGATAGAATCGATGCCAAGGTCGGCTTCCATATCCATCTCAAGGGCCAGCATCTCAGTTGGGTAACCTGTCTTATCGGCCACCACGTTCAGCATGGTCTGCTGCACCTGTGAAGATGAAAGTCCGTTGACTTCTGCGGTGCTTGTTTGAGCATGTACTGCTGGCTGCGCGCTAATCGTAGCGCCTGCGGCTTGTTGACTATGAGCATCTGCGGCTGGCAGTTTGCTGTTCATATAGCTAACAATTTCACCTAGGGTACGGCACTCGGCCAGATCTTCTGGGCTGAGTTCAGGCAGTCCTGGCAGCTCATCTTGTACTGTGCCTAAGATCTCCACCCGCTTGATAGAATCGATGCCAAGGTCGGCTTCCATATCCATCTCAAGGGCCAACATCTCGGTTGGGTAACCAGTCTTATCGGCCACCACGTTCAGCATGGTCTGCTGCACCTGTGAAGATGAAAGGCCGTTGACTGCTGCGGTGCTTGTTTGAGCATGTACTGCTGGCTGCACGCTAATCGTAGCGCCTGCGGCTTGTTGAACAGGAGCGCCTGCGGCGGACAGTTTACTGTTCATATAGTCGACGATTTCACCCAGGGTGCGGCACTCGGCCAGATCTTCTGGGCTGAGTTCGGGTAGGTTTGGCAGCTCATCTTGTACTGTGCCTAAGATCTCCACCCGCTTGATAGAATCGATGCCAAGGTCGGCTTCCATGTCCATCTCAAGGGCCAGCATCTCGGTTGGGTAACCGGTTTTATCGGCTACAACGTTTAGCATGGTCTGCTGCACCTGTTCACTGCCCAGCTTAACACTTGGTGCAGTGCTCACTGGCTCAATGGCAGGTGATTGCGCAGGTGCCATTGGTTGAGGGGCGATAAGCTGCACAGTTTGCTGCACTTTAGCAGGTGTAGCCACTGGCGGATAAACCGTCGCTTGTACCTGAGGTACTGGCGTAACTGCTGGCGCGGCCGGCGGCACAGTGGCTTTTACTGGGTTTGGCGCCGGAGTCGATGCTGGCGTGAATGCAACCTGGCTAGGCGTGCTCGCCTGCTCAGCAACAGCTCCTTGGCTGAGCAGGCTTAAGGCGCTTTGATGGCTTTGGGCTTGCAGCTCAAGGAACTGGGTATGGCTCTGTAGCGTCTGGGCCTGGTGTTGGTGGAACTGCTCCATTGAACGTTGCAGACTCTCAGGGATCGCCACACCGGCGGCAGCCATTTGAGCTTGCGCCGTCATCAGCTGAGTGAAGGTGTCACCATATTGCTGAGGAATGGCGAGGAACTGCTGATGCAGCTGGGCGGTTTGTTGCTGCGCTGCGAAGAATTGGCTCAGGGCATCGCCATTGCCTGCTTGTAGCTGACTGCTTGCTTGGGTGTGGCTCTCGACGGCTGTTTGAGCCGGAGAGACCTGCTGTGCTGGGACTGATTTTTCCACTATCTTCTCTACTTCTACAATTTTTTCCACTTCGACCAGTTTTTCCACTTCCACGATCTTCTCTTCGATCAGGGTATTGGAAGAAATAGTGCCTGCATGGAGTGACTTTTCCATCTTGGCTTTGGTCGCCGGACTAATATAGTTGGTCGCGTTGAGGGTGATGTTCATTGGCGATGCTGGCTCAATCGGCGCCGGCTCGGCGCAATAGGGATCCAGTTGCTCGAGCGCTATGCCGTTGACGGCCAGCTGAATCGCCGCCTGGCGAAGTTGCAGGTCGCTGTCGCCCTTAGGGTTAGGGTTTAGGCTGATGGTACTGATGGAGTCAAGCTGCTCGCTCAAGGTACCCTCGACCAATTTTTGCAGAATATTCTTAGGGCCAAATTCGACAAATATCCGCGCGCCATCGTCATACATCGCCTTTAACTGCTCGCTAAAGCGCACCGATTGCAGCATGTGCTGCTTAAACTCACTCTTGATGGTCTTGGCGACATTGGCGTAGCGACCACCGCTGGCATTGGCATACACAGGACGATGCGGCTTAGTAAACTTCACCTTATCGATCGCCTTGGCAAAAGGTGCCTGTGCATGGCCCACGAGTGGGGTGTGGAAAGCGCCGGAAACTGGCAGGGCAATCGCCTTAAAGCCGAGTTCGCTCAGGGCGCTGGCAGCTTGCGCCGTGGCCTGGGTTGGACCTGCGATGACCAGCTGAGTCGGTGCGTTGTAGTTGGCGACCTTAACCCCCTCAAAGTCAGTAAGGGTTGATTCCAGTCGAGTCAGATCTTCGGCGGTTTTGGTGATGATGGCATACATGGCACCGCGATCGGCACCCTCGGCACTTTGGCTGGCCATGGCATCGCCACGGGCAAATGTCAGCTGGTAGTAGTCTTCCAGGCTGATCACGCCGCCAGCGCACAGGGCGCTAAGTTCACCAAAGCTATGACCGGCGACCATATCGGCTTCAAAGCCCGCGGCGCTCAGCAGAGCATATTGCCCCATGGAGATGGCACCGATGGCGCTCTGGGCATTAGCGGTATTGGTCAGTAGTGCCTCTTGTGCCTTGCGCTCTTCAGTCGTGAAGACTGGCACCGGGTACACCAGTTGCGACAACGGCGTCTTATCCTGGCTGGCAAACACCTTGTCGGCCATTACAAATTGCTCGCGCATCTCAGGGAAGTGGCAGGTAAGCTCAAGCCCCATATTGAGGTATTGGGCGCCTTGACCGGCAAACAGGGCTGCAACCTTGGCTTCTGTTGGCGCGGCGCTGCGGTAATATACGCCACCGGGTAGTGACCATTGTGCCTGGTCATCGCCTTGTAATTTGGCCTCGGCCTGACTCAGTAGTTTATTGAGTTCATCTTTGTTTCGTGCAACCAGACCCAGTCGCGGCGCATCGGCCGTCAGGGCGCGCAGAGGGTGTTGCTTGGCCAGGATTTCCAGAGACTCACTTGCGTTTGCCGTTAACAACTGGCGCAGGTTTTTGAGCAGGTCAGCCTTATCGGCGCCGCTGATCAGCAAGCTTTGTGGCACGGCGCGCTGGCGGAATTGGGTCAGCTTGCCCTGATCTCGGCTATGTTCGCGCTGGTACTCTTCGAGCACAAAGTGGAAGTTGGTGCCACCAAAACCGAAAGAGCTGATCCCGGCGCGGCGTGGCGTGCCATCGGGACGCGACAGCCAAGGGCGGGTCTCGGTATTGAGGTAAAAGGGCGACTGCTCAATATTTAGCTTAGGGTTAGGCAGATTCACATTGATAGTGGGCGGTAACACCTTGTGGTGTAGCGCCAGCGCCGCCTTGATAAGGCCAGCGGTACCCGCGGTGGACTTAGTGTGACCTATCTGAGATTTCACCGAGCCCAGGGCAATATGTTGTTTGCTGTCGCAGCCTTCGCTAAACACAGAGGTCAGGCCGTTAAATTCGGCCACATCGCCAGCGGCGGTACCAGTACCGTGAGCCTCGACAAGGCCGAGAGTGTGCGGCGCAAATCCCGCATCATCATAGGCGCGTTTCAGTGCCTTGGCCTGGCCTTCTGGGCGCGGTGCATAGATAGATTTAAACTTGCCGTCCGATGAGGCGCCAACGCCTTTGATCACCGCATAGATGCGATCGCCATCGCGCTCGGCATCTTCCAGACGCTTAAGCGCCACCATGCCAATCCCTTCGCCTATCATCATCCCTTTTGAATCGACATCAAATGGTTGTATCGTTTCGTTGGTGGTAAAGGCTGGGGTCTTGGAGAAACTCATGTACATAGAGGGTGAGTTATCTGTGCAGACGCCGCCGGTGATCATCATCTCAGAGCGGCCTTCTACGAGTTCGCTGAGCGCCATACGCATGGCGGCCAGAGAGCCGGCGCAGGCAGCGTCGACTACGCAGTTCATGCCGCCTAAGTCGAAGCGGTTAGCGATACGTCCGGCGATCACATTACCCAGAGAGCCGGGGAAAGAGTTTTCTTCCCAGTGGATATATTGATCCTGGAACTTCTTGATCAGCATCTCGCTGTCGGCGTCGCTGATGCCGCTGTGTTTAAACACCTTTTTGAGCACAGGATATTGCAATCTGGCATTGAGGCTGTGGCTGATCTTCTGACCACCGCCCACCCCTAAGGTGATACCTATCTTGTTTCTGTCATAGTCGCCAGGCAGATTAGCATCGGCGAGTACCTCTTTGGCCACAATGAGGGACAACAGTTGCGAGGTGTCGGTGAGCTCCAAAATGTTGGGCGGCAGACCAAACTCCATAGGGTTGAAGTTAACCTCAGGCATGAAACCACCACGCTTACAGTAGCTCTTATCGGGCGTGGATTTGTCGGCATCATAGTAATCTTCTGCCTGCCAGTGGGTGTCTGGCACCTCGGTAATGGCATCTATCTTGTCGCAGATAATATCCCAAAACTTGTTGAGATAGCGCGAGTTGGCAAAGATGCTGGCCATGCCAACAATGGCAACGGGCATATCTTTTAGACGCTTATTGAGTCGCTTGTCTTCGCTGTGCGTCGAGCTTGTTGTATCGGTTTGGCTCATTATGAGTCTCCGTTAACCACCTGAAGCTCAGGTGTTTGAATGTCAGCGCCGGGTGTTAGCTGTGCCATGGTGGCACCGGGGAAGCGCTGTAAAAATGTGTGGTAGTTGCGCACCAATAACTTACGCAGATGAAAGGGGCCAAAGCGCAGTACATGTTTAATGTAACGCTTGGTCGCCTGGGTATTACCGTCTTGATAGATATCTAAGTAGATCCAGTCACTATCGGGATCTATGCCCAGCAATACAGAATTTGGTTGTGCGTCTGTGAGCTGAGGCGGTAGCGTGAGAGAGGCCACCTGCAACACGCTGTCGCCATCTGCTTGGGGCAGGGCTAAGGTGCGAGCCAGTGTCTCTGGATTTAAGGTATAGGTGACTATGTCGCTGCCCTGAGCGATAGGTAGCTGGTTAAAATAGTGCTCGGGCACCTGAGGGGGTTCGATACTGCCGATGCGCGATACGCCATAACGTTTGAGGCAACGGGCGAGTCCAGAGCGTGACACATTGGGATTGATAAACTCCTGGGTCACCTTCAGCAGTCTGTCCAGGGGCATCTTAAGCTGATAGCGCAGGCCGACCACCACATATTCCTGCATAGGGGTCAGCGTGGTATTGAGGTGATGGGGCGTATTGGGTGTGTCGTTGATCGAGTCACGCCTGCGCCATTTACGCACCGTTGCCTCGCTGATATTGAGCACTTTTGCCAGCTGACTCACAGGTAGATCTGAGTCCTGAATAAAGCGTCTCATCTCGGGCGTGGTGGTGGCGTTCTTGTGCCGGTACTCACTGGCGCTCAGTTTACCCCCGCTAGAATGGGTCTCGGCGGGCGGCGTCTTGTGATTGGGCTTTTCGCGCATAGATATTATCGGTTTCCATCAATAATCTATTGGGACAAATCATAAATCGGCCTATGTTACCGAGGACGAATTCCCCTAGGTATTTTCGCCTCTGGCCGTTTGTTCTATCGCTAATAGAGCAGCAGACTACAGTAGCTTGCTGACCAATACAATCACCTGGGACTTAAAAGTCATCAAAGCTACTATTTTGGCTTACACATGTTCACTATTTGTGACGAAAGTTGGCAAAATTCTTCCTGTGAGTTAAAGCGTGATCTCGATCAAAAGTCCTTGCTGTTTACAGGCCTATACTGGTTGTTAATAGACCGATTACAACTCTCTGTTTTTGTTTGCAGCTAACACGATTTTTAGTGGCAGGTAAGGAGGTCGTGGTGCTGTTACCTATTGGAATAACAGATCAAGGAGGCCAATATGGCTGAGTTTACCACCGAGCAGATTCGGAATCTGGCGGTGCTCGGACACACAGGGGCGGGCAAGTCCACTTTGTTAGAGGCACTGCTGTTTCAGGGAAATGCGATCACTCAAAAAGGCAGGGTGGACAAGGGCACAAATCATGCTGATTTCACTGCCCAGGAAAAAGACCACCGACATAGCCTAGAACCTTCCTTCCTCAATCTCGATTTCGACAATCATCACATCAATTTTATCGACACCCCGGGTCTGCCCGATTTCTTCGGCCGAGCGCTCTTACCCCTCAGCGGTGTGGAGTCTGTGCTCTTGGTGGTTAATGCCGTAACCGGTATAGAAACCATCACTCAACGTGCGTTCGAGGCCGCCAGAGCCCAGGGCAAGGTGGTGATGATCGCCATCAACCATATCGACGGCAATGGCGCCAATCTGCCTGGGCTGCTCGATGAGATTCAAACCAAGTTTGGCCATCGCTGCTTGCCGGTCAACCTGCCCAATGTGGCGCTGGATGATGTGATTGACTGTTATCTGCACCCGCAGCCCGAGTTGCAGGGCCAGGCGCTGTTTCACGATGTGGCCAGTGCCCGTGATGAGCTGGTGGATACTGTGCTGGAGGAAGATGATGAGCTGATGGCACTGTATCTGGAGCAGGGGGAAAACCTGACACCCGAGCAGTTACATGAGCCGCTGGAAACCGCTCTGCGGATGGGACACCTTGTGCCAGTTTGCTTTACCAGTGCCGAAGAGCAGGTGGGGATTGGCGCGCTGCTGGAGCTGATTATTAAACTCAGTCCTAATCCGCTAGAGGCCAACCCTCCGCAGTTTATCAAGGGACAGGGTGAGTCGGCATTGCCTGTGGATGTGACGCAATCGAGTGATGATCATGCCCTGGCGCATGTGTTTCGGGTGGCGATCGATCCCTTCTTTGGTCGTATGGGGGTCTTTCGGGTTTACCAGGGCACCATCTCTCTGGGGATGAAGTTGTTTATTGGTGATGGTCGTAAACCGATCAAGGTAAGTAACCTGTTTAAATTGCAGGGAGATAAGCAGATCAGCGTGACCTCAGCCGTGCCGGGTGATATCTGCGCCATCTCTAAGGTGGATGAGCTGACGGTGGGCGCCGTGCTTCACGACAGTCATGATGAAGATGAGTTTCATCTGCCTGAGCTGGTATTGCCCCAGCCGATCTTTGGTTTAGCGGTATCGGCCAAGCGCCGCGGCGATGAGCAGAAGATTGCCGAAGTGCTTAATAAGCTGGTGGTGGAAGACCCGAGTTTGCATATCGCCAAGAATGAGGCCGAAGGGCAAACCATATTACAAGGCCAAGGGGATCTGCATCTGCAAATCGCCCTTGAGAAAGCCCATGACCTGTTTAATGTCGACATGGAAACCGATGTGCCAGCCGTGGCCTATCGTGAAACCATCACCCGCAGCGCGACGGCGCGTTACCGTCATAAGAAGCAGTCTGGCGGCGCGGGCCAGTTTGGCGAGGTGGAATTAACCGTTGAACCTTTACCAAGAGGAACAGGGTTTGAATTTGTCAGCAAGGTGGTGGGCGGTTCGGTGCCCAGCCAATATATCCCAGCGGTCGAGAAGGGGGTCAAGGAGGCGATGAGTGGTGGCGCCTTGGCGGGTTTCCCGATGCAGGATGTACGAGTGTCTCTGCTCGATGGTAAACACCATAGTGTCGATTCGAAGGAGATCGCCTTTGTGATGGCAGGCAAGAAAGCCTTCCTGGAAGCAGTGCAGGCGGCCAATCCTGTGATATTAGAGCCCATTGTTGAGATGCAGGTACAGGTCGCCCAGGAGCATGTGGGCGATATTACCGGCGATATCAGCGCTAACCGCGGCATCATCTGTGGCACTCAGGCTCAGGGCAATGGCAAGGTGGAAGTTGAGGTTGAGGCCCCGCTGGCGACCGTCGACGACTACTCGACCCGACTTAAATCCCTCACCGGTGGTGATGGGCAGTTTGCCATGACCTTCAGTCGTTACGATGTGGTACCGGATCATGTGCAGAAGTCACTGATCTCTGAGGCCAGAAGCCATTAGCGGCTCTTTAAAACAAAGAGCCATTAGCCAATAAGGCATAGCCGTAAGGTCGAAGAGGAGGAGCTTGGCTCCTCCTTTTTTATTGCGCTTGCCTGAGCGGCCGATTAGGGTGCTTACTCACGGTAGTCGATGACGAGGAAATGGACGATGGTGATAAGCAAAGCGAGCGCCGAGCATTATCAGTGGGGTGAAGAGTGTGATGGTTGGCATCTGGTGAAGCGCCCGGCGCTTAGTGTGATTCAGGAGCAGGTGCCGGTGGGGCGAGGTGAACAGCGCCACTATCACAGCGTGGCCGAGCAGTTTTTCTTTATTCTGTCTGGCTACGCGCTACTGGAGGTGGAGGGCGTTGAATATCGACTCTCGGCCCATCAAGGGCTGCATGTCGCGCCGGGTCAAGCTCATTGCCTGCGTAATGGTGGTGAGCAGGTACTGGAATTTCTGGTGACATCGACGCCGCCAAGTCATGGTGACAGGGTAAATGTCTAAATAAAGGCCTAAGTAAAGACCTAAGTAGAGGCCTAGAAATGAAACGGCTCACACTTTCGACGGTTTCCTTTTAGGACAAGTAGTTATAGTCTATTTTTAATAAGCCAGCCTGGCACTTAGGCTATGATGGTTGGCAGTCATCGGGAGGTTTTATCATGGAAGGAGTAAGACCTTGGCGCTTTGGGTTATTGGGCCTTTTGCTTGGGCTCATGCTGTGCCTGGCACCAACAATAGATGCTCTAGCCAGGGATGAAAGTGTCACTGCCGAGCAGGCCCGTGAGATAGTGCGCCGCGCCGATGAACAGATGCGTGGTAATTCCAGTTACGTGGTGGCGACCATGAATATCGTGCGGCCGAACTGGACGCGCTCGATGAGTATGAAGAGCTGGACCAAGGGGCAAGATCTCTCCTTGGTACTGGTGACGGCGCCAGCTAAAGATAAGGGTAGTATGTCGCTCAAACGCTACCGTGAGATGTGGAACTGGGTTCCCGCCATCGAGCGCATCATCAAGATAGCCCCCTCTATGTTGAGCCAGTCGTGGATGGGCTCTGATTTTACCAATGACGATCTGATCAATCAGTCATCGATTGTGGTCGACTATCGTCATCAGCTAGTGAAGCGCGAGGCGATTGAGGGCGACGACTGCTTCGTTATCGACGCCTTTGCCAAGCCCGATGCGCCAGTAGTGTGGAGCCGCATCCGTTTATGGATCTCGACGTCTCATTATCTACAGCGCCGGGTTGAGTTTTTCGATGAGTTTGACGACTTGGTCAATATCCTGACAGCCTCTGATATTCAATCTATGGGCGGACGTATGTTGGCGGCCAAGATGGTGATGATCCCCGCCGATAAGCCGGGGCAGCGCACCGAGCTTATCACCCATGAGGCGGCCTTTGATTTTGAGATTGGGGATGACTTTTTCTCGAAGCAGCAGATGAAGGCGCTGCGAGACTAGCGTTACCCCAGCAACAGGAGACGGCTAAGCATGTTAATCAAGCTGGCATGGCGTAATCTCTGGCGGCAGAAGCGGCGTACCTTGCTGACCGCCTTTGCCCTGTCGCTGGCGCTGTTTTTATCGCTCTTTACGCGCAGTATGCAAGAGGGAAGTTATGAGCATAATATCGATAACAGCGCCCGCTTCTCCACTGGCTTGATCCAGCTGCAATCTCCCGAATTTGCCATCACAGAGAGCATCGAAGACTTGCTGCCCGGTGATGATGCGTTTATCGCGCCGGCAAAAGCCTTACCTCACATCACTTTTGCCCTGCCCAGAATCGAATCTTTTTTGTTAGCATCGAGTGACGAGCGCTCTAAAGGGGTAATGGTGTATGGCGTGCGCCCCGAAGCTGAAAATGCTTATTCAGGCATAGTGGATAAGTTGGTGGCAGGTGAGTACTTAACCCCGAAAGCGCCACAGGTGTTGTTGGGGCAGGGGTTAGCCGAATACCTGAAGCTTGGTGTGGGTGATGAGCTGGTGCTCTATGGTCAGGGCTACCATGGCCAGACGGCGGCGGGTGTCTACCTTATCGTCGGCATACTGCGTTTTCCCTTGGCCCAGCTGGACAATCAGCTGGTGTATATGCCGCTCAGTGCGGCGCAAGAACTGTTCTCGACCGGCGAACAGGTGACGCAATGGGTATTGCATAGCGATAGGTTGGATCAGGTCGACCAGCTGACGCAGCAGCTGTCGCACCACTATGGTAGCGCGGTGAAGGTGCGCGACTGGCAGTCGTTGGCGCCTGAGATGGCGCAGCAGATCGCCTTAGACAGGGCCGGCGGCCTGTTTATGATCTGTCTGCTATACCTAATCGTCGGCTTTGCCCTGTTTGCGACCTTGCTGATGATGACCTTGGAGCGCCGACGTGAATTTGGTGTCATGTTAGCCACCGGCATGGGGCGGTTAACCTTACTGCGTTTGTTGGTGATTGAGTCGGGCATGATCGCCTTGCTGGGTATGGCTATGGGCCTGCTGGTCAGCCTGGTAGTGATCGGCTACTTCTATTTTCATCCTATTTCTCTGACAGGTGAAACCGCCAAGATGATGCTGGAGATGGGCTGGGAGCCGGTGATCCCCATGAAGGTGTCCCTTAACTTGGTTGGTACACAAGTCTTGATTGTTTTGGCGCTGATGACGCTCTGTCTGCTCTATCCACTGTGGCGGACCCAGCGTCTCGTGGTAGTCGCGGCGCTTAAGGGAGGTGACGATGCCCAATAGAGCACAAACTCGTCTGCAGCCGCCCATGTTGCTCCTGCTGGCCTGGCGCAATTTATGGCGCAATCGCCTGCGTACCAGCATCATGTTGTGCGCCATGGTGGTAGGCTTGGTGGGCGTGGTGGTCATGATAGGCTTTCTGACGGGCATGTACGCCAACATGATCAATAATGCCATCGCCTGGCAGACCAGCCACCTGCAGTTGCACCATAAAGAGTATCTCATCGATCCTGACATCACTTCCCGAGTGACGGCTCCTGCCCCCGTGTTGGCTAAACTGGCTCAGCTTCCTGAGGTGACAGGCGTTTCGCCGCGATTCTTGGTGCAGGGGATGCTGGCCTCGCCTCGAGCGAGCCGCGGCATTCGCATCAATGGCGTGGACCCTGTCGCCGAGGCTCAAGTGACGCCCATCGCTGGCAACATTATTGAGGGCGACTGGCTCAACGCCACGGGACGCCACCCCATAGTGATCTCAGAGAAAACCGCTAAGCGGCTCAAGTTAAGACTCGGCGCCAAGGTGGTGCTTACCTTTAGCAATGCCGATAAGGCAGTGAGCGGAGCGGCCTTTCGGGTGGTAGGGCTGTATCGCTCGCCCTCTAGCAGCTTTGATGACGGCAACGCCTATGTGCGCCGGGAGGAGTTGTCGCAGATAGCGGGTTTGGATGGCGTACATGAAATCGCTATTCGCCTTAATGATGCCAATACCTTATCTAACAGCGCCGCTAAGGCGGTGGCGAAACGGCTGGCAAGTGCGGTGGCCCATGAGGATGTAGTGCGCGACTGGCAGCAGATCCAGCCCATGTTAGCGACCATCATCGCTCAGATGGGCACCAGCAACGGTATCATTTTGTTGATCTTCATCTCTGCCTTGGGGTTAGGGATAACCAATATCATGTTGATGGCGGTGTTTGAACGAACCCGGGAGTTTGGCGTCTTGATGGCGATAGGTATGGTTAAGGGCAAGCTGTTTCGGCTGATTTTATTGGAGTCTTTACTGCTGGGGCTTAGTGGCGCGCTATTGGGGCTGGCGCTGAGTATAGTGGTGATAAGGATACTGGCCCATACCGGCATCGCCCTTGGCAACATGGCCGAAGGCCTGGGCGCCTTTGGGGTGTCGACGACCCTTTATCCTCAGGTGTCGCCCAGCCAGTACCTGGCGACCCTGCTGATGGTGGTGATCGTCAGTCTGCTAGCGGCCCTCTATCCGGCCCGGCAGATCATAAAGCAGCGACCTGTGGATGCCATGTCGCAAAAGCACTAACACTATGACTACTGACGTTGAATATTGATGATGAATAGTTCTTGGAGTCGAATGAGATAATGACAATAGCAACCAAAGGATTAACCAAGGTCTATAACCCGGAGAGCGATTTTCCAGTCACCGCGGTTAAGCCGCTGGATCTGACCATAGCTCAGGGGGAGTTTGTTGCCATCATGGGGCCGTCTGGTTCGGGAAAAACGACACTGCTGAACATGATAGGTGGCATCGACAGTCCCAGCAGCGGCGCTGTGTTGATTGACGGTGAGAACATCGCTAAGTTGGGTGAGCAGGCATTAATCGCCTTTCGCCGCGATCACGTAGGCTTCATCTTTCAGGACTATAGCCTGTTGCCTGTGTTAACGGCTCTGGAAAATGTGGAATTTGTCATGCAGCTGCAAGGGCGCAGCGAAGCCGAATGTCGCGAGCGGGCTACAGAGCTGCTCACTCAGGTAGGGCTTGAGAGTCAGATGCATAAGATACCGGCCAAACTCTCTGGCGGGCAGCAGCAGCGGGTGGCGGTCGCGCGGGCCTTAGCGTCTCGTCCCAGATTTGTAATGGCCGATGAGCCCACCGCCAATTTAGATGCCAAGAGCACCGCCGAATTACTGGATATCATGCAGCGATTAAACGAGCAGGAGGACACGACCTTTATCTTCTCAACCCATGATCCCAGGGTGATTGCCAGGGCGAAACGGGTCATTGTCTTTGAAGATGGTCAGTTGGTGGAGGACAGATGTCAGTGACGCGCAGCGCCCCGGCGCTGTTTGGCCTCTTGACCTTAGGGCTGGCCTTGCCATCGCTGGCATCGCCTATCCCTGGTGTCGCCCCTCAGGACGCCTGGCAACTTGATGGTTATGTAAGTTACTTAGGCTCTGTCATCGACCCAGATAATGGTGACGCGCTGTGGGATAACCTGATACATCAGCGGCTTAATCTGGAATATCGTTGGGATGCAGGTGTTAGGATGAATCTGGGGCTGCGTAATCGCCTGACGGCGGGTGACTCGGCCCGATTGCCTGGTTATGGCGAGCTCTTGGGCTGGGATCCCGGCTACTGGGATCTGTCACTCAACTGGCTCGACAGGGATGGTTGGGTTGGTAATAGCCAGTTAGATCGCGTCTATCTTAGCTGGCAAGTCAATGCCGATTGGCAGCTAAGTGCAGGCAGGTTCAGAGTCAATTGGGCCATGAGCACCCTGTGGAACCCAAACGATATCTTTAACGCCTATTCGATTTACGATGTCGATTATGCCGAGCGCCGCGGAGTCGATGGCCTTAGGGTCAATCGCCGTTTGGGCGTTGCCAGTCACCTCGAGCTGGTTTATAGCCAGTCAGGGGAGCAGAACCATTACTACGCCGGTCGCTATCTCGGTCATTACTCGGGATGGGATTGGCAGATTATTGCTGGCAAGGCCGCCGAGGATATCGTCTTGGGCTTTGGGTTTGCTGGCGATATTGCCGGGGCAGGGTTTCGCGGCGAATATAGTCATTTCGAGCCTCAAGAAGAGTTATCGGTTCAGTCAGGCCCTGATGTTGCGCCTTTGGGGAGCGTCACGCACTTCTCGAGTTCGGTGGCGACGTTAGAGCTGGATTACAGCTTTGCGTCTGAGGCCAACTGGCGCGTGCTTGGCGCCGCGCTCTATATCTCATCGCCTCTATCCATAGACAATGCCCTGCTGTATCTGAATCTGCCGTTAACTGCGCGCACGTTGAGTTTTACGCCGTGGACCTTTTACCTGGAGACAGGTTTGGATCTGTCGCCGCTGAGCCGCCTTAATGGCACAGTAAGCTATTATGATGACGGCTCCTATTTCTACGGCGTCACCTACCAGTATTCCCTGGCCGATGATTGGCAGTTAAGTGTGATAGGTCAGCGTTTCGATGGTTCGCCCGCCAGCCTCTTTGGTCAATCGGCGTCTACTTTGGGTTGTCTGCAGCTCAAATGGAGTTTTTAGGGGAAGTCCTGTTTTTAGTGAAAGTGGTGTTCCACTTGTCCGAATGATACCCTTGAGTCGACGCTATTTTTGATGGATACCCCAGTTTTTGAACACCTCTCTCGCTTCTTCGCTGCCCGTTAACCTATACCTATGTGAGTTGTCACAGCCTATTGGCGAGGACACGAAGCAGGCGCTGCGCCAGTGGTTACCCCAAGATGAGCGCAATAAAGTGGATCGTTATCTGCAGCCTAAGGCTCGAGAGAAAGCGCTGCTGGTGAGGTGTTACCTGCGTGCGCTGCTCTCTGAGGTAGATGCGCGCCAGCAAGCCGATGCCAGCCTGGCAATTAAACCTGATGCATGGCGTTTCGATTATCTGGAGAAGGGTAAGCCTGTGTTAGCCAGTGATTGCGCCGAACGTTCGGGGCTGATATTTAACCTCAGCCATAGTGGCGACTATTTGCTGCTGGCTATCACTCAAGGAACTGATGCGTTGGCGTTGGGAGTGGATATCGAGCGAAAGCGGCAAAACACAAACATCCATGCCATTCTCAATCATTATTTTACCCCCCAAGAAACCCAGGCTTTGTTGGCTTTGCCCGAGCATCAGCAGCGGGATCGTTTTTTTGATCTCTGGGCGCTTAAGGAGTCGTATATCAAGGCGAAAGGGATGGGGTTGGCCTTATCCCTAAAATCTTTTTATTTTGAACTCGCTAGCATGCAATCTCAGACCTTAAGCTTTGTTGGGAGAGAGCCGCAAACGGCCGGTATAGCGCAGTCGGTAAGCCTGTTTTTGCAGGGGGATGAGGGGCGGGGTATTCCAGCAGGTCAATGGCAGAGCTGGCTCGGGCAACTTGAGCGGGAATATCGTTTTGCGCTTAGCATTAAGACGGAGCGTGAAATTACCTGGCATTGCCACAGCGTGGGTATCCAACAACTGCTGTTATCTTGTTAAGTTAAAAAAGCAGGAAAACCTCAGTTTTCCTGCAAAAGGGAGTATTGGCGGCCTGCCACCCCTTAGGGCGACAGGTTAAGGCTTAGTAGTTCGCTTGGAAGGTTAACCAGAGTTTGTCTGTGTCGTTAGAGAAGCCATAACCTTCATCGGCGCCGCTGAAGCTTGCGTATTTCACACCGACACTGTAGTTATTGAGGAAAGGATAGGTCGCCGATACGCCCCATTCCTTACCCATGTCCACGTCACCGTAGTCGGAATCGAATTTGTGGTATTTGGCCAGCAGCTTGAGTCCGGCAACTTTAGCCGTGAGGATAAGGTGGGTATCTATGATACCGTTTTCCCAGTTCCCTTTGCCGCCGAAGAGGAACTTATCTGTCCAACCGTTGAAGGCATGTAGGGTCGCCAGTGGGGTAATGAAGCCCGCCTTGCCATCGTCAGAACCTAGTACCTCGTAACCAATTTTGGCGCCAAAGAGATCCAAGTCCACTCCCGCCCCAAGTTTATAGTAAGCCGCTGAGTAGCTGACAGGGTTATCGCCGCCTTCAGACTGCTGGGCGTATTCAGCTTCATAGTTGAACTTTAGTTTATCGAGTTTGATATCGCCCGAGGCACGCAGACCATAGGTGTCGGTCGAGAAGGCTGCTACATTGACGTTGTCGATCAAGTAGGCGTAGCCACTGAGCTTGATAAACTCTAACCCTTTGTAGTTAACATTAACTAGGTGAGTCTTATTCTTGTGCTCATCTTTGCCAGAACCTTCGGCGAAGATGCGATTTACGTTATTCACATAGGCGTAGTAAGCCGTTAGTCCTGCAACCTCAGTGTTCTTCACCGAGAAAGCATCATAGGTCTGTTCATTTTGGCGGAAGCCAACACCACCGACGAAACGCTGGTTGTCGAGCAGGATGCGCTGACGACCATATTGGGCCAAGGTGTTAGCCGGGCCACGATAACCGATAATGGCCTGATTAATCTGTGTATATTCATAGTCGGCAATCAGAGGTTCGTCGTCGGTAGAACGCACATCGTCCACTTCAGCCAAGGCAAACAGCTTGTAGAAGTCACCAGTTTGATAGGTCAGGCGCGTGCGCAGTGTGGTTTGGTTTTGCTGGTCTACATCGGCCAGATCCACATCTTCATAGCGCAGGCGAAATTTCACTTTCACCTGAGAGTCATCGATAAAAGCCTTTTTTAGTGGGTCAACACTTTCTGCACTAAGGGCTGAGGTTGAAAGACTGGCAAGTACGGCGAGGCTGAGGGCGTGAAGTTTCATTAATTGTAATCCTTTTGTATGGTCATTGCTCTTGAACTGTTATAGGTCTGCAAAAGGATTGATTTGTTGATCTAAAACAATGTTACATTGTGATTGATTTTTTCTGTTAATAATTGTGATAAAGATCATTAGCTTATACTTAATTAGGGGTATCTCTAAAGTGGTATGAGTGGCGATAATTAAATAATTCTGCTTGCACTCTAATAGTGTAGTTGAAAGGGGGCCTTGCTTTTCATCTGCAAGAAAAGTGACTGTACGAGGGGAAAAAGGGATGGTGTGGATAAAAAACAGCCCGCTGTTGCGGGCTGCTGATTGCTATTGCCTTGCCAGACGATGGTTTTCCGGCGGATTTTCAAAGTCGCTACGATAAGGATTGATGTCTAAGCCGCCACGCCGCGTATAGCGGGCATAAACAGTCAGTTTAGCGCAGTGACACAGACGCTTGAGATCGACGAAGATCCGCTCTACACATTGTTCGTGAAACTCATTGTGTTGTCTGAAGGAGATCAGATAGCGCAGCAGTTTTTCTCTATCAATCTTGGGCCCTTGGTAGCGAATCATCACACTGCCCCAGTCAGGTTGCGAAGTAATTAGGCAGTTTGATTTCAAAAGGTTAGAGGTTAGTGTCTCGGCCACTACACTCTTGTCATCAGTGCTATCGATAAGATAATCGCTGCTGAAATCGTAGTCATCGACTTCGATATCTAGATCGTCGATACAGGTTCCTGGTAGCTCGACTACTCTTTGATGAGCAAACTGTTTCGGCTCGATGATCTTAACCACTACTTCACCACCAGCGCAGGCGGATAAATCTTTAGCCAAGGTCTGTTGCACCGCTTCGATAGACTCAAAACGAGTCTGGTTAAAGCTGTTGAGATAGAGCTTGAAGGATTTAGATTCGATCAGATTGTCGCTGTTAAAGTCGAGGATAAACTCGGCTATGGCGACCATGGGTTTGCCCTTGGCATTCAGCCAGGAGAGTTCATAGCCGGTCCAGATATCGGCGCCATGGAAAGGCAGGGTATCGCCTAAGGCTATGGCGTCACGATTGAGCTTGCGTGGTACACCCTGTAACAGTGAGGCATCGTAATTAGCCTGATAGCCAGTCGATTTGCCTAAGGTTAGTTGGGATAACGCGGGAGCGTCGTGATAAGGGTCATGAACCTGTGTCATCAATCGTTTTTCCATGTCAAAATAGAGGCACATTATACTTAAATTTTGGGTAACTGCTAAGTGTCTTCTTTGTCTGCGTTGGATCAATTTTTTACGCTTTATCATCAAGTCTATAGCGACAAACTGGGTGAATCTCCTCGATATTATCCCTTGGGCGAAGCTTCTCCCTGTGTGCTTGAGTGTGATCTCGATAGGGTCACTCAATCGCCTGAAAACTCAGTGCAGTGGCAAGCGATAAAACGCGAAGATGAAGGTCAGTTTGACAATATTGAGCATGCCTTATCCATGAAGTTGCACCCCAGTATTCAGCCATTTTATGGACGCTATTTTTCGGCTCCTGTGATGTTTGGTTCGGCATTTGGCGAAGGTGAGCTGTTACAGGCCTGGAATCAGCAAGATTTTGAGTATCTGCAGCAGAATTTAATCGGTCACCTTATGATGAAGGCGAAGTTAAAGCAGCCGCCGACCTGGTTTATCGGTGTCCTCGGGGAGGGCGATGAGATGTTGGTGGTCGATAATGAAACTGGCGGCGTCTGGATAGAGGTGCCGGGTGAACTGCCCCATAGGCAACTGGCGGAAAGCCTAGAGGCCTTCATTGAAGGCCTGACGCCTAGGGTGAGTCCAGCGCAAAAGCCTCTCGAGGAGTCGCTGCCTGAGACCGATCATCCTGGGATCTGGCAGCGATTAAAGATGATGTGGCGTCACCTGCGCCCCAAGAAGTAAGGGCTTAAGCAGGCTAAGTGCTGGCTAACCGTCTAGAGATGATCCCAAGAGATGTTGGAGACGATACGGCAGTTATCGCACTTGAAATGGAACAGATCTAACAGCGGCGATGGTTGAAGCCAGTCCGTATTACCGCAGCGCGGACAGGGTCTTTGCTGCTCAGAAGCCAGACTCTCGCCACCCACTCGATACAGATAGTAATAGGTCGGGATTTTGGTGAGGTATTCAATGCGCCCGCGCAGGTCCCAGCCGCGGCGAAACAGGTCACTGTCGCAGCGGCTCAGTTCATCGAGGGCGGCGAACTCTGCCTTAGTAGCGGCGGCCATCTGCAGTTCATCACAGGCTTGCCATTCGGTTTGCCATTTGATCACCCTTTTATGGTCGCCATTAAAGGTGGCCGGGATCTGATACAGAGGAATAGGCTGCAGCGTATCGCCGTTGCGAAGGGGTGAGCACATATGCACATAGCTGGTATAAAGCAGTTGCCAGCTAGGGGGCTCAGTGCTGCTAACTTCTGAGTTAATATCCTGTCCAATATACTTCTCTCTGGGGTGCAGCAGCTTAGCTTGAGTGAGTTCATCTAGGGCAACATTCACCCAGGGACTGTTGAAGCGCTTCGCCAGACTGCTCTTTTCTGGTAACAGCAGACGGACTCTAAACTCCCCCTCGTTAAACGCCACGGCAAACTCGCGTCCTAATACCTGGCCGTTGGCGCGGTAGGCTTCGAGCAAACCGTTGATTGCACGTTCGGCTGCGGTGATCGTGGTGTTGTCAAAACACTCAAATCTGAGTTCTACCACGTGCATTAAGAAGCGTCCTCATTGTTGAGTCGCGCTTCAAGCTTGGCGATACGGTCTATTAGGGTTTCTTGATTAGCACTTAGGCGGCTGACTTCTTGCTGCAGTGCAGCGAGTGTCGCCTCCTCTTGAGGGGACTGTGTAGGCGCTGCTGGCGTGGCATTATTGAGTATTATGTTGGCGCGATCTTCGCTCGACATAGCCTTAAATCGTTGTAGGCCTTGTACCAGGATGGGCATGGGAAGAGAGTTACCCAAGCTCGCCTTAATCAGTGCCAGGCTGGGAGACTTACCAGCCAGACTTAATTTTTGTGCGGCGGCGAGCACCTGTTCGATAGGACTCATGGTTAGTTAAATTCCTTACTTTTTAGCATAGCTGACACACACTTAAGGATGAGTTGATCATAACTTGTTGATATTTAGGTTTTTACTTTTTTGGCATAAGCTTTGCTTTATCTGTGTCCAGTTATAATAGATAAACAGGACGTGAAAGTGAAAACAAAATTAATAACCGCATTAGTCTTCGGTGCTACTAGTTTAGCGCTATCTGGGTGTGTATTAAACGTGGGTGAAGGCGACAAAGGCTGGAGCAGTGGAAACTCTTGGGAGCGTATTCAAGAGCAAAATCGTGCCAATTTGTCTAAATTGACACTGGGGATGAGTCGAGATCAGGTGATGACCTTAATGGGGACGGCAGACTTCAATGAGGCTTATACCAAGGAAGATAAGGCGATCAATGTGCTTTACTACCGTACTCAACGCACGCGCGGAGACGGCACCACAACCAAGGATGAGTGTACGCCAGTCGTGATTAGTGATGATCGCGTTGTGGGCTGGGGCGAGAAGGCCTACCACAACATGTAATGTAAGCCGCTAATTAAAAGGCAAGCCTTTCGAGCTTGCCTTTTTTGATCGGTCAATATCTTACATCTATATTGGTGTCAGCGTTTTTATCTTAATTGGAAACCTGATTAGGCGCGCAGCTGAGCGTCTAAGTGATCGATAACCTCTGTCCATTGGGCATCTTCGGCCAAGGCTTCGGCTAAGAAGTGACGCTGAGCGGTATTCCAAAAAGGGGCCTGCGCAATATGTACGCCTTGGGCGATCGAGTGTTGTTTGAGGAATTCCTCTATGGCGTCGGGGTTACTTGATAGTCCGAGTTGATCAAATAGGGCGGCTAGATCCGGTGGTGTAATATCCATTTTTCCCTCACTTAATTAATTGAAGAGGCGCTCTCATAAGTATGCAATAAATTGATAAAGTGTCGAATCGATTAAAGTTTGCACTTTTTTACAAGCTTGTTACATTGAGTGTTGTTGATCTGAATCAAGGAATAACAGCAATGACGCCAACAGACATCCCACCTGTTCAAGAAACCTATAAAGCTGTCTATTTAACTGCTGAAGACCTAAGGGTTGCCGCTTCTATTCTCTACAATGCCTACCATGATGATCCCTTTTTTATCGCCGCTCTGCATAAGGGGGACAAGGCGCAATATGAGCAGAAGTTGCGTGGTGCTATCCGTGAAGAGTTACACACCCTTTGGCAGGAAGAGCAGGCGCTGATAGGTCTGTTTGACGAAGATCGTTTAATCGGCTTGGCCTGTATCGTAACTCAGCAGGTACCGCTGGGAGAGGCCAGATATTGGCATTGGCGACTCAAGATGCTGTTAAGTACAGGGTGGCAGTCGACCCAGGCTTTAATGAAAAAAGAATCATCGATTCTCGAGCATCTTCCTAGCACCCACTGCGGTATCTTGCAGTTTATCGCCGTGACCCCCATTGAGCAGAAAAAGGGGTTAGGAAAGCGCCTTATCCAGGCGGTGATGAGTTGGTGTGATGAGCAGCCTGAGTTAGAGGGAGTAGGTGTTTATGTGACCCATGATGAGCATACACACCTATTTTCAACCATGGGTTTTGCACCCATAGAGCGATTGACCATAGGCAGCGTAGAAGGTGAGCTGCTGTTTTACCGGAGTCCTGAGGTTGAGTAAGCAATATCAGAGTTTTAAGGCGTTTTATCCTTTTTATCTGTCGCAGCATAGTGATGCCAGGTGCCGCGGGATGCACTATTTGGGTAGCCTCTTGGTGTTAGCTTTACTGCTGACGGCTCTATTATCATCCAGCTACTGGTTGCTCTGGTTATTGCCTGTGGTGGGTTATGGTGCAGCTTGGATTGGACACTTTGTGTTTGAGCGCAATAGACCGGCGACTTTCGAGTATCCCTTGTATAGCTTTTTAGCCGATTGGGTCATGCTGGTGCAGTGGTTAACCCGCCGTCGAGATCAATAGTTGTTTGAGTAAGCTCACATTTAGCCTGGCCTCTTGTGAGAGATCGCTTACAAATGCGTGAGCTATTTTCCAGATATCCTAGCTGTTTATGACGGCGGATAATATTTATTCTGTTATTTTCAATAGCTTAAGCATCGAACTTTGGTTGGTTAAAAATCAAGCTATTTACAATTGTTTCTTATGGCGTACATTTTTAGATTGGTCTGGTTATACTGAGTCCAAGTTAACCAGCTTGCTTTAATCACGCAGATATTGATGTTCTAGGAGATGAAGGTCATAGCGTGTCAGGGACGAACAAGGATATGGACGGTGGCATGGAATGACACCGCTATGGATGAATAAGCGTCAGGGATGCTAAGAGCTAGCTGAAATAAAGGACTATAGTGCAGGATGCGCTGGATCCCATAGGATATGGGAGTGCGGTTAAATGAATTAACCGTCCAGGGATGATAAAGACAGGACGTTTCAGGAGTTTGGGAGACGGCAGGATGTCGATGTGATCAGGATGATGCAGGGAGCACGGCGAAAGCAGGAAAGCTTACACAAGAGTATAGAAAAGGCGCACTTTTATCAGTGCGCCTTTTCTATTTGTGGCCTTTGATCATATGTGATCAGCTCTGTTGTCTTTTGCCTTTAAGTTTTAGCCATTATAAATGCCCGTCATCGTGTGAGACATTTCTTACATTAATGTGCGACATAAAGCTGAAGGCAAGCTGATTATATCTGCATAAAGATATATTTTAAAATTATATCAATGGCTTATTTGATTTTGTTGATATGACAATCATGTGGCAGTGATTATAGTGTTTTGCGAGGTACTTTGTTTTGTTGCGGCCTTCGCTAGAATTAACAGTGTTCAGGGATGAATGGTTAGGGAAAGGTCAGGAAGACCTAAACATCATCAGGAAGATGATGGCAAGGATGGTACCAGGATGGACGCTCAAGGATGAGTGGTAACTAGGGAAGGTCAAACATTCACGGATGATTGAATTCTGCTCAGGATGGCAGATAACACGGAGTGTATGGAATGGAATCCCATGGAAGAAACTGGACATGCTTAAGGATTAAGCATACTTGGTAAATGGATCACCAAGCACAAGGAAGGTACCTTAGCACTGATAATAAGTACTTTAACGAGTATTTAAGTGTTAACAGGTACAAGGAATAAAGGGACCAAGGAAGATGCAAGGAGCATAAATTCGCAAGGATGGAGCAGGGAGCACTTTCATAGCTGGATTGCTTAGCGAAAAGATAGAAGGCGCGACTCATGATTGAGCCGCGCTTTTTCTTTGCCCAGAATAAGGCATTGGACGTGAAGGCTTCTCTGGGTTATTTACACCCGCCTGGCTTACAACCACCGCGACTGCCGCAGCCGCCACCAAGCGAGCCTCTTGCCTCAGGGGCCTCAAGCCATTCCGGTTCCGGGAATATAGGCCATTGAATTTTTTCTACTTTCTTACCATGCATCCATATGTGCGCGCGATATTGATTAAGGCCGTCAGTACTAAATTCCAGCAAAAACTTTGCTTTCCAGGTCAAGCCGCTGCTGCCGCCTATGCTAGGACGGGCAGACTCCATGGCGATGGCCAGGAGTTGTACTCGCTGTTTTTTACATTCGCTGTTGGCAAAAAGGCGGCTTAGCTCTGCCATTTGTCTGAGTTGCCAGAAGAAAGCGGCAATGACCACCAAGGCGGCGATCATTAAAAAATCTGTCATCATGCTTTGGTTACCTTAAAGAGTCCGCCGATGGCATTGGCTAGGTTGGGACTACGCTCAGGATCTCTTAATGCCATCAAAAACTGAGTTCGTATTGCTGGAATAGCCACGATATCAGCAAAGATCTGATTAAAGAAGGCCTGTGGTTGTTTTGCTAAAGCTTCGAGATAGATCTTGCGAGTCTGATCGTCTTTTAATGCCGTCCAGTTTCTACCTGCGATGGTAACTAAAGCGACGTCATCTAACGCCTCTTGATCATCTAAGTATTGAATTGCTTCTTGAGCCAATGCAGGCATAGAGGCTAAGGCGCGCAGATAATAGAGTCGATGTTCGCCGCTCGCCTGATAAAACTCACTAAGCAAGCGCTGAGCGAGGGGCTCGCTTAGCGTCAAATGTTCAAGCTGCTGACAGAGGGCAATTTTCACCTCAATGGCACTGTGATCAAAGGCGCTGAGTAGCTGAGCGTCGTGGTCAAGTTGATTGGCACGCACGCAGATATCAGCCAGGCCCTGTAAACCGACATCTTGCCACCGCTCAGGGGAAACCTGTCTTGACAGATATTGGTAGGCAAATTCATATTGCGCCGAAGCTGGCAGTCCTAACTGCTTACGTACCAAGGCATTGAAGAGCGCCAGCTTTTCTGCATTGGGTTTGAAAGCAAAAGGGTGGTTAGCCAGCTTATCTTGTTGCTCCTGAGAAAGTGTCTGAGTCGGGTCGCTTCCAAGGGCTTCGAGTACCATGCGAATAAATTGGGTTCTTGGTGCCGGTGACAGCAAGCCTCTCTCATCTAAAGGTAATTTGAGAAACCAGATGTAGTGTTGATTGGAGTTATCCCAGAAGACGATGGCAAACTGTGCGTGCCCCTGAATCGGTGACGGATATGGTGCTGCCAAGGCTTCTATCTGAGAGAAGGCCATCATGTCGATATGCTGCACCCGACGGCCCAGATCATAGACTTGGAATTGAGTATTTGCCGTGCTGAGAAATTGAGTAAGGGTCGTGATTTCAGTCATTAGAATGCCGTTTGCTTACAGGGGACAGAATAAATGGCGCTTATTATAGGGAGAACTTAGGTGAGATGGTACAATTTCCCGAGAATTAGCCTGTGGTCACGCGGGCAAAATGGCGTTAATCATTATAGAGGTGAGTGTGTCTCTCTACAGCGAAAAACAGTTATGGCTTATCGAGTCGGAGTTAAAGCGATTGGAGCTTTGGCAAGAGACGCCACCTTCGCCAGAGGCGATGGCGGATCCGACGCCATTTGCCTGTGAGACGATGGCCTTTGAGCAGTGGCTACAATTTATCTTCTTGCCAAAGATGAGGGCGCTCATTGCAGCGCGAAGTGCACTGCCCACTAAGATTGCACTGGGCCCAATGGCCGAGCATGTATGGCAAGGTAGGGCAGAGATGGCTACGTTAATTAACATTATTATTCAATTAGATGAGCATTTGAGTGGATCCAATTAACCCAGCAGATTCAGCATTAGCGGCGGCCGATAGGCCGGCCAGTACAGATGAAACGATAGCAGAGCAGGCTGCACCGAAGATTGAGATCCTCTACGAAGATGAGGACTTGGTGGTTATTCATAAGCCAGCAGGATTGTTGGTGCATCGCAGCTATCTTGCGCGGCGGGAGAAGTATTTTGCAATGCAGATGACCCGAGACATGGTGGGGTGTCATGTGTTTCCCGTCCATAGGCTAGACAGACCCACCTCCGGGGTACTCTTGTTTGCCAAGAGTAGTGAGATGGCGAATCAACTGTGCGAGCAATTCGCCACTAAATCAGTGGAAAAGCATTATCTAGCGCTTGTGAGGGGTAATATGCATACCGCTGGCCTGCTAGACTATCCGCTTAAACAGGAACTGGATGAGCTTGGCGATAAAGATGTCGACCCAAACAAGGCTGCCCAAGAGGCACAAACCAGTTATCGGCCCCTGCTTAACAGTGAGCTCCCTTACCCATCGGGGCGCTATGCTAGCAGTCGTTATGCTTTAGTGCATCTGACGCCGCATACTGGCCGTAAACATCAGCTTAGGCGGCATATGGCGCATTTACGCCATCCCATTATTGGTGACACCACCCATGGCGATGGTAAGCAGAATCGTTTTATGCGCGAGCATAGTGGCATTAATCGACTGTGGCTGATCGCCAAGAAGCTAGCTTTTAACCATCCCAGAACAGGCGAACGTATCAGCGTTGAAACTGAGTTGGAAACCGAGTGGCTTGAATTGTTTGCGCTTTTAGGTTGGGATGAGACGGCGTTAAGCGGCGAACAAGCTCAGTTGATCTGTTAGGCTCGATCTTCTTAACGTAAATGGCGCCAGAAGGCGCCATTTTTTGCTATTTGGAGAGCACGCAGGCAGATGTTACCGCCTTAAGGGGCGTGACTCTATCCTCTGATGGATCAGTTTCTGAAGGGGGATGCGGGTTGAGAGAAAGGGATTGAACGGTTCGGAAATAACACATACGTCTGATGTGCGCGCTACGCTGAACATGCTTTAGATGTTTCTGTCGGCTCGAGTGTCGCATCTAATTGATCCTTGAAACTCAATAACCTAGTGTAGCTATCAAGCTTTCAATAAAGTATGTTTAGAGTATAAGTAAATATTGGGCTGAGGGCTAAGTAAAACATGAGAAAAGTGAATCTGGTTTTTGGAACTGTTTATGGTAATGCGCAGTTTGTTGCTGAAACCCTGCAGGAGGAACTGAACGCTGCCGGTGTAGAAGTGACCTTGATGGCGCCAGAAACTCTAAATGGTTTTGTTCCTCCTCAAGAGGAGTTATTGCTGGTGGTGACCTCGACCACAGGCCAAGGCGATCTGCCCGATGATATTAGCCCTTGGTTTGAAACGTTAAGGGGTGAGGCGCCCTACCTGCCAAAGTTGCAATATGGTGTGGTGGCCTTAGGAGATTCGAGCTATGAAACCTTCTGCAATGCCGGAATACGATTCGATGAACTGTTAGCTGAGCTAGGTGCAACCCGCATAGGTAAACTACTCAAAATTGATGCCTGCGAGACGATGGAGCCAGAGGTCGAAGCAAAAGCATGGTTGAAACAATGGACCCAACAAGTCAGCGACAGCAAGGCAGAGTAAGCCGCATAAGTCGTCAATGGTTTAAGTTTGCCCAGCGGCTGAGTCAATCTCTGCTGCTGCCCATTGCTATCTTGCCCGCTGCTGGGGTGATGATTGGCCTGGCGACTAACCCTATCCCTTTTATCTCCGCCGATGTAGCCACCCTAATGTGGACCGTGGGCAATCTAATCTTTTCCATGATGCCCATGTTGTTTGCGGTAACCATCGCCATCGGGTTTTGCCGGGATCAGGGGATAGCCGCCTTTAGTGCCGTGTTTGGCTATGGCGTGTTTTTTTCCAGCCTATCGGCGCTGGCTAAGATCCATCAACTGCCGACAGAGGAGATATTGGGTCAAGCCACCATAGATACTGGCATTGCAGGGGGCATGATTGTCGGTGCCTTTACCTGCCTTGCGGTCAAATACAGTGAGCGACTTCGTCTGCCTGCTGTGTTCTCCTTTTTCGAGGGGCATCGCTCGGCGCCGCTCCTTATGTTGCCTGTGGCAATGTCACTCGCCTACCTGTTTCTCTTGCTTTGGCCGCTTCTATCTCAGTGGATTGAGCAGATCTCTAATTGGACAGTTTATCAAGAGCCTGCTGCGGCATTTGCCGTCTATGGAACGGTTGAGCGTTTATTGATCCCCTTAGGATTACACCATATCTGGAATGCGCCTTTTTACCTGGAAATGGGGCAGTACTTTAATGGCGATGAATGGGTTCGTGGTGAGGTGGCACGGTATCTGGCAGGCGATCCTATGGCGGGTAATCTCGCTGGTGGCTACCTGATTAAGATGTGGGGCTTGCCTGCGGCGGCGCTGGCGATCTGGCGCTGCGCCGACAAGCATGAACGCAATCGGGTGGCCGGCATTATGCTTTCTGCGGCAACGGCCTGCTGGCTAACCGGGGTGACTGAACCAGTCGAGTTTGCCTTTATGTTTGTCGCGCCCCTGCTATTTATTCTACATGCCTTGATGACAGGTATTGCCTACGCTATTACCATCTCATTGGATATCCACCACAGCGTGGTATTTTCCCATGGCTTAGTTGATTTCAGTCTATTGCTGGCTCAGTCAAGAAATGTAGAATGGTTTTTGATACTCGGGCCCCTCACCTCTGTGATCTATTACCTTGTCTTTCGCGCGTCGATATTGGCCTTTAACCTGAAGACCCCAGGACGAATGGAGGCCGATAGCGGTCAGCGAGCAGGGCTTATCTCTATGATATCGGCCCTTGGCGGACAAGATAATATCCTTGAGTTGACAGCTTGCCTTACCCGACTGCGCATCAGTGTTAAACGCGCTGAGCTTGTGGATAAGGCTCAGTTAAACAAGCTAGGTGCTAAAGGCGTAGTCTTGGTTGGTCATGGCGTGCAGTTGGTCTATGGCACTAAAGCAGAGAGTATCAGGCGTTTATTGCAGCGCTATTTAGACAGGCACAAATCGTGAAAAATTGAAGATAGAGGTAGATAAAATGCAGCAGAGAGTGTTAATCACAGATTGTGCCGATGCGCCAGGGCTTATCACTAAGATCACTGGTGTCTGTTATGCTCACGGGCTCAATATCGTTAAGAATAGTGAGTTTGTTGATAATGCCCAGGGGCGTTTTTTTATGCGCACCGAGTTGGAAGGGACCTTCGATGAAGCGCAATTTCTTGCCGATATCGATGAGGTTCTGCCAGAGCAGCGACATCGAACCTTGGTGGCCAAGGGAACTAAACGTGTCGTGGTGATGGTAACCAAGGAAGCCCACTGTTTGGGGGATATCCTGATGAAGGCCTATTATGGTGGCTTAGATGTGGAGATCGCGGCCATCGTAGGTAACTATGACACCTTGAAACCTTTAGCTGATAAGTTTGATGTGCCTTTCTATGACGTGTCCCATGAGGGGTTGACACGTCATGAGCATGAACAGGCGATGTTGACCATTATCAATCAATATCAACCAGATTATCTGGTATTGGCCAAGTTTATGAGGGTGTTAACCCCTGAGTTTGTCGAGCAGTATCCCAATCGCATCATCAATATTCATCACTCTTTCCTGCCCGCCTTTATCGGCGCGTCACCTTATCGTCAAGCGTGGGAGCGCGGAGTGAAGATCATTGGCGCGACGGCCCATTTTGTGAATAACTGCCTCGATGAAGGGCCCATCATCAAGCAAGATGTTATTCCTGTCGATCATAGTTATAGCGCCGAAGAGTTAGCCAAGTGTGGCCGAGATGTCGAAAAAAGCGTGCTTAGCAAGGCCTTACAATTGGTGCTTCAAGAAGATGTGATAGTTTATGGAAACAAAACCGTGGTGTTTTAGTTTCTGAAGCAAGAAAAGAAGCAATAAAAAAGAGCCTTAAGGCTCTTTTTTTACGCTAAATGATAGGCTTAGTAGTTAACCGCTAGAATCTGATCGTCACCATAATTCATAGTGATATCTTTAATGGTTACCGTACCTAAGGTGTAACGTTCAATCTTGGCTGCGGTGCGATCAGCGCCGTTGCTCAGGGCAAACTGGTGGAAGCTCTGATCGTTACAAACCAGGCGTGGGAAGACGCGTTGCTTATTGATACGGTACTCTTTCAGTGTGCCGTTAAATTCAATCATGCTGTTACTTGCGCCAGCTTTGCAGACTGCAACTAAGGTTTTTTCCATCTGAGGCGACATGGCGGCTTGTGTAGAGAAGGCCAGTGGGGCTAAGGCGATGGTGGCAATCGTTAGTAACTTTCTCATTTCGTGCTCCTAGCATATTTTCGTTGGGATCGAGTATGAGTAAAGCGCGTTATTAAATGAAAAGCTGTTATCCATTTGTCGCGAAATGTATCGGTATGTGAGGAGTGGATCGGCATGTGTCTAGGAGTAACAGAATATGTCTGCATACCTCTTTAGGTATAAAAAAGCCAGGTGGATACCTGGCTTTTACGTTTATTGACTGCGGAGATTAGTCGACAATACGCAGTAGTTCGTTGATACCGACCTTGCCACGTGTCTTAGCATCGACCTTTTTAACGATGATCGCAGCGTATAAGCTGTAAGTTCCGCACTTAGAAGGCAGGTTACCTGACACGACTACAGAGCCCGCAGGAACACGGCCATAATGAACTTCACCAGTTTCACGGTCGAAGATACGGGTGCTTTGACCAATATAAACACCCATTGAAATAACTGAACCCTCTTCGACGATAACGCCTTCGACGATCTCAGAGCGCGCACCAATAAAACAGTTATCTTCGATGATGGTTGGGCCGGCTTGCAGCGGCTCTAAAACGCCACCGATACCCACACCACCAGAAAGATGCACGTTTTTACCTATCTGTGCACATGAGCCGACGGTAGCCCAGGTATCGACCATAGTGCCTTCGTCAACATAGGCGCCTAGGTTCACGTAAGAGGGCATAAGGACAGTATTTTTACCGATAAAAGAACCCTTACGCACGGCGGCTGGCGGAACCACGCGAATCGCTTCCTGTTTGAAGCGGGCTTCATCATAGTCGGCAAACTTCATCGGTACTTTATCGAAGTATTTGGTTTCAGCACCATCGATCACTTGGTTGTCGAAGATACGGAAAGAGAGCAGTACCGCTTTTTTGAGCCACTGGTGTACATGCCACTGACCGTCAATTTTTTCAGCGACGCGTGCTTCACCTGTATCAAGCAGGCTGATGGCTTTTTCAACGTCGGCGCGAACACTTGGTTCAACCGTGCTAGGGGTAATCTCTGCGCGAGCTTCAAAAGCTGCTTCTATACGTTGGCGTAAAGCCTCCATTAACGTCTCCCAATTATCATGAAATAGTTTGTTAATTAAACATGGTTTTGCGTATCGAGCGCCTTGACCAGTGCCTCACTGAGCGCCTCTTGTTGTGTCTCGTTCAGTTGCTGCCCATCGTCCGTTTGCAACATAAAGAAGTCTTCGGCGCGCTCACCTATGGTGGTGATCTTTGCCGCCAGCAAGGTAATCTGACAACGATAGAAGATATCCCCCACCTTAGCCAGTAGGCCAGGGCTGTCTAGGGCGATCAGCTCCATCATGCTGGTGCCTTGCTTGCGTGCGGGTAAGAAGCTGACCTGAGTCGGCACCCTGAAAGGCTTCATCTTACGGGGAAGCTTCTTAAACTTAGGCAGTTTTGCCGTATCACTGCTCAATGCTTTAACCAAGGCCTTTTTCAGTCCGTGGATACGCGAAATCTGCGACACCGGGCTGCCATCTTGCTCTAAAATGACGAAAGAATCCAGTGCATAGCCATCTTTTGAGTTCATAATACTGGCGTCATGAACATTGATATTCTTGTTATCTAATACCGCCATCACTGTGGCGAACAGCTTGGGTTTATCTGGGCTGTAGATAAAGAGCTCGGTACCGCCCCGTGTGGTGTGTTTCGAGATTAAGACCAAGGCCTCGTCATGTTTATGTTTTAAGATGGCTTCGGCGTGCCAGGCGACCTGATTGGGCTGGTGGCGCAAGAAGTAATCGGCCTTGAATCGCTGCCAAAGAGTATCCAGGCTTTTTTCCTTGATACCGCGGCGTAGCAGTTCTTTTTTCGCCTTGGCTTGGTGCTCCCGCACGCGGGCGCGAATATCCACCGGTTTCTCTTTACCTCTTGCCAGTACCCTTTGGGTGGAGAAATAGAGATCCCTCAGCAGTGAGCCTTTCCAGTTGTTCCAAGTCTTTTCGTTGGTCGCGCAGATATCGGCCACGGTCAGGCAGTAAAGATAACTCAGGTGCACGGCGTCGCGCACGCGATCGGCAAATTCGGCGACCACATCGGGATCGGAAATATCCCGTCGCTGGGCGGTGACCGACATCACCAGATGATTTTCGACCAGCCAGCTCACCAGACGGCCATCGTGTTTGTTCAGTCCATGCAGATCGCAAAAGTCTTGGGCATCGACGGCGCCGAGCTTACTGTGATCGCCACCGCGTCCTTTGCCTATGTCGTGGAAAATGGCGGCGAGCACCAGAAGACCCTTTTTAGGCAGCTGGTTGATCAATATCGACCCGAGGGGGAACTCATCTTTTTGCTCGGTTTGTGAGAAGCGCTCGATATTGAGCATCAGCCTGTGGGTATGCTCATCGACGGTATAGGCGTGGAAGAGGTCAAACTGCATCTGGCCTTCGATATTGCGCCAAGCGGGCAAGTACGCCGATAAGATACCATGACGGTGCATCAGTGAGAGTGAGGCAATGCCTCGTGGATGGCGCAGGATTTCCAGAAACACCTTGCGACAGGCCTCGTTGTCCATCAAGGGCTCGGTCAGTGCACGTCTGGCGCGTCTTAGGCTGCGCAAAGTAGGGGCGTAGATCCCTTTAATGTTAGAGTTACGCGCCACATGTAAAAACACCCGCATGATCTCTACAGGATCGCTGAACAGGTCTGTCTGAAGCGATTCGATAAAACCGCCGCGACGTTGGTACTGATCATCGATGGGCTGGATCTTAAGCTCTTTGGTGTGCCCCAAGGTGGCGCGCTTAAACAGCTGCAGCAACATCTGGTTTAGCTCCATCACCCGGCGCACTGTGCGGTAATAGCGCTTCATCATCTGTTCGACGGCTAGCTGGGTTTCATCTTTGTAGCCGAGTAACTCTGCGACCTGGCGCTGCAGGTCGAACAGCAAGCGGTTTTCATCGCGACCCGAAATCAGGTGCAGGGCAAAGCGCAGTTGCCACAGATAACCTTGACACTCTAGCAGCTCTTCAAGCTCGTCTTGCTCCAGAAAACCATGAGCGACCAGCTCTTCGGCGCAACTGGCGTCAAAATAGCGCATGGCGACCCAGGTGATAGTTTGAATATCTCTTAATCCGCCTGGACAAGATTTGAGATTGGGCTCTAGGTCGAAGGCGCTGGCCTTGGCATGACGGGTCACCTGCTCATCGCGTTTGGCGACAAAAAATTCGCTGGCCGGCCAGAAATCCTGGGCGCGCACCATGTCATACAGGGTATTGAACATGGCTTGAGGGCCACAGAGTAACCTGGCTTCGAGTAGGTTAGTGGCGATGGTGATATCGTCTTTGCCTTGGGCTATGGTCTCATCCAGCGTTCTGACACTATGGCCGACCTCGAGTCCAGCATCCCAGAGGAAGGCGATAAACTGGCTCAGTTTTCCTTCATCAGAGGTGCTAAGGTTTGCTTGGATCAGAAAGAGTAGATCGACGTCTGACTGAGGGTGCAGCTCGCCCCGGCCATAGCCGCCAACGGCAATTAAGGCAACGGGGGAGGTATCGAGTTGATGAGCTTGCCACTGCTCAATTAGCAGTTCATCGACGAAGCGGCAGCGTTGATTCACCAAAGCAGTGACGGATTCGCCAGCACTGAAACGTTCGAGTAGTTCTTGATTTTGTTGTTTTAAGGCGTTTTTTGCTGTTAGCGCTGTGTTCATTGCAGTCCTTAACCTGAGAGCAAGAATAGCAGGCCGAGCAGCCTGCTATTCGAGTAAACCACAATTTAGCCTAGGGTGCGATTAGTGGTTGATGATGCGGGGGAAGTTTTCCTCTTCACGCAGGGTTAGCACCTCGACACCCGTTGGGGTGATCAGTAGCGTGTGTTCCCACTGGGCAGAGTTTTTGCCGTCAGAGGTGGTGACCGTCCAGTTGTCGTCTTTGTCGAGCACGCTGGTGTGGCGACCGGCGTTGATCATCGGCTCGATAGTAAAGCACATGCCAGGACGCAGTACCGTCTTGTCGTTGTTCTTGTAGTGCATTACCTGAGGCTCTTCATGGAAGCCCGCGCCAATACCATGGCCACAGTAGTCGGTGACTATGCTGTACTTCTCTAGGCCCGTCTTCTTGCTCTTCACATATTTTTCGATGATGGTGCCAATCTCGCCGAGCTTCATGCCAGGACGCACCTTTTTGATTGCCTCATAAAGACTCTCTTGAGCCACGCGGCACAGACGCTTGTCTTTGGCGCTGACATCACCGATCAGGAACATCTTAGAGGTATCGCCATGGTAGCCATCTTTGATGACTGTGATGTCGATATTGATGATGTCGCCATCTTTCAGGGCACGATCGCTGGGAATACCGTGGCAGATCACTTCGTTGATAGAAGTACAGATAGATTTTGGAAAGCCATGGTAGTCAAGCGGTGCCGAAATTGCGCCTTGCTCTTCCGTGTATTTAGCGCAGATATCATTGAGTTCATTGGTGGTCACCCCGGCTTTGACATAAGGGGCTATCATCTCTAATACCTCGGCGGCAAGTTTACCCGCCGCGCGCATTTTTTCGATCTCTTCGGCTGTTTTTATCACTATACTCATTAAGCTTTCTCTGTTGTGTCTGTCGTCAATTTTGAGACGCCTTGGGGCGCTAAAAATTTGTGTTGGCGTCGATATTATGGTATAAAGCGCGCCGTTATGTTTGACTCTTGTTGATGACATCGCTTGATGCATCATTAAAGAGTGAATGTGGCGGCCATTATACATGGCTATGACTAAATACTAAATCACACACGTATCGACACGTTCTTCGGGGTGCCTATTTAGGTCGGAGATATGGGATGCGTGGAGGTCTAACCCCTAATTTTTAAGGTAAAAAAATGACTACAGTTTCAATGCGCGACATGCTTCAAGCCGGTGTTCACTTCGGTCACCAAACTCGTTACTGGAACCCAAAGATGAAGCCTTTCATCTTCGGCGCTCGTAACGGTGTACACATCATTAACCTAGAGCACACTGTGCCTATGTTCAATGAAGCACTAGCGTTCATCAGCAACGTAGCATCTAAGAAAGGTAAAGTACTTTTCGTGGGTACTAAGCGCGCTGCAAGCGAAGCGATCAAAGAAGCAGCAATTTCTTGTGATCAATTCTACGTTGACAACCGTTGGTTGGGCGGCATGTTGACTAACTGGAAAACAGTTCGTCAATCAATCAAGCGTCTAAAAGACCTTGAAAGCCAGTCTGTAGACGGTACTTTCGACAAGCTTACTAAGAAAGAAGCGCTAATGCGCACTCGTGAGCTTGAGAAGCTAGAAAAGTCTCTTGGTGGTATCAAGAACATGGGCGGCCTACCTGACGTTATCTTCGTTATCGGTGCTGACCATGAGCATATCGCTATTAAAGAAGCTAACAATCTAGGTATTCCAGTTGTTGCTGTTGTTGATACTAACTCTTCTCCAGACGGCATCAACTACATCGTTCCTGGTAACGATGATGCGATGCGCGCTATTCGTCTTTACGTTGAGTCAGTTGCAGCGGCTGCTAAAGCAGGTCGTGGTCAAGACCTAGCTGTACAAGCTGAGCAAGACGGTTTCGTAGAAGCTGAATAATAAAGGCGAGATGAATTTCATCGCCCTTATTAACCAAAGATAGTTTATTGGTGAACAGGGGCCCTTAAGGCCCCTGTTTTTTCACATTTGATTTGTAGAGTTACCTATAGAGGATTTAACAATGGCAATTACTGCTGCCCAAGTTAAAGAACTACGCGAGCGTACTGGCGCTGGCATGATGGATTGTAAAAAAGCGCTAACTGAAACCAATGGTGACATTGAGCTAGCGATTGAAAACATGCGTAAGAGCGGTGCTGCGAAGGCTGCTAAGAAAGCGGGTAACATCGCTGCTGAAGGTACTATCCTGATCAAGCAAGGCGAAGGTTTCTCAGTACTTCTAGAAGTTAACTGTCAAACTGACTTCGTTGCAAAAGACTCTAACTTCCTAGCATTTGCTAACGAAGTACTGGATGTTGCTGCAGCTGGCAAAGTATCTATTGCCGACCTACAAGCTCAGTTCGAAGAAACTCGTGTTGCGCTAGTTGCTAAAATCGGTGAGAACATCAACGTTCGTCGCGTTGAGTACATCGATGGTGCTAGCCAAGCTTCTTACCGTCACGGCGACCGTATCGGTGTTGTTGTAACTGGTGAAGCTGACGAAGAGACTCTGAAGCACGTTGCTATGCACGTTGCCGCTTCTAAGCCTGAATACGTTAACCCAGAAGACGTACCAGCTGAAGTTGTTGAAAAAGAGAAAGCCGTTCAGATCGAAATCGCGATGAACGAAGGCAAGCCTCAAGAGATCGCTGAGAAGATGGTTGCTGGTCGTATGAAGAAGTTCACCGGTGAGGTTTCTCTGACTGGTCAAGCTTTCATCATGGAGCCTAAGAAGACTGTTGGCGAAATCTTAAAAGAGAAAGGCGCAACAGTAACTAACTTCATTCGTTTAGAAGTTGGTGAAGGTATCGAGAAGAAAGAAGAAGATTTTGCTGCTGAAGTTGCAGCGCAAATCGCCGCTTCTAAGGCGTAATCGCCAGTTGTAAGATACCCTAAAAACCGCAGCATTCGCTGCGGTTTTATTATGCCAATTAGATTACTGCACAGCGCACTTTTTTCGATATAATTGGCTCGTTACCCATCGGCATTTATCAGGATAAACAACTATGAGCACAAATCCAAAACCTGCTTTTCGACGTATTCTTCTCAAACTGAGTGGCGAAGCCTTAATGGGCGAAGAGGGCTTTGGCATCGATCCCAAGGTGCTAGATCGTATGGCACAAGAGATTAAAGAGCTGGTTGAGCTTGGTATTCAGGTAGGTGTTGTGATTGGTGGTGGTAACCTCTTCCGTGGTGAAGGCCTGGCAAAAGCGGGCATGAACCGTGTAGTGGGTGACCACATGGGCATGTTGGCTACCGTAATGAATGGCTTGGCGATGCGTGATGCGCTGCACAGAGCCTATGTAAACGCGCGTCTGATGTCAGCAATCCCGCTAAAAGGTGTCTGTGACGACTACAATTGGGCTGAAGCGATCAGCTTGCTCAAGTCTGGTCGAGTGGTGATTTTTGCGGCCGGTACAGGTAATCCTTTCTGCACTACAGATTCTGCGGCATGTTTACGTGGAATCGAGATTGAAGCCGAGGTTGTGCTCAAGGGGACTAAGGTTGATGGTGTTTACTCCGACGATCCAGTCAAAAACCCAGAAGCAGTAAAATATGATGAGATGGGTTATGGCGAAGTGCTCGAAAAAGAATTGAAAGTGATGGATCTTGCTGCATTTACCCTTGCAAGAGATCACGATATGCCTATCTTAGTCTTTAATATGAACAAGCCTGGTGCGCTTCGACGTGTTATTATGGGTGACCATGAAGGTACGCTTATTAGAAGTAGCCGTAAGACTGCCGAATAAATAAACCTGATACGAACGAATTAAAGGATATTAAACGTGATTAACGAAATCAAACAAGATGCCAAGAGCCGTATGGCGAAATGTGTTGAAGCGACTAAGAATCAAATGGCTAAAGTACGTACTGGTCGTGCTCATCCAAGTCTGCTTGATTCAATTAAGGTGCCTTACTATGGCTCGCTGACACCGCTTAAGCAGGTAGGCAACGTTTCTATTGAAGATTCTCGTACTTTGGCGATTACTGTTTTTGATACCACAATGATCGCAGCGGTAGAAAAGGCCATCATGAGTTCAGATCTGGGCCTAAACCCTATGTCTGCCGGTACGACTATCCGTATTCCACTGCCAGCATTGACTGAAGAGCGTCGTAAAGACCTGATCAAAGTGGTTCGCGCCGAGGCTGAAAACGGTCGTATCGCGGTACGTAACGTACGCCGTGACGCTAACTCTGACGTGAAAGCGCTTGAGAAAGAGAAAGAGTGTACTGAAGATGATGTACGTCGCACTGAAGATGAAATTCAGAAGTTTACCGATGCGCACATCAAGCAGATCGATGAGATCTTGGCGGCAAAAGAAGCAGAGTTGATGGAAGTCTAATCTCCCTGTTTCGTTACTAGAGTTCGCACGCCGTGTAGGGGTATACTACACGGCGTTTGCTATTTTTAAGGGTTGTAATAGATGTCAATCGAATCTCAATCTGGCTCTGAGTTATCTAATGAAGCACTCACAGAGTTAGTTAAACAGTCGATTCCCAAGCACGTGGCTATCATCATGGATGGTAATGGACGCTGGGCACAGGCGCAGGGTAAGCCTCGCGTTGTCGGCCATAAGGCTGGTGTGAAGACTGTTCGTCGTGCCGTAAGTATGGCGCGGGAGATGGGGATAGGTTCGTTAACCCTGTTTGCGTTTTCCAGTGAGAACTGGCGCAGACCCGAGAAAGAAGTCAGCCTCTTGATGGAGCTGTTTTTTACTGTGTTGCAGCGGGAAATCAAACTGCTGGATAAAAACGGTGTACGGTTAAACATCATAGGGGATACCAGTCGTTTTTCTGCCCGATTACAGAAGCAGATCGCCTCGGCGATGGAGAAGACAGCAAATAACGATGGCCTGATCCTTAATGTCGCTGCCAACTACGGTGGCCGCTGGGATATCATGCAGGCGGCGCAAACCTTAGCCCAAAAGGTGGAATCTGGTGAAATGAGCAGCAGTCAGTTCACCGAAGAGGCGCTAAGTCAGCATTTAAGCATGCAAAATCAGCCGGAAGTTGATTTAATGATTCGAACCGGTGGAGATTTTCGTATCAGCAACTTCGTGTTATGGCAGGCGGCTTATGCGGAGTTAGTCTTCACTGATGTATTATGGCCAGATTTTGACGAGCAAGCCTTTAAAGATGCGGTAGCCGTATTTGCTACCCGACAGCGCCGTTTTGGATTAACGGGTTCTCAAGTTGAGACTTTACAGGCTGAGTAAATAAGAATAGAGGGAAAGTTTTGCTAAAACTTAGAATAATAACAGCAGCATGGTTAATCCCATTGGTTATTGGGGCCATTTTCTTTTTCCCTGTGGAGTATTTTTCATGGGCCCTGGTTGCGGTGTTTCTGATTGCTGCAAAGGAGTGGGGGCGCATTATCGACAAGCGCTGTAATGTGACACAATGGAGTTTTACGCTAACCATAGGTATTTTGTTGGTGGCACTCAACCTTCTGGTGCCAGCACAAGAAGTCTGGTTTAAAGGTCAAATGCATCCCGTCTACCTGGCGATCACTTTGATTGGCGCCATGTGGTGGGCTATCTCGCTGATATTGGTACTCACCTATCCTAAGAGTTCCGCCCTGTGGGCCAAGAGCCACATGCTAAAATCCATGTTTGGCCAATTGACCTTAGTTCCCTGTTTTACCGCGCTGATTGCGCTAAAAGCCCTGAGTTCGGCGAGTATGCCCTATTATGGCGGCGCCTTGGTCTTTTTGGTGATGCTCACCGTATGGGCCGCAGACTCTGGTGCTTACTTTGCCGGTAAGGCGCTCGGTAAACATAAGCTGATGCCGAATGTTAGCCCAGCAAAAACCCTTGAAGGGCTGATTGGTGGATTGGTCACAACTATGATTGTGGTTGCCGGCATCATGATGGTCTCACCCGAGCAAGAATTAGCCTTAGTCATAGGGGTAACCCTGTTTGTGGCATTGGTCTCGGCCCTTGGCGACCTGTCCGAAAGCATGTTTAAGCGTGTGGCCGACATCAAGGACTCGGGGACTATATTACCGGGTCATGGTGGTGTGCTAGATCGTATTGACAGCCTGACCGCGGCGCTGCCTATATTTACCCTTATTTATATCGCATTTTGGATGTAACCATGCAGAATATGGTGATTCTTGGCGCCACAGGTTCTATCGGTGCCAGTACCCTGAGTGTTATCGAGCAAAATCCTGAAGACTATTCGGTGCATACCCTAGTGGCGCACCGCAGTGTCGACAAGATGCTGGAGTTGTGTCTTAAACACAATCCATCGATAGCCCATATGGTCGACCCTCAAGCCGCTGCCGAATTACAGCGTCGTTTACCGCCGCATATGGCGATAACTGTTTCATCGGGCGAAGATGAACTGGCAAGCATAGTGGCTTTGCCAGAGGTTGATACCGTGATGGCAGCAATTGTCGGCGCAGCAGGTCTACCTTCTACGCTAGCGGCAGTTAAGGCGGGGAAAAGGGTACTGCTGGCTAACAAAGAATCACTGGTGATGTCTGGGCGATTGTTTATCGATGCCATGCAAGCTTCTGGGGCAACCGTGTTGCCCGTCGATAGCGAGCACAACGCCATTTTCCAGTGTCTGCCAGAAATTGTGCAGCAATCTGTTGGTGTGTGCGATCTCACCTCGGCGGGTATTTCCCATATTTTGCTGACGGGATCTGGTGGACCTTTTCTCACCTCGGATCTTAATACCCTGAGCCAGATGACGCCCGATCAGGCGTGCAAACACCCCAACTGGTCTATGGGGCGTAAGATTTCGGTCGATTCCGCCAGCATGATGAACAAGGGGCTTGAGTATATCGAGGCGCGCTGGTTGTTTAATGCCACCAAAGCACAATTAAAGGTTGTGGTGCATCCGCAAAGCGTGATTCACTCTATGGTGCAATATAAAGATGGTAGTGTGCTGGCCCAGATGGGCAACCCGGATATGCGCACCCCTATTGCTCATTGCATGGCCTATCCAGAAAGAATTTTGGCCGGTGTTGAACCTTTAGATTTTTTCAAAGTCGGACAGTTAAGCTTTCTTGAACCCGATTTTACGCGTTTCCCCTGCTTGAAGTTAGCCATAGATGCCTGTGAGCAGGGACAGGAAGCCACCACTGTACTGAATGCGGCCAATGAGATGTCGGTAGCGGCTTTTTTAGCTGGCCAGATACGCTTCACCGATATTGCGCGGGTAAACGAGTATTGCCTGACTCAATTGGCGCAGCAGAGTTTAGACAGCATAGAAGATATATTGGCACTGGATACCCAGGCCCGCCGAGTGGCGAACGAATACCTGAACAGGCTGTAATAACGGCCTGGCTATAAGCAGAGATAAGGAGAGGAATGCTAGACTTTTTGTGGAACTTAGGCTCATTTATTATTGCCTTAGGAATGCTTATCACAGCCCATGAATATGGCCATTTCTGGGTGGCCAGACGATGTGGCGTGAAGGTCGAGCGTTTTTCTATCGGCTTCGGTAAGGCTATTTGGCGCAAAGTGGGCGCCGATGGTACCGAATATGTCGTGGCCATGATCCCCCTTGGCGGTTACGTCAAGATGCTCGATGAGCGGGTCGATACTGTGCCAGATGAATTGAAAGAGCAGGCGTTTAACCGTAAGTCTGTGTGGCAACGCATCGCCATAGTGGGCGCAGGTCCTATGGCTAACTTTGTGTTTGCCATTTTTGCACTCTATACCATGTATCTCATCGGTGTTCCCTCGATTAAGCCCGTGATTGAGTCGACTCAAATTGACTCGCCTGCGGCAGTTATTCAGGTAAACAAACCTTTGCAGGTGATTGCCGTTGGCGATCGCAGCGTGCGTAACTGGGAAGAGGTGACCTATGCCTTAGTAGGTCATATCGGCGATGACGCTATCGATGTGACTCTGGCGCCGCTGTCTGGCGTAATGGGCGAGGAGCGGACCTATCAGCTTGATACCCGCAACTGGAAATTTAATCCAGAGACAGAGTCTCCCATCACCTCTTTAGGGCTCAATGTTTTTAGGCCCGCTATCACACCCGAGTTAGGCCTTGTCGCTGAAGATGGTGCCGCCTACGAGGCCGGCATTCGAGTGGGTGACACCTTAGTGGCGGTAGATGGCGAGCGCTACGGTGACTGGGATCAGTTTGTTGCCAAGATAAAAGCCTCTGCCGATAAGCCGTTAACGGTCACCGTCAGACGCGATGGCGAGCAGTTACGATTGAATGTGACCCCTAAAGCCAGAACCATAGAAGGTGGCAAGGTAGAAGGCGTGATAGGGGTTGCGCCCACTCAAGCTCCTTGGCCTGAAGAGATGCGTTTGCAACTCGAATATGGCGTAGGTGAATCCCTATGGGTGGCCGTAGATAAAACGTGGCAACTTGTATCGGTCAGCATTAAGATGATTGGCAAATTATTTACCGGTGATGTATCGGTGAAGAATTTGAGTGGACCTATCTCCATTGCGCAAGGAGCAGGGAATAGCGCTAACTATGGTTTAGTTTACTTTTTGGGATTCCTGGCATTAATCAGCGTGAACTTAGGCATTATTAATTTATTGCCTTTACCCGTGCTTGATGGCGGGCATCTGTTATATTACTTCATCGAAGTGATCACAGGCAGGCCTGTACCGGAAAAGGTGCAGGAAATTGGATTCAGATTTGGGGCAGCCTTGCTGCTAATGTTGATGAGTATCGCCCTTTTCAATGATTTTTCCCGACTCTGAGCAAGGACACACACATAATTAGAAGTGCTCTATGAGATTGAATAAAATTTTTGCCTCGATGTTATTAGTCGGTGCGTCTTTATCAGGGAAGGGTTGGGCCGACACATTCCAGCCTTTTGAAGTGACCGACATTCAGGTTAAGGGACTGCAACGCGTTGCGCTGGGTGCAGCTTTGCTCAATATTCCGATCAAAGTCGGTGATACAGTGGATGAGATGCGCCTGCAGCAGGCGATCAAGAGTCTGTATTCTTCGACTAACTTTGAGCATATCGAAGTCAGTCGCGACGGTAGCGTATTGGTGGTGACGGTCAAAGAAAGACCCACTATCAGCATTGTTACCTTTGAAGGCAACAAAGATATTAAGGACGAGCAGCTTCAAGAGAGTCTCGACGGCAGTGGCGTTAAGACGGGTGAGTCGCTGGATCGTACCATGCTCAGTGGTATCGAGAAGAGCCTGCAGGATTTCTACTATGGTGTGGGTAAGTATGGCGCCAAGGTTGAAGCCCAGGTGATCAACTTGCCACGTAACCGTGTCGAATTGAAGTTTAAGTTTACCGAAGGTTTGGCGGCTGAGATTCGCCAGATCAACGTGGTCGGCAATACAATATTTAGCGATGCTGAGCTGATCGGTATGCTGGAGCTGAAAGACTTTGTGGCGTGGTGGGATCTCTTTGGTGAGCGTCGTTATCAGAAGCAGAAGCTCCAGGCTGACCTTGAAACCATCAAGACCTTCTACCACAACCGGGGTTATATCCGTTTCGATGTGACCTCGACTCAGGTTGCTATGACGCCGGATCGTAAAGGCCTCTATATCACGATTAACGTCAATGAAGGTGAGCAGTATAAGGTTAAGGAAGTTAACCTGACTGGTGATCTCATGGGCCGTGAAGAGGTGATGCAGGCGATTTTGCCAATTAAAGCAGGTGACACCTATAACGGCGCAGACGTTACGTTTACCGAAGAGATGTATGGCAAATATCTGGGCCGTTTCGGCTATGCCTACCCTGAGGTGAAAACCTATCCAGAGATTGACGATGAGACCAAAGAAGTGGCCCTCAACGTTAATATCAAGCCGGGTAAGCGCGTCTACGTGCGTAGCATTAACTTCACTGGTAACCAAGTGACCAAAGATGAAGTGATGCGTCGTGAGCTGCGTCAGATGGAAGGCGCTTGGTTGAACTCGGCGCAGGTAGAGCAGTCCAAAGCCCGTCTTAACCGTCTAGGTTATTTCGAGACCGTTGATACACAAACCGTACAAGTGCCTGGCACGGACGATCTTGTGGATGTTGATTTTACCGTGAAAGAGCAGCCATCAGGCTCGTTTAACGCGGGTGTGGGTTATGGTACCGAATCAGGCTTAAGCCTGCAGTTTGGTGTACAACAGAGTAACTTCTTAGGTACAGGTAACCAGGCCGGGATTAACCTCAATACCAACAAGTATTCTAAGAACGTCAATATTAACTATACCGACCCCTACTTTACCAAAGACGGTGTGAGTTTAGGTGGTAGCATCTACTGGAACGAGTTTGATGCTCAGGAAGCGAACCTTGAGCGCTATAAAAACAGCTCTTATGGTGTGGCGCTTAACTCAGGTTTCCCGATCAATGAATACAACCGTCTCAACGGTGGTATCGGTTATCGTCACAACAGTATTTCGGAGATCTCTGCCTACGAGCAGGCGCTGCGTTTCTACAACATCTACCGTGATGCTAACGATCCAAATGCTGATCTGTCGTTCGATAACTTCGAGCTAACCGCAGGTTGGTACCGCAGCACGCTAAACCGTGGTACTTTCCCAACCGATGGTTCATCACAGCGTCTGAGCGGAAAGATGACGATTCCAGGTTCAGATCTGCAGTACTTTAAGGCCGATTTTGATACCAGTTTTTACTGGCCAATCAACCGCAGCCACAGCTTCGTGCTCTTAACTAAAGCGCGTCTGGGTTACGGTAATGGCTATGGTCAGTATAACGATAACGATCAGATCCTACCTTTCTGGGAAAACTACTACTCGGGTGGTTCGAGCTCACTGCGTGGCTTCAAGTCTAACTCAGTGGGTCCGCGTTCATTCTATCTCTATCGTGGCAGCGAGCCTTGTTCGCCAGATCCAGCGGGTGATACTTGTACCTTGCCTGGGGATCCAAACCGTGTCACGGTAAGTGACGGTCGCTCTATTGGTGGTAACGCCATCGCGACGGCAAGCCTCGAGATGATTGTACCAACACCTTTCTTGGATGAGGCGTACACCAACTCGGTACGTACCAGCTTCTTTATTGATGCCGGTAACGTTTGGGATACTGAGTTCAACTATGACGCTTATCGCTTCCTACCTGTGGAGCAATTTGACAAGTTAGAGGACTATTCCGATCCAGGGCGTATTCGTGCATCGGCAGGGATGAGCGTCCAGTGGTTGTCGCCTATGGGACCTATGGTATTTAGCCTTGCATGGCCAATCAAAAAATATGAAGATGACGATACAGAGATCTTCTCGTTCAACATTGGTAAAACTTTCTAAAGTAGAACTAATTTAATTTATAAATCATCGGCAAGTTTTGCTGATAATAAGGAGTTTATTTTGAATAAGATGTTTAATCGCGCAATGATGGTTTTGGTTCTTTTAGGTGCTCCTCTGGCGGCACAAGCTGAAAAAATTGCCGTAGTCGATATGCAGGCGGTTTTTGAGCAGCTACCACAGCGCGAAGAAGTGAGCAAAACACTGAAGACTGAGTTTGGCGATCGTGTTGCTGGTGTTCAGAAGATGCAAGAAGAGCTTCGTGCCATGCTTGAAAAGCAACAACGCGATGCAGCGCTGATGAGTGAAACACAAAAAACTGACATGCTGCGTCAAATGGAATCTCTCAAGGCTGAGCTACAGCTAAAGGGTAAGGCTCTTGATGAAGATATGCGTCGTCGTAACGGCGAAGAGCAGAACAAGTTGCTGGTTAAAGTACAAAAGGCGATCAGCGAGATTGCCGAGAAAGAAAAATATGACGTAGTACTTCAGCGTGGTGCTGTGATCTATGTTAAGCCTGAATCAGATATCAGCAGCAAGGTTGTTGAAGTCCTGAGCAAAGGCTAATACTCGATGACAAGTTATACATTAAGAGAGATAGCGACCCATCTTAATGCTGAGGTAAAGGGTGACGACACTGTGATGGTTCATCGTGTCGCCACGCTGGAAAAGGCTCAGGAAGGAGAGATCTCCTTCCTGGCAAATGCGAAATACCAGAGTCAGCTAGCTGGCACAAGTGCATCGGCGGTACTGCTATCACCAAAGATGGCCGAGCAATTTGATGGCAACGCCGTCATCTTAAATGACCCATATGTGGGTTTTGCTCGTGTCGCGCAGCTGCTCGATACCACCCCAAAGGCGGCCGAGGCGATTCACGCTACCGCCGTGGTCGATCCCAGTGCACAACTGGGTGAAGGCGTGGCCATTGGTGCCAATGCAGTCATTGGTGCCAATGTTATCTTGGGTGAGAATGTTCAGATAGGTCCAGGCTGTGTCATCGGCCAGGATGTGATCATTGGTTCTAATACTATCCTCTGGGCCAATGTAACCCTATACCATGACGTACATTTGGGCACGGATTGTATTGTTCATTCGGGCACAGTGATCGGCTCAGATGGTTTTGGTTATGCCAATGAGCGTGGTCAGTGGGTCAAGATCCCGCAGACCGGTGGGGTACGTATCGGCAATCGCGTGGAGATCGGGTCTTCCACCAGTATTGACCGCGGCGCGCTGGATCATACAGAGATCCACGATGGTGTGATTATCGATAATCAGGTGCAGATAGCCCATAACGTGATTATTGGTGAAAACACGGCATTGGCCGGTAGTTCTACCTTTGCAGGTAGTTGTACCATAGGTAAATACTGTATCATAGGCGGCTGCAGTGCAGTGGCCGGGCATCTTTCGATTGCTGACGGTACCCACATCTCAGGTGGCACCAATGTGACGAGTGTTATTCGAGAGCCTGGTGTATACTCTTCTGCTACTATTGCGATGGAGAACAAGTTGTGGCGACGTAATACCGTCAGATTCAGGCAACTTGATGAGTTGTTCCAGCGCGTGAACAAGCTTGAAAAAAACGTTAAATCAGATGATTAACTGCCTGAGGGCAGCTAAGGAAGTTATTGAGTGTCAAATCAATTAAATACAATGGATATCAAAGAGATCCTGAAGTTTTTACCTCACAGGTATCCGTTTTTATTGATCGATAGAGTCCTTGACTTTACGCCAGGTGAAACACTGCATGCGATCAAAAATGTCACCATCAATGAGCCGTTTTTCCAAGGCCATTTCCCTGTAGCGCCCGTTATGCCAGGTGTCTTGATCCTTGAAGCTATGGCCCAAGCAACCGGTCTGTTAGCGTTTAAAACCATGAGCGACGTGCCTTCTAACGATACCTTGTACTATTTCGCCGGTATCGACAACGCTCGTTTTAAGCGTGTGGTCGAGCCAGGTGACCAACTTCATTTCGAAGTTAAAATGATCAAAGAACGCCGCGGGATTGGCGTATTCACAGGTGAAGCTAAGGTCGATGGTGAACTAGTTTGTTCAGCAGAGATCATGTGTGCCCGCAGAGAGATAGCCAAGTGATTGATAAGTTAGCATTTGTACACCCAGATGCCAAAATCGGTAACAATGTTACCATCGGCCCTTGGACCTACATTGGCCCAGATGTAGAGATCGGTGACGATTGTCATCTGAGTTCCCATGTGGTGGTTAAAGGCCCAACGGTTATCGGTAAGGGTAACCGAATTTTTCAGTTCGCCTCAGTGGGAGAGGATTGTCAGGATAAGAAATATGCTGGCGAGCCGACCCGACTCATTATCGGCGACAACAATGTGATCCGTGAGTCTGTTACCATTCACCGTGGTACTGTGCAGGATAACAGCGAGACCCGTATCGGCTCCAACAACCTATTTATGGCCTATGTGCATATCGCTCACGACTGTGTGGTGGGTAATAATGTGATTATGGCCAATAATGCCTCTATTGCCGGCCACGTACACGTGGGTGATTGGGCGATTTTGGGTGGCATGACAGGTGTGCATCAGTTTGTACATATCGGTGCCCATGCCTTTACTGCTGGTTGCTCACTCGTCCTGCAAGATGTGCCGCCTTTCGTGATGGCATCGGGTCAACCTGCTATACCTCGTGGCCTGAACAGTGAAGGCCTCAAGCGCCGTGGTTTTTCTAAAGAGAGCCAACTGGCCGTGCGCCGTGCATACAAGACCTTGTATCGTAAGGGCTTGACGGTTGAAGAAGCGGTTGCCGCTCTGGGAGAAGATGCCCAGGATGAGCAGGTTAAGTTACTGATGGACTTTGTGGTCAACTCGAACCGAGGCATTATTCGTTAATCGGTCGCGTTAATCGGTATTAGTTATCGAAGAAAAGCTCGTGTTCACGGGCTTTTTTATTTTCAGTAATACCAATCACAGTAAGTGATTAGAAATAGCGCAGGAAAAACGCTTGAGAACAAAGCAGGATTTTTAGATAAGTAGTTATTCTACAATTAAAAATACTAATGCCGTTATCGAGCATTTTAACAAGCAAGAATGATCCGTTATTTATTACGATTGGTATAAGCAAGTAACAGAAGATGAATCAGAGCAATCAAAAAGTCTTTGCCATGGTGGCGGGTGAGCTATCAGGCGATATTCTCGGTGCAGGCCTGATTAAGGCGCTGAAACAGCAATACCCGGATGCACGTTTTTTTGGCATTGGTGGCCCGCAAATGGACGCTTTGGGGTTTGAGTCCCTGTTTTCTTTCGAAGAGCTTGCAGTAATGGGGCTGGTTGAGGTGTTGTCACGCCTGCCGCGCCTGCTTAAGGTAAGAAAAACCCTCATTGAAGAGATCACCACCTTAAAGCCTGACTGCTTTATTGGAATCGATGCGCCTGACTTTAATATCGGCTTGGAGCTGAAACTCAAGGCTCAGGGGATCAAGACGGTTCATTATGTCAGCCCTTCTGTTTGGGCCTGGCGTCCTAAGCGGATCTTCAAGATAGCCAAGGCGACCAACATGGTGTTGTCTCTGCTGCCGTTCGAGAAAGCCTTCTACGATGAACATAATGTGCCCTGTACCTTTGTTGGCCACACCCTGGCGGACGATATTCCGCTACAAAGTGATAAGCTCGCTGCCCGAGAGGTGCTGGGGTTAGATGCTCATGCCGAGTATCTCGCGATTTTACCTGGCTCGCGTGGCGGTGAACTTAAGCAGTTGGCCGAACCTTTTGTACAGGCGGCGGTAAAATTAAGGCAAAAGTATCCTGACCTTAAGTTTGTGACTCCGCTGGTGAATGCCAAGCGCCGCGCTCAGTTTGAGCAGGCTCTTAAGGCCCACGCACCGGATCTCGACATTCATTTGGTGGAAGGCCAATCACGCACAGTGATGGCGGCTGCCGATGCAATTTTGCTGGCCTCGGGCACGGCGACATTGGAGGCCATGTTAGTCAAACGCCCCATGGTGGTGGCCTACCGCGTATCGCCAATAACCTACCGTATCGCCAAAGGAATGATGCAGATCGAGCATTATTCGCTGCCCAACTTGTTGGCTGGCAAAGAGATCATTCCTGAACTGATTCAGGCTGATTGCACTGCCGATAAGATAGCCGATGCCGTTGCCAAGCAGCTAGATGGCGATCATCAGCCGCTGATAGATACCTTTACCGCGCTGCATCATCAACTCAGATGTGATGCCAGCCAACGGGCCGCTCAGGCGGTTGTTACACTCGTTGAGGCAAAATAGATGGCCATATATAAAGATATTACCCAGGCGCAGATCGACGAGCTGTGCTGCGGATTTTATGCCGGCGTCGATGAGGTGGGCCGTGGTCCCTTAGTCGGTGATGTGGTGACGGCCGCCGTGGTGCTGGACCCCAATAAACCGATAGCCGGGCTTAACGACTCAAAAAAGCTGTCTGAGAAGAAGCGCGATGCCCTCTATGAGGCGATCTTGGCCAATGCGCTGGATGTCAGTGTCGGGCGCTGCTCACCACTGGAAATCGATGAACTCAACATATTACACGCTACCATGTTGGCGATGCAGCGCGCCGTGGCAGGCTTACGAGCCAGGCCCGATAGGGTGCTGATCGACGGTAACCGTGTGCCAGCATTTGAAGATGCGAGCCTTGAGGGACACGCAGTGATCAAGGGTGACGGCTTAATCCCGGCCATCAGCGCCGCCTCAATCGTCGCTAAAGTCGTGCGTGACCGAGAGATGGAAGTCCTGGATAAACGCTATCCAGAATATGGCTTTGCTCAGCATAAGGGTTATCCCACCAAGGCTCATTTCGAGGCGCTTGAGGCCCATGGGGTATTGCCCGAACACCGTAAGAGTTTCCGCCCCGTCAAGGAGCGTTTAGACGCTTGTTAAATGGCGAAGTGCCCCCGGACCGCGACTGGTGCCTGGGGCGCGACTCTGTTACTCTTTCAAGGCGATAACCTGCCGATAAAAAAAGAAATTAGCTAACTATGTCAGAACCTCGTTTCGTGCATCTGCGCGTCCACAGTGATTTTTCCATGTCTGATGGCCTTGCCAAGGTCAAGCCTATTCTCGCCAAGGCGACCGAATATGAGATGGCGGCGCTGGCGCTGACCGACAATACCAACCTGTGTGGTTTGGTTAAGTTCTATAGCGGCTGTCATGGTGCGGGGATCAAGCCCATTGTGGGTTGTGATTTCGCTATGCTGGTGCCGGGGTTTGACGATGAGTTTTGCTCGCTGACCGTGCTGGCGATGAACAATCAGGGTTATAAAAACCTCACCTTATTGATCAGTGATGCCTATCTGCGTGGTCATGTTAAAGATAGGGCGGCGATCGACCAGGCCTGGCTTGAAAAATACAGCGAGGGACTGATCTTACTCTCGGGCGCCAAAGATGGTGACGTGGGTAAGGCGCTGCTTAAGGGAAACCGTGGCCAGGTCGAGTCCTTGGTGGATTTCTATCAAACCCATTTCCCAAACCGATACTACCTTGAGCTGATCCGTACAGGTCGCCCTGATGAAGAGCGTTACCTGCATATGGCGGTCGAGCTGGCGGGGCAGAAAGACTTGCCTGTGGTCGCCACTAACCAGGTGGTGTTTATGCAACCCGAGCAGTTTGAGGCCCATGAGATCCGTGTGGCCATCTCAGATGGCTTTACTCTTGCGGATCCTAGGCGACCTCGACGTTACAGTGAACAGCAATATTTCCGCAGCCAAGATGAGATGTGTGAGCTGTTTGACGATATTCCCGAGGCGCTGCAAAACAGTGTGGAGATCGCCAAGCGTTGTAACGTCACCGTGAGGCTAGGAGAGTACTTCCTGCCTAATTTCCCCACGGGCGATCTCTCCATCGAAGACTTTCTGGTCGAGGCGTCCAAGAAGGGCCTCGAGGAGCGTCTGGAGTTCCTGTTTCCCGATGAGGCGGAGCGCGCCGAGAAACGCGGCGAATATGACGAGCGTCTCGATGTCGAGCTCACCGTGATTAACAACATGGGCTTCCCCGGCTACTTCCTTATCGTAATGGAGTTCATCCAGTGGGGTAAGGACAACGGTATTCCTATCGGGCCGGGGCGTGGTTCAGGCGCGGGTTCCTTGGTGGCCTATGCGCTGAAGATCACCGACCTGGATCCGTTGGAATTCGATTTGCTGTTCGAACGTTTCCTTAACCCCGAGCGTGTTTCCATGCCCGACTTCGATGTCGACTTCTGTATGGACAGGCGAGACGAGGTGATTGACCACGTAGCCGAACTCTATGGCCGCGACGCCGTATCACAGATCATCACCTTCGGTACCATGGCGGCTAAGGCCGTAGTGCGCGACGTGGGCCGTGTGCTTGGCCACCCTTATGGTTTCGTCGACCGTATCTCTAAGATGATCCCCGCCGAGCCGGGCATGACTCTGGCCAAGGCCTTCGAGGCCGAGCCTGCGCTGCCCGAGGCCTACGATGCCGACGAAGAGGTGAAAGATCTCATCGACATGTGCCGGGTGCTCGAAGGGGTGACCCGTAACGCCGGTAAGCACGCGGGGGGCGTGGTGATCGCGCCGACCGTGATCACCGACTTTGCGCCGCTCTATTGTGATGCCGAGGGGCACAACCCGGTCACCCAGTTCGATAAAAACGATGTGGAAACCGCAGGTCTGGTGAAGTTCGACTTCCTGGGGCTGCGTACCCTGACCATCATTGACTGGGCGCTGCAGATGATCAATCCGTATCTGGCGAAACAAGGTAAAGAGCCAGTTCGCATCGAGGCGATCGCCTTGGATGACCCGGCGTCTTTCCGCCTGTTGCAGCGCTATGAAACCACCGCCGTGTTCCAGTTGGAATCCCGCGGTATGAAAGATCTGATTAAGCGTCTGCAACCTGACTGTTTCGAAGATATGATCGCTCTGGTGGCCCTGTTCCGTCCGGGGCCCTTGCAATCGGGCATGGTAGATAACTTCATCGAACGTAAGCACGGCCGTGAAGAGGTCTCTTACCCCGATATTCAATGGCAGCACGATAGCCTTAAGCCTATCCTAGAGCCGACCTACGGCATCATTCTCTATCAGGAACAGGTGATGCAGATCGCCCAGGTGCTCTCTGGTTATACGCTGGGCGGCGCGGATATGTTGCGTCGTGCCATGGGTAAGAAGAAACCCGAGGAGATGGCCAAGCAGCGTAGCATCTTCAAAGAGGGTGCGGAAAAGAACGGCATCGACGGCGAGCTGGCGATGAAGATCTTCGACTTGGTGGAAAAATTTGCCGGTTACGGTTTCAACAAGTCGCACTCGGCCGCCTACGCCTTGGTTTCCTATCAGACCCTTTGGCTCAAGACCCATTACCCGGCGCAGTTTATGGCGGCAGTGATGTCTGCCGATATGGATAACACCGACAAGATTGTTACCCTGGTCGACGAGTGTGAGCGCATGGGGCTGCCGCTGCTGCCGCCTGATGTGAATAAGGGCTTGTTTCGTTTTACCGTGGATGACGACCTTAATATCGTCTACGGCATCGGCGCCATCAAGGGCGTGGGTGAAGGCCCGGTAGAGTCAATTCTCAAGGCCCGTGAAGATGGTCCATTTGTGGATCTGTTTGATTTCTGTGCCCGGGTGGATCTGAAAAAGCTTAACCGCCGGGTGATTGAAAAGCTGATCTGCGCCGGCGCGCTGGATAATCTGGGGCCGCATCGCGCGTCTATGATGGCGACCTTGCCTGAGGCGATCCGCGCGGCCGACCAACATGCCAAGGCTGAGGCGATCGGCCAGCACGATATGTTTGGCCTGCTCAACAGCGAGCCAGAAGATAGCAAGCAGCAATTTGTTCAGTGTACCCCTTGGCCCGATAAGATCTGGCTCGAAGGGGAGCGGGAAACCTTAGGTCTATACCTGACAGGTCACCCGATCAATCAGTACCTGAAAGAGCTTAAGCATTACACCTCAGGCAGGCTTAAGGATGTCCATCCTACCGAGCGCGGCAAGACCACTAAGGCGGCAGGCCTGGTGGTGGCGACGCGTGTGATGATGACCAAGCGTGGCTCTAAGATGGGGTTAGTGACTCTGGATGATAAGAGTGCGCGCCTCGAGGTGATGCTGTTTACCGAGGCCTTTGAGAAATTTGGCGAGCTGTTGGAGAAGGACAGAATATTAATCGTCGAAGGCGAAGTGAGTTTCGACGATTTCTCCGGCGGCAATCGCATGACGGCGCGTAACATTATCGACATGGGTGAGGCTCGCAGCCATTTTGCCCATGCGGTCGAGGTGGATCTGGACGGCGCCAGCGTGACTCCTGAGTGGCTCAGTCATTTTCAGGCGGCCGTAGAACCATGGAAAGCGGGCAGTGTGCCCGTGGTGATTAATTATGCTCAGCCGACGGCGAAGGCGCAGTTCAGGCTTGGGGATGAGTGGCGAGTGAACCCCACGGATGAGCTGATGTTGGCGCTTGAGACGTTGACCGGCTCAGATAAGGTCAGGATCCTCTTCTAAATGGCTATCGACAGCTTCTGCCCGTTTGATGCACTAAGCAAACTGGTTGCCCAGATAGCGCCGCCGGCTGGCACTAAGTTAGTGCTGGCTTACAGTGGCGGCGTCGACTCTGAGGTGCTTGCCTATGGGCTGAGCCAATTGAGCAAGGTAAAGAGCGAGCTCAGTTATCAGCTGGTGCATGTGCACCATGGCCTAAGTGATAATGCTGATGGCTGGCAGTCGCACTGTGAGCGGCGCGCCCGTGAATATGGGCTGCCAATTGCGGTGAAACGTGTCACTGTGGCGAGCGGCGCACGTATTAGCCTGGAGGCAGCGGCGCGGGACGCCAGATATGCGGCGCTTAGGGAGGAGCTTAGCCCAGGTGATATCCTGCTCACCGCTCATCATCAGGACGATCAGCTCGAAACCTTGCTGCTGGCGCTTAAGCGTGGGCTAGGCCCCAAAGGCTTAGCGGCCATGGGAGAGGTGCAAGCCTTTAGCCCGGATAACCTAATGCTCAGACCCTTGCTTGGGGTTGCTCGCGCACAAATTGAAGCTTTCGCTAAGGCAGCAGGACTGACCCATATTCAGGATGAGAGCAATCTCGACAGTCGATTCGATCGCAACTTCCTGCGCCTTGAGGTGCTGCCAACATTGACCGCTCGCTGGCCCGCCTTTGCCGCGACAGCCAGCCGCAGTGCCCAGCTTTGCGCCGAGCAGCAGGCGTTGATTGATGAGGAGGTAAGCCTTCGCTTACCTGCCATGCTGGTAAGCGTGCCCCATGCTGAGTATCAGGTGTTAGATCTTAAAGCCCTGGCCAATGAGCGAGCGTTATGGCGACCTCATCTGCTGCGAGGTTTTATCGAGTATCGGGGCTTTGCCTTGCCCTCGGCGGCGCAGCTTGGCGAGATCCTTAATCAATTGCTGGCGGCGAAGAACGATGCCCAGGTGGCGATCCGCATTAAGTCGATGCAGCTGAGACGCTTTCAGCATCATCTTTATCTGGATCCTGTCGTGCTTGAACCTAGAGTCGGGAGAAGGCTTACTGGTGTTGGCCCTCATCCCGATACGCCCGAGTTAAGCTGGCCAATCGATAGCCGATTGCAGCTGCGGGCGACCTGGGCTGAGGCTGGGCCCAGGTTAACCCTTGATGAAGCTTTGCCTTTACGGCTGGCGTTTGGCGCACCTGGCGGGCTGCGCTGTCATCCGCATTCGCGGGATAAGGGAAGAGAGCTCAAGAAACTGTGGCAGGAGTTTGCCGTGCCGCCATGGGAGCGTAGTCGCGTGCCGCTGATCTTCGCAGGCGATAAGTTGGTGGCCGCTGTGGGTTATTGGGTCGAAAAGAGTTATCTGGCCAGTGAAGGCGAAGGGGGCTGGCAGTTCACGCTTGCGTGTTCAACCGGCTCTATTGCTAACCCTTGATTCTGAGACTCAATCTCAGGCCTCAATCTCAGGCCTTAAGCTCTAGCCTTAAGCAGGGGGCTTTCCCTCGAAGTAGAAGCCCTCTAGGCTGGCAGCTTCAGAGCACAATCTTCAGTGCAGCATTTTTGGCGTATAACCTTCAGTGTATAGTCTTCAGCACTGAGCGGGCTATCTTTATGAGGCTTGATCGATACGGTAGCAACGACGCCCGGCTGCCTTAGCGTGATAAAGCGCCCTGTCGGCCCGCAAGTAAAGCGCCTCAGCATCCTTGTCTCCATGCCACTGAGCTGCCCCAAGGCTGCACTGTACCTGAAATTTGTTTAGCAGGTTATCCTGAGCCATTAGAGCGAGGATACGTTCACACAAGATACTTGCCGCGGCGGCATCCCCCTCGACGATAAGCGTAAATTCATCTCCGCCGATGCGAAATGCCTGATCGCTATCTCTGATCGCTTGATTCAGGGTTTTGCCGAATTGACACAGCACTTCATCGCCTACCAGATGACCATACTTATCGTTCAGACTCTTGAAGTTGTCTAAATCCAGCACCACTAGCGTGATCGCATCATCATGGCGCAGTGCGCGGGCCATGACCTGCTTAAGGCTCTGCTCATAGTAGCGACGGTTACCCAGCTGAGTGAGCGAGTCGTGCATCGCCTGTTTCGCCATCTGTTGGTAGGCGATGGCATTGACCAGAGGGCTTAGCAGCAGAGATTGCAGCTGATACAGCAGCTCTGTCTGGGGCTTGACCAGAGGCGCCGACAGACGATAGGCGATCACCGCGTTCAAACCATCATGGCTAAGGTTTTGTTTTATTAGTAGACCTTGCTCAGTGCCCCAGCTTAGCTGATACTCTTTATAGACAAGGCTGACACCTTGAACTGGCAAGTATTGTCCCATGAGTTTGCCGTAGCAGGCAAAAACCGTCCGTGGATCTAGGCTCTCATGCAACTGTTGCATAACAGACACCAGATTAGGGACACTGGCTGAATTGTGATGGTGATCTGGCTGATAGCGATATTCGTCAAACGAAAATTCTGTCGCTAAGGCAAAGTCCATAATCTTTACTCCACAATGTAACGGACCTGAGATAATGTTTGTAAAGCAAAAAACGTGCCTAATACTAAATGATGACTTTGTCTTTATTAGTCATTAAGTTAGTCTGTAAGAGGTGAGTTCTTTCGTGGTGACAGTATTTTGACTTCGGTGAAAACTTGACGCTTTGAACTCATGCTCTGCGGCGATATAGGGGAATCCGACCTGGTACTTGGGTCGGTAGCAGATAATGGAGCGTTAATGGAACACGGCATACTGGTTAAGATCCTCTTGATGTTAATGATGGCTATCGTCGCGATTGCCCTCTTTAGACGTGCTGGGTTGCCGGCGATCTTGGCTTATTTGATCACAGGCGTGATCAGTGGTCCTTCCCTATTCAATTGGTTTACTCAGCAGCAGATCCACTCGGTAGCAGAGCTGGGGGTGGTACTTTTGATGTTCTCCCTCGGTCTGGAATTCTCTCTGCCCAGGCTATGGGCCATGCGCCGCACCGTATTTGGATTAGGCTCAGCCCAGATGACGGTTACCGTCGTTTTAACCATGTGTATTAGCATGTTATTCGCGCTTAATCTTAGCGAATCTATCGTGGTCGGCTCGGCCATCGCACTGTCATCCACAGCCATTGTACTGAAACTTCTTAACGAGCGTGGCTGGCTCAGGCGTCGCCATGGTGAGTTGTCAGTCAGTGTGCTCTTGTTTCAAGATCTCGCGGTTGTGCCTTTGCTGATCCTTATGCCATTGCTGGCCTCCGATGGTGAGGTGTTAAGCTGGCAAGAGATCGTTCTGGCCATGGGGGAAGGGGTTCTGGCCTTTATCGCCTTGATGGCCGTGGGTAAGTGGGCGCTTCCTAAGGTGTTTGATGAAGTGGCACGCTCGCGCTCCAATGAGCTGTTTGTGCTGTCGACCTTAGTGGTCGCTTTAGTCACCGGGGCATTAACTCAGTGGCTGGGACTTTCTATGGCATTGGGCGCCTTTATTGCCGGTATGCTGCTGGGCGAGAGCCAATACAAGCGTCAGCTAGAGGCTGACATTCGTCCCTTCAGAGATCTCTTGATGGGACTGTTTTTTATCTCTATCGGCATGTTGCTCGACTTTAGCCTGGTATTAGCCTTCTGGTGGCAGGTGCTGCTCTTGGTCGTGGCGGTGATCATCACCAAGGCACTGATCGTTTTCGGTCTGTTGAGGGCGGCCAAGGAGTCGTTTCGTACCTCGGTGGCGACCGCCATTAGTCTGGCTCAGGTGGGGGAATTTAGCTTTGTCGTGTTGGCACTGGCGGTCAACTACCAGCTGTTGGAGATCACTGTCAGCACTAAGCTGGTGATGGTGGCGGTACTCTCTATGGCGGTGGCACCTTGGCTGGTGCGTCATAGCGTGGAGATCGCCAGACGTCTGCATGGGGCGAGATCGACGCCGCTGGCCGATGGCGAGACGATACCGCCGATGGAACAGAGCAGCGAGCTGGTGTTGATCTTAGGCTATGGCCGGGTGGGGCAAACCATAGCCCGTTTTATGAAGAGTGAGGCGATCCCCTATCTGGTGCTCGACAGAGACCCGACAAGGGTGACCGAAGCGCGCCGGGCAGGTGAGCCTGTCTATTTTGGCGATGTGGCTAAACGGGCGATTCTTAAGCAGGCGCAGATAAAGCAGGCCAAGCTGATTGTGCTCACTTTTACCAGCAGTCATGTGCTCGATGAAGTGTTACCCCTGTGTCGTCAGCTGGCACCAGAGGCCAAGATCTTGGTCAGAACCCGTGACGACGAAGGCATGGAGGCGCTGGAGGAAGCTGGCGCTAGCCAGGTGATACCTGAAACCCTAGAGGGCAGTCTGATGCTGGTCTCTCAGGTACTCTATCAATGTGGCGTCCCCCTGACCCGAATTCTTAAGCGCCTGGAACATGAGCGCCGTAATCACTATCAATATCTGCACGGTTTCTTCTCCGGCGAGGAAACAGATTTTACCCTGGAGCTACTGCATGCTGTCGCGCTACCCAAAGGGGCACAGGTGGTGGGTCAGCCGCTATCGGCTATTCCCTGGGAGCGACTTAGGGTAGAGCTGAGGGCGGTGCGTCGTAATGGCGCCGAGGTGGAAAGCCCTGAGCTGGATTGGCTAATTCGCCCCGGTGATATTCTGATCATTCTGGGTAAGCCAAGGCGTATTGAGAAGGCCGAGCACTATCTGTTACAGGGCTAAACAGTTATTATGCGGATGGTAAGACGTTATAGCTTGCTGATTTTGATCTCGCCCTTGTTGTTAGCACAGGCGCTGTGGGTCAAATGGCGAACCCCAAAATTGCCCGAGCCTTCTGGCCCAAGACGCGGTGAACTCGGCGAAGGGCCAAAGTTACGCCTGTTGATTTTGGGAGATTCGGCCGCCGCAGGTGTTGGAGTGATGACTCAGCAGCAGGCGCTGGCGGGACAAGTTGCTACACGTTTGAGCTGTCATTATCGCCTCCATTGGCAGCTTGAAGCCAAATCAGGCATGACTACGGCGCAAACCCTGGCGGTGCTTGAGCGCAGTCAGCTAGAGGTCGACTGGGTGTTAATCTCACTTGGGGTGAACGATCTGCTGTCGCCTTTAGGCGTCAAACGCTGGGTATTTAATACAGAGACATTGGTAGAAACCCTGCTGCAAGCCTCTCCCAATGCCAAGATCTTACTGACGCCCTTGCCTCCACTTGGGCACTTTCCCAGGTTTCGTCAACCGTTAGCCGGCATGCTGCGTCGCCGTGAGGCGCTCTTTAATCAGGCATTAAGGGACTTTTGCCGTCAGCATAGGGCCTGTGAACTGCTCGCCTTGCAGCTGCCATTGACCTCAGATGCCTTGGCCAGCGACGGTTTCCACCCCAGCGCCATGAGTTATCAAGTTTGGGCTGAGGCCGCCTGTGACCAAATCTTAGCGCTACATCCCCGCCGCTAATCGATATTGAAGAAAGCTTTAATCTCATCGATTTGGCACATGGCATCTTGATAACCCAAGTTAATCAGCGCGCTACAGTAGGGTTGCTCAAACAACAGATAGGAGACGATACTCGAGTCCGATTGTTGATTGATGCCGATTAACCTCAGCAGCAGTTTGACCGCCATCGGCATCTCATGATAGTGCTGAGCGGCGATCAGGCTTAGATCTTCGCTGGGTTTTATCACTAAGGTGTTTATGGTCTTGAGCGACGCCTCATGTTTGCGCTCCTTGGGGATCAGGTTGAGGGTGCTATTGATCCGCTGCAGGCGTTCCAGATCGCTATTTAGGGTGTCGGAGAAGATGGTATCGAGCAGGTGACCTGCGATAGTAGCCGTCTTAGGATGATGCTCAAACTCTTTGTGGACCTGCTTATGGGGGCTCTCTAAATTGATCACCATGATCTTCTCTGCGCCCAAATGAATAGGGCTGCTTAAGGGAGCCAACTGGTGCACCGAACCATCGCCATAATAGCCGCGATTAAGCTTGATAGAGGGAAACACCAAAGGGATAGCGGCACTGGCCAGCAGATGTTCGGTATTGAGATGCGTGCGCTGGCCACCTCGCCGGGCACGCTTCCACTCATCTATCTCCTTGGCTGCCTGAAAGAAGCTCACCGAACGTGAAGAGTTATAACAGGAGGTATCGACACTCAGGGCATGCAGGGCGCCGCTGGCAATATTGCGATCGATTCGTTCAAAGTTGATCAGGTTATTGAGCAGATCACGTAGCGGGTCGTTGTTGAACAGGCTGCCGGCATCGGTATTAATCTTTGCATCTTGCAGTCCCATCAATGCCATTTGCGCTAAATGAGAAAAGACGCCGCCGAAAGAGGAGCGGTAGACCTTGTGGGTGTTAAAGTGGCGCCAGACCCATTCGAGTTTGCGTACGCCGAGATGGAAACAGGAGGCGTGAGTCGCGATAGAGGTGCCATTGATGGCGCCAGCAGAAGTGCCGCAGATGATTTTGAAAGGGACGCCATGATTGCGGGGATAGAACTGAACTATCGCCTTGAGAACCCCTATCTGGTAAGCGGCGCGTGCGCCGCCGCCCCCTAACACCAATGCTGTTTTATCTGGCAAATGCGTTTCCCCTGTGTCCCAAAACTACCTGAGGCAAGTTCGCTCTATCGGGTTTATGCACCTTTATCTATTCGTACCTGTTTCGTGGGTAGCGTCCAAGACAGTGCTTCTTATTGATTAGAATATGTGAGCCCAGAATCTTGTTCAAGCAGGCCTATATGTCTGAACTTTTGCTCTGCTTTTGTGCGCCATTTTAGTCAAATAAGGTGAAATAGGCGGCGTTAACCTCTTCTCTAGCATAAATAATACGGTCGCAATCTAGATAATAAGTCTATATTGACCTGGGCTCAGATATCGGCTTTTCACCGCGATATATCTCTATCTACTTGTAATGTAAATGTTAACTGACAAAGCTGCACAGATACAATGATTTTGGGTCGGTTTGATAATCTTTAAGGTTCGCGTAGACTGAGGCTGAGTACATATGAGGGATCAAAAATGTTACAGCCACTAAAAATAATAATAGCTGATGATCATCCACTGTTCAGGCAAGCACTCGTTAATACCTTAACCACTCAATTCGATCAGCTGATGCTGTTTGAAGCGGAAACGGTAACGGCCCTGGATGAGATTTTACAGCAGCATCAGGATGCAGACCTGCTTTTATTGGATCTGAATATACCCAATGCTCATGGATTTAATACCTTAGTTAATATTCGCAACACCTATCCCCATATCGGGATTGTGGTGATTTCCGGCCAGGAAGATAAAGTCACCGTGGGCAAGGCGATGTCCTTCGGCGCGGCCGGCTTTATTCCTAAATCCTCCTCGGTCGAGCAGATGGTCAAGGCGATTAATGCTGTCATGGCTGGTCGGCAATGGACACCGCCGGGGTGTGACGATCTCAGCGCCATCACCTTAGACAGCGTGAGCAGTAAGATTGCCAGCCTGTCACCCCGTCAGCACAAGATCTTGATGATGTTTGCCGATGGTCTGCTTAATAAGCAGATCGCCTATGAGTTGGGTTTGTCAGAGGCCACCATCAAGGCCCACGCCAGTGCCATCTTCCTTAAACTTGGTGTTCATACCCGTACCCAGGCGGTGATCGCCATGAGTCAGCTCTATCTGGAAAAGACACCGCTAACCACAGAGGTGGAAGAAGCCTAGCTTTCGAGAGTAATGAAAACGCCCCGCAGTGGTTTAAGTCCGCTGCGGGGCGTTTGCTTTTAATCGCTCAGGGGATCCACCAGGCTATAATGGGGATTAGCTTGGGCCGAGTAGTTGTTATGCAGGCTATTGGCTAGGGTGGCGCTCATCACGGCGCGCAGGGCGATAGGCTTGATGATCTTACGCAGATAACCATAGCCCAGGGCCTTGGTGCGCTGCACCACCTCTTCGTCAATCGTAGCTGTGATCAGAATGGCCGGAATAGGGCGGCTGGATAGGGCTTGCAGCTCACCCATAAGGTCCAGGCCATTGAGGTTATTATCCAGTTGATAGTCCATCAATACGATATCGATTTTACTGGCGAACTGGTTAACACAGGCCTTGGCCTGCTGCGCCGAAGAAGCCGTATGCACCTGACACTTCCAGCCTTTTAATAACTCCTCCATGCCAGCCAGCACATTGGGGTCGTCATCGACGCACAGCACCCTGACGCCATTGAGGGTGAGAATATCGGGCTGGGTTGCTTGTTCATCTTGCTGCTGAGGTTTCACTGCCGCCAGGCTCAGGCTAAAGATACTCCCCTGGTTGACTTTCGATGACAGAGTGAGTCTGTGTTGCATCAACTCGGCGAGTCCCTGAGCGATATTCAGCCCCAGACCCAGACCATTAACCCCTTCATGTCCCGAGTGCTGTAGGCGGGTAAATTGCTCGAAGATCACCGCCTGCTTGTCATCAGGGATGCCTGGGCCATCGTCCACCACTTGAATGGCCACAGTGTCACCGTGACGGCGACACCCCAGCAGAATACGTCCGCCACCGGCGTAGCGAAAAGCGTTGCTGATCAGGTTCTGTAAGATACGTCTGAGCAGCACCTTGTCGCTGCGTACCCAGAGTTTGGTCTTGATGCACTTAAACTCGGCCTGTGTGGTGCTGGCCATGGCGCTAAACTCCTCCATCAGCGAATCCAGTACCTCTTGCAGGGCAAACTCGGTGATCTCGGGCACCACAGTGCCTCCTTCGATACGCGACACTTCATTGAGATCCAGCAGCAACTCGTTGGCCACCTGTAGGGCGTTGTCGATATAGCCTATCTGCTGCTTCTGTTTATTGGAGAGCTGCCCGCCCTGTACAAATGCAGAGGAGAACAATCGCGCCGCCGACAGGGGCTGCAGCAGATCATGGCTACAGGCCTTGAGGTATTGGCTCTTCTTCTGATGTGCCTGCTCTACTTTTTGCAGCGCTTCGGCCAGTTCGGCGTTAGATTTGGCCAGCTGTAGATTCGCCTGTTCTAAGCGCTTGGTGCGCTCAAATACCCTGGCTTCCAAGTCTAAGTTTTTCTCCTTTAGCAGCTTTTCCGCTTCGCGGTACATGCTGATGTCGGAGAAGATCATCACAAACCCTCCACCTGGGATAGGGTTACCCTGGATGCGTATTGTCTTGCCATCGGGCTGGATTCGCTCTGTGCTGTGGCGGCTGCCCTGGCGTAGGAAGTTGAGGCGCCGCTCAATCTGCTCATCCAAGTTAGGCACATAGCCCTTGCCAAATTTGAGGTTGTACTCAATCAGCTGCCTCACCGGGCAGCCGATATAGACAAGATCATCGGGATAATTAAACAGGCTCAAATACTGCTGGTTCCAGGCCACCAGATTAAGATCTTTATCGATAACCGAGATCCCTTCACTGGCGTTTTCGATGGCGCTGTGCAGCACGCTGCGGCTAAATTCCTTACGGTGACTGGAGGCTTCCTCTACCAGTTGTGCCACATCTTCGATAGCGATATCACGCCCATGCAGGGCGCAAGAAAGCACTAAACGCGCCGAAGCCGAGCCCATGACGCTGGCGAGCATATTTTCGGTGAAGAAGATCAGCGCTTGGTTATGGGCATTTTTATCTAAAATGGGCTGGGGCTGACAGGATAAAAAGGAGTAAAACCCCTGAGCCGCCTTGTCTTTGCCTACAAAGCGAGCCACCAGAAGTTCGAGTTCTGTTGGGTTCACATGCTTAGGTACGTCTGGCAGTGCCTTGTCCAGCTCAGGACGTTCAATAAAGTGACCTATCTGCATCTGCTCATGTACGCTCTGGCGGGTAAAGGAGGAGACCAACCAGATGGCCGTGACGTTGACAAACAGCCCCACCAGGGTGGATAGGGTGGTCATCGAATACTCACTACCGGCAAAGGGATGGCCGTAGAGCCCAAGTTGTGGCAGCAGGTTGAGTACCAGCCAGAGGGCGAAGCCACTGGTGATCCCCACCAAGACACCGATCAGCGTGACCCGGCGCCACAAAAAGGCGGCAAACAGGGCGGGGCCGATTTGGGCTATGGCGCCAAAAGCCACCTCGCCAAGGGAGGCCAGGGTGTCGGGTGGGGCGATGAGAAACATGCCATAGCTCATAAATATAACTAACAATACCAAGGCTTTACGGATATTGAGCAGGTGCGAGCGAAACTTATGAAAGTCGTTGCTCTGGATATTGTTGATCTTAAAAAGGGTCGGGAAAACAATCTCGTTACTGAGCATTGTGCTTAGGGCGATGGTTGAGATGATCACCATGGAGCTGGCGGCCGAGATGGCGCCAAGAAAGCTAAACAGCCCTAGCCAGATATCGCCACTGAATACCGGCAGAAACAGCACATAGGCATCGGCTTCCAGCGAGTCACCATAGAGAATGTTGCCCGCTTGCCCCAGTGGGGTAGCGAAGAAGGCAAACACCAGCACATACAGGGGAAAGGTCCAGCGACTCCAGAGCATATGTTTCTGTGATTTTAGCTCGACGATCATCACCTGAAACTGTCTTGGCAGACAAAGAAACGCTGACATCACAATGATCAACAGGCCAAACAGCGAGATTAAATTGGGGTAAGTAAACTCATTTTCCATGGGATTGATCGCTGTCGCCTGACGCCAGATATCCATGGGGGAGTCGAATAGAAAGAAGGAGACAAAGATCCCTATGGTGAGGTAGGCGATAAGTTTCACTAAGGACTCGAAGGCGATGGCCAGCATCATGCCCGGATGGCGCTCGGTTACATCGATAGCCCGTACCCCAAACACTATGGTGAAACCAGCGAGGATCAGGCTCACCACTAAGCCTAATTGCCAGGAGGAGAGCAGGTGGTCTTGGCGCAAGATCTCATAGGAGTTCACTATCGCCTTTTGCTGCAGCGCGATATAGGGCAGGGTGCCAAACAGGGCAACGAAGGTGACGACTACGGCCAAGAGGGGCGACTTACCAAAACGGGCCGCCAACAGATCGGCGATGGAGGTGATATTGAGCTTAAGGCAGACACGGATCACCCGTTGAATAAAGGGCCAGGCAAAGATAAACAGCAGAATGGGCGCAATATATACGGGCAAATAGGAAAAGGAGTTATGGGCGGCCTGACCGGCGGTGCCGAGAAAGCCCCAGGAGGTACAGTAGACGCCTAGGGAGAGAGAGTAGATGATGGTGTGCTGTCCGGAGAACCACTTGCCACGGTACTTATCACCCAGAAATGCCATGATAAACAGCAGGCCGATATAGCTGATGCTGATGGCAACCAATAGCCAATTTGGGAACATCTATTACTTTTCCTATATTTTCAGGAGTTTATGTAAGCCATCCCGGCCGACTCCTTTTATTTTGTTATTCAAGTCAACATACCACAGTTAGCGCCAAAGTCGGCATTTCCCACCATCGACTTAAGTATTAGTGCTGACGGCTTAAGCCTCAGGTCTTGCGCCTTTTGGTCTACTACCGCTGCATTACTACCTATTCCCAATTGAGGCCAAGCGGGCATTTCTCCATCTTGGAGGCAACCACAAAAGGGGATAATCAAGATGATATCAACAATAAAAAAACTCACACTCGCAACTTCACTCGGCCTGATGGCCAGTTCTGCCATGGCCGGCTACGACTTTAATGTTGGTGACGATGGCAAGCTGTCCTTTGGCGGCTACCTTAAGGTGGACGCTCGCTATGTTAACGGCGATGTTGCCTATCGTGACTTCTGGATTGGTACGGGGGTGCCGCGCGAAGAGAGCGCGTCACAGTTCCGTATCTTCGCCAACGAATCTCGCTTCAATACCAAGTATGTTCATGGCGATGTGATGGGCTTCATCGAGATGGATTTTCTCGGTGGCGGTGGCAATCAGGTGGTGTCGAATTCGGCTAATCCGCGTCTGCGTCACGCCTTTATCAAGTACAAAGATCTTACCGTGGGTCAAACCTGGACCACCTTTATGAACACCAGCGCTATCCCTGAAACCGCTGATTTTGCTGGCGCTACCGTAGGTCTGGCTTTCGTGCGTCAGGGACAGATACGTTACGACATTGGCGGCTTCCAGGTCTCTATCGAGAACCCTGAGAGTCACGGCGGCGATACCGACAATGACGATCTGCCAGATGTGGTGGCCCGTTATAACTTCAAGGGTGATTGGGGTAACGTTTCTATCTCGGCCCTGGGCCGCAATCTCAATACCTTGGGTGGCAACAGTGAAACCGCCATCGGTGGTTCGATAGCCGGTCGCATCAACACCTTTGGTAAAGACGATCTGCGCTTCCAGTTCCACCAAGGTGAAGTGGGCCGCTACGTAGGTTTGGGCGTGACCAAAGATCTTATCGGTGAAGAGGTGGAAACCAGCACCTCTTACCTTGCAGCTTACCGCCACTACTGGACAGATACCCTGCGCAGTACCTTCCTCTATGGCCGCATCGAAACTGACGAGTCAGATGCCGACCGCAGCCAGTGGAGCGTCAACCTGTTCCAGAACCTGACCCCAGCATTGGCGGTGGGGATCGAAGTGGGTAACTTCGCCCTGGATGACCAGAACGTCGATTCCAACTACGCACAGTTCTCAATGCGATATGCCTTGTAAGTGCTCTTAGGGGAGGCTCTCTCCCCATTTTTTTTCCGTTTCATTTCGCCAGGGGCCATGCCCTTGGCTGCCACCGCCGAGACACCCAGGCATTGCCGTTTAAAGGAGTAGGGTTGTGAAAGATACCATTTTAAGTGTGGATCAGATCTCGCTGGCATTTGGTGGGGTAAAGGCCCTGACCGATGTGAGTTTCGAGGTCGAACGAGGCGCCGTGTTCTCGATTATCGGTCCCAACGGGGCGGGCAAGACCTCAATGCTTAACAGCATCTCGGGTCGCTACCGTCCTCAGAAGGGAACCATCCATTTCGATAACCAAGATGTGACCCATCTTAGACCCAATGCCCGCGCCGATCTCGGCATAGGGCGTACCTTTCAAAACCTGGCGCTGTTTGGCCACATGTCGGTGCTGGATAACATTATGGTGGGTCGTCATCACTTGATGAAGAACAACTGGCTTACCGGCCCCCTGTACTGGGCCTCGCCGGCACAAAAAGAGGAGTTGGCTCACCGCCGTCAGGTGGAGGAGATCATCGACTTTCTCGACATCTCCCATGTGCGTAAATCCATTGCAGGCACCCTCTCTTATGGTCTGCGCAAAAGGGTAGAGCTGGCGCGTGCCATGGCGCTTAACCCCAAACTCATCCTGCTCGATGAGCCGATGGCGGGGATGAACCTGGAGGAGAAGGAGGATATGGCCCGCTATATCCTGGATCTCAACGAAGAGTTTGGCATTACCGTGGTGATGATTGAACACGACATGGGGGTGGTGATGGATATCTCCCATGAGGTGATGGTGCTCGATTTTGGTAAGAAATTGATCTCAGGCCTGCCCGAAGCGGTGATGGCTAACGAGCACGTGAGACAGGCCTATCTAGGCCTTGAAGATGACGAGCAATTACAAGAGGTTGGCTAATGACACAGGTAAATAATGCGTCGACGGCGCGGGCCTTCGACATGGGCGATCTCGATACCTTTCCCAAGATCTTACGCCACAATGCGGCCAATTGGGGTAAAGAGGTGGCCATGCGCGAGAAGGAGTTCGGCATCTGGACCGAATTCAGCTGGCAAGATTATCACAACCGGGTGAAGTGGATGGCGCTGGCCTTCGATCACCTGGGCATCAAAGCAGAGAGCACCATAGCCCTGCTCGGCGAGAACCGTCCCGAGTGGGTCTGGGGCGAGGTGGCCGCCCATGCGCTGGCCTGCTTCTCACTGGGGATCTATCAAGATTCGCTTCACGAAGAGGTGGCTTATTTGCTTAACCGCAGTGAGGCTCAGGTGATTGTCGCCGAAGATGAGGAGCAGTGCGATAAGCTGCTGGAGCTGGGCGACAGCATCCCCTCGGTGAAATATATCGTCTACTGCGACCCACGTGGTATGCGCAAGTATGACGACCCACGTCTCATCAGTGTCGAGGAGATATATCGCCTCGGCCAGGAAGTGGATAACACCCAGCCGCGCCACTACGACAACCTGGTCGATGCGGGCAAGGCGGAGAACATCGCCATCTACTGCACCACCTCGGGCACCACTTCTAAGCCCAAGATTGTCTTGCTGCAGGGCAGCAAGTTTATCGACCACTGCTGCTCTTACCTCAGGGCCGATCCGCGTGCGCCGGGCGACAACTATGTCTCCGTGCTGCCGCTACCCTGGATCATGGAGCAGGTCTACGCCGTGGGCCAGGCGCTCATCGCCCGTCAGATCGTGAATTTCGTTGAAGAGCAGGAAACCATGATGGCGGATCTGCGCGAGATAGGCCCAAGCTTCGTCTTGTTAGCGCCTAGAGTGTGGGAAGGGATCCTCGCCGATGTGAAGGCGCGCATGATGGACTCGACCCCGCTCAAGCAAAAATTGTTCGACTTTGCCATGAAGCGCGCCGAGCAGCGACTTGCCAATGGCGGGCGTTCCAAGCTTGCCGACATCCTGCTGATGAAGGCGCTGCGCGACCGCTTAGGTTTTTCCTTCTTAAAATCGGCGGCCACCGGCGGCGCGGCTATGGGGCCTGATACCTTTAAGTTCTTCCAGGCGATCGGCGTGCCGCTGCGTCAACTTTACGGTCAAACCGAGATGTGCGGCGCCTACACCATACATGAAGAGCATGATGTGGATTACGACACTGTGGGGGTGGCCTTCGATACCGCCGAGCTTAAGGTGATCAACACCGACAGCGAAGGGGTGGGTGAGGTGATTGCCAAGACGGTAGGCATGTTCAACGGCTATCTGGGCGATCAGGCCGCTTATGACGAAGACGTCAAAGATGGCTGGATGCACACGGGAGATGCCGGTTACTTCAAGCCATCGGGCCATCTGGTGGTGATCGATCGTATCAAAGACTTAGCCAAGACCAGTCAGGGCATTCAGTACTCGCCGCAATATATCGAGAACAAGCTGAAGTTCTCCTCCTTTATCGGTGAGGCAGTGATCTTAGGTAAGGGTAAGCCGTATTTGTCGGCCATCCTCTGTATCCGATTCAGCATCGTCTCCAAGTGGGCCGAGCAGCAGGGACTGGCCTTTACCAACTACACCAATCTGTCGAGTCTGCCCGAGGTCTATGAGCAGCTACAGGCCGAGGTGGAGCGAGTCAATGAGACCCTGCCTGATGCGCAGAAGATCAACAAGTTCATCTTGCTTTACAAGGAGCTGGACGCCGATGACGGCGAGCTGACCCGTACCCGTAAGGTAAGGCGTGGGGTGATTGCCGACAAGTATGGCGAGATCATCGAAGCCATCTATGACGATCAGTCCCATGTGGATATCGACACAGTGATCACCTTCCAGGATGGCACTAAGTCGCGCATCAAAACCCAAGTTAAGGTGGCGACAGTGATCGCGCCAAGCCAGCCCATCGAGGGCGAGGCGAGTCAAAGGAGAGCATCATGAATTTTGAACTCTTAATTCAACTTATCATCAACGGCCTGATCGTCGGCCTCTTGTATGGTGTGGTGGGCATGTGTTTCGTGCTGGTGTACAAGTCGACCCAGATCGTTAACTTTGCCCAAGGGGAGTTTCTGCTGGTGGGGGCCTGGGTCTGCTGGGCGTTTCTGACCTATTTCCAGCTGCCGTTTTTCATCGGCTTTATTCTGACCCTCTGCTTTATGGCAGTGTTCGGTATCTTGCTGCAGATGATAGTGCTGCGCCCCATGATAGGTGAGCCCATTATCTCGGTGATCATGGTGACGATTGGCTTGTCTATCTTCTTCCAGTCGCTGACCAAGTGGATCTTTGGCGTCTCGCCCCAGAGCTACCCTCAGGTGTTCGATACTCAGTCCATCGCCATCTTCGGTCTGAACATAGAGCTGGCCTATCTGATGAGTACTGTGATCGCGATACTCATCATGGCGGCCTTCTTCATCTTCTTTAAATACTCCAAGCATGGTCTGGCGATGCGCGCCACCGCGTTTGACCAGCAGGTGGCACAAAGCCTGGGGATCTCGGTTAAACAGGTGTTTGCCATGAGCTGGGGCATCGCCGCCACAGTATCGGCGACGGCCGGTGTGGTGATCGGCATGGTTAATGGCGTGTCCGACTCCCTCTCGACCATAGGTATCAAGGTGTTCCCAGCGGTGATTCTGGGCGGACTGGACTCCATCATCGGTGCCATCGTTGGTGGTGTGGTGATTGGCGTGCTGGAAAACATCGCCGAGTTCTTTGACAGCCAGTGGCTGCATATCGGCAACATGTACGATATCGCGCCTTTCTATGTCTTGCTGGTGATCCTCTGGTTCAAGCCCTATGGCCTGTTCGGTACCCGTGATATCGAGCGAATTTAAGGAATACGGCAGATGACACACCTAATTGCGTTCGACCTTATTGCAGCTCAAGGAGTTTTTTATGTCTAGTTTAGCGATGCGCCCGTGCGGGGATTTTCGCACCAGCTATAAAGCTGACAACACGATTTTTGAAACCAAGACCATACGCCTGGTGACCTTTTTGGTGATCGCGCTGGCCTGCGCCGCGCCCCTGGTACTGGATGGTTATTTTCTGACCCTGTTTATTCAGATCTCATACTTAGGCATCGCTGCACTTGGACTGAATATCCTGGTGGGCTTTACCGGGCAGATATCCTTAGGTCACGGCGCCTTCTTTGGCTTTGGCGCCTTCGCCTCGGCCTGGCTTAATACCAGCTTTAATATCCCTGTGGTGTTTTGTATCCCCTTAGCGGGCTTTCTCACCATGGCGGTGGGCATGATGTTTGGTATGCCAGCGGCGCGTATTAAAGGGCTTTACTTAGCCATCGCCACCCTGGCGGCCCAGTTTATCATTCAGGACTTCTTCGGCCGCGCCGAGTGGTTCTCGGGTGGTTCCTCTGGGGCCATGGCGGCGCCGGTCAGCCTGTTTGGCTTCGATTTCGACACAGATAAGAGCTTCTACTTTATCGCTCTGTTTGCCCTGGTGTTTATGTATATCTGGGGTTGTAACCTGATGCGTAGCCGTGACGGCCGCGCCTTCGTGGCGGTGCGTGACCACTATCTGTCGGCCGAGATCATGGGGGTTAAGCTCAACAAGTATCGCCTCTTGTCCTTCGGCATCTCCTCTTTCTATGCCGGGATTGGCGGCGCCCTGTACGGCCACTACCTGGGATATGTCTCTGCCGAGGGCTTCACCATCTTAATGTCGATTCAGTTCCTGGCCATGGTGATCATCGGCGGTTTGGGCTCTATCAAGGGCACCCTGATGGGGGTGGTCTTTATGGTGCTGCTGCCCGAGGTGTTAGAGGGCATGGTGGGACTGATGAAGTACACCGACTTTGGCAATCTACCCATGGTGACCGACGGTCTGGCCTATATCAAAGAGATGGCTATCGGCCTAGTGATCATCTTGTTCCTCATCTTCGAACCTGAGGGGCTGGCCCACCGTTGGGGACAAATTAAGAACTACTGGAAGTGTTACCCATTCGCCTATTAAGTCGAGCACTGATAAGGGCGAGGACAAATAAATTTGATGTAAAACCGACACAGTTTGAATAGCAATGAGCGTTGATCCTGGCTGTAGCGCTGCCTTAACCGCATTCAATCTAAATGGATCATGTTGAAGGAAGATAACGATGACTAAAAAAATATTACTTAGCACCACGCTTGCTTGTTTCGCCTTTGCCTCGGGGGCTGCCCAGGCCGAGGATACGGTTTTTGTTGGCCATCTGGCCGATATGTCTGGCCCTACGGCCTTCGTGGGTAAGCCTTACGCCGACGGTGTGCGTGATGCGCTGGCCTATATCAATGCCAATGGCGGCATCGACGGCACTAAGCTGGAATATGAAACCATAGATTACGCCTACAAGGTGCCTCAGGCGATCGCCTCTTATAAGAAGTGGTTGTCGCGTAAAAACATGGTGGCTATGCAGGGATGGGGTACGGCGGATACCGAGGCACTGATCTCTTTCGCCGCCAAGGATAAGACGCCTATCTTCTCCGCCTCTTACTCGGGCCATCTGACCGACCCTCAGGGCAAGAACCCAAAGACCACTAAGCCTGCGCCTTATAACTTCTTCTATGGCGCCTCATACTCAGATGCCTGCCGTGGACTGGTGCAGTGGGCGGCCGAAGATTGGAAGACCAAGGGCGGCCAGGGCAAGCCTAAGTTTACCCATATTGGCGCTAACCATCCTTTCCCGAACGCGCCTAAAGAGGCCTGCGCCGAATACGCCACCGAGTTGGGTTTCGACGTACAACCTTCAGTGGTGATCTCCATGAAGCCGGGTGACTTTAAGGCCCAGTGTTTGAGCCTTAAGAGCTCGGGGACTAACTATGGCTATATCGGCAACCTGGGGGGCTCGGTGCAGTCGCTGATCAAATCCTGTGACACGGTCGGTACCGATATCCAGTTCATGTCTAACATCTGGGGCGGCGACAAGCTGGTGTTTAAGGCTGCCGGTGAAGGGGTGAAGAACTATATTTTTCCAACCATGACGCCCTTCTGGACCGATGATGTACCGGGTATGAAGCTGGTTCGCGAGATCTCTAAGATGTCTGATAGCTCGGGTCAAGAGGAGCGTCTGCACCACTATATTCGCGGCGTCTGCTCAACCTATTTCATGAAAGAGTCGATGGAGTGGGCCAAGGCCAACGGTGGCATTACAGGCGAGAACGTGAAGAAGGGCATGTATGTGCACAAAAACTGGGTGCCTAAGGGGCTAGAGGGCGTCTGCCTGGCTGCCACTTGGACACCAGAAGATCACCGTGGTATCAACCAGGTCAACATCTACAAGGGTAACTTTAACGATGGCGACATTAAGGTTGAGAAGGTTAATCAGGTGACCCTTGAGCGTCGGGTTGACTGGTTAGGCTATTAATCTCTTTTCCATCTGCCGGGTAAGCGAGTCTTGCCCGGCCCGCTTCTTGACCTTGGAGTTGTTATGACACAAGCAGTGCAGTTAAAGCCCGAGACACCACTTCTCTCGATCAACAATATCGAAGTGGTCTATGACGATGTGATCCAGGTGCTACGTGGCGTGAGTATCGATGTGCCACAGGGCGAAATCGTGACCTTGCTGGGGCCCAACGGTGCCGGTAAGTCCACCACCCTCAAGGCGATCTCTGGTTTACTTAAAACCGAAAACGGCGAGGTGTCTCGCGGTGACATTCACTTTATGGGGGAGCGTATCGATGTGAAAAACGCTGATGAGGTGGTGCGCTCTGGCCTGTTTCAGGTGATGGAGGGGCGCCGGATTATCGAAGATATGACGGTGATCGAAAACCTCAAGCTGGGGGCCTATACCCGCCGTGATGGTCAGGTGAACCAGGATATCGAGATGGTGTTCAACTACTTCCCGCGCCTCAAGGAGCGCACCGGGCTGGCGGGTTACCTGTCGGGCGGTGAGCAGCAGATGCTGGCCATCGGCCGCGCCCTGATGGCCAGGCCTAAGATGATCTGTCTCGATGAGCCCTCTATGGGGCTGTCGCCTCTGCTGGTGAAAGAGGTGTTTGGCATCATAGAGAAGATCAACCGCGAGCAGGGAATTACCATGTTGCTGGTGGAGCAGAACGCCAACTACGCCCTTAAGGCCGCCAACTATGGTTACATCATGGAGTCAGGCAAAATTGTGCTCGACGGCACCAAGGCGCAGCTGCTTAATAACGAAGATGTGAAGGAGTTCTATCTGGGGGGCGGTAACGAGACCCGTAAGAGCTTTAAGAACTTAAAGTCGTACAAACGCCGCAAGCGTTGGTTGTAGGGAGGCATGATGGCCGAGTATTACAAACCCGAAGAGACGCTCGCCCCTGAGCTGCGCGAGCAGCAGCTGATGGCGGCGCTGGCAGAGCAGCTCAGCTACGCCAAGGCAAACAGCAGCTATTACGCCGAGTTGCTGGCAGATATTGAAGTGACCAGCGTCGATAGCCGCGAGGCGCTAGCGACCCTGCCCATTACCCGTAAGGCAGATCTTATCGCCCTGCAGGCCAAGCAGCCGCCCTTTGCCGGCATGACGCCAAGCAAGCCAAGTGGGCGTATCTTTCAGTCGCCTGGGCCCATCTATGATCCCGAGTGTGATGGCCATGATTGGTGGCGTATGGGGCAAGCCTTCTTCGCCGCTGGGTTTAGAGCTGGGGATCTGGTGCAGAACTGCCTGTCTTATCACCTAACGCCGGGGGGCTTTATCATGGACTCGGGCGCGAAGGCCTGTGGCTGCACAGTGATCCCGGCGGGCCCAGGTCAGAGTGAGATGCAGCTGGATCTTATCGCTTCGCTTAAGCCGACTGGCTACTGCGGCACTCCTTCGTTTCTTAATATCTTGCTGGAGAAGGGCAAAGCTTTAGGTAAGGACACCAGCTCTATTACCAAGGCCCTGGTATCGGGCGAGGCGTTAACGCCCTCCCTCAAGGCCAGCTTCGAGGCGGCGGATATCAATGTTAAGCAGGCCTATGCCACCGCCGATCTCGGCCTTATCGCCTTCGAGAGCGTCTCGGGTGAAGGCCTGGTGGTCGCCGAAGGCATCATTGTCGAGATAGTGCGACCCGGTACCTTAAGCCCTGTGCCTGAGGGCGAGGTGGGTGAGGTGGTGGTGACCAGCTTTAATCGTGATTACCCACTGGTGCGCTTTGCCACTGGAGACCTGTCAGCCATTTTGCCGGGCGCTAGCCCCTGCGGTCGCACTAATGTGCGCATCAAGGGCTGGCTAGGCCGCGCCGATCAGACCACTAAGGTGAAGGGGTTGTTTGTGCATCCCGAGCAGGTGGAGCGGATTCGCAGTCGCCATCCTGGTATCGCTAAGGTGCGTTTGGTGGTGAGCCGTCAGCATGAGAATGATGTGATGCATCTGCTGTGCGAGGTGGATGAGGCGATGCGACCTCAGGTCGATATTAGCGCGGTGCAGGACTCGATCCGCGCCGAGACTCAGCTGTCTGGCGAGGTGGCCTTGGTGGCACCTGGTGCCTTGGCGGATGATGGGGTGGTGATAGAGGATCAAAGATAATGGTCTAGGCTTCGTCTAGCCTGACTTTGAGGATAATGCCCAGCCTTGGATGAGGTTGGGCATTTTTGTTTTTGTTGTTTAACTATTAACGTCTAACATCTACCGGAGTTTTGTTGGAAGGATATTTGAAGGTCGCACCTTCATGTCAATCTAACGCCTGTCCGGCGGGGATCGTGCAAACACTATTTTGGCTCGCCACGAGCACTTCCTTGTGGGCTCTGCGAAATCATCCCTGATTTCGAAGGCCAAAATCGTGTTTGCACTGGGTATCTAACGTCTCTTCGATTTAGCGGTATTTGGCGCGAGTCGCGAATATAAATGCTGGGTTATTTTTGCCCCAAATGAGTTAACAAGGTATCGGTGAATCAGTAACGAACGGACTTTCTGGCCTAGCAATTTTCATCGTGACACCCGTGAGATGTAATTCACTTATCCCTATCCAAAAAACTGGATAAGTACACAGTCATATTTAAATCATCAGGATTTTGAACGATTTTTATCCTGTATTTGTGCGCGTTTTCTCATTTTGGCTTAAATAAATAGCATTAAAATTAATCACTTAAAATATTCGTCAAGTAGATAATAGGTTTGGAAAACGCGCATGCGCGTTTTTCCAGATGGTGTATTTAGCAAAATGCTGATAAGTTCATTGTATACAGATAGTTAACTGTGCGCGTTTTTGCTGGTCCAACGAGGTAAACGCGCATGCGCATTAATAAGCTGTTAGGTACTTATCGAAGTTATGAGTTTTAAACGAGCGCGATGGGAACAAGGAAGTGTTTATGCAATTCCTCTGAGAGACGGAAGCTTTGGTGTTTGCCAAGCGATCGATTTAATGATGCCCAATGTAGTTTATATCGCAGTATTTTCTTATCAATTTAAAGAACTTCCTGAAACTATTCCGCCATTAAGTAGAAGTGATATTTTGTCTCTCGGCGCAACATGGAAGCAAGAATTAAATAACGGAACTTGGGCATCATTAGGTAAATGCGAACCTGTCGTAGTGAAATCAGACTTTCCTAATGAAGAGTTTGCAGAAGACGGTTATGTTGGTGCTGTTACATCGGATGCAGGATTATACTCAAATTTCTTAGCAGCATGTTTTGGTTTAATTCCCTGGAATACCATGTTCGACCCTAATTATTGGGATGAATACTTAAATTCAGGAAGTGCTCGCCCGAGCTCAGTAAATATCTTGAGTGAAGTAGCACGCAATAAATATCGTAGCGAAGAGTTAGGTGTAAAAAGTACCTAACAAAGCATTTAAGAGTGATTCGCATCGCTTGGCAGTTTCGCTTCGCTCAAGTATAGCCAAGCGTCGCTCACACCTTAATGCGGCGTTAGTTGCCAAGGAAGATATGTCAGCAATTTCCCAGATAGTAGAAAAGTTACAGAAATTTCCCGAACTTGATTATGAACAGAGTGAAGACTTCATTTCTGTTAATCCTCCTAACGGGTTTAATGTTTGGCTAACTGAAAATGAAAATAGTTTTACGGTTGGCTTCGCTGGTTGGCACGAAGATTTCTCGGAAATTGAAGACGCGCTAAATTGTTTTGCTTTTGGCCTCAGTGATAAATGTCGTCTCAAAGTGTATAAGCGTGGCTCATCCGAGTATAAATGGATAGTTCAGGCGTTGCGTGAAAATGAGTGGTATGACGACAGTGAAACAGGGTTGTTGTTTTTCCCCTTTTGGCGCAAGAAACAAGTAATGATTTTACAGAATACAGTAATTGGCAACTAACAAGACCATCATGGCATTTGTGCGCCCCATATGGAGGCGCTGGGGGAGCCCCTAATAATTCAGGTCTTCCTGAGGGATACGTGGGACAGAGTAAACTTTATTTGATTATCATATTTTTCCTCATCCCCCCAGCTTTAGACTCCTTGCTTTATCGAATTTCTGTCCAAAAATTATTTAGTATTTGATCGTTGCGGATACAGAAGTTACCACATCGAAGAGATGATAGGCTTAGTGCAAACACATTTGTGACCTTCCGAGGCATTGATGCCTCGTGTTCGTTCTTCTAGCAGATATTGGTTCAATTTACTATTTTATATAAATTGGCCTGACATTTTTATATGCTCGTTAAAGGTGTAAAAATAATGTTGATTTGACATTTTATTTGTTTCTGAAAATAAATACTAAAATTATATTGGAGCAATTTTTTACTATAAATTCAGGCTGGTTTTATTTTTATGTCGCCTTTAAAAGATGGGGTTGTATTTATTCACATGTGTACGGATTTCTTCAAAGATCTTTAGAATGTAATCATCTATAGAGTTAATGCTGTTTTAATGAGGGTGTAAATGCATCAGTCTTAATTAAAACAGTTAATGCTTATAAAGGTGATGATTAAATTGGTGCCATCTTAGGTGGTGTTTCTTTCATGCTTTTAAATATTCTTGGTTAATATGTTTTAGCTACTGCTAAATTATCTTTAATACGGCTGATTTTTTTTGTGGCAGTCTTTATAAAAATTCGAACCCGTTTATTCTCAGTGCAGATGTGATGTCTATCTCATTATTTAAAACTCTGTACTCCTCCTTTAAATTGTAGTCATAACCATTATAACTTTTATCCGTTACAAAACAGTGGCTTGCCGTTTTGTAGCAGATGTTTAATATTATTGGGTGGGGAATTTATGATCTACGAAACGCTATTTATCTATGCAAGCTGTTAGGGGAGTTGGTTTGTCAAAACGCCAAAGGGTTTATCAATAAATCAGTGTTAATTAATTAAGGTTTTGATGTAGTAAAAAAATCTTATGGATTTTTATAAAAACAAGATCCAGCTCATAAAATGACCAATGCCATTAGTGTAAGTTCAACCCGAATAAGTAACAAAATTGTTAGCCATTATTTAAAGGTCTCATAAATTATGTCTACTTGGATTGTTTTGTTTTAACGGGTGTTAAATAAGCAGTCTGAAATATATATGACGTCGAGCGTAATAGGTCGGCTTACGACTCGATATATAAAGTGAATGCCGACAATCATAGCCGTTAACTGCGGTTTTAATTTTGGAAAAGACAATCGTTGAATTGAGTCTTTCAGATAAGTGCACCCTAAATATAAGTGACACTGTGAGTGACTGTTGTAGACAGTATTTTTTTAGCAGCCACTTTATTGAGTGTAACTGATGCTGAGGTAATAAAGACTTAAGCCTGTAATTTAGCGAATGAGTTAAATCCATAATTAAAGATTAATAAAAATAAAATGGAGAAAGATGATGAGTAACACCAAAGTATCAGGATGCATAGGCTTGCTGGCCTTAATCCTAACGCTTCCGGCAAGCGCCGGAAAACCGATAGACAATGATGGAGATGGCTACAACGCTAATTTAGATTGTAACGACAACAACTCACTCGTCTGGGAGGTTAACTCCTGTGGCGTCTGTGAAGTTGAGCCCTTAAATGGCTGTAATGCTTCCAACCCGCACTCGGATTTGAGTTGGACCGACTACCCGACGGCTTGTATAGACTGCCACGATGGTGGGGTAGCTGGCTCGCAGTATGAGGAGATGTTTGGCTCTACCCATTACCAATGGACGGGCGATACACCGGATATGGTTAATCAGGGCGGTACATTGCAAGGTAAGTTGACCAATGCGGTTAACAGCTATTGCATCAATATCGAGGGAGATTGGCCTGTTTGTGGTTCATGTCATGCTGGCCGAGGGGTCAAGCCTGGCGAAGGCGACACCAAAGCCAATGTCGACTGTTTGATGTGCCATAACAAGGATTACGCGTTAAACCGCGTCAGAAAGCCAGACGGCAGTATGGGGCCATCGGATGGTACAGCGCAGGCCACGCTTGATACTTATGTGCAAAATATTGCCGCACCGAGTAGAAGTAACTGTTTGAAGTGCCACGCCTATGCCGGTGGTGGTGATGGGGTGAAGCGTGGAGATATCTCCTCTGCATTGGTTGGCAACTCAGATATGCACTTTGATGTTCATATGAATGTCGCTGGGGCAAATTTGCAGTGTCAGGACTGTCATAAGTTTGAAAGCCACAGAGTGATAGGTAAAGGCTCTGATCTACGTCCGACCGATGATGTTGTTCGCGGTTCTGAAGTGACCTGTAGCAGCGGTACTTGTCACCAAGGTATGGATTCAGGTTCAGGACATGCGACCTCTGGCAGACGCGGTGAGCCCGATCGTCACGTGGCCAGAGTGGCTTGTCAGTCTTGCCATATTCCAACCTATGCCAAAGATTTAGGTGATCCTTCACACGTGCCAACAGAGATGTACAGAGACTGGCGTTTCCATCATGACGGTACACCAGCGGATGGTGTTTCAGGCTCAGGTCACCCCCATGTCGATAAGCTGGCAAACCAGACCCCAGAATTTAAGTTCTGGAATCGTAAGAGTGATAACTACTTACTGCATGACTTAGGGGTTATCGATCCTGCTACCGGCCGATACCCGACCTCTCGCCCTATGGGGGATGTGAACGATGGTAAGTTAACGCCATTTAAGTACAAGACCGCGACTCAGCCTATGACGGTTGCCGATGAGCGTATGATTGCCTTGGATACTTTTGAGTACATCAAAGGCTCGGGTGATGCGGTTACTGCAATCGAATCTGGTTTGGTCAACATGGGCTACCCTGTTAATGAACCTTACAAGTGGATAGAAACTGACACCTATCAGGTGATTAACCATGGTGTTAATCCAGCCAGTGATGTTGCGGCTTGTAGCCAGTGTCACGAGGAAACGCTGGACTTAACGACAGACTCTAAGCTAGATGCCTTGGGTTATCGCCTCAAGGGGCCGAAAGAGCAAGTATGTGCCCAGTGCCACGACGGTAGTAAAAACTTACCTCGTACTTGGGATCGCATGCACAATCATATTAATAAGGGCACCACTGGCATAGGTTGTAACTTCTGTCACGATATAGAACGTGTCGAGCGTAACCTATGTGATCCATGCGACTCTTCTTGTTCCATTGAATATGTCGATAACATTGCTTATCCGCATCAGTGTAAATAAATTAAGGTCGTTCAATAGAGAGTAATGAGTAAAAGGCTGGCACTGTGTCAGCCTTTTTTCTGCTGAAGATATTGTGAGTATTTAGCCTAGCCTTAATAGAAATGCCGGGTAGATAGCCATGCAGGGCTGTGGTTTTGCGTCAGCTTAAAGATTGTCGCCACGCCATCTGCATTTATGCTGCGATTTGAATATGTTATTGCTTTATAATGGAAGGCTAAGCTAGAGATCGGATAAATATTGCACGGAGGCAATCATGCTAGGCGCTTCAATTAAACCCAAAATACCTCTGCTATTTCTTGTCAGTGTGTCCGTCTGGTGGGCGTTTTACTATCAGAGTGATGGCCCTTTAAATGATTATGGCGAGGCTAACTTTGAATGGCTCTATCTGCTCGATGCCCTAATCGTCGCGCCGCTATTATGTTTCTTCTGTATTAGAAACAAGAAGGATGCGCTCATTAAGGCGCTAGCGTTGCTTTTGCTTGGGGTATTGCTTGGTAGCTATATTGTGCCGGAGCAAAACAAGTTTATCTGGCATCATCTGGAGCAGGGACGTTATTTGGTCGTTGCCGTCATAGTGCTTTTCGAGCTAGTGGCGATAACGAGTGTTATCTTGGCCATAAGTTCGGCTCTTGGTCAGGGCAGAGATCCCGACCTGGCGATTGACGAGCCTATAACTCGAGTCCTTGGTACAGGTGCAATCGCCGATCTGTTACGTTTCGAGACTCGTATGTGGACCTACGCTCTATTTGCCTCTCGTATCGATAGGCATCATTTTAGCGGCACGCAGCATTTTACCTACCATCAAAAAGAGGGAGCGCAGAGTAATCTACTTGGTTTTATCTTAGTGATCGCCTTTGAGGCGCCGCTGATGCACCTGTTGCTGCACTACCTCTGGTCGCCCTTGGCTGCCAACATTATCAGTTTACTAACACTGCTGAGCTTAGTGTTTTTTATTGCAGAATATCGTGCCCTGTCCAGATGGCCCATTTCTTGTTGTCGCAATGAACTCATTATTCGCTGCGGCCTCTCTTCGCCCATGGTGATCCCCCTTAGTAATATATTGCACGTCGCGCCCAACCAAGCTTTTGTTAGGCGATCAAAGCAGATTAAACGCTATAACTATGCTGGTATTCCCAATGTTGAAATCAGATTAATCACGCCCATGAAACAAGTAGAAAGGGTGTATCTCGGCGTGGATGACCCTGAGGGGTTTATCCTAGCCATGCAGCCTGAATAACCAAAGTATTCAACACTTTTAATCCATGAGTGGAGAGCTTGTTTGCTAAAGACAGGTCATCTTTCCAATCAATAATAAGTAGCAGTATTAATCTATATATGAGTATTTTTCTAAAATCTGCGCCGTGTTCGGGTGACACCGTGATGCTGCAGGGTTTTCCTGCCTATTTCCTTGCGCCACTGCCCGTGATGTCACCTCCTGGTGCTCCCTTGCTTCCCCCCGAGTTGATTCTGCGCCATGACGAGGTGACTCTGGATATAGGTCAGGGAAAGGCCGACAGGGATATTGCCTTTCAGGTGCGATGCGTCATCGGTTTTCTCTACCTGTTTAGCGCGATTTTTATCGCGGCGGGTCTGCAAGACGGTGAGCTCGAGCGACTGGAAACTATTCTTATCCTAATTGCTCTTTCAATCGGTTTATTGGTGTCTGGGTTGCTGTTTAGCTGGCAGGTGATGCGTCGTCGGCAACGCCCCATGATCCGCTTTAATCGACAGCGGCGTGAGCTTTGTTATTGGAAGCCTGGTTGTGGCACGCCGCGCTTCGTGCCCTGGGAATCCCTCGTGGCTTATGTCTATGCTGGTGAGGCGCTGGGGGCGACGGCTATAGGTAAACCCATAAAGATGGATGCCCACAGTCTGCGTTTGGCAGAATATAGAGAGCAGGATAGATCGCTGCACTGTTTCTATCAGGGGGAGGGCAACATAATCGTTAACTTTGCCTTGGAAAATTGGGAGGCCATTCGGCGATTTATGGATGAGCCCAAAGAGTGCTGGCTAAGCGTGAAGCCCTTACCCGACAGGCAAAGCTTCCTCAATCGGCGCCTTGGCTTATGGCAGCGCTTTGTGGCTAACCCTAACAAGCGTTGGTTGCATATCAATCTGCGGGATTACAGTGAGTCCTGGTTAGTCATGGGCTGCTACTATGTGATTCATATGCTGTTTTGGTGGCAGGTGCCCTATCTGATCTCTGCTTGGTATTTGCGACTTGCGGTGTTCAGGCCCTGGCCGCAAGCCGTGCAGCAGTGGTGTAAGCCATTACCTGAGCACCAATGGGCTAAACCTAGTGAACAGTATCTAAAGGCGAGAGCGGCGTTTTTAGCCCGGAAAGAGCATCAATAAATGGCTCATAGGATTAAGGAAAGCATTACAAACTAAATAAAAACGCCCGGCATTTGCCGGGCGTTTGTGTAAGCGAACTCTTGTTTGAGCGAACTTGCGGGTCTTAGTTAGCAGACTTGATGAAGTCGACGATCTCCTCGAATGGGATCTCCTGCTTCTCGCCGGTGCGACGATTCTTGTATTCGAATACGCCGTTGTCTATGTTGCGATCGCCAATTACGATGACGTGCGGTAGACCAATCAGCTCCATGTCGGCAAACATCACGCCTGGACGCTCTTTACGGTCGTCGAACAGGACTTCGATACCAGCATCGTGAAGATCGCTGTAGAGCTTCTCGGCCATATCTTTAACACGATGTGACTTGTGCATGTTCATCGGCAAGATACCCACCTTGAAAGGTGCGATGGCGTCTGGCCAGATGATGCCACGATCGTCGTGGTTCTGCTCAATTGCTGCGGCCACGATACGGCTCACGCCGACACCGTAACAACCCATCAGTAGGGTTTGTGCCTTACCGTTTTCATCCAGTACGCTGGCGCCCATGGCTTGTGAGTAGTTAGTGCCCAGTTGGAAGATGTGACCCACTTCGATACCGCGTAGCAAGCCGATAGTACCTTGACCACATGGGCTAGGCTCACCTTCGATAACGTTACGCAGATCGGCAACCTCTGCTTGTGGCAGGTCACGTTCCCAGTTGATGCCCACATAGTGCTTACCGTCTTGGTTAGCACCGGCAGCAAAGTCGCTCATCACGTTGACACTGTGATCCACATACACAGGGATGGTCATGCCTACTGGGCCAAGTGAGCCAGGGCCTGCACCTAAGGCGGCGCGGATTTCAGCTTCGTCGGCCATCTCGAACGGAGAAAGTACCGCATCGAGTTTTTCAACTTTGACTTCGTTCAGTTCATGGTCGCCGCGAACGATCACTGCAACCAGTGGTGTGTCTTCGCTGGCACCCTTAACGATAATGGTTTTCACCGTCTTCTCGATGGCGATACCGTGCTGCTCAACCAACTCTTCGATGGTCTTGGCGTTTGGCGTGTCAATGACGCTCATTTCCATGGTGGCGGCGCCGCGTGGCTCGGTCGGTATTGGTGCCTCCGCCTTTTCGATATTGGCGGCGTAATCACTCTCGGTTGAGTAGGCGATCAGGTCTTCACCACTGTTAGCCAGCACGTGGAATTCATGTGACATGCTGCCACCGATAGAGCCAGTGTCGGCCAGTACCGGACGGAAAGCCAGACCCATGCGGCCTAAGATGTTGCTGTAGGCTTGGTACATCGCCTCATAGGTATCATCCATGGTTTCCTGATCCAGATGGAAAGAGTAGGCATCTTTCATCAGGAATTCGCGTGAGCGCATCACACCGAAACGGGGACGGACTTCGTCGCGGAATTTGGTCTGGATCTGATATAGGTTCAGCGGCAACTGCTTGTATGAGTTAACCTCTTTACGAATGATATCTGTGATCACCTCTTCGTGAGTCGGGCCCAGTACGAAGTCGCGGTTATGTCTGTCTTGGAAACGTAGCAGCTCAGGGCCAAATTTTTCCCAACGGCCAGTTTCAACCCAAAGATCTGCCGGTTGCACCATGGGCATTAAGATCTCAACAGCACCTGCATTATTCATCTCTTCGCGAACGATCGCTTCGACTTTGCGCAGCACACGTAAGCCTGTCGGCAACCAGCTGTATAGGCCAGAAGCGTTACGACGTATCATACCGGCGCGTAGCATTAATTGATGACTGATCACCTCAGCGTTTGCCGGGGTCTCTTTTTGTGTTGAAAGCAGGTACTTGCTAACTCGCATTCCCAATATCCACTTGTGTTATGAAATAGGCCGACATTTTAGCACCCTGACGTTTGATGTCACCTAGTTTGTTGGCTCGACGCCGCGGGAGATTTGTGTCGGCCTGTCAGGATGGCAGCCCCATGTTGTCTGTTTTTGCAGCAAGCTGGAGGTGATTCATACAAGGCCGAGTTTAGTGTGGTGTGATGAGTCGATATAAAGGTGTGATAAGCCGGCAGAGATGGCCTTTAAGAGCCGCCCCAAGGGGGCGTAGAAACGCGTTGGTTATTATTGTCCCGATTGCGCGTAATCTAGAGCACTCACCGTGCGCTATTGCCTAGCTCAGTGCTCACTTCACAGGTCACCTGGCAAGCAAAACCCGCTTAGATTAAGCAGAATTTAACCTGAGATATTAACTGCTCCTAGTGATCAACGCGGATAAATGGCGTAAAGTACCGGGTTTTTCGCAAACTGTCTCTGGCCAGTAAAGTGGCTAGTAAAGTGGCCAGTAAAGTGGCCAGTAAAAGGTAGACAACAAATGGAAGTGATCGCGCAAATCTATCCCGATCGTATCGTGCTGAGTAAAGGCTCGCAGCAAACGGCCCTGTCGCCGAGTGCGCCATTTACGACGAGGCGTTTGCTGGTGGGCAATTTTGCCCCAGCCGAGCAGTGTCTCAAACAAGGGTTGACTGAGCTGGGCTGCCTTGGGCTGTTTAAGCGGCCAAAACTTGTCATCCAGCCGATGGCCATGTGTGAGGGCGGCCTGTCTGAGGTCGAGGAGCGCTGCCTGATGGAGCTTGGCCTGAGCGCCGGCGCCCGTGATGTCAGGATACAGGCTGAGTGATTATGCCTAGTTTCCGCCTAATGGACGCCGGAAAGAGCAGGCTGTAGTCATCTGCCATTTAGGACAGTTATTTAGGCAGTTAATTTAGGACCGTTATTTTAAGGATCGTTTTTTTAAGGATAGCCATGAAAGCAAAATATTTTATCGTCATCGCATTGATCTTAGGGGTCTTAGTGCTAGTGCCCAGACTCGAGACCACCTATCAGAAGGCGACTCTGAGCAATGATAAGGGCGAGACGGTGGAGTGCGAGGTCAACTGGACAGGCCTTGGTTTCGGTGACACGCAATCAGATAGCGACTATCAGCAATGTATTGATGATTATGTTGAGCAGGGATATGTGATCAGTCGTAACGAGAAACGGGTTGAGAAGGTCGGCGCCCAGCTGCTGAGTTTTTAATATTGGCCTTTTCAAATTGCCCCTAAGTACCAGACGCCAGACAAAAAAATGCCAGCCTATTCTAGGGAATAGGCTGGCAAAAGGCTAGCTGGGAGCGCTAGTTGCAGTTGATCGCCTCATACAGTTCCTGATACATCATCTCGCGCATCTTGAACTTCTGTATTTTACCGGTCACCGTCATGGGATACTGTTCGACGAACTTGATGTATCTCGGCACCTTAAAGTAGGCAAATTTCTCGGTGAGGAAGTGACGTATCTCCTCTTCGGTGACGCTGGCCCCCGGTTGCACCTTGATCCAGGCGCACACCTCTTCACCATATTTCTCACTCTTGACGCCGAAGATGGCCGCATCTTGCACTTGCGGATGGGTGTAGAGCTTCTCTTCGATCTCTCTCGGGTAGATGTTCTCACCGCCGCGGATGATCATATCCTTGATGCGACCGACAATCTTGACATAGCCTTCGCTGTCCATCTCTCCTAAGTCGCCCGAGTGGAGCCAGCCTTCGCTGTCAATGGTGGCCGCCGTTTTCTCGGCGTCGTTCCAGTAGTATTGCATCACGCAGTAGCCACGGCTGCAGACCTCACCAGGCTGACCAACGGGTAGCACTTCGCCAAACTCATCGACTATCTTCACCTGGGTGTGGGCCAGGGCGCGGCCAACCGTAGTGACGCGTTTTTCCAGTGACGAGCCAATCTCTGTCATATTGTTGATAGGGCTGCACTCTGTCTGACCATAACCGATCAACACCTGTTTCATATACATGAGATCTTGCACCCTGCGCATCACCTCCTCGGGGCAGGTGGCGCCCGCCATAACACCTGTGCGTAGCGTGCTGAGATCGAAGCGTTTAAATTCTGGATGCTCAAGCTGGGCGATAAACATGGTCGGTACCCCATGCAGCGCGGTGCAGCGCTCGGCTTCAACCACTTCAAGGGTCGTTAGGGGATCGAAGGAGTCGCTCGGATAGATGGCCGAGGCGCCAACAGAGATGCAAGAAAGGTTACCCAACACCATGCCGAAACAGTGGTACAGGGGCACAGGGATACAGAGCTTATCTTCGAGGCCTAAGCGCATCGCCTTGGCGACCAAGAGCCCGTTATTCAAGATATTGTGATGGCTCAAAGTGGCGCCCTTTGGGCTGCCCGTAGTGCCTGAGGTGAACTGAATATTGATGGCATCGAAAGGAGATAGCTGGGCGGCGGTATCTTTGAGCGCCTTGCGGTCGCTCTCGGTCAGCGGGCGCTTGAGATGGCTAAAATTGAGCATGCCGGGAGACGCCTCATCACCCATACGGATCACAAACTCAAGGCTCGGCAGGTTGGCCGATTCCAGTTGACCCGGTAAGCAGATATTCAGTTCAGGGGCTAGCTCGTAGAGCATGGAGAGATAGTGACTGGACTTAAACTTTTCGGCGCAGATGATGGCGCGACAACCCACATTGTTGAGGGCGTATTGCAGCTCCTCTGGGCGATAAGCCGGGTTAATACATACCATGATGGCGCCTATCTTGGCGGTAGCAAATTGGGTCAGACACCACTCGATATTGTTGGGTGACCAGATGCCGACGCGATCCCCGGGTTTTATGCCGATGGCCAGTAGACCCGCGGCCAGTTCGTCGATATGAGACTGGTATTCCTGGTAGCTCCAGCGGATCCCTTGATGATGCATGACGATGGCGAGTTGGTCGGGGTGTTTGGCTGCCATCTCATCCAGGTAATGACCTATGGTTTGTTCGATTAGCGGCGTGCTGGTGTCGCCGTTAAATTGGCTCAGTTGTAAGGGAAGTTGGTTTTCAATTGCAGATGTCGTTACAGCAGACATAGAGCCTCCGTGCTTAGGGGGTGTCGATTGTGGTTTGATCACACACTACCCAAAGCCTCGGGGGACTCACAAGTGAAGATTGGCCGATATAGACTAAAGAACTAAGGTCGGATAAGTCCGCTAAAGGCCCTGTAAATTGGCCTTTTTTATCAATAAAAACAAGATGAAAACAGGAGGCCTGAGCCTCCTGTTTCACTGTGTCATCTTAATGAGGGGACGACTGCCAATTTAGCGACCATCTTGGGCGCGACGGGTCTTAAAGTCCGACGCTTCGAGCCATTTTGGCCAATCATCATTGTTGGCGAGCTTCTCTAGAATATCGCTGATCAGCGCCAGATCTTGCTCGATGCCATCTAGGGTCCAACTGGGATCATAATCGTCGGCGCCCTGATGGTACTTGTGGGCGATATAGTCTGGATCTGTATCCCCCAAGCTCATAAACATCAGGCCGGGGACACCTTGTTTGGCCAGGGCGAAATGATCCGAGCGGAACATCAAACCGTTTTGCGGCCTTGGATCGGCCTTAACCCAACGGCCTTGGGCCTTGGCGGCGGCATCTAGATAGTTTTCCAGCTCAGAAACACCTTCGCCATAGCGCAAGATATAATCGACTTTGTTGCCGACATTCATACCGTCTATGTTGAGGAAGGCAACCAGCTGTTTGGTGGGCACTGGTGCGTTTTCGGCAAAATATTGGGCGCCGATGAGGCCGGTTTCCTCGGCGGTAAAGGCGCTAAACAACATGGAGCGCGCAGGCGGCTGTGTCGCACTTAGAGACTTGAAGTGACGTGCCAGTTGCAATACACCCGCTACGCCTGAGGCGTTGTCCACCGCGCCATTGTAGATACGGGTCTGATCTTCATGCATTGTCTTGCCTAAGTGATCCCAGTGGGCGTGCATTACCAGCCACTCGTCAGGACGGGTTTTGCCTGGCAGCAGAGCGGCCACATTGTAGGAAGTAGCCAGCTCAATCTCATTTTTCAGAGTAAGATCAGCCTTAAGCTTGAGCGATCGCGGTTTGAAGCCTGGTTTGGCGGCGGTGAGCTTAAGCTTGTCGTAATCTAAGCCCGCGGCGGTGAAGATCTTCTGCGCAACTTCATGTTGGATCCAACCCATCACCCCTATGTGAGAGCGATTCTTCTCCTTGTCCACCAAGGTGTACTTGGTGTTGGTGTTGCTGTTTTGCACTACATTCCAGCCGTAGGCGGCAGGTGCGGTTTCATGGACGATAAATACTGCCTTGGCGCCTTGTCTGGCCGCCTCTTCATATTTGTAGGTCCAGCGGCCATAGTAGGTCATGGCGTTACCCTTGAAGACCTCTGGGTCCTGCGTAGCAAAGCCGGGGTCGTTGACCATGAGGATCACGGTTTTGCCTTTGACATCTATGCCCTGGTAGTCGTTCCAGCCATATTCCGGTGCCTTGATACCGTAGCCAACGAAGACTACCTCGCTGTTATCCAGGCTGAGGCTTGGCTGGATCTGCTCGGTGCGGGCGGTAAAGTCGCTGCCATTGGTAAAGAGCAGATCGCCCACTTTGAGTTGCATATTCTGGTCGGCAGTGATCTTGGCCATGGGGACACTCTGACGGTAGCTATCGCCAAATCCTGGCGCTAAGCCCATCTGTTTAAAGGCATTCTCCAGGTATTCCACCGTGAGGGTTTCGCCCTTGGAGAGTGGGCCGCGGCCTTCAAATTGATCGCTGGCGAGTGTTTTGACATCTTGACGATAGCTTTGCTGGTCGAAGATGAAGGGCGCGGCACTGGCGGCCGGTAGCAGCAACAGGCCGAGTAAGCCCAAGAGGCGTGGGATATTCACAGACGACTTCCTTTTGTGATGATTGCTTTTTATGTTGTAGTCGTTGCCTGGTTAGGGCAATCGATTGATCATCATATGTGTATCAGAAAGGTAGATGCAAGGGCGGCGGCGATGGCGGGGCAAAGATCTGTTAAGTTTGTTTGCTTGTTCAAAAAATCTGCCTTACCTTCTACCTAATGGCTAGTGTCGATTTGCCATCTTTGGGCGAGTCATGTTTAGTGGATATAAAGGGAATGACGATGAAAGCCTCTCGGGTTAAGGAAAAGAACATGAAAGTTACTATGACCTTGTTGATCGCCAGTCTCAGCCTAGGGCTGATGAGCGGTTGCGCCAGCAATAAATCCCTCGATCAGGCCTTTTACGATGGGGTCAAAAAGCGCGCCGAATCTCGGCCCAATAACCCAGATAATCAGGTCGAAGAGAAGGATTTAGCTGGTGGGGTTGTCAATGTGATTTTCCATGGTGCCGGTAAGCTGATCCATGGTAATTAGCTTGGCACTCTCGGTTTAGGTAATTAGCTTGGCGCTCTGGGTTTAGCTAATTAACTTGGCTATCTTGGTTTACTCACTAGCAAACTCGCCAGGCGTTTATTTCTTGTCGCGCCTATCACCTATGATACGAGCGGGATTACCGGCGACAATAGCGAAGTCGGGAACATCTTTGGTGACGATACACCCCATGCCGATCACGGCGCCGTCGCCTATGGTCACGCCATCGACTATGCCCGCCTGGGCGCCAATCCATACATCTTTGCCTATGACGATTCCCTTAGATTGACTGCTTTGTTGATATATCGGCGTGTCGGGGCGCATGCCATGGTTAAAGGCGTAGATGGTGACATTGTTGGCGATGCGGGTCTGATCGCCAATTACTATCTTGCCGCGACCGCCATCTAAGGAGCAGCCATGATTGATGGCCACCTCATTACCCATAACGATAGGCCCGTGCAGAAAGCTGTCGGCGGCGATCATGCAGCGATTGCCTATCTGAATATCCCGGCCCGGTTCGGCAAACAGTTTGGCCTGGGGAGCGATAAAGCACTCCGCTCCTATGCTCACCGTCTCAACGGCCATCAATTGGGTTTGTATCTCCTCTTGCCAGGGCCTGGCCCAGGAGAGGTGTTTAGGCTTTAAGGAGAAGTAGAGCCAAGGCATGTAGGCCAGGCGCTGTTTATGTTGCTCGCGGTAATCGATGGGCGTTTCCATGATTAATCTGCCTGCTCCAATGCCTCAGGTTTTACCGGGCGAATGGCATCGACCAGAATACCTTCCTCATCCACATGCCAGAGGATATCCAGATCATAGAGGGCTATCTGGTAATCTTTTGGGTCTTCCTTGGCCTTTTTATAGGCTGGGCGGGGATCCTGTGCCAGCACGCCTTCGATGATGGCCTTGAGGTTGGGATACTTATCTTTGGGTAACTTGTCCAGCTGGTGTTGCACGGCCTCAGTAAAGCGTACATGGATCAGCACGGGCGCCTCATGGGCGATACCGCCTATGGCGCCTTCGATGGCGTCTGAGAAGGGGATATAGGGTTTGATATCCAGAATCGGTGTGCCGTCCAGTAGATCCATGGCGGAGATCTCAAGTTCTACCTTGCCTTTGCGCTGATGGATAGCGTGCAGTTTGACCACAGACTGGCCGATACCGTTGGGGCGGAAGGTGGAGCGGGTGGCAAACACCCCTAGCTTCTCGTTGCCGCCTAAGCGTGGTGGCCTAACCGTGGTTTTCCAACCTTGGCTGAGGTTTTCATGAAAGGTAAACAGCAGCCAGATGTGAGAGTATTGCGACAGGCCGCGCACCGTATCTATGTGGTTATATGGCGGCTGCAGTTCAACGAAGCCGCGGGCGGCAGTAACCAGTCCTGGCTGTCTGGGAATGCCAAATTTCTGTTTGTAAGGGGTGCGGCAGATGGCCACCGCCTCAACTTCACGTTTGAGTGTCATGGTAAAGACTTCTGTTTACGCTAATGCGCAGGGCGATAAAAAACTACTTCTCTGTGGTGGGCAGCAAGATGGCCTGGCCGACACACAGCGCCTGGGTTACACAGGTATTGCCCGGCTGTTCGACCAAGGTGCAGCCCTTGATGATAAGCCCGTTAGCCCCTTTATCTGCGGCGGCGCGGCGTGCTTGAGTTCGCGCGTCACTGATGGAGGCTGGCACATCTTGAGTACGCACCTGACATGACTCGCCTTCGACCATGCCTTTGAGTTCGTATGAGCCCTTAGGTAGCGTCTCTTGATACAACTTGACCTCGCCAACCTTAAAGTAGTCATTGATGACCTTGCCATCTAAATTGCTGTTGAAGGTGTATTCGCCCGCGCAGCCACTCAGTAGCAGGGCAGATAGGATCAGGGCGGTCTTTGTCATGGTATTGGCCTGTGTTATGAGGTGAGCTCAAATCTGGCCGAAATAACCAGTCAGATTTGAGTCGCTTAGAAGCAAAAGTCTAACGCTTTAGGTACTTTTGATAAAGTTGTTGTTGGCGATTATTGAGATCTATTTGGCGACCGTCGATAAACACAGCTTGGATTTTACTGCTGGCGGGGTCGAGAATATCCCCCTTCGACAGCACCAGGTTGGCGCGATAACCCACGGCGATGGCACCCATGTCGTCGACGCCTAAGATCTTGGCCGCATTGAGGGTGATGCTCTTGAGCGCCTCCTCTTTACTCAGCCCATAGGCTGCCGCCTGACCCGCCGCAAAGGGCAGGTTACGAGTGTTCCAGTCGCCGCTAAAGCCAAGCGCAAAGGGAATGCCAGCCTGATCCAGCAGTGCAGGGATCTTAAAACTCATCTCCACCGGCTCATCCTTGCGCAGTGGCAGGCTGAGGGTGCGGTTGTAGATCACCGAGGCGCCAATTTCGTTGAGTTGGTCCGCCAGGCGCCAGGCATCATAACCGCCGACAAAGACTAACTTAAAGCCGTAAGGACGCGTCATGGCGATGGCGCGCTCTATCTCCTGGCTGCGATTGGCGTGAATAAACAGGCTGGCTTTACCCTGATATAGGGGGAGCGCCGCCTGCCAGCGGTTATCTATCTTCGCGACAGTGCCGGCTTTTTCCGCTAGGAAATAGCGATAACCCGCTTCGAGTTGCTGACTCAGCTCAGTGATTTGTGTATCCCTTTCTTTAAGCTGTTTAGCGGCGACTTCTTCATCTTTGGAGAGATAACCAATGGTAGGCCAGTAGAGATGAAATTGTGGCGCGGTGGCCACCAGAGCATCTTCAATGGTCCAGCTATCTAGGGAGACCAGTGAGGATTGCCCTGCCAGCGCCTTCCCTTGGGGGACGACCTGGGCGTGGGTAATACCGTTAACTCTGATGGTAGGAATGAGCTCTGAGTCAGGATTAAAAGCACTGACGGCAAGCAGCTGCGGGTTGCTGTCGCCCACCTCGAAGCTGTCGTTACTGGCGCGCATCATCTCCACTTCGACCAGGCCTATGCTGCTGTCGAGAGCGATAAGGCCTGGGTAGAGTTCTTGCCCTGTGGCATCGATCACCTTGGCCCCGTCTTGAGGCAGTTGCTGGCCGATGGCGACTATCTTGCCTTGGTCAAACAGCACATCTGTGCCATCCAGAACACCGTCGATGGCAGTGTGTACTCTGGCGTTATGGATCAGGATTGGCTGGCTTTGGGCGCTCGCGGGGACCATATCGTGAGCCATCAGCGTGGAAGAAAAGAGGCCCAGGCTAAGGGCGAAGAGTGTTGGCTTCATTAGATGGCCTCCTTGTGTAACTTACTGTGGGCGCTTGAGTACTGAGCAGCTTGTTGGCCCAGAGCTGCTTGGCTCAAGGCTGCTTGCCCCCAAGCATTGTAATGGGTGTCACAGTGCCATTGAGGCTCAGTGTTATCTGTAGGGGCTTCGCCCGGCACTTCTGGCTTATCACTGTTAAGTACCGCCTGGATCAGTGCGGCGCGTTCCTGTTCAACCTCATGCTGCAGCTGTTTGTCGAGCTTGCGATCGAAATAACGGCGCCCCGCCACCCAGGTGCTCTGCACTTTGGCGTAGACGGAGAGCGGCGAGGTATCCCACAGTACTAGGTCTGCCTGTTTGCCCTCTTCGAGCGAGCCGGTTAACTGATCAATACCTAGCTGTTTAGCCGGGTTAATGGTGACCATGTTCCAGGCATCAAGTGGTGACATGTCGCAATACATCATGGATTTGGCCGCTTCCTGATTGAGACGTCTCTGCATCTCATAGTCGTCGGAGTTGATGCTGGTGAGCACCCCTTTGTTGTGCATCAGACAGGTGTTTTGCGGAATGGCATCATAGACCTCGAACTTATAGGCCCACCAATCAGAGAAGGTGGAGGCGTAGGCGCCATGTTTAGCCATCTCATCGGCAACCTTGTAGCCTTCGAGTATGTGGGTAAAGGTGCCGACCTTAAAGTTATAGGCTTCAGCAAGGCGCAGGAACATTAAGATCTCAGATTGTACGTAGGAATGAATATGCACCTGACGCTCACCGCGTAGCACCTCGGCCACCGCCGCCAGGCGATAATTTGGCTTAGGGGCTATCTGTTTACGTTGCTGGCTGCTGCGCAGGCGCTGGTAATCAGCCTTGGCCTTCTCATAGGCTAAGGCTTCGTTAAAGGCCTCCTCGAAAAGCGACTTGACGCCCATTCGGCTTTGAGGGAAGCGGCGGTTGAACTGGTCTCCCCAGTTGGCCTGTTTGACGTTTTCCCCTAAGGCAAACTTGATGCTGGCAGGCGCCTCTTTAAGCTTCATCGCCTCGGCGCTTTCGCCCCAACGCATCTGGATCACCTGAGCCTGCCCACCTATGGGGTTGGCGCTGCCGTGAAGGAGTTGCGCCGTGGTCACCCCGCCAGCCAGGGCGCGGTAAATGGCGATATCCTCTGGGTTGACCACATCGCCGATACGCACCTCGGCGGTGACCGCGTCGGTATCCTCATTGGTGCCGCCGTTGAGGGCGATGTGAGAGTGTTCGTCAATGATCCCTGCGGTCAGGTGTTTACCTGTCGCGTCCAAGGTTTGGTAACCCGAAGGGGTACTGAGTGATTGACCTATCTTTTCGATGCGACCATCGCGGATCAGCAGATCATAGCCTACCAGTTGTCCGCGCTCTGTTGAGGTCCATAGGGTCGCATTTTTGATATGCAGTCGTTCAACTGTCGGCTGTGTGCTAATGCCAAAGGCGACATTGGGCTTAGTGAGCTTGGAAACCAAAGGCTGGGCTGGGCTCTCATCTGAGGTTGCTGCCTTGTCTGAGACTGAGCTCTGCTCGGCGGCAATCTCTACACCTGCTATAGGGTGCTGACGATTGCTGCTATCGATCATTCTGCCGTGGATGCCCTCTGAGTCGAACCACAGGGTGAAGCGGCTGATGCCCGGATAACCCGCCTCACTGAGATCGGCGTGAAAGGTAAGCCGCGCTTTAGCATAGTCGAGTGCGCTCAGGGGGATCTCCTGCTCACCACTAGCCAGAATGCCGCTCAGCTTGTCGTGGTCCTCTAGACTCAAATCCAGAGTGAGTTCACCTAAGGTCAGCTGGTATTCTTTCGCCAGCCACTGTCTGTCTCTGGGGATCTGTTGTGTCTCGCTACCTTGCAGCCAGACGCTGACTATCTTGCCCTGGGTAAAGATATCGCCATCGGTCACCACCAGATCGGCCATATAACCGGGCTTTAGCTTGCCGCTAAAGGCCGAAATACCTGCAATTTCGGCAGCCTCTGTGGTCAACGCCGCCAGTGCCGCGTCATGGCTTAGTCCTTGTTTCACGGCCTGTCTTAGCCTTGGCCAGAAGGCATCGGCTTTAATGCCATGCTGGGTAAAGGCAAAGGGAATACCGGCACTTTCCAGCGCATGAGGGTTGCTTGGCGCCCGCTCCCAGTGACGCAGCTGCGCCAGGCTTATCTCTCTTTCTTTATCGCCATCTTTAATATCGGGAGCGGCGGGAAAATTGAGCGGTGCAATAATGCTATAGCCTGTGGCCTTGACCTCATCGATACGCGCATATTCGCGGCCATTGCCGACTAAGCTTGCCGACAGTTCAAATTCGTTTAATAAATGTGCCGCCCTGAGCTGATTATTTAAGTTCTTGGTTTCGAATATCGTCAGGCTCTTGTCTATATCAGCCAAGTGTTCTAGCGCAATATTAAACTCTATATTCTTCTCTTGTGTGGCAGAGTCTGCTTTGTTGATATTGGCCCGATACCAGTTGGCATCGGCAAGGGTTTGTCGAATAAGTGCGATGCTACCCATTAATGAGTTGGGATAATCTTGAATCGAACTGCCTTTATCGAAGGCGAGCAGATGACTGGATTTCGCTCGGTAAATAATGTCATTAGCTTTTAGCGGCGCTAAAGAAACCGTTGCCGAACGGCCCCTGAATATCCCATCTAACATGCCCGTTTGTACGCTGGTAAAACCATTGTTTATCCATTGTTTGGCCGTCTCTTGGTCGGGGTATATATAGTTAAACCATTCTTTTTCTGCGTGAACAGCACCATTTTCGGCATTGCCACCTATGCGTTTAATTTCGTAAACCGGGCTAGTGACCTTCTGCTGCTCATATTTAAAGTCGATACCGTAATTGGTATAGGGATCGATAAATCCGGGATAAATAATTTTGCCACTCATATCGATGACAAAGGCATCTTGCGGGATCTTGTCATTGGCGATAATGGCTTTAATTTTATTATCTTCTATTAACAAGGTGGCATCTTGCTTGGTTTCACCCGGCGCTATCATTAAAGTTGCATGGGACAGCGCCGTTAATTTTGGCGTGTTATCAGTTAATTGAGCGTTCGCTATTGCGGACTGACTCACCAACAAGCAGGTGACTAGGCTCGCACTGACAGAGAGAGAATAGATTTGCATAGGGTTTATTATTGTTGGCTGGGATCAAAAAGTGGCTCAAGATTATCCTATTTTATGAACAATTTCCAAGGGTGTAACTGTATCGGTTTATGTCAATCTCGGGGCGGAGATTATGGGGGAGCTGAAGAGGTAAAATGAGGAAAAATGATGGCTAATAAAAAAGCCAACCTACTGGTTGGCTTTCAAACCTGTCTCCCAGATGGACTGGGATATTATGCATTAGATAAGAAACTCTTCCAAAGAACGGCCTTTATCTAATTCATTTTTAAATACGGTTGGTGTGCGACCTTGACCCGTCCAAGTGATCGTTTCGCCATCCACTTCAATTTTATATTTAGGTGGGCGTGGTGCACGTTTTTTAGGGGCAGGCTTAGCAGCTACGGCACCTAAATCGTCAATTGATAAACCAACAGCTTCCATTTGTTGGCGAATCTCTTCTATCTTTGCATTGCGCTCGGCCATCATCGCGCTTTCTTCTTCAGCTTGCTTCTCTTTCTCGGTGATGATTTTTTCAAGCTTAGTCGCTACATCTTTTAAATCTTCTACCGACAATTCTTTAACAGCAGCCTTAAAGCGACGACCGTGCGTCAATATATCTAGAAATTCGCTCATATTAATTATGTCCTGCTTAAAAAATAAAATAGTAAATAGGATTACAGGGCTAATAATAGGAACTAAAAAAGATTTTATCAAACGAATTAAATGAATATTTAGTCTTTATTGTAAATTTCATTTCGAGATATCTCTTTATTAGCCATTTTGGTGCAGCGACTCAGGTAAAGATAAGGGGTTATTGATGTAGGACAAAGATGCCGACGACTTCCTGTTGACGTTAACGTCAACAGCACGTAAAGTGGCATCAGTTTGTGATAGTTTTGCTATGCACTATTTGTTGTTATCCAGAATAAAGACGTAAGAAGGAAGCCTTATGAAAGTATTGGTGCCAGTTAAACGCGTCGTCGATGCTAATGTGAAGGTCAGGGTCAATGCTGACAATACAAATGTCGATACCGCAAATCTGAAGATGGCCATTAACCCATTTTGTGAGATTGCTGTAGAAGAAGCGGTACGTTTGAAAGAAGCAGGTATTGCGACCGAGATTGTGGTAGCAACCATAGGGCCTAAGGCGTCGCAGGAACAACTCCGTACGGCAATGGCACTAGGAGCTGACCGCGGTATCCATGTGGAAACCGACGAAGAGCTTGCGCCACTGTCTATTGCAAAATTACTTAATGCAATTCAAGCCAAGGAGCAGGCTCAGCTGATCATGCTGGGCAAACAGTCAATCGATGGCGACAACAACCAGACAGGTCAGATGCTGGCTGCACTGGCAGGTCTGCCACAGGCTACATTCGCCTCTGAGGTGAAAGTCGAGGGCGAACACTTGGTCGTGACTCGTGAAATTGATGGGGGTTTGCAGACGCTCAAGATGCCACTGCCGGCGGTAGTTACTACTGACCTGCGTCTGAACGAACCTCGCTATGCCAAATTACCTAACATCATGAAGGCGAAACGTAAGCCGCTCGATACCGTGACGGTTGAAAGCCTGGGTGTGACCCTCAAGCAGCATCAGAAGGTGCTCAAGGTAACACCGCCTGCTGAGCGTCAAGCCGGTATTATGGTGGCTTCTGTCGAGGAGCTAGTGGACAAGCTAAAGAATGAAGCGAAGGTGATCTAAATGGCGATTCTAGTAATAGCAGAACATGATAATGCGACTCTAAAACTCGACACGGCTAAAGTCGTGGCCTGTGCCCAGGCTATCGGTAGTGAAGTCGATGTGATGGTAGCGGGTCACAACTGCGGCGCCGCTGTCGAGAGCGCCAAGCAGCTTAGCGGTGTGCGTCAGGTCTTGGTGGCCGATGGTGCCGTTTATGCCAATGCCATCGCCGAAAACTTGTCTCAGCTGATTGTCTCTGTGGCCAGCGAGTATCAACATATTCTGGCTGCGGCATCGAGTATTGGTAAAGATGTGTTGCCTCGTGTGGCCGCACTCTTAGATGTTGCCCAGCTCTCAGAAGTGGTCGAGGTGGTGAGCGAAGATACCTTCGTGCGTCCTATCTATGCCGGTAGCGCCATGGCAACGGTACAGAGCCTGGATGCCATCAAGGTGATGACGGTTCGTGCCAGTGCCTTCGATGCAGTCGCTCAAGAGGGAAGTGCCTCGGTGCAGACACTGGAACATGAATACAGTGGCGACGTGGAGTTTGTATCGCAAACTCTGTCTGAGTCAGAGCGTCCCGATCTGGGCGCAGCTTCAGTCGTGGTCTCTGGCGGTCGCGCCATGGGCAGTGCTGAGAACTTTGCCATTTTGGAACAGTTGGCTGATAAGCTTGGTGGTGCACTGGGCGCGTCTCGCGCGGCAGTGGACGCCGGTTATGTGCCAAACGATCTGCAGGTGGGACAGACAGGTAAGATTGTCGCGCCAGATCTCTATATCGCCGTAGGTATTTCTGGTGCCATCCAGCACCTGGCGGGGATGAAAGACTCTAAGGTGATCGTGGCGATTAACAAAGATCCTGAAGCGCCTATCTTCCAGGTAGCCGACTATGGTCTGGAAGCGGATCTGTTCGAGGCAGTGCCTAAGTTACTCGAACTTATTTAATAAAATGTAAATGCATGGTGAATACCTTGGTGTTCATCTAAAGTTTAGTGTGATATAGATCACGTGGAGCGGCTTTGAGGTAGCATCCTTAAAGCCGCTTGTGTTTTTATGTGCCTCACGTTTGCCGATAGTGACATTGGCAGGCGTCCTGAGACGTAGAGGTGCATTAAATATCAGTAGTATTCGTTAGGGTGATGCCGTTAAGCGAATATGAAAGGATTTGGTGCCGAAGTGGTGGAGTTGATCAAGGCTCGCCGCTGGGGCTGTCATCGAATAGAGGCAGCACTGCCATAGTGCTTCTTATCCGGACTGATAAGAGGAAATTATACCGATAATGGGTATCACTATGGAGCGCTACTGATAGGACAGGTGTAATATCTATTGCTATATCCCACCAGTTCAGTTGCCCTCCATTCGTATTTTAACGAAGACAATATTTAACAATGACAACTTTGAGTTATGCCGATTCGGCACTTTCTTTGCTGCCACCCTTGGTAGCGATTCTGCTGGCGATCTTCACTCGCCGTGTATTGCTGTCCTTAGGCTTAGGGATCCTCTTGGGGGCACTCTTAATTGCCGATTTTTCGCTGCTGGATATGGGTCAGTATCTGGGCCAACAGGTGGTGGGCCTGGTGTGGGATGATGGTGCCCTGAATAACTGGAACGTCTACCTGCTGGGCTTCTTGATTCTCCTCGGGATGATCACCGCGCTGATCACTGTGAGCGGGGCGGCTAAGGCCTTTGCCGATTGGGCGCGCCAGCATATTCGCAACAAGCGTGATGCCAAGCTACTGACCATGTTCCTGGGTTGCGTGGTGTTTATCGATGACTATTTCAACAGCCTGGTGGTTGGTAGTGTCGCCCGTCCACTCACCGACAGATATTATATCTCTCGCAGTAAGCTGGCTTACCTGCTGGATTCGACCGCCGCGCCTATCTGCGTGATTTCGCCAGTGTCGAGCTGGGGCGCTTATATTATTGCGCTGATCGGCGGCATCTTAACTGCCCATGGTTTTACCGACAGCGGTCATCTGAGTGTGTTTGTGCAGATGATACCAATGAACTTCTACGCCATCTTCGCGCTGCTGTTACTCCTATGTGTTGCCTTTATGGGGCTGGATGTGGGCCCGATGCGCCAGCATGAACTGAACGCCCAAAAAGGCAATCTGTATGATGAGTCTAAGGGTTTACCTCCTGGGGCTAACAGCGACCTGCCTGAGGCGGATTCGGGCAAGATATTAGGCTTGTTTTTACCTATTACGGTACTGGTATTTGCCACCATCTACTTCATGATCAGCAGCGGCGCCGATGCCTTAGCGGCAGAGAGCCTGCCCTTTAGCGTAATTGGTGCCTTCGAGAAGACAGATGTGGCGTCATCACTCTTCTTTGGTGCCGTGATAGGTTTGGTGGCCACCTTAGTGCTAGTGATCAGTCAAGGTCTTGAGAAATCCCTTATTCTGAAAGGCATTATTGCCGGCGCGCGCTCTATGCTGCCTGCCATTTATATTCTACTGTTTGCCTGGACCATTGCCGGCGTGATAGGCCAAATGGAGACGGGTAAATATATGGCCAGTCTGGCATCGGGGAACATTCCTTTTGCTTTGCTACCTGCCGTGTTGTTTGTACTGGCTGGATTAACCGCTTTCTCTACCGGTACCAGCTGGGGCACCTTTGGTATCATGCTGCCTATTGCTGCCGATATGGCCATGGGCACCCACAGCAATATGATGTTGCCTATGCTTGCCTCTGTGCTGGCTGGCGCCGTGTTTGGCGATCACTGCTCGCCTATCTCTGATACCACTATTTTGTCTTCTACCGGGGCGAACTGTCACCATATCGACCATGTGCTGACTCAGCTGCCTTATGCGCTTATTGTGGCGGGGATCAGTTTGGTGGGTTACACGGTGTTGGGCTTTACCGAGTCTGTTGGCGCCGGACTAGTGGCCTGTAGCGCGTTATTTGTGGTGAGCGTATTGGTGCTGCGTCACAAGGCTAATCGCCCGGCCTAAGCAAGCTTGAGCAGGCGTAATCACTCGCATTGATTGAAACCTGAGAGATAAAAATGCCGCTCATTGAGCGGCATTTTTTATGGGCGTTCCCTGGTTTAAGGGGGAGTCCTTAGTTCAGACCACGGCGTTTAAGCAAGGCATCAGTGGTTGGCTCCTGACCGCGGAAGGCCTTGTAGGCTTCCATCGGCGGGACGCTGTTACCCACTTCACGTATTGTCTTGCGATACTTCATACCGATCTCGCGGTTTAGACCACCCTGTGTTTGCACATAGGCAAAGGCGTCTGCCGCCAGGATCTCACTCCACATATAAGCGTAGTAACTGGCCGAATAGCCGCCTGGGAAGGCGTGGGCAAAGTAGGTCGACTTATAGCGTGGTGGTACGGCTGCGATATTGATGCCGTGCTTTTCCAGCGCCTTAGCTTCGAACTCAGCCACATCCTGTAGCGGTGTATCGGCGCTCAGTGAGTGCCACTCAAGGTCAACCAGCGCCGCGGCCATATATTCCAAGGTATCGAAGCCCTGGTTGAAGCTACGTGATTTGAGCAGCTTCTGCAGCAGTGCTTCAGGGATCACTTCACCGGTTTGATAATGCTTAGCATAGTTAGCCAGTACTTCAGGGTGCGCAGCCCAGTCCTCTTCGAAGGTCGACGGGAACTCAACAAAGTCACGAGATACAGCGGTACCTGCCAGGCTAGGGTAGGTCACCTTAGAGAACATGCCATGGGTACCGTGACCCATCTCATGGAACATGGTGGTGACTTCATCGTAGCTGACGAAGGTGGGCTCACCCTCAGGGGCCTTCTTGATGTTCATCACGTTGACGACCACTGGCTTTTGGTTCAGTAGTTTAGATTGAGTGACGAAAGAGCTCATCCAGGCACCGCCGCGCTTGCCTTCACGGGCAAAGTAGTCGGCGTAGAAGATCGCCATCGAGCTGCCGTCGGCGTCAAACATCTCGTAGGCCTTCACATCTTCATGGTAGACAGGCAGATCTGGACGTGGCTTAAGCGTGACGCCATAGAGACGCTCTAGGGTAAAGAAGACGCCATCTTTAAGTACGCGCTCAAATTCGAAGTAAGGCTTGATGGCGGCGGCGTCTAGATCGAACTTCTCTTTACGCACTTTCTCGGCATAAAAAGCCCAGTCCCATGGCGCTAGGGTGAAGTCACCACCGGTTTTGTTGATCATCGCCTGAATATCGTCGGCTTCTTTCTGGGTGTTAGCCACAACCGCTGGCACCATAGAACCAAACATCTGATAAACGGCTTCTGGCGTCTTTGCCATCTGCGGCGTTAGGCGGTAGTCGGCCCAGCTGTCGTAGCCCAGTAGTTTAGCTCGTTCTGCGCGCAGTTGTGCCAGACGAGAAACCAAAGAAGCCGTTTCGTTTTCACCACTCATGCCACGGGTGGCAGAAGCTTGCCATACCTTTTGACGCAGTTCGCGATTTTCCAGTTTGGCCAGTACAGGCTGGCGTGTGGTGTTGGTGATGTTGAGCAGGTACTTGCCTTCATGGCCTGCAGCCTTGGCATCGGCCTTGGCGGCGCGAATATCACTGTCTGACAATCCTTTTAGCTCATCGACATTGTCGACCACAACGGCGATCTCTTTGGTGAGTCTCAATAGGCGCTGGCTAAACTCGTTGGTGAGTTTAGATTGCTCTTCGTTTAATACGCGGATTTGCGCTTTTTGATCTTCGGTCAGCTTGGCGCCAGCCATGACGAAACGCTGGTGGTAGACCTCGATGAGACGAACCTCTTCGTTAGTCAGTCCCAGGCTATCCCTCTGTTGGTACAGACTGTCGATACGTGAGAACAGCTTGCCATTGAGGTGAATATTGTCAGAGTGGGCCGCCATTTTTGGCGCCATTTCGCCTTGGATCTTGCGCAGGGCTGGGTTGCTGTTAGAACTCGTTAGGTTGTAGAACACCTGAGAGGCGCGGGTGAGCAACTCGCCGCTGGTTTCCATTGCCACTATGGTGTTAGCAAACGTCGGAGCATCCTGGTTATTGGCGATCGCGAGAACCTGTTGGTAGTGCTCTTTGATGCCTTGCTCTAGCGCGCTTTGGAAATGTTCATCCTTGATCTGGCTAAAGTTAGGTGCCTGATACTGCAGCGTGCTGGCCACCAAGAGTGGGTTTTCTGCCATTACGGCTGCTGCTTGGGCATCTTGTGTCTGAGTCGATTGGCAACCACTAAGTAAAAGGGTGGTCGATAAGGCGCCGGCAACGGCAAATGCGATAAGATTGAGTTTCATCTATTTGAACTTCCTTAGATTGCGCTTGTTATTTTTATGTGGAGAGAGTTTGGCTTTAATGTAGCCATTGTAAATTAACTCAGGCTGAAAATGAGAGGTAAGACAATAAAAAAGGAGCCTGGCGAAGGGCTCCTTTGGGTATTACTCGGGATACTAAGTCATTACCTAGCTATTACCATAAATATTAGCGGGTAAAGTTATGGTACTTTTCGATACCAAAGCTACTACCTTCGGCGTGACAAGTCGCACATGACTCTGTGGTGCTGAGCTTGTACCACTCGGTAGCCGGTACATCTTCAGTGGTAGTACCGCCGTTTTGCATCATATGGTTCAGCGCGCTTTCATCGTTATGGCAAGCGTAACAGTTGGCCGTGATTGGGCTGGCCATCTTGTCATTTACGCCATAGGCACGTGCCTTGATGAACTGATTTGGTACCGCATTCAGATCAACCACACCGCTGTCATGACAAGCCACACAGCCTGTTTGCGGTGCGATCACGCTTGCAGAGTTAGACACTTCCTTACCGTCTTCATCCAAGCTCTTGCTGCCTACACCCCAGTGCATGCTGTGCACCATAGGGCCGAAGCCTGGAGAGGAGTAGCCGGCACGGCGATCTTGACCATTGTTATGACAAGCTACACAGCCCAGGCCACCTTCGGCAAAGTTACCGTTCTTGTGGAAGTTGGCTTCGCTGTTGTGACAGGTGGTACAAGACTCGCTGCCGACGTTATGACGACGCTCGTAGCTGCTCACCTCTCCTGAGACAGGATTAACAACATCTGTGTAGCCATGGATGGTGACCACGTCGGTTTCATCACCCTGATAGTCTTCAGTGGTGAAGCTGACTCGAAGTGACGCCATTAAGCCTGCATCAGGCACACCGCTTAAGTCCACACCCGTAAAGCACATGGTTTTACTGCCATCGGCTTCATAACTGTAGTCGTAAGAGCGGGTTAAGCGCGCTACGATTGAGTCATTGTATACGGCATGCGGGTAAGAGCCAGCGTAGATGATCGGCTTCTCTGGGTTGTAGGCCACATTTTGCTCTTCATACAGGGCATGCAGATCTACTAAGGTTTCAGTTTCACCTTCCACTTGGTAGAGCGACATAGTGGTACACCAGAGGCCAGCATCGTTAAGTGCTAGTGGTGTGCCTTTCACCTTGTATGATTCTTTAATGACCTGTTTCTTATCAAGTTTAGCCTTAGCTTCATGTAGCTTACGCAGATCTGAGCCGTTACCAGGAACGATATCTCCCGGAATGCCACCAGTGTCGTGACAGTCGGTACAGCCTGGGCCCGCGATGTTGACATTAACTGTTGGCTCGGCGTGGCAAGAGCTACAGTTCATCACACTAAAGCCAGTCTCAAACGCTTGGTGGTTAATATGACCTATCTTTGAGAGGGTATTGCTGGCGTAACCGCCAACGGAGAAGCCTTGTTCGTTAACCGCAGTGCGGCTTACCGAGCCGTGACAGACCATACAACCTTCGACGAAGGTGACTTCACCGTCCATGCCTTGGGCCACATAACTTGAGTGGCGATTAGGGCTGGTAGAGTAGTCGACGTGACAAGAGAAACAGGCCTCAGTAGTGGTCGAGAAGGCACCTTCTGGCTTGTTAACTACATATTTACCAGAGCTAGCAATGCCTGATTCGCTATGGCCGCCGACACGTAGCCAAACAATTCCTTCGGTTCCCGCATTAACGCCTTTCAAAGGTAGAACGAATTCATAGTGACCATCGCTTATTTGAGTAAGCGTTGCTCCTTCGGTGTCGGGTGTTCTGGAAGACTCCATGTTTACCCCACCGTAACCACCGATATGAACATTGTCTTCGATTTCGTTGATTGGGCTTTCGGTGCGGTTATTGATAAAGCCTTTGTCGGTCAGAGCTGCAACTTTACCTTCGGCTTTTGTCAGGCCGTTAACAAGCTCACCATTTTCATTAGTGACCTCAAACTCGTAACTAATAGTACCTTCACCAAGTGTATAGTTAATTACCTTAACATTTGTTTCTAACGATGTTGTTGCTACCGGTGGAGTCCAAGATTCTCCTGGAGTACCAGGTTGACCATCAACTCCGTCTTTACCATCTTTCCCATCGTCACCACTGCATCCCGCTAACGAACCGGCCAGCACAGCGGCGACCAGATAAGCGAGTTTTTTAGATGTTATAAGTTTCATCATTTTTCTCCATTGATCCAAAGCGCCGAGTTAGCCGCGTTCCTGCTAAATTTTTGCAGGGGGTCATTAGCAGTCAACAGTTTGTATCAGCGTGATTGGACCCAGGTTATTTTTATTGTTTGAACCAACATGCAAACATATGGGTTCGAATATGAATATATTGTTAATCTCGTGTTATTTTCTTTACCTGGGTCACAGGAATTTATATCTCTTTGGGGGTAGGTCTCATTTTTGTTAAATTTATTTAAAATCAAACACTAATTAATATTTGTTAAGGTTGTTTTAAGTTTATTTTAAGGTTTGGTTGTTTTAACCATCGATGAGATAAACGAAGTTGTTGATGCAGGCAAACCGCACTGGTTAGGGACGGTGCCGATTACTCTGCAGGTGGGATTAGCACAATTTAATCTTGTGACAGCTGGGCCAGCTTTGCTTGGTAGCGCAGCTGTAACTCGACCTCATGGGTTTTATCTAAAGCCTGGGTAATAGCGTGGCGAGCCGCTAGCGGTTTACCCATAAGGTATAGGGCTTTAGCCTTGCCAGCATAGGCTTGTGGCATATAAGGGGCAAGCTCAATGGCCTTGGTGTAGTAGCGTAGTGCGCCTGGATAATCGGCGTTTTGGTAGTGCTCGTTAGCAAGCATGATCCAGCGAAACGGACTGGGATCATCGGCTTTGTCTATGCGCTGCTGTAATGCACGCGCTTCTGGGGTACGTCCCTGAGTTACCATTAACACTTTATAGTTAATCAATAAATTCAGATCGTCATTATCGATAGCTAAGCCATATAAGTAGAGAGATTCCGCTTGTTGATGTGCGTTTAAATGGCGAAAGATCACCGCAAGCAGATTGATGAGTTCGACCCTTTTAGGTGCCAGTGTTAACCCTTCGATGGCGATCTAGGCGGCTCTGGTATACGTTTTTTGCTCTAGCGCATCGGCCGCTTGGTTTTGATAGTACATGGCCATAAACTCATTTTCGCTAATATTCCCCTTAGCTCGGCTGTTACGACTCGGGAAATAGTCGACCACTAAGCCTGGCTCGTAGAAATAGAGGCTACCGGCTTTGGGTTCGAAGTTGGGATCCATGAGCTTGGTTTTGACATGATTGGAGATCAGCTGCAGTTCGGTCGATTGGAAAAACACTGGCGAGGAGGTTTCCTCAATATACTTGAGTTCAATGCCCACCAAGTTAGCGTAGGCCTTGGTCAGTACAGCCAAAGACATACAGTTACCCGCATTTTGGATTAAGGTGTCATTGGCATTGTAGGTTTGGCCATAGTAGTTAAACGAGCCTAAACGTCCCTCGAGATAATCATAGATGCGGTAATGACCCGCTATATCCTGATGGGCGTCGTAATAGCTAAGAAAACGTGATTTCTCTTTTTCATTGATAAACAGTATCTTATCTATACTTTCTATCTCTGGTTTTTGGCCTAATAGACTCGTATCGAGTTGCTTGATGAGATCAAACTTGTCTATTTTTGCCTCTTGCTTTGGCTGAGAGACACAGGCGCTGAGCGAGAGTAGGGCCAGTAAGTTAATGAAGTGAGCCTAAAGGGTGAAAAAACCATAACTTTCCTTATATCTGTTGGGACGTGACGACCTTTCCTGATGATTCGCAAATTGCCAATGTACTTTTACTGGATAATAAATAACCATCCTACAGGTGTCTATCGCCATTTTCTGGCCGAAATGAACCCATGCCTATGCTTCGCCCATTTGCCTAGTCAGGGGAGAAATGTGTGAGATTGTGCAACATCGCCCATTGCCAGCGTGTTTGGCGCTGCTAATTGATATTAGATGGTGATAGAATCGCTCGATAACAATAATCAGGGGAATATTCGATTTGGCACAGCTTTACTTTTACTACTCGGCGATGAATGCGGGTAAATCTACTTCTCTGTTGCAATCTTCCTATAACTATCGTGAGCGTGGCATGAATACCTTGGTCATGACGGCGTCTATCGATGATCGTTATGGTGTGGGTAAGGTCGCCTCGCGTATCGGTATCGAGACCGAAGCTCAGGTGTTTGCCAGCGACGATAATCTGGTGGAGATGGTGAAAGCGGCCGTCAGAGAGCAGACCTTGCACTGTATCTTAATCGATGAGTCGCAGTTTTTGAGTAAGGAGCAAGTACGCCAACTAACCTATGTGGTTGATTTGCTTGATATTCCTGTGCTTTGTTATGGCCTGAAGACTGATTTTCAGGGGGAGTTGTTCAGTGGCAGTCAGTACCTGCTGGCTTGGGCCGATAAGCTGGTGGAACTTAAGACCATCTGCCACTGTGGTCGCAAGGCCAATATGGTGGTGAGACTGGATGGCGAAGGCAAGCCGATGAGAGAGGGCGAGCAGGTCGCTATCGGCGGAAACGAGAGTTACGAGTCCGTGTGCCGTAAACATTTTCGCGAATTCCTTTGGGATTAAGTGTTAAAACAAAAAGCCACCTCAGGGTGGCTTTTTAATGCAGGCTTATTTTATCAATGGCAAGAGCCGCTAGTGCTGCTTATGACCAGGGTTGACCTCCTGTTCGGGGAACCATTTTTCATAGAGACGCTGTATCTCGCCCTCAGCAATCAAGATCCCCAGTGCAGTGTCGATTTGGGTGAGTAGGGCTTGATTACCTCGCTTAACCGCGAAGGCCACTGGCGAACCGGGATCGGGATTATCGAGTATCTTCACCTTGATTCCCATCTGCCGCGCCAGATAGAAGCCTACCGCCTTAGGCATAATAGCGGCCTGGATTCGACCTTCCTTTAACATCTGCATCGACTTCTCTTTACTTTGAGTGCCGATAATGCGGAAATCGTACAGGGTGCCCAACTCCTTCCAGTGTGTCTCGATGTAGGAGTGGCGATCGCCGCTGACAAATTCGTTGTGAAGATCCTCAAGCTTAGTGATCTGTTGGTTGTCTTCGAGAATGAATATCACATCATATCTATGGTAGTAAGGCTGGGTGAACTCAAAGAACTTGGCTCTAAGAGCGTTGACCTCCATGCCTGCAATCACCTCGATATCGCCAAACCTAAGCTCATTAAATACCAGATCCCAGGCTTGCTGCCTAAACTGAAATGGCAGGCTTAGACGCTTAAAAATCAATCTGGCCACATCGGCATCGAACCCTGTCGTTTCGCCGTTTATGGAGAACTGGTAAGGAGGAAATCCGGTGGCTACGCCACATCGTGTCGGTGGCGTTTGCTGCGCCTGAGTCGCAAGACTCAAACAGAGGATTAGGCTGCCAAGAAGCAGCTGTTTGTAGGTAGCAATGTGGGGCATTAGTTGAGGTGGCCTGCTAGTTTCATCTTTTCACTCATAGGGGTTTAGTTTAGTTGGTTTTGTCGTCTTGGAGCGAACGCGCTAAGGGCCACCCTGGCAGGCGCGTCTTCGCTAATGGCCATGATAATATTGTGGATTAGACCTAAATAGCAAACAAAAGCTGTTACAAGGTATTTTATGGTCATAAATTCAACTAACTAGATGAAAATAATCTTTATTATCATAGCCTTGTTTAGTGTGTCTTAAATTAAATCCCCTATGAGATCTGGCTCAAAAACTCAACACTTGTAACCTATGTTGATACAGAAATATTGCGTTAGATCAATTGTCAATTCGTTGTCAGTCGTCAAAATTCAGGCTCTTCTTGGATAACTTATTAAAATGCAATGCGAAATAATCAACCCGTGATAGACAATGAAGTCCCGCTGACCGACGATGACATCTTGCTTTCCACGACAGATCTTAAAGGCAATATAGGTTATGCCAATGAGGATTTTTGTCGTATCTGTGGCTTCTCTGAGGAGGAGCTGCTGACTCAGCCCCATAATATAGTACGTCATCCCGATATGCCCAAGGACGCCTTCGCCATGTTGTGGCAAAGCCTGGCCAAGAAGCAAGCCTGGCTCGGTGTGGTGAAAAACCGCTGTAAAGATGGCTCTTTCTACTGGGTCAACGCCTATGTAGCACCTGTATTAGAAAATGGTCAGGTGAAGGAGTATCAATCGGTACGGCGCCGGGCAAGCCGCGAGCAGGTAGAGCGCGCCAGCGATATCTATCAGAGCCTCAATAAGGCAGAGAGTCGCACTGAAATTACTGATGCGCGCCTGAGTTTTGGCGGCAAGTTAACCCTGTTTGCCTTGAGTTGTCTCTTACTCGGGATTGTCCTCACCATGGTTTCTCCCTGGCTTGGGCTGCTCTGCTTGCCCTTGATATGGTTTGGGATGCACCGGCTGCTTGCGCCGCTAAGGAGACTCAATGACCATGCGCTCGCTATTGTGTCAGATCCTGTGGCTAGACATATCTATGCCGGGCGGCGGGATGAGATAGGTAATATTCACTTTGCTATGGAGTTCACGACGGCAGAGATAGCCGGTGTGGTGGGGCGCATGACTGACGCCTCGAGCGCCATCGCCAAAGACAGCGACGAGCTGCTTGGTTCTATTACCGAGGCGGCCGATCGCGCCGATGGCCAGAATCAACAAACCGCCCAGGCTGCAGCGGCCGTTGAGGAGTTAACGGCCAGCTTTAATGAACTGGGGCAGCAGATAAAACAGGTGTCGGTGGATGTCGAGGCGAGCCAGGCGGCGGTGCAGCAGGGCTATCAGCAGCTCGATGCCGTGGTGGCCAGCATAGATGAGCTACATCGCGAGGTGGGTAACTTTGCCAATGTGGTCAGCGAGATAGAGCATGACAGCGTAGCGATAAACCAGGTGCTTGAGGTGATCACTAAGATTGCCGAGCAGACCAATCTGCTGGCGCTGAATGCGGCCATCGAGGCGGCAAGGGCCGGTGAATCTGGCCGCGGTTTTGCCGTAGTGGCCGATGAGGTTCGCCAGCTATCGGCGCGCACCGCAGATTCTACCAGTCAGATCGATGCCATCATCGCCAAGTTTCAGCAGAGCACAGCCAATGCGGCTCATACCCTGAGCGCTGGTCAGCGTCAGGCGACTCAGGCGGTGCAGCTGGTTAAGCAAGCCGAGGAAGTGTTTGCCGAACTGGTCAATCGTATCGATAAGATCAATCAGATGGCTGAGCTGAGTGCAGATGCCATGCAGGAGCAGGGATTGGCAGCGGTAGATATCAGTGATTCGCTGCAGGCGATCAGCGAGCTGGCCAGCGAAGGCTTCGAACAATCCCAGGCCGATAGGCGCTTGGGTGAGCGCACCTCACTTAAGTCGGTCGAGTCTCGGCAACTGGCACGTCAGTTTTGGCGTCAGGCGGTGCATCGCGCCAATGCCTAGGCGTGTCGCAAGAATGCTTAGCAGTATTGGTTAGATAACAAAAAGCCCAGACAATTCTGGGCTTTTTTAGGTTTAGCGATTGTGATTAGAGCTGCATCTCTGGGACGTGCTCGGGCACAATCAGTTTGCCGGCCGTCTTGGCGACGATCTCCTCGACACTCACCCCTGGGGCTCGTTCCAGCAGGTGGAAGGCACCATCTTTGATCTCCAGGAAAGCAAGGTCAGTTAGCACGCGCTTGATGCAGCCGTAACCGGTCAGCGGCAGCTCACATTTTGGCAGCAGTTTAGAGTTGCCGTGCTTATCGGCGTGCATCATGGTGACGATAATATTATCGGCACCGGCTACCAGATCCATGGCACCGCCCATGCCTTTGATCAGCTTGCCAGGGATCATCCAGGACGCGATAGAACCTTCCACATCCACTTCGAAGGCCCCCAGCACGGTGAGATCCACATGACCACCACGGATCATGGCAAAACTCTCGGCCGAGGAGAAGAAGGAGGCGCCAGGTACCGCAGTAACCGTCTGTTTGCCCGCGTTGATGAGATCGGCGTCTATGGTCTCTTCGGTAGGAAACTCGCCCATGCCGAGCAAACCGTTTTCCGACTGCAGCATCACCTGCATGCCTTCGGGAATATAGTTGGCGACCAGAGTTGGGATGCCTATGCCTAAGTTGACATAGTAGCCGTCTTGCAGCTCTTGGCTGACACGCTGTGCCAGTTGTTCTCTCGATAAAGCCATGGTGTCGCCTCCCTATTTACTCTTCACTGTACGCTGCTCGATACGCTTCTCAAACGTACCTTGGATCAGGCGATCCACATAGATGCCTGGGGTATGGATATGGTCGGGATCCAGCTCGCCCGGCTCGACGATATGCTCGGCTTCGACCACAGTGATTTTACCAGCGGTAGCCATCATAGGGTTGAAGTTAGCGGCTGTCTTGCGAAATACCAGGTTACCCATGGTGTCGGCCTTCCAAGCGCGTACCAGAGCGAAGTCGGCGGTCAGCGCAGGTTCGAGCACATAGTGACGACCATCGATCTCACGGGTCTCCTTACCTTCGGCCACTGGCGTGCCGTAACCGGTCGCGGTGAAGAAGGCGGGGATACCGGCACCACCGGCGCGGATCTTCTCGGCCAGGGTGCCCTGAGGGGTGAGGATCACGTTAAGTTCACCCGAGAGCATCTGCTGCTCGAAGGTGGCGTTCTCGCCAACGTATGAGGCGATCATGGTGCTGATCTGACGGCTCTTAAGCAGTAGCCCCAGGCCGAAATCATCGACCCCGGCGTTGTTTGAGATGGCGGTGAGGCCCTTGGCACCACTCTTAACCATCTGGGCAATTAAGCCTTCAGGAATGCCACAGAGGCCGAAACCTCCCACCATCACTGTCATGTTGTCTGTCAGACCTTCCAGTGCTTCTTCATAGCTGCCGACCAGCTTATTGAGTCCTGCCATTATTATTATCTCCTTTGAGAGTAAGCCGGGCCTGAGCCCAGCCCTGTTATTCTGTTAACGCGCGTGCGACCTTGGCACCGCTGACTCTGCCCAGTGCCTGGCTGATACTGTTACCTGCCTTGATCAGCGCATTAAGATCTATCCCTGTGTCTATTCCCATACCGTGGAGCATATAGACCAGATCTTCGGTGGCCAGGTTGCCCGATGCGCCTTTGGCATAAGGGCAGCCGCCAAGCCCTGCCACCGAGCTGTCGATGACACTGACGCCGGTCTCCAGGCAGGCGAGAATATTGGCGAGCGCCTGGCCATAGGTGTCATGAAAGTGTAGTGCCAGTTTCTCCACCGGCACCTTTTGCGCGACCGCTTCCACCATTCTACGGGCATTTAAGGGGGTGCCAACGCCTATGGTGTCACCCAGAGAGATCTCGTAGCAGCCCATTTTGTAAAGGATTTCTGCCACGCGAGCCACTTCCTCTACCTGTATCTCGCCCTCGTAGGGACAGCCCAGCACGCAGGAGACATAGCCGCGCACCGGGATCTGTTTTGCCTGAGCCGCCTCCATCACGGGGATGAAGCGCTCGATCGACTCCTCGATAGAGCAGTTGATGTTGCGCTGGCTGAAGCTCTGTGACGCTGCGCCGAAGATAGCAACCTCGTCAGCCCCGGCGTCAAGCGCAAGTTCCAGTCCCTTAAGGTTAGGAGTCAGGGCGCTGTAGACCACGCCTGGGCGTTTACTGAGCTGGCGGAAGATCTCGCCAGAGTCGGCCATCTGCGGCACCCACTTGGGGGAGACGAAACTGCCAGCTTCAATACGGGTTAGGCCTGCTTCGCCCAGTTGGTCAATTAGTGCTAGCTTATCGGCTGTGGTCACCGCCTTCTCGTTCTGTAGGCCGTCGCGGGCGCCGACCTCGAAGATGCTGACCTTGCTTGGATAGCTGTACGTCGCGGACATGATTAAGCGTCCTCTTTCGCAGTGACTTCGAGCAGCAGGGCGCCGTCGCTCACCAACTCGCCTGGCTGGAAGAAGAAGGCAGCGACTTTGCCGTCAAACGGTGCCTCTATGGTGTATTCCATCTTCATTGCTTCCATCACCATCAGGCCTTGACCCGCCTCGACCTCATCGCCTACTTCGACCAGGTGAGTGACGATAGTGCCGTTCATCGGCGCCTTGAGCTTGTCTTCGCTGCTGGCTTGATCTTCAATCACCTCGGTTTGCAGGGCGCGGAAGTGGTAGCTGCCGCTCGGCAGGAAGAGGGTGAAATCGTCGCCTTCACGGCTGACGGGGATCTTGCTCTTGTGGCCGTTGATCTCGGCGTGCAGCAGATCTTGCTTGAGTTCGCCGCTCAGTGTCAGCTGCTGATCGTTAAGGTTCAGGTAGTAGCAATCGCCAACCTGACTCAGGGTCAGATGCTGGATCTCATGTTTATCGTCTAGCAGGGATAGCTGATGCATGCCGCTGCGGTTGAGCCTAAAGCCGCTGACCTGACCCCAAGGAGAGTAGGGATCCTGGCTGTTGGTCGCTGTGAGCTTGGCCTGCTCTTTCTGTGCGCACAGGTGATAGAGCGCGGCGAAGGCCAGGGCGCCATTTTGCTCATGGCTGTTGTCACCATCCAAGTTCGCGCCAATCAGGGTGTCGCCATAACGCTCGATAAAGTCTGTGCTGAAATCGGCCTGGCCAAAGGCCTGGTGTTCGGCGATGTTAGCCAAAAATTCTATGTTGTGCTTGAGGCCGCTGATCTGGTACGACTCCAGGGCATGCACCAGGCGCTGCAGGGCTCGGGGGCGCGACTCGTCCCAGACGATCAGCTTGGCGATCATAGGGTCGTAAAAGTTACTGATCACATCGTTTTCGCGGATACCGGAATCGATGCGCACATAGCGGTTCTGTTCGGGTTCACGTAGGAAGTTGAGCTTTCCGCTGGCGGGCAGGAACTCGTTTTGCGGATCTTCGGCGTAGATACGTACCTCGAAGGAGTGGCCGTGGATGCGCACATCCTCCTGGCTCAGTGGCAGCTCGCTGCCGCTGGCGACCATCAGCTGCCATTTGACCAAGTCCTGACCCGTGACCATCTCGGTCACAGGGTGCTCTACCTGCAGACGGGTGTTCATCTCCATGAAGTAGAAGCTGTTGGTCTCGTCACTGGCATGGGTGTCCAGCAAAAATTCTACCGTGCCCGCGCCCACATAGTCGATCGCCTTGGCGGCGGCCACAGCGGCCTCACCCATGGCGCGGCGCAGGCTGTCAGACAGGCCAGGGGCCGGAGCTTCTTCAACCACCTTTTGGTGACGACGCTGAATCGAGCAGTCGCGATCCGACAGATAGATACAGTTGCCCTGAGTATCGGCAAACACCTGCACCTCGACATGGCGAGGCTGTCTCAGGTAGCGCTCGATCAGCAGCTTGTCGTTGCCAAAAGAAGAGGCGGCTTCGCGGCGGGCCGAGTTGATCGCCTCCAGGGCTTCAGATTCCGACTCGACGATACGCATTCCCTTACCACCACCGCCGTAGGCAGCTTTAATTAGCTGAGGAAAACCTATCTCTTTAGAGGCCTTGAGCAGCACCTCGTCGCTCTGGTCGTCGCCGTGATAACCCGGCACCAGAGGCACATTGGCCTTTTCCATGATGATCTTGGCGGCGCTTTTGCTGCCCATGGCATCGATGGCATCGGCACCCGGTCCGACGAAGGCGATACCGGCTTGTTCACACTGGCGGGCAAAGTCGGCGTTTTCCGACAGGAAACCGTAGCCAGGGTGGATCGCCTGGGCGCCGCTGCGCTTGGCGATTTCAAGGATTAATTCGCCCTTGAGGTAAGACTCGCTCGGGGCGCTGCCGCCTAAGTAGAAGGACTCATCGGCCATGGCCACATGACGGGCGTCCTTGTCGGCGTCCGAATAGAGGGCCACGGTTTTGATCCCCATGGCCTGTGCTGTCTTGATGATTCTGCAGGCGATTTCGCCACGGTTGGCGATCAATAATTTGGTAAACATGTTAGCGTGCTCCCCGAACTGGTAGGGCAATAGGGTCTAAGATGATCTCTGGCTTCATTAGGCGTTCCACCTTGGGCTTCTTTTCTCGAAGAAGGCGTTTAGCCCCTCCTGGCCCTCGTCTGAGACGCGAATGCGGGCGATACGCTCGCTGGTGTAGGCCAGGGTTTCCTGGTCGATAACACCATCTTCCAGGCGTGACAGCAGGGTCTTGACCCAAGCCATGCCTTGAGGGCTATTGCCCTTGAGCGCCGTGATGATGGGCGCACTGGCCGCATCGAGGTCATTGTTAATTTCATGGATCACATTGAGCTTAAGTGCCGTTTGGGCGTCGAAACGCTCGGCGGTCAGCATGTAGCGGCGCGAGGCGCGCTGGCCCATGGCACGTACCACATAGGGGCTGATCACCGCGGGGATAAGCCCGAGTTTTACCTCGCTCAGGCAGAAGCTGGCGCGGCTGTCGGCGATGGCGATATCGCTGGCGCAGATTAGCCCCAGAGCGCCACCAAAGGCTGCCCCTTGTACCAAGGCCAGTGTCGGCTTGGGGAACTTGTCCAGCTTGTGCATCAGGGTCGCCAGCTCGTTGGCGTCACTCAAGTTTTGCTCGAAATCCATCTTGGCTTGCTTGCGCATCCAGTTGAGATCGGCGCCGGCGCTAAAGTTACGGCCGTTGGCCTTAAGCACCAACAGCTGACAGTTGTCATCTTTGGCGAACAGGTCGAGGGCGGCGATCATCTCGGCAATCATCACCTCATCGAAGGCGTTATGTTTGTCGGCGCGGTCAAGCACCATCTCGCCGACCCCGTCGCTTAGGGCGCAGCTTAAGTATTTAAATTCTTGTGCGATTGTTTGGCTTGTCATGGGTATCCTTCCTTGCCTCTGCGTTATCGATTGCTGACTAAAGCGGCGCATTACATGCGGAATACGCCAAACTTAGTCTCCTCAATTGGCGCATTGAGCGCTGCAGAGAGGGCAAGGCCGACCACGTCACGGGTTTGGGCAGGGTCGATAATGCCATCGTCCCACAGTCGGGCGCTGGCATGATAAGGATGTCCCTCCTTGTCATATTGAGCCACGATTGGGGCACGGAAGGCGGCCTCATCTTCGGCGGACCATTCCACCCCTTTGCGGGTCAGACCGTCACGGCGTACGGTTGCCAAAACGCCGGCCGCCTGCTCGCCGCCCATCACAGAGATGCGCGCGTTAGGCCACATCCACATCATGGTCGGCTCGAAAGCGCGGCCACACATGCCGTAGTTACCGGCGCCGTATGAGCCGCCAATGATCACGGTAAATTTAGGTACAGTGGCGCAGGAAACGGCGGTCACCATCTTGGCGCCGTGTTTGGCGATCCCTTCGTGCTCATACTTCTTACCCACCATGAAGCCAGTGATGTTTTGCAAAAACAGCAGTGGGATCTTGCGCTGGCAGCAGAGCTCGATGAAGTGGGCGCCTTTTTGCGCCGACTCGGAGAAGAGGATGCCGTTGTTGGCGACTATGCCCACGGGATAGCCGTGAATGCGGGCAAAGCCGCACACCAGAGTGGCGCCATAATTGGCCTTGAATTCGTCGAAATCTGAGTCATCCACTATGCGGGCAATCACCTCTTTGACATCGAAAGGCTTCTTCAGATCCGTGCCGACTATGCCGTAAAGTTCATTGATATCGAACTTAGGCGGTTTAGCTGGACTTAGTTGACTGACGATCTGCTTGTTGTGATTGAGTCGGGTCACTGCCTTGCGCGCCAGTTCGAGGGCGTGGTCATCGTTTTGCGCCATATGGTCGGCTACGCCTGAGATCTTAGTATGCACCTCGGCGCCGCCCAGCTCTTCTGCCGAGACTTCTTCACCGGTCGCGGCCTTCACCAATGGTGGTCCCGCCAGGAAGATGGTGCCTTGCTCTTTGACGATGATCGATTCATCGGCCATGGCGGGTACATAGGCGCCCCCTGCGGTACACAGGCCCATTACTACGGCGATCTGTGGGATGCCTTTTGAGGACATCTTGGCCTGGTTATAGAAGATGCGGCCGAAATGATCTCTGTCGGGAAATACCTCGTCCTGGCGCGGCAGGTTTGCCCCGCCTGAGTCCACCAGATAGATGCAGGGCAGGTGACAGCGCTCGGCGATCTCCTGGGCCCTAAGGTGTTTCTTCACCGTCAGTGGATAATAGGTACCGCCTTTTACCGTGGCGTCGTTGGCGATGATCATGCACTCGACGCCGCTGACGCGACCGATACCGGCGATAATGCCCGCAGCCGGTACTACGTCTTCATAGACCTGGTAGGCGGCAAATTGGGAGATCTCCAGAAACGGTGAGCCGGGATCCAGTAGCTTCTCTACACGTTGACGTGGTGACAGCTTGCCACGGGAGAGGTGGCGCTCCATGGCCACGGCGCCACCGCCTTGTTCGATTTCAGACAGTTTTAATTTGAGATCGGCGACCACCTGGCTCATCTGTTGATGCTTGGCCTTAAACTCGTCGCTGCGGGGATTGATTTGACTGCTCAGTTGCGTCACGGCTTGGTTCCTTTTAAGACTGTGGTGAACGGGAAGCGGCGATTGCCCGCCCGAGGCCGGACAGGATCCGGCCTACTTTACGCATTCGATTATTTCGACTCGTTGAACAGCTCGCGGCCGATCAGCATGCGACGGATCTCAGAGGTGCCGGCGCCAATCTCATAGAGCTTGGCATCGCGCAGCAGGCGACCCGTGGCGTATTCGTTTACATAGCCGTTGCCGCCCAGCAGCTGGATCGCATCCAGTGCCATCTTGGTAGCGAGCTCGGCGCTGTAGAGGATGGCACCAGCGGCGTCTTTACGTGTGGTCTCACCGCGATCGCATGACTTGGCAACGTTATAGATGTAAGACTTGGCGGCGTTCATGCCTGTGTACATGTCGGCAAGCTTGCCCTGTACCAGCTGGAACTGACCGATAGACTTGCCGAACTGCTCACGCTCGTGAATGTAAGGCACCACGATATCCATACAGGCGGTCATGATCCCTAACGGGCCGCCTGAAAGCACTACGCGCTCATAGTCCAGACCGCTCATCAGCACCTTAACGCCGTTGTTGAGGCCGCCAAGGATGTTCTCTTCTGGCACTTCGCAATCTTCGAACACCAACTCACAGGTGTTAGAGCCGCGCATGCCCAGCTTGTCGAGTTTTTGCGCTTGACTGAAGCCCTTGAAACCACGCTCAACGATGAAGGCGGTGATGCCGTGTGGGCCCTTGTCCATATCTGTCTTAGCGTAGATCACATAGGTGTCGGCATCTGGGCCATTGGTGATCCACATCTTGTTGCCGTTGAGGATATAACGGTCCCCCTGTTTGCGGGCGCTCAGCTTCATAGAAACCACATCTGAACCCGCGTTAGGCTCGCTCATCGCCAATGCGCCGATATGCTCACCGCTCACCAGCTTGGGCAGGTACTTGGCCTTCTGCTCGCTATTACCGTTACGATTGATCTGGTTAACACACAGGTTTGAGTGCGCGCCGTAGCTCAGGCCAATTGAGGCCGAGGCGCGGGAGATCTCTTCCATGGCCACCACGTGGGCTAGGTAACCCATGTCTGCTCCGCCGTACTCTTCAGGCACTGTGACCCCAAGCAGACCCATTTCGCCCAGTACAGGCCATAGCTCGTTAGGGAAGGCATTTTCCTGATCGACTTTCGCGGCGATAGGGGCGATTTCGTTGGCGGCGAAGCTTTGCACTGCGTCACGCAGCATGTCCACATCTTCACCTAGGCCAAAGTTGAGAGAGGAGTAGAGTTGAGTCATTGTTTTATCCTACAGGTCTAATTTTTATAATTTTTATCAGGCCGGTTTATCCAGCCTTGCTTGTGTTCAATTTGTTGCTGTGTTAACTCGATATGGATTTTTTTGGTGCCTTAGGCTTGTTCTTGCTGCTCCAGGGCAGCGCGGCACTGTTGCTCGGCAGAGTTGAGCTCCATCAAGACCACCTTGATGTCGTCCATCTGCTGTTGCAGGGCCGATTTTTTTTCTTCCACCAATTCCAGCATGGTATGTAGCTGAGTACTGCTGTTCTTGTCGGCGTCATATAGCTCAAACAGGCGGCGAGTTTCGGCGAGGGAGAAGCCCAGACGTTTACCTCTTAAGATCAGCTTGAGACGCACACGATCTTTTAGACCATAGATGCGGGTTTGCCCGCGGCGTTTGGGTTTCAACAACCCCTGATCTTCATAGAAGCGGATACTACGGGTAGTAATGTCGAACTCCTTTGAAAGGTCGCTGATAGAGTAGGTGGTCTGTGGACTGTGTTTGTCGCTCATCGAAAAAATACCATATTGATTAACTTGTCTAGCACGATATATGAAGTTTACGTAAAGGTAAAGATTTTGGTGGTCGGATTGGCCCATTTGGCTGTAAAAATCTTAGTGATAACTGGTGGAATAACCACCAGCCCTGACTTTGGGACTAGGTTAGGGAAGTTGCGAATAAGTCCTAGTGGGCTTCTCTTTTATAGAGAGTGGCTTACACAGCAATTGGCGTTCAAGGCGTCTGACTGAAGGCATGGCTGGGCCTGGCAAAGTCAGATAACGCTGAGAGCCGGTTGCTGTGAAAGTGCCGAAGGGCGTAGTTTACAGGCCAGCCTGCTGTGTTGTGCTTCTTGCAAAGGACTTTGGCCATTTGGCGCGAACCATGGCTTGCATTCAGGCCTGTAAGTCGACGCAGAGCACACAGGGGACTTGGTCGCACCTCCCTTAGGCAAAGGTCTAATGGGAAAAGTGTCACTTGGCTCCATAATGTGATCTATGGCGCATAAGCCAAATCGTATGGAAGGGGAAGCCGATATGTCGGGCGTCAGCCGCGCTCGCATGTCATTCGGAGAAGATCACATGAAGGATTTGCATAATCAGTTACACCAGGAATCTATCGACAATCCCAACGCCTTTTGGGCCGAGGCCGCTGGCGCCTTAGTCTGGGACAAGGCGTTCGAGCGGGTACTCGATGATAGTCAGGCACCTATGTATCGCTGGTTTAGCGGCGGACAACTCAACACCTGTTATAACGCGGTCGACCGTCACGTTGAAGCTGGGCGCGGCGAGCAGGTGGCGATTCAATATGTAAGCCCGATTACGGATACCGAATATGGGATCACCTATAACGAGCTGCAAGCCCAGGTGAGCCGACTGGCCGGTTATATGGCCAGCCAGGGCGTGACCAAAGGCGACAGGGTGATCATCTATATGCCCATGGTGCCAGAGACCGCCTATGCCATGCTGGCCTGTGCGCGGTTAGGGGCGATTCACTCAGTGGTGTTCGGAGGTTTTGCCGCCAACGAGCTGGCGACCCGTATCGACGATGCCAAGCCTAAGATGATCCTCTCTGCTTCCTGCGGCGTGGAGCCATCGGGCGTGGTGGCCTATAAGCCGCTGCTGGATGATGCCCTCGAACAGGCAAGCCATCAGGTGGAGCAATGTGTGATCCTCAACCGTCCTCAGTTGCAGGCCGAATTAGTCGATGGCCGCGACATAGATTGGCAGAGCGCAGTGGCCGATGCGCCCAATATCGAGTGCCAGACGGTGGATGCGACCGATCCACTCTATATTCTGTATACCTCGGGTACCACAGGCCAGCCCAAAGGTGTGGTGCGCGATAATGGCGGTCATGCGGTAGCACTCGCCTGGTCGATGAAGCATATCTATGATATCGACCCGGGTGATGTTTTCTGGGCGGCTTCGGACGTGGGCTGGGTTGTTGGCCACTCATATATTGTCTACGGCCCCTTATTAGTGGGCGCCACCACAGTACTGTTCGAAGGTAAACCCGTAGGCACGCCAGATCCTGGCATCTTCTGGCGCACAATTGCCAAATATGGGGTAAAGAGCTTCTTTACCGCGCCGACGGCGATCCGCGCCATTAAACGTGATGACCCAGAGGGCAGTTACCTTGAGGGTGTGGATCTTAGTTGTCTCGGCACTCTATTCCTCGCCGGTGAGCGCTGCGACCCGGATACCCTGCACTGGGCCGAGCTGCAGCTCAATAAGCCGGTGATCGATCATTGGTGGCAGACAGAAACCGGTTGGCCGGTCGCGGCTAACCTGATGGGCACTGCGCCTGTGCCGGTCAAGGCCGGATCTCCGGCTAAGGCTGTGCCAGGTTATGACGTGCAGGTGCTCGATGAGATGGGCGATAGTGTCGCGCCGAACCAGTCAGGCAACGTAGTGATCAAGTTGCCATTGCCACCGGGCACGCTGGCGACCCTGTGGCAAAACGAGGCGCGCTATAAGGAGAGCTATCTCTCCATGTATCCGGGTTACTACCTCACAGGGGATGCCGGTTACATGGATGAAGAGGGTTATCTCTATATCATGAGTCGCATCGATGACATCATTAATGTGGCCGGTCACCGTTTGTCGACCGGGCGCTTCGAAGAGGTGCTGTGTCAGCATGAGGCGGTGGCCGAGGCGGCGGTGATCGGGGTGGACGACAAGCTTAAGGGACAGGTGCCACTGGGGTTAGTGGTGCTCAAGAAAGGCTGCGATCTCAGTGACGAGCAGCTTTACAAAGAGCTGATCGCCCTGGTACGTGAGCAGATTGGCCCTGTGGCAGCCTTTAAACTGGTGAGCGCCGTGCCTAAACTGCCTAAGACGCGCTCGGGTAAGATCCTGCGCGGTACCATGCGTAAAATTGCCGACAACCAGGATTTCAAGATGCCGGCGACTATCGAAGACCCGTACACGCTGGAGTTGGTGCGCAACGCCCTGACCCGCATGGGTTATGCCGACGCTCACGTTTAAGGTGTTTGTCTTTCACGATTTAAAAGGGCCCTAGGGCCCTTTTTTAATGTCGGCTTCACTTTGCAACTTAAAGGTGTCGATGCGCGTTATCAATTGCAGCCAAATGCCGCTTGTATAAGGCTCGTATACAGGAGTCGTAAAGAGATAGGGGCGCTCAAGTATAAGCCGCTGCAGCAGTAGCGTGAGTTTATCTTAGCAAGGAGAAGCTTTTCGCCTGCGGTTTAAATATCGCCATTGATAAATGGTTTTAAGCTGTCGTATGCTGAGATGGCACTTTAATCCAAAAGGTTGGGGAAAATGAAGAGTAAGTATCTAGGAATAGTGTTGTTGGTCATCGGCGTAGCGTTAGCCTGGTGGGGGTATAACATCTATGACTCAACCAGTTCGCAGATCACCCGAGCGGTCAACGGCGATACGCCCATTGAGGCTTGGGCTGGTATGGTTGGTGGCGCCATCTGTGTGTTGATTGGCCTATTAAAATTAAAATAATCTTTTAGCACTGACTGGTTAAGCCTGCATTTTTGCAGGCTTTTTGTTTTTAAGATGAAGGATAGAGTAATAAGCTGGGCTGCTAGATAGCTAAGCTAAGCCTTTGGATAACTTATATACGGGCTAATTGGTATAGGGGCTAATTGGCGCAGCTTTTCTGTATTTCGGGCTCCGATAGTACAATCCTGACAGCATAAGACAGTGTCAATTATCGTAAAAAAAAACCGGCATAGAGCCGGCTTTTTCAAGTATCTTCAAGGATGCTAGTTAGGCGAGTTTAACCAACATCTTACCTCGGTTCTTGCCTTCAAACAGGCCGATAAAGGCCGCCGGAGCATTGTTCAGTCCTTCATATATAGTCTGCTCTGCCTTAACTTGGCCATTTGCCAGCCACTGACTCATTTGCTGGGTAAACTCGCCATAGTGCTGCCAGTGCTCGAACACGATAAAGCCTTCTATTCTCAACTTTTTCATGATGATATAGGCAAGGTTGCTTGGGCCTGGAGTTGGCTCGGTTTCATTGTACTGGGCGATCATGCCACACACGGCAATACGACCATGGTCGTTCATGTTATCCAGCGCTGCGGCTAAATGCTCGCCGCCGACGTTTTCAAAGTAGACATCTACCCCTTGAGGGGCCGCCTCTTTGAGTGCCTGACTCAGGTTGGTGGTGCGCTTATAGTTGATCACCTGCTCTATGCCCATTGCCTTGAGCGCTTTGGCTTTCTCGTCTGAGCCCACAGACGCAACGACCTTGGCCCCCATCAAGAGACCCAACTGACAGGCAACACTGCCCACGGCGCCAGAGGCGGCTGAGACAAACAGTGTCTCGCCTTCTTTTAACTGGGCGATGCGATTAAGGCCAGTCCAGGCGGTCATACCTGGCATACCCAACACCCCAAGGAAGTGGGATTCAGATAAGGGGGTCTCGGGTAACAGAGTGTGATCAGCGCCGTCGGTAATATAGTGGCTACGCCAGCCTTTCATGCTGCTGACTTTGCTGCCGACCGGGAAGTCGGCATGGTTAGATTCGATCACCTCACCAATGACGCCGCCTTCTAATACTTGGCCCAAGGCAAACGGCGGGATATAGCTCTCTCTGTCTACCATGCGGCCACGCATGTAGGGGTCGACCGACATCCATAGGTTTTTTACCAGAAATTCTCCGGCCTTGAGTGGTGGTAACTCGATCTGTTTTAGGCTGAAATTCGCTTGGGTAGGCATGCCTTGTGGACGGCTGGCCAACAGTATCTCTTGTGCTTGCATAGATTAAACCTCTTTTTACTTTGCGCGCTAACTAATTGTGGTAAACTCTACAAACAAATTGAGCGCAATGCAAATACTTTGTGCGCAAAGTAATGCGTTTTATTGCCCGAGTATCTTGCATCAATTTTGTTAAGATAGTTGTAGGCTAAGGTGGCTGGCGGCGCTAAAGTGCAGAGCCTTAGTAATAGTTCGAGTCAAAAACGGTAAAAATAATGAGTAAGCAGATGAGTGAAGTACAAGTGACAACTGATGCCGCCGCGGGCGATAGCCTACAACAGGGCGGCGAATGCCTGTCAGATAACGTCTGCTTTGCCCTCTATACCGCCGCCAATGCCTTGGTGCGCGCCTATCGTCCCTTATTGCAAGAGTGCGATCTTACCTATCCCCAGTATCTGGCGATGCAGGCCTTGTGGCTGAAAGATAACGCCAGTCTGACGGATCTCTCCCTAGCGACTCGTTTAGACTTGGGCACCTTAACCCCCATAGTGAAGCGCCTTGAGGCCAAAGGACTCGTGGTTCGCCATGTCGACAGCCGTGATGAGCGAAAGAAGGTGATTCAGGTGACTCAGGCCGGTGAGGCGCTTAAACAGGATGCCCTGGCGCTGAAGCAGCAATTGCTCGCTAAGGTGACAGCATCGGATGAGCAGCTCGAGCAGCTAAGGTTGATCTGTCTGAATCTGACCCAAGATCTCAATGTCGGTTAGTCCAGGTGCTTGATGTGAAAAGCGAAAACACTGTTCTGAAATGCGGCCAGTGAGCGGGGAGTTTTCCTAGTAATTAACTTACCAATTTTTGTATAATCGCGACCAATTTCGTGCCTATCGACTATGTGACTCGCAGTTGTCGTCATAACCTTTTTTAAGCTTATGATTTAACTCAGATAGTCCAGACTATAATAAAAGATAGGTGTAGACAGTCTCTGTTTCCCATGGGAAAAATCTAATGCAAAATCACTCAGACCTCCTCGATATTGGCGTGATTGGCCTAGGCGTCATGGGCAAAAATCTGGCGCTTAATATTGCCGACAACCATTACCGTGTCGCTGCCTTCGATCTTGATAGTGCCAAGATAGATGCCTTGTTGGAGCAGGAGCAAAAAGAACGTCCTGCCGATAAACCTCAACGTATTGAAGGATGTAGCAATCTTTCAGAAATGTTATCTAGTCTCGCAAAACCTCGCATTCTGGTGTTATCGGTTCCGGCCGGTGCGCCTGTCGATGGCGTCTGTCATGCATTGCTTCAAGCAGGTATCGAAGCCGACGATATTGTGGTCGATACCGGCAACAGCCTTTGGACTGATACCGTGGCCCGTGAAGCCCAGTATAAAGATCAATTTATCTTCTTTAGCTGCGCCGTTTCAGGTGGTGAGATGGGGGCACGTTTTGGTCCCTCTTTGATGCCCAGCGGCGATATCAAGGCGTGGGACAGAATCAAGCCAATTTGGGAAGCGATTGCGGCCAAGGTTGACCCGCAAACGGGTTTGCCTATCGAGCGTCAAGAGCCTGGTAACCCTGTGGCAGAGGGCGAGCCCTGTACCACTTACATTGGTCCGGCTGGCGCCGGTCACTATGTGAAGATGGTTCACAATGGCATTGAGTATGCCGATATGCAGCTGATCTGTGAGGCTTATCAGCTGCTAAGCGAAGGCTTAGGGTTAAGTGCAGCAGAGGTCGGCGAGATCTTTGCCCGCTGGAATCAGGGCAGCCTGAACAGTTATCTGATGGAGATCAGTGCTGACGTCTTGTCGCAGGCGGATCCCTTAACGGGCAAGCCATTGGTCGAGATGATCTTAGACAAGGCGGGGCAGAAGGGCACTGGCCTGTGGACGGCGGTGAGCAGTTTGCAAATTGGTTGTCCGGCGCCCACTATCGCCGAAGCCGTATACGCCCGGGCGGTGAGCACTCAGAAACAACAGCGCCAGCAGTTGAGCCTGTTGCTGGCCGGTCCTGCGCCGCTGAGCTTAAGCGAAGATGAGCGCGGAGTCTTTATCGACCAGCTGGAAAATGCCCTCTATTGCGCCAAAATCGCCTGTTACGCCCAAGGCTTCCAGCTGATGGCGATGAATGCGCAGGAGCGTGGTTGGCAGTTGGATTTTGCCGAAATCGCCAAGATATGGCGTGCCGGTTGTATTATTCGTGCTACCTTCCTGCAATCGATCACCCAGGCCTATCAACAGGCACAAACCGCAGGTCAGCCTCTCGCTAACCTGCTGATGGCTGAGACCTTCAGTCTGGCGTTATCGGCCAAGCAGCAAGATTGGCGTCAGGCCGTGGCCAAGGCGATCATGAGTGGTGTGCCCGTACCCTGTATCGGTTCGGCGCTGGCCTATTACGATAGCTATCGCTGCGAGACCCTGCCGGCTAATCTGCTTCAAGGTCAGCGTGACTTCTTCGGCGCCCATACCTTTGAACGTATCGATAAGCCAGCTGGTGAAAAATATCACCTCAATTGGAGTCATAGCGAGCGCACGCTAGAGAAGCTCTAACTGCTGATGAACATAAAAAACCGCTACTGATACCAGTTAGCGGTTTTTTTATGTCTAAATTTGGCGCTGGCTGACGTTAGCCCTGACAGCCGCCACTCTCGTAACAACTGGGCTTACGGGGACAGCTGGCACCGCGGGCGCAGATGAGCCTGGCTTCGCTGTCGATACCGCGCTCGACCCAGTTGATGTTGAGGATCTTAGCCACCCGCTTGATATCTGTCTTGATATTGCTGGGGAGGGGCGATGAACCGCCATTGTCGACACAGGCCTCTTTGAGTTGTTGGGCCACTTGATTAGCGTCGCCGCCTTGGGCCTCGATGGCGGGATTGAGGTCGATACCGGCGCACAGCACGTGGGGATTACCGGCAAGATCCTTTACCCGAATCGACTCGCAGCAGTAGATCTTCGGCTCGTTGGCTACATCTAAGATGGAGATTTGCGCCGATGAGCCTTGGGTGGTGGCGTTGATCATTCTAAATACTGCCCAGTGCTGGCAGGGATCTTCCACCTGACGCATATTGCCCCAGGGCAGCGGAATGCCGTTACCTCGATAGACGGCCTTAAGCTTCCCGGGGGAGTAGGCATCGAAATAGTGCCATTGGCTATAGGGGGAAACCGCCGTCATGCGGCGCATGGCCACCGAGGGGGAAACATCCACCAACCTGGCAACGTCTATCTCGTAACCATGTCTGTCCAATAGCTGCCTGAAGGGCACCTTAGGGCAGAGCAGGGCGCCAGCGAAAAAGCTGGATTCAAAATCGCGCCAGGCGTGCAGTATATCCTGGGCATCGACGGTCGATGATTGAGACCTAAGATCGGCTTCTTCCACTAAGCTTGTGCCATGGCTGCGACCGGCCACCATGATGCTTTTCAGGCCATCTTTGTTGTGTAGCACGCTATGACCTATGTGCACCGCCAAGTCATACTTGAGTCGGCGGGTATGCTGGTTAAGCAACTTGTTAAGACAGATTTTGTTGGGCAACTCGAAGTAGGAGGTGATGATATGTTGTTGGGTCGCTCCAGCCTCTTCGCGGATCGCCTTGGGCGCGCGGGAAAACCATTTCACCACCAGACCGAGGCGCTGCACGATAGCCAACAGATCCTCAAGGCTTAATGGCATGCGTTTTAGGCCCACCTCTTCGGCGGCGCGCTCTAAATCGGGAAAGTGGTTTTGGTGATGCTCCTGATGGGCCCGAATTAAAAGGTGAGCGAACTGGCGACCGCTGATCCCGGTTTGCGATAACATTTCAGGGATGGCAATTTGTAAAATTTCATTGGAAAACAGAAAACTGGGTTCCAGCGCCATGCCGCTTATCCCACCGCGGGAGCCTTTGACCGGGGTGATAGCCTGCTCCTCGGGGGCATCGTCGAGAAACCAGTCGACCTCTTTTTGAAACACCGCTGCAATCACGGCCAGCATGCCTGCACTGGGCACGCGTTTACCGCGCTCTATCATCGACAGGTAAGAGACTGAAGGGGCTGAGTCGGCATCAACCCTAATACAGCGGGCTGACAGATCTTCCATGGTTAGGTTATTGCGTTTTCTGAGGTTACGTATCTTAGTGCCCAGAAAATGCGACTTTCTCATCAAGCTGCTATTTGACTTCATTTTGTAAAATTCACACTGTGAAATTTCTATTGTGAAATTGTAATGAAAAAGTGGCTAGACTACAAATTAAGCAATCGGGGAAATCTATTAGCCCTTGAGCGTCACACTAAGCTGTAAGGGAAATATCTCCTCAGCGAGTCACATAGCGATCACGAAATATGAGGGATGAGGCGATGAATATGCATACAGAGCAACTAGACCAGAGTATTTACAACTTCATCAAGCAGGTAATGCCAATGACACTGATAAACGGAAATAACGCTCTGGCCCCACAAGGTCAGGAGCAAGATACCTTGACCTATGCCAAGCAGATCTTAGATCAGTATTTTCCCCTGGATCAGGGTTCGCATCAGGATGTCTGCAGCTATGTGATTTACTACAAGCAACTGCTAGCCTTCTTCGCCGATGGCAGCCAGAGTGGTCTGGCACAGCCAAAACAGTTTGTGGCGCTGTCGGGTCACAAGTGTGAGCCTAGCTCTCTAGTGCTGAAAAATAATGGTTTTCATATTGAGATTGCCATCGATCGTAGAGGTGAGCAGGGACGTCATGATCTGGCAGGCATCAATGATGTACAGGTCGAGGCGGCATTGATGACGATAGTTAATAGCGAGCAGAGCCCTTGTCAGCGCAGCTGGACCAGCCTGGTGACTGGCCAAGCCGATAAGCATTGCAAGGAGTTCACTTCAAAAGATGGCAACGAATACTGCCTGTGATCTTTCCATCGACTCGCTATAAAAAATGCCAGCATTTCGCTGGCATTTTTTATGGCTATTTGTATTCAGCCTGACGTTTACGCCAGGGCCAGTCCTAAGCTGAACAGAGCACTAAAGATCACCGTGAGCTTGGCGGTGCGTCCTAATAGGGGGTTTAATGCCGCCCCCGAGGTTTGGCTAAATTCGCTGTTTAATTTACGCGCCAATACCAGAGAGAGTCCACCGAGTAAGACAGGCAGACCAGGTAGTAAGCCCAGCAAGAAGCCACCAATGATGAGTGCAAAAGGTAGGTATACCAGTGCCTGATATAGGACTCTGGCTTGCCCTTCGCCAATTTTAACCGCCAGGGTGTGCTTGCCCGCTTTGGTATCTGTGGGAATGTCGCGGGTATTGTTGACCAGCATTACGGCGGCGTTAAACAGGCCGATGGCACTGCCTAAAATCCAGGCGGCAATGCTGGTGTCATTGGCCTGCAGATAGTAGCTGCCTACGACGGCAACCAAGCCGAAGAAGACAAAGGCGGCGACCTCACCAAGGCCATGTGAGGCCAGCGGATAGGGGCCGCCACTATACCCCAGGGCGCCGAGTATTGAGGCCGCGGCTAAGATGGCGATAGGCCAGCCACCGTGGTAAATCAATAGTGAGCCAACTAATAGCGCCAGCACTAAGCAAGCCACCATGGCATTGCGTACCTTGTTTGGGGCAAGCAGGCCACTTTGGGTGACTCGTACCGGGCCTAGTCGCTCTTCGGTATCGATACCACTCTTAAAGTCGAAGTAGTCATTGGCGAGGTTGACGGCGATCTGCAGCAGCAGGGCGCACAGCATTGAGGTGGCAGCAATCAGCCAGCTAAATTGCGTTAGTGAAAGTGCAAGCGCGTTGCCGACCAAAAGGGGGCCAATGGCTGCAGGTAAAGTACGGGGGCGTGTCGCCAAAATCCAGGGATTCATTATGTGAGTTCGTAGTTGTTAGGGTGGGGATGGGAGCGAAGCTCGACAAACTTTGACCAAGCATAGCAAAAAAGGCGAACTCGATGAAGCGATTGAATTAGCATTATGTGAACAGCTTCGTTTTATTTGTGTGGTTTGCCACTTCTGCTTGCTATCAGTTTTAACAAAGTTTAACGGCACTGTTAAAACTTTGTGTATTTTTGAAGCGGCGCACATCTCCAAGTGATTTTAAGCATAAATTTGCAGCTAGCCTCAAAGACATATCCCTTTTTATATGCTGTGATAGCTGTCTGACAGTAGGAAACTGTGAGCTTTGGTTTAAGCTTATCTAATTAATTTATATAGAATTATGCGTAAACCTCGTCGGCAGTCTCCTCGAAGGGTAAGACAAGGAATAGGGTAATGCGTTTTGATGAACAGGTTGCCATTGTCACAGGGGCTGGATCCGGCCTAGGCCGGGCCTATGGGATTGCTTTAGCCGAGCGCGGCGCACGCGTGGTCCTTATCGATTCAGGTATCGCGGATAGCGGCTGCCAGACATATAGTGGTGCTGGTCTCAACAAGACAGCCAAAACCCTAGCCGGGCTGGGTGCCGATTGTTTGACATTTCAACTCGATGTTCGTAATCCTCAGGCCTTAAAAGAGGCGGTAGATACTGTCATGACCCGTTGGGGACGTATTGATATTTTGATCAATAACGCCGGGGTCCACTCAACCGTGCCTTTCGATACTTTGAGCTTTGAACAGTGGCAGCAGCAATTGGATGTGGATCTCAATGGCAGCTTTCACCTGACTAAATTGGTCTGGCCGTTAATGAAACAGCAAAATTATGGCCGTATCGTTATGACGGGCAGCGCCAGTGGTCTCTATGGGGATATGCACGAGACTCATTTCAGTGCCAGTAAGATGGCGCTAGTGGGTCTGGTCAATAGCCTGGCTAAGGAGGGACGAGAATATAACATTTACGTCAACACCTTAGTGCCTCAGGCGCTCACCCCTATGACGGAACATCACCTTAGCCCTCTGGTGAAACCCTTATTTAGTACCTCGTCGGTTAATGCCGCACTCCTGTATCTTTGTTCTGCCAAGGCCTGCACTGGCCAACATCTGCTGGTTGCCGCCGGCAGTGTCAGTCACGGAATGTTTGTCGAATGTCAGCCGCTGCGCATTATAGAAGATGGCTGTAAGCCTGAGGAGATCGCCCATCGTTGGGACGAACTCTACCGCGCCCAGCCATATTTATATCATGAGAGTGGTGAGGAGCAGGTGACGGCTTGGGCTAAGCGCAGTGCCGCCGAGCATAACGTTGATATAGAGTAGTGCTATATTCGACTTGCTGATCCTGTCCACTATTCTTGCATTAACTTCTTGAGTTGCAGAGCGGTTTTAGGCTTTGTTGCCCATAGGCTTTGGCTGGGATGTGATGCTCGGTTTAGCGAGATGACAAGCTTGATAACTGGGGCAAAACTTTGCTGCAAGGGGCTAAGAGAAGCTCAGGTTAAGCTAGTAAGGTTAGCGTCGTTTAAGGTAAGCTTAACGGTCAAGTTAGATAAAATATCGGTGAGATCGTATGAGTCACGTGTTAGATGATTTGTTATCCCTATTATCGCTAGAGCAGATAGAGGCTGGCCTCTATCGGGGGCAAAGCCAAGATCTGGGTTTTGGTCATGTGTTTGGTGGTCAGGTAATGGGGCAGGCTTTGAGCGCTGCAGCGCAAACGGTTGACGCCGAACGTCATGTTCACTCCTTCCATTCCTATTTTTTGCGCGCCGGTGATGAAAAGCTACCTATTGTCTATGATGTCGAGAATATGCGCGACGGTGGCAGCTTTAGTGCACGCCGGGTAAAGGCGATTCAGAAGGGCAGACCCATCTTTTACATGACCTGCTCTTTTCAGAAGCCAGAAACCGGATTCAATCATCAAAACCAAATGCCTGATGTACCAGGCCCTGAGGGTTTACTGAATCAGCAAGAGTTGGCGATGACCCTGACAGATAAGGTGCCAACTAAGGTGCTTGAGAGGTATATGGCTGACTCGCCTTTGGAGATGCGTTTGGTGAATCCATCGACTCCTGTGGCACCCAAGCAGAGTGATCCCAAGCGCTATGTGTGGATCCGTGCTAATGGCAAGGTGCCAAATGATCTCTCTGTTCATGAGTATCTGCTGGCCTATGCTTCTGACTTTAACTTCTTGGTTACCGCGGCTCAGCCACATGGCGTGTCGTTTTTAACACCGGGTATGCGTATGGCGACCATAGATCATGCTATGTGGTTCCATCGTCCCGTCGATTTGAGTCAATGGTTGCTTTATAGCATTGAGAGTCCTAATGCCAGTGGCAGTAGGGGGTTTGTTCGCGGCGAGTTTTATACTGAGTCTGGTGAGTTAGTCGCATCGGCTACCCAGGAAGGTTTGATTCGACTAACACAGGGATAAAGGATTTAGGTAGGTTGAAAGAAATGAAGATTAAAATGAAAGTCATTTTAGCCACTTTGCTGCTGATGTTGGCGGGGTGTGTGACCGTAGAGCCAGAGCCACCCATTATTGTCAACGGAGCCGCAGGCTATTTGGAAAGGGTTAACCTGCCTCAGGGATGCAGCGTGACCATAGCTGTGATCGATCTCGATACCCCTGGTGTCATCGTCGCCCAGAAAACCTTTGATATTGCCAGGGCTCCCGTGCCGTTTAAATTTACCTTTGCCCGAGAGACCATTGAAAGCCACGTCAATTATGGTGTGGTGGCAATGATTCAGTATCAGGGGAAGGTGATCTTCCAAACTTACGATAAGTTTCCGGTGATCAATAACGGTAAATACACCACTGAGGTGGTGATGAAACTGGTTAAATAGCGCCAGATAATAACAGGGAGCCCTAGGGCTCCTTTTTTATGCCCCTATGATTTATCTATTCATTCTTAGCGGATTGCTCTATTGCTCAGACATGTTTTACAAAGGATGAATCTTGAGAAAATTTCACGCAGTAGCGCACTATGATCTGTTGATTTGTTATATTTTATCCAATAGGGTGGGAAGATAATAATTATCAAGGAAGAGCAGATGCAATTTGTCGGCAGTCATCATCTTATTGGGAGTTTGCCTGAAGCGGCGCTAACTCAAGAAAACCCTCTCGATAGACATAACAAGCTCAAGGCGTTGAGGAGTTCACAACCAGGAATGGTCGCTGAATTTCAGCTGCCCACCCCAACTTCATTTATTGGCGGTTCTCACCGTCAAGACTTAACAGATAAAGCAGGCCCACATCAAGATTTGGCATCTAAGGAAGATACGGCTATAGATTTTGCTGACCTGACAGAAGCGCAGAGCCAAGTGTTGCTGGCCAATCTTGGGCTGTTGACTCTCGCCTTATGCTTTCTGCTGTTTGGCAGCAGTGTCTAGTCACTAGCCCGTTAGAGGAAATAGTGTAAACGCTAGCTTTGGCATGCTGAGCGACTGGTTAAATCGCAGCAGCTGTCTTCTATTTGCCTAACCAATTTCTTATCCACCTCATCAGATGCAGAGCTTAGGATGTACTGGGCTTTTTGACGTCCCCAGGATTGCCGTGAGCCTGCACCTTTGTTTTGCCTAAAAACTCAATTACACAAAGCGATTTCAATGACCGCTATCTCTCTTTTCATCTCTTTCCCTCTCTTTCCCTCTCTTTCCCTCTCTTTCCCCTATCTTTCCCCTATCTTTTCATGGTGCCAAAACCTGTGTTAACGGATTGTAAATTGTCATTTCGCTTTGCTTTGCCAATTCGGCGCTTAATAAGTGGGCAACGCGGATGCTTGTCACATAAACAAAAGGTGTATTGTCGATATTTGTTTGTTTTGTGTGATCTGTATCGTGTCGAGGTATTTAAAAAGAGGTACAAGTTAGGCTTGTTGATTTAGATCAATAACTCCTCGTTATTTGTCTGGCAGGATACGCGCAAATGTAAGGAATTTGATAATAAAAACAACAGTAACTGTTGTATTAATGGAGTAGTATGATGAAAAAAACTATCGTTTCAGGTCTGATCGCTGCCACCCTACTGTCTACTGGATTTACAGCCTCTGCACACCAAGCTGGTGATGTTATTATTCGTGCTGGTGCCGCTGTTGTTGCCCCTAACGAATCTAGCCAAGATGTTGCTGGTTTTGGTGAGTTCAATGTTAGTAACAATACCCAATTAGGTCTTAACTTTGGTTACATGCTGAGTGATAACTGGGGTATTGAGCTATTAGCGGCAACGCCATTTAGCCATGATGTCTCTTTAGATGGCGTAGGCAAGATTGCAGAGACTAAGCACCTGCCACCAACTTTAGTGGCTCAGTATTACTTCGGTTCTGCCGAGTCTAGCGTGCGTCCTTATATCGGTGTGGGTGTGAACTTCACTAACTTCTTCGATAACGAATTCACTAATGATCTGGATGGCGCATTGACTGACCTTAGCCTAAGTAACTCTTGGGGATGGGCTGCGCAGGTAGGTTTTGACTATCAATTCAATAAGAATTGGCTGTTTAACGCTTCTGTTTGGTATGCACAAATCAGCACTGATGTTAAATTCAATTTAGGCGATGTTCCTGTGAAAATTGAAACCGACATCGACCCATGGGTTTACATGGTGAGCTTTGGTTACACTTTCTAAATCTAAGTTTTCGATAATAAAAAAGGAGCCAAAGGGCTCCTTTTTTATTATCTATTTCTAACGTATCAGGTTACTGCGCCTTTTTAGCTGCTTTTGCCGCTTTACGTTCTTCTTTGGTGCGCCAGTGACGGGTGTTGTAGATAAATTCTGGTAGCAGCTTAGTTAGCCAAGCGACGAGTCGCCAGCGCTTGGTGATATAGGCTCTGCGCTTTGCCTTCTGCATCGCCTTGATGGCCTGACGGGCGACCTCTTGGGGCGGTGATAGCCAGAGGCGACTCTTCTGCATGGCGGCTTTGTCCAGCAAGCCTAACTGCAGATCTGTGATAGTGATTGGCAGCTTTAAGCGTTGGGCATGCATACTTAGCCCCTCTAGGTAACTGCTGGCGTAGGCCTTAGAGGCGTGGTAGGCCACGTTAGGGCCGCCACGTAGACCGGCGATAGAGTTGATGGCCGCTAGTTGGCCATAGCCCTGTTCGACAAATAATCGAAATGCCGTATTGCATATGGCGCTGTAGCCCTGCACATTGACGGTAATAATATCTTGGTCAAGTTGCCATGGCAGCGAGGCATCATAGCCGTTGAGGCCAGTATTGACTATCACAAGGTGGGCGCCACCGAGTTGCTGCCATACAGACTCTAGGGTGTTGATAATTGCCTTGGGCTCGGTAATGGCCAATGGATGCAGGCTGACTTTTGTGGGCAGCCCATTGGCAAACTCTTGAAGTGATTCGGTATCTTGTGCCAGAAGTGCCAGTTCGACACCTTGCTCGGCGAGTTGTTTGGCGATTTCGCGACTGACAAGTGAGCTGGCGCCCACAATTATGGCTGTAGCTTGAGACATGAGACTATTCGACATCAAATGGTTAGCCTATGATATGAAGATATCTGATTGAGAACAAGATTTATAATATAGACATATGGACATCCAGAAGTCTTGATGTATGATTAGGAGCAAGAGTATGAACAGATGGTTAAGCCCGGTAGTGGCAATGGCGATGAGCGCTGGTTTACTGGCAGCTTGTGCGACACCCAATGCCAGTGTGGAGATCCAAGGGGAAGTGTGGTTTAAGGAGCGTATGGCGTTACCGCCTGAGGCTGTGCTATCGGTGCAAATTCAGGATGTGTCTAAGATGGATGCCCCTGCTGTGGTGTTGGCGGCCTTTGACAGAGACGATGTTACAACGCCTGCACCTTTTAATTTTGTCATTCCTAGGGATCAGTTTGAGGCAGGCCATAGTTACACCGTCGGTGCCAAGATCACTTTAGATGGCAAGCTGATGTTTATTAATACTCAATCGTACCCCATAGATTTAGGCGATAGCTCGCCTATCTCAGTGTTAGTGCAACGCGTCGGCAGGTAAGATTAAACACCGCGCCGATAGCGATTACTGGCCCTATGTGGTTGTTTGTTAACGAGATCGAAAGAGGCGCGGTATGCCGGTAAAAATTCCCGATAATCTGCCAGCGGCGGAAATACTCGAATCAGAAAATATCTTTGTCATGTCCGAAACCCGGGCGGCAAATCAGGATATCAGACCGATGAAGGTGCTGATCTTGAACCTGATGCCAAACAAGATAGAGACTGAGACTCAGCTGTTGCGATTACTCGGCAACACGCCGCTACAGGTGGATGTGGATCTGCTGCGTATTCACGATAAAGCCTCTAAGCACACCTCTATCGATCATATGGACAACTTCTATCGTGATTTTGAGGCGGTTCGTCACAAAAATTACGATGGCCTGATCATTACCGGTGCGCCTTTAGGGCAAATTGAATTTGAAGAGGTGACTTACTGGGACCATATTCGTGAGATCATCGACTGGTCGCAAGAGCATGTCACCTCTGTGCTCTTTCTGTGTTGGGCAGCTCATGCGGCCCTGTATCATCTCTACGGCTTGCAGCGCAAACTGCTGTCGGCTAAGCGTTCAGGGGTGTTTAACCATCAAAGAACCTGTAAACATTTCCCTTTGCTGCGCGGTTTCGATGATGAGTTTTTTGCGCCTCACTCTCGCTTTGCCGAAATGGATGTGCAGGATCTCAAGGCTCACAAGGATCTGCAGGTGTTGGCCGAGTCCGATGAGGCGGGCGCTTACTTGGTGCTGAGCCGCAACAACCGTAACCTGTTCGTGATGGGGCACCCCGAATATCAAAAATCGACCTTAAGCGATGAGTATCAAAGGGATCTTGCCGAGGGGCTTAGCCCTAAGGTGCCGAAAAACTATTTTCGCAATGACGATCCCAGCCTGCCGCCAGTGGCTCGCTGGCACGGTCATGGCAGTCTCTTGGTCAGCAATTGGCTTAACTATTATGTCTACCAGCTGACGCCTTATGATCTTGATGATATGAACGCTATCACTCCTTGGGAACATGAGTATAAAGATGAGCAGGAGTAACTCTTACGGCGGGTCGATCCTTATCGATACCCCCAGGCTGTGCATGCGCCAGTTTGTGCTGGAGGATGCCGAGGATGTGTATCGTTTTGCCGCGAATCCCGATGTGGTGCGCTATACAGGTGATGCAGATGCGGTCAAGAGCCTGGAAGATGCAAAGCGGATCATAGAAAACTATTGGCTGGCGGGGTACCGAGAACATGGTTTTGCCCGTTATGCATTGATCAACAAGGCTGATAAACAGCTGATCGGTTTCTGTGGCATAAAGTATGAATCCTTACTTAACCGAGGGCAGGGTGGCATAGATATCGGCTATCGTATGCTGCCCGAATACTGGGGAAAAGGGCTTGCCACCGAAGCCGTCACTGCCTGTTTGCGCTATGCTCGCGAGACCCTAGGTATCGACTGCGTCTATGCTGAGGTGATGCTTGATAACCCAGCTTCTAGCCGGGTACTGGAAAAGGCTGGCATGGTGCAGATAGATAGCTATCAAGACGATGGCGTGAGTCTCCTTCTTTTCCGCACGCCCTAGGTGGCTGGCAGTTAGTTTTGTTCTCCTGATAGCTGCGTGGCGGTTGAAGAACAAGGTGTAAGGCGCTATTTTAACTAGACGCAGCGCCCGCTCGCTTACCTTCGAGAATGGATCCTCATGTCAGAGAAAAACCAAGCTGTACTCCTGTTATTGGCCCATCCTTCGCAGCACAGATCCGAAGTCAATCTTCCCCTGTATAACCTTGCCAAGACGATTCCTGGCGTCACCGCAGTGGATCTCTACGGTGAGTATCCCGAATTTGATATCGATATCGAGCGGGAGCAACAACGATTGCTGAGTCATGACGTGGTGATCTTTCAGTTTCCCCTCTACTGGTATTCGACGCCCGCTATCTTGAAGGAGTGGCAGGACTTAGTGTTGGAATATGGCTTTGCCTATGGCACCGATGGTAATGCGCTCAAAGAAAAGACCTTTTTCTGTGCGATCACAGCAGGGGGCAAGGAAGAGGCCTACCAGACTGAGGGTTATAACCATTTTACCCTGAGACAACTATTGGCGCCCCTTGAGCAGACCGCCAGCCTGACAGGGATGCGCTATCTGCCACCCTTTGCGCTGTTTGGGGCGCGCACCGCCATCGAAGATGGCCTGATGGCTCAGCACCTGAGTGACTGGCGTTCCCTGTTGAGAGCCTTGGTGGCTGGAAAAGTCAATCGCCGAGTGGCCGCTAAGCTGGCCAAGCTAAACGGCCATCTTGATCAGATCATAACGGGGTAAGCGCCATGACGAGCTATTTTCTACAGGCTTTTATTTATCTGGTTGCCGCCGTAATAGCTGTGCCCCTGGCAAAGCGGTTTGGTCTGGGCTCAGTGCTGGGGTATTTGATCGCCGGGGTGGTGATAGGGCCTGTGATCGGCCTGGTGGGCGATGAAACCTGGGTTATTCAACACTTTGCCGAATTTGGCGTGGTGATGATGTTGTTTGTCGTCGGGCTGGAGCTTGAGCCCAAAATGCTCTGGGCTATGCGTCATCGCCTGATGGGGCTTGGTGGCTTGCAGGTGTTCTTAAGCGCCGCAGCCGTGATGGCTATCGCGCTCTATTCTGATGTGCAGTGGAGCATAGCTCTCACCATAGGCCTTATTTTCGCGCTTTCTTCGACGGCCATCGTGCTGCAGACCTTTAATGAAAAGGGGCTAAGCCGCACCGATGGCGGACGCAATGCCTTCTCGGTATTGCTGTTTCAAGATATCGCAGTGATCCCTATGCTGGCCTTTATTCCTTTGTTGGCGCTCCCCGAATTGGTGGATAAGGCGCAGCAGGCGGCTACTCAGGTTGCCGAGCATCATGATGAGATGAGCCTGGTGGCTGGGCTGCCGCCCTGGGCCTATGCCATAGTTATCGTCGCCGCAATCGCCAGTTTGGTGGTAGGCGGGCACTACTTGAGTCGGCCGCTGTTTCGTTTTGTCGCTGCCTCTGGACTGCGGGAGATCTTTACCGCGACTGCGCTCATGCTGGTCATAGGCATTGCGGCGCTGATGAGTTTGGTCGGGCTATCGCCTGCCTTGGGTACCTTTTTAGCTGGTGTGGTGCTCGCTAACAGTGAATTTCGCCATGAGTTGGAGTCCAATATTGAGCCCTTTAAAGGTTTGCTGCTAGGGCTTTTCTTTATCACTGTGGGCGCCGGGATAGACTTTGGCATCCTCTGGCAAGATTTTGGCCTGATCATTGGCCTGACGCTGGGGATCATCTTGCTCAAAGTGCTGGTACTTTTACTGCTCAGCTTAGTGTTTAAGATCCGTCAGAGCGATCGCTGGTTGTTTGCCCTGAGCCTTGCTCAGGCTGGGGAATTTGGCTTTGTGCTGCTTAGCTTCACGGTGCAAAACCATGTGTTACCTGTTGAGTTGGCGCAGCAGCTTTCATTGGTGGTGGCCCTGAGTATGATGCTGACCCCTGGTCTGTTTATCTTATTCGAGCGGGTGATTGAGCCTAAATATCGCACCAGCAGCGCCGAGCGGGAAGCCGATCAAATTGATGAGCGCGGCAGTGTGATCATCGCTGGCGTCGGTCGATTCGGCCAGGTAGTTAATCGTCTACTCAGCGCCAATGGCATCAAGACAGTGGTGCTGGATCATCAGATAAGTCAGGTCGACATGCTGCGCAGCATTAACGTAAAAAGCTATTTTGGGGATGCCACCCGACCGGATCTGCTGCATACGGCTGGGATAGATGAGGCGGCGCTCTTGGTGGTCGCCATGGACAATCGCGAAGGGGCGGTGGAGCTGGTGAAATATGTTAAACACAGCTACCCGAAAGTGAAGATATTAGCGCGGGCATTTGACCGAGGCCATGCCTATCTACTGCGTGATGCGGGCGCCGATTTTATTCAGAAGGAGACCCTGCTGTCGGCGCTAGAGTTAGGGGCCGATGCCATGAAATGTTTGGGGTTTCATCCTTTTCATGTGGAGCAGCAGAAAAATACCTTCAAGCGTATCGAGAAGCGCAGTTCAGATATGCTCTATCGTGCCTGGAAAGATGACAGCAGCGGTGAGCGTTTCGACAACAACTACCGTAAGCTGTTCATTGAGTTAGAGGAGACGATTAAGGCCGCCATGACAAGGGATCGTACCGATAAGCATGCCATGAGCGATCGAGGCTGGACCCCGCCGCCCAAGGGCTATGATGAGTTGCTTGACGGCGATGAGCCGCTGCCATTAACGCCCCCAGAGGATCAGATCAAGCCTTAAGGGCGGAGAGACTGGGTTGTAGCGCCTCGGGCAGCGCCAGCTGCATTGGCTCATGACTCACAGGGCAGGTGAAATTTAGGAAGCAGGCGGTCAACTGCAGGTTGGGATCGCCTGCTGTGGCATCACCATGCTGCCTGTCGCCCACGACTGGGTAGCCAATGCTTGCCATATGGATACGGATCTGGTGTTTACGCCCTGTCTCTATGTTTACCTGTACCAGCGACATATCAAGCTCGGGATCATATTCAATAAGTGAGGCATGGGAGCGCGCGGCCTTGCCATCGACCTCAGTGTCTATGGTGCGGGTCGCCTCGGGAAATTCACCTTTAACAATCACCCTGTACTGCTTATCTAGCTCACGCTGTTCAAATTGAGCCGCCAGCGCCGCCGTGGTTTTCTTACTGTGACCTATGATCACCAGCCCCGTGGCAGCTCTGTCCAGTCGGTGGATGATGAAGGCCGGACGCTGAGGCGTGAGGTGGGTTTCTACAAAGCGATTGATGGTGGTGTGATCGCTCCATTTTGATCCCTGGCACAACATGGCGTAGGGTTTGTACCAGATGCTGTAATCGCCCTTATCTAAGATTAACTTTGCGTCGTCGACGCTTTGGTTAAGCACGCCACTATTGTAATAGAGGTGCAACTCATCGCCGATTTGTAGTGGTTTCTTTGCTCGGCGCAGTCGCTGGGTGTATTTCCCTCGGGTGAGCCACACAGCACCTTTGGTCATCGCCTGCTTTATCGCCTGTTTCGAGAGTTGGCTTGCCATAGCCAGTTGGCCACAGGCGTCAGTCTGGGTCTCTTTGATGGTGAGGTGGCATTCACATTTGGTTGGTATAGTCTCTTGGGGCATGGGGCTTAATGACCTAATATTCAGGCCCGATAGTTTACACCATTTTAGTGAGAGTTTGAGGGGCTTTTTACGAAGGCGGGCATGGCTTTTGCGCTGCTATACTCATGCTAGGCGGTAATACATGGCGTGGACAGTGATCACCAGGGAGGAGTGGATGAGGCGATTGATAGTAAGCGTGCTGGCAGGCTTGCTGATAAACTATGGTGGCACTGCGCAGGCAGAGGAAGCCCCAGTCCTGGTTCGTTATAACTTATCGACACACTTTGTCGATCCTAAGCAGAGCTACTATATCGATCTGCTGCGCCTGGCAATGGAGAAGAGCCGAGATCAGTTTGGCGACTATCAGATGCAAGCGGTGCCGCTAGAGATGCCCCAAGGGCGAACTATCAAACTGGTAGAGCAGGGCAAGTTGGATGTGGTGTGGACCATGACCAGTATGAGCCGCGAGCAGCAGTTGCGGGCGGTCTATTTTCCGCTGCTAAAAGGGCTGATGGGTCATCGAATCGCCATCATTCGTAAGGAGGATGAAGCGCGTTTTGCAAATATTACTCGCCTAGAGCAGTTGCAGGCGATTCCCGTCGGTCAGGGGATCGACTGGCCCGACAGTGATATTTTGCAGCGCCAGGGTTTTACCTTAGTACGTGGGGCGGCTCCCCATCTGCTGGCTATGCTGGAGAAACGTCGCTTCGACTATTTTCTGCGCGCCCTGCATGAGCCTTGGGGTGAGATAGCCGACAAAGATACGCTGATGGTGGATTCTCACTTTGTTATTGTCTATCCGGCGCCGCTCTACTTCTTCGTCAGCCCGGATAATCTGGCGTTGGCAGAGCGGATCGAGTATGGCCTACGAGCGGCGCTAGTGGACGGCAGTTTCGATGAACTCTTCTATCATCATGCCGTTACTGAAGGTATGTTGAGCCGGGCTAAGTTAGCCGAGCGGCGTTTGTTTCGGTTGGACAACCCTTTGTTGTCCCAGGAAAGCGAGAACTTGTTAACTGAGCCTGAACTCTGGCTCGATTAACGATGCTGATTTTACTGGAAATTGTCATTAATTTGGCGTCAAATACCAGTATAAAGACTTCAATATTGGAGCGGTTATGATCGCAAATGAGCAGATGGTGGCTGTACTTGAAGCCCTTCCTGATCCCGCCTTTATACTATCGAGCAGTGGTAAATACGTGGCCGTATTTGGCGGCAGTGACGCCCGCTATTACCACGATGGTCGTGGTTTGATAGGCGTCCGGCTGCAAGATGTGATTAAACCTGCCAAGGCTGCCTGGTTTTTGCAAATCATAGACAGGGCGCTCTCCAGCCGTCGTTTGCTTATTGAAGAGTATGAGCTGAGCAATAAGGATGTAAAAGGGCTGCCCGATGAGGGGCCTACAGAACCTATCTGGTTTGAGGGGCGGATTCAGGCGCTTGATTTTCTTGTCGATGGCGAGGAAGTGGTTTTATGGGTGGCCAGCAATATCTCTAAACGTCATGATCTGGAGCTTAAGCTTAGAGAGATGAGCGATACCGATCAGCTGACCGGTCTGTTTAATCGGCGCAGGCTCGAACGCGATATTTCTATTCACTTCGATAATTTTACCCGTCAACAGATGCCCACCACCGTCTTAATGTTGGATATCGATAACCTGAAACAGATAAACGATGCTAAAGGCCACCACAAGGGGGACGAAAATATCCTGGCGGTTGCCGAGATCTGTCGCCGTGAGTTTCGCAAAACAGATTATGCTTACCGTTTTGGTGGTGACGAGTTTATTGTGATGCTGCCGGGCTTGATGCCGAATCAGGCGATGACTATGGTCGAGGGCTTGCATCAGCATTTCAATCAGGCGCTGGCGGCATTGGCCGAAGATTGCCCGAGTGCCACCATCAGTATGGGGATGACAGGGATCAATGCTAAAGACGCCTCCTACCAAGACACCCTAAAGCGTGCCGATATGGCTCTGTATCAGGCGAAAACCCAAGGTAAAAATCAGCTAATTTTCACACCTTAAAAGACGACCCTTGGGTGCGTTGATTATCCTAAGCGCGCCGCTCAAAGAGGTTGTTTTGATTGGGGCATCCGCACCTTTCTTCTATAGTTTATATAATGAATCTTTAATGCAAATTCACTTGTTAAGCCTTGCTGACAGACATACTGTTAAGAGGAAGCAAGCGCAGCGGAGGCATTATGCACACACAGTTACAGGCAAAGATAAAACATTGGTTGAGTCTCGATAGCGATGCAAGCAGTCGCGCCGAGATCCAGACCTTGGTGGATAGCGGGGCACACGAGGAGCTGGCCGCCAGGTTCGCTGGGCGACTTACCTTCGGTACCGCGGGCATTCGCGGCGTGGTGGGAGCCGGTCCCATGCGGATGAACCGTTTAGTGGTGCAACAGACGTCTAAAGGCGTTGCCGAATACCTTAAGGCGCAGGTGGACAATGCCGTCAGTCGCGGGGTGATCGTCGGCTATGATGGTCGCCATGATTCCAAACAGTTTGCCGAAGATACTGCAAGCGTGCTCACCGCCGCCGGTTTTAAGGTGTTTCTTACCAGTGCGGTGGCGCCGACTCCGCTGGTGGCCTTTGGCGTGCTGCACTTGGGCGCTGCGGCCGGCATAGTGGTGACTGCTAGTCATAACCCGCCGCAATATAATGGCTATAAGGTGTATTGGGGCAATGGCGCGCAGATCATTCCGCCCCATGATACTGGCATCGCGGCGCGTATCGAGCTGGCGGCCAATACGCCTGTAGATATGTTGCCGCTGGCAGATGGCCTAGAGAGCGGCAAGCTGGTGATGCTGGAAGCCGATTTCTATCAGGCTTATCGTCAAGGTGTGTTAAACGCCGAGGTGCTGCAAAACCATACCCATCCTGAGATGGTGAGTCTGGCCTATACCGCCATGCATGGGGTCGGCGCCGAGATGGCCGAGAGCCTGCTTAAGGATATCGGGGTCACACAGGTCTATTCTGTGGCGGCCCAGCGTGAGCCAGATGGAGATTTCCCCACGGTCAACTTCCCCAATCCTGAGGAGGCTGGCGCCATGGATTTGGTGATGGCCGAGGCCCATCAACATGGCGCCATGTTGGCCTGCGCCAATGACCCGGACGCCGATCGCTTTGCGGTGGCGGTACGTAAACCAAGCGCCACGCCAGAGATGCCATCGGCAGAGGCTTATCAGATGCTCACTGGGGACCAGGTGGGGGTATTACTGGGTCACTATCTGCTCTCCCATGCCAGTAACGATCAGCGTCTGCTCTGCTGCACTATCGTCTCCTCCAGTCTCTTATCATCCATCTGCCAGTCGATGAAGGCCGATTGTCAGACCACGCTGACAGGTTTTAAATGGCTCACCAATGTGGGCATGAGCAAACAAACCCAGCACAACCTATTTTTGTTCGCCTACGAAGAGGCGCTGGGGTACACGGTTGGTAGCATGGTGTGGGATAAAGATGGTCTTTCCGCGCTGGTGGCTTTTGTGCAGTTAACCGCCGAGCTTGTCGCCAAAGGCGAAACACTCTGGGACAGACTGGAGAGCATCTATCGCCAATATGGTTACTACCTCAACCGCCAGGTGAGTATTGCGCTGAGCGGCGAGCCCGGCGCGCCTAGCATAGGCGAGCAGTTAAGAGCGCTGAACCCTGTTGAGGTCGCGGGACGTAAACTTGTGTCGGTGGATGATATTAGCCTAGGCGTGCGCCGCTTTGCCGACGGACGAGAAGAAACGATTGACCTGCCTCGCAGTGACGTACTCATCTATCGTTTAGAAGGAGGAGCTAGAGTGATCGTTCGCCCCTCGGGCACAGAGCCTAAGGTGAAGTGCTATTACGAGCTGGTCGAATCTTTTGGCGAGCAGGAGGGGCTAGATGCCGTGCAGCGCCGCGCAGAAGCCGCCATGGACGCATTTGTCCTTCGTCATCAAGCAGAGCTGCCTAATGCATAGGGAGCAGAAATTCGCGTCTGAAATGACGTGTCATTTATTTATGAAATGTTTGTTCTCTACTGACAATAGGCTGTCAGCAGGGGGGCTGTAAGCTCTTCATAGTGCCGAATGAGGCAGACGCTCAGGGTTGAGCGTCGCATTTGGCCCTTTAAGGAGAGCATGATGCAAGAACAGAAAGTGTTACAGCAGGCCCTTTTGGTCTGGGGCGAGATCGCCGTCGCGGATATGGCGAGAGCCAAAGTCTTCTATCAGAGCCAGTTCGGGGTGAGTTTTCGTGAGCAGCAGATGTTTGGTATGGAGATGGCTATCTTAGAGACAGAGGCGCCCCAAGCGGCCAGCATCGCTCTGGTAAAGCATGATATGATGCGCCCAAGTTCAGAGGGCAGCATTCTCTATCTGCATCTTAGCGATCACCTAGCGCCTATGGTTGAAAGGCTGGAGCGCAATGGTGTCGAAATCGCCCTGCCTATCAAGGCCATCAACGAAGGGGAGTGTGGCTATAGCTGCATCATAATTGACAGCGAAGGCAACCGTGTCGGCCTCTGGGCGCCTAGTCTGAAAGGCTAAATTGCCCACTTAGAATTAGGGCTCAATCCTAAGATGCTTTAACCATAGGGTTGAGAGCCGACAGGGTAAACGCAAGCGCTACGGCGCTTGCAAGCTATGCAATCCAAACTATGCAAAGGATATAACAGAAGGAATTGAAATGAAGACGATAAACCTCGCGCCTCAGTCCGTGGTCGGCATGAGCGTTCGCACCAACAATGGCAATGAGTCAGAGGTGGCAACGCAAAGCATTGCGCCTCTTTGGCAGGCTTTCATGGGGCAGTATGGCGAGCAAATCCTCGGCAAGTTGCCTGTGTATGGGGTCTATTACGACTATGCCAGTGACATTGATGGCGACTATAGCCTGATGGTGGCGGTAGAGGCCGGTACCCTTGAGGCCTGCGAGGGCGGGGCGTTAACCCCCCAGACCATAGAGGGCGGTAACTACCTCTGTTTTTGCGCCACGGGAGAGATGCCCCAGGCGGTGATCTCACTCTGGCAGCAGATCTGGGCCTATTTTCAGCGCCCAGAATGCCCCTATCGTCGTCAGTATCTGACCGATTTCGAGTGTTACTCTCACACCGACAGCGTCGATATCTATATCGGCGTTCACGTCGAGGTCTAGATAGGTTGGTCTTATCCGGTCGAGATATCGTCGGTTGCGTAAGTCTTGGTATCGTTATCACTGGCCGCGCCTAGCGGTGATTATTAGGTAAGTTATGCGCCGCGCCGATCGCTTATTTCAAATCGTCCAAATTCTCAGACACAGACGCCTCACCACTGCCAAGCAGCTGGCGGAGCGTCTTGAGGTCTCTAGCCGCACCATCTACCGGGATATCCAGGATCTCTGCCTGTCGGGGATCCCCATCGAAGGTGAAGCAGGCGTTGGTTATCTGCTGCGCCATGAGGTCAATGTGCCGCCCTTGATGTTTAACGAACAGGAACTGGAGGCCATTCAGGTGGGGATGCGTATGGTGCAGGCACAGGGTGGCCATGAGCTGGCCAGCGCCGCCAAGCAGGCGATGATCAAAGTCGAAGCCGTGTTGCCTGAGCGCCTCAAGGCTTATCAGTCTTTGATGTTTGCCCCTGATTTTTATAGCGATGGTCAGCTATTCACCTTTCTCGACCTGCTGCGTCAAACCGCTAGAGAACGGCAATACATTCAGCTGAGTTATCAAGATATCAAGCAAAGTAACAGTGAGCGTAGGGTGCGCCCGCTGGCGCTCTATTACTGGCAAGGGCTCTGGACCTTATTGGCCTGGTGCGAATTGCGTGGCGATTTTCGTAACTTTAGAGTCGACCGCATCTCAGGCGTACTGCCTCTTGCCAGCTATTTTGCCGATACGCCGGGCCAAGAGATGGCAGATTATATCGCCCTGATGCAGGCGCAATATGGCGACTGCTAGGCGCATTATCAGCGGTTAGGTTATTCTGGCTGCAATGACTACATAAAGCCGTGTGTCTTGACCCCAGTTTGTTTCAATTGCCCCGCTTATTAACAATGGAGTGATACACTCGGGCGATGAGCTTGAGTTAAAGAAAAGCCAACGCGAGGAATTAGCACATTAACACTCATGATGCCGCCGGGCTGGAAAACATCTATCCCTTAGTGATCTTCGATGGCACCTGTAACCTGTGTCATGGCGCCGTGCGTTTTATCGTTAATCGCGACAAGCTGCGACGTTTTCGATTTGCCTCGATTCAGAGCGATATTGCCCGGCAGATCTTGGCCGAGCACGGCATAGTCGTGGACCTTGAGGATCTCAGTAGCTTCTATCTGGTAGATGAGGATGGTGTGCTGGCTCAGAGCGAGGCGGCGCTGGCGGTGGTGAGTCACCTCGATGGCGCCTGGCCCTTATTGAAGCTATTTAGGTGGCTGCCCCGCGCCTTGAGAGACTGGGGTTATCGCCAGATTGCCAGCAGGCGTTATCGTCTCTTTGGTCGCAGAGCCTGCGCCCTGCCAACAGAGGTCGACAGGGCTAGATTTCTTAACTGAATCGAGATTAGTTGAGGATCAGAGTGCCATCAGCTTAGGCAAGAAACGATCGTCCTGTTTGGCAATCTCGCGCTGTTCATCCAGAACCTGCTGCAAAATCTCCTTGCTGGTGAGTGGATTGGCCAGTACCACACGAAACACGACCGAAGTGATGCCATGATTATTGGCCGGGATGATGCGGGTACGGGAGACAAAAGATTTTCCCTGTTCGCGCTGCCGCTTCTGAATAAACTTGGTCAAGCCATCGAGTAAGGCGTTGATCTCGCTCACCCGCGCTGTGTCACCAGTTTGTACAGCCTTTTCCAGTGTCACTTGTACCTTGGCGGGCACATAGCGATAGGTCAGCAGGCAAAGCTCTGGCTTAGATGCCAGCTGGAAATCATCTTGAGCAGCGATAAGCTCGCCGAAATAGCGCGCCTTTTCCAGGCTGTTGTTGATTAAGATCTCGTAGCCGTCACGTCCAATCACCTGCAAGCAAGCGTGCACTAGCATGGCCATACCTGGGCGGGATCCCTCTAAGGTTTGGCTACCCAAATCCTTTGAGCCCTTGCGCAGAATATATTCGGCGTGGTGTTTGATGGCGTTGGCAAATTCCGGGTCTTTAAATAGCACCATTCCGGCGCCCATGGGCACGTACATCTGCTTATGAGCATCGATAGTCACTGAGTCGGCGCGCTCGATACCGGATAACAGGTGACGATACTTGTTCGACAGTAGGCTGGCACCGCCCCAGGCAGCATCTACATGGAAATGACAGCCAAGGTGCTCGGCCAGATCTGCAAGCTCGTCGAGCGGGTCGATATTGCCGGTTTCCGTGGTGCCGGCCACGCCGACAATCGCCATGACCTTGATATTCTTATCGGATAGTTGTTTGGCCGTCTCGCGCATCTTGGCCACATCCACCTTGTTGTCCGCCGCGCAGGGGATACTGATGATGTTGTCGCGGCCGATGCCGAGCAAATCAGCGGCCTTGCCGAGAGAGTAGTGGCCGCGCGTTGACACTAAGATCGCCAGATCATCATAGCCATAATGGCGCAGCGCGCGCATCAGGCCTGATTGTGCCACACCCTTGAAATCCTCATCGGGTTTTAGCAGACGGTTACGAGCGATCCACAGGGCCGTGATATTGGCGACCGTACCACCAGAGCAGAAGGCGCCAAGGGAGTGACTGGCGCTGTGCATCCAGCTCTGATAAAAAGTCTCGGTCTGACCGTAGACCATATGATGCATCATCCCCAACACCTGACGTTCCAGCGGCGTAAAGGCCTTGGAGGTTTCTATTTTCACCAGGTTTTGGTTCAGCCCTACCATCATCTTTGACAGTGGCAGTACGAAATAGGGTAGTGCCGAGGTCATATGGCCAATAAAGCTGGGCGCCGAAGTATGTACGCTGTGGGCGATCAGCGTTTGCATCATCTGCTCGGCATAGTCGGAGACGAAGCTAGGAGCGGCCGGGATCTGATGGGCCTGAAAGTCTTTTTCGATCTCGCTAAGTGGTTTCTCGACCGCGACGATATTCTCTTTGAGGAATCCCATCAGGTTTTCTGACAGGTTTTTCTCTATCTTGCCAAGGGTCGAATTAGGAGCCTCGGGCAAGGTGAAAATACGCATCAAGGCCTCTTCAGAGGCGGTCGCTTGTCGTGTCTGTTTTGATGTCATCGAGGCGCATCGCTTAACTTGTGTCTGTTTTCTAATCGAAAACAGGCGGACGAAAAAGGGAGCTAACTTTACTGTAAGCTTTATACCGCATCAAGGGGGAAAAGTGAAATGGCTAGCGGCAGGGGCGTAAAGCCCTGAGAGGGCCCAGGGACTAACCAAAGGGGGTCGTCCCTGGGCACTTTAGTTTAATTGGCTTTGGGACTATCGACCTAGCCGATACAAGCGGGCGATATTCACTGCGCAGTGGTAAAGGTTGTCGCTGGCACTGGCCAGAACCTGTTCTAATGCCATCGCTCTTGGGGTGACTGAAAAAATAGCCTCTATGCCGTGTTCGAGCAGTATATTGGCATCGTCGCTAACGCAGCCGGCAATGGCGATCACCGGGATCCCCTGTTTGTTGGCCTCGCGGGTGACCCCCATGGGCGTCTTGCCGTGCAGGGTTTGGCTGTCGAGGCGGCCTTCGCCTGTGATCACTAAGTCTGCGTCTTTGAGCTGCTCGCTCAGCTTAACCGTTTGCATCACGATATCGATACCGGGTCTGAGCCTGGCCTTGAGATAGGCCAGCATCGCAAAACCCATACCGCCTGCCGCGCCTGCACCCGGTACCTCGCGGCATTCCGTAAGGCCCGCGAGCTGGGTAATATCGGCAAAGTGAGCCAGTGCCTTATCCAGTCTGGCGACCATGATCTCATCGGCGCCTTTTTGTGGCCCGAAGATGGCGGATGCGCCTTTTTCGCCGCATAGGGGATTATTTACATCGCAGGCAACTTCAATCTGTACCTGATTTAAACGTGGGTGCAGGCCGCTGAGATCGATACTGGCCAGTTCGATGAGGGCTGCGCCGCCAGGGGCAAGGGGCGTACCTTGACCATCGAGCAGGTGAACGCCGAGCGCCTGCAACATACCTGCGCCGCCATCGTTGGTGGCGCTACCGCCGAGTCCGAGGATCAGGTGAGTGACGCCGTTGTTGAGCGCGTGACAGATAAGTTCGCCTGTGCCATAGCTGGTGGTGATTAGGGGATCGCGCTGGGCCGGAGGCACATGGTGCAGCCCCGATGCCGAGGCCATTTCAATCACCGCGGTGCGCTGGCCAGCGATCTCTTGACCCAGTAAGCCGTAGTGCGCATCGACCTGGTTGCCCAGTGGGCCAGTGACCTTGAGCTTAACCAGTTTACCACCTGTGGCATCCACCATAGATTGCACAGTACCTTCGCCGCCATCGGCCACGGGTAACTTAATATATTCAGCATCGGGTAGCACTGCTTTAAATCCGCGTGCTATCTCTGTGGCGACTTCCATGGCGCTCAAACTTTCTTTATATGAATCGGGCGCGATGACTATTTTCATGCAGGCTTCCTGTGTGAAGGGGGAGTAACGTTTAATTAAATCTGGGGTGTCCGGCGCCAAGGTATTAACCCTTCAGCGCCGGGGAGTTTAGCTTAGAGTAGGACAAGACTCAGCAGATAGACTAGCGTCATGGCGGTAACACCTTGGATTAGGGTCGCCATGGTTTGTGCCTTGTAGGCCTGCTTCACGCTCATGCGGCTAAACTGAGTGACCACCCAGAAGAAGCTGTCGTTGGCGTGTGAGACTGTCATAGCACCGGCGCCAATGGCCATCACTGTGAGCACGCGGCCCATGTCGCTGGCCAGGCCGATATCGCCCAGCATAGGCGCAACCAATGCAGAGGTGGCAACCAGGGCTACGGTCGATGAGCCTTGAGCCGATTTTAGCGCCGCGGCGACGATAAACGGCATGAAGATACCGATACCCAGTGCCGACAGAGAACTGCCAAGGAAATTACCAATCTCTGTGGCTTTGAGCACGGCACCGAAGGCACCACCTGCACCAGTGATTAACAAAATCGGGGCTGCAACCACCAGACCATGGCTGATGCGCTCGCTGAACTCTTTGATCTTATCGTTACTCTTAAGCAGAAGTAGCGAGAGGAACAGGCCAATCATCAAGGCGTTCACAGGTTGACCCAGGAAAGCCAGCGTATCGAATAGCGCGCCATCGCCCAGTGGCATTGAAGGGAACTTGGCAATAGAGCCTAAACAGATCAGCAGGATCGGCACGAAGATAGGGGCAAAGGCTTTGGCTGGGCTAGGTAGCTCGCCATAGGTTGCCTTCAGTTTGTCAAAATCTTCCACATTGTTTTTAAGCTCTTCGGCGCCTTCGCCATCGGGCTCAACATTAGCGAAGCGGTTAGCCCACAACATACCCGCCAGTGCGGCAACGGCGGCAACGAAGATACCGACACCAATCACCAAGCCAAGGTTAGATTCCAGTCCCAGGTTACCTGCTGCGGCGATCGGGCCGGGCGTTGGCGGTACGAAGGTGTGAGTAGCATAGAGACCCGTGGCGAGGGCTACACTCATGGAGACGCTGGAGACCTTCATACGGTTGGCCATCGACTGCTTGAGCGAGTTAAGGATCACATAGCCCGAGTCACAAAATACCGGGATAGAGACCAGGTAACCGATGATCGACATGGTGAGGGTGGGGAAACGTTTACCTAACAGTTTAATGACCACATCGGCCATGGTAATCGCCGCGCCGCTCTTTTCCAGTATGGTACCGATAATGGTACCCAGAACGATAACCAGGCCGATATAGCCTAAGATACCGCCGAAACCGGAGGTGATGGTTTTTGCCACATCGGCGCTGGGTAAGCCATAGGCAAACGCAGCGATAAATGAGGCGAGAATGAGGGTTAGGAAGGGGTGAAGCTTAAATTTGGATGTCGCGATAACGATGAAGGCTATCACGGCGATCAAGATCAATACTAGGCTCATAGGGTGTCCCTGTCGTGGGTTATATTTATTGGTTTAGCGTTAACCCGCCCCTAGCGCAGGGACAGAGGGTTTTCAGGCTGGCACCATTATCCGTAGATAGAGACAATCTGGCTTCGTGCTAGTTGCCTAACATTTAACGTGAGCGCAACCAATATTTGTGCGCTTGCACAAATATTGGCGAAAACAGAAGATAAAAGTCGGTCTGGATCACAAATCGACGGGCGGGGTTGTTCGATTAGGCGGTTAATTTATCGTCGTTGGCAGATTGCCAGCTGGCCTCGCCGCGACAGGCACTGCCGAAGGCTTGAAATAGTTTGACCGAGTCAGGATTTTCATTGGCCTGCCACTCAGGGTGCCACTGCACGCCGAGGATAAACTGGCCATAATCTGGGCCGTGGATTGCCTCAATCAATCCATCTTCACCATAAGCTAAGGCTTCGAGCCCCTTGCCTAGGGTGCAGATCCCCTGGCCATGGAGGGAGTTGACCATGGTCTTATCGCCAATCAACTTGGCCAGCCAGCTGCCGGGTACCGTCTTGATGGCGTGTCTGGGTCCATACTGCACATGATTTGGGGTCTGAGGATCTTCACGGTGATCATCAAAGCCGGGTTCGCTATAGACCTTTTGATACAAGGTGCCACCCAGTGCAATATTAAGCTCCTGCATGCCGCGGCAGATCCCCAGAATAGGTAACTTACGCTTAAGGGCGCCTTTAATCACTGCCAGGTCGACGATGTCACGGTTCAGATCTTGGCTCTTTTCAGGGGTAAGGTTTTCTTGTCCATACAGGCTAGGCTCGATATTTGAGCCTGCGCCCGAGAGGTAAACCCCATCGACCATGTCCAGATACCGGTCTACGTCCTCGACGCCGAAACAGGTAGGCATGAGCAGAGGGACAGCATTGGCTATCTCCACAATCGGCTGCATATATTTGTGGGTCATCACTTGGTACGGATGTTGGTTTTTGTCCTGCTGGCCCATGGTCATCAAGATAATAGGTTTGGATTTCTTAGCACTTGTAGTCTGTGTTATTGGCATAGATCACCCGTTTGGTCGCGTTATTTGTCACCCGATGCGTGACATAAGAGTAGCGTTATACGGCCGCTGTGGGCCTTAGCTATTGGCTTTGTTTTAAGGATAGCAAAATGTGCAAAGCCCATTTATCGACCACCAGTCTGCCCTAATGGTGTTCATTATGTCAAACGGTTTGATTTTAATTAATTACGTTTTGGGGCTGGTTGGAGGAGACGTGAAATCCCAGATTTTATCCTGGGAGCATGATTCTTCGATTTGACCTGGTTTGGTTATTGAGGGGGATTCTATATGTTTGATCTATCCGAGGTGTCCATATATGCGATCGAATAACATCCCTGTTTAATTGCCAGTTCGGCATCCATGCCTCTCGCTCGTAAGCGCTAAGCTTTGCTTCACTCACCGTGCCAAAATAGTGATTGTACGAGCCCTGCCGGGCAGGCGCTACTGCCAGATTCCCCCCATTGGGCTGATCGCCACAATAACCATTTGTTCCGACCTCGACCTAGATCAAAATAACTTCACCAAATAAACCTTAACATTGGTGCGAACTGTCACCTGACAGAGCATGTTCCCGTTCCCATTGTTGGCTGGAAGACTTGAAAGGTAAGCCTGTTGAGTCCTGCTGAAACGCAATTGCTCAGGGCTGAATTGTTGAGAAACAGGCTCTGCTTCTCATGCCGGAAATGATGGTGAACATTGCTAAGAAGATAAAAAACCACCTGATTGAGATTGTTATGATTCATAAAATGAGCAAGGCCGTAAGGGGCATACCCACACCAATGGCGGGCTTGGCGCTGGGCATTGCAAGCTTAGGTTGGTGTTGGGAAAACTTTGCCGAGCTCCATGGCTATGGGCAGTGGACTGGCGCCGCGATTGCCAGCGTGCTGTTAGTCGTCTTGGCCGTTAAGTTTTTCTTTCATCACGCTCTGCTTAGGCAAGATCTCGCTCATCCGGTCGTCGGCAGTGTCGTCCCCACCTTTGCGATGGCGCTCATGGTGGTGTCTAACTCCCTGGCGCAATTTTATCCGCTAGCGGGTGAAGCCTTGTGGCTAGTGGCTGTGGTGCTCCACATCATCTTTCTGGTGAGCTTTGTATATCACAGGGCAAAAGACTTTGAACTTCACCATTTGGTGCCCAGTTGGTTTATTCCCCCCGTAGGCATTGTGGTTGCGGATGTCTCTTTCTCAGGCAATCCGGCACTGGCAGGGATAGCGCAGGGCGCGCTGCTCTTTGGCATGTTGGCTTATGCCGTGATGCTGCCCATGATGATCTATCGTTTCATGTTTACCCATGAAGTGCCTGATGCGGCGAAACCCACTATGGCGATTCTGGCGGCGCCAGCCAGTCTCTCGTTGGCAGGCTATTTAACCGTTACAACAACGCCATCGCCGGTGATTATCGCCCTGTTATTTGGCATCGCCGTGCTGATGACCGCTGTTATCTACCTGGCGTTTTATAAGCTCCTGAGATTGCCCTTTAGCCCCGGCTATGCGGCGTTTACTTTCCCTTTAGTGATTGGCAGTACGGCATTGTTTAAGATGGCAAACTGGATGGTACTCGAGGGGATAAAGGCTGATTATGTGCAGCAGGTGAGAGAGTTAGCGGTATTTGAGTTAATGGTGGCGACCCTTGTGGTGTGTTATGTCACGCTGCGCTACATCAATAACCTCTTGATACAGCCACGCCTTGTTTCACGGACAGCTTAGTGTCACCTCCTGTTTAGAGTCTCGTTTTGTTCAGTATCGACGCGCCCTGCTTGATGGGCGGCAGGTTAACCGTACTGGCAAGGAAGCCTCGCCGCGTGAAAGCCAGCAACTCAACGAATCCCCATGCGCTCAGCGCAATAATCAAAACCCTATAGTCTTAACGGTCCGTATGCGCAAAAATAATGACCTTTACGGCATGACTTAGCCGGCGAGAGTGCGTAAAATCCCCGCTTTCAGAAAGGGGGCCTAGCGCCATTGCCCCCGCTTTTTGCCGTATTTATTTAAGATGTCAGACGCCATGTACTGTGCCCAGCAATGTTTCACTCCGTTTCGCGCCTCCGTCGAGGGGATCGCGCTGCCTGAGCGGTTTACCTTTCCCTTCTATTATGAGCCCCACAAGCTGTGTGAGCTGGCGGCAAGTGAGTTGCAGGAATATCTTGAACATCAAAAGCAGTGGCAGCACAACTTCGGTCTGAGCGGCGAGCGCGAAGGTGCCATTGGCAAGATGTTTGGCGTCTTGGTGGTGCAAAATGAACAGGGTGAGCTTGGTTATCTCAAGGCGTTTTCTGGCAAACTCGCCGAGCAGAATCTGCTGCCGGGCTTTGTGCCGCCTGTGTTTGACATGCTGACCCAGGATAGCTTTTTTCATGGCGAGCAGCTGGCCATCAATCAATTGACGGCAGAGCTTGAGGCGTTACAACAATCCTCCGTTCTCAGCGGGCTACAGAGCGAACTTAAGGCGCTGCGCGAAGCCAAAGAGCAGGCTGTGGGCGAACTTAGGGCGGAGATTATCGACAACCGTAAGTCGCGCAAGGCCAGACGAGTGGCGGGTGAGCAGCTTGATGCCGCGGCCTTTGAGGCATTACAGCAACAGCTTGGTCGCGAGAGCGTGGCCGAGAAGCACAGGCTCAGGCTGTTAAATGAGCAGTGGGACAGTCAGATTGAGGTGCGCGCCACCCAACTTGCCAGCTTGAATGCTGATCTTGACGCCTTAAAACAGCGACGCGCCATGCAGTCCAGTGCCTTGCAGCTAAAGTTGTTTGCCCAGTACCGCTTTTTAAATCAGGCGGGCGAGGTTAAGGATCTTAACAGCCTGTTTAGTCACCTGCCTAATGGATTACCGCCGGCCGGGGCGGGGGAGTGCGCCGCGCCTAAGTTGCTGCAATTTGCCTTTGAACATCACTTTAAACCTATTGCGATGGCAGAGTTCTGGTGGGGGGCATCGCCCAAGTCCGAGGTGAAGCAACATAGGCATTTCTATGGTGCCTGTCAGGGCAAGTGCGAACCCATTTTAGGTCATATGCTTGCCGGTATCGAGCTGGATGATAATCCGCTGCTGAGCAACCCTGCCGAGGGCAAAGCGCTCCCCATTCTCTATCAGGATGAGGCGATAGCCGTGATCAACAAGCCGGCAGAGTTTCTCTCAGTGCCAGGCAAGAACATCAGTGATAGCGTTTATAGTCGCATGAAGCTGGCCTTTCCGAGGGCCAGTGGACCGCTGATAGTGCACCGCCTGGATATGTCCACCTCGGGTTTGATGGTGATCGCACTGAGCAGCGAGGCCAATAAGGCGTTGGTACAACAGTTCATCGGCCGCACCGTGGAGAAGCGCTATCTTGCCAAGGTGGCTGGAGAAGTAAAGGGCGAGGAGGGGGAGATCAAGTTGCCTCTGAGAGTGGACCTTGATGACAGACCGCGCCAGCTGGTCTGTTTTGAACATGGTAAACATGCTCATACCTATTGGCAGGTAAAGGCCAGGGAAGCGGGCACGACCTTGTTGTCACTGTTTCCGAAAACAGGCCGAACCCATCAGCTCAGGGTGCACTGCGCTCATCAAGATGGCTTAGGGCTGCCGATTATCGGTGACGATCTCTATGGCGCTAAGGCCAACCGATTGCATCTACATGCCCAGTATCTGGCCTTTAACCATCCGCTAAGCGGCGAGCGGGTGAGTTTTAGCTGTGAGCCCGATTTCTAGACCTTTTTATTGCTCATCCTGGGTGCGGCTTAGTAACACCTGCCCCAGATAGAGCTGCAACAGGCCGTCGAGCTTATGAATATCTATCTTAGTGATTTGGGCTATCTTATCCAAGCGATACCTTAGGGTGTTACGGTGAATAAACAGCGACTTGGCACAGGCTTGCTGATCGCCAAAGTGTCCCAAATAACTTGCTAGCGTCTTGCGTAGCAGGGCGTTCTTGTCTTTGTCTATCAGGCGCTGAAATGGCGTCAATAACTGTTTGCCGCGCCAGTCATCCTTAAGGCCTGAGAGCATCACCAAGAGGGCATGGTCTTCATAGAGGTATTTGCTCTGCTCAGGTTGTAACTGTTGACCAAAATTGAGGGTTTCCAGCGCCGTCTGATAGGAGCGGTTGATCTCCATGGTATCGGGGAAGTAGTGGCCAAGAGCGATTTTGAGGCGTGTGTTTAACTCGTTTGGCAGACGTTTAAGTAGGCGGTCTATGCGCAGGCTCTCAGCTTCGGCGCTCCAAGACTTGCCATCGAGAAAAGCGGGTTTGAGGATCACCAACTCTGTCATCGAGGTCATGGCGATTAGGTTGCCCCTTGAAGGCGTTTCCAGCAGGTGCAACACAGTCTTGAGCAGAGAGTTAGCACGCTCGTCGCTGGTATCGTCATTGATTCGAATGACGGCGGCGACTCTGGGCATCTCAAGATCAATATCGAGTCGTTTAGCCCAGATCCTGAGATGATCGAGATCCCGTCCCTCAGGTTTTATCAGCTGCAGGATAAACTCCTCCTGCTGACGAGCACGCCATTGCGCCACATCCAGCGAGTTAGCCTGTTCAACAATCATCTCGGCGGTCATTTTCAGCAGCTGGCCAAAGGCCCTGAGGTGTTCAGGCTCGCCCGTGATACCGATAACGCCGATGATCTCGCCCTGATAGTGCAGCGGCAGGTTGATGCCCGCCTTGACCCCATGCAGGCTACCTGTGCTGGCGTTGTTGAGCTCAACGGTGCGATTCTGACTGATGGCCAGCAGGGCACCTTCGTGGGTGGAGCCGATTCGGTGTGGGTCGCCAGAGCCCAGGATCACGCCTTGGCTGTTCATCACATTGATATTGTGGCCGATGATCGCCATGGTGCGATCGACTATTTGTTGGGCAAGTTGTGTGTCGAGAAAGAACAAGTCGATGTTAACGGCTTAGGGATTGAACCTTGAGCTTAAGGCAAAAATTTACCAGACACTAGACTTGCTGGACGCTTTTGCGAGATGGCAATAAAAAACCCGCGACAGGCGCGGGTTTTTTTGTAGGCTTTAGCTTATTACAGCTTGTAGCTCATGCTAAGCATGATCAGGTGGGCATTGTAGTCGTGGTTGTTGTAACCAAATCCGACGACGTTCCAAATACCATCTGGCGCTATGCTGTTACCTGGGTCATTGTCCTGGTATTTTTCCATCTTGTAGTCAAGACGAACAGCCATCTTATCGGTGGCCTGGTATTGACCATAGAAATTGACGTTGTGGACTCTGGCATAGTAATCGCCATAGTCACCAGTGATACCCTGTTGTACCTGAGTGTTGCTGCTTGAATCTGAGAAGGTGTAGTCTACGCCAAGACGTAGTTTCTTCTCTAACAGATTGTTGTAGCTAAACCCAGCGCCAACCACATCGACCTGATCTTCAACTAAACCAAACCAGTTTGGCGCGCCAAAGTTGGTGCTGCCAGCCTGCTCTGAATCAATGTTTTGACGATTGTAGAAGGCGTTAACCATCATATCGTCGTTGAGCAGGTAGCTGAGGTTGATGTCATAGCTGACATCTTTTGACTCAGTGAGACCGATTTGGGTTTCGTTGTAGTCATCCAGTGCGTAACGACCACCAAAGTCAATGGTCAGCGCATCGATTGGCGTGTGGCTAACACGAGCCTCGACCATGGTGCGCTTGCGGTCGGCAAGGTTGTACTTGCGCAGCAGGCTGTTTGACTCATTCGAGGTCCACTCTGAGGCTTGGTATTGCGAACCATCACGCTCGCCATAGCTACCCTTGATCCACATATCCCACTTGTCAAATGCGCTTAGGTGGTACTTAGCCCACAGCGTGTTCTCATCAGTGGTTTCGCGATCTTGGTAGCTACGCTCGTCGCGACGGTAGTCGTAACCCACATCAAGCTTCATGCCACGGCTGATACGCAAATCAACACCCACTTTACCTCTTTGTGTCGTGAAGTCATAAGGGGTGTTGTAGGCCGCTTTGCCTGTGGTGGAGTCGATGCTGATCTGAGTCCATTCTTCCACATTGGTTTTGTTATCGCGGTCGCTATAGTCATAGCTGGCGTTAACACGAACCGTGCGGTTGATGCGAGACACGACCTTTAGGTTAGCGCCAGTCATATCGACCTTAGCATCCACGGCATCTACTGGCGTTTGATAACCATAACCAGAGGTTACCAGCGCCTGATCTTGGCTCATCTGACCGTAATGCACGCGGCCGCTCATGATGGTGCTACCGGCTGTGTATTGGCCCATTAGCGAGACGGTGTGCGCCTCGTTGTCTGGGTCTAACGCCATGGTGCCCTGAGTCTGCGCGCCGAAGGTCGGATTAAAGGCATTGTCAAAGGTCAGCTGGCTGTACTGGTTCTTAAAGCTTGAACCTGAGTAGGCCAGGGCGGTAAACCAGTTGTCGCCTTTGAACTTGACGCCTGCCTCCACGGTATCTGTGGTGTAATCCACAGGCTCAGCCAGCATCATAGACTGATTGAAGAAACTACCTGATGCCTGCTTAAGACCCGTTTTATCTTCACGCTCATAGGTGATGTAAGTGCTCCACAGCTCCTCACCCTGATACTCGAAGCCCAGGCCAGCGCGCTTGCGCTTGAGGGAGAGTTCAAGTGGGTTAAGGCTGTTGTATAGCTCACTCATATCCTGGCTTGAGCCCGCAGTTTGCCAGTTGTCTGGCAGAGTGAGGTGGTCGCCGCCTACGCCTTGATAAGGACTCATCGCCTTGTCAGTCTTGTAGGTGGCAATTTGACGGTAGTTGATGTTCAGCTTGTGCTGTCCTACCTTGCCAGTTTCGAGATCAAGAGAACCGTTTTCCATGCCGAGGTTTTGCGCCTCTACGCTGGCACGGTAACCAGATTCGCTGACGTAACTGACATCGGCATCGACCTTACCGGCAAATTCATTTTCGGCGGCAAATGCGTTGGCAGAGCGTATATCATCGCTGTCGTTGTAACCCACGCCAACACCTACAGTGCCGCTGACGCCAGTTTCAATTTTACAACGCTTACAGTCCCACTTATCGAACTTCACCTTCTCGGTATTGGCGTTTTGAATGCCATAGCCATCGGCCAGTGCCATGCCAGGCATGACGATACCGGCATTAGCGATAAGGGCGAGGGTGACTACATTGAGTTTGAATTTCATCTTCTCGTCTCCTTAGCGCTGGAATAGCTTGCCAGATGGATGGTTTGAACCATGGATCTGGTTGTGACAGTTCAGACAGCTACGACCACCGGTAAAGGCGTTACCACCCACGGTACCTTGGTCGGTGTTGCCCAGGTAAGCATTGCTGGCATGGCCATCGCTAGCGTGGCACTGCTGACAAAGTTGTGGCGCGCGAGTCTTCAACATGCCCTCGTTAACGCTACCGTGCGGGTTGTGGCAGCTAACACAGTTTTCAGTTACGGGAGCATGTTCCCATAGCTTTGGGCCGCGTTTTTCTGCGTGGCACGAGTAGCAGGTCTCGTTAACGCTGGGCTTAACCAGGTCCGAGTCTGACAGGGTACCGTGTGGGTTGTGACAATCGCTACAAACCATCTGCGCCCACTTCATTGGGTGAGCAGAGCGCTTGTTCATGTCAGCTTTTTGCTTAGTGTGGCAGCTGGTACAGATCTCCATCTCGGTGTTCTTAGAGAGCACGGGATCTTTATCTGTGTGAACTGAGTGACAAGAAGCACAGGCAACATCGGCATTATCGTGGTGACCGCCGTTCCAGGCCATACGCTTGTCATCTTTGTGACAGCTCATACAGACGCTGTTTTGCTTCTCAGCAGACAAGCTTGAGTCGGGACCGAAGGCGATCATCGGCTCGTTACCGCCGCGGTTATGCTTACCCATAGGGCCGTGGCAGGCTTCACACTGCAGACCGGCCATCGGGCTTTTGCTCGAGTCGGCGGCGCCGTGTACGCCTTTAAACAGATCCATGACCTTTTCTGATTTGCCGTGACACATAAGGCAAGAGTCGGCACCTTTAGGCGAGTATTGGCCTTCGGCAAACTTCTTGTCTAGCGTGGCTTCCACCTCGTCAGGGGTCATCTTAGCGTCCCACTTAGAGGCAACGGCGCCTTGGCTTATGCCAAGCGACAGCACAGCTGCTGCCATCACCGCCGGAATCAGGCTTTTGAATTGATTTATGATTTTCATAATAGGCATCCTAATTTGCACAAAATAGTCGTGAAAAGTGGGGGAGGTGACTCCCCCGGATTTCAATTTGAGATGTGCAAATTACATCTTCACCGCAGTGTGATCTTCGATAACAGGTGCGTGGCAGTAGAAACAAGTTTCCAGTTGCGCTGCCTCGGTAACCGCTTGCTTATCGGTGCCATTAACAATAGCGCCTTGACCTTCAGCATGTGCTGCAAATTTAGCTTCTGATTCAGGGCTATATACGTGGCAAGACATACAGGTTGCTGCGATAGGCGTTGTGTATGTTCCGCCTGCTGTCGCTAGCGCGCCCTTGTTCTTAAATGCATCAAGGTTGAAGTCGTTATGACATTGCTCACAGGTCATGCCAGCGATAACAGCGTAATCACCAGAGCTATGAACTTTATGAAGTTTCAGCTCAAGAGCGCCCATGTTTGCACCGCCGGCATAAGTGCCATCTGGCGTGTGACAAGCCACACAAGCATCGACACCTATGATAGGCATATCGTTGGCGTCTTTGGTGTGAGACAGCTGCTCAGACATCACGAAACCAGCATGGTGGCTACCCTTGTGCACTTCAAACTCTTTGGTGTGACAAGATGCACAGGCAGTGAAGTTAACTGAGTCGACATGACGCATGCTTGGTGCTTGACCCGATAGCGTGGCAAAGACCAAATCGGCTTTCATACCAGTGTACTTATCAGTATCACTACCGTCGAAAGCTGGATCGTCACAGGTAACGAACTCACCCTTGTCTGAACACATTGCCCAACCGACGAAGGTAAAGGCGGTTTCGTTGTCGGCACCTTCTTCACCTAGCTTAAGATCTTTGCTTGTGGTGTAAACCAGCTTGCCATCTTCGATCTTAGCAGCTGCATCCAGTACGCCATTTTTCACAGCATTGATTAAGTCTTTACCATAGTAGCCAAGAGTGACATTGTTTGGCCCTACGTTAGTGACGATCTCGAAGCGCTGTACCATAGGCAGAATAGTGTTGATATCAACGGCTGCGCCACTTGAATCGACAACCTCAATACTGATGGTTGCAGCTTTGGTTTCTGCGTTGATAACAGATTCAACATTTAGGCCGTATTGGTCGATAAGGGCTTTCTTGTCGTTGCCCGCTTGTGTATGGAGCTCGGCAGTCCAGCTCGCGTTATGACAGGCAACACAGTTGCTGTTGTCATTTTGCTGAGAGTGACCTTTACCCGCTTTGAAGTCTACGTTGACGTGGCAGCTAGTACAGGTTTCCATGGTTGGAACGCGTGACCAGTTACCCCACTCGGTTAGCTCTTCTGACTGCACGTGACAGGTTTGGCAGTTGTCTTGCACTATGTGATGAGCGGTTTCGGCGCTCTTATCCATGTTACGACCGTACATCTTAGCGTCGTTGTGCACGTTGTGGATCAGATGGCCGAAGGCAACTTGTTGCTTACCTTTGTCATCTGCCATCTCTTGAGTATGACAAGACACACAGCTCTCTACCTCAGTGTAGCTGTGATAGATCTTCTTACCTTCTGCGTGACAGCTGTTACAGCTAGCGGTATCAACCACATTTTTGGTGTAAAGGGCTTCATAGCCTTCACCTGAGAAATCTTCTGCGATCTCAGTACGTGGTACGGCAGTTACACCGTCAAGCAGTGTCGATGCACTGGCGATAACGTTGTAGCGTTGAGTTAGTTCTGAGTTGTAACCTTCCACGTCGATAGTAAAAGTGTAGTTACCATCTTTATGATCGGTAAAGGCTTTTTGTGAGCCAATGAATTGCCATTCGGCGGCATTACCGGCACCGGTTGCACCTTGTGGCAGCAGTTGAACCACTTTTTTCACTTCAAGATCTTTTAGACCGATAACTGGAAGATCTTCTTCGTTGGTCGCAAAGACTGTGATAGTTGGAATGCCGTTGTCATAGTCCACCTTGGTGACATCAAGGTGAAGCACTTCAATGGCGTCGGCTGCTGGGCCACCTGGGTTGCCCGGATTACCATCTTTACCATCGCTACCACCACAACCGGTAAGAGCCATGGAGACGGCACCTGCTGCGATAAGCAGCTTAAATTTATTGTGTTGTACGTTCATCATTTTTTTCCCTGCATAGGTTTGGCATCGTCTTAAGTGCATGGCCTGTTAACAGCGCCGATTCTCGTTTATAAGTTGTGCGACCTAAGTCAATGCTGGAAATAGAAATCCCCAAGGAAATGCTAACGTAACAGACGGCTAAAATCTGCCTGACTGAGTCTAATGTGTGACCCAGATCTTTCTATTTCTAAAGGGGTAGGTTTGAGGGCTGGTAAAGGCGAAGTTTGATGAAAAAAATGTTGCAAAATGAAACGGTTTTGCGATTTTTGTTTTTATTTTAGCATTAGCTGTTCTTTATTAAAAACAAAGGGAGGCAATGCCTCCCTTTGGGTATCAGAATTTCCCCAGATGAGCCATCAGGGGAAAGGCTAAGTCACTAGTGACTGCTGCCCCAGTTAGCGTGAGCTTCCAGGATCTGACTGTCTTTATGACAAGTAGAGCAAGTTTCAGCCGGGTTGAGGCTATCATAATCGCTAGCAGGTACACCTAAGGTGGTGAGTGGAGCACCGTCTTGCTTTAGCAAGCCACCATTGGTCTGAATGTGTGCTGCAGTGGCTTCACTTAGACCATAAGGCGCTTGGTGACAGCTGACACATGCTGCGGCTTGTGGTGATACCACTAGCTGCTCGTTAGCGTCACTTAAACGGTTACCATCAGTTGTACCAAAGGCAACAGGTGCGGCTTTCGGATCTATCTTAGAAAGTGAGAATCCGTTGTCACCGTGACATGCCTGACACTCAGTCTTCTTGAAGAACATGTCGCCTTCAGGGGTATAGACATAGTGCTTGCTGTGAACAATATAAGCTAGGTTAGAAGAACCTGCGCCTTTCTTGTCACGTGTGCCATTGTGGCAGCTTGCACAGCCATCCATATCGTTACTGAAACGATGCTTGATCGCAGTAGTGTGACACTGCTGACAAGCTGTCATGTCTGCATGTTGTACGCGTGGAGACTGGTCAACCTTGGTACCATCGGCAGCGAAGTAGGCTGTGTCAGAAGGCACATAAGGGCCAGCATTTGTTGCAACGCCTTCTGTGACTGTACAGTCGGCTAATGCGCCTTTGCCGTCAAAGCAGATGTGCAGTTGGCTGCTTAGCGCAACAGTCACTTCAGGGGTTTCCATCACCTGGGCAACCTTGTATGCACCATCAGCGATAGTGACATTGATAGACCCATCTTCGCCAGCAGTGAAGTAGCGGTAACCTATCTTTTGGTAGTTCACGAGGAAGTCATCATCGACTACACCGTTGAATACAATGGCACTGGTGTCACCACCATATTTGTATGGCGTAGGATCGATTTGTGCCAACGTCACCTTAGTATCACCTAAGCTCACAGTCATGTTAGCCGTTACTGTCTTAGTATCAGCATCATAGCTCATGCTGTTAAAGGTCACTTTTGCAGCTGCTGATTGTGCATTGTCATTTTTCAGGTAGTGGCCCGATTCTGCACCGCGTACACCACCGTTTGGATCGTTATGACAGCTCACACAGTTTTGCTTGCTTTCATCAATCTGGTTGTTGTCACTATCCCAGTGCCAGCTTGGTACTGCATATGGGCTGTTATGACAGTTCATACAGGTTGCAGTATCCAAGTCAGCCTTCCAGGCGTCAGCCATCATCAGGCTTTCATCTGCCTGGTGACAGGTTTGGCAGTTACCCGCGCTTTGTGGGTAGATACCGTTGTAGGTCGAGTGGCTATGGATAGCGTGTGCCATACCTTTGATTGAGCCATCAAACTCATAGCTACGTACCACGTTGCCAGCGTCATCTTTCTCGTCTTTCATGTACGTGTTGTAGTCGGTATGACAGAAGGTACAAGACTCAAGTGTGACATGTTTGCCGCCATGCATGGCAAGAGCGCCATCTTGACCAGGACGGTGACAGCTCTGACAAGTATCATTTGCAATCAAAGCTTTAGGCTTATCTTGAACTGTGTCAGAACTTGGTTGCCAATAGAAGAAGCTGTTATCAACCATTGACGAACCGGCAAAATTGCTCGCCTTAACGCCGAGGTAGATGCCGTTAGTGACGTCTGCCTTATAGTCGTACTTGCCTAAGGTGTCGATAGGTTTATCCAGCACTAGCGTATAGCTACCGTCACCATTATCGGTTAAGCAAGTTTCACACTCTGAACCTTTGAAGTAGGAAGAGCCAGTGTAGTGGTCATCGCCTTTATCTTTATTAAAGTAGCTTAACCAGATATCACGTGGGTTGCCTTCGAGATCTGTGCTGCCCACTTCATCTTCGTTGCCGACACGACCAAAAGAAACTGCACCAATATCTGCTGGTGTGAGACCGAATACCGCAACGCCGTTAGCGTCAGATAGATTGAAGTTGATGGTGAGGATACCTGCGTCATCTACGCTGGCCGATTGAATAGTCGATTTTAGGTGTGAAACCTCGCCAATGGGGTTAGCGATAGGACCTGGCTTGCCATCTTCGCCATCTTTACCGTCGCTGCCGCAACCAGATAAAGCGAGAGAGAGAAGTCCGGCACCTAATACAGCTTTTGTCGCTGCATTAACATTGAACTTTTTCATCATGATTATTCCCTGCAATAGTTTTAATCATCACTAATTGATTGTTCTTCAATAAAAACAAGTACTGAAACAGAGTGCTGTAATTGTTTTCTACGTTGAAAACACTCGCTTAGTGTGTGGAATTAATTTCCACCTCTAAGGCTATCGAAATGGCAGCTTTTTAGCAGGTGTTTCAGTCAGCTTATGTGATTGAGATCTGACTATTTCTTTAGAGGTAGGTAAAAAAATGCATTTTAAGTGAAATTTTCATTTTCACTTAAGAAAGTCAGCCAGTTAAAAGGACTTTTTGTTAAATTTTTGTGGCAAGGTGAGCCGGGTTTGTCACGGCGTGTTAGCCTGTTTAGGTATGTGTGGGAAGTTGTGGGAAAGTCACTCGCTGAAGTTAAAGGGATGTGTGGTAAACAAAAAAAGAGTGGAAAGCTTGGCTTTCCACTCTTGTCATGATTTAGAACAGACTTTGCTTTTTAGTCTTGCTTATGCAACTCGGCAACCTTTTCTGCACTATGGCAGGTTAGGCACGACTCGCTGTTGAGCATAGCTTCTTCGTAGCTACCCGCAACGACACCACCCATGCTTTCGATGTGTGATTTAGCCGCTTCTTTTCCTCCGCCGATCTCATAGCTTGATGAGACGTGGCATGAGGCACAAACACCCGCTTGTGGACTAGAGAAACTGGCATCGCCCTTGTTCCAACGCATTGGGGTTGAACGCGCATTTTCTAGACCGAAGTTCATATCACTATGACAAGCAGAACAGTTGGCACTGCTCACTAGAGACTGAACATCTTCGCGGCCGTGTGCCTTACCGAAAGTGCCGTGTACACGAACGATTAGGCTGTTGTAATCGCCAGCTTCGTGACACTGCGCACAAGTGTGCACGTCTGCATTGCGGTAGTGCGTATCGCCTTTGCGGGCAACCATGTCGTTGTTGTGACAGCTTGCACAGTTTTCATAGTCAACGGCGCTGGCGCGTTCAGGAGCTTGTTCACCACTTAGCGTCAAAAATGCGGTTTTTGCAGCATTAGTGCTGAGGGCACCTGAACAGTTACCTTCACTATCAAGAGCTGTCAATGTCGAGCTCTTGTTTGCAAAACAGGTGTTAAAGCTTGGAGTGATGGCAATGTTCGCCCCAGCCTTGATAGCATCAGCCAGAGATGGAAGGCCATAACCTGGGTTAGCAGCATTAACCGTTACACCGTAACTACCATCTATATTCGCGATGACTGAACCACTGGTGCGTCCGGCTAGGAAAGCATCAGGCTTTGTCGCGTCAACGGCGTTTACATAGAGACGCATGCCAGTGGTATAGTCAGCAGTTACTATCTCTTCACCCTTAGTTAAGTGCATGGTAAAGCTTAAGGTATTTGAAGCCTCATCCCAGTTGATTTGACTGTAGCTGGCATCAATTAGAGTACCCGCCTGTGATGCTGCTTCGCGGCTGTCTTGCTCATGGGCAGCGAAATGACGGAAGGCGCCGCCACGGGTGTTACCGTCGTGGCTACTGTGACAGGCGACACAGCCTACCAGCTGGGTTTCTTCTCCAACAAGCTCAGTGCGGTTACCGTAATGGTAATCACCGTGGCAAGTTTGACAGGCAACGGCATCCTTATCAGCAAACCATGCCATTGCATGAGGAGTAAGTCCTTCTGGCAGTGTCTCTTCAGTTGTGGTGTAGCTAATGTGACAGCTTTGGCAGTTGGCTGTTGAGGCTGGGAAGTTAAGCTCGGCTTTAGGCTGACCTTCGCTATCGAGCGCCGCACCATCAAACTTGTATGCAAATGCTGGGTTTTTGCTTGCGTTAGCAATAACAGTATTGAATTTTGCCAGTTCACGGCGATCACCTTCAGTGATACCTGTGTGAACCGCATGCACTAGGCCTTTGATTGAGCCATCAAAATTAAATTCAACCGTATTACCTTCTCCGTCAACACCAGAGCCGCTGTATTGGGTGTAATCGGTATGACAGAAGCCACAGCCATCGGCGGTGTTACCATAGTTGCCATGACGAATATGATCCTGGCCTACGTGACAGTTAGTACAGGTTTCCATCTCTAACACCTTCTTAGGTGAGGCGACAGACTGCTCTGTTAATGGATCCCAGTAGTAGGCTTCGACATTCTTAAGCTTGTTCTGACCCACGCCATAGGTGATCAGGTAGATACCATTGATGCGATTGGCGTCATAGCCATAATCCAGACCATTAGTGTCGATGATCTCCGGCGCAGTAACCTGATATCTTCCCTGGCCAAGATAAGCCAGACAGGTCACACCTTCCTGACAGTCACGGGTCGGGCGCCAGTTGTTAGAACCTGTCATAGGTACGCCATTTTTGCTGGCATTACGGTAAGAAAGCCAGATCTCCTCATCGCCATCGCCTCTGGCGGTGACTTCTGTACCGTCTTCTAAGCTGAAGGGAGTGAAGGCTTCGCTGCGTGTGCCCATACGACCAAAGGCGATACGTAGTGGATCGGTAAGTGTCTCTAATCCAGTAACGGCAACACCGTTAGGATTGGTTAGACTGAATTCGAAGGTTAAGGTTTTTGACGTCTCATCAAAGCTTGCCTTTTCTATTTGGGTCTGTACGGCGGTTGCACTGTTGATATCGATTGCGATTTCACCTGGTTTGCCGTCTTCACCATCTTTACCATCGCTGCCGCCACAACCGGCAAGCGCTAGGGACAAGGCCCCAACACTGAAAGCTGTTTTGACAGCGGTACTGATTGAATACCGTTTCATCATTTTTCCCCTGCATGAGAATGAGAGTGATCTCAATTTTATTTTTGGTATGAACAAGGTGAGCCAGAGTTATTGCTATTGCCTCAATGACTTGGCGACACCTTGGGCGCATATTACTCAAAAGGGGGTAGATGGAGAGCGTGCGTCTGCCCAAACGTGAAGCGGATCTATTAACAGTGTTACAAAATGATAGTTGTGTTAAAGTACAATAATTACAGTGGGTTATATTTTAGCTCGGTTTCAAAATTAAGCAATGCTGTGAAAAGTCGGCCGCTATCTTAAGTGAAGCTTAATAAGTGGGCGTTTTATTAGCTTATGTATTGATCTAAGACAAACTCATTGGTGGAGGCTGATGACCGATTGCGCTTCGTTTGGTCACAATCTGTATTTGTGGGGTTGTCTGAATGTTGTCTAAAGGTTGGTGGGGTGAAGAAAAGGAGGCTAAAGCCTCCTTTTCTGAGCTGAGGGTTAAGGGTTATGAATACCCAGTAGTTGAGTTGGTGTGTGGCAGGTTGAGCAGCTCTCTGCAGAGCGGCTGCGAACGTCATCAGCACTCATACCATCTAAGATACCGCCGTTAGTCTGGATATGGGCCGCTCCAGAGTCCTTAAGGTATTTCTGGTGACAGCTGAGGCAGGCACCAGCATCGGATGAGACCCAGATATCGACGCCTGTGGTGGTATCGCCATAGCGCCAGACGCGGTCTTTGGCTCGGCCAAGTTCAAAACCACCATCGGTATGACAGGTGAGACAGTCTGTTTTCAGTACTGTGCCCGACTGCACGCCTGCGTATTTCAGGTAATGGCCTTCGGCTTCGTGCGCCTTAAAGGCGAAGCTGGTTGGTTTACGACCGCCTGGGTAACCTTCATCTCCTCGTGTGGTTTTATCAGAGGTGTGACAAGTCTGACAGTTGTAGCCATTATTGTAGTGGTGGTTTTCCTGGTTGTGGCAAGTTTGACATTTTGCCGTATCGACAATGGCACGGCGCATGGCGGTTTGCCCGTTCTGGTCAACACCAGTACCAGACCAGACGAATTGGTAAGGTGCCTCTTTTACCGCTACCGAACGGGTGTTATCGCTACAGGCGGTCATCACCACCTCAGCTACACCATAGCCACCATTGTTGAAGCAGACCTCAATGGCCGACCAGAGTTCAAATGTCTTACCTGTGGCATCTAGTGGCATATCGAAGGTGTTAGCCACAATGGTAAAGGTCTTGCTGGTATCGTCATAGGTGCCTTGAGACAATCTGAAACGGCGGTTGCTATAGGAAGCGTCGCTATAGGCTGGATAGTCTTTATCGACATCCCAAGCGACGACCACTCGGGTTCCCAGTTCAATATAGTCTGCGCCAACTGCATTACCTGAAGCATCGGTAACTTGCACATCAAACTTCAGTTTACCATCGGCGTCTAAGCCTATGTTGCTAAAGTTAACGCCCATGGCCTGTGCTAGCGTATAAGCCTTGAGGACATCGCCATGACGCTTCTCGGCGTTACCTGTGCCTGAGTAGGTATCCGTCGCGTTATGACAGGCAACACAGTTGGTGCTGGAGTGATTTTGCGACGGTTTTTCGGTGTGACAGCCAATACAGGCAAGGTTTGACTTATCGGCCTTAAACAGCGCGGCATCGCTAGGGGCATCGTCGCCCTCGACATGGCAGGCTGCGCAATTGGCTGCCGGCTTTTGCGGGAACATCACCTTGCCATAGTCGTGCAGGCTGCCACCAAAACCCACTATCTTATAAGGCGCGGGTACATAGCCTTCAGGGGTGCTGGTGACTCTGTTCTGGCCCTTATGGATGGCATGTATCATGTGAGCAAATGCAACGCTGTTGCCACTTTCTGGATCGCCAGAGGTTGTGGTGTGGCAACTGGCGCAGTTTTCCAGATCGATACGACGACCGCCGTGGAGCGCCAGACTCTCCTCTTGGTGGCAGTTCATGCAGGTTTCTTTGCTGACCACATTGCGGGTTTGAATCCCGTCGGTAGCGCCTGTTGATGGTTGCCAGTCATGGTGAGCATTGGCGGTTGCCTGAGGCAGTTTCAGCTCCAGTGTCACCCTGTGAGTGTTGTCGCCGTTATAGGTGATCGCCAGTGGTTCGGCCACATTGGCGATATTTTGCTGAAATTTATAGGTGTAGCTACCGTCAAGATTATCCATGAAACAGTCTTCACAGCTGCTTGCGGCCTCAACGTTTGCTTGGTACTGAGGGGAGGGGTTAAGCCCTGAGGTATCCTCAGGTAAAGAGCCTGGCTGTCTTAGTCTATTGATGTAGGCTTGCCACTGGTAGCCGCGATCAAACTCCTGACCATCTATAGTTTCGACGACATTAGCGAGTTGGGCGACCCCAAAGCGTAAATCATAATCTTTGGTGAGGCCGAGTACGGCGACGCCATTGGCATTTTCCAGCTTAAAGGTCACGCTTACCTGTCCATCTTCGACCGAGGCCTCTGTAAATTCGGCCATTACGGTAGGCGTGTCATCGATATTGACACCGATAGGGCCGTCAGCGCCATCTTCACCATCCTTACCGTCACTGCCACAACCTAGCAGGAGCGCGCTGCAACTTAGGGCAATGAGGCTCCATCTATTCACCTTTCTCTTTATATCCATCATAGTGCGTTCCATTTTAATCTATCTATCAATGCTTGTTAGGATAGGCGCCAGCGATACTGGCGCCTCCACGGGTTATTTGATTGGGTGTACTTTCAGGACATCGGCTTCTGCGCCCAACCTGTGACAGGTCGCGCAGCTTTCAGTACCTGCGGTAGCATCTGACAGGGTGCCCATAAACACGGCGCCTTGCTGGATCATGTGATTCTTGTTGGTCTCGCTGCTATGACAGTCGCTACAGATTGCCGCAGTTGGGCTGGTGTAGCTACCGTCACTAATGGCCAGAGGTTTAACTCCTGGGTCGAGTGGCAGCGCTGGCGAGAGTACACCGTCATTATTGCTATGACACTGGGCACAATTGCCTATGTCACCAGGATAGTTGATGGCTTCATAACCGGCTCGCTGGCCGCTATGAATGGCGTGGATCAGGTGCTTAAAGTCGGCAGTGGTCGTCGAAGGATTCTCGCTGGCTTCGGCTACCATATTAGGGTTATGACACAGCTGACATTGGCCTTCGAGATCATTTCGCGAACCATGGAAGTTCAGTTGTTGATCCCCATGACAACTGCCACAGGTGTCATTAGTCACTACCACGCGACGTCCGCTATCACTGAGCGCCTCGCTGCTAAAGAAGCTGTGGCTGGATTTGATGACGATTTGGCTGTTGGCTTCGTTATCGCAGCTACCCAATACGCCATCGGCCGCGCAGATGCGTCCCTGTATCGCTAAGGTGCCCTTATCCATCTCGCTACCCGCTGGCACGCTAAGCCCAGTGACTTGATAGTCGAAGGCACCATTACTGCCGGCGAGAGGCGTTATTTCATGCAGACGAATCGAGCGTGCCGAACGAGTGGCATAGTCGAAGCTTGTGCCCCAGTTCGCGTAGACTCGGAGGTCTGATATAAAGTCGAGTTGGTCGGCACTGGAGGTATACCGCTCACCACTACTCGGGTTTTCAAGTGCAAGGGTAAAGGAGACGGTATCACCGCTTCGCATCGCCTTAGTGATCACTGGCTTAAATTGTGCCAGTGCCTGCTCGTTACCACCGTCATTGTGTACGCTGGCTGTCCAGTCGGCATTATGGCAGGCGACACAGTTGGCATTGTTAAGTTGAGCGGGGTGGCCTTCCCCAGCCTTAAAGTCGATATAGGTATGACAAGAGCCACAGGCCTCCATCGTTGGCACTCGAGCCCAGTTCATCTGTTCGCTCAGGCTTTCATCTTGGGCGTGACAGGTTTGGCAGTTAGCCAGCGAACCTGGGAAGCCGGTTAAATGTTTGCCGTGGATCATCTGGGTGAAGATGTTATCTGGATTGCTGACACGATCGGCATTATGACAGGTCACACAGGTCTCAATCTGGTTGTAGTTACCTCTGTGGAAGGCGAGATCGTTGTGACAGCTGTTACAGGTATCTATCTTAATCAGATTGCGGCTGTAAGCGGGATCGCTACTCGTTCCGTCTGTCTCCGCCTGCCAGTCAAAGTGCTGATTGGTAATGGGAAGGGAAGTCCCATCGGCAAGTGTATCGCCGCCCATCTTCACTACAATACGTTGAGTAGCGCCAGCCTGATAGCTTATGTCGTTCATGCCATCAAAGGCTGCACTGAAGGTGTAGCTGTAGTTACCATTTTTATGGTCGACATAGCTCCCTGGGCAGCTGGCATTGCAGTTCTCAGAGGTAAAATATTGCCACTGTGAGCTGTTACCCGCATTGGTATAGCCTTGAGGTAACAGCTGGGCGGCAATAAAGGTGGCAGTGGGCACCCCCACCACAGGCTCATCGTTTTGGTTGGTGACACGATAGTTGACCGTGGCGACGCCTCCCTCCATATCAACCTGATCGAAGGTGATATGGAGATCATCTATCACCATGGCTGGTGGGCCGCCGGGTTCACCTGGGTTGCCGGGTTTACCATCATCGCCACCACAGGCTGATAATAGGGTCATTAGCCCGAAGAGGGCTACATAACAAATGGGGTTGTTCATCTTCATCATCGCTTCCTTGGCATACGGGGTGGTACCTGAGTTACAGACGGTAACTCAGGGTCACTCCAAAGTAGTGGGCGCTGTAATCGTGGCTTAAGTCACCGAAACTCAACACGTTGGGGATGCTGTCTGGCATGAGCTGGTCATTGGCCCAGTCAGCATCTTGGTACTGCTCGAAGATCCAATCGAACCTCAGACCTAAGCCATTGCTCAGGCTAAAGTCTGCGAAGGCATTGATGTTATGTTTGGTGGCGTAATAGTCGCCATAGGGATTGTGTAGCCCTTGGCTCACTTCGGTGTCGCTCTGACCATCACTGAAGCTATAGTCAAGTCCTATCCTAAGGCGTTTTTCAAGCAGGTTGCTATAGTCAATGCCTGCCCCTATGAGGGTGGCCTCGTCCTCAGTGTTTGCAAACCAATTGGCTCCGGCGTAGTTATTGCTGCCAGCCTGATCGCTGTCGCGCCAGTCCTGGTTGACAAAGGCGTTGAAGTTTAGGTTTTCACTGATAGCGTATTGCGCTGACAGATCATAGCCTTGGCTGTCTACCTGTGTCAGGCCTATCTGGGTGTCAGTATAATCATCTTGGCGGGTATGCAAATTTAATGTGACATTATAGGCTCCGCCGTTGTAGCTGGCATAAAGTCCATAACCTTGGTGCTCGCGATCGGCGAGGTAGCTGCGTCTCAGCAGAGGGTTATTGGGCCTGTTGCTGGCGGTCATGCCATGATATTCACTGCCGTTGCGATCGCGATATTCGGCCTTTAACCAAGCTTGCCAATGGGGAGAAAGCCTGTAGTGGAGCTTGGCTTCAATATCGGACTCCTGCAGAGTGTCTCTATCAAGGCCGTTGTAATTGTTGTGTTCATATTGATATTGCAGGTCAAGATAGAGGCTGCGGGTGAATCTGTACTTGGCGCCTAGATTGGCCTGCTGACGTGTGCGGTCGTAGTCTGGATTGAGCCGATCGCCACTGTAGTAGCTGTCGGTGACAATTTGTGGATAGCTGAAGATTGGCGTCTTGTTGTCACGGTCTCGATAATCATACCCCGCTCTGAGGCTAAAGGCTGGTGTCAGCCTGCCGTGATACTTTAGTTTCATCTCTATCAGATCTACTTGGCCTGCTAGGTCCGTCGCTGGTAACGTAGGCGAGGGGCCATTGATGGTGGCAGGTAAGAACGCCTGATCTTGTGTCATACGAGTAAAGCCCAGATGCATAATGACCTGTTGGCCCTCAGCGGAAAATTGGCTATGACCAGCGACGCGATAAGCTTTGTTGTCAGGAGCCACGGCATTTTGGCCATAATAGGCGGCACCGAAGGTGGGGCTGAAGGCCGATTGCCAGTGCAGAGCACTCAAGTCGTTTTGATATTGGCTGACTTCGGCGTCTATGCCCGTGAGCCAGTGATCGCCACGAAAGTAGAGTTTGGCATTGACGCGATCGTTTTTATCTTCGATACGCTCGGCCAATAAGGTGCTATTGGTAAGCAGATTAACACTGGCGCGGCGATTGCCCTGACGCTCTTCATGTTGATAGCCAAGAGCAACTTCATAGAAGTCACCTGTATAGTTAGCATCGATACGATAGCGGTCCCGGGTGATCTTAAGCTCTGCAGGGCTGAGGCTGGATGACAGGCTTGTCATCTGATCTGTGGTTGCAGCGCTTTGCCACTCACTAGGCAATTGCCATGTCTGGCCATCGCGGCGGTAAGGGGTTAGGGCGCTATTATTGTCGTAACGGGCAAAGCCTCGATAGGCTGCTTGTATTTCATATTGGCCTTTGCGCCCCGTGGTTAAAGAGGCTGAGCCGGCATCATAGCCTAAACGATTGGCTTCGAAGCGAGTTTGATAGCTCGAATCTGTCTTGTGAGCAAGATCCGCTTCAAGGCTTGCTACGGCGCCATCTTGGTCTGTCCCTGTTGTATTGCCGAAACGGCTATCACCGCCATCATTGTAGGCAATTCCTGCCCCTATCATTCCCGTTGTACCCTTAGGGACTTCACAACGTTTACATTCCCAGGCATCAAGTTTGACTTTGTCACGGTTGGCCGAGGCAAGCCCATATCCTTGTGCGCCGGCATAGCTGCTGATCACAGCTAAGGCCAACAGGCTTAAACGCCATGGGAGTCTTTGAGATCCATCTTGTTTAATCATCGCTATGCTCCCTCATTAACGTTGCAGAAGTTTGCCAGACGGGTGGTTAGAACCATGTACCTGGCCATGACAGTTCATGCAGCTTTGTCCCGCATTAAAGGCGTTTGGACTGTTGGCAAATACGGGATTAGCCGCATGGCCATCGCTGGCATGACACTGTTGACAAAGTTGCGGCGGCTTGGCGATTAACATCGCCTCGTTGACTGCGCCGTGGGGGTTATGACAGTTAGCGCAGTTATCGCTCACCGGTGCGTGCTCCCATAGCTTAGGACCACGTTTTTCGGTGTGGCAGGCATAACAGTTCTCGTTAACGCTCATCTGTTTTAAGCCTGCATCACCCAATCCACCATGGGGATTGTGGCAGTCGCTACAGACCATCTGCTGCCATTTGAGTGGGTGGCTGCTGCGCTTGTGTAAGTCGGCCTTCTGTTGGGTATGACAGCTGGTGCAGACGGCAACTTCCTGGGCCTTATCGCTAATAGGGTCATGACCTATATGTACCTGATGACAATCACTACAGGCCACATCGGCGTTATCATGATGGTTACCGTTCCAAGCCATACGCTTGTCGTCGTTATGGCAACTCATACAGACGCTATTTTGTTTTGCAGCGGGCACAGGAGATTGGGTACCAAAGGTAATCATGGGCTCTTTGCCGCCACGGTTATGTTTGCCCATAGGGCCGTGACAGGCTTCACATTGGAGATCTGCCATGGGAGAGCCTTTTACTTGAGGATCGCCATGTACGCCATCGAAAAGGGCCATTACCTCTTGGCTTTTTCTGTGGCACATAAGGCAGCTATCGGCGCCTTTGGGAGAGTATTGTCCCTCGGCAAACTTAGTGTCGAGGATTTGCTCAACCTCTTCGGCGGGCATTTTGTCCCAAGGGGTTGCCTGAATCGACACACTGAGGAGTGGGTATAGTACGATTAGAGCCGCTAGCTTGAACGCAAGCAGCCAGTTAGATTCCTTTTTCATCATCATCCATCCAAGCACAGAAAAGTTTTTAGTTGTTATCTTTAAAGATTGCTAATTTACCAATTCTAAATAATAGGTGTGATTTGTGACGAATGTGTAACTTTTGTATCGATAATTGTTCTGTAAAAGTGATGTTTTAGAACGAATTGGCATTATATGTGATCTTGATCACGTTGTTGGAGTGAGGTAGGGACGTAGAATGCCCTTGTTGGTGAAAATGATTCTCATTTAATTATCTCGTTTTCTCATTGAGATATCTGTCACATAATATAAAATACAATTGAAAATTATTATCGTTTCCAATCATAAATATTGATCTAGATAAAGTTATTGGAAGCCTTGCTCCGTTAGAATCTGGTGTAGTTCAGATTTATCGAGACCTGAAAAGGTAGAGTTGCAATATGAAATTAAGCGAATTAAAGCCTGGCGACAGTGCAGTGATCTCCGAGGTTGGCCAAATTAGCCTGCCTGCGGTGGTGAAACGCAAGCTTTTATCTATGGGGATCACCCCCAACACCTCTTTGACATTATTACGACGTGCCCCACTTGGCTCGGGATTAGAGTTGGCCATTCGTGGCAGTAAGTTATGCATGCGTAAGGACTTGGCAGAGGTAATAGAGGTGGAGCTGGCTCATGGCTAAACAATTTCATTGTGTGACTGTTGGCAACCCAAATGCGGGTAAATCAACACTATTTAATGCCCTAACCGGAGCTAACCAACAGGTGGGTAACTGGTCAGGGGTGACGGTTGAGAAAAAGACTGGCCAATTTACGTTAAATGACACTGAGGTGTTGTTGACGGATCTTCCCGGTATTTACGATCTCTTGCCAGCAGGCAGCAGCTGCGATTGCTCTCTCGATGAGCAAATTGCCCAGCAGTATCTGGCTGAGGCGCAGATGGATGGCATCATCAACTTAGTGGATGCGACCAACATTGAGCGTCACCTATACCTGACGGTGCAGCTGCGTGAACTTGGTATCCCTATGGTGGTGGTGATCAACAAGATAGATGCAGCTAAGGCTCAGGGGATCGAGGTCGATGTTACCAAGATGACCAAAGAGTTAGGCTGTCCGGTGATCGCCGTCTGTTCTCGTGATGTCAATGATATTAAGCAGGTTCAGGCCCAGGTGGTGGATCTGCTAGACGGCAAGGTCTCAGAGGCGCCATTGGTACTGGATTACGATGTTGAGATTGAGGCGGGAATTAAAGCGCTGTTTGAGCGAGACAGCCAACTGAGTCGTGGCCGAGCCTTGGCAATGATGGGCAATGGCTTAGGCTGTGGTCAGTGTAAAAATGGCCAGATGCTTTCAGAGGTTTCTCAGTGCTCTGAGAAACTTGCGGCTCAGGGCAAAGATATCGAGATCATGGTAGCGACTACTCGTTTTGATTTCGTGCAGAAAGTATTTAACGAGTCGGTAAAAGCCGCCGATGTACAAACCATCAGTGATCGCTTAGACAAGCTGGTATTGCATCCGATAGCCGGGGTCCCAGTATTTCTGTTCGTGATGTATCTGATGTTCATGTTCAGTATTAATGTGGGCAGTGCTTTCATCGACTTCTTCGATATCACGGCCGGTGCCTTGTTTGTTGACCATCTCGGCGCCTTTATGAGTAACGTGGGCGTGCCTGCTTGGTTAGTCACTATTGTTGCTGGTGGCGTGGGACAAGGTATTCAAACCGTTGCGACCTTTATTCCGGTGATCGCCGCGCTCTTTTTGGCACTGTCTGTCTTAGAAGGCTCGGGTTATATGGCTCGCGCAGCTTTTGTGGTGGACGGATTGATGCGTCGCATCGGTTTGCCGGGTAAGGCGTTTGTGCCTATGATTGTCGGCTTTGGTTGTTCAGTGCCTGCAATTATGGCGACCCGTACCTTAGGCAGTGAGCGTGAGCGTATCGTGACGGGTATGATGGCACCCTTTATGTCTTGTGGTGCACGTCTGCCTGTTTACGCCCTATTTGCAGCGGCCTTCTTCCCTGAATCGGGCCAGAACCTAGTGTTTTTGCTTTATATCATAGGTGTATTCGCGGCTATCGGTACAGGCTTACTGCTAAGGTCGACCTTACTACCCGGCAGCAGCAGCGCCGTAGTGATGGAACTGCCTAACTATGAAAAGCCTAAGTTTAAGGCGGTGATGGCCAGAACCGGTAAGCGCACCAAGAGCTTTATTCTAGGAGCGGGTAAAACCATTGTGATTGTGGTTACTCTGCTTCACTTTGTTAACTCTATCGGTGTCGATGGCAGCTTCGGACATGAAGACAGCTCTGAATCTGTGCTGAGTGTGGCGAGTCAAAAGGTGACTCCTTTCTTCTCACCAATGGGGATAGAGAAAGACAACTGGCCAGCCACAGTCGGTATCATCACTGGTATCTTTGCTAAAGAGGCGGTAGTTGGCACCTTAAATAGTCTCTATTCCACTTCGGGTGGTGACGAGGAGGCTTTAGCACCATTTTCTGAAAGCTTTAGTGAAGCCTTAGCAACGATTCCTGAGAACTTGTTTGGTATCGCGCCAGAAGATCCGCTATCTATGTCAGTAGGGGATATCGAGAGTATTGAAACTGCCTCAAGCGAGCTGGATGTAGATACCTCGACCTTCAGTGCGCTGCAGAGTGGCTTTACAGGTATTACAGCGGCATTTGCGTACTTGCTCTTCATCTTGCTTTATACGCCATGTGTGGCCGCAATGGGGGCGTTAGTGGGCGAATTTGGCTCTCGCTGGGCGACCTTTGCAGCGACTTGGACATTCGCACTGGCCTATGGCACAGCAACCGTCTTCTATCAGGTGATGACCTTTGCGGCTCACCCATTGCAATCGGGTCTCTGGATAGCCTTCTTTGTGGTGGCCTTGGTGGTCTTTTACCTCTGGCTTAAGCGCAAAGGGCAGCGCGCCCAGACGATCATTCCTGTTATCAATGTGGTAACTGAATAGACAATCGACCCGCGTTAAGTCAGTCGTTAAAAACAGAAAAGCAGCGATTTATCGCTGCTTTTCTGTTTTTGCGCTAAATGATGTCAGTTTTTGCTATTTGGCCGTTGTAACGAAGCGAGATCTGTAGGAATATGCAGGTTTTCCCCAATTAATGTCGAGCGGCGATTGTGCGGCCGATGATTAGAGTTCGCAAAGAGGATTTCCATGAGTCATGTGGACACCGAAGTACGTCCTAGTAACTTCATTCGTAACATCATAGATGAAGATTTAGAAAGCGGTAAGCACACGAGTGTACACACGCGTTTTCCGCCTGAACCAAACGGTTATCTTCATATTGGTCATGCTAAGTCGATCTGCTTGAATTTCGGTTTAGCTAAGGACTATAAGGGGCTATGTAACTTACGTTTTGATGATACCAACCCTGAGAAAGAGGATATCGATTACGTTAACTCTATTCAGGCCGACGTCAAGTGGTTAGGTTTCCAGTGGGATGGTGAAATCCGTTACTCGTCAAACTACTTTGATCAGTTACATCAGTACGCGATTGAGTTGATCAATAAGGGCTTGGCTTATGTATGCTTCCTTAACGGTGAGCAGACCCGTGAATATCGCGGTACCTTAAAAGAGCCGGGTAAGAACAGCCCTTATCGTGACACCTCGGTGGAAGAAAACCTTGAGCTGTTTGCGAAGATGCGTAAGGGCGAATTCAAAGAGGGTGAGTGCGCCCTGCGAGCCAAAATCGATATGGCATCGCCTTTTATGTGCATGCGCGATCCTGTGATCTATCGTATCCGTTTTGCTCACCATCATCAGACAGGTGACAAGTGGTGTATCTACCCTATGTACGATTTCACTCACTGCATCTCTGACGCGATTGAAAATATTACCCATTCGCTCTGTACTCTGGAGTTCCAAGATAACCGTCGCCTATATGACTGGGTATTGGATAACCTGGATGATTTCCAGGCGCCAAACCGCACTCGTCAGTATGAGTTTTCGCGCCTGAATCTGGAATACACCTTGATGTCTAAGCGTAAGCTTAACGATCTTGTGGTTCGCGGTTTAGTGTCAGGTTGGGACGACCCGCGTATGCCGACCATTGCAGGTCTACGCCGCCGTGGTTATACGCCAGCGTCTATTCGCGAGTTTTGTCGTCGTATCGGCGTGACCAAGCAAGACAACATGGTCGAAGTGGGTATGCTAGATGCGTGTATCCGTGAGGAGCTTAACGAGCACGCGCCGCGTGCCATGGCTGTGATCAATCCGGTAAAGGTGATCATCGAAAACTATCCTGAAGGCCAGGTTGAAAAGCTATCTGCACCAGCGCACCCAACTATAGAGACTATGGGGCAGCGTGAGCTGGTCTTTGGTCGTGAGCTTTATATCGATGCCGACGATTTCCGTGAAGAGGCCAACAAGAAATACAAGCGTCTTATTCAGGGCAAGGAAGTGCGTCTGCGTAATGCCTACGTGATTAAGGCTGAGCGCTGCGACAAAGATGAAGCGGGCAATGTGACCACCATCTATTGTACCTATGATGATCAAACCCTAGGTAAGAACCCGGCTGATGGTCGTAAGGTGAAAGGGGTGATCCATTGGGTTGAGGCTTCTAGCTGTGTTCCTGCTGAGTTCCGTCTGTATGACCGACTGTTTAATCAGGCAAATCCAGCTGCGGCCGAGACGGTTGATGAGGTGCTTAACCCTGAATCTCTCGTGGTCAGACATGGCTTTGTAGAGCCTGGTTTGGTGAAGGCCGAAGCCGAAAAGGCTTACCAGTTCGAACGAGAAGGCTACTTCTGCGCCGACAACAAAGACTCATCACCTGAGCATCTGGTCTTTAACCTGACAGTTGCGCTGCGAGACTCTTCTAACTAAGTCTTAGGCTCAGTTTTAGTTGGGTGCTAGCTTGATGTTAACTTAGCACCCACTCGATATTAAAAAAGGCTTTAGGATCACCCTAAAGCCTTTTTTGTATTTAGCGTTAGCCTATCGTTGCTATTGATATATAGGGCCTAATCCGTAGCTCCAAAGGATCACACTCGAGGCCATTAAGGCAACCAGCAATACTAAACCGGCCGTAACGACCGAGCTGGCGTAGATAAAGCCTTTCTCTTCAGGGATGTTCATGATGATGGGAACCCCCGTGTAGAGCAGATAGACAGAGTAACTTAGGCCAACTAACCCAACAATCATCACAAACCACAGAGCGGGGTAGAGTGCTGCCAGACCCACCATAAATAGCGGAGTGGCTGTATAGGCGGCTAGCTCAATGGCTTGGGTATAGGTTGGGTGTGCATCAAAGGTCTTTGCCATCCAAAAGGCTAGGTAGGCTAAGGCAAATACCCCAGCGATTAGACCGAAATACATACTGACTGACATCATCAAGGCGCTTTGCTTGGTGAGGAAGAGTGGATCGGATACCCCGAGGTTCCAGCCTATCATTGTCGATGCAACATAGGTGCAAACAGCCGGTATAAGGGCAATTAACAGGACATGACTGAGACTGCTTTTGAGCGCTTCGTGATTTTGTTCAATTGTGTGCCACTCTTCTTTTGGATGAGTGTATAACCCCATTAAGTGATTCAATATCATTATAGTTATCCTTGTTCAGCTTTCATTACTGTGCTCGCCAAACTTCAGACGAACCCTAAATGCCTGTCGGTCTGCTACCAATAGACCTTAGGCTCCCAAACAGCCGCTTCAATGTGGCTGACATAGTTTATTTATTGAACATAAACTTAGACTAGTCAAGCTAACTTTCATCTGTTAGGCAGATAGGCGTGCCCAAGGATTGATTTTATGAGTAAAATAGGCGCCGTTTGTTTGTTAACCTTCAGAGTGTGTAATGCAAGCCTTATTAGCGCCGATCAAGCAGTTTTTACAATGTGAAACCCCGGATGAGTGGATCGCCGTCGCCAGCCGACCGGAGCAGTTGTCGGCGTTATTAATCGATCATTGTAATTGCGAGCTAAAGGCGGCGCAGACCGCGATGTTTCTTATTCGCAAATATGCGGTAGATAAAGATAGCGGTGAGCAGTTGCTGCAGTGGGCTAAACCCTATGAAGACTTTGTCTATAACAAACAGCGAGATATCGATGTTTTTCTTGCTCGCGACGTTAAGAAGAATGAATTAGTTGGTGAGCTTAGGCCAAAGGACGGTGTCGCCTACGGCGCGGATCTCATTGCCAAGATGGTACGCCTGATTAAAGAGGAGTTTCATCATTTTGAGCAGGTGCTTGAGATCATGCAGGCTAGAGGCATTCCTTATCAAAACCTTACAGCCGGTCGCTATGCTAAAGGTATGATGCGTGCGGTGCGCACCCATGAGCCGGCGACGCTGGTGGATAAGTTGATCGTGGGCGCCTTTATCGAGGCGCGCTCCTGTGAGCGTTTTGCTAAGTTAGCGCCTTATCTTGACGAAGGGCTGCGCAAGTTTTATGTCTCGCTGCTACGCTCTGAAGCCCGTCATTATCAAGATTATCTGGTGTTAGCCCAGGCGATATCATCTGATAATATTGAGCAGCGTGTCGCCGAGTTTGCAGCTCTTGAGGCGGAGCTTATCAGCGCCCCAGACAGCGAGTTTAAGTTTCACTCTGGCAGGCCTTGTTAATCGCTAGCTGTTTAACCGGTTGAGCAACAAAGGTTAGTTGTCGGCGAATGGCAGACGTTGCAGCACCAGCTGCTCGGCACTGACCTTTAGCACACTTCCTTGCTCGTACCAGTCACCGACGACTATGCGTTGGCGATTATTGGTGAGCTGGTGGATGTTGGGTCTGTGGGTGTGACCGTGGATCATTCGCTTAGTGTCAGTCTGCTGCATTAACTGCTCGACCGCACTCTGCTCGACATCCATGATGCTGTAGCTTTTTAATTGATTACTCTGCTTACTCTTATGGCGCAGCTTATGGGCAATGGCTGTACGCTGGGATTTGGGCAGATGATTGTAAATAAACTTGGCCCAGCCGAAATTTCTAAATCGACGAAATCGTTGGTAGGCTTTATCTAAGGTGCATAGGCTGTCACCATGGAGAATAACACTGGGTATGCCGTAAAGGTCTATACAATAGACTTCGGGTAACAGGGTCATTCCAGCGAGTTTTGCATAACGTTTACCGAGCAAGAAATCGCGATTGCCATGGACGAAATAGATAGGTGTGTGCGCCGAGAAGGCTTTTAAACGCTCGGCGAGCTCGAGAGCGAAAGGCTCTGCAATGTCGTCTCCCACCCAGACCTCAAATAGATCGCCCAGAATATAGAGGGCATCACAATGGCTGGCGTCTTGACTGAGAAAACGGTTGAATGCGGCGAGAATATCGGGGCGATCGGCACTAAGATGCAGATCGCCCACAAACAGGGTGTAATTCAAGAATTGTCTGCCCTGTGCTTACTCAGCAACGGTCACGCTTTCGATAACAACAGCTTCTAGCGGTACATCTTGATGCATGCCGCGATTGCCCGTAGCCACTGCCTTGATCTGGTTAACCACATCCATGCCTTCAACCACTTTACCGAACACACAGTAACCCCAGCCTTGTACTGACTCAGATTTAAAGTCGAGGAAGGTGTTGTCGTTGATGTTGATGAAGAACTGTGCCGTGGCCGAGTGAGGATCTGAAGTACGTGCCATGGCAATGGTGCCTACAACATTAGATAGACCATTGTTGGCTTCGTTTTCAATGGCTTCGTTACAACGCTTTTGCGACATATCTTCGGTAAATCCGCCGCCTTGGATCATGAAACCATCGATTACGCGGTGAAAAATGGTGCCGTCATAGAAACCGTCTTTAGCGTACTTAATGAAGTTAGCTGCGGTTACAGGGGCTTTTTCGGCATCAAGTTCAATTTTGATAACACCGTGGTTGGTTTGCATTGTGATCATATGACTGTATCTCATCATGGTTACTTATTCAGATAGCGCCCGATTCTAGCCTATTAACCATGATGCATAAAGGGATGGCACGACTTTTATCATCTTTCCCTGATCCCAGCGCCTGAATATTTACCTCTTGTTAGCTGTAGAATGTGCGGCGTAACAAAAAACGCTTTAGATTCACGCTATCACGCTGGAAGACCCTGTTTTCAGGTGGTAGACTGAGCGACCCAATTGTAGTCAATAATTTGTAGAGAAAATCGATGTTGAAGCTATACAACAGTCTTACCCGCCAAAAAGAGGAATTTAAGCCATTACAGCCAGGTAAAGTCGGCATGTATGTCTGCGGGGTCACCATATATGATTTGTGTCATATTGGTCATGGACGTACGTTTGTTGCTTTCGACATGATCGTCAGATACCTGAGGTATAAAGGTTACGATGTGAACTTTCAGCGTAACATTACCGATGTCGACGATAAGATCATTAAGCGCGCCGCAGAGAATAACGAGAGCTGCGATGCACTGACTGAGCGATTAACCCAAGAGATGTATCGTGATTTCGATGCGCTCAACATGAAGCGTCCTGACTTCGAGCCGCGTGCGACTCAGCATATGCCTGAGATCATTGAGATGGTTGAACGTCTAATTGAGCGCGATCATGCCTATATTGCCGACAATGGCGATGTGCTTTTCAGTGTGGCTTCATTCCCTGAGTATGGTCGTCTATCAGGGCAGAACCTAGATCAGCTGCAGGCGGGTGCCCGCGTTGAAGTCGATGAAAACAAACGTGATCCTATGGATTTCGTGCTTTGGAAGATGTCTAAACCAGGTGAGCCAACATGGGATTCACCTTGGGGACCGGGTCGCCCTGGTTGGCATATCGAATGTTCAGCAATGAACAGTAAGCATTTGGGTGAGCATTTTGATATCCATGGCGGCGGTTCGGATCTGCAGTTTCCGCACCATGAAAATGAGATAGCACAGTCATGCTGCGCCCATGATACGCCTTATGTGAATTATTGGATGCACACCGGCATGGTGATGGTGGATAAGGAGAAGATGTCGAAGTCACTGAACAACTTCTTCACCATTCGTGATGTGCTTGCGCATTATGATGCCTCGACTGTGCGTTACTTTTTGCTGTCGGGTCACTATCGCAGTCAATTGAACTATTCAGAAGATAACCTTAAGCAGGCTAAGGCGGCGCTTGAGCGACTCTATACGGCGTTAAAAGGCTTGGAACTTAGCGTCGAGGCGGCGCCAGCGACCGAGTATGTGGCTAAGTTCACTGCGGCCATGGACGATGACTTTAATACTCCTGAGGCCTACTCTGTGCTGTTTGATATGGCGCGCGAGATCAACCGCCTTAAGGTGGACGATTTGGCTGCAGCTTCTGCTCTGGGTGTAAGCCTTAAGCAGCTAGGTGATGTGCTAGGCATTTTAGATCAAGATGTGGATGCCTTCTTTAAAGGTCAGGGCAGTGACGATGAGGTTGCTCAAATTGAAGCCCTAATCGCCGAGCGTAACCGTGCCCGCGCTGAAAAAGATTGGCCTGCGGCAGATGTGGCCCGTGATGGTCTGAATGCTCTTGGGGTGATCTTAGAAGATGGCCCAGAAGGCACAACATGGCGTAAAAAATAAGCTATCGGTTAGCCAGTGAGATTGCTTTAGCTGTCTTGTTGTAAAAACCACTTAATAAAAAAGCCTGCATTAACTGTGCAGGCTTTTTTGTGGGCATTGATTGCTGGAGGTGTTACCACCCGGACCACAATCAGATTTACTGCGCTTAGTCGTGATAGTTCTCGGCCGCAAACAGGGTATTTTCCAGTAGGCTGGCAATTGTCATAGGACCTACGCCACCAGGTACTGGTGTGATATGACTAGCGTGCTCAGCGGCCACATCATATTGCACATCACCAACCAGTTGGCCGTTTTCCAAACGGTTGATCCCGACATCGATAACGATGGCACCGGGTTTAATCCACTCACCTGGAATAAAGTGTGGTTTACCCACAGCAACCACGACCAGATCGGCGCGGCGGACTTTATCTTCAAGGTCACGGGTAAAACGGTGACAGGTCGTCGTGGTGCAGCCGGCCAATAGCAGCTCTAATGTCATTGGGCGACCAACAATATTCGATGCGCCAACGACAACTGCATCTAGGCCGTAGGTGTCTACGCCTGTTGATTTAATTAAGGTCATGATCCCCATAGGTGTGCATGAGCGCAGCACAGGAATGCGCTGCGCCAGACGACCGACATTATAAGGATGGAAACCGTCGACATCTTTATCGGGCTGAATGCGCTCGATCACCTTCGATTCTTCGATATGATCAGGTAACGGCAGTTGCACCAAGATGCCGTCAATCGCAGGATCTTGGTTGCACTTGTCGATCAGGGCCAATAGATCGGCCTCAGATGTTTCGATTGGCAGGTCAAAAGATTGTGATAGGAAGCCAACTTCTTCACAGGCGCGGCGCTTGCTGCCGACATAAACCTGAGAAGCCGGATCGGCGCCGACTAAAATAACGGCTAGTCCCGGTACACGCTTTCCAGCCTCTTTGCGGGCGGTTACTTTGGCACTTAGTTGCTTTCGAATGGATTGAGCAATCGCTTTGCCATCGATTATTTGTGCTGTCATGGGGGGTGGATTTCCTTAATATGGCGCGATAATAAAAAATCGGCGACATTTTAACAGGGGGGGCGGAAACTGTCATTGACTTAGGACGATAATAGACAGTTCTAATATATGGATAATGCCAGCTAAGGCGCCTATTATCATTGCATTGTTAAAAAGGCCAAGCTGAAGTGTGGAAACGGGTTATTCGCGCAGATATTTGCCCGGATTGTTTAATAAAGTTTCGGATAGCTGTTTAAATAGTCATGTGCGTCGTCATTGCAAAAAAATCGTTGACGCTAACCATGTGAGGGGATAATATGCGCTCCGTTCTCAGCGACACCCAGTGAGTGTTGAGAGTGTTAGACTTTCGGTGATTAGCGCAGCCCGGTAGCGCATCTGGTTTGGGACCAGAGGGTCAGAGGTTCGAATCCTCTATCACCGACCAAATTTTTAAATAGTGTGGATACGCTATTTTGCCCTGTTAGGATATGAACCAAGTTCATAACGACGCGCCCGTAGCTCAGTTGGATAGAGCATCCGCCTTCTAAGCGGATGGCCGCAGGTTCGAATCCTGCCGGGCGTACCAAATCAGTGGTGATTGTAGCTCAGTTGGTAGAGCCCCGGATTGTGATTCCGGTTGTCGTGGGTTCAAGTCCCATCAGTCACCCCACTTCTTTTGAAGAAAATAAAAAAAGCGACCTAAGGTCGCTTTTTTTACGTCTGTAATTCGAGCTTTGAGGCTCGACTATGCAGAAAACCGTGGCTATAATGTCGCGTCTTGATAAATTTCAACTATGTGCGACGACTGCCAAACCCAGTTACCAAGGCATTTTAGTCGTTTTTTTAGATCAAGAAACGAATACCTTAATAGTTGATGATTCGGCTATTACAAAAGACGTTTGACATATTTCGAGGTAAAACAATGCAAGTTTCTGTAGAAACAACACAAGGTTTAGAGCGCCGCCTAACTATCTCTGTTCCAGCTGAGCAGATTGAAAAAGCCGTTTCTGATAGTTTGAAAAATGAAGCTAAGCGTGCACGTATTCCTGGTTTCCGTCCAGGCAAGGTACCTGTAAGCGTGATCAACAAGCGTTACGGTAAAGCGATTCGTCAAGAGATCACTGGTGAAGTGATGCAACGTAATTTCGTTGAAGCCATCATCGCAGAAAAATTGAACCCAGCGGGTGCACCAACTTTTGTTCCTGGTGAGACCGATGCCGAAAACTTCCAGTTTGTTGCAACCTTCGAAATCTACCCAGAAGTAGAACTAAAAGGTCTAGATGCAATTGAAGTTGAACAACCAACTGCTGAAGTAACCGATGCTGATGTAGATGCGATGATCGAAACTCTGCGTAAGCAACACGCAACGTTCGAAGTGGTTGAGCGTGAAGCGGCTGAAGGCGATAAAGCGAAGATCGATTTCGTGGGTTCTATCGACGGTGAAGAGTTTGAAGGCGGCAAGGCTGAAGATTTCGAACTACAACTGGGTAGTGGCCGCATGATTCCAGGCTTCGAGTCTGGCGTTGAAGGTCATAAAGCGGGTGAAACATTCGATATCGAAGTGACTTTCCCAGAAGATTACCACGCAGAAAACCTGAAGGGTAAAGTGGCTAAGTTCGCTATCACTTTGAAAGAAGTACAAGCGGCTAACCTGCCTGAAGTTAACGACGAGTTCGCTAAGTTGTTCGGTGTCGCTGAAGGTGGCCTAGAAGCCCTTAAAGTTGAGATCAGCAAGAACATGAGCCGTGAGCTTGAGCAAGCGCTTAAGGCTAACGTTAAAGATCAAGTACTAAACGGTCTGCTAGCGCAAAACGAGATCGATCTGCCTAAGGCACTGATCGACGGTGAAGTTAACGTACTTCGTCAACAAGCAATGCAGCGTTTTGGTAACCAAGCCGCTAACATGCCTGAGCTACCAGCTGATCTGTTCACAGAGCAAGCTGAGCGCCGCGTAAAAGTCGGTCTGCTACTTGGTGAAGTGATCAAGACTAACGAGCTGAAAGCGGATGATGAGCGTGTACAAGCACTGATCGCTTCTATGGCGTCTGCCTACGAAGATCCAAAGGAAGTTATTGAATATTACAATAACAACCAAGAGATGATGCAGAACATGCGCAACGTTGCGCTAGAAGAGCAAGCGGTTGAAGCTCTGCTGAAAACGGCTAAAGTGACAGAGAAAGCAGTTCAATTCGAAGAATTTATGAACAAGGCTACTGGTCGCGCGTAACCTATGCTTGACTTAAATGGCTGTTAGCCATTTATAATGGCTCGTATGAGGCTCCTCATGCGAGCCGTTTTTATTTAGGGAAGTTAATAATGCAAAATGCGCCAGAATCAGTACTGAATGCACTTGTGCCTATGGTTGTTGAACAAACGGCCAAAGGAGAACGTTCATATGATATTTATTCTCGTCTGCTAAAAGAGCGAGTGATCTTCCTCGTCGGTCAGGTCGAGGAGCATATGGCAAACCTAATCGTTGCTCAGCTACTGTTCCTTGAGTCTGAGAGCCCAGATAAAGATATCTATCTTTATATTAATTCTCCGGGTGGTTCGGTGACGGCAGGTATGGCGATTTATGATACGATGCAGTTTATTAAGCCTAACGTCAGCACAGTTTGTATTGGCCAGGCTGCCAGCATGGGCGCGTTTCTGTTAGCCGGTGGTGCTAAGGGTAAGCGTCATTGTCTACCTAACTCGCGTGTGATGATCCATCAGCCTTTGGGCGGTTTCCAAGGCCAAGCCTCTGACATTGCGATTCATGCGCAAGAGATCTTAGGTATCAAGAATAAGTTGAATCAGATGCTTGCCGATCATACTGGCCAGCCGCTGGAGGTTATCGAGCGCGATACCGATCGTGATAACTTTATGAGTGCAACCGAGGCCGAGGCCTATGGTTTAGTGGACTCAGTGCTCGATAAACGAAGCTGATATTTGTCGCTTGCTGAGCTATGATCAGTAAAAGGCTATAGAGATGAATTGTGCAGTGAGTGAAACTGCAAAAGAGGTAAACTAATGGGCGACAACAAAAGCAACGGTGATAGCGGGAAACTGCTGTACTGCTCTTTTTGTGGAAAGAGTCAGCATGAGGTTCGTAAGCTCATCGCCGGCCCTTCTGTGTATGTATGTGACGAGTGTGTAGAGCTTTGTAATGATATCATCCGTGAAGAAATTCGTGAGATATCGCCTAAGCAAGATCAAGACAGATTACCTACGCCACATGAGCTCAGAGCACATCTTGACGACTATGTGATTGGTCAGGAGAAGGCTAAGAAAGTCTTATCTGTTGCTGTATATAATCACTATAAGCGTTTAAAGAATTCCACGCCTAAAGATGGTGTCGAGTTGGGTAAGAGTAATATCTTGCTGATCGGCCCAACAGGTAGTGGTAAAACATTGCTGGCCGAGACTTTGGCTCGCTTCTTAAACGTGCCTTTTACTATGGCCGATGCCACCACCTTAACCGAAGCCGGTTATGTGGGTGAAGATGTTGAGAACATCATTCAGAAGCTATTACAAAAGTGTGATTACGATGTCGAGAAGGCACAGCGCGGTATCGTCTATATCGATGAGATCGATAAGATCAGTCGTAAGTCAGATAATCCGTCTATCACCCGTGACGTGTCCGGTGAAGGTGTACAGCAGGCATTGCTTAAACTGATTGAAGGTACTGTAGCAGCTGTGCCACCTCAAGGCGGACGTAAGCATCCTCAGCAGGAGTTCTTGCAGGTTGATACCTCTAAGATTCTGTTCATCTGTGGCGGTGCGTTCGCAGGGCTGGAGAAGGTGATTGAGCAGCGTTCTCATGTGGGAACCGGTATTGGCTTTGGCGCCGAGGTGAAGGGGGAGGCCGATAAGGCAACCATTTCCGATGTACTGATGCAGGTTGAGCCTGAAGATCTGGTTAAATACGGTCTGATCCCTGAGTTTATCGGTCGTCTGCCTGTTTTGGCGACACTGGCAGAGTTAGATGATGCGGCCCTAATTCAGATTCTGTCTGAGCCGAAGAACGCGTTGACTAAGCAGTTTGCAGCCTTGTTCGAAATGGAAGGGGTAGAGCTCGAGTTTAGAGAAGATGCCCTTAAGGCGATCGCTTTGAAGGCGATGGACCGCAAAACCGGTGCTCGTGGCCTGCGTTCAATTGTTGAAGGTATACTGCTTGATATCATGTATGACTTACCTTCGTCAGAAAATGTGGCCAAGGTGGTTATCGATGAATCCGTGGTCAAGGGGGAGTCAGATCCTATCTTGATTTACGAAACCAACGAGTCGCAAGCTGCCGTTGCTGAACAATAATTCGGCTAACACTCAGCTAAGCTATCATTAAGGAGTCCACTGGACTCCTTTTTTTATTTTTGCCATTGAAACCCACTAAAACACCCCAATATACTGATTAATATTGTTACCAAACGGAATCGAGCTATGACCTTAGAGCGTGAAGCGCGAATCGAACTCCCGGTACTGCCATTGAGAGATGTGGTGGTCTACCCGCACATGGTTATCCCCCTGTTTGTTGGGCGGGAGAAATCTATCCGCTGCCTGGAAGCGGCGATGGAGCAAGACAAGCAGATTATATTAGTGGCTCAGCGCGATGCTGAATTAGATGAACCGACCAGCGATGATATTTTTGACGTCGGTACCGTCGCCTCTATCCTGCAACTGCTGAAACTGCCTGATGGCACGGTGAAGGTGCTGGTAGAAGGCGGCCAACGTGCGCGCATCGACAAGTACACTCAAGAAACCGAGTATTTTATTGCCACGGCGCAATACCTTGAATCGGAAGAGCTTGCCGACAAGGAAGAGGAAGTGCTGGTGCGCTCGGCCATCGGCCAGTTCGAAGGTTATATTAAGCTGAACAAGAAGATCCCGCCTGAGGTATTGACCTCGCTCTCGGGTATCGATGAGGCCGCACGTTTAGCAGATACCATGGCGGCACATATGCCGCTCAAGCTGGAAGATAAACAGGCTGTGCTTGAGATGGTCAACGTCTCTGAGCGCCTCGAATATCTGATGGCCATGATGGAATCTGAAATCGATCTGCTGCAGGTGGAGAAGCGCATTCGCTCTCGCGTCAAGAAGCAGATGGAGAAGAGCCAGCGTGAGTACTATCTGAATGAGCAGATGAAGGCGATTCAGAAAGAGCTTGGTGATATAGACGAGTCTCATGACGAGTTCGAGACCCTGACACGTAAGATTGAAGAAGCGGGTATGCCGAGCGAGGCCAAAGAGAAGGCTACCGCTGAGCTGAATAAGCTGAAGATGATGTCACCCATGTCAGCTGAAGCTACCGTGGTTCGCAGTTATGTGGACTGGATGATCTCTGTGCCTTGGAAGCAGCGCTCTAAGATCAAGCGTGATCTGGCAAAAGCTCAAGATGTTCTGGATACAGACCATTATGGTCTGGAGAAAGTCAAAGAGCGCATCTTAGAATATCTTGCAGTGCAGAGCCGTGTTAAGCAGCTAAAAGGGCCTATCTTATGCCTTGTGGGTCCACCAGGGGTAGGTAAAACCTCTCTGGGTCAATCTATCGCTAAGGCAACGGGCCGTAAGTACGTCCGTGTTGCGCTCGGCGGCGTGCGTGATGAAGCGGAGATCCGTGGTCACCGTCGTACCTATATCGGCTCAATGCCAGGTAAGGTGATTCAGAAGATGTCTAAAGTGGGTGTCAAGAACCCGCTGTTCCTGCTCGATGAGATAGACAAGATGAGCAGTGATATGCGTGGTGATCCAGCGTCAGCGCTGCTTGAGGTGTTAGATCCTGAGCAGAACGCGACCTTTAGCGATCACTACCTTGAGGTGGACTACGATCTCTCTGATGTGATGTTTGTCGCCACTTCCAACTCGATGAATATTCCTGGTCCATTGCTTGATCGTATGGAAGTGATTCGTCTGTCGGGTTACACCGAAGATGAGAAGCTTAACATTGCCAAACAACACCTGCTGCCAAAGCAGATTGAGCGCAATGGTCTGAAAGCCAACGAGGTGACTGTTGATGAGAGTGCCATCATAGGCATTATTCGTTATTACACCCGTGAAGCCGGTGTGCGTGCACTTGAGCGTGAGCTGTCTAAGATTTGCCGCAAGGTTGTGAAGCAAATCCTGCTTGATAAGTCGGTTAAGCATGTGGACGTCAATCAAGACAATCTCAAGTCTTACCTGGGTGTTCAGCGCTATGACTATGGCAAGGCGGAATCGAACAACCAGATTGGCCAAGTCACAGGCCTTGCCTGGACTGAAGTGGGTGGCGACCTGCTCACCATCGAAGCCACCTCTGTGCCGGGTAAGGGCAAGCTGACTTATACCGGTTCTCTGGGTGATGTGATGCAGGAATCGATTCAGGCGGCGATGACAGTGGTGCGAGCCCGTGCAGAGCAGCTTGGCATTAACCCAGACTTCTACGAGAAGCGTGATATCCATGTGCACGTGCCAGAAGGGGCGACGCCTAAGGATGGCCCATCAGCCGGCGCGGCGATGTGTACGGCTTTAGTTTCGAGCCTCACGGGTAACCCGGTACGTGCCGATGTCGCCATGACCGGCGAGATCACCTTGCGCGGCGAAGTATTGCCCATTGGTGGCCTAAAAGAGAAACTGCTCGCGGCCCACCGCGGCGGTACTAAGCTGGTGTTAATCCCTAAAGAAAACGAGCGAGATCTTGAGGAAATTCCGGCTAATGTGGTGGCCGATCTGGAGATTAGACCGGTACGTTGGGTCGATGAAGTTCTTAAGTTGGCGTTAGAACGACCAATCGAAGGCTTTGAAGTTGTTAAAAATTTGGTCTAACGCAAGAAAATGCCTATTTGCATTAAAAAAAATGCAAAAAGGGGCTTTTTAAAATCTAAACCTGTGGTAGCCTAGGTCTGTGGATAGCTTTCTAGCTGCAGCCCTTGGCGCTGCTGGTTTTTAGGCTTATTCCGATTTTATTTCTTAGGTTTTCCTATTTGGCTTGAACTTTAGTTTCAAGCTTGTTATAAAAAGCCTCCGCAGACCGCTCTAGAGAAGGATTTGGTTGCGGCGCAAAAATTAAATTCAAGGGGATGACATGAACAAATCTGAACTAATCGAGAAAATCGCTTCTGGTGCTGATATCTCTAAAGCGGCCGCTGGTCGTGCTCTAGATTCTTTTATTTCTGCTGTGACTGATGGCTTAAAAGATGGCGATAAAATCTCTCTAGTTGGTTTTGGTACTTTTGAAGTGCGTCAGCGTGCAGAGCGTACTGGTCGCAACCCACAGACGGGTAAAGAGATCAAGATTGCAGCAGCAAACATTCCAGCATTCAAGGCCGGTAAAGCACTTAAAGACGCTGTAAACTAAGAGATTCTTAGTTAAGGTGGCCTTTGTAAACCTTACGAGTAGTTTGATAAGCACTGTTTAGACAGTGCTTTTTACGAGTAAGGGTTTTGATAATGTCAATTCACATTATCAAGCCGTTGGCCTAACATTACGCACTGTGTAAACTAGGTCTACAAATTACAAAAATGGCGCATCCTCCATATAGGTGATGCGCCATTTTATTTTCAATGCAACGAGCGAGAAATCTGATGTTAGAAAAGATTCGCGAAGGCTCACAAGGCGTGATTGCTAAAGGCATTCTCGTTCTTGTGATATTGTCCTTTGCATTTACTGGTGTAAGTAGTTACCTCGGGTCATCCTCGGAGCCGTCAGCGGCTACGGTTAATGGTGAAGAGATCAGTAAATCTGCACTGGAGCAAGCCTATCAAAGCGAGCGTGCTCGATTAGAGCAGCAACTGGGTGAGATGTACGATGCATTGGCCAGTAACGAGAGTTACCTGGCTAGCGTGAAGCAGAGTGTTTTAGATCGTTTGATCGCCGATAAACTGGTTGATCAAGCTGCTGCCGAACTGGGACTGACTGTGTCAGATCAGCAGATCAAGACAGCCATCATGAACGAACCTGCGTTTCAAACCGATGGTCAATTCGACAACGATCGTTACCTGGCACTTATTCGTCAACTGGGTTATCAAGCCAACAGTTTTCGCGACATGATGCGCGCCGACATGACTCGCCGTCAGTTGGTGGTTTCTGTGGTAGGGTCTGAGTTTGTGTTACCTGGCGAGGCCGAGTATCTGGCTAAGCTGCAAGGGCAGACTCGCGATATCCGTTATCAGGTTGTCGATGCTGAGCCCCTGTTAGCGGGTGTGACGGTTAGCGATGAAGAAGCTAATACCTACTATCAGCAAAATCAGATGCAATTTGTGCGTCCTGAGACGATTTCGTTAGATTATATCGAGCTAAGTGCCGATATGTTGGCATCGTCTGTTCAGATCACGGATGAAGAAGCTAAGACTTACTACGATGAAAACAAGGCGCAGTATCTGCAGCCAGAGAAGCGTTTAGCTGGTCATATTTTAATTAGCCTTGGCGATGATGATGACGCGGCCGAAGCGAAGGCTGAGGCGGTATTAGCCAAACTTAAGGCTGGTGAAGACTTTGCAGAACTGGCTAAGAGCGATTCAGACGACAGCTTTAGCGGTGAGCAAGGTGGACAGCTGGATTGGTTCGAGCAGGGTGTGATGGAAGCACCATTTGATGAGACGCTGTTTGGTCTAGAAAAAGGTCAGTATTCAGATGTGGTTAAAACCAGCTTTGGTTACCATATCATTAAGCTGTTAGACCTACAGCCAGCATCGACCTCTGCTTATGAGGATGTGAAAGATAAGATCATCGCTCAACTTCAGCAAGATAAGGCGGTTAACGAGTACTATTCGCTGCAGCAGCGCTTGTCTGATGTGAGCTATGAAGTGCCTGATACCCTATCTGAGGCGGCTAAAGAAGTTGGCGTTGCGGTGAAGACAAGCCCTGTGTTCACTCGTGACAATGCACCAGAGCCTCTTAACTCCCCTGATGTGCTCAAAGCGGCGTTCTCTAACACTGTATTGCTAGATGGCATGAACAGTGACGTAATTGAGCTGGGTAATAACCATGTGGTTGTGGTACGTGTTAAAACACATACCGAGGCCGGTACCATGGAGTTTGCCGATGTTAAAGCAAACATCCTTGAGCGTCTGAAACAGGATAAGGCGAACGATCTTGCTCGTGATAAAGCTCAAGAGATCATGGCGGCCATTAAAGGCGGCGATATCTCAGAAGAGATGATCACTCGTACCCAGTTAAGTCGTGGTGAGCAAGGTATAGATACTTCGATTGTCAGTAAGGCATTTGAAATGGCTCAACCTTCAGGTGACCTAGTGGTTGATACTGCTGCACTGGCTGATGGTTATGCCGTGGTGATTCTAGACAAGGTTAATCAGCCTGAGCAAGTCGATGCAAATCTGGTGACAGCGTTGAAACAAAGATTGAATTCGCAGTACAGTGAAAACGATTACCGCTCGCTTATTGCCGCACTGAAGTCAGAAGCTGAAGTGGTTTACTCGCCAGCTGAATAAAGCTATCGGGTATCCTTAAAAAGCCAGTCCAAGTGACTGGCTTTTTTATTATCTGTCATTTAACGAGCTAAGTTGGCTTGCTGGCTATGGGTTTTAAGATCACAGTTTGAGGGTGCAATCAGAGTATCAGATTGTCAGAGTTCAGCTAAGAGCGGATAACTCATTAAACCAGTGTATTGGGTAGTCGATAAGGAGATTAGGCTATAGAGGCGGGCAGAGGCGTTTTGATAAACATTATCAGGCGCAAGGGGAGACAAATATAAAAAAGCCACGGATAGACCCGTGGCTTTCTTCATGACACAGCCAGGTAAAGTTTAGAGCTGCTCTACGTCAAAATTCACTTCAGGGTTAACATCGGCTTCATAGTCAACTGAGGCGATGCCGAAACCAAACAGCTTAAGGAACTCCTCTTTGTACTCTCGATAATCGGTGAGTTCACTGAGGTTTTCTGTGGTGACGCTAGGCCACAGATCGCGGCAATGCTGCTGAATATCTTCACGTAGCTCCCAATCATCTAAGCGCAGACGGTTGGCCTCATCGACCTCTGGTGCTGCACCATCGGCGCGGTAGAGGCGCTCGTGGAACATACGGTTGATCTGCTCCTGACAGCCTTCGTGAAGGCCCTCTTCGCGCATCTTCTTAAACACCATAGCAATGTATAGCGGCATTACAGGGATCGCCGAGCTGGCCTGAGTTACCACGCTTTTTAGTACAGCGACATTCGCGCTACCGCCAGTGGCTGACAGCTTATCGTTCAGTGCGTGTGCCGCGCGGTCTAGATCCATCTTGGCTTTGCCCAGCGCACCGTGCCAGTAGATAGGCCAGGTCAACTCTGTACCTATGTAGCTGTAGGCAACGGTTTTGCATTGTGGGGCTAAGACACCGGCTTCAGAGAGGGCGTTCATCCACAATTCCCAATCTTGGCCGCCCATGACGGTAATTGTGTCTTGGATCTCTTGCTCAGTAGCAGGCTCGACACTTGTCTCTATGATAAGGTCTTTGTTGGTGTCCACAGCCGTTGCCGTGTACGTTTCACCAATGGGCTTAAGTGATGAACGTACCAGCTCTCCGGAGTCTGGCAGCTTTCTTACTGGTGAGGCCAGGGAATAAACCACCATGTCTACTTGACCCAGATCTTGTTTGATCAGCTCGATTGCCTTTTGCTTAGCTTCATGGCTGAAGGCATCGCAGTTTAGGCTTTTCGAGTATAGGCCATCTTGCTTTGCAAACTTGTCGAAGGCGGCAGAGTTATACCAGCCAGCCGTACCAGGTTTAGTTTCGGTACCTGGTTTTTCAAAAAAGACGCCGAGGGTTGCTGCGCCGCTGCCGAAGGCCGCTGCGATGCGTGAAGATAGACCATAGCCACTTGAAGAGCCGATCACCAATACTTTTTTGGGGCCGTTTGCGACCGGACCTTTTGCCTTAGTGATGTTAATTTGCTCTAGTACATTTGCTTCACAGCCAACCGGATGAGTGGTGGTACAAATAAAGCCACGTGTTTTTGGTTTGATTATCATGTTTCTGCTTCTCTTGAAAAAGTGCCATAAGGATAAATAAACCAAGAAGAAATGGCACATGTTTTTTAGTAATAAGACGTTAATGCTCCAGTGGTTGGAGCAGTTTAACGCTTGTAGGAAAACATCGTCTGTTCTTGGATCAGTCGCTGGGTGTATTCGTGTTGTGGCGCACTAAACAGTTTTTCAGTCGTGGCCTTTTCTACCATTTTGCCCTGATGCAATACCATGATCTTGTCGCTAAAGTGGCGGATGATATTCATGTTGTGGGAGACGAAAATATAGGAGAGCCCCATCTCCTGCTGCAGCTTGAGTAGCAGGTTAAGGATCTGTGAGCGTACCGAGAGATCCAATGCCGTTAATGCCTCATCGGCTATGATGATTTTGGGGTTTAGCATTAAGGCTCTGGCCACGGCTACCCGTTGTTTCATCCCCTCTGAGATCATATGGGGGTAAAAGTCGGCGTGCTCGGGCAGTAAGCCGACCTTTCTTAAGGTGTCGACCACTTGGGCAAAACGCGCTTGTTTGTCCAGATCCGTATTAAACCTCAGGGGTTCATCCAAGAGCTCACCTACAGTAAGACGCGGGTTGAGTGAGGTGTTTGGGTCTTGGAAGATCATGCGGATTAGGCGGCAGCGTTGTTTGAGGTTACGGCTCTCTAATGCTTCGCCCTCAAATAAAATTTCACCATCTGTGCGTTGCTCCGCGCCGACCAAAATGCGCGCCAAGGTACTCTTGCCTGAGCCGGTTTCACCAACAATCGCCAGGGTCTCGCCACGATTGAGCTCGAAAGAGATAGGTTCGAGCGCGTGATGATACTGACGCTTAAAGCCTTTATAGCCAGCGAAAAAGGTTTTACTCAGTCGATCAACTTTTAGTAAGGGGCTCTTCATGGCATGGCTCATTGTGATAAGGAAAATGACAGGCAAAATAACGGTCTTTCTGATGACACAGGCTAGGCTGATTGACACATAGTTTCTGTGCCTGGGGACAACGCGGACCGAGTCGGCAACCTATTGGAAGATGTTGCAGCGCAGGCGCGGAGCCAGGTAGTGTCTGCATCATGGTCTTGTGATGTTCAGGATTTGAATAGTCAGGAATATTGTCCAATAGCGCCTTAGTGTAGGGGTGATAGGGATTAGCGATCACATCGCTTGTCGCTCCCGACTCCATCACTTGACCGCTATACATTACTGTTAGGCGGTCGCTCCATTGGGATAAGGTTTCTAACTCGTGACTAATTAATAGGATAGAGACGTTTTGCAGCTGGTTTAGCTTACTCAATAGACGAAATATTTGCGCCTGGGTGCGCACTTCCATCGAGTTGGTTGGCTCATCGGCGATCAACAATCTGGGTTGGTTGGCCACGGCGATGGCGATCATCACCTTTTGGCATTCGCCGTCTGATAACTCCCAGGCATAGCTGGACATGATCTTCTGTGTCTCTTTGATGCCGACCTTGTGTAACCATTGCTGTGCTTTTTTACGTTTGTCACTGCCACGTTTCCACCAAGGGAGATCTTTGTTTTCCGGCATCGCCTCAATGATCTGAGTGCCGACAGCGATGGCCGGATCCAGGCTACTGATAGGGTCTTGAAAAATCATTGCCATTTCGCTGCCCATGAGCGCGCGGCGCTCGCTGGGTGACATATCCATCAGATTTTGGCCATCCCACATCATGCGGTCGGCTTGTATGGTCCAGTTGTGACCTGGAATGCCTAAGATAGCTTTGGCAAGCAGTGTACGACCCGAGCCTGATTCTCCCACCAAGCCGTGCACTTCTCCTGGATTAAGGGTCAGACTCACCCGCTCCAGCGCCTTCACTCGGCCATGAGGCGTATCCAGTTCTATGGTGAGGTTTCTAATGTCCAGTAGTGGCATAGGTTTGTCTCATTAGGAGCGAATAGGGGAGAGGGCAGATCGCAGCCCGTCGCCCACAAGGTTAATGGCCAGTACGCTGCACAAGATAGCCACGCCGGGGATGGTCACAGTCCAAGGGGCGGTGAGTAGGTTGTCCATGCCTTGAGATACCATGGCGCCCCATTCCGGGCTAGGTGCCTGCGCCCCGAGATTGAGAAAACCCAGTGCGGCAATATCCAAGATAGCCGCGGAGATCCCTAGAGTGGTTTGAATAATCATGGTATCCATTACGTTTGGCAAAATCACATACCAGAAGATCTGTAGGCTGTTGGCACCATCGAGTCTGGCGGCGGTAACATATTCTTTTTGCCGTTCTTCATGTACCGCCTGGTGAATGGCGCGCACAAATTGTGGCGTTAAGGCGATGCCCACCGCCCAGAATACGTTACCAAGCCCAGGGCCTGTCACGGCAACCACTAAGATCGCCATCAAGAGCGAAGGAATAGAGAGCAGGGCATCTAATAGATGGCTGAGAATGCTGGATTTAAGCCCTGTCATCATGCCTGAGATAGAGCCGATAACAAAGCCTACCAAGAGGGCGGTAATTACGATGGCAAGGGCCATGCCAAAGGTCAGGTGAGCGCCATGAAGTAATCGACTGAAGATATCCCGGCCCAGATCGTCAGTACCGAGAAAATGTTCTACTGTGCCAGAGGGTTCCCATGAAGGCGCTAGCAAGAGCGCCAGGGGATCTTGATGCTCCGGGCTATAAGGTGCGATCAGTGGACCAAATAGTGCCAAGAGCAACAGACAACAGACGGCCCAGAGTCCCGCGAAGGCAAAGGGGTTGTCGGTAAAGGCTGACCAGATCCGGCTCAGGGGAGAGGGAATATGATCTTCCTGATAGATTTTAATTTGCGGCATAAAGCTCTTTCCTGCTGAGGGGATTCATTGCCGTATGGATCACTTCGATAAGAATGCTCAAGAAGATGATAATTAGGGCAACGGCTAAAATCCCACCCTGAATCACAGTATAATCACGTTGATAAATCCCCGAGACTAACCAAGCGCCTACGCCCGGCCAGCTAAAGATCACTTCTACCACCATAGCATAGCTGGCAAAGGCGCCTAACATCAGGCCAAGGTTTTTCAATACAGGGACAAAGGCGTTCGGTAGGGCATGGCGCAGCACTATGGTACTGGTGCGCAATCCGCGTGCCTCGGCCGCCTTGATATAGGTCTGATCCATGATGGTTATCATGGCTGAGCGTGTGATACGCACCACTACGGTAAAAGGCAGTACCGCAAGTGTTACTGCTGGTAAGATGATATGCAGCAGGGCGTCAATAAAGGCCGATGTCGCGTATTGTGAATCGGACAGCAGGGTATCGATAAGCAAAAAGCCGCTAACAGGTTTGATGTCGTACAGCAGGTTGATCTGGCCCGAAATGGGCAGCCATCCCAGTTGCACGCCAAACCAGAGCGAGAGTGACAGGCCTAACCAGAATACTGGGATAGAGTAGCCTGTCAGGGTGATCGCCATAATGGTGTGCTGTGTGATCTTGTGTTTGCTCAAAGAAGCCAAGACGCCTAAGGGAAGACCGAGGATAAGGGCGATAAGGCCTGCAACGATGCCTAACTCGAAACTGGCGGGTAACACGGCTGAAAGCTCATCGATAACCGGGTTTTGAGAGGTCGCGGAAATGCCTAAATTACCTGTCAGTCGCTGGTGCAGATAGGCGATAAACTGATGCACTTGAGAACTGTCGAGTTGATAGTCTTGCTCTATCTGCATCAGTTCTTCACTGGTTGGTGATTGTAAGCCAGTTAGCGCGAAGGTATGTTCTACCGGAAATTTTCCCGTGGCGATAAACATCACCAAAAAGAGCACAAAGGAGGTTGCCAGGAACAAATTGAGTCTACGGATCAGGTATCTGGCCATTAGTTACTCTCCTTTGCAGCAGGCTGGGACGCCGAGGTGTTGGTAAAGGAGATACCGCCAAAAGGCGTTAATTTAGATTCGGTGACCGATTTTTGTTTGACCACCAGGCGGGTGGCGTGAGCAAAAGGCAACAATGGCATCTGCTGGGCAATATAGTGTTCCGCCTCCTGATAGAGTTTGGCGCGTTTTCCTCTGTCAGCGGTCGATTTCGCCGCATTGAGAATCTGATCAAATGCTGGGTCGCACCAACGAGAGCGGTTGCTGTTAGAACCCACCGAGGCGCAGCTTAAGATCGGCGTAAAAAAGTTATCCGGGTCGCTGTTGTCGGCGTTCCAGCCAATAAGCACTGAGTCATAGCCGTGCTGGCTCAGTTTCTGATTGAATACACTCCAGTCGTAGTTAACGATATTGACCTTGACGCCAATGTTGGCCATATCTGCCTGAATCAGCTCTGCTGTTTTATGGGCGTTAGGGTTATAGATACGCGCAACAGGCATGGCCCAAATATCTATGGTGAGATCGTGAACCCCAGCCTCGCTAAGCAATTGACGGGCTTTCTCGGGGTTATAATCGATCAGACTTTCGTTGGCGGAGTAGGCCCAAGAGAGGGGCGGCAACAGGCCTACAGCCTCTTCTGCGGTCTTATGGTAAACGGCTCTGAGAATGTTTTCTTTGTCTACAGCGTGAGCCAGCGCGCGCCGAACCCTGACATCATTGAGGGGAATACGCTCTGTGTTGAAGGCCCAGAAGGCGACATTAAATCCTGGCAGTGAATCGACCTCAAGATCGTCTTTATCGATGACAACTGGCAGTTCGCCCGCTTTTGGTAAGGCTGAGATGTTACAGTCACCCGTGATGAGCTTTGCTAAGCGAGTGGTGCTTTTTGGCGTTATATCAAACACAAGCTGGTCGACTTCAGGGGTGAGACGCCAGTAGTCAGGGTTACGGTAGTAACGGATAAAGTCATTTTTTACATAGTCGATTAGACGAAACGGTCCAGTGCCTATGGCTTGTTTATCCAGTAACTCAGCTTGGCCAGATTGCAATAGCTGATCGGCGTACTCTTTGGAGAGAATAATTGCAAACCCGGTCGCCAGATTCGACAAGAAAGAAGCATCTTTATGCTTGAGATGGAAGGCGACATGGTAGTCATCAATCTTCTCAATAGCGTCGATCAGTTCGGCAAAGCCAATACTCTGGAAAAAGGGGTAACCTGTCTTGGAGACAAAGTGGTAAGGATGGTTAGTGTCGATAATGCGATTGAAAGAGAAGAGCACATCGTCGGCATTAAAATTACGGCTCGGGGTAAAACTGTCTGACTGATGAAATTGTACGCCCTGGCGTAACTCAAAGGTGTAGACCTTCTCATCCTCGCTTAAGTGCCAAGAGGTGGCCAGTGATGGGGTCATCTCTCCCGATTTGGCGTCATAATCGACCAATCCATCATAGAGCTGCTGTGAGGTAGCATCGACCGTAGTGCCTGAGGTAACCAACTGGGGATTAAAAGATTCTGGATTGCCTTCAGAGCAGTAGACCAAGCCTGAGGGCACGCGTGTTGGCCCACAGGCTGACAACAGTGGCACAATACAACAAAACGCCGAACCTAACGTGAGACGTTTGAGCAGCTCTTTCATCAGTAGATGTAATAGTTGTTTGAATGAAGAGGTTTATTTTAACAGTGGGATGGAGTTAGGGGCAAACATCATCTGCCCCTGAATGCGTTATTTATCCAGTAAGTTGTACTTTTTCAAGATACCTCTGAGCTGGTGATAGCTGAGCCCGAGCAGTTCGGCGGTTTTCTTCTGATTATATTGACCTGTCTCTAAGGCTTTTTTGAGCAGTGAGATCTCTTGATGTTCGCAGTGCTCTTTAAAGTCGATGGGGAAACAGATTTCATCGCCAGTCGAGACAGTGCTTTGCGCCTTAGGCTCTGGCTTGTCCGTGTCGCTCTCGCTCTGGCGCGGCGTATCGACCTGGGCTTGACGAGATTTGGTCTTGACACGATTCGTTGGGCGATAGGGAGAGGCGAAGGGATCGATCACTATGCTGTCTATGGCCTCATCTTGCTCCGTATTGCGATAGACGGAGCGCTCAACTACGTTCTTTAACTCACGAATATTGCCCGGCCAGCTATATTCCATTAACTGTTCTATTGCATTTGGGCTAAAGCCATCAAATTGTAGCTGCTTTAATTGGCGCGCCATGCCGATGGCAAAGTATTCTGCAAGCGGCATGATATCTTCCTTACGATGACGCAGTGGTGGCAGCGTGATCACATCGAAGGCTAGGCGGTCGAGCAGGTCGGCCCGAAATTCGCCAGCTTCGGCGAGTGAGGGGAGATCTTCGTTGGCGGCACACACTAATCGCACATCGGTCTGCACGGTTTTACTGCCGCCCACGCGTTCAAACTCACCATATTCGATGACCCGCAGTAACTTCTCTTGTATGAGTCCAGAGGTGTTGGCCAACTCATCTAAAAACAGTGTGCCGCCATCGGCACGTTCGAAACGCCCCTCATGTTTCTTATTCGCGCCGGTAAAGGCGCCGGCATCATGGCCAAAGAGTTCACTTTCAAGCAAATTTTCACTGAGTGATGAACAGTTTAGCTTGATAAAGCTTTGATCCCAGCGTTTAGAGAGATAATGTAAGCGCTCGGCGATCAGTTCTTTACCTGTGCCGCGCTCGCCAATAATTAAGACAGGCTTTGATAGCGGAGCAATTTTTGATACATGCTCTAGGACTTCCAAGAGGGCGTTTGACTGACCTATAAGGTTGTCTTGTTGAAATTGATTGGCCACTTTATTTTTTAGTCTTTCACGCTAATTATTGGTGAAAATAATAATATGTGTCTAGTGAATTAAAATAAAGAAAAAGTTATAAATATGTTTAACCAATTGTTTTTTATGGGTATAGTTAAGTTGGCACACTTAATGTATTAATCTAAGCGAAACCAACATAAATTTGAGGACAGTATTATGGGAATTTTCTCTCGCTTTGCAGATATTATTAACTCTAATATCAGTGCATTACTCGATAAAGCAGAAGATCCAGAAAAAATGGTTCGCCTGATCATCCAAGAGATGGAAGATACATTAGTTGAAGTGCGTTCGACCTCTGCCAAAGTCTTGGCTGAGAAGAAAGAGATCATTCGTCGCATCGCTAAGGTACAAGAGCAGGTGCAGGATTGGCAGGACAAAGCAGAATTGGCCTTGTCGAAAGACCGTGAAGATCTTGCCAAAGCCGCTTTGCTTGAAAAGCAAAAGGCCAGTGAGTTGGCGGCCACTCTGGAGCAGGAACTGGTTGTTGTTGAAGAGCAGATCAGCCGTTTGAAAGAGGAAGTGAACCTGCTGCAAGAGAAGTTGGCCGATGCCAAGGCGCGTCAGAAGACTATCATTATGCGTAAGCAGACTGCGTCTTCTCGCTTAGAAGTGAAGCGTCAGCTGGATTCGAGCAAGATTGATAATGCCATGAGCCGTTTTGAACAGTATGAGCGTCGCGTTGAAGGTCTTGAGTCTCAGGTGGAAGCCTATGATCTGGGTAACCAGAAGACACTTAACGACGAGTTTGCTGCGCTGGAAGCTGATGATGCCGTGAATGCGGAACTAGAAGCCCTTAAGGCTAAGGTCAAATCAGCTAAAGCTAAGAAACAGACTAAATAACAACAATTCTGAGGTGAGTTATGGATTTGGATTTATTAATAGCCCCCATTATTATCTTTATGGTTGTGGTGGCGCCCATCTGGCTAATTCTGCATTATCGTAGTAAACGCCAAGTGAGCCAGGGACTCACTGAAGAAGAGTATGCTCAGCTTAATGAGTTGATTGGTAAAGCAGACAAGATGGCCCAACGCATCGAAACATTGGAAGCAATTTTAGATAGCGAGGCCCCGCAGTGGAGGAATCGAGATGAGCGAATCTAGTGGACGCCCCTTATATCGAATTCCCGAGTCAGGCAAGATAGCTGGAGTATGCGCAGGGATTGCGGATTACTTTAACTTCGAAACCTGGTTGGTGAGGGTAGTAGCAGCATCGATATTTTTGCTTGGGGGATCGGGAGTTGTCATTATCATCTACGTATTACTCTGGATGATCTTGGATATCAAACCCGGCAGCGCAAAGAACAAGCAACAACATAAAGAGATCGAGGTGAAGAAAAAGGTTTGGCAGGCAGGGGAGCCAGCCAAGGCAGCCTTAAGAGACGTCAACAACCAGTTTCGTGATTTAGAACTCAGGTTGCAGAATCTCGAAAGACATGTCACCTCAGATAGCTTCGAGCTAAAACAACAGATCAATAATCTTTAAATTCTTTCAATGGGCGGTGTATACCGCCCTTAGCCGTATTAAGATTAGGTGATGAACTCAATTAATCGCTCACTTCGTAAACTTACTCACCATTCTAAGTCTTTGGTTAAACGGACGACGGATAACCATGTCAGATTGGCTGTCACGGGTCTGTCTGGGGCGGGAAAAACCGCATTTATCACCGGGTTGGTTAACCAGTTGCTGCATGCGGGCATCGGCGAGCGTCACAATGCTCTGTCTTTGCTTGAAGTGTCGCGAGAAGAGCGGCTTTACGGGGTTAAACGTACGTTACAGCCCGATCTTACTATTGCCAGTTTCGATTATGAAGGTGCCATGGCGGCGTTATGTGGCGAACCCGCCGCCTGGCCGCAATCGACGCGTACTATTAGCGAGTTACGCCTGGCCATCCGTTATCAGCCTGCTGCCGGCCTTAGGGCGAAATTTACCGACAGCGCGACGCTTTTCTTAGATATCGTTGATTACCCGGGCGAGTGGTTGCTCGACCTGCCCATGCTAAGACTCAGCTTTATGCAGTGGTGTCAGGCGCAGTCTCGGCGTAAAGCAGTACTGTCGCTTAGCCCTCTCTATGAGAGCCTGATGTCTCTCTGTTGCGAACTGGATCTAAACGCACCAGCCGATGAGCTCAAGCTCAAAGAGATTGCCAATGCTTATCAAGCGCTCTTGGTTGATCTCGTTCAGCAGCAGGGGTTTTATTATGCACAGCCTGGACGCATGTTGCTGCCTGGAGAATTGGCCGATACGCCGATTCTGGCGTTTTTCCCGCTATTGCATCTGCGAGAGAGTGAGTTGCTGGAGCATGAAAAAAGCGCTAAAGGTTCATACTATCATGTGCTTAAGCAAAGGTATCAGAGCTATGTTAGCCAGGTGGTGAAGCCTTTCTACCGAGACTATTTCGCTAAATTTGATCGCCAGCTTGTGTTGGTCGATTGTTTAACACCCCTTAATCGTGGCAAGGCGCAGTTTGATGACATGGCCAGTGCAATCGACGGCATCATGGAGAGCTTTCATTTTGGTCAGTCTAATCTGCTTAGACGCCTGTTTGCGCCCCGTATCGATAAGTTACTGTTTGCTGCCAGTAAAGTGGACCATATGAGTCGTGATCAGCAGGGCAATGTACTGTCTCTCCTATCACATCTGGTTAAGCGTAGTCAGCAGCATGCCCAGTTCGAGGGCTGTGAGGTCGAGACCATGGCGATCAGTGCTATCAAGGCTACCCAGCACGGTATGGTCCAGAGCCAAGGTAAAGAGGTTGAGGTGGTTCAGGGCCGAGAGCTAAGCTCTGGTGACCTGGTTACCTTGTACCCAGGCGAAGTCCCTACTCACTTACCTAGCGCCGATTTCTGGGCCCGTCAGGGATTCGATTTTGTTAATTTTGCCCCGCCAAAGGCTAAGCAATCCGGTCATGAGGTGCATTTTGAGCATATACGCCTGGATCATCTTTTGCAGTTCTTACTCGGCGATAAATTGCGCTAACAGGTCGCAGATAAACATCATGTTGAAGGTGTTATGAATAAACCCGATTTACAGATAGAGAAGAAGCAGGTCTTCGATGAGCCTCAGCTTACCGGGGAGACAGAGCTTAAGGCTGCGCGGCGTTTTGATGGTGAGGTGACTCTTGACGATCAAGAGTCCGAGCAGACCTTGAATGCACTGGTTCCTGAGCTCGATGGGATAGCGCCTCAGGCACACTCACGCAAAAAGTCCTGGTCTTGGTTAGCTAAGGGGTCAATCTTGGGGATTGGCCTTGTCTTTGTCGTTGAGCTTTTGCTGACACTGCGACAGGCCTGGTTTGAGAGCCCTTTGCTATTTGCCCTCTACGGCACGGTGACCTCGGTTGTGGGATTATGGGCATGTGTGATTGCTATCAAAGAGTGGCGTCAGCTTAAGCGACTGCGCTCGGTGGAAGAGGCACAGGCGGTAAGTGAGCGCTTATCTGTTAGCATGCAAAGAGGTGAAGCTGATAAGTTTATTGATAAGATCATCTCGGCGTTACCTGGAGAGATAGATACTCAAAGGTACTATCGATTGGTACGAGAGGAGCACAACGATGCCGAGCGGTTACTCCTGTTCGAAACAAGTGTCTTGCCACAGCTCGATGCCAAGGCCAAGAAACTGGTGCATCGTTATGCCAGCGAATCAGCGTTACTGCTTGCGGCGAGTCCTATTGCCGTGCTCGATATGGCGATCATATTGTGGCGCAATCAGAAGATGATCGCACAGCTTGCCAGTTGTTATGGCATAGAGCTAGGTTATTGGAGTCGCATCAAGCTTATCAGGTCGGTGATCACTAACATTATCTACGCAGGTACCAGCGAAGTGGTCACTGACATTGGGACTCAGCTATTTTCACTCGAGGTATCGGGGAAAGTATCGGCCCGGTTGGCGCAGGGACTAGGCGGTGGTTTACTCACTGCGCGTTTGGGATATCAAACTATGCGTCTGTGTCGTCCGGTTGTCTTTACGCCGGAGACCAAACCAAAACTCAGCAAGATTCATACGGCTCTGCTGGGTGAGTTGAAAGACTTCTCACTTTCGGTTCTGGGTAAAACAACCGTTCGTAACAAAGATTTTACATCGAAGTAGGGCTTAATTTTTCGCTGCAGGTTTACTCCTAGCCCCTAAACTGGGCAAGTTAGTGCATCGCTCTCATTCAAACCTAACAATAATAGTGAGCGAGTATTATGGAGAAAGTGTATGCAAGAGAAATGGAAGCTTGCCACTCAGGTTATTCATGCTGGGCACGAGTCAAACCAGCATGGCGCCTTGGTGTCCCCGCTAGTGCAGAGCGCGACCTTTACCTTTGATAGTGTCGAGCAAGGTGGCGATTGTTTTGCCGGTGAGCAACAAGGCTATATCTATACCCGTTTGGGAAACCCCACCACCGCAGAACTGGAACGCAAGATGGCAGCCCTTGAGGGAAGCCAATCGGCTGCGGCTACGGCTTCAGGAATGGCTGCAGTCTCTGCAGCCCTGCTGACCCATTTAAGCCAGGGCGATCACTTGCTCGCCTCACGGGCCGTCTATGGTTGTACTTTTTCCCTAATGACCGAGCAGTTTAAGCGCTTCGGTATTGAGGTGACCTTGGTCGATTTTGCCGAGCTTGCCAACATCGAACAAGCTATCAGGCCTAACACTAAGGCGCTCTTTTGCGAAACTCCCGTGAATCCTCATCTTGATGTTTATGATTTACAAGCGATAGCCGCCATCGCGAAGCGTCACAATCTGGTCAGCATAGTGGATAACACCTTCATGACGCCACTATTGCAACGTCCATTGGCGCTGGGAATAGATGTTGTGATCCACAGCGCCACTAAATACCTCAACGGCCATGGCGATGTGATTGCCGGTATTGTGTGTGGCACTGAGGAGATGATCACTAAGCTGAAACTCGAGGTGCTAAAGGATATTGGTGGAGTGATCTCTCCCCATGATGCCTGGTTGATCCTTCGAGGGCTAAAAACCTTAGATGTACGTCTGGGAAGGCATTGTGACAACGCTGAGCGGGTGGCGGCCTACCTTGAGCAACATCCGCAAGTCGCCAGAGTCTACTATCCGGGGTTAAAGGGGCATTCTGGCTATGGATTACTCGGACAGCAGATGCGCCGCGCTGGTGGTGTCGTTGCCTTTGAACTTAAGGGTAGCTTTGAGACCGCTAAGGCATTTGTGAACAGACTGAAGCTATTTAAGATCGCGGTGAGCCTGGGGGATGCGGAATCGCTTATCCAACATCCTGCTTCTATGACTCACTCTCCCTATTCGCCAGAGGCGAGGATGGAAGCGGGGATAGGTGATACGCTGCTAAGGATCTCTTTGGGTCTCGAGGACAGCGATGACATCATTGCCGATTTGGCGCAGGCCTTCTAATCATGATCGTTAACTGAAATAGGTTAAGTGAAGTACTTTTAGTGAAATTTACAGGTGATAAAAAAGGCCCGCATCAGCAGGCCTTTTTTGTTACTGGTGTTAGATAGTCCAGAATAGGTGGGCTATCACATAGAGCGCCAGCATGCTGATGAAGTTGATAATCACCCCGGCGCGCATCATTTCAGATTGTTTAATGTAACCTGAGCCGTAGACGATAGCGTTAGGCGGTGTGGCGACGGGCAGCATAAAGGCGCAAGAGGCCGCAATACCGATAAGCACCGACAACATGACTGGAGACAGGCCAAGTGCCTCGGCGATGGCGGCAAACACAGGCACCAAGAGTGCTGCACTGGCCGTGTTACTAGCAAACTCGGTCAGCATTACCACGAAGAAGATCACCGCAAAGGTAAACAGGGCCATGTGAGTGTTGCCAAAGATATCGGTTACCCAGTGAGCGAGGAAAACGCTGGTGCCTGTGGCCTTGAGAATGGCGCTGAGAGTGAGGCCGCCACCAAAGAGGATCAGTACGCCCCAATCTGTGGTTTTCTCAATCTTCTTCCAATCGACTAAGCCTAAGCCTGCCAACATAACCACTGCGCCGAGTGCCACTATAGTATCGAACTGAGGGATCCCTCCTAGGGCTGCCGAGATAGGCTTACTGAAGATCCAGCAGCAGACGGTAGTGAGGAAGATCAGTAAGGTAAGTTTGCCGGGTAAAGCAAGTTGCTCGTTGCTCTTGGGAAGCTCACATACCACATTGAGGTTGGGTTTCAGATAGAGATAGAGAGCGATCAGCATACTAGGCAGCATGAGAGCCACGGTAATAAGGCCAAATTCTAGCCAGTCGGCAAAACTTAAACCGACCTGAGCCGCTGCAATCGCATTGGGAGGGCTGCCAACTAAAGTGCCTATGCCGCCAATGTTTGCCGAATAGGCGATACCCAGTAGCATAAACAGATAGGTGCTTTTGTGCTCCTTAAAGTCCAATTGTCTTAATATTCCCAAGGCTAGCGGCAACATCATGGCCGCGGTGGCAGTGTTGCTTATCCACATCGACAGTAATGCAGTAATACCGAAGAGGAGCATACAGGCAATGCTGAGTTTACCTTTCGATGCCGTTAGCACCTGATATGCAATGCGCTTATCAATGCCCTGATGATTTAGCGCTGCTGCCAGCACAAAACCACCAAAAAACAGATAGATAATTGGGTTGGCGAAGTTGCTCATGGCGGCCTTGGTTTCAAATACCCCAAGTAATACCCCCATGATAGGGATTAAGATGGCTGTGACACTAATATGTATCGCTTCTGTTAGCCATAGAATTGCGGCGAAGATCAATATGGAGATCCCCGTATTGACGCCTTGTTCAAAGGGCAAGAAATTGTAGAGCAGTGCAAAAAGTACGATATCGGCAAATAGGATCACCAGCTTGCTTTGCGAAGCCGATTTTGGCGGGGCAGCGAGTGCCTCTTGTGTTGTGTCGAGGGACATTGAGCTTCCTGATTTATTATTGTTTGGCGCTACACACTAGCCTAGCGGCGGCGGTACGCAACTGAAATTTTTTTGTGGCAAAACTACAGAGTGGTGACGGCCCGATGTGATCCGCGTCTCTGAAGTGGGTGCAATTGTGCTTTATATCACTCAGGCATGATAGGGGACGATCAAATTTTTTTTCAGTCGCTAGTTAAAGGCTCAGTAATTAATAAGGCGCTGAAATAAATTAATATAATTTATTTTGTGATCCGTATCGCATTGGTTGTGCTGCTGCAGCTTTGCTGGTCACGAATTGGCAAAATTTTTGAACCTGTTCTATGTTTTCGAGGTGGCCGAGGAAAAAGGATTGTTGGCCATGTATACCACAAGGACACAAGGAGACACCCTATGAAACATCTGCTTTTTGCGGCACTCGTTGCAGCGTCATTTTCCCTTCTACCCGTCATGGCCGCCGATCAGGTGGTTGTTCCTGTTGAGACCGCTCAGGCGAGTCTGACACAGGTCAATATTAATACTGCCAGTGTGCAGGAACTGACTCAGCTCAAAGGCATTGGCGAAGCCAAAGCCATGGCAATAGTCGAATATCGCGATACACATGGTCAATTTTCGAGTGTTGAGGAGTTGACCAAGGTAAAAGGTATTGGGCCTAAGGTGTTGGAGCAAAATAAAGCGATGTTATCGCTTTAACCTAATGGTTAGTATTGTTGTTTTAGCCCGCAGTCGCGGGCTTTTGTTTATAGATTCGTCAGTTAGGGCTATTCTGGCGATAACTCTTGGTTATTCACTTGATTGCTGGGCTGCCTTAGTGGATAATGCAGGCCGTCTTAGAGCATTCTAGCTCAAGAAACTATGGTGACCCTAGGGTCCCCCCGCAATGATAACTTGTGAACTCGGCCAGGCCCGGAAGGGAGCAACCGCAGCAGGCGACTCATGTGCCGGGGTGTGGCTCTAGGGGAACCTCCAATTCTCACTATTATCAACGAGTTAACTCAGAAATACCTCAGGTGATACACTTGGTGGTACACTCGATGATAAATAGTCTATCCCCAACACTAAACCTAAGATAATCAGTTTAGCTATCACTCTGACTTGTCAGATATCTTCTTGTTGCTCTTCTGTGAGCTTTGATTTTAAGAAGGCCCTGGATTTCTCAAGCGCGGCTTGTATCTCTTCTTTCATCTGTTTGAGTTCGTTATAGTCTTCGAAGAAATAGGTATCGACCAGATGGCGGATATAGCGCACTGGTAGTTGATTTAAGGTGACGCAGCAGAGATCGGCAAGATAGTCTTCGGGGAGTTCGTCGAATAACCCTTCGTCAGACAGTAACTCCATCAAGAGTACTTCGTAATAATTGCGAATTTCCAGTTGCATAGGTTTTTCCCTCAAGTTCCATTGCGGTTTATCTAAGCATAATCTAGTTTGCTACCATATGGCATGAGCGGCAATAAAAACTTGTGCATGGCGCTCACTAAGCTCTTGTATGTCATGACTATAGCCTCCACCAACCACGCATGCTATGGGGATTCCGGCCTTTTTTGCCGTTTCGAGCACCAGATGATCTCGCTGGTAGATCCCTAGAGCCGAGATGTTAAGGTGTCCTAACCTATCATCTTGATGCACATCAACACCGGCATCATACAAGATGAGGTCTGGCTGATAGAGACGAATCGCAAGTGCTAAGGTTTGCGTCACAGTCTCAAGATAGTCAGCGTCTTGGGTACCGCGCGCTAACTCAATATCGAGATCTGAATGCTGCTTTCGGGCCGGAAAATTCTCTTGGCAATGGATAGAGCAGGTGTAGATATTGTCATATTTTTGCCCCATGGCGGCGGTGCCATCTCCTTGATGCACGTCACAATCGAAGATCAATACAGTATCGACGCCATCGAGGCGTTGGGCGTGCAAGGCTGCGGAGATCAGATCATTAAACACACAGTAGCCACTTCCAAAGTCATAATGGGCATGGTGATAGCCGCCGCTAAGTTGTAACGCGACGCCATGGGTTAATGCCAATTCGCAGGCCAGATGGGTGCCGCCGATGGAGTAAAGCGTGCGTTGTGTCAGCCTGTCGCTTAAGGGAAATCCCAGGCGGCGAATGGCCTTGTCGGCGAGACTTTGCTGGATAAATTGGGCCACATAATCCGGGCAGTGGATCTGGCTTAGCCATTGAGGCGTGACGGCTTGGGGGAGGTGAAAGGCCTCTGGCGGCGCTATCTTGTTATCTCTTAGATATTGGTATAAAGCCTGATATTTGGTGATGGGAAATCTATGGTGTTGGGGTAACGCCAGCTGAGAATAGCTGGCGTGATAGACGAGTGGAACCATGTAAGTTGTTTATAGCTGTTGAATTGCCCAGCTCATAAACTCTTTACGTGTTTTCTCATCGGCATGTAGCCACCAATATTGCAGCATTTGCTGTGCATGGTCAGCATCGCTTGGGTTGGCAGGGAGTTTGGCTGGCAGAGTGACAGCTTCTACGGTATTGGCTTGCTGGGCAGGCGCAGTACTACGGGCAACGGCGGCGCCACCTGTGGCGGCGGCTGTAGCGGCTTCAATATCCTGGCCAGAGTCACCATTAAAGAGTTTACTGACAAAGCTGCTTTCGGTGATATCGGTTTGAGTGACCTTATAGTTGACGTTGCCTCCGTCAACACGGCTGATCACAACGGCTGGCGACTTAGCAAAACTCTTAGGTTTCTTGATGATCTCGCCTTCTGCTGGTTGAAGCTGGTATTCATAATCACCATCAACGGCCAGGGTCACAATAAATGGTGAGGATTTAACGAAACTTTCACTGTCGCTGAAATCGTCTTGTACCATATCATGGTAACGGATAGCGATTTTGTGGGTACCTTCGCTTAGTTCCAGATCCGACTTATGGTTAAACAGGCTGCCTTCAACTTTTTTGCCGTCCAAGGCAAGGTATTCGAACGACATGGGAATCTTGAGATTTGCAGCCATTGCCGATGAGGCACCAAGCAGAGCGATTAAAGCGGTGATTGGCTTGATTGATTTCATTGTTGCTCCTTAACGATTTTGATGCTTATACGGGCGTTCAAACGCCTGAATACGATCTTCTATATAGCTAATAGCTTGTCGGCACTTGCCTAAGCGGCGATGGACCAAAAGTATTTCATTTTGCAGTGCAATTTTGTCAGCACTATGACAGTTTTCAAGCTTAGATTGCAAATGCGCAATTTTTTGTTCAAAGGTGTGAACCCAGTTCATATGTTTGTTCAATTCTTCATAGAGCTGGTGGCTATTATTCATCACCCCGGCCGCGATCCAGCTAAAGCCACTTTGTGCATGGCTGTTTTGGCGGCGTTTTCTTGCATGGGCAATACGCGATGTCTTCTGTTGCTGTGCTGACTTAACCCCGAGTCCCGTAGTGTTGAGTGCACGTTTTAAAGCGGTAAACCTGTCTTGTATCCCTTCACAACTCAGTGCGATAGTGTCTGCCGAGATATTGCCTTGAAGCAGTTTCTCTAATTGGGCGATCTTCTTACTGAGTTGATCTATGCAGGGACCGAGTTGGGCGCCCGCCTGATTGAATAGTTTGTCATTAAATCGCTCAGTGTCTTGCAGCAGTTTTCGTTCCCCTTTGGGGAGCTGGCTGTCGTGTTGTAACACCTCTTGCTCTAACTGTTTCAGTTGGACTCGTAAGCGGTGGATAAGTTCATTGGTCTTCATGACCAGGCCCCCCAGGCCAAATTAATGGCGATGAGTATGACGATGGCTATAAAGAGGGGACGAATAAAGGGAACCCCAAACTTTATCGCTGTTCTGGCACCGATAAAGGAGCCTAGCATCATGCAGAGCCCCATTGATAAACCAATGATCAGGTTCACCTGGCCTAAGGCAAGAAAAACCGCTAAAGAGGTCAGGTTACTAATAAGCGTCATTGCTCTGGCGAGGCCGCAACTGTTTAGTACTGGCAACTTATATTGCGAGACGCTGCTAATTGTCCAAAAGGCGCCTGTGGCGGGGCCGGCAAACCCATCATAGAACCCTAGCGGCAAACCTTGGCGCCACTGTTTGAACTTAGAGGGCGCTTTCTGCGGTGGCTCATAGCTGGGGCAACCCATGGCATTGGGTTTGAGTAGGGTGTAAAGGGCTACGGCGATGATAAATAGCGGTAGCCACTTTTCTAGCCATTGGTTGTCGATAAGGTAAACCACAAAGGTGCCCATCACGGCGCCAATAAATGTGGCGACGGCAGCGTGATACCAAAACTTGGGGGTAAAGAACTGTTTTCGATAATAGGTAAAGGCTGCCATGGATGAACCAAAGCTGGCAGCTAACTTATTGGTGCCCAGTGCCGTATGGGGGGGAATGCCTATCGTCAGCAAGGCGGGGATGGAGAGTAGCCCGCCGCCGCCGGCTACGGCATCAATAAAACCTGCGATGAAGCCCGTAGCAGCAAGAATGGCCCAGCTGCTGGGTTCGAGTAATAGATCCAAAGAGTTTCCTATTCAATAACTTGGCGGAAGGGTGGCAGGGCATCGAGCAACGATTTGCCGTAGCGTTTCGTCACTAAACGGCGATCCAATATAGTGATTCTGCCATAATCCTCTTCTTTACGCAGTAATCTACCACAACTTTGAATGAGTTTACGTGAAGCATCGGGAATCGTCAGTTGTAAAAAAGGATTTCCCCCTTTGACTTTGATGTATTCCGCGTGGGCTTGTTCCACCGGTGAGGTGGGGACGGCAAAGGGGAGCTTGGTAATGATCAGGTTAGTCAGGTAGTCGCCTGGAAGGTCCAAACCTTCTGAAAAGCTGCCGGTGCCAAAGATGATACTGACCTCGCCGTTATCACAACGCGTCTTATGATCTTGCAGTAGCTGTTGACGCGACGCTTCTCCCTGTATCAGTAGCGGGCTTTTAAGCTTGGGCCGAACCAGATCGGCCACTTTCTCCATCTGCCAGTAAGAGGCAAATAGCACTAGGGTTGCCATCTCCCCATCGATCAGGGTCAGGATCTGCTCGGCCAACTCATCTGTGTAGCGATCGTCTGTGGGTTCAGTGCGCATCTTAGGCAGATAGAGGGTGGCGTTCTGTTGGAAGTCGAACGGGCTGTCCATGGCCAGGTATCGACTGCCATCATTGACAGACAAGCCAACCTGATGGGTAAAGTGATTAAAGTTGTTCAATGCCCTTAATGTCGCGCTGCAAAGCACGACACCGGCAGCCTTTTCCCACAGCAGGGATTCCAGCATGAAGCCGACTTCGATAGGAGAGACATTGAACAGGTAGTCGCTCTGCTTGCCGACAATATGTTCTACCCAACGTGCCATAGGGGCGCCTTTGCTATTGTCCTCTTTGGCCATCATCTTCCAGAGCTTTTGCAGGTTTTCCAGACGCTGAAGCATAAATCCGGTTTCGCTCAGCAGCTGCTCAGCCTGATGCTTGGGCAGCTCACCATCTTTAATGGCTTCGCTAAGCAGTGCCAACATCTTGTTGAATTGCTTAAGTGCCCCATTTGAGGCGGTAGCCAGGTTTTCCGCCTGTATGGTTAAAGCCTGAGGCAATTTGCCGTGCTCAAACCGAATACGACGTTCGGGGTTATCAAACCCGGCCGCTTGACCATCACAATATTGGGCGACGCTGGCGAGTAGGCTGGTGAGCTCATTGATGTGATCAAGCATTGCCTGAGCTGGCGCTATGATATGGTTGCTCTTGAGCTGATTTTGCAGTTTAGCGCTGGTTTTACCGACCTTTTCAAGCCAATCGATAGCGCCTCTCAAGGTTGCTTGGGCGCTAGAAAAGTCCCTGGCGACCACTGGTAAGTGATGCGCCTCGTCAATGACATAGTAGAGATCTTCTGGGTCAGGCAGTATCACGCCGCCCCCCAGTTCAAGATCGGCAAACAGCAAACTGTGGTTGGCGATCAATACATCCCAGGTGTCGATATCTTCTCGGGCCTTATGAAAAGGACACTGTCTGTGGCTAGCCAGTTGTCGGTGGCAGCTGTGCTTGTCACAGGCTATCTGTTGCCACAGGTGATCTGGCAATGCTTGGGTGAGGGTGTCTCGCTCGCCATTCCAGCGACCCTCATGGAAATCTTTCAGCAAGCTTTGCAATAGTTCTACTTGACTGTGATCCGGTTTGGTTTGCCACATCGCCATCTGAGTGCCGTCATCGCCGCCGATCAGCATCTCCAATTTGGCCAGACAAACATAACGCTGTCGTCCCTTGACGAGACCAAAACTAAAATCGAGCCCAGATTGCTGTAAAAAGAAGGGCAGATCCTTGTTAAGCAGCTGTTCTTGCAGGGCAACCGTGGCGGTAGCGATACAGACTTTCTTTTTACTGGCAAGCGCCAGGGGGATGGTTCCCAGAATATAGGCTAAGGATTTACCTATACCTGTGCCTGCTTCCACGACTATGATCCGCCTGTGCTTGTCATATTCTCCTGCAAGCGTCTTTGAGATCTCGGCAACGATATAGTTTTGTTCCCGGCGTGACCTGAAGTTAGGTAAGGCCGCGGCGATATCTTTGTAAATGGTACGGATCTGGGTTTTAACGTCTGCAGATAACATGAAGGCATAGTGCTGGACAAATAATGCTGTACATAATAACAGTGATTACATAGCCTAAGAAGCATTGATGTGATGATTTGGCGACTTATTTACAGTTACCTAATCTAAAGTTATGAAATAAATGGAAATAGTTTAATTTGCGCGACGCTAATTCGCTGCTTGTCAGCATAAAAGGACGAATACTCACTCGTCATCATTTTGCTAACGAGCTGCATTATTATCTCAGAACTCCTCAAGGTCCAGTGCGGGTCATCGTTCCCCATGGTGAGCGTATCTGCTTTTGCCGCACACAAGATCTCGCAGCGCTTGGTACAGCACTGCAAGATACTGGGGTAAGGCAAGAATCGCTGGTATTGAAAACTTTCGATGATGAGCCAGTAAGTGCGCTTTATTTTTCCTCTAACCAAAGTTTCCGACACCTGAGTCGCACCGCGACGGATAAAGGCGTGGCGTTGTTCGAATCTGAACTGCGCGCCGAGCAGCGTTATTTGATTGAACGTTATATCGCCCTCGATGTGGAATTTGTGGGGCAATGGCAAGCAACAGAGCAGGGGATACCGACACTGTTGGCTGACAGGGGGCGGCGAAGTGATGCCAAGGTTTCCATGTCAGTCGTCTCCTTAGATTTTGAATGCTCTGTGGAGGGGGAACTATATAGCGTCGGCTTATTTGGTCATTCGGCCAGTGGAGAGCGTTTTCAACAAGTCATCATGGTGGGCGAGGCGGGACAAGCCGAAGCTGACTATCTCGAGATGGTTGAGGATGAGCGCGCGCTAATTTTGGCTCTGCTGCAATGGTTTAAAGAGCAGGATCCCGACATCATCATTGGCTGGGCGGTAGTGACCTTTGACTTTGCACTTCTCTATCGCCGGGCAAAATTGCTTGGGATAGATCTCACCCTGGGACGTTGCGGCGCGCGCTTATCCTGGCGAGTCGAAAATAAATTTAGGCCGGAAACCTTGGTGCTGCCAGGGCGTGTGGTACTAGATGGTATCGATTGGTTAAAAGCCGCATTTTATCAATTTGATAGCTTTAGCCTGGAGAACGTAGCACGTGAGCTGCTGGGGGAAGGTAAAGCGATTCACAACGTCAGTCAGCGCGCCGAGGAGATCACCAGTCTGTTCCTTCACGATAAAGTGGCGCTGGCACATTACAATATTACCGATTGTCGCCTTGTGTGGGAGATCTTTGAAAAAACCTCTCTGTTAGCCTTTGCGTTAGAGCGTTCACGCCTGACCGGATTGGAACTTGGGCGAGTAGGTGCATCGGTTGCAGCCTTTAATAACCTGTATTTACCCCATCTTCACCGAGCCGGTTATGTGGCGCCAAGCGCGCCGGTAAGTGATGGCGTTGAGAGTCCGGGGGGCTATGTGATGGACTCAAAACCCGGCCTTTATCAACACATATTGGTATTGGACTTTAAGAGCCTTTACCCATCAATTATTAGAACCTTTTTAATCGATCCCAAAGGCTTGATTGAAGGGCTTAAACAAGGTCAAGACACAGTTCCTGGCTTTCTGGGGGCCGAGTTTAGTCGTCGGGAGCCCATCTTACCTGAGCTGATCGCCAGCTTGTCGGCGAAACGGGAGTTAGCCAAACAAGAGGCGAATGGGCCCTTGTCTCAAGCGATTAAGATCATCATGAACTCTCTTTACGGGGTGCTTGGGTCTCGCGGATGTGTGTTTCATGATGCCAGACTGGCAAGCTCGATCACCTTGCGTGGTCACGAGATCATGAAACAGACAAAGCAATGGATTGAAGAGCAGGGGTTAACGGTTATCTATGGCGATACGGATTCAACTTTTGTGCATCTGGCTGAGCCTGAACAAGTGGGCGATATTGACGCCTTTGCCCGCAAGCTGGTTGATAGCATTAACCAGAAGTGGCGAGCCAAGTTAAAGCAAGAATATCAATTAGAATGTTATTTAGAACTCGAATATGAGCGCCATTTTGAGCAGTTTTTCATGCCAACGTTGCGGGGCTCAACCTTAGGGTCTAAGAAGCGTTATGTGGGCGCCTATCGAACATCGGAGCAAGAGCTTAAATTAGTCTTTAAGGGTATGGAGCAGGTCAGGAGTGACTGGAGTCCATTAGCGCGAGAAATTCAGGCCGAGATTTACTATCGACTGTTTGCCAAACTGGATGTGGTGGCGTATCTCAAACGGATCATTAGCGAGTTACAGCAAGGGATGTTGGATGACAAACTCATTTTCTCTAAACGTTTGCGCAGGGATATTGTCGACTATACTGCTAAATCATCACCCCATGTGAAGGCCGCAACAATATGGTGCGAGCGTAGTGGGGAAAAGGAGCACGGCAAGCGTGGCGCTAAGATCAGTTATCTGATGACACAAAATGGCGCTGAACCCGTGCAGTATCGTGTCGGAAAAATCGATTATCAGTACTATTTGGATAAACAAATAGCACCTATTTCTGATCCTATACTTTCAATTTTAAACACTAGTTTCAATAATCTTGTGGACAAGCAAATGACGTTAATTTAGTTGTTTTCACGTTGAGTAGATAGTGTGTACTTGTTAACAATTAGTATGAAGTCTGAGTTTTCTGAATTTTTTTAGTTAATTTGGTGAAAAAAGGCACGGTTATTGTGATTTTCATCTTTGAGGGGGTGCTGATCTTTTGCTAATCTTGAACTGAAATTGGAACGAAATAAAACAACGGAATGTAGCAAAAAATAAAGCAAACTGAACATAACAAACAAGGTTAGATTAACAAGATGAAGAAGAGTGTAATAGCAACAGCGCTAGCGGCAGTCATTTTTGTTCCCGCTGCATCCGCTATCGAGATCTATAAAGACGATAAAAATGCTGTAGAAATTGGTGGTTTTGTTGATGCCCGTGTTATTAACACTCATGGTTCAACCGAAGTGGTAAACGGTGCATCACGGATTAATTTCGGCTTTACGCGTGAGATGAGCGATGGCTGGAAAGCATTTACTAAGTTGGAGTGGGGTGTTAACCCATTCGGTAACAGTGAAATCGTTTACAGTAGTGAAAGTAACTTCGAATCAAAGAGCGGTGACTTTCTTAATAACCGCCTAGGCTATGTTGGTATTGCCCATGACCTATATGGTAGTTTGACTATCGGTAAGCAATGGGGTGCATGGTATGACGTGGTCTACAACACAAACTATGGTTTTGTGTGGGATGGTAACGCTGCTGGTGTATACACCTACAACAAGGCTGATGGTGCGATAAACGGCGTAGGTCGTGGTGATAAAACGGTTCAATACCGTAACGCTTTTGGCGACTTCAGCTTTGCGGTACAAGCTCAGCTAAAACACGATACCTTCTACACCTGTGAGGCAGATCCAAATCCAGCGTTGTCGACTGATTGTAAAGAGCGTTGGGATGACCCTGCTGTTTTGGATTCAGAAGAAGTTAAGTACAACTATACCTATGGTGCATCGGCGACTTACCAAGTTACCGACAAGTTTGCTGTTACAGCGGGTCTTAACCGTGGTGAATTTGATGTGACCTTCAGAAAGACAGCCGAGCAGATCACCGCTATAGACGTGATCTACGGTTTAGGTCTGACCTGGGGTAATTGGGATGGCGATGGTTTTTACGGCGCCGCTAACTTTAACAAAAACGAAAACCATGACACTGATAACCTTGGTCGTTTGATTAAAGATTCTTACGGTGTGGAAACCCTGTTTTCTTACAAGTTTGACAATGGCCTACGTCCCTTTGTTTCTTACAACGTATTAGATGCGGGTAAAGACTACATCATTCAACCGAATAACGTTGATCCTAACTCATCTTTCAAGCGTCAGTTCGTGGTGGCCGGTTTGCATTATGTGTGGGATGCCAACACAGTACTTTACATCGAAGGCCGTAAGGACTTCAGTGAATTTGAAGGTGCTGATGCCGAAGCGCAAGCTAAGTTTGAAGAAGATGGCGTAGCCATTGGTATTCGTTACACCTTATAATCAACAAATAGATCTTTTTCTGTTTAAAGAAGCGCCCTTTGGGGCGCTTTTTTGTGTCTGTAAAACAGTGGCGTATTAATTGAGTCGATTAAGCCGACCCTATGTTCTCTGTCTGTTCTCTTGATGTTTGTAACATCTTGTTCTATTTCATTATGCTTTTGCCGAATTCAACAGGCGAAAGGCTTAGATTTCTACCCTTGTATCGCTTGTTTTGTAATCAATTCTTTACGAGTCCACCAGAGTCTAGCTTGATATTGCTACTTACCTATAGGTTTTTATCAAGTTGTTACCATCTTCGTTTTGTTACATTTGCATATAGATAAATTATCCTAATCGCTAATTAAGCGCCCCATTAAATTAGCTTGGGCAGATTAAAGTTAATGAAGTGAGATGTGGTTAAGCTGATGTTTTATATTGATTTTTTCGGCGTCCCGCATTGCTCTGCTAATTAAGGGATGATGAAACCAAGCAAAGGGATCTGGCTAACAAAGATCATCCCAATTGTGATAAGCGTCTACAAAATGAGCGAACGCAAATTAATTCTGTGAAAATAGTGATGCGATTGTTGATTAAATGTTTCACATGTGGTTCTATTTGTTGGCGAATGTGCACAAGTGTAACGATTGGTGTTTATTTGTGTTTACTTTCACAAAAAAATAAAAAATAAAGTCCAGGGAGAAACAACATGTATAAGAACAGCTTATTAGCTAATTCGGTGCGTTTTGCGCTAGTTAGCGGTGCAGCTATGACTGCTTTTACTGCTCCAGCAGTATTCGCGGCAGACGAGGAAGCTGCGGATAAAGTTGAACGTATTGAAGTTACTGGTTCACGCATTAAGCGTAGTGATCTTGAGGGTGCTTCACCTGTAACAACGATCACTGCAGAAGATATGAAAGTTGAAGGTAACTTTACGGTAGCTGATGCGCTACGTAACAGTAACTTAAACTCTTTTGGTTCATTCTCTGAGCGTTCAGGTAGTTCTGCTCAGTCTCAAGCAACTATCAACCTACGTGGTGCCGGTTCAAGCCGTACACTGGTTCTGATCGATGGTAAGCGTTTCCCAGGTTCACCAACACTGGGTGGTGCTTCTGCTAACTTGAACGCCATTCCAATGGCGGCAGTTGAGCGTATCGAAATTCTGACCGATGGTGCTTCTTCTACTTACGGTTCTGACGCGATTGCTGGTGTTGTTAACATCATCATGAAGAAGAACTTCCAAGGTATTGAGTTCAATGTAGGTGGCGGTTCACGTGACCGTGACGGCGGCCTGACAAGTAAAGAATTCTCTGTGGTTGCTGGTTATGAAATGGATAAGGGTAACATTACCTTTGCATTCGACCACCAAGACCGTAAAGGTATCTCTGATGCAGACCGTGAGTTCACTGCGCCATGGATGAAAGATTTAAATAATGACGGCGTTATCCAAGCTTACTCTGAGACTGATGGCTGGTCCATCTACGGTGCAACTATTGCCTCACCTGATTTCTCAGAAGCTCAGGCATCTCCACTTTGTGATCAATTAGCAGCTGAATATGGTGATAACGTATTTAAGACTGTTGCCGCTGATGATGACTGGGGCCCAGGCTCTAGCTACTGTATGTATGCATACGGTAACGTTTCATTCAACAAGGCTTCTGTTGACCGTAACACTGTATATGTAGATGCTAACTATGAGTTGGGTGAAGATGTTGAATGGTTCGGCCGCATCATGTTTACTCAAAACAACTCATTCGGCCGTTATGCGCCACCAGCTGCACCTTGGTATAATATGGCAGCGGATAATCCACACAACCCATATGGTGAAGAAACTCGTGGTTACTTCCGTTGGGTTGGTATCGGTACCCGTGATGGTCGTGTAGATGATTATAACCAAGACTACCTAACTGGTCTTCGTGGGTCTATCAGCTCATGGAATGATGCAACGTGGGAATTCTATTACCACTTCAACAAGGCCGATAACAAGTCTATCGGTGAATACTACCTAAGCTATTCAGGTCTTGCTTACAACGAAGCTAACGGAATCGATCTAGGTTCTGAAGCCGGTGTAAACAACATGAAGGCGACTACCCTGACTCAGGATAAGGCGACTTTCCATCAGTATAATTTCGGTATCGGATTTGATGCTGGTGAACTGCCTGGCGGTACTGTAGCTCATTACTTCGGTGCTGAGTACTTCGAGCAAGATTACGCTTCTATCTATGACGCTCAGTCAGAAGCTGGTCTAATTGGTGGTAGTGCTGGTAACTCAGCTGGCGGTGACCGTCAAGTATGGGCTGCTTTCTATGAAGTAGCTATGCCAATAATCGATTCTGTCGAGTTGAACCTTGCGGCTCGCTACGATGATTACAGCGACTTCGGTGACAACGTTGCACCTAAAGCGTCTATTCGCTGGCAAGCTCTGGACAACTTAGTTGTTCGTGCTTCTTACTCTGAAGCATTCCGCGCACCAGCTCTTGATCAGCTTTATGCAGCAACAACCTTTAGTGCAGACGATGGTACCGATTACCCATTCTGTGTATCTAACGGCATTTCTGATTGTCCAGAAAAGCAGTATGACACATATATCCGTCCAAACTCGGAGCTAGGTGCTGAGACTTCTGAGTACATCAACTTAGGCATTGCATGGGATTTCGTTGACAGCTTTGGTGTCAAGGTTGACTACTTTGACTTGAAGATCGATGACGTTATTAGCCGCCGCTCAATCACTAACGTTATGCGTGGTATTGACAGTGGTAACCTAGCTCCTTCTGAAACTTTCTACGTGGTGCGTGCACCAGGTGAAGGCGGCAAGCTAGGTAAGGCTCTTGAAATCGGTACCGGTTATGGCAACACTGATAAGCTACAGATCAAAGGTGTTGACGTTGCATTCAATGGTAACATCGAGACTAGCTTTGGTGACTGGGGTATTAACTGGACTAACAGTTTCGTACTTGAGTATGTAGAAGAAGTGGAAGGTGGTTCAGGTGCACTCGATACTGCCGGTTGGTCAGGACAGCCAGAGTATAAGTCAGTATTCACTACGACATACACCAATGGCGATCACCGTGTATCGTGGAATATGAACTACACTGACAGCACATACGAGTCAAGCCGCAGTGTTGGTGATACGATTGTTCCAGAAGGTGAATTGGATTCATGGTTAATTCATAACATCAGCTATACATATAATGCTGGTGCATATGGTGCAATCATGGTTGGTGTAAATAACCTGACTGATGAAGATCCAGTTCTATCTTCAGATGGTAAGTTTGAAAATCCAGACCTATACAACAACTTCGGTCGTGAATACCGTGCTAGCTACACTCTTAAGTTCTAAGAGTTAGTTAATAGTTGTAATATAAATACTTGATAAAAAGGCCCTTAATAGGGCCTTTTTTTATGGTATTAATAAAGCCAATAAAGATAACAATATGAAAAGGGCAAGCATTATGAGCCAACATTGGGACGAATACTGGCAACAGGGGCACTTAACTTCATTCGGCGCCAGCTTTAGCGGAAACTATTCTGGCGTGCTTGAAACTATATGGCATCAGGATTTTAAATGTTTGCCTGATGATTTTAAGGTACTGGATTTAGCGACGGGCAATGGGGCACTGCCGCTTTTACTCAATCAGTTTTTTGCTGATACGCAGAAACCTGGAGAGGTAATAGGTGTTGATCTTGCCAAAATTAATACTGATCTTGCCAAGCTAGATCTCAATAACAATATCGATGTTTCCTTGGTTTCTCATGTTGATTGTGCTTCATTGCCCTATGCTAATAATCATTTTGACCAAGTGATCTCTCAGTTTGGCTTGGAATATTCAGACTTAACACTCTCTATACCGGAATCAATTCGTGTTTTGAAACCAGAGGGAGCTTTGAGCCTGGTTACCCATCATAGTCGCTCTTTGGTGATAAATCGTAACCGACGAATTTTAACTTTAATCAGTCGCGATGAAACCCTGCGTGTATTTGCCACAATGGAGGCCTTAGTTGCACAAATGGGCACTTTAATCGATGCGGAGGATTTGAGAAAAGTTAAGCAAGACCCTGAATGTGAGCGTCTAAGGCATGAGCTAAATCAACACATATCGGCCCTTGTTCAGTTTGATGAAGACGCATTGAAAGATAGTGAACTGTTAGCCTATGTTGCGACACTTTTTCAGCAGGGGCTTTTTTGGTCTCTGGAGCAAAAGACGACATACCTTAATTTCGCCAATACCCAAATTGTAACGTTAAAGGAGAGGTTGTCAGAATTGATAGCCGCTTCACTCGACGAATCCGCCTTGGCCAGTCTATTGGCTAGTCTCAATGAATATGGCGCTGTGCTCTATAGCCTAAGTCAAATAGCGAATGAGGACGGGCAGATTTTAGGATGGAAGATTGTTATAAACAAAACTGTCTAGCAGGGGAGGGGGCTAAACCGATCATATGTATATATTATGTTTCGAATATCCCTCATGGCAACGCCGGAGCAACATAATTGCATTTGCATGCTTTTCCCATGGCAAGTTGGTTATCACTTTGTTAATTAATCTTTTGTTTATTGTTAATGTAGATAGCCCTTTAAATTCAGGTGCTTAGTTACTTGCGCCTGTTTAAACTCCTGGGGGCTTGTTTAATTTGTAAATATTGACTTGTTTGAAAAAACACCTCTTGTAGTAATTTCGCCTCGTAAGAGCTTTTTCTGCTAGTTTTAGCCGTTTCCAAATGTTGACACAGGTCAACATTTTGTGAAATGATGCCTGCGGGTCTACACCTCACCCGGTGTAGAAAAGGGAAGATAATAACTAACAATCACAAGAGAAATGCACACTTATGGTGGCGGAATTCATGCAAATATAAGCAGAAAACCCGTGTTACCAATAAGTTAAACCTTTTATTTTTCACTTCAAATTGGTTGGGAACTATGTCCAAGGTAAGCAATAGAACTAAAATCGCTACAGCGCTCATTGGCGCGCTGGCCTTAGCAGGCAGTAACTTAGTGGTTGCCGATCCACTTTCTGACGTTCAGAAAGCGGATTCTAAAATTCATACAGATGCAGCAGCATCTCAGAAGAAAGTCGATAAGTATTACGATCAAGCGCAAGATATGGCGTTTGAATATGGCCAAGTTGCAGACACTCGTGAGTCAACTAAGTCATACAATGATTACGTGGCTGGTTTGGTTGCAGACCAAGAAGCCACAATGAAACTGATTCAAGAAGATATCAACGGTGTTGATAAGCTACGTCAAGGTGTTGTGCCTTTGATGTTCAAGATGGTTGATGCCCTTGAGCAGTTCGTTGCACTGGATCTGCCATTTAATAAGGAAGCTCGTGAAGCACGTATTCAGCGTCTTCGTGAGACCCTTGATACCGCTAACGTCACTTTGGCTGAAAAGTACCGTTTGATTCTTGATGCTTATAACATCGAGCGCGAATACGGTTCTAAGCTGAACGTTGAAACCGGTAAGCTACAACTAGACGGTAAAGAGATCTTGGTTGATTTCATCAACTTTGGTCGCGTTGCCTACTACGCACAAAGCCTAGATCAAAAGTCTGCTTGGATGTTCAATCCAGAGACGAAAGCATGGGACAAGCTAGAAGATAGCTACCTACGTAACATTACTAAAGCAATTCGCCAGGCTCGTGGCCAGGGTGCTCCAGATATGTTCGCGTTACCAATCCCAGCTGCGGAGGCTGCACAATAATGAAAAAGTTAATCTCTACAGCAATCGTTGCTGCAAGTCTATCTTTAACAGCTGGTATGGTGAGCGCTGCTGACGCGCCAAAGAGCATCGACCAGCTACTTAAGCAAGTTCAAACTGAACGCGCTAACGCTGCTCAAGTTAACAAGAAGCGTGAAGCTGAGTTCCAGGCAGAGCGTGGCGACAAAGCTGCACTACTTAAGCGTGAAAAGGCTGCACTTGCCGCTGAAGAACAGCGCGGTAAAGATCTGTCACAAGCATTTGCCGATAACGAGCGTAAAATTGCTCAGTTAGAAGAAGACCGTAAGATTGCTCAAGGTGACTTGGGTGAAATGTTCGGTGTGGTTAAAGGTGAAGCCGGTGATTTCGCTGGTAAGCTTGTTGCGTCAAACGTTAGTGCACAGTACCCAGGTCGTGATGCGTTCATCGCTGAACTTGGTGCGCGTAAAGAACTGCCAAAAATCGAAGAACTCGAAAAGTTCTGGGAAGAGCAGCTATTTGAAATGGCTGAATCTGGTAAGGTTGTTACCTTTGATGCAGCGGTAACGGGTATCGATGGTAACGTTCACACCACTAAGGTAACTCGTGTTGGTGCGTATAACCTACTAGCCGATGGTCAGTATGTTGTTTACAACGCCGACCTAGGTCTTATCCAGCAGCTTTCACAGCAGCCTGGTAGCGAGCAAGTAGCAAGCGTTAAAGCTTTCGAAGGCCAAACTTCTGGCGTTCACAAACTGTTCGTTGACCCTGCACGTGGTGTACTGCTAAACGTATTCACTCAGAAAGCAACTATCGAAGAGCGTATTGAAGCCGGTGGTACAATCGGTTACATCATTATCGGTCTACTGGTACTAGGTGCCCTGATCTCTATCGAACGTCTGGTGACTCTGTATGTTGTTGGCGCTAAAGTTAACGCTCAGCGTAAGAACATCGATAACCCAGGTAACAACCCTCTTGGTCGCGTGTTGAAAGCTTACCACGACAACAAAGATGTTGACGTTGAAACGCTTGAACTGAAACTTGACGAAGCGATTCTAAAAGAAACGCCTGCACTTGAGACTCGTATCTCAATCATCAAGGTTCTGGCTGCTATCGCTCCTATGATGGGTCTACTGGGTACGGTAACCGGTATGATTGCAACCTTCCAAAGCATCCAGCTATTCGGTACTGGTGATCCTAAGCTAATGGCTGGTGGTATCTCTATGGCACTGATGACAACCGTACAAGGTCTGGTTGCTGCACTTCCACTAATGCTAATGCACGCTATCGTGATTGCACGTAGTAAGTCAGTTGTTCAAGTACTTGAAGAGCAAAGTGCGGGTATCGTTGCCGAGCACGCTGAGAAGAGGAACGCCTAATGATGCTATACCTGATGGACATCTGGGATTCCGTCAGGGGCTTCATGGCCTCCGGAGGCGACGTCCTCTGGTTGGTTGCGGCAGTGCTATTTCTAATGTGGGTGTTAATGCTTGAGCGCTATTGGTATCTCAATTTGATTGCGCCAAAAGAGCACAAGAACATTATCACCGCATGGGACAATCGAGAGGATTCTACCTCTTGGCATGCACACCGTATCCGTGAAGCTTGGGTATCCCAAGCGAAACAAGATATGAATGCTCGTATGCTGATTATCAAAACCTTAGTAGCCATCTGTCCAATGATCGGTCTACTAGGTACCGTAACCGGTATGATACAGGTATTCGATGTGATGGCAGTTCATGGTACGAGTAACGCTCGTATGATGGCAGCTGGTATTTCAATGGCGACAATGCCCACAATGGCAGGAATGGTCGCAGCACTATCGGGTGTATTCTTTAGCACACGTTTAGATGCAAAAATGAAAATCAGTTTAGAAAAGCTCAAAGATAGCTTGCCACACCACTAGAGAGAGTATTGAACATGGCACGTAAAAAGCATTCAAGTATAGAAGAAGAAGCGCAAATTGATATGACGCCGATGCTCGACATCGTGTTTATCATGTTGATCTTCTTTATCGTAACGACGTCGTTCATTAAGCCATCTGGTCTTGACTACAACAAGCCAGAAGCTTCTCAAGCGACAACTAAGAAGTCTGCAAACATCTTTATTGGTGTCAGCAAGACAGGCGTGATTAAGATGGAAAACCGTCAGGTTGACATCGAGCGTGTGACAGCAAACGTTGAGCGTATGCTGGCTGAAGCACCAGAAGCGGCTGTACTGATCGAAGCAGATAAAGAAGCTGAACACGGCATTGTTGTAAAGGTTATGGACAATGTGAAGAAAGCGGGTATCGATAAAATATCGGTTTCAGCGGGGAAAGACTAATATGCTGAGAGGAATAGTATCATTATTAGTTGGTGGTGCTGTTACTTTTGCCCTGTTTGTTTTCATGGCCTTCTTGGTCGGTGGCGGCGCTAAACGCGCCGACACCAAAACTGATTCTCCAGTTATCGAGATCAGTATGGATAAACAGGATACGAAAGTGCAGGACAAGCCTAGGGTAAAACCTAAGCCACCTACACCGCCTGAGCAGCCACCTTTACCAGATACGCCACCGCCAGATAGCTCATCTGACATTGATACCAACATGGCTTTCAACATGTCTGGTGTAGTTGCTGGCTCAGCGAGTACCGGCTTTAAGCTGGGCAACATGATGACCCGTGACGGTGATGCGACACCTATCGTACGTATCGAACCACAGTATCCAATTGCTGCGGCACGTGACGGTAAGGAAGGCTGGGTACAACTTAGCTTTACCATCAACGAACTTGGTGGTGTAGAAGATGTGCAGGTGATCGACGCCGATCCAAAGCGTATTTTCGATAGAGAAGCTAAGCGCGCACTGAAAAAGTGGAAATACAAGCCTAAGATTGTTGACGGTAAAGCCCTTAAGCAACCTGGCATGACTGTTCAATTGGACTTTAAACTAGATGGAGGCAAATAGAGATGCAAAAAGTTAATACGCTTGCAGCAGCACTATTGTTTGCTATCGGTGGAAGTCTAACAATTGCGCCAGTCGCAAACGCCGCTGAGAAGTGCCCGATTGAGAAGCGCCAGTCTAAGGCCGTAGGTCAAAGCTCGGCAAAGAAAGTCCAAAAGTCTTTCGAAGCTTATCAAGAAGGTAACATTGACGAAGCGATTGCCGTTCTGCTTGAAGCCAGTCCTCGTGATGATTTTGATAAGGCCTATATTGCCCGTATGTTGGGTAACTTCTATGCCGAAAAGAATCAGATGGGTACAGCAGTCAAGTATTTGAAGCAAGCCGTAGACGCTGACATTCTTGGTGGTACAGACCATGGTGCTACCCTGCGTTTGTACGCTGACCTGTTGATTCAGGAAAAGAAGTTTAAAGAATCTATCCCTTACTACTATGAGTGGATGAAGTTTACCTGTAAGGAAGATGCACAAGTGTATCGCCGTATTGGTATCGCTTACTCTGAGCTCAAAGAGTGGGACAAGGTTCTTGGCGTTGTTGATAAAGGTCTGGCCATCAGTACTAAGCCCGATAAAGGCTTGTACCAGATGAAGCTGACCGCTTACTTCAACAAGAAAGATTATAAAAATGCGATTAAAGTACTCGAAACCATGGTTCCCTTGTTCCAACAAGATGGCCGTCTTTGGGTACAGTTAGCGCAGTTTTATTTGATGACTGAAGATTATGAAAAGTCACTAGCAACTTATCACTTAGCTTATATGAATGGGTTTTTAGAGACTGCGGCTAATATTACACGTCTGTCTCAACTGCTGGCACAAAACGGTTCACCGTATCGTGCAGCGAAAATCTATGAAAAGCATATGAAGAGTGGCCTGATCAAGGAAGATGAGAAAACCTTGTCTATCCTAGGTGGCTTCTATCACAATGCGAAAGAGCTAAAAGAAGCGGCTGAATACTATGGTAAAGCTGCTGACGTTAATAACGACGGTAAACTTTATCTTAAGCAAGCAAGACTTTTGACGCTTCGCGAACAACATAAGGCTGCTATTCCAGTGCTGAAGAAAGCACTTGCAGCAGGTGGCGTGAGCGAGGGTGAAGTTGAGTTTGAATTGGCGCTGGCTTATCTCGGCACTAAGCAGTACAAGGCAGCGTATAACGCTTGCTTAAAGGCTGCTAAGGATGAGAAGACTAAGCGCACAGCTAATAGCTATCTTGCTTATATCAAGGAAAAAGCACGTATCTATAACGTTGCACTTTAATCCTGGTTGTTATGACATAAAAAGCCCCGCGAGGGGCTTTTTTTATGTCATTTAATCTAGTTAGTTGAGACAGCGCATCGCCGTATGATGCTCCTTTTGCCCCTCGAGGGTATGAGTCAACGAGCGCACATCTTCAAACAAATTTTCGATGTTGAGACCGTCCTCAGGCTGGCAAAGGCAGGCAGCCAACTCATAGTCGATACGGTAGTTGTGTTTACGTTGAAAATCCTGGTTAAAGGCCATGATTTTCTGCTCGATGCGGCCGATAACGATTTCGGTTCCTTCTCTGTCTATGTTAAACAACCCCAAGGCAAAGTTATCCTGATTTAGCCTTGCAACCAGATCCGTGGTCCTTAATATCGCTTCTTGAACCTGTTTCATGAATAATTCAAGCAAATGAGGTTGCTTTACTGTTTCATGAATGTGTGGGCAAAGATACAATAGTGCCAGCGTCTGGCGTTCTCGCATATGGCGGTGCCACTCACGATTGAACACCTCCATAAAGTAGGTTTGATTGTAGACGCCAGTTTCAGGATCTCTGAATCCAGAATTACTAAATGAGTAAATCATTAACTCGCTCCTCAGATACACCTAAGGTAAGTATAGAAAACAACGTACACTTGCACAGAATATGAAGGATATAACTCGAATGAATAAAACGCTTCTCGCATTGACGATATCAGCTTTAGTAGCCATGGCTGGCTGCTCAGACAAGGACACTAGTGCAAGTCAAACGACAAAGGGCTCGCCGGCAGCAGAGAAAGTCTCTGCCACACAGACTCAGAGCGCTGAGCAGGTTTACCTTGAATTAGTCGATCGTTATTTTGACGATCTACTCAAGCTCGAACCTATGTACGCTACCTTTGTCGGTGTTAATGATTATAACGATCAGTTTGGTGGCAGTCTGACTGAAGAGTATTTAAAGGCACGTCATGACTTCAACAGTCGCTATTTGAAGGAAGTTAAGGCGATAGATCGAAATGCCTTACCTGAGGCGCTACAGCTTAGCTATGACATGTTTGCCTATGATAGAAACATGGCTCTAGTGTCTGAAACTTTCCCGGCTTATTTTATGCCGATGAACCAATTCTATAGCACAGTGATCACCATGGTGCAGTTGGGTAGTGGGGAGAGTGCCCAACCTTTCAACACGGTTAAAGATTACGAAAACTGGTTGTCGCGTTTGAGCGGCTTCATTCAATGGACCAAGTTGGCACAGTCGCGCATGGATGAGGGGATCGCCAGTAAGGTTGTGCTGCCAAGGGTTTTGGTTGAGCGCATTATTCCTCAGCTGGAGGCCCAGCTGGTCGAAAAGCCAAGTGAAAGTCTCTTCTATGCACCAATTACCAAGTTGCCGGCAAGTTTTAGTGAGCAAGAAAAAGCGCAGCTCACCCAGCAATATAGTGACTTAATCAGTAAAGAGCTGCTCCCAGCACTTACGTCACTTAAACAATACTTCCAAGACACTTACCTACCAGTTGCCAGAGCCAGTGACGGTTGGTGGGGATTGCCAAACGGTAAGGTTTGGTATCAGCATCTCGCCAATTCTCATACTACCACCAGTATGTCGGTGGATGAGATACATCAGATTGGCCTCGATGAGGTGGCGCGCATCTTGAGTGAGATGGACAAGGTGAGAGCTCAGGTAGGTTTTGAAGGCGATCTCACGGCATTCTTTGATTCGCTATCATCAGAGCCTCAGTATTTCTTTAGCGACCGTCAGGGGTTGATTGACGGATATGGTGTGCTGAAAGATAAGATTAACGCCGAATTGCCACAGTATTTTAATGTCATGCCAAAAGCCGACTATGTGGTTAAGCCGGTTGAGAGTTTCCGTGAGCAGTCTGCGGCAGGTGCTTCTTATCAAGCGCCTGCGGTAGATGGCTCTCGTCCTGGTGTATTCTACATCAACACCTTTAACCTTAAGGCGCAGCCCAAGTGGGGCATGACGACCCTGTCTTTGCACGAGGCGGCGCCAGGACACCATTTCCAGATCGCCATCAAGCAGGAGTTGACCGGCGTTCCTCAGTTCCAACGCTTTAGTGGATATACTGCCTTCGAAGAGGGATGGGCCCTTTACGCCGAGTATCTGGGGATTGAGATGGGATTGTTTGAAGACCCGTACCAATATTTCGGCAAGCTGTCCGATGAGATGCTGCGCGCTATGCGTCTTGTGGTTGATACCGGACTACATGCTAAAGGCTGGAGCCGCGAGCAGGCAATCCAGTATATGAAGGATAACTCGCCGATGGCCGAGAGCGACATTATCGCCGAAGTGGAGCGCTATATGGCGATCCCCGGACAGGCTCTGTCATACAAGGTGGGTCAGCTGAAGATATTGGCACTGCGCGCCGAAGCGGAAAAAGCTTTGGGGGACAAGTTCGATCTTAAAGGTTTCCATGACCAGATCTTGACCTCGGGCTCGCTGCCGATGGCGGTAATGGAGCAAAAAATCCACCGTTGGATCAAAGCCCAAGGCGCTAAGGCATAATCTGAGAGGAATGCCTTTTTAAACCCAGCAAATGTTTTATACTTGCTGGGTTTTATTTTATTCATTTTTAGGGAAATTAGAGGAGTGCCACATGGTACAAGCAACAGCACGTCATTTATTAGTCAGCAGTGAAGAAGAGTGTGCACAGATCAAACAGCAGATCTTAGATGGCGCCGATTTCGGCGAAATGGCTAAGGCACATTCATCATGTCCATCAGGCGCTCAGGGCGGCGATCTGGGCTCATTCGGTCCAGGCATGATGGTACGTGAGTTCGATGAAGTGGTCTTCAGCGCACCATTAAATGAAGTGCAAGGCCCGGTTAAGACCCAGTTTGGTTATCATCTGCTCGAAGTGACCAGTCGCGGTTAATTAAGGCGAGTTGATGCTTGAGTTATATACAGACAACTTAAGGATCCGCTCGCTCACACCTGATGACTGGCAAGACTTCTTGTCGGTTCATCAGGATGAGCGGCAAAATCGCTATGTCAGAGCGCCGCAAAGTGAACCCGTTATACGGGATAAGTTTGCCGAGCGGCTTATGCCATGGAGATTCGAGTCTGGTGCCTGGTTAACCTTAGTGATCGAAGAGATTGCCACAGGCGAGTTCATCGGCTTTAGTGGCTTTTATACTGTTGATGTTAGCCTTGGGCAGGTCGAAGTGGGCTATATGTTAAGCCGCAATGGTCAAGGACGGGGTTACGCAACCGAAAGCCTTAAGGCGGTGATCGATTGGGCTTGCCTGCAATATGAAGTGCATAAGTTCATTGCCTTATGTTCTAACGATAATCTCGCCTCGGTGCGGGTGCTGGAAAAGTGTGGTTTTGTGCATGAAGGCACCCTAAGACATAATTTTCGCCTTAACCATGTCTGGGTAGATGATTGCTACTTTGGTCTGTTGGCCAGTGAGCGTGGTGATAGCCCGCACTAGCCCCGAGGTGGTATACTCGCCCGGTTCAAATTAAACAAAGGTAGTTAGTGTGACCACAGAATCTCAAACCCTGGCGTTGTTGCCAGGAGAAACCTTTATCGAACTTTATAAAGTGTTAAAGGTTCAGTCTATGACCTCTGGTGGCGGCGAAGCCAAGGTGGTGATCAGCGAAGGCTTAGTCACTGTTGACGGTGAGGTTGAAACCCGTAAACGTAAGAAGGTGATTGCCGGACAGGTGGTCAGCTATAACGGCGAAAGTGTCACCATAGTCGCTGAGTAATCAAAGAGGGAGTCATATTATGCAGTATCCAGATGATGACAACGGCAAGATGTTAGCGGCTATGGCCGATGCTGGCATAGATTTAACCAAGGCCTTGGACGTAGACTTTTTCTTGGTCTTCGAAGATCAGCGTGATGCGGAATCTGCCGTTGAAGAGTTGGCAAAGTCAGATCTTGAGGGCGAGTTAGAGTTGCACCTTAACGATGAGCTGGGTAAGTGGGAGCTGATCGTATGCATTAACATGGTGCCAGAGTATCAGGCGATCGTTGATCAAGAGTTTGAACTCAATGAGTTTGCTGCCGAATTTGGCGGCGCGACCGACGGTTGGGGCGTGATGCAGCACCAAGAAGGTGATGATGAGTTTGCCGATCATGACCATGAATGCGGTGATGGCTGTCAGCACTAATGACCAAAAATTCGAGAAGCCACTATTTTTAGTGGCTTTTTTATGCTTTAAATTTGTCTCATAAAACAAAAATGCCTAAGTAGGGAGAGCCCATGGCAAAACAGATCAGTTTCGGTACGCCGGTTAATGACGCCGAGCGCTGGGCATTTGGCATGTTGGCAGATGAGTTGCCAGAAAATTATATCTTGCTTACCAACGTAGAGATCCCCACTAAGTCAGGTCAGGCAATGGAGGTCGATGCCCTGGTGATTGGCGAATGGGGCGTATATGTCGTCGACGTCAAAGGTTATATTGGTAGGCTGGATGCTGGGCTGCACGCCTGGTCTCTCGATGGTCGACAGGTAGACAACAGCCTTGCCAAGGCCAACTATGTGGCGCGGGTGCTGGCGGGTAACGTCAAGCATAAGATCCCGGTTGGTGTTTATGCCCCTTGGTGTCAGGGAATGGTCTTTGTGACTGGGCGAAAGGGCGAAGAGATAGAACTGGAGAAGCAACAGGGTTCCCTGAGCATCTATACACCGAGTCAGATAGTGGCTGCGTTAACCAAGGAATGGGGGCTCACGGCGCCACGTAAACATCAGGTGACCGACGAGCAAAAGCAGATGGTGTTAGAGACCATAGGTCAGGTGGCCTTGGTGGAGCAGCGCAACAATAAGATCCAAGATTTCATTAAGCTTAAGTGCCTGTTCATTCAAAGTGGTCTCGAGGTATGGCAGGCCGAATACAATCCAGGGGGCTGGACCGCGCCATGGCTGCTTAAGGTGTTGGTTCCGACACAGTTTGACAATAGCGATGAATCGCTCAGCTATGAGATGCGGCTACGTGATGAGTTTAAGCGCTTACAAACCTTGGCCGGTTGTAGTGGTGTGCCTCAGTGTGCGCCGCTGATTCAAGATGGCGAGCAATTAGTCCTGCCCATCAGAATGCCACGCGGTGTTCCCCTTGACGTACTTGAACATGAGCAGCTGACTACTTATCAGCTCTTGGAGATTTTGCGACGTGCCGTGTCAGGGCTGCAACAGATCCATCGCCGTGGTATCACGGTTGGCGGTTGGAGCAGCAACTGTATCTTTATCTCGGATCTGGGGGATGTGGAGTTTATCGACATCAAGGATAACCTGAATACCAGTGAAGATATTTATGCTTTTGCTAAGTGTTTCCTGACGCTAGCCGAGCAAACACGTCAGCCGAGGGTTTACCAGTGGTTCAGGCTGGCGGCGAGCGGTGCGATGACAGATCTGGATATGATACGCTGCGATATTGCGGCGCTGATCGACAATGGGGTGTGTGACACCTTACCCCAGCGGATCACCATCGCCAGTGGCGCCATCATAGATCACCACTACCAGTTAGAGCAGTTTATAGCGGCCACTGAAAACAGCCAGTTCTGGCGCGCACGGCATCTGCAGGGCAGTTATCCGTGTGGCATCTCTATCTATGTCAAGGTGGAGACCAATTGGTCGATGCTCAGCAGCCTCTACCGCAGTTTATCTAAGCTTTATCATCCTCATGTGGAGAAGGTGCTTAATTTCGGCCAGTTACCTCAGAGTGATGAGCTGTTTATCAGCCGCGCCTGGGAACAGGGGGCATCCCTCGACGAACTGACCGAGATTCAACTGGGCCAGCCATCGACCTGGTTTACTCAGCTGTTGTCGGCGCTGCAATATCTGCATCAGATGGATATTTATCATGGGGCGATCTGCCCGAAAAATATCATCTGCAATGATGATCGGGCCGTGCTGGTGAATTTCGGTATCGGGCTGGATATTGCCACCAGTCATTATGCGAGTCGATATGCCGATCCTCAGTTGTGGGCGGCAGAAGGAGACGCCGAGAAAGATCTCTATGGGCTTGTGGCGAGTTTTATCGCCACCCTGACGCCCGAGACGTTGCAGGGAGACGGTGGTCAGGCGGGTATTATCAAGGCACTGCACGCGTTTGACAGAGAGTGGTTTGGCGAGAAAACCTTCGATACCTGCCTTAAGGTGTTAAATTTTGAGTTGGATATCACCCCGGGTTGTAACTATCTAGAAGCGTTCGATGTGACCGACCTCCTGAAGAACTAAGCCTTTGTTTAGGCGCAAGTTGATGCCTTGCGCCTAACTGCTCCCATGGCGATAGGGAGCAAAGATCTCCAATAGCCAGTCGATAAAGGCTTGCGCCTTAAGCGGGCGCTCGTTGGCCTTGGGCGTCAGCACATAATAGGCATAGGGGCTGATAAATGATGTCGATAAGGGGATCACCAGGCTGCCTTCGGCCAACTCCTTTTCGATAAAGAAGCGCGGGATCAAGGCCAGTCCCATTCCGCTCACCGCGGCCTGGCTCAGCATATAGAAGTGCTCCATGCCGAGCATCTTGTCTGTGGTCAGGTTCAAGCCCACCTCGTCGGCCCACAAGGCCCAAAGTCCTGGTCGCGTAGTGTGCTTGAGCAGTGTCATCTGGTTAATATCTTCAAGGGTGTGTATCTGTTTGGCCAGCTGCCGGGAGCACACCAGACAAAGATCTTCATCCATGAGTTTTAGTACATGACAATGGCGTGGCCGCGCTGTGGCGCTGCGGATCGCTACATCATATTTATCTTGAGTAAAGTCGACCTGGAAGTCACCGATGGAGAGATCCACATAGAGGTGAGGGTGGCGGGCCTTAAACTCCTCTAGCCTTGGGATCAACCAGTTAATAGTGAGGCTGGGTAATACATTGATTGAAAGCGCCTGCGCCAGGACAGGCTGTGAGATCAATTCCTGAGTGGATTGACTGATACTCTGTAGGGCACTGCTAATGTGCCGTAGGTAGCGCTCCCCTTCAGGGGTGAGACACAAGTGTTTGTGCTGGCGCTGAAACAGGCTGACATTAAGGTAGGTTTCTAGGCTTTTTATCTGTTTACTGATAGCGCCATGGGTGACGAAGAGTTCCTCACCGGCACGGGTAAAGCTTAAATGTCTGGCCGCCGCTTCGAAAGCCCGTAGTGCATTGAGGGGAGGTAGCGTTAATGGTGTCATTGTTTATCTGTGAGTTTATTTCACGCACTGTTGAGGATAACTCCTTTGCCAAACGCTTGCAAAGGGCGTTTAATAGCCGCCAATTCATTTTACATTTGACCCAGAATTGTTATGTCTCTCGAGCTCAGTTACGAAATCTTAGCCCTGCTGTTTGCCGTGGCGGCCCTTGCGGGTTTTATCGATGCCATTGCCGGTGGCGGCGGATTGATCACTATCCCCGCGCTCATGTGGGCTGGTTTGCCGCCCACGGCGGCGTTGGCGACCAATAAACTGCAGGCCTGTGGCGGCAGCTTTTTTGCCAGTTTTTATTTTGTGCGTAAGGGGATGGTGAATCTCGGGCAGATGAAGCTGGCGATTGCCTGCGCCTTTGTGGGCTCAGCGTTAGGCACCATAGCAGTGCAGTTGATTGATACCAGTGTGCTCAAGCTGTTGCTGCCTTTCTTGATTCTAGCTATTGGCAGTTACTTTCTTTTTTCCAAGAAAATCAGCGAAGAGGATAAGCAGCAAGTACTGACGCCCTCAGTATTTGGATTTACGGCCGCGCTTGGGGTGGGGTTTTATGATGGTTTCTTCGGGCCGGGGACGGGCAGTTTCTTTGCCTTGGCCTTTGTGTCGCTGGCGGGATACGGGCTGGCAAAGGCTACGGCTCATGCCAAGGTGCTGAACTTCTCAACCAATATAGCCTCATTGATCTTCTTTGCCTTGGGCGGCAAGGTGCTCTGGTTGCTGGGTGGCATCATGTTGCTAGGGCAGGCTATAGGGGCGACCTTAGGCTCGCGTATGGTGCTGACTAAGGGCAGTAAGATCATTCGTCCTCTGGTGGTGACCATGTCGATAGCCATGAGTGCCAAGCTGCTGATGGAGCAATATTTCTGATCCGCTGTTAGATGGACTGTCACTGATCCTATCAAGAACCCTTTAGCTTGCCTGGCTCTGTATTTCGTCTGACTTTTGTGTAGAATGGCCGAGGATTTGATTTAATCATATTACATTTCAGTAATATGCATAGCCAGGGATGTCAGGATGGCCGGTCGTCTAAACAGGGTTGTTTATGTCGCGCTCACACTTTGTTTGAGCCTGCTCAGCGTACTTCAGGGCGCTTATTGCAAGGAAGCTGAGCGCAAGCTTGGTCAATACCAGATCACCATGAGTACAGTTTTTGCCTATGGTGATAACCAACAAGTCGTCAATCGCGCAAGGGCCTTGCTTGATTATCGCGATGGCGCTAACGCCGCCGATCTCTCTATCACTCCTCAAATGTTGCAGTATCAAGATCATCGTTATCGATTCAGGGTCAACAGTTTCGATGATGCAGGTTCTGCAGCAAAACTCGGCGCGATAATTCGACAAGGGATGCTCCTCAGCCGTGAAGGCCAACAGCCGCCAGCGCTGACATTTAAAGCGCAACAAGCCTGGCAAGCCTATAACGACAGACAAGGCGATAAGGTAAGGGCGGCACTAGCGCCTCTGTTATCACTGTTTCATTTAAGCCCTGTCATCGCTCAAGCTAATACGCCCGAGTCGGGCGGGGTTATTGCGCCTGTGTTAGGTGAATTTACCGATTGGCATGTGGAGGAGAGAGAGGGAGAGCTGACGACGGCTAGCCTGCTCAATGCCTATCAGCAAGCGGGAGTGGCATACCGGCGTTTTGGCCGCTTAACCTATCATCACCAAACCGGCCTGCTCGATAAGCTCTTGCTCGTTGAGCAAAAACGCCTTGGCGAAAAGCTAGAGACACGTCGCTGGGTGATGGCCCCCAAGGACAGTCTCTATGTCAGCAGTATGCTGTGGCAGGACGAAGGCGATATTGATTATGATGAACCGGATGACAGCCTGTATGAGATCACTCCTTTAGCCAAGACCCCTGATGACCCAGATGGCTCGGCGTCTATGATGGCGCAGGCTCAGGGGATCATGTCTGCCGGCTGGGGAGGTGATGATATTGAGCTACGTTATATTCACGGTTTAGTGCCGGGCGACTACGCCACCTCGGTAGCATACAGCAACATTGAGTTGATCGACTGGCAAGAGCGGGTCATCGATTTGCCGCTTTGGGTTCATAGCAGTAGCGGTGCCCGGGCATTTGGCGGCGTGGTGAGCTCGCAGCTCAACTTATTACCGCTAGGCTGGGGCGAGAGCAAAACCAAACTCGACGAGCTTGAGCATATTCGCGCCGATCTGCGCCTGACACCGATAAAACGTGTGAGTAAATCGCTCCCCTGGCAGCAGTTACTGAGCGCTCCCTACCGCTATGGGGACTCGACTCTTACCTTAGAAGCGATGAACACCACAGGGCGCTATCGCCTGTCGGTGACGAGTCGCGGTAACTATGATCTCTCTCCAAATTTCAATGGTCTTATTGGTCAGTTGCGCTTGGAAAACATGGTCTATCATGGGCCTGAATGGCTCTCTATGACCGAGCAGATGCTGCTTGATGAGTTATTTACCCTTGAGCCGCCGCCAACCGTCTATATTTTGCAGCTGGCACAGACGCCAAAAAGCCTTGAGCTGTTACATCTTGAGTCGTTGGTCGACGCCCAGATCAGCCGCAGCGTCAAGTTTGTGCGTCAGTCTGAGTATGACGCCAACCTCGAAAATCCCCCGATGCAACTTTCAGAGCAAACTGCATCTAAGCCCAAGCCATCTGGCAAGTTGACACCAAGGGATGGATTAAGCCAACTGACAACGGTATCGCTCAGCGGACACGATCTCTTTATCCCCTTGCCAACGGCGCTGGCCAACTGGTGTCAGCCTGAAATTACTCAAGGTTTCAATGAGGGGGAGATGCCCGTCGTATGGCGTCTTGTCAACGATGGCCAGGGGCAGAGCGCCTATCTACTGACCACAGAGGATGATACCCGGCACTACTTTTACGACCAACAAGTGGCGGGCACCATTCGTTGTCAGGGAGAACCTAAGTGGCATGAGATTTTGATAAAACCTGGCGAGCGTCCCTGGTTGGTGGATCTCTCGGCGCTTGTTTCACACACGGGCGGGGACTCTCAGGAGCCGATGAACTTGAGATCTTTGCTGATCACTGATGCCAGTGGTAGGCGTCTTAACCCGCGTCTGCCCAAGGGGAGTCAGGGAGATACACTGGAAAGTGCCCTGATTGATGGGCGTTGGTTGAGTGTCGATGGCGCCGCGCGCCGCGCCGCTTACCTTGAGGTGAGTCATAAGCCGCTGACGATTCCTTACCAATTTCATTTTAAGCCATTGCCCTAGGAGATGAAGATGAGACCTGCTCTCCTGTTCGCGATCGGTTGTTTTACCCTAATCCTTGGCGACGTCCAGGCCAATATCTGGTTGGATGATGATTGGCAGCCCACCCAAGATAAGCAACAAGCCAGTTTCTATTTGAAAAACGCAATTGAGCCTAAAGCGGGGCGCTTTCGTTTCGAGCCCTATTATCTTGGTAGCGATATCATGCAATTTAGCGGCACCTTGAGCGGTGAGTCGCTAAGTGATAACGCCCATCCCGTGGGGGCTTATCGCTTCTTTGCCAAAGATGGCACCTTGGTGGAGCAAGGTGAGTTTAATTCCCAGGGGCAGCGTCAGGGATTGGTAAAGATCTATGATGGCGCCGGCAAACTCAATTGTGATTGCCAGTTTGATAAGGGAATACGTCAGGGGCTGCAACGGGAATACTATGGTGATGGTCGGCTCAAACGTGAGCTGGTATTACATCAGGGTGAGCCCATTGAGCAAGAGAAGGTCTATTCACCGATGGGCCACTTAGTGCGTGAGCTCTGTCATACCGGGTTGTGCAGTGACCGTTTTTATGACAAGCAAGGTCGGCTTACCATGGAAAGCCAAAAACGAGATGGGCTTAAGCATGGGGTCGAAACCTTTTGGCGAGATGGCCAGATGGAGGTCACTCAGGCTTATCTTGATGGCAAGCAAGATGGCGACTATTTTGCCTATTTTCCAAATGGTCAGATTAAACAGCACCATAGGTGGCAAAACGACTTCAAGGTAGGCGAGCAGCTGAACTACTTCGAAGATGGCCGCCTGGCGAAACGAGAAATCCTCGATGGCCGTGGGCGAACCCTGAGCTTGGTCGAGTATCGAGAAAACGGCGATCGATATCGGGAGGCCGAATACGATTACAGCGCCGATGGCGATGTTCAGGAGGTCAGACGTTTTTATCATAGAGGCTCGCTGAGCAAGCAACTAGAGAAGCGTAAGCTGAGTCAGTGGCGCCTAGTGACCCAATATCATGACGGAAAAGTGATTGGTCGGGAGGAGACCCAGGCCGGCAAGCTGACAGGATTAAAAATCGCCGCCAAGTTGGATCGTAAAGAGAAGCTTGCCTGGCTAGAGAAGATCCACTATCGAGACGGGCTGCGTCATGGGCCAGCCGAGAAGCGCGGCGGCGATAATAGTTTGTTCTATCAAGGTGAGTATGCCTTAGATAAGCCGGTTGGCGATTGGCAGATGCAGACTCGCGAGATGCGCACTTGGTGTCACTATAACGCCCAAGGCCAGCTTGATGGCGAATACCTGTCATTGGGTGAGTCAGATCAGGTGCTGGAACGGATCAATTATCAAGATGGAGAGCCTGCAGGAAGGTTCGAGCGTTTCTATGCCGATGGCGAGATCTACCAGCAGGGGCAGTATGTCAATGGTCAGCGCGAAGGCAAATGGATAGTGGTTCAAGAAGGTGATTATTCGCCTCAGCCTAAGCCTCATCGAACCTATTGGCAGGGGGAGTACCGCGCGGGTAAACAGGTTGGCCGCTGGGAAAGACGCTCGGCCAAAGGGTATGGATTGGCCATCGCTCAGTATGATAGTGAGGGGCGAAGGCATGGCATTCAATATGATTTTTACGCCGACGGCGCCCTGCGCCAGCGCAGTGAATATCGTCATGATCAGCTGATGAGTGAAACGCAGCCCGCAAGGCCCTATCGCTCGCTACAAGCACAAATCTTCGCTCTTTATCGTTAAACCGTCAGACAGATACTAGCTGACAGCGCAGCGCTATGGCTGCGCCGTCAAGGAAATGATTTTTATAGGTACAAGGAAGCTTGAATGAACCTTTCCCGCCCGATCCTCTCTGCGTTGTTGGCAGGCGTCAGCCTTAGTGCAACAGTCTTTATCACTTGCCCGGTTGAAGCCAGTCAGAAGCTGTCGACCCTGATGGTGGAGATTCGCCAGCAGGAGGGCATTGCCACTTATTACAATTTGGCCACAGGTATGGCGCTCAATGGCCAGGTGACCCTAGTGCGTGACAATCAGGGGTATACCTTAGGGGAGTTTTCCCAAGGCGTGCCTAATGGGCGCTGGCTGGTCTATTTGCCCAACAATCAAAAGCTTGTCGAGGGTGAATACCTCAACGGTTTGCAAACAGGGCGTTGGCAACTGTTTTCCAACACTGGTGAGTTAAGTGAAGAGCAGTTTTACATCAAGGGCGTGCCGAGCGGCGACTGGAGCCAATATGATGATCTGGGCAACCTCTATCAGAAGAGTGTCTATGAGGCCGGGGCTAAGACTCAGGTGCTGCGTTACTTTGCCAGTGGTAAATTGCAGGCCAAAGAAACCTATGTGGACCATTTGCGTCACGGGATCTGGGAAACCTATCATGGCAATGGCGTCTTGGCTCAGCGTCAGCAATACGCCAACAATCAGATCTCAGGCCCTTATCTTGCGCAAAACAGTCAAGGTCAGGTGTTAGAGGAGGGCCGTTTCGATGCCAACGGTGAGCGCCAGGGTCGATGGCAGACTTTTTATGATGATGGCACACCAGAGCGAGATGAACATTATGAGGCCGGTCGCCTCGAGGGCGAGAGCCTGAGCTACTATCCTAACGGCCAGCTGTCGCTTAAGGGACAATATGCCAACGATATGCGCCAGGGACGATTACTGCATTACAGCGATACCGGAGTGAAGCTTGAAGAGGAACATTATCTCGATGGCGATCATCATGGTGTGCAGCGCTACTTTAACCGCGCTGGCGTATTGGTCAGTGAGCTCAATTACAAGGCGGGCCAGCAGGCGGGTGTTCAAAAGACCTATTACGATAACGGTAAGCCCAAGAAGGTGATTCGCTATCATGATGAACTGCTTGCCGATAATGGCCAGTATCCCCTGCACGGAATGCAGCAGCGTTTTGACGAGGCAGGGCAGCTTATCGCGACTGAGCACTATCAGATGGGGCTGAAAGAGGGCGAGTTTACCACCTATCGTCAAGGGCGTTTACAGCATCAGCAGCAGTGGCAGCAGGGAGAGCGTCATGGGGACTTCATCAGCTACTATGACAATGGCAACCTGCGTAGTCTGGATCAATATCAGGCCAACCAGCAAACTGGCAAGGCTGAGCGATATTATGAAGATGGAACCCCCAAGGAGCGCGGCACACGTATCCAGGGGCAATGGGTAGGCCTATATGAGTCCTTCTATGAAACGGGGAAACCACGAGAGCGACTTCACTATAGCGACGAGAAAAGTGCCAGCAGCGAGCGTTTCCCGCTAGATGGTCAATTTTCCCGTTGGTATGCCAATGGCGATCTCAATGAAGAGGGGTTGTACCATAAAGGCGAAAAACAGGGGGGATGGCGCCAGTACCGCCAGGGACTCGTCAGTCGGGAGATGACGTTCGCGGCCGGCAAACTCAACGGCCCTTACAGCGAGTATGATAATGGTCGTCGCAGGGTCACGGGCCATTATCAAAATAATCGCAAACAGGGGTTGTGGACCGAGTATCGCTTTCAGGAGAAAGATCCCAGTTTTGGAGCGATCCCCGAGGGTAACATCTACCGCACCAGTCATTATCACCTGGATAAACTCGAGGGCGAGCGGCGCTATTTCAGTTTCAAGCAAGTTTGTTACCGCAGCGAGCAGTATGTGGCAGGCGAGTTGACAGGCCCCTACAGCGAGTATTACCCAAGCAATGGTCAACTCAAGCGCCAAGGCACTATGGTGCAGGGACGTCAGACCGGACTGTGGCAGAGCTGGTTTGAAGATGGTGTCTTGTCTGAAAGTGCCGAGTATCTGGATGGCAAGCTACAGGGAGAAGTTGCCAAGTACTACGCCAATGGTCAACTTAAGCAGAAGTCTCTGTACCAAAAGGATAAGTTAAGCGGCGAGCAGTATAGCTACTTCCAGACGGGTAAGCCCAAGACCAAGGAGATGTGGTTGGATGGTCTGCGTGAAGGCGAGGCCAGCTATTTTCATGCTAATGGTAAGCAGGCCGAGCAAGGCACTTTTCTGCGCTCACGCAAAGAGGGGTTATGGCGCACCTACTGGCCCACTGGCGAGCTGCGCAGCGAGGGCAGCTATATCGCCGATAGGCAGGCCGGTGACTGGGCCTTCTATGATCAATTCGGCAAGCTGATCAAGACGGAGCATCACTAGGTGAGGGGGAATTACGTGCCACATATCCAAAGGACGCTGGAACAGAACAATTCGAGCAAAGCTGGAACAAGAATTCTAGCTTTGCTCGAAAAAATTGGAGCCGGGATAAGATGAAGTCAGGCGTTAAGCTTATCTCCCCGGCGTTCTTGGCCTTGCTGTTATCCGGCTGTCATCAGGCGCCTCAACTGCCCATAGATGAGCAGCTACTTACGTCTATCGAGTGCAGCAAGCAGCAGATTTACGGGATCTGGGTCGAGACTGACTGCCTTACAGGCTATCGCGGCAAGCCCTTTAGCGGCATAGCGACTCGGGGCGAGTTGGCGACTTACTTTGGCGCTACTCAGTATCTTGAGGGTAAACGTCACGGATTTAGCTTCTCGGCCAATGGGCGTCGTATCCTGTCCCAGGGTTGGTATCGTCAAGGAATAAGAGAGGGTGAACACTTAGACTATTATGAGCAAAGCCAGCGAGCGAAACGTCAGGCCATCTACAAGAATGGTGAGGAACAGGCGATCGCCCTGTTCGATGAGACTGGCATCATAGAAAGTTATCGCCGCCTAGAGGGTGATAAGACAGTCGAGTCCATCATCTATGAGCAGGGACGCCCCTGGACGCACATCTTCTTTCAGGATGGCGAGCAGCGTGAGCGCCTGCGTCACTATTTTCCAGATGGCAGCTTGGCTAGCGACGCCCTGTTTCGTAAACAGGATCTTAAGCTGCTCAGCGAGATCACCTTCTATGCCAGCGGCAGAGTAAAGACGCGCTATGCCTATGATAGGAAGAGCGATCTGGCCACGCAGCAGACCTACTGGCCAAACGGTCGCCTACAATCGCAGCAGCAATATGGCTTCGATCCGCTTATCGTACGCCACGGTGAGCAGCGCAGTTTCTGTCAGTCTAGCGGTGCGCTGGAGGAGCTCGCCCACTATGAGATGGGGGTCGAGCATGGGCGATTCGAATGGTATCACTGCAGTGGTCAGCTGATGAATGCCAAGGAGTTTCGACAGGGGGTCATGGTGGATACTCAGGTGAAGACCTTCGATGATTCGGGCAACTTGATTAAGCGTGAGCGGTTCGACGGCAAGGGGAAATTACTCGAGGCGTTTTATTTTAACGCTGCCGGTCAGCAGATCTATTATGAGCGTCCTTGATCAAGGTCCTGTTTTGTTATCTAAGGGAAAGGTAATATAGCGGTCTTATTTTTCGTCAGATTCGATGCGAGACATTAACGCCCGTGACGCGCAAGCCAGATAGCACCATCGCCATGTTGCAGTTAATCGAACAGGTAAAACAGACCATGCCGCTCGATGATCCTGAGACCTTTGCCTGTGGCCCAAAGGGGGACTGCATAGGTTGTCCTAAGAAGTTGCTTGAGCTGGTGGACAGTGAAATGCGCTATTGGGAAAGCGCCATTGAGCGGGGAGAAAGACCATTGCTTGGCGAGCTTAGCCGTTTTGCCAAGTTATGCCGCAATGTTCATCGAGGCCTGGCGCGTAGCGGCACCCTGGAGCGATACCAAGCTACGCAGACAAAGCGGTCTGACGAATCCCATAATTAACTTGCTCTGGGTCATCTTTACTTTTCAATAGCCTATGGCTACTTTTGATTTTCTTTCATGCCAATTCCATCGAGGGTATAGCCAAAGGTTATAACTAAATGGCAGCCTCAGGGTTTAAATTATTAGCAGGCGACCCGAGATTATAGGCATAGGGTTAAACCCATGTCGGGCCTAACCTCATTTATTCGATAAGGAAGCAGTATGGCAAACCAATATATTCCCCCGAAAGTTTGGGTTATGGACAGCGAAAATGGTGGTACCTGGGCCAGTATCAATCGGCCCGAAGCCGGGGCAAGGCACGAGCAGGCTTTGCCGGTTGGCAAACATGACTTGCAGCTCTACTCGTTGGCGACGCCCAATGGTCAGAAGGTCACTATCATGCTCGAAGAGCTGTTGGCGCTGGGCGTTGAAGGTGCCGAATATGATGCCCATCTCATTCAGATTGGTGAGGGGGATCAGTTTTCATCAGGTTTTGTGGCGGTTAATCCTAACTCTAAGATCCCAGCATTAGTAGATACGAGCGGGGAGACGCCAGTTAATGTGTTTGAGTCCGGGGCCATCTTGCTCTACTTGGCAGAGAAGTTTGGCCATTTCCTCCCAAGTGACCATGTTGCGCGAACTCAGGTGCTCAACTGGCTGTTCTGGCTTCAGGGTTCGGCTCCCTATTTGGGCGGTGGTTTCGGTCATTTCTATGCTTACGCGCCGGAAAAGTTTGAATACCCGATCAACCGATTCACCATGGAGGTTAAACGTCAGCTAGACCTGCTTGATAAACAGCTGGCCAAGCAGGCTTATATCGCTGGCGATGAATACTCGATTGCGGATATGGCGATCTGGCCATGGTACGGTAACCTGGTGTTGGGCCAAGCCTATGACGCTGCCGAGTTTCTCGATGTCGATGCCTATAAGCATGTAAAACGCTGGGCGCAGCAGATCGCGGCAAGACCTGCGGTGCAGCGTGGCCGTATTGTTAATCGCAACTGGGGCGAGCCTTGGGAGCTGTTGGCTGAGCGTCATCAAGCTGAAGATATCGATGCTGTGCTGGCGTTAAAGCCTGAATAGGTCTAACGGACTAACTCAATTCCTGTTTCAGCACTGATTAAGTATTTTAAGCATGACCCGCCCTGTTGGCGGGTCTTTTTGTACTTAGTCTTGACGCTGAACGTCACTTTACACACAAGCGGCCAGAGGAAGGGAGAAGCGCATTGCCTATCTAAGTGACATTTCTTACTATAGCTAACATCAGATACTTAGCTATCCTCCTCATTTCTAAACGAGAAAAGATGAAATTTATCCATACCTCAGACTGGCATATCGGTCGTCAGCTGCATAATCAGAGCCTGCTTGATGATCAGCGTCATGTGCTTTCTCAAATCGTCTCACTCGCTAAGACCCATGAGGTCGATGCCCTGATTGTCGCCGGAGATATCTATGACCGCTCCGTGCCGCCCGCCAATGCGGTAGCCCTACTCGATGAGGTGCTCAACGAGCTGATTGCCTTGGGAATCAAAGTGATCATGATTGCGGGTAACCATGATGGCCATGAGCGTCTGGGCTTTGCGGCGCGGCAGATGCAGAGTAGTGGTCTCCATATCGTCGGCCCGCTGACAGCTGAGAACAGCCCAATCCATTTAGGCTCAGCCAGCGGTGATGCCGTGTTCTATCCTCTGCCTTACGCCGAACCCGCGACCGTCAGGCAGCAGTTGGACTGCCAGGTCAGTACTCATGAGGAGGCGATGGCCGAGCTGCTGGCTCAGGTGCATCAAGATGACAGTCAGGGACTACCCAAGGTGGTGATTGCTCACTGTTTTCTCGATGGTGGTAGCGAATCTGAATCTGAGCGTCCCCTGAGCATAGGGGGGGCGGATAAGATCTCTCCCAAACTCTTCGAGGGATTTGACTATACCGCCCTGGGGCATCTGCATGGCCCACAATATAAGGGCGCTGAGCAGATACGTTATTCAGGCTCCATCCTCAAATACTCCTTCAGCGAGCAGCATCAAAATAAGTCGGTGACTTTAGTTGAGCTTGCTCAAGGTGAGACCAGTATCAGTTTGTTACCCCTTGAGCCACTGCGGGATGTGCGCATTCTCGAAGGGGCGTTGGATGAGTTGTTGGCCCAAGGCGTCAAGGATCCCGGCCGCGAGGATTATCTGATGGTGAGGCTACTGGATAAGCACGCCATCTTAGATGCCATGGGCAAATTGAGAAATGTCTATCCTAACGTGCTGCATCTCGAGCGTACCGGACTGATGGCAGCTAACGAGCAACTGGCCATTGCCTCAGATCATATCAAGAAGGGTGAGCTTGAGATGTTTAAAGATTTCTTTACTCAGGTATCGGGCGAGCCGATGAGTGAGGCGCAGCTTGAGCTAATCACCCAAACCTTGGATGAGCTGCACAAAGGGGAGGAAGGCAGATGAGACCACTGCGACTGACCATGACCGCCTTTGGCCCCTTCGCCGATGAGCAGACCATTGATTTTAATGCCCTGGGCAGCAATCCGCTATTTTTGATCAACGGCCCGACCGGCGCCGGTAAGACGACGATTCTTGATGCCATCTGTTTTGCGCTTTACGGCAAGACGACGGGAGATGAGCGTGAAGGCACCCAGATGCGCTGCGACATGGCCGATAGCCAGCGTCTGACTCAGGTAAGCTTCGAGTTTGAGCTTGGCACTAACCGTTATCTGATCCGCCGCGTCCCTGAACAGTCCAGAGCCAAGAAGAGTGGCGATGGGGTGACGCAGCAAAAGAGCGAGGCGCAGCTGAGTCAATTCGATGCCGATGGCAAGGAGACCCTGCTGGTGGCGGCTAAGGTGTCCGATGCTACCGCGCAGATAGAGCAACTCACTGGGTTGGATGTGGATCAGTTTCGTCAGGTGATGGTGCTGCCTCAAGGTAAATTTCGTGAGCTGCTGATGGCCGATTCCAAGGCCAGAGAGAAAATTTTTAGCCAGCTGTTTCAGACTCACATCTACCGCAGAATCGAAGATAAGCTTAAGCAGCAGGCGGCGGGGATCCGCAAAGAGGTGGAGGCGATGCGCAATCGCCGCTCGGGCATATTGGAAGGCGCCGAGCTTGAGTCTGATCAGGCACTGCTTGACGAACAAACACGCCTCGCCCCCGAGTTGCAAAAGGCCGAGTCGGATAAACTTGCCCGAGAAAAGGCGCTGCTTGAGGCCAATCAACAACTGGATAAGGGGATGAAACTCCAGGCTGATTTTAATCGCTTGCAGGCCTTGCAACAGGAGGGCGAAGAGCTTAAAACCCGCCAGGCTGAGGCCACTTTGTGGCAACAGCGTCTGCAAGCGGCGCAGCGGGCAAATAACTTAAGCCCTCTATATCAGGCGATGCAATCACGTTTGGGTGAGCAACAGGCGGCGACTAAGCTGCGTGACGAGCGCCAGCAGACGCAGCAGACTGCCCTGCAGGCATTGACGCAGAGCCAGCAAGCCTTCGAACAGCTCGGTGAGCTTGAAGCGCAACAGTTGAGTCAACAGCAGAGGCTGACTCAACTCGAGGCGCTAGCGCCGCAGCTGGAGCAGCTAACTCAGTTGAGTCAGCGTCTGACCGAGCTTCAGGGCAAGATGCAGGCGGCCGAAACCAGTGGTAAGCAGAGCGCACAGCAACTTGAAGCGCTCAAGCAGGCGCGCCAGGAGATGCTTGGGCGGCGCGAGCAGCTTAAACGAGAGGCCGAGCCGCAGCTCAGTTTGCAACAATCTCTTAATGATGCCCGAATCCAGCTTAAGGTGTTTGAGCGCTGGCAACAGCAGCAACATGAGATAGCGGCCATTGGACATAAGCTGGAGGCGGCAAAGGCCGCAGGCAGTGAACTGGCCGGCAAGCATAAGCAGGCTGAAGATGCCCATAAACGCCTGGAGCTGAGCTGGCATCGCGGTCAGGCGGCGCGTCTTGCCGCCGAGTTATCGCCAGGTGAACCTTGCCCGGTTTGCGGCAGTGTTGAGCATCCTGAGCCCGCTCAGGGCGAGTTTGATTTACCATCGGATGAAGCGCTGGCCGAGGCCAAACAACAGGAGTTGGACGCGCTGAATCAGCTGCATCAGGCGCGCAGTGACTTTAAACTGCTCAAGCAGTCGCTACAGACCCAGCAGCAGAGCGCGGAGCAATTGCAGCAGGAGCTTGGGCAGGCGGCCGATTTGTCCCTTGAGCAACTGCAGACGCGGCTAACCGAACTCAATGAGGCCTTCGAGAAGGCCAAGGCGGCGCAAGCATCGCTTGTTCAGTTAGAGACTCAGCTTGAGATCAGCGAGCAGCAGGGAAGAGAGTTACAGACAGGCCTGGATGAGGCGCGCGCTCATTATGGCAAGCTGGCCGAGCAACAGGCCAGTGATAAGGGACAATATCAGCAGATTAGCGCGGCCATTCCGAAAGAATTTAGCGACGCGGCGGCAGTAAGTCAGGCCATTGCAGAGCTGGGCGCTAGCCTCACCGCGCTTAAATCGCGCCAGCAGTCGATAAGGGCGAATCACGCTAAGGCTGAGCAGGACAAGGCCGCCGCGCAGGCCTCACTCGATGCCGCCAGTTCTCGTGTTGTTGAGGTTAGTGCTGCTGCCGAGCAGGAGCGCCAGCGTTTCGAACAGGCGCTTGAGGCTTCCGAATTTGATAGCGTTGCCGCATTTGAACAGGCCAGTTTGAGTGAGTCTGAGCAGGCCGAACTGGCGCAGCAGATCAAGGCTTTCGAGCAGGCACAGATCACCCATCAGGCTAACCTGGCGCAGTTAACTCAGGTGCTCGCAGATTGCGAGATGCCAAATATTACTCAGCTAGAGCAGCATAAGGTGGACGCCGAGCAGGCGATGCAAACTGCCTTGGGGCTTTGGCAGACGATAAGTGGCAGAGCGCGCCAATTGGCCCAGACTCAAGAGCAGCTCAAGGCGCTTGATACCAAGGCCCAGGCGCTCGAGCAGCAATATGCCGTAGTGGGTACATTGGCCGATGTGGCCAACGGCAATACGGGCAACAAGCTCAGCCTGCAACGTTTCGTGCTCAGTGTGCTGCTCGACGATGTCTTGCTCGAGGCCAGCCACAGATTGCAGCTAATGAGTAAGGGGCGTTATCGACTGCTACGTAAGGAGGAGCGTGCCAAGGGCAACAAGGCTTCTGGGCTGGAGTTAGAAGTAGAGGATGCCTACACGGCCAAGGTACGCGCCGTGGCGACCCTAAGCGGTGGTGAGAGCTTTATGGCGGCCTTGTCGATGGCGCTGGGATTGTCGGATGTGGTTCAGGCCTATGCCGGCGGGATTAAACTCGATACCCTGTTTATCGACGAAGGTTTTGGCAGCCTGGATCAGGACTCACTGGAGCTGGCCATCAGAACTTTGATGGATTTGCAGTCGGCGGGGCGTATGGTTGGGGTGATCTCCCACGTGACCGAGATGAAGGAGCAGATCGCCAGTCGCATCGATATTCATAAAAGTGCCAATGGCAGCGAGATTAAATTAGTTTTACCTTAAGATTAAAAGGTGCTGATCTTGATTGGGATTTCAGCACCTTTTTAGTATTTTTGCCTGTTTGCACGCCTAAAACCTCAGTTTATTCCATTAAATTGTGTTGTTGATCAGTTTGTAATTGTCGTTATTTTTGATATAACTTGGCATCGGCCCCATTGTTTATGGGGTTTTTGGGCTCTAATGATAAGCATAATAATGAAAGATGAGGCACAGGTTGCGCGCAGGTAAAATTTATTTTTTGAGCATGTCTCAATCTCGTATCATGGCGTTACCTTCGCCACATAAAAAAATCTTGCTTGCAGCAGGCTTGGTATTGGGCGCCGCCGTGTTATGGCCTACGCAGCAGCAGACCCTTCCGCAACGCATTCCGGTTGCCCTGGATATTGAATCTTTGGTGACTAATCTGCAAAAGAGTGATGAAGTGGTTGAAATTGCCACTCATCCCGATTTTGTCAAAACTATCGTAACTGGCGATACCTTAAGCGGCTTGTTTGTTGAGGCCAATGTCGATCAGCAGACCATGTATAGGGTGCTTGAGGCCGACCTGAATATTTTGGCGCTGGATACCTTAAAGCCCGGTAATATTATCCGTTTCTGGCTCGATGACTCAGGCGAGCTCGAGAAGCTTGAACTCTATTTTAGCGCTGCGCGCCAAGTGGTGTTTAGTCGTTACGAGGAGGGGGGCTTTAGTGTCGAAGAGATCAATGTTGAAGGGATATGGCAAAACCGGGCCTTGAGCGGTGAGATCCACGGCTCTTTCTACCTGTCGGCGCAACGTATCGGCCTCAATGCCGGTGAGATCCAGCGGATCGAATCTCTGCTCAAAGAGAAGCTCAATTTTGCCCGGGATCTGCGCGCCGGCGATAAGTTTGCTGTGCTCAAGAGCGATCAATATATCGATGGTGAAGCGACGGGAAATAGCGATATTCTTGGGGTCCATATACAGCGTGGCCGCAGTGACATCAACGCCTATCAAAACAGTGACGGCAACTTCTATGACGAACAGGGACGCAGTCTGGCCAGGGCTTTCCAGCGTGTGCCTTTACTCAAGAACTACCGCATTAGTTCACGCTATAACCGCCATCGCCACCATCCTGTGACCGGGCGCACCGCGCCGCATAATGGCACAGATTTCGCCACGCCCATCGGCACTAAGGTGGTCGCGCCAGGTGATGGTATCGTGTCTTTGGTGACCGACCATAGATATGCGGGTAAATATGTGGTGATCGATCATGGTAATAAGTATCGCACCCGCTATCTGCATCTATCTAAGGCGTTAGTGCATAAGGGGCAGCGTGTGTCTCGCGGTCAGGTGATAGCCCTGTCGGGCAAGACGGGCCGTATTACGGGTCCGCATCTGCACTATGAGTTTCATGTCAACGGCCGCCCAGTCGATCCTATGAAGGCCAATATTCCGATGGCGAGCAAGTTGTCGACCAAGCAGATGAACGAGTTTGCTCAGCTGGTTAAGGTGCGCCAGATGATGATGGGCCAGAGCTAGTTCAGAGAGTTAGCTACCAGTAATAAAAAACGCCACATGATGTGGCGTTTTTTATGGGTTTTCGGCGGCTTCCAGATCTAACATGGTGAGCCAGAGCCTGAGATCAAACTCCAGCTGATGATAATCGCCTTCCATATGACAACAGAGCTGATAGAAAGCTTTGTTGTGATCTTTCTCTTTTAGGTGTGCCAGTTCGTGTACCACTACCATGCGCAGCAAAGGTTCTGGCAATTGCTTGAGCCTGGCCGCTATGCGGATCTCATTTTTCGACTTGGTCTTGCCGCCATGGTTTTTGGCTATATAGGAATGTAAGCCCAAGGCCTGTTTCTTGAGGGTGAGCTTGTCATCAAAAATCACCTTGCTCAGCGGCGACGATTTCTTGAGATAGCGATTTTTGAAGGCCATGGTGTAATCATACAGGGCCTTGTCGCTGCGGATATCGTGTCCATCGGGGTAACGCCGCTCAAGTACAGCTCTTAAGCGTTTATTCTCGATAAGCTCATAGACTTGACTAAGCAGTTCGGCGCGATAGCCTTGAAGGTAGGGGAGAGAAACCATAATAGCAAACCGGGCGCCTGGCACCCGGTGAGTCTTAGCTGTGTCTTAATCGTTCTTGGCAAAGATGCACTTGTTTTGGTAGCAATAGGCCACCTCAAAGGCACTTTTTTGAAAGCGTTTCAGATCCAGACCGTCGAAATCGACCATAGGTGGATTGCGCTTAAGCTGCTCTTTGATGTTGACCGGCGAGATCAGGTGTACCGGCAGACCGCATAGCTGAATGGCCGCTTCCATCTTAAAGCTGGTGGCACTACCGGCCAGTTTGCCTTTCTGCTCGCGTTCGATGATGACCACTTCGTCGACCTTGTAATCTTCCATCAGCTTGCTAAAGGCAAAGTGAAACTCTTTAATCGACTCAGTCTTAGCCGAATTGGAGATAGTCAGCGAGCGAGAACGGCAATCAGGGACGTTAAAGGTCTCACCTTCATAGCTCAACAAACAGATGATGGCTTCGCCACCTTTTAACTCAACGCCACAAACTCTCATGATAACCCTAATATAAAAAAACCAATGGCGGCTATTGTAACCTTAATTGACCGGATTGAGCACTAGTTGTTGCGGGAAAATCGCCACGGGGGATGCTTTGCTGGCCTCACGGAAGCTTAGAGGAGAGTCGGATAAAAAGGCAGAGATAAAAAAAGCGGTCATTGAGACCGCTTGATGTTAAAGAGATGCTAGCTCACAAGGTATTAGCCAGGCTTAATCTTCAGGCGTATCTTGCAGTTTTGATTTAGGTTTACGCAGCATAGGCGCGTCACCAATATCGACACCTGTGATAAAGCGTCTATCGCGCTGGGCTTTCGCTTTGCCGGCGCTGGCACCTTTAACCGCTTTTGTCTTAGGTTTATGCTGAGATTTCGCCTTTTGCTTGGCTTGCTTGGGGGCGTCTTTTAGCCCTTTAAATTTAGGTTCGAGTCCTTCCAGCTCACTCAGCTCAAAGTTCCTTCGCAGGAACAATTGAACCTGTTTGAAGTTGGCCCAGTCTTTAGGCCCCACTAATGAGATGGCATCGCCCTTGGCGCCAGCGCGGCCGGTGCGGCCAATACGGTGAATATACTCTTCGGCAAATTTAGGCATGTCGAAGTTAATCACCAAAGAGACGTTAAGCAGATCTAAGCCCCGTGAGGCCACATCTGTGGTCACCAGAATTTGCTGCTGGCCACGGCTAAACTGATCCATGATCTGGTTACGGGCCGCTTGCTTAAGCTCGCCGCTAAGGGAAGCTGTGCTAAGTCCCTGCTCGGCCAGTACCGCCGCCAATCTGTCGGTGTCGCCGCGGGTCGCAGTAAAGATAATGACCTGCTTATGTTGCTCTTGTTTGAGCAGTTGAAACAGTAACTTCTCTTTATGGCTCAGGTTGTCACACAGGTAAATTTTCTGGGTAATGTCCTGATTCTCGACATGGGATTCACCAATGGCGACATGCTCGGGTTCTTTAAGCAGCTCAGCGGCGATTTCGTTGATTTGGCCATGATCTAAGGTGGCCGAAAACATCAGTGTCTGACGACGCTTGTGGTCAGCTGCCTGATTGATCGCTCTGAGTTGGTCGGCAAAGCCGAGATCCAGCATACGGTCTGCCTCATCTAAGATGAGTAGCTCGAGGCCGTTAAGAAACAGATGATTTTGCGCCAAGTGATCGGCCAGACGTCCTGGCGTGGCGACGACGAAATGAGGATCTTTAGCCAGTGCCTTGGCCTGGTCGTTAAAGTTTTCGCCGCCTAAGATCTTGAGTGCCTTATATTGAGTGTTAGCCACCAATAGGCGTAGCTGACTGTAGACCTGGGTGGCCAGTTCGCGCGTTGGCAACAGGATCAGTACCCTGGGATCGCGCTTAGTTAACGCCTTGGTGGAGATGACTCGTTGCATTGCCGGCAACAAGAAGGCGAGGGTCTTGCCAGAGCCTGTCTTTGAGGATGCCATGAGATCTCTTCCCGATAAGCCGACGGGAATCGATTGCGTTTGGATCTCGGTCGGCGTGTCGATGCCCATATGTTCAAGGCTGGTCAATAGACGTTTATCGAGTGAAAAATCTGAAAATTGCAATGCTGTGCTCCAAAATAACCATAGGGGCGCATTATACATCGCCGTGAACGATTCAGCCATCGACTTGAGGCGCCAGGATTGTGTTGTTGGGTCGATGACAAATATTTGTGCCGATCAGGCTGCTTGGTGGCTGACTTTGGCTTATGATGAAAAATGAACTCAGTTAAGGTCGGCAAACAGAGATTTGCCAACTATCCCAGGGAGTATTAAAGAGAGTATGGCGAATATCGGCATAGCGCTGGGCAGCGGTGCGGCGAAAGGGTGGGCACATATTGGTGTGCTTAAAGAGCTAGCAAGTATGGGAGTGTTACCCAACAAGGTCGCGGGCTGTTCTATTGGCGCCGTGGTGGGGGCAGCCTATGCGCAAGATAATCTCGATGATCTTGAGGCCTGGGTCAGCAGCTTTTCCAGCTGGGATGTGTTGGGTCTGATGGATCTGAGTTGGCGCAAAGGAGGCTTAATCGGTGGCGAGAAGGTGTTTGATGTGATGCAGCAGCATATCGGCAACCTGGATATCGAGCAGATGCAGATGCCGTTTGCGGCGGTGGCGACCGATCTTTATACCGGTCAGGAGATCTGGTTTAAACAGGGGAACTTGCGCCACGCGGTCAGGGCCTCCTGTTCTATGCCGGGAATTTTGCCACCGGCCAGGGTCGGCGATCGTTGGTTGGTCGATGGCGCAGTGGTTAACCCTGTGCCTGTGTCTGTCAGTCGTGCCATGGGGGTCGATCTTGTGATTGCGGTGGATCTTAATGCCCACCGAAAGGCACGTGTTCAGCAACTGCCGGTGGCTATCTCATCAGATGTTAAACCTAGCCCGGCCGAGCAGATCAAAGCAGACAAAGAGTTGGAGAGCGGCTTTATGGATCTATTGGCAAGGGGCCGAGAGTATGTCACTGGCCTAACCGATAAATTTTCGTTAGGCAATCGCAGTGAGCCTGGGATGTTAGCCGTGATGTCTCAGTCGATGGATATTTTAGAGCAGCGCCACAAGCGGGTTCGCCTGATGGGCGATCCGCCGGATATACTTATCACTCCCAATGTGATGGAGATTGGTACCATGGAGTTCCATCGCGCCAGAGAAGCGATAGAAGCGGGTCAGGAGGCGGTGAAGCTGGTGGCACATATCATTCGCGCTCGTATCGATGAGCTTGAGGGCTCATAACCGCTTAATAGCCAGATAATCTAAACCATGGCCTGGTTTTTGCTGATTGCTTAGATAATTCTTAGCAGCAGTCGGAAAATTGACAATGAATTCAATTAGCCAGGCCATTAGCGGTTCACAAGCGAGTCTTATTGCCAACACCTATGGTCAGACGGACAAGGGTGTCGATGGTCATCTGTCGGGTGAAAAGGTGACCCTGTCGCACCAGGCGGCACAGACCCCGGAGCAGACGACTGGACCTGAGATTAAACAGGAAGAGGTTCGTTTTTCTGCCAGAGCGGCCAGGGCACAAAAGATTGATGCCATGGCGAAAGATTTCTTTGCCTCTGGTCAGTTTGGCCTGGGAGACATTCCTAAGTTGATCCAACGCCTGCATCAAGATGGCATCTTATCCGAAAGTCAGCTCTCCCGCCTCGGTCAGGCAGGGTTTGAGATCCCCAAGGCCGACGAAGCTCAGCCTAACTTACTTGAGTTTATTAACGCCCAGCGCAGTCAATTACAGGCGACTAAGCCAGACAGTGTTATGGTGTCTATTCTCGATGACGCTGAGTCCGTGCTTAAGCAGATGGATAGTTTAGATAGCCAGGGACTGAATCAAAAGGCCGCCAGGGTCTCGGCGCAGCTGTCGGTATTTGTGAATGGCGATCAGGCTATGACAGATGCCGACAGATCTATGTGGCAGGGATTGAAATCGACCATGCAATTGGCTGCCTCTTCGGGAAGTTCGCAACAAGCTTCGGGGCAATTACAGCGTTATTTGGCGCTATCTAAACGAATTACGTAATTTATTCACAGCTTGTCCCATTTTTATCCCGTATCTAGCTTTGTTTGAGTGAGAGGTCAAGGCTAGTTTTGGCGATCAGTGGCCTGGTTGGCAGTAATCTTTTGTCGCAAAATTCCATCGGTAAATTCATGATCTGGATCAAGGTACTTGTTCGCAACTTGTAGCTTAATGCGCTACATATTGTGTTCATCGACTATATTGACACTATATATGGTGTTAGTTTGGCCGTTACTTGAGGAGATATTGAACAATGCCAGTGGTTATTAAGCGGGATGGTTACCGCACGCCTTTTGACGAAACAAGGATTCGAGATGCTGTGATCGCAGCAGCTAATTCGGCAGGTATTGATGATGTTGCCTATGCCACGGCCGTGGCCCAACAAGTACGTCAGTCGGTGGCGGAATTTGACAAAGTTGATATTCACGATCTGCAAGATGCGGTCGAAAATCAGCTGATGGAAGGTCCCTATAAGCAACTTGCCAGGGTCTATATCGAGTATCGTCACGACAGAGATGTTCACCGAGAGCTGAGCAGCCGCCTTAATCGTGATATTCGTGGCTTGGTGGAGCAGAGTAATGCCAGTCTGCTAAACGAAAATGCCAATAAAGACTCTAAGGTGATCCCAACCCAGCGTGATCTATTGGCGGGCATTGTGGCTAAACACTATGCCACCCGTCATATTCTGCCAAGGGATGTGGTATCTGCCCATGAAGCGGGTGAGATCCATTATCACGATCTCGACTATGCGCCATTTTTCCCCATGTTTAACTGCATGTTGATCGATCTGGCCGGTATGCTGACCCATGGGTTTAAAATGGGCAACGCCGAGATTGAAACCCCTAAGTCTATCTCTACCGCCACAGCGGTGACGGCGCAGATCATCGCCCAGGTGGCCAGCCATATCTATGGCGGCACCACCATCAACCGTATCGATGAGGTGCTGGCGCCTTTCGTGGCCAAGAGTTACGACAAGCATTACCAGGTGGCACTGACCTGGGGTATCACTGATGCCAAAGCGTTTGCCACGGCGCAGACAGAGAAAGAGTGTCACGATGCCTTCCAGTCGTTGGAATATGAGGTCAACACCCTGCATACCGCCAACGGCCAGACACCTTTTGTCACCTTTGGTTTTGGCCTGGGGACTTCATGGGAGTCACGCCTTATCCAATCTTCTATGATGAAGGTGCGTATGACGGGTCTGGGTAAGAACCGTAAAACCGCAGTTTTCCCTAAGTTGGTGTTTGCTATTCGAGACGGCATCAATCATAAGGCGGGCGACTGTAATTATGACATCAAGCAGATGGCGCTTAAGTGTGCGTCTATGCGCATGTATCCCGATATTCTCAACTACGAGCAGGTTGAGAAGGTCACAGGTTCCTTTAAGACGCCTATGGGTTGTCGCAGCTTCTTGGGTACCTATGAAGAAGAGGGTGAGTTGGTACACGAAGGGCGCAATAACTTAGGGGTGGTCAGCCTGAACCTGCCTCGAATCGCAATCGAGGCGCAAGGAGATGAGGCGCGTTTCTATCAGTTACTCGATCAGCGTTTAATCGTTGCTCGCCGCGCCTTGGATACCCGTATCGAACGTCTGCAAGGGGTTAAGGCTCGCGTTGCACCTATTTTGTATATGGAAGGGGCCTGTGGCGTGCGTCTGCGCGCCGATGATGAGATCAGCCAGATCTTTAAAAATGGCCGCGCATCTATCTCTCTAGGCTATATCGGCCTCCATGAGAGCATCAATGCCCTTTATGGCAATGACACCCATGTGTATGACAGCGAGGAGCTGAGGGCGAAGGCGATTGCCATCATCGAGTATCTTAAGGCGGCGACCGTGCGCTGGCGTGAAGAGTCAGGTTATGGCTTTAGCCTCTACAGCACACCGAGTGAAAATCTTTGTAGTCGTTTCTGTAAGCTAGATACTAAGGCCTTTGGCGTGATCGATGGCGTGACAGATCGCGGCTATTACACCAACAGTTTCCACCTGGATGTAGAGAAGAAGGTTAATCCTTACGATAAGCTGGATTTCGAGCAGCCCTATCCAGCGCTCACCAGTGGTGGTTTCATCTGCTATGGCGAGTACCCCAATATGCAAAATAATATTGAGGCGCTGGAAGATGTCTGGGACTACAGCTATAGCCGCGTGCCTTACTATGGGACCAATACACCTATCGATGAGTGCTACGACTGTGGCTTCACCGGCGAGTTTAGCTGTACCAGTAAGGGCTTTACCTGTCCTAAATGCGGTAACCATGAGCCGAGCAGGGTTTCAGTGACCCGCCGGGTATGCGGCTATCTCGGTAGTCCTGATGCCAGACCCTTCAACTATGGTAAGCAGGAAGAGGTGAAGCGCAGGGTGAAGCACCTCTAATGAGGTGACTGCACCTTAGTTAAAGGTGCTGTGGCTAGGTGAAACTCAAGATAGCAAGGTGCCTATAGGCTCTTGCTATCTTTGTGTGAGGCATACATGAATTATCATCAATATTTTCCCATCGATGTGGTGAACGGCCCCGGCACCAGGGTGACCCTGTTTGTGTCTGGCTGTGAGCATCAATGCCGCGGCTGTTACAACCAATCGACCTGGAATCCCTGCTCGGGTCACCTCTTTGATCAGGCTATGATTGAGCAGGTGATTAAGGATTTGAACGATACCCGTATCAAGCGCCGTGGGTTGTCGCTCTCTGGAGGGGATCCTTTATACCCTCAGAACTTGGACGATATCCTGGCCTTGGTGCAAAGGGTAAAAAATGAGTGTCCTGGCAAAGATATCTGGCTATGGACGGGTTATACCTTAGATGAGCTCACGCCAGCTCAGCGGGCGGTGATCGCCTACGTAGATGTGTTGGTGGACGGTAAGTTTGAGCAATCGCTGGCCGATCCCAGTTTGGTTTTTCGTGGCAGCAGTAATCAGGTGATCCACTATCTTAGCGATAATCATGAGTTTAAGGCTTAAGTCATTTAATGGCGCAGTCTGTCTTTGGGCATGATGACTTGTCCGCTTCTTCCCCATTAGTGGTATAATGTTCGCCAATTTTGCAGATGCAGCCTATTTTTAGCTAAGGGCTGCATTTGTATTTTAGCTAGATTTTAAGGCAAGTTAATGAATTTAAAGCAAGAGTTACAGCAATTGAACGATCGTCTCGACAAGTATCGCCGCAAGTTAGATGCGGCTGAAAAACGTGGCGATCAGGCGGTGATTTTGCAGTTTAAGCAAGAGATCAATGCGGTAACTAAGCAAATTACCCACGTCAAGCAGCAGCAAAGCCGCCAACTGAACAAAAAAGGCTCAGAGGTGAGTGAACTGGCTTTTAGTCGCGCGCTCACTAAGGCGGAGCAGGCCGATATGGGTAAGCTTAAGCGTTCGGTGAAAGGCTTGGTGGTGGTTCATCCTATGACGGCGCTGGGGCGTCAGATGGGACTCACTCAGGTAACGGGCTACGCACCTAAGGCTTTTTAAGCTAAAGCAATGATAAATTTGATGCTGGCGTGAGCGACTTCATAGCCTTGACGCCAGTCAAAGCGTATCCTTATGAGCCAAAGTGGTTGCGGTGAAGCAATAACCGATTTCAACACTCGGGTATTTCACTGTTAGGCAAAAACACATAGAATGCTCGGTCTGAGAAAGGGGAGAATCCCTCCACCTTATTATTCTTCTTTATTCGTGTCTCAGACTAGAGCGAGTTGTAAAGGTTATTTCATGTCGATTAAGTATGTCGCCACCTCTAAGCTTCCCACCCCTTGGGGAGTATTTGCCATGCACGGTTTCGAAGATACAGAGACGGGCAAAGAACATGTGGCGCTCACCTTTGGCGAGTTAGAGGCAAACCAGCCTATGCTTGGACGCATTCATTCCGAATGTCTTACTGGCGATGCGCTGTTTAGTTTGCGCTGTGACTGCGGCTTTCAGCTGCAAACCGCCATGCAAAATATTGCGGAGGCAGGCCAAGGCTTTATTCTTTATCTGCGACAGGAAGGTCGTGGCATAGGCCTGCTTAATAAGATCCGTGCCTATGAGTTGCAAGATCAAGGCGCCAATACGGTAGAAGCTAATGAACGTCTGGGCTTTGCTGCCGATATGCGCAAGTATGACATGATCAAACCTATGCTGGAGAAGATTGGTGTGCAGCAAGTGAAGCTGATGACCAATAATCCGCGTAAGGTAAAGGCGATGAAGGAGTTAGGTATTGCCGTTATAGAGCGAGTCCCGTTGCAGGTGGGTAAGAATCGTTATAACGAGGCCTATCTTAAGACTAAATCGACCGAGCTGGGTCATATGATGTCTGAATATCACTTTACCGAAGGTCATCAAGACTAGCCTAATTCTCTGGTCAGCGCCGTGACACTCTCGCGGCGTGATAAGATGTGTCTTTATGCTCTTAACTGAGCTTTCGTTTTACGCCGTGACATCAGCTGCCTAGCGATAACTACCTGCTCTTGAAACGGTTTACCTTGCAGCTCGGCGCTCAGGCAATCATTCCCTTGCAATGCCATGAGCTCTTGGTGTAGCGATTTTCTCTTAATGTCTGAATCTTCTTGTTTATCTCAGATCTTCTTATTTATCTCAGGCCTTCTATCTATGTTGTGATAAACCCTGAAAGATCACTCTTTGCTGCCCCAGATATGCTGATTAACATCCTTTTGCCCCTGACTGTCTGCTGTATCAACACGTGGTGTCGCAGCAGGCGCTTGAGCGTCGCGACCGGTTTCGCCTTTTAGGTGTGGCGGGATAGGCTCGCCTATCATCTTGAGGTAAAGGCGCTCGACCTTCTCTCTAGCCCATTGGGTCTTACGTAAAAATTTAAGACTGGATTTGATAGAAGGGTCGTGATTAAAACAGCGGATATCTATGCGTCTGCCCAGCTCTTCCCAGCCGTAGTGATCGACAAGATCTGTGAGTAGGGTTTCTAGTTTGATGCCGTGTAGCGGATTGTTCGCCTGAGTCATGGTAAAGATTTCTAAAAAATTTGGGCCATTATATCAGTTTATTTTGGATGTTTTCGATAAAAAAGGGGACCCTGAGGTCCCCTTATATTGGCATTTGCTTACTGGAAGCTAAGTTCCCAAGCATCGATAGTGCCTGTATCACGACGGGCGCTGTCGACAGCTTTCAGTGTCCAGGTACCGGCAGATTCAACGCCAGACATGTCCACTGTGTAGCTCTTAATAATGTTGTCAGCACTGCCGCCGCTGTTGTCGTGTAGTACGGCAACTTGACCGCTTGGGCTATGCAGCTCAACCTGCAGGTCACCGATATAGGTATGGGTAATGTTAACCTTTACTGTGACAGTGCCAGAGTCGCCGCTACGAGTGACAGCAATTGGGCTGCTGATGCCAGCCGTGTTGTTGTCAGGGATAGCGTAGCTAGTGTTGTTGGTGTAGGTAGCGGCGCCGCCTGTGTTACCGCCTGAGCTTTGCTCAGTGTAGCTGGCCGTTAGGCTTACACCGCTAAAGTCGCTATAGCCTTGAACCATCACATAGTAAGTCCCCGCCTGTGGTGTGCTCACTGGGCAAGACTCGCTGTTGCCGCCTTTCCATGGACGACAGTCGTAGCTGCTTAGAGTAGGCGCCGCACCATACTGAACGTAAAGGTCAGCATCGCCTGTACCACCGCTCATGGCGAAGTTCAGATCGCTGGCACCGGCTGGCACATCGATTGAGAAGTGTAGCTCGTCGCCTTTCACGCCAGTCAGGTTGGTCTTAGCCACGCCATTTTCTAGTACGTTGCTACCGCTGCCTGTACCTGGATCGGTTGGGCCGTTGCAAGAGGCATCGAGATACGCTTTGGCGGCAACTGCGTCGACTAGACCGTAACCTGTCTTGTCATCGCGACCAGCTACATCAAGATCTTCTGCCGTTGCGTTAAGCGCTGCACGAACCTGGGCGGCGCTACACTCAGGGTGATAGCTCCACACCAGCGTTGCTACGCCAGAGACGTGAGGCGTCGCCATAGAAGTACCGTTGTAGTACTCGTAATCTTCAGCATCTGTGTTGGCAACGGTAACATTGGTGCCCAGATGAGCGCGCAGTGCCTGACCGGTTGCGCGATCGACAGAAACAGAAACCATAGGGGCTTCGTTGTTCGTGTCAACCAGGAAGGGGTTTTGCAAACCTGGTAGCGTGGTGTTACTAAAGACGATTGCAGCCTGTGCGCCGGCATTGTTACACGCTTTCACTGCATCGATCTCTGGATAACTAGCGCCTTGATTGCCGACACGTTCAACCAGACAAACCTTGCCAGTCATGTCGCCACAGTTAAAGACGCCACCAGAAACACTACATTCGGCCAGCTCAGCGGTGACAGAACCTATTATCGGTGTGCCAACATAGTTGCCGCTGCTGTCTTTCACAAAGCGGTTATGGGGCACGACGCCATTGTCAAAATAGGACACGCCACCGGCTGTGATGTTGGCCAAACGACCTTCACCACGTGTGACGGTTGATAGAATTGCTTCACCTGGGCCCGAGATCTCTACTTGGTTAGTGTATTGAGAGAAGGCTGCGTGATCTTTGTTGTTATCTACCGCAGCCACAGACATCACAGCGTCGTATGACGCAGGGTAGCTATGAGTGTTGTTACCGGCGTTACCGGCTGCGGCAATCAGTAGCACGCCGTTGTTGGCGTGGGCTGCAAGCGCGTTACGCTCTGTGGTGGTTGATTGCGAACCACCCAGGCTCATGGTTACCACGTTTGCACCATTGTTTACACAAGTGTCAACCGCTGACACTAATGAAGAGGAGTAACCCCAACCTTCGGCGTTAAATACTTTGACCACGTGGATGTTGGCGTTTTGGTTTGGCATAACACCTACTACACCGTCGTTGTTGGCAATAGCCGCGATGGTGCCGGCAACGTGAGTACCGTGGGCATTGTTCGCACCTGGCTCATACCAGTTGCCTGTGCCTGAGTTATTGGTACCAGTTACATTGTTGCCGCTTAGCTCGCTGTGGCTACGGTCGTAACCCGAGTCGATGATACAGATAGTGCGGTTGCCAGCCATGCTGTCGCTCAGGCTGGTGGCGCCCACAAAGGTTTGGCCCCAAGGTGTGGTTTCGCTGAGTAAACGGCGCGGCATATCTTCTTCGACATAATCCACGTCGGCGCGAAGTTTCAGGGCCTTGATACCGTTTGCATCTAACTGAGCTGAGTAGGCGTTTGAGCGACCGATGCGCTTCATCTGCTTGGCCTTCACGCTGTTAAGTGCTCTGTGTTGTGAGAAAACTTCGTTAGCTCTTGGCTGATACTCACTGAGCGCGTTATCACTGGCCTGGGCTGCAGCTTCGGCATTCTTAAATTTGACTATGTAACGCTTAGGCAGTGGTGAGGCTTGATTGATGCGGGCATTGTCTGCCTGCAGGTGGAGTCCTTTCGAAGGGGCTGCATTGACGTTTGCTGCAATTGCCAGGGCAAGCGCAGACAAAGACATAGCGACCGCAGTTGTCTTTTTAACTGTCATTTTGTATTCCATTTTAAAAGTTAGAATTAATAATTATTATTAGAGCGCATTGCAGCATGACTGCCACAATAACCGTCACTCGGCAGTGAATTTATCTGCTGGTGAAACATTTGTAAATAAGGTGTTAAGTTTGGCTGGCGAAAGATTTGGGATGGTTTTTAATACATTTTTATGCACTTGCTAATCAATGAATACGATTGCAATCTAGGTGATTTATTATATTTTTGAGTATTTATTCGAATTTGTAGCGTGTTTATACAGGGTTGGTTTAGCGGGAGAGATAGCGACGAGAAATTGACTGTTAATTTTAAATCTTTGTATTAAATAGAAATTAGATATTCCATAATTGAGATATCTTATATCAAATAGTTATATGCTGTTTGACTTGTTACAGTTTAGGTGGGCAATCGACAGGAAGGCTGATAGCTAAAAACCAAGGTGGTAGCTATTTTGTATTGTGAAAGATATCCAAGCCACTGAAATAAAAAAGGCACCTTAAGGTGCCTTTTTAAATGCTGTATTCGTTACTCTTTTACCAGGCTTTGATAGCCACCACCGTTATAGGTGTTGCTGTAACCCAATTTGATCAGGCTTTCCTGTGCTATACCGCTACGCCGACCGCTGCGACAATAGAGCACAACGGATTGATCTTTATCGATATTACGCTTGGTAAACTCCTCGGCAATCTGCTCAAAGGGGATATTTATTGCGTTTGCTAAATGTCCCTCAGCGAACTCCTCCGGGGTTCTGACATCGACAATCATGGCCCCTTGCTCAATATGTTCCCAAGCGATTTTAGGGTTTTTCTCTTCGCCGTAACTCGGCGCAGAGATACCCATGATGACGATGAAGAACAGCGTCATCAGACTCATTACAGGGGTTGCTAGCATTTTTTTGGCTTGTCTCACCTTGACTCCTTGTGATCTGTGAGTTTTACCAATCTTAGTCAATAACTGCTCATCCTAGCTTGTTAAAACGCTATTTCTGATCACTTACTTACAGTGATTGGTATTATTTCATGCGAGCCAATTCCGCTTCCGTTTTGATCCCCATCTTCTTCATTAACATGGCTGCGGGGCAGAAGCCGGTAAAGGCGCTTTGAAATAGATTAGCGCCAACAAAGGCGGTTAGCCAGATAAAGTTGGGATGTACAAAGGCGGTGAGCAGCAATGACAACATGACCATAAAGCCAGCAAAGGCAAAAATACTACGTTCGACAGACATACTGTATCTCCTTAAGATTGCGGATTGACCGCGGCAAAATATTCGGGGCGATGGCGCATCACGGCGTAATAGAGCACGGGGATCACCACCAGGGTTAATAGCGTTGAAACCAAGATGCCGAAGATCAGGCTAATGGCTAGCCCGTTGAAGATCGGATCATCAAGAATAAACAGTGCACCTATCATGGCGGCCAGACCCGTTAGCATGATGGGCTTGGCCCTGACGGCACCGGAATGGATCACCGCCTGTTCGAAGGGCACGCCAGCTTCGGTTTCCTGATTAATAAAGTCCACCAAGAGGATAGAGTTACGCACGATAATACCGGCCAGGGCGATCATGCCTATCATTGAGGTGGCGGTAAATTGAGCGCCAAGCAGAGCGTGACCCGGCATCACCCCAATAATGGTGAGCGGGATCGGCGCCATGATGATCAACGGGACGCTGTAGGAGCGGAACTGACCGACGACCAGCAGATAGATAGCTATCATGCCCACAGCATAGGCTATCCCCATGTCTCTAAAGGTCTCATAGGTGATCTTCCACTCGCCATCCCAAAGCACGGCAATGCTGTCTAGGCCTGAGGGTTGATTGACATAATGCTGGTCAAAGCCCAGACCGCCTTCTTGGTTGATACTGCCGGCGATGTCGAACATGCCATAGAGTGGGCTATCCAGTGGACCAGACATATCGGCTACCACCATGATCATTGGGATCATATTCTTGCGTATGATAGGGGCATCTATGACGCGCTTATGTATGGTGATCAGCTCAGAGACAGGCACAGAGGTCCCCGACATTGTTGTGAGCCTGAGGTTAAGCACCTGCTCCAGATCTACCTTGGCGCCTTCTTCTAGCTGAAGCTTGATAGGTACTGGGGTCTTTTGATTAGGCTTGTGCAAATAGCTCACCGCCTTGCCACCGACAGAGGTCGCCACCAGATCGACGATGTTGCTATAAGGCACGCCCAGCAGGCTGGCCTTAGAGCGGTCGATATTGACCTGCCACTTTTGCTGCGCGGCTGGCAGGTAGATGTCGATATCGACTACGTCCTGAGTGTCGTGGAATAGCTGTTGCAACGCTTTGGCAGCGGTTTCGCGCATCTCGGCGTTGGGGCCATAGACCTCGGCTAAGATAGGTGACCATACCGGCGGCCCAGGAGGCACTTCGACGACCTTGACGTTGGCATTGTATTGCTTGGCTGTGGCCTGAAGTGCCATACGTACCTCAGAGGCAATGCTGTGGCTGTCTCTGTCGCGATCACCCTTGTCGATCAAGTTGACCTGAATGTCGCCCAGCTCCTGGCTTTGTCTGAGGAAATAGTGGCGAACCAAGCCATTAAAGTTCATTGGGGCATTGGTACCCGCATAGAGCTGATAATTATCCACCTCTTTCACTTTATCCAGCTCTAAGGCCAGCGCCTTGAGGACGCGCTGAGTTTGCTCAACCGGTGTGCCCTCTGGCATATCTACCATCACCTGAAACTCAGACTTATTGTCAAATGGCAGCATCTTAAGCACTACCAGCTGTCCCACCGGCAGCGAGACGGCAATCATGATCAGTAAGGCAATTGCGGCGCCTAGACCAATTCTTGCCTTACCGGCCTGTTTGCCTTGAACAAAGGGCGAGATCAAGCGAGTAAAGAGTCTGAGCATGCGATCGTCTACGTCATGCTCGCTATCGCTGCTCTGATGGCTATGGCCTTTGAGTAGCTTAGTCGCCAGCCAAGGGGTCACGATAAAGGCGATGGCCAGGGAGATCAGCATCCCCATGCTGGCATTGATGGGAATAGGGCTCATGTAGGGGCCCATGAGGCCAGATACAAAGGCCATCGGCATTAATGCGGCGATCACGGTAAAGGTCGCCAAAATAGTCGGTCCGCCCACTTCGTCGACGGCGACGGGAATAAGCTCCACAAAGGATCGTTTTCCAAGGGCCATGTGCCGGTGAATGTTCTCCACCACCACAATGGCATCATCGACCAAGATACCGATGGAGAATATCAAGGCAAACAATGAGATACGGTTTAAGGTGAAGCCATAAGCCCAGGAGGCAAACAGGGTGATCGCCAAGGTGATAATGATGGCGATACCCACCACCACAGACTCACGCAGGCCCATGGTGAGAAACACTAAGATCACCACGGCGGTGGTAGCAAATACCAGCTTAAGGATCAGGGTGTTGGCCTTATCACCTGCGGTTTTACCATAGTTACGCGATACCTCTATGTTGACATCGTCCGGGACTAAGATGTTGTCTATCTTATCCAGTCTTTCCAGGATCACATTGGCGATATCCACGGCATTTTCGCCAGGCTGCTTGCCGATAGCTATGGTAACGGCTGGGTAGATTGCCGACTTGTCGCCATGCCAGGCGTGCTGGGTTGGGATGTCACTATTGAGGCTAATCTTGGCGATATCGCCCAGATACACGGGGGCGCTTTGGCCAGATTCGTCCTGATAGACGGCAACAACCAGCTGTTCAACTTCTTGTTTCGATTTTAAAAACTGCCCAGTTTGTACCTTGATCTCCTGATTATCTTGCACCAGGGATACCGGCATGGAGACATGGTTGTTGCTCGACAAGCTGCGGTTAATATCGTCATAGGTAAGGCCATAGAAGCTCATCTTCGCCGGGTCGATGCGTACGTTCAGGCTGATCTCATGGCTACCAACGCTATAGATCTCCCGGGTGCCCGGAATGCGCTTAAGCTCACTTTCCAGTCCCTTGGCGATATGGGTGAGTTGCTCGGCAGATTGCGCGCTATTTTTCGACCAGAGGGTCAGGCTGACGATAGGCACATCGTCGATGCCACGGGGTTTAATCTGTGGCTCGCCCACGCCGGCATGGCTGGCAACCTTGTCTTTATTGGAATAGACCTGGTTGTAGAGTTTGACTATCGCCTCATTGCGGGGAATGCCAACCTCGAAGATAGCGATGATCAATGCGCCATCTGGTTGAGAGAAGGAGTAAAGGGTGTCTATGCCCTTGATCTGCGAGATCACCTCTTCCATAGGCTGAGTCACCAACTGCTCTACTTCACTCGGGGTCGCGCCAGGGAAGGGGATATAGATATCGGCAAAGGTGACATCAATTTGAGGTTCTTCCTCTTTTGGAGTAACCATGACGGCAAATAGACCAAGCAAAAGCCCAAGCAATGCCAGCAGCGGAGTAATGGCACTGAGCTGAAACATCGCCGCGAGGCGCCCAGAGAACCCAAGGCGTTTAGTATTGTGCGGTCCATCTGTGTGTCGATCTTGCTGATTCATCGTAATACGGCTCCTATGAGATCAACGGCATTATTGCTTTAACTGCAGCAGTACTTGATAGGCATCGAGAGCGATGGTGTCACCGTCGCTCAGGCCAGAGAGCACCTCGAAACGATCCCCTTGTTTATTTCCCAAACGTACCTGATTGAGAACGAAATGATCCTTGTGCTTGAGGTAAACCGCACTGAGTTCGCTGTTATAGATCACCGCCGATTCGGGAATGGTGAGCGTATTGCGATCGCCGGCATTAAAACTGGCTTTGACCCACATGCCTGGCATCAGGTTGGGTTCTTGAGGCGGCAAGTCAATTCGCGTCTTGTAGCTGTGACTATTGGCGTCGGCAAAAGAGAAGATGGTCAGGGCATCAGACTCTATCTCTTTTCCATTGGCCAGGGCGAGTTTCATCTTAGGGTTGGCTCTTAGCGCGTCGATGTAACGCAGCGGCACATGAGTGACTGCGCGCATATGTTCGGTGGCAAAGCCGCTGAGCAGTGGCTGGCCAGGAGACACGGTTTCACCCACTTCCACATGGCGTGCAGTGACTACACCGGCAAAGGGTGCACTAACGATAGTATATTGCAGGGATTCATTGGCTTGAATAATCCGCGCTCTGGCCGCGCTTACGGCTTGTGCTGCGGCTCTGGCATTGGCGATGGCCTGGTCCATATCTCCTTGAGAGATAGCGCCTTGTGGGAACAACTGCTCAAAACGTTTACGCTGTTTTTGTGCCTCTTCATTTTGAGCCTGGGCACGGGCAAGCTCGGCTTCGGCCGCCGCCAGTTCGGCGCCTTGGGCCTTGCTGGTGATCTCAAGCAGTGATGCGCCCTGAGGAACAATATCATTAACGTCATAGTTAATCTTGATGATACGGCCGGAGGTTTGCGCCGATACCGTGGCCGACTTTACGGCTTCAAGCTGTGCATCTAAGGTGATCCACTGGGGCTGAGACTCTGTAGTTAGGGTTATTGTCGGCTGCTCACTGGCACTCGAAAATAGGCTGACAAGTGACAGCATAATGCCGATAGAAAACGCGTGTTGTACTTGCATGGAAGATCACCTCTTAAAACTTCATAAGAAAATTCTAATGGACTTTTTAAGCTTGTGCAATCTTTTATTAGAAAAATACGATTGATAGGGGCGAAATTATTAGCCCCTTTAAAACTAATCGTTTAAGTAATAGGTCAGAGTAGAAACCACCCTGACTTTTTTAATACTCGGTGTATTACTGTCTCGGTTGCTGATGGTAAATTGTCCCTGAGAGGCGTTTTTGATCTTACCAAGTTGAGAGTCCGAGTCTTTCGCAAACTTCTCAGCGGTTTGACGGGCGTTTTCTGTGGCTGTCTGTACCATTTGTGGTTTTAACTCGTTGAGCCCAGTGAACAGAAATTCAGTGCGTCCGTTGTAGTCTTGATTGGAGATGGCTATCCCTTCTTTGGTCAGCTCAAGAAGATTACCTTGAGTGGCCAGAAGCAACTCGACCCGTTTGGTATAGAGTGAAACAGTGACCTGAGCGGCGTAGCGGTATTTGACGTTAGGGTCGACATAGCCCTGGGCCTGCCTGTCTTCGATAGAGGGGAGCGAGCTTGAGATCTCTTCCTGTGTAAAGCCTTGTTTAATCAGGAAGGCAATAACTTTATCGGTTTTGGTTTGGACCTCTTGATAGAGGTTATTGAGATCGTTATCCACTTGGGTAAAGCGGATGGGCCAGATAGCGGTATCGGCTTTCACTTCTGCCTCAGCGAGGCCTTTTACCGTGACAGTCCGTTCCATGGCGCGCATCTTGATGATGCTGTCACCTAAACTTGTGCCTAACAGATAGAGACCGGCGCAGATAAAGCCGCCTAAGAGAATACTTGCCAGTGATTTTTGCATGAGAAGCGTCCGAGTTGCTTGTCGTTAGCGCCAGCATATGCCTGTTTGGTCCGGTTTTCCAGCGCTATGCTTGGTTACTGGGCTGCCAGAGCTCTACCTTGTTGCCATCGGGGTCGATAAACCAACCGAAACGACCAAATTCAGAGTCTTCGGTTTCCGCTATTAACTCGGCGCCGCCTTCGGCCACCTGGGCCAGCGCTTCATTGAGATCATCGACGATCAGATTAAACATAAACTCTTTGCTTGAAGGGTGAAGGTAATCTGTGTCTTTGGCCATGGGGGTCCACACACTGTAGCCTGTGGCAGCCATTGGCATCAGATTATTGAGGTAAAAGGCTGCGCCGCCCCAGTTTTCTACTGGCACCTGAAGGTAGGTTTTGTACCAGTTGGCGAGTTTTTGAGGATCCTCGCTCTTAAAAAATATTCCACCTAAACCTATTACTTTAGCCATTGTCCATCTGTCGTTATAGGAGTTTGTATTAACTGTAGGAAACTTTTCCAATAACTACAAAAAAGCCGCAGTAGGCTGCGGCTTTTTAAGGACAGTAAACAAGTTAGAACTTGTAGTTGTACTGCATAGAGTAATAGGTCGCGTTAGAGCGAGTTGTAGCATGTACCATGCCGGTATCTGGACCGATTGGTAGGCCGCCAGTGATAGCACTGTGCTCAATTAACTGTACATCTTCACCGCGAACAAAGGCGACACCGAAATCCAGGCTGGCGTGCTTGCTGAGATTAAAGGTTGCACCTGCGGTAAACCACTGACGATCAGAGTCAGGGATTGAGATAGAGCTGACTTCGCCAACGACCCCTTGGTCAAACATATAACCGGCACGTATTGTCCAGTCTTGGTTAAGGGTATAGGTACCACCTATGCTGAACAACCAAGAGTCATCCCAAGCATAGGTTTTTAGGCTGGCTTCAGGAGCCACTGGTACACCACCTACAACACCGTCGGTCACTGTGATCTCATGGAAATCGCCCCAAGTGGTCAACTGCGCTGTGTAGTGCAGAGCAAACTTTTCGGTGAGTTGGTGGAAACCTGCTACCTGGAAGATATCCGGCATAGGGATATTGATCTCATCGAATGCGACAGTGGCACCGGCAATCGGGTTATACATGTCGATATCGCCAGTTGCCTTAAAATCTGGGCTAAAGCGGTAGCTCATACCGAATCTGTGATCGGCGTTGATCTCGTAGACGGCACCTATGATACCACCGAAGGCGACGCCATCGGCTTCAACATCGACCAGATCCAATTGTCCTGGGCCTTCAGCTGTCGGAACCTGTCCACCACGGGTAAGGGTGCCTGTACCATAAATTACATCGACACCAGCACCTATGCTGAAGTGGTCGTTAAAACGGTACGAGCCACTTAGGTTAAGGTTAAAGGTGGCGACTTCAGTTTTACCCAGCAAGTCTAGAGGTCCGGGCAGGCCGTTAACCAACTGCTCTGATAGAGGTGTGGTGTCTGTACCAGTTCCGAAGTTGCTGAACATGGCAACGCCATAGGCGAACTTGTCGTTGACTGGGCTGACGTAGTAGAAGTTAGGGATTATTTTAGCTTCTGCTGCATCGTCCACATGGCCGTAGTGAATTTGACCGAGTACAGTGTCGACGTAAACATCTTTTACGCTGACTTCAACGTCGGCATAGGTCAGGCCAACTGACAGTTGTTTTTCATCGAATAAGGCCATAGCAGCTGGGTTACGAGATAACACTGAAGCGTTATCTGCAATGACGGCGTCACCGGCAAAGGCGCGGCCGATACCGGTCGCTGACTGGCTGTTAAGTTGGAAACCGGCAGCCATTGCTTGTGAGCTGGCGAGTGTTACGGCTACCGCTAATATTGTCTTGTTGAAACGCTTCATAGTTTATTCTCATTATGGTGGCTTGGCGGCAATTTCATGTAGACATGAATAGGCCAAGTCCTTTTTATAAATCCCGTGCATAGTAGGGATGTGCTGCAGCCCCAACAACTCCGACCAGATCGGTTTTTTTGTTGAGTTTCTGTTAACGTTTTTCCGAAAAAATCTCTTGGTGTTTCGTTCGGAACAGGAGAGCTTGTGGTCGCCGCTATCCCACGCATTATGTGGGTTTTGTTTAGGTTTCTCTAAAGGTTAATGGAATGTGAAAGTGCAAATTATCGGTAAAATTTTCGAGGTATAAAAAAAGCGTACACGTGTACGCTTTTTTGATCTAACGCTCATTTTTAATACAAATGAGCGTTAACTGATATGTTTACAATTTTTGACTAAATTGCTCGAACTGTTCGCGGGTGCTGCTCTCTGGCTTAGAGATCAGGCTGACCAAGATGCCCGACAGCATGGCGAATACAAAACCGGGTAAGATCTCGTAGAGATCGAAGATGCCGCCGCTGGTCTGTTTCCAAAGTACTACGGTAATGGCACCAACGATAATGGTGGCCACAGCGCCATTACGGCTGTAATCGCGCCAGAAGAGTGACAGGATGACGACAGGGCCGAATGCCGCGCCGAAACCAGCCCAGGCATAGCTGACCAGGCTGAGCACACTGCTTTCTGGGTTTAATGCGATAATGCCCGAGATGATGGCGATGGCCAGTACGCCTATACGGCCAATCATCATCAACTCTTTACTGCTGGCTTGGGGTCTTAGCCACTTCTTGTAGAAGTCTTCAGTGATCACACTGGAGCAAACCAGTAGCTGAGAGTCTATGGTACTCATGATGGCGGAAAGAATCGCCGCGATCAGCAAGCCACCAATCCAAGGATTAAAGGCTGCATGGGCCAGATGAATAAATACCGTTTCTGGGTTATCGATTGGCTGGTCGGCAAAATAGAGGGTGCCAGCAAGGCCTGTAGCCAAGGCGCCGATGAGAGCGACAATCATCCAGCTCATGGCGATACGGCGAGACACCTTGAGATCATCGGCACTGCCAATGGCCATGAAACGCGACAGTATGTGCGGCTGACCAAAGTAGCCCAGTCCCCAAGCCAGCAGAGATGCCAGACCGATAAGTGTGGTGTTGTCGCTAATCAGGGTCAACATGGCAGGATCCAGACTATGGATGCCGTTTTGAGTCTCTGGTTGGCTGAAAATTGCCACGGGTACGATCAGCAGGGCGATCAGCATTAGACAGCCCTGGAAGAAATCTGTCCAGCTCACGGCAAAGAAACCGCCAACGAAGGTGTAGGCCACTATGATACCCGAGCCGATAAGCAGAGCCAGGTTGTAATCTAGGCCAAACACCTTTTCAAATAAGATGGCGCCGCCCACCATGCCTGATGAGGTATAGAAGGTGAAAAACACTAAGATGGTGACCGCCGACACTAACTTGAGCACAGATTGCTTGTCTTCAAAACGCTTCTCGAAGAAGTCTGGTAGGGTGAGGGCGTTGTCGGTGAATTGGGTGTAGATCCGCAAACGTTTGGCCACAAACAACCAGTTTAACCAGGCGCCAAAGACCAGACCTATGCCGATCCAGGCTTCACCCAGCCCACCCAGATAGACGGCTCCGGGTAAGCCGAGCAGCAGCCAGCCTGACATGTCTGAGGCGCCCACGCTAAGAGCGGTTACGGCTGGCCCCATAGAGCGGCCACCCAAAATATAATCGTCGACTGAGTCGGTTGCTTTATATGCCCAAAGGCCAATGCCCATCATGAGGACGAGGTAGCCGAAAAAGGTAATTAAAATGGGTAATTCAATATTCATGCTTACGCCGTATTATTGTCATGCCAGTTAGCACCCTATTTAAGGCCGCAGCCCGCGACAGCAGTGAGTTGGCATTTTTGTTTTAAGTTGGCCTGCTATGCTAGCAGATGTTTGAGCGTGAGCCCAAATATGTCGTGAAATGTGATCATGATCCTGGCGCGATCGGTCGATAAATTGTCAGATATAGGCGAGTTGTTTTGGGTTTGTTGTGCATCATGAGGGCTTGTTGTGCTTTTGTGGGACACTTTGTTTGTGGGGGCTCAAAGCGTCGCCCCCAGCTGAATAGCTTAACCTTGGTAAAAAATTAGGCCTAGATAAACGACTCTTTTACTTCATCTCTGACATAGTCCAGATCTTTGGCATGCTCTGCGACCAGCAACACATAGGCATTTTCAGACTTGAAGCCCATGCCCTGATAACGCTTGTCGGCGAAGGCCTCCTCAAGCACCATGCGATCGTCGAGCGGTACAATAAACAGAGTGACTTTGCCTTGCTTGCCCTGCATCACCAGGTGGATGCTCTTCACGCCTTGGAAGTCGCAGTAAGTGCTGAAGAGCACTCGTCCCGGTTGTTCGGTAAACTGCGCTTGGTTGAGGCTGCTTAGCGAGGCCAGTTGAGTATTGATTTCGTCGACACTGATATTTTGTTCACTCTGCATCGCTACCTTTTCGTGGTAGACATGGGTCAGCGCATGCTGACCTAGGTCCACAGGTGCCAGTCGCATCAGGGTGAAACTGATGCCGGCGATAAAGGCAATAGATGCCACCAGAGCCAGAGTAAAGCCAGTCTTGCGGCGATCGACCTGATGCTGATGCAGCTGCTGATTCAGTAGTAGCTTGGCCTCAAGATCTTCGGGAATATCGACTTTTAACGCGGCTTCGAGTTTGTTATCTAATAGCTTGAGATCGTTTACAAAGGCAGTGCGCTCGCTCGATTCATGCATCGACGCAAGAAACTCGTCATCTTGACGATGTGGATTTTCATAGGCCTCGCGGCGGAATTTTAGCTCATCCATTGGAGCGCCCCCTGGTGTGCGTGTCATCGAGTATCTCTTTTAGCTGATTTTTAGCGCGAAATAAGCGGGTCATTACGGTATTACGATTTAGATCTAGGATGCCGGCAATCTCTTCGCCGCTGAAACCACCAATCACCTGTAATACCAGTGGTTCGCGGTATTCGGCTTCGAGCTTTGCGATCTGGCGTCTTAGCATATGTTGCTCCATGTTCTCCTCGCTGGACGAGGAGATATGGTCGGCAATATCGGCTTGATCTATGTCCGAGTAATCGAACTGCTTACGTTCGAAACGGCGCGCATTTTCCCGGCGTAAAATCGTGATCAACCAAGCCTTGGCGGCTTTATCATCTTTTAAAGACTCAAGAGAGCGCCAGGCACGTAAAAAGGTTTCTTGAGTGATATCTTCAGCGATATGTTTATCGCCGCACAGCCAATAGGCGTAGCGGAACAGATCGCCATGAAGTGCCCTGACAAGGCTATCGTATCGTCGTTGTTTATTCAGCATGTCACTATTGACCGACTTTTTCGGTTTTATATTTCGTATCACGCTAAACATTTTTTACTCGCAGCATAGGAAGGGGGTTGGTGCGCCAATTGTTTCGACTACGTTAACGCCATTGGCGCACCAGAGGCAAGTTGTTAGAGCGGATTTAACGGACTCAAGGCAGATTGTGTGCTTGTTTGGGTTGCTGCAGGTACATTCCTCACCTGTTTGATCACGTTTTCGGCGTCAAACTCAGTACCGGCAGGACTATAACCTTGACGCTGAATAGCCGCTATTGCCTCGGCAAGTTGAGGATATTGCGCCGCGATGTCAGACAGACTCAGTGGTTTACCGGCAAGTTGGCTCATGTATTGTTGCAGGGCAACCAAGGCCTCACCGCTGCGACCTGCGCGGCAGGCATTTTCAAATTGGTTGAATGCTGACGATGGTTTGGAAGCTGCAGGTGCTGCTGGCTCAATCGCGCCCTTGCCTTGACGGTAACTTTGGTAGTGGCGATACCAAAGCAGTAGGCTGGCTAACCACGCCAGTGCCAGCGCCGCGCTCACATAGGGCCAGAAGCTGGCTGAACCGGCGCTTTGGTTGACTAAGCTCACCTGGCTTGGCGCCGGTGCGTTATTGGCCGGGGCAACAAGGAGTGTGCGAGCCGGCAGGGTGGCATACTCCTGTTTACGAGTGTGGGTGTTCCACCAAGGGATGCGGATCTCAGGCAGGGTATAACTGCCGGGTTGTGTCGGCACAATCGCCGTAGTCTGGTTGAGCTGCGCCACCACCTGTTTTTCGCGCACATAGGTTTTGCGCTGTGGCTTCTCAGGATAGCTTTTAAAGGTATCGGGCAGTGCCAGTGCTATCTCGGGTAAGCTAGTGTCGTCGGCGTTGGATGCTAATAGGCTGATGTTGCGGGTAATAGGTACGCCAACTTGAAATTCTTGATCTTGCGGCCAATCTTCTTTTAGCACTACAAGATCGCTTGCCAGCCAGTCGCCTTGATAGCTATCGGGGATAGGTAATACGGTTATTTCGCTCGGGGCGGCTTTAGCCTGCATGGGGCGACTTTCGTTAAAAGAGAACATGCCGCCGCGACGGGAGGACTCCACTAACACATCACCTGAAAAGCTCGCGCCCGAGAGTGACAGGTTGCCGGGCTTGTCGGCGATCAGGCTATAGGTTCGTTCGATCACTCGGTAGCGTCTGCCATCGATGATCTCATGGCCATCGACATCATCGCCTAGCTGCTTGAGCTGGGCCCCCTCGACATTGGGTGCGCTGAGTACACCTCGCTGCAACTCGACGCCCAGGTAGAGCTTAACCTTATAGGTGATCAACTGACCCACATAGGCAGTCTCGGTGGAGACGTTGCTGCGAATAAAGAGGTTTTTCATCTGCTCGGGTTGGCTACCCGGCGCCACCACCTTGAGATTGATAGGGTCTGAGCTGATGTTGTCTATGGTCATCGCCGGGATCACTATTGTGCCGGTCTTTTTAGGCGCCAGGAGGATCTGCCAGCGAGTTTCTTTACTAGCATCGAAGTTCATGATCTGGGTGCTGCGACTGACGCTGGTGCGTCCGACAATAAAGTCTTTCAACAGGGCGCTGGTATCCAGGCTGGCATTGTCCACATCGTCATCGGCCTTGATGCTGAGCACCAGGTATTCGCCCTGAATCGCCGGGTTTCTGTCTACCGAGGTTTCTACCTTGGTCAATGCATAGGCTGGGCTCGATAAACAAAGTGCCACACAGGCTAAGGTCAAAAGGTGTCGTATTACCACTGTTGATTGTCCTTTATGGTCGCGCCTTGACGGCGGCGTTTCTGATATTCCAGTTGCATCTTGTTGCGCAGCAGTACCTGAGGATCGTCAATCACCCCGGTGAGGGCGCGTTGCATCTCAGGTGGCAGCTCCTCGGGGGCGATGACGTTGCTCATGGCGGCGTTGGTCTGAGCGTCTGTCTCACCTTGTTCATCTGACTCGCTGGGGTTGCCCTGTGCCATATCGGCTTGAGCATTCGACCGCTCGCTTTCAGCTTGATGCTCTTGAGCGGCTTGCCCTGACTTGTCCGCTTGCTCGGGATCGGCGCTCATTTGCGCATCATTATTTGGCGATGACGATGACTGTTGCTCGCCAGACTGATTTTCATTGTCTTGAGATGAGCTTTCCTGATTGTTCTTAGCTGATTTATCTTGGGGAGAATCGGCCTGCTCGGATGAATTGCCGTCACTAGATTGAGATGGCTCACCGTTTTGGCTTGCCTGCTGCTCGCTCTCTTGTCCTTGGCTGTTTTGTCCTTGACTGTCTTGGCCTGCGTTGTCTTGACCAGCGCCGTCTTGGTTAGCATTGCCTTGCTCACCATTATCTTGATCGGCGTTTTGCTCAGATTGCTCTTGCTGAGACTTTTCCTGTTGAGCGTCCTGTTGACTCTCATCCTGATCAGATTGCTCTTGCCCGTCTCCATTTTGTGTTTGTTGCTCTTTGAGCTGCTTAGCCAGCTCAAGGTTTTGCTTGGCTTGGGTCAGCTGAGGATCTTTATCCAGTGCCTGCTGATAACGCTCAATCGCCTTGTCGAGGTCATTGAGCTGCATCAGGCTATTGCCCTGATTGTATAAGCCATTGGCGGAATCATCTTGCTCGAATAGTGCCAGTGCCTGCTGATAGTCACCACTTTTATAGAGCGCTGAGGCTTTCCATTGGGGCGAGTTAAACAGCTCTGCAGCCTGCTGATGCTGGTCTGCCTGATAGGCCTGCATGGCGCGTTGATCGTCCGTGCTGAAAGGGTGTTGCCAGCTGATGGCCTGTGCCTGAGGGCTCGGCGCTAATACCAGAAAACAGGCAATCGCCGCGAACGCCTGCCTGAAACTCAGCAGGACTGGGAGCAGCAAAAGCAAGGTGAGATAAGGGCCAAGATCTTGCCAGGTTTCTCCTTCTAGCTCAGAGGCCTTAGCATCTGTCTCCTGGCTTAGGCTATCAATGAGGGATTCGAGGTCTTGGCCATCGGCGCGATAGCTAAATAGCTTACCACCACTTTGGTTGGCCAAGGTGCCAAGCTGATTGAGATTCGTTTTGCTCACCACTACCTGATCGCTATTATCCCTCATTAATTGCCCATCGGGCAGGCGGATGGCTGCGCCCTGAGTTGTGCCCATTGCCATTATCGACAGGCGATACTGGCTGTCTGCCAATAGCGATTTAGTGTCACTAATCTGTTCAGGGTTGATCCCGTCAGTCACTAAGATAATCTCGCCTTTGAGATGACCGCCCTGCAGTAGTAATTGCTTGGCCTGACTTATCGCAGCGGGCAGATTAGAACCCAATACCGGCATGATCTCAGGTGAGAGGGTCGGTAGCAGGTTGAGTAAGGTGGCCTTATCCCGCGTGAGTGGGCTGATGATAAAGGCATCCCCGGCATAGGCGACCAGGCCGGTTTCGCCCTCTTTAAGGCTCTTGATCAGATCCGTCGCCTTAAATTTGGCCTGTGTTAGGCGGTTGGGCGCCAGATCGGTCGCATACATGGAAAGTGACATATCCATCACTATCACCCTGCCAAGGTTTGACTCAAAAACCGGCAGGTTTTGCTTGGTCAGCGCCGGGCCGGACAGCGCCAGGACCCCGACCAGCCAGATGAAGCTGATGAGACCTAATTGACCTTTTTTTGTGGTCGCCTGACCGCTGACCAATACTTTGGCCAGATGAGGCGCGATATAACGATTCCAGCTTGAGGCCTGATATTGCTGGCGTTTAAGTTGCCAGAGCAATAGCGCGAGTGGAATAAGGGCTAAAAGCCATTCGGGGCGGAGAAAATGGATCATGAGCCTCTCCGGGGGAAGCGTTGAACTAAAGCCTGCACGGCAGCAAGGCGGGTTAACATCATCAATACACTGATCAGCATAGCCAAGGCTAAGGGGTAAAAGAAGAGCTCGGCTTGGGGGCGATAGCTGAGCTGATCGCTGTCGGTAGGTTCGAGCTTATCTATCTCTTGGTAGATCCCCTGCAACTCGTCTGAATTGCGTGCCCTGAAATAGCGGCCATTGGTTTTTTGCGCCAGTAGGGTGAGCTGGTCTTCGTCAAGATCCATCGACGGATTGACCCGCTCTTTACCGAATAGGGTGCGACGTTCCAACACCTCGGCGCCCACGCCAATAGTGTAGATAGTGATGCCGCGCTTAGCGGCGATATCGGCGGCTTGCTCTGGAGTGATACTGCCAGAGTTATTGGAACCATCGGTCAGCAGAATCAATACGCGATTACTCTGCTGCGCCTTGTCGAAGCGTTTAACTGCCAGAGCGATGGCTTCACCAATGGCCGTCTGTTTACCTACCAGGCCAATCTGGGCCTCGGTGAGAAACTGAGCAACCGAGCGTCTGTCTTGCGTGAGGGGCGCTTGTAGGTAGGCGTGATCGGCAAACAGGATCAGCCCAAGCTTATCGCCCTTACGGCGCTCGATAAACTCGTTCATGACCTCTTGCACCATGGTAAATCTGTCGACCGTCTTGCCCTCAAGCACCATATCTTCAATCTGCATACTGCCTGACAGATCCACCGCCAGCATAAGATCCCGGCCTTTACTGGGCAGCTCTATGGCATCACCAACCCAGAGCGGGCGGGCAACGGCGATAACCAGCAGCGACCAGAGTAGCCAGTAGGGCCAGCGGGCGCTGGGATTGGCGCTGTGTTGACCTATGGCGCGGGTGTCTGCGACGCCTGGCAGTTGCAGTTGGCCACCCTTGACCTGAGCAGTTTGTTTGCTGCGGGCGAAGATCAGCGGCAAAGGGAGCAGGAGTAATAACCAGGGCCAGGCTAGCGTGAACATGGCGCCTCCTTGCTCTGTTTTAGGGGGAGGGCCTGTTGCAGCCAGGCTTGAGCGCCCGCGAGTAATTGCGATGCCTCATCAGTCGATAGCTCTGCTGACTGGAAGCGTTTTTCTAGCAAGGTAGCCAGGTGAGGGTCTATGCCGGGCACCTGCTTTTTAAGCCAGTCATACCAAGCTGCTCCTTGCAAAGAGGCGACCTGCTCCCGCGGCAAGTAACTCATGGCGCTGCGTTTAAGCAAGGCGTTGACGCTATGGGGCAGCTGGGGATCGCTTGCCTCAAGTTGACTGAGCAGCTTTAAGGCCTCACGTTTGGCGGCCAGGTGTTTACGTCTGCGCTTAAGATAGATAACAAGGCCACAAACGACTAGCAGTAGCAAAAGTGCCAGCAGGTAGTAGCCGTAGGCGAGGGGCCATAGCCCGATAGGGTCAGGGGTAATAATATCCTGCATTGCAGCCAGGTCGGATTGCGGAGCCACTTGCATCTACCTCAAGGCTCCCATCTGCTGATTTAAGGGCTGCGCCGCACTTATGGTTCTCGGGCGTGCGTTGATCTGATTCATCATGGTGATAAATCCTTGTTGCTGTGTCTGTTGCTGAGCGAGCCAGGCGTTGTAGCTGCGTCTATCTAGCATCAGCTCCTTACCGCCATCTCTGACAGGAAACTGAAACTGAGATGGCAGTTTCAGCGTGCCTTGTCTGAGTGGGTCAGTGAGTAAAAACGCCCCAATGTCGCAATGGCGTTTTAGCTCACTCAAAGGCCCTAAGCATTGCGGACTAAAATGACTGCCATCACTGATGATCCAGATGAGTGAGCCAGGTTTGGCGATGCGTCTGAGTCGCTGGCAGGCACTGAATATATGGTCTGGCTGTTTGGTCGGGTTGGCCATCTGGGCCAACTGGTGTTGATGTACCTTTTCGACGGCCGAGATCAACGCCAACATGCCGGTTTGTCTGCTGCGGGGCTTAAGCTCTAGGTGTTCTGCCTCGCTGGCAATCAGCGCGCCTAAGCGATCGCCATGGCCTACCGCGGCCCAGCCAAGGGTGGCGGCCAGATGGGCGGCCTGAACCGACTGAAGCATTAAGCTTGAGCCGAAATAGAGGCTGTGGCTGAGATCCAGCAGTAACAGCACCGGACGTTCACGCTCCTCGACAAACAACTTGGTATGGGCCTTGCCGGTTCTGGCAGTGACCCGCCAGTCTATGGTGCGCACGTCATCACCGCTTTGGTAATGGCGCACCTCGGCAAACTCCATGCCGCGTCCCTTGATGCTGCTGGCTCTGTGTCCGGCCAATGCGGCTCGCGCCTTGGTTCTGCGTTCGGGCAGGGCTCTGGCCAGATTTTGGCAGGCTAGCAGCTCTTTTTGATTGAGCGACACACCATCGGCAAACAGGGGTAAAGCATTCTGTTCCATTAAGGCACCGCAACCTGACTAAGGATATGGTCGATCACCTGATCGGCACTTACGCCTTCTGCCTGCGCCTGATAGCTCAGCAGCAGACGATGGCGCAGCACATTAGGGACTACGGCTTGAATATCTTCAGGCGAGACAAAGTCGCGCTCCATCAACCAAGCGCGGGCACGGGCACAGCGCTCGATGGAAATCGTTGCCCTGGGGCTGACGCCATATTCCAGCCAGTTGGCGAGCTGATCGCTATATTGCTGTGGCTGCCGGGTGGCCATCACGATATTGACGATATATTGCTCCAGCGGCTCGGCCAGATAGATATCCAATGCCGCTTTTCGGGCGGCGAAGACTTCGTCCTGGGCGATAGGTGCTACCTTAGGAAGCTGCTGAGTAATAGCTTCACTACGTGATAAGCGCATGATCTCAAATTCGGTTTCAGCACTCGGATAATCCAAATTCAGGTGCATTAAGAAACGGTCCAGCTGGGCTTCTGGTAGGGGATAGGTACCCTCGTTTTCCAGTGGGTTTTGGGTTGCCATCACCAGAAACAGCTTAGGCAGTTTATAACTTTGTTTGCCCACAGTGACCTGGCCTTCGGCCATGGCTTCAAGTAAAGCTGATTGCACCTTTGCCGGGGCGCGGTTGATTTCATCGGCCAAAATCAAGTTGTGAAAGATAGGGCCGGCTTCAAATTCGAAGGTCGCCGTTTGGGCGCGATAGATATCGGTGCCGGTCAGATCGGCCGGCAGCAGATCAGGGGTAAATTGAATACGGTGGAAGTCACCCTCAACGCCATCGCTTAACGCTTTAACCGCACGGGTTTTGGCCAGACCTGGCGGGCCTTCAACCAATAAGTGACCATCGGCAATCAGTGCGATCAGTAAGTTTTCGGTAAGAGTGGGTTGACCCAGGATCACTTTATCCAGGTATTCACGTAATGCATGAAATCGACTTAACGGCATGATGCTACTCGGTATTATTTAATTGTGTGAGCTGTAGACAGCGTGTTGAGTAAAAAATTCAGTGGTAAATGGTTTATCGCACTCCATGACTTAAGCAGAGGGCCTGCTAGGATTGGGCTGTGCCAATTTCCATTCAGCAAATTAAGTTAACATGCTTAAACGGGGATTTAAACCAGAGTTAGCCGCAAAATTCGCATTTATTAAACATTGTTAATCAACATCTTTTTCGATATTTGTTGTTTAAAAACCAAACGGGTGTTTAAAACCTTGAAATAAGAAGTTAGAATCAGATCACACTTTGATGGTCTGACCTGTTGTGAAGCTGTTACAAAAGTAGAACAACGGGGTAGGGAAGAATAATAACGGCGTTAATAGAAGCGTTTCTATCAGACGCGTCACGAGGGCAAAAGATGAGTGAATTACAGCAAGTAAGGAATGCGAAGGGTGATCGCATCGCGATAGTGATGGGGCTAAGAACCCCTTTCGCTAAGCAGGCGACCGCTTTTCATGGGGTGTCGGCGCTGGATATGGGCAAGATGGTGGTCAATGAACTCTTGTCTCGCAGTGAATTAGACTCGAAAGAAATTGAGCAGCTTGTTTATGGTCAGGTGGTGCAGATGCCTGCAGCGCCTAACATCGCCCGCGAGATAGTGTTAGGGACTGGCATGGATGTCTCTACCGACGCTTACAGCGTAACACGCGCCTGTGCTACCAGTTTTCAGTCAACGGTCAATGTGGCCGAATCCATCATGACGGGCAATATCGAGATAGGCATTGCCGGCGGTGCCGACTCTTCGTCTGTACTGCCCATTGGTGTATCAAAGAAGTTAGCCCACGCCCTGGTGGATCTGAATAAGGCCCGCAGTTTAGGGCAGAAATGGTCAATTATCCGTCGTCTAGGGCTCAAAGATCTTTTACCCGTTCCCCCTGCGGTTGCCGAATACTCGACCGGATTGTCTATGGGACAGACTGCCGAGCAGATGGCAAAGACTTACAATATTAGCCGCGCCGATCAGGATGCGCTGGCGCACCGCTCTCATACCCTAGCGACAGAGACCTGGGATTCAGGCCATCTACGTGATGAAGTGATGGTGGCTCATGTGCCGCCTTATAAGTCCTTTATCGATAGAGACAATAACATTCGTGAGAACTCTTCTCTGGATTCCTACGCTAAGTTGCGCCCGGCATTCGATCGCAAGCACGGTTCGGTAACTGCAGCTAACAGTACGCCGCTAACCGATGGTGCTTCGGCGGTACTACTGATGAGCGAGAGTCGCGCAAAGGCGCTCGGCTATGAGCCTATCGGCTATATCAAGAGCTATGCCTTTAGCGCCATCGATGTGTGGCAGGATATGTTGATGGGGCCTTCCTATGCAACGCCACTGGCACTGAAACGTGCCGGTATGGAGCTTGAAGATCTGACTTTAATCGAGATGCACGAGGCCTTTGCGGCGCAGACGCTCGCCAATATGCAGATGTTTGCCTCGAAGAAGTTTGCCAAAGAGAAGCTTGGCCGCGACCGCGCCATCGGCGACATCGATATGACTAAGTTTAACGTTCTAGGTGGCTCATTGGCCTATGGCCATCCCTTTGCGGCAACGGGTACCCGTTTGATCACTCAGGTATGTCGTGAGCTAAAACGACGTGGCGGCGGCACTGGCCTGGCAACGGCTTGTGCGGCAGGTGGTTTAGGTGCAGCAATGATAGTAGAAGTGGAGTGATCTCATGGAAAAGAGTTTTACATTAAGTCGTCTCGATAGCGGCATCGCTGTGCTGACCATGGATGTGCCGGGGGAGACCATGAATACCTTGAGGGCCGAGTTTGGTCCTGAGATCTGTGAGATGTTGGCCGAGATTAAGAGCGATGCCAGTATCCGCGGTGTGGTGATTATCTCTGGTAAGAAAGACTCATTTGTTGCAGGTGCCGATATTTCCATGCTTGATGCCTGCAGCACGGCAGGGGATGCGCGCGAGTTATCCAAGCAGGGCCATGAGGTGTTTTTCGCGCTTGAGTCGTTAACCATTCCTGTAGTTGCGGCCATAAATGGTGCCTGTCTCGGCGGCGGTCTCGAGCTGGCGCTTGCCTGTCATCAACGTGTCTGCAGCGATAGTAACAAGACCATGTTAGGTCTGCCTGAAGTGCAGCTTGGCTTGTTGCCTGGTGGCGGTGGAACCCAGCGTCTGCCACGCTTGGTAGGCATTGCCAAGGCGTTAGATATGATGCTGACCGGCAAACAGCTGAGACCCAAGCAGGCCCTGAAATTAGGCTTGGTAGATGATGTGGTGCCCGAGTCTATTTTACTGCAAACGGCAGTCGAGATGGCACTGGCAGGAGCACGTCCGGCTAAGAAGCGTAAGGTCTCTTTGGTTGAGAAGCTGTTAGAGGGCACGCCTGTGGGGCGTAACATCATCTTCGATCAGGCACTTAAGCAGGTTAACAAGAAGACCCAGGGTAACTATCCTGCACCAGAGAAGATCATCGACTGTGTACGCCAAGGCATGACCAAAGATATGGTGAAAGGCCTTGAGGTGGAAGCTCAGCATTTTGGCGATCTGGTGGTTTCTAGCGAGTCTGAAGCCTTGAGAAGCATCTTCTTTGCGACCACAGAGATGAAGAAAGAATCTGGCGCCGGTGATGTATCGCCTAAGGCCGTCAAGAAGGTGATGGTATTGGGCGGTGGTTTGATGGGCGGCGGAATCGCTTCTGTCACTACTACTAAGGCCAAGATCCCTGTGCGGGTGAAAGATATCAGCGAAACGGGTTTGAGCAATGCGCTCGCTTATGCCTATAAGTTGCTGGCCAAAGGGGTTAAGCGTCGCCATATAACACCGGCTGTACGGGATAACCTGATGGCGCTGATGACCACGACCACCGAATATAAAGGCATCAAAGATGCGGATATGGTGGTGGAAGCGGTATTTGAAGATCTCAATCTAAAACATCAGATGGTGAAGGATGTTGAGCGTGAATGTGGCGAACATACTATTTTCGCCTCGAATACTTCCTCACTGCCGATCAAACAGATCGCCGAGGCTGCTGAGCGTCCTGAAAATGTGATTGGTTTGCACTATTTCTCACCAGTAGAAAAGATGCCACTGGTTGAGGTCATTGCCCATGAGAAAACTTCGCCTCAGACCATTGCAACTACTGTGGCCTTTGCCCGTAAACAGGGTAAGACGCCAATCGTGGTGAAAGATGGTGCCGGTTTCTACGTTAACCGTATTTTGGCGCTCTACATGAATGAGGCGGCGAATCTGTTGTTAGAGGGGCAGAGTGTCGAACATCTCGATAAAGCGCTGGTGAAGTTTGGTTTCCCTGTAGGCGCCATGACCTTGCTTGACGAAGTGGGTATCGATGTGGGAGCTAAGATCTCGCCCATTCTTGAAAAAGAGCTTGGTGAGCGCTTTAAGGCGCCAGCTGCCTTTGACAAGCTACTCGCTGACGATCGTAAGGGGCGTAAGAATGGCAAGGGCTTCTACCAATATGGTGACAAGGCGAAGAAGAAACTGGTCGATGAAAGTGTCTATGGTGTGCTTGGGCTAACTCCTGGTACGGATAAAGAGCCAAGAGCAGTTGCCGAGCGTTGTGTTATGCAGATGCTTAACGAGGCGGTTCGTTGTCTGGAGGAGGGGATCATTGCCTCGCCAAGAGACGGCGATATCGGTGCGATTTTTGGTATCGGATTCCCACCATTCTTAGGTGGCCCTTTCCGTTACATGGACTCGTTAGGTGCGAAACACTTGGTTGAGATATTAAAGCGTTATCAAAGTGAGTTTGGTGATCGTTTTACGCCTTGTGACCGATTAGTCGAGATGGCCGAATCTGGTGCTAAGTTTTACGATTAATTAATTTTGAATTTAACAATGCGGCAACATGATGCCGCATTTTTTTTGCCCTAGGATATTTTTTGCCTGTTTTTTGTTCAGATATTGGTTGGGTTCAGGTATGATGCTCAGCTCATTTTTGCGATTTTCAGTTTCTTTAGCGCGGTTGTTTTGAGGTATTTTCTGTGATGGTACTTATTCTTAGTGTGTTGACTGTGAGCAGTCTGGCGATGGGAAACCTGGCATTTCGAGCTGGTCTAGGGGTAAAGCGTTGGGCCGTCTTAGGGCTTGTGTTAGGGCCCGTTGCTTATCCGCTACTGAGTACCCACAAGCGTTTCGCGCTAAAGCGAGTGCAGGGTAGGCATAGCGTCGCGATTAAAGTGTGATGTCTTCGCTATTCTGCCTTATAGCCCAACCGGTTTTCCCAAGCGCAGATAAAGCCCATTGTGATTCCCTCTAGTGGAATATCGCAGGATCAAAAAAGGAGCTCTTGATAGCTCCTTTTTTATGTGTCTGGTTTTACTAAGAGGGTGAAATTCAATTAATTCCACCAACCTTTAGCAGGGATCACTTCTAGGTGGTTTAGGCCTTCAGGTAGCTGTACCTTCTTGCGCTCTGGTTTGTGAGTAAGTCCAAGAGCTTTTTTTAATGAATCTAACATAATCATTCTCCTTAAGACTTAAGCAACGGCTGAGTTGATGAGTTTCACGTTGGGTATTCCGGCCATCTTTAGAGGTTTCAATTTAACATTGGGAATGCCAGCAACTTCTAAAGGCTTCAGTTTTACGTTAGGGATACCAGCAACTTCTAGAGGCTTTAGTTTTACGTTAGGGATACCAGCAACTTCTAGAGGCTTTAGTTTTACGTTAGGGATACCAGCAACTTCTAGAGGTTTTAGTTTTACGTTAGGGATACCAGCAACTTCTAGAGGTTTTAGTTTTACGTTAGGGATACCAGCAACTTCTAGAGGCTTTAGTTTTACGTTAGGGATACCAGCAACTTCTAGAGGTTTTAGTTTTACGTTAGGGATACCAGCAACTTCT
>NZ_JAKIKX010000005.1 GCF_023283925.1 Shewanella marisflavi
AAGATGGGTCGTTAGCTCAGTCGGTAGAGCAGTTGGCTTTTAACCAATTGGTCGAAGGTTCGAATCCTTCACGACCCACCACTTTTCTGACAGTGGTTAAACAGTTAGGCACCTAAGATGGGTCGTTAGCTCAGTCGGTAGAGCAGTTGGCTTTTAACCAATTGGTCGAAGGTTCGAATCCTTCACGACCCACCACTTTTCTGACAGTGGTTAAACAGTTAGGCATCTAAAATGGGTCGTTAGCTCAGTCGGTAGAGCAGTTGGCTTTTAACCAATTGGTCGAAGGTTCGAATCCTTCACGACCCACCACTTTTCTGACAGTGGCTAAACAGTTAGGCATCCAAGATGGGTCGTTAGCTCAGTCGGTAGAGCAGTTGGCTTTTAACCAATTGGTCGAAGGTTCGAATCCTTCACGACCCACCACTTCCTCTAAGTGTTAAATTCTTCTGATAATTTAGAAAGTTGTTAGCTCAGTCGATGCTCTTTAGGCAAAGAGGCAGTTGGCTTTACTTTTTAATCCACATTGGTCGAAGGTTCGAATCCTTCACGACCCACCACTTCCTCTAAGTGTTAAGTTCTTCTGATAATTTAGAAAGTTGTTAGCTCAGTCGATGCTCTTTAGGCAAAGAGGCAGTTGGCTTTACTTTTTAATCCACATTGGTCGAAGGTTCGAATCCTTCACGACCCACCACTTCCTCTAAGTGTTAAGTTCTTCTTATAATTTAGAAAGTTGTTAGCTCAGTCGATGTTCTTTAGGCAAAGAGGCCGTTGGCTTTACTTTTTAATCCACATTAGTCGAAGGTTCGAATCCTTCACGATCCACCACTTTTTCTCGCTTTAGTTTTTTTCTTAAAATATTTCTAACTTCGTTGATCCATGTTTATTGCCGCTAAGCATTAGTCGGTTTAATGCGTCGCATTATTTGCTGACTCGTTTTGACGATTAGACTGTACTTCGCTCAACCTAGACTAATTCACTAGCTTTTTCTCGCACATTAGCCTTAGCTATTAGACCTTTGTCTTATAGACGTTTTGCTAATGTTACTTGTTTGTTAACTCCGTCATATTCATTGCGATAATAATGAAAAAGGGAGAGGACAGATGAAACACGCAAAAATGTCTGTGGCAGCTGCAGCAACCATACTGGCGCTAGGTTCCAGTGCTGCGATGGCCGAGACAGAATTTAAGTTTGGTGGCTATGTAAAAGCCGATGTCATGTTTAGTGATTACAGCAATGGGGCACCAGACTCGGGCAATCTTTCTCGCCAATTTTATGTACCAGGCACTATCTATGGAACACCTGGGAATGGCGAGCAAGTTGTTGATTTTCAAGCGAGAGAGTCTCGCTTCAATTTTAAGACAGTAACAGATCTCGATGGTCACAAGCTGACTGGATTCATCGAATTAGACTTCATGACGCATACAGATGGTAACGAGAGAGTATCTAACAGTTACTCGCCACGTATTCGTCACGCCTTTGTGAGCTTTGACAATTGGACCGTGGGCCAGACCTGGACGACCTTCCAAAATCCTGGTGCATTGCCAGAAAACTTAGACTTTGTTGGTGCGGCAGATGGCACGCCTTTCGTGCGTCAGACTCAGGTGAGATATACCAATGGTGGATTCCAGTTTGCCTTAGAAAACCCTGAAACCACAGTAACGCCTAACGGTGGTGGCGGTCGTATAACCAGCGGTAGCGGCATGGTGCCAGATTTTGTTGTGCGTTATAACTTTAACACCCAAGGTGGCTCTAAGTTTACCTTGGCGGGTCTGGCACGCCAGTTGAACCTTGAAAAGGGTGATATTGACTCTCAAACCATGGGTTACGGTGTCAGCTTTACTGGGGTGATCCCGATTGGTGATGATGATTTTAAACTGTCGGCAACTGCTGGTGATGGCATGGGGCGTTATATGGCGCTTAACTATGCCAATGCGGGCGTATTGGATGCCGATGGCGATATTGAGACCATCAGCTCCTATGGCGGTTTTGCCTCGTACCGTCATTGGTGGAATGATAAATGGCGCTCGAGCTTTACCCTATCTGGCTTTAAGGCGGACAATGATGTGGCATTGACCGGTGGTCTGGTGAATGAAGAGTCCTATTCTGGCTACATTAACTTGCTCTATTCGCCAGTGAAACCTATGACGGTTGGGGTGGAATATATGTACGCTGAAAACACTAAGCAAAATGGCGATAAGGGTGAATTAAACCGCGTTATCTTCTCGGTGAAATATGTCCTTTAGGACGTGACGTTAAAATAAAAAAAGGAGGCTTAGCCTCCTTTTTTATCAATCATAGCAAATTGTTATCGCGAACATATTGTTCAAATTCGGTGCAACCACCAATGTGCTCCTGATCGATGAAGATCTGAGGCACAGTTTCAACTGGCTTACCTACCGTCTTTTCCAGATCGGCCTTGGTGATACCCTCTGCATGAATATCGACATACTTAAACTTAAAATCATCACGGGATTCAACCAGTTGTTCTGACAGTTGTACCGCTCTAACGCAGTAAGGGCAGCCTGGGCGGCCGAAAATTACAACAAACATATTCGCTCCAGAAGTAAATGTTGCTGACTTTATACCACAGGGCAGCGAGGTTTGCATATGCCAGATCATACAAACTTATGCTGGCTGTCGAATCGCCCACGATAGTCGAAGAAACGCTCAACCAACTCCCAGCCTCGCTTACCTTTTTTCAACAACAAAAGATCCGGTATTCGGAAAAGCTCCCGCGCGGCGACTACCTGCTCTGGCTTGTTAAATGAGGGCTGTTTCTGGCCTGGAGTGCGTGTATGTTGATGCACAAATACACCGTAAAAAGCCCGAATTTGTGCCTTGGTAGCAAAATTAAAATAACAGGAGAAATCGTTACCCTCAATATCCAGGTAACGCACCTTGAGTCGGTTGTTATCGGCCTCGAAAAGCATTTCCTGGCATCGGAACAGATGATGATGTTTCTGTTGCAGTACCTCTTTAAGGCGCTTATCTGGGTCGATTAATGTCGACTGGCAGTGCTGACATACCTTAGCGGCAATGTCATTTTCTTCACCGCATTCAGGGCAAGCCTTAGCGCGAAAAAGAAAGTCACACTGCTGCTTGCCATCAGGCCCTGCAACTGTTGCCTGACAGCGCCGGCCAAAATGTTCGATGATATCGCCATCATTATCTACCAGTCCCCAGAAGATGTTTGCAAAGCCGCAGACAGGGCAGGGAACCTGTACCGGCACGCTCTTACTGTCGGGCTTGGGACGCCCTACTTCGGGGAAGAAGAGGTCGAAGCCATTGGCGGCATAGTCGATCACTAAGCAGTCTCGCTTGCCTTCACAGATCCTCAGGCCCCGACCAACCATCTGCTGGAACAGGCTCACTGAAGCCGTGGGTCTTAAGATGGCGATAAGGTCCACATGGGGGGCATCAAAGCCTGTGGTCAGTACGGCCACATTGACCAGATAGCTGAGCTCCCGACGTTTAAAGGCGTCGATGATGGCATCGCGCTCCTGGCTTGGCGTATCGGCTGTGATAAGCCCTGCCTGGGGGCTGTCGAGCAGCGTCATGATCTCCTGCGCATGACGCACGGTCGCCGCGAAGATGATGGTGCCAGCTCGGGTGTTGGTCAGTTGCCTTATCTGTTCCACAATCGCCTTTGTGGCGCGTCCGGCGTGGTTTAGCAGGGAGTCTACTTCGGTCTCGCTATATTCGCCATTGGCACTGGGTGAGAGCTCACTAAAGTCATACTGGGCAGATAGGCCGTCAAGCACCTTGGGGGGCGTCAGAAATCCCTGTTTAATGAGCGGGCGCATCGGCAGTTCAAAAATGCAGTGTTCAAACACTGGCTGCTCAGTATTCCCGACTTTGCCATGATAGTGATAGCGGTAGATCCAACCACTGCCAAGACGATAGGGGGTGGCCGTTAGACCTAATAACCTGAGTTTCGGGTTCTGTGCCTTGAGATGGTTAAGAAGCTGCTGATACTGGCTCTCTTTCTCGTTGGAGACGCGGTGGCATTCGTCGATGATCACTAAAGAGTAGGGCTGGTTAAACTGTTCGGGATTACGCACTGCCGATTGGATGCTGGCAACCACTGTCTTGTTGCGGGTGGATTTCTGTTTAAGGCCAGCGGAAAAGATACTGGCCTCCTCGGTTAGTAAACCAACCTTCTCGGCATTTTGCGCTACCAGTTCTTTGACATGGGTAAGCACTAGGGTGCGCCCCTTGGCAATGCGAGCCAATTCGGCGATGACGATACTCTTCCCTGCACCGGTTGGGAGTACCACGAGGGCTGACTCATCGCTGCGCTTAAAATGATTGATGGCGGCGTCGACGGCCTGGCGTTGGTAGTCTCTAAGTTGCAAAACGGCTATGTGATCTGTGATTGGGTCAGTCAGGATAGCAGCGTAGATTTGTAGCGGCTAGGGGAGAAATATAAAAAAAGCCCCTCAAAGAGGGGCTAGAAGAGAGAATTTAGTCTATTGAGCGTTTATTCGCTGCGATTGAGACGTGTCTCGATAAGGGTGTCGATCACCGCTGGATCGGCCAGTGTCGATGCATCACCCAGATTAGTCACTTCGTTAGCGGCGATCTTACGCAGGAAGCGGCGCATGATCTTGCCTGAACGTGTCTTAGGCAGACCGCCAGCCCATTGGATGAGATCCGGCGTCGCCAGGGCGCCAATCTCTTTTCTCACCCACTGACGCAGTTCTTGACGCAGTTCTTCGCTCTCTTGCGTGCCCTTAGTCAAGGTGACATAGGCATAGATACCTTGGCCCTTGATGTCGTGAGGGTAGCCCACTACAGCAGCTTCGGCGACATGTTCGTGTGCTACCAGCGCACTCTCAACTTCGGCTGTACCCAGACGGTGGCCCGATACGTTAATCACGTCGTCGACACGACCCGTGATCCAGTAGTAGCCATCTTCATCACGGCGAGCACCGTCACCGGTGAAATACATGCCGCGGAATGTCTTGAAGTAGGTCAGAGCAAATCTGTCATGATCACCATACACGGTGCGCATCTGCCCAGGCCAAGAGTCGAGGATCACTAAGTTACCCTCGGCAGCGCCGTCGATGATGTTACCCATGTTGTCCACCAGTGCAGGTTGTACGCCGAAGAATGGGCGAGTAGCCGAGCCTGGCTTAGTGTCTGTGGCGCCCGGTAGTGGCGAAATTAAGATGCCACCGGTTTCGGTTTGCCACCAGGTATCTACGATAGGACAGTTTTCATGGCCGATCACTTCATGGTACCAGCGCCAAGCTTCAGGGTTAATCGGCTCACCGACCGAACCCATGATGCGCAGCGAGCTGCCATCGAAGCTATCAAATTGTTCTTTACCTTCGGCCATCAGGGCGCGAATCAAGGTGGGTGCGGTATACAGGATGTTGACCTTATGGCGGTCGATCATCTCACCCATACGAGCAGGGCTTGGGTAGTTAGGAATACCTTCGTGGATCAATATGGTCGCGCCATTAGCTAGCGGTCCATAGACCATGTAAGAGTGACCGGTGATCCAACCCACATCGGCGGTACACCAGTAGATCTCACCCTCTTTGTAATCAAACACATATTCGTGAGTCATCGAAGCATAGACCAGGTAGCCGCCAGTGGTGTGCAGTACGCCCTTGGGGTTACCGGTTGAGCCTGAGGTGTATAGCAAGAAAAGTGGGTCTTCAGCACCCATCTCTTCGGCAACGCAATGCTCTGATGCGGTTTCCATCAGTGCATCCCATTTGATGTCGCGACCTTCTACCCAGTTGACTGGGTTGCCTGTGCGCTCAAGCACGATCACCTTTTCAACGCAATTGACGTCAGGGTGAGAGAGTGCCGCATCTATGTTGGCTTTTAGTGGAATGGTACGTCCACCGCGCACCCCTTCATCAGCGGTGATCACTACCTTAGATTTGCCATCGATAACACGAGAGGCAATAGAGTCTGGCGAGAAACCACCAAAGACCACAGAGTGGATGGCACCTATGCGAGCACAAGCTAGCATGACGACGGCAGCTTCTGGCACCATGGGCATGTAAACCGTCACCACATCACCGCGACGTACCCCTTGGCTACGCAGCGCATTGGCAAACTTACATACTTCTTTGTGCAGCTCACCATAGGTGAGTGTGCGTTGCTCTGCTGCATCATCACCTTCCCAGATGATGGCAAGCTTGTCAGCATTGTCTGCCAGGTGACGATCGAGACAGTTAACTGACGCATTGAGCGTGCCATCGTAGAACCAGTTAATCGACAGGTTATGGTCGTCGAAAGAGGTTTTCTTTACCTTGGTAAAAGGCTTCATCCAATCGATGCGCTGGCCGTGCTCTCTCCAGAAACCTTCGGGGTTAACCACTGATTCCTGATACATTTTTTTATATTTTTCATCATTAATATGGGCATTCGCCGCGATTTCGCTTGGAACTTTGTAGAGAGACTGGGTGCTCATCTGACTTCCTTTTATTTCTAATTGTGCGTGGATAAAGTATGGAATGCTTAGGCTCTTAACCTCTATTAGACCTTGGTCTAGTAAAAAAATATCCTTAATTTTTAGTCTGTTGTGATTATATTTGCATGAGATTTAAGCTAGTATTTAGCGCAGAATAATTAAAAGAATTGGAATTGCTATGAATCTGACGCTGGTTGTCGGTGTGATTGCCCTATTATATGTCTCGCTTCTCTTCCTGTTGGCTTGGGGAGCAGAGCGTTGGTTTGGGCGGATCACTAAGAAAATACAGACTTGGACTTATGGTTTAAGTTTAGCTGTTTACTGCTCCTCCTGGAGCTTTCTCGGCACTGTAGGTCAGTCGGCGCAGGATCTCTGGTCTTTCTTGCCTATTTTTCTTGGTCCTATCCTTATCTTTACCTTTGGGTTTGGTTTACTGCGTAAGATGGTGATTGTCTCAAAGGCGCAAAACATCACCTCGGTGGCTGACTTTATCGCCGCGCGTTATGGCAAGTCGCAAACCATTGCCGCTATCGTCACCCTTATTGCCCTGTTTGGTATCATGCCCTATATCGCTTTGCAGCTTAAGGCGATGGTGTTTAGTCTCAATCTGTTCCAGCCCGAGGGTGCCCTCTATGATGGCGCTTGGGTTTCGCTTATCGTGACCGGCATTTTAGCTTTGTTTGCGATATTGTTTGGTACCCGCAAACTTGATGCCACAGAGCATAACCCAGGGATGATGCTGGCTATTGCCTTCGAGTCTCTGGTCAAATTGGCGGCGTTTCTCTTAGTCGGCGTGGTGATAAGCTTCGGTTTCTTCGATGGCTTTGGTGATATCTGGCAGCAGGCAAGTGAACGTCAGCTTATTAGTCATCCAGAGCTTCGCCTTGAGAATCTGATGCCCCAGCTGTTGGTGGGCATGGCGGCATTTCTTTGTATGCCGCGTCAGTTTCACGTGATGATGGTTGAGTGTAAGGATGAGCCCACCTTGGTAAAGGCCAAGTATCTGTTTCCGCTTTATCTGATCCTCTTTGGCATGTTTGTAGCGCCGCTCGCCCTCGCAGGTAAGTTGATACTGGGGGACAGTGTGTCGGCCGATACCTATGTGATCAATCTGCCTTTGGCGTTGGATCAGCCTATGCTGGCGGTGATTGCGCTGCTGGGTACCCTTTCGGCAGCGACAGGCATGGTGATTGTCGCCGTAGTGACCATTAGCGTTATGGTCAGTAACGAATGGCTGGTGCCTTTGATGTTGCACTCAGGCAAGATCCGTCAGAAGAACTTCAGTCAGTTTTCTCAGTTTTTACTAAATGCTCGCCGTATTGCCATCGTTTTAATCTTAGGGCTGGGGTATTTCAGTTACCTCTCTTTCATGAACAGTGATTCGCTGTCCGCGCTCGGCATGCTCTCCTTCGGCGCCTTCGCGCAGTTGGCTCCTGCACTGATCGGTGGCATGTACTGGAAGCATGGTAATCGTGGTGGAGTCTATTTAGGACTGATCGTCGGTTTCAGTCTCTGGTGTTACATACTCGTGCAGGGAATAAGCGATAGTCAGGGGGTTTTTGGTGGTGAACTGGCACTGCTGGAAAGTATCAATCCCAATGTGCGTGATATTCTCACCGCGCTGCTGGCCAATCTAGCGTGTTATGTGCTGGGTTCCATCTGGTTTCGTGCCGGTGTGGCAGAGCGGATCCAGGCCAGTGCCTTCGTGACACCAGGTGAGCTGAAAAACACCAGTAACCGTAAGGCAAGCCCTATCTCACAGCAAGATCTGCTGATCTTGGCCAGCCGCTTTGTCAGCCCGACACGCGCCTATGAGAGTTTTTCACGTTTTTCCGATGAAGCGGTGCGCAGTGACAGTTGGCATAAGGTCGCTTCGCCTGAGTTGATCGCCCATACCGAGCATATGTTGGCTGGCGTCTTGGGGGGATCCAGCGCCTCTTTGGTGATGGATTCAGTGCTGCAAGGGCGCGATTTGGCGCTTGATGAGGTGTTCAGCCTGGTGGATGAGGCTTCCTCTAAGATCATTTTGAGTCAGGATATGCTCAGAGGCGCGATAGAGCACGCTTACGAAGGGATGAGCGTGGTGGATAAAGACCTGAATCTGGTTGCGTGGAACTACAAGTATGTCGAGCTGTATGACTACCCGGAAGATTTCCTGCAAACGGGGATGCCGATAGCTGATGTGGTGCGTTTCAATGCTGAGCGTGGTTATTGCGGCCCGGGCGATGTGGAGGAGCAGGTAGCCAAGCGGGTTCAACATATGCGTAATGGTACGGCTCACGTGTCTGAGCGCGAGCGCCAGGATGGCAAGGTGATTAAGATTCAGGGCAATCCTATGCCCAGCGGCGGTTTTGTGATGACTTTTACCGACATCACCCAGTATCGTGAACATGCTAAGGCGCTGCAGGAGGTTAACGAAACCCTGGAGGCCAGGGTAAAAGAGCGTACCTATGAGCTGGCGCTATTAAATAGTGAGTTGCTAGAGGCTAAGGCGCAGGAAGAGAATGCCAATGCTTCTAAGAGCCGTTTTTTGGCGGCTGTTGGCCACGACCTGATGCAACCTCTAAACGCCGCTCGTCTGTTTACCGCCTCATTGGCACAATATCCGAATCTGGACCAGGAGGGGCGCACCACACTGTCTCATGTTAATAGCTCGCTCAAGATAGCTGGCGAGCTGCTGACCGATCTCTTGGATATCTCCAAGCTGGATTCGGGCATGGTGGAGGTGAATCGACGCGATTTCTCGGTGGCCGAATTGCTAGAGGGGTTAGCGGTGGAGTTTGATGCGATGGCCAAGGACTATGGTATCAAGTTTTCCATGGTGGCCAGCTCAAGCATCATCAGCTCAGATCTCAGCCTGCTTAGGCGTGTGCTGCAGAACTTTCTAACCAACGCCTACCGCTATGCCAAGGGGAATCGGGTATTGCTGGGGTGTCGTCACCGAGCCGGCGCACTGGAGATCCAAGTGATCGACACGGGTTGTGGCATCGACGAGCAGGAGGTTGGGGAGATCTTTAAAGAGTTTAAACGATTGGATAATCCTCAAAGTAAGAGCGTTAGCGGTCTAGGGTTAGGTCTTGCTATTGCCGATCGCATTGCCAGGGTGCTGGATCATGATATACGCGTGGTGTCCAAATTAGGGCAGGGTTCAATGTTTTCCATTACCGTCCCCTTGGGTGAAAAAACCAAGGTGGCACTACCCAAGAAGGCTAATCCTGTCATGCAACCACTTGCAGGTGTCAAGGTGCTTTGTATCGATAACGAAGAGGCAATTCTTGCAGGCTTGGAAAGCTTACTCAGTCGTTGGCAGTGTGAAGTGATCTGCGCCAGTGATCTGGCCGATGCTCGTATCAAGCTGGGATTGAAAGGGGTTGCTCCAGATATTGTGCTCGCCGATTACCACTTGGATAATGGCCAAAATGGGGTTGATGCCATGGACGGGATCCGGGCCCTGTATGGCGAGCATCTTCCGGGGATCTTGATCACCGCCAATACCCGCAAGGATTTGGTGGACGATGTGCAGCTGCGTGGCTATCACTATATGGCTAAGATGGTTAAACCCGCTGCGCTGCGAGCGCTGATATCCAGCTTAGTGAAGTAAAAATTATCTAAATTAACAGCGAAGGAGTGAAGATTGCGTTCGGTTAAATATTTAGAGCAACACGTGACACCGAGCAAGATAGTCTGCGTCGGGCGAAATTATGTCGAGCATATCAAGGAGCTCAACAACGAGATCCCAGACGATATGGTGTTGTTTGTTAAGCCCAACTCGGCGATTTCAGACACCTTATTAAGTGTGCATCAGGAGCCACTACATTATGAGGCCGAACTCTGCCTCATGGTGAAGGCAGGTCGATTTGAGGCTGTCGGTGTCGGCTTAGATCTCACCAAACGCCAGTTACAGAGTCAACTGAAGGCCAAGGGACTCCCTTGGGAGCGAGCGAAGGCCTTTGACGGCGCGGCACTCTTTAGCGAGTTTGTGCCTTTGAGTGGGGAGTTGGCCTCCTTATCGTTTCGTTTAGCTGTCGATGGGGAGCTACGTCAGTCTGGTGATGTGACTATGATGATTAATCAGCCTGGTGCTATTTTAGCTGAGCTAGGCACTTTCATGCAGCTTGAGGATGGCGATATCCTGATGACGGGCACGCCTAAAGGGGTAGGGCAGATCGTTGCTGGCGAGTGCTTTACATTGAGCCTTTATCAAGATGATAGGCTGCTGATCAGTCACAGCTGGCTGGCGCAATAAACAAATTTAACCAAATCATATTTGTCTGTTTGTAAGAAGGAAATGATTTTTCTGTGCTTGGTTAGGTAAGGGGGTGAAAGCCACATCGGCCTTACTTTAAATCAACTCCATTTGTGCTTGTTACGTTTGTTGGTTATTGGATTGATAGTCACTATTTAGCGCTGTATTTGCCAGCGCTAACCTCTCACTGTTTTCTCTGACTTTATTTAGTTGACCTAAGTTTGCACCTAGGTATACTCGAATATCAAACATGTTGTAAAAAATATAAAACAAAGCTGCTGTAAGCTGCGCAACTAATTGATCAACTAAGGAAAGCCAGATGCCATTACCCCGTTGTAACTCATACTATAACGCTACCATCAAACAAGAGACACAGTACCCTGCTTTGGAGGGGGAGGTTGATGTTGATGTGGTGATCATTGGTGCTGGATTTACCGGTGTGGCAACAGCCCTGGAGTTGGCAGAGCAAGGGGTTAAAGTCGCAGTCGTCGAGGCCAATAAGGTGGGCTGGGGGGCGACCGGACGCAATGGTGGCCAGGTAACCGGCAGTCTCTCCGGCGATAACGCTATGGTAAAACAGCTCCGCAATCGTATCGGCCAAGAAGCGGAAGAGTTTGTCTGGAACCTGCGTTGGCGTGGCCATGAGATCATCAAGAAGCGGGTCGAGAAATATCAGATAGATTGCGATCTCAAGTTTGGTCATCTGCACACAGCCTATAAGCCGGCTCATATGGCCGAGATGCAGGCTACCTATGAAGAGGGGCTCAGAAGGGGCATGGGGGATGAGCTAACCTTGCTGAGTAAGGCCGACATTCCCGACTATCTGGACACGCCGCTGTATCATGGTGGCTTATTGAATCGCCGTAACATGCATCTGCACTCGGTCAACCTCTGCATCGGCGAGGCGAGGGCCGCCGAGGCCAACGGCGCCTTAATTTTCGAAGCCTCACAGGTGCTCGATATTCGTGATGACAAGCGAGTGACGGTCACAACGGATAAAGGCAGAATTACTGCCAACTGCGCGGTACTTGCGGGCAATGCTTATCATAAACTGGCGCGGCGTAAGTTGAGCGGTATGCTGTTTCCCGCATCACTGGGTAATTGCGCCACAGTGAAGCTAGACCCACAATTGGCCAGGCAGCTTAATCCCCATGACATAGCCGTATACGATAGCCGCTTCGTGCTCGACTATTATCGCATGACCGCCGACAACCGACTGATGTTTGGTGGTGGCACCAACTATTCAGGGCGGGATTCAAAAAATGTCGCCGCCGAGTTACGTCCGGCGATAGAACGCACCTTCCCACGCCTCAAAGGGGTCGAGATAGAGTTCGACTGGACCGGCATGGCAGGTATCGTGGTTAATCGCATTCCACAGCTTGGTAAGGTCTCAGAGCATCTGTTTTACTGTCAGGGGTATTCTGGCCACGGCGTGGCGACCTCTCATATCATGGGGGAAATCATGAGTCAGGCGGTACGTGGGCAGCTAGCCGAGTTTGATCTGTTTGCGGGCATGAAGCAGATCCGCTTGCCAGTAGGCGATTGGCTGGGTAATCAAGGTATGGCTCTCGGGATGCTTTACTACCGCATGATGGAGCATTTCAGATAGTCTGCCGCGGATATAATCATCACTGTAAACCTCATTAAACAGCGGGTTAAAACTTAATTTATCAACTCTTTGCAGTATTTTGTGAGGTGAATACTGATCGGGAGCGTGATGGCGTGCTACATTTATCAACAAGGCATAATTTAGATCCATTTATCTGCTCAAATAAAGGGGGCCTTATGCTCGGTGAAAACCACTCGCTCGTGAACGACTTTCCAGATTATCAAGACTTGATCCTCAAATTGACTGAATCCGATGAAGGGTTCGCCACAGACAACAAAAAGTACAGCGCACTCGATAAAGAGATCCGAACCTTAGAGTTAAATGATGCGCCTATTGACGATAGCGCCATGAATCAGCTGAAGCATGAAAGGGCTGAGCTGAAAGATGTCCTCTATCAGCGTTTGCTCGCCGCCAGTACCTAAATATTGGCCTGTGGTATAGGCGAGATTTAGTTCAACATATCAAAACGCACCTTCATCTAGAGTGGAGGCGGCGTTTTTGTTGCTATCGCTGCATTTTAAGCCGCTTTTTAGCGATTAACCTAAGTCTAAAGATTAAGGGAGCTTCTCGCCGAGAAATTCGACCATCAGCTTGACCTTAGGGGAGAGGTGGCGATTTTGCGGATAGAGGGCCCAGACGCCTTCGTTAGGTTCCTGATAGGCGTTGAGCACAGACACCAAACGCCCCGCTTTAAGATCTTGACCGACATAGTAGTTTGGCAGCTGCACTAGCCCTAGGCCTTTGAGCGCCGCATCCCTTAATCCATGGCCCGTATTACAGCGCAGGTTGCCCTTTATTTTGACTTGACGCTCTCGCCCCTGCTCGATGAAACGCCAATAGTCATAGTTACCCTGCAGGCAGTTGTGCTGACTGAGTTCTGAAAGGCTATGGGGTTCACCGAAGCGCTTAAGATAATCGGGCGATGCACAAACATAGTTGATCCGTTGACTCACACGTCTGGCCATCAGGCTGGAATCGGCGAGTTTGCCGATGCGGATTGCCAGATCTATGCCTGCATCGATTAGCTTGACCTGACGGTTGGTGAGTTCGATATCCACTTCGACGCTGGGATAGGCTAATAGGAAATCGTTGACGACGGGTAGAATATATTTTTCGCCATATGCAACCGGGGCTGTCATACGCAGTAAGCCCTGGGGCAGGCCCTTTAAACTGCTAAGTGCGCGTTCGGCTTCATCCAGACCATCAAGCACCTGGCGGCAATGGCGGTAGTAGAGATTACCTTCTTCTGTCATCGAGACCTTACGCGTGGTGCGGTACAGTAACTTAGTATTTAGTCTCTGTTCCAGTGCGCCGATTTGGCGACTCACCTGGGCGGTAGAGATCCCCAGTCGCTTCCCTGCCTGGGTGAAGCTTTCGGTTTCTGCGACCGCTACAAATTCGCTGACCCCCTCCCATTCTTGCATAGATGGTCCTTTATTATTACCAGTTGGTAAAAATGATTTGCTTAAAATGCAGATTATCATCTTATAAGAAATAAATAAAATAGAGGCAAGTAATCAAATTCACTGCGATGCAACTGCTGGCACGACAAGCCAATGGCCAGCGACTACATTGAAGTGGGCAGACAGAAACAGTTAATGGAGCAAGCGAGATGACAGACAAATTTATCAAATCTAAGGCGGCAATCGCCTGGGGTCCAGGTCAACCTCTGTCGGTAGAAGAAGTGGATGTCATGTATCCCAAGGCGGGTGAAGTTTTGGTTAAGATAGTGGCGACGGGTGTTTGCCATACCGATGCATTCACGCTGTCGGGTGATGATCCTGAAGGTGTCTTCCCCGCGATCTTGGGCCACGAGGGTGGCGGTATCGTTGAGGCCGTCGGCGAAGGTGTCACCAGTGTCGCTGTGGGGGATCATGTTATTCCTCTCTATACCCCTGAGTGCGGTGAATGTAAGTTCTGTAAGTCGGGCAAGACGAACCTGTGTCAAAAGATCCGTGAGACCCAAGGTAAGGGATTGATGCCAGATGGCACCACTCGCTTCTATAAAGATGGTCAGCCTATCTTCCACTACATGGGTTGCTCAACCTTCTCCGAATACACAGTACTGCCTGAAATTTCACTGGCCAAGGTGAACCCTGAGGCGCCACTGGAAGAGGTCTGCCTGCTGGGGTGTGGCGTGACCACAGGCATGGGGGCGGTGCTCAATACAGCAAAAGTTGAGCCGGGGGCCAGCGTTGCTATCTTCGGCATAGGCGGTATCGGCTTATCTGCCATCATAGGCGCGACCATGGCGGGCGCCACACGTATCATTGCCATCGACATCAACGAGAGCAAATTTGAACTGGCACGTCAGTTAGGTGCGACCGATTGCATTAATCCGAAGGATTATGACAAGCCGATTCAGGAAGTGATTGTCGAGTTAACCGATGGTGGCGTTGATTACTCTTTTGAATGTATCGGTAATGTCGATGTGATGCGCTCAGCCCTTGAGTGTTGTCATAAGGGGTGGGGTGAGTCAGTGATCATAGGGGTTGCAGGTGCAGGCCAAGAGATCTCGACCCGTCCGTTCCAGCTGGTCACCGGGCGTGTTTGGCGCGGCAGTGCCTTTGGCGGTGTCAAAGGGCGTTCAGAGCTGCCAGAGATTGTTGAAAAGTATCTGCGCGGTGAGTTTAAACTGAGCGACTTTATTACCCATACCATGGCACTCGAGGAGATCAACACGGCTTTCGATCTTATGCATGAGGGTAAGAGTATCCGCTCTGTGGTGCACTTTAACCGATAAAGCAGGATGTGGCGCTGTTAGTCGCAGCGCCCTTTAGGGATGAGACAATGACCATAGAAAATATCAGTAGTAACAAAAGCTTTGGTGGTTGGCATAAGCAGTATCAGCATCAGTCGAGTACGCTTAACTGCCCAATGCGCTTTGCCATCTATCTGCCGCCCCAGGCCAGTGAGCAAAAGGTGCCAGTGCTCTACTGGCTCTCAGGGCTCACCTGCACGGATGAGAATTTCATGCAAAAGGCGGGCGCTTTGCGTATTGCCGCCGAGTTAGGTATGGCTATCGTTGCGCCGGATACCAGCCCAAGAGGAATGGAGGTGGCCGATGATCCCGCCTATGACTTAGGTCAGGGGGCCGGCTTTTACCTGAATGCGACTCAGGCGCCTTGGCAGGCGCATTATCAGATGTACGATTATGTGGTTGAGGAGCTGCCAGCTCTTATCGAAGCCCATTTCCCTGTGACGGAGGCGCGTGCCATTGCAGGTCATTCCATGGGCGGTCATGGCGCTTTGACCATAGGCTTGAAGCATCCTGAGCGCTATCGGTCTATCTCTGCCTTTAGTCCTATCGTTAACCCGATGAATTGCCCCTGGGGGCAGAAAGCTTTTACCCAGTATCTGGGTAAGAATCGTGATGACTGGCAGGCCTATGATGCCTGTGAATTGATGAAAGAAGCCAGTTGCGATCTGCCAATTTTAATTGACCAAGGCAGCAGCGATAATTTTCTCGAGGAGCAGTTAACACCTCAGGCTTTGATCGCTGTGGCCGAGGAGAAAGCTTATCCGCTGATCCTGCGTATGCAGGAGGGCTATGATCATAGCTACTACTTTATCGCCAGCTTTATTGAAGACCACCTGAGGTTTCATGCGCGTAATCTTTCGTAATTAGAGGTTTTGATGAAGCGCAAAAAAGCCGAACAAATGTTCGGCTTTTTTTAGGTCTAAAATAATGGTTTCGCGCTGTTTAGAGCTCGACTTTATCCATCTCTAGTTGCTGCAGGGCAATTACCGCCTGAGTGCGGTTTCTGACCCCAAGTTTGCGAAAGATTGCAGTAGCATGAGCCTTAATTGTGGCTTCTGACACACCAAGATCGTAGGCGATCTGCTTGTTCAGCAGGCCCTCGGCAAACATCTGTAGCACCTTGTATTGCTGAGGCGTGAGATCGGCAAGCTTGGCGGCCATCTGATCGGTGGCATCTTCGTTAATTTCTTGCAGCTCTATATTTTGCGGTAACCAGATATCACCGTACAAGACTGAAGTGAGGGCCTCGGCCAAGGTTTCCATAGAGGCGGACTTCGGTATAAAACCAGCGCTACCGTAATGCACGGCGCGGCTGATGGTCATGGCATCTTCATGGGCGGAGATCACCACCACAGGAAGTTCCGGAAAGTGGGTTCTGAGATGGATCAAGGTAGAGTAGCCATGGGAACCTGGCATCTGTAGATCCAACAAGACTAGGTCGTAGGCTGCATCTCCCTGTTCTAATAGAGATTGCAGCGCATCGGCGCTGTCGGCTTCAAACCACTGGGTATCGGTAAATGCGCCGCTCAGAGCCTGTCGCAACGCATTTCTAAATAACGGGTGATCATCAGCGATGATGATGTGCAAATTTTCTAGCTTCATTGCTTTTTGATTATCTTTGTTGCACTTGAAGGTAAACTCAATGTACCAGATAACTGACTCAGTATTCTATTGCTTTTGTGTCAAGGGCAGCGGATTTTTTTATTTTACAAATGATTATTAGACTTAAGTCTAATGGAAAGCTGTCGGCATCGGCCCAGATGTTTGTGCTTATTTAAGTGTTTGGATAGGAGACGTAAGGCGAGTGAACACTCGCCTTAAGGAGAGATTAGTTTTTTGTCCAGACCTGAGTGGGCTTACGATCTTCATCTATTGCCACAAAGGTAAATACACCGCGGATGGCATGTTCACGATGATCGTGATACATATCTTCGACAAAAATATTCACCTCAACCTTGAGTGAGGTGTTACCTACATGGATCACCTTGGCGATGATCTCTGCTAGAGTGCCGGCCGGAATCGATTTATTGAAATCAATACGGTCGGAGCTGACAGTGACCAAGGTTTTACGGCAAAAGCGTGTGGCGGCGATAAAGGCAGTTTCATCCATCCATGCCAGGGCTTCGCCACCAAAGAGGGTATTGTGGTGATTGGTGATCGAGGGAAAAATCGCTTTTATCACCCGCGCTTCTGACTGTTCGATGCGCGCAAGAATTTCTTCACTAAAGTGAGTGTCTGTGTGGGTTAGGGGCATACGGCAACCTTAAGGTTATGCATAAAAAAACTGGCGGATTATACTTTCAATCCCATTTAAATGACAGCGCTGTATCTTGTGGTGCAAACTTTGTTTTGCTCAAATAAAAAGGCTTCCTAGCGGAAGCCTTTTTACCCAGCGCGCTGTCGTTAGCCAAGCTTGGCCATACGCGCTAGAGATGCTTTAGCGAGATCTCGCAGTAAGCGCTCAGAATCATCCCAGTTCAGGCAGGCGTCAGTGATGCTCTTGCCGTAAACCAGTGGTTCACCCGCCACCACCTTTTGATTGCCTTCTTCGATAAAACTTTCGGCCATGATGCCTGCAATAGCAGTGGAGCCCTGCTCAAGCTGCGCCATAATCGATTTGGCGACTTCTAGCTGGCGTTTGTGTTCCTTCTGGCTATTGCCATGGCTGAAGTCAACTACCATGCGATGAGACAATCCAACATCCTTCAGCTTTTGAGCGGCAGCCTGAATATCGGCTTCATGATAGTTAGGCTGTTTGCCCCCACGCAGTATGATGTGGCCATAGGGGTTGCCGCTGGTGCGGTAAACGGCCATGGCGCCATCTTTATCTGGTGAGTAAAAGATATGTGGTTCCTTGGCGGCGCGTACAGCATCGATGGCGATATTGATATTGCCATCTGTTCCATTTTTAAAGCCAACCGGACAAGAGAGTGCTGAGGCCATCTCGCGGTGGATCTGACTTTCTGTGGTGCGAGCACCAACCGCGCCCCAGGTAATGAGATCGGCAATATATTGTCCGTTGACCATATCGAGAAACTCGGTCGCGATTGGCAGTTTTAGCTCGGTGATCTCTTGTAGCAGATGACGAGCTAGCCTTAGCCCTTTGTTCGCATTAAAGCTACCATCGAGATCAGGGTCTGATATCAGTCCCTTCCAGCCCACTGTTGTACGTGGTTTCTCGAAATAGACGCGCATCAGGATGCACAGTGAGTCTTTTAGTTCTCTGTGTAACACGGCAAGACGCTTGGCGTATTCGATAGCGGCCTGAGTGTCATGAATAGAGCAGGGGCCGATGATCACCAGAAGTCGTTTGTCTTCTCCGGTCAATATGGCTTCAACTTCACGTCTTTGTTGAACCAGGTAATCGGCAGCGTCTTGAGTAAGCGGGTATTCAGATGCGAGTTTAGCAGGTGAAATGGCCTTACATAGTAATGTGGTGCGTAGTTCGTCTGTTTTAATGGTCATTCAATATACCGAGCGTTTGTCTTGGCTTTCGCCTGATTGCCTCGGATTATAACCAATAGTTGCTAGCTGCACAGGGGTAAACAGATGAAAATTTCCGGTATTTCTTTACATCTGTGCAGTTAGCTTGCGATTTACAAGGATTCTAAGACTTATATAGATGACGTTTTAGAACATATGACGCTCGAGTCCTGTCATATCCAGAATCTTGGTGGCGATCTCTTCAACCGAGTGGTTAGTGGTATTGACAAAGGGAATACGCTCGCGCTTGTACATCATTTCAACCTCTTTTACCTCGATGCGACACTGTCTCAGTGAAGAGTAGCGGCTGTTTTCCATGCGGCTTTGGCGGATCTCATGTAGTCGAACGGGATCGATAGTCAGGCCGAACAACTTGTGTTTATTCTTTTTCAACACCTCGGGCAGTTTAAGGTTATCCATGTCGTCTTCAATAAAAGGATAGTTGGCAGCCTTGATGCCAAACTGCATTGACAGATAGAGGCTGCTGGGGGTTTTGCCGCAACGGGATACGCCCAGCAATACTATGTCTGCCTTGTCGATATGTTTCAGGGTCTGACCATCATCGTTTTCCATGGCGTAATTGATAGCGTCGATTCGCGCCTCATAACTATGATTTGCCTTACCATGGGTTCTGTTTGTCACCGGAACAGCCTTGACGCCCAATTGATCTTCCAGTGGCGCCACGAAGGTGTTCAAAAAGTCATAATCTATACACTCGCTGCTATAGATGATGTCTCTAATCTCAGCTTTAACGATAGAATGGAACACAAGTGGTCGTTCGCCTGTTGTAATAAAACAATCATTTATTTGTGCTTTTACCGCTTCGGCTCTCTGAGTGGTCTCAACGAATGGAATAGTAAGTGCTTCAAACACAACTGGAAATTGAGACAATACTGCATGGCCAAAAACCTCGGCTGTGATCGCCGTCCCATCTGAGATATAAAAGACTTTACGTGACATTTTGACCTCTTGTAGTAATAAAATTACAAATAAAATTATAGATTTACGCGTCTTGCTGTGGAGTGTAAAATGCCGCTGCCCTCGTGTGAAGGGGCCACACTGAAATAAACTTGCGGAGATAGAACTGTGCAGCAATATGTACTCTGGTATCAAGAATTAGGCATGGGTGACGTCAACAAGGTAGGCGGTAAGAATGCCTCTCTTGGGGAGATGATCAGCAATCTAGCTAATGCAGGTGTTCAAGTGCCTGGTGGCTTTGCGACCACATCTTTTGCGTTCAATGAATTTCTTGAACAAAGCGGACTTAACCAGAAGATATACGAGACGCTAGAAGCTCTAGACGTCGATGACGTGAATGCACTCGCTACCGCAGGTGCACAGATCCGACAGTGGGTTATCGATACCCCATTCCATAGCGAATTTGAGCAGGTTGTACGTGAGTCGTACGACAAGCTTGCCTCAGAAACTAGCGATGCATCTTTCGCTGTTCGCTCTTCAGCGACTGCTGAAGATATGCCCGATGCATCATTTGCCGGTCAGCAAGAAACTTTCCTAAACGTGAAAGGCTTCGAAGCTGTGCTGGTTGCCATCAAGCATGTATTTGCTTCACTGTTTAACGACCGAGCTATCTCATACCGTGTGCACCAAGGTTACGACCACAAAGGTGTTGCCCTTTCTGCTGGCGTACAGCGTATGGTTCGCTCTGACACCGCGGCTTCAGGGGTGATGTTCACCATGGATACTGAGTCCGGTAATAACGATGTGGTCTTCGTGACCTCTTCATTTGGTCTGGGTGAGATGGTTGTACAAGGTGCCGTAAACCCTGATGAGTTCTATGTTCACAAGCCAAGCTTAACTGCAGGTCACATGTCTGTAGTTCGTCGTAACATTGGTAGCAAGTTGATTCAGATGGTTTACTCTGATGACCTGAGCCATGGTAAGCAGGTGAAGATTGAAGATGTGCCTGCCGACATGCGTCGTCAATTCTCAATTAGCGACGAAGAAGTGATGGAGCTGGCTAAGCAAGCCATGATCATCGAGAAACACTATGGTCGTCCAATGGACATCGAGTGGGCAAAAGATGGTAACGATGGCAAGCTTTACATAGTACAGGCGCGTCCTGAAACTGTACGTTCACGTGAAGACGTGCAGCTGATTGAACGTTTCCACCTGAAGACCAAGAGTGAAGTGATTGGTGAAGGCCGCGCGATTGGCCACAAGATTGGTAACGGTACCGCTAAGGTTCTGGCTTCTATCGAAGATATGGATCAGATCCAAGAAGGCGACGTTCTGGTTACTGACATGACTGACCCAGATTGGGAACCAATCATGAAGCGTGCTAGCGCTATCGTCACAAACCGTGGTGGCCGTACTTGTCACGCTGCGATTATTGCCCGTGAATTAGGTGTACCAGCGGTAGTGGGTTGTGGTGATATCACTGATAAGATCAAGCATGGCCAGCCGGTTACTGTTTCTTGCGCCGAAGGTGATACAGGTTACATCTTCGAAGGCATTCAAGAGTACGATGTCGTGTCGTCTCGCGTAGATGCTATGCCTGAACTACCAATGAAGATCATGATGAACGTGGGTAACCCTGACCGCGCCTTTGACTTTGCCCGTCTACCTAACGAAGGTGTGGGTCTGGCCCGTCTTGAGTTCATCATCAACCGTATGATCGGTATTCACCCTAAGGCACTGCTTGAGTTCAACGACCAAAGCGCCGAGCTGCAGCAAGAGATCCACGAGATGATTGCTGGCTACGAGTCTCCTGTTGAATACTATATCGCGCGTCTGGTTGAAGGTATTGCGACTATCGCATCGGCTTTCCATCCGAAGAAAGTGATTGTACGTATGTCAGACTTTAAGTCTAACGAGTACGCTAACTTAGTAGGTGGTGACCGTTACGAGCCAGAGGAAGAGAACCCAATGCTGGGCTTCCGTGGTGCGAGCCGTTATATCTCTGAATCGTTCCGTGACTGCTTCGCCCTAGAGTGTGAAGCCATCAAGCGTGTTCGTAACGAGATGGGTCTGAAGAATGTGGAGATCATGATCCCATTCGTTCGTACGCTGGAAGAAGGTCGTCAGGTTATCGAGTTGCTGAAAGAGCAAGGCCTTGAGCGTGGTAAAGATGGTCTGCGCGTCATCATGATGTGTGAGCTGCCTTCTAACGCGCTACTAGCCGACCAGTTCCTCGAGATTTTCGATGGTTTCTCTATCGGTTCAAATGACTTGACTCAGCTGACGCTAGGTCTTGACCGTGACTCAGGGATTATCAGCCACCTGTTCGATGAGCGTAACGAAGCCGTTAAGGCACTCTTGGCGATGGCTATTAAAGCCGCTAAAGCCAAAGGCGCGTACGTGGGCATCTGTGGTCAAGGTCCTTCAGACCATGCTGATTTTGCAGCTTGGTTGGTGGAGCAGGGTATCGACACAGTATCGCTAAACCCTGATACGGTTATCGATACCTGGTTATACCTAGGTGAAGCACACGCTTAATTATTCTTTAAATAGAGTAATCTAATTGACGAAAGCCGCTTTTTAGCGGCTTTTTTTTGTTTATAATGGCAACATTATTTTAATAATTACCTTAATAAAGAAGTCATCATGCTCCCAAAGTTATCCCATCAGCAGACCCTTGAGCCTGTTTATCTGGCGTTTCTTGATGCTCTTGCCAAGAGTCATTATTGCGGCGATATCGATAAGCGCTACAGTGCCCGTTTAGCCCAGGCGACGGATAACTCTGTATACCAGTTTCTGCCCCAGGCGGTGCTATATCCTAAGAGTCAGGCCGATGTCAGCTTGATCATGAGCCTGGCGGCTAAGCCTGAATTTAATAAGGTAGTGTTCAGTGCCCGAGGTGGCGGAACTGGTACCAACGGTCAGGCCTTGACTCATGGTTTGATTTTGGACTTATCACGTTATTTTACTCAGGTGCTTGAGATAAATGAGAAAGAGCGTTGGGTGCGGGTGCAAGCTGGTGTGGTCAAAGACGCACTAAATGATGCTTTGCGACCTCATGGCTTTTTCTTTAGCCCGGATCTGTCGACCTCTAACCGCGCGACCATGGGCGGCATGATCAATACCGATGCCTCGGGCGCCGGTTCACTTGTGTATGGCAAGACTTCTGATCATGTGCTTGAGCTCACCAGCGTGCTGCATGATGGTAGTGTGCTGGAAACTAAGCCGCTGGATCTGCAAGCGCTCGAAACGCTCGATGCGCTCGAATCTCCTAGTTTGGGCGAGACGCTGCAGCGAGATATCGCCCGTATGACACGTGAACATAGAGACGAGGTGGAGAGGCGTTTTCCCAAGCTTAACCGTTTCTTGACCGGTTATGACCTGAAAAATGTCTGGAACGCCTCACAAGATGAGTTCAACCTGTCACGCATTCTAACGGGTTCCGAAGGCACGCTAGCGGTGATCACTGAGGCGAAACTTGATATCACGCCACTGCCCAAGACTCGCATGATGGTAAACATCAAGTATGACTCTTTTCAATCGGCGCTGCGTCATGCCCCCGATCTGGTGAAGGCCGAGGCCACTGTAGTAGAAACCGTGGACTCTAAGGTACTCAATCTTGCCAAACAGGACATCATCTGGCATTCGGTTGCATCACTTATTGAGGAGGTGCCTGGCGCCTCTATTGATGGCCTGAATATGGTGGAGTTTGCCGGCGAGCAAGAGGAAGTCGAAGAGAAGGTTAAGCAGTTACAAGCCATGCTCGACAGTCAGCTTGAAGCAAAGCAGGCGGGTTTACTGGGATATCAGGTAACTGCCGATAGGGCGAGTATTAACACCATCTACGCCATGCGTAAGAAGGCCGTGGGATTGCTTGGCGCCACCAAAGGGAGTCGCAAGCCGATCGCTTTTGCCGAAGACACAGCTGTGCCACCAGAGAAGCTTGCCGACTTTATCATGGAATTCAGAGCGCTACTGGACAGTCACCAGTTGCAATATGGCATGTTTGGCCACGTGGATGCGGGCGTGCTACACGTGCGTCCGGCGCTGGACATGTGCGATCCCCAAGATGAACGACTGCTCAAGACGGTATCGGATCAGGTGGCAGCATTGACCCTTAAATATGGCGGCCTGATGTGGGGCGAGCATGGCAAAGGGGTGCGCGGAGAGTATGGCCCAGCGGTCTTTGGTGAGACGCTATTTGGCTTGCTGGAGGAAGTAAAAGGGTATTTCGACCCTCACAATAAGCTGAACCCTGGCAAGCTGGTAGCGCCTAAGGGCACAGGACCATTACTCTATAATGTGGATAGCACTAAGCGCGGCGCCTTTGACCGTCAAATTCCGGTCCAAACCCGTGAAGCTTTCCCCGATGTGATGAACTGTAACGGTAATGGTCTCTGCTTTAATTACAGTGTCTATTCGCCTATGTGTCCCTCGTTTAAAGTGACCGGGGACAGGGTGCAATCGCCCAAGGGCCGTGCGGGTCTAATGCGTGAATGGCTGCGTTTGTTGGAAGCCGAAGGCGTTGATGTCGAGGCCTTAGCAAAAGCCAAGCCTCTTGGCTGGCTGCAGCGCACGCAGAACACCCTAAAGAAAGAGCGTGAGTATGATTACTCTCATGAGGTAATGGAGTCGTTGAAGGGATGCCTGGCCTGTAAGGCATGCACCTCGCAATGTCCCGTAAAGGTGGATGTGCCTAAGTTCAGGGCGCAGTTCTTTAACATCTACTACCAGCGTTATTTGCGCCCGGTGAAAGATTATCTGGTGGCGGGGATTGAAGAGAGTCTGCCATTGATGGCTAAGGTGCCTCAAATTACCAACTTTGCCTCACAAAACAAGCTGAGTCAGTGGGTCATTAAGCAATCTATCGGCTATGTCGATGCACCAGCCCTCTCGGTACCAACACTCAAGCAGCGTTTGGAGAATCATGCTTGCCGCGGCTACGATCTGAATGCATTGCAGCAGATCCCGGCCGCTGAGCGTGAGCAATATGTGCTGGTGGTACAAGATCCCTTCAATAGCTTCTACGAGGCCGACACGGTTTATCACTTTATCAAGCTGATCGAAAAGCTGGGTTATAAGCCAGTGCTACTTCCCTTTAAGCCCAACGGTAAGCCAATCCATATTAAGGGATTCTTAGATAAGTTTGCCAAGACGGCTCAGTCAAGTGCCGACTTCCTTAATCAGGTGCATGCCCTAGGCATGCCAATGGTGGGCGTGGACCCAGCTATGGTGCTCTGCTATCGTGATGAATATAAAGAGATCTTGGCAGAAAATCGCGGCGACTTTAACGTGCTGTTGGCCAATGAGTGGTTACTTAAGGTGATGAAAACCCGTGAACCTGCGGCGAGTAGTGGCAAGCGTTTTACTTGGTTTAGTCACTGCACAGAGTCGACGGCTAAGCCTAATACCGCCAAAGAGTGGCAGGCGATCTTCGAAGGATTTGGTGCCGAGTTAAATACTCTCAGTCTTGGCTGCTGCGGTATGGCGGGCACCTATGGCCATGAGAATGATAACCTCAAACGCTCCAAGGCTCTCTATCAAATGTCTTGGGATGAAGCCATTAAGTCACTGCCACAGGAAGAGATACTGATCTCAGGTTATTCATGTCGCAGCCAGGTCAAACGCTTCGGAGGCTTTAAACCTAAACATCCGGTACAGGCCCTGTTAAGTCTTATCGACAATAACTGAGGCAGATATTGTGACTGAGCTTGAGCCAGTAGCGCAATTAAAGCAGATCACACAGGGGGCGCCCCTGTGTGATGAAACGCCACTATTTCATATCGATGGACAAGGGCGCTGGTTTTATCGTCAAGAGCCCCTGCCGGATAAGTTTTGCCGTCTTTTTGCCACCATTTTACGCCGCCAAGGCGAGGATTATCTTCTGGTTACCCCGGCAGAGAAAGTGCTGGTGGATGTTGCTGATTATCCTTTTGTTATCAATGATTATGAACCTAATGATGACGGTAGTTTCAGCTTGATGACTTCCATAGGTAGCCAGTTGTCTATCACGGGTTATCAGGCCTTTGTGGTGGGCGAGGAGACAATATCTGTCGGCTTAGCGAGCGGATTATCGGCTAAACTTGGAAGAGCTTGTTATTACCGCTTTATCGCACAATACCTGCTGCATGAAGATGAAGACTTGGGATAACAGCTAAGCCTTTCTTAGATAAGGCAAATGGTTTTTCGTTACGAATTACCCGTCTCCTAGCCCTAGTTTCTTTAGAACCAGATGTTAGTATTAATGTATGCCCGCTGTTTCTGGAGGTGCTGATTGAAACATTATGAAAGCTTGGGATACTTGGTATCTCATCTGAATATCGAACTTCAAAAGGCCTTGGATGAGAGGCTAAAGCGCTATGAACTGGACATTAAACTCTGGCCCGTACTGTTTGCCCTATGGCAAGAGGAGGGGATCACCCAGACAGAACTTTCTAAGCGCTGTGATGTTGCGAACTACACTATGACTCGCCTATTAGATCAGCTTCAGGTGCAGGGTTATATTACGCGTCACCAGGAAGCGGATAATCGTCGCGCCTTTAAGATTTTTCTAACCGATAGCGCTAAGGCGCTTGAACAGGATCTGATCTGCGAGGCGGAGCGCGTTAATGAGCAGTTCCTTGGTAATCTATCCGAATTCGAATCGCAGCAGTTTATCTATCTACTCAATAAGATTAATGGCTTGTCTTAAACAGGCTGAATGTAAATCTGATTTTATGTCATCAAGATGAATATCCCTAAAGCTCTGTTAACTGCAACGCTCGAGCTTGGCACTTGTGTGGCTTGTTTTAATCGCTTAGCTAGGCCCTAGAGCTCATCAGTGCATGAGTCGCTGGCTGAGCTTACTCGTTCATGGATGTGAGGCTACGACATTGACAGCTCTTCGGACAGAGAGCGGCCCAAATTATCAGAATCTCACCGTCACAGAGGTCATTGTCTATTGCTATGTCTGCGTGTGATAAATTCTTTCTGTGTTGTTCAGTCGACTGAGCTTGGTGTGTTAAATAAATAGGAAGGGGCTAGACCACCAACAGCATTCCCAGGCCTGAAATCGCCGTGAGTATGATGACAGATTGTAACATTAGCCGGCTTTGCATCAGGTTTTCCTTGCCCTGTTTGATACTGGCAATCAAGCGGTTGTGCTTGTAGATGCGGCAGATCATCTGGTCACTGTTGGGATCGATAAATAGTTGAAACTTACAAGGTTTACCATCATGAAGCTTAACTTGATGTTCGCTCTTTGGACCGAAGTTTAGCTTGCGAGAGACCCGCTTACCATTAACAAATACCTGCTCTAGGCCTATCCAATTGCTGGCCTGTAACTCCACCAAATCCTGATTAAAGTTGTACTTGAAACTAATCATAATGCAATCCTAGCGAAGATGATGAGCCTCTAAGTCAAGCAGAGGAATATGACAATTTCCAGTACGCTTTTGTGAAAAATCTGTGTCTGAAAATTATCCCTTTGGCGGTAAAAGGAAAATTATTTTTCAAGAATTTCATTCGGTAAATTGGATGAAATATTTGGTATCCAAATGGAGCATAAAAGTTTGAAGACAAAAAAAACCACCGAATATCGGTGGTTTTAGGTGTTAGCGCTAATGGCAAAACTAGGCGATTAGATCACTTCTTGCCATTGATGATGGCGCGTGCCAGTTCATCGGCAACGTCTGCTGTCGTGCGGTTTTGCGCATCAGAAAGTTCGAAGATCTTTAGTAGCGTGTTGTAGATCTCTTCAACCTTAGCGGTAGATTTCTGCGGGTCATAATCTTTTTCGAACGAGACGTTGATGATACCGCCAGCGTTGATCACGTAATCTGGGGCATACAGGATACCCAGTTCTTTGAGCTTCTCACCATGGCGCAGCTCAGCAAGCTGGTTGTTGGCACAACCTGCCACGATCTTGGCTTTCAGTAGTGGGATCGTAGTGTCGTTGATGGTGGCGCCCAAGGCACATGGCGCATAAATATCAACGTCTTGGTGATAGATATCTTGAGGAGCAACAACAGTCGCACCAAACTCGGAAGCCACTTTGTCCAGTGATGACTGGTGAATATCAGTCACGATCAACTCAGCACCTTCTTCATGCAGGTGACGGCATAGGTAGTAACCTACGTGACCAACGCCCTGAATGGCGATTTTAAGGCCTTTAAGGCTATCCAAGCCACGCTGGTGCTTAACGGCGGCTTTAATGCCCAGATAAGTACCCAGTGCAGTATATGGTGATGGATCGCCGCTTTGGCCTTCTAGACCTGCCATATAAGGGGTTTCTTGGTGAGCGATCATGATGTCGCTGGTAGATACTCCCACATCCTCGGCTGAATAGTATTTGCCGCCCAAGGTATGAATACAACGGCCGAAGGCACGGAATAGGGCTTCACGGTTTTCTACTTTAGGGTCGGCAATGATCACTGATTTACCGCCACCCATAGATAGACCTGCAAGGGCGTTCTTGTAGGTCATGCCGCGAGACAGACGCAATACATCGGTCAACGCCTCGTCGTCAGACTCATAGTTCCACATTCTGCAACCACCTACAGCTGGGCCCAGGTTGGTGTTGTGAATGGCTATGATTGCACGTAAACCACTTTCCTTATCATGACAAAATACGACCTGTTCATGGTCATCAAATGAGATATGATTAAATACTGCCACTTTATGAGTTCTCCGCTTGGGAATTAAAACGCCGAACGCCAAATTGGCTCTGTCGACGGCTTGTTATATTTATTGCAGAACGATAGCATTTAGCGATACTCTCAACAAAGCAAAGATTGGTATTTATTGTGATCGGTGTGGCAATTTTGCTTTCCACTTTACGTTAACGTAAAGTTGTCTGTGGGTTTTCCCCAGAAATGCAGCTTGCTAAGCTTAATTCGCCCTTCACAACATAACTATAACAATAGGAAGCAGTATGACGGAACAAGCAGTCGAGAACAGCAAACCGCTCACCCCAGAAGAGCAAGAAGCAATGACACAACAATGGGTTAAAGAGCATTTTCAGAAGGCTAACCGCTTTCTGGCGGAGAAAGGGGTTATCCCGAGTAAAGTGATTGCCGAAGAGAGCCGTTACCTTGCGCCATTTCTTGCCGTGTGGAAAATGGAGTCAAAGCAGCCAAAACCACAAACCTTCTGGGTCATGTCTGGAGACCTGCCTTCAGACTATGTGGACGTTAAGGTTGCCGCCACGGCTCGCGATGCGATCCGTCATTTCTCTATGATGTGGCAGCTTAAAGCGGAAAATCTGGTTAAATCAGGTGCCGTAAAAGATAAGACTCAGGCTCAGTTTGCTCAGCTACTCGTGTCGCGTGCCGAAAGCTTGTATCAGATCCACAACGACGAAAAATTGTGGAAAGAAGGCTAAGCGTTTTAAACAGCTACAGCTTTTAACAAGCGCCTTTATAGCAACAAAAAAGCCGCCCATCAGAGGCGGCTTTTTTGTGTTTTTCGTTCGGACTTGCGCTCAATATGAGCCATATCCTTAGGCGAGGTAGGCGTATCCCGAATTGAGCAGCCAAACAAAATATTGCCCAATTGCTTGCTGCTGACAGAGGCTCATTGCCTGTTCGCCTTCGAAGCTAAACTGATTGGCTAGCAGCAGGAGTTCTTCATCTAACTCATCGTCTTCACTAAAGGTGTAGATCTCACCATTGATAAAGAGTCTGGCGTGTTTATCGCCTTCGAGACGAATCACCTTAAGTCCGCCGATGCGCTGTAAACTGGCGCCATCTTCCAGGGCTTCCATTAGCTCTACCTGGGCGTAATTGTCCCCTTGCTCACAAAGATCCAGCTCGAAGCGGTTCTGACTTAGGGTCTGACCCAGTAACGTTTGATAGTGTTCTGGCTGAGACAAGATCTCAGAGACCAAGGCTAACATGCCTTCTTGCTGCTCAATGCTCAATAGGCCAGGGCTTGTAGGTTCCTGATTAGAGGTAAAGCGCTTATTACCACTATTGGTGTCAATTAAATGATCGGCAATACTGCTAAAGAGTTCTTGTTGGCTAGGCGCGCGAAAGCCTATTGAGTAACTCAGTGCCGTCTCTATGGTCTCGCCTCGGTGGGGAAAGCCTGGCGGAATATAAAGCATGTCACCGGCTTCGAGCACTACATCGATTATTGGTTCGAAGTCATCAATAAGCGCGGTGTGGGTATCGCCTCCACGTGGGGCATATTGGCCTTTGGGACCGACTTTCCAGCGCCTTTTGCCTTCGCCTTGCAGCAAGAAGACATCATAGTTGTCGATATGGGGGCCTACGCCGCCGCCCGGTGTGGCGTAAGAGACCATAAGATCATCAAAGCGCCAGTCGGGGATGAAGCGGAAGGCGTCTACCAACGGCTCCGCATCTGGGTACCAATGGTTGACTGCCTGCACCAGGAGCTGCCAGTTATTTTCGCCAAAAGGGGCATAGTCTTCGATAGGCCCCTGGATGATTTCCCAGTTATCCTGCTGAGTCAGCACGATACGCGAGGCGACTTCCTCTTCACAGGCGAGTCCCGCCAGCTCATCGGCGGCGATAGGATCATGAAAAGATTTAAAGGCACCCTTGATAACCAGAGGCTGCTTTTGCCAGTGATGGGTTAAAAAATCTTGTGTATCGAAATTGGGGCTGTACATAGAGTGATTCGCCAAGCTGTGGTGGGGAAATGGGGGCAGTATAAGCCCAAAAGATCATATTCTGAAAATAATAAAGGCGGTAAGCATTTGCCTACCGCCTTTATGTTAACCCTATGGGATGATTACTTTAGATCATCTACAAAGGCTTCAGCGCGGCCGATATAGTTTGCCGGCGTCATCTTCTTGAGTTCAGTTTTGACTTCAGCTGGCAGTTCCAGCTTGTCGATGAACTGTGCCAGTTGCTCGCCATCGATACGCTTACCACGGGTCAGCTCTTTAAGCTTCTCGTATGGTTTCTCGATGCCGTAACGACGCATAACGGTTTGAACTGGCTCCGCCAGTACTTCCCAGTTTTGGTCCAGCTCTTCACGGAGGTGAACCTCGTTCACCTCCAGTTTGCTGATCCCTTTAAGGGTAGCCTGGTAGGCAATTAACGCGTGAGCCATGCCCACACCTAAGTTACGTAGCACTGTAGAGTCGGTCAGGTCGCGCTGCCAACGAGACACTGGCAGTTTAGCCGCCAAGTGTTGCATCAGAGCATTTGCGATGCCCAGGTTGCCTTCTGAGTTTTCAAAGTCAATTGGGTTAACCTTGTGCGGCATGGTCGATGAACCAATTTCACCAGCAACGGTTTTCTGCTTGAAATGACCCAGGGCGATATAACCCCAGATGTCACGGTCAAAATCGATCAATACGGTATTGAATCGCGCAACGGCATCGAACAGCTCAGCGATATAATCGTGTGGCTCGATCTGTGTGGTGTAAGGATTCCAGTTGAGTCCCAGGCTGGTCACGAAACGTTCAGACAGGGTGTGCCAGTCAACTTCAGGGTAGGCCGACAGGTGAGCGTTGTAGTTGCCCACGGCGCCGTTGATCTTACCCATGATCTCAACCGCTTGGATCTGCTTAAGCTGACGCTCAAGACGCACGGCTACGTTGGCCATCTCTTTACCTAAGGTAGAAGGAGAGGCCGGCTGGCCGTGGGTACGAGACATCAGTGGCACAGAGCGATACTCGGTCGCTAGCTTCTTAACACTGTCTACAATCTGCTGACAGTAAGGCACCAGCACCTGCTCGCGAGCTTCGCTAAGCATCAGACCGTGAGACAGGTTATTGATATCTTCAGAGGTGCAGGCAAAGTGCACGAACTCATCGATAGCAACCAGCTCACTATTATCCGCGATCTTCTCTTTGATAAAGTACTCGACCGCTTTCACATCGTGGTTGGTGGTGGCTTCGATGGTCTTGACGCGCAGGGCATCTGCTTCGCTGAAGTTGTCTTTGATCTGATCGAGCAAAGCCAGCGCGGCTTCGCTAAAAGGAGGAACTTCTTCAATTTCTGGGCAGCTGGATAGCAGCTTTAGCCAGTTTATTTCGACTTGAACACGGTATTTGGTCAGGCCGTACTCGCTGAAAATCCCTCGCAATGAGGCGGTTTTACTACCATAACGACCGTCTACCGGAGAGATAGCAGTTAGTGCGGAAAGTTCCATTAGAAGCTCCTTTAATGAACTTAGCTTATTATTTATAGGGTGAGGCTTTTCTTAGCTGTATCAACTATTGTTTTTCTCGAGAAGACAAGGTGTCTGCGCTTGCCTCCAAGTTGGCGCCACAACACCGCACTGCGCATGGCAGCCAGTAGCAGGGCACGTATCTTTTGTTGTACCAGAGGTTGTTTCAGAAACTCGGGATTACCCGATATCTGTATTTTGGGACCTAAGGTACTGATAATGTCGCTGTAGATGCCGGCAAAGTTGGCGACCACCTGATCATCGGTAATCGCAAAATGGTGCAGCTGTCTGTGTACCTGATTGATCCTTTCGGCCAGCATGCCCATGGCGTTAGCGCTGCGGGATAGCTTGCGCTCTAGCGCCAAAATGCCGATGAGGTAACGGGTGATCTCAACATCTTTCTGCTTGTCATCCCCCAACTGATTTAACACCAGTTGGTAGCCACGATTCAATGCAGCCTTGTCGCTGTATACATCGGCAGTGCTGTCCGGGTTGGTCACCATAATGGTGTTTAGACAAGCGCCAAGCATCTCATCGTCAGCCTGACCATGTCTGGCGACCTTCTGTACTTGGCCAATTGCCTGAAGAATACCGGCAAAGGCCATGGTTCTGTCGAAAATCGGCTCGCTCACGGTTTACTCTCTTATCAGGGTGTCTATGATACCGCCGCCAAGGCAGACTTCACCGTCATAAAACACGGCTGACTGGCCTGGGGTCACGGCAGCTACCGGCTCGTCGAAGATAACCTTGATGCGATCTTCCCCTTCATAGGTAAGGGTACAGGCAACGTCTTGCTGGCGATAACGCGTCTTAACTGTGATCGCTGCGCCATTGGCCGGCCCTTTTCTGTCGACCCAGTGCAGTTGATCGGCATAGAAACCCACTGACATGAGGCGAGGGTGCTGACCGCCTTGGCCGACGACTAATACGTTACGTTCGAGATCTTTATCTACCACATACCAAGGATCGTCATTGCTGTTTTTCATTCCGCCAATGCCCAGACCTTTACGTTGGCCCAGGGTGTGATACATCAAGCCCTGATGCTCGCCAATCACTTCACCTTCGGCGGTTTCTATCTTGCCAGGCTGTGCTGGTAAGAAGGTACTTAGAAAATCGGTAAACTTACGTTCGCCAATAAAGCAGATGCCCGTGCTGTCTTTCTTATCATGGGTAACTAAACCCATCTTCTTGGCGATGTCACGCACTTCGCTTTTTTCCAGCTCACCAACGGGAAACAGTGAGCGAGCGATCTGCTCGTGGCTCAAGGTGTAGAGGAAATAGCTCTGGTCTTTGTTGCCATCGACGCCACGCAGCATCTGACTCTGGCCCGAAGCATCGCTGCGGCGCACGTAATGCCCCATGGCAATGTAGTCGGCGTCTAAAATATCGTCGGCAAACTCAAGAAATGCTTTGAATTTAATCTCTTTGTTACACATGATGTCTGGGTTAGGGGTACGACCGGCCTTGTATTCGGCAAGGAAGTATTCGAACACGTTATCCCAGTATTCTGCGGCAAAGTTGACCGTGTGCAGCTTGATGCCGAGCTTGTCACAAACGGCTTGAGCGTCTTTAAGATCTTCTGCCGCGGCACAATACTCATCGGTATCGTCCTCTTCCCAGTTCTTCATGAACAGGCCTTCGACTTGATAGCCCTGCTGTATGAGAAGATAGGCGGAAACAGATGAATCAACACCGCCGGACATGCCGACGATCACTTTTTTACCGTTTGGATTGGGTTCGATTGATGCCATAAATCCTAAAAACCAATTAAATATGTGTAGCTACGGCGTTTTGTCCAGTTGTCTAAAGTGGCTTTCGCCTAAGTCGGGCAGATCCCAATTTGACCTGCTATCTGGAAAATGTGTCGCCGTAATATGCGGGGGCATATTCTATCATGCATTGTGGCTTTGGGCTAACAGGAGAAACTGGCTATTGACCACGTCAGTCGAAAAGAGTTTTCCCTGGCGATAGTCGTGTATGCATTGCAATACCAGAGGGCTTCTGAGCTGTGTTTTGCGCTGCTCTATTTCATCAAGGGTCATCCACAGGGCGCGGCAGATGGCGTTGTCTTGGGGCGCTGGTGTGAGTAACTCATCAAGAACGCAAGCATAGGTGAAGCGAAGAAAGGCCAGATCTTCATTGGCTTGAAACTGATAAATCTTGATGAGTGATTGTGGTTTGATGGCAAGCCCCGTCTCTTCCAGCACCTCGCGCGCGCAGGCTTGGGTTAAGCTTTCATGGGCTTCCAGATGACCTGCGGGCTGATTATAGGTGAGCTTGCCATCGATAAGCTCCTCTACCATTAGGTATTTATCTTCGCAGGCGATCACACAGGCTACCGTGACATTGGGTTTATAGCGCTCCATCTATGACCTCGTTAGGATTGGGGTAAGACTCTATACTCGCCGTTTTTAATCTCATCTAGACACCACTGACCTATTTTATACCGAATTAATCTGAGGGTAGGGTAGCCGACATGGGCCGTCATTCGCCTGACCTGGCGGTTGCGTCCTTCACAGATCTCAATTGATAACCAGCTTGTGGGGATCTGCTGGCGTTCTCTTACCGGCGGCGTGCGCGGCCAGATGTCAGGTTGAGGCATACGAGTGACCTTTGCCGGCAGCGTTGGGCCATCTTTTAGATTCACGCCATTTCTAAGTGCTTCGATGGCCTCGTCGGTTGGAATGCCCTCGACCTGCACCCAGTAGGTCTTATAGGTTTTCTTTTTCGGTTCGGTAATACGAGATTGCAGCACGCCGTCGTTGGTGAGTAGCAGCAGGCCTTCGCTGTCGCGATCCAGACGCCCGGCGGCGTAAACCCCTTCTATGGGGATGAAGTCTTTGAGGGTCTTACGCCCTTGATCATCGGTAAACTGACACAAGACATCGAATGGCTTGTTGAACAGCACTATGATGGGATTTTCCGGACGCGGCTTGGGCTTTTTCGAGGTAAATTTCCCCGGCTTATGCAAGCGAGGTTTGCCTTTGGGATTGACGGCGCTCGAGGTTTTTGGGCCTTGGCTGCGACGAGTGATTTTAGATTTTGTGGGTTTGGTCAGACTCAAGTGGCAAACTTCTGGGGTAGTGTATGCTAATGCTGACATTGTACTGTGCATTCGCCATTAGTGGAATTTGAATATTGGCGTGAATGATTTATGATGTCGGCCAATTAAATGTGATCGATAGCAAAACGTGAACAGAATTTGAGATGTTAACCGCGCTTTGTTTTGCATTAAATCGGTTTAAGTGTCAGGGCATGTCCCTTGGGCGTTCACCCTTACAGTTTATCCTTTTCATGCCTCGCATTCGCCATCGTAAAATTATAATAATTACATCATAGTGATTTGATTCATAAACAATTTATTTTACAAAAACGTAGGAAATAAAATGAACGACAATCCAACGATCATCTATACGGAGACTGATGAAGCTCCGGCACTCGCGACCCTATCTTTACTGCCAATCATCAAGCACTTTACTGCCGCCGCAGGCGTCGGTGTTGAGACTCGTGATATTTCACTCTCTGGCCGTGTTATTGCTAATTTTCCTGAATTTTTAAGCCCAGAACAGCAGATCTCAGATGCCCTCGCTGAATTGGGTGAGCTGGCCACTAAGCCAGAAGCCAATATCATCAAACTGCCTAACATCAGTGCCTCTATCCCTCAATTAAAAGCTTGTATCAAAGAGCTGCAGGAAAAAGGTTACGCGCTGCCTAACTATACTGATGAGCCACAAAATGATGCAGAAGCCGATATCAAGGCGCGTTATGACAAGATTAAGGGCAGTGCCGTAAACCCAGTATTGCGTGAAGGTAACTCAGATCGCCGCGCGCCAACTTCGGTAAAGAACTACGCCAAAAAGAACCCACACTCTATGGGAGCTTGGAGCCGTGATTCTAAGTCACACGTTGCCCATATGGATGCAGGTGATTTCTATGGCAGTGAGCAATCTGTTACTGTCGATGCGCCAACCAGTGTCGATATTCTGTTTGAAGGTAAAGATGGCAGCAGCAAGACGCTAAAATCTGGCCTTGAGCTGCTGGCTGGCGAAGTGATTGACGCCTCAACCATGAGCAAGAAGGCGCTAGTGGCTTATATGGAGCGCGAAATTGAGGCTGCAAAAGCTGAAGATGTGCTGCTATCACTGCACCTGAAAGCCACCATGATGAAGGTGTCAGATCCTATTTTATTTGGTCACGCGGTGAAGGTTTATTACAAGTCACTATTTGACAAACACGGTGAGCTGTTTGAAGAGCTAGGCGTCGATGTTAATAATGGTTTCGGTGACGTCTATGCCAAGATAGCTAGCCTACCAGCGGAAAAGCAGGCCGAAATTGAAGCGGATATCGCCGCTATCTACGCCGAGCGTCCAGCCCTGGCCATGGTTGATTCTGACCGCGGTATCACTAACCTACACGTGCCAAGCGATGTGATTATCGATGCTTCTATGCCTGCGGCTATTCGCTCATCAGGTCAGATGTGGGGACCAGATGGCAAGCTGAAAGATACCAAGGCGTTGATCCCAGATCGTTGCTACGCCGGTGTGTACCAAGAAACCATCCAGTTCTGTAAAGAGCATGGCGCTTTCAATCCAACTACCATGGGTAGCGTACCCAATGTTGGCCTGATGGCACAGAAAGCCGAAGAGTATGGTAGCCATGATAAGACCTTTGAAATGGCTGCAGACGGTGTGGTTAAGGTTATCGATGCTGCCGGCAATCTACTCATGTCTCACGATGTGGAAGCGGGTGATATCTGGAGAATGTGCCAGGTGAAAGACGCGCCTATCCGTGATTGGGTTAAGCTGGCGGTAAACCGCGCGCGTCTGTCGTCAACGCCTGCCGTCTTCTGGCTTGATGAGAACCGTGCCCACGATGCTCAGCTGATTGCCAAAGTGAACGCGTATCTGCCTGAGCATGATACCGATGGCCTAGAGATCCATATCATGGCGCCGGTTGAAGCCACTCGTTTCTCACTGGAGCGAATCAAACAAGGCCTGGATACCATTTCGGTGACGGGTAACGTATTGCGTGACTACTTAACGGACCTTTTCCCAATTCTTGAGCTGGGTACCAGTGCTAAGATGCTCTCAATCGTACCATTGATGAGTGGTGGTGGATTGTTTGAGACAGGTGCTGGTGGTAGTGCGCCTAAGCATGTTCAACAGGTGGAGAAAGAAGGTCACCTGCGCTGGGATTCTCTCGGTGAGTTTTTGGCCCTTGGTGCCTCACTCGAGCACTTGAGCCAAAACTATGATAATCCTAAGGCCCAGGTATTGGCCGATGCATTGGATAATGCCATCGGTAAGTTCCTCGACGAGAATCGTTCGCCTTCACGTCGTGTGGGTGAGCTGGATAACCGTGGTAGCCACTTCTATCTGGCCATGTACTGGGCTCAGGCATTAGCAGCGCAAGACAGTGATGCCGAGCTTAAGGCTAAGTTTGCGCCATTAGCGGAAGCCTTTGCCAATAACGAAGCTAAGATAGTTGCAGAGTTAAACGGTGCACAGGGTCCGGCAGTTGACTTGGGTGGTTACTATCGCCTGGATGCTGCTAAGGCAACAGCGGCGATGCGTCCAAGTGCAACACTTAATCAGCTGTTAAGCTAATAGCAGGTTGAAAAAGGCGCCTTGTGCGCCTTTTTCACAGTAAATAAAAAAGGCAGGGTTATCCCTGCCTTTTTTGTTTTTTTAAACCCACTATTTAGTGGGCGATATCGCTGACGCGTGCATCCCTTTAGGCCCCTGTTCCACCTCGAATTGGACTGATTGGCCTGCTTTTAGAGTTCGATAGCCTTCCATTTCAATGGTAGAATAGTGTGCGAAAACGTCTTCACCACCAGCTTCAGGGCAGATAAACCCGAATCCTTTGGCGTTGTTGAACCATTTCACAGTTCCGTTTGCCATACTTCCACTTCCTTCTGTTGTTTACTGACCAGTAAGATAGTAAAACTTAATGAGGCGGGGTAAATTCACCGCTCGTTGAACAGAATGAAACCAGTAAAAGCGGATGTCAAGATTAATTTAACAAAAAGGCAACAATTGGCGCGGGAACACCGGGAAATGGTTTTAATGGTCGGATGAGTGATAGGTTTATCCTGGGTAGGTAGTAACATTTGGAAGAAGCCAAAACTAGAGGCTAATATTGAAATATGGGTAAAGTAGGTAATATTGAGCACATTGAAGAGCGCGCGGAAACAGAGCTTATGCCGCCTTCTATGTACAAAGTGATCTTAAACAACGATGACTATACCCCGATGGACTTTGTCATCGAGGTGTTACAACTCTTTTTTAATAAAAACGAACAAGAAGCCACAGATATCATGTTGGCGATACATCATCAGGGTAAGGGAATTTGCGGCGTTTTCCCTTTTGGCATTGCAGAAACTAAGGTCGCACAAGTAAATCAGTTTGCAAGACAAAACCAACATCCGTTACTGTGTTCATTAGAGAAAGCCTGAAGATCGAAGTTTTGTGATTATTTTAGGGGGTGCTTATGTTAAATAAAGATTTAGAGGTCACCTTGAATCTGGCGTTTCAGCAAGCCAGAGACGCGCGGCACGAATACATGACCGTAGAGCATCTGCTATTGGCGTTAATCGACAATCCAGCGGCCCAAGAGGCGTTATTGGCCTGCGGTGCGAATCTCGACAAACTAAGAGAAGATGTGTCGAGTTTCATCGAACAAACCACTCCTATTATCAGCGACCCAAATGATGATAGAGAAACCCAACCCACCTTAGGTTTTCAGCGTGTTCTGCAGCGCGCGGTTTTTCATGTGCAGTCTTCTGGTCGCAATGAAGTCACCGGCGCCAATGTCTTAGTGGCTATTTTTAGCGAGCAGGAATCCCAGGCGGTGTACCTGTTACGCAACGGTGAGATCACCCGTCTTGATGTGGTGAACTACATCTCGCACGGTGTTGCGCGCGATGAATTGGACAATGCCCAAGAGCCTGAGCAGATTGAAGATAATAGCGAACCGGAAGAGCGCAGTAAGCTGTCGCAATTTACTGCGAATCTCAACGAAGAGGCACGCAAGGGCAATATTGATCCTCTGATTGGCCGCGCCGATGAAATTGAGCGCTCGATTCAGATCTTATGTCGCCGTCGTAAGAATAACCCGCTATTGGTGGGTGAAGCGGGCGTGGGTAAGACGGCAATCGCTGAAGGTTTAGCCTATCGCATCGTTAACGATGAAGTGCCCGAGGTGATGGCTGATGCCACCGTCTACTCTTTAGATCTTGGTGCACTGCTGGCGGGCACCAAATACCGCGGGGATTTTGAGAAACGTTTCAAGAGCCTACTTAAGGAGCTGGCGCAAGACGAACATGCAATTTTGTTTATCGACGAGATCCACACCATCATTGGTGCCGGCGCCGCGTCAGGCGGTGTGATGGATGCGTCTAACTTATTAAAACCGCTTCTGTCTAGCGGTCACCTGCGTTGCATGGGCTCAACCACTTTCCAGGAATACCAGAGTATCTTTGAGAAAGATCGGGCCCTGGCAAGACGCTTCCAGAAAGTCGATATTAATGAGCCTTCGGTGGCAGAAACCACCAAGATCCTACAAGGCCTCAAGAGCAAGTATGAAGAGCACCATGGTGTGCGCTATACGCTGGCAGCACTCTCGGTTGCGTCTAAGCTATCGGATAAGCATATCAATGACAGACACTTGCCAGATAAGGCGATAGACGTTATCGATGAGGCAGGGGCTCGTATGGCGATGCAACCTGCTAGCAAGCGTAAGAAGACCATAGGCCAGGCAGAGATCGAGTCGATTATCGCCAAGATGGCGCGGATCCCTGAGAAGACTGTTTCGGCAAACGACAAGGATATGCTGAAAAATCTTGAGCGTAATCTCAAGATGGTGGTATTTGGTCAAGATAAGGCCATTGAAGCACTTAGCTCGGCGATACGCCTGTCACGCAGTGGTCTGAGCGGCGCTCACAAGCCTGTGGGGAGCTTTTTGTTTGCCGGGCCAACCGGTGTAGGTAAAACCGAGGTAACCAGCCAACTGGCGTCCTGTCTTAGCCTCAAGCTGGTGCGTTTTGATATGTCTGAGTACATGGAGAGTCATACCGTGTCTCGCCTTATCGGTGCACCACCAGGCTATGTTGGTTACGATCAGGGTGGTTTGTTGACCGATGCAGTGATAAAGAACCCTCACTGTGTGGTATTGCTCGATGAGATAGAAAAAGCGCATCCCGATGTCTATAACCTGTTGCTTCAGGTGATGGATCACGGCACCTTGACGGACAACAATGGCCGTAAGGCGGACTTTAGGCACGTGACCTTAGTGATGACCACTAACGCCGGTGTGCAGGAGACTGTGCGTAAATCGATTGGCTTTAAGCAGCAAGATCATAGTCAGGACGCCTTGTCTGAGATTAATCGAGTCTTTTCGCCTGAATTTAGAAACCGCTTAGATGAGATCATCTGGTTCAATCATCTGGATATGACAGTGATTGCCAAGGTGGTTGATAAGTTCCTGGTCGAGTTACAGGCGCAGCTTGATGAGAAATCTGTGGTGCTTGAGGTGAGCGATGAAGCCAGAACCTTGCTGGCCGAGAAGGGCTATGATAAGGCGATGGGCGCGCGGCCAATGGCGCGCGTGGTCACCGAGATGATTAAACGTCCGCTTGCCGATGAGATCCTCTTTGGCCAACTTGAGAAGGGCGGTACGGCCTATGTTGATGTTGACGGTGATAAGCTGAGCATTAAGGTCGAGCGACCGGAAAAGCTGACACAGACATAAAGAAAAAAGGCTGCAATTGCAGCCTTTTTTATGATTTGTCATGGGCTTATCACAAAGGATAACGCCGCCTGTTCTCTGGTCAGGAACTATCCGTGCAGGAACAAAAAAAACCGGCTCTGCCGGTTTTTATTTCGTTAGCTAACTTTAGCGTGAACGGAAGACGATGCGCCCTTTGCTCAAATCATAAGGGGTCAGCTGTACAGTGACCTTATCACCCGTCAGAATACGGATGTAGTTTTTACGCATTTTGCCTGAGATATGGGCGATTACTACGTGACCATTCTCTAGCTCTACTCGAAACATTGTATTTGGCAAGGTTTCAAGAATAGTGCCTTGCATCTCAATGTTGTCTTCTTTCGCCATTAATCAGTTATCCTGTTAGCCTTCAAATATTAAAAACGGGCGTATCATGCCGCAAATTGGTGCTGCTGTAAAGAGGTGTTCGTTATCTGGGCAAATATCTGTTTGCTTTCTTTTTTCTGATTTCTTCGCTTTATTCGCTTCGTTGCCAACCGTTTGTGGTTAAGATCTCATAGGGGTGATAGGCGGTCTTGTAATTCATCTTACGCGACTCATGGATCTGATAACCTAGATAAACATGTGCTTTATTCATCTGTTTTGCAAGCTGGCACTGCAGTAGGATCATAAAGGATCCCAGAGAACGTTTATCCAATTCAGGCGCAAAAAAGCTATAGATGGCGGATAGGCTGTTAGGCAGTATATCGGTCACTGCAACGCCGATGAGTTTGCCTTGAAGCCTGAGTTCCAGCAATTGGGGGGGATGCCAACTGCACTGCACGAAATGATCGTATTGTTCTCTCGATGGCGGGTACATGGGACCGTCGTGATGACGCGCCTTGATGTATGTCTCGTACAATGCATAGTGCTCGTCGCTGCAGGCATCAACCAGAGACCAGCTGATATCCTGATTTTGCTTTAGGGTGCGCTTTTGCCGACGTGAGGGCTGAAAAGCGCCTACGGGGATCCTTATTGGCAGACAAGCCTGGCAGTGGGGACAATGAGGCTTGTATATGGTTTCGCCACTGCGTCTAAACCCTAAGGCGAGTAACTTTTCAAACAAGGTTAAGTCGAGCGATTCTTCTTGCAGTACCAACAGTTGTTCTTGTTTGTTGGGCAGGTAACTGCAGTCGAAAGTGTGGGTCATGCCCACTTGAATGGTATCGGATCTAGAGCTCAAGCTGCACCTCTTGGGGATGCCAGGCATCGCTGGCGACTTCAACATCGCGAAAACGCTTCAACAAGTTGATGAAATCGTTACGCTTAAGCGCTTTTGCGCCCAGTGACGCCAGATGAGGATTCATGACCTGGGCATCGATTAGGCGGTACTTGTGTGCGAGAAGATGTTGATGCAACATCGCCATGGCGGCCTTGGAGGCATTGCTTTGCAGGTGAAACATGGACTCGCCACAAAATACCTGGCCGATGGCGACCCCATAGAGGCCACCGATGAGCTTATTATCATCCCATACCTCCACCGAATGCGCCTTGTGCTGCTGATGAAGGGCTTTATAGGCTGTTTGAATTTCAGCTGTGATCCAGGTGCCTTCCTTGCCTTGGCGAGTGAGGGCGCAGTTTTCAATTACCTGATTAAAAGCGCGGTTAACGCTGAAATGCCACCGGCTTCGCTTGATGTGACGCTTGAGGCTACGACTAACCTTGAGTGCACCCGGTACGAATACGGCACGCGGGTCTGGCGACCACCAGAGTATGGGGTCGTTTTCGTTAAACCAAGGAAAAATCCCCTCATAATAGGCGTTGAGTAGTCGCTTGGGGTGAAGATCGCCACCGATGGCCAAGAGTCCGTTTGGATCGGTTAAGGCAAACTCCGGTGAGGGGAACTTTGCCAGTTCATGATTTAAATAGGACAGTGAGTTCACAATTGAGTAAAATTAGTTATCGGCCTCTTTATAAGTTAGCGGAAAACCTCTTATGTTGAAACCTGCAGCGCTTCACTTTCGCCTTATTTGGTCAGTTTTTATCTTAGCGGCAAGTTTGGGTCTGTGTGCTAGTGTGGATGCAGCCTATGAGCGGAATCAAGCGGTGCCAGTTGAGAAGGTCGAATATGGCTATGTAACTTCGGTGCGCAATATTACACAAACTCAATTAGTTGAAGATCGTAATCAGGGTTGGCGTACATTTGGCGGCGCGCTCATAGGCGGCGTCATAGGTCACCAGTTTGGTGGTGGTAGCGGTAAGGACGTGGCGACCGTATTAGGTGCCTTAATAGGTGGCGGTATAGGCCACAGATCGGGCGACGATTATTATCAGCAACTCAAACTCGTGGAGTTGATGATCCGCTATGAAGATGGCCAAGAGGTGATGGTTATCCAAGATTATGACCCAGGTATGATTTTTAATGTCGATGATGAAGTTAGAGTGGTGTACCTGCAAGGCCGGGTGCGGGTCGATCTGGCCATGTAGCTGGCATTATGTGTTGAGCAATAGTACAAACAAGAAAGGAGCCGCTAGGCTCCTTTCTTCTGCATTATTTACGCAGTATTTACCGGTTTACCTTAGAAACCGCGAGGTAGTTGTCCTTTACCTGCAAGCTTGGCTCGCCATAGCTCTTTTGGCGTCATACCGCCAGAAGTTGATTTGCTAGCAGTAGCTTTAGCCTTTACTGGCGCCGCCTTCTTAGGAGCAGCCTTTGGCTTTTCTGCTTTAGGTGTGGTTTTTGCAGCTGGAGCCGCCGTGCCTTGCTCGGCCAACATGGCCTCTAAATCGCTAAAACGAAGAGATTTACCACCATCGATCTTATACCAGCTTCCTTTCTGCTCGATAGTCACGCTCTTACCCTGGGCTTTACTCAAGGCCGTTTCGAGTGAGCTAATTACCTCTTCTTTGGTCAACTTTGACATAGTATTAACCTATTTCTTTTAATGTGTAATTGAAGGTTTGGCCTAATTTTATAGTTGAAACGCCCGAAATGTCCAATTTTCACAGAAATTCAACGTATTTCTATGAACTGAGCCCCAGATATGGCTAAACTAGGCGCTAATATCACAGCTAATTTTTCGTGCTTGAGTGAGAGGTTGGCTTATCTTATCTGATTCAGATTAGGAGCTTAGATGAATCGCACAGCATTAACCCGCTACCTTACGGAATTTCTGCAGGTGGGCAATTACAAGGACTATGCCCCCAACGGTTTACAGGTGGAAGGCAAGGAGCGAATAAAGACGATTGTGACTGGAGTGACCGCCTGTCAGGCGTTGATCGATAGAGCAGTTGAGCTAAATGCCGATGCCCTGCTGGTGCACCATGGTTTCTTTTGGAAAGGTGAGTCAGAGACCATTACCGGCATGAAGTATCGCCGTATTAAGACGCTGATTAATAATGATATTAATCTTTATGGCTATCATCTTCCGCTCGATGGTCACCCTATGCTGGGTAACAATGCTGAGCTGGCTCGAGAGCTAGGCATTATCGATGCGGAATCGGTAGAAGGGGTTGCTCAAGGCCTTGTGTGGCAAGGACGTTTGGATGAACCTATGGCGCCAAGTGCGTTTGCTGCTCATCTTGCCAGCGTGCTAGGACGTGAGGCGCTGCATCTTGGCGAGAGTGATAAAGCTATCCATCATCTGGCCTGGTGCAGTGGCGGCGCTCAAGATTATATCGACATCGCGGTAGAGCTAGGTGTCGATGCCTTTATTAGCGGCGAAGTATCTGAGCGCACATTCCATAGCGCCGTAGAGCAAAATATTCATTATTACGCTGCGGGTCACCACGCCACAGAAAGATTTGGTATCAAGGCATTGGGCGAGCATCTGGCGAATGAGTTTGGCTTGACCCATCACTTTGTGGATATCCACAACCCAGTGTAGTGGCGCTGTGAACTGAGCTTATTATTAGGTGATAACCTAAAAGAAAAGGCCGCTAATTAGCGGCCTTTTTGCTTTAAATCAAAGGGGATTTGGCTTACTTGACTCGCATGCCAGGTTGAGCGCCTTCATGGGGCTCCAGAATCCACAGATCTTTTTTACCCGGTCCTGCGGCAAGCACCATACCTTCAGACATGCCGAAACGCATCTTACGTGGTGCCAGGTTGGCCACCATCACAGTTAGCTTGCCTTCCAGGTCTTCTGGAGCATAGGCTGACTTGATACCGGCAAAGACCTGCTTGGTTTCGCCACCTAGGTCGAGTTGCAGCTTAAGTAGCTTGTTGGCTTCAGGTACATGCTCTGCCTTGGCGATGCGAGCGATACGCAGATCCAACTTGGCAAAATCATCGAAGCTGATCTCTTCGCTGATGGGGTCAAGATCCAGCTGGCTTTTAGGGGCTTCAGTTACCTGCAGGTTTTCGGTCGAGGCTTCAATGATGGCTTCGATGTTTTTCATTTCGACGCGCTGCATCAGGGCCTTGAATGGCGCAATTTCGTGACCGCTAAGATCTTTGGCTAAGTCATCCCAAGTCAGTTCAAGTTGCAGGAAGGTCTCAACATCCTGGGCCAGTTTAGGCAACACAGGCTTAAGATAAGTAACCAGGATGCGGAACAGGTTCAGCGCATTGCTACACACCTGATGGGCTTCCTCTTGCTTATCTTCCTGCTTCACCAGCTGCCAAGGTGCAGCATCGGCAACATAGGCGTTGGCGATATCGGCAAGCGCCATGATTTCACGCATTGCTTTACCAAATTCGCGGGTTTCGTAAAACTCGGCAATCGTATCGGCTTTGGCGAGGAAGGTCTCGCTCAGGCTGGTATCGGCTACCTTGGCGAGCTTGCCATCGAAACGCTTGCTGATAAAGCCTGCGGTGCGTGAGGCGAGGTTAACCAATTTACCCACGAGATCTGAGTTGACGCGTTGAGCGAAGTCTTCCAGGTTAAGGTCTAGGTCATCGATACGGCTGCTGAGTTTAGCCGCGTAGTAGTAACGCAGGTACTCAGGGTTTAAGTTATCCAGATAGGTTCTGGCCTTGATAAAGGTGCCCTTAGATTTTGACATCTTGGCGCCGTTTACCGTCACATAACCATGGGCGTATACGCTGTTTGGCTTGCGGTAACCCGCACCTTCAAGCATGGCTGGCCAGAAGAGGCTGTGGAAGTAAACGATATCCTTACCGATGAAGTGGTACACCTCGGCGGTAGAGTCTTTGGCCCAGAACTCGTCGAAGCTTAGGTCGCTACGCTTGTTACACAGGTTTTTGAATGAGCCCATATAACCGATAGGCGCATCGAGCCAGACGTAGAAGAATTTACCCGGCGCATCAGGGATCTCGAAACCAAAATAGGGGGCATCACGGGTGATATCCCATTGCTGTAGGCCTTGGTCGAACCATTCGCCCAGCTTGTTGGCCATCTCTTGTTGCAGTGAGCCTGAGCGGGTCCACTCTTTTAACATCTCTTCGAAGGCGGGAAGGTCGAAGAAGAAGTGCTCAGTTTCTTTCATCACAGGTGTTGCGCCTGATACCGCAGACTTAGGATCGATCAGATCCGTTGGGCTGTAGGTCGCGCCGCAGCTGTCACAGTTGTCGCCATATTGATCGACAGACTTACACTTAGGGCAGGTGCCTTTGACGAAGCGATCCGGCAGGAACATAGACTTTTCAGGGTCGAATAGCTGAGAGATGGTTTTCGACTTGATATAGCCGCCATCGCGCAGCTTTAAGTAGATCTCGCTTGCCAGTTCACGGTTCTCATCGCTGTGAGTACTGTGGAAGTTATCGAACTGGATATTAAAGTCGGCAAAATCTTGCTGATGTTCTTTCTGTACCTGAGCGATCATCTCTTCAGGCGCCATGCCCAGCTGTTGTGCTTTAAGCATGATGGGTGTGCCGTGGGCATCGTCTGCACAGATATAGTGACATTCGTGGCCGCGTAGCTTTTGAAAACGCGCCCAGATATCGGTTTGAATATATTCAAGCATGTGACCTAAATGTATGGGGCCATTGGCGTACGGAAGTGCGCTGGTCACGAGAATTTTACGTTGTGAAGTTGCCATCTTGTCTCTAAATCAGTAAGTGCCCAAAAAGAATGGCATAGATACTAACCGATCATCGCTAAAGTTTCATCAAAAGCTGCTTTAAGTGAATTAAATCTATCCGAATATGAGGAGTTTTTCTGATACACTTATTCAAATTTATTTTCGGAGGTAGTCGTTTTGTCTTCAGCGTCTCAGAATTATCATCTCAGTGATGATCTGCTTGGTCCGGTTTTGGCGATTTTAGATGCCCATCAAGATCCCTATTTAATGCAAGGTTTGGTGAGCGCAGGTTGTGTGACCAAGCTAGATATCGAAGGCAAGCGATTGCAACTTGGGCTTTGTTATCCTTATCCCTGTCAGAGCCAGTATCGCGACACCGTTATGGCAATCACCAATAAGTTAGCTGTGCTTGATGCCATCGATGAAGTGGAATGTGAAATCGATTTTCAACCTGCCGTTATCTCTTCTGGCGCCGTTGAACCCTTACCAAACGTCAAGCAGGTGATCGCCGTAGCTTCTGGTAAAGGCGGCGTGGGGAAATCAACCACTTCGGTGAACCTGGCGTTGGCGCTCGCAGCCGAAGGCGCCAAGGTGGGTATACTCGACGCCGATATTTATGGTCCCTCAATTCCTTTAATGCTTGGTGTGCCCAACTTTAACCCAGTTTCGCCTGACGGCAAGATGATGACGGCTGCCGAGGCCCATGGCATCGCTGCACAGTCGATTGGTTTTATTGTCAGTGGTGATGAAGCTGCCGTGTGGCGCGGCCCTATGGCGGCGGGCGCCTTAGCACAGCTCCTCAACGAGACCTTGTGGCCAGAACTGGATTACTTGGTGATCGACATGCCACCAGGGACAGGTGATATTCAGCTCACCTTGTCGCAAAAGGTGCCTGTTAGCGGTGCCGTTGTGGTGACTACGCCGCAGGATATCGCCCTGGCAGATGCCAAGAAGGGAATAAGCATGTTCCAGAAGGTGAATATACCTGTGCTGGGCATAGTGGAAAATATGAGCTTCCATATTTGTAGTGATTGTGGTCATAAGGAACACCTCTTCGGCGAAGATGGCGGTCTTAAGATGGCTGAGCGCTATAATGTACCGTTGCTTGGCCAATTGCCGCTGCAACTCAATATTCGTGAGGATGTGGATAAAGGTGTACCGACTGTGGTCGCCGACGGTGAGAGCCAAGTGGCCTTGCTGTATAAGGAGATTGCCAGAAAAGTCGGGGCACAACTTGCCCTGAGCCAGACACAGAGTGTCGTATCTATTTCAATTTCAGATGATGAGTAAGGTTTAAAAGCATGAATTCGCAATGTGTCATAATTGGTATCGCTGGGGCATCGGCGTCGGGTAAGAGTCTAATCGCGAAGACTATCTATGAGGAGTTATGTCGTGATTTGGGCACTGACCAGATAGGTGTGATTGCCGAAGATGCTTATTATAAAGATCAGAGTCATCTGTCGATGGATCAGCGAGTATTGACCAATTATGATCACCCCAAGGCACTGGATCATCAACTCTTGTGCGAGCACCTTAGCGCGCTGAAAAACGGTCAGGCGGTGGAAATTCCTCAGTATAGCTACACAGAACATACACGTTTGGCTGAGACTGTCACTATGACCCCGAAGAAGGTGATTATTCTTGAAGGGATCTTACTGCTAACCGATCCAAATCTGCGTGAGAAGATGGATGCCAGCGTGTTTATGGATACGCCGCTGGATATCTGTTTTATGCGCCGCTTGACGCGTGATGTGGCAGAGCGTGGCCGCACTATGGAGTCAGTCATGCAGCAGTATACTCAGACTGTGCGTCCTATGTTCCTGCAGTTTATTGATCCTTCTAAACAATACGCTGACATTATTGTGCCTCGCGGTGGTAAAAACCGCATTGCGACCGATATATTAAAAGCTAGAATTCAACATCTTTTAGCAAAATAGATTAGGTATTTTGGGAGTTCGGCTGGGATGCGTTTAACTGATTTAGACATTGAAACATGTTTAGACCACGGCAATATTGTGATCGCGCCGCGTCTGGGTGCTGATACCCTAAGTGGCGTTAGTGGCGATGTTAAATTAAGTGATCAGTTCTGCGTATTTCAAGGCCATAGGGCTCCTTATATCGTGCTTAGTGTTCCCAATACAACGCTCTGCAAGAAGCCCTTGCTAGTCGGATCAGCCAGGACAACTAATGTCTGACGCGATTTGGATTAACGGTCAGCGAAACACTAGCGTGTCGGCGCTCGACAGAGGCCTCGCCTATGGCGACGGCCTTTTTGCTACCATGCGTTGCCAAGGTGGTGAGATAGCCTTCCTAGAAAACCATCTACTGCGATTAGCACAAGGCGCGAAGCGCTTGGGGATCCCTTGGCAAGCGACTCAGGCATTGCGTAGTCAACTGGCAGAAGCTTGCGCGCAGGGCGATACCCAGTATTCAAACGATTTTTGTCTTAAGCTACTCATTAGCAGAGGCGTCGGTGGACGAGGTTACATGCCACCACAAAGCCCGCAGCTAACAGAGGTCATATCGCTTCATGAGATCCCTGCTCATTATCGCCAGTGGCAAGAAACAGGCATCAGACTGCAAACCAGTCAGGTGCGTCTGGCCAAGCAGGCGCTGCTGGCCGGCATTAAACACTTAAATCGACTCGAGCAAGTGTTGATCAGGGCTCAGGCGCTCGCCGAAGGCTTTGATGATTGGCTGGTCTGCGACACTGATACAGGTATTGTTGAAGCGTCTATGGCAAACCTCTTTTTTATTCAAGGACAAACACTGGTAACGCCGAGCCTGCATTTTTCTGGTGTGGCGGGAGTGATGCGTGAGCAGTTGATACTCTGGTTTGTCGCTGCCGGTTTTAATGTTGAGGCGCGTCAGGTGTTGCCCAGTGAACTCGCCAAATTTGACCATGTCCTGGCCAGTAATAGCTTGTTTGGGGCCGTTGGCATTACCCAAATAGATAACCATTCATTTAGCCTAAGCCCGCTGCTGGCAAACATTAGGCAAGAATTAAAACTAACGTTATGAGAAAACTGATTATTGGTGTGCTTGCAACACTCTTCACCCTGCTATGTGTGAGTGCGGTAGGTTTATATTGGGTTTATCAAAGTGTGGTGAGTTATAGCCAGACGCCCCTTAAGCTTCAACAGCCTATGGAATTTGAAGTTGCTCGCGGTACCTCTTTTTCGCAGATGGCTTTGGCATTGGAGCAAACCGGTGCCATAGATGAGCTTTGGAAGCTTAAGGTGTTGGTCAAGCTACATCCTGAGCTAGCCAAGATCCGCAGTGGTTTGTATCAAATCACCCCGAATGAGAGCATTATCGAGTTGCTTGAGAAGCTCAATCAGGGACGTGAGATGGTGTTTTCAGTTACCCTTATCGAAGGTCAAAGTATCAAAGAGTGGCGAGCACTTCTGAAGCAGTTGCCTCGCATTCAGTGGCAGGAGGAGCCTTTCCTGCGAGTGCTGCGAAATAATGGTGATGAGTCCAACTTGCCCGAAGGTAAGTTTTACCCAGATACCTATCATTATGGCGCCGGTGATTCTGTGTTGGTGATTTTGCAGCAGAGTTACCAAAAGATGCAGCAGGAACTCGATAAGGCCTGGCAACAGCGGGATAAAAGCATCCCGTTAAAAAGTCCTTATGAGCTGCTTATCATGGCCTCTATTATTGAGAAAGAGACAGGCAAGGCCAGTGAACGCCCGTGGATCTCGGCGGTATTTACCAATAGGTTGCGTAAGGGGATGCGTTTGCAGACCGATCCAACCGTGATCTATGGGATGGGTGATCGATATCAAGGTAACATCACACGCAAAGATCTGCGGGAGCAAACGCCATTCAATACTTATCGTATTAATGGTTTGACGCCAACTCCCATAGCTGCCCCAAGCACAGCATCCTTAATGGCGGCGGCGCAACCAGCTGATGTTGATTACCTCTATTTCGTGTCGAAGAATGACGGCAGCCATATCTTTTCTAAAACATTAAACGAGCACAACCGTGCTGTAGATAAATACCAGAGAAATCGATGAAGCAAAGCAGCGCGAAATTTATTGTTATTGAGGGCTTGGAGGGGGCAGGTAAATCCAGTGCCATCGCCTTGGTCAGAGACTTTATTGAAAAGCATAACGGTGAGGCGCCCGTTTGCACTCGTGAACCGGGTGGAACACCGTTGGCCGAGCGCATTCGTGACTTGGTTAAAATTGCCGATCCGAATGACCCCTTGTGTGACGAGTCAGAGTGTTTACTCATCTATGCCGCTAGGGCTCAACTGGTTGCCAATGTGATCAAGCCAGCATTAGCAAAGGGCCGTTGGGTACTAGGTGATCGTCACAATCTTTCCTCTTTGGCTTACCAAGGTGGTGGTCGTCAATTGATGCCTTTGGTCGAGGCCGTGAGCCAGGCGACCCTAAAGGGTTTTAAACCCGATCTCACCTTATACTTGGATATCGACCCAAAGCTTGGGCTGCAAAGAGCAAGGGATCGTGGCGCGTTAGATAGAATTGAGCAGCAGGCCCTGAGCTTTTTCGAGCGTGCCAGGGCGACCTATCTGAAAATCGCTAACGAGGACGAGTCTATCGTGGTGATCGATGCAAGTCAGACGATGGCTGAAGTGCATAAAGAGATCTTAGCTGTGCTACAGCGCCAAGATTGGTAATGATGAGACAGGAAGGGACTATGCTACTGCCTTGGTTAACAGAGCCTACCGCATCTTTTTGTCATCAGCTGATGACGGGACAGCAAGGGCATGCCTACCTGTTGGGGATTCACCAAGGCTACGGTGGCATGGAGCTGGCGCAGACATTAGCCCAAGCCGCTCTTTGCACGGCGACAACGACCACAGGAGGTTGCGGCGTCTGCAAGAGCTGTCAGTTATTTGCTGCGGGTAATCATCCGGATTTTTATCATCTCGAGGCCGATGGGAATCAGATCAAGGTCGATCAAGTACGTGAACTGTGTCAGAAACTGACGGCAACCGCTCAGCAGGGCGGGATGCGGGTGGCAGTACTGAAAAACTGTGAGCGCCTCAACACGGCGGCAGCCAATGCCTTGTTGAAAACCTTGGAAGAGCCAGGAAAGCAAACATTGCTACTGCTCCAGAGTGATACCCCCAGCCGTTTGATGGCTACCATAAGTAGCCGTTGTCAGCGCTTACATTGCCAGTTGCCTAGCAGGCAAGCGGTACAGACTTGGCTTAACGAGCAGTTTAGCCTGGAGCGCGATGTCACCTGGTGCTTGCCTGTGGTCGGCGGACCTGTCGATCTGTTAAGTGCTTTAAAAGATGAGCGTTATGAGACCTTGGTTAGCCTTAGAAAAGCCTGGATACAAAGTTTGTCGTCTGGACACCTGTGTGCTAACTTAACTAATATAAATGAAAAGCAAGTTTCTGATGCACTTAAAGTTTTGTATGTTGTTCTACGACAAAAACTGGTCAAGCAGAAAAATGCTGATGCGCTAATTAACATTAAGATAACAAAATTTGCAGCCGAGGTGATGGAGACGTATCATAGCTTGAGTATGATGCCCAATGTGAATTTTATGGCCGTTTTTCAGGCGTTTATCTTAGAGTATCAGTCGCTAACAACAAGTTAAAATAATATGGTCGATCTCGTGGTTAATTTTGATACATTACATCAGCTATATAGAGCTTACATGCCCTTTATCCAGCCGGCGGGCTTATTTGTGGCTACAACTGAGAGCCATTATTTAGGGCAGGAGTTAACCATTGCCTATCAACTGCCTGGTTCTACCGTTCGTCATGAGTTTCAAGGCTTGGTTGTTTGGATCAATCCGTTGGGCGCCTCGGGCGGTCGACCAGCAGGCATAGGGGTAAAGATCGTTACCGATGCCTCTACCCATAAACATCATATCGAAAACCTACTTTCTCGCGAACTCGCTTCAGGCGATTTGACCTGCACTATGTAGATAGCTATCCTTTGCCTCCTTTTAGTAGTGACTTAGGATTTTTGCGTGCTTATCGATTCCCATTGCCATCTTGATCGTCTAAAGGCGGCGCCAGATCAGGACTCATTGAAAAATATACTTGCCCAGGCTAAGGCCAGAGGTGTGGAGTACTTTTTGTGCGTCAATGTTCGTCAGCAAGGTTTCGCGGCCATGCAGGCGAAAATGGCAGAGTTTGAACAGGTGTTCTTGTCGGCAGGTGTACATCCGCTTGATGTGCAGGAGGGGCTTGATACGGCGCAGTTACATGCTTACCTCAAAGATCCTAAAGTGGTCGCCATCGGTGAAACAGGATTAGATTATTACTACTCTGGTGAAACCAAGGCGTTGCAACAAACTTGCTTTGAGCAGCAGATCGCCTTGGCGGTAGAGGTTGATAAGCCGCTTATCGTTCATACCCGTGATGCGCGCGAAGATACCATTGCCATGTTAAAAGCGGGCCAGGCCGACAAAGTCGGTGGAGTACTGCACTGCTTTACTGAAAATTGGGAGATGGCGAAGGCCGCTATCGATCTCGGCTTTTATATCTCAGTATCTGGCATTGTCACCTTTAAAAATGCAGGGGAGTTGCGCTCCGTTATCCGTAAGGTACCTAAAGACAGACTCCTAGTGGAGACTGATGCGCCTTACCTTGCACCTGTTCCCCATCGCGGTGAAGAGAATCAGCCTGCATTTGTACGTGATGTGGCCGAGTTCGTGGCCGAACTGCGTGGCGAGAAGTATGAAGAACTTGCTCAATATACCGGTGACAACTTCTTTAGGCTGTTTAAAGACGCAGCTAAGCAGGTCTAGGCTGGTGAAAGGTTAGGGCTTTAAATATCGATCCCTGTATTGTCTCTATATAATAGCTTCTAGATATTTGAGACAAAAAAAGACCCAAAACTATTCCAATTGTTCTGGGTCTAGGGGAATGGCTCTTTGCAGAGCCGTGCGCTACTGTTTGAGATTGCCTCGAATTTGTCTCAGGCTTTTAGTGTAGTCAAACTCAGCCTCACTGCCGAGCTACCCTTGGTAAATATTCAGTCAAATTGTAACAAAATGTTTTCAACTGGTAATTGAGGCCTCCGCAGAAGGATCGACTTAAGTCGATCTACTTGGATATCGGTTCAACTTCACTCATTTCAGAATGGCAGATTTTATCTCGCACCAGATCCCGTGGCAGGCTATTTTTGAGTTTATGTCCCAAATGTTTTACCAGGCCTAAATGGGCCCCATGGTAGCTAACCAACTGCTCACCTTGAGGTTTCTCTTTATTGGCTAAAGTAATGTCACGTCCCATTAGGTATTGAATCGCCTGAACTTCGTCCAGCGGGATCCCTTGCGTATTATTGGACAGCGCCATCAAGGCTTCATGGCGGGGCTTAAAGCCTTTCTTTAATGCATCGGCCAGTTTGAGGCCAATGCGCTGAAAACGTATCTTGCCGATGAGCGGTTGAATATTGTAGGGGAACAACCAAAATTCATCGTCTCTTTGCATTATCTCGCCCCGCGTAGTGAGATCGATCCCAAAGCTAGTGTCAAAGTAGTCGCACAGCGCCTGACTGGTTTTCTTGCCCGCAGACGCGAAGGGAAAATTCTTCTGTCTGCGAGGCTCCTCATCAGCGCGAGGAACAGTGGACAATTTTGAAATCTTGGCGATAAAGAAGCCTTCGCTGTCAAAGATCTGTGGCCAGACATGTAAAAAGCCCTCGTCGGTACTGGCCTTTTCGGCGCCGGGAAATAGTGCTGCAAGGGATTCAAACTGCACAGCCTCACCATATTTGGCTTTGAGGTGTAGGCACACATCTTGGTTTTCACGTCGGTTTAGGGTACAGGTTGAATAGACCAAAGAGCCGCCAGGTTTTAACGCCAAAAACGCCGACTCGATAAGGTCGCGCTGGACCGCAGCGATGGTTTCAATCTCATCTTCGTCCCAGTGTTTGAGTGCGTCGGGATCTTTACGTACTGTGCCTTCGCCGCCGCAGGGGGCATCGAGCAATATGTCATCGAATGTCTCATAAAGGTACTGACCAAATACTCTGGCATCGAAGTGTGTTAGCGCTATATTGCTGGCGCCCATACGCAACATATTGGCATGCAGTACCTTCACGCGGCTGGAGGAGTATTCATTGGCGACCAGTAAGCCTTGATTGTTCATCATGGCGGCCAGCTGAGTGGTTTTTGAGCCAGGGGCAGACGCCATATCGAGTACAGTCAGGGAAGCTGCATCCTCTATAGGCTCGGGAAAGAGAGCCGTAGGCGGCAGCATAGAGCTGGCCTCCTGAATATAAAATAGCCCTTGAATGTGCTCTATGGTGTTGCCTAACTGCACCGACTCGTCGACCTTTACCCAAAATCCGTCAACACACCAAGGTACCGGCTCGAATAGCCAGCCTTTGGCACTCATCAGCGTGATGAAGTCTGAAGTTGCTATTTTGAGAGTGTTAACCCTGATAGAAGGGCGAAGGGGCTTGGCACAGTAGCTGATAAACTCATCCATCGAGAGATGATCCGGCATATCTTTAGCTATGCTATTGATAAATTTTTGATTTAGTTGAACCATAGGAAGCAGAAAAGAGATATTGTTATTCGGCAGTATACCACATCCATTATTGCGCCTTGAGTAAAGCTTTGGGTGAAAGGAGTCCCGGGTGTTAAATCGTGTTTGGTTTGCCTTTTTTGTCGTTGCCTTAGTGGCGATCGCCATTAGCCTGTTTCAAGGCCAATGGCAGATATTGTCTGCTGTGGTCGATGCCCTATTTGCCAGTGCCAAGTTGGCCGCCGAAATTGCCTTGGGGTTGATTGGCGTCTTGTCTTTGTGGATGGGGTTAATGCGTGTCGGTGAAAAAGCAGGTGTAGTCGGTGTTTTTGCACGGCTATTTGAGCCCTTGCTAAGTCGCCTGATGCCAGAGGTGCCAAGAGGGCATCCCGCTTTTGGCAGTGTGACAATGAATCTGACTGCCAATGTACTCGGACTGGACAACGCTGCAACCCCTTTAGGGCTTAAGGCGATGCATGACTTGCAAACGCTCAATCCGGTGAAGAGTGTGGCCACCAACGCACAGATCCTTTTTCTGGTGCTCAATACTTCCTCGGTGACCTTAGTTCCCGTGACGGTATTCCTCTACCGCGCCCAGCAAGGTGCCGAGGCGCCGGCGGATATCTTTCTACCTATCTTGTTGGCGACGACGGCTTCGACCCTGGTTGGTGTATTGGTCGTGGCGCTGTATCAAAGGATATCGTTATTTAATAGCGTCATACTCGGGTATGGCGCCCTGCTGCTGGCTGCAATGTCGGCGTTGGTTTTCTACCTCGGTACCTTGACTGTGAATGCTATCGGCGAATTTTCAACAACGATGGGCAATGGCATCTTAGTGCTACTGATTTTTAGTTTTATCTTGGTCGCAGGGCTACGCAAGGTGGAGGTCTATGATGAATTTGTGAGTGGCGCCAAAGAGGGATTTACCCAGGCAGTAAAGCTTATTCCCTATCTGTTAGCCATGTTGCTGGCGATTGCATTACTGCGCGCCTCAGGGGCTCTCGATTATCTGCTTGGGGTGATTGCAGCACTGGTTAACTTATTAGGCGGCGATACCCGCTTTATCGATGCCTTGCCGACAGCGCTGATGAAGCCCTTTAGCGGCTCTGGCGCGCGGGCTATGATGCTGGAAACCATGCAGTATCATGGGGTAGATTCGTTTGCCGGACGTTTGGCGGCGGTCCTACAGGGGAGTACTGAGACCACTTTTTATGTGCTAGCCGTCTATTTTGGCGCCGTGGGGATACGTAATGGTCGCCACGCGTTAGTGTGTGGGCTTAGCGCAGACTTTGCAGGGATCTGCGCCGCCATCTGGGTCTGTTATCAGTTTTATGGTTAAGTAATATGCTGGTGATTAGAAGCGGTAGCTGACCGACAACATAGGGCCAATAAAGCTGTAATAAAGGTTGTAGTCGGCGACATTCAGCTCATCTGAGCCATTACGCTTAAAATCGACATCGACCTTGTAGTAGTTAAAGGAGGCTGACATATGCCAGTTCTTAGTGATTTCGGCTTCGACACCTGCACGAATATCCACCAAGCTTCCCTTGATATCATCGAGTTTGATGTAGAAATATTGCGCGTGGGCATTAAATTTAAAGCCTGGGCTAAACTCATAGTCGCCATACAAGCCTACATCAGGCAGCGGGGCCGTTACCTCTTCATCGACAAATCTTGGGGTGGCCGTTTGTGCGCATTGCTGTAGGGTCTCCCCCTTGGCGCAGACACCGATGTCGCCATCAAACGCTGTCTTGATAAACATGGTGTGCAAGCCAAGTGTCAGTCCCAGGTTAAAGTTATTGCCTTGGTAAAAGTTATAAGCATAACCTAGACGCGCAATATCTATATTGAGGGTGGTTTCTAACCTGGCACCAGACTGAATATCGTAAACCTGATCGTCTAAGGTGACCTGAAAGGGCACAGTGAGTTTCTGTACCTCTGCTTTACGGTGCAGCTGTTTCCAATCGACATAGATACTGTGGCGAGAATTAAAGTGATAGCTTGCCTCAAAAAACGGCAGAAATTGCGACTCTTCTAAGTCTAAGTCTTCTTCGAAATCGAGTTTGAAATTATTACCCAGAAGCGGGTTGGTAACATCCATGCTGGAGTTAGAGTTGGAGTAGAAGCCGCCGACTTTTAGCATGACTTCGCTGGGTTCTACTGGTTTCGATACCGAATATGAGCTGTCAGTCCCTGCAGCGAATACCGAAGAGCTTATTAGACCTAAGCTTAATATGGCGACCGATTTAACCACTAACTACAACCTCTATCAACTAATAATTATAATAAGTTATTGATTTTTTTAGTAAGACTTTTTTACACGTAAATCATTCTAGCAGGATATTTTTAATTGTGAATGATTTGTATCAAAAAATGTCAAGGTAGCAGCGTTTTTGTTGAATATGAGAGTTAGGTTAAGTTTATTCTCTTCGCCTCAAAATAGGTGTCAGAGACGAAGAGAACGGGACAGAATTTAAAATATTAATGGCCAAATAATGAGTAGCCAGGTGAGCCCGCAAAGAGCCAATGCGATAAACACGGCTGCGGAGGCGATATCTTTTGCTTGACCGCTGAGGGGGTGGATCTCAGGGCCGATACGATCTACAACCGCCTCTATGGCTGAATTAAGCAGCTCGACGATTAAGACAATCATCAGTGTCATGATGAGAAGAATACGCTCAACTACAGTCACGTCGAGTAAGAAGGCAACCGGCAACATGAAGGCGACCAAGATTAATTCCTGTCGAAAAGCAGCCTCTGATTGCCATGCGAGTTTAAGGCCCTGGATAGAGAAACCTGTTGCCCTAAAGATGCGTTTGATGCCGTGGTTATTTTCCGGTTTCATAGGTGTCCATTCGTTACTATTGTTTTATTGGGTCCGTTTGTGGCGCAAATTGTGCTGTGTGAGGGGCCCTGTCTCAAAGTGGGCGCTAGTATAACACTCTCATAACCAGCAAAACATCAGCCTGAAAGGCTTTACGCTAAACTTAATCTTTGTCTTATTATCCATTTGCTCACGGAGGAGCTTATGCATTTCACTACTTATTATCTCAGTCGCTATCTTTGTCCTTGGTGGTTAGCCTTAACGATGCTGATGACGAGCATTTCAGCTTGGTCATTAGCAGATAATCTAGATGATAGCGCTGGCTCGACCGTAACAGCCTCTCAATCTGGCTTGCAATTGGCCGGCAGCAAGGAAGCTAACCATCCGTTGTATGAGTATCTGGTTAGTGAAAAGTTCGATGGTGTGAGAGGTCGCTGGGATGGCGCTAGAATGTGGACACGCTCAGGGCACCCTATTAAGTTACCTATTTGGTTTACTCAAGGCTTTCCTAACGAGCCACTCGATGGTGAACTTTGGATTAAGCGCCAAGGCTTTGAAGAGATCTCGGCCTTGGTACGAGATTCGGATGCCAATCCAGAGCGGTGGCGCGACGTCAAGTTTATGGTATTTGACTACCCGGCTATCCTGTTACCCTTTAGCGAGCGCTACGCCGAGGCTCTAACGCGTTATTCTGAGCTGTCAGAGTTCCTTGAGGTTATCAAACAGAGTCGCATCGAGAGTCAAGAAGCGTTGAATCGAGCCCTAGCAGAGCTTGTCGCCCAAGGTGGTGAAGGTTTGATGCTGCATCATGAAAGTGCCCGTTACCGTGCTGGACGAAATGGCGATCTGGTTAAAGTTAAGTCTTATCAAGATGCGGAGGCAAAGGTGCTCGCTCATCTGCCAGGCAAAGGTAAGTACCAAGGCATGATGGGGGCGCTGTTGGTTGAAACCAGTAAAGGGATTCGTTTTAAAATCGGTAGCGGCTTTAGTGATGCCCAGCGCCGCCAGCCGCCAGCCATTGGCAGTACCGTTACCTACAAGTATTATGGCTATACCAGTAAGGGCGTGCCGAGATTTGCCAGTTTTTTGCGCATTAGAGAGCCGCTATAGAGTAAAAGGAAAATTATGTCTTCAGTTAGCTCAGTACTCTTTGTCTGTTTGGGTAATATTTGTCGGTCGCCAACGGCCGAGGCGGTTTTCAGGGGATTACTTGCTAAACGTGGTCTCACTTTGGTTTGTGATTCGGCGGGCACCTCGGCCTATCATGAGGGGGAAGGGCCTGATAGGCGAGCACGTCTGGCGGGTGAGCGTCGAGGGTTAGATTTTAGCGGTATTAAGGCGAGGGGCGTGGTGGATGAAGATTTTGAACGTTTTGATCTGATATTAGCGGCAGATAAGGCTAATCTGCGTGAGTTAAGAGGGCGCTGTCCGGCTCAGTATCAGTCTAAGCTGGCATTAATGCTCTCTTTCTTAGGCGAGGGGGAGCGTGAAGTACCAGATCCTTATTATGGTGGTGATGAGGGGTTTGAGCAGGTGCTTGATCTCCTCGAGGCCAGCTGTGAGCAGCTATTGCTACGTATTGCACCTTAATTTGAATGGCGATGAGCCCTTTCATGGCTCATCGCAATCTCATGGTATCGTCGCTCTCATTTGTCATTGTCGAGCGAAAACAGACACAGATTAATCGTTGTGGCGCACTCCTGAGCGCTTTAATCGTTCAGCCTCTAGCTTGGCTTGCTTCTCGGCTTCTTTTTCGGCCAGGATACGTGCCACTTCTGCCTTCTCGGCTTCGGCCATCTCAGGGGTTTCCAGTGACAACTGGCCTATTTTACCCGAGCGGAATTCGTGCAGGAGCAGTTCAGAGGCCTTGTGCAGGTCGATTCTGCCGCCGGGTCTGAGAGCGCCGCGCTTACGGCCAATGGCTTCCAGCAAGCCTATGTCGTCCTTGGGTAGCTCTTTCAGCTTATAACGCTCCAGCATCGCCTCTGGATAGGCTTGTAAGAAGTACTCGGCGGCAAACATGGCTACATCTTCATATTCCATTGCCGTATCTTTAATGGCACCTGTCACCGCCAGACGATAACCACTGGCTTCGTTATCTACTTTGGGCCAGAGTATGCCGGGCGTATCAGAGAGCACGATGCCATTTTTCAGGTTTATGCGCTGCTGCGTTTTAGTGACAGCGGGCTCATTACCTGTCTTGGCAATCACTCTTCCCGCCAAGGTATTGATAATCGTTGACTTACCTACGTTGGGAATGCCCATTATCATGGTGCGAATATCTTTCTCGACGGTGTCACGATTGGGAACCAACTTACGGCATAATTCAGGTACTTTGCGTACTTGAGCTGCTTGTAAGGTGGTGATGGCCATAGCCTTAACCCCTTGTTCCTGTTCAAGGTAGTCAATCCATCGCTGGGTGATGGCCGGATCGGCAAGATCTGATTTATTGAGTAGCTTGATACAGGGTCTATCACCACGCAAACTGGTGACCATAGGGTTTTCGCTGCTGTAGGGAATACGGGCATCGAGCACCTCGATCACCAAGTCGACCTGAGGCATGACCTCTGCAATCTCTTTGCGTGCCTTGTGCATATGACCCGGAAACCACTGAATTGCCATCTTTGTACTCTATTTCTTGAAAATTTGGGGAGGGATTTTACCTTGATATGGCTTAAAAATCATAAATAAAAAGCGCCAACAGGCGCTTTTTATCATAGTGTATGTCGTCAAATAACGCCTAATTCGCGTAAACGCTCCATCAGGTAGCTATCGGCGGTGTAGCGCTCGGAAAGCACGACTTCTGGCTTAGGGTGGAGAAAGAGGGGCAGCGAGATCCGCGAACGTGTCTTATCGGCACCTTGAGGGTTGACCACTCTGTGGGTCGTCGACGGGAAGTAGCCGCGGGATGCTTCTTGTAACATATCGCCAATATTGATGATCAGGTTGCCGAAATCACTCGGTACATCCAACCACTCACCGGATTTGGTTTGCACTTGAAGACCAGGCTCGTTAGCTGCAGGTAGCACGGTGAGCAGATTGATATCTTCATGGGCAGCAGCGCGAATCGCGCCTAGCTCTTCATCTCCCGACATGGGGGGATAGTGCAAAATACGCAGCAAGGTCTTATGACTGTTCTCTATCATCTTTGGCAGCGCCATAGAGTAGTGGGCCGCAACTTCGGCAGGGGTGTGCTCTTCAACCCAACCTAATAACTCTTCCGCTAGGGCATTGGCTTCTTGGTAATAGCGCAGGATGTTCCCCTTGAGTGATTCTGGAATACGTCCCCAGGGATAGACGTGGTAGTACTCTTTAATATCTTTAACTGTATGGCCTTTGGCGGTTTCTGATACCTCGGCTGGAAAGAAGCCGTCATGGGTTTCGGCTTTAAACAGATAGTCTTGTTTCTCATTGCTGTTGAAGAAGGCTTGCCACTCTTCATAGATCTTATCGACTAAATTTTTGTCGATTGGGTGGTTGGTGAGTACGCCAAATCCAGTTTCGCGTAAGGACTCGACGAATCGCTTGGCACTGTCTTGGGCGCGGTAGTCTATTGTTTCTAATTTCATATTTTGTTTTCTTGTTATTGAACCCCGCAGAAAGTGTACCGCCGCGATCCTTTCAGGGCAATCGGGCGTGACTAAAATCACATTTATATCGTTTGATTAAGGAAATGAATGAGTTTTTGGAGTGCCATTTCAATACTACAATCAGCCATTAGCTACTAAACAGCTGAAAAAAGATTATAATACTGAAATAACCTAGTAAAATAGTGGGTCTTTATCTGCTGTTGTCTCTTTTATTATGTGATATGAAAGCGGTCTAGCCGCGTCAGTGGTAGTAATAGAAGTATGGAAGAGTAAGAGTATTTAACTATGCGCAAACTAACTGAATTTGAAAGGCATGTTATTGAAGATAAGGGCACTGAGCGGCCCTTTAGTGGTGAATACAATCAGCACGATGCGCCTGGTGTATACCATTGTAAGCGCTGCGATGCACCGCTTTACCTGTCTGAGCACAAGTTTAATGCGCATTGTGGCTGGCCAGCCTTTGATGATGAGATCCCAGGCGCAGTGAAACGGGTTCCGGATGCCGATGGACATCGCACTGAAATAGTGTGCCACCAGTGCGGTGGGCACCTTGGACATCTGTTTGAAGGGGAGTATTTGACAGAAAAAAATCTTCGACACTGTGTAAATTCAGTCTCCATGGTGTTTAAGGGGGAGTCAAGGTCTCAGGCGGCCGACAGCCATATACAGTGGGCGACATTGGCGGGAGGCTGTTTCTGGTGTTTGGAGGCTATTTTTGCTCAGCTAAGAGGGGTTATCTCGGTAAAGTCGGGTTACGCAGGTGGTGACGCTACAACGGCTAACTACCGTGAAGTTTGCGGCGGTGATACAGGGCATGCGGAGGTGGTGCAGATAGAGTTTGATAGCCACATCATCAGCTTTGAAGAGTTGCTAGAGGTATTCTGGCAAAGTCATGATCCCACCACGCTTAATCGACAGGGTAATGACGTGGGAACCCAATATCGTTCGGCGATATTTGCCCATAATGATGTGCAGATAAAGATAGCGACTCAGATGATCAAGCAGCTCGCCGATGCCAATGTCTTCGATAAGCCAATCGTGACTGAGCTGGTAGCGTTAGATACTTTCTATCCTGCCGAGAGTTATCATGACGCCTACTTTGAGCATAATAGTGAACAGCCCTACTGTCAGATGGTGGTTAAGCCTAAGGTCGAGAAGGTGAAGGCCTTGTTTAAACAGCGGCTAAAATCCGGCACGGTATAAGAAAGCAAAAAGGCGCAATCTGCGCCTTTTTGCTTAAGTGGATTTGCTTAAGAGTCTAACTTGTCGTCGGCCACCTTATAATGTGGATCTTCGATTAAGTTAACCTCTACCAGATCGCCAGCCTTGTGGAGTAACTGCTTACAGTCATAGCTGAGGTGACGAAGGTGTAGACGCTTGCCAGAGCTGACATAACGCTCTGCCAGGGTGTCTATGGCTTCTAACGCCGAGTGATCACATACCCGAGAATTTTGGAAATCGACAATCACATCTTCAGGATCTGTCTTGGCGTGAAACAGCTCTAAAAACTCGGCAACAGAGCCAAAGAAGAGCGGGCCATTAAGCTTATAGACTTTCCAGCCGTTAGCGTCTTCGCTGACATCGACATTGATATGTTTAGCGTGCTCCCAAGCAAATACTAGGGCCGAGACGATCACCCCGACAAATACAGCAAAGGCAAGGTCAGTAAATACGGTTACAACCGTTACCAGAACAATCACGAAGGCGTCATGTTTAGGTACTTTACGCATTACCTTAAAGCTGGCCCATTCAAAGGTGCCTAATACCACCATGAACATCACACCAACCAGCGCCGCTAGCGGGATCATCTCAATCAGTGCCGAGCCAAACAGGATAAAGGCGAGTAGCGCGATGGCTGCTGTGATGCCTGACAGGCGACCTCGGCCACCAGAGTTGATGTTGATCATTGACTGACCAATCATGGCACAGCCCCCCATGGCTCCAAAGAAACCACTGGTGATATTACCTATTCCCTGGCCGACACACTCCTTATTGCCTTTACCTCGGGTACTGGTCATTTCGTCGATCACGGTAAGGGTTAACAGCGACTCGATTAGGCCCACAGCAGCCAGAACAAAGGAGTAGGGTAGAATGATGTAGAGGGTTTCCAAACTGAATGGAATAGCCGGAATCGAGAAGCTTGGTAGACTCCCTGCGATGGTGGCATCCTCTTCTCCCGTCATGGATTTTAAGAAATCCAATACATTTCGGGTATCGAGTTCGAAGTAGACTACGATGGCCGTTACGGTAAGAATTGCCGCCAGGGATGAGGGAAATGCCGTGGTTAGCTTAGGTAGAAAGTGGATAATGGCCATGGTTAATGCCACTAGCCCTAACATCAGCAATAACTGGTCCTGTGGTAGCCAAGTTAATACGCCGTTGGCATCGGGAACTTTAAACTGCCCCAGCTGGGCGAGAAAGATCACGATCGCCAAGCCGTTAACGAAGCCTATCATGACAGGATAGGGCACAATACGGATAAACTTTCCTAGTTTTAGCAGGCCACAGGCGACCTGTATGAGGCCTGCCAACACCACAGCGGCAAAGAGATACTGCACGCCATGTTCGGCAACCAGAGCCACCATAACCACAGCCATAGCACCCGTCGCGCCGGAGATCATGCCGGGCCGGCCGCCAATTAGCGCCGTCACCAGTCCCATGATGAAGGCTGCATATAGGCCTACCATAGGTTCAACACCCGCAACGAATGCAAATGCTACAGCTTCGGGAACCAGTGCCAAGGCAACCGTGAGTCCGGATAACAAGTCAGCCCTGTGACTGGCAGTTTTGTGACGAATAAGATCGAACATTTAGCCTCTGTTATTAGTTTGTTAGTTGAATGATTATCGGCCGCGCATACTAGCAAAATAGTTGCGCCAATAAAATAAAAAGCCATGCGATAGTGCATGGCTTTTTTAGTTGAGGCTAATTATACCCTAGGGACGAGCCATTTCCGAATTTGCGCTGTTGGCGCGCTTGGTTGTCTCAGCCGCTGCCTCCTTCGCCGTTTGCTCATATTGGCGACCCGATGGGATCTCTACATGGGCTTTGGCTTCGACTTCAGGTTTGGTCATAGTCGAACTCACCATAGCACCAAAACGGCTAGTGGTTCTTGCTGCAACCTTATCTTCCGCTTTTGGCGATGGCGTACTCGCTTCAACCGCGGAGGCTGGTTTTACAGCAACCTTAACTTGAGGCGCTTGTACCTGAGCTGGCTTAGCCATTGGTGCTGAGGCCACTTGTGTTGCTGCAACCTTCACACTCTCAACTTTAGTCACGACTGGTTCAGCCTCTGACTGTGCAGGCTCATTAACTGCACTTTGTGCTGCAGTCTCAACCACAACCTCTGTTTCAACAACTTTGGCTGCGACGTCAACTGATGGAGTTTCAACTTGCGCAGGCTTTTGCTCTTGTTTCGAGGTTTCTGCCGGTGCAACTTCAACTGCTGGCGCTTCAGTAGCCACTGGCTCACTTATTGGCGCTTGTTCAGCTTGGCTTTCGTTGACTTCTTCAACTGTGCTGGTCAGGTCTAGTTCTACCTGAACTTCCTCTTTCAGGCTAGCCTGAGCCTCCTCAGCTAGTGGCAGATTTTGTTGCGTGTTATCTGCCTCAGTTTCTTCTGCAACGGCTTTTGCTTTAGGTGCGCGGCGTTTAGGTTTGGCCTTTACTTCCTCTTTAGCAGCTTCGCCTTTTTCGTTGACGACATCAGCGTCTTGCGCTTCTGGTTGATTGGCAACACTCTCTTGAGTGAGCTTCTCTTGTACTGTGTCATCGACATGGTTACCAGTTTCTGTTGCTTCCTGCTCAACTGAGAGGATTGGCGCGGTTTCCACATCATTTGGAATAAACGCAGGTTCGGCATTTTGATTGGCTTCACCGTTGCTTTCTTCATCACGACGACGGCGTTGGCCCGCGGCGCGGAGATGACGAGGGCTGCGGCGACTACGACGCTGTCCTTCACGAGGCTCGCGCTTAGATTCAGTATCACCTTCTTGGCCTGAAGCCTCGGTGGTTTCCTCTTCAGATGCGGTGGCCTCTGCGGGTTCAGCTTTTACAACATCAGCTTTTGCAGTATCGGCTTGGGCTTCAACGTCAGCGACCTGTTTTTCAACTTGAGGTGCCGCGGTTTCTGTCTGCTCTTCGCCTTCGACTGGGTTAGTCAGCGCTTCATCTTCAGTCTTAACTTTTTCCTGCTTTGGCTTGCTCTTACGTGGCTGACGCTTTTGACGTTGTGGTTTATCATCCGTCTTGGCTGCATCGGCTTCAACCTGAACTGGCTTCTCGTTTGCCTGCTCGGCAACCTCGAGAGCTAATGCGGCCTCATCGGCTTTTTGCTGCTCAGTTTGTACACGGACCTTACGGCGCATGTTACGGCGTTGACGACGTTCGCGAGCGGCTTCCTGCTTAGGTTGCTGCTCTTGACTTTCAGTCTCCTTGGCTTGGCTTTGCGGCTTCTCATCACGCTTTTGGCGTTTATCATTGCGGCCCTTAGCGGCGCGACTATCGTCATCAGGCTTGGCGCTGCGGCTACGCTTGTTGTTGTTGTTGTTGTCGCTTTCTTTGGTCTCTCTGCTCTCATCGCGGCTCTTACGTGGGTCGTTGCGACGGTTGTTACGACGACTGTTACGGTTTTGCGCGTTGCGACGAGGCTGTTCTTTCTTGCTCTCTTCCTTCGGCTGTTCTTGCTCGCTGCTAAATAGTTTACCAATAGCGGTAAATAGCTTGGCGATGAGGCCAGGTTCTGCAGGAGTTTTAGCCACTTCCTTCACAGGAGCAGGCTTTTCGCTGACAGGGGCAGCCTTAGCGGGTGCTGAGAAACCTTTTAGTGCTGGCTCAGGAGAGGCGGCGCGTTCAAGCTTACGGGGTTCGTAAAGCTTAGATTCTGGCTTCTCCAGTAACTTGTAGCTAGATTCGCTAATTTGATCATCTTTACGATGACGTGTCACACGATAGTCAGGCGTAGTCATGTTTGGATCTGGGATCACATAGACTTCGACATTGTGGCGCTGCTCTGTGATGCGAATAGCCTTGCGCTTTTCGTTAAGCAGGAAGGCGGCTACATCGACAGGTACTACAGCTTCGATTTGAGAGGTGTTCTCTTTAATCGCTTCTTCTTCCATCAGACGCAGAATAGAAAGCGCTAGAGATTCTGTACCACGAATCGTACCTTGGCCGTGACAGCGAGGGCAGAGGTGCGCGGCAGACTCTTCAAGCGATGGGCGCAGACGTTGACGAGACATCTCCATCAGACCAAAGCGAGAGATACGGCCTAATTGAACGCGAGCTCTGTCGTGATGTACGGCATCGCGCATTCTGTTTTCCACTTCGCGCTGGTGTCTGACGGGTGTCATATCGATAAAGTCGATAACCACCAGACCGCCTAAGTCACGCAGACGCAACTGACGGGCAATTTCGTCAGCCGCTTCAAGGTTGGTGTTGAGTGCCGTCTCTTCGATGTCACCGCCTTTAGTTGCGCGGGCAGAGTTGATATCGATAGAGGTTAGAGCCTCAGTAGGATCGATCACAATAGAGCCACCCGATGGCAGGCGTACTTCACGTTGGAAGGCTGACTCGATCTGGGTTTCAATCTGGAAATGGGTAAAGAGAGGCACTTCTGCTTCATAGCGCTTGATACGATCAACGAAGTCAGGACGAACGAGAGCCACGTGTTGTTTGGCTTGTTCGTAGATACGTTGGTGATCGATTAACACTTCGCCTACATCGCGACGTAAGTAGTCACGGATAGCGCGTACGATAACATTACTTTCCTGATGGATCAGGAAGGGTGCTGGACGGTTTTGCGCTGCCTCTTCGATGGCGGCCCAGTGGTGCTGAAGCACCTTAAGATCCCATTTTAGCTCAGCTGCGTCTTTGCCTACACCGGCAGTGCGAACGATAAGTCCCATGCCTTGTGGCACTTCAAGCTCAGACATAGCCGCTTTGAGTTCGGTGCGCTCATCACCTTCGATACGGCGTGATATACCGCCAGCACGAGGGTTGTTAGGCATCAATACTAGGTATGAACCTGCCAGGCTGATGAAGGTGGTAAGGGCCGCGCCCTTGTTGCCACGCTCTTCTTTATCAATCTGAACAATGACTTCCTGACCTTCTTTAATGACTTCTTTAATGTTAGGACGTCCTTGGAAGGAGTAGCCTTTGGGGAAGTATTCGCGTGCAATCTCTTTGAGGGGAAGGAAACCGTGGCGCTCTGCACCATAGTCAACGAAAGCTGCTTCGAGTGAAGGTTCTACGCGGGTAATTTTACCTTTGTAAATATTGGCTTTTTTCTGCTCGTGACCTGGACTTTCGATGTCTAGATCGTACAGTTGTTGCCCATCAACTAGGGCAACGCGCAACTCTTCAGATTGAGTCGCATTAATTAACATCCGTTTCATGATGACGTATTTCTTCTTAAAATAAGGTCATCAAACCAAGCTTTTTCGATGCATTACGGGCCCAGAATTGACGAGCAAAGCCTCACGGCTTGGGTCTGGGCAAAGGTGCGCAATCTTTGTAAGACGCAATCGCTGCGTGTCGCATCCTATTTATGGCTTATTTTTTAAAATCGCTAAAAACAAGGAATTCGTTGTAAAACGTCAACCAACCCCATAAATTCTAATGTGCTTTCCGGTAATGCCAAAATCGATATGTGCTCGTCTGACGACAAGTTAAAATTAAACTTCGAATTTGGGGCGCTATTCTTAGAGAAACCACTTTGAAATGTGGTATTCATACTGTGTTTAGTTGTTTAAACTCGTTTTCTCGGTTTATTTTTGTATAACAACCTGTAAGTCAATAACTTACTACTCAGTAAAAATATCTTTTAGTCTCCGCTCTTCGCGCTTGCTTTGGGCGATTTGTGAACACTTTATTCACTATTTATCCCCATTCGCGTGGCAAATATAGCAACAATCCAGAAAATCAGCAAATGGAAAGGCACAAAACTTCTTATCTGATGTACAATATGCGGCTTGAAAGAGACAAGGCGTAGCATGAATAGTCAACAAGCTTTAAACAAGGTCGAGTTGGTCACCATAGATGAGGACCATTTGGGCCAGCGAATCGATAACTTTTTAGTCACTAAACTGAAAGGCGTACCTAAGAGCATGATCTATCGGATTGTGCGCAAGGGTGAGGTACGGGTCAATAAGAAACGGATTAAGCCTGAGTACAAGTTGCAAGATGGTGACGTGGTCAGGATCCCGCCTGTCAGGGTATCTAGCAACGAGGATAAGCCAGGTCCGAGTGCTAAGTTGACCAAGGTGTCTCAGTTAGAAGATCGCATCTTATTTGAAGATAAGGCGATTATTGTACTCAATAAGCCTGCAGGGATCGCCGTCCATGGTGGTAGCGGCGTCGACTTTGGTGTCATCGAAGCGATGCGCTCTCTAATGCCGCAGCAGAAGTTTCTTGAATTGGTTCACCGTCTCGATAAGGATACCTCCGGGGTCTTGCTTATTGCCAAGAAGCGCAGCGCCCTGAAACATCTACATGATCAGTTGCGTTATAAGAAGATGCAGAAAGACTACTTTGCCTTAGTGCGCGGCGAATGGCAGAGCCATGATAAAGTGGTTAATGCGCCGCTACTTAAATTAACGCTGAAGTCGGGTGAGCGTATCGTGCGGGTGAACCAAGAAGGCAAACCTTCAGAGACTCGCTTTAAGATAAAGCAGCGCTATAAGGGGGCGACCTTAGTGCAGGCCAGTCCTGTGACAGGCCGAACGCACCAGATCCGCGTACATTGCCAATATGCGGGTCATCCCATTGCCTGTGACGATAAATATAGCGAGCAAAAGTTCGATGACGCCATGCGTGAATTAGGGCTTAATCGCCTATTTTTGCACGCAGCGCAGCTTAAGTTTACCCATCCGGTGACAGAAGAGATAATGCAGGTTAAGGCGCCACTCGATACTGTATTGCAAAAGTTATTGGATAAGTTGGATAAGGCATGAAACGATACGAATTAGTCATTTTCGACTGGGATGGCACCCTAATGGATTCGGTGAGCAAGATTGTTGCCTGTATGCAGCAGACCGCCATCGAGTTGAGCATGATGGTGCCAAGCGAATCATCGATCCGCGATATTATTGGCTTGTCTATGGATGAGGCGTTAAATGTTCTGCATCCAAGTGCCTGTCAGCAGACTCGCAAAGCCATGATCGATGTTTATCGAAAGCAATATTTACAGTTGAATCAGACGCCAAGCCCAGTGTTTGAAGGGGCAGAACAGTTATTGGTAACGCTCAAAGCCTCGGGTCATCAATTAGCGGTGGCAACAGGCAAAGCTCGCGCTGGCTTAGACAGGGTGCTCAACGAGACAGGTTTCGTTGAACATTTTATGGCGAGTCGTTGTGCGGATGAAGCTAAGAGTAAGCCCCATCCGCAGATGTTGCATGAGCTACTTGAGCTCGTAGGTGTGGCACCTGAGAAGGCGGTGATGATTGGTGATTCGGTGCACGACCTCAATATGGCCAACAATGCTGGCATAGATGGTATTGGTGTAAGTTACGGTGCCCATTCGGCGCAAAAATTGAGTGAAGCTAACCCAGTAGCCATTGCGGCACGGCCATTGGAGTTGTTACCCCTTATTACGGGCCAAGCTTAGTTTAGCCGTTTCTGCTTTTTGTTTCGGTACATAGATTTGTCAGCCTGGCAGATCAGTGCCGAAACGTCTCTCTGTTCAGGATTGACCCAATGACAGCCTATACTGGCCGCAAGACGTAAGTGCTCGCTTTCATGGTATATTCCTTCATCTAGCATCTGATTGAGTTGCTGGCACAGCTGGTTTAACTGCCTGTGTTTCTCTGCACTGTCTTGTGCTTTAAAACTATGCAGGATAATAAACTCATCACCGCCGATGCGCGCTACCATCTCGGCCTGAGGACAGGCTTGCCTGAGAATCTCGGCTACCCCTTGTAATACTTTGTCCCCGATTTGATGATTGTAGTTGTCATTGATTAACTTGAAATCGTCCAAATCGAGATAGAGCACGGCTAAGCTTATTTCCTGCGGTGGAAGCTCGGGGAGTATCTCTGAAAAACGATTAAACAGGGCGAGACGGTTAGGTAATTTGGTCAGTGAGTCGTGGAGCGCCAGGTACTCACTCTTCTCTTTGGCCTTTTGCAGTTCGGTAATGTTGTGGGCAGATACTATGACCCCTTTGATTTGGCCGTTTTCATCCAGATGCGGATTATGATGCACATTTAAATATTGAGGCTCAGTATGAGAGGGTGGGTGGATTTTAGTCTGGGTGTTGACTGACTCGCCAGCCAGAGTTTTGTCCAGTAGCGGTTTTAAATAGTCATTAAAGATAGTTTTACCGTGGATCTCGCTGACATGTTTACCAATAATATCGCTGGCATCGCAGTTGAGCATATGCTCATAACCTTTAGAAACGACTAGATAGCGATAATCCTGATCGACAAAAGACATCATATGATGGGTCGAGGCGATCATCTCCTTATGCACAGATAGCTCCCTGGAGAGTAAGAGTCGTTTATATTCGATGCCGATACGCTGCGCCAATAATCTGAAAAATTCGCGGGACTTAGTATTCTCACGCTGGGGTAGGGTATCCATGACTAGAATATGTCCTATGGGGCGCCCCTCATCATCTAAGATCAACTCAGCCTGGTAGCTGACTGCGCCCAGATCTTTAATGAGTTGAAAATCGGGAAAGCGAAGAGGCAGATCGTTAGCATATAAAAGATGAGTGTTGGGATAACGCATCTCATAGATGGCTTCGCAGGGAGAGCCTTTTAAATCAAATTCAAACCCGGGAATACTTTGTTTTAGATCGCAAAAGGCGACTACTTCGATTTTTCCTCGATGAGTTGAAGGCCGGGCAAAGGCTGCCCAACGACATTGAGTGACCAAGGCAAGCGCCTTGAGAGCGCGTTGAAAGAAACGCTCATCAACACAGGGCGCGGCAAGCAGAGCCAGCGCTTCTTCAAGATCAGTCATTACAGATAACCACCCAAATAAATGACTTCCCTGTCGCTGTTTATGTTATCAAAGTGTGATAGGACACTATCAAGTTAAACAGTTTTTCCCAGTTTGTGAAGTTTGAATTTGGTGTGTTCTGCTGGATATGTCAGCTATGCCAGTGTAAATCGCTATCTAGGCATGGTTAGGTGCAGGGCTTAGCACATCCACTCCTTGTCGTTGCAGCATCTCTGTTAAGGTAATTAAAGGCAGACCCACTAAGGTATTGGGGTCGCGGCCTTCGAGACGCTCAAACAGTGCGATACCTAAGCCCTCGGATTTAAAGCTTCCGGCGCAGTATAAAGGTTGCTCTGTGTCGACGTAATAGGCTATCTGCTGCGAGTTAAGTGTTTTAAAATGCACGGTAAAGGGTTCACAGATGACCTCGCTTGCCCCTGTGGCCGCATTATACAGAGCGAGCCCTGTATAGAAGGTGATGGATTTGCCTGAGGCGCGCTCGAGTTGGGCGATTGCTCGCTCTCGTGTGAGAGGTTTACCCACAATATCGCCTTCTATCAGGGCGACCTGATCTGAGCCAATCACTAGGCCTTGCTCTCGGCCATTGGCACCGGCTCTTGCTTTGGCCAGTGCAAGTCTTTCAACTAAAGCGATTGCAGACTCTCCTTCACGGGGAGTCTCATCGACTTCTGGTGCGCAGGTATCAAACTTGATGGCGAGTTTCTCGAGTAAGGATTGACGGAAAACTGAGGTGGAGGCGAGTATGATTGCTGGTCTCATCGATTGGCCCTAAATTTCTTCTGTTATGCCCAGATTGAATGTCACAGGATAAACGTCGTTGGCAGAAAGTTTCTGGTGGCCATGATAAGCGATTTTATCCAAAAAGGGAGGTGTTAGCTAAGGCGAGTGACCTTATTATATCGGCGGGTTTGAATATCACGGGAGTCAGGTGTTTAACCCGCTTGGCTGCAGACGGGCTATATTTAAGCAAGGGTGATAAAAAGCGGGTGCTAAGGCTGCGCGAATGCTTCTATTTTAAGCGTGTGGGGCTTGAGTATCCATCGGCCCTTGGGTAAAATTTTCGTTCCAATAATTTTTGAATTAATGATGGGTTTTATCGCTTTCGTTATCGGGATCGGTAAAGGAGATAAATTTTCCTTTGACTCAGCGTAATTCAAACTATAATATGCGCGCCTTATGCAAACAGTAAAGATACCGGTTTCAATTGATCCTATACGCGCAGCGGCCAGCAAGCTTTCTTATGAAGGCGTTGTTCCCGGTGTGCAATTAAAGCGATTAAATGAGTTATGTGCCGGCGACTGTTCCGATGTGGCAGTGTCGCTTGAATGTGGTGTGGATATACAGGGGATAGTCTACCTGAAAGGGAAGGCTGTGACGGAGCTCACTCTGAATTGTCAACGTTGCATGACGCTATTTACCACTGAGGTTACGGTCGACTTTTGTTTTAGCCCTTGCGGGTCTGAGGCAGAAATCGATGAGCTCCCGGATGCGTATGACCCTATTGAGTGCAATGAGATAGGTGAAATTCGTCTGCATCAATTGATTGAAGATGAATTGATAGTAGCTATGCCTTTGATTCCTATGCATGTTGACGACAGTTGCAGCAAAGGCGATCAAGATATAGTGGTAGGCGAGATTGAACCCGCTCAAGAGGAGCGTCCAAATCCGTTTGCAGTGTTAGAAAAACTGAAGAGCAAGTAATCTAGGAGACAGGTCAAATGGCTGTACAACAGAATAAAAAATCTCGTTCAAAGCGCGGTATGCGCCGTTCACACGATGCATTGAGCACTGCTCAACTGTCTGTGGATGCAACGAGTGGTGAAATCCATCGTCGTCACAACGTGACTGCAGACGGTTTCTACCGCGGTCAAAAGGTTATCAACAAGTAATCTGTTGATAGCTAATGACTAATCTGACGCTTGCGTTAGATGCGATGGGGGGCGATTTTGGCCCCCGCATCACAGTGCCTGCAACCTTGCAGGCACTTCGCTTATACCCCTTCTTACACGTCATCATGGTGGGTGACAGGTCGCAAATCGAACCTTTACTGAGCCACCTTGAATCTGACCTGCTCTCTCGTATCGAACTCCTGCATACCACTGAAGTGGTTAAGATGAGCGATAGACCCGTGCATGCGCTGCGTAACTGTAAGCAAAGCTCAATGCGTCTGGCTATCGAATTGGTTAGAGATGAGAAAGCCCAAGCGTGTCTAAGTGCCGGCAATACGGGCGCTTTGATGGCCATCTCTAAGGTGCTGCTTAAAACCCTGCCGGGGATCGATCGTCCGGCGCTGGTGAGCTGTTTGCCTGCGGTCAACCACAAGCCTGTATATTTGCTCGATCTTGGTGCCAATGTTTCCTGTTGCTCAGAAACTCTGTTTCAGTTTGCTGTAATGGGGTCTGTGCTGTGTGAGGCGGTGGATAAAAATCCTGAGCCTAAGGTGGCCCTGCTTAATGTGGGGATTGAAGAGATCAAAGGTAACGATCAGGTACAGCAAGCGGGGCAGCTGTTACAACAAAGCCCACAGCTCAATTACGCCGGTTTTATTGAAGGCGATGATATCTATTCGGGAAATGTCGATGTGATCGTATGTGACGGTTTTGTCGGCAACATTACCCTGAAAACCTCAGAGGGGATCGCAAGACTCCTCGTACATCAGTTGAAGAAAGGCTTAACTCAAGGCTTTTTTGTACGATTAATGGCCAAGTTAATCGCGCCGCGCATTAATAGTGTTTTAAATCAGATGAACCCCGACCACTATAACGGAGCAAGTCTGATAGGATTGCGCGGCATTGTAGTAAAAAGTCATGGAAGTGCGGATGAACCTGCCTATTTACAAGCAATTAGTTTGGCAGTGACCGAAGCACAACGTCGACTCCCTAAGATGATTGAAGAACGTCTTGAGTCGATCCTTTTAGACATAAATAACTGATATCTCCTTATGTATACAAAAATTCTCGGAACTGGTAGTTATTTGCCAGCGCAAGTCCGTAGCAATCAAGATCTGGAAAAGATGGTGGATACCAATGACCAGTGGATTGTTGAACGTACCGGTATTTCAGAGCGCAGAATAGCCGCCAAAGACGAATCTGTATCAACCATGGGTTATGCCGCTGCCGTCAAGGCCCTGGAAATGGCGGGCATTGACCCGAAAGAGCTGGATATGATTGTTTGCGGTACCACGAGTGCCAGCAATGCGTTTCCTGCCGCCGCCTGTGAAATTCAGGCCATGTTAGGTGTGCATACGATCCCGGCGTTCGATGTGGCTGCGGCCTGTTCAGGCTTTGTCTATGCGTTATCTGTTGCGGATCAGTTTGTAAAAACTGGCGCCGCTAAGAAGGTGCTGGTTATCGGCGCCGATGTGCTGTCACGTTTGTGCGAGCCTGACGACCGCTCCACCATCATCCTCTTTGGTGATGGTGCCGGCGCCGCTGTGGTTGGTGCTTCTGAAGAGCCCGGTATCATCTCTACCCATATTTATGCCGATGGCCGTCAAGGTGATCTGCTTAAGTGTTCCTTCCCGCCACGTGCTGGTGAGTCCTCTGAGGCCGTAGGGTACATGACCATGAAAGGCAACGATGTCTTCAAGGTTGCCGTGACTCAACTGTCTCATGTGGTCACCGAAACGTTACGTATCAATAATGTGGAAAAATCTGAAATTGACTGGTTGGTTCCCCACCAGGCTAACTTCCGTATCATTAAGGCGACGGCCAAGAAGTTAGATATGAGTCTGGACAAGGTGGTATTGACCCTAGCTAAGCATGGTAATACCTCTGCCGCCTCAGTACCTATCGCGCTGGATGAAGCCGTGCGTGATGGTCGTATCCAACGTGGTCAACTCCTGCTGCTCGAAGCCTTTGGGGCTGGTTTTGCCTGGGGCAGTGCGCTTGTTCGTTTTTAGTCGATTTTAGTACTAGAATACATTGATTTAGCAAAGGTATATAAAAATGGAAAAGATTGCTTATGTTTTCCCTGGGCAGGGATCTCAGGCCGTAGGCATGCTTGCCGAATTGGCTGCAGAGAATGAAATTATTGGTCAAACGTTTGCCCAAGCCAGCGAAGCATTGGGTTATGACCTATGGCAACTGGTACAAGAAGGCCCAGCTGAAACTCTGAATCAAACTGATAAGACGCAGCCTGCATTGTTAACTGCCAGCGTAGCAATTTGGCGCGCGATTCAAGCTACCTCGGCGCCTCAGCCTGCAATGCTTGCCGGCCATAGCTTAGGTGAATACTCGGCATTGGTTTGCGCCGGTGTTATCGATTTCAAAGATGCCGTTAAACTGGTTGAGCTGCGTGGACAACTGATGCAACAGGCTGTGCCCGCTGGTACTGGTGCCATGTTTGCTATTATCGGCTTAGATAACGAGGCTATTGCTAAGGCGTGTGAAGACGCAGCGCAGGGCGGAGTGGTTGCACCGGTTAACTTTAATAGTCCTGGTCAGGTCGTTATTGCTGGTGAGAAGGCTGCGGTTGAGCGTGCTGCCGATGCTTGTAAGGCAGCCGGTGCCAAGATGGCTGTTGCCTTGCCGGTGAGCGTGCCATCTCATTGTGAATTAATGAAACCTGCCGCAGAGAAATTGTCTGAGGCACTAAGTGCTATCAGCTTTACAGCGCCGAGCATTCCAGTGATCAATAACGTTGATGTGGCTCAGCCAAGTGATGTTGAAGCGATCAAAGATGCCTTGGTACGTCAGCTTTACTGTCCGGTTCGCTGGTCTGAAACGGTCGAAATGATGGCCGCAGATGGCGTCAGCCAGTTGGTTGAAGTCGGTCCGGGTAAGGTATTAACAGGTCTGGCGAAAAGAATTAATCGATCGCTGAGTGCAAAAGTGGCTAATGACCCAGCCTCAGTTGCTGCACTGAGCGAATAAGGAGTAATAGATGAGTTTCAATCTAGATTTAACTGGCAAGGTTGCCTTGGTAACAGGTGCAAGCCGTGGTATTGGCCGTGCAGTTGCCGAAACCTTAGTGGAAGCAGGTGCTGTGGTTATTGGCACGGCTACCAGTGAACGCGGCGCAGCTGCGATTCAGGAATATTTGGGCGATAAAGGCCATGGATTGGTCTTAAATGTGACTGATAGCGATTCAATTGACCAATTATTTGCCTCGATCAAAGAAAAAGTCGGTGAAGTTGATATTCTAGTCAACAATGCGGGTATCACACGCGACAATCTTTTGATGCGAATGAAGGAAGATGAGTGGTTAGATATCATAGATACCAACCTGACATCTCTCTATCGCACCTCTAAACAGGTGATGCGTTCAATGATGAAGAAGCGTAGTGGCCGTATTATTAACATTGGCTCTGTTGTAGGTACAATGGGCAATGCAGGCCAAACGAACTATTGCGCAGCAAAAGCTGGTTTGATTGGATTTACAAAATCTCTTGCAAGAGAGGTTGCATCTCGTCAAATAACAGTGAATGCTATTGCTCCTGGGTTTATCCAGACAGATATGACGGATGAGCTGACGGAAGAGCAGCAAAAAGGTATTATGTCACAAGTTCCAATGGAAAGACTGGGACAGCCGCAAGAGATTGCAAATGCTGTACTGTTTTTGGCATCGGATTCAGCGGCTTACATTACAGGGGAAACTCTGCATGTAAACGGCGGCATGTACATGGTTTAAACGTTGGTTATAACAACCGACTGATTTTGATTGATTTTTGGCGTAGACTTACGTAGGTTTTGTGGTTAGACCACAAAAGTTAAGCTTGCATTGTGTGCCAAATTGAATAAACTACTCGCAATCTTACGCAAGTGCGTAATTTGAATAGGAAAGAAAACTAATGAGCAACATCGAAGAACGTGTAAAGAAAATCATTATCGAGCAACTGGGCGTTAAAGAAGAAGACGTAAAACCAGCAGCATCTTTCGTTGACGACCTAGGTGCAGATTCTCTGGACACCGTTGAGTTGGTAATGGCTCTAGAAGAAGAGTTTGACACTGAGATCCCTGATGAAGAAGCTGAAAAGATCACTACTGTTCAAGCAGCGATCGATTACGTTTCTAAGAATCAGTAATACTGAATTCTCTAAAACAGGCGGCAATTATGCCGCCTGTTTTTGTTTGCGAACTAGGAGCATTAGGGGGCGAACGCCTATCCAGTTTTCTTGTGCTATAACCTAGTAGGCCTTTTTATTTCGGTCTCAAAGGAGACCTTCATCTCATTTTAGTCAAAGGTGAAAACGTGTCTAAACGTCGTGTAGTCGTTACAGGTATTGGTCTGGTCACGCCTGTGGGCAATACCGTAGAGGCGTCCTGGAAAGCACTGCTTGCAGGACAAAGCGGTATCGCACCAATAACCAAATTTGATGCCAGCGAGTTTTCAACTCGTTTTAGCGGTTCAGTCAAAGATTTTGATGTTGAGCAGTACCTACCTAAGAAAGAGGCCCGTAAGATGGATCTCTTTATTCAATACGGTATGGCGGCTGGTATTCAAGCCATTGAAGATGCCGGACTGAATATGGAAGTAGAAGACCCTGCTCGGGTCGGTACCGCTATCGGCGCGGGTATGGGTGGCATGCCGCTCATCGAGGCGGCTCATTCTGCCTTGTTAAAAGGCGGTCCACGCAAAATCTCTCCCTTTTTCGTCCCTAGTACCATCATCAATATGATCGCGGGTCATCTTTCGATCAAATATGGTATGACTGGCCCTAATTTTGCGGTGACCACAGCCTGTACTACAGGTGTGCACAACATAGGATTTGCAGCACGTACCATCGCCTATGGTGATGCGGACGTGATGATTGCTGGTGGCGCCGAAGATGTGACTTGTCCGCTAGCGGTGGGTGGCTTTGGTTCTGCCAAGGCGCTGTCTACCCGTAATGATGATCCGCTTGCGGCGAGTCGTCCCTGGGATAAAGACAGAGATGGTTTCGTCATCGGCGACGGTGCGGGCATCATGGTGATGGAAGAGTACGAGCACGCTAAGGCGCGCGGCGCGACTATCTATGGCGAGCTCGTAGGTTTTGGTATGAGTGGTGATGCGTTCCACATGACGTCTCCACCGGCAGATGGTGCAGGTGCCGCCGCTGCGATGGAAAATGCCATTAAAGATGCGGGCATCGAAAAGCAACGTGTAGGTTATATCAATGCTCATGGCACATCGACACCCGCCGGCGATAAGGCTGAAGCCTCAGCGGTGAAGAGTGTATTTGGCGATCATGCCTACAACTTGTTGGTGAGCTCTACCAAGTCGATGACAGGACACCTGTTAGGGGCAGCAGGCTCAGTCGAAGCGATTATCACCTTGCTTGCGCTGCGCGATCAGATTATTCCGCCAACAATTAACCTGGATAATCCAGATGAAGGCTGTGATCTTGATTTTGTACCTCACACGGCTCGAGCTCATCAGTTTGATTACGCACTGTGCAACTCATTTGGTTTTGGCGGTACAAATGGCTCACTCCTGTTTAAACGCGGTGAGTAAAAGCTAGCAGTAATTAGAAAAAGCACCTTAATGGTGCTTTTTTTATGTTTGAATTAAGCCCAAATTACGCGTCGATGAAGCTTTATTCATCTCTCTTGGCAGCACTTAAAACTGGGCAGATAATCCGGCTCTATTCACTTCACTTTGTTGGTGCTAATGTGTTAAATCCCGTCGTTGTTCCCTTACTGCCTATTGTTGGTTTGTTAACCGCTAATTTGAATGCCTTGATCCGTGGTGAGCAGAAGTTAAGTATCCTTATTGGTTTAAAGACGTTAGTCGCCGCGGCTTGCGCCTTTGCCTGTGTTTGGTTTGCGCTGCTGATCACTGCCATTTATGGCGGGGGAGAGAGCGACTCATTTGCCGGGATCGAGGTGCTAATGTTTTTCGCACTGGGTTTCTTGCTTTATCGGTTTGTCGATCTGTCTCGTTTACTAGGCGCAAGTGCGCAGGTTTGGCTGTATCGGTTGAGCTTGCCTTTGATTGTGATGGCATGTCTTGGCGTGATTAACTGGGGCTAATCAGTGAGTAGCGTGATTCTTCGTTACTATCTCAGCCTGCTTTGCAGTACACTTTAGATTCACTATTTAGAATGAGGCGACAAGCAATGGCAGGACAAGATAGAGAGATCACTTTACGATTTCTGGCCGAACCAGCCGATGTCAATTTTGGTGGCAAGGTCCATGGTGGCGCTGTGATGAAATGGATCGACTTGGCGGCTTATGCCTGCGCCGCTGGATGGAGTGGCAAGTATTGTATTACCGCCTATGCCGGCGGCATACGCTTCATAAAGCCTATTCATGTCGGCAATATCGTAGAGGTGAGCGCTAAGGTTGTCTATACCGGTCGCACCTCTATGCATCTGGGAATAGATGTAAAGGCTGGCGATCCTAAACACGCTGATCGTCACCTCACCACGCACTGCATAGTGATCATGGTGGCGGTAGATGATGAGGGTCACCCTACGCCAGTGCCAGAATGGGTGCCTGTCACAGAGGAGGATAAGTTGATGCGAGATTCGGCCATCCGTCTGATGGATATGCGTAAGAGGATTGGCACTGAGATGGAAGCTCATCTCAAGCCTTAATCTGTCTGGTCGCGTCTATCACTTAGGGCAGTCTTTCGATAGACGCTGCTAGCGTCCTCAGCCATAGTGATTCCTCCTATTTTTTCGCTTTGGACGATGAAGCTTAGCGTTTGTACATGCTTGAATATTGTACTAAGGAATCGACATCTGCAATTTGTGTCAGTGTGTTGATGCAGCGGCGTTTTGTTTAAAAGCTTTAACAGAAGAAAGCTTTATCCGATTGTTGATTGCTTAAGAGTACAGATGCGGCGCCCTAGTGAAAAATTCGAATCTATCGTTTAGCATGTGGCACAATATGCCCCGTGTTTACAGCCCACAAGGCCTTGTACCCCCAAATAAAACCTTTCTTCAAGAAGGTGAATAAACAGTATTAATTAATAAAGAGATAGGACAGAAGATGGCAAAGGTAGCATTTTTAGGATTAGGCGTGATGGGATACCCTATGGCGGGTCATCTGGTGAAGCACGGTCATGAGGTTACTGTCTATAATCGCACCCAGACCAAGGCACAAGCTTGGTGTGATACTTATGGTGGTAACTGGTGCGCAACCCCCTTTGAAGCCGCCAAGGGGCAAGACTTTGTGTTTGTCTGTGTCGGTAACGATGACGATCTACGCTCCGTCGTCTTGGGTGATACCGGCGCTTTAGCCGCCATGGCACAGGGCAGTATCTTAGTTGATCATACAACGGCTTCTGCCGATGTCGCCCGGGAGTTAGGCGCCGCAGCGAAGGCTCAAGGCGTTGGTTTCATCGATGCGCCAGTATCCGGTGGTCAGGCTGGAGCTGAAAATGGTGTGTTAACCGTGATGGTGGGCGGTGAGGTTCAAACCTTTGAGGCTGCCAAGCCGGTAATGCAAGCCTATGCTCGTTGCGCCGAGTTGCTGGGCGAGGTGGGCAGTGGTCAGCTCACCAAGATGGTAAATCAGATCTGTATTGCCGGTGTGGTGCAGGGGTTGGCAGAAGGTTTACATTTTGCTCGTAGTGCCGGTCTTGACGGTGAAAAAGTGGTCGAAGTGATCAGCAAAGGGGCCGCTCAATCCTGGCAGATGGAGAATCGCTATCAAACCATGTGGCAGGGACAATATGATTTTGGCTTTGCAGTGGACTGGATGCGTAAAGATTTGGGCATCGCTCTGGATGAAGCGCGCCGCAATGGTTCACATCTGCCATTGACCGCCTTAGTGGATCAATTCTATAGCGAAGTGCAGGCTCAAGGTGGTCAGCGCTGGGATACTTCGAGTCTCCTGGCGCGTTTAGAAAAGAGCCGAGGCTAAGACACAAAAAAAGGACTGCTAGGCAGTCCTTTTTTTGTGAGTTTAATCTGAGCCTCGGTAAGCGGGTAGGCACTTGTCGATTAAACCGGATCGACCATGATATGTTCAAGCTCAACCGCCGCGACCGCGTGCAAGGCATCCATGGTTGCACCCACTAGGGAGATCTTACCTTGGCTGGACTCGATCAGTACGGCGCGATTGATCTCGCTGAAATCACGGTTATGTCTGGCCATGGCTGATAACGCCATCTGCATGGGGAGCATGGAAGGGTTAAACGCTGCATTTTCCGCATACCGGCCGCAGAAGGTGGCTCCGTCTCGGGTTTCTAACACTACGGCGGCATAGCTTTGGCTGTATGGGGCGTAGCTGAGACTCAAGTGGTCCAGCGCCTCGATGATCATAGGATCTGAACTTTCCAGGGCAAACTCATGCTGCTGTTTTGACAGTAAGGGAGTCTTAATATTCAGATCGCTTGGCCCAAAAGCATAGGGTAGATAGTGAGATAAAGGTTGAGTTGCTTGCTCTGGCAGGTGGATCTTAATGGCTTGACCTTGAACCAACTCGTTCATAAATTGGCGGCAGTGTCCGCAAGGCGAGGCGTTGACTATGATATCTTTAATACCCGTTTCACCGCTTAGCCAGGCGTGACTGATAGCGCTTTGCTCGGCGTGTACGCTATGAAAGAGTGCCTCACCATCCAACTCCAGGTTAGCACCCATATAGATATCACCGCTAGCTCCCTTGGCGATGGCGCCCACATAAAACTCACTGATGGGAGGTCTTGCCAATGCTGCGGCTACGGGCAAGATGGCAAGCAGTAACTCATCGTGCGACATATTGGCGGCTTTGGCTAAGTCGTCGACTTGCTGGGCATCCATGTGGCCGACAAAGTCCTGATTCAATAAAGGGACTAAATGATCTGCCAAAGGTTGTGGCAGTTGAGCTATGCAGTGAACAAATCTATCTTGCATGAGCTTGATCCTTAAATTGTTAAGCTATTGGAAAATCATTTTAGTAACTAAGTTACCATGATAACGGGATCTTACTCCCATTTCGACCGCTGTTTCCCTTAAAGATTGCTAAGATAATGACATAACGCCGTCAATAATTTTTGCTTTTCTTCATCTGACTCAGTGTCATTGACTAAGGTCTCCAGCTTTATCATATAGTCTGGATCATTTAAGCGCGCCTGACAGAATGTTCGCCAGCGTCTCTGCTCGGTATCATCCAGGGTTTCAGGGTAGTTGCGTGCCCGATAACGAAACAGCATTTCAGGTAATCTGGGATCGTCAAATTGCAGTTCCAGTGCCGCCAGGTGTTGGGGGGCTGTATGGCGTATGATCTCCATCTTGCTCTTATCTGCATGGCTGAAGAAGCCGCCGCTATAGAGCTGCAAGTCGGGATCGCTGCTTGCATTTTCATGTTCGATGTCAAAGACGGCGACCAGTTTCTCTCGGATCTCGGGATGTTGACGCAGGCGCTTGTATTGCTCGCGAGCGAAATCTTTATCTATCGCTAAACGCTCTGCGTTTTCATCTGTTAGCGTCTTGGCGGATGCTATGAACGGACATTTATTGATATGCAATTGCTTTAAGCCTACGGGCAACTCGTCGGTGGCCAAGTCGGCCCTTGGCGTGTACATGCGCTCACGAATTTCAGCGGCGCTGAGTTCAAGCAGCGGCGTGATGTCCATAGCAAGGTTGACACAGATGATGGCATTTTTATTGGTGCTATGGTGTGCAACAGGAGCAATAAGTGTGGTGCAACCGTTAAGGGCGCTTATCTTTGAGCTCACATGCACTAAGGGTTGCATATTGAGTACGTCAATATGCTTGCTGACTTCGTTCTTCTTACGCAGATTAAAGTAATAGTCGAATAGCTTAGGTTGCTGCTGCTTAACCAGTTTCGCCATGGCAATGGTGGCGTAGACATCCGACATGGCGTCATGGGCTTTTTCATGGCTGAGGTTATTGGCCTTTGTCAGCAGCTCTAGTTTAAAACTTGGGCTGCCATCCTCTTTTTCGGGCCAGACAATACCTTGTGGTCTTAAGGCGTAACAGGCGCGTACTAAATCTATGATATCCCACCGGCTGTTGCCGTTTTGCCATTCGCGCGCATAGGGATCATAAAAATTTCGATAGAAGCCATAGCGGGTCACCTCATCGTCAAATCTTAACGAGTTGTAACCTGCTACACAGGTGTTGGGCTCAGTAAAGAGGGCGTGGATCTTTGCCATAAACTCAGCTTCTGGCATGCCTTTCAGGTTTGCCAGCTGTGGAGTGATCCCTGTGATTAAGATAGCTTCAGGGGAGGGCAGATAGTCGCTGGCCAATTTGCAATAAAAGGTTTCAGGTTCTGAGATGATGTTGAGATCCATGTCAGTGCGGATACCGGCAAACTGCGAGGGTCTGTCCTTGGCCGGGTTGGCACCGAAAGTTTCATAATCGTGCCAAAAGATGCTGGGTGATTGATTCGCTGGCATAGAGTAAGGCTAGAGTGTGATTAGTGGCACTTATCATAGCACCCTGATTTATGCCTGCACTAGTTTAACGGGTTATTTGCCCTATTTGATTGAAATAACGTCACTTTGAAGTTGGCAGTCACTTGGCTAGCCAGTTACAATGGTCGGCTAATGAGGAATAACCCATGTTTGAACCACTACTCACGCAGCCGCAATTTATCGAACTGACGCAGACGAGCCAGTTACATCTCCGTTTACGTGAGCCAGTGAGCGATTTCAGCTTGCAGCAGACGATGGGAGGGCACTTACTCGAGTGCGTGATTAGCCAAACCTCGCAAGGGGCAAGTGCATTGATTGTCAGGGCGCATCCCTATTTAACTTGCGACTCGATATCAGATAAGGCTCCCACCTTCGATGCTGGTGTTGTGTCAGAACCCCTGCCTCGTGCACATGGTCAAGGCTGGCGTTTGTTTAGCGCCATCGGTATGTCGCCTGTCATGTGTGCAGAGATGTTGCGCGCGGGGCTAACTATTGGCGTAGAGCAGATCAATCAGGAAGTCATCTTTCACCCTCAATTTGATCATAAATGGCTCTTGGTTCCATTAGAGCGTGATCTACGTTTATTTGGGGGCCCAAGAGAGTTACGCCGCGCTAATGCTGTGTTGGCTAGATGCCAGGACCATACCCTGTCGGCCGAGGGCCTGCTGTTGGAAATCGGTGAGATTGAACAGGTCAGACAGGAGCTGGCGCACTATGCTAATCATAACAGTGTTAAGCAACACGGCGTAATGTTGAGCGAAGTGACCAACGTGGATGGACAGTTGCTGCGTAAGAAGCAACTCTTGTCCCATCGTTACTATCAAAGCGTGCAACGACCTAATTGGCAAGATGCCGCTAATCAGCAAGAGGACCTGGATACTCTAAAGCGTAAGCTTGAGTCATACCAACTTCTCGCCCCGCCCGAGCTAAACCTGATGGTTGAGCAGATGTTTTTAGAAGACTAGCTTGGGGCTTTAGGGTCAAACAAGCTTTGGAAGAGTGAATGAATTACCTTTGTCCTATATGTCGGTGCCCGCTTTCGCTTATGGAGCGCACCTGGTGCTGTGAGGCAAACCACAGGTTTGATTGCGCTAAAGAGGGCTATGTTAATCTCTTGCCGGTGCAAAAAAAGCGTTCAAAAGATCCTGGTGACAACAAAGAGATGATGTTCGCCCGACGCGAATTTTTGAATAAGGGGTATTATCAGGCCATGAGTGATAGGGTGAATGCTCTGGCTCTTGAATATGCCGACGATACGCGGCATGGGTTGGATATCGGCTGTGGTGAAGGCTATTACTCTCACCGCCTGCACCAGGTGATGACGGCTGAGCATGAGTTTGATTTGCAGGGATTGGATATTTCCAAGTCGGCGCTAAAATATGCTGCCAAGCGCTATCCTCAGATAGGTTTTTGTGTTGCCAGTAGTTATGAAATGCCCTTTGCCGATCAGAGTTTCGATTTTATGCTGCGTATCTATGCGCCATCGCAAGATCAGGAACTAAGGCGCGTGGCCAAACCGGGCGCCATATTAATTACGGTGGCCGCAGGACCGCAGCATCATTTTGCTTTGAAGCGGGTGATTTATGATACACCAAGGGAAAATCCCGAGGTGGATAGCCAGATTGAGGGATTTGAGCGACTTCACAGCGAGCGGCTGACCCAGGAAATGACCATTTCCCAAGGGGAGGATATTGGCCATTTTTTAGCGATGACCCCATATCACTGGAAATTTACTGCGGCTCAAAAGCAGGCATTAATCGCCGCGCCTTTAACCTGTGAGCTCGACTTTAAGCTTGAGGTCTTTCGTGCCTGCTAGCTGGTTAATCATTGTTTCATTTGTCTATTTTTATCCGCTTAAAAAAAATTAGTGTTTTTATACGACTTTTAAGATGAATTTTTTCTAACAACTGACAGATATGTAAGTAAAAAATAGGATTTAGCCCTTTGAATGTTTGTTGACATACGGTCAGAATGATTTATAGTGAACTCAGCTTGAAGGTTGGGCTTAACTTTATGTGTTCAATACGACCAGTTCGTCCTGTTAACATAAGTAATACCGGCATTTTCCAGCTCTACTGCCGTTTAAGGCTTTATTTTATTTAGTTACAGGATTTATATCATGTCTCAAGTTACTGGCGTTGTTAAGTGGTTCAACTCTGACAAAGGTTTTGGTTTTATCGAGCAAGAGTCTGGCCCAGACGTTTTCGTACACTTCCGTGCGATCAACTCTGACGGTTTCAAAACTCTAGACGAAGGTCAGAAAGTGCAGTTCACTGTGACTCAAGGTCAAAAAGGTCCACAAGCTGAGAACGTAACTGTTATCTAAGCTGACCTTTAAGTAGCCAAGCGCTACTTAACAACAGAATTCCAAGAGCTGTGATTTTTATCACAGCTCTTTTTTTGTCTGCAATTGACCTAAAGGTCTAGCATCTAGCTATAAAGCTTTAACCGCTTTAGACAAAGATACGCAACTAAGGCGGCAGAGATAGCAGAGCCCTTACAGTAGAGATAAAAAAGCCAGCATAATGCTGGCTTTCTGTTTTGATGGAGCAGGAGCTTAGGCTTGAGAGAACAGCTTATCTTCTAAGGTTCTGCCACGCTGGATGGCGCGATAACGCCAATTGTGCTGTTTAAACAGGGTAAACAGCTGGGTCTCTAGGGCAAAATCGGCGCCCAACTGGTAGTGGAGGACAAACTCCTGAGCCTGGCTAGATTTTACCGAATGTACCTGAGGAAGCTCACGCAGAGCTGCTAGCAATGCCTCATCATCACAACTGTGCATGGTCAGAGTTAGATATTCGTCGGCCTGATCATCTTGTATTGAGATAGATTGGTTCAGAACACCTTTCTCTAGATAGAGCACCTTATCACACAGTTTTTCCAGTTCTGCCAGGTTGTGAGAGCTGATCATAAAGGTCGTCTTGCCGATTTGTGAGCGCACCAGGTCGCGAATGGCCTTGGCATTCGCCGGGTCGAGCCCCGCCGTGGGCTCATCAAGCAAGACTAACTCGGGAGAGCCAATTAACGCTTGGGCGATCGATACGCGTTTGCTCATGCCATGACTGAGAGATAAGGGCTTTTGTGGGGCGATATCAGCCAAATCCACCAGAGCTAATACACGCTTGACCTCTTGCTGCGCGTCTGTGCCGCTAAAGCCTTGAAGGCGGGCAAACAGACCCAGTTGTGCCTCAACGGTGAGGTTAGGATCGAGTCTTGCGTCTTGGGGGAGGGCGGCTACCTTACCAAGTAGTGCATTACTACCCGGTGCATGGCCTAAAATGGTGACTTTGCCCTCGCTTGGGCGAATATAGCCGCATAGCAGCGAAAACAGTGTGGTTTTACCGGCGCCATTAGGGCCAACCAGCGCAATGGGCTGACCCGAGGTTAGCTCAAGATTGACATCATTAAGTGCTCGTTTGCTGCCGTATTGTTTACCAAGGTGTGTGCAGGTGATCAGATTCATAGTGCGATCCTCGCCATATAACTTCTTCCTAATAGCAGGAGTACACAGGCTTGAAGCAAAGGAATGGCCGCCACAGCGAGACTGCTGAGTCCTTTGGTATTGATCATCATTGAGAGCTGCGCGCCAGGTATCAACCATTGCAGAGCGGCGCTGAGATCCGGTAGGTAATGGGAGATTATCCCATTGATGATAGTGCCACCCGCAAGGATCAAAACTGCATAGATACTGGCCTGCCTCGCCGAGTTGGCGTGCAATGACAACAGGGCCATCAGCGCCGTAAAGGGGAGCAAGACTATCATGATATTGGTAAACACCAAGAGCCCGGAGCCCATGGCCAGCCAGACAAGGGATGGATCACGATAGGCGACCAGCAGCAGGGTGGCTACCAGAGTCAATAGGAGCAAAATTCCCTGGATTAGCAGGTACCCTGTGACACGTCCGAAAAACAGTGTATCTCGGCTGACTCTCAAGGTGAGAAAACGAAAGCTTCCCCTGGCCCTGTCGGAGGCAAACTGATCGGCGCCCACGAACAGGCTAAAGATAGGGAACAGATAGAGAGCCGCAACCCAGACAATGGCCATTTCCGCCACGTTCCATGACAGCAGTTCGCCTACATTGGCCGCGCCAAATACGCCTTCGAGTAATTGTTTAAAATCTGGTGAGAACAGATAGATAGAAGCTTGTTTTACCGGATACCAGAGAATAAGGCACCAGACCAGCGCGAACGTTGCCAAACCTATCATACCGCGAGTGCTAAAGAGGATTTTTTTAAGCTCGAATTTGGCCAGTTCCAAGGCCGCACTCCATGAGCTCCGGGGGGTTAGGTTTTCCAAATATGATTCCTTTATCACTAAATTTGCACCCAGCCTAACATCTCTAGGTTTGTCTAAGTGTGTCAGATTGTCGTTAAATTTTACCAGCTAGCTCGGCAAGTTGCTGTTTTAACTCGGCGACTTCCTGTTCAAGCTGGGTGACTCTTTCGTTTAGTGCATGGCTTAGTGCATCACCTGGTGGCTCATTTTGTGGCTGGGTATAGGCTTGTGTGGGGAGTTGCTCGGCGGTGTCGCTAAATAGCTCGACAAAGCGAGATTCCCGCTTGCCCGGCTCTCTAGGCAGTTGACGTACCAAGGGGGGCTCCATTTGCGATAGCGCCTCCAATGCCTGCTCTACCTGGCCGACATCGGTAAATCCATATAGGCGGTTGCTTCGGGTTCTGAGCTCGCCCGCCGTTTGTGGGCCTCTTAATAGCAGTAGGCAGATGATGGCGACCTTGTCATCGCTGAGTTGGAGATCGCTAAATTCGGTGTTGCAGAATCTATGCTTATATTTCACCACTCGGGAACCAAAGCCGCTTTGCTCAGCAATCAGGCGTTTCTTGGCTAAAGAATCGATAGCTGCCTGAGTGTCCGCTTCCGATAGGTTCATCACAGGATCGCGGCTAGATTTTTGATTACAGGCTAAGGTCAGACCGTTGAGAGAGAGTGGATATTGCTCTGGGGTGGTTTTCTCTTTTTCCAACAGGCAGCCGATGACACGTGCTTCATGGGAGGTGAGTTTCATGGTTAAGATATCCATATAAGAAAAGCATAGCCCTGTTATATCAGAGCTATGCTTTTATGCAAAGACAATCAGGGGCTTGGCGCCTCCAATGCTCAACTTCTATTCGGTCAAACGTATGCCGTCGTTTTCGATGGTGATCTTCTCACTTTTGTACAAGCCGCCGATACTCTTCTTAAAGGCTTTTTTGCTCATGGCAAGTTGGGCATAGATGACGTCAGCATCCGTCTTATCGGTAAGTGGCAGGAAGCCACCGGCTTGATTGAGCTTCATCAAGATGGCAGTGGCGTGCTTATCAAGCTCGTCTTTTGCACCGCGTTGCAGGATTAAGTCTATCTTGTCATCACTGCGCACGCGCTTAATAAAGCCTTTGACTCGCTGACCAAATTTGAGCGGCTGATAAACTTCATTTTTATACAGCACGCCCCAATGGGCATTATCGACAATCGCCTTAAAGCCCAAATCTGTGGTGCCCGCGATGATGAGATTCACCTCTTGACCGTTACGATACGGGGGCGGTGTCTTATCAAGAAACTTATCGATTTTCGATGAGGCGACGATGCGCTCATCGGCACTATTGACATAGACATAGACCAGATAAGAGCGACCGACTTCTATCTCTCTGTGCTGTTCGCCGAAGGGAAGAAACAAGTCTTTATCCAGTCCCCAGTCGAGAAAAGCGCCGTAAGGGCCGGTTGCGATGGCCTTTAGATAGGCAAATTGCCCCACCTGAGCTTTAGGACGTTTAGTGGTGGCGATCACCATATCTTCGGAGTCCAGATAGAGAAACACCTCGACTTTGTCGCCGACCTCGCACTCTTTAGGTGCGACTTTGTTAGGCAGCAAGACTTGGCCAAATTCGTGGGCATTTAAGTACACACCGAAGTCGACACGTTTGGCGATCTCCAGGGTACAACTCTTTCCTATCTCTATCATGGGGTTCTCTATGACATTACTAACAAGTTTAAGTGTGGCGATTATAGTGGAATTCTCAGCAAGATGCTTTAGCCTAAGGGGGTTAATCTCATTAATTTAACGCCCTGGGTGCAGATGCGTTTTGGCGACATAGGGGTTTGAGCTAAAGGTCAGTGAGCCGAGTGGGCAGAAAGGCGCCGATAAAGGGGGCATTAATCTGCATGTTGCTAAGTGGCAGCAAGCTGAATTTACTGTAAAAAAGCTTGAACACCTGTCAGGGATAAAAGTCAGTATTGTCGCCTGTTTGGGTGCAAAAAACCTTGTAATAAATTAATGTGATAATGATACTTGCATTTAGTTAAATTCAGGGGTTTAATTGCGCGCCTTTTTTTACTTTAGACAAGTATAAATTGAGTTAACTAATATGGCGGGGACTCGAAGGATAACTTCGATATCTGACACCCAAGAAACGGTGTTGATGTTGCGGCTTATTTACCTGATAGGTGCGATAGTAAGTAACATTAATGTGTTGGCAGACAAAGTATCTGCCGAATATAAATGTAAATAGACAGGTTGAGAAAATATGAGTAATTGGTCTATTAAAGATGCTTATGTTGGTTATAACGTAAATTACTGGAGCTCTGGGCTCTACGGCATAAGCGAGGCCGGTGAGGTGACGGTATCGCCCGATCCAAATCATCCTGAGCACACTATTGGTTTAAATGAACTCGCCAAGGATATGGTTAAATCCGGCGTAGCATTGCCCGTCTTAGTGCGTTTCCCACAAATTTTACATCACAGGGTCAATAGCCTGTGTAATGCCTTCAATCAGGCGATCACTCGTTACGATTACCAATCCGACTATCTGCTTGTCTATCCCATTAAGGTTAACCAGCAGCAAACGGTTGTAGAAGAGATCTTAGCCAGCCAAGTGTCTAAAGAGGTGCCACAGCTGGGTCTGGAAGCCGGCAGTAAGCCTGAGTTGATGGCTGTGCTTGCGATGGCGCAGAAGGCCAGCTCGGTGATCATCTGTAATGGTTACAAAGATGTCGAATATATCCGTTTGGCGCTGATTGGTGAAAAGCTGGGCCATCAAGTTTATATCGTACTTGAGAAGCTATCTGAGCTTAAGGTTGTTCTCGACGAAGCTAAGAAGCTGGGTGTGACTCCTCGTTTGGGTCTGCGTGTGCGTCTGGCTTTCCAAGGCAAGGGTAAATGGCAGGCCAGCGGCGGTGAAAAATCAAAATTTGGTTTGTCAGCGGCTCAGGTGTTGAACGTGATCAACTCGCTTAAAGACCACGACATGCTGGATAGCCTGCAATTGCTGCACTTCCACCTGGGCTCGCAGATTGCCAATATTCGCGACATCCGCAGCGGTGTGAGCGAGGCGGGGCGTTTCTACTGTGAACTGCAGAAGATGGGCGCCAATGTGAAGTGCTTCGACGTGGGTGGCGGCTTGGCCGTTGACTATGACGGTACCCGTAGCCAGAGCAGTAACTCGATGAACTATGGCCTGACCGAATATGCCAATAATATCGTCAGTGTGCTCAATGACATGTGCCGTGAGCACGATCAGCCTATGCCACGCCTCATCTCTGAGTCTGGTCGTTACCTGACGGCTCATCACGCTGTGTTGATCACCGACGTGATTGGCACCGAAGCCTATCAGCCTGAGCAGTTACAAGCTCCGGATGATGACGCGCCGCAGCAGCTGAAAAATATGTGGGACTCTTGGGGAGAAGTGAGTGGCCGCGCCGATCAACGTGCCCTGATTGAGATTTACCATGATGTGCAAAGCGATCTGGCTGAGGTACATTCGCTATTTGCTTTGGGGCAGATGGGTCTGGCCGACAGAGCTTGGGCGGAGCAGATGAATCTGCGCGTCTGTTACGAATTAAAGGGGGTGATGAGTGGTAAATACCGTTTCCACCGCCCTGTGATCGACGAACTCAATGAGAAACTGGCAGATAAGTTCTTCGTGAACTTCTCACTGTTCCAGTCACTGCCAGATGCCTGGGGTATCGATCAGGTGTTCCCAATAATGCCGCTGAGTGGCCTGGATAAGGCGCCTGAGCGCCGCGCCGTGATGCTGGATATTACTTGTGATTCAGACGGTACAGTGGATCAGTACGTGGATGGTCAAGGTATTGAAACTACCCTGCCAGTCCCGGCTTGGAGTGCAGAGAGTCCTTATCTTATCGGTTTCTTCCTGGTGGGTGCCTATCAGGAGATCCTTGGGGATATGCACAACCTGTTTGGTGATACCAACTCTGCCGTAGTGCGACTGGACGATGATGGTCTGGTGAATATTGAGTCAGTTCTGGCTGGCGATACCGTGGCCGATGTACTGCGTTATGTGAACCTAGACGCTGTCTCTTTCATGCGTACCTATGAAGAGCTGGTAAACCTGCATATTCAAGAAGATGAGCGCGCCAATATTCTTGAAGAGCTGCAGATTGGACTGAAAGGCTACACCTATCTGGAAGATTTCTCCTGATTGGCAAGCTAGCCTGTTTCGCCTAGGGATCTCGGCTAACGCCAGCCGAGATCCTTTAAGACGATAAGGAGCGAGTCGATGTACTTTGAAGGGGCGGAGAAACGCTTATCGCTAACCTTAGTGGCAGCTAGTCCGTCGCTAAGATCTTTGGGCGATGACTTTTGGCGCCGCGCTCTTTTAAAGAGTGATACAGAGATCCTCTCCAAGCTGAGCTGTGAGCAGTGCGATGCGTACCTGCTCAGCGAATCCAGTTTGTTTGTCTGGCACGATAATCTGGTGCTCATCACCTGTGGTAATACTCGGCTTATCGAGACGGTACTGAGTCTGGTTGAATCACTCGGTAATGTTCAGATTGCCAGCTTGAGTTACCAGCGTAAGAGCGAGATTTTACCCGCCTTGCAAAGCAGCCGCTTTGAAGACGATATTGCCCGGCTTAGGGGGATGCTAAGTGGCGATGCCTATCGCATTGGCCATTTGGATGGTCATCATCACCAGCTTTTTTTATCTGGAGAGATGGTGCAACTTAAGCCGGTTCAAACGGTGCAGATGTATCATATTCGTGGTGAGTTGGCCGACTATCTGCTTAGCGACAGGCAATCGGCCGAGGGGATAGCCACCAGGCTCAATTTATCTCAGCTGTTACCGGGTTTTTATTTTGATGCGTACCTGTTCTCGCCATTGGGCTATTCACTCAATGCCCTTAGGGGGGGTGACTATTTCACGGTGCACATCACCCCGCAAGAGGCGAGCTCCTATGTGAGCCTGGAAACGAATTTGTCGCTCGGCGAAGATCTTGGCGGTATAGTAAATGAGTTGCTAAACCGCTTAAATCCGGTAAGTTGGGATGTTTCAGGATTTGAGGCCCAGGAGCCAGGATACTGCTCCGAGCAGTATAGCCTGCAGGCCAGCGGTGAATTAACTTTGGCAGATGGCCTAGGCCTTTATATAAAACACTATAAGCAGCGCGATTGTGAGCAGTTATTGCCCGTTACGCTGTGATCTTTACTTCTATTATTTGGAGCAAATATGACCACTATTGCAGATAAGCCTGATTACTCGCTTTACTCAAATGCATTTGGTTATTTAAGACAACCACTGGATTTTAAACCGCTTGAAAGCGATGCTGATGTGGTGGTTTTGGGCTTGCCGTTTGATATGGCCACTACTGGTCGCTCGGGTGGTCGTATGGGCCCTGGCGCTATTCGTCAGGCGTCGGTGAATCTGGCCTGGGAAGAGTGCCGCTGGCCATGGGATTTTAAGTTGTCCGATCACCTTAAAATGGTCGATGCGGGCGATCTCGTATACGACTGTGGCGATGCAGCCGATTTCACCCAGCGTGTCGAAGACTTTGCCACGGCGATCCTCGATTCTGGCAAGGCGCTGATCAGTTTTGGTGGTGATCATTTTGTGACCCTGCCGCTGCTGCGTGCTCACTATAAGAAACATGGCAAGATGGCGCTGCTGCATTTCGATGCGCACACAGATACCTATAGCCAAGGCAGCAAGTACGACCATGGCACCATGTTCTTCCACGCGCCTAATGAAGGGATCATCGATGCCTCCCACTCAGTGCAGGTGGGGATTCGTACCGAATATGACAAGCCAAGCCATCTGTTCAAGGTTATCGATGCGGCCGCTGCCAATGAGCTAAGCGCCGATGAGATTGTTGCCCAGATTAAAGACCGTGTCGGCGATATGCCATTGTATATCACCTTCGATATCGACTGTTTGGATCCTGCTTTTGCCCCTGGCACGGGCACACCAGTTTGTGGTGGCCTCACCAGCGACAAGGCGATGAAGATCATCCGTGGTCTGCGGGGCATGAATGTAGTGGGCATGGACGTCGTCGAAGTGGCCCCCGCCTATGACAGCGCCGAAATTACGGCCCTTGCGGGTGCAACCTTAGGGCTAGAGATGCTGCACGTTTGGGCCTGCGCACATAAGAAGTAAGCTAAATCAGGACGGGTAAGGAAGCAGATGTCGAACTTAAGTGATATTAGACGCGAGTACACCTTGGGTGGGCTGCATCGAGAAGAACTGCCGGATAACCCTATGGTCTTGTTCGAGAAGTGGATAGAGCAGATTAGGGATTCTGAGATCTTGCCGGATCCTACCGCCATGTCGGTAGCGACTGTCGACGCCGATGGTCAGCCGTTTCAGCGCATCGTGTTGTTAAAACGCTTCGATGACGAGGGGTTTGTGTTTTTTACCAACCTTGCTAGTCGTAAGTCGGAGCAGATTGCGCAGAATAACAAGGTGAGCTTGCTGTTTCCCTGGCATGCTCTGGAGCGTCAGGTTGCGGTGACAGGGGTTGCCGAGCAGCTCTCGACTGCAGAGGTGCTCAAGTACTTCGTGACGCGTCCTAAAGAGAGTCAGATTGCCGCCTGGGTATCTAAACAGTCCAGCAAAATATCGGCCCGTCAGGCATTGGAGAGCAAGTTTGCCGAGATGAAGGCTAAATTTAGCCAGGGCGAAGTGCCACTACCTAAATTCTGGGGTGGCTATCGGGTGCGTCCTAGTAGCATAGAGTTTTGGCAAGGCGGCGAATATCGTCTGCATGATCGTTTCCTCTATACCCGTAAAGACTCAAGCGGTATAGAAAACGGCTGGGATATCGACCGGCTGGCGCCCTAAGCGTTCCGATATCAAAGTGTTTGAGCTATAAAAAAACCACCGCAATGCGGTGGTTTTTTTGTGTCGTAGCGACGGCTGTTACCATTTCTTTTTCGGCTGGAACAGCACGTCGATATCATCCTCGTCACTCTTCTGCTGCGGCGCGTTAGGCTGCGCCATCTTCTGGGCGCCCATGATCTCATCGAGCAGTAATTTGGCTTCGTCCACTTTATTGGTAATAAAAGGATCGTTTGGCGTCAGCGCCTTAATCGTATGCAGAGTGGCTAACGCCTTAGTGACCATCTGTTTAGAGGAACCATATTGTTTCATAAAACAGGCGCTGCGGGCGCGGGAAAGCATGGAATCGACATTAATTCTCAGCTGCAGGTTATCGACGCGAGCTTCTTCTTGAGCAAAAATGTTCGGGTCAACTTTGCCCTTATTGTGCTCGGCGCGCAATATCGCCTTGAGCTTCTTAAGTACTTTGACTAAATCTAAGATCTGCTTATCGGTATCCGGCAGGCGAAAACCTTCGATGGCGGGTGTCTGTTTTTGAGCGTTTTGTAAGTTTTCAATCTGACCACTGAGATCTGTGAGTCGACGTTTGTAATCGTTAGCTTGAGGGCCACCGAGAGAGACTGACAAGGTCAACGCTTCTTGTACACGCTTATAGAGGATCAGAACCAGATTGGTAGAGCAGGGGAACATGCCTGTGCATGAAAGCACGTTCTCGGTTTCGTCGATAATGGCTCTCTGTCTGGCTAATTCAGTTCTGCGTTCGGCTTCGGCGCGTTCTTTTTGTTGTTGGATCACATTGATGCCAATAACCAGTAGCAGCAACGCACCAATGAGGATCAGAACCAAAGTAAATATCATAGAGCTACCATTCTTTTTGTAATTCCATTAATGCTACTATAAATCAATACGCTAGCATAGTTATCTTAGACTAGCTTTATCTTAATGTCGTGTGATTCATCTCACCTCTATGCTATATTCCCCTTTGATTTAATTTTATGCCTGTACTATAACTAATTCTTATACATAACTATTATGTTAGCGTACTGAATTCTGGCTGTGACTCCCCTGGAGAAGCCGGCTTTTGCAAAGGATAGACGATGAAGCTGCAACAACTCAGATATATTGCCGAAGTGGTTAACCACAACCTTAATGTATCGGCGACAGCAGAGAACCTTTACACCTCTCAGCCTGGGATTAGTAAACAGGTGCGGATGTTAGAAGATGAGTTGGGAATTCAGATCTTTGGTCGCAGTGGTAAGCATCTTACCCATGTGACTCCTGCCGGTCAGCAGGTGATCAACATCGCCAATGATATTCTGGGTAAGGTAGAAAGTATTAAAAAAGTCGCGGAAGAGTATACCAAGCCGGATCAGGGGGAGTTGAATATTGCCACCACAGATACCCAGGCCCGTTATGCGCTGCCCAGTATTATCCGTGCCTTTATTGACCGTTATCCTAAGGTTAATCTGCATATGCACCAGGGCACACCCTCTCAGATTAGCGAGTTAGCGGCACGTGGTGACGCGGACTTTGCCATTGCCACTGAGGGGATGCACCTCTATTCCGATCTGATCATGCTGCCTTGTTATCACTGGAACCGCTCAATTGTGGTGACCAAAGATCACCCGCTGGCGTCACGTACTCAGATAAGCATTGAAGACCTCGGGCGTTTCCCCTTGGTGACCTATGTCTTTGGTTTCGACAGAGAGTCTGAAATTGAAAAGGCCTTTAACCGCGCTGGTATTGATCCTCGCGTGGTATTTACCGCCACCAGTGCCGATGTGTTAAAAACCTATGTCAGATTAGGATTAGGTGTGGGGGTTATCGCCTCGATGGCGGTCGACCCTGTGATTGATAAAGATTTGGTGGCCATAGATGCCAGCCATCTGTTTGCCCATAGCACGACCAAGATAGGCTTTAGGAAGGGCAATTTCTTACGTAACTATATGTATGAGTTTATCGAGCACTTTGCGCCGCATCTGACCAAAGAGGTTGTAGAAAAAGCGGTGGCGCTTAGAGATCCACAACTGATTGAGAATCTTTTTGCGGATGTGGAACTGCCCATACGCTAACAAGCTGTACTGGTCCCATAAAAAAACTCGCCTTAAGGCGAGTTTTTCTTTAAGCAGTGGATTAACACTCTACGATATTTACCGCGAGTCCGCCTTTGGCGGTTTCCTTGTATTTACTGCGCATATCTTTACCCGTATCCATCATGGTCTTAATCACCTTATCGAGTGAGACCTTGTGGTTACCGTCGCCGCGCATCGCCAGGCGTGAGGCGTTAATGGCCTTGACCGCGCCCATGGCGTTGCGTTCGATACAAGGTACCTGCACTAAGCCACCGACAGGATCACAGGTCAGACCCAGGTTGTGCTCCATACCGATCTCGGCAGCGTTTTCCACATGTTCTACCGTGCCGCCCATGATCTCTGTAAGCGCTGCAGCGGCCATAGAGCAAGCTACACCGACTTCACCCTGGCAGCCTACCTCGGCGCCTGAAATGGATGCATTCTTCTTATAAAGAATACCGATGGCAGCAGCGGTAAGCAGGTACTGACAGCAGATATCCACATCCACCTCTTGAACAAAGGTGTCATAGTAACAAAGTACGGCAGGGATGATGCCCGCAGCACCATTGGTTGGCGCGGTTACTACGCGATCGCCTGCGGCATTTTGCTCGTTTACCGCTAGCGCAAACAGATCGACCCAGTCCATGGCAGTAAGAGGATCGACGACAGTCTTGCTCTCAGCCTTGAGGCGACGATAAAGCGCTGGCGCTCTGCGTCTGAGTTTAAGACCACCTGGGAGTATGCCCTCTTTTTGGTAGCCACGTTCGACACAGCTCTTCATGGTTTGCCATATGGTCCACAGGCGCTCTTTCACCTCTTTTTCGCTGGCGATGGACAGTTCGTTTTCCATCATCAGCGCAGAGATGCTCAGGCCGTTTTCGACACACATGTCGAGCAGTTCGGCGGCACTGTTAAAGTCATAGGGCGCTGCTTCGATGGGCGAGGCGGGGGAGGCGTCTTGAGCGAGAATCTCATCTTCATCTAAGATGAAGCCGCCGCCTACCGAGTAGTAGGTGCGCTGATAGATGCAGTTGCCTTTTGCATAGGCGTATAGGGTCATGGCGTTGGCATGGGCCGGTAGACTCTTGCGTCTGTGATAGGTAATACCATCTTCACGACTAAAGCGTACCACCTTGTTATTGGGCATGGTTAAGGTTTGGCTGTCGTGTACCTGTGCCAGGGTGGCATCGATTTTGTCTGTATCGACGGTTTCGGGGGCTTCGCCCATGAGGCCGAGGATCACGGCTTTACCTGTGCCGTGGCCTTTACCTGTTTGCCCTAGGGAGCCAAACAGCTCAGATCTCAGCTCATCTGTTTCTGCAAGGTGACCATGTTTCTCTAAATCTCGAATAAAGATATTCCCCGCTTTCATGGGGCCAACGGTATGGGAGCTTGAGGGACCGATACCAATTTTAAACATGTCAAAAACGCTAATCATTATAAAACCCTGTCGTATTCATTATTTTCGTTATTCAGTCTCAGTGATTTTAGGCTAAATAAATTATTCATGCCCAAAGGGCGTCAATATTGCCCTGTTGTGCTAATCTTGCGAGCACATTAAGATTATCAATTATTAAGTATCCCATACTTTAGTCGCAGCTTTCGCATTAGTTTTTTTTAGGAATTACTTTCGCATTAGGCATACTATTGCTAATGAGTTTGCCTCTTGATTTATAAGTGAGATAAAGGCTGCTTTATCAAATTTATACAAAGACTTATGCCATCTAGTTATTCAACTTGTTTTTTACTAAAGTTTGATTATTAAGCTTGTTTAACAGTTTTTTTAGGGGGAGTTTTGAGTTATTTAATGATGGATTTGTTATCCACTCAAATGAATGAGCTGGAGAGCCGCCAACTTATGCACCCTATGGTGGGGGGCGTCATCTTGTTTTCCCGCAATTATCAGGATCGCCAGCAGCTTTGTGAGCTGGTGGCTTCAATGCGTGCCGTGCGCCCTGAACTCCTTATTGCCGTGGATCACGAAGGGGGCCGGGTTCAGCGCTTTATTGATGGTTTTAGCAAGATCCCAGCGATGGGGGATATCTTACCGGCGGCAAAGCAGGATATGACCTTGGCGAAGGCGTGGGCTACCGAGCTGGGTTTTCTGATGGCTGTGGAGTTATTGAGCTGTGATATCGATTTGAGTTTTGCCCCTGTGCTGGATCTGAACGGTATCAGCCAGGTGATCGGTAAGCGCGCCTTTAGCGATAGGCCCGACGAGGTTATTGTGCTGGCCGATGCTTTTATTCAGGGAATGGCCGATGCTGGAATGGCTGCAGTTGGGAAACATTTCCCCGGCCACGGTAGTGTGGCGGCCGATTCACATATCGCCAAGCCAGTTGATGAGCGTAGTGAAGATGAGATCCGCGCCTTGGACATGAAGCCATTTAAACAATTGATGGCTAAGCAGCGCCTGCAAGGGGTTATGCCGGCTCATGTTATCTATCCTAAGGTGGATAACAATCCGGCAGGTTTCTCTGCCTATTGGCTAAAGCAGGTGTTAAGGGAAGAGCTCAAGTTTGATGGCGTGATCTTCTCTGATGATCTGGGTATGAAAGGCGCAGGTGTTGTTGGCGGCTATCCCGAGCGCGCAAAGGCGGCCATTGAGGCGGGATGTGACATGATTTTGCTCTGTAACGATAGTGAAGGCATCAATCAGCTGCTTACCTCTTTTACCTGGCCGGAGCAGGGCCCGCAAGTACCGGCGCGTAAACTCTTGGCTAATAGCACTCAGGTGGCCAAGGCGCTTGAGGATGAATCTCGCTATCTTGAGGCAAGAAGGATAGCAGAGCAGATTTGTATGGGCTAAATTTGATGTAGCGCAACAACAGCTTGTGATGAGTTAGCTAAAGTTAATATTCACTCTTTATCAGCAGGTAACAGAATGATCCTCTATTTCCATGGTTTTGATGCCACCAGTCCAGGTAATCATGAAAAAATGCGCCAGTTGCAGTTTGTCGATCCCGATGTGCGTCTGGTCAGTTACAGCACGCTTCATCCCAAGCATGATATGCAATATCTGCTTAATGAGGTGAGTCGTCAATTGAAACAGAGTGATGACCCCGCGCCACTGGCAATTGGCGTCGGCCTTGGAGGCTACTGGGCAGAGCGTATAGGATTTTTGAATGGTCTTAAGACAGTGATGATAAATCCTAATCTACATCCGGAAGACAACATGGTGGGCAAAATTGACAGGCCTGAGGAATATGCGGATATCGCCAGCAAGTGTGTCAGCCAGTTCAGAGAGAAGCACAAGGGACGCGGCATGTGTATCTTATCCCGTCAGGATGAGGTGCATGACAACGAGGCGGTTGCCGATGCGTTAACCCCGTTTTATCCCATAGTATGGGATGAAGAGCAGTTACATAAGTTTCCTTCCTTGTCTGCGCACCTGACTGAGATTAAAGCTTTTAAAGAGCAGCAGTAAACTAAACCTCTTGAAATGGGAGCCTGAGGGCTCCTTTTTTATGGGCGTCATTTAGACCTTCTAACGGGGACTTCTGCTGCCAATGACAGATTGCTAGCGACTTATGAGGAAGCTTGAGTAAGGTTTAGTTGATTATTCTGTGTTCAGATGACTGCGCAATCGTATGTAATAGTCATTTCTTGCCATTCAAATCTAGCATCACTTATCCATTTTATGATACAACATGATACATATTGTTACATGATGGTCTTAAAGACCTTTTCCCAGTTTGCGTATGTCGCCCGATGCAGCTAACCACTTTATTAGTTAGCTGTTTTTTTTGTCTATTTTTTGCCCATCCCACCAGATTGGGTTATCTTCAAAGGGTTAGATGATAAGAAGAATGAGGCGCAGATGAAGCGGGTATTATTGACAATATCGGGAAAGGTTCAGGGCGTGTGTTTTAGGCGCTACAGTCAGCTTAAGGCAAATGAGCTGGGGCTGACAGGTTATGCGAAAAATCTTGAAGATGGCCGTGTGATGATTTTATTGCAAGGTGGTGGCTCGGCGGTAGATCGTTTTATTGCCTGGAGTGAGCAGGGCTCGCCTCAGTCGGTAGTAGACAATGTGTTAGTCGAAGAAGATGAGGCTGACGAGATCTACCTCGATTTTTCTGTCTATTGACGCAAGCTCGCCGCTAAGGTGTTTCCACTTACTGGTATTTCTTCAGGGTTTACACCAAAGCACTAAGCGATGCTCGAATTGATGCTTAACACCATTGCTATTATGACGTGAGCAGAATGGCTACTATCTGTAACTGTGCCGGTTAACGGTGTTGGTCGAAGAAATCGAGGAAGATGAGAACGACCTCGATTTTTCTCTCTATGAGTTTGCTTTGTGAATATCAGCCTAGCTTTGTACTAAAGCGAGCCAGATTCGCTGGGCTGCTCCATCTTTCTGATCTGTAAAATCATTCCCATGTTGGGATGATCAAAGTAGTGTATTTCATCACTCTTCACCCGCTTGTTTTGCGTCATATAGATACTGTGCAAATAGGGGACCTGGAGCATTGCTGTTTCATCAGCTAATTGTGGCTGACGTTTGCTCCCTTCTCTATGGAGTGTTAAACCAGTTTCCACATAAAGATAGTGATTCAGATAGATATTGAGCGTGCCATCGAGTGCCCAGATAGGCTCTGCTTGTTTGTCGTCGAAATTTAGATCGAAGTTAAACTGTGGAATCGCTTCATTTTGTGACGCTTGAGTCCCATTGGTGGCAAAGCCGCTTTCATTAAAGCGATCTGAGTAATCTTCTCCGGCAAAGAGGCGCACAGGTTTGGCTTGATGGCGCGGCAACATAGATTGTTGCCAAGTCATATGTAGCAGCCCCTTGTGGCCCGCTTCTCGTTTTAGGGTGGCTATCATGTCGCCAAACTGTGACTGAGAATCGGCCAGTAATACTGTGCCAGCACCTGGTGTCGCATATTGTGGCGTCGCTGCGCCTATGGTAACGGGAATACTGCTTGGATGGGTGACCTGTGCCTGTTGCAACTGTTTGTCGCACGCATCAGGTGTTTCTAACCATTGCTGGGCACTACAACCTTCCAATCCCAAACTTGCCCCTGTGATATTGGTAGCAAACAGGGGGGAGATCATGTCGATGGGTTGACGAGTATGGCGGCTCGTCGGTGCTGACAAGGTTTCTTCCAGCTGGCTTCCCTGACGCTCAAACAGGTAGACTTCCACTTCAAACCAACGCTCTGCGTCTGCCCAAGTTGGAAAAGACAGTGAGGTGAGGGTGGTTACCAATAAAAGACTCTTTTTAAGCACGCGGTTCTCCAAGGCGATGTTGCATTAGTTGAGAGATGATCAGCGACAAGAGGTCTAGCCTATCCTTGTCTGTCTCTGTCGGCATCAGGAATTTTAACTTACTTGGGCCGTCCATACGATAATTTTGTGGCTGGCTCTGTAATAAGCCGATAATAAAGCCAGGATCGACGCAGTGATCATCATTAAACTCCAAGCTACCGCCTTTGGCGTGCATCTCTATCTTGGCAATGCCAAGAGCCGTGGCCTGATGTTTAAACAGGGAGATCTCGAGCAAGTTCTTGGTGGCTTGCGGCAGTAGGCCGAAACGGTCAATTAACTCCACTTTGAGTTCGTCCAGCGCCTGAGAGCTACTGCAATTGGCGATACGTTTATAGAGAGATAAGCGTATATTCACATCGCCCACATAATCTTCCGGCAGCAAGGCGGGGATGCGCAGGTCGATTTCACACTGGCCCCTTAACATTTGATCCAGCGAGGGCTCTTTGCCTTCTTTAAGGGACTTCACCGCATCTTCGAGCATCTCCATATAGAGCGTAAAGCCGATCTTAGAGATGTGGCCGCTCTGCTCGTCGCCAAGAAGTTCACCGGCGCCGCGTATCTCAAGATCTTGGGTGGCCAGCATAAAGCCCGCGCCGAGATCTTCAAGGGCACCAATGGCCTCAAGTCGCTTAATGGCATCCTTGGTCATCCGCTTAGGATGAGGCGTCATCAGATAGGCGTAGGCCTGATGGTGCGAGCGACCTACGCGGCCCCTAAGCTGATGCAGCTGAGCCAGGCCGAAGTTGTCGGCCCGCTCGATAACAATAGTGTTGGCCGTTGGCACATCGATACCGGTTTCTATGATGGTGGTGCAGACCAACACATTGTATTTCTGGTGATAGAAGTCTGACATCACCTTTTCCAGATCGCGTTCGCGCATCTGACCATGGGCGGTGATCACTCGCGCCTCGGGTAGCAAAGCCTCTATTTCACGGGCGCGTTTCTCTATGGTCTCGACGCTGTTGTGCAAAAAGTAAACCTGGCCGCCCCTTAAGATTTCACGCAATAAAGCTTCGCGCACCGTGGCATCGTCATATTCGCGCACAAAGGTTTTGACCGCCAGGCGTTTGGCTGGTGGCGTGGCGATTATGGAGAGATCTCGCATCCCAGACATCGCCATGTTGAGGGTTCTCGGGATAGGCGTGGCGGTCAGGGTGAGAATGTCGATATTGGCGCGCAGCGCCTTGATCTTCTCTTTCTGGCGCACACCGAATCTGTGTTCTTCATCGATGATCAATAGGCCGAGATTTTCAAATTTAGCCTCAGACTGCAGCAACTTATGGGTGCCGATCACAATATCGACTTGACCAATTTCTAATTGCTTGAGAACGGTTTGCTGCTCTTTAGCGGTCTTAAAGCGAGACATCACCTCAATTTTAATTGGCCAGTCAGCAAACCTGTCTTTGAAGTTTTCATAGTGCTGTTGCGCGAGCAAGGTAGTGGGGACGAGTATCGCTACCTGTTTACCGTCATTGACCGCCACAAAGGCGGCGCGCATGGCGACCTCTGTCTTACCAAATCCCACATCGCCACACACAAGTCTGTCCATCGAGATGGGGTTGCACATGTCGGTGAGGACGGCGTCTATGGCGGTTTCCTGATCCACGGTTTCTTCAAATGGGAAGCTGCCGGCAAATTGAGCGTACTCTTCGCGATCCAGTCGGCAGGCTTCACCTGGGCGAGCCTGACGTCTGGCGTAGACATCCAGCAGTTCAGCCGCAACGTCGCGGATCTTCTCTATTGCCTTACGCTTGGCCTTAGTCCAGCTTTCATTGCCTAGTTTATTGAGCTGGGGCGCATCATCTGCGCCTATACTGTATTGGCTGATCAGGTTGAGCGAGGCGACAGGTACATAGAGCTTGTCACCACCGGCATATTCTAATTTAAGGTATTCGGCGACCAAGCCGCCTGTGTCCAAGGTTTCCAGGCCCTGATAGAGCGCGACGCCGTGATCCAGATGGACGATAGGCTGACCCACCTTTAGCTCGGCCAGATCCTTAATGAGCGCATCTTGGCTAACTTGACGTTGTTTATCGCGACGTCGCTGCTGGGCGATGCGCTGACCAAACAGCTCAGTCTCACAAATCAGCGCCCAGTGAGGGCCTTTCTTGGGGTGATAGATGGCGCCCTGCGCCAGCGGCGCGACAATCAAACCAAATGGCTGTGGCTGCTGGGCAAAGGTATCTATGTGATCCAAAAGGACTGGTTTAATTTCAATCTTGGCCAGTAGATCTAGTAGCGCTTCGCGTCGACCTTCAGATTCCACGCAAAACAGTATCGGCGTGCCGCTGTCGGCAAATGCTTTCAGGGCGAGCAGCGGCTGCTTTAATTTATGATTGGCGGCCACGTCAGGCAGGGCATCGAGCTTGGCTGGTACGCTGGTGCCCGCATAATCATTGCCTTTAATCAGAAAACGCGGCAGTTGCTTAAAGGCCTCGAAGACTTGCTCGGTGAGCAGATAGAGATCTTTAGGGGGCAGCAGTGGCCTTAAGGGATCGACTCGGCGATTTTCATAGCGCTGATGCACTTCTTGCAGGTGGCTCTTGGCGGCGCCCTCTAATTCGCCTATCTCCACCAACTGACAACCTGAGGGGAGGTAATCAAAAAGGCTGGCGGTTTCATCAAAAAATAGCGGCAGATAACTCTCAATGCCCGCCGGCATCACCTTACGACTGACCATCTGATAGATGGACTCGGGTTCCTTGACGACCACCTCGAACTGGCGGCGATAGCGCTGACGGAATCCCTCTATAGCCTCGTCATGGGTGGGAAACTCCTTGGCCGGCAGTAGACGGATAGCATCGATTTCACCGCTGGAGCGTTGGGTTTCCGGATCGAACTGGCGGATCGACTCCACTTCATCGTCAAACAGCTCGATACGATAAGGGGTCTGGGATCCCATGGGAAAGAGGTCGATAATTGAGCCGCGAACGGCGAACTCACCATGTTCATAGACCTGTTCGACATGATGGTAGCCTGTGTTTATCAGTTTGCTACGAACGGCTTCTAAGGGATAGTTATCCCCCTTGCTAAGCAGCAGAACATTGCCGGTTAAAAACGACTGCGGCGGCAATTTCACCATCAGGGTGCTCATCGGCACTATGACTAGGCTTTGAGTTGCACTGGGAATACGCGACAGAGTCTCTAAGCGCTGAGATACCAGATCCTGATGGGGTGAAAAGCTGTCATAGGGCAGGGTTTCTCGATCGGGAAAGAGCAACACAGGTATCGAACTTGGCGACAGCAGGTAGCTTAGCTCCGCCTCGAGTCTCAGGGCGCTAGGCGTGTCTGGCGTCACGACTAAGGTGAGACCGTCATGTTGCGCGCATAGCTTCGCCAGACTAATGGCCTGGGCGGCACCTGTCAGTTGGCTCAGGGTTTGGGGTGACTTAACCCCTTTGACTTTCGGTGGGGTGAGAACGGAAAAAGCATTCATGAAAACAGACTAAGGCCAAAAATCGACAATGATGCCCGTCATTGTAGAGACTTAGCCCCGCCAGTGCCAGTGAAAACTAACTCGGGTTCTGTTGTTGCTTTTTACGTTGTTGTAGTTGTTTTTGTTGAATATTCAGACTGGCCTTGACCAGTTGTTCAACGTCTTCATCGAGAATTTCAATAAAGGTTAACTCACAGTCAAAACCACTTTGTGTATCATCGCTCTCGCAGCGTGTGCACTGGGCGATGCAAAGCATGGATATTAAGGCTTCTTTGATGTGGAGGGTGACGCGATAGGCCCGCCCAGGCTCAAGCTGAGATGGACTTTTCAGATGTACGCCGCTGCCACCAAAATGTAAACCCGTACAGCGCTCGCCCTCATGGGGTTGCTGTTCCAGTATATGTTGTAATACCAAGTCGATTTTACGCGATTGCAGCTTAAGATAATCGACCACAATACGGGCGTCATCATCCAGATTTCTCAGTTGTAGCAGGCAATCGGATTCCATGGCCTTCACTTCGCTAATCAACTGCATCCCTAGTGGCAGCATGGCTTTTAGCTGGGCTTCGTTTGGCAGCGGTTGCTCCTCCGGCCAGGGCGATAGGTAAGCGGCGAACCTATGCGCGACGCTAAAATAGGAGTTTGATTGGCTGTTCAACGGATTGCCTCTTGTTTTTAGGGTGCCATTACCCCTATTATCGTGCGCATCTTAATGATTTATCAAGGCTCCGGCGTGAAGAGACCCTGCCAAACATGAATTTAGCGTTATCTTGGACCATAGGTTACCGATATTGGCGAGCACGTAAGGCTAACCCCTTTGCCTCTTTCATCACAGTGTTTGCGGTGTCGGGGATCTTGCTCGGTGTTGCTGCCTTGATCATTGTCAGCTCAGTGATGAATGGACTGGAAGGGCAGCTTAAGCAGCGTATTCTCGGTGCTGTGCCACAACTGACGGTGCACAGCGAACAGGCATTAGAGAATTGGCAGGAAGTTGCCAATAGGCTGGTGGATGGTAAGCAGATATTGGCCATTAGCCCGAGCGTAGCGACTCAGGCCATGTTACAGGCGCCGACCAATATCAGTGCGGTGCAAATTTATGGTATCTATCCAGAGCTGGAAAAAGAAAATCTAGCGCGGTTAAATAGTCACTTTAATGGTTCGCTCACTAGCTTAGAATCTGGCAAATATCGCATCGTTATCGGCGCGGAGTTGGCACGCCGCCTAGATGTCGCCATCGGCGATAAGCTGCGGGTGTTGAGCGGTGATGGCGTTGTCTACTCGCCACTTGGACCTGTGCCCAGTCAGCGTAATTTTTTGGTATCGGGCATATTCGAGATGGGCTCACAGGTCGATGCTAGCTTGGCTTATGTGCATCATGACGATGCACTGCGATTAATGCGCCAACCCCCTAAGGCGATTAAGTCATTACGTCTTTACTTAAACGATCCCTTTATGGCCAGCAAGCTGGCTCCTCATGTGAAGGCGGCCTTCGAGGCGGCTGGTGAGCCTGTTACTACCAGTGACTGGCGCGATAATTATGGTCATCTGTTTTCTGCCGTGAAGATGGAGAAGAACATGATGTCGCTCATGTTGAGTCTAATCATTGCCGTGGCCGCTTTTAATATCGTGTCGGCGCTGGTGATGATGGTGGTGGACAAAACCACAGATGTCGCCGTGCTAAAAACCCAAGGGCTGACAACCTCCAGTATTATGGGGATCTTCATGATCCAGGGGTCACTCAATGCCGTGTTGGGGTTACTCGGTGGCTTAGTGATAGGTGTGCTGGCCACCGTGAATATCAACACGCTTTTTTCTATGTTTGGGATAGCTATTTTAGGGGCAGGGCAACGCCTGCCGGTGCAGTTGGAGTTAGGTCAGCTCTCTTTTATCGTTGTCGGCACCTTAGCTATCACTTTTTTGGCAACCGTTTATCCCGCGCTGCGGGCGGCAAGTGTGCAACCGGCCACAGCTTTAAGGTATGAGTGATCTATGACGCAACCAGAAAAATCTTTGTTACTTCAAGTCAGTAACGTCAGCAAGCGCTATCACGAGGGCAGCATAGATACTCAAGTGCTAAACGGAGTGAACCTAAGCATCTATCGGGGCGAGCAGATAGCCATAGTGGGGAGTTCGGGTTCGGGCAAGAGTACCTTGCTGCATATTATGGGCACACTGGACAAACCCAGTAGCGGTCAGGTGCTATTCGATGGTGAAGATCTATATCAGCTAACGCCTTCACGTCAGGCCGCCATACGTAATCAGGAACTGGGATTTATCTACCAGTTTCATCATCTGTTACCTGAATTTACCGCTCTTGAGAATGTGGCCATGCCAGGACTCATTCAGCAGCGACCACGTCAAGAAGTGGAGCAACAGGCGACCGAACTGCTAACCCGTGTGGGATTGGCTCACAGGCTCAATCATACGCCGGCAGAGATGTCAGGCGGTGAGCGACAACGTACTGCCATTGCCCGCGCCTTGATCAATCGCCCTAAACTTGTGCTGGCCGATGAACCTACAGGTAACCTTGACGCTGCCAGTGGTGATACCGTTTATGAGCTGATTCGAGAATTAGGCAGTCAGTTGGGTACGGCATTTGTGGTGGTAACCCATGACCCAAAACTTGCCGCGCGCATGGATAGACAGCTTAAGATGCAAGATGGTGAGCTTGCCGCCTGGGAGATGGCATGAGACAGCATCTTGCCTTCAGGGTAGGCTGGCGCTTCTATATGGCGCGTCAGTCGAATCGATTTATCAGCTTTATCTCCTTTGCTTCGACGGCGGGGATTGCCCTAGGCGTTGCTGTATTGATCACAGTGCTATCGGCCATGAATGGCTTTGAGCAGGAACTTGAGCAGCGTTTACTGGGCGTGGTGCCCCATGGTGAGTTAATTGGGGTGAATGAGCCGCTACATGATTGGCCACAAATCGCCAAGGATGCACAAAAGATCCCGGGAATCGTCGCAACGGCGCCATTTGTGCGCCTGCAGGGGTTAATTCAAAAGCCTGGTGGCTTTCAAGGGTTGACTGTCATTGGGATTTCGCCGGAGTTGGAGGCTAAGGTCTCCACTATCGCCGATTTTATGCCAAGCGATGCCTGGCAGGCCCTAGGCGAATCCACCAATAATATCGTGTTAGGTAAAGGGCTTGCCAAGGCGTTAGATCTTTCTCTTGGTAGCACCTTGAGCCTCTACACGCCCAATTTTGCGACGAAAAAAGAGGGCGGTTCTCGAATCGGTTCGGCCAAGAGTCATCAATTTAAGGTGGTGGGGATCTTTGAGCTGGGGGGAGAGTTAGATCTCACCACGGCCTACATTCCTATGGCCTACGGGGCAGAGCTCCTTGGGATTGATGAGGGAGTGAGTGGCGTACGTATTAAGGTCGATGATGTGTTTGCGGCGCCAAGATTGATCCGCTCATTAGGTTATAGCCAACAGCAATATATGTACCTGTCTGACTGGACCCGAACCCAGGGACATCTCTATCAAGACATTCAATTGGTTCGAGCCGTGATGTATTTAGTTTTGGCGTTAGTGATCGCCGTGGCTTGTTTTAATATCGTGTCGACCTTAGTGATGGCGGTACGTGACAAACAGTCTGAAATCGCTATCTTGCTCACTATGGGCATGGCAAAAGCGACCATCATGGGGATCTTCGTGGTGCAAGGGGCGCTCAACGGCATCTTAGGTTGTCTTATTGGGGCAAGCTTAGGCATCACCCTGGCGCTGAATTTGAGTACCATAGCCAGCGCGATAGAGCAGGTATTGGGCGTGCAGTTATTGTCGGCAGATGTCTATTTTATCGATTTTCTTCCCTCACAACTGTTGTTGCAGGACGTGTTACTGGTGATCGGTTTAGCGCTGTTGATGAGCCTGTTGGCGACTCTTTATCCCGCCTGGAAGGCAAGCCGTATTCATCCGGCGCAGGCTCTGGCCGGACGTTAAGCCAATCGATTTTCTCGGTAGGCGCGTTTCTGCTGATACATGCGCCTGTCAGCATCGGAGAGTAACTCTTTGATATCGGCATTTTGGCCCTTGTAGATGGCATAGCCTATGCTGAGCGATGGCGTGAGATGATGAGATTGCCAGCTAAAAGGCTGTGACTCAATTGAAGCAGTGATCTGGTTCATTATCGATTCGATCGCCTGCTCATCATTAAGATCATAGAGTAAGACTAAAAACTCATCGCCGCCAAATCTGGCGACGGTCCCTTTTATCCCTACCTCTGCCACGAGACGACTGGCGATATATTTCAGTAGTTCATCACCCGCTTCGTGGCCTAAGTCGTCATTAACCCTTTTGAAGTCATTAAGATCGATATTAAGCAGCGTAAATTGGGGCTGATTCTGCTTGTTAATCAGCTGGTCAAGTTCAGTGATAATGAAACGGCGGTTGGGGAGGTGGGTCAGCTCGTCATGTAACGCCGCTTTATGGGTACTTTGATAAGTGCGAAATAGAAATATGCTCACGAGGTACAGAATAAAGGCAGCAACAGCCCCGACACTGATGACACTCATTCTCAGTTTGGTGATTTCCGCCATATTTTCGATGTGGAATTTTGCCGCCATATTCCAGGTGCCACTAGGAAGCTTCACCGGGTAGACCACATCAGGTTTGTCAAAGATGCTTGGGTCGCCATAGAAGACCTCTTCGGCTTCATTTGCCGTGATCTGTTTTTTGATGGCAATATCGCCACCCTGAAATTGAGTGATGCCAGTGTCATGAAGTAGCTGGTTGTAATTCATGACGACGCTCACGCCGCCCCAGTATTGGTTATTTATGGGGTAATCAGCAAAAATAGGGTAACGGGCTATTAGGCCTAATCCTCCCTGAACCAAATTCACCGGCCCTGCGATAAACACAGACTGTTGTGCTTTAGCGAGTAGCACGGTTTTTAGTTGTGCCGGTTGGGTTCTGAAATCGAAACCCAAAGCGGCCTCGTTGCCTTCAAGCGGATACACTAAGGAGATGACGTTATTGGGGGCAATGGCTACGCTTCTCACGTACTGGGCCTTACCTAGCAATTTACCTGCGATGACATCCCAGTTTTTCATTGCAAACTCAGGATCTATGGTGACGACGGTGGCGAGACTGTCTGCCAGATAGGTATCTTTATAGATGGTCGCTTCAAAATTAAAGCGGATTAGAGCCAGATTTTTACGTAAATTCTCTTCTGCTTGTTGAATCTCATTATCCACAAAATATTTTGCCAGCGCAGTGATGGTCAATATGGTGGCGATCAGGAAGAGAAAGGAGAATAGAGAAAAGATCGCAATATGTTTTCTATTTGAACCTAAGTACATGGCCTAACTGCATTTTTTTTGATTATCTTTAACAAGTAATGTCATTCAAGGCATGTCGTCGAGCAGAAGAGATGTATTATTTATGTAAATGACTTGTTTATTCTAACTTAAGTTTACGCCAGAAGCTAAGTTTGAATGTCAAAGCAGGAAGTTACAGCGTGTTTTGTTTTATCTGCTACAAATGCCAAAGCAGACCTTAGTGTCATCTCCTGCTTGCTTCATCCTTGATGTGTCTCAATTTCGTTGGCGGTGAATCAATACATTGCTTGGTCGCAGTGGCAGCGCAAAAGTTGCCGATGTCAGCAGGGATTATTTAGGACGATTTTTCCATTTAAACAGAATGGAGTATTTCCACAGGTTGTGGACGATAAAGTAGCCCAAGGCAGCAAAGATAAGTCCTAGTACTATGCAGCCAAGCAGGAAGGGGGGGCCTATGGTAAAGAGTGAAGATTCTATCCACTGCCAGCTGGCTTCAAACACGAATTCTTGGGGGGGATGATGCAGGAGCTTTGCGCCAAGGAGGTAAGCGGCGTAAAACATAAACGGCATGGTTATAGGATTAGTTATCCAAACCAGCACGACAGCTAGAGGTAAATTACAGTTAAACAAAATAGCAAGAGCGGCGGCTAACACCATCTGAAATGGCATGGGGATCCAGGCTACAAACAGTCCTACCGCAAAGGCTAGCGGCGCGGAGCGTCGATTCAGTGCCCAAAGATTGGGTTTATGAAGCAGCTTACCAAACATCTGTAAATGCTTATGGTTTTGCAGCGTTTCAGGCTTGGGCATATAACGCTGAATGAATTTTTTTGGCATAGCTTAGTATTGCAGTCTTAAATTATTCATTATGAATCGATTTATGTTTGGCTATTGCGCCACGCTCATTTCAGCGCTGCTCTGGCCATCTCTGTTAACCTATTCCTTGGCATGTATAGCACTCTTACTCGCTTTCATCATGCTTAAATGGTCTAAGCTACTGGCCGGAAGCCTGTTGGCCTTGGCTTGGATGAGCCTATTTTGTCACCAACTTTTGCTATTAACGCCTGATAACACAAGCAAACGGCCATCAGTAAGGGGCGAAATCATATCACTAGTTTATCGAAACGGCGACTGGATTAATCTGGATATTCGCCTCTTATCTGACTATCCCATTAATTTCCCGAGTAAATATTTACGATTGCGTTGGCAAACCGAACAAAAAGTCGCCATTGGTGAGGTGTGGCAGTTCACGCTGGCGCCTAAATCGATTACCAGTGTGCTTAATCAGGGAGGCTTTAATCAACAAGCGTTTCTGTTGTCAAAGCATATTATTGGCAAGGGCAATGTACAGTCAGCCAAGCGTTTATCTGAGTCCAAGGGAGTCAGGGCTCATTTGATCACCCAGCTTCAACAGGCGGTGACTGGCAAGGATAATGGCGATCTCATCCGAGCCTTGATGTTAGGCGATAAGCAAGGGATCACTAAGGAGCACTGGCAGGGATTGAGGCAAACGGGTACTGGTCATTTGGTGACTATCTCTGGTTTGCACCTGTCGGTATTGGCGCTGTGGGTGATGGGATTGAGCGGCTACCTGTTGGCGCGTCAACGTCCCAGTATCGGCCTGTCTAACCGCCAATTCAGTGCCTTGCTGGCGCTTTGCTGCTGTATGCTTTTTGCTTATCTTGCGGGGCTGGGACTGCCAACCCAGCGGGCACTGATCATGTTGTTCATGGTGATTGTTCTGGGCTTATTAAAACGTTACGCCTCGGCGTTTGAACGTTTGTTGTGGGCGCTTTTTGTGGTGTTGTTACTGGATCCCGTCAGTATTCTTAGCGCCGGTTTGTGGCTCTCGTTCGGCGCGCTGACGTTGATCCTTTATATGACCCAGCGGATGCCATCGGTGCCCAAAAACAGGTCGCTTAGCGGGCATATCAGGCAGCGCATCAGCGCACTGTGGCAAATTCAGTGGCGGTTAAGCATTATGCTTGGCCTGTTACAGGCGCTGTTATTTGGCGGCTTTGCGCCTTATGGTGTGCTTTACAATTTAGTGTTTGTACCTTGGTTTAGCCTTGTAGTGATCCCACTGACTTTTGTTTCTATGATGTGTTGGGCCTTAGGTGAGCGCTTAGGTCTTAGCCTGTCGTTGCCGCTTAGCTTACTCGATTGGGCCATTGCGCCCCTGACGAGCAGTTTTAATCTGCTGCCATCTCTACCACTGCACTGGCTGCCGGCCGCCTCTGCCTTACTAGCAGGCATGCTGTTTTTATTGGCGGCATTTGCGGTTTGGCGCTATGGATCCAATCGCTGGCGTTGGTTGTCCCTGCCGCTAATTTTGCCTTTATGTCTTTATTGGCTTGTTCCACCAAGGCTGATTGAGAACAAGCATTGGCAGCTGCACCTTTTGGATGTAGGTCAGGGGTTAAGTCTGGTGATCGAGAAACAAAATAGGGCGTTTATCTATGATACCGGGGCGGCCTTTGGTGACCACTTTAGTTACGCTGAGCGGGTGATAGTGCCATTTTTACAGTATAAAGGCATTAGTGATGTCGATTATTTGGTATTAAGCCATGGCGACAACGATCATGCTGGTGGCGCGCAATTTTTGCAGACTCAGTTTCCCAAGCTGAGCTTGATAACCGATCTACCTTATAGTGGTGCTATCGACTGTCGCCCTAAACAGATAGCTTGGCAAGGATTGAATGTGCAGATACTTGGGCCGGCTCAGCCGGTGGCGGGTAACAACGGCTCCTGTGTGATGCGAATAGGCGACGGTACCCACCATGTCTTGCTCCCGGGTGACATAGAGCTAGAGGGGGAGCAAGCCTTACTTGGAATAAGTTTGCTAGATAGCGATATCTTGATTGCGCCGCATCATGGTAGTAACACCTCATCCAGTCAGGCCTTTATTAGCGCTGTGCAACCAAAAGTCGTCCTCTATGCGGCGGGATTCAACAATCGGTATGGCTTTCCAAAGCCGCATGTGGTGAGCCGCTACGCCGGAGCACAGGCTAAGCAATATAGCGTCTCAGACAATGGTCAACTGACGATTAGCCTAGATGAGAGTGGTATTCGAGTCAGGGGCTATCGGCGGGATCTGGCGCCTTTTTGGTACAATCAACGCTTTGAATTTGGTGAGTTTGCTAATCCAGAGTAGAATACGCTTTTTTGCACCGACGATAGATCCTGAATGACAAATTCTTCGAAAAGTGAAGTGCGCAGCGTATTCCTGAGACTGCTTACTTATTTTGTCCCGCTTAAAGGGGTGTTATTTCTGTCTGTGTTCGGCCTAGTGTTATATGGCTTGGTGGACGCAACGTTTATTTATTCAATCAAACCTTTTATTGATCAAGGGTTTGCTAGTAATGTGCCAGCAACCCCTGGATTGGTTGAAGGGGTCGATCTGGGCATGGGCGGTGGCTTTAACTCAGACAGTGACGTGTTAAAAACCGCACCATTTGTGGTGATAGGCTTGTTCACTTTACGTGGCTTAGCGAACTTTTTATCTACCTATGGTATCTCCTATATCAGTGCACGAATGATCATGGATATGCGTCAGCAGGTGTTTGAACATTACCTTAAACTGCCTGTTAGCTATATCGATGCAGAGAGCAGTGGTAATTTGATCTCCAGAGTAACCTTCGATACTGAGCAGATTGCCAGGGCATCGGGTAGCGCCTTGATCACCATAGTACGAGACGGTATTACCGTTATCGGTATGTTAGGTGTGATGTTCTACAACTCTTGGAAGCTTTCTTTGTGCATCCTGATTGTCGGGCCGCTTATTGGTCTGGTGATTGCTGTGGTCAGTCGGAAGTTTCGCAAGGTGTCAAAGCAGATCCAGACCGCCATGGGTGGCGTGACTTCAGTTACAGAGCAGATGATCAAAGGGCACAAGAATGTGTTGGTATTTGGTGGACAGAAAACCGAATCTGAACGCTTTGCCAAGGTCAATGACGAAAACCGTTCACGCACCATGAAGCTAGCACTGGCTCAGGCGATCAGTCAGCCACTGGTGATGGTGATAGGCTCTTTTGCGTTGGCTTTCGTGCTATATGCCTCAAGTCTTGAGAGCATGCGCGTCGATCTCACTGCGGGTACTTTCGCTACTATCCTAGCGGCTATGCTCGCCATGTTGCAGCCAATCAAGAGCCTTACGCGGGTTAACGCCGAATTTCAGCGAGGTATCGCTGCGTGTAGCACTATCTTCGCCATTCTGGATACGCCGACAGAGGTAGACAAGGGTACCTTTGAAACTAAGCGAGTTGAGGGGCGCCTTTGCTTTGATAAGGTTAACTTCCGCTATGACAATCAAGAAGGCTTGGCACTTAAAGAGGTGGATTTTTGCGTGAACCCTGGGGAAACCCTGGCACTGGTTGGTCGCAGCGGTTCGGGGAAATCGACCATCGCCAGCCTGATCACCCGCTTCTATTCTGACCTTGAAAGTGGTGATATTCGCCTCGATGATGTCAGCCTGAGAGATTACAAGCTGGCCTCTTTGCGTCAGCAAGTGGCCATGGTTTCCCAGCAGGTCACCCTGATCAATGACACGATAGCCGCCAACATTGCCTACGCGTATCCCGGAGAGGTGACCGAGAAGCAGATCATTGATGCTGCTAAGCTTGCCAATGCTTGGGAGTTTATCAGTAATATGCCTGAGGGGATTCATACTCAGGTGGGTGAAAACGGCGTCATGTTATCGGGTGGACAGCGACAACGTATCGCCATTGCAAGAGCGATACTGCGCGACGCGCCGCTATTAATCCTCGACGAGGCAACATCGGCGCTGGATACCGAATCGGAAAAGGCTATTCAGACAGGTCTGGATAACCTGCGTCAGAATCGTACCTCCATCGTCATTGCTCACCGCTTGTCGACCATTGAAAATGCCGATCAGATCCTGGTTGTCGATCAGGGTAAGGTCGTTGAGCGAGGCACTCATAAAGAGTTGCTGGCGAAAGAGGGGATCTACTACAACCTATATCAGATGCAGTTTGGTAGTTAATGCAGAATCTCGTTAATCGCCTATGGTACGACAGGCAGTTAGGCTTCCACTGGTTGCTTATCTGCCTCTTGTTGCCGCTTAGTGGTCTGTTTTATCTGATCACCAGTGTAAGAAGACGCCTGTTTGTATTAGGTGTGAAGCAAAGTCAGCAACTCCCTGTGCCTGTTATCGTTGTTGGTAACATCACAGTTGGAGGAAGCGGTAAAACACCAACCGTCATCTATCTTATTGAGCTGCTGCGCCGTCATGGCTATCACCCCGGGGTGATAAGTCGTGGTTATGGGGTTGAGTTTACTGGCACTAAGCAGGTGCTTGCTGGCATGTCAGCCAGTGAGGTAGGGGATGAGCCCGCCATGATAGTTGCGCGCACTCAGGTGCCTATGGTGATTGGCAGTAACCGAGTTGCGGCAGGGCAAGCACTGCTGGAGTGGCAAAAGGTCGATATCATCATCAGCGATGACGGTTTACAGCACTATGCCCTGCAAAGAGATATTGAGATCTTAGTGCTCGATGGCAAGCGTCGATTCGGTAATGGCTTGCTCTTGCCTGCCGGGCCGTTAAGAGAAGGACGCTGGCGTCAAAAGAGGGTAGACCTTACGCTAGTCAATGGGCAGAGCACGCACTCGGATGAATTTACCATGGGTCTAGTGCCTGCGTCATGGCGCAATGTAGCAAATGGCATTGAGGCCGATATCGATTCAACGGCAGATGCGGTTGCTATGGCTGGAATTGGCAATCCCCAGCGTTTTTTCGATACCTTAGCCAGTATGGGGATTAATCCAGCTATCCAACATGCTTTTGATGATCATCAGGCCTATCGGCTCGAGGATGTTGAGGCCATTGCCCATGGCGCTAAGGTGTTGATGACAGAGAAAGATGCGGTTAAATGTCGCGATTTTGCAAAGTCTAACTGGTGGTATTTGCCGGTAGATGCCAAGATATCACCAGAGTTTGAACTGCAATTGCTTAGGCTGCTTGAGCAGCGAAAAGAAGTACAACAAGGAAAATAACATGGCGTTTGATAAGAAACTTTTAGAGATAGTAGCCTGCCCAGTGTGTAAGGGTAAGCTTGAGTATGACAAAGCTAATCAACAGCTTATCTGTAAGGCTGACCGTTTAGCCTATGCCATTAATGAAGGGATCCCTGTGCTGTTGGAAACCAAGGCAACACCTTGGACTGAAGAAGCTTAATCCTTTTATTGAGACGCGTGATGACAGGCGCGTCTCTTTCATTTTATCCCCCCAATTGCTCACAGAACCCACGTCCGTTGCCCCAAATATTGCTTTTGCCTCCGCCAGCACTGATAATCCCTGTTCATTTTTATCGGAGTACCTTGTGTGACTGTGACTAGCCTTCAAAGCGTGATTGAAAAATTGTTAGCGGAAAATCAAGGTGTACGAGTAGTCAGTTTCGAACATCAAGGGCATAAATATTGGCTGAAGCAGGCTGAGCACCTGACTGGTGCCATGCGTTTGCTCAAGGCACAGCCCCACGCTTCGTTACAGCTTGAAATCGCCACCCTGGCTAAACTTGCACAACAAGGCGCTCCTGTGCCTGAATTGGTTGCAAGCGGTGAGGATTTTTTGGTAGTGGCCGATGTGGGTATGCCGGTGAATCGCTGGTTGAATGCCGATGTTTCTGAGGCCGAGAAATTACAGATATTGAAAGATAGCGCCGCTGGCCTAGCACAGCTGCATTTGAAAGGTTTAGCGCACGGTAGACCCGCGCTGCGCGATATCTGTTGGGATGATGGGCAGGTGGCGTTTATCGATTTCGAGGCAAATCAGAAAGACAGCGATATGCATCAGCAGCAGATCAGAGATCTTTTAGTCTATATTCACAGCCTCTATCGTTATATTGGTCCCCACCCAGAGATCGCCGAGCCTGTGATTGCCGCCTATCGCAACGCTGGTGGCGAATCACTCTGGCAGGAATCTCAGCAGCAGATGTTAAAGTGGCAGTGGTTGAATTATCTCATCGCACCGCTAAAGTCCATTGGTGGTAAAGATCTTCGTCCAGTCTATTGGTTATTAAAACATTTTAAAGATATCGCTTAGTTCATCATTTCTTATCTGTTCCGCTTCGAGGCGCCAAAATAGTCACTGGTGTTTCGAGGTGATTTCTTCTTTTTAGTCTTTATCGGTTCAAAATATCGGATTTGGCTTAATTTGTGGTGAAACATCCTTTATCGGTGGTGTTGTGTCAATGTTTATTCTGGTTGCGTCAGCCTGTGTGAAATTTATACATTCATTGTGCGTTGATTTTCATGAGGTTTTAAAAATTGGTTAAAAAATAATCATTTTTTGGTTGAGTTAAACCTAATCAACTTGCTAGAATGCCCGTGTTCTCTGGGCTTCACGGCCCAGAAGGTTTTTTCGAAAGCACTCTCGAAACGGCAAGCATTAAGAAATTAATGTACGCAAAGCCACAGGCCCTAATTGCATAGCAAAGGGTGGCTGGGTTACCGAATGAGCGTTGATAGAGCCCTGTACTTGTACTGGGAGCTTTCGAAGTGATGTTGACTTTGAGAGGCCCTAGCTATGAGTTCAGTTCATTGCGCCGTTGCGCTTACCGATTCTCCTTTTCTTAAAACCCTAGGTTTTGGCCTATTGGGCGCTGGCCTATTGTCGGCGTCGGCTATCATGCCAGTGCATGCCGGCTCTCATGGAGAGCAAATTTCCGCGGCGGCTCAGGCTAATCGTGATGCCAAGCAACAGGCGCGTCTGACTCATAAGGCGGAGCTTGAAACTCAGACGCTACAACTTTCAGCAGTTGCTGCACAATTCCTAAACGCCACTAAGTCAAATAAAGGTGCATCTCATGCTTCTGATGCGGCGCTTTACCAGCAACTTCAAGCACTGGTTGCGGAGAGACAAGTAGAACAGCAGGCTCTTCTAATACTTGATCCTTACAGCGTTGTCTCTTCTGTATTGCCTATGGCGAAGCGTCGTGGCATGCCTGCCGAGATCCAGGCCAAACTAGCTCAACAAGCCGAATTAGTGGGTGAGCTGGAAGCAGTGTATGAAGATTTTGCGGATCCAAGCGAGAATCGATTGCGTCATTTCCTAGTGACTGACCAGGGCCGAGTTGAAATGTATCTACCTGCCAATACTCGGTCACAAAAATTGCAAAGCGGTATGCAGGTTAAAGCAAAAGGTTGGCTGTTTAATTCAGAGAACTCTGAGAATAGCAGCTTAGCTATTGAGCAAGGTGAGGAAAATTTATTAATACTCGCGGCCGGTGAGACAAGCTCAGCGTCAACATCATCTTATAAAATCCCAACCAAATCGACCGGTGAACAAAACGTCCTGGTACTAATGCTTAACTTCCAGGACAATCCAGTCGAGCCTTGGACATCGCAAGAAGTTGATCAAATGGTATTCGGCACTGTCAACGATTATTACTGGGAGGCATCCAATGGTCAGACCTGGTTCATTGGTGACGTCAAAGGCTACCTTACCCTTCCCATAGATACAACTTGCGTTACCACTGATATAGAACTGGCTGCAAGAGAAGAGGCGCTAAACAATGGAATCGATCTTAGTCAATATCCGCGATTAGTGTTTTTAATGCCAAAAAGCGATCAATGTGGTGGCCTACGTGGCCAAGGCACACTGGGCTTGGGCGTTACTACCAGCAATCCGTCCAGAGCATGGATTTTTGGAGAGCTCAATCTAATGACGATAGGTCATGAACTGGGGCATAACCTAGGACTACAGCATGCAAAATTTTTAGGCTGTCCTAGTGGTGACATCGACTCAAGTTGCTTTTCGAGTGAATATGGCGATAGCCTAGATCTTATGGGGCAATCCGTTAGCGGGCATTTCAATGCCTTTAATAAGGAACATCTTGGCTGGATAACCGCTGATAAAGGTGAGGTCGTTACTGCCGACAGGGACGGTAGTTACCTGTTGGAACCTTATGAAATAGCGCCAACTGGCAAAGCTAAGAGCCTTAAGGTTCGCCGCGGCACGGATTCTGTTACCGGAGAACCGCTTTACTATTACCTCGAATACCGACAGCCTATTGGTTCTGATAGTTTTTTAAGCGGCAAAGCCGTTACGCAAGGGGTACTGGTTCACTTAAATCGAAATGAAGACAATATCGACAGTAGCCTGCTGCTGGATATGACGCCAGGCAGTTCAATTTATGATTTGGATGATGCTGCTTTACTAACGGGCAAAAGCTACACAGATAATCTTGCAGGTGTCACCATTACCACTGAGTGGTCAGATAGCTCGGGTGTGAGTGTAAATGTCAGCTACTCAGAACAGCAAAGTTGTATTGCTGCGCAGCCAAGCATTGAGCTAGCGTCAAGCAACAGCGTATGGGCCGAGCCTGGTGAAATCGTATCTTATCACGTCACGTTAACAAACAATGACAGTGTCGAGTGCGGCAGCAGCAACTACAAAGTGTCTGCCCAAGTAGCATCGGGTTGGAATGCGACGCAGCAATCTGTGAGCCTAACGCCGGGTCAAAGTACAACGGTAAGCTTAAACGTTACCTCAAGCACGACCGCTACAGATGGTTTCTATGACGTGACCATCGAAGGTGCGAATACGAGCGATAGTCGCTATCAGGCCAGCACTACTGCTACTTATGTGGTTGAGGCACCTGTTGCTGCCTGTGTATCGGCAAACCCGCAATGGACTTTGTTAAGCAATAGTTCAACCGAGGTTGCAGCGGGCACTGCGGTTACTTATCAAGGCACGCTAACCAATAAAGACTCCGATAGCTGCGCTGCTTCGACTTTTGATGTAAAGGCAAGCCTGCCATCGGGTTGGCAAGCAACTAGCACAAGTGCAACCTTGGTGCCGGGTCAATCACAAACCCTGAGCGTAAGTGTTACCTCGGCTTCGGATGCCAATGCTGGTGTGTATGACTTTAGCATGGTTGCACTAAACCGGAGTAACGTCGGCTACCAGAGCTCTGCCAGCGCCACTTATCAGGTAGCAGCACCGATCGTCAGTTGTCAATTAGCGGCACCAAAACTGAATGTGACTGATGTATTAGGGGCCGAAGTTGATGCGGGCACAGTGCAACACTATAGCGTAGAAATAACTAACCAGAATCAGGACTGTGACGATGCCACCTATAACTTGAGCATTGCTAAGCCAAGCGGTTGGAGTGCCAGTAATAATACTGTGACCTTGGCAAGCGGCGCTACGACTAGGGTAAGTGTGAGCGTAACGTCATCGACCAGCGCCAATACCGGCAGCTATAACTTGACGTTAACAGCTAAGGATGTCGCCAATACCGCCTATAGCAGTACTAGTACCTTGGTCTATCGCGTAGCGGAGCAGCAAAACAATGCCCCAGTTGCCTATAGTGACAGTGTGAGCATGACGTCTAAAGCGGCCATTTACATCAATGTGCTTGGTAACGACAAGGATATTGACGGAGATACGTTAGTGGTTACGAGCGCAACTCAAGGTGCCAAGGGCAGTGTGCAAGTACTTAGCGATGGTCGCATTAAGTATACGCCAGCAAAGAGCTTTAAAAATGGTGACAGCTTTAGCTATACCATCAGTGATGGGGAACTACAGTCTACGGCAACGGTGAGTGTTACTTTGGCTAGCGATAGCGGCAACACCGGCGGTGGCAACAAAGGCAAAGGAAAGAATTAATGTCTTTGTGATTACTTTAACCTTAAAAAAAAGAGCGATGTATTACATCGCTCTTTTGTCTTTTAAGTTTCAATATTGAAACTCATGATCCTTATAGTTATCGCTAATAGACTGAGGCAATTAGTTAAAATGGCGACTCATTAGTAATAACCTGGATTAATACATCGTTAGATAGATCAACATCGTCTGCTGTATCTGCTGTGCCGTTTTTATCCGTAAATGTGGCTCTTATAGCACCGGTAGCAAGTAGAGCGGCAAAGTTAATATCAACTGCATTTTCCAATCCTGGTTTAAGCTCAATGGTAAAGGCGCAGTTATAGGTTTCAGTACCTGAACTTGCATAGCCAAGGGTATGATCTTTCTCACAAGCACTATAGCTATTACCGTTGTAATCACCACCACCATTGATAAGCTTAAAGTCTCCGGTTTCAATTTCGTCAAAGACACTTTGTAACTTCACGGTCAGCCCAGTAAAATCGACGTTATTGATTTGACTGCCATTTGTCATTTCCAATACGACTAACATACTGGTGGCAAATTTAAGGTCAACGGCAGGCGCTTCTGGTGTGAATCCAACCTGTGCTACGGCATTAGCCATAAGGTCATCCTCGCCTTGAGCATGGTCGTCATCATAACCATATACTACTGCTTCATTTCTATATGTCTCACCGGCGTTACCCTGTATGTCTGTAATTGCCACAACACAGGATGCGGATGCACCCGGCGCAAGTTCAATACCGTTGCTCAATGGAGTTCCATCGACAATACAATCAGCGGTAATATCTGCTAGGCTGCCGATATACACTTTTGTTCCTCCATCCATTTCATACTCTTGGTCTGTGAGTTTGAAGAAGGTCACATAGTCCGCCAGGGAGGTATTAGTAAATTCGAATGTATAGTTCACGGTACGATATAGAGTAGGGTTATCACCCGTTTCCAGCACGCTATCTACATCAGGCGTTTTCGTCAGCTCAATCATGGAATCAACATCACTAAATAGTAGTGTTGCATCACCTTTATCTGTGGCTGTTTGATTCTCCGTAGCATCTCTCGCAACGCCTGTCACCTCGTTGTAATGCTGATCGCCAAAGTTACCTGTTAACGTTTCTGTAAAGCTACAAGTGAAACTGCTGTTGAAGGCAATGCTTGTGGACATGGTGTCACAGTCACCTTCGGTTCGAGTTAAGAGGTTACCGAATACAGAATCGTTTAATATCTCCAGTGTCAGAGGTGAATCATGGTCACCGGATGTATTCTTGACCTCGATTCTGAATTCGACTGTACCGCCTGGTTCAGGTATTGAGGTCAATTTTACTGGGGTTGCATCAAGACTCCAGATAGATTTACTGACATCTATGCTTGGTAGGTCATTTGTGATCTTAACGCCGACCACGGCAGAGCAGTTATCACCAGCTACAGGGTCGCTATCAAATGAGTCACATGCATCATTGCCTACGTTTATGCCTCGATTTTCAGTGTCGGTGGCACTAAAGCTAACAAAGTCATAGTAATCCTCATCCCAGGGATCAACATCCCGCAGGTTGACATCGTCGATTCTCACCTTAAAGGTACAAACCAGTGTTGGGCTTGAATTAGTCAGTGTTACTGGAGTGTTACTCAGGTCTAATCTCCAGCAGGCATTTGCGGCGTTGTAGCTTGTCTCGCCGCCCAACAGGGTCACATTGCCTTGTTGATAATCGGATTCCGTATCATCTAGGTCAAAGTAATAAGGCCCTGGGTAGGTTGTGTCGGAAGATTTATAGGTGTCTTGAATATCAGTGATTTTAATGTTGGCCCCGGTTGGGTTACCGTTCTCGTCCTTCGCTTTTTCGATTGTTACTGTGTAAGTAAAGAGGCCAAAAGGTTCTTCCGCTGACATTTTATCAACTGTTTTGGTCACAGTTGCAGGCTTGGGCTCAACGAATACGTCAATCGGGAAGTTGTCGCATTTACACTTGGATTTGTTGTTAGGCACCTGACCATCTGCAGCACTACAGTTGTCACGTTCAATATTGTCCCAGGCGGCACAATAATTGAAATCAGCCATACCATCCGGTGTTAGGGGCCCGTCACCATCAGGATCTTCATCCTCACAGATCATGGTAAACCTTGCACCTACCAAGGTGTACTCATCATTAGTGAGATCGGCTTTAGCAATATCACCGCAGGCGTCACCATCGAGCTGCTGCGCCACATATGAGTTGCCGTTTGTGCCATCGGGAATAGGTATCAATCTTGAACAGGCATCATCAACCTGTGATATTACGTCAGGATCCTGGTCTTCTTTCTGGGGAACATAAAAGGTCGTATCCCAGCGTTCGGCAGCATTGGCTCGGACATCTATATCAGCAATTAAGATAAAGGGGTCGCCGAGCGTACAGGTCAATTCGCTTGATAATACCTCGTTGCCCTCTTCGTCGTGCAATACAATGAACTTTGGATCCACTTTGGTGATTTCGACATCATTGGCGGTACAATTTAATGCTTCGCCAATAATGTTTTTCATTCCCGATCCACCTCTTTGAACATATTCATCCGCCATACAGAAGTCTGCCGTATTGGCGGGAGAGGGCCAAATTGGAGAATTGGCCAGTGCAGGTGTCGTGTTAATGCCATATAGGCTGGCGCTGCTTATGAGGGCGATACCCAGTGCCCTGATAAGTCGGTTGTTTTTAAATCGTTTCATAATATTGAACCTTATTAATAAGTTAATATGGATAAAACGTCTTGTAAGTTAGTCACTTTATGTTGATGAAATTGGGCTCAATTTCGATAAAGTGTTTACTCGCTATTACTGCATATGTCGGCGTATGCCGCTTTTAGTAACTGCAGGGATGGCGTGAAAACGGGGCCATTTCGATGCAGTGTCCAAATCGTTGGTCTTATAACAGCAAGCATTAGGCCAAATAGTTATCTTGTTGTTAATTAAGGGGGTTGTGGGGTTTTATGTCATGGGAATATCGTTTCGGTGTTACATATGTGTAACACTTTGCTTTGTCCATAAGTGAGGAGTGACAGAGGACGAGACAGACCTAATAGAAAGAGCATCCGCTGACTGTTGTGGCCTTTTTATGTATAGCCTTGTCTAATGGTGTAAGGCGTTTAAAGGGGAGGAGGTTTTCGGGTAAAGCCGCTAATACCGATACTATAGCGGCTTCAATGTTAGTTGGTTTTGGTAAGCTCAGATTCGAGTGTATCGATGAGGGCACTAAAGGTCTGGTAACTTTGGGCTCCCACCACAAGCTTGGGCTCAATAAGGCGATTGTTTTCAAGTTTGCCGATAAGGAAACTTGGTGTGCCTCGTATCCCCACTGATGAGCCATAAACGATATCCTGTTCTATCTTAGCCAGGATGGTTTGATCTTCGAGGCAAGTGGCGAACTTGGTCATGTCCAGTGAGAGTTGCATCGCCGTGTCTTGATAGAGTTTGTCGCCCAATTGACGCATATTTTGAAACAAGGCCTCGCGCATTGGCCAATAAGCTTCTTGTTGTTGGGCGCAATTTGCGGCAATAGCGGCGCCTTTGGCTTTGGGGTGAAAGCCCAGTGGGAAATCTCTGGTGATATATTTCAGCTTACCTTTATCGATATAGTTGGCTTTTATTTTTGCGAAGGTATTGTCTATATAACGTTTACAGTAAGGGCATTGGTAATCTGAAAATTCGACAATAGCCACTTGTGCCGTTGCTGCGCCTAATGAGGGTAATTTGCCTTGCTCATCAGGATCATTCTGGTTGGGTAGGGTTTTGTGTTGTGGCTGTTGGCTCTGCATGGCAATGGCATGTATCTCTTTAACCTGGCTGCTCATAATGGCTACTTGCTGCTTAAGCTGACCGACTTCTTGTTTAAGATAGGCGAGTTCCTGATGCACTTTCTCATCCTCTTTTTGCTGACATCCAGTGCTGAGGAAGAGCAAGGACAGGCAGACAATTACTGTCGATTGAATTGATGGCATAAGTCGATCCTCTGTTTGTGCCACTTAAACTTAGCTATAGCGTTATCTTGCACTTCTTGATGAGGCGATAGAAAGTCGTTCGGGAGATATTGAGTTCACGGGCGGCTGCCGAGATATTGTGATGATTACGCTTAATAGCAGCCAGTAGCAGTTCTGTGTCAATTTCGGTTCTGTGTTTAGCAAAATCGACTACGTCTGACTCATCGTTAGCCGGGCAGGCCAATTTAATGCCAAGATCGGCTTCGGTGATCACATCACTTTCGGCCATGATGATGGCTCGCTGGATACGGTTTTTAAGCTCACGCACATTACCAGGCCATTGGTATTGGGTCATGGCTTGTAAGGCATCTTGGTTAAACGCAACTCGACGGTTGGGGGGAGCCAATCTGGCCAAAAAATCCTCGGCAAGCAGGGGAATGTCAATTTTATGTTGCCTTAGACTGGGAATTTCTATTTGTATGATATTGATTCTATAGTAAAGATCTTCTCTAAATCTGCCTTCTTCAATGGCATTCTCTAGATTAACATGAGTGGCAAAGATGATGCGACAGTCTACGTCGGTTGTGCTTTGGCCACCGATCCGCTCGATGTAATGTTCCTCAAGAAAATGCAGAAGATTAATCTGTAACTCTAGAGAGAGATCGCCTATTTCATCTAAAAATAGCGTGCCTTTATCGGCGCGCTCAATTCGGCCTATGTACTGTCTGTCGGCCCCGGTGAAAGCGCCTTTTTCATGGCCAAATAGCTCCGAGTGGATAAGCGTTGGGGGCAGGGCGCCGCAATTTACGGTGATAAAAGGACCGTTTTTACGTCCAGATAGCGAGTGGATCAAGTTAGCACATAGCCCCTTGCCGGTGCCTGTTTCACCACCGATAAGCACAGTTTCGTCGGATTTGGCAACTTTATAGAGGGTGTCGCGCAAGCTTTGCATTGCTTCGGATTTACCAAAGAAAAAGGATGCGGGCTTATTAGAAGGGTGCTTTTGACTCCATTGCTCATTTATTTTCGCCATGCCATAGAGGTGACCTAAGGTATGTTCGAGTCGCGGCCAGTCAATAGGCAGGTGGTGTAGATCTAAAAAGTAGTCTGTAAAACAGAAGCAGAGCTCCTTCATTTTCTTGGGGCAGTCTACGGAAAGCGCCACCCATAATAGGTCAGGCTGACGCGCTGACAGTAACTCTACAGCGCGTAAGACAACCTGTTGATGGGCAGTGTCTATGACGGCTATCGCAACCTGGCAGGGGGTGTGTTGCAATGTTTGGTAAGCGCACTCTAAGGTGCAAGCAAGGTTAAATTGCCACTGGGATGAGTCAGTTTGTTTATTGGTAAAACACCTTTCGTCCGTAAGGTTTAATACCAATATGTTACGTTCCTTGTGAGCCAAATTCCTATTGCGATTACTCACAGTCAATCCTCAGCGAGGGCCCCAATACAGCCAATGCATTTGCTATGAAGGATGTTTAAATTTTAGGATAGCTAGGGAGTAACGCAAGTTTGTAGTGTTTCTAATTGTGATTTTACTGAGTCTTTAAAAAGGCTGTTTGAAGGCCGAACAATGGGCGGAATTGACTTTCATGAATTTAGTCAATTCAGTTGAATGATATGCTACTTGCTAACCCTTTGAGTGTCTGGCTATAAAATGACTTTTTGAGTGATATGAGTTAGCGAGAAGTGGCAGCATTCGCTAAAAAATGAGGAGACAAAGTCTCCTCATTGTCGTTATTGCTCACTTAGGCCGTTATAGAGAGTGTCTATCCAGGTTTCTTGTGAGATAAATTTCCAGCCCCACCCCTGTAGTGCTTCGGGTAATCCCTGCTGTTTTATCTCGTCGAGAGACTTTTTGGCTTTAAGTTGCTGCATCATCCAGTCGATAGACATATCTAGCATCTTTTTGAAACGAATAAGGTCTTGTTTTGTGGCGAGATCGCCATGGCCAGGTATGATTTTAGTATCTTCATCGACCCTGGCTAATATGGTGGCAACACTGTCACGATAGCCAAGCACAGAGCCTCCTGCCTTCAGATCGATATAGGGGAATCTGTCTTTAAAGAAGAGATCGCCCATATGCACCACAGGTGCGTTGCGCCAAAACACGACACTGTCGCCATCGGTATGGGCAGCGCCCAGATGCACTAGGTGCAGGGTATCGCGATTAAAATGGATCTTGATCCCTTGTTCATAGGTGATGCTTGGTAGTGCCTCGGGTGAAAACTTTTCGTCGCTGGCTAATCGCTTAAGTACATTATCGTGGGCGAATATGGCGCCAGTTTGTCCGAAGAAACCATTGCCGCCAGTATGATCCCCATGATAGTGGGTATTGACGATATATTTGGGTTTGCCAGTTTGAATATCGGCCAGCGCCGCACTAATTTTGTCGGCTAAAGGGGCAAATTGATCATCTATGATGAGTACACCATCCTCGCCGGCGGACACACCGATATTGCCGCCAGCACCGCTAAGCATATAGATATGCTCGGTTAACTTGGTGGCTGAGATTTTTACCTGTGCAAATTTATCCTCAGCGGCAGTGTAGCTAATGCTTACACAGTAAAGCAGTAAGCTGGTTAGAGTGAAGCGAGCCATGCTATTCATTGGGGAGCCTTTTTATATTTGTTGAATCAGTTTATATAGTTGCATATTAAAAAGGCTGCAAGAAGCAGCCTTTTCTTTTCCTTAAGTTTTAGTGCGCCCACGGCATGATACGGCGGGTAAACTGATCGGCGTTGCCAAGTTTTATCGCTGCCTGATGGCGCATACGATAAAGTGCTTGATAACAGAGCGGCACCAGATAGAGACTGGTAAGCGTCGAGAAGCTTAAGCCACCTATGATGGCAATTGCCATAGGCGCATAAGGGGGACCGCCGCCACCGATTTGGGTATCTCCCATGGCGAGCGGTATAAGTCCCAATACTGTGGTACCAACCGTCATCAATACCGGACGTAAACGTGTAATACACACTTGGCGTATGGTATCGGAGAGGCGATCCAGTTCGGGTGTTTTCTGGTTTATCTGATCCACCAAGACTATCCCGTTATTAACCACTATGCCCATTAAGATCAGAATCCCAATCATTGCCATGATAGACATTGACGTGCCTGTCAGTAACAGTGCCCAGAAAACTCCGGTAATGGAAAATAGGATAGAGGTAATGATGGCCGTTGGCAGCAGCAAAGATTCAAACAGGGCAGCCATGACGATATAGATCATGGCGATAGCCAAGATCATATTGGTCGCCATGATGGCCTGATCTTCGTCCTGGCGCTGGAAACCGCCACGTAGCGAGTAACCATAGCCAGGTTGGAACTGTACGGTATCCATCACCTGCTTTATCGCTTTTTGCGCCGCTTCAGTGGTCATCTCATCTAAGTTAGCGCCGATAGAAAGCGCGGTTTGACGATCATAGTGGCGGATAGTGTCAAATCGTGGACGAATCGAGATCTCGGCCAGGCTCTGAAGTGTATAGACGCGACTGCCCTGACGGACGATTGGCAGCTCTTTGAGCTTTTCCAAAGATTCGCGCCACTTCTTATCGTAAGCTAACTCGATGCGCAGCTCACCGCTTGGATCGTGTCTAAAAGAGCGTAGTGGTGAGCCGCGAAGCGCCATAGAGACATTACGCGCCAGCTCGCTGAGGCTTAAATCAAGTCTCGCTGCCATAGTGCGATCCAGCTCGATTATCACTTCTTGCTGCGTGCTGTTGAGCTCTGAGCGCACATCGCTAAGGCCTTCAATCTTGGCCAACAAAGGAACCACTTGCTCGCTGATGGTGATCAGTTCGCTGGTGGAGCGGCCAGTTAAAGTTACGCGAATGCCATTGTTATCATTGCCCCAACCAAACTGTGGTTTGGCGATGGAGAATTTAGGAAAGCCTTCACGTATCTTGCGTTTCAACGCCTTGATATCTATGTCGGCATCTTCTTGCAATAGCAGGGTCGATTGACCTCGGTCAGCAGAGAAGTAGCTGTATACCGAGTCGATATAGAACTCCTCTTTATTGGCATAGAGGTAATCTTCCATGCGGTTGATCATCGCCTCGGTCACATCCAGACTGTGGCGTCCCTCTACCTGATAGTTGATGTAAAGGCGGTTGTTTCCCTCACCATCGTTTTGGTCTTGCTGCACCATGCTCAGTGGCAGGGCTGTCGATGCCAAGATGATCACGGCAATCACGCCTGAACGCTTGGGTCTGCACAAGATCCATGCAAGGCTGCGCTCATAAAAAGATTGTAGTTTGCTTGGCTTAGGGTCGGTCTCAATCTCAAAATGCAGCTTGCTTAACATCAAGGGGATTAGTGTTTTGGCGATCAAGAGTGACGCCGCCAGCGAGATACAGATCGCTATGGCGACATGTTCCAGGAAGATGGTCAGCTCCACCTTTACCCCAAAGATATTGGGCAGGAACACGATAGCCGTAGTGAGTGTCCCAGCCAGTACCGCCAGAGCAACCTTGTTAACCCCGGTGAGCACAGCTTGAGAGGTCGATGCTTTGCCCTGATGTTGCTTTTCCTGCAACACACTTTCACTTACCACCACGGCATTGTCGATCAGCATCCCCACTGCCAGCAGCAAGCCCATCATCGAGAGAATGTTCAGGCTATAGCCTAAGAAGTACATGCCCGCCAGTGTCATACACAGTGAGATGGGCACAGAGGAAACCACTACAAGTGTCATCTTGAGGTTGCGCAGAAACAGATACAGCACAGCAAATGAGAGCAGGGCGCCGATTAAGCCTGCGGTCAGCAGATCCGATAGGGAAGATTTAACCCCATAGGCCTGATCTTCCATGATAAACAGCTTGATGCCGTTGAACTGCTGATCTTGCTTAGCCGCTTCGATAACCTTGAGTACCCGTTCAGATACATCGACCAGATTGGCACCGGACTCCTTAAATACGTCCAGACCGACAGCATATTTCTGATCCAGATGACGACCGTCCAGGCGCTCAGGCAGGGCGTAGCGAATCGAGGCGACGTCCCCTAAGGTCACGCCAGGGATCAACACTAAGGCTGAGATATCATCAAGGTCGCGAAACTCGCCCTTAGGCGATACTTGATACACCCTAGTGTTGGCCCTGAGTGTACCGGCGCTGACGATAAAGTTTTCCTGGCTCAGACGTTGTTGTAATGCCGTGCTGCTTACGCCGGTGGCGCTGAGTTTATCGGCATCGAGTCGTATCTCAATTTGCTTTTGTTCAACGCCATAAAGACTCACCTGAGAGACCCCTTCGACTCGCTCAAGCGGCTTCTTAAGCTGCTTGTCCAGTAGGTCAAAGGCACCAGAGAGCTCCCGCTCGCTAGAGATACGTATAGTCAGTACCGGCATATCAGCGGTAGAGAACTGGCGGATAAAGACGCGTTCGACATCTTTAGGCAACAGGTGACGCACGGCATCCACCTTTTCCCTGGCTTCCAGACTCTTGGTGGAGACGTTTTCGCCCCACTTCATCCTGAGTTCAATTTCGGCGCCATTTTGCGATGAGCGCGATCTCAGCTCTTCGATCCCTCCCATGGTGGCGAGGGACTCTTCTAGCACATTGGTGATCTCCCGCTCTACTTCGGCGGGAGTAGAGCCCTTGTAGGGCACTTCTATCATCACCTGGGGCATCTCGATGCCAGGAAACATCTCCAGAGGCAGCAGACGACTCGATGCCAAGCCAAAGAGCAAGATAGCGACGAAGAACATGCTGGTGGTCACAGGCCGACTGATGGCTAAACGAGTGATATTCATACTCATTCTCCCTTTTGAGCGACTTCGGCAGGTGCATCAAATGCCTTGCGGTCAAACAGGGCGTAGAGCGCCGGGATCACCACGAGTGTTAGCAGGGTTGCCAGAGACAGACCGAAGATAACGGTGATCGCCATAGGTGCACGCACTTCGCTACCATCGCCTAAGCCCAGTGCCATAGGTGCCAAACCTAAGGCTGTCGTCATTGTGGTCATGATGATGGGGCGCAGGCGGGATTTTGCGGCTTCTTCGATGGCCGTTAGCTTAGCGATGCCCTGTTGACGCAACTGATTGATGCGATCCACCAAAACGATAGCGTTGTTCACCACTATGCCTGCCAGCATGATAAGACCGATAAACACCACAACGCTCAGGTGAGTTTGGGTGATGAACAGGCCAAAGATACTGCCACCCACCGCCATAGGTACGGCGATAAGAATAAGCAGGGGATGAATGAGCGACTCAAACTGACTGGCCATGACGAGGTAGACCAGAAATACTGCCAATACTAAAGCGATTTGCAGTGACTGGAAGGAGTGTTCCATCTCCTCATTTTGTCCGCCAAAACGTACCTGAATCGAGCTTGGTAGGTTTTGCTGATCTATGATGCTTCTGGCCTCAACTACTGCGTCGTTGAGATCGCCATAGGCAAGGTTAGCCGAGACAATAGCCACTCGCTGCTGGCTGATACGGTTGATGGCTGAGGGCCCCAGATTCAAAGACACATCGGCAACGGCACTCAGCGGGATCGGCTGATTGCTGTTGGGGTTGATGATCATCGAATCGATATCGCTGATCTGGTCGCGCTCCTCAAGTTCGCTACGTACCAAGATGTCGATCTTTCTGTCACGGACAGTGTACTGACTGGCGACTGTGCCGCCGATGCGCTGGGCGATACGGTTAGCAACCGTCGGTGCGTCCATACCCAAGGCAGCCAGGCGAGCGTGGTCGAAGCGGATACTAAGCTCTGGCTGACCGTCACGCAGGCTGGTGTTAAGGTCGGCGAAACGATCCGAGTCAGACAGCGCGCTGATAAGGTTATCTGCGGTCTGCTTGAGCTGAGCTAAGTCATAGCCAATCACCTCTATCTCCAGTGGCGTCTTGAAGCTAAACAGCTCTGGATGTTGAATTTTGGCTTCTAACTCAGGGATGCGCATCGCTGTGGTGCGCAGCACCTGGGTGACCTCATTAAAGGCTTGGTGGTCGGCCAGTACCACTTGCAGACGCCCCCAGTTTTCACCGCCGCGAGAGGTATCTGAAGTCATTAGCCCGCCGCTACCGGCTTGGCTGTATGCATGTTTAACATCTTCTCTGTCTTTGATAGATAATGCCAGCTTCTGTAATACTCTGTCTGTCTCGCTCACTTCCGTGCCAGGAGGCAGTAGGACCTCTACATAGAACTCACCTTGGTTCATCGGCGGGATCAGCTCCATGCCAAGCCTTGGGATCAAGCTCATCGTACCGAGTGTGAGGGTGAGGGCGATGGCCAGCGTTACCCAGGTAAATTTCAGGGCCTGACTCAGCAGCTTGTGATACAGGTATTCGAGGAGATGATAAAACCAGTTAAAGGCTAAGCTGATTGGGCGCATCACCAAGCCTGCAAGCCAGGAGAAGGCGCGGCTGAGTATCAGTGCCAAGGTTAGCAGTAGTGACGGTAAGTAACTAAATAGCAGTACGAAAGGGAAGGAGCAAACGGTTGCGCCGTAATGCTTTACCTTGGCCATTTTAGTGTCTAGCACAGGTTTTTCACGTTTTTGAACCAGGTGGGGCAGCGCCTTAAAGCCTTCGCGCGATGCCAACATTGGAATCGTGGTCAGCGCGACCAGTAGTGAGGCCAGTAGCGCGAAGGTTACCGTTAGCGCCTGATCCGAGAAAAGCGCACCGGCTACGCCATCGACAAATACCAGAGGCACGAATACTGCCAGAGTCGTCATGGTCGAGGCAAAGATTGCACCCGCTACCTCTTTGGTGCCTGTTACCGCGGCGTCTAGTTTATTCATTCCCAGCTTACGACAGCGATCGATGTTTTCCAGCACCACAATGGCGTTATCAACCAGAAGTCCCACTGCCAGGGCGATACCACCCAGTGACATAATATTGAGACTGATGTCGGCAAAATACATCATATTAAAGGTGGCGATCACGGAGAAGGGAATCGAGATAGAGATGATAAGGGTCGGCACTATGTCTCTAAGGAACAGATAGATCACCAGCATCGAAAGCAGACTACCAATCAGTGCTGCCGAGGTGACTTCGCTCACCGCGCTTTCGATAAACTCGGATTGGTCATAGATCACCTTAAGCTCCGCTTTTTCGTTGAGCTTTTTGAGGGCATCTAATTTAGCGCTAACCTTGCGCGCCACAGCAACCGTATTGGCATCACCCTCTTTATAGATGGCCAGTTCGATAGATTCCGCCGAGCCGATACGGGTGATATCGTTACGTTCCTTGTGGGCATCTATGATGTCGGCCACCTCGAACAGACGCACCAGGGTTTGCTTGTCGCGATAGACGATGATCTGGCCAAGCTCATCTAAGGAGTTAAATTGATTTAGCGTACGTACCAGATACTCTTTCTCACCCTGAACCACTTTACCGGCAGAAAGGTTGATGTTCTCGGCAGCGATTCGCTCACGGATCTTGTCGGCATTAAGGTTAAGTTGGGTCAGTTTTTCCTGATTGAGTTGAATATGTACTTCTTGCTCCAGACCGCCAGAGAGTCTGACGGCCGCGACGCCGCTAAGAGATTCCAGCTGACGCTTTAGCTCCTCCTCGGCAAAAGTACGCATCTGCTTGAGTGATTGTTCATCGGCGTCGGGTAGGGAGAGCGCCAGACGGACTATGGGATCCAGGTTAGGGTTAAAGCGCAGCAGGAGTGGCTTTTTCACATCCAGCGGCAGCTCAATGGTATCTAGCTTTTCCCTGACCTCTAGGCTCGCCATGTCCATGTCTGTACCCCATTCAAATTCGAGTACGACATCGGACATGCCAGAGCGGGAGATGGAGCTAATCTTACGCAGGCCTTTAACGATACCAGCGGCTTCTTCGATCGGCTTAGAGACAAGCTGCTCGACCTCGACCGGCGCGGCGCCTTCATATTGGGTGCGTATGGTGATGGTAGGGTAGCTGAGATCCGGCAGTAGTTTCACTGCCAGACGAGAGAAGCCCACCATGCCAAACAGGATCACGGCTAACATAAACATCCACACGGATACCGGCCGTTTAACGGAAGTATTAATAATCGACATAAGCTGAGTTCCCGTTATTGTTGTGCGCGAGCAACGTCTAGTTGGCTGATCACTTCAACTAAGGATTGATCTTTGAGGTTTTGTTGCCCACGGATCACTATCTGCTCACCGGGTTCCAATCCAGACACGACTTCAACGGTATCGGCTTCGCGGTAACCTAACGACACTTCGCGGCGCAGGGCATTGTCACCTTGGACGACATATAGGGCGTATTGATTATCTTGATTGACTACAGCGTTGTAGGGAACGGTTATCACATTGCTATGAGTATCGTATCTCAGCTCTACCCGGGTAAACATACCCGCCTTGAGTTGGGCATTTTGGTTCGGAACAGACAGAGTGACTTTAAAGGTACCACTTTGTGGGTCGACTATGGGACTGATGCGAAGAACCTTCGCGTGAACAGTCTCTTTGGTGTGCTTGTTGGCATATAGCTCAGCTTCCTGACCTAAACGTAGGCTCTGCAGCTGTGCTTCTGGTAGGTGGACGATGCCGTAAAGTTCATCTTGGTTAACCACATAGAAGAGCTGCTCGAACTCTTTGGCCATGTTACCGGCCTTGACATAGCGCTTAGCGACAACACCGTCGATGGGGGAGCGTACCATGCTTTCCTGTACTTGCAGTGCAGCTAAGTCGCGTTTGGCGATGGCGGCCTGCAGGTTGTATTCGAGTTTGGCCATGGAGTCGGCGCTGATAAACTCTTTATTACCCATCTTCTTCAAACGATTCAGTTCTTGTTCGATAATCTCCACTTCGGCTTGAGAGCGCGCCAGGTCGTAGCGTTGGCGTTTCGCATCAATCACGGCTAACAGTTGCCCTTTGGTGACGCGATCCCCTTCTTCAACCTTAATCTCTTCGATAAGACCCGCGATACGGCTAACGACATCGGCTTCCTGAGGCGCTTCCAGGGTTGCAGTAGTGCTATAAAAGGAGGAGACGTCACCTTGTATTACAGTCGTGGTTTCAACGGGAACGGCGTATTTTTCTTCTTCTTTTTTTGTTTCCTCATTGCCACATGCACTGAGTACGGCAACAAATAGTAGGGGAAGTGCCAACTTAAACTTTGAAAAAGATTCCATGTGAAGATACCTATGTTATTTATCCAATTAGCCTTAGTAAGCACAAGGTGTGCCAAAATTTTAAATCTATATTTTTCAATTGTTTGTACCAAATAAACCCTTGAGTTGATGAACTTGTTAATTGGTTTGTAGCGAAAATGTTTAACAAGTGATGATTTTGACTACTTAAAGTTATGACTGTTAGCCATGGGAGCGCAAATTGGATTTGATACAAAATGTATCTTTAATATTTTAGTCGAAGCCTCTCTTGTTTGGCGGGCCGAATATGAGCAAAAAATAGGTATAGAACCTGATGCCATGGATGGAGTGAGAATGGATGCGTGATATTTAGAGGAGCCATAAAAGGACAGGCTTAAAAAGGCGTATATAAAGCGAGATAGGCATAAAAAAAGCACCCTTAAGGGTGCTTTTTAAGATTAGGCAGGGATTAACGCTGATCTAGTTTGACGAAGCCGCGTTCTGCCGAACCTGTGTAAAGCTGACGTGGACGGCTGATCTTGTGACCAGGCTGATCCAACATCTCTTTCCAGTGAGCAATCCAACCTACAGTGCGCGCTAGAGCGAACAGTACGGTGAACATGCTAGTTGGAATACCGATAGCCTTCATGATGATACCTGAGTAGAAGTCTACGTTTGGATAAAGCTTCTTAGACACAAAGTATTCATCTTCCAGTGCGATACGCTCAAGCTCCATCGCTACGTCGAGCAGTGGATCGTTAACCTTAAGCTCGGCAAGCACTTCGTGGCAAGTTTCACGCATGACTTTGGCGCGAGGGTCGAAGTTCTTGTAAACGCGGTGACCGAAGCCCATCAGACGGAATGGATCATCTTTATCCTTTGCACGTTCGATAAACTCAGGAATACGATCAACAGTACCAATCTCTTCTAGCATGTTCAGGCAAGCTTCGTTTGCGCCGCCATGTGCAGGCCCCCACAGTGAGGCAATACCCGCTGCGATACACGCAAATGGGTTCGCTCCTGAAGAACCAGCTAGACGCACAGTAGAGGTAGAAGCATTTTGCTCATGATCTGCGTGCAGGATAAAGATACGGTCCATAGCACGCTCGATGATAGGGTTAACCTTGTACTCTTCACAAGGGACCGCAAACATCATGCTTAGGAAGTTCCCCGCATAGCTTAGGTCGTTACGTGGGTAAACAAATGGCTGACCAATTGAATACTTGTAACACATAGCGGCGATAGTCGGCATCTTAGAGACTAAACGGAACGCCGCAATTTCGCGGTGGTGTTCGTCGTTAACATCGAGAGAGTCTTGATAGAATGCAGACAATGCACCTGTAACACCACATAGCATAGCCATTGGGTGTGCATCACGGCGGAAACCACGGAAGAACGACGCAAGTTGCTCGTTAACCATAGTGTGTGTCTTTACCGTGTAGACAAATTTGTCGTATTGAGCCTTGTTAGGTAGCTCACCGTAAAGCAGCAGATAACAAAGATCTAAATAATCTGAATCGACGGCAAGTTCGTCGATAGCGTAACCACGGTGTAAAAGTATACCTTGGGCGCCATCAATGTAGGTGATAGCTGATTCGCAGGATGCTGTCGCTAGGAATCCTGGGTCAAATGTAAAATGACCTTTGCTACCGAGTTTACTGATGTCGATAACATCAAATCCCGCCGTTCCTTTCTTAATAGGCAGTTCAATCGAATCGTTCCCTGGTAGTTCCAATTTGGCTATATTATCAGCCATACCCCGTTCTCCTTACTTCATTCTTATGTGAGTGCGGCTTTGTCAAACGCCAATACTTTACAGTGAATCTAGATCACATTTCAATTTAAATAACTGTTTAAATTTGTTAGACCATGGTCTTAATTTGACGTAAGTGCCCGTCATTAAAGCAACTTGCTAGAATTTTTTACCAAAAAAACAAAATTTGCATAATGTGATGTTTGTATTTGACATTTGTGGGGCGTATACTTGCTTCGGCTCGAAAGAGCTACAAACAAACCAATTCGAAAACCATTATTTACAAGCTTAATTAGTGTTTTTTGAATTAGTTAACTGTTTGTTTCAACTTTTCTTTTGAGGCGAGAGGAGGTGGTAAGTTTGCTTGCTGGTCAAATTTCGTTCGAAAGAGGTTCAATAACAAAAATAATGCTCAATGGAGCAGAGTGAGCAGAACGTGAAAAAGCAAAGACCTGTCCATCTAGATCTGCAGACCATTCGCTTTCCTGCAACAGCGATTGCGTCAATCCTACACCGTGTTTCCGGTGTCATCATGCTGTTTGCCGTCGGCATTCTTATCTGGTTGTTGAGTGAGTCACTCGCATCTGCTGAGAGTTTCGCGGGCATTCAATCTCTATTTGATAACTTCATCGTTAAGTTTGTCGTCTGGGGAATTCTTACTGCGCTTGGCTATCACCTGATTGTTGGCTTACGCCATCTGATTATGGATACCGGTTGTTGGGAAGAGTTGGACTCAGGTAACGCTTCAGCGAAAGCCGCGTTTGTTATTGCTGCGGCATGGTCAATCATTGCGGGGATTTGGGTATGGTAACAAATGCAGCGAGTCTTGGACGCAGTGGCGTTCATGATTTTATTCTTCTTCGTGCTAGTGCCGTGATCCTTACTTGTTACACTATTTTTTTAGTAGGATTCATTGCCGCTAGTGCTCCTCTCACTTATGACGTATGGCACGGGTTATTCAGTGCTTTGCCGATGAAAGTGTTTACGCTTTTAGCCTTGGTTGCCATTCTGGTTCATTCCTGGATCGGTATCTGGCAAGTGCTAACCGACTATGTTAAGCCGGTCGCAGTTCGTGGCGTACTCCAATTCGTCTTCGTCGTAGCAGCACTTTCTTATCTGGCTGCTGGCATTGTTATTGTGTGGGGTGTTTAAGTGAGTATTCCAGTTCGTGAATTTGATGCAATCGTAATTGGCGCCGGTGGCGCGGGTATGCGAGCTGCACTACAGATTTCTAAAGAAGGTAAGAGCTGCGCGCTGTTATCTAAAGTATTTCCAACGCGTTCTCATACCGTTTCAGCCCAGGGTGGTATTACCGTAGCCCTAGGAAACGCCCATGAAGACCATTGGGAACAACACATGTACGATACGGTAAAAGGTTCCGATTTCATCGGTGACCAAGACGCTATCGAATTTATGTGTCAAACCGGTCCAGAAGCCATTATCGAGCTTGAGCATATGGGTCTACCATTCTCTCGTTTCGAAAACGGTAAGATCTATCAGCGTCCTTTTGGCGGCCAGTCTAAAAACTTCGGTGGCGAGCAAGCAGCTCGTACCGCTGCTGCGGCCGACCGTACTGGTCACGCGCTACTCCACTGCCTATACCAGCAGAACGTTAAGCATAAGACTGAAGTCTTCTCTGAGTGGTACGCACTGGATCTCGTGAAAAACGAAGATGGTGCTATCGTTGGCTGTACTGCAATCGAAATCGAAACCGGTGAGATTGTTTACTTCAAGTCTAAAGCCACTATCTTAGCGACAGGTGGTGCTGGCCGTATCTACGCCTCTACCACTAACGCTCACATCAACACGGGTGACGGCGTCGGTATGGCGATGCGCGCTGGTGTGCAGATGCAAGATATGGAAATGTGGCAGTTCCACCCAACCGGTATCGCCGGCGCGGGTGTACTGGTCACTGAAGGCTGTCGTGGTGAAGGCGGATATCTGCTAAACAAAGACGGCGAGCGTTTCATGGAGCGTTATGCGCCAAACGCGAAAGACTTAGCATCGCGTGACGTGGTTGCACGTTCTATGATGACTGAAATTCGTGAAGGTCGTGGTCTCGATGGCCCATTAGGTCCTCACTGTCTATTGAAACTTGATCACTTAGGTAAAGAGACCCTCGAAGCACGTCTACCTGGCGTATGTGAACTGTCTCGTACCTTCGCGCATATCGATCCGGCCGATGGCCCAATCCCTGTATTGCCAACCTGTCACTATATGATGGGTGGTCTACCTGCTAAGGTGAGCGGTCAGGTGATTCGTAAGAATGAAGACGGCAGCGAAACTGATGTTTCTGGTCTGTTTGCCGTAGGCGAAATTGCCTGTGTATCGGTACACGGTGCCAACCGACTCGGTGGTAACTCGCTACTTGACCTTGTGGTCTTTGGCCGCGCAGCGGGTCAACACTTGGGTAAGGCGTTGGATGAGACTGCTGATCCTAAAGATGCTACCGATGCCGACATCGCGAAATCACTTGAGCGTCTAAACCGTTGGGAAAGTAACAAAGACGGTGAAGATCCTGCGAAGATCCGTAAAGATCTTCAGCTGTGTATGCAGCTTAACTTCTCAGTATTCCGTAGCGGTGACGCCATGGCAGAAGGTCTCGAAGAGCTTAAGGCGATTCGTGAGCGTCTGGCCAATGCCAAGTTGTCTGATAACTCGAAAGAGTTCAACACTCAGCGTATCGAGTGTTTAGAGCTAGACAACCTGATGGCAACAGCCATCGCCACGGCTTACGCGGCTAACTTCCGTAAAGAGAGTCGTGGGGCGCACTCACGCGAAGATTACCTCGAGCGTGATGATGACAACTGGTTATGCCACAGCCTGTTCGATCCTGTGACAGAGCAGATGACCAAGCGTGCGGTGAACATGGAGCCTAAGCTTCGTGAAGCCTTCCCGCCAATCAAGCGTACCTACTAAGGAAGATAAGATGAATTTGAAGATTGCTATTTATCGCTATAATCCTGAAGTAGACACTAAGCCTTACATGAAGGATTACACGCTGGAAGTGGCTGAAGGTACCGATATGATGGTATTGGATGTCCTGATGCAGCTGAAGGTTCAAGACCCAACGTTGGCGTTCCGTCGCTCATGCCGTGAAGGTGTATGTGGTAGTGATGGCGTGAACATGAATGGTAAGAATGGTCTGGCTTGTATTACGCCTATTTCTACCTTCAAAGGTAAGAAACTGGAAATACGTCCACTGCCGGGTATGCCTGTTGTGCGTGACCTGATTGTCGACCTGACTCAGTTCTACAAGCAGTATGAGAAGATCAAACCTTACCTGATCAACGATGAAAAGACGCCAGCTCGTGAGCATCTGCAATCGCCAGAAGAGCGTGCGCACTTAGATGGTCTTTATGAGTGTATCATGTGTGCGTGTTGTTCAACGGCTTGTCCATCATTCTGGTGGAACCCAGACAAGTTTGTCGGACCAAGCGGCCTGTTGCATGCTTATCGTTTCCTTATCGATAGCCGCGATACCGCGACCGAAGAGCGTTTGTCTGAGCTTGACGATGCATACAGCGTATTCCGTTGCCATGGCATCATGAACTGTGTTGATGTGTGTCCGAAAGGACTCAACCCGACGAAAGCAATTGGACACATTAAGTCCATGTTGCTGAAGCGAGCAGTATAAATGCAACACACTGAGCTAATTTTAATAATTATATAGCTCATTGAGAGTCACTTCTCCTATGTGAGAAGTGGCTCTTTTATGTAATGGAACTACACATGCCGTGAAATCTGGACTCTAGGGGCGGCAGATATTTTGCAATTGCAGTGCATTTAACTGGGATTGCATTTTCAATACTTTGGCTAAAAACACGTGTATAAAGTTTGAAAGGAATAGAAATGCACCAAGGCATCATGAAAGCCTGGCTCGATTCGTCTCACTTGAGTGGCGCGAACTCGACCTATGTAGAAGAGATGTATGAAGCCTATCAAGAGGACCCTCAGTCAGTTTCAGACGACTGGCGAGCGGTGTTTGATAACCTCCCATATGCCAACGGTGCAACAGCAGATGTACCCGAAGCTGCCCACTCTAAAGTACGTGAATATTTCCGTAGTTTGGCGTTAGAAGGCCGCCACAAGAGCGCTGCTCGTGTGACGGATCCCGAAGTCGACGCTAAACAGGTTAAAGTTCTTCAGTTGATTAACGCGCACCGTTTCCGTGGCCACCAGAATGCGAATCTGGACCCTCTCGGTATATGGAAACGCGAAACCGTCTCTGAATTGGACCCTGCCTTCCACGGCTTAACCAGCGAAGATATGGAGCGTGAATTCAATACTGGTTCATTTGCTCACGGTGGCGACACCATGAAGCTAGGTGATCTGGTGAAAGCACTGAAGACCACTTATTGTGGTGCTATCGGCGCGGAATACATGCATATCACGGATACTGATGAGAAGCGTTGGATTCAACAACGCTTGGAGCCATCATTAGGTAGCGCTAATTACGATAAAAGCACTAAAACCCGAATTCTTGAAGGCCTAAATGCCGCCGAGGGGATGGAAAAGTATCTTGGGGCCAAGTTCCCAGGTGCCAAGCGTTTCTCGCTGGAAGGTGGTGATGCGCTAGTGCCTATGATGCGTGAAATCATCTATCGCGGTGGCGAAGCGGGTACCAAAGAGATTGTCGTGGGCATGGCTCACCGTGGTCGTCTAAACCTGCTGGTTAACATCTTAGGTAAGAAGCCATCAGAACTGTTTGACGAATTTGCTGGTAAGCATAGCGATGAGCTCAATGGTTCGGGTGACGTTAAATATCACCAAGGTTTCTCATCAGATTTCGAAACGCCAGGTGGCAATGTGCATCTAGCCCTGGCCTTTAACCCCTCGCATCTTGAGATCGTTAACCCTGTGGTTATGGGCTCGGTAAGAGCACGTCTTGACCGCCGCGGCTGTAAGACTGGTCTGCAGGTCATGCCTATCACTATTCATGGCGACAGCGCGATTGCCGGTCAAGGTATTGTCCAAGAGACCTTTAACATGTCTCAAACCCGTGCTTTCAAAGTGGGTGGCAGTATCCGTATCGTGGTTAACAACCAAGTGGGCTTTACCACCAACCTGACTGAAGATACCCGCTCTACTGAGTACTGTACCGACATCGCTAAGATGGTTCAGGCGCCCATTTTCCACGTCAATGCAGATGACCCAGAAGCCGTTGCTTTTGTGGCTCAGGTTGCGGTTGATTATCGCAACGAGTTCAAGCGTGATGTGGTGATCGATCTGGTTTGTTACCGACGTCATGGCCATAACGAAGCCGATGAGCCGAGTGCGACTCAGCCGCTGATGTATGCCAAGATTAAAAAGCATCCAACACCACGTAAGATCTACGCCGATCGCCTGATCGAAGAGAAGACGCTTGGTGCAGATGAAGTGACGTCGATGATCAACGACTATCGCGATGCACTGGATAAGGGGGATTGCGTGGTGAAAGAGTGGCGTCCGATGACGCTGCACACAGTTGACTGGACGCCTTATCTGAATCGCGAATGGGATGAGGCTTATCCTGCCGAATTGCCGCTGGCGCGCCTTAAAGCCTTGGCTGAGAAGATCAGCTATGTGCCTGAGAGCCATAAGTTGCAGTCGCGCGTTGCTAAGATCTACAAAGATCGTGCGGCCATGGCAGCTGGTGACAAGCTACTGGATTGGGGTTTTGCCGAGACCTTAGCTTACGCCTCGATTTTGGACGACAACAAGCGCGTGCGCATTACGGGTCAAGACTCAGGCCGTGGTACCTTCTTCCACCGTCATGCTGTGCTACATAATCAGAATGACGCGACTGCCTATCTGCCGCTTCGTCAGCTGTCTGATATGCAAGGCCCTATCGATATTTCTGACTCGGTATTGTCTGAAGCCTCAGTATTGGCGTTCGAGTACGGCTATGCCACAGCTGAACCCGGTGGATTGACCATTTGGGAAGCCCAGTTCGGTGACTTCGCTAACTGTGCTCAGGTGGTTATCGATCAGTTCCTCTCTTCTGGTGAGCAGAAGTGGGGCCGTCTGTGTGGTTTAACCATGCTGTTGCCTCATGGCTATGAAGGGCAGGGCCCAGAGCACTCGAGTGCACGTCTGGAGCGTTTCCTGCAACTTTGTGCAAACCACAATATGCAGGTGTGTGTTCCTTCGACACCGGCTCAGGTATATCACATGCTGCGCCGTCAGGTGGTGCGTCCTATGCGTCGTCCTCTGGTGGTTATGTCACCTAAGTCACTGCTGCGTCATCCGCTGGCCGTGTCAACCATGGAAGAACTTGCCGAAGGCACGTTCCAAAATGTGATTGGTGAGATTGATGAGCTTGATAGCAGCAAGGTCGATCGCGTGGTCTTCTGTAGTGGTAAGGTTTACTTCGAATTGCTTGAAAAGCGTCGTAAAGAGAACCAGACCAACATTGCGCTGATTCGTGTAGAACAACTGTACCCGTTCCCACACGAAGATATGGCGCAGATTCTCGCCCAGTATCAGCACGTTAAAGATTTCGTTTGGTGTCAGGAAGAGCCTCAGAACCAGGGCGCTTGGTATTGCAGCCAGCACCACTTCTGGTCGGCCATTCCAGCCGGTGCCCAATTAACCTATGCAGGTCGTGAAGCCTCGGCAGCACCCGCATGTGGTTATCCGGCTCTGCACGCTCAGCAGCAAGAATCTTTAATTAATAGCGCATTAAAACTGTAGTAATAGACAATATAAAAAGGATAGCTTTCCATGAGTATCGAAATTAAGGTACCCGTACTGCCAGAATCAGTTGCTGATGCAACCATCGCCACATGGCATGTTAAAGCTGGCGAGCAAGTGTCTCGTGATCAAAACCTAGTCGATATCGAAACCGACAAGGTAGTTTTAGAAGTGGTTGCGCCTGAAGATGGTTCAATCGTTGAGTTCCTGGCTGAAGAAGGCGACACAGTGCTAGCGGAAGCCGTTATTGCTAAGTTTGTTGCTGGCGCCGTTGCTGGTCAGGAAGTTTCTAAGGAAGAGGCCGAAGCTGCAGCGCCTCAAGCGGCTGAATCTGACGAGTCTAACGATGCGCTAAGCCCATCGGTACGTCGTCTGATCGCCGAGCACAACCTAGATGCTGCCAAGATTAAAGGCACTGGTGTTGGTGGACGTATCACTAAAGAAGATGTGGAAGCCTTTATTAAGTCAGCGCCTGCGGCTAAAACCGCTGAGCCAGCGGTTGTTGCTCCGCTTGGCGAGCGCAGCCAGAAGCGTGTACCTATGACGCGCCTGCGCAAGACTATCGCTAACCGTCTGCTAGAAGCGAAAAACTCTACGGCGATGTTGACTACCTTCAACGAAGTGAACATGAAGCCTATCATGGACATTCGTAAGCAGTATCAAGATCTGTTTGAGAAGAAGCACGGTATCCGTCTTGGTTTCATGTCTTTCTATGTGAAGGCGGTAACCGAAGCGCTTAAGCGTTTCCCAGAAGTGAACGCTTCTATTGACGGTGATGATATCGTTTATCACAACTACTTCGACGTGAGCATCGCGGTATCAACGCCTCGTGGTCTGGTAACCCCAGTACTGCGTGACACTGACACCATGAGCTTGGCCGACATTGAGCGTAACGTGCGCGAATTGGCGATCAAGGGCCGTGATGGCAAGCTTACCGTTGAAGATATGACTGGCGGCAACTTCACCGTGACTAACGGCGGTGTTTTTGGCTCGCTAATGTCAACGCCTATCCTTAACCTGCCACAAAGCGCGATCTTAGGCATGCATGCCATTAAAGATCGCCCAATGGCGGTTAATGGTCAGGTAGAAATCCTACCTATGATGTACCTAGCACTCTCTTATGACCACCGTATTATCGATGGTCGTGAGTCTGTTGGCTTCTTGGTGGCCATTAAGGACTTCCTGGAAGACCCAACTCGTCTGCTATTAGACCTGTAAGACGATGTTGTTTAGATGCCTGTCGGTAACGGTAGGCATCACCCTCGCTACCGGCTCAACAGAGTCGGTTGGATTAGATTAGAAGTATACGGATAGATCATCATGAATTTGCATGAGTATCAGGCAAAAGCCCTATTTGCCGAATATGGTTTACCAGTGTCAGAAGGTTATGCTTGTGATACCCCTCAAGAGGCGGTAGAAGCGGCTGGCCATATTGGCGGAAATATGTGGGTTGTTAAGTGTCAAGTACACGCTGGCGGCCGTGGTAAAGCAGGTGGCGTAAAAGTTACCGGCGATAAAGAAGAGATCAGAGCATTTGCCGAGCATTGGTTAGGTAAGAACCTAGTAACGTATCAGACTGACGAAAAAGGTCAGCCAGTTGCTAAGATCTTAGTCGAAAGCTGCACTGATATCGCAAACGAGCTGTACCTAGGTGCCGTTGTTGACCGTGCGACACGTCGCGTTGTTTTCATGGCGTCTACCGAAGGCGGCGTTGAGATTGAAACAGTTGCTGAAGAGACTCCAGAGCTGATCCACAAAGCGATTATCGATCCTTTGACAGGTCCTCAGCCTTACCAGGCACGTGATCTTGGCTTCAAGCTGGGTCTAAACCCAACGCAAATGAAGCAGTTCACCAAAGTGTTCATGGGTCTGGCGACTATGTTCAACGACCACGATTTTGCATTGCTTGAGATTAACCCTCTGGTTATCACTGAAGAAGGCAACATCCATTGCTTGGATGGCAAGATCGGTATCGATGGAAACGCACTGTTCCGTCAACCAAAGATCCGCGACATGCACGATCCATCACAAGATGACGCTCGTGAAGCACACGCGGCCAAGTTCGAGCTGAACTATGTTGCCCTAGACGGTAACGTAGGTTGCATGGTAAACGGTGCCGGCCTAGCAATGGGTACTATGGACATCGTTAATCTGCACGGCGGCAAGCCAGCTAACTTCCTTGATGTGGGCGGCGGCGCGACTAAAGAGCGTGTAGCCGAAGCATTCAAGATCATCTTGTCTGACGCTAACGTTAAAGCGGTTCTTGTCAACATCTTCGGTGGTATCGTACGTTGTGACATGATCGCCGAAGGTATCATTGGCGCCGTTAAAGAAGTAGGTGTTGAAGTGCCAGTGGTTGTACGTCTAGAAGGTACTAACGCAGATCTCGGTCGCGAAGTACTGGCTAACTCTGGTCTTGACATTATTGCAGCCGAGTCGCTAACCGATGCTGCTGTTAAAGTTGTTGCTGCTGCGGAGGGCAAATAATGTCTGTATTAATTAATAAAGATACCAAGGTTATCTGTCAGGGTTTCACTGGCGGTCAAGGTACTTTCCACTCTGAGCAAGCTATCGCGTATGGCACGCAAATGGTTGGCGGTGTTTCACCAGGTAAGGGTGGTCAGGTTCACCTGGGTCTGCCTGTTTTCAATACAGTAAAAGATGCTGTAGCTGAAACGGGTGCGACTGCAACTGTAATCTATGTACCTGCGCCTTTCTGTAAAGACGCTATCCTAGAAGCTATCGACGGTGGTATCGAGCTAATAGTTTGTATTACTGAAGGTATTCCTACTCTGGATATGCTGGAAGTTAAGGTTAAGCTGGAAGAGACTGGCGTACGTATGATCGGTCCAAACTGCCCAGGTGTTATCACTCCAGGCGAATGTAAGATCGGTATCATGCCAGGTCACATCCATAAGCCAGGTAAAGTGGGTATCGTGTCTCGCTCTGGTACGCTGACCTATGAAGCCGTTAAGCAAACTACCGATGAAGGTTTCGGCCAATCAACTTGTGTTGGTATCGGTGGCGACCCAATCCCAGGTACTAACTTCATCGACGTATTGGAAATGTTCCAAAACGATCCGCTGACCGAAGCTATCGTGATGATTGGCGAGATCGGTGGTACTGCTGAAGAAGAAGCGGCAGAATATATCAAGGCTAACGTGACTAAGCCTGTAGTGTCTTACATTGCGGGTGTGACTGCACCTGCGGGTAAGCGTATGGGTCATGCTGGCGCGATCATCGCTGGCGGTAAAGGTACGGCTGAAGACAAGTTTGCAGCGCTAGAAGCGGCAGGCGTGACTACAGTTCGTTCACTTGCCGACATCGGTAGTGCACTGCGTGCTAAGACTGGCTGGTAATTCGCTAAGTCATTAAGCATTTGATAAAAAAGGCGCCTTAGGGCGCCTTTTTTTACGACAGCTTTAGATAACTTTTATGACCGCCTATGGTCACTAGGGGTTTCCCTGCGTTCATTTTCATTACGGTGAGATAGGCCAAATTCGGCAGGGGTGAGGATATAGGTGTCTTCGCAATAGAAATCTTCGGCGCTACACTGTTGCCACCAAGATGCCCAGGCCGTGCCTTGCAGTTTGTTCTCTATGATGGCGTTATGGGTCAGGGGCGCTACCAGGCTACCGGTAGAGATGAGCAGGCCATAAGGTGAACGGCGTTTAATCATTCTCGGCTTTAACTTGTCGGGATTATCCAGTCCCATGCTGCCTACCAGTTCATAGAAGGCTTTTAAGGTGTTTTGGTGGAAGTTCTTCACCCGTTCACTCTTCTTCTTTACATCCAGGGCCTTGGATCGCGCAGGATCTTGAGTAGCGATACCCGTTGGGCACATGTTGGTGTTACAGCTTCGCGATTGAATACAGCCCAGCGACAGCATCATGGTACGGGCGGCATTGACCAGATCGGCGCCCATGGCAATCTTGGTCAGTAGATCGAAACTTGAGGCCGTCTTACCCGCAGCGATCAGGGTGATCTTATGCCTCAGTCCCACGCCAACCATGGCATTATTGGCAAAGTAGACCCCTTCGAGACATGTCATGCCTAAACGATTGCTGAACTCCACTGGTGCCGCCCCTGTGCCGCCTTCGGCGCCATCTATGGTGATAAAATCGGGTGTGATATTGGTTTTTAGCATCGCTTTACAGATGGCGAGAAACTCCGCCGGATTGCCGATACAGAGCTTAAAGCCCACTGGCTTACCGCCGCTTAACTCTCGCAGGCGATTGAGGAAGTTGAGCAGAGCAATGGGCGTGGTGCACTCAGGGTTGACCGCCGGGGAGACACAATCCTTATCCATGGATATATGCCGAATACGGGCGATCTCCGGGGTGATTTTGGCCTTTGGTAACAGGCCTCCTTTACCCGGCTTAGCGCCTTGGCTGAGCTTTATCTCTATCATCTTGACCTGGGGGTGTTTGGCCATCTTCTCGAAAGTGTCGGGATTGAAATTGCCCTCATCGTCGCGACAGCCAAATAGCCCAGAACCTATCTGCCACACTAAATCGCCTCCATGTTTGAGGTGGTAGGGACTGACACCGCCTTCCCCCGTATTGTGGTAACAGCCTGCCTTTTTGGCGCCCAGGTTAAGGGCCTCAATGGCATTGGCGCTGAGGGATCCAAAACTCATGGCGGAGATATTGAAGTAGGAGGCGTCGTAGGGCTTAGTGCAGTCAGGGCCGCCAATGCGCACCCGTTTGGCCTGTTCGTCGATCTGTTTAGGTGACAGTGAATGCCACAGGCTCAAATAATTTTCTTCTAATAGGTCGCGCTGGGTGCCGAAGGCGATAGTATCGCGTACATTTTTGGCTCTTTGGTAGACCAGGGATCGTTGCTCGCGATTGAATGGGGCTTCTTCTGTGTCGCCGGCGATAAAATATTGCTGTATCTCCACTCGGTAAGATTCAAGGAAATAACGTAGATAGGCGACCACTGGGTAGAGGCGGTTGAGTGTATGAGAGCTAAACAGCAGATCATAGGCGCCGATTAGGGTGTAGAGCAGGGTAAAGCCGAGGAGAAACGCGGCGCCAGTGCCGCCAAACTTGAGGTAGTAATAGAGTCCGGCCCCATTACCTAGGGTGGCGATAAGCCAAAAGACCTTTTGCATAATAGTCATAACGCATTCCAGTATTGCAGACACTTATCCTTAGCTGTCTATTGAACGCCATTGCAATTGTTTTAGCAATTGTTCACGTTGAGACTTATGTTATTTTTACTTATTTTAAGCGAGGTTAGTGTAAAGCTATGCCCGCTTAAGCTTGGATGAATACTTCCTAATCTACCGTGTTATGGGTATATTGAAACGCTAGATGGGGAAATGAAAGGAGCGGGTGGTGATCATCGCAGAAACAGAAAGGCTGATTTTACGCCAATTTGAGGCACAGGATGTGGAGAGTCTCTACTTGCTAAATAGCATTCCTGAGGTATTAACCTATATCCCTGGTGCGCCAATGACCTGTCGCTCGCAGGCTCAGGATATTTTTGAAAACGTGTTGCTTAAAAACTACCGCGAACGTGGCTATGGTCGCTGGGCGGTTGAACACAAGGTCGATAACAAGGTGATAGGTTTTTGTGGCCCAACCTATATCAAAGAGTTTGATGAGGTTGAGTTAGGTTACCGCTATCTGCCTGAATATTGGGGCAAAGGGATCGCTTCGGAGGCGGGACAAGCAGCGTTATCACGATTTAAAGCTCATGGTATAGATGAGGCCATTGCATTGATTTTGCTTGCGAATAAAGGCTCAGAAAGAGTAGCGCGCAAGCTGGGCATGATCGAGCGCGAACACAGTAAATTTATGGGCCACAAGGTGAAAGTGTTTCATAAGGTATTGTAAATCAGCGTGACTAAACCTTAGGTGTCACCTTAAACAAAAAAACCAGCATAATGCTGGTTTTTCTTTATGGGTGATTTAGCACCGAATTATTCGTCGCCGTGGTCGCACTCGTCGTTGGTGCATACGCCATAGAGATACAAACTATGATTGGTCAGCTTGATGTTGTGCTTCATCGCAATCTCGTCTTGGCGTCGCTCAATCATTTCATCAGAAAACTCGATCACTTTACCGCATGAGAGACATACCAGGTGATCATGATGGTGGGTAGAGGACAGCTCAAACACTGCCTTGCCGCTTTCAAAGTGATGACGGGTAACAATACCTGCATCATCGAATTGGTTTAATACACGGTAAACCGTAGCCAGACCTATTTCTTCGCCAATATCGAGCAGTTTTTTATATAGTTCTTCTGCACTGATATGCTGGTTTTCGGGCTCCTGCATCAGCTCGAGGATCTTGACTCGTGGTAAGGTGACCTTTAATCCCGCTTTTTTTAGCGCTTGATTTCCATCTGTCATTATTAATCTCTGGATTGAAGAACCATTAGCATTGCCAATAGTGGTTCAGTAGTTGATGTTGAGAACCATTATAGGGGGTGAAATTGAAAACTTAAACCTTTGATCTTGCATATTGTTCGCATCGGCAGAAATTTGTTCTAAATTGGCCCTACCTGTGGGATTTAGGCTGAATTTAAGGCGTACTTTTTGTAATGTTATTGAGACTAATGCCTAATAGTCTTACACAGAAGTATCTGGCAGGATGAGATTCTGGCCTGAGTGTGCCTTGGTGGTGAACTGGGCCCCAGTATAATGATAACGAGAAGGAAGCGGGATGTATCGGCAGATTGTAGTGTTAACCGGGGCAGGGATCTCGGCAGAGTCCGGTTTGAGAACCTTTAGGGATCAAGATGGACTTTGGGAAGAGCATAAAATTGAAGATGTCGCCACGCCAGAAGGCTATGCGCGCGACCCTGAAATGGTTGAGCGTTTCTATAATGAACGTTGGCAACAGCTCCATAATGGCGAGATAGAGCCTAACGACGCGCACAAAGCACTTGCAAGGTTGGAGCAGGAGTTCGACGGCCAGCTGTTGGTGGTCACACAAAATATCGATGATCTTCACGAGCGTGCCGGTTCTCGTCGCCTGCTGCATATGCATGGTGAACTGACCAAGGGACGCTGCCCGCGTTCTCACCAGACCTTTTTGTTGACCGATCACTTTGGCGTTAATCATACCTGTACCTGCTGTATTCCTGCCCAGCGCCTGCGCCCCCATGTGGTTTGGTTTGGTGAGATGCCCATAGGGTTAGACCGTATTCAGCATGCGTTAGATACCTGTGATCTCTTCATTGCCATCGGCACCTCCGGCACGGTTTATCCTGCGGCAGGCTTTGTCGATACTGCTAACCATCATGGTGCCCAAACAGTGGAAGTGAATCTAATGCCAGCGGATCGCCATAGTCAGTTCCAGTATCACCTACAAGGCAAGGCCAGCAAGATAGTACCGCAGCTGGTTGAGCAGATCCTTGCTGGTGATGTGATTAGCGATCAGCCCTTCAGCCAGGCCGCTAAAGGGTGAGCTCAGGGGTGAGCCACCCAGAGGATGAGCCGCAAGCGGCACCGGCCGCTCACAGCAGACTCGCGATTATCATGCGCGGCCTGCCGGGTAGCGGAAAGAGTTACTGGGTGGAGCAATTTATTGCAGGGAAAAGTGACGGCGAGGCGATTCGCCGTAGAGGCTACTTTTCAACTGACAGTTATTTTGTCAAAGAGGGTGAGTATCGTTTCGACGCCAGTCGACTCGCCCAGTACCATCAGTTTAATCTCACTGCATTTATTCAAGCCCTATCAAGGGGCGAAGGCATAGTGATTTGCGATAACACCAACATGGCTCATTGGGAGTTTATGGCCTATGAGGCTGCCGCCAAGGCGATGGGCTATCAGGTGCGCATCGTGCTCATAGGCAATCCTGCTGAACTGGCTCATCAGCGTCTGTGTGCAGAGCGCAATCAACATGGCTTAGGGCTCAAACAGATCCAGGCGATGGCGCGTCAGTTCGAGCAGTTATAAGCAGCGCAGCCCATTTATATCGATATGGGGGAGGAAGGAGATGTTTGCGGTGATCTTTAAGGCCAAGGTGGCCCACTTGGATGCCAGATACAGTGAGATGGCAGCTCAAATGCGGCAATTAGCGATGGAGAAATACCACTGCCAGGACTTTATTGCTGTGACCGAAGGGGAGCTGGAGATCACCATCTCCTATTGGCGCAGCGAAGCCGATATTCTGGCCTGGAAACAAGATAGCGAACATAGAGTTGCTCAGCAGCTAGGCAGGCAAGCTTGGTACAAGAGTTACCAGGTCGAAATAGTCGAGATAAAGCGTCAGTATCAGGGGTAGCGATTGAGTGTTTCAAGGTTAGCTTAATGTGTCGTTATAACCGAGCCGTGGCAAAGGTCAAAAGCAAGCTTTAAAGGATATAAACCGAGTATTTTGTCTGGAATGGCAAACGCCCACAAGGAGGAGCAAGGTGTCATTAGTACTTATGAGTGATCTAGATTGCATGGCGTCGCTGGCGGCTATCGCCGAGGTGCTCTGTGAAGGCGATAGCTTGGGTTATTTGGCCTCAGGCCATGAGGTGGAGCAAAGTTACTATAAGGCGACGCAGGAGCAATATTCCCGTTTAGGCTTGAGGCTTGAGCATTATCTGGATCTTGAGCAAGGCTTTTCTTCGGCGGGGTTGGATAGGTTACTGAATTACAGAGCGATTCATCTCGCCGGTGGTGATACCTTTGGCTTTTTAGCGCAAGTGCATGCCCGCGGACTGATGACGGAGTTTTCTGACTATTGTCACCGAGGTGGGATCTTAATTGGCATGAGCGCTGGCGCTATGCTGATGACCCCGACGATTGCCTGTGCTCCCTTGTGCGGTGATGTTAATCACCAGGCGCTTAGCGATTTGAGTGGTCTGGGCTTGCTCCCCTATCAATTTTTACCCCATTGCGATCTCAGTGACGGCGGAGTGGCAATGAGCGTCAGGGCCGCGTGTCAACTCGAGGCATCGAGTTTGGCTGAGTATCCCCTCATACTCTGTAGCGATGAGGATGCCGTTTTGCTCACCAAGGCTGGGCTGCGCGGTTTTGGTCAACCACTACTTTTCGATGGCGTGGGCTTGATGGCGCTCTCTCTGTAGGGCTAACGTTTCGCTTAAGAGTCCCCACAGCTAAACAAGGCAAGCTCTGTTCACCATGGCGCTTAATAGTTCAACGACACCTGGTTGAGCGGGTATTTGTGCCGTTTCTTGCTGGCCACAAGGGCCGTCTCATCAGTGTCAGCTCCGCACCAGAGGCTCATCTTTTGCCAATGGTGAAAGGTTGACCCTAGGGGTAAGATACTCGTCCCACTATTCGCTGCTAGCATCTGATATTCCCAGACTAAACCAACTCGCAATGGATCGAACTGCGACATTATTTTTTGCTGTTTTTGCCCCCGTAAATAGTGACTCATTTTCCTGATGAATAAGCCTAGATTGAACTGGAACAATGTAAAGCATTGTTTAAAATCGGTTTTTGGCGTTGTTGTTATATTTTTCCGTTGTGTTCGTTTTTGATGACGCGTCGTCGAAGTGCAGCATCTTGTGCCTACGCTGTAAATGCAGCCTGACAAAACATTAGACTAAAGTTAGTGAAATTCGACCAGTTAATGCTTGCTTTACGTTCGCGTAAACGTCACAGTGATATTATTTGAACATGATCACGCTTTCACCATGAAGCCGTGTGACATGAGCGCATAAGTACCTTGAATGGAGCGGAAGATGAGTACAGAGCAAACTAACCAAGAAATCGTGATTGTTGCGGCGAAACGCACCCCTATGGGTGGATTCCAAGGATCCCTTTCCAGCGTGCCGTCACCGACACTCGCCGCCACGGCGATTAAGGGACTCATGGACGCTGCAGGCGTTCAGGGCGACGATGTTAACGAAGTCTTGATGGGCTGCGTATTGCCAGCGGGTCTCGGCCAGGCGCCAGCGCGTCAGGCGACCTTAGGTGCCGATCTCCCTCTGTCAGTGGGCGCGACCACAGTCAACAAGGTGTGTGGTTCAGGCATGAAGACTGTCATGATGGCTCATGATCTGATTAAAGCCGGTAGTGCCGAGGTGGTTATTGCCGGTGGTATGGAAAGCATGAGTCAGGCACCTTACCTGTTAGATAAGGCGCGCGGCGGCATGCGCATGGGCCATGGCAAGGTGCTGGATCATATGTTCCTCGATGGTCTTGAAGATGCCTACACGGGCGGCGCCATGGGTACTTTTGCCCAGAAGACCGCCGATGATTTCGGTATCACCCGCGAGGCAATGGATAACTTTGCCCTAAGCTCGCTGCAAAAAGCCAATGCCGCCATCGAATCTGGTGCCTTTAAGGCTGAGATAGTGCCGGTTACCGTGGCCAGCCGTAAAGGCGATATCGTTGTTGATACTGACGAGCAGCCTGGCAACGCCAGACCCGAGAAGATCCCAACCCTGCGTCCAGCTTTCGCGAAAGAGGGTACCATCACGGCGGCCAACTCAAGCTCCATTTCTGATGGCGCCGCGGTATTGATCCTGATGAGCGCAGACGAGGCGAGCAAGCGCGGTTTAGAAGTGCTGGCCACCATCAAGGGCCATACGACGCATTCACAAGAGCCTTCAATGTTTACCACAGCGCCAGTGGGCGCGATGAACAAGCTGCTGGATAAGGTTAACTGGTCGAAAGACGATGTGGATCTGTTTGAGATCAACGAAGCCTTTGCCATGGTGACCATGCTGGCCATCTCTGAGCTGAGCCTTGACGAGGCTAAGGTCAACGTCAATGGCGGCGCCTGCGCCCTGGGTCATCCTATCGGTTGCTCAGGTGCCCGCGTACTGGTCACTCTTATTCATGCCCTGAAGGCCAGAGGCCTTAAGCGCGGTGTGGCATCACTGTGTATCGGTGGTGGTGAAGCGACCGCTATGGCTATCGAAGTGTAACTCCCTTTTTTGGGCTCGCGTCAGCGAGCCTATGCATTCACCCATGATTATGTGAGTTTTTTGCTGTCACTTACATAGCAGATCATCAGGTAGCGGCATTTGTCCATGCCTGTTAGACGTATTTAGGAAAGCGATATGACAACTCAAGTAAAACATTACATCGACGGTCAGTTTATTTTAGGTAGCGGCCAGCAACAGATCTCTGTCACTAACCCGGCGAATAACGAGGTGATTGCCACGATCAACGCCGCCACGGTAGAAGAAGTTGAAACCGCGATCGCCAGCGCCAAGCAAGCCTTTGCCACCTGGAAAGAGGTGCCTGTGTCTGAGCGCGCCCGCGTGATGTTCCGCTACCAGCACCTGCTGAAAGCGCATCATGACGAGATCGCGACAATCCTGGCCCAGGAAACCGGTAAGACCTTCGAAGATGCCAAGGGCGACGTATGGCGCGGTATCGAAGTGGCAGAACATGCCTGCAATATCGCTAGCCTTATCATGGGTGAAACCGTTGAAAACGTGGCCCGCAGCATAGACACCTATAGTTACACTCAGCCGCTGGGCGTGTGCGCTGGTATTACGCCGTTTAACTTCCCGGCAATGATCCCACTGTGGATGTTCCCACTGGCAATAGCCTGTGGTAACACCTTCGTGCTTAAGCCATCTGAGCAAGATCCTTTGACGCCCCAGCGTCTGGTTGAGCTGTTCGAAGAAGCTGGCGCGCCTAAGGGCGTACTGCAACTGGTACACGGTGACAAGACAGCGGTAGACGTGCTGCTTAGTCATCAGGATATCAAGGCGATCTCTTTCGTTGGCTCTGTAGGCGTGGGTCAGTACATCTATAAGACAGGTACCGACAACCTCAAGCGCGTTCAGGCCTTTGCCGGTGCTAAGAATCACTGCGTTATCATGCCAGATGCCAACAAGCAGCAGGTGATCAACAACTTAGTAGGCGCCTCTGTGGGCGCGGCCGGTCAGCGCTGTATGGCCCTGTCGGTAGCGGTATTTGTCGGCGAAGCCAAGAAGTGGATCCCTGAGCTGCGTGACGCTATCGCCAAGGTCAGACCGGGCGTATGGGACGACAAAGATGCGGCCTATGGCCCTGTTATCAGCCCTGCCGCCAAGGAGCGCGTGCTAAAGCTTATCGCCCAGGGTAAGGAAGAGGGCGCCGAGTGTCTGCTGGACGGTAGCGATTTTACCGTCGAAGGTTATGAAAACGGTAACTGGGTTGGCCCAACCATGTTTACCAATGTGACCACAGACATGAGCATCTACAAGGAAGAGATCTTCGGCCCAGTATTGTGCTGCATGGAAGTGGAGTCGCTGGAAGAGGCGATCGAGCTGGTCAACAACAGCCCATATGGTAACGGTACCTCTATCTTCACCGCTTGTGGCGCCGCTGCTCGTAAGTATCAGCACAACATTGAAGTGGGTCAGGTAGGGATCAACGTGCCTATTCCTGTGCCACTGCCATTCTTCTCGTTTACCGGTTGGAAAGGCAGCTTCTACGGCGATCAGCACGCCTACGGTAAGCAGGCGGTTCGTTTCTACACAGAGACTAAGACAATCACCGCTCGCTGGTTTGAGACAGATATCGTCGAGGCGGAGCACCATGCGCCTAACATGACGATTGCTCTGAAATAAGCGGCAATAAGAGACCTTGCAAGGTAAAAGCGATAAGGCCGGGGCCGAATCGCTTTTATCATTACTAGCCTTCAACAAGTTAAGCGCCGCCATAAATAAGCCGAATCATAGATTCAAGGCAAATACAAAGGCGCGAAAGGAGAGATCAGATGGATTTTAATCTGAATGAAGACCAACGTCAGTTCGCCGAACTGGCTACCCAATTTGCCCAGGAAGAGCTGGCACCTTTTGCCGCCAAGTGGGATGAAGAACATCATTTTCCTAAAGACGTGATTCAAAAAGCCGGTGAGCTGGGTTTCTGCTCACTCTACTCGCCCGAGTCGGAAGGGGGCATGGGTCTGTCTCGTCTGGATTCTTCCATTATTTTCGAGCAGCTCGCCATGGGCTGTACCGCGACTACCGCCATGCTGACCATTCACAACATGGCCACCTGGATGGTCACCAGCTTTGGCTCTCAGACACTGCGCGATGAATGGTCTGAGGCGTTAACGACTGGCAGTAAGCTAGCCTCATACTGTTTGACCGAGGCGGGGGCGGGCAGCGACGCGGCCTCACTCAAGACTAAGGCCGTGCGCGAAGGCGATGAATATGTGATCTCTGGCGCCAAGATGTTTATCTCGGGCGCAGGCTCTACCGAATTGTTAGTGGTGATGTGCCGCACTGGTGAAGCTGGTCCTAAGGGGATCTCGGCGATTGCCATTCCGGCCGATGCCGAAGGGATCACTTACGGTAAGGCGGAAGATAAGATGGGCTGGAATGCCCAGCCGACCCGCGAGATCACCTTTGACAAGGTGCGTGTGCCCGTGACTAACCTATTGGGTGAAGAGGGCCAGGGCTTTACCTTCGCCATGAAGGGCCTCGACGGTGGTCGTATCAACATCGCTACCTGTTCAGTCGGTACTGCTCAAGCAGCCCTTGAGCGCGCCCAGCAATATATGAACGAGCGTCAGCAGTTTGGTAAGCCGATTGCCGCCTTCCAGGCGTTGCAATTTAAGCTAGCCGACATGGCGACCGAATTGGTGGCTGCCCGTCAGATGGTGCGCCTGGCTGCCTTTAAACTCGATAGTGGCGATCCAGAGGCCACAGCCTACTGCGCCATGGCCAAACGCTTCGCCACCGACGTGGGCTTTAACGTGTGTGATAGCGCGCTGCAGCTGCACGGCGGTTACGGTTACATCCGCGAATATCCGCTGGAGCGTCACTTCCGCGACGTACGCGTACACCAGATCCTAGAGGGCACCAATGAGATCATGCGTCTTATCATTGCCCGTCGTTTGCTCGACGAAAATGCCAGCCAAATCTTATAGTCAGGGAGAAGAGAGATGACAGCGATAGTTGAACAGATCATCGGCCATACCGCCGTACTGACCATGAACAATCCACCGGCCAATACCTGGACGGCAGACAGCCTGGCGCTGCTTAAGCAGAAGGTGACCGAGCTCAACGCAAACAAGGAGATCTACGCTCTGGTACTGACTGGTGAAGGCGAGAAGTTTTTCAGCGCCGGCGCCGATCTCAAGTTATTTGCCGACGGCGACAAGGGTAATGCGGCCACTATGGCGAAACATTTTGGTGAGGCGTTTGAGGCGTTAAGCGCATTTCGTGGCGTCTCTATCGCTGCCATCAACGGCTATGCTATGGGTGGTGGTTTAGAGGTTGCCTTGGCCTGTGATATCCGCATTGCCGAGGCGCAATCGGTGTTAGCTCTGCCAGAAGCCACCGTTGGCCTGCTGCCCTGTGCGGGCGGCACCCAAAACCTGACCGCCCTGGTGGGTGAGGGTTGGGCCAAGCGTATGATCCTGTGCGGTGAGCGTGTTAATGCCGACAAGGCGCTAAGTATCGGTCTTATCGAAGAGGTGGTCGAGAAGGGACAAGCCTTAGCTACTGCCATGGCGCTAGCCGAGAAGGTGGCGAACCAGAGCCCAAGTAGTGTGACCGTGTGTAAGCAGCTTATTCAGTCTGGCCGCACCATGCCGCGCACCCAGGCGTTGCCGCTTGAGCGTGAGCTGTTTGTGGGTCTGTTTGATACCGAAGATCAGGCAGAAGGGGTTAACGCCTTCCTTGAGAAGCGCAAAGCAAACTGGAAAAACCGCTAATGACTGAGCAGACAAATTGTGTGGTCTTTCAGACCTTAGGCACCCTATCCGGCAAAAGGGTTGGGGTTGCTACCCTCAACATGGAGAAGGCGCTCAACGCACTCAACATGGATATGGTGCAAGCGCTGACCGCTCAGTTAACCGACTGGGCCGATGATGATGCCATTGCCATGGTGGTGCTGGACGGCGCTGGCGAGAAAGCCTTCTGCGCCGGTGGTGATGTGCGCGCCCTCTATCAGGCGGCACGAGAGCAGCCCGGTGAGATCCCTGAGGTGACTCAGGAGTTCTTTACCCGAGAATATTTCCTCGATCATCTGCTGCATACCTTCGACAAGCCGGTATTGGTGTGGGGCGATGGCATCGTTATGGGTGGCGGTCTCGGGCTGATGGCTGGCGCCAGCCATCGAATAGTGACCGAGCGTTCACGCATCGCCATGCCAGAGGTGACCATAGGCCTCTATCCTGATGTAGGTGGCAGCTACTTCCTCAACCGAATGCCGGGCCATATGGGCCGTTTCTTAGGGATGACCGCCTATAACATGGATGGCGCCGATGCCTTCTATGTGGGCCTAGGTAATCACTTCCTTAACTCAAATGACAAGCAGCCACTGTTTGACGCGCTTTCCAGCGTCGACTGGGAAAGCGATGTTTGTGCTAATCATGGCAAATTAAACGCGCTACTCGAGGCGATGTCGAGCCGCTGCGAACAACCTATGGGCGCGAGTGTCCTCGAGCAACATCAAGCCGAGATCGATGCCCTAATGGAGGGTGAGCTGGCTGATATCATGACCAAGGTAAAGGCGGTGGAAGACGGTGAGCCTTGGCTGGCGCGCGCCCTAAGCACCATGCTGGCAGGTAGTCCTTTGAGTCTGCATCTGGTGTATCAGCAGTCGCTACTTGGCACCGAGTTGAGTCTGAGTCAGGTCTTCCAGTTGGAACTGGGACTGAGCTGTAACTGCTGCTCAATCGGTGATTTTGCTGAAGGGGTGAGGGCACTGCTTATCGATAAGGACCGTCAGCCACAGTGGCTGTATGAGACTGTCGAGGCCGTGCCACAAGAGATGGTTAAATCACTAATGACCTCGCCATGGGATCCACAAAACGATCCACTGCGCACCTTAGGCCAATAATTTTTCAGGCAAAGCCTGAAGAAAAGGAGCAAAACATGAATACAGTTGCATTTATCGGATTAGGTAATATGGGTGGCCCAATGGCGGTCAACCTGGTGAAGGCCGGTTATACGGTTAAAGCCTTCGATCTCTCTCAGGCGGCACTTAGCCATGTGGTCGAGCAAGGTGCAATGTCGGCGCCGAGTGCTTGCGCGGCAGCGGCTGCGGCCGATGTAGTGATCACCATGTTGCCTGCGGGTAAGCATGTGCGCAGTCTCTATCTGGGAGATGAGCAGAATAAAGGCATCATAGATGTGGTGGCCCAAGGCACCTTGTTGATCGATTGTTCAACCATAGACGCCGAGAGCGCACGTTTTGTTGCCGAGCAGGCCAAAGCTAAGGATCTCGAGTTTATCGACGCGCCAGTATCGGGCGGCACCGCAGGTGCAGCGGCGGGCACGCTGACCTTTATCTGTGGCGGCAGCGATACCGCCTTTGAGCAGGCTCAGGGTGTGCTAAACGCCATGGGTGCTAATATTTTCCATGCCGGTGGCCCAGGTGCCGGTCAGGTCGCCAAGATCTGCAACAACATGCTACTGTCTGTACTCATGGTAGGTACTAGCGAATCTATTCAGATGGGGATAGACCATGGATTGGATCCTAAGGTCCTTTCTGAGATCATGAAAGTCAGTAGTGGTGGTAATTGGACGCTAGATAAATATAATCCTTGTCCAGATGTGATGGAAAACGTGCCATCATCAAATGGTTACCAGGGTGGATTCATGGTTGATCTTATGGTGAAAGACTTAGGTCTGTCCCAAGAGGCAGCCTTGCTCTCTAACTCGAGTACCCCTATGGGGGCGCTGGCTCGTAGCCTGTATGTCAATCATGCCCGTCAGGGTAATGGTAAGCGTGATTTCTCCAGTATTTTTGAGCAGTTTAATAAGAAAGGGTAAGTTGATGGATTTAAAAGATAAGGTTGTTGTCATCACAGGTGGTGCCGGTGGTCTAGGTTTTGCGATGGCACAAGAACTTGCCGCTGCGGGTGCCAAATTGGCACTTATCGATGTGGATCAGGAGAAGCTTGAACGCGCCTGCGCCGATATCGGCGATACCACTGAGGTTCAAGGTTACGCTTTCGACATTACCGATGAAGAAGATGTGATGGCCGGTTTCGGTTACATCCTAGAAGACTTTGGCCAGGTCAATGTGTTGGTCAACAACGCAGGCATCTTACTCGATGGCATGTTGGTCAAAGCCAAAGAGGGCAAGGTGACAGATCGCATGTCACTGGCGCAGTTCCAGGCGGTGATCAATGTTAACCTGACAGGCTCTTTCCTTTGCGGACGTGAAGCGGCGGCAGCCATGATCGAATCTAAGCAGCAAGGGGTGATCGTCAACATCTCTAGCTTGGCAAAAGCGGGTAATATCGGTCAGACCAACTACGCCGCTTCTAAGGCTGGCGTTGCAGCTATGTCTGTGGGTTGGGCCAAAGAACTGGCACGCTACAATATCCGCAGCGCGGCGGTGGCGCCAGGTGTTATCGAAACTGAGATGACGGCGGCCATGAAGCCAGAAGCGCTAGAGCGTTTGGAGAAGATGGTGCCGGTTGGACGTTTAGGCCAGGCAAGCGAAATCGCCTCTACCGTCAAGTTTATCATCGAAAACGACTATGTTAATGGTCGCGTATTTGAGATCGACGGTGGTATTCGTATCTAACACTTGGCGAAGTGATAGGTAAAAGCGGGCTCTGTGCCCGTTTTTTTATGGTGACGTCTATCCCTAATCATTGTGTGAAAGTGCAATGTGCGAAGGCGCACCACTTGATGTAATCTAATACCAATCACGGTAAGTAAGTGATCAGACATCGCGCGGGAAAAACGTTCGAGAACAAAGCAGGATTTTTCGATAAGTAGTTATTCTACAATCAAAAATAGGAATGCCCTTATCGGACGTGTTAACAAGCCGAAATGATCAGTTATTCACTAGGATTGGTATAACCTTATGAGTAAGAAAAGAAAGATGATATGGTTTGAACAAGCGACCAAGACGCTGATGTTGATTGTAGGCGTACTTGGGGTGGTGGTGATCTATACTGGTTTCTTCTTTCTGCTGGTGACGCAGTCATCGGCCAACGTCTTACCCTGGTATATCCTGATCTCCCCCTGGCTCTGCATCTATTTTGGCCTAAGCGCCGAGAAGCAGAAACTCACCCTCATATGGTTGCGACGTAAAATATTCTTTTGGCGAAAGTTTTAGTGAAGTGATGCTATGGCGAGGCGGTTAAAAAACCTGACTTGGGTGCTTGTGTGGCTTGCCGTGGCTGCCATGCTCTTGATACGCCTTTTTCAGGTCCCCGTCCCTGAGCCTTTGCGCGACGAGCGCAGCGGACGCCTCATCGCAGATTACGGCAGCTGGCACTCAGTGCTGTCAGCCAAGGCGGTATATGCTCCCTCCGATAGCTTCGGGGTACTTATGCCCATCGAAGATGGTGTTTATTTTACTCAGGTTGATGCAAATCTCGGCGGCAAGGTCGGGGTCAACAAACTCGGCTTATCCGGTGATTTAGTCAATATTATCCCTTCAGAGTTTGATGTCAAAAGCCGTGTCCATGAATATGGCGGCGCGCCTATTCTGGCCATTGGCAGCAGCCTGTTTGCGGTAAAACGCGATGATCAACGGCTGTATCGTATCGCGCCAAATCAGCAGCCTGTTGTCATTACGCCCGCCAATACCCGACATGCCGATTGTGTCTCTTACTCTAAGGGGTCTCGGCTTATCTGTGTACGGGAAGATCATCGCGTGTCAGGTGCGCCTAAGGCGAGCTTGGTAGCGCTTAACCTCAACTTTGAAAATGAGGGAGAAACTTTGGTCAGCGGCAGCGACTTTTACAGCTCGCCGCGAGTATCGCCAGATGGTACCCAATTGGCCTGGATAAGTTGGCAACAGCCCAATATGCCCTGGGATAACACAGAGCTTTGGGTGGCGGACCTCGATCCTGACCTGGGGATTGTACGTCCGAGACGATTGTTAAGTCAGATGCAGGGGGCAATTACCCAGCCGTTATACAGCCCCAGCGGCGAGCTGTATGTGATCGCCGATTTTACAAATTGGTGGAATATCTATCGTATCAAACCTGATGGCTCGCCAGAGGCTGTATTGGAACAAGCGGCCGAGTTTGCTAGCCCTGACTGGCAACTGGGTAATCATAGCTATGCTTTTGAAACCGATGATCAACTCATCGCCAGTGTGCAGCATGAGGGCAAGACCCATCTTTTGCGTATCTATACCCAGCTTAGGATAACCGAGTCTATCGCCGCCGAGTTCGCCGAGGTGAAACAACTGGTTAAGGGGCCTGATAGTGTTTATTTCGTCGGCAGCAAGATAACGCCAGAGAAGGGGATCTATCGTATTCGTGGGCGCGGGGTGGAGCTGGCGTATGCCCCGAAACTCTGCATAATGGATCCACGATATGTCTCACGCGCAGAGCCGATTAAATTTACATCCGATATCAGCGGCCTGCCTGTTTATGGTTATTTTTATGGCCCGATGAATCCTGAATATATCGCGCCGGATGATCAACGCCCACCGCTCATCATCATGCTCCATGGTGGTCCCACCTGGCGTGCCAGTTTAAGCTTTCGCCGAGATATTCAGTTTTGGACCAGCCGTGGCTTTGCGGTGCTTGATGTGAATTATCGTGGCAGCTCAGGCTTTGGCCGAGCCTATCGTCAGAGTCTTTATGGTTTGTGGGGCCGCGCGGAGGTAGAAGATGCTATCGAGGCAGCCAACTACGTAATGAGTCGTGGCTGGGTCGACCCTGATAAGGTGGCGATCCGCGGCATGAGCGCCGGCGGGTTTAGCGTGCTTTCGGCGCTGGCGTTCTATAACACCTTTAAGGCGGGCGTGGTCTATTCGGGAATGAGCGATCTGATGGCTCTGGACAGGGAGACCCATAAGTTCGAGCAGGGATACTTGCATCATTTAGTGGGAGAGCTTAAGCCCAATTCCCCTCTCTACCGTGAGCGTTCGCCCCTCTATCATCTGGATGACTTGAAAGAGCCATTATTGCTTGTGCAAGGCGCAAATGATCCTGTGGTGCCGGCGCAGCAATCGAATGTTATCTATGCCGCCCTTAAACGCCGGGGTGTGCCCGTGGCATACCTGCTGTTTGATGATGAAGGGCATGGGGTGAAAAAGCCGCGCAATCGTGTTGCCGCGTTAAATGCCGAGCTCTCCTTCTATGGTCAGGTGTTTGGCTTTAGCCCGGCTGACAGTCAGGCTGATCAGCGCTCGCTGTTACTGATCGATAATGGTGAGGCCTTACGTCACTAAATTCTGCCGCTTTGCCACTCGCTCGCTGCGATCGCCTCGGTGGGAAAATAGTCCGCTTAAGTTGATAAAACAGACTAAAGTGGCTATAGTAGCGCGCTTTAAAATATCCCTTTAGCGCGGTTTTTAATCAGCTTGTCACAGGCGAACTTTAGGTTTGCCATGGAGGGTTTTCGACCCGGCAGGCGGCGCTTCGCTTAACTAAATTATTCGGAATTTCACATTGATCACTACAGCGAACATCACCACGGATGCATTGCTGTTGCTATCAATTTAAGTCACTCATATACTTGTGGTTCTTATCATTTCTTAAAGAGCTACACATGCCTAAAGCTATTCCCTATATTCGTTTCAGCTCTGCGATTCAAGAAAGAGGCTCGTCTTTAGAAAGGCAAGAGAACTTAATCAACGAGTATCTAAAATCGCATACCGATGTTGAGCTTAGCGCTTTGCAGTACAAGGATTTAGGGATTTCTGGGTATAAAGGAAAGCACCTAGAAAATGACCTTGGAAAGCTTTTGGCGGCAATTGAGGCTAATCACATAGTTTCAGGTGACCGAATCTTGGTTGAGTCTATGGATAGGCTAGGGCGACTTCCTGAGATGGAAATGATTTCTTTGCTTAACGACATAATCAAACATGGTGTTAAAGTCATAACGCTGCAAGACGGGGTCGAATATAGTAAAGAAGCCCTAAGCACTAATGCTGGGTTGCTGTATCAGTTGGTGGGTAAGGTTCAGATGGCTCACCAATATTCTGAGCAGCTATCTGTGAGGGTGAAAGCTGCATGGACGAAAAAGAAGAGATTAGCGCAAAAGGGGGAAGGGGTTAAGCGTAAGGCTCCTTGGTGGATTACTTGGAATGAATCTACTCAGCGATACGATGTCGTAACCGATGCAGACAAAGAGATACTTGGTAATGTGTTTAGGTGGTATCTATCTGGTTTGGGTGAGCGTCGGATTCTTGGAAGGCTAAGAGATGCTTTTCCTGAAAAGTTCGGTACAACTGACCCTGCAACGGTAAAGAGGTGGCTTAGAAATAAGACTGCAATAGGCTATTGGGGGGATATAGCTGGCGTGTATCCACCTGCTATAGAAGAGTCTCTATATTACCAAGTCCAAGCTGAATTGCTTAGAAGGGCTGATGGTCACTCTCAGCCACCTCGCTCAGGGCATTTGCTCTGTGGGCTTGTTAAGTGTGGTGTTTGTGGCGGCAACTTCTCGATGCGCTCCAACAAGCATTCGACCGATGCTATGCACTGTAGCATAGGCAATAAGCGCAAAGATAAATGTACCAATAATAAAACTATTCCCGTTCAAATCCTTGATTGGGTTCGTTATGAAACATTTGTTGAAGCCATACAGGAAATATCTAAAAACGCGAACAATAAAGATGCCGAAGAAAAGCTAGCAATTGTAAAGGGGCGTATTGTTGAAGTAGAGGCTCAAATAGAAAACTTCTTGGTTTTGGTTGGGATGGGGTCAAAAACGGCACCTGCAAAGGTTATTGAGTTGGAACAGCAGCTTGAGCAATTGCAGGGGGACGAGTCGGAATTGTTACTTCAGATAAGAACTCCTTCAGAATTATCCTATGCAGATGCAATGCTAGAGGGGAGTGATATGATGGACGACCCTGAGCTGCTTAATAATCTTCTGAGACAGGTTTCTTACAATATCACGGTTATCGGTAATAAGATTACCTATAAAGACCGAGTTTGGGAGTACGTAAAGTGGTCTAGAGCAGAAGATTGTTATCATATGCGTCAGTTTGACCTTGATTGTCAGCTTATCGAAGAATTCACTCTCCCAGTTGCTCGTCCTATGGAAGATACAGATAGAGAGCTTTTAGAGGGTGAGCCTCAAGCTGTAATGTCTGTATTTAAGGACGAAAAAGGCTCGCTTTATAGAGATAACCCATTTATTAAGGAATTAATAAAGGATTTATAACCTAAATCATCAACAGTCATTCTTTTAACAGAAGGTAAACTTGAAAGGGGGTTGTAACGGCTTTAATAGCGAATTACATAAGTCCTTTAAGGTATCACACTTTTCATTAAAAGTCAATAGCTTGTAGGTGTTAGAGTCTTAATTATTGTTTTAACTCGTAGCTTTAAGCCTACTGGTGACCTTTAGTTGTGACCTTGGTAAATACTACGAAACTGACCCGAAGTAATGACTTAATCCTAGGTCTGGGCGGGAGGTAAAGGACTGATATAAAAATATTTACTACAAGTTAAACAAAAAATTACTACAGCATTTACAACGCGAAACAACACAAAACCTTTAAAAACAATACTATACATAGCTGGCCACTCCTTGTCATTACCAGAAACTCTTGACAAAGTCAATGTTTCGTGTTATAATATTTATAATTAATAGAGTTACTTTTTATAGCCAACCCTATCAAGCCCTTAGCAACCCTTACCTTTCTCTCTAGCCCTTTTCTTCTTCAGGCTAGGGAACTTCTCGCTAAGGGCTTTCTATATTCCACCTTTATTAAACGACACCAAGTGACCCAGTCACTAAATGGAGGACTTTCTATGCCTAAAATGTATTTAACTCGCCATCCGTACTCAACCCGACTTTATGTATTGGGTAAAAAGCTTCTCAAGGACCTAGCAGTCCATTACGGCCTCTCTCAATCTGATGTGATTCAGAAATCACTAATTTTATTAGCGAGAGAATCGGATAACCCAGAGCTACAAAAACACTCAAACAACCTAGAAATTAAAATGGGAGGATAAAAAATGAAGATTAACAACAAGCAATTATTCAACATTACAGGGTGGGAAACCCTCCGTAATGGTGCTGGTGATTATACGCTAACAAATAATGGTGTTAATGAAGTCCTTTATCATGTTGATTATCACAAGCCCACAGCTTTTGCTGGAGGAGTTAATAGTAAGAAGTTCATAAAGGGTAAGGATATTGAAACCTCCTATGAGAGCCAGGTAAAAATCCTAAAACCCAAGCAAACTATTAGTATTAGTGTGGATTCAGAAGAGAGGCTTCACGTAGCTTCTGGAGCCCATGAAGTAGGTCAAGACTACTTCAAAACACCCTCAATACTATCCTGTAAGCTTATTTACAGCTTTGAACCCTACCGCAAGCCAGAGGCGAAAACGCCCTCCAGTGATGATTCTAGAGCCTTTAAGAGGGTTTCCGAAAAGGCTGTTAAGGAGCTAGTCGAAACTAAGATAGAGAACTATAACTCATCACCTCTATCAGCTACCGCTTATGAGGGAATGTTAGTTTTTGACGGTGATTACCCCTTGAAAAGATTCAAAGTTATTATTTCAAGCGACTTCGACCTATTAACTTTTATGAATGAACTCCAGTCTACCTACAAAGGCTGTCGGGTTATTCCAGAGCTATCCGCTAAGCGCTCAATAATCTTGGAGAAATCCCCTGAACAACAAGAGGAAGACTTAACTCTAATAGCTGAGCTAGCCAGAAAAGAGGTGGAAAAGCGGGTTGAGCTTCACAACAAGGGGCTTCAAGAGGTTATCGACTCCGAACGTCAAGAAATTCTAAGGCAAGCGGAAGAGATAAGAGCTAAAAGAGAGTCAGAAGACGCAATCTTAAAACAAGCTTTAGAAATCGGAGGTTAATACATGATTAGTTTACGTTTCACCCCATCACTCTACCCAGCCCTTAAACAGCAAGCTGCCTTAGAAGGGATGTCTATAGCAGCTTTTATCGTAAAAACTGTAGAAACCCACTTAAAAAACATCGCTGTAGCCCAGTGATACCAAGGGTTGTAGGTACTGTACAAAAGTTATAAAACTGTCCGAGATAATTAACCGAGATGCCAAACATCCCTTTATAACTTTGTACAACCCTCACCACTCTACACCCTCACTCGTACAACCTCACACAAAGGAGGAACTCATGCGCACTATTACCTGTGTACATTGTAAGTCTTCTTTTAAAGCTAAAAGAAAAACTGCTAAATTCTGCTCAGACAGATGCACCAAAGCCTTTAAAAGAAGCACTGTAAAATCCACTAGAAAATCTAAGCCACTTAACAAATGTAAGTCCTGTGGTTCTTTAACTAAGAACAAGAGCTTTTGTAATCACACCTGTCAATCAACTCATACCGAGAAACAACACCAACAACAAGCCTTGAAGTGCTTCCACCGAACAGGCTTTGGTAGGTGGTTACTCTATAATTGTAAGAGGGCTAACACTGTTCAAATTCTCACAGGTTCTAATTACCACAGCTTTAACGACTTATTCCTTTTATACAAAAGGATGGTAAGAGCTAATGGCTTCGGGAAGTACCGAGAACACCTATTTGAACTAGCTCACCTAGCCCCAACAAAGGGAAGGGATTCTATAGGGCTGCTATCAACTGCCAACCTGTTAATAGCCTCAAAAGAGGTTAACCGCTCACTTGGTAATGCTGATTACAATCACACTTCTAGGTTGATGGTTACAGGCTTACAGTCTCACTACAAAGTCTATCCCGACACCAGTGATAAGGAGATTCTCCGCCTTATTAACAGTCTCACAGATGGAGAGTTGTTCAAGTTTATTAAGTACAAGCAAATAGCCCCTCCCTCTAGAACGGTTAAAAACCCTAAATTTGGGGAAAGACCTTATGATTCTGTTCAGGTGGTGTCAGAAGAGGTTACTAGGCTGGAGTCTGACATAGGTTTCTCTAACTTTGCTTTGCAGCAGGAGCTAGAGAGAATCCATTATAGCTATGGCCTCCATCTTGGTATGGAAATAAGGCAGGATGCTAATTGGGGCTTTGAGCCAATGTGCAGGAAAGAGGCTAATGCTATAGAGGTGGCAATCCTCACCAACACTCTTAAGAGCTATCGGCCTCACCAGATGGGTTCTAGGCCTTCTCTATATTGAGAATGGTTGCCCTAGATACTCCAAACTCTTTGGAAAGCTTTAGCTTGCTATCGCCATCCTTTAGGCGTTTCTTCACTTCTTCTTGCTGTTCAGGGCTTAGCTTGGACTTCCTTCCTCCTAGCTTTCCTGTTCGTCTCCTTCCTGACTGTAACCTATCAGTGATTATAGAGTGTTCAAGCTCTGCAAATACCCCTAAAAGCTGCGTAAAGGCCTTGGCCATTGGTGAGCCATCACTCGTGTCTATTTGACCATCTAAGGTCTTTACGCTTGCCCCTTTCTTATTGAGGGTGTCAACTTTGGCTAATACTTGGTTAAGACTTCTTCCTAGTCTATCAAAGGCTGTCACTACTACAATGTCGCCCTCTCGCGAATACTCGATAAGCTCATCTAGCTTCTTCCAGTTATCATCAGACTTCCCTGATTGCTTCCCGTGAAAGACTTTTGAGCAGCCAGCCTTCTTGAGCGCCTCAAGTTGCGCCTCTAGTGACTGGTCTTGAGTTGATACCCTTGCATATCCAATGAGAGCCATTTTAAGCACCTGTAGAGAGTGTTAGAAACTATATAGATAGTGACACTGTCATTGCGGGGTGTCAATAACTTTGTGTTCTTGGTTTTTAACAGTGTTAGGTGTTGAGGTAAAGTTTCTAACATCTTGTTAGGGATTTTAAAATTGTTAGAGAGCTATTGAAGACGCTATAAAAAAGCCCTAAGGCCTCAACACCTAATTTGAAAGCTGTTAAAGATTATGCATTAGTTTGTAACATGGTTGCTGAATGTGCTTAAGTTGTAGTTTTAATTGAATTGTTTTATATCTGGGAGTTGGTCGTTCAATTCTTAAATGATTGCCATCGGGTTGATAATGGCACTGATAGTAGTGTAAAAGAGTGTAGTAACTTATTTTCTAGTTCAACTTGAAATCTAGTCGTCAACAATGTAAGGGAAACTCAATGGATAATGATTTTTTTATAACTGTAGAAGGTTTTGAAAATGAGCGACTAGCTAATGAGCTTGGGAATAGCTGTATGGATATGGTTAGGGCGTTAGACAGTCGATATTCAAGTCTTAATATATCTAAATTAAAAAGAATCGTAATAACTGTAAATTTTGCTAACTCTCTATCTTCTGTCTGTAGTAGTTATGGGCATCAATCAGAAAGTGCATTCACTAATAGCGAGCAAGCTATTGCTGTTGGTCAGTTGGTTTCAAAATTAGGAAGTGATGGTGAATATGAGGAGTTCACTTTGGTTCTTGGTTGGGATTTTTTTGGTGAGCTATTTGTACAAAATGGAAATGGAGAGATTGAGGTTGAATTAAATGGAGATGAAACAAGAACTATTCTGCAAAGGTTGCTTCATGAATTATTTCATGTGCACGAGAAAAATACATTGAATCTGGTGCCAGCGTCAATGATGGTAGATGGTTATGCTAATGCTATATTAATGATTGCTGTTAGAGGTTGGTCTGAATATTTTGCTAACTACATGTCTTCATTTTTTGCTCTCGATTGTGCTATAGAATCAACATTTTTGACATTAAGGAATGTGTTGACAGAGGTTCCGCAAGAAATAACTGAGTTGGTTAATCAATATAAGAGTAGACTAATTTCTATAGAAGATATGTTTGCTAGCGTTAGGGAACGTTTGGGCTTGATAGTTAATTCTTATGCGTACGCAAAAGGCTTTATTGATTCATTGGCATTAGAAGTAGAAACATTCGATGTGGAACTTTATGAGGTGATGAGTGCATCGCCATTATATGAAGTGTTAGTTGAACTTGGTGAGCAATTCTATGAATTTCTTGATGCCTATAATAGTAGTTCATTAACATCTGTTCATGATTATGATGGGATTGGTTTTGCACTAAAGGATTTATATAGAGTGTTTTCCTTAGATGTTACAAGGATGGGGGATGGGGTGTATGTTTCAGTACACTAATGATGGATTTTTCGTGCCAACGATATGAACCCGTACTACTACTTCCAACATCTGTTTACTGAGTTGCCAAAGCGCGAACTCAACGATGATATGTCTGACCTCATGCCGTGGAATGTGGAAATAGATAAAGTTGAGTGAGGCTTAACTAGTTCATTGAGCGCTTACGTTTTTTTATTATTAATCCAAAATAAAGAATAAGGGGGCTTCCGTGCCCCTTAGTGAAACTTAAGTCTTATTTCTTGCGCTTTATTGTTTCTACAACAGTTGTTTTAGGTCTTTTCTTAGCCTCACTAACGGGAATGAATAGACCTGTTTTCGCATCTCGCCCAATCTTATATTTTACCTGTTTATCATTAGCCATTTTTAGAACCTCTTGTTTAAGTGATTAAGTGTCACGTTTACCGGAATTTCTTACAGCTAGTAACGCAATAAAGATTGTATCAAAATTGAACGTGTGCTGTATAGATATACAGTCATCAACTTTCAAATTTAAGGTCAATGCACGAGCTGGTGCACCTCCGTTAAGTAAGTGATATTGATACCTACTTATCAAACATGAGCATTTGCTGTATACTCCCGCGTTTAAAATTTACACTTAATTTATAATGACTGTTGATTACGCAAACTTGTTTATAATCAATGGTATAGACTTGCGAGGGCGTTCTTATCATTACCACGGCTAACATCACCATGCAGTTTGGCTCTAAGCCACTGTTTGAAAACATCTCAGTAAAATTTGGCGGCGGCAATCGTTACGGTCTTATCGGCGCCAATGGTTGTGGTAAATCAACCTTTATGAAGATCCTAGGCGGTGAGCTTGAGCCGACATCGGGCAATGTTTCTCTGGATGTGAATGAGCGTCTGGGTAAGCTGAGCCAGAACCAGTTCGGCTACGAAGAGTTCAATGTTGTCGATACAGTGATCATGGGACATACCGAGCTGTGGAAGGTGAAGCAGGAGCGCGATCGAATCTATTCGTTACCAGAGATGAGCGAAGAAGATGGCATCAAGGTGGCCGAGCTGGAGATGGAATTTGCCGAGATGGACGGTTACACCGCAGAAAGCCGTGCCGGCGAACTGCTACTCGGTGTAGGTATTCCGCTAGAGCAACATTTTGGTTTAATGAGCGAAATCGCCCCAGGCTTCAAGTTACGTGTGCTGTTGGCTCAGGCGCTATTTAGTGATCCAGATGTCTTACTGCTGGACGAACCCACCAACAACTTGGATATCGATACCATCCGTTGGTTGCAAGAGATGCTCAACCAGCGTAACAGCACCATGATCATCATCTCGCACGACAGATACTTCCTCAACTCTGTGTGTACCCACATGGCGGATCTCGATTATGGTGAGCTGCGTGTCTATCCGGGTAACTATGACGAATATATGACGGCGGCGACTCAGGCCCGTGAGCGTCTATTGTCTGACAATGCCAAGAAGAAAGCGCAAATTGCCGAGCTTCAAGGCTTCGTGGCGCGATTCTCTGCTAACGCCTCTAAGGCGAAGCAGGCGACTTCACGTGCTAAGCAGATCGATAAGATCAAGCTCGAAGAAGTTAAGGCATCAAGCCGTGTTAACCCTTTCATCCGCTTCGAGCAGGAGAAGAAACTTTTCCGTAATGCTTTGGTGGTTGAAGAGCTGTCTAAAGGTTATGACAACGGCCCGTTGTTTAAAGACTTCAACCTGATCGCCGAAGTGGGTGAGCGTATCGCCGTATTGGGTGAAAACGGTGTGGGTAAGACCACTATGTTACGCACCTTGATCCACGATATTCCACAGGATACAGGAACCATTCATTGGTCAGAAAACGCTGCCATTGGTTACTACGCTCAGGATCATGAATCGGATTTCGAAAATGACATGACACTGTTTGATTGGATGAGTCAGTGGCGTAAACCAGAAGATGACGATCAGAGTGTACGTGGCTACCTTGGCCGTATGCTGTTTAGCTCCGACGATATTAAGAAGTCGGTACGCGTACTCTCAGGTGGTGAGAAGGGACGTATGCTGTTTGGTAAGCTGATCATGCAAAAGCCAAACATTCTGGTGATGGATGAGCCGACGAACCACTTGGATATGGAATCTATCGAGTCACTGAACAATGCGCTGGAGATGTACGAAGGTACCTTGATCTTCGTCAGTCATGACCGCGCTTTCGTGTCGTCACTGGCCACCCGCATCATAGAGATCACCCCACAGGGCGTGAATGACTTCAAGGGCACCTATGATGAGTTCCTGCGCAGCAAAGGCGTAGAGGAATAAATCTCGTCAGCTGTCAGTAGAACCTAGTCTGTTAGGCTAATAAAAAGCCCAAGTGAATCATCACTTGGGCTTTATTATCGCTTATTTTTGTATCAGGCTACTTGGCGAAGCGTTCGGCCAGGTAGTCGAACACGGCGCGGATACCGAAGGCTTCACCGCCGATGGGGCGACCCGGTAGTTTGCGGGTATTCCAGGCCATAACGTCGAAATGGGTCCAGCTGATCTCCTCGTCGACGAAGGCTTCCAGGTAGAGGGCCGCCGTGATGGCGCCGCCAAAGGGCACCTTGCCGCAGTTGGCCAGATCGGCGATATCACTGCCGGTCAGGTCAAAATAAGGCTTGTGCAGCGGCATACGCCACACAGGATCTTCTACCGCCAGACCGGATGCAGTGATCCCCGCTGCGACCTCATCATCGTTACTGAAGAAGCCAGGGAGCTCTGTGCCCAGGGCGATACGCATGGCGCCCGTGAGGGTCGCGAAATCGATCAGCAGAACGGGCTTGTCGTCATTGGCTTCGGCCAAGGCGTCACACAGTACCAGACGGCCTTCGGCGTCAGTGTTGTCAATTTCGACCGTAAGCCCCTTGCGGGTAGTGATCACATCACCTGGACGGAAGGCGTTGGCCGACACGGCGTTTTCCACCGCAGGCACCAATACACGCAGACGCACAGGCAAGTTAGCTGCCATGATCTGGTGGGCAAGGCCGATAACATGAGCAGCACCGCCCATATCTTTCTTCATCAGGCGCATGCCGGCACCAGGTTTAAGATCTAATCCGCCTGAGTCGAAGCAGACGCCTTTGCCCACCAAGGTGACCTTAGGTGCATCTTCATCGCCCCAGGTGAGGTCGATCAGGCGCGGCGCATTGTGGCTGGCGCGGCCGACCATATGAATGGTGGGGTAGTTGTGGGTTAGCAGGTCATCGCCGACTATCTGGGTGACCTTGGCACCAAATTCGGCTGCCAATGACTCCATGGTTTCGCCAAGGTGCTGAGGCATCATGTCGGCGGCAGGGGTGTTGACCAGATCGCGCACTATCGATACCGAACGCACCATCTGTAAGGTCTGGGCAACCAGTGCAGCGTCTTTGAGTACCAGTTGAGGGTAGGTCTTGTCGTTGCGCTTGTAGCGATCAAACTTGTAAGCGCCTAAGGCCCAGCTAAAGGCAGCGAGCTTACAGGTTTGCGCATCGGCATCGAGCAGGTATTGGCCTGCAGGTAGCTCGTTAACCAGATCGCCGAAAACCCAGTGGGAGTCTTTATCATCGGTGACATAGAGGGCTTGGCTGAGTGCGCCCTCACTGCCTGGGATCAGGCTCATGCCTTTACCGCTGAATTGGGTGTTGGTTAACCAGTTTTTTACCGTGTTGTCTTGGCTGCTTAGCCAGTCGTTATAATCATTGGTACTGAGCAGTGTCAGTGGGATCCCTTCGGAACCAGAGAGGAGTATTTGAGTCATTGGGCATCATCTTATTGAGGTCAAAATTCAACTTAGATTAGCATGCCCGCCCCTTGAGACGAAAGCGGAGGATTATTCACTGCTGGCTTTTTCTACAGCCTTGAGAGCACGTTTAGTGGCTTGAGCCTCACGGCCAAGTTGCACCTTGCGTTCGGAGAGATTATTGAAGGAGCTGGGCAGTACTTCGACCCCGACTAACTTCCCCAGTTTTACCACTACGGGAATGGTGATAGGGGCAAAAGGCAGTACGGCAAAGACGCCAAGCCCCAGGCCTTTGATCAGGTCTGCCAGTTGCTTATTGGCCAGGCGAAGCTCCTCTTTACTGGCCTGTTTGCGGGTGTAACGCTTATAGGCAACCAACATATCCTTGGTTTCCTGTTTTTCCTGGGCCAGGGCATCTTTGAGCGCAAGCATGTCCCGTTTCAAACGCAGCCCAAAGCGGCGGCGACTAATGCGCAGCACTCTAAAAGGGGCCTTGTGTAACTTACGATAGATTTTCATGGCGCGATTGTCTCACAAGCTATCGATGAGACCCAACATTTAATATTGCTGTTTTTATGCTTGATACTCAGGGGGCTTAAGATCAATTTGGGCATGAACTTGAGCCTTTCCCTATGGCGCGTCAGTGAGGACAGTTCGTTACCATGCTCACTCACGCTTTTTTCCATTTAGGTAGGCGGCAATGAACGCCGGGCAAGGCTTAGCGGCCTGTTTATTCTGACTCACCATGGCCGAGACTATTGCCCCTTCTTTGAGTAGACAGATAAGGTCCAGCAGTGCGTCGTCTTGCTGCTCGAGATGCTCGCGAATCAGTTCTCTGACGGCCTGCTTATGATACTTGGCAAAGCGTGACACCTGACAGCGACTGTCGCCACATTCAATGGCCGAATTGATAAATAGGCAGCCATGAAATTCACTCAGCTCAGGCACGCGATCATTAAACCAATCATCGAGGGCGGCAAAGAGCCCCTCAATTTTACCAAAGTCGTCCTGGCCTTGGCTTAATCTATGATTGAGCCAGTCGATGTAGATCTTGTGGCGGGTCTCAAGCACGGCAACGATCAGCGCCTCTTTGCTGCTGAAGTGGTGATAGAGAGTCTTCTTGGCCACCCCAGAGACTTTAAGCACCTCGTTGATGCCCACCAGATTGATCCCTCGCTCAATAAAGAGGCTGAGGGCGGTATCGATTAGTTGTTGTCGTTTATCTGTCATGATCGCCTCGCTTTTTTATATCTTGACATCGGTAGACCAGGTTGTCTACTCTTGCGGGTAGACAGACTTGTCTACATTTATGGAGTGAAAGAGATCAAGATGAATAAACTGGCTTTTGCGTTAATTTCTGGAATGGGTGCCGCCTTGGCGATTGGCCTCCTGTCATACGCCGAAACGCTGCAGTCCGATCTGGTGCTGTTGATGGTCCCGTTCGGTGCCACGGCTGTGTTGGTGTTTGGCGTGCCTGAGAGCCCGCTGGCGCAACCAAGAAACGTGATCTTCGGTCATCTGTTGACCTGCGCCATCGGCCTCTATTTTTTTCACTATGTCGGTGTCAATCCGTTTACCCTGGCTCTGGCCAGCGGCCTTGCTGTTAGCGCCATGCTACTGACTAAAACAACTCATCCTCCGGCGGGTGCGACGCCGTTATTGGTGATGTTGACAGGCCAGGATTGGTGGTTTCTTTTATCGCCTGTGTTGACCGGGGCTGTGATTATTGTGCTGGTGGGTAAGCTTATCGCGCTGATGCACAAACGTCTGGCACGCCAAAACCTGCAGCAGAGCCAAGCAGCGTTGGATTAATGACCCGCAGCAACTACGACTTTTGTGCTTAATTTCAGGTATCTAGGTTGAAGTGGACTATACTTTTCATTCTGTTGGCGGCGCTTAACCGCTTTCCTATTCAGTGGCTATTGCCGCAAGTAATGTGAGCACAGCGCCTGCAACGAATCATCGCCGTATGGCGGCTGTTCTGTTTAAGGATGAAACGTGAATGCGCCACCCCATGAAGGCTTTTAAAATATACAGTTTGGCTATCTTGTATCTCGTCTTTCTCATCGCGGCGTTTTATATTTTGATGGCTAGCATTAATCAGTCTCAGCAGGACTGGAAGCATCACACCTATGAGGAACTGGATAAGACGGCCTTGTTTAACGATGCCATGGTGGCATTAGGCTACGGAGGCTTTATTCACGACTTCAAAAATGCCGTTATTCGTCACGATCTCAGTTATTTGAGGCGCGCTGAAGCTGAGATTGAGCTAGGGCTGCGCTCATTAGGTAAGTATGCTCAGCTTGCTCCCGAACATGAGGCTCAGGTGAAGGCGATAGCGTCTGTCGTCGAACAATATCGACAACATCTGCCACGCCTGCGCCAGATGGTGGAGCAAAAGCGCGACGTTCAAGCTATCGATTTGGCGGTGAGGGTGGATGACACTGCTGCAATTGCGGCGATAGCCACCATTCTTGCCAGTCAGAGCCAGGTGCCAAACAGCCTGTTTCAACGGGCGGAAAGTGCCCATCAACGTCTGAATCAAATGTTGCTGGTGATCCTCTTTGCCCTGGTGCTGGTAAGTATCTTAGTATTTAGTTTCATCCGATATGTGAATAAACGTCTGGCCATCAAGCTAAAAGATCTCGAAGTGATCTTTCGCTGTGCGCCCAATGCCATCTTTTCGGTCAACGAGCATGGCACCATCATCTCTGCCAATCGGGAAACCATGCGGCTGTTTGGATTTTCTGAGCGGGCGCTAAATAAAATAAATGTCGATGATCTGGTGCCCAGTGCTACCAAGGAGAAGCATAAGAAGCTGCGTATGGAGTTTCAAAAGTCAGACCGGGTGCAACCCATGTCCCAACGTAATACTACTTTTTACGGTAAGAAATTGAATGGTGATGTTTTTCCCGCCAGTATCTCTATCGCCACCTATGGGGTTGGTGGTGAGAAACACAGCATTGTGGTGATTAAAGATCTCAGTGACGAGATGCAGTATAAGTCTCAGGCCAATACCGATCCCTTAACCAAGGTCGCCAATCGTCGCGCCATTAACCATCAACTGGCGGCAGCGATTAGTCGCAGCAATCGACAGCAGACCTCGCTGGCGGTGTGTATCTTCGATATCGATCATTTCAAGGCGGTCAACGATAAGCATGGTCATCTGGTGGGCGATGACGTGTTGCAGCGGGTGGCTAAAATCTTCAAAGAGGCGATACGTAAGACAGATTTTGTTGGCCGCTGGGGGGGCGAGGAGTTTGTGATCATTCTCGAGGATACCGACAGCGAAGGGGCGACCTCTTTCGCCGACAAACTCAGGCAAGATATCAAACATCTCAGCCAAGAGAGCGACTTTCCGGTGGCTATCACCGTCAGCGCCGGCGTCTCACTCTATCGCTGGGACGATGATCAAGACAGGCTGTTTAATGATGCGGATCAGGCGCTCTATCGGGCTAAAGAGAATGGCCGCGACTGTGTTGTCGTGATCTAGATAGTGTTTTATGGACGGGGATTAGCCCGTCCGCAGTGCCAATAAAGCCGGAATATCTAACGGCGCCGAGTAGCGGCAAAAGCTCGGTTCCTTGCTGTCGATGGCGTGGATAGACATGCGGTCGGCCAGCTCATTGCCCTCAATGCCCACATGCGCCGCCACATGAGTGAGTTTGATGGTCGCTTTTAAACTGTCATATAACTCATGGGCTTGCTGAATGATCTCAAGATTGGCTATCTCGCCGGTTTTACGTTGCCAGCCCTTGGCCTTCCAACCATAGGCCCAGTTGGTGATGCAATTGATCGCATACTGGGAGTCACTGTGAATATGCACGCTCTTGCCCAGTTTACTATATTGCTGCGCCATTAAGAGAGCCTGATATAGGGCGTTTAACTCGGCGGTGTTATTGGTGCCCTTGGGGTTATAAAGCCCATACCAGAGCTCAGTCAATTCACCCGCTTGATAGAGTGCCAGGCCTGAGCCTGCTTCGCCGGGATTGGGCTCACAGCCGCCATCGGTATAGATATCGATATCGCTGTCGGGGTGTTCACTCGCGGCGATCTGACTGCTTGCTTTGCGACTGGCCGTTTTAGGCTTGCTGGTCTGAGAGGGCTTAGCGCCAAAGGCGGCCTCTGCTTCTGCCAATGTCTTGAAGGATTTATAGCGCGCCCCGGCAAAGCCGTCCACTAGCGCCTTGGTTTGCGGCCAACTGGTAAAGATGCCCGTCTCGCGTCCTGCCCATACCACATAATATTTGCTTGCCATCGGTTTCTCTTTCCCTTGAATTAATCGGCTTGTTTGCAGCTTTGCAGTAACTTGACGAAGAAGGCCTCGCCCTTACGTTCGGCAAAAGCGATATTGCGCTCGGGGATAGACTCTGGATCGTCATAATCGGCCAAGGCGCGCTCCATACTGGCTTCTCGTATGATATGCAGTGTTGGGTAAGGGGCCCTGTTGGTGTAGTTTGCTGCGCTGTCTTGGGGCTCGCCTTCGAAACAGTAATCCGGGTGGAAACTGGCGAGCTGAAAGACCCCCTCAAAGCCCTGCTCGATAAGCAGGTCGTTGGCGATATCCACCAGATCTAGGTAGAGATAAAAGCCCTCAAAGCCCCGTGGCATGATAAACAGTGTGGTCTCGATTTGTGGCTGTTGCTCCAGCAAATGACATTCCTGAATCAGCTCATCCAATACTTTATCAATCTGACTATGCTGGGCGACCGTATAGCGGATGCTGTTACGCTCCACTTCACGGCGGGCAAAGGGGCAGATGTTGTATTTCATGATCACCTTTTCCACCCAATTCTGGGTCTCTAAGGCGATTGGCGCATCCTCAGCGCTGTGATTGACCTGTGTATCAGACACCGGCAGCTCCGTTTGATCTCGTTATTGAGGAGCGATCATAGGGATGATAGAGGCCACAAGCAAGAGTGCCATGGCAATGTTAAAGCCTTTTTGTTGACGTTGATTTTTAAGTAACCGTTTGAGTGCCACACCAAAGCCTAACCATACCAGGGCGCAGGGCAGTGCCACGCTGAAGAAGACGCTGGCGATGGTGAGAACTTGTCGTGTTAGTGGTTGGTCAATCACAGTAAAGGTCGCAATAGCGCCCACGGCCATGATCCAGCCCTTAGGGTTGACCCATTGAAAGGCCGCCGCTTGGAGAAAAGAGAGTGGCTTGGCGGTCTGTTTACCCTCCATCTTACTGCTGCTGTTGGCGATGAGCCAAGACAGATAGAGCAGGTAGGCGATACCAATATATTTGATGATCAGGTGCAAGAGTGGGTAGGCCTGAAAGACGGCGCTCAATCCCAAACCGATCGCCAGAACCATGCAGGGAAAGCCAATACAAATCCCCGCCAGGTGGGGCAGACTGGGCTTGATGCCAAAATTGACGCCAGAGGTCATCAACATAATGTTGTTGGGCCCAGGGGTGATCCCTGAGGAAAAGGCGAAAAGGGCGATGGCAAAAACCAGTTCCATGTAGCGTGTGTCTCTAGTACCTGTTAACGATGGCCTATGATCGCCGACATAAGACATTCTGACCAGAAAAATTTCCCAACCTTTTGCATATTTTATAACTCACTGTAAATCATTAACTATTTAGCTTTAAATCGGCAGATTTACCTATCTGGTGATGTAAATCTTCTCTGTCTCGCTTGCAATTATATATTGTATAAAATATAACTTGCCTGCAATAAATTGTTAACTACGGGTTAACAAGGATGTGCTAAATGCTCGATAACGACACCTCAAAGAAGGTGAATTGAGTGACTTAAACCTGAGTAATGATCGGCTCGCCCGAGCCGATAGGTCTGGAGACCAACTATGACAAAGACAATTATATCTCGCGGTGTGCTTACTCGCCGTTTCACTCCCACCGCCCTGGCGTTAGCTTGTTCCCTGCTTGCAGCGCCACAGGTTGTGAGTGCCAATGACGCGCCGCGTTCTAAACCCATGCCGCAACAGGCGATGAAAGCGGCGGTGCAACGGGCTGATGTTGACAATGGCCAGAGCAAAGCGCGCTTCGATAAGGCTGCGCGTAAGCCAAGAGGTGCCGCATCGGTTACTGAGGGTGATAAGGTGCCACCATCAGGTACAGGGCAAGAGTCACAGCAGGGGGTTAATGACCACTCTGCTCTGCAAGGCCCTTTGGGCGCTCAGGGCGCTGAGGGCAATCAAGGTGCTGAAGGGCCAGCGGCTGAGACGGATCCCTGTAATGGTTATAGCCAGTTCGATACGTTAACCGGCCAGGCCCTGTATGATTTTGTTCGTCAGGCGGAGTTTTCCTGTATCTCAGAGTTATATTCTCGTAACGACGCCACGGCGGTAAAGGCGTATAAGGCCGACAATGTGGTGGCGGTGGCGAATTTAGCTAAGGCCAGCGCGGCGACCTATGACAGCAGTAGCGGTAGTGAGTTATTTAACCTGTTCTACTTTCTACGTGGCGCATTTTATATCGAATACTATAACGAGGATTTGAGCTATAGCGATACTCGCGCCAGCGATGCCATGCGCGAACTACTACTCGAATATGCGAAAAACCCGGCTATGGCCAGCCTGAGCGACATGCAGGGCAACACATTGCAGGAGTATTTCATCGCTTGGGACAGTTCTTACAACTACTATGATTCGGTGGCGGTGATCACACAATATCTTGATCAGTTTAGCGAGCAGCATCTGGCGTCCTGGTATCACAGAAGTGCACTGACTAAGGCGCTAACCACCCTTTATCGTGGCAATTGGGATGAGAAGTACACTAAGGCCTCAATGGAGTATGATGCTTTGCGCGCCGCGCTGCTTAAGGTGGCGACCTCAGACTATATCATCAACTCTAATTATGCCTTCGAATCCTCAGATGCCTTTCATGAGTTTGGCCGTTTCTATGAGTACCAGAAATACTGGGGGCTGCCTGAGAGTCTGAAGCTTTCGCTCAACGATGGTGTGCAGCAATATATGAATAAGTTTGCCCGCCTGTCTAAGCAGTGGGCTGATGCCGCTGGTTATCTGGATTACTACAACCCTGGACAATGCGACAGTTTTGGGATCTGCGGCTGGGAAGCTGAGCTGGAAAGCAGCGTGCTTGGTATTCACTATAGCTGCTCTGACACCATTAAGATCCGCGCGCAGCAACTTACCAATCAGGAGCTACAGCAGTCTTGTGATTTGATGGGGGATGAAGAAGTACTGTTCCATCAGGTGCTGGCGACCAGCGGCGACCCCGTGGCCGATGATTACAATCAGGATCTCGAGGTCAATATCTTCGACAGTTATGATGACTATGATGCCTATGCCGGTATTATTTTTGGCATCAACACAGACAATGGTGGTATGTACCTCGAAGGCACACCCTCCAACCCGAATAACCAAGCCCGCTTTATTGCACATGAGGCCACCTGGACTGAGGATATTTTGGTGTGGAATCTCAGGCATGAGTATGTGCATTATCTCGATGGTCGCTTTAATCTGTACGGTGGTTTTAGCCATTTCGATATCGATACTGGCAAGTCGGTATGGTGGTCAGAAGGATTGGCTGAATACATTTCTCAGCAAAATCGTAATGACGAGGCGATCGCTATTGGGCGTAGTCAAAGCTTCAGCCTCAGTGAGATCTTGGCCAATACCTATGACAGTGGTACAGAGAGAGTCTACCGTTGGGGCTACCTAGCAGTGCGCTTTCTGTTTGAACAGCACAGAAGTGATGTTGACGCGCTTCTGGTATACGCCCGCGCCGGGGATGCGGCAGCTTGGCTCAGCTATATCGATAACACTATTGGCACTCAGTATGACAGTGAATGGAATAGCTGGCTCTTGACGGTATCCAGTAATGACACACCACTTGATGGCGGCATAGTCACGCCGATTGATAGCGATGGCGACGGGGTGATCGACAGTGAAGATGCCTTTCCAAGCGATCCTACCGAGTGGGCCGATGAGAACGGTAATGGTATTGGCGATAACGCCGATGCTGACAATGGTGGTGGGCCCGTGAGCCATTGCGGCGACACAAGCATTACCGATGGCAAACTCACTCTGGAGCAGGCTGAATGTGTGGCGGGCACTGGGATCAATTATTACTACACCTATGTCGATCAAGATAATACACAGCTGTACATCAGTACCTCAGGTGGTGAAGGGGATCTGGATATCTACTTTAACCAGCAAACCTGGGCCTCGAGCAGTGACTATGACGTCAAGTCACAGAGCACAGGTAACGATGAGCTGATAAGTGTTATCGCCAATCGTGGTTGGGTCTATATTTCGACAGTGGCCGTTACTGCGTTTGATGGTGTGACCCTAAAGGTAAGTCAAACAGCTGATGGAACTCCCGATAATGGTGGTGATGCTGGTGTCGAGGATGCCTGCGTTAGCAACAACCCATACAGCTATGGTGGCGTAGAATTTGGCCAAGCCGTCTGTGTGGCCGACGGGCACTCAAGTTACTATTTCTATGTGCCGGCCAACACCGCGGCCATTGAGATCAATACGGATCACGGCAGTGGTAACCTGGATCTATACGCCAATGGCGCGACCTGGGCGAGCCCTTCAGATTATCAGTACAAGTCGGACAATACCGGTAATCAGGAAAAGATCCGTGTGTTAGCACCGACAGAAGGCTGGTTCTATGTCAGCGCAGATGGTGCGCCTTCGAGCAGTGGTGCCAGTTTAGTGGTGACGCTCGAGGCGAACTAAAAGCGATACGCCTGACCATGATAAACGCCGGCCTTGTGCTGGCGTTTATCATGGTCCTGGCGCGTTTGAAAAGCCCAAAATGTGAACAGATACACTAAGGAGATGAATGTTAACGTTTTGTCAGCCTAGGTTCATGATACTTAGCTTATACTTTGTTCATTCTGGTCACGATGCGACTGATTTTAGATACTGACTTTTACACTTTTGATAAGGATAGCCAATGAAAACATGCTTGCTTAGCCTGATACTCATGATGAGTGTCACCGCCTGCACAGTCACCGAGGAGACGCCCTTGCAACTGCCTATGACACCTGAGGATCGTTTAACCCTGGTGGCCAGCGGCGATTTGAGGTTCCTTGGTGACCAGCCATCTCGCTTTGCGTTACATCCTGGTGTTGCCGAGCTAAGGGTAGGTGATGAGGTGCAGCCCGATGCGTTAAAGACGCGTATGCGTGAGGCGATTCAGGCAGTGATGTTGGCCAAGGGGTATCAAGAAGTTTCAATGTCACAATCGCCGGATCTGTTGATAGGCTATGGTGTGGCATTAGGCGACAAGATGAGTGATAGCGAGATCTTGCAAAAGGTTGGGCTCGTGCCTGGTGCATCTAATCAGGGAGTCGACATGGGGCGCTATGAGAAGGGAACTGTACTGTTAATGGTGTTTGATCCCAAACTCGCTTCGCCAAGATGGCAGGTGCTGGCACAAGGGTTTACGCCTTTGAGTCAGGATAATGCACAGGCAAAAGAGGGGACTGATACCAGATTGTCTAGGGTGATCACTAAGATGCTCAGCGAGCTACCGCAACACCTTTAACGGATCTTCAGCGCCGCACAGATAGACTAAGCTAGTGTGTGGCAATGATTATTGTGACAGTTTGAGATAAGGAGTATTGAGATGTTACGACACACAGTTAAAGGCTTAATGGTGATGGGGCTACTACTGCCTTTGTTGACGCAACCAGTGAAGGCTGGGGAGTGGAGTGAGATAGCTCAAAAGACGGTCGACTATAAGGCCGAGGTGGATAAGATTAACTTGGGTCGCAAGGAGCAGGACTTAGTCAGTATCAAACTTAAATGTGAACAAGGGACGGTGAACCTGAAACAGGTAGAGCTGTTCATGAGCGACGGTGAGTCTAAGAAGGTAGATAATCTCGGGGTGTTAACCAAAGGGTTGTCGAGCCGGGCCATCACAGTGCCAAAAGGAGAGGCGCACCTTGAGCGAATTGAACTCACCTATGACAGCGTCGGTAGCCAGGCATTGGGCCTTGCCGGGATCTCCAAGAAGGGCAAGATCACTGTGCTGGGGAAACATAAGGCAACAGATGACTAAAATAATAGCTGAAAATGGCTAACGTCAAAGCGACACGCATCGCTTAACCATTAGCCCTTTATCGATCAAAAGTATGCATAAGCGCCGCCAGTTAGACTGTGCGGCGCTTTTTATTGGCCGCTAAAAACGTGCCTTTACGCCAAGGTTGATGGTGGTCCCCAACCCTTTAGTGTTGTAGCCGCTATAGGTAAAGGCCTGAGAGCGCGCAGAGTAGTAGTCTTCATTTAACAGGTTCTCTACCCCGAGGCTAAACTGCCAGTTATCCAGTTGGTAGCTACCGCTTAGGTTAACCAGGTTGTAATGGCTGACTGGACCTTGGGCACCCACATACTGGCCATTGACGGGCTCAAATCGCTTGCGATCGCCCACATACAGGTAGTTGATGGCGATGTTGGCATGGTCAACCGGCTGCCAGTTGAGCGAAGCGGTGAATTTCGGCGCCGAGATCACCTGGCCGTCCAAATAGATATCCTTTTCGGTATCTTTACCTTCTACCCAGCTGTAGCTGAAATCTGTGCCTAGGTTATCCAACCATTGGTAGGCCAATTGTGCCTCATAGCCCCAAATTTTTTGCGGGGCGCGCACCGGCATATAGACCCCAGTGACCGGATCATAGGCATTGCTGGTCCCCAGCTCTGAGGTGCTGCGATAGGCCGCCAGCTCATAGCTCAACTTGTCATACTGGCCCGAGAAACCAATCTCATAGTTGTCGACGATAGAGGCCTCTGTCTGAATCAGCGAGATATCGTTAACGGTTGCCGTGCGCAGTAATCTGCCTAGATCAGAGATGTCGGCGCCCTGAGAGAAGCTGGCGAATGGGCTAAAGGTATTGCTTAGCTGATAGCGCAGCCCTAGATTATAAGTGGTGGAGGTAAAGTTAAGTTCACCACCTGTGACATCGAAGGGGACTGAGCAAGTCTCAGCGGTGCGGCACACCTTAAGGGTTTCATAGTCATCGACGCTAATGTCGACTCTGTCGTGGCGTAATCCCGCCTTGAGGATCCAGTCATCATAGATCACCCACTTAGTTTGCAGATAACCCGCCAGGTTGCTCATGTCCATCTCGGGCACCCAGATGCGGCCATCATTCAGAGGTTGCGAGCTGATATCGTTCAGGGCATCGATACCATAGATGAAGCTTGCCGACACATTGTCCCAGTCAGTGTAGCTGTTGAGGTTCACCCTCAGGCCACGTTTTTCCGAGCGGATCAGCGATTGGCCACCATCATACCCCTCGCTGGGATTGGCCAGCGCCGCCGAGTAGAAGAACATGTTTTCAATCTTCTGATAGTAGGCATCTAAGGTCAGTTGTGTCTGGTTGAAGAGCTCCTGATCTGTGTATTTGAGCATCAGGTTGTGGTTGCCTCTTGGCCCTTGTGGCACACCGGGTTTAGGCGCGCTGCTCTTGATGGCGTAGGTTTTCTCGCCGCTGTTGACACTGCCTGTGACATCCACCAGCTCGGCATTTTGCTGCGCCTCATAATAGTTGTAGGTCAGCTGAAGTTGTTTCTCACTGTCGAACTCATAGGCCAGCTTGGTAAACAGGTTTTGCGACTTGGTTTCAGACAGGCCGTAGATAAGCCCTATGATGTCGCCCTCGGCGTCATATTCCAGGCCTGTTTCTTCTTCTACCGCGCTGACCACATAGCTGAATTTGTCCAGTGTCCCGTCCAGGCTGGCGTGATAGCGATAACCTGCGCTGTCTTCAAATTTAACCGCACTGAATTTGCTCGATGCCCCCAGTTCGACGCTCGCCTTGGCATCGCTGCTTGGGGTCTTGGTGATGTAGTTGATGATCCCGCCTGACGCGCCATTACCATAGATAGAGGTTGCTCCCTTGATCACTTCGATACGCTCAATTGCGCTGGGATCGATAGAACGTATGCCTAAACTGCCGTTTCTCAGCGGGGTGGACTGAGGTACACCGTCGATCATCACCAATGCCTTACGACCTCGCAAAGTCTGGCCAGCATTACTCGAGGTGCCAGTGCTGGGCGCCATGCCCGGTACACGAAAGGCCAACATGTTTTGTAGCTCGGAGGTGATCTGCATGTCCTGCGCCAAGGTCTTGTTGTCGATCAAGGTGACAGAGGAGGGCACCTCTTCGATGCTCTCGGCGCTGCGGCTACCGGTGACAATAATACGCTCTATGCCAGTATCATCGGCGATGACGCTAGGGCTTATCAGGCCAAGACAAAACAGACTGGTATAGAGAGCTAAAGGGGATTTTTTTAGGGTGAAGTGTGATGGCATCAAATTATCCTAAGTGTGTCCGAATAATGGGTAACAATTATTTGATGCGAATGATATAGATTATCATTTATATTTGCTTGGAATTTACATATGTTACATTTTAAAGAGGTTGGCAGTAACGTATTGAACGATGTATTTATTAGGGCGGTTGTTGCTACGGGGTCATTTAGGCTGGCTAATTAAGTTGTTTATTGCCTTTGAGTCGGGCTTTAGGCCCGCACACATCGACGGTATGCAGGCCTAATCGTGTATCAGACGTTTAATTAGCGCTAAAGCTTACCTCGTAGGCGGTAAACTTACGCAGGTTGATGACGCCGGTGTCGAAGATCAGATACTGACCCTTAATGCCCAACAAGGTGCCACTCACATTCGGGTCTTTGTCGAAGTTGTGGGAGGCTATCTTGGTCGGAAACTCACTCACCGGGTAGTCGATAGCCACTATCTCCTCATCCAGTCGCTCGATGGCATATTCGCCATGGGCCATCGCCAGGCTATGTATATGCTGCTCAATTTGCGGCAGCAACTCCTCGGCGTGTTGTTTTAGCGGCAAGGGCTCGGCATTACCTTTCAACATGGCGCGCCAGTTGGTCTTGTCGGCAATCATTTTGGCTAGCTCTACTTCAATAAGGCCAGATAGCTGACGACTGGAGACTTTAAGAATAGGCAGGCCCTGAGTGGCGCCCTGATCTATCCAGCGGGTTGGTAACTGAGTATGACGAGTGATCCCGACCTTAAGTCCCGAGGTGTTGGAGAGGTAGACATAGTGAGGCACAAAACAGTTGGCCTCACCCCACTCGGGTTCGCGGCAGGTGCCTTCGGCAAAATGACAGGTTTCTGGCTTCATGATGCACATGTCGCAGCTTGCTAGCTTCTTCATGCAGACGAAGCAGTGGCCCTGGGAGTAACTCTTCTTGGTTTTCTTGCCGCAGTTGCAGCAAAAGATATTACCTGTGTGGGTTAAGTTTATCTTGCTGCCGATCAGAGGGTTAAGCTCAACTTCATTGTCGCCCAACAGCATATGGTAACTGGCCAGGCCCTGCTCATCGAGCCTGGTGCGCATTTTTTTCAAGGTTCCTTGCATGACACTCTCAATTGCGTTGGAGCCATTCGCCGCAGCGCTGACTCTTCGTTAATTTGTGATGAGTGTAACAGTTAAAGGGGGCAAGATGAAAATGGCGTGGGCCAGCATCTAGGTGCTGCCATGGAGAATTTGAACATGTTGCTTTGGGTGGGTGAGGGGATGGGGGGGATTTCTTGCGTTTGCTGAATAGTGTTTGGTTATTTTTTTATGGAGTTATTCAGGTACACTAGGTTCTAGCAAGTCTTTCAAGATATAGGAGCCATATGATTAAGCCTGAACTGCCTGCCAATGAAAGAGAGAGGCTTCATGCCTTAAGAACACTGAAAATCCTCGATACCTCGCATGAAGAAAGGTTTGATCGCGTCACTCGAATGGCTAAGCGTATGTTTGGTGTAGAGATTTCACTGGTTAGCCTCGTTGATGAAGATAGGCAGTGGTTTAAATCTAAACAAGGTTTGGATGCATCTGAAACACCGCGCGATATATCGTTTTGCGGCCATGCCATTAATCAAGATGGTTTATTCATTATTCCTAATGCGATTGAAGACGTCCGGTTTGCTGATAACCCTCTAGTGACCCAAGAGCCTAATATCCGTTTTTATGCGGGCTATCCACTGAAATTGAGACAAGGGATAAAGATAGGGACATTATGCTTAATCGACTCGAAGCCTAAGCATTTGAATGAAGAAGATAAGCAGCTATTAAACGACTTGGGAGCCATGATTGAGCAAGAAATCAGATCAATTCAATTGGCAACACTTGACGAATTAACCTTAATATCGAACCGAAGAGGATTTATAACACTGGCCGAGCATAGCCAACGGGTCTGCCGGCGAAAAAAAATACCAATGTCAGTGATTTTATTTGACCTTAATAAGTTTAAACCGATTAATGATAATTTCGGGCATCATGAAGGTGATTTTGCATTACAGCAATTTGCAGAAGTGATGCGCAGTGTGTTCCGTGAGAGTGATGTGATTGGCAGGCTGGGCGGGGATGAGTTTGTTGCCATGTTGACAGACGTCAGTGATGAAACAATTGCGATCATTCTGGATCGATTTAAAACAGAAATGGACGCAATGAACAAGGCTATCAACAAACCTTATCTTATAGAATACAGTGCAGGTGTGGCGCATTTCTCATATGAGACAGAGCACTCGTTAGAAAAAATGATTGCGGCAGCTGATGCGGCGATGTACGAACAAAAGAAAGACGGTGAGCGTTAGCGCTTAAACGCCATATCGGTATTAGCGAAAAAATCAAATTGACACCAAAGCTGGCACGTGAACAATCGCATCTGGGGGCCTCATCATTCAGGTCTCCCAGTTGTGTGAACTAACTTGATATATTCATGCATTGCCCAGCATAAATACTACGCGGTTATTCAGTAGTTTTTCCTCCGCCGCCTCTCTTCCCAACCTAATAATTGACAGCACAGGCCGGTGCCGAATGGTGTTGGCCTGAAAGTGTTTTTGCCAGCCTAGATGCAAGGCAACGATACCAATGAGCCATAAGGTAATTTCTGCCAGCATAGCGATGAGCAGCAACACATCTAGCCGCTGCGGACAACGACTTTTGTTGTGCCTCAGCCCCATGCCGTATTGTGGGCTCTTCAAGTCTCGAAAGGTTTCTTCAATCTGCATTCGCTTAGCGTAGAGCTTTGTGACTTGGACTGAGTTGAAATGGTTAGGTGGTAAGTTGGTTGCCAATAGCCACTGCTCTTTGCTGCTTCTTCCGTAGCTTGCTTGGGCGGTATGGTTTCTTCCAGCCTTTGAGGAACGGCGGTCTTTACGGCCTTTTTCTTTCGCTTTGTACAGGTGTAAATGACAGGGCAATGGGCTTTTCCTGGCGAGGTTAACACAGCCGATGTATTTGGTTTTGTTTGTTGCTGTTGGATAAAGCGACTTATTGGAGTGCCATTGAGGTGTCCCAACATGCTGATAACTGACGTCACCACGAACACGCCCTAACCAAAACCAGCCGTGACTTGCGACTTGAGCAAACCAAGTATTGCGATAGCCAGCATCGGTGACGATTAGCGGACAGCAGCCATTCGGAAGCACCTTTGCCAACTCAGTGAGAAAAACATTGTGGCTGCGAGGTGCGTTGTAATCTTTGAATTCAAAAGTACGCTCATAAAGGGTCACGCTGCGCCCTTGAACACTGATGGAGGCGCGCAATGTCATCAAACGGAGTTGCTCTCTCACATCGGCCCAATCGACAAGCACGATAGGCATTGGGTTAGCACCGCAAAGATGCATTGCATGCCATCGATATATCGTCAATCGGTCGTTATTGATGTGGTGATTACCGAGCAAGCGGTCAATGCGTTTCATACTGTGTTTAGGCGCCACATTGCCAGAGATATTACGGCCTAGTTGGGTCAAAGAGAGTCATGTAGTATCGTAATGTCACGCATGGTGTTGTTCTAGTTTGTTTTTGGCGAAATTGATTAGATCAAACAGCAGCATGCGTATCTACTGATTGATTGTAAAAGGAATTATCTGGGGATTTCCTAGATTGGGGCGTTATGTGCCTTCTATTGTGCTATTCGATCTATCGTTACAGTTACTTTAGGCGCAATTATTAAAACCATGATAGGAACTAAAATCATTGTTATTACAAAAGTCTGTTGCCATAGGGGTAATTGAAAATCTAGGGTTGTGAGTGTAAAAATTAGTAATGTAACAATAGGATAAACACACGTCCAAGTTAAAATAATTCTAATTAATTTTTCTTTCATATTTATCCCATTAATTTATTTATTTCATTAAAATATCCAGGAAGAACCTCGGATAAGCAGGTAACCCCTTTTTTTGTCAGTGTAATTTTCTTTGCTCTTTTATCGGTTTCATCATTACTCGAAGTCAATAAGCCATCCTCAATTAATCTTTTTAACGTCCTTGTCAATACTGGCCGTGATACGTCTAAACGTGATGCTATTTCATGTGCATAGAGGCTGGTTCTATCGGGCTCACGATCAATAACTATTAGTATTAAAAACCTTAGTTGCGAAAGGTCATGAACAGAAAAATAGGTTTCTATATTCCTTACTAGAAGGCTTGCTTGTCGCATTATGCTAAGAGCTTCAGTTATTGAGTTCTTCTCATCACTTGTTAAATCACTTGTGTATTTATCAAGCATTGCTTTGGTTGGAAGTTCTTTTAGGAAAAACATATTTACCTTTAGGCTAGTTTGTTAAGTTTAGTTATTTCAGGGGGAGTTGCTAACCAGTCAATGTAAGCTTCAAAAACAGCTTTTGTATAATCCATTTCATGGTGAAGTTTCAAAGCATTGTCATCAATCCATTCTTCGTATAAGCACAAACTACCAGTTCCATCTTCATGGAGTGTGAACTCTAAGCACCCAGATTCATTTCGAGTCTGAGATATAATTTCTTTAATAGCTTCTTTTGATACTTCAAAGTATTTTGGTTTTGGTGTTATCTTGGCAAAAATAAACGTATGCTCATTCATAAATATTTCCTTTACCTCAAATGTAGTTATCATGGTAACTATATTTCAGATAAGGTCACTTTACAAGGCACATACAAGTGATTTAAATGGAAAATTAACAGTAGGCAATCGCTTCGCGATTATATCCAACCATTAACTTCCACTTCATGAGGCGTTATCCCATAGAAATTTTTATCCGAAACTGACAGGTTAGAGCTAAGGCTTTAACTCGAAAATGTCCAATTGAATTTTAGCGTCAGGCTATCCATTAACGTTTAATCGAAGAGACGATAGATACCAGTGTAAGCACGCTTTTGGCTCTCGGCGGCATGGACGCCGCCGTGAAGCCTCCAAGGACGGAATCTCGGCGTGCCAAAAGCGTGCTTGCACATAAGCCTGCCGCAGGCAATTCAAAACCATGACGGTTAACGCTACCATTAGCGAAGTAAAAACCTATGCCGCTAAAGATTACAAGCTAAAAAGCCAATACCTTTATTCTAAGGTCTACTTACTTTTTCCAAAAGCGAGTTAGGTTGAGGGTGGTTATTTGACACTAAGTTGTCATTCGATTCGGGTAAGATGATGAAGTGTTTAACGCTGAGCTATCTGATGTAGTCTCGATTTTGATTCGTTAGTGTCGGCCATGTGCAAAGTTTCATTGAGAGACTTGATTACTGTCGATACAGATAAAAAAAGCCGCGGCGGGTGCCGCGGCAAAGACCTAATCCCTGTCAATGACCTAAAGGGTTTCCATATTCGTTTGCAGTTAGGGTGCCTACCTTATAAAGCTGGGTAGGTTCACCCAAGGCGCTAAATTGATAGCGCCTGTTTTTCTTGCTTAGAAGTTGTAACGTACGCCAACGGAGTAACGGGCAGCATTCTGCTGTGCAAGCAGCATTTGCTCCTCGTAGCGGCCGTAGACGCGTTTTTCTTGCTCAAGTACGTTGATGCCTTCGGCAAAGATGGACAGGCCGTCGGTGATCTGATAGCTCACGCTGATGTCCAACTGACCATAGGCCTCAGTGAACTGAGGAGCAGGACCACCGGCTTCAGCCTGACCCATGCCTGACAGGAAGGTATCGCGCCAGTTGTAGGCCAGACGCGCCTGCACGCCATAGTTTTCATAAAATACAGACATGTTGGCAGAGTCAGACATTCCGGGCAGGGCAAACTGCTCGTCCACGCGCTCTACGTCATACTCGGTATCGCCATCGACTAAGGTGTAGTTAGCGGCAAAACCAAAGCCTGTATCCCAGAACCAATGTTGCCATGCAATCTCAAAGCCGTTGATGTTTAGATCTTCGACGTTGTTAGGCTTGCTGATGTTCCACTCGGCAACGGGATCATTTCCTGATTGAGGTACGCGACCGTCGGCATTGCCATAACCGTTGTCAATCAGCCATTGGAACACGGCTTCATCACTTGGGGTTTCATTGTTGGCGATCAGCTCAGCACGGGCTTGCTCGGCAGCTGGACCTGAGTATGGGTCACGCAGGTGATCGTATTCTACGGTTTCAATGGTATTCATCAGGAAGTTTTCCACTTCCTTGTTGAAGTAACCCACAGATACGTAGCTGGCATCGTCGTAGTAGTATTCCAGCGACAAATCGATGTTATTCGAGCTGAAAGGCTTAAGCGACGTGTTACCGGCGAAACCAGTACGCGAACCGACTTTCGGGATGGGTGTCAGAGCGGTAGTGGCACGCATTGACGCTAAGGTTGGGCGTGTAATGGTACGGCTATAACTCAAACGTGCAACCAGGTTCTCAACCACTTCCAGGTTAATATCTAGGTTTGGTAAAAACTCTTTGTAGTCATGGGTTTCATGGCTGTAAGAGAAATCATCGGCATAAACGGTTTGCCACTCTGTGGGGTTTAGCCAAACCAGTTGCTGAGCTTCTTGTTGCATGGAGCTGGCAGTAACGTTTGTTTGTTCATAGCGTAAACCGGCAACGATACTCAGAGGCATATCGTTAAATTCGCTGTCGATGTTTACCTGGATGTAGGCAGCTGTAGTGTCTTCCTCGATCAGGTGATCGTCCTGCCAAGGTGCTGAGACATACTCTACGTCATAGAGAGCCTCGGCTTTTTCCATAGCGGCTTGCTGATCGTAGCTGTAGTAGTAGGGGATCAACATGTCGCTACCACCACCTGAGAAGTCAGACAAGAAGTCTGAGCCCAGTCCCACATAGCTTACATCGTCTTCCCACAGTCCCATGTTGCCGTACCAGCCTGCGCTGATCGGGCCTGTGTAAGAGCCCTGTGCACGGGTTTCCATAGAGGTGAAAGAGACACCAAAGTCGATAGATGACAGGGCGTCGTTGTTATCATTTACCCATTGTCCGTCGAACTGGTACTGGTTAACGTCGGTTTCGTTACGACCGGCACGAACCCCGGCAAATAGCGAGGCATAATGCTCAGGCAGCAGGTGTGGTTCGCCGTTAGGGTTGAGCGTACCATAGTTGGCACCAAGCAGCGGGATCTCTGTGCTGGTGGCATCATAGGTCTTGTCGGCGATGTTGAGCGCGCCTAGGATAAAGAACTTGTTATCGGCATAGTCACCCAGTGTACCTTCGGCGGTGGCGTTAGAATCATGGGCATCGAAGCTTAGCGCAAGGTTATCTGTCGCCTGCCATTTAATGTTAAAGCCAAGCGAATTATTGATATTGTCTGAAGCGTTTTGCTGCATGGTACTTGAGTAGTCGCCGCCCACTTCGGTCACATAATCAAAGGTGCCGTTTTCATTGATATGAGCTTCGGTGGCGTTGCCTGGACCTGAGAACCATAGACCCCAAGTGTCAGTATTGGAGACATCAGACAGCTTGGAGTAGGTATAATCCAGCGTCATTTCGATGTCATCGTTAGGGGCATATTGGAATACCAGCTGAGCGTTGGTACGTTCACGCTCGGTATCCTGGCTGGCAAAACCTATGTTACGGGCGTAGAAGGTATTGCCGTAAGGGTTTTTGTTCTCGTTTACTACGACGGCGTTAGGGTTTAACTCGCCATCTATGTTCTGGCGCCATCCGTCAATCGTGGCTTTCTTGGTGTTGCTGTCGCGCTTCTGGTAAGAGGCTGATAAACCCAGACCGAAAGAGTCATCCAAGAAGGTGTTGCTGAAAATACCTGAGATCTCAGGCGTCACAGAGCTGCCATCTTCTACGCTAGTGTCATGATGGGCCTTCACGCCAATGTTGGCCACAAGATCACGGGTGTCGAAAGGGCGGGCAGTACGGATGTTAATGGTTGAACCTATGCCACCAGAGCTGACATCGGCCTTACCGGTTTTGTAAATTTCTACACCGCTGACCGCATCAGAGGCGAGGTTAGCAAATTCGAACGAACGGGTCGATTCGCCTGCTACCTGAGCCGTGGGCATAGTACGATTATTCAGTAGTACCAGGTTAAAGTCGGGGCCAAAGCCACGTACTGTCACCTTGCTGCCTTCACCGTTGACACGGTCGATAGACACACCAGTGATTCGTTGTAGCGATTCGGCTAGGTTGGTGTCGGGGAATTTACCGATATCTTCGGCAGAAATGGCATCCACTACACCGGCGGATTGGCGTTTGAGTTCCATGGCTTTAGCCTGCGAACCTCGTACACCTGTAACTTGGATAACTTCGATATCACCGTTCACCACAGGGGCTTCTTCGGCAATGGCGGGTAGGGCAGACAGAAAGCCCAGTACCAGAGATACACTGGTAGCTAGCTTTGATTTTTTGAATTGTAATTGTTGCATCAGGTTCCTCTCCCAGAGACCCTTGGCTGCGGTGCAGCTCGGGACGCTATTGTTGTAAAGCTTACAGGTTTGCATACAACTTCGCCTGCGAGTATAAATGTAAGCGCTTACATAAATTAAGATGATGACGTTTTTATGTCAACCATTTGTGGGTCAAATGTTGGAAAAATGTTTGCCTAAATTTTTGGGATATTCGCCATAACTTAATCTAACTCATTGTAATGGCGTGATTTAGATGGTATGTCGGGGCGTTCAAATAATCATCTGAAAAAATGTAAGCGCTTACAGTTTTTCAGATTTTGTCACCCCTGGATGGAGAAAAAATAGATTATGCCTTAGGAGGTTGAACCGATTCTCGTACAACCAGCTCAGGTTCGAAGCGATGACTAAAGTTCACCTCGCGATTGTCATACACCTCTTTTAAGACCCAATTGGCCGCCATGTGTCCCATATCTTGTATCGGGTTACACACGGTCGTGAGCTTGGGAGAGATATACCTGGGGAAGGGGATATTGTCGAATCCCACGAAGGAGATATCCTGGGGGACCTGTAATCCTCGCTCGAGGCAGAGCGCAATAGCACCCGATGCCATCTGATCGTTGGCGCACACCACAGCGGTAAACGGCTGACCACGCTCAAATAGCACCTCCATGCCCTCATAGCCACCTTCTTCACGAAAATCGCCTTCGAAAAACAGCCGTTCATCGAAGGTTAGCCCTTTTTCTGTCAGCGCCTGTTTATGGCCTTCGAGACGTTCTCTGGCATCGAGCTTAAAGAGCGGCCCGGAAATGTAGGCCACCTGCTGATGACCGTGTTCCAGCACGTGGCGACTGGCAAGCAGGCCGCCCTCTAGATTATTCAGGTGTACACAGCGATCTTCAATGCCATCCACATGGCGGTTGATCAGTACCACAGGGGTTTTGCCCTTGCAGAGTTTCTGCAAGTATTCATTGGAGAGGATTTCGGCATCCACAATCAGCGCATCGCAGCCGCGAGATAACAGAAACTCTACCGCATCCTTTTCCTGGGCAGCATCACTGTGTCCGGCGGCAATGATCACATGCTTGTTGGCAGCGCGTAGTACCGATTCGATTTCCCGCATCAAGGGACCGTAAAAAGGGCCATCGAGCTGGGAGACCAAGACGCCAACGCTGTTAGAACGGTTGGACGCCAATGACTGGGCTATGCTGTTAGGGCGATAACCCAGCTGCTCCATGGCATCATGGACTTTTTTGCATGTCTTTTCGCTGACTTTGCCTGTGTTGTTGACTACCCGGGAGACGGTCGCTAGCGACACGCCTGCCAGGATGGAAACGTCATAAATTGTGGCCATGAGAGCTGGCTTTCCTTGAACTGCTATGTGCCTGAATGTTTTTGTTCCAGCGCCAGACTGATTTGTGCCACGCGCTGACTGTCTAGTGTATAGCGTCGCATGATAAAGGCAACCGCGATTGAAGCCAGTGCCGGATACAGGGTAAAACAGAGCACCATGCCATTCAGTGTGTCCTGGCTTTGGGCGGTATCAGCCTGATATCCGTAGGCGGCAAGCAGCCAACCGGCTAAGGCCCCGCCTATAGCCAGGCCAAGCTTGATAAAGAAGATCACCGATGAGTAGACCAATCCAGTGGTGCGCACCCCGGTTTTAAATTGGCCATAATCCACGGTATCAGCCATTTTGGCCCATAACAGGGGGGTGCCCATATTGATGGTGAAGTTCCAGGCGACATAGAGCACCAGCGCCAGCATATATTGATCGCTTGGGACAAACCAGGCGAGTAGGCAAAGTGCGGCGGCAATCAGCTGTAGCCGGATATAGGCCTTGACCTTACATACCTTGTCGGCAAGCTTTTTCGCCAGTCCCACCCCGAAGATATTACCGATCACGCCGCAGGTGACGAACAGACTGATCATCTCCTCGCGTCCCAGCACATATTTAACGTAATAGATGGCGAGCGTCGATTTGAGTACCAAGCCGGTGAGCAAGAAGATGGCCGCTCCCGACAGAACTCGCCACTGATCATTGGCCCACAGCGCCTTGGCTGCAGCCTTTGGATCATCGCCGCTATCATCAGTTGAGAAATCCCGTTCCTTGGTGCCGGCAAAACAGAGCAGAAACATCACAGTGCCCACTATGCTCATGGCAAGAATAGTGAGCTGATAGCCCTTGGCCTTGTCTCCTTCACCAAAAAAATCCACCAGGGGCAGGGTGAGGGAAGTGACCATGAGTCCACCCAACATGGCAAACACAAAGCGGTAGGATTGCACCGACACCCTTTCGGCCGGATTGGTGGTCAGGGCCGCGCCGAGGGCACAATAGGGAATGTTGATAGCGGTATAGGCCAGCATCAATAACGCATAGGTGATTAGGGCATAGATCTCTTTGCCGCTTTCGCTAAAGTCGGGTGTGGTAAACGCCAGCACACTGATGGCGCCAAAAGGGAAGGCAAACCAAAGCAGGTAGGGTCGATAGCGGCCGAAGCGGGTCTTGGTGCGATCGGCAAAGTAGCCCATCAGGGGATCGGTCACCGCATCCATTATGCGTACGGCTAAAAACATGGTGCCAACATAGGCGGCCGATATTCCAAAAATGTCGGTGTAGAAAAATGTCAAAAACAGCATGACGGTTTGGAATACTATGTTGCTGGCGGTATCGCCAAGCCCGTAGGCGATTTTTTCTCTGACGCTTAACATGGCGACCTCCTTTGTTATTGTTGGCTTAGCGAGTGTCTGAGTGCAAGCATTTCTTGGTAGGCCTTGGCGCTCGATTTGAGGGTGCGTTCTTGGGTGGTGTAGTCAACGTATACCAAGCCAAAGCGTTTACGATAGCCTTCGGCCCATTCGAAGTTATCCATCAAACTCCAGGCGAAGTAGCCTTTAACCTCTACGCCCGCTTCAATAGCGTCATGTACTGCCAGCAGGTGTGATTGTAGATAGTCGAGTCGCATTGGGTCATGTACCTCACCTTCGCGGACCATATCGTCTTCGGCGGCGCCGTTCTCCGTGATGTAGATAGGTGGCAGGTCAAATGTCTGTGACAGGTCCTTTAACAGATCGGTAAAGGCATCTGGGCAGATCTCCCAGTCCATGGCTGTGCGGGGAACATTCGCTATGCGCACGTCCTCAAAGCCCAAATCGCCACCGGCTTGATACACATTACGGGTGTAATAGTTAATGCCGAGGTAATCCATTTTCTCTTGAATGATCTCCATGTCACCGGGCTGTACGGGTGGCTGCTCATCTGTGTCTAGGCTATTGATGATGTCGGGATAACGGCCTTCCATCAGTGGCATCAAATACCAAATATTATGGTATTCATGAGCTTTGCGGGCAGCCTCTCGATCTGCTTCGCAGTCCTGGAAGGCGTAGGCGGGGCTGAAGTTAAGGACTATGCCAGCCTTGGCATGGGGGGCGAAACGGCGAATTTCAGCCATGGCCAGGCCATGGGCTAACAGCAGGTGATGGGCGGCGGCACGGCCTTCCTTGCGACTGCAATGTCCGGGGGCGTGAATACCTACCTCATAGCCAAGAAAGGCGCTGCAAAATGGTTCGTTAAGGGTGGAGTAGGCATAGACACGCTCTCCTAGTGCCTGAACCACAATGCGGGTGTAATGGGCGAAGGCGAGGGCAGTATCTCGGTTAAGCCAGCCTCCCTTATCTTCAAGATGTTGAGGTAAATCCCAGTGATATAAGGTAACAAACACCTTGATATTACGCAGGTTAAGCGCATCGATCAGGCCAGAGTAAAACGCCATTCCCTCACGATTGATGCTGCCATCCTGGTTCAGCACTCGCCCCCAGGAGATTGACAACCGGTAAGCATCGACACCGAGGGAAGCGATTAACGCCACATCTTCGCGCCAGCGGTTGATATGATCACAGGCCACTTCGCCATTCGAGCCATCGGCAATCTTTCCGGGCTGGGCGCAAAAAGTATCCCAAATACAGGGAAGACGATGGTGAAGATCACCTTCAATTTGAAAAGAAGCAGTGGCGACCCCGAACAAAAAGTCTTTTTGCATCATGGCCGAATCACTCGGTAGTGTGAATGCTGGTATTTGTTTCATTGTTGTTCTGTTCCTGAAATTGTCCCTACTCACCTGTGGTGCCTGCCACTGACCCTGATGGATTCAATGATTCCTTGGGCAAAATAGGTTGACAAGGGTTAAGGTAATGTTAAAAATGAAAGCGCTTACATTAATCTAGTGGCAGAACCGAAAAAGGTCAATCACCAATATGGTTCACACTGCCCAACGCAGCAAATTTAGGGGAGAGAAGATGGCAACCACACCTAGCCAGAGTGTTGCAGTATCGCAAGGCGGCCAGACGGAAAACAACCGTTTTGCGTTGGTCTCATTGACGACTTTGTTTTTTATGTGGGGGTTTATTACCTGCCTGAATGACATTCTAATTCCGCATCTTAAAGCGGTATTTAACTTAAATTATACCCAGGCGATGCTGATCCAGTTCTGCTTCTTCGGCGCTTACTTCTTGGTATCCGTGCCAGCGGGTGTCATGGTAAAACGCTTGGGTTATCAAAAGGGCATAGTACTGGGGCTGCTCATCGCTGCGCTTGGCTGTGGCCTGTTTTACCCGGCAGCGGCTATAGCCAGCTACGGATTATTTCTGGGCGCGCTTTTCGTCTTGGCCAGCGGTATAACCGTGTTACAGGTGGCAGCGAACCCTTATGTGACAGCGCTAGGTTCGGTGGAGACGGCATCGAGCCGCCTGACACTGACTCAGGCGTTTAACTCCCTTGGCACCACAGTTGCGCCAGCTTTTGGTTCAGTGCTGATTTTGTCGGTCGCGGTGGAAGCATCAGCGCAAGCAGAGGCCGAAGCGGTCAAACTGCCGTATCTGCTCCTGTGTGGCATGTTGCTCATTCTGGCTGTGGTGTTTGCGCTGCTTAAATTACCCCATATTCAAGGGCAGGAAGAAGAAACCCTTACAGGTGCTGAGGCAAGTAAGCCGGTTTCGGCGCTGAGTCATCGTCATCTGGTATTAGGGGCTGTCGGTATTTTTGTGTATGTGGGCGGCGAAGTGGCTATCGGCAGTTTGCTGGTGAATTTCCTCGGTCAAGCTCATGTGGCGGCAATGGCTGAAGCCGAAGCGGCGCACTATATCGCCTTTTACTGGGGAGGCGCCATGGTCGGTCGCTTTATCGGGGCTGCTGTGATGCAAAAAATTCCGGCGGGCAAGGTGCTTGGCTTTAATGCCACCATGGCAGCGCTCCTGGTGGTGGTGGCTGTGGTCAGCGAAGGGGCCGTGGCCATGTGGTCGATTCTGGCTGTGGGCCTGTTTAACTCTATTATGTTCCCTACCATTTTCAGTTTGGCATTGAAAAACTTAGGTCCAGCCACTGCACAGGGTAGCGGTATCTTATGTCTGGCGATTGTGGGTGGAGCAGTCGTGCCACTGGCTCAAGGTATGCTTGCCGATGCGGCGGGCTTATCCGTGTCCTTCTTACTGCCGGTTCTTTGTTACGCCTATATCTTGTTTTATGGACTTAACGGGTCAAAGCCTGCGGAGGAACGCGCATGAAACGGACGCTAACGCGAACAGAGGCGCTGATCTGTGGCGTGCTGGGGTTGACCACTGTGATGGCGGCGCCAAGCGGGGCAACAACCGCAGAAACTGGCTCATCCATAGATGGCAAACGTGTCGAGTTGTGGCCACAAGGCGTGTATCGCGCGCCTGTAGATGCCACCCTTGAGGCCCGGGTTGATGCACTGCTTGAGCAGATGAGCCTTGAGCAGAAGGTCGCGCAAATCATCCAGCCTGAAATACGTGATTTTAGCGTAGAGGATATGCGCCGCTTTGGTTTTGGTTCTTTCTTAAACGGTGGCGGTTCTTTTCCAGGTAACAATAGCAAGGCCACCGCAGCCGATTGGGTAAAGCTTGCAGATGCTATGTATCAGGCGGCCATGGATACTGAGCTAGATGGCATTGCCATACCGCCCATATGGGGTACCGATGCGGTACATGGTCATGGCAATGTGTTTGGCGCGACCTTGTTCCCGCACAACATAGGTTTGGGCGCAGCGCAAAACCCAGCGCTTATCAAAGCAATCGCGGCAGCGACGGCCAAGGAAGTGCGGGCGACGGGGATCGACTGGGTGTTTGCTCCCACTGTGGCGCTGGTGGACAACCTGCGCTGGGGTCGAACTTACGAAGGTTATGCCCGCGATCCAGAACTGATTGAACGTTATGCTCGCGCCTTTGTGGCAGGTATGCAGGGCGAAGGTGATGCCTGGCTGGATGGCGAGCATACTCTGGCGACTGCCAAGCATTTCATTGGTGATGGCGGCACAGAAAATGGCGATGACCGAGGCGATACCCGGGTAGATGAACAGACCCTTATCGCCAGGCATGGACTGGGGTATGTAGGGGCGCTTGAGCAAGGCGTGCAAACCGTGATGGCTTCGTTTAACAGCTGGAATGGTGAAAAGCTTCATGGTAGCCAGTATCTCCTTACTCAAGTGCTTAAACAGCGGTTGGGATTTGACGGTGTTGTGGTAGGCGATTGGTTGGGGCATGGCTTTGTGCCAGGCTGCAGCTATGAGCGCTGCGCCGCCGCGATCAACGCGGGGGTGGATATTTTGATGGCCCCTGGTGATAGCTGGAAGGCGCTTTATCCTAATACCATTGCCGACGTTAAATCTGGTGCCGTACCGAAAAGTCGTCTCGATGATGCGGTGAAGCGTATTCTGCGGGTTAAGCTGCGCGCCGGACTCTTTGACGGGGTGTCTCCCGCAAAACGACTTTTTGCCGGTGATGCCAGCTGGATTGGACATCCTGAGCATAGGGCGCTTGCCAGAAAAGCGGTGGCAGAGTCTTTGGTACTGCTGAAAAACAACCCAGTTGATGGAGCGCCTTTGTTGCCCATCAAGTCATCTGCCAAGGTGCTGGTGATAGGTGAAGGGGCGGATAATGTTCCCCAGCAGTCTGGTGGCTGGAGCATGACCTGGCAGGGTACTGACGTGACCAATGCTGACTTCCCAGGTGCCACCTCTATATTTGCTGGGTTCGCCGAGGCGCTTAAGGCCGGCGGCGGTGAGGCACGTCTCAGTGTCGATGGCAGTATCCCCGAAGATTTTAAGCCGGACCTAGTGGTAGCTGTGTTTGGTGAGTCGCCTTACGCCGAGGGCAATGGCGACCTGGATAATCTTGAATACCAGCGTGGCGATAAGCGTGATTTAGCCATGTTAGCACGCGTCAAGGCGGCAGATTTGCCCTTGGTGTCTGTGTTCTTGTCAGGCCGGCCGCTATGGATGAACCCTGAGCTTAACGCATCAGATGCCTTTGTCGCTGCTTGGCTACCAGGCAGCGAGGGCGCAGGTGTGGCCGATGTGCTGGTAGGCGATAAAGCGGCTAAGCCAAGACAGGACTTTGTTGGACGTCTGCCGTTTCCCTGGCCGGCAACCCCTGCTGACGATGGTTTTCAATTAGCGGGTAGCAATGCAAGCGCCCAGGCTGAATCGTCGAAGGCGCCACTGTTCCCCCTTTGGGAAGGTTTTAGTTATCAAGAGGATGCCTCGCTTGCCAAGCTAGAAGAGTCTAGCGGTGATGAAGGGGTTCCAACCAGACTGGCCATTTTCGATAAGGCTCTGAAGGCGCCCTGGCATCTGGCCGTAGGGGACGAGGCTAGCATGCATAGGGTAGGGGCAGGAGTATGGCAGCAAGGGCCCTGGTCGGTAAGAAGCATTAACCGAGAGGTACAAGAAGATGCGCGCCGCTTTAGCTTTGCCGCTGCTGGACGCTTGAGTTTTAGGGATGATTTCCCCATGGACCTGCGCCGCTTTAATCGTGAAACAGCGGTGCTGGGCTTTGATGCTGTGCTTGAGAAAACCCCTGCTAATGCAGAGCTTTCCATGCAGTGCGAAGGTGCATGTGGTCAGGCGCTTAATCTGAGTACGAGTTTGGTGGCCGATGGCCAATGGCGTCGCTATCAGGTACCACTTAGCTGCTTTGGCCTTGGTGTCAAAGAGCTGAGTAGCGTGTTTAGCCCAATGACCTTAGCGCTTGGTGCGGGTGATGTACTCACCTTGGCAAATATCGCGATTGAAGAGGCCAAAACACAAAGTAGTGATTCGCCATCGCCTCATGTTTTGCTGTCAGATTGCGGCAAGCATCAGTGACTTTAATGATTTAACAGGTATTTGGAGAGCAGCATGTACCGAAGTGGGATAGATCTGGGCGGCACCAAGATTGAGTTGGTGACCTTGAACGACAATGGCGAAGAGGTGTTTCGCAAACGCGTTGCCACACCAAAGGAGTACCGTGCCACGCTGGAGGCGGTAGCATCCCTGGTTCACGCTTCTGAAAACGAGACCGGCCAGGTGGCCAGCATTGGCATAGGGATCCCTGGAGTGGTATCTGCAGTCACTGGTAGGGTAAAAAACTCCAATGCAGTATGGCTCAATGGCCAACCTATGGATAAAGACTTGGGAGCTATGCTGTCACGTGAAGTGCGTATCGCCAACGATGCCAACTGCTTTGCGCTTTCTGAAGCGGTCGACGGTAGCGGAGCAGGTAAAGCTGTAGTGTTTGGCGCCATACTGGGAACAGGCTGTGGCGCCGGGATCGCTATTAACCATAAGGTGCACGGCGGCGGCAACGGTATCGGCGGCGAATGGGGCCATAACCCCTTGCCTTGGATGACGGCCGACGAGTTCAACTCTACACGCTGTTTTTGCGGCAATGCCGACTGTATCGAGACCTTCGTATCCGGTACAGGGTTTGTGCGTGACTTTCGTGCTCATGGCGGCGAGGCAGCCAGCGGTATCGAGATCGTCGCCTTGATGGCCAAGGGCGACCCTCTGGCCGAGGCGGCATTTGGTCGTTTTATCGATCGTCTGGCTCGTGCGCTGGCTCATGTGATAAACGCATTGGATCCCGATGTGATCGTGCTTGGTGGAGGTGTCTCCAACATAGATCTGATTTATGAGTATCTGCCTGCACTACTTCCCAAGTATGTGCTTGGTGGTGAGTGTGCGACGCAGGTGGTGAAAAATCGCCACGGTGCCTCATCGGGCGTTCGAGGGGCTGCCTGGCTTTGGGCTCCTGGTGAGCATGCGGCTTTACCTGGGCTGACCACAGCGTGATAATGCCGCTAGCTATCGGAGATTTTTAGGTTTTACGATTCACTTTCTGTCTGTAATGCCTCAGGGATGAGGCCCTTTTTGTACTTGTGTATTTGGCGCCCGGTCTTTTCGATTGAGGCGCCGTTTTTTATTCTGCACACACCATTGTAAAGTGATCATCGCCTCGGCAGAATAGTCGCCTGCTATTGGCTTATAGAGGTTTGGGGGAAGTGTGGCGAATTTGATGTTATTGATGGCGGCTGCCATTTGGGGCTTTGGCTTCGTGGCGCAGCGTCTGGGGATGGAGAGTCTCGAGCCTTTTGCCTTTAATGGTCTGCGTTTTGTGATTGGCGCACTGAGTTTGCTGCCACTGATCTGGATATTGAAACGTCGGGGCAGACTCAAAGGCGTGGCTGACAAAGATTTTTTACGCCAAGTACTCATAGGGTCACTTGGATGTGGCGGTATTTTATTTATCGCAGCTTCTTTCCAGCAGGTTGGCTTATTGCACACCACGGCCGCTAATGCTGGTTTTATTACCGGGCTCTACATCGTGCTGGTGCCAGTGCTCGGGTTGTTTTTAAAACACAGCACCGGCAGCAACACTTGGCTTGGTTGCGCCGTCGCCGCGGTGGGGCTCTATTTCTTAAGTGTGGGTGAGAATTTTACCATCGCATACGGTGATGGTTTGCAGCTGGTTGGCGCACTCTTTTGGGCGATGCATATACTGGCGGTGGACCATTTTGCCCGTAGAGTTGCTCCTGTGGTATTAGCTTGTGGCCAGTTTTTGGTGTGCGCTCTGGCCAGTTTTGTGGTCTCTTTGGCTATGGAGACCACTAGCATGGCGGGAATTCAAGCCGCCTGGGGCGCACTGGCCTATGCCGGTTTGGTCTCAGTCGGGGTGGCCTATACGCTGCAGGTGCTGGCGCAAAAACATGCTCATCCGGCCCACGCGGCCATTATCTTAAGCCTGGAGACGGTATTTGCCGCCATAGGTGGCGTGTTATTTCTGGGTGAAAGTCTGTCAGGTCGGGCGCTTTTCGGCTGTGGCTTGATGCTGCTGGGGATGTTGATAAGCCAGTTGCCGCTGCGGTATTTGATAAAATCGAGACACCAAAAAGCGGCATAACTGCCGCTTTTTGCTTGAGCCTTTATTAAGAATTAGGCGTTAATCGACAATATCCAGTACTACGTCGTCACCTATGGTGTATAGCGCCTGAGTGAGCCGCTGCTCGGCGGCTTCGTCTTTTACGCTTAAGCTAAAGTTGGCACGAAATAGGGCGACACCCGTGTGACTTGCGGTCTCGTAATGGGTGGAGAGACGTTCGATGTTGGCCCCCAGTTCGTTGATCTTATTTGAAATGTCATGTACCAGCCCGGGTCTGTCATAGGCCACTAAGGAGTATCGGCGGATGGTTTTTGGTGCCAGTGCCTTGCGGGTCTTAGCGTAGGTGAGTGTCAGGCCTTCGATACACTCTAGGTTTTCCAGCAGTGTGTCCCAGTTAGCCGCGGGCACTTCGAGTAGCAAAATAGCCGCAAAGATACCGTCGATGTGGCGCAGCTCAGAGTCGAGCCAATTACCGCCGTGGCGGCTAACGCTATGGGCTATCTGTTCGACCAATCCCGGTTTATCGGCAACTTGCAGGGTAACTAAGTATCGTAACATTTCGCATCGGCTCCATCAGTTGGTTGAGTGCTGTGTATCGAGAAGACTAGGGCAAGGTGGGACCTTATTTAGCTTAGTCGTTAACAATCTAAAAAGCGGCTCAAAAAGCTAAATAACCTCTTATAATGATGACATTTTCGAGCTGTAACAATAGTGTCATCTTTGCGTCATATAATCCCGACTGTCAGAAAAAGGGCTTGCCTCGATTCACTATAGTTAACATAGCAGAAACGACAATCCCAGCGAAAACTCTACTGAACAAAAATAAACGAGGTTCTTAATGGAAACTCAGGTAATTCAACCTGGTTCTACTGCAACAAATTTGTTGACGGGCAAGGGCTCCAGCAAGCGAGCATTTAAAGATAAGCTTACCCAAGTTGGGGTGACGATGGGCGGCACCATGGTGTTTGTGGCCCTTTTGCTGATCTTTTTCTACCTACTCTATGTTGTAAAGCCGATTTTTGATGGGGCAGATGTCGCGCCTGTGATGAATGTCGAACTGCAAAACGCTACGTCGCCAGCGCTGATGGTGGGGAGCGATGAGCAAAATGAGATCCTCTATCGTGTGGCACAAAATGGTGAAGTGAGCTTCTACAGTGCGCTGAACGCCAGCTTAGTTAAGCATGAGCAAGTTCAGGTGCCCTCGGACGCGGAGATCGTCAGCAGCGTTGCCTCTGTGCCAAGTGAGCAGCGTTTTGCCTATGGCCTGTCTAATGGCCAGGTGATTATCGCTGGCGTGAATTTCGCGGTGAGCTATCCGGGCAATAAGCGTCTGATCACCCCCAGCGTACGTTATCTGCTGGGTGAAACGCCGCTGCAGGTGTCTGAGGCGGGTAAGCCTCTGTATCAACTGACATTTGCCACAGCCTCTGACAAACTCAGCTTCGCCTACCGTGATGCTGACGGTCGCTGGTTCCTGACCCGCCATAACGGTGAAGAGAACATGATGACCGAAGAGGTGGAGTGGCAAGCGACCACGAGTCCTATCAAGGAAGCGCCTACTCAAGTGGATCAGCAACTGATGACCCCAGATCAGCGCCAGCTTTTACTGCGCTCGGGTAATCGTCTGTTTGTTTACGATATCCGTTATGTCGATGAGGTCGCCTTAAGTCAGGTGATTGAGCTGGAACGCGCTAAGACCAAGGTGACTGATGTCGCTCTGTTGGCCGGTGCCAGCTCTCTGCTGGTGAGTTATGACAATGGTCAAGTCTTCCAATATTTCCAGGTTAATGGTGACAAGGGGCGTCAATACCAGGAGATCCGTGAGTTTAAAAACAAGGCGGGTGTGAAGCGTATTGCCGGTGAGTTTTATCGCAAGAGCTTTGCCACCGTCAGCGAGTCTGGCGAGTTGGATCTGCTTTACACTACGAGTCAGCGCAAACTCTTTACCGAAACCTTCGATCTGGCCCACGCCAGTCAGATGAGCTTTAGTCCACGAGCCAACGCCCTGGTGGTCGAGGCCGGTAACAAGCTGCACCTGTTTGCGGTCGAAAACAGTCACCCTGAGGTCTCTTGGAGCGCCATGTGGAGCAAGGTGTGGTATGAAGGTTATCCTGAGCCGCAATATGTATGGCAGTCAACGTCAGGTTCCGATGACTTCGAAGCCAAGCTTAGCTTGATGCCGCTAGCGTTCGGCACCATGAAGGCTGCGCTGTATGCCATGCTGTTCGCCACGCCGCTGGCCATTGCCGGTGCCGTGTATACCGCTTATTTTATGTCGCCAAAAGTGCGCGCCGTAGTGAAGCCGACCATTGAGATCATGGAAGCCTTGCCGACGGTTATTCTTGGTTTCTTAGCCGGTCTCTGGCTAGCGCCTTTGATTGAAGATCACCTACCGGGAATCTTTATGTTACTGGTGCTTCTGCCTATCAGTATCTTGTTGACCGCACTGGCTTGGTACAAGCTGCCGGGTCGCTGGAAACAGCGTCTGCCTGAGACTTACCAAGAGCTAATGCTGGTGCCAGTGATCTGTTTCGTCGGTTGGTTTGCCTTCTATATCAGCCCGACGATAGAAGTGGCCTTCTTTGGCGGTGATAGCCGTCAGTTTATCACTAACGAGCTGGGGATCACCTTTGACCAACGTAACGCGCTGGTGGTGGGTATCGCCATGGGCTTTGCGGTGATCCCGACCATCTTCTCTATTGCTGAAGATGCCGTGTTCTCTGTGCCGCGCCATCTCTCTAACGGGAGCCTGGCACTGGGTGCCACCAACTGGCAGACGCTGACACGGGTTGTCTTGCTGACGGCCAGCCCGGGGATCTTCTCTGCAGTCATGATGGGACTCGGCCGCGCCGTTGGCGAAACCATGATTGTGCTGATGGCTACAGGTAACACCGCCATCATGGAATGGAGCGTGTTCGAGGGGATGCGTACCCTGGCGGCGAATATCGCCGTGGAGATGCCAGAATCGGCTATCGGCAGCTCGCACTATCGCGTGCTCTTCCTGGCGGCCTTCGTGCTGTTTATCTTTACCTTCTTCTTCAACACCATTGCTGAAGTGGTGCGGCAGCGTCTGCGTGAACGCTACAGTTCACTGTAAGGGAGATTGGCATGTTATCGATATTTAATTTTTCGCCTGTGACGTTAAGAGGCCTGTGTAATGGGTAAGTGGTTTAAGTCGGGTTCCCCCTGGATCTGGATGACAGGTGGCGCCGTGAGTATCAGTTTGATCGCCGTATTAGGTTTGTTGCTCCTGATCGCATGGCGTGGTTTGAGTTACTTCTGGCCCGCGCAGATCTACCAGTGGGAAGTGGTGGATCAGCAGGGCAAGCGCTCAACCATTATCGGTGAGATCTACGATAAGGAGGCTGTGCCTACAGAGCGTTTGGTCTCAGCTGGACACAAGTTTAGTGAAGATCCCGGTGAGCTGGTGACCCGTTATCTGATCAAAACCGGTAACCGTGAGTTTGTCGGTCTAGATTTTCGCTGGGTGCTGGAGACAGATATCTTGTCGCGCACAATCCCGGAGGACGTTGCCAAGCTTGAACGTGCAAAAAACGGTGACTTCTTTGGTTATCCTATCGCCATCATTGAAGATGGTAAGCGTCTGCCACTTAAGGATGTGGAAGCCTCTTTTGAGGAACATATTGACCGAGCGGTAGCCCTAAGCGATAAGGCGACTAGCTTGCAAAAGAGCGAGATTGGTGCCATCAACTATGCGCTGGAAAACCTGCGTCTTAAACAGCGTCGTTATGAATTGGACAACGCCCTGACCGACAGCCGTAAGCTTGAGCTTCAAGCCGAGCGCGATAAGCTTCAGGGCGAATACCAGGTACTGGAAAAGGCCTTCTTTGACCTGCGCGCCGAGGCTGGCCGTGATGCGATGATCGTGCGTGATATGCGAGGTGAAGAGGTGACCCTCAAGCTAGATAGCATCTTGGGCGTAACCTACTCAAACCGTCTGGGGATCTTGGGTAAGCTGGGTCACTGGTTTAGTGGCGTGGGTAACTTTGTCAGCGCCGATCCCCGTGAAGCCAACACAGAGGGCGGTGTCTTCCCGGCCATTTTCGGTACCGTGTTTATGGTGATGCTGATGGCGGTTATCGTGACTCCATTTGGTGTGGTCGCGGCTATCTATCTACATGAATATGCGAAAAAGGGCCCTATTACTAAGATGATCCGCATCGCGGTCATTAACTTAGCGGGTGTGCCATCAATCGTGTATGGCGTGTTTGGCCTGGGCTTCTTCGTCTATATGCTCGGTGGCTCAATCGACCAACTCTTCTACCCAGAGGCATTGCCGGCACCGACCTTTGGTTCACCAGGGGTGATCTGGTCGGCATTGACGCTGGCTATCCTGACGCTGCCAGTGGTGATTGTGTCGACCGAAGAGGGCCTTAGCCGTATTCCGAGTTCGGTCCGCCAGGGAAGCTTGGCGTTGGGGGCCACCAAGGCAGAGACCCTGTGGCGCATCATCATCCCGATGGCGAGCCCGGCGATTATGACTGGTTTGATTTTAGCGGTCGCCCGCGCGGCCGGTGAGGTAGCGCCTTTGATGCTGGTGGGTGTGGTGAAGTTAGCGCCGACCCTACCGATCGATATGAACTTCCCCTTCGTGCATCTTGAGCGCAAGTTCATGCACCTGGGTTTCCATATTTATGATGTGGGCTTCCAAAGCCCTAACGTAGAAGCGGCGCGTCCATTGGTTTACGCGACCTCCTTCTTGTTAGTGTCTGTGATTGTGAGTCTTAACCTGACCGCCATCGCGGTACGTAATCACCTGCGAGAGAAATATCGCTCGCTGGAACACTAACCTAAAACCTGAATTAATCGCGCCTGGGCTAGGCTAGGGCGCGAATAACCTTTATCCTGAAGTGATTAGGAACAGATATGATTTCGATAGATCAGTCGGTAATGAAAACAGAGACTTTAGACTTAAATAATTTAAGCAGCGAACAGACCGCACTTGAGATCCGTAACTTAGATCTAAAATATGGCGACAAGCAGGCCCTGTTTGACGTATCGATGAAGATCCCCAAGAAGAAGGTGACTGCCTTTATCGGCCCCAGTGGTTGTGGTAAGTCAACCTTGCTGCGCTGTATCAACCGCATGAACGACCTAGTGGATAACTGCCATATCGGCGGCGAGATCTTGCTGCACGGCCAGAACATCTATGACAAGAAGGTGGATGTGGCCTCCTTGCGTCGTAACGTGGGTATGGTATTTCAGCGTCCTAACCCTTTCCCTAAGTCTATCTATGAGAACGTGGTTTACGGTTTGCGTCTGCAAGGGATCAATAACCGTCGTGAACTGGATGAAGCCGCCGAGCGTTCACTGCGCGGCGCTGCGATTTGGGATGAGGTGAAAGATCGTCTCCATGACAACGCCTTCGGTCTGTCAGGTGGTCAGCAGCAGCGTCTGGTGATTGCCCGCGCTATCGCTATCGAGCCAGAAGTCTTGCTGCTCGATGAGCCAACTTCGGCGCTCGACCCTATCTCAACCTTGACCATCGAAGAGCTGATCACTGAGCTTAAGTCGAAATATACCGTGGTGATCGTGACCCACAACATGCAGCAGGCGGCCCGAGTATCGGATCAGACGGCCTTCATGTATATGGGCGAATTGGTGGAGTACGCCGACACCAACACCATCTTTACTACGCCAAAGAAGAAAAAGACCGAAGATTACATCACAGGTCGTTACGGTTAATTGGGCCTGAGCCGGATTTGAATTGCAAGAATTGATAAGGTTGAATGTCAATGGAAAACATGAACTTAAATAAACATATCTCGGGTCAGTTCAATGCCGAGCTTGATGATATCCGTAACCGCGTATTGGCCATGGGGGGCTTGGTTGAGCGTCAGCTGGAGCAAGCTCTGGATGCTTTGGGCAACCTGGATGCCGAACTGGCGCAGAAGGTGATTGATGGCGACCATAGCGTCAATGGTATGGAGGTCTCTATCGATGAGGAGTGCACCCGTATCATCGCTAAGCGTCAGCCTGCCGCCAGTGATTTACGTCTAATTATCGCCATCTCGAAGACGATTGCCGACCTTGAGCGTATCGGTGATGCTTGTGTAAAGATTGCGAATGCGGCACTGGACAAGCGCCTCAAGAATCAGCAGCCGCTGTTGGTGAGTATCGAGCATATGGGACGCCACGCGACCCGTACCTTGCACTCGACCCTGGATGCACTGGCGCGTATGGACGCCGATGTCGCCATCGAGCTGCACAAGGAAGACGCTAAGCTGGACAGCGAATATGAAGGCATTATTCGTCAGCTGATGACCTACATGATGGAAGATCCCCGCTCTATCCCTGAGGTGCTCGATGTGCTTTGGGCGGCGCGCGCGGTAGAACGTGTGGGCGACAGATGTCAGAACATCTGCGAATACATCATCTACTATGTTAAGGGTAAAGATGTGCGTCATACCACTTATGAAGAGATGAAGCAGATTTAAGCCTAGCTTAGATGAACCAGCATCATGATGGTAAGATCATGAGTCAATTAAAAGCAGCCTAGGCTGCTTTTTTTATGCCGTTTTTTGCTTAAAGCGAGGCCTTGTCCTTGATAGTGTTATCTTAGTCATTGCTTGATGACTATTGGCTTTAGGGTCAATAGTGAGAAAGGGATAGCTGTTAGCGGTTAAGCTTTTTTGAAGGGTTTTGTATTAGGCTAAGTAAGGCTGCAAATCAGTTTAATCAACCTTGGCTCGTAAAGCCGGGCATTAAGAGTCACAAAGGGAGGCTTGTTATCTTGTTAGCGATGTTTGATAGCGGTAAAGGGCATAAGGTGAGCGCCGGTATCGGTATATTATTTGCGGCGCTGTTGGCCTATAGCCTGACTAAGGGGGGCTACCTTTATCTGGCTGAGGTAGCTCGTACTAAACCTTTCTTTATCTTCACTAACCCCGCGTGGGGACTCTGGTTGATCTTGTTGTTTGGCGGACGTCAGAGTACTAGCGTCTTGGTTACCCTAGTAATGCTGTTTTCCCTGCCACTATTTGCCGCCACGCTCTTTTATCTTGGTTATTGGCCCTTGAGCAATTATTTGATTGGCGGCGAGGCGCCAAGTCTAGGTCAGCTGAATGATTGGTTTTTGACCTTAGCCTATGGTCCCTATGGGGCGCAGTTTGATTACTTCACCATTGCCAATCGGCTGTCAAACTTTCCCTTCTATCGTGAATTTATGCTGATGGTCATATTCTCAGGCGCCGTGGCCATGGTGGCACTTATTCCTGCTGCTCACACCACCTTGATTGAGATCTTGGCTGCCAGACGAGGCCTAGATAGCGAAGCCAGCACTCTTTGGGCTGCGTTGTTATCGCTGTTGGGGCAGATGCTGTTGATGGTGCTGTTTTACACTATTGTTTACCCCTTGCTCTCCTTTGCGGGCACCTTGCCCCTAGGGCTTAACTACCTGGCGGCCTGGACACTCCTGCTTACACCGCTATTTGGGCTTGGTGTGTCACGCTTTAGTCGGCGACTGAATGGTGATGATAAGCTAGGCGTCTGGATGGTGCGTTATTTTGCCTTGGTCTTACTGGCGCTCATTGGGGCTTATATCTGGGTGAATATCGATGAGCTGGTGTCGATAGCGAACCTGATAGGAAAAGGGGAGTTCCAGCCACTGCTCTCCTTCGTGTTTTTGTTGAGTGGCCTGTTTGCCCTGTATATGTTGCGAAGTGTAAGGACTAAGGAGGTGCGATGAGCCGGATTATAGAGGTGCTCGATTACCAGAGGCATTGGCCAGAGCTCTTTGAGGCGGAGAAGGCGCTCTTGCTAGCTGTGCTGGGCGATGGGGTTATCACTATTGAGCATATTGGCAGCACCTCGGTGCCTGGACTGGCGGCCAAACCCATTATCGATATCTTGGTTGAGGTTGATAGCCTAGCGGCGCTTGACGCCAAAAGCAGCCAACTTCAGCGCTTGGGTTATCGGGCGCGGGGTGAGCATGGTATTGCCGGTCGCCGTTATTTTCAAAAAGGGGGAGAGCAGCGCAGCCATCATCTGCATGCGTTTCAATCTGGGAGTGCGCAGCTGACAGCCCATCGCGCCTTTCGTGATTATCTTATCGCGCATCCACAAATGGCGGGTGAGTATGGTCGGCTAAAGCAGCACATTGCAAAAAAGGGCCAGAATGACAGTGAAGCTTATATGGCGTTGAAGGCAGATTTTATGGTCGAGACTTTGGCGTTGGCGCTTGGCTGGTACGCCGCTAATTCATCGCGTTAACTCGTTATACTCATGCTTAAAGGAGATGTTGAGCGTTAAGGTGTCACGTCGCCGATTCCCTTTTACGGCAAGTATAGGTATATTGCCACTGAATTAAGTCGCCCGACGCTTGGGCAAAAAGAGAGACGAGCTTATGTCTACCCATCAAGGTCAAAGTAAATTAGATAAAGTGCTGGCCGAAGCACGTGAATATAAGGCCAAGCGCGAGTCAGGTTATCGCGAGCAGGCACTGAAACTCTACCCCTGGATCTGCGGACGTTGTACCCGCGAATTTACCCATTCCAATCTCAGAGAACTGACGGTGCATCACAGGGATCACAATCATGACAATAATCCGAGCGATGGCTCAAACTGGGAGCTGCTCTGTCTCTATTGTCACGATAACGAACATGCCAAGTATGAAGAGTTAATTCAGTATGGCCCGACGAGTGAAACTCAGGTAGAAGCGGCCACCTATAACCCCTTCGCCGACCTTAAGAGTATGATGAATAAGAAGTAAGGCTCGCGCCTTGTTAGATTTTCGCGTCTTGCACTGCGAGACGCTGCTCCGCCTCAAGCCACTTCTGACGGCTGATGATCTGCCGGTTTTCGCTCCTATGCCCAGCCAATTTTCGACGCTCAATATTATCCCAAATTTGGGCTTGGCGTGACTCGTCAGCTTGCCCCCAACCGACAATCTCATCGATATGCCGAAAACAGCCCATACAGATATCTTCATCATTTAAGCCGCAGCGGGCCACGCAGGGTGATTGCATCGTTTCTGTTTTTACTCAATTTGTGATCCTGGCCGCATTCTAAAGTAGCTAGTGCCGTGATTCAACCTTGGTCTGCCGCTGGAGCCTTGCAGGTACAACTGTTAGCATTCATCATTTAATTGTTTAAATTCAATTGTTTGTGAAATTTTGTGGGGTGTTGTTATGGGGCTGAGATACAAAGCTGTCCTACTGGTGATCGGTATGTTGAGTTTATCGGCCTGTTCATTATTAGAAGTTAAGCTAGAAAGCGGTATTGAGCCCTTGCCTCAGGCACAGCTCAACATGCGTGTCTTTAGCCGCGACTTTAGTCATACCTTCTATGCCAAGGTGGAGCAGGGGGCTGATCAAATAGCTCAGGCTCAGGGCGATCAGCTAACGATCAAATCCAATACCCTGATGTGGAAGATCAACAGTGAACAGGCGCTGCAGCGGGCGATTTTTCAGGCCTCACCCATTGCCGCCATGGTGGATACCTGGACGCTGACGGCGCAGATGAGCGCGTTTTTCGACAGCGGTGCCGGTCAGTCGCTCTTTGGTGAGCAGCAAGGGATCGCCATCGAAGTGAGCAAGGTGCTGCAGGCCGATTTTGAACGTTCGGTAAAAGGTTTTGTGACGCCGACTGAATTTGAGAAATATCAGGGTTTTATCAAAGACTATGTGGCGAAAAATCCGATTAACGATCTAACCTTTGCAAGACACTCAGCCTTTAATGACTGGCTAGCCTATCGCAAGATTAACGAGTTTGAGGCGGTGACCACTTTCGGCACTGTACCTGAGGTGATGAGCGATGTATCGGATCGTATGGCGATGATTGCCGAGCAGACCCCGAAAATATTGGGCTGGAAGGCTGAATTATACGCGCTCCATGCCAACATTAACCCTGAGACAGTCCAGCACACCCTGCAGAGCATCAGTGACACCTCGGCCAAGTTTCAGCAGTTGATGGCACAAAGTCCTGAGATGATGCAAGCGCTGGCGGTGGATCTGCGTCGTGAGCTGTCCCCTTTGCTCGCGCAGCTTAGCGAATCAACCGATGACAAGTTAGCCAAGCTGTCTATTGAGCGTCAGGCATTAGCGCAGATGGTTAAGCAGGAACGGTTGGCGCTGGAAGAGATGGTGGATCGGCAGCGAGTCGCGGCGGCGGCCGATCTTGATACCATCAGTCAACATGCGGTTGAGCTGGCGTTTCAAGAGCTGACTAAAACCCTTAAGAGTCTAATTCTCTATCTGGTGCTGTTTTTTGTGGTTTGTTTCTTTGCTCCCCTGGGATTAGGGGTTTGGCTGGGTAAGCGGATGGCGCTGAAACAGCCACAAAGCTAAGCTTTTCGTAACGCTAACATGCTCTAGGCTGTGATTGGCGACCAAGCTAGTTTACAATTTATGGGCGCCGGTCTTTGTTAACCGGCGTTTTTTGTTAAGGAACTCAGATGTCGTATGCACAAGCGTTTACCGCCTTAGATAGTCTGCTGACAGACAGCAGGGCATTGTGGCAGGTTAAGGCCTTCGAGGCTGATGACTTGCCCTGGCAGGCGGAATTTCCTCGCCTTGCAGACTTGGTATGGCAAATTGCAGACGATGAGCTCGATGGGCTGGACAGTGACAGTGAAGCCCTTAACGAGCGCTTAATTCCGGCATTGGCTGAAGATCTCACCGCCCGCGGATGCTCATGGCCCCTAGCATTGATGAGTGAAAGCGCACGGGCGGGCAGCCAAGTGTCATCAGCGAAAGATGTTGAGCTCGATGAGAGTGATCTGGGCCACTTTAGCGCCCATATCAAGGGGCGCAAGTGGCAGCAGATCCTTGCCTTTGCCAGTAGGGTGAACTCAGGAGACCATGAGGTACTCGAGTGGTGCGCCGGCAAGGGGCACCTGGGACGACTCTTGGCAAAGTGCAAGGCAAGTTCAGTCGTGAGCCTGGAGTGGCAGCAGAGCCTATGTGACGCCGGCCAGCAGTTTGCCAGCCAGTGGCAGCTACCACAGAGGTTTGTATGCGGTGATGCCTTATCTGGCGAGGCTCAGCGACTGCTTAAGGCCGAACAACATGCCGTGGCGCTCCATGCCTGCGGTGAGCTTCACCTCAGCTTGCTGCGCGGCGCCGCCAAGGCGGGGACCCGCGCGCTGGCGGTAGCGCCTTGTTGCTACCACCTGATCCCCCATAGCCATTATCAAGCGCTCTCTGGTTTAGGTCAGGCAAGCAAATTGAGGCTCAGTAAGCACGATCTGCAATTGCCGCTACAACGTTCGGTGATCGCAAACCCTAAGGCGAGGGCGCTGCGTTTGCAAGAGGTGGCTTGGCGTCTAGGGTTTGATAGCTTACAGCGTGATGTGAGGGGGGCTGCGCATTATCTGCCTATTCCCGCGCTGAAGCAGAGCCAGCTAAGTGGTAGCTTCAAGGCGTTTTGTCTCTGGGCTGCGGCGCAAAAGCAGGTCGATTTACCAGTCCAGTGGGATGAAGAGATCTATCTGGCCCGAGGGCTTGCCCGTCAACGTTTGACCAGGCGAATTGACCTGGTGGCCCATCTGTTTCGTGAAAGTCTTGAAGCCTGGCTGCTGCTCGACAAGGTGAACTTTTTGCAAGAGCAGGGGTATGAGGTGGAGTTAACCCGGTTTTGCGATCTGAATCTGACTCCCAGAAATGCGCTTATTTTGGCCAATTTGCCTTAATGGTGTTTTTGTCCTTTTAACGTTTAATTTGTGACCAGCCGTTTTTTTCTGAAACTTTGCATGACGGATCAAAGCGTGGCGTCTTTGGGATAATTTCGTTAATTATGTCTAAAAAAGCCGCCCTATGGCCGTTTTTTATTGAATCATGCGCCGTTTCTTGCTCAAATGGCGGGTTAACACTGAATGATAAAAATTGGCCAAATAAGTGCCGATATAATGAGCGAAACAGAACGGTTTCATGAAATATTCTCGCGTTTTTATAAATAGTCTGGCCTATGAGCTAGCACCTGAAGTGGTTTCGACTTCAGAGTTAGAGTCTCGATTAGCTCCCTTGTACCAAAAGTTTAGGATCCCTATGGGGCAACTTGCTGCCTTAACGGGGATTCATGAGCGTCGTTGGTGGCCCAAGGGCCATAGATTGTCTGATGGCGCTCTGGCGGCGGCTCACAAGTCTATCGAGGAGACGGGGATCAGTGTCAGTGATCTCGGCGCCGTGGTGTATACCGGCGTTTGTCGCGATCAACATGAGCCTGCAACCGCTTGTCGTATCGCGGCCGAGCTGGGAGTGTCTAAAGACACGGCTATCTATGACATCAGTAACGCCTGTCTGGGCGTACTTTCTGGTATTCTCGACATCGCCAATCGCATCGAACTTGGGCAGATTAAAGCTGGCCTAGTGGTCTCTTGTGAATCGGCGCGTCACATTGTCGATATCACCATAGATAACATGCTCGCCGAGCCCACCATGCAAAACTATGCTCAGTCGCTGGCAACCCTAACCGGTGGTTCGGGCGCGGTGGCCGTGCTCTTGACCGATGGCAGCCTGCCGCTAAAAGGTGAGCGTCAGCATCAGCTGTTAGGTGCGAGTCATCTTTCGGCGCCCGAACATCATAATCTCTGTCAGTGGGGATTACAGGAGGCGGGCACTCAGCTGTATCGCGAGTTTATGCGTACCGACGGCGTGGCGCTGTTAAAAGAGGGCGTCGAGCTGGCAAGACACACCTGGGAACATTTCCTTGAGCAGCGTAACTGGCTGGTGGAACAGGTGGACAAGGTGATCTGTCATCAGGTTGGTGCATCAAACCGTAAACAGGTATTGAGCGCGCTGAATATCCCGCAAGAGAAAGAGTTTCCTACCTATCAGTTGCTGGGCAATATGGGCACAGTATCTTTGCCTGTTACTGCGGCGATGGCACACGATCAGGGCTTTTTGCGTAAGGGCGATCAGGTAAGTTTTCTGGGGATCGGCAGTGGACTCAACTGCATGATGCTCGGCCTCAAGTGGTAGTGCCTTTTTCGTATCATTCCCTATAGCATTGCATATTGGCGGCGCCCTAAGGCGGCGCCTGGCGAAGAATAATTAAAACAGGAACCTCCATGCTCGATTCGCTATTTCCGTTTAAGCGCAATTACTTAGATCGTAATGGCCATAAGTTGCATTATGTCAATGAAGGCCAAGGTGAGCCTGTGGTCATGGTGCACGGCAACCCCAGCTGGTCATTTTATTATCGCAATCTGATCTCAAGCCTTAGTCCGACGCACCAGTGCATAGTGCCAGATCATATTGGTTGTGGTTTGTCCGATAAGCCTGACGATGTCGGTTATGACTATACCCTGAAGAATCGTATCGACGATCTGGAAGCACTGCTGGATCATCTCGAAGTGAAAGAGAATATCACCCTGATCGTCCATGACTGGGGCGGCATGATAGGCATGGGCTTTGCGGCGCGTTACCCTGAGCGGATTAAGAAGCTGGTGGTGCTCAATACCGGCGCTTTTCATCTGCCTGAGGCTAAGCCTTTTCCCTGGGCGCTGTGGATCTGCCGTAACACCTTGTTAGGCACAGTGTTGGTGCGCGGTTTTAATGCTTTTTCTTCGATAGCTTCATACGTGGGCGTGAAACGTGCGCCTATGCCTAAGCCTATTCGCGAGGCCTATGTCGCGCCATTTAACTCATGGGCTAATCGTATCTCAACCTTGCGCTTCGTGCAGGATATCCCGTTAAAACCTGGGGATCGTAACTACGAATTGGTAAACGAGATCAGCGATAAACTGTCTAACTTTAGCCAACTACCTATGCTGATCTGCTGGGGATTGAAAGACTTCGTATTCGACAAGCATTTCCTCGATGAGTGGAAGCGCCGTTTCCCCAACGCCGAAGTGCACGAGTTTGCCGATTGTGGTCACTACATTCTGGAAGACGCCAGCGAGCAAGTGGTGCCCCAGGTGCAAAAATTCATGGCGCAGTAACTCAAGATAAGGTTGGCCAATATGTCACAGGGTATTCAAGCGGGCGCGAATCTGTGCCGTCATCTTCATCACGCCGCCGAGACCTTACCTGAGCAATTGGCGGTTGCCGTGCAGCAGGCTAGAGGTTTATTTACCAAACAGCTGAGTTATCAAGAGCTTAATTTTGCTCAGCTCGATGAGATGAGCGATACCTTAGCCCATGGGCTTAACGCCTACGGCATTAAGCGCGGTGATAAGGCTGTATTGATGGTTACCCCCAGCCTTGAGTTTTTTGCCCTGACATTTGCCCTGTTTAAGGCGGGGATTATCCCTATCTTGGTGGATCCCGGCATGGGGGTTAAAAACCTTAAGCAATGTTTTGAAGAGGCTGAGCCCGATGCCTTTATCGGTATCCCTAAAGCTCATTTGGCCAGACGCCTGTTTGGCTGGGGTAAGGCTAGCCTGACCCGTTTAGTGACCGTTGGCGGCAGCGCCCTGTGGGGCGGTACCAACCTGAAACAGCTCGCCGCTATGGGCGCCTCGAAAGGGCGCTTTACTATGGCGCAGCTAGATGATGATGAGATGTGCGCCATCTTATTTACCAGTGGCAGTACAGGAACCCCAAAAGGGGTTGTCTATTCACATCGCATGTTTGAGGCGCAAATAAGCGCCTTAAAAACCGACTATCAAATTGCGCCCGGTGAGCGGGATTTAGCGACCTTTCCGCTGTTCTCCCTGTTTGGGCCAGCGTTGGGGATGGCCTCTATCGTGCCGGACATGGATGCCAGCAAGCCCATTACCGCCAATCCTGATTATATATTTACGGCGATTGACCGTTATCAGTGCAGCAATATGTTTGTTAATCCTGCGCTAATTGAGCGTTTGGGACAGGCAGCTGAGGCCCGCAGCACTCAGCTCAAGTTAACTAGTTTGAGGCGGGTGATCTCGGCCGGTGCGCCGGCGACTATCGCCTCGATTAAACGTTTTAGCCAGATGCTAAATGCCGAGGCCCCGGTACTTAACTCCTATGGGGCGACCGAGTCATTGCCGCTTAGCATGATCGGCAGCAAGGCCCTGTTTGAGACAACAGAGGTTACCGACAATGGCGGCGGGATCTGTGTCGGCATGCCCATTTCCGGCGTAGAAATTAACATCATCGCCATAGATGAAGCCGAGATCCCCACTTGGTCACCGGATCTTTGTCTGCCAACCGGCCAGATAGGTGAGATAGTGGTGCGAGGGCCCATGGTGAGCCCTAGCTACTATCGCCGTGATAAGGCCACTCGAGAAGCCAAGATTTTCGACGAGCAGGGACGGCACTATCACCGCATGGGGGATCTGGGCTATTTAGACAGTCAAGGGCGCCTGTGGATGTGTGGTCGTAAGGCCCATAGGGTTGATTGCTATCTAGAAGGCAAGCCTAAAAGTTACTATTCCATTCCCTGTGAGCGCATCTACAACACCCATAGCGATATTAAGCGTTCGGCCCTGGTCGGCATTAAGGTTAGGGGAGAAGTAGCGCCACTCATCTGTTTGGAGCTGAAACAGGGACTAAGCTGCAGCAATGCGGCCGCACTCTATACCGAGCTGAGGCTGATTGGTGAGGCCCACGAGCAAACTCAAGGGATCAGCCGATTTCTTATTCATCCGGGCTTTCCGGTGGATATCCGCCATAACGCGAAAATCTTTAGAGAAAAACTCGCGATATGGGCCCAGTCAACATACAAGGAGTAGTCTGGCGTGACCATGACACATCAGAGTTTGGCCGACCAACTAAGTCTGGATGCAAAAGAGCAGGAGGCGCTCAGCCAGCTTGCCACTCACTGCCGTCACGCCTTCGTCACGGGAGCCGGCGGCTTTCTGGGCAAGGCGATATGTCAGCGCCTTTGCGCCGCGGGTATTCAAGTCACTGGCTTTGCCAGAGGAGCGTATCCCGAGCTTGAGGCCATGGGCGTGCGTATGATCAGCGGTGATATCTGCGATCTTAAGGCGCTAACCAGCGCCATGGCAGGTTGCGATCTGGTGTTCCATGTGGCCTCTAAGGCGGGGGTTTGGGGCAGCAAACAGAGTTACTTTGGCCCTAATGTGCAAGGCTGTGACAATATACTCAAGGCCAGTCAAAGCTTGGGGATTCAAAGTGTTGTCTATACCAGTACGCCCAGCGTTACCTTTGCCGGTGAGGATGAGTCGGGCATAGATGAAAGTGCGCCCTATGCCAGTCGTTTTTTGAATTATTATGGTGAGTCTAAGGCGATTGCCGAGCAGCATGTCACGGCCGCCAACGGTTCGCCATTATCCGGCGGTGGCCAGCTTAAAACCGTCTCCCTTCGACCTCATCTTATCTGGGGGCCGGAAGATCCACACTTGGTGCCCAGAGTGATCGCCAGGGCCCGCGCGGGCAAGTTGAAACTGGTGGGTAAAGAGGACAAACGGGTTGATACCATCTATGTCGGTAACGCTGCCTATGCGCATATCTTGGCGGCGCTGACCTTAAAGCGCGACCCGGAACGCTGCGCGGGGAAATGTTACTTCTTGAGTAACGATGAGCCTATCACCATGGCGGCGATGCTCAATAAGATCTTGGCCTGTGCGGCGCTGCCACAGGTCAATAAACGGGTGCCGGTTGCGCTTGCTTACTTGGCGGGCGCAGTGCTCGAGGGCCTTTACGGTTTGCTGGGTAAGCGCGAGGAGCCGATTATGACGCGTTTTGTCGCCAGACAGCTCTCTACCAGCCACTATTTTGATATCTCGGCCGCAAAGCAAGATCTTGGTTATCAGCCGCTCGTCTCTATCGACGAGGGGATGGTTCACCTTAAAGCCTGGTTGGTTAAGACTGGGCAGGTTTAACCAGGTACGCAATTGACCTGTCGTCTGTAATGCTTGACCTTCCGTCAGGCTCCTTCTTTGGCCGCAAAGCGGCGCTAAATGCCTTATAAGATCTCATTGGGCCCATCTTTGACTAATGTCTCGATGGGCCAAGTTGAGGTTAACCGTGGCTGATAAAATCTGCAGCTTCACTTGTCTGGGCGCCAGCTAAGGCGGCGACTTCAAGCATGGCTTGGGTGAGTCGACTGAGCTGGGTCTCGCTGATGGTGTAAGGTGGCATGATGTAGATAAACTTTGAGAAGGGACGGATCCACACTCCGCGCTCGACGAAGGCCTGCTGCAGTTTACCGGTATTGACACTGTTTTCCATCTCAATCACGCCGACGGCGCCTAAACAGCGCACCGCTTTTACTCCCTTAATCTCACGCGCTGGTGAGAGCTGTTGTTTCATCTGAGTCTGGATGGCTGCGACCTGATCTTGCCAACGGTTTTTGGCGATCAGATCCAGGCTGGCGCAGGCCGCGGCGCAGGCTAAAGGGTTGCCCATAAAGGTGGGGCCATGCATAAAGACGCCAGATGGCGAGTCGCTGATCCCTAGTGCTACCTCGTCGCTACACAGGGTCGCCGCCAGCGAGATATAGCCTCCGGTTAGCGCCTTACCCAGACAGAGAATATCGGCTTGAATATCGGCATGTTGGTAGGCAAACAGCTTGCCGGTGCGGCCAAAGCCGGTGGCGATTTCATCTAAGATCAACAACACCTTGAAGCGATCGCACAGGGCGCGCAGCCCTTTAAGGTAGTCGGCGCTATAGAAATGCATAGCGCCGGCGCCTTGCATAATGGGTTCGATGATCACCGCCGCTGTTGTCTCGTGATGGGTCTCTAGCAGTGCTTCCATTGCCTCGAGATCGCCATCTTGCAGTGGTTCGCCAAAGGGGGTCTTGGGGGCGGGTGCAAATAACTGCTTTGTTACCGCTTCGCCAAACATGGTGTGCATGCCGCCTTCGGGATCGCACACGCTCATGGCGGCAAAGGTGTCACCATGGTAGCCCTGCTTAACCGTTAGAATACCTTGCTTACGCGGTGCATTACGCCCTTGCCAATATTGCAGTGCCATCTTCATCGCCACTTCGACAGCAATGGAGCCTGAGTCGGCCAGAAACACCTTAGTCAAATTGTCGCTGGTCATGGCCAACAGCTTCTTACTCACCTCGATGGCGCTGTGGTGGGTGATACCGCCAAACATTACATGACTTAGGGTCGATAGCTGCTTTTGCATCGCCTCTAGGATATCGGGATGACTGTAACCATGGACACAGGCCCACCAGGAGCTGGTGCCGTCGACGAGCTTACTGCCATCTTCCAGGGTCAGTTCACAACCACTGGCAGACACCACACCATAGGCGGGTAGTGCCTGGGTCATAGAGGTATAAGGGTGCCAGATATGCTCTTTGTCAAATTGGTGATCTATGGGGGTGAGTGAAGACATAAAACTCCATGGTTAAATTTTAATCATTAGTAAACCAATTAAACTGGTTGGCGTTGACAGATTAAGACCTAAGGGTATGCTAAGCAACATAAATGTCGTCGGAGTTGATGGTTTCGACGTAAAAATTGCAAGGTGAGGGTTGGTAAATAATGTCCGAATTAGTCTTACGTCATGACTGGCAACGTGATGAAATTGAAGCGCTTTTCGCGCTACCTATGAATGATCTGCTGTTTAAAGCCCATAGCATTCATCGCCAGCACTTCGACCCGAACGAAGTACAGATCTCACGTCTTTTGTCGATCAAGACTGGCGCTTGCCCGGAAGATTGTAAGTATTGCCCTCAGAGCGCCCGCTACGATACCGGGCTCGAAAAAGAACGTCTTATCGAAATTGAGAAAGTGCTCACCGAGGCGAAAGCCGCCAAGGCTGCTGGCGCTTCACGTTTCTGTATGGGTGCCGCGTGGCGTAATCCCCATGAGCGTGACATGCCTTACCTTAAGGATATGGTCAGCGAAGTGAAGGCGATGGGTATGGAGACCTGCATGACCTTGGGTATGCTGTCTCCCTCTCAGGCAAAAGAGCTGGCCGACGCTGGTCTTGATTACTACAACCATAATCTGGATACCTCGCCAGAATATTATGGCGATATCATTACTACACGAACCTATCAGGACAGACTCAATACCCTGGACAATGTGCGCGCGGCGGGCATGAAGGTGTGCTCGGGTGGTATCGTGGGCATGGGCGAGCAGGCGAGTGATCGCGCCGGACTGTTGCAACAGCTGGCGAATATGGAGAAGCATCCCGAGTCTGTGCCCATTAATATGTTGGTTAAGGTTGCCGGTACCCCATTTGAGAATCTGGACGATCTCGACCCGCTGGAATTTGTGCGTACCATCGCCGTGGCCCGTATTGTGATGCCGCTTTCTCGCGTACGTCTGTCGGCTGGACGTGAAAAGATGACCGATGAGCTGCAAGCCATGTGTTTCTTTGCTGGTGCCAATTCTATCTTCTACGGCTGTAAGCTGTTGACCACGAGTAACCCTGAAGAGAATGAAGATATGACGCTGTTTAAGCGTCTCGGACTGCATCCTGAGCAGGGCCAGGCGGCAACGGTGGAAGAGGAGAAGGCGGTGTTTGCCAAGGCTCAAGCGGTTAAAGACAAAGCAAGCCAAGCTTTCTATGACGCAGCGGCGCTATAGTCGCCCAGAACCCTTATCAGAGGCATGAATCAGAGCCATGACCAGACTCGATCATAAGATCCTCACTAAGATGCAGGCCGCCGAGGCCAGGGGGTTGCTCAGGCAACGAAAGCTGCTGAGCCAAACGGCCCAATCGCCTGGTCTGATAACTCATGAGCAGGAACTTAAGCGTAACTTTGCCAGCAATGATTATCTGGGGCTGAGTCAGTCTCCCGATTTGATCGCGGCGTTGGCAGAGGGAGCTAGGCGTTATGGTGTGGGCAGCGGCGCTTCGCCACTGGTGACCGGCTATAGTCAGGCACACTATGAGTTAGAGCAGGCCTTGTGTGAGGACACAGGACATGAGGCGGCCTTACTCTTTAGCAGTGGCTTTAGTGCTAACAGCGCCCTAATGAAGACGTTATTTGATAAAGAGGCGGTAGTGGTAGCCGATAAGCTAATCCACGCCTCCCTTATCGATGGCTTATTAGAGAGCGGCGCCGAGCTTAGGCGATTTGCCCATAACGATTTAGCGGCGGCTCAGCGTCTGGTGCAAAAGCATCAGCCTGTCGCTGTCGTCACAGAAAGCGTGTTTAGCATGGATGGCGATCAGGCGCCTGTTCAAGCCCTGTATGACTTGGCTAAGGCGAATGACGCCTGGTTGATCGTCGATGATGCCCATGGTTTTGGGGTCTTGCCACTTGGCACTGGACAGGCGATGACTGCCGCTTGCTGTGATATTCAAATCGTCACCTTTGGCAAGGCGCTCGGCTGCCAAGGGGCGGCCATTTTAGGCTCTCGCACCTGTATTGATTTCCTGGTAGCCCATGCCCGAGACTATATCTATTCTACCGCCTTGTCGCCGGCTAATGCCTACGTGGCAAAGCAGGCGGTGCTGCGAGTGGGACGAGATACTCAGCTGCGTGAGCGATTGAAACAGGTGGTCGATTATTTTCGCTATGCTTGTCAGCAGCAAGGTATCGAGCTGCTCGGCAGCGAGACTCCTATTCAGCCTTTGGTGGTTGGCGCCATCGACACCCTATCTGAGGTGAATGCTAATCTTAAAGCCGCCGGATTTTGGGTGGGCGCCATCAGACCGCCCACAGTGCCTCAGGGCAGCGCCAGGTTGAGGATCACCCTCAATGTTAATCATAGCCGGGCCGATATCGATGCCTTGGTGAAACAGCTTAATCTCGTGTTGAGGGAGCAAGGCGTAACAGATAAGCCAAAGGATGCCTAATTAGTGAGTAGTAGACTTGTGAGTACAGCAGTCGAGTTTTCTGCCCAAGCTGGGGTCAGCTGCGCCGATAAGATAGCGCGGCAATTTTCCCAGGCGGCAAGCCAGTATCAGCGCCACGATCTCTTGCAGCGTCAAAGCGCGGCCAGATTGCTAACTAAGATCACGCCTCAAGGGCGTTTGTTGGATCTGGGGTGTGGCCCGGGCACTGCTTTTGACGATAGCTCAAACAATACCCAGGTGATAGGTCTGGATATCGCACCTGGCATGCTGTCACAGATGCAGGCAAGATTTCCCCATTATGGCGCCCTATGCGCCGATGCTCAGGCACTGCCCTTGCAAGATGCCTGTATCGATACGCTCTACTCAAACTTAGCCCTGCAGTGGTGCCGCGACTTTGACAGTGTTGTCACAGAGCTTACCCGAGTAGTGCGCGCTGAAGGCCAGTGTCATCTTGCCATAGTGGTCGATGGCAGTCTGCCAGAATTGCAAACTCTGGGGTTGAGAGTCAATCCCTTTGCCGAGCCCGATTCGCTTCTTAGCTGCTTCGATGAGGCTAATTGGCAAGTGGAAAGTGGCGTCGTAGAGTCCCTACAGGTGCATTTCGACGAGCTGAAATCCTTGCTTTACTCCATCAAAGGCGTTGGGGCTTCGGCAGCTGTAGATGGCGCTGCGCAGCAGACACAGTCGCAGCTTCGGGGACGTAAAGATTGGCAGGCGCTAAAGGCGATTGCAGAGGGTTTGCGTCAGCCACAAGGTATCCCGCTGACTTATAAAATCTTATTTATTCATGCCAGCCGCAAAGGTTAGCTGAGGAAAGCTGTTATGCGCTATTTTATCGCCGGAACCGATACCGACAGTGGTAAGACATTGGTCGCCTCATCCTTGTTGTATCTTGCCAAGCAGCAGGGCAGCACGCTAGGCGTTAAGCCCATTGCGTCAGGTTGCGAGTTGACCACAGAGGGACTTAGAAATCCTGATGCCTTGGCTTTAATGGAACACTCGAGTGTGCGCCTGGATTATACACAAGTGAATCCTTTTGCCTTTGAACCTGCGATTGCGCCCCATATTGCGGCTAAGCAGCTTGGGGTAAACCTTGATGCTCAGACGGTCGCTGAGCATTTAGCGTCGCTACCTTTGATGGATGTGGATTTTGCTCTGGTTGAAGGAGCTGGTGGTTGGCGTCTGCCCCTAAACGAAAATCTGAGGCAAGCAGGTAAGATCAATCCTCAAGGCTTTCTCTCCTATGTGGTGTCGCAACTTGATATGCCTGTGATCTTAGTGGTTGGCGTCAAGCTGGGTTGTCTCAATCACGCCTTGTTAACCCAAGAAGCTATCCTTAATGACGGCGTGAAGATTGCGGGCTGGGTAGCAAATTGTGTCGATCCTCATATGGATGTGACCAGTGATAATCTATCGACACTCACGACGATAATGCAGGCACCCTGTTTAGGTATAATCCCTTATCTAGCAGAATCTAACGCCGAGAACGCTGCGCAATATCTTGATTTGAGCAAGTTATCGCCTGAATCAGCGTCAGTTGAGTAATTATTAATAAAGATTAACGGCTTATCTTTTTAAAGCCCTTAAATTTAAGATTCGCTTAATACGGGGCTTCTAGACTCCACATCAAGATCTACACTTTTAGGCGTGGATACACTCTCAATCCCACTGCCTGAAAAATTTTTTATGATTCCCCCCTTGAACTCTGTCAAAGCGGACATATTATGTCAGTTAGGTAGACAGATGACACATAGGGTGTCTCATATAGAAGCTTATAGGAGCTGACATGAAGCGTATTTTTTTATTGATAGCGACAAACATGGCAATTTTGCTGGTTGCGTCAATTGTGATGTCCATTCTCGGTGTTAACACATCGACCATGGGCGGCTTGTTAGTGTTTGCGGCGATCTTCGGTTTCGGTGGCGCCTTTATCAGTCTAGCGATCTCTAAGTGGATGGCGAAAAAGACCATGGGTTGTGAGGTGATCACGACTCCTCGTGACAACATGGAGCGCTGGCTGCTTGAAACTGTTGCGCGTCAAGCCGATCAGGCGGGTATCAAGATGCCTGAAGTGGCTATCTATCAGTCGCCAGAACTCAATGCCTTCGCTACAGGTCCGAGCAAAGATAACTCTTTGGTCGCCGTGAGTAGCGGGCTGTTATATGGCATGACGCAAGATGAGATTGAAGGGGTATTGGCCCACGAAGTGAGCCATGTGGCTAACGGTGATATGGTGACCCTGACGCTTATCCAAGGCGTGGTAAACACTTTTGTGATCTTTGCTGCCCGTGTAGTGGCAAGCATTATCGACAACTTCGTTTCCAGCAATGATGAAGAGGGCGAAGGTCTAGGTATGTTTGCCTACATGGCGGTTGTGTTTGTGCTTGATATGCTGTTTGGTATTCTGGCCTCTATGATTGTGGCTTACTTCTCTCGTATTCGTGAGTTTAAGGCCGATGCTGGCGGTGCTAAGTTGGCGGGTAAGCACAAGATGATCGCAGCCCTTGATAGATTGCGCCAAGGCCCTGAAACGGGTGCGATGCCAGCGCAGATGGCGGCTTTCGGTATCAATGGTAAGAAGTCGATGGCTGAGCTGTTGATGAGCCATCCGCCACTTGAGAAGCGTATCGAAGCGTTACGTGCCCAGTAAAACAGGGTAGATTAAAATGAAACGGGAGCTAATAGCTCCCGTTTTTCGTTTTTATCCATCAATTGCCATGATGAGGATCTCGACTTGCCAAATCGCATGATATTAGTGTGATTTAGATCAAATTTGTTTGTAACTCTGTGGTTTGCGGCATAGATATTTGATTAAGTGCACGTTTTTAAGGAATTGCTGTTGTTACTATCGCCGCTAGAGAAAATTTGCCTATTTGCAAAACCTTAGCTATTTTAAGCTAAGTTGTGCAATTAGGAACAAGGCATGATGGGATATAACAACTAGACCCCACACAGCCAAACCAAACATAAAAGAGGATATTATCGTGAGCAATAAAATATTAAGTGCGTTATTTGGTGCAGGTTTGGCGGCACTTGCCTTGTCTCCTGCGGCAATGGCTGAACCTCAGGAACTTGCAGAAATGCACGCTGAGATGGAAGGTTGTGAAGCATGTCACGCCGATGGCGAGCCTTCTGCAGATGGTGCTCACGAGTTTGAGCAGTGCCAAAGCTGTCACGGTACCTTGTCTGAGATGGATGCAGTGCATAAGCCACACGACGGTAATCTGATGTGTGCTGACTGTCATGCTCCTCATGATTCTAACGTAGGTGACAAACCGACTTGTGACAGCTGTCATGATGACGGTCGTACTGCTGAATCTGTGCTGAAGTAAACAGATTTATAATTTGAAAAAACACCGACTTATCGTCGGTGTTTTTTTATGTCTGCAGCAAAGCGTAACTCCTTCCTTCTTCTGTTTTATTGACTTTCCTATCGCCGTTACTCTCTTTGCTTACTGCCGAATTTAAGTCGCTGAGACTCCTGTTTAGTAGAAAAGTATTAGTCCTATTTGCTGAATAGATACTTTGGCTAACTGGAGTTAATACTCATTGTGGACGTACAAGCTGTGACTTAGATAGATAATCTTGGCCACTAAAAGCAATCTGGTGCGTCAAATGACCCTAACTAAGCAGATGATTCCTAGTTTAAAAGCCGTTTTTTTGCGCAGTATAGTTAGCCGGTATTTATTTTTATTACTGAGTTTTGGCTTAAACTCGGCGTCAGTTGCTGCTGCGGATCTTAGTGAGTTTAATGAGTTAGCAGGTGGCGGTGATCAGGCCATTATTTTCCAAAACGGAAATCTTTTACAGGGTGAGATAGTACAAACCGGTGTAGATAATAACGCAAGAATGTCACAGCTGGGCGAGGCAAATAACGCGGATCTTCGTCAGCAAGGGATCGGTAATCAGGCCTATTTACTACAGCAGGGAGAGGCTATTGAAGCCAGTTTATTGCAGGTTGGCGTTAATAATAGTTTGATCGTGTCGCAATTGGGCGTGAGTTTATCGGTGGATGCCGAGCAACTAGGTAATGACAATCGCGCATTTGTACAACAATCTGGCGCCGACAATGGGGTGACTATTTACCAAAATGGCTCGGGTCATGGGGTTATCGTTACTCAGTGGGGCAATGCACAGCGGGCAACTATTACCCAGGGTTATCGTTAAAACCCGTGAAATGATGAAATGTCGGGCGAATGTAACCTAGGCTAACGAATTATTCTGCTCATGCTTCATAAAATTAGCGCAATTAAGATGTTATTTTTTAAATCTATAGTTGTTATGATATATCGGTTGATGGAATACGCTAATAGCTAGTGACATGGAGTGAGCAGGATGTTCAAAGTGATAAATTGGGTAGTCGTTTCTCGGTCGCAACTCTTGATCGATCTATTGGAGACACGTTGGCCACAAGAGTTTTTGGTTAAATTGACAAAAGTGGCGCCTGAGTCTGTAGAAGTGACTATGAGTGAAGGGAATTACTCATTGGTTGTGATTGATTTGGCGACGATAGATGTACAGCGTGCCTATCAGTTACAAAAACAGATAGAGAAACGCTATAGTGCCCGCGTTGTGTTTCTACATTACCCCAAACTCATCGATGCACGATTTTTAATTTCTCCCATAACCGCCGCTGTATTTTATGGTGACGCCTCGCTAGAACAGATAGGTAAGGCGTTGGCGAATGTGCTGCGGGGGCAAACTATTATTCCTGCTGATTTGCTCAGTGCCACTTTGGATCAGGAACAGCTTGAAGGTACCGATAATCTTACCATTCGAGAGCGCGAGGTACTGCAAGCCTTGTTAACCGGCAGCACCAATGTGGACATTGCCAATCAGCTGTTTGTCAGTGAGAGCACTATTAAAACTCACCTTTATCGTGTGTTTAGAAAAATAGGTGTGTCGAGTCGTGGTCAAGCTATTGCTTGGGCACAGACGCATCTGCATGAGGTACAGCAGTGATAGTCTTCGGCCGCTTACTCTTGTTAGCGGCCATTTCGGCACCCGTTTATTGTCAGGTGCCTGATGTGGAGGAGCGTTCTCGCATGGCCGCGCAGAGCACCAGTGATGCCGCGCCTAGCCAGGAGTCAGATCTCATCGATGGTTTGATCCTCAACCGCGCTATGACGCGAATAGGCCATAGGTTTTATCGAGAATTTGTGGCCGCCTATCGCGATATTGGCGGTATGACGGACCATGGCGGCTTAAGCATTGTCGAGCTGGCTACAGCGCGAAGCGGTAGCAAGATCAGTGTACTACACAATCGCAAGCCCGTGTTTGTGACAGTCGTTTCACCGGCAAGCCGTCAGCTGGATAAGCTGGCACTTCAGTCGGCAAAGCGGGTTGATGCGATTTTGAAGCAAAATAAGCAACAGGCGAGCTGGGCTCAGTGGTTGGATCCCGATTTAGCGCCTGATGAATTTTAATAGGGATATTGAATGATGAATCACGCTAAGCCTTATCTGGCTGTCGCTGCGCTATTGATGGGCACACTAAGCCTCAATAGTCAGGCAACACAGCTTATCTACACTCCAGTTAACCCCAATTTTGGCGGCAGCTACCTTAATGGCTCCTATCTGTTGGCCAATGCCTCAGCGCAAAATGATCATAAGGGCGGCTCAGGTTACACACCGCCAAGTGCGCTGGAACGAATGGCAAGTTCCTTAGAGTCTCGTTTAATGAGTCAGCTGTTTAACGATGCGGCCAATGGCGGCGAAGGCTACCTTAAAACCACAGATTTTGAGATCCAAGTCGTCAACGAAGATGGCACGCTGCTGGTGCATATTACCGATCTGCTTACTGGGGAAACGACAGTGATCGAAGTGGGTGGCCTGAGTGACAGTTCGAGTGTAGGCGGCTAAAAATGAAGCATTTTTTAATAGTCATTAGCCTAGTGATCTTGGGCGGATGTTCAAGCACTAGTGAGCTTGAGCGAGTACAGGCCTCATCAAGTCTGATGCCAAAAGGTGAGAGTTATTACGATCTCATTAACTTACCCGCGCCTCAAGGTGTCATGCTCGCCGCTGTTTATGATTTTCGCGACCAGACGGGCCAGTATAAGCCGATCCCCTCGAGTAACTTCTCTACCGCCGTCCCCCAAAGCGGTACCGCCTTTTTGGCGCAGGCATTAAATGATTCAAGTTGGTTTATTCCGGTAGAGCGTGAGGGTCTGCAGAATCTGCTCACTGAGCGCAAAATTGTTAGGGCGGGTTTAAAAGGCGATGCCAACAAGCTCCCCCAGTTGAATTCGGCGCAGATTCTGATGGAGGGCGGTATTGTCGCCTATGACACCAATGTAAGAACTGGCGGGGCGGGTGCTCGCTATTTAGGCATCGGTGCTGCTACCCAGTTTAGGGTTGATACCGTCACGGTTAACCTGAGGGCTGTGGATATTCGAACCGGACGCTTGCTCAGCAGCGTGACGACGACTAAGTCTATCCTCTCTAAAGAGATCACCGCTGGTGTATTTAAGTTTATCGATGCCCAGGAGCTGCTTGAATCAGAGCTAGGCTATACATCCAATGAGCCAGTGAGTTTGTGCGTTGCCTCGGCAATTGAAAGTGCCGTAGTGCATATGATCGCCGATGGGATTTGGAAAGGTGCGTGGAATTTAGCAGATCAAGCCAGTGGCCTTCGCAGCCCTGTGTTACAAAAATATTGGTTAGAGGCACACTCGGAAGCCAGGGTGATGGCCAAAGTCAGCCAGGGATAAGTCAGTCAGAACAAGCCAAAACTGGATACATCTCTATTCTCTTAGTGGTTTAGGCAACAAAAATGTATTTGATGTGCTTATTAAACGCTAAAAAACTGACGCAAAAAAATAATGTGACTAAGTAATAGTTCTTATCACTTAGTGTGACTTAGTAGCTAATTTTAAAAAGATTATTGCCTTATTCTTTCTGTGTCTATGTCGAACTCAGCAAGCTTTTAGTACAATTCGTCAAGTTTTTGACTTGCCGAATAAAAAGCCATGAAAAAGTTAGCATTATTATTAGTGTTATTGCCTCTTTATGCACATGGAGTGGCACCTTTTGGTCTTAAATGGGGCGATGATGTTAGCCTGTATGAAGAGGCTAAGCATCAGGGAGATGATATTTGGGTGCAGACCCAAGTTGTACCTAAGGCCCTCTCTATCGCAGAACATTATTTGCTGTCCGGTGATGTGCAGCATGGCTTGTTGCAAGTTACCATGACGAGTTACAAATATGGCGTGCATGCCGATGAGCTAAATGATGATTTTCAAATCGTTAAACAGTCTCTTATTAAGTCTGGCTATCTAAAGACAGACTATGTTGCCAGTGAGTTGAGCTCTTATCAATGCGTGTTGCAGGGAACCTGTTCGGGTAAACGTTGGTATGCTATCGATGAAGACGGTACCTATGTTGCGCTCGAGCAGCTGGCAAAAACCCGCCAGGATGCCTATATCAAAATGACCTTCAAATCACCCGAGTTGATGGAGATTGAAGCCGAGCGCGAAGAGTTGAAGCAGCTCAAGCAGCAAGATAAATTAAATAGCGATAAATTAGCGTTCGATTAGATAACTGCTAGCACCTATAGTGGCCCGGCACCTTTAAGGTGGCGGGCTTTTTTTATGTATTAAACAGCTTAGCTGATATAAATTTCGCCACTCGATACAGGGCATAACTCCTTTATTTATATGACGGATCACAAAATGGTATTTTGTGAGTATACTGACAGGGTTAACCCTATATCGAGGATAGTGCAATGGCCGAAGAGACCATTTTCAGTAAAATTATTCGACGCGAAATCCCTGCCGATATTTTATATCAAGATGAATTAGTGACAGCTTTTAGAGATATTGAGCCAAAGGCACCGACGCACATTCTTATTGTGCCTAATCATCTGATCCCCACAGTGAATGATGTCAAGGCATCGGACGAAAAGGCCCTGGGCCGGATGATGACAGTGGCGGCAAAGCTCGCTGACGAGGCTGGTATTGCCGAAGACGGCTACCGCCTGATCATGAACTGCAATAAACATGGTGGGCAGGAAGTATTCCATATTCATATGCATCTGCTAGGCGGTGATTTCTTAGGCCCGCTAGTATCTCATCGCTAATGGCGATTGCTGAAAAACGCTGGAGAGCATATGAAGACAAATCCTGATTTTTTTCCGCTGACTGATTTGGCGACTCGCTTTGTGGACCAGCTGGTACAGTGTCGCCGTCTCGGCCTCAGCGTGCTTGAAGCCAGCGAACAGCATGTGTTGATCGAGCTTCCCTACAGTAGCGAACTGATTGGTTACCCTGATACAGGTGTGATCCACGGCGGCGTGATCACCACGCTTATGGATACCGCCAGTGGCACCGCAGTGGTCTGTAATATCTTTGACAAGTATAAGTCGCTGGAGTTGTCGCCAACCTTAGATCTGCGGGTCGATTATATGAAGGCCGCCGAGCCAAACAAGAGTGTCTACGGTTTTGCCGAGTGCTATAAATTGTCATCGAGCGTGGCTTTTACCCGGGCGATCGCCTATCAGGATTCTATCGATGATCCTATTGCCCATGCCGTGGGTTCATTTATGCGTATCAGTCCTGAAATGGTGGGTGAAGCCTTTAGACAGGCGCTAATGGGAGAGGGCCAATGACAGTACCTGAGCAAGATACCCACAAAGCTTTGAATGTTAAAGATATCGTTAAGAAGGCGACCGAGCTTAATGATTTCGGCCATCTCTTAGATCACGTACCTTATGCTAAGTTTATTGGTATGCAGGTGGTGCGTTTCGGTGATGAGTTGGTGTTTCAGTTACCCAAAAAAGATGAAAATATCGGCAACCCTACCTTACCAGCACTCCATGGTGGCGTGATTGCCGGATTTATGGAGATGTCGGCTATTGTGCAGTTAATGGTGTTTATGCAAACCACTAAGGTGCCTAAGATCGTCGATTTCTCGATAGACTATTTAAGGGCGGGACACCATAGAGATAGTTTTGCCGAGTGTAAAATTACCCGTCAGGGCCGCCGTGTGGCCAATGTGAATATCAACTGCTGGCAAACCAATCGTAAGGCGCTCATTGCCACTGCCCGAGCCCACTTTTTGATTGAGTGATCAGATACGCTTCGGCGTGTAAGGAGAATACTGATGAAGAAGGGATTAGCCATAGTTGCCATTCTGTTCGGGCTGAGTGCCTGTGCGCCCCATACCGGCGGGATCATGGCGAGCTCTACAGGTGAAAGCAGGGTTGATAACCGCTCCTTTCATTCCGACGTGGATGTCACAGGAGTCCTGACTGTAGTAGATGCGGGATTTTTAAGGGCCCGCGGCACTATTATCAGTAAGGCAAAGACAGATTTGCAGCTGCAATATAAGTTTACCTGGTATGACATTAACGGCGCCACCATCGAAGATGAGGGAGTTAGCTGGAAGTCCCTTAAGTTACATGGAAAGCAGCAGATGCAGGTGACCGCTTTGTCCCCCAATGCTAATGCAGTGCGGTGTGAGCTCTATGTTAGACAGGCCTATTCAAACTAAGGTCGCTATATATTGATTAAAACGTCGGCATTGCCGGCGTTTTTTTATGGGCCATGCGCAAAATATGCGTTAAAAATGTCAACTCTTTGTATGACTCATGTATAATCGGCCTCGCCAAGGGGTGTTAACGCCAAGCTAAAGGCTTCGCATTGACTGAGATGTTCGCTAGACAAACCCTTAGAACCTGATCCGGCTAATACCGGCGTAGGAATGGGCCACAACACTAGATTTAACACTATCTAACTGTGCATTCTTTCTCGCTTTTTTAAGTGCCGGATCTCAATATTTATTTGAGGTCCTATGTTTACATTAAAATCCTATTCTCCTGTCGCCCTTGCCGTGGCGGCTGCATTAACCCAAACCACCGTTTTCGCCAGCGATACGCCTGTCACCACAGATGAGATGGAAGTGATTGTTGTCACCTCAGACTTTCGTCAGTCGAGCTTAGATAAGGTGCCTTCCAGCATTAGCGTTATCGACCAGCAGCAGATAGAAGATGAAGGGGCGCAGCATTTTGAAGATGTGCTCAACTCCATTGCTAACTTTAACTGGTCTGGCGGTAGCTCCAGAGCCAAATATTTTCAGATCCGCGGTGTGGGTGAGCAGGAAGAGTATCAGGGAGCGCCTAACTCTTCTGTGGGTTACATCATAGACGATATCGATCTGTCGGGTCTGGGGATGGTCTCCAGCATGTATGACCTGCAGCAGGTGGAAGTACTGCGCGGACCGCAAGGGACGCGATATGGAGCTAACGCCTTGGCAGGCCTTATCTACCTTAAGAGTAACGACCCGACCTCTGTATTTGAGCATGGCGCCGAGCTGCAGCTAGGTGACGATAATCTGCGTACCTTTAGCGGCTTTAGTTCAGGCCCCTTAAGTGATTCAGGCAAGCTGTTGTATCGCGTGTCGCTGCAACAACATGATCAAAATGGCTACCGAGATAACCTTTACCTGGGCCGTGATGATACCAATGCGCGGGATGAATTTACCGGGCGCATCAAACTGCGCTGGTATGCCACCGATGATTTAGTGGCCGATTTCAACCTGATGCACGCCAATTTCAATAACGGCTATGATGCCTGGACATTAGATAATAACGGTTTTGATACCTTAACCGATGAACCGGGCGTGGATAAGCAGCGCACTACGGGCGGCTCGCTAAAATTGACCTATTCGGGCGCCGAGCATTTCGAGTTGGTCTCCTTAAGCTCTATGGCACAAAGTGATACTCATCATGGCTATGATGGTGACTGGGCCAACCCTGAATATTGGGCGGCGCGCAGTTGCGACGGGGAGCCTTGTCAGTATGATTATACTTGGAACAAACTGGGGGATCGCACCACGCTATCGCAAGAGTTTCGTCTAAGCTCGACGGATGCAGGCCGACTCTTTAACGACAGTACCGACTGGTTGGTGGGCATCTATGGTCTCAGACTCACCGAAGACAATGACACCCTTGAATTCTATAACGGCTGGGAAGATGGGCTGACTGCCGAATATGAGGCAACCAATTTAGCACTCTTCGGTCAGTTAGATAGCGAGCTAGGTCAGGGCTATGCGCTCTCTGTCGGCGTACGCTTCGAGCGCCGTGAAAGCGAATACAGTGACTCGGCCGAAGATGCCTTTGCACCATCGGAAAACATGTGGGGCGGTCATATCGCCCTGAGTAAAGCCTTGAGCGATCAGCATCAAGCCTATGCCCGTATTGCCAGAGGGTACAAGGCTGGTGGCTTTAACATGTCACTTCCCCTATCGCTAAGCGACAAAAAAGAGTTCCAGGCAGAGACCTTGTATAACTATGAGCTTGGCATCAAGTCTGAGTGGCTCGATGGTGATGCAAGCACCCATTTCTCACTCTTCTACATGGACAGACGGGATCAACAGGTCTCGGCTTCTCAGCAAAACCCCGATGAGCCACAGAAATTTATCCTATACGTCGAAAACGCGGGCAGCTCACACAACTATGGTGCCGAGCTTGAAGCCAACTGGTATGCCACCGATAACTTAAAACTCTATGGCACACTGGGCTGGCTCGAGACAGCCTATGGCGATTATGTCTACCAGGATAAATATGGTGGGGAAGTGGATCTGAGCGGACGCGAATTGGCTCACTCGCCTAACTTTACCTACAGTGCTGGCGCCACCTATCGTAGTGACATGGGCTGGTTTGTTAACTTAACGACCAGTGGGAAGAGTAAGTTCTACTACTCTGACAGTAACGACTCTCAGTCTGAGGCCTATACCTTGTTTAATGCCCGCTTAGGCTATGAGACAGAGACCTGGTCGGCTTATCTGTGGGGACGCAACCTGCTTGATGAAAAGTACGGCGTGCGCGGTTTCTATTTCGGTAATGAGCCTGATAACGGCTGGGCGGATAAACAGTATATTCGTTACGGCGATCCGCGTCAGCTAGGCGTCACCCTTAACGTCAAATTCATGTAATAACCCTCACTAAGGGGCGAGCATTCAATCGCCCCAAAAGGAACTAAGATGAAACTAACAGCTGAAATCAGCATGTATCCGTTAAAGGATAATTATATCGAACCCATTCAATGGTTTATCGATAGGGTAGATACCTATGCCAATATCGAGCGGCGAACCAATGCTATGGCCACACAGGTGTGCGGCGAGTATGGCGAGGTGATGGCGATGTTGGCAACCGAAATGCAGGCGGCACATGAGAAGTGGGGCAAGGCGGTATTTGTGGTCAAGTTTATTGGCGGCGAGTTGGATCTCTCTCACCAACAGTAATTCAAGACTGACCCACTGATAACAGGAGCGATGCTTAAGCTATGACAGATCTCTGGTCTGCCTTATTGGCGACACTTTCCGGCGCCTTCGCCGAGGCCAATGGCCTGACAGCCTGGGAAGCCGTGGCGGTATTACTGGCCTTGGCCTATCTGGCGCTCGCCATGCGCGGCAACATCTGGTGCTGGGCGGCAGCCTTAGTGAGTACGGCTATCTATACCGTGCTGTTTTGGGAGGTCTCTTTGCTGATGGAGTCGCTGCTAAATGTTTATTACATGGTGATGGCGGTTTATGGCTTCTGGCTGTGGCGATACGGTGGTGGCGATGAGAACGGCGTAGAGGTGGTTAGCTGGTCGCTAGGGCGACATCTCTATCTTATCCTGGCTACCAGCGTCGTTTCCTTAGTGGTCGGTCACTTGATGGCTAGCTACACCCAGGCGTCCTATCCCTATCTCGATGCAGCAACCAGCTGCTTTGCCGTGATGACCACCTACCTGGTGGCCCGTAAAGTACTGGAAAACTGGCTTTATTGGGTGGTGATCGATCTTGTTTCCATCTACCTGTATCTCAATAAGGGACTGATGCTGACCTCTTTGCTGTTTATTCTGTATGTGGGCATGGCCATAGGTGGCTACTTTTTGTGGCGAACCAGCATGCATCAGGGGATGGGCGAGGATGGCGCTTACTCCTATGAATAAGCTGCCTTGTTACCCTTTACGCATAAGTAAGGGCCACTATGGCGCTTAATCGTCAAGGGGCAACAACTTGGTTGCAACGCCATCTGCCTTCTAATGTACTAAGCGAGGTGGAAAGGGTTTTCGCAAAGCTGGGTTGCTACATAGATGACAGCTGGGCAGTCGCTCCCTTGTCCCGCGGCCTAAGTAATCAGAACTATCACCTGGTGACTGGCAACGGGCAGTTTGTGCTGCGGATCAATAGCCAGGCCAGCAGTCAGATCTGCAAGCGAGACGATGAGGTGATGAATTGGCGCCTGGCCCAAACAGCGCAACTGGCGCCTGAGTTACTTTATGTGTCAGACGACAGTCGTTTTTATCTGAGCCGTTATATTCAGACCCAGCAGGACTGGAGTCAGCTGATGACGGCTAATCCCGCTCATCCGCTTATAGAGGAACATGAGTGTTGGCCTGGTGGCGAGCAGGCGCTGTTGAGGCTGCTGAAAGGACTCAGCGAACTGCCGTTACCGGCTAATTCTATGTCGGTAGGGGAACAGTGGCATAGCTATTATCAGCAGCTTCAGACGATTGCCGATGGCCCAAGTTTGCCCGAAAGTTACCAGCAGGCATGGCAGCAGAGATGGCAGGCACTAAAGGCCCTTAGCGAGCGAGTCGATGAGTTACTGCTGAGCTTAGATGCCTGCATGGTGTCGCCCCAATTCAGTCACAGGGACTTGAATCCTCATAATCTGTTGATGAGTGGGGGGCGTCTGTGGTGTATCGATTATGAATATGCCTGTAGCTCCCATCCTCTAGTGGATCTTGCCAGTGTACTGGCGAGCCACAGGCTCTCCTCAAACCAGCGTCATAGTTTGATCTTGGGCTACCTAAGTGAACATCCCCACCTTAACGACAGGGCGCAGGCAGCGATTCCAAACGCGGTCGCCCTCTACTGGGTGTTTGCAGCCTGTTGGGCTCTGCTGATGGCAAGCCAGGGGGGGGCATGCTTTCAAGGCGTGCAGACCCAGCCTGATGCGAGTCTGCCCCATAGTGTGGCTGACTACCTGCAATGTTTCGATGACTTTATGGCGTTAATAGCCTAATTCTATTCAGAACTCTCATTTTTAGTGTCATAGACTATCTTCAAATAGACAGATTTGACGCGATTGATTTATCGGCCGAAATTTAAATCCTCTGATTTGGGTCTATTAGGTCATAACAAATTAATGAGAGAGTAAGCTATGCAGAAGTTGTACGCCCAATTTATCAAAGCCATAGGTCAGCTAGACGGGGTCGCGGCCTTGGCCCTCAGACTCTATCTGGCGCCGGTTCTCATGCAAGCAGGCTACAATAAGCTGTCCAATTTTAGCGATACGGCGGCTTGGTTTGGTAATGCCGAGTGGGGTCTTGGCTTGCCAATGCCCGAGGTGATGGTGGCTCTGGCTGCAGGCAGTGAGTTTTTGGGTGGCATATTGTTGATCCTGGGCTTAGCCACCCGACTGATATCTATCCCCTTGATGGTCACCATGGCGGTGGCGGCCTTTAGCGTGCACTGGAAGAATGGCTGGTTAGCGATAGCCGATCCTAATTCCTGGCTGGCCAACGAGCAGGTATTGGCCTCGGCGGAGAAATTGGCTGCGGCCAAGTCTTTGCTTCAGGAACATGGTCACTATGATTGGCTAACATCCTCGGGTAACTTTGTGATCTTGAACAATGGTATCGAATTTGCCATCACTTATCTGTTTATGTTGTTGGCCTTGCTGGTGATAGGCGGTGGTCGTTACACCAGCCTAGATTATTTTATCGCGCGGCGTTACCTAGTTAAAACATAGGCAAGTCATAGATATAGGCTAAGCAATCACCTTGGCCTAGAGTGATGAAATCCCACCAATTTGGTGGGATTTTTATTGCCAATTTGCTACTCTCGAGCAAGATTTTAATTACAGGATAATCTTCGTGGATGCTATCGAACTTCTGTTAACCCGTCAGTCTAGTCCCAGATTAGTGGCGCCAGCGCCCGATGAAGCGCAGTTAAATCAGATCCTGGCAGCGGCTGTGCGCGTGCCGGATCATGGCAGCCTCACTCCCTGGGAGTTTATTATTGCCAAAGATGAAGGCTTAACACGTCTGGGCGCCTTATTTGTCGAAGCCATGCAAAGTGAAGGTGCCGATGAAGCGGCGCTGGCCAAGGCGGGCAATATGCCGCTGCGCGCCCCTATGGTCGTGACTGTGGTGGCTAAGGTGACGGAGCACCCTAAGGTGCCGCCACTTGAACAGCATATTGCCGCGGGTTGTGCCTGCATGGCGATGCAGCAAGCAGCCTTTGCCATGGGGTTAGGGGGGATTTGGCGTACAGGTCCCTTGGCGTTTAATCGCCATCTGCACCAGGCGATGGGCTTGTCGGCGCAAGATCAGATAGTGGGTTTTCTTTATCTGGGTACCCCTGCCGTGAAGGCGCCTTTAAAGCCGCAAAAGTCACCCGAATCAGCGGTGCGCTATCTTTAGGTCGCACTTTATGGGTAAAACTTCGACTTTGGTCGGGTTTACACTGTGGAGAAAACTGGCAAAGTGAAGGGGAGCCTGCATCCTACCTATGCAAGGTTTTCACCCTAAGTGATTGTGTTGCCCGCGATTAGCGGGCATTTTTTTGTGGTGTGTTATCAATGCCAGGCCTAGACGCCCACGCCGACATTAAGGGTTTCGAACCAGTCAAGGAACTGCTTGACCTGAGGACCGCGAAATATCCTGCCGTGTTGCGGGCAGAGGTATTGAATATCCAGCTTTCTCACCCGGTTTATCCAATCATTCTTGGCCCGATTCGAGGGCATCCACCTTTGGTGAAAATAGGCCATCTTGGCACAGTGCTGCTCGAAATCATCCACATAGATATCGGCTTGAGCATCTTCTAGGGCTGCCCCAACATCGCCGCTCATCAAGACCTTAGTCACAGGATCATAGACATGGAAATTACCTGAAGCATGCAGGTAGTGGGCGGGAATAAATTGCAGCTCCACCTGATCTAGGGCGAGACTGCCGCCATTATCGGCAATGGGCTCATAACTGATGTTGTTCATGCCAAAGTGACGAATAAAGCCTTCCCACAGCCAGGGCGAGTAGAGTTTCGCCTTGGGTAGCGTCTGATCCCATAGTCCCAGCGACGAGATAATATCCGGATCCTGGTGAGAAGCGAACAGGTGGGTTAACTGCTCCAGAGGAATATGTTTGACAATATTGGCCAGCATAGCGGCAAATAATTCTATGCCACCAGGGTCCATCAAGAGGGCCTTATGGCTGCTGACGACCATGTACTGGTTGGTGTCGATGATCTTATCGGGTTTTTCGGGGTCGCGACCAAAGTAGAGCCACTTATGGGTGGGGGTTTCGATGATCAGCTCACTTTTCATGGAATCGACTCCTTGTTTTATGATTATGGGTGGTGCCGTGGTTAGGGGGCTGTGTTGCCAAACAGGGCGATGGCATGGTCGACCCTTTTACGGATCAGCTGGGCTACATCGTCGACCCGATTCGCCACATCGTTAAAGATGGCCTGGTTGGCCGTGTCGACGCGGCAGGCTTCGATGCGACAGATAGAGGCAAGAATATTGGCGGTGCGCAGATTGCGTTTCAGCTCATAGAGTTGGTTTTCCATCTTATCGATGAGGCGATCAAATTCGTGCCGCAGGCGACTGTGGTTAGCTTCAGTGGCTTCGACGGCGGGGTTAATGGTATTGCCATAGGGCGCATTAGCAGCTTTTACTTTAGCCTGTTGGAAATGGTTGAGGGCAACCGCTGCTCTGGCGGTTTCGGTGGCGAGTCGACTGGCCCTATGGGCAAGTTGATTGATATCTGTTGCGGCTTTCATTGTGTAGGACGCCAGGTCATCGATAAAACCCGTTAAGGCTTTAAATCCCAAGGCGGCATTGCCCACCCGAGCTGAAGCGGCCTGAGCATTACTAGCGGTCAAATTGATCTGTTTACAGTAACTTAAGGTTTGGTTGAGCTCCGCTGCGACCACAGCCGCAATGACATGATATTGACTGATTTTCGGCGTATGTTTTGTCATTAGTGCCACTTCCTATGTAGAACCAATCACAGTATAGTCGAGATAATCTGAACTGAAAGTAACCTAGGAGAATTAATTGCTTACCCTAGAAACCGAGCGTCTTCTCCTGCGTGAGATGACGGTAAAAGATGCCCCATTTATGCTTAGGCTACTCAATAGCGAAGGCTTTATTAATAATATTGGTGATCGCGGTGTGCGCACCTTAATGCAGGCAGAAAACTATATTATCGAAGGGCCGATAAGCAGCTATCAGCAACACGGTTATGGCATGTATAGCATAGTGCTAAAGGCCAGTGGAGAGATCATAGGTTTGGCTGGTTTGGTTCGCAGAGAGCAGCTACCCGAGACGGATCTGGGCTATGCGCTGCTACCTGAGTTTTTAGGCCAAGGTTATGCGTTAGAAGCGAGTAAGGCAGTGCTGGCTCATGCCAAACAGCTTAAGCTGCAAACATTGCTGGCAATAGTGAATCACGACAATCAAGCATCGCGTGCGCTACTGACTAAACTCGGGTTCGAGAGCCAAGGGACCATGCCTTGGGCTGAGGATGATGAGGTGATGCTATATAAGATAACACTTTAATTAAATTGATTATTTTGTTAGCGTGTTGGTATCGCCTAGTCTACAGGTGTAGCAAGGCACCAAGATTTACATCATGGTGTGAAAGTACCAAGGAGATAATGCAAGGCTGGACAAGCTAAATAGGGGCGGGGGCAGAGCTCCTAATATATCCTACTGGCGTTAAGTGCCATGTTAGTTTCATCGATTCTTCATCTGAATTTGTTATAACCAGAGCATCGGAGCATGAGCATGAATCAAGATCTCTTGAGAGGCTGTTTAAACGGTGAGCATGTGGTGTTAGAGCCACTGCAAGAGGAGCATATACCTGCGCTGTCTATTGCGGTCAGCGATGGTGAGCTGTGGAACTTATGGTACACCTCTGCGCCCCATCCCGATGAGATGAAGGCCTATGTGGAGCAGGCGTTAGCCAGCGAACAACGTGGGGAAGCTTTAGCCTTTGCGGTGCGAGACAAACGCTCTGGTCAGATAGTTGGCTGTACTCGCTTGATGTCTTGGGATCAGACCCATAGACGGATCGAGATTGGCCATACCTGGTATGCCAAGAGCGCTCAGCGCACCGGGATCAACAGCGAGTGTAAGCTGTTGCTGCTGACCTATGCCTTTGAGGTGCTAGATGTGATTGCAGTAGAGTTTAGAACTCACTGGCACAATCAACCATCCCGTGAGGCTATCACTCGTCTGGGGGCCAAGCAGGATGGGGTGTTGAGAAACCACCGTATCCTCAAAGATGGCACCATCAGAGACACAGTAGTCTATTCCATCATAGACTCTGAGTGGCCATCGGTTAAGCAGGGGCTTAAGTTTCGTATACAGCAATATCAAGATGCAGGCTAATCTAAGTGACGATTCAACAACAGGGAGGATTAATGTCAGGAGAATTACGCAGAGCAAGGTTGGAAGACACGGCAGTCGTGGCTGCGTTATTTGATGAATATCGCCAGTTCTATCACCAAAAGAGTGATATCGAACTCGCTACTAAATTTATTCATTCACGTTTAAGCAATCAGGATGCTGTGATTTTTGTGGTCCTCGATGGTCAGAGCAATGCCTTGGGATTTTGCCAGCTTTACCCTAGCTTTAGCTCAATTCATGCTAGTAGCATGCTGATCTTAAGCGATCTCTACGTGACTCAGCACGCCCGCTGTGTCGGGGTGGGGCGCCGATTGATGAATATTGCTATCGACTATGCCAAGGCCAAAGGCGTTGCGTCGATATTCTTAGAAACCCATAAAGAAAACCACCAGGCGCAGGCTCTCTATGAATCTCTTGGCTTTACCCTCGAGCAAGAATTTTTAAGCTATAGCCTTGATATTCAGTGACATCTAAAGTAGAAATGGTTCATTATCTATCACTGCACAAGGACAGTATTGATGCGCAAGACTCTTATAATTTCATTGTTAGCCCTGATGGCCAACGGCGCAGTGGCCGCTAACACTCCCTCAGACGCGGAACTGGCATTTAATAAAGAGGCGCTGGAATGTGCCGCCTATTATCAAATTGCGTCAGAAACCATTGCGGGTATGAATGCACCGCAAATGAAACCGGTTGGCGAGCGTTTAAAAAAGTCTGGCGAAGATGCCGTCATACTGGCGAAGAAATACCAGGCTGCCGACCAAGTTGAGCAGCAACTTGAAACCACAGTCGCCAAGCAAAGGGCTAGTCTACCAAGCAATAATAACCTGGGTAGCTTGATGGGGCGTTATAAGGGCCCTTGCCAGAAGCTGATGGCCAATCCACAGGAACGTCTGGATTACTGGATCATGGCGACCATGTAGGCCTATATAGGTTTAGAGACTAAACCGTCCCCGCTCAGTGATTAAAGTTAAAATTTAGTCATGAAAGCAGAGTCATTAAAGAGTCATTAAAAAGAGTGCGCTTGCGCACTCTTTTGTTATCGGACATGAAACAGGGAATCGACTAGACTGGTCTAGTTAGGAGTGATTCTTAATGCTTGTTTTCATGGAGACTCGATGAATATCTATTTGCTCATCGCTGGCGTTATCGCCACTTTTACCTGTATCGGCCACTTCACCATAGGAAAGCAGCGCTTTCTCAAGCCTATGCTTGAGGCAGACTTTGACCCTATCGCCAAGTCCATCATGCACTGTGTGTTTCACTATATCTCAGTGTTTTTGGTGTTATCGGCCTTAGTGCTGATCGCCTGCGCTTTTGAGCTGATGTCGAACATGCAGAGCTATGCCTTATTGCTGTTTATCGCGCTAAACTTTGTGCTGTTTGCGATCTGGCAGATCTATATAGGTTATTTTGCGGAGGTAAAGGGGGCATTTCGCTCCCTGTTTCAGTGGATCTTCTTCGTGGTGGTCAGTGGTTTTACGTTTGCGGGGATCTTCCAGGGCTGACTAGGCGATTTAGAAATTAACCCAAGGCTAGACTTAGCGTTTGCAAGTTCAGATATCAAATTGAGGCCAATGGGCTATTCGCCCACTGGGACACTCTGATCGTTACAGCTATTGCGGGCCTCGCAATCATCATATTGCACGCTAATGCTACTCACATCGACAGGCTGCTCATCTTGTTTAAAGCTCGCCCATTCCTGTTTAATGCTCGTCAGCCAGCGGTTGTCTGTCTCTTGCTCCAAGTAGGTGGAAACATCGACAAAGGTTAGCCAAAAGGCATAAGCCACGATGGCGTACATTGTAAAACGAAACATCATTTTCACCCTGGTATCACTTAACTAGAAACGCACTATACGCCCTAAATTTCAAGAAATAAACTGTCAATGTTTTGCCGCTTTTTAGTGTATCAATCTACGATGTAACCATTTGTATTGTATGGTTAAAAATTTATTAAGGGGTTGCTTATGTAGGTAAAAATGACGCTGTCAGTTTATTAGCGAGCAGCCTGTTTTTTGACTCTTTGTCGGAAGTGCTGGGAGAGTTGGCATTATTTTTGATTGGCGCGATGAGTGCGAAGTTGTAATTTGAGGTGGATTGTTTAGCGAGCGGTTTGGGCGCTCGGATCTTTATTATTGTTAATTGCCTGTCCAGCGATTAGACCTAAATCGGTTTGTCGTCGGATGTTTATGGATATTGACGTGACATTTCAATAGTTGGGTTTCTGGGTGCCGCTTCTAAGTTAATTTGTAGCTTTTGACGGCAATTTTATCTGTTGAGTGGGTTTAAGGTTGTACCTTCACAGTAATCAATCGCCTGCCCGGCGGGGGGGCGTGCAGATACGCCTGTGAGACGCCGTAAATATATCCATATAGGCTCTACCGAAACATCCCTGTTTCGGAAGCTCACCGGCGTATCTACACTCGGTATCCAATGTCTCTTCGATTTGGCTGCATTTAGGAAGAGTAGAGAGTCAAAAGGTAGCTTGAAAGTCTCTGGATTATAAGTATTCATTCAGTTAATATTATGAAAACTAGTAAATAATGGATTGTTATGAGAGCTATTAATTCAATTTTAATGAGACTCGCTAAACGAGCAGAGAAATTGCAGCCTGATTATTTAGTGAAGTCATTTGTTGATGTTGGCCCCACATACACTCTGCTCTCAAGTACAGACAATCAAATAATGTTTGGCCGAAGAGGGACTGGCAAGACACACTTTTTTGCCGTGCTTAATAATGAAATAAATAATAATGGTATTATCAGTGTTCCTGTTGACATGAGATTAATAGGTTCTTCGGGTGGTATTTTTTCTGACCAAGATATTCCATTGAGTGAAAGAGCTACAAGACTTTTATCTGATACATTATGCATTATCCATGAAGTTATTCTCGAATATGTTTTTGAAAATAATCTAGAAAATGCGACTGAAATAGCTGTGCTACTGAATGAATTTATTGAGCAAGCTACAGCCATAAGTATAGATGGTATATCAGAAAAGGAGTTAAACTCATCTAGACAGTTAATTAATAGTAATTTATCGAAGGCTGATTTGTCTTTAAATGGCATGTCGGTCGGATTTTCAGCTACAGAGTCAAATAATTTAGCTAATGCCGAGAGAAATAAGGTTACTGGTAAGAAAGTTCTAAGAATTCACTTTGGAGCAATAACTAAATTACTTAGTAAAATTGTTTCAAAATTACCTCGCAAAGAACTATGGGTATTAATTGATGAATGGTCTGAAACCCCTTTAGACCTTCAGCCCTATCTTGCAGAGTTATTACGAAGGATTCTTTTCCCTATTCCAGGTATAACCGTAAAAATTGCTGCTATTTCTCATAGGTGTAATTTTATGGAACGCGAATCAGATACTAATGCCTGTATCGGTATTGAATTAGGATCTGATGCCTCATCAGTAATAAATCTAGATGAGTATATGGTCTTTGACAATGACAGTGAAGCAGCTAAAGAGTTTTTTAAGAATTTACTGCATCGACATGTTGTTGCTTTAGATAAAAATTCTTTGTGCGATAAAGAGGCTAACCTGTTTATAAACGATGTGTTTAGTCAAGCTTCATCATTTGATGAATTTGTTCGTGCAGCTGAAGGCGTTCCACGTGATGCTATTAATATAATCTCTCTAGCGGCGCAAGTTGCTCTTAACTACAAAATATCAATACCACATGTTCGTAATTCTGCTAGGAAATGGTTCCAAGTAAATAAACATGCAGCGCTTAACAGTAGGCCTTCAGCAGTTTCATTGCTAGATAAAATCATTAATGAAGTAATAGGTATTAGAAAATCACGTGGCTTCCTAATTAGTAATGAAAGAAATCATGAGCTAATAGATTATCTTTATGATATGAGAATTATCCACGTGCTAAAACAAGGGGTTTCAGCGCAAAATACAGTTGGTAAGAAGTATACTTTATATGTGCTGGACTACGGATGTTACGTTGAGTTAATGTCATCTAAAAATGCGCCGCAGGGGTTGATCATTGAAGCGGATGAAAATGATGAGGATCAATATGTTGAAGTTCCTAAGTCAGACTATAGGTCTGTTAGAAACTCAATATTAAATTTAGATATGGTTAAGGGTCAGTCTAGGCTTGATTTAGTTACTTCAACAGAGCATTTACAATTACCAATTAATAAAAACAAAAGAACAATAATTGTTGACAAATCTCTTGATAAAGATCTTTTGAAGGCGATCCCTGTAAATATTGGAACAATAAAAGTAGGTGGTACTATTTATATTCCAATTATCTTGGTGGCACTAGTGTTAAGAAAAGCAAAAGGGCACGACACTAGCTATGCATCGGAGCTAACTAAAGTAATAAACGAGCATGTGACTTTCAGTGTGAGCAGACCAAAAATCGCTACGAACAATATGTCTCGTGAGCTTAGAAAAGATAATATTTTAGGTTTGGAATGGTTGGTTTTTAAAGAGAATGGTAGAAAGCCATTGTTTTCTTTAAATGATAAATGGAAATCACATTGGAAGCTATATTTTGGAATGCCAGCACCAAGACTTTAAATTTTGGATGTACGACACCTCCTGTATAATTTAATAAATGTTTTGGTTAAGTTTTATATAATTAATTTTATTTAACTAGTCTTGCTTATCGTTAAGGCTCGTTGCAAGGCTTGAAGAGTCATATCTGAGTTGCTCTAGTCGGTTTTAAGTCTAATTGGTGGGAGAGGAAACGGGCTGCTGACACGCTGAAGAGTGAAGAGTGATGAGTGCGTGGTTTGTTGAGAGGTGCTTGCTTAATCGAAATGCTGAGTATCACAGTGAACCTATTGAAGCTAATTAATTGAAATTCAGCTTTAGCTAGGCGGATCTAAACGGCGCTAGACTCTGTGGTGAGTCTAACGCTGTCGATATGTCTTGCGGTAACGCTTGGTTTAAGAGCGTTTCTTCCACAGCATCACGCCGGCGACGATGATCACCAGGGCGATGATAGGGAGTAGGTCGTTAAGGTGGTGGAACAGACCTATGCCGTTATGCCCTGGGTGCGCCCAGGCTGCTGCGGGAAGAAGGCTAGCGAGTAGCAGTAAGGCTTTTTTCATTGTAATACTCCATTTATGTTTAGTTTTATTCATCGGTTTCTAGCTCTAGTTGCATCAGCAGTAGCTCTTCCCCTTCGGTAATGCGGGTCTGAAAACTGTTGCAGCTAGGACAAATGACACTTCGTTCCTTGATGGTATGAGTGCTATGGCAAGCCTGACACTCGAGCACCAATTCCTGATGTATGATCTCCAATTCGGCTTCTCTGGCGCGCCCCTCCAGCTTGAAGGTTTCAAAGGCAGTAGCCAGTAGGGCGGGCTCAACACCGCTCAAGACGCCGATTTTTATCACCACCTTAGTGATGCGATTCGCCTGGTTGGCGATAGCATGCTGCTCGCATTGTTCCAGTAGGGCAGTGACAATCGAATATTCGTGCATTAACAGATCCTTGGTAGCAATTCACCCTGAGGCAGGTCGAGATAGCGACTGCTTCCCCATGGGGTCTTGAGCACCACCTTACCTGTGTGAACCTGTTCGACATGGCCGATAATAGCTGCCTGTTGGCACTGGCCGTAGCGCTGAATGATCTCTAGTGCGCCCTCGGCGATGTCGCCAGGTACCGCCATAATGAAGGTGCCTTCGTTAGCTAGGTCATGGGGCTCAAAGCCATAGAGTTCACACAGGCCTTTTACCTCGTCACACACAGGGATTCTGCTCTCCTCCACGGTAATGCCGACCTCTGAGGCACTGGCCCATTCGTTGAGCACAGCTGCCAGGCCGCCGCGGGTGGCGTCGCGCATGGCGTGAACTTGGATGTTGCAGGCGATAAGTTGCTCGACCACGGGCCAGAGGTTGGCGCAGTCGCTGACCAGCTCAGATTCTAGGGTGAGTCCCTCGCGGGCCATCAAGATGGCGGCGCCGTGACGGCCGATATCCCCTGAGACTATGATGGCATCGCCTACTTGCAGATTTTTCACCGAGATCTGCGGTTTTAACACGCGGCCGACGCCAGAGGTATTGATAAACAGACCATCGGCGCAGCCCTTAGGCACTACCTTGGTATCGCCGCAGACAATGCGGGTGCCGCTTTTGTGCAGTTCCTCGGCCATGCTGGCAACAATCGCCTTGAGATCCTTGATGGCAAAGCCCTCTTCGATGATGAAGCTGCAGCTTAGGTATTGGGGCTCGGCGCCCATCATCGCCAGATCGTTAACCGTGCCCGCGATGGCGAGTTTGCCTATGTTGCCACCGGCAAAAAACAGCGGTGAGACAGTGAAAGAGTCTGTGGTAAAGGCAGTCTGGCCATCGAAGTGGAGCAGGGCGGCGTCTTCCTCACTGGCTAAAATCGGGTTGTTAAAGGCTTTAAAGAAGATCGACTGGATCAGACGATTCATCTCTTTGCCGCCACCGCCGTGACTGAGTTGTACTTTCTTTTCATTGCTGTTGTCGGCCATGATTAGACTCCGTTATAGCGGTAATAGGCGTTGCAAGCACCTTCTGAGCTGACCATGCAGCTACCAAGGGGCGTTTCAGGGGTGCAGCCGCGGCCGAAGACTTTACAGTCTTTAGGTTTGGCGATGCCCCTTAAGATGTCACCGCACTGACAGGCTTTGTGATCGTCGATATCGGCCACATTGAGCATGTCGCGATAGATCACCTCGGCGTCGCGGTGGGCATATTCGGGCTTAAGCATTAATGCCGACTCGTTTAGTGGCCCAAGACCTCGCCAGCGAAAATGTGGTCTGATGGTGAGGTATTGATTCACTTTTTGCTGGGCATGCACATTGCCATCTTCGCTGACAGCGCGGCTATATTGCACGTCGAGCTCGGCTTTCCCCTCGACCTTTTGCTTAACGATGCGCAGGATGGATTCCATCACATCCACAGGCTCAAAACCGGACACCACTACCGGAGTACCGTATTGATTAACGGCGGGGCGGTAGAGTTTGGCGCCTGAGATCACGCTGACATGGGCGGGACCGATAAAGGCATTTACCTTGGCTTGTGGATCGGCCATCACGGCATCGATTGCCGGCGGCACCAGCACATGGTTAATATGAAACAGTAGGTTATCCAGCCCTTGCTGCTCAGCCTGTTCAATTAACACCGCCGTCATGGGCGTTGAGGTCTCAAAGCCGATAGCGAAGAAGATCACCTTTTTATCCGGATTCTCCTTGGCGATAACTAAGGCATCCATGGGGTCGTAGAGGGGGCGAATGTCACAGCCCTTGGCTCTAAACTCGGCCAGGCTGCCGTTTGAACCGGGCACGCGGATCATATCCCCTAACGTCACCAGGATCACATCGGGTTGGGATGCCAGAATGGCGGCATGGTCGATACGCTCTTTGGGCATGACACACACGGGGCAGCCTGGGCCATGCACAAACTCAATATTGTCTGGTAGCAGCTGATTAAGCCCATACTTCATGATGGTGTGGGTATGACCGCCACACACCTCCATGATGTAGATATTGCCCTCATGCTTGGCGGTGTGAAGGGCGATCTCTTTGGCCAGGTTGTGAATGGTGTCAGGATCTCTAAAGCCCTGATACAGCTGTTTTAGCTCTATCATGATTGGGCCTCCTGTTCATTCATCTTGGCAACGATCTCCTGATACAGGTCCAGGCTCTGCTCCGCGTCGGCTTTGTCTATCTTGTTCATCACAAAGCCAATATGGATCAGTACATAGTCGTCGATCTCCAGAGGCTCACTCATTAAATGGCTGCTGACCTTGCGCTTAACCCCTAGGGTCTCTACCGTGACGGCCTGCTCCTCAGGATGCAACTCGACAATTCTTGATGGAATAGACAAACACATAATTAATGGCTCCTGTGAGCGTTTAGCCAGTCGACAACGGCGCGCATGCTGTCGCCATCCTTAATGGAGGTAATGATCACCTCGGCCTCAGGATTGAGGCGTTTTACCTGTGCCTTGGCTTCCTCGACGCTAAAGTCAAAGTGGGGCAGCAGATCCGCCTTAGTGATCAACACCAGGTCTGCCTTGCGGAACATTACAGGATATTTTTCTATCTTGTCGTCGCCTTCGGGCACTGAGACCAGCACCACGTTGAAATGGGTGCCAACATCATAAGAGGCGGGGCAGACCAGGTTGCCGACGTTTTCGACAAAGCAAATATCCAGCGATGCCAGATCCACATGATGCAGGGCGTCATGCACCATAAAGGCGTCCAGGTGGCAGGCGGAGCCGGTTTGGATCTGAAAGGCGGGGATCCCTTTAGCCAGCAGGCGGTCGGCATCGCGGGAGGTTTCCAGGTCGCCTTCGACCACACCATAGTTAAGATCTGTGTATTCTTTAAGGTGTTCCAGCAGTGTGGTTTTCCCGCTGCCCGGACTACTCATCAGGTTAAAGGCGGTGATATTGTGAGCCTCGAAGTGGGCGCGGTTGTGGGCCGCTTCATGGTCGTTTTTATCGAGGATTTTATGGATCACCGACAGGGTTTTCTTGTCGTTGAGCTGAGGATTGCTACGCAGGGTGCCGTGGTCGTGATGATGGGAATGACCGTGCTCATGGCTGTGGTCATGAAGATGGTCGTGCTCATGGCTGTGATCTCGAGTGATAGAGCAACCGCAGTCTTTACACATAATGAACTCCAAAAAATCTAAGGCGTTAATGCCATTTTGCGCTAGGGACCCAAAGACTTCATTGACGCGGGTCAGTTTTAGGCAAAATCCTGTTAATCAAATTGGCTCAAGTTGTTGTGGGAAATAACGGTTATCGTAAATCGTTATTCGATATTGCTTTTCCACTCACCTTGGGCCTTGCTATTACTGTGTATGGCGTACCAGAGTTGCCCCAGGGCAATGCCGCCATCGTTCACCGGTACCTGATCTGAATCCAGTACCTTAATCTCTGCCATATTCAGGCGCTTGCGTGTCTCGCTAAGCAGGTAGCGGTTTTGAAACACGCCGCCGCAGAGCACCACATCAAGCTCCTTATGTTCCGCGGCGCAATCAGTTACCGCCTGTGCCAGCGCATTCATAAAGGCGCGGGCGATAAGGCTGATGCCGTCGGGCTTATCCTGCCAATGCAGCAGGGCATCGACCATCTCTTGCCAGAGCGCCGAGAGTTGCCAAACACCGTCAATCTGCTTGAGGGTAAAGCCTATTCCCGATTGGGTAAGCTGCGCCTCGGTAACCGCATTGGCCTTTGCCTCGATCAACATGCCCGCCTGGCCTTCAAATTGAGTGGTTTGCATCAGATTAAGCAGACAGGCGGCGGCATCGAACAGACGGCCGATGGAACTGGTCATCTGGGTGGCCACGCCTTTATGCCACAGGGTGTGCAGGTTGCCGATAAGGCTGCCGGGCAGAGCCTTAAGTGCGTTGAGCGGGAGGGCCTTAATCTCTTCAGGCGAGTAGCGTTCGAATAACAGTGCCAGCATGATGCGGCGGGGATCTTTAATCGCCTGCTCGCCGCCAATCAGCGCCATGGGGCTCAGATGGGCGACGCGCTGGTAATTAGCGACATCGGCAAGCATGGCTTCACCGCCCCAAAGCTGGCGCTTATCACCAAGGCCTGTACCATCGAAACTAAAGCCCAGCACCTTGTCAGTGATCTGATTGACCGCCATCACGCTGAGAATATGAGCGTAATGGTGCTGCACCTGAGTGTAGCTAATCACCTTGTTTTGTTGTTGGCACTCTTGTTGCGCCCACTGGGTCGAGGCGTAATCGGGGTGTTTGTCGCTCACCAACAGCTTAGGACTGAACTGGTACAGGCGCTTAAAGGTGGCCAGAGTGTCAGTAAAATATTGTTCTGCCTCAAGGCTAAAGAGATCGCCGATATGGGGGCTGAGCACAAGGTTGTGATCGAAACCAAAGGCGATGCTGTTTTTCTGCTGAGCGCCTACTGCCAACGTTTCTTGGGGAACAGCCTCGGGCATGGCTAGAGTCAGCGGTGCGTAGCCTCGGGCGAGTCGGATCACCTGCAGCTTGTCATCAATCATCTGCACCACGCTGTCGTCACAGCCGTTAAGGATCTCACGGTTATGATCCAGCACGGCATCGACGACGCCAGCTAGGCGTTCGAAGATATCTGCTGCATGGGTGATGATGGGCTCGCCGCTGCGGTTGGCACTGGTGGCTACCAGAGGTCGGTTAAGCCTGACAAGCAGTAGCTGATGTAAGGGGGTATAAGGTAAAAATAGCCCTAATCTATCAATGCCGGGTGCCACGGCTGGGCTTAGGGCACCTTGGTGCGGCGCTTTTTGCAGCAGTGTGATAGGGCGCTCGGCGCTTTGTAGCAGCTGCCATTCGGCCTCGCTGCCCCTGGCTAAGGTTTTCGCCATCTCCAGTGAGGCGCACATGACCGCAAAGGGCTTGGCGGGGCGCTGCTTACGTCTGCGCAGTCTCTGCACCGCCTCATCATTGGTGGCATCGCACACCAGATGAAAACCACCCAATCCCTTGATGGCCAGGGTTTTACCTTGGGTAAGCAGTTCAACGGCCTGCTCCAGCGCGGCATTTTTCTCGGCAACTAGGCTTTGCTCAGCCGAGAGTAGCGACAGCTGCGGCCCACATTGGGGGCAACTTACCGGCTGGGCATGGTAGCGCCTGTCTAGCGGGTCTTGATAGGCGGCGGCGCAGGCGTCACACATGGCGAAGTTAGCCATGGCGGTATTGGGTCTGTCATAGGGCAGGGCGCGGATCAGGGTATACCTGGGGCCACAGTTGGTGCAGTTGGTAAAAGGGTATTGGTAGTGGCGGTTACTCGGGTCCATGATCTCTTCGAGACACTCCTGGCAACTGCTCTTATCGCTGGACACTGCAACCACGGCCTTGGCATCGGCTTGGCTGTGCTGGATCTCGAAGCTGTCGCAATCTTCAAGGGGGAGCTCTAACTCGCTCAAGCTGTCGATGCGCGCCAAAGGGGGCGGCGTCTGGCTAAGGGTCTCAATGAAGGCGTTAATGGCCGCATCGCTTCCCTGAAGTTCTACCGTTACCCCTTTGCTGTGATTAAAGGTGAAGCCTAGCAGCCCAAGCTCAATCGCCCAGCGATAGACGAAGGGACGAAAACCAACCCCTTGGACGATACCCGTGATCTCAAGTCTCACTCGCTTGGTCGCTGTTGCGGCCTTTGGCAAAGTGCGTGACATGGTTAAAGCCTGCGTTTTTTCAGCAGCAGGGCGCCGACAGCATGGTTGTTGCCATCTATCTCAAGCTGTTGATTGTGTTTGATGGGGAAGTTTTTGCCGATCCGCAGGGCAACTCGCTGACACAAAAGCGGGTTAGCCCACTCGCTACCGGCCAGGGCAACTGACTTGACCCCAAGGTTGAGGTCCAGATGCTCAATCCAGTTGGCCAGATAGTCGGCAAAGGAGTCGTGCATGCCAAAGGCGAGCTTATTGCTGTCTCTGTCATCTGCCAGACGGAAACTGATCAAGCTGCCCAGCGTCTTGCACCAGTTGAGGCTGCGATAGGCCTCGCCTCGGGTGAGTGGATAGTCGATGCGCGGAGAGTTCGCGCCGCGATGGGCCAGCGCGCTGGCAATCAGGGCATCGTTAAGATCACTAAGGCTTAATGAGCGGCTCTCTAGCCCCAGAATCACGGCGCCAACTGCCCAGAGGGCGCTGAGACTATGGCGTTTTGCAGGCAGTTTAAGATCGAGAAGGCGCAGGTAATCTTCAGGATAATGCTGTTTGAATTTTTCGAGCACCTTACGCTGTGGACTCTGTTCCAACTGATGATAGATCTCATAGCCGTTTTCAGGCAGCTCGGGCAGGGCAAAGAAACGCTCGGCTTCACACTTGTTATCTAAGGTGTAGATCTGTCCACCATGTTCGCGGCTAAGATAGATAACGGCGCTGTTTTTGCTAAGGCCATGTTCAAGATTGACGCTATGCAAGGCGCACAGCGCCAGTTCGTCATCGCCGAGAATTGCCTCGTTTAGCTCTCTATGTTGCGCCTTGCTCTTAGGCCCTTTTTCCACCCGATAGTGTCCTTTCGGCTTATCGCTGTGGCTGGCGTAATAATAGGTGTCTTGATCTGCTAACAGCACAGCCTCATGCAATGGTTGTTTTGCCGAATCAATGCCGATACAGCTGGGCTGTGAGCTGTGAATGTCGGCCCATTGGCCATCGATATAGGCCAGTGCCTCGCCTTGAGCGGGATCGTCTAGGTAGACCCAATCTGTGCCATGTTGGCGCAGGTGCTCAGCCAAGATCACCAGTAGGCGGTTGTAGGCAAAGCAGAGATCGTATAGTGGCTCGGCGAGCTTTGGATGCTCTTTGATGGGGCGGACACAGATAAGGGGTTTTTCAATGCTCGACAGGGCCAGCACCTGAGGATCGCTAAGGTGGAACTGCGCATTGAGGGTATTCGGGTTACAGACAAGCAGGCGCGGACGAGTAGGGATAGCTAGCGGATTGAGACTAAGGTGAATACCGCCTGCCAATTTAATTTCACCCTCTGCCATCAGGGTGTGATACATGGCCTGAATGTCGGTGGCGGTCAGGCCTCGATAGTCCTGATGAATGCGTTGCTCGCCGTGGCAGCAGTCGCACACAAGATCCAGTTGACCAAATTGGGACGCTTGGTTATCACCAAAGTGCGGCGCACACTGCTGACAAAATTCTTGGGAGAGGGACTCTGTGGGTAAAGGTTTGCTTGTGCCCGTTGGGGCGTCGATTAGGGCGATACGAGAATCGGTGAGCCAGACAGAAATTAAGAAGTCTTGCGCGATGGCATCAGCTAAGGTTTCTAGCTCACTCTGCTGGCCCTGGGCTTCGATAAAATAGGCGCCACCTTGATAACCGACATGGATGTTTAGATCACCATAATTTAGGTATCGGTTACATAAATGCGCGTAAAGCGGCACCTGTCGTGAACAGGTAAACTCAAATTTTATTGTCTTCATTTAGTGATACACCGCGCTTATAAGAATCTGGAATGAGAGTTTCAATCGCCACGTGGTTGATTCGTTCGATCTCGAATCCGAGGGACTTGAAATGGGTCAGTATTGTCGTTTCCATCAGGGGAACGGCGGCGGCGACACTCGGGGTGAGCCCCAGTGTCATAGGTTCGAGTACGGTTGGCGTGCAGCCAAGTACGAAGGTCTTAGGTCTGTCTCCGACCATCTCCATCATGGTCAATGTCTGTAACATCTCCACCTCATGGGCGCTTCCTTGCCAATCGATTTCGCTGGGAGCCTTGTCGAAATCGAAAAAATAAACTTCTCCTGGGCCTACGCCGTGGGCGTTGACCGTATCGACTACTACAAGATAGTCGTATTTACAGATAATGGGAATTAGCCCTTGGGCTAAGGTGCCACCATCCATCACATCGAGCTGATGCGACGGATGGTTAAAGCGATAGTTTTCTTGTAGGTAATTGACAAAATGTACGCCGATCCCTTCATCGGCGTACAGCACATTACCAATACCGAGTAACAGTATTTTCATGGCGCCCTTATTTAATGTTTCTTAGGGTGGTAGTCATAGCCAGAGACAATAGAATCTACCGAATTATGTTTAAATCTAATGCCGGTCCATACCGCCATGTAGACGTGAATGACGACAAAGATAATAAACACCCAAGTAAAGTAATGGTGCCAGATACGTACCTGAGCCAAACCGCCCATGGCACTGGTTACCCAAGCAGCCATATCAGCCAACATGCCGCCTAGACCTAAGTGGTAGACATTGGCATACAGTGCCAGTCCCGTAATGCAGATAAGTACTGCGACCACAGAAATGGCAAAGTAGGTGACAAACTGTAATGGGCCGTAGACACCTTTCTTGTCCAGGTGTCCCATCCAGAGATAGGACTTAAGTTGCACTATCCAGCTGTTGACACTGGTGACATCTTTAAAGGATCGCCGCTCAATATCACTCTTGCTGAAAAAGAACAGATAAGCTCGCACTAAAGTGATGGCACATAGCAGAAAGCCAAACACTTGATGAGCAAATCTTATCCATCCCTGAACCAAGACATCAGAGCTACTTGGTGCGACCAAGAACGGCCAGGCAATATAGAAACCTGTAATGACAAGAACCAATATGGCTAGCGCTCGCAACCAGTGAAAAATCCTGATCGCGGCGCTGAAGATAAAGGCTCTCTCATAGGGTACATTGTGTGTAGCCATGAGTTGCTCCTTAGTTATTGCCGTTTGGGTCGATACGGAACTCACCCAAGTCTTGACCCTTATAGTCCATTACGTGTACCGAGCAGGCCATACAAGGGTCGAATGAGTGGATGATACGTATCACCTCAAGGGGCCTAGTCGGATCTTCCATCTTCAGTCCTATTAGCGATGCCTCATAAGGACCTAACTTACCCGCTGCGTCCACAGGACCTGCGTTCCAGGTGGTGGGCACCACAGCTTGGTAGTTTTCGACTAAACCATTTTTGATACGGATCCAGTGACTGAGCATGCCGCGTGGCGCCTCAATCATGGCGTGACCCACATACTCCTTGTTTGAATCTATTTCAGGTTTCACATAGGTCGCTTCATCGACTTGAATGTTACTAATGAGGGCGTCGAAAGTTTTAAGGCCTTCTTCGGCAACAATCACTGTTTGCAGCATGCGCGCCGCAGTGCGCCCTAACGTGGTGAACAGCGCCTCAACCGGCAGACCTGTCACTTCCAACAGACCGTTAACGGCATCGACAACCACCTTGTTTCCGCGGGCATAGCTGACCAGCAGACTAGAAAGTGGGCCCACTTCGACAGGCTCACCTTGATAGCGTGGTGATTTCACCCAGCTGTACTTACCGTCGCCATCCAGTGTCGGCAACTTACCGTACACAGTGTCGCGTTCTACAAAACCTGTGTAGTTAGGGATAGTGGTGCCGTCATATGGATGTTGAGGACCCTCTGCATCGTACCAGGCGTGGCTAACGTCTTCTTTGATCAGGTCTGGGTTTAAATCACTGACATTGGCCAGATCGCCATTCATGATCACACCCTGATCAAACATGTATTGACCATCGGCTAAGACAAAGTCATTAGTTGCCATGAAGTTCTTCACATTGACGCCGCCCAGCACGCTAGGCTCGCCGCCGAAGGCTTCTGCTGCCATGACGATATCGGCCTTGTAGGCACGATGGATAAAGTCGGTCACTATGGCATGCTTCTGTTTCCACTCCTGCAGACGGGCAGGGCTGAGCATGTCACGTACCGAGGTAACACCGCCGACTACCAGTGACTGTGGATGCGGCTGCTTACCACCAAAGATGGCCAGCATTTCGGCGGCAACGCGCTGTACTTCCAGTGCCTTAAGGTAGTGTGACAGGGCGATTAGGTTCTGCTCTGGGGTAAACTTATAGGTGCTGTTACCCCAGTAGGCGTTGGCGAAGGGGCCGAGTTTACCAGTTTCGACAAAGCCTTTAACACGCTCTTGTACTGCACGTAGTTCACCTTCACCGGCGGCGATTGGCTTGTCGGTATACTTAAGGGCAACTTGTGCCGCTGCAGCAGGATCGGCGCTTAGTGCTGAGACCACATCTACCCAATCCAGCCCGTGGAGGTGGTAGAAATGTACTATATGGTCGTGCATATAAAGCGAGGTCTGCATCAGCGAGCGCAGATACTTGGCGTTTAGTGGGATCTTCAATCCTAAGGCGTTCTCAACCGCCTCAGTACCACAGCGATAGTGGGAATAGGTACAGACACCACAGATACGTTGTACGATAAGGCCAACATCCATCGGGGTACGTCCCTTAAGGATCACCTCGATGCCACGCCAAAGAGTGGAAGAGGACCAGGCTTTTTGAACAACATTATTTTCGTCGACTTCGACCTCGATGCGCAGATGGCCTTCGATTCGAGTGATAGGGTCGATAACTACACGTTTGCTCATTGAATTAGTCCTCCTTAGAATTGGCAAATACGCTGGCAACAGCGTGAGCGCCGATACCTACAGCTGTGGCACCCAAGATCACTGCGCCGACAGTATCGGCCGTTGCGTCCAGTCCATGAAGGAGCTGTCTACCAAGGGGTTTTTCAAAGTCGGCCATATCGTCCCAGAAGTTAGGTTCAGAACAGCCCATGCATCCATGACCTGCGAGTACTGGCCAACTGGTGTGATGGTTGAATCTTTCTGTGGGGCAGTTGTTATAGGTATAAGGTCCTTTACAGCCCACTTTGTAGAGGCAGTAGCCGTCTTTTGCACCTTGATCGCCAAACTCTTCGACAAACTCGCCGGCATCGAAGCGGCCGCGACGTTCACAGTTATCGTGTACCCGTGCGCCATAGGCCCATTTAGGACGGTTAAACATATCCAGTGCGGGAAGTTTACCGAACATGATGAAGTACATGAGTGTACCGACTATGTTCTTTTCGCTCGGTGGACAGCCACCTAAGTTAACCACTGTCTTATCGATCACCTTGTCGACACCTTTAGCGCCGGTTGGGTTCGGCGCTGCGGCCTGAACGCCACCGAAGGCGGCACAAGTACCCACAGAGATGATGGCGGCTGCGCCCTCGGCTGCATGGGTGACGATCTCAAGTCCAGTATGGCCCTTACATCCTACCGTTAGGAAGGCACCGTTGTTGGCCGTAGGTATAGCCCCTTCGACCGCGAGTAGATAGTTGCCCTTATAGGCTTCTAGGGCATGCTCCAGGTTCTCTTCAGCCTGCCAACCCGCAGCGGCCATCAAGGTCTCATGGTATTCCAATGAAACATGATCGAAGATAAGGGAGTCGAGGTTAGGCGCGTCTGCGCGAACTAATGATTCGGAGCAGCCAGTACATTCGGCCATGTGCAGCCAAATGAGCGGTACCCGATCGGCCAGTTCGGCGGCTTCGGCAACTAAGGTACTAAATGGTAATGGTAGCGCGAGCATCGCGGTAACGGCGGCGCTCCATTTCATAAAGTCTCGACGGCTAATGCCATGCTCTTCCATCTTGTCTTGCAATGTATGAGCATGACGAGGCGCTAAGCGACGTAACTCTTCGAGGCGTGCTTGGCCTTGCTGATATAAGGCGGCATGTGTGTCCATGGTTAACCCTTTGTTTTCTTTTTGATGCGAAAATGTAGTGGCACGTTTCAATGACTTAGTTTAGGCCTCAAGTTCTGCGCGAATGTTGATATATGTCAACATTTGTAAACCTTGTGAATCGCAAGGGCTTTTAAGCTTGCCGCGATATGAGCTGGATCAAGTTAATTTTAAAATGTGGGTCAAAATGTCCCAATTTGACGGGTGAAATTGATCGGCTTCAAATTTTTTGATTGTCAAGTAAGTGGCTGTTTTGTCTGCTTATAAATAAAATTGGTCAAATCTTCGGCTTTTTAGACCAACCTTATATACACTTAAGGTGCAGACACTAAAAAGGAGTCAGAATATGGAGTCGATGAAAGTCGTTGATTATATGGATCGCCAACCCGTGTTATTACAGGCGGATATGACACTGGCTGCTGCAGTCGAAAAGCTGTTAACACAAAAAAAATTAGGCGCGGCTGTGGTTGATACACAGGGTCATTTAGTGGGGTTTTTGTCGCAACAAGATTGTTTAGCCGTGATGCTAAAGAGTACCTATCATTGTGATCTTACCGCCAACGTGAGCGACTGTATGCGCACCGATGTGCTTAGCGTTGCTAAAGATGAGTCCATCATAAGCCTTGCCGAGCAGATGCTGCTGCCTAAGCCAAAAATCTATCCGGTTGTCGATCAGGGCAGGGTCATTGGCATCATAGATAGAAATGCCGTGCTGAGGGCGATCAATAACTCTATGCAGGAGTGTTATCTCAAGCCTGCCTAAGCTTATGCTTCAGTTCACCTTTTTTCGTATCCCAGTATTGGGGCCTCAGTAAGAGAAAAGGTGAACAAATTAGCCCGTCTGGCGCGATTTTCCATACCAAAGTGGACCGTTACTTGGTAGGATCTCTGCTTTGTGTTTTGCTATATGGGTTTTGCATTTGAATTCGCCACGTCACCCCTTGTCTCATGCCTTCTTGAATCAGTGTTATCAGGCCGATGCCTCACGTATCAAACGCCGCTTACATAGGTTAAAAAAACAGGCCGATGGTGAGCAGAAAAATGAGCAATTGGCTAAGTTAGCTGAGCAGGCCATTGCTGCAGCGGCCAAGGCACAGGAACGTTTACAAAACCGACCCGAGATCAGCTATCCCGAAGCCCTGCCAATCTCACAAAAACGTGCGGAAATTGCCGAGGCGATCGCCAACCATCAGGTGGTGATTGTGGCCGGTGAAACCGGCTCGGGTAAGACGACTCAGCTGCCTAAAATTTGTCTCGAGCTTGGCCTTGGCAGTCGCGGCCTTATCGGTCACACCCAGCCCCGTCGACTTGCTGCCCGCAGCGTCGCAAGCCGTGTGGCCGAAGAGCTAGGCAGTCCCTTAGGCGAAGTGGTGGGCTTTAAGGTACGCTTTGCCGATGCCATCAAGCCGACCTCCTATATTAAGTTGATGACCGACGGTATCTTGTTGGCGGAGCTGAGTTCAGACAAATACCTGGATCAATATGACACCATCATTATTGATGAGGCCCACGAACGCAGCCTGAATATCGACTTTATTCTGGGTTACCTCAAGAGTGTGCTCAAGCGCCGCCCGGATCTCAAGGTGATCATCACCTCGGCCACCATAGATGTGGATCGTTTTTCCAAGCATTTTAACAATGCGCCCGTTATCGAGGTGTCGGGTCGAACCTATCCGGTGGAGACCCGCTACCGTCCTTTAGTGCGCGAACAGGATGAAGACTTGGATCTCACCGACGGCATCTTTGCTGCGGTAGAGGAGCTGATGGCCGAGGGGCCCGGCGATATCCTGATCTTCCTCAATGGTGAGCGCGAAATCCGCGACCTGGCAGATCAACTCAATAAGCAGCAATACCGAGATACCGAGGTTCTGCCTCTCTATGCGCGCCTCTCCTACGGCGAGCAGTCTAAGGTGTTTAAGAGCCATCGCGGGCGACGTATTGTGCTGGCCACCAACGTGGCGGAAACCTCGCTGACGGTACCAGGGATCAAGTATGTAATTGACCCGGGTACGGCACGTATCAGTCGTTATAGCTACCGCACTAAGGTGCAGCGCCTGCCAATTGAGCCTATCTCTCAGGCCAGCGCCAATCAGCGTCAGGGTCGTTGTGGCCGCGTGGCGCCGGGGATCTGTATTCGTCTCTACGATGAAGCCGACTTTAACAATCGCCCCGAGTTTACCGATCCCGAGATTTTACGAACCAACCTGGCTTCGGTGATTCTACAGATGCTTTCCATTGGCCTTGGCGACATCGAAGGTTTCCCCTTTATTCAGCCGCCCGATGCGCGTTACATTCGCGACGGCTTCCTGCTGCTGGAAGAGTTGCAATCGGTGAGCAAACACAAGGGGCAATTGCAACTGACGCCTCTTGGACGCCAGCTGGCGAGTATTCCGGTGGATCCGCGCCTGGCGCGCATGGTGGTACAGGCCAAAGACTATGGCTGTCTGCATGAGACATTGGTGATCACTGCGGGTTTGTCGATTCAGGATCCTCGTGAGCGTCCTATGGATAAGAAGCAGGCCGCCGATGAGGCCCACCGCCGCTTTAACGATAAGGATTCCGATTTTATCGCCTGGGTTAAGCTGTGGGATCATATCAAGGAGCAGCAAAAGGCCCTGTCGGCCAGTCAGTTCCGCAAGTTATGTAAGCAGGAATTCCTGGCGTACCTGCGGGTGCGTGAGTGGCAGGATCTCTATACGCAATTGCGTCAGGCAGTGCATGACCTCAAGTGGAAGCTCAACAGTGAGCCCGCCGACTATGAGCTGCTGCATAAATCCCTGCTGACTGGCCTGCTGAGCCATATCGGTTTTAAGGATAAGGACAACGAATATCTTGGCGCCCGCAATCGCAAGTTCTTCGTTTTCCCAGGATCGCCGCTGGCGAAGAAGGGGCCAAAATGGATTATGGCGGCGGAGATGACCGAGACCTCGCGCCTGTTTGCCCGCTGCTGTGCCAAGATCCAGCCGGAATGGGTTGAGCCACTGGCCGGCCATCTGGTAAAGAAGAGTTATGTCGAACCTCATTTTGAGGCCAAGCAGGGCAGTGTGGTGGCGCTGGAGAATCAGCAGCTCTATGGGTTAACCATAGTCAATCGTCGCCGAGTGCAATATGGCCCGATCGAGCCTGTTGAGGCCCGCGAGATCTTTATTCGCAGTGCATTGGCAGAAGGGGAACTTCGCACCAAGGAAGCCTTCTTCGTTAAAAATCGCGCCCTGCTGGAAGATATCGAAGCACTGGAACATAAGTCCCGTCGCCGCGATATCTTGGTGGACGAGCAGGCGCTGGTGGATTTCTATCAGGCGCGCATCCCCGAGGGGATCTACAATGCGCCTAAGTTATTGACCTGGTGGAAGCAGGAGAAGAAGCGCCAGCCCCATCTGCTGGACTTTGAGCGTGAGCAGCTGATGAAACGCAGCGATGAGCATGTCTCTGCGCTGGATTTCCCCGACAGCTGGCATCAGGGCAACTTTAACCTCTCTCTGACCTACCATTTTGAACCCGCCGATCCTGACGATGGCGTCTCAGTGCATCTCCCCGTCGCGCTGCTTAATCAGATAGAGGCTCAAGGCTTCGATTGGTTAGTGCCTGGGCTGAGGGAAGAGAAGATCACTGCGCTGATCAAATCTTTGCCGAAAACCCTTAGACGTAACTTTGTGCCGGCACCAGATTACGCCAGAGCCTGCCTGCAGGCGATGACTAGCATTAAGAGCAGCATTAAGAGCAGCACGAATATCAGCGGTGAGATGAGTCTGCTGGAGGCCATGTGTAAGCAGCTGCTGCGGATGAGCGGCGTGCGTATCTCGCCAGATGATTTTGACCTCTCTCAATTGGCGCCGCACCTGCTTATTAACTTTAAGGTTGAAGATGATAACGGCCAACTGTTGGCCCAAGGGCGGGAGCTGGATCAGCTTAAAGATAAGTTACAGGGTAAGGTGACCCAGGCGATCCGCAATGTGGCCGAGAGTGGTATTGAGCAGAGTGAGCTAACTCAGTGGAGCTTCGGTGAGCTGCCCAAGCAGTATGAAAAGCGCCGCGGTAATTTCCAGGTGAAGGCGTTTCCTGCGCTGGTGGATAATAAGACTAGTGTAGCGATTAAGCTATTTGACGATGAGCATGAAGCCAGTCGCAGTCACAAGGCCGGTTTGCAGCGCCTCTTGCTGCTCAATATGCCATCGCCAGTTAAGCACCTGCAGAATACCCTGCCCAACAAGGCTAAATTGGCGATGTATTTTAATCCCTTTGGGCAGGTGCAGTATTTAATCGATGATATCTTGTCGGCGGCGGTGCAGCAGCTGCTGGATCAGAAGGGCTTAGATGTGCGCAGCGAAGCGCAGTTTGAACAGGCAAAAGATATCGTGCGTCAGGATCTTAACCCTATGGCGGCCAAGATAGCCCTGCAGGTAGAGGAGATTTTGACCCTGTATCAAAAGGTGAAAAAGCGTCTTAAAGGCAAGATTAGTCTGGATATCGCCTTTGCGATGAGTGATATTCAAACTCAGCTGGATAACCTGGTGTTTAAAGGGTTTGTAGAGCAGTGCGGTTGGCAGCGCCTGGCAGATTTAATTCGTTATATTAAGGCGATTGATAATCGCTTGGATAAGCTGCCGGTCGATCCCAATCGCGATCGTTTGCACCTGCACAGTATCAATAATGTGCAGCAGACGCTGGCGGCACAGCTGGCCAAGGTGCCGCGTAGTGCAGCCGTTCCCGAGGCGCTGCAAGAGGCGCGCTGGATGATAGAGGAGTATCGCGTCTCCTGTTTCGCTCAGGTGCTGGGTACCGCCTATCCCATCTCTGAGAAGCGTATCCTGAACCGTATCGCCGAAGCCTGATTGTTGTCATTATGACTAAAAAAGCACCCGCAATGGGTGCTTTTTTATTACCTCTGGAAAACCGAGTCTACCCCCATTGATATATTTTTACGATTTAGATCACGTTTTGACTTACTAAATCGCGATTTTATGACTATGTTTTAGTTGTTTATGAATAGCTAATTTATTCATTTTGTTGCTTTCTCAATCGAAAAATATGTCTAGGAGAAGTGATCCGGGTTTTATCTGCTTCAAAAGGATGATCCAGATCAAACCAGCATAGAATTTACCGATTTAGGGGTATACAGAATGTTAATAAGTTATTGATACCATCAATATCAGGAAAAAAAGTACGGTTTTATCGATTGATTGGCCCACACCAACCACTGGCAAGCCGGCTTTATCTGAGATGAAAATCGGCATGACCCGTTGGAGGATGCATGAGTTCCACACCTAATGAAGAGAAAAGTTTAGAGCTGAAAATATTTGTGTTTCTAACCGTTTTTCTTGCTCCCCTGCTGTCAGTGATACTCGTTTCTGGGTTGGGGTTTGCTATCTGGTTTAGCCAGATACTAACCGGACCACCAGGTGCAGGTTAAACCACTGCTATCAAACAAATATAAAAGAGTGAAAATATCAATGAGCAATGAACTTCACGTCACCAGTTTAGTGGTTCAGGTTAAGCCTGAATTTATGTCCAGTGTCAGACAGACAATCATGAAGATGGAAAACGCTGATTTGTCTGTCAATGATGAGATCAAGTTGGTTGTTGTGCTCGAAGGCATGACCCAAAAGGGGCTGATGGCTGACATTGAGGCGATCAACAAAATTGAGGGCGTGCTGTCCGCAGCCATGGTGTATCACCAGAGTGAAGTGCTTGAAGAGGTTGAAAAATGAAGATGAATCGACGCGAATTTATGAAGGCAAATGCGGCTATGGCCGCTGCCTCAGTAGCTGGTTTAGCCCTGCCTGCAACAGCAAGCAACCTGATTACCAGTTCAGAGCAGACTAAGCTTGAGTGGAACAAGGCACCTTGTCGTTTCTGCGGCACTGGCTGTTCGGTCATTGTTGCAACACGCGACGGTAAAGTCGTTGCCACCCATGGTGATGCTGAGAGTGAGGTGAACCGCGGTCTGAACTGTATCAAGGGTTACTTCCTGTCGAAGATCATGTACGGCAAAGACAGACTACAGACCCCTATGCTGCGTATGACCAATGGTAAGTACGACAAGCATGGTGAATTCACGCCGGTTAGCTGGGACACCGCCTTCGACACTATGGCGGAAAAATGGAAAGCCACCATTAAGAAAAAGGGCCCAACCGCTATTGGTATGTTTGGCTCAGGCCAGTGGACAGTTTGGGAAGGTTATGCCGCCTCTAAGCTGATGAAGGCAGGCTTTGGCTCGAACAACATTGACCCTAACGCCCGTCACTGTATGGCGTCCGCTGTGGGTGGCTTTATGCGCACCTTCGGTATCGATGAGCCTATGGGATGTTATGATGACATGGAGCACGCCGATGCCTTTGTGCTTTGGGGCTCTAACATGGCCGAGATGCACCCCATCCTTTGGAGCCGTGTCACCGACCGTCGTCTGAGTGCGCCGCATGTTAAGGTGTCAGTACTATCGACCTTTACTCACAGATCGTTCGACTTAGCCGATCTCGGTATCGTCTTTACGCCGCAGACAGATCTGGCAATCCTCAACTTCATTGCCAACTACATCATTCAAAACGATGCGGTGAACTGGGACTTCGTTAAAAAGCATGTCAACTTCCGTCAGGGTGAAACCGACATAGGTTACGGTCTGCGTGCAAGCCATCCGCTACAACAAAAAGCTAAGAACGTGAAGACGGCTGGCAAGTCTACCCCGATTGAATTTGACGCCTTCAAGGCCTTTGTTGCCGACTATGATGTGACATCAGTCAGCAAGCTTTCAGGCGTGCCAGAAGATAAGTTGATTGAACTGGCGAAACTCTACGCCGATCCGAATACCAAGGTCACCTCATTCTGGACCATGGGCTTCAACCAACATACCCGTGGTGTGTGGTGTAACAACCTGATTTATAACATCCACCTGCTAACAGGTAAGATCTCAACGCCGGGTAACAGCCCATTCTCGTTGACAGGTCAACCTTCAGCCTGTGGTACCGCTCGTGAAGTGGGCACCTTCTCACATCGTCTGCCAGCAGATCTTGTGGTGAATAACCCAGAGCACAGAAAAATTGCCGAGAAGATTTGGAAGATCCCTGATGGCATCATTCCACCTAAGCCTGGCTATCATGCGGTAGAGCAGAATCGCCGCCTCAAAGATGGCGACATCAATGCTTACTGGGTGCAGGTGAACAACAACATGCAGGCCGCCCCTAACATGAATGAAGAGGGCTTACCTGGTTACCGTAACCCTGAAAACTTCATTGTAGTGTCAGATGCCTACCCAACGGTGACGACTCAGGCTGCTGACCTTATCCTGCCTACCGCTATGTGGGTGGAGAAAGAGGGCGCCTATGGTAACGCAGAGCGTCGTACCCAGTTCTGGCATCAGATGGTCAAAGCGCCGGGCGAGTCTCGCTCAGATCTCTGGCAGTTGATGGAGTTCTCTAAGCGCTTTACTACCGACGAAGTCTGGCCAAAAGAGGTGCTGGCGGCCAATCCTGAATACAAGGGCAAGACCTTGTTCCAGGTTCTTTATCAAAACGGTAATGTCGATAACTTCCCGCTAGAGCAGGCAGATCCTAAGTACATGAACGATGAAGCCAAGCACTTTGGTTACTATGTACAAAAAGGCCTGTTTGAAGAGTACGCTGCTTTCGGTCGCGGTCATGGCCATGACTTGGCGGACTTCGATACCTACCATGAAGTGCATGGCCTACGCTGGCCTGTAGTGAATGGCAAAGAAACCAAGTGGCGTTTCCGTGAAGGTAGCGATCCTTATGTGAAACCAGGTACAGGCTTCCAGTTCTACGGTAAGCCAGATGGTAAGGCGGTTATCTACGCACTGCCATACGAGCCTGCCGCTGAGTCACCAGATGAAGAGTTTAACCTCTGGTTATCGACCGGTCGTGTGCTTGAGCACTGGCATTCAGGTTCTATGACTCAACGTGTGCCTGAGCTGTACCGCGCCTTCCCCGATGCAGTCTGCTTCATGCATCCAGATGATGCCAAGAAGCGCGGCCTGCGCCGTGGTGATGAGGTGAAGGTGGTGTCACGCCGTGGTGAGATAAAGACACGCGTCGAGACCCGTGGTCGCAACAAGCCACCCGTCGGCCTGGTCTTTGTACCTTGGTTCGATGCCAGCCAGCTGATTAACAAGGTGACGCTAGATGCGACGGATCCTTTGTCTAAACAGACTGACTTTAAGAAGTGTGCAGTTAAAGTAGTTAAGGCATAAGGAGGATCACCATGAAAACATTGAAATTTGTAACTTTTGCGACCCTGGTGAGTCTCTCTGCGGCTGCAGTATTTAACGTCAGCGCTGCCAGTGTGCCAGATGAAAAGGTGGCCACCCTGAGACAGGCGCCGCTTGACACTAACCCGACACCACCTGTGATGCCTAAGGTTCGTAACACAGACATCAAGCAGGTGCGTAACTACCCCATGCAGCCGCCTGTGATCCCACATAAGATCGACGGTTATCAGGTTGACCTTAAGGCAAACAAGTGTATGTCTTGTCACGCCCGCAAGCGTACAGGGGACTCACAGGCGCCTATGGTGAGTGTGACTCACTACATGGATAGAGAGAACAACTTCTTAGCGGATCTATCACCACGTCGCTATTTTTGTACTCAGTGCCACGTGCCACAGCTGGATGCTAAAACTCTGGTAGATAATGAATTTATCGATATCGACCACTTAATCAAAGCTGAAGCAACTAAGCACTAGGAGCGGCCGTATGTTAGATAAGTTGAAAAAAATCTGGCAGGTGTTAAGAAAGCCCAGCGTGCACTACAGCTTAGGTTTTCTCACCTTAGGCGGCTTCATTGCCGGGGTCATCTTCTGGGGGGGATTCAACACTGCCTTAGAAGCGACCAACCAGGAAGCTTTCTGTATCAGTTGCCACGAGATGGAAAATAACGTGTATGAAGAGTTGAAGACAACCATACACTTTACTAACCGAAGTGGTGTGCGTGCGACCTGTCCTGACTGTCATGTTCCCCATAACTGGACAGACAAAATAGCCCGTAAGATGCAGGCCTCAAAAGAGGTTTGGGGTAAGGTATTTGGCACTATTAATACTCGTGAAAAGTTTGAGGCCAAGCGCCGTGAACTGGCCGAGCATGAATGGGCACGACTGAAAGCCAACGATTCGCTCGAATGTCGTAACTGCCACAATTTCGACTACATGGATTTTACTCGTCAATCGACACGTGCGGCCAATATGCACTCCACGTCATTGGCCAGTGGCGAGAAAACCTGTATCGATTGTCATAAGGGTATTGCTCACCACTTACCTGACATGAAAGGAGTCGAAGGCTTCTAGCCTAAGATTCCATCTCCAAGCAAAACGCCAGCCTTCATCTCGCTGGCGTTTTTTTATGGGCCTTTCTCAAGTTTCTTACCCTTGCACAGAGTCGATGATTAACTCCCGCAGCCAGCGATGACTGGGGTCGAGATCGAAATGTTTGTGCCAGAGCAGCAGATAAGTGCCGGGAACCATTTGTGTGGGGGCGGGCAAGGAGACCAGCTTATATTGACCCATCATCTCTTTGGCGTATTTTGCCGGTGAACAGAGGATAAGATCGCTCTGTTCACACAGTTGCATGGCGCTATTAAAATCGGTGAGGTTAACCGCAATATCCCGTTTAAGGTGTTTTATCTGCAGTACATCATCAAGCAGCCAGTGGGAGATGCCGCCGAAGGTGACCTGTATGTGGCGATACTTGAGGAAAGTATTGAGGTTCCATTCTTCGCTAAGCAGTGGGTGGCCCTCGCGTACCAGACATAGAGAGATGTCGCGGGTCAGTTCGACGTAGCGCAAGGCGCTGGGCAGGTTATTGACATGCTGCAGTGAGCGTTCGTCCCATTCTCGGCAGGCAATTCCCAGATCGGTATCGCAGCGCAGCAGACGCTCCATGCTCTCGTTGTGCCAGGTCTGGCTATCTATAGTGATCTTAGGCGCTTGTTTAAGCAGGGTTGGCATGAAACGCGGATAGGTTAGCGAGTAAGCTATCTCGACCAATTCAAGGCGAAAACGCCTGTGGCTCATAGAGGGATCGAAGTCACTGGGGCGGGTAAGAGAGGAGACCTGGTTCAGGATCTGGCGGATCTCAGGCCCCAGCTGTTTAGCCTTAGGTGTTGGGCGAAGGCCGTGGGCGGTGCGCTCAAACAGTTGATCGTCGAAGGACTCTCTGAGCTTATTGAGTTGCTTACTTACCGCAGACTGGCTGAGGTGTAGGCGCTCTGCTGCAGCGGTGACACTTTGCTCCTCGAGTAAAACTTCCAGCAAGGGCAGCAGGTTAAAGTCGAATGTTTTCAATGGGTGTTCCGTCAGGGATGGCTTAGCTGGTTTCATGATAGCCAGCTGGCCGTTTTTTAGGTAGCCCTATCTCAAAGTTTGTCTTGGGCTAGCTAGCTTTAGCTAAGGTGTTGGTTATGCTGCCTATTGGAGGAGGTCAAACTTGCCGAGGGTGGTTACTAAGCGCATCAGTCCAGCATCAATAATAAAACGCCAGCAGCTGCTGGCGTTTTTAGTTGTGGCCTAAATAAGATTAATTTATCGTTTTAGGCACGCATCGCTTTTTCGCCGCGGCACAGACCGACAACGCCAGAGCGTGATACCTCGATAACCTTAGTGACCTCACCGATAGCCGTGATAAAGGCATCGAGTTTGTCTGAGGTGCCTGCCATTTGAATGGTATAGAGCTCGGCCGTCACATCCACTATCTGACCTCGGAAGATGTCTGCTGTGCGTTTGACCTCTTCGCGACCCGCTCCCTTGGCCTTTACCTTCACCAAGGCCAGCTCCCGCTCGATATGGCTGGACTCGGTAATGTTAGATACCTTAAGGATATCAATGAGTTTGTGTAGCTGCTTCTCAATTTGCTCAAGTACTGCTTCGTCAGCCACCAGGGTAATATTCAGTCGTGACAGGGTGATATCATCTGTCGGCGCTACCGTCAGGCTTTCGATGTTGTAGCCTCGCTGAGAGAAAAGGCCTACTACACGAGATAGGGCGCCGGGCTGGTTTTCGAGTAATACAGAAATAATTCGACGCATTAGCTTTTCTCCGTTTTGCTTAGCCACATTTCATTCATTGCCCCACCACGGATCTGCATGGGATAGACGTGCTCAGTTTCATCGACACTGATATCGACAAAAACCAGCTTGTCTTTCATTGCAAGGGCCTTTTCCAGGCCAGCTTCTAGCTCGGCGGGATCGCTAATGGTCATGCCCACGTGGCCATAGGCCTCGGCAATTTTGGCAAAATTAGGTACTGAGTCCATATAGGAGTGGGAGTGACGACCCGAGTAGATCATGTCCTGCCACTGTTTTACCATGCCAAGGAAACGGTTGTTTAGGTTTATAATTTTTACAGGTGTGTCGTACTGTAGCGCCGTTGATAGCTCCTGAATATTCATCTGAATGGAGCCATCACCTGTGACACAGATAACGGTTTCTTCAGGCATCGCCATCTTCACCCCCATGGCGGCTGGCAGGCCAAATCCCATGGTGCCCAGGCCGCCTGAGTTGATCCAGCGACGCGGCTTGTTGAAGGGGTAATAGAGGGCTGCAAACATCTGATGCTGTCCCACGTCAGAGGCCACATAGGCATCGCCCTGGGTCAGCTTATGCAGCGTTTCGATCACTTGTTGCGGCTTAATACGCTCACTATTGGTGTCGTAGGCCAGACTATTGCGACTGCGCCATTGATTGATCTCGCTCCACCAATAATCGATGGCACCTTCATCGTTTTTCATTGCTGGGTCACTGTCCAGCAGGGCTAGCATATTATCGAGCACATTATCCGCCGAGCCTACGATAGGGATATCGACCCTGACCGTCTTAGAGATGGATGAGGGGTCGATATCGATATGCAATATGGTGGCATTGGGACAATATTTCTCAACATTGTTGGTGGTGCGATCGTCAAATCTTACCCCTATACCGAAGATAAGGTCGGCATTGTGCATCGCCATGTTGGCCTCATAACAGCCGTGCATGCCGAGCATGCCGACGCTATTGGCGTGGGTGCCAGGAAATGCCCCTAGGCCCATTAGAGTACTGACGACAGGAATGCCTAAACGCTCAGACAGGGTGAGGATCTGTTGGTCGCAGCCGGAAATCACCGCACCGCCGCCCACATAGAGTACAGGCTTCTTGGCTTTTATCAGTGCCTGCAGTCCGCGGCGGATCTGCCCTTTGTGTCCCGTAGTCGTTGGGTTATAAGAGCGCATGTTTATCTCATCTGGATATTGATATTCATGCAAAATTTGTGGGTTAAGGCAATCTTTAGGAATGTCTACCACCACAGGGCCGGGGCGACCGGTTGAGGCGATATAAAATGCTTTCTTAATGATGCCCGGAATATCCTTGGCATCAGTGACCAGGAAGCTATGTTTCACCACGGGGCGAGAGATGCCGATCATGTCGCATTCCTGGAAGGCATCGTTACCAATCAAGTTGCTGGGCACCTGACCCGAGAGCACGACCAGTGGGATCGAATCCATGTAGGCGGTGGCGATGCCTGTGATCGCATTGGTGGCACCTGGGCCTGAGGTGACAAGTACCACGCCCACTTTACCTGTTGCGCGGGCATAACCATCAGCCATGTGCACGGCGGCCTGTTCATGGCGTACGAGAATATGTTCAATGCCAGATTTTTGATGCAGAGCATCGTAGATATCGAGAACTGAGCCACCAGGGTAGCCGAAAATGTGTTTAACGCCTTCATCGATTAATGATCGGACGATCATGCTGGCGCCGGAAAGTTTTTCCATTATTGATCCCTCATAGTTACCGCGACGGTATGCAGTATCTTGCTACAGCGACGGTAATCGCTCTAAACAAAGAGTCTGAAGGGTAATTCAGACTCGCGCTTTATCTTAAAAGCCAGTGTATGGCTCCTAAGTTCAGGTGACTGTTGCTAATGAACAGAATTTCATCATATGCCAAAGAATGATGAATTCAAGCCTTTTCTCTGTAAATAAATGACAACTTGAGCAAAACTCACGTTTAAGAGGGGAAAATAGCGCTTTTTAGTCGAGGTATACTGTGATGTATCAAGGGGCCGCTTATATGCTTTGTGTGTCATTAGACATAAGTATCATATAGTTAGGCTAGTTAACCTGATAGGGCGCCGACATGGCTGGTATCGGCGACCTTTTGGGTTATCTTGGCATAGTTAATACTTTTTATGCTGGTTATGGGCAAGAAACTGAAACAGTCCTACTAAGGTGACAGCACCCAGCATGAGGGCTGAGAAGGGGACGGCCGTCCCTGTATAAAAGAGTGCCAGCAAGGGGCCAGCCAGGGCGCCAAAACCAAATCTTAAGGTGCCAATGACAGCCGTTGCTGTGCCAGTTTCTTGCTGGAATTTCATCAAGACGATGGCATCGGCATTGACCGACATGATGCCTAAAAAGCCCATGAAGGGAATTAGCATAGCAATGGTAAAGTGAAAACTGAGCCCGAGGAGGTTGACGCTCAGCAGGCAGATACCAGAAATCGCCGCGAGGAAGGTCGCGACTTTTAACATTCTGCGAGAGCCATATTTGACCACAATACGGCTGTTGATCACATTGGCCAGCATCAGGGCGCCCACATTGGTGCTAAACAGAATAGCAAACAGGCTCTTATCCAGACCAAACACCTCCATGTAAACGAATGGTGAGGCGGTGAGGTAACAGAAAAAGGCAAACGAGGTCATGACGCCGCTGGCGATATGCAGCTTAACGCCAGGTTTGGTAAAGACAACGGCATAGGCACCGAAGAAAGATTTCTGGCTGCGCCCCTCATGTTGACTGTCACTGGGCATGCGTAGCTTAGTGAGCACCAAGCAGAGTAACAGGCTGGCATAAAAGGCGAGAATAAAGAAGATCAGATGCCAGTCGCCAAATTCCAGGATCAGACTGCCCAAAGTGGGCGCCACAAGGGGAGCGAGCATCATGATCAGGCTGACGTAAGACATCCCCTTAGCGGTATTTTGGCCGTACACCTCTTTGATATAGCCAGGCACAACAACAGTGGCCGCGGCGCCAATGAAGGCCTGCACAAAGCGCAGTCCCAAAAACAGCTCGACATTCGTCACAAAGGCGAGCGCCAAACTCACCAGCATAAAGCCCGTCAGACCGATGATCACTAAGGGGCGACGCCCAATGCGATCGGCGATAGGGCCGAAAGTTAGCATGCCCATGGCATAACCGGCTAGGTAGAGGCTTAGTGACTGCTGGACTGTGGTGATGCTGGAATTAAAGCTGCTTGCCAAGGTCGCCATGGCAGGCAAATACATATCGATCGCCAGCGGCGTGATGGCCACGATAGCGGATAACATGGGGATTAACAGGGCGAGACTCAGAGTGCCCTGTGGTCTTGAAGACTGAAATGGCGGGATCGACGTATTGTTCACTCATACCTCTTGTGACGGGTTTAGGGTTATTTTTGGGTGTGATAACAGAGAAAGGGTGTTATCCGGGGGAAGGGATATTGTAAGGGATCTGGCCAAGTCTTGGCTAATGCTTTATTGCGCTTTGACCAAAGCGCCTTTGGTGCTTTTGTAACAAGACCTTGCAGGTATCTGGCGGGACGAGCCCGCCAGATCTGGGTTAGAGCTCTGCCTGATAAGGCAGGAGAATTTTTCGCTGGCTCACCAGCTCGTTGCCTATGGCACTGACCATGTGATTGCGCTCCACCTTAGTCCAGTACTCACTCTGATCGGTAGGGGGCTCGGAGCAGATGATGATGCAGGCATCTTTGCCGTCATGGGGAATAAAGTCGATGCTCTCTTGCGTTTCACCTATCAGGCCGCGGCCATAAAAAAGTGAGGCCGGTTTAGCGCCCTCTAAGGTGGCGAAACGGGTCACAACGGTATGTCTGCCGTCGGTTACCGCAAAATTAATGAAGGCATTGGTGTCGGCACCAGCTGCTTTTCGAAGACTCATGATGCTGGCGATAGTGTCTTCCATCGCCTGTTCCAGTTGACTCAGACTGGCCTGCTCGGCAAAGCCGAGTTTATCCATGAAAAGAGCAAAGGCATATTCAGAATCTGTGTTGCCCTTGATCAATGCAAAGGCACGATCTGAAAGTTGATTAAGTAACTGACGGCGAAATTTATCAAACTGATCCAGACGGCCGTTGTGCATCCAAAGGTAGTGCATGCAGGAGAAGGGATGGCAGTTAGCCTGGCTGACGGGCATTCCCTTGGAGGCATCACGCACATGAGCGAAATAGTGCTGTGTCTCCACTTTTTCAGCGATCATCTTAAGGTTACGGTTGCTCCAGGCGGGGTCGACATTGACGAAAGTGGCCGGAATGGGATCATCCTGGGTAGGGTACCAGCCCAAGCCAAAGCCGTCGGCATTGGTGGGCACCTTACGTTTTTGCGCGTATTTACTTTGCATCACTAAAGAGTTGGATGCTTTAAATATCAAGGGGGACATCAGGGCCTTGGGGCCACTATAGGTTAAAAATCTGCACATGGATTCTCTATCCGTAATCATACCGAACCAAAATTTAGCGCGATTTTAATCAGTGACAAAGTGAAATTTTACCAACGACCCCGAAATGGTGGTTGAGTGTCGTTAAATTGTCATCTACCTGTCATGAGTTTGCCTTATCTGCCTTTTAGCTTAGCGCCATTTACAGGCCACTTATCATTCTTTTTTAGGATGGTAAATCGTGCCGATTAGCGCTAACGACAAAGGATAATCCCATGAAAAAAACGGTAATAGCATTGGTGGTGGCAAGTATAGGTCTGACGGCCTGTAATGGTGACGACGGCAAGGACGGTGTGGATGGCAGTCATGGCGCCAATAGCCTGGTGAAATTGACAGAGGTTGCCGCAGGAGATAGCCAGTGCCCGTTAGGTGGCCAGCTGATACAGACGGGACTGGACCTCAATGGCAATGGCATGCTCGATAGCGCCGAAATCAACGCTGAGCAGAGCCAATATCTATGTCGAGAGGTTGAGCAGCAGCTAAGGGCCGACTTGATTGGTCGCTACGCCTCGGGTGTGTTTGGCCAAAGCGCCGCGGAGATCTTGGGTTTTCATGGCGCAACCGGTCATGTTTTTGTGGTCAATGCCCAGAGTGGTAAGGTGGATATCATCGATGCCTCGGGTCTTAGCGGGCAGCCAGTAGGTGCTGAGGTGGCATTGACCCTTAACAATTTACCTAAGTTGCGTGAACTGGATGTCGCGCAAGATCTTGGTCATGAGCGCCTTGGAGGCGTTAATAGTCTGGCCATTCATGGCGATCTGCTGGCGGCGGCCATTGAGCGCGGCGATACCCTTGGCAACAGCAAGCAAGACCTGGGCTACGTCGCCTTTTACCGAATCGGCACATCGGGCGAGGTGAGTTTTATGCACGGAGTCGAGGTAGGCGCGTTGCCGGATAACCTGGTATTTAGCCATGACGGTAAACAGGTCTTGGTGGCGGGTGAGGGGGAGCCAAGCGATGACTATCTGGTCGATCCCCTCGGGACGATTGCCTTCATCGATGTGGTCGATGGCGTACCGGCAACCAGTGCCACGCTGCTCAATTTCAGTGACTTTAATGTGGGCGCCGCCAGAGAGAGTGAATTGGCCGCTAACATTAAGATCAATGGCCCAGATGCCAGCGTGGCGCAGGATTTAGAGCCTGAATATATCAGCGTGTCGGCAGATAGTCGCCGTGCCTATGTCAGCCTGCAGGAAAACAATGCCATCGCGGTGATCGATATTGCTCAGAAGCAGGTCATTAGTATCTGGCCTTTGGGGGAGAAGGATTTTGGCGCAGCGCAAAATGCCATCGATGCCAGTGACAAAGACGATCGCGTTAACCTTCAGGTCTATCCAGGTGTAGTGGGTCTGTATCAGCCCGATACCATCGCCAGTTTTCAGTGGCATGGCAGTGACTTTGTGGTGACGGCCAACGAAGGTGACTCGCGCGATTATGGGGGATTTTCTGAAGAAGTGCGTGCAGCCGACCTGCTGCTCGATCCCAATCATCTTCAATATGCTGCGGCTCAGGATAAGACGCAGTTAGGACGTCTAAAGGTGACGACCTCCATGGGCGATCAAGATGGTGATGGCGACTATGACAAGATAGTGGCCTATGGTGGTCGGTCTTTTTCTATTTGGGATCAAAATGGTCAGCAGGTGTTTGATAGCGGCAGCGACTTTTCCCGCATTACCGCCGCGTTGCTGGGCAGCAACTTTAACAACAGCAATGAAGAGAACAAGGGGGACAGTCGCAGTGACGATAAAGGCGCCGAGCCTGAGGCGCTGGCGATTGGTGAGGTTAACGGTAAGCGTTACGCCTTTATCGGTTTAGAACGAACGTCGGGTTTTATGATCTATGAGATCACCAATCCATTTGCGCCTAAGTTTGTTGATTATGTCGTTAATCGTGATTTTGAGGTGGGTTTCGAAATTGATGGCAGTGATGTCACTGGCACGCCTGAAGTGGCAGGAGATCTCGGCCCTGAAGGCATGGCTTTTGTTTCCGCCAGCGACAGCCCAACCGCTCAGCCTCTGCTCATCATAGGTAACGAGGTCAGCGGTAGCACCAGCGTGTATCAGTTGTCACTGCACTGATGAGCCTGTTTAACGGCTAGAGGATGATCAAGGCGCCAATATGGCGCCTTTTTACATATTATTAGTGGGTTAAATCATGTTTTATTTTGAAAACAGAGAGAAGCTCTCACCACTTTCAAGCCAGGTGGGGTACTTCTTCATGATCGCAACAAAAGCCTGGCTATTGATATGCTCGCTGAGCCAAGCTTGCACCTTAGGGTAGGGAGCCTGTTGCCACCACTGTTTATCCACATGGGCAAACTGACGTATAAAGGGGAAGATGGCATAGTCAGCGAGGCTAGGCCTATCTGAGACAAGCTGCGCTGATTGCGTTAACCGCGCTTCAAGGGTGCGAACAAACGCTTCACCTTTGGCGCGATAGTCACTTGCCGAGTGCTCTGGATGACGATCGGCATATTTATATTTGTCTAGCCAAGGTTTGAACTGGTTATCGTTGTCGCTTATCAGTGCCATGGCGCTTTGATGAACTTGCGGTGCAGCGCAAAGTAGTTGGTGACTATCTTGCTGGGCTAATGCCCAGAGCATGATCTCAAGGCTTTCATCGATGACGCGACCATCATCGAGTACTAACACAGGCACTGTGCCCTTTGGGCTCGCCGCTAACATGGGCTCAGGCTTATGCTTTAACACTATCTCCCGCAGTTCCACCTCTTGCTGGGCTAAATAGAGCCCCAGACGGGCGCGCATAGCGTAGGGACAACGACGAAATGAGTATAAAATAGGCCTTGGCATGTAAGTCTCCTTGTTGAGCACGCTATTTTTCATGGCTTTGGTCGAGATCGCAACCCCATAGTTTTACGGTCAGGCCCCGTGGCCTAATACCCTTACTTTTTCTCCCTGTTTGTTTGACTGTGATTTAGGTAGAATTCGCCTCCATTTTGCGCCATAGATCACACAGGCGCTTTGTTATGCACTGGGGATTAAGCCTCAGGGAGCAGTAAAAGAGGTCAATATGTCTCAAGTCGTTGTATGTGCGTTATATAAGTTCGTCTCTCTGCCAGGGTTTGCCGCCCTGCAGCAGCCTTTGCTGAAGGAGATGGAATCATTGGGGATCAAAGGGACTCTCCTGCTCGCCAGTGAAGGAATAAACGGTACCGTTGCCGGCAGTCAGGCCGGAATTGAGGCACTGCTGGCTTGGTTAGATGGTCAATCAGGACTCGATAACATTGTCTACAAGTTGTCGTTTGATGATGAGATGCCTTTCTATCGCACTAAGGTTAAGCTGAAGAAAGAGATAGTGACCATGGGAGTCGAAGGTGTCGACCCTCGTAAGGTGGTCGGTACCTATGTGAAGCCTAAAGATTGGAATAAACTAATTTCTGATCCCGAGGTGCTGCTTATCGATACCCGCAACGACTATGAAGTCAGCATAGGCACCTTTAAAAATGCCGTCGATCCTAAGACACAAACCTTTCGTGAATTTCCCGATTACGTAAAGCAGAATCTGGATCCTAGCCAGCATAAGAAGGTGGCCATGTTCTGTACCGGCGGCATTCGCTGTGAGAAGTCGACTGCCTACCTGAAAGAGCAAGGGTTTGATGAGGTCTATCACTTAGAAGGCGGTGTGCTCAAGTACCTGGAAGAGGTGCAACCTGAGGAGAGTCTCTGGGAAGGTGAATGCTTTGTGTTCGATAACCGTGTGTCGGTTAACCATAACCTGGAAAAAGGGCAATACGATCAATGTAATGCCTGTCGCCTGCCGATCACAGAGGAAGACAAGCAAAGCGAGCACTATGTGCAGGGCGTCAGCTGTCCTCACTGCATCGACAAGCTGTCTGAAAAGCAGCGCAAGCGTTTCCTCGAGCGCGAGCGTCAGGTGCAGTTAGCCAAGGCGCGCGGCGAATCCCATATTGGTAGTGATGTAAAACAGGTTATTGATCAGCGACGTCAGGACAAGACACAGCGTCGTCAGCGCCAAGCAGAGCAGGGTGTTCGCTAATTTTTTTACCTCGAAACTTGCGCGTTTTTTAAGATCTGAGTCTATACTTAAATGGCTGCTAGAGATGAGTTGCATCGGGCGACTGTCTGCTTGAAGAGCAGTATTGGCAGAGGTTTAGGTAGCTTGAGTTTAGAGCGTGTCTGCCAATGTATTCAACGTAAGAAGCAAAGGCGAGTGTTGTGTTATGCAATGCTCGCTTTTTATTTCCGCCATCTTTTCCCAGCCGCTTAAGTGGCGTTGTTGTCAATATCCCAATCTTGTCTACCTCTTGTGTGTTTCAGCTTGTCTTACACTTGCTGCTTATTTTTTGTCTATTGTTTTGGAACCTGATTAGCCATTGCAGAATAAGACAGATTAAGTGATTAAAGATTAAGGTTTTAGGCGCTTTAGTTTAATGACATGTTGTCTTTAATTTTCATTTAGCTATTTACTTAGCCTGCTAAATAAATACAATGCTTAGCCTGCTAAGTAATATGTCAAGTGTCATAACCTCGCAAGGAGAGCCAATATGACAGATCAAGACAGAGATTGGACTGAGTCATCCAATGCCGAGCGCGTGGCCAGATTGGCGCGATTGTGGCGCATGGTCGCCGATGTTGAACTGGCGCCTTTGGGCTTAACCCATAGTCGTTGGAGCGTGCTATGGAAGCTCTTTCGCATGGGTCAGGAAACGAGCCAGAAAGCCCTTGCCGAAGCCCTTGAGATTGAGCTGGCTTCGCTCATGCGTACCTTAAACCAGCTAGAGCAGCAGTCGCTTATCGAGCGCCACTGTTGTGAGCATGATAAGCGGGTCCGACGCGTCTCCTTAACACCGGCAGGGCAAGATCTGCTGACCTTCATTTGTCAGCGCATTATCGATCTGCGCGCCGAACTCTATCGGGGGATCAGCCCAGAGGAGCTCAAGGTTTTTGAGCTTGTCCTTAACCGTATCAGTGAAAACGCCACGAGAAAATTACAATCACACACAATGACCAAAGAGAAAAAATAAAGACAATGACACCGGATCAGCAATTTGCCCGTTTAGTTAAGTTTGCCTGTATTGGCTTTATTATGCTGTTTGGCTACTTTTTGTTTGCCGATCTTAAGATGCCTTTGACTACCCAGGCGATGGCCACTCGCACCATTACCCAGGTGGCCCCTCAGGTGAGTGGTAGGGTTGTAGCGGTTGAGGTCGCCAATAACCAGAAGGTTAAGCGTGGGGATCTACTGTTCAGCCTGGACAAGACGCCGTTCTTGCTGGCTCAGGAGCAGGCTGAACTGGCGCTGGAGCAGGCGAGACAAGATAACGCTGAACTGGATGCGGCCATCGCGGCGGCTAACGCTGAGGTGAATGCCAAGGAGATCGCCTACGCACTTAAGCAGCGTGAGGCCAAACGTGTGCAATCTCTTTATGCCAATCAGAGCGTGTCACAACAGATGATCGATCAGGCGCAAACAGAAGTGAAAGCCAGTCGTTCACAGCTCTTGGCTGCCAAGGCGCAGCTTGCCAAGGTTAAGACACTAAGAGGTCAGGCTGGAGAAGATAACCTTAAGTTGCGTCAAGCGCAGAATCGTCTTTCTCAGGCCAGACTGGCCCTGAGCTATACCCAGATCCGCGCCGAGCATGATGGTGTGGTCACTAACGTGCAGTTAGCCTCTGGTAACATGGTGAACCAGTCTACGCCTGTGATGGCACTGCTGCTCGATAATGTCGATGTGATAGCCGATTTTCGTGAGAAAAACCTGCGAAATGTTCACCCAGGTGCAAGCGCGCTGGTGGCTTTCGATGGCCGCCCTGGTGAGCTGTTTCAGGCAAGTGTAAGCAGTGTCGATGCTGGTGTCAGTCAGGCGCAATTCGATGCCAATGGACGCCTGGCAACTCCGACAGAATCCAATCGTTGGGTGCGTGATGCTCAGCGTTTTCGTCTTCACCTCCAGTTGGCGCCAGATGTGATCATGACACTGCCGGCAGGTGCCAAGGCAACGGTACAACTTCAGCCTAGTAATGTGATCTATGAGTTCTTAGCCAAGCTGCAGATAAAATTCATCAGCCTGCTGCATTATATCTACTAGGGGCGTTGTGTGTTAATTCGTCATCATGCCTTAAGCGCTAACGATCTGCGTCAGTGTCTGCGAATCGCTACCGGTGCGACTTTGGGGTTTCTCTGCTGTAAGGTGCTTGAGTTCAATTATGGGGTGTTCTTTACCGTACTGCCCATGTTGATGCTGGGGATCTTACCTAAGATGTCGCTGCATGTGGTGCGACAGGTGATGGCCTCCTCGGCCATCGCCATCATAGAAGTGGCGCTGCTGGCCGAGTATTTGGGCTCACACCCTTTGGTGATGTCCATGGTAGCCTTCTTGCTGTTTCTCTATCGTTTTGCCTGTATGTCCCGCGGGAGCCTGTTTCTATTTGGTGCCACCGGGGTGATTAGCCTAAGCATCATGCTGCATTTTGCCAGTTATCCAGATACCGATGTGACCGAGTTGGCGATCAACAACTTTATGGGCTGTGGCGTTTCCATCCTGATCGCTTACCTGATGATGTATCTGTTTCCTGACGTTGAAGAGCGGGCGCCGATGGCGGCCATTCCCAAGGCTCCTCATCGCATGCGTCACGAGGCGCTGATGGGGGCGACTATCGCCACCCTATCTTTTGTGGTGTTTCAGGTGTTTGATCTGCGGGACTCCCTGGCAGCCCAAGGGACGACCTTGATGTTACTTTTTCCCATGCATTGGAATGGCGCCTTAGGTTATGCCAGACGCCGCGCCATAGGGACTGTACTTGGAGTGAGTTGCGGTCTCTTAATGCAGTTATTCCTCTATACCTGGTCCCATGAGTTGCTGCTCTTGCTGCCGCTGTTTTGGTTAGTGACCCTGCTGTTCAGCCAGGCCCACATGACCGAGGCGATGGGGTCGGGTGTCGGGTTTGGTGCTATGACCACCTTAGGGACGCTTTATGGTCAAAACCTGACGCCATCAAATGATCTTTTTTATAGCAGTCTCTATCGGGCTTCCAGTATTTTTGGCGCCATAGTGTTAACCCTGATGGCCTGTTATCTGGTGCATCGGCTCCTCAATCGCTTTGAAGTGACTCGCTTCGGCCATTAGTCCCGAGGCTTTTTCTCCGCCGCTTCGTCAGTTTCGGCCGAGCGGCGCATGACCCCTTTAAGCAGATCCATTGGCAAGGGGAATAGGATGGTGGAGTTTTTCTCGCCGGCGATTTCCGTTAACGTTTGCAGGTAGCGCAGTAAGATGGCGTTGGGGGATTTTTTCAGGTTTTGTGCCGCTTCAACTAACTTGGTTGAGGCTTCCATTTCCCCTGAGGCATGAATAACCTTAGCACGTCTGATCCGCTCAGCTTCGGCCTGTTTAGCAATAGCACGTACCATGGTTTCGTTAAGATCTACATGTTTTATCTCGACATTGGAGACCTTTATTCCCCAGCCATCGGTGCGGTTGTCGAGGATAGATTGAATATCCGTGTTGAGCATGTCACGGTTGGCCAGCATCTCATCCAGCTCATGTTGCCCCAGCACAGATCGTAGCGTGGTCTGGGCAAGCTGTGAGGTGGCCTGCAGAAAATCCTCCACATTGATGATCGCCTTTTGCGCATCGATCACTCTGAAATAGATCACCGCATTGACCTGTACCGAGACGTTATCACGGCTAATCACATCCTGAGTGGGGACATCCATCACCACAGTACGCAGATCGACCCGTACCATCTGTTGAATCAAAGGGATCACTATGATGAGACCGGGTCCCTTGACGCGATAGAAGCGGCCCAGCATAAAGATCACTCCACGCTCATATTCTCGCAATATCTTAAAGGCGCTGAGCAGCAATGTTAGCAATAAGAAGATAAGCGCGACGAAAAAGAGTTGCGTATCGTAGGTAAAGGTTTCCATTAGCGACCTCCGGAGTCCTGAGGCGGGTTTGCCTCGGTAGGGCTAGGTATGGGGGCGACGATTAAAGTGAGTCGTTCGCGGCCCTGCACAATGACGGTTTGCCCTGTTTGGGTGTGAGTGTCACAGCGGGCCTGCCAGCATTCGCCGTTGAGCCTGACCAGACCATAGTGTTCAAATCCACTTACCACGGTAGCCATGGCGCCTATGATGAGATCATCGCCGCTGACATTGGCGGCCTTGCGCGTTTTCCACAGACTTGAGAGTACCCAGAGAGAAAAGCCAGCGGCGGTGACGGTTACTGCCGCTATCAATGGCAGCGAGATGGAGAGGTCGCCGCCGTCGGCGTCGATCAAAAACAGGGACCCCAGCGCGAAGGCGACTATCCCGCCAAGGCCGAGAATGCCGAAACTCGGCACCATAGACTCGGCGATAATCAGGGCTATGCCTAACAGGATAAGACCCAAACCCACATAGTTGATGGGCAACAACTGAAATGCGTAGAGGGCGACCAGAAGGGAGATGCCCCCAATGACGCCTGCGATACCTACGCCAGGGCTATAAAATTCAAGCAGCAAGCCATAGATACCGATTAACATCAGGATATAGGCGATGTTGGGGTCGGTAATGGTGGCGATGAAGTGACTTCGCCAGCTTTGTTCGTGGGGCACTAGCCTTGTTTGCTTAAGGTTGAAGCTATGGGGCTCGCCGTCTAAAACAATTTCCATACCGTCGAGTTTTGTCAGGAGTTCACCAGCGTCACTTGCCATCAGGGTGATCACATTCTGCTCCAGAGCCTCTGTGGCAGTGAGCGTTGCGGCATCACTCACCGCTTGCTCGGCAAATTCAACATTGCGGCCTCTTAAATTGGCGAGGGAACGAATATAGGCGATGGCATCGTTACGTATCTTTTGGGTCATGGCGTTGTCGTTAGATCCCTGCTGCTTGCTGTCATCCCCTTTGGATGGATCTTTGTCCCTTGGGTTTAATGGTTTCTCATTTTGGCTGGGCATTCCCATTTGTACAGGTGTGGCGGCGCCCAAAGTGGTGGCGGGTGCCATGGCTGCGATATGACAGGCGTATAGCATATAGGTACCGGCGCTCATGGCTCTAGCCCCTGAAGGAGCGACCAGACAGGCGATAGGCACCTTGGAGCTGAGGATAGCTTGGTTAATGCTGCGTAAGCTTGACACTAAGCCGCCAGGCGTATCGAGTTCAATGATCAGCAACGGCGGGCGCTCAGCAACGAGTAGCTCGTTGGCATGTTGGATCTCACTGCCTAGGTATTCGGCGATGGCGGGACCTATGGCGCCACTAAAACGCATCAGTGGCACAGCTTTAACTTGTGGCTCAGATGAGACGGTTGAGGCGTTTGTGTTCGTTTCGGGCATAGCCTGACCCAGACTCAGTACGATTAGTAGGAACAGAGTTATTAAACGTATGATGCGCCCAACACAAACCCGCATAGCGACTCCTTATGACTTATTTAAGTCTAGTCGATTTTGCGCGCCGCCTTTGCTTGTCTTTTCAGCTCAGTGTGTTATTTTTCTCGGCTTTTTGATGGGCGGGAGCCGCTAAGCATGTTTGTTGGATTCGATTATGGCAGCGCTAACTGCGCCGTTGGTGTGATGTTGGATGGCAAGGTGCAGCTTTTGCCTCTTGCGGGGGATTCTCACTATCTGGTATCGACCCTGTATGCGTTCGATCGGGAACTGATCAGCGAAGCTGTGTATCAGGCGCTTGCGAGCGATCTTAAGGCGGATTATGCCAAGCTTCGTTCGGCTCAGTTAAGCCGCGCACGCCACGCCCGTCAGGCGTTGGATCTTGATAGCGACGAGCAGGCGGTGTTTGTCGGTGAGCAGGCGGTGCAGCACTATCTGGATATGCCCGAAGAGGGCTTTTATGTACGCTCGCCCAAATCTTTTCTCGGTGCCACTGGCTTGCGAGCAGACCAAATCGCCCTATTTGAAGATATCGTCACCCTGATGATGATGCATATTAAACAACTGGCTGATAAGCAGCTCCAGGCTCACGGCACTGCCACTCATGCCGTGATCGGGCGTCCGGTGAATTTTCAAGGCATAGGCGGTGAGGAGAGTAATCGTCAGGCCGAAGCCATTTTAGCCCTGGCCGCTAAACGCGCCGGGTTTGAGCAGGTGAGTTTTCTGTTTGAGCCTTTGGCTGCGGGTATGGATTTTGAGGCCAGTCTTAACCAAGATAAGACAGTGTTGGTGGTGGATGTCGGTGGCGGCACGACCGACTGCTCAGTGGTGAAGATGGGACCATCTCATATCAATAAGGCAGATCGTAGTGAAGACTTTCTCGGTCATAGTGGTCAACGTATCGGCGGAAACGATCTGGATATCGCCCTGGCGATGAAGGCCTTTATGCAGCACCTGGGGCTTGGTTCTCATATGGTGAATGGACTGCCGGTGCCGAGTCAGCCATTTTGGAATGCGGTGGCGGTTAATGACATCAGTGCTCAGCGCGATTTTGCCAGTTTAACGAGCCGCAAGATGATTGAGGAGCTTATCAAGGACGCTACGCGTGCCGATCTTTTGGCGAGATTGCTAAAAGTGCAAGTGGAGCAACTGGGTTACCGTTTGGTGCGCAGCGCCGAAGTGGCAAAGATTGCGCTGTCGGACGCGCCAGCCACCTGTGTTACCCTGGAGTATATCGACCCGGCGCTTAATGCCGATGTCGACCTTGAGCGCTTTGGCCTGGCTATCGATCAACCCGTTAGCCTGATCCAATCGCTGATGCGTCAGGCGATGGACCAGGCAGCCACACAGGCAGATATTATCTATGTGACAGGCGGCACGGCCAAGAGCCCGGCGATTTATCAAAAGATCGCCCAGATGTATCCTGAGACAGAGATAGTGGTAGGCGATCATTTTGGCAGTGTGACAGCTGGTCTGACGCGCTGGGCTCAAAAGCTGTTTTCCTAAGAAGAGATGGAGTAAGCATGAAAGCATTAATTCGGCTGGCGGGCGTCGCGGCGCTATTTGTACTCAGTGGCTGCGGTGATGATGTGGGTAAGGTGAGCCTGGGCCTGTTTACCACTAAAGATGTGATCATCGAAGCGCGCCGTGACCCTATGATCCCTGGCGTGACCTGTCATATTAGTCGTGTCGAGGCCAATCTTGATTTTGCCGATCCTTCAGATATGGGGATTGCTTGTCGTCAAACCGGGCCTATATTGCCTGGGGATCTCGCCAATATCGACAAGAGTCCAAAGGGCGAGGTGGTGTTTAAGGCATCTCTAAGCATACTGTTTAAGTCGCTAAAGGTGAGACGCATCTATGATGCTGAAAATCAGACGCTGATCTATCTCTCCTATTCGACTAAGGAGACTGATGGTAGCCATAAACACAGCCTGTCCACCGTGCCGCTTTATGGCACAAAGGCTTGGCAAACGAGTGGCTCAGCAAATGGACAGCCAGCGTCAAACTAAAATAAGTAAAACCAAAATAAGTTCAACCAAAAACAAAACGCCGTCATCTTTGACGGCGTTTTGCTGTGGGTTATTTGCGCCTGTGTAATTGCTGCAGTTGAGTTGCCACTGTTTAATCGCTATGGGTAAGACGCAGGCAATGCCTTACTTGATTTAGGTAATGCCTTATTCTACTTGGGCAATGCCTTACTCGTTGCGGCCATCTAATACCGCATTATAGCGCTCAAAGCCGGCCTCGAGATCTTTGATGAGATCGTCAGGGTTTTCCAGCCCCACATGCAAGCGGATCAAGGGTTTGCTGCTGTCCCACTGAGTGGCGGTGCGCAGTTTGTCGATACCAAATACGCCCAGAATCAGACTTTCATAGCCGCCCCATGAGAAGCCCATCTTAAAGTGCTGCATGTTTTCCACAAAGGCGGTGATCGACTTGATGTTGCCTTGCTTGAGTACAAAGGAGAAGAGGCCGTTAGACGCGCTGAAATCACGCTTAAAAAACTCATGCCCAGGGCAGGTGGTAAAGGCGGGGTGACGCAGGTGATCCACCTCTGGGCGCGTAGCCAACCAATTGGCAACCTTAAGGGCATTTTTTTCATGTTGCGCCATGCGAACCCCAAGGGTCCGCAACCCACGGCTGGCGAGGTAGATATCGTCCGCCGAGGTACATTGCCCCATGAGGTAGCTGTTTTCTCTAAGCTGCTCCCAATGAGCCTCGTTGGCGGTTGCCGTGCCCAGCATCACATCTGAATGGCCAACAATATATTTGGTGGCGGCCTGAATGGAGATATCGACGCCCAGTTCGAACGGACGGCTGTTGATAGGGGAGGCCCAGGTGTTATCCAGCATAACCACCAGACCATGCTCATGGGCAATGCGGCTCAAGGTCGGCACATCTTGCACCTCTAGGGTGATAGAGCCGGGAGACTCAAGAAACAGCACCTTGGTATTGGGGCGGATAAGCGCCTCAATACCTTTGCCGATCAGCGGGGCGTAGTAGGTGGTTTCTATGCCAAAGCCTTTGAGCAGCTTGTCGCACAGATCCCGTGTGGGTTCATAGGCGGTATCGACCATCAAGAGATGATCACCTGCTTTGAGAAAAGAGAGTAGTGCGCCCGAGATGGCGGCTGAACCAGAGGGAAAGAGCGCGGTGCCCACGCCACCTTCAAGTTCGGCAATGGCCGCCTGAAAGGCAAAGTGGGTAGGGGTGCCGCGGCGGCCATAAAACATCTCGCCATTGGCGCGGTTTTTGGTGGCGTAACGCATCTCTTCTATGGTGTCGAATACCACGGTGGAAGCGCGAAATACCGGGGGATTGATCACCCCCTTACTCCATTTCTTGTCACGGCCGACGCTAACTATCTTGGTCTCTTTTTTCATCCCATCTACTCATCTTGGCTAGGCAATGCAGCCATCTTAACATCTATACGGCTAAATGAAAGTGAGATTTACTTATGTGTTTACCCTTGCAAATCGGCCTGCATCTATTGGGTTTTAAGTGGCAGACGGATGTGGATAGCGACACCTATGGCTTGATTGTCTTGCATCAGATTTTCGGCGCGAATACTGCCGTCGTGGAAATCGGTGATCAGCCTGGCAATATAGAGTCCTAGCCCTAAGTGAGGCTTGTCTTGCACTTTCTGGTCGCGTACAGAGACCATGGACTCGAAGATCTGTTCGCCCATGTTCGCCGGCAGAGATGGCCCTTGGTTGCTGACGCACAGCAGTGCCTGTTTGCCCTTGGCTTTGAGTGACACCTTGATGGGCGTTTCAGGTTGGCTAAATTCGATGGCATTGGCGATCAGCTTGTCCATTAACTGGGCAATATATTCAGGCACGCCGCGCATCGGCATCGGCTCCTTATCGATCTCCAGTTCAAAGCGCTGGTTGGGGTAGGTCATCTGATAGCCCTGCATACAGCCGGCGATCACCTTGTCGAGGGGGAAGTTATCGACATCGGCATCGGTCAGGGCTTCTTCGAGGCGCGTCGCTTCACTCATGTTATTGAGGATCATATTGAGGCGGCTAACCCCTTCATGGGCTCTGTCCACATATTTTTGATGCTGAGGCGGCAGTCCCTGGCTGTTGAGGTGCTCAAGCGATGAGCGAACCACGGCCACCGGCGTGCGCAGTTCATGGCCCAGGCGGGAGGACATATTCTCCAGATAATGGGTATATTGGCTCAAACGGCTGACGATACTGGCGAAACTGCGGCTAAGATCGCCAATTTCATCGCGCACCTTTGACCCGACAATCGCCTTTCTGATCCGTCCCTGGCTGTCGATCGCCTGCTCGGCGTCATCGCGTAACTTGCGAATACGGCTGGAGATACTGGAGGCGAAGAAGAAGAGTGCCAAGGTGCCCATGCTCATCACGGTTAAGATCACGTTGAACAATTTCTCGAGCGCTTTGTTGCGCAGGGTACGGATGCCGTGGGTGGTTTCCTCGGCGATCACCACGCCCATGACGGTGTTATCGATCCAGATGGGGCTGGCGGCGGCGAGGATCACCGCTTTGCCATCGGGCGACAGGCGCCAGGTGGAGCCAAACTGACCGGCTAATGCCTTGCGAATATGGCTGCCCTCCAATACGGTCGAGTCTTTCAGGGAGTCGACAAAATGTTTCGGCGGCGTGGTCAAAATACGGTAGTAGAGGGGATGCAAATAGTTTTGCTTAAATCGCCCCCAGAAGCTGTCCGGTGTCTGTTCTGTGGCGGTTTGCGCCCAGACATTGGTGCTGCTGTAGATATCGCCGGATTTAGCCAATACCCGGCCATGGCGATCCACCACCCAGATCCGTGAGCTGTTATGACTCATCCCCTTGATGATGCTTTCAATTTCTGGCGAAGGTACAAGCACAGTACCTAGCTTGGTGACATCGTCGGTGGCCGAAGTACCCACAATCGCCTCAACATTGCGTTTACGCCTGTCGTTGACATCGACGATGGCAAAGCCCAGCTTGCTGCCTACCATCTCCAGCGGCATTCTGAGTTCTATGTTGTAGCCTTTTTCGGTTTTGAGCCACTTGCCCTGAATGCGCACTTCTGGAGTAACCGGTTGAGAGCGTTTGGGATCGGCTGGCAGTTCGAAGGCACTTATCCAGCCATCGCGTATGGTGGCGACGATATAGCGGCGAAAATGGCCATCGGGTGCCAAGGTGGCGATGGCCAGATGGTCGTTATTGTCGATTCTCAGGCTGTTAGTGCCGCGGTAGATCACCTTAGGATCGGTCACCTCGAAATAGGCGTACAGGTAACCGGCGTATTTACCCACCATATGGGTAAAACTGACATTAAGGGGCTTGCCGTCATCGGCCTTAAATAGCTGGTGGTCGGCGCCATAAACCAAGGCGCGATGACGATTGGTTTGCCACTCGCCTAATTTGCCATCTAGGTGTATGGGACCGCTTAAAGGATAGGCATAGAGATCCCGTCCTTTTTTTACCTGTGACAGGAAACTGGCTTGTTTGTCGAATAGCTTAGGGCGTTCGTGTAGCGCGGTGGCCAGTGCCTGTGTGGTCCCTTCCAATGTTTTTTCCTGACCATAGCGCAGGTACTTTTCCATCTCCCACACATACTGGTAGCCCAACCAAGGCAGGCAGAGCAGAAACAGGGAGAGGATGGCGACCTTAGTGCGCAGGCCGATGGGCAGATTAAACATGCTTAGTCTTGGTTGTCCCAGCGATAACCCATGCCATATACGGTATCTATGCAATCAAATTCAGGATCTTGGCTAATAAATTTCTTACGGATCCGCTTTACATGGGAGGTGATGGTGCTGTCGTCCACATAGATCTTGGCATCTTGCATCAGCGCTTGGCGACTGCGTACATGTCCGGGGTGTTTGGCCAGGGCATGTACCATCCAAAATTCGGTAACCGTCAGCTCGATAGGCAGCTGTTTCCAGTAGACCTGAATACGGTTGACATCTATGGTCAGGTTGCCGTGCTCTATCATGCCATCCTGGGGGTTAGCGCCATTTTGGATGTCCGAGCGTCGAAATAGTGCCGCCAGGCGGGCGATCAGATGGGGAAAGCTGACATCTTTACTCAAATAGTCATCGGCGCCGAGTCTCAACCCACAGACGGTATCGAAATCGCTGTCACGGGCAGTCAGAAAGATGATCGGCAAAGTGTTAGACATGGCTCTGAGGGATTGGCACAGGGTAAAGCCGCCATCAATCTCATTTTCCAGGCCAATATCGATGATCGCCAGATCCGGTAAACGAGTATTGAAGGCTTCCATGGCGCTAGGGCGGTTGGCATAGGCCTGGACACTATAGCCTTGCTGCTGTAGCACCTCTTTGTAATTCTCGCGGATAGCCGCTTCATCTTCCACTATTGCAATACGCTTCATTATCTATCCAATACAGCTTCGTGTTTCTGGGAAGTGACTATACAGCAAATTTTCGGCGAAAAAAGTGGTGTGGCTAAAATGCCATTTTGTTGCCACATTTGGTCGCTGCATCGTCATTTTTGCACCCCTGACTTGCCATTTCACTGTTATTTAATGACCTCATCGACAGGAACCACAAGGTTCTAAATAACCCATCCATGTCAACTTGAGGAATTTCCCATGAAGAAGCAGATCATTGCCGTGTTAATCAGTGTTTCGTTATTTGGCAGCTCAGCGGCCTTCGCTGCCCCTAACACTCAAGCGACAACCGAGGTATCGAGTGATAAAGAAGCGCTGATCGGCGTTGGATCAGGCATAGTGCTGGGCGCCGTGGTGGCAGGCCCTGTGGGCGCGATCATCGGCGCATTTACCGGCGGCATGATAGGTCAGACGGTGGCCAATGACAGTGAGATTAAACAGCAACAGACGGCACTGGCAGAAAAAGAGTCTCGGCTGATGGCACTCAAGCAGCAAAATGAGGCGCTCATGACCGTGCAGGAGGAGTATCAAGAGGCCAAGGTGGAACTGGCCCAGCTCAGACAGCATCAGGGCACTCGCCTTGAGGAGTTGGCGCTCGGGTTGAATGTTCAGTTTAAAACCGGCTCCTCTACCGTTGAGCCCCATTTTCAGAGCCAACTCGATGAAGTAGCCGATGCCATGGTGATATCACCTCAGCTCAAGTTAGATCTTACCGGTTATGCCGACAGACGAGGTGACAGCAGCTATAACCAGGCGCTCTCTGAGCAGCGGGTTGCCGAGGTAAGAAGTTACTTGCTTGCCAAAGGGGTGGATGCATCTCGCCTTGACGCTAAGGCCTTTGGTGCCAGCGCGCCAGTGAAAGATGAACAGAGTTTCGAGAATGACTTTTTCGATCGCCGCGTGACCATCAAGTTAGTGCCAGGCGATACCGCACTGGCAGCTAACTAAGTCAGGCCCATGAAGCAGCGTGTAAGAAGGAGAATTAAAATGTTGCCGCGCGCGAGTCTAAGGAAATCCCAGACCGACCCTTGCCCCCCAAGGGGGGCTTTTTTTCCCCTAGGACGCCGCCTATTGGCGCGGCTATGGGAAGTGAACATTACCCTGTTCGCCATGACGAGTTTAACTGCATTTGGCTTGACTACGATTGGCCTGACAGCCCCGGCTTGGGGGCGGGCAATCCCTAGTGTCAGTGAAAGCCACTTTACTCAAACTAAGCAAGATGAGCTTGAGGTGCTTGGACAAGGCGTGCTGGAGTATCAGCTCGGTGGCGAGCTGGGTCAGAAGTCAGTGTCATCCACGGCGTTGGCTGTGGATACGCAAGTGAAGATGAATATCTCTGGCTGGATCAACCGTGTCTCAGTAAAGCAAATTTTTGTGAACGACAGCGACCATTGGCTCAATGGCCGCTATCAGTTTCCTCTGCCTCACGATGCGGCGGTCGATAGTCTGACACTGCAGATAGGTCAGCGCGTGATCGTCGGGGAGATCCAACCTAAGGCGGTGGCACGGCAAACCTTTGAGCAAGCCAAGGCCAGTGGTAAGAAGGCCAGTCTGGTCAGTCAGCAAAGACCGAATATCTTTTCATCTGAGGTCGCTAACCTTGGACCGGGTGAGGCCTTAGTGGTGGAGATAGCCTATCAGCAGCAGGTGCGTTATCAAGATGGCGAATTTAGCCTGCGTTTTCCAACCGCCATAACCCCAAGATATGATCCAAACGCAAAGGCTAACCTGAGAGATGGTCAATCGGCATTCGGCAATAGAGTCCCAGAAGCATCAGGAGAGCAGAAGCTTTATCTGGACGTGGTACTAGATGCCGGCATGGCCATCAGTCGCTTGGAAACCCCGTATCACAAGATGCGTCAGACGCAACTTGGTGGCACTAAAATTGGCCTTAGTTTGACCAATAACTTGCGTCCCGACAGGGATTTTATGCTTAAGTGGCGCCCGCAGCTGGCCGAGCAGCCCAGCGCGGTCATGTTTAGCCAATTAGGTAAGACTCATGGAGAGCCGTCAGCTCAGGTCAAAGAGCAAGATAGCTACGCGTTGGTGATGTTGATGGCACCTCAAGATAAGGCTCGTGTGCGTCTGCCTCGGGAGCTGACCTTGGTTATTGACACCTCTGGTTCCATGTCGGGGGATTCGATTATGCAGGCCAAATCCGCCATTTTAAATGCCTTAGCTGGACTTGGTAGCCAGGACACCTTTAATGTGATCGCCTTTGACAGCTCAGTGCGCAGCCTATCACCCATGGCGCTGCCGGTGACCGCGGCAAACTTAGGTAAGGCTAATCTATTCGTGCAAAGTCTTGAAGCCGATGGCGGAACTGAGATGGCGCCGGCACTGCTGCGGGCTTTGAGTCAGCCGGAGCCAGCCACTTCTATGTCACAACGACTAAAACAGGTGGTGTTTATTACCGATGGTGCCATAGGTAACGAGGCCTCTCTGTTTGCCCTGATTGCCGCCAATATCGGTCGCCAGCGCCTGTTTACCGTAGGGATAGGCGCGGCCCCCAATGGCTACTTTATGGAGCGCGCCGCCAGGGCTGGGCGCGGCACTTATACCTATGTTGGCAAGATCAGCGAGGTGGACGCCAAGATAGGGGAGTTGTTAGAAAAGATAGAGTCGCCACAGATCAGCAATGTGACTCTCACCCTAGATGATGGCTCTATCCCAGATTACTGGCCGGTGCAGATTGGGGATCTCTATGCCCATGAACCCATTATGGTGGCCCTGAGATTAACCGCTACTCAGCGCGCCGTGAGCGATGCGTTAATCATTTCTGGGGATCTGGATGGTAAGAACTGGCAGCGAAGATTGGCCCTGTCGGTACAGGAAAAGCCGCGCGGCATCGATCTTATCTGGGCTCGCAATCAAATTGCCAGTCTGGAGCTTGGTAAAAACCCCCATAATCTCGATGCGGTGAAGGCAAGTGTGACCCGTTTGGCGATGGATTATCATCTGGTCAGTCCCTATACCAGCCTGATTGCCGTGGATAAGACACCGTCGCGTCCTGAAAGCGTCGATGCAATGGAGCTGTTTAAACCCTCTATGCTTCCCGTTCAACAGCAGTGGCCTCAGACGGCAACCGAGAGCCGTCTGTATCTGGCTGTTGGTGCTATGATGCTCGCCTTAATCGCTGCGTATTGGTTTAGTTATCTGCCCTGTTTGCACCGTTTGTGGCGAAGACGTTTAAGTGAGGTGCATTCATGAACCGTCGCAGACGCTTGGGCCTGAGGCATGTGTTGCTGTTTACCGCACTGATGGCGGCCATGACACTGATATTCAAAGGAGGATATATGCAAGCTAAGGCGCATTTTGCTCAGTTTTTGATTGAGCGAGCATGGGATAAAACCCTCAGCGATCGTCAGCAGCATAAGCCCTGGAGCTGGGCCGATACCTACCCCGTGGCTAAGCTGCATTTTATCGATGAGCAGGGCAGACAGCACGGTGACCCCCTTTATGTGTTGGCGGGCGCCTCAGGACGTAACCTGGCTTTTGGTCCCGCCGCTATTTTGGCGGATAATCAGATCAATCATTGGGGGAACACAGTTATTGCCGGTCACAGAGACACTCATTTCTCGCGTCTTCGGGGGATACATTCGGGCCAGATGATCACTGTGCAGGATGCCTCGTCTCAGATAGTGCGCTACCGCGTCCTGGGGACCAAGGTAGTGGATGAGGAAGATACGCGCTTGCTGGCTAATGAATCTGAACTGCGCTTGACTCTGGTGACCTGCTATCCCTTCGATAGTCTACTTGGTCAGAGTCGACAGCGCTTTGTGGTGGTTGCTGCGCCGCTAGAAAGTGAGGTAGCGCTCATTGAGCCTGCGCCACCTAAGTCGGCGGAGTTACAGAGGCATTACCCGGTTTCTGCCTAAATGCTTAGCATCATATAAGAAACCGTCAGTTCGCTCGATCAGCGACTCGAAGGTGTCCTTCGTCTGCCATTCGCTGACACCAAAAGAGGCGCTGATCTTATTGATAAGCTGATCTTTACGTCTATCTTTCAAGGTGATCTTCTCGAGTGAGCGGCGCATGGCATCGGCCAGTTGGCGTGCCTTACGCTGATGACTGTTAGGCACCAGCAAAGCAAACTCTTCACCACCGTAGCGGTAGAGCTTAATGCCATCTCGGCAGGATTCACCCAGGCGTTTGGCAACCGCTTTTAACACATTGTCGCCCAGATGGTGGCCGTAGGTGTCGTTAACGTTTTTAAAGTGATCCACATCGGCCAAGATGAGACAGGTTCCCTCAGGAGACTGTGCTAACAGGCCTTTCAGATCTTGATCGAAGGCGCGGCGGTTAAGCACGCCAGTAAGGGCGTCATGGTAAACGTCACGCTCGGAGCGTTGTAACTCGGCGCGCAGGGCTGCGATCTCCTCCTGGGCCTTGTCCAATCGTCCGGTAAAATATTCGGTGGTCTGACGGATCTCATCAGATTCTTTCACCAGATCCCGCACCAGACCTAACACCTTCTCCAGGCTTAAGCCTTCTTCTTCGATGCGATTGAGCCGATTAAAGTTACTGTCGATACGCTGCTGAAAAACCGTGGCATCTTGGTTGGTGTCTTTAATGGATTGCGACAGCTCTATGGTCATGGCCTCAAGGTTCTGACGCATGTTGAGGACATTGACCTCGTTGGGGTCGGCGATATGCTCGCGGTAGAGCAACTCGGCGGTCACTGGTGGGCAGGTGTTGTACTGGTTAACTATCTTGTCTAATTTGTCGATGAGTAGGGGATTTTGTTGACCGACATAGGCATACCACAAGGCGTAGTTGGTTGGTGTCGTTGGGATTTGATGCTTTAACATCAAGGGTACGGCTTTCTTGAGGTTGATAGCGGCTTCGCGCATCAAATCTTTGCTCATATCGACTCCTAAAACAGCTGGTCTGGGCCTAGCCTGTAAGGGGAAACTTGTCACTCTGTTCGCGCTTAGTGCCTGGCTATGCCCCCTAAGCGCTGGCTTCTTCAAGCATAGTCGCGAAAGGGGGTCGCTGCAGTTTAATACTAGTGCTTGCTAATCAATAGTTTGTTGATTTGGCGCCCACTTTAGCCAATTGGGGTCGACTTTGGGGTGCAGTTCAAACTGCTGTCCCTCGGCGATTTGATTGGTTTGTGAGCTGCTGCTTTCGGTTGCCACGCCTATACCACCTGCGATGATGGTTTCTAATGAGCCGGTTTCAATCTGGGCACCAGAGAAGAGACCTAGGTCGACCTTGATCCCTGAGAGATCCCAGAATTGACTGGTTTGATTGACCAGATGACGATAATGTTTGGCGATTTGCGCCGTCATCAGTACCTGAGTGCCATTATCTGATAGCTGCACCTGCTTGATTTCACCTATTTTTATACCGCGAAACACAATAGGTGTGCCAACCTTCATGGAGCCCAGGTTGTCATCGACTAAGGTAAAGGTGAGGGCATCCTGGCTGAGCTTAGCTGGTGACTCGACACGCCCGATAAACTGACTGATGCTGTGTTGACTCTGGCCAGGTAGCACAGAGACATAGGGGCCTGTGAGTAAGGTTTCTGCCGCTGAGACGCCTGAGAGTGAGATCTCGGCATCGACGATGAAGTATTGGGCATCATCGGCAAGGAAAGGGGCTGCGTAGTCGCCATAGAGGTAGGCATCGACCGTGACAGTTTGTAGATCTTGATTAAGCTTAACGCGCTCCACTTCGCCTATCTGATGACCCAGGTAACGTATGGGGGCATGGGCACTTAATCGTGTGCTGGCGTCAAAGCTTATATTGATGGGCGTTGCCTTGGCGCGGGCCATCTCCTCAGAGCCATAGAGGTGGGTTTGATTGCCTTGACTATCGGCATCCAATAGACCCAGGGACACACTGCCTTTAATTGCGCCTTCAAGAGGTGCCAGATCGACCTTTAGCCCATTTAAACTGGCGTCGACGCTCAGCGCACCATTGCGCCAAAAGACGCTGTTGGGTTTCACTAGCTTAGCAAAGGCCTTGTCTATGCCAAGCACTAACTTGAATTGCTCACTATCACTGTGCCAGTCGACCCGCTCGACTTCGCCGATCTGCATCTTCTTATAATAGATAGGAGAGTGTGCTGAAAGGCCTGCACCATCTGCGCTGCTTAACTCGACTCTGAGACGATTTAGTTGACTAAAATAGCTCTCTGCCTGCTGAGTGTTGGCAAACAAAGGCAGTGGTTGCTTGGGGTTAAATGTTTTGTGGCTCTTGCCTGGGTTGAGACTGATAGCACCCTTAGTAAAGGTGTCCAGATCCCGGGTGCTTACCGAAACCCCTTCGAGTGATGCGTCGATAGCCAGCGCCGATTCGGCAACAAAATAGCTGTCTTGGCGCAGTAGGGAAGCAAACTCTGGCCAGATGTTAATTTGGTAGTCCAGCGCGGAAAAATCTTGTTTAAACTCGAGGGCGCTGACTTCGCCTATGGGCAGTTGTTTATAGCGTACCTGGGCGCCAGTTCGGATCCCAGGGTTTTCATCGGATGTCAGGTGCACAATAACAGGGGATAAGCCTTGCTGCGGCGCTGTATCCAGTAGTTTGTAGCTCGCTTGACGTTCGCCGCTGCCAGGTAGGAATGCCACCACATTGCCTGTGACTAGACGAGTAGCATGTTTGATGCCGCTTAGCGACAGGTCGGCGCCCTCGAGCCAAAATTGACTGTCTTGGCCTACAAGATCCGCATACTGGTTTTCTATCACTGCATCAAAGCTCACCCCGCTTTCGCTAAGCTGGGTATGGGTGATGCGGCCGATATTAATCCCTCTATATACGATATCGGCGCCAGTACTCAGGCTATCGGCATCCTTTGCGGTCAAGGTAAAGCTAATACCGCCCAGCGCGCTGTCTTTATCTTCGAAAATGGCAAAGGTTTGGTTGGCCTCGGCTTTGTCGCTGTCAGGTGATGAGGAGAAGCTTACGCCGCCGGCTAAGATCGCTGCCAGGCTCTCAGTTTTGACCTTGATACCAGAGAGGGTTGCATCCAGCGCTAAGCCCGAGACATTCCAAAAGCGCGAGTCTTGTTTAACCAAGTGGGCATATTTCTTTTCGATGTAGGCATTAAACAAGATGCTGTCGTCGTTAACCAGACGATAACCGACGATGTTGCCGACCGGGATTTGGCGATAAAACACTTGTGAGCCGACATCAAGTGAGCCTAGTCCCTCACTGGTGAGCTCTATCATCAAGCCATCTGCGCCGGGGGCCACGGGCGGTGCCTGATCTTCGGCAATAAATTCGTTTCTGTAGTCGCCATCGCCTGGCTGAATGGCAATATAGTTACCTGAGAAAAGTGCATCTAAGCCTTCGACGCCGGTAATGGAGGCCTTAGGGGTAACCAACCAGAACTTAGTTTCATCTTTAAGGAAAGGGGTAGAGCGATAGTCCATCAAGAGATCGACATAAACCCCTTGCAGCTGATCGTCAATACTGATGTCGACCACCTTACCTACGGTTAAGCCTTGGTATCTGACTAATGTCTTGCCAACATCTATCCCGGACGCACTGGGAAAATGGATACGCACTTCGACACCTGATTCTCGAATACTCTTAATACCGAGCCAAGCCCCAAGTGCTAGCGCAATTAACGGCAGCAACCAGATGGGAGAGAAGAGCTTTTTCTTAACGACTTTTGGTGTTTCAATTTGTGTCATCTTTCGATTCCAATCGGTCCCAGAGTAAACGTGTATCTAATACTTTTGCGGCAAGTTGTGTGAGCAAAATGACTAAGGCAAAGGCGGTGGCCGCTGGCGCGGGTTTGGCATCCCATATCTGTCCCATATTGATCAGCGCTGCGGTAATGGAGATCACAAATAGATCTAACATAGACCAGCGTCCTATCCATTCGATGATATGAAAGCCGGTCATCAGTGTCTTTTTCGAGATAGGCAAGCGGTAACTGATGGCGGTCAAATATAGCGCCAGGCCAAAGATTTTTAGCATAGGGACTAAGATACTGGCGGTAAAAAGAATAATGGCAATCGGTAAGAGATCCAGATGCACCAGATGGCTGATCCCGCTCAAAATGGTGTCCTGTCGTACCTGCCCCTGACTGGTCATAATCGTGATGGGGTAGAGGTTGGCAGGAAATAATAAGATGGCAGCGGTGATCAATAAGGCCCAACTTTTTTGCACGCTGGTGCGATCCCGACTTTGCACGGGTTGGCCACAGCGTGGACAGGTGCCCTGTTCTACATGACATAAATATTTGCAGGTTGGGCAGTTAGTTAACCCCAGTGCTTCGCCCTGTGCTGACTGTACTTGCTTACTCATCCAGTACACTCCACATATGCTCTATGTCATATTCGCGCTGCATGAAAATCACCATAATAAACAGCATGGTAAAGCTAAAGGTACCTATGCCGAAGTAGAGATCCGTGTAATCTGAAAGCTGAAAAACCGATATGAAGATACTGATCATGTAGATCTCTAACATAGAAAGCTGTGCCAGAAGACTGTGTTGTTTGAGCAACTTCTTATAGATGGCACGAAAGAAGGGGGTTTTCAATCGATACTTGATGATAAGTATCTGACTCAGTATGGATAATATTAGCAGTCCTGGTGCAATGACCGCCGCGACTAATACTGCTATGCCCACGACCCAATAGCCTTGCGACGCGACCGACATCGCGCCGCCAGTGATGGTGGTGGTACGAATACTACCGAGAAAATGCATCTCGAGCACAGGGAAAAAATTGGCGGGAAAATAGAGGATCAACGCCGTAATACAAAGGGCTAGCATGCCGTTGATGGAACAGTAGGGAGTATCATATAGATTGGTATGACAGCGGGGGCACAGAGCCCTAACGCCCGTAGGCAAAGCGCGCTTTCTTACGACGAGATCGCAAGCGCGGCAAAGCACAATACTCTTGTCTAACACCTCTGTTTTCATACTTATATTCGGGCGTTTCCTGTTTGCTATGGTCATCTATTAACGAGCAATTTCTTGATATAGACCAGTAATCTACTGCCTATAAGATATTACTATAGCCAATCTATTGAAATCCTTATTAAGGATACCCCTTAAACTGGAGCCAATAGTGCAGCAGATTCTATCAGATAAAGTTTGATACTTGCATAAGAAGTTGTATTTATGAGATTCTACAACTGTATATAAAAACAGTGTGAGGGTGATATGGCAGTTATAACGAAATTTGTCGTAGTCAGAGAAGGGGTGGAGAAGATGACATTCACATCTAAGAAGGAGGCCGATGCCTACGATAAGATGCTCGATATTGCAGATAATCTTCTTCCTTTTATCGAGCAAGTTGATTTAGGCTTAGACGAAAATGCAATCGAGCAGCTATGTTTCTACATGGCAGAAAATAAAGATCAGTTGATGGGCCTGTTAAAAGGTGGCGCGACGACTAAGACCGCACCCGCGAAGAAACCGGCGAAAAAAGCTGAAGCAAAAACTTAATATAGTTAGGAAAATAGTATGACTGCACCTTGTTATTCGACACTCTCCCGTCAAGTTGACGCCTTATTCGCCGGGGAAGATAATCTTATCGCGGCGTTAGCGAACTTCTCAGCGCTGCTTAATGAGCACCTTGAGGATATCAATTGGGTGGGATTTTATCTGCTTCAAGGTGAGCAACTGATCCTGGGGCCTTTTCAAGGCAAAGTAGCCTGTACGCGCATTCCTATGGGGAAGGGGGTGTGTGGCACTGCTGCTCAAACAGATAGTACCCAACGCGTTGCCGATGTGCATAGTTTCGAAGGGCACATTGCTTGTGATTCGGCAAGTAATTCAGAAATTGTGATTCCGCTGCGCCGTGATGGAGAGGTCATTGGCGTGTTAGATATTGATAGTCCATCCTTCTCCCGTTTCGATGAGAAAGATCAATTGGGGCTGGAGTCCTGCGTAAAAAGCCTAGAAAAGGCTTTATTTGCTTAAACTACAACCAATTTTGCACAATTGATGGTCGCTTTCATCTCGCGCACCTTTATAATAGGCCGCTTGATGAATGCAAAATTACACGCTTTTACATTTCATTAGTTGAAATGAATACTTGGCGTTTGTTTAATGTAATTGATAAGGTATGTTGGATTGTGCGGTCGAGGGCTGAAATGCCTTAATTAACGACCCGATGTCTAACCAATATGAACGACACGCCGACCCACGCCATAACGTGACAAGGTGATAGTCCCTTTTAAACTGTGGAAGTAATGATGGAATCAACAGAAAAGTTGACCGACACCAACGCAATTCTTGCGTATTTATATGAAACATTTCCTTTATGCTTTATCGCTGAAGGTGAAACTAAGCCTCTAAAAATAGGATTGTTTCAAGACTTGGCTGAAAGGTTAGCTGATGATTCTAAAGTCAGTAAAACGCAATTAAGAATCGCCTTACGCCGTTACACCAGCAGCTGGCGTTATCTTAAAGGCGTTAAAGCTGGGGCGCAGCGTGTCGATCTTGACGGTAATGAGTGTGGCGAGCTGGAGCAAGAGCATATTGATCATGCTCAGGCTACACTGAAAGAAAGTCTGGAGAAGGCCAAGGCTAAGCGTGCAGCGAAAGCCGCTGCGGAGAAGACTGACAAGCCAGGCCCTAAGGTAGAAAAAAAGGCCTTTAAAAAGCCATTACCTAAGCGCAGCAAGCCTGCTCCTAAGGTGACTAAGCCGCAAGTTGAGGCGCAAAATTTAAGTCCTGCCGTACTCACCGAGTTGAAACCAAATCAACGCGTGAGTGTCAAACTAGGTAAATCGCCTGTCGCAGGCGTTATTCTGGACATCAAGAAAGAAGATGTTCAAGTGCAGTTAGATTCGGGATTGACGGTAAAAGTACCTGTAGAACATATCCTGCTATAACTGTTCATCGTATAAAGGAGTAACTTGTTGATGCGAAAACTCACTCTGGCAGCATCCATTGCCAGCATATTTGTAGGATTCTCGGCTTGGGCACTGACGCCCAGTATTCCATCTAGCGAGTTGCCCTCTTTAACACAAGAGCCGCAACATAAAGTGGCAAGCAAGCGAGTGACAGGCCTGTTCACTCGCGCCCATTATCACAGATTCGATCTGGATGATGCCTTTTCACAGCAGGTGTTCGAGCGCTATCTCAAGCAGCTCGATTACCGTCGCAATGTCCTGCTTCAAAGCGATATCGACAGTTTCAAACAGTATTCAAATCAGTTCGACGATATGCTGAAGAGTGGTGATTTAGCGCCGGCCTATAAGATGTTCGATCTGGTGCAGCAGCGTCGTTACGATCGTTTCGCCTATGCCTTATCCCTGCTGGATAAGGAGATGGACTTTAATCTCCCTGGTGATAGTTACCAGTACGACAGAGATGAAGCCGCCTGGCCGAAAGATGAGGCTGAAATTAACGAGCTGTGGCGTCAACGTGTTAAATACGATGCCTTAAACCTTAAACTGACCGGTAAGAACTGGGATGAGATCGTTGAGGTACTTGAGAAGCGTTATAACAATGCAATCAAGCGTCTGAGTCAGACCAAGAGTGAAGATGTATTCCAGGGTGTGATGAACGCCTTCTCTCGTAGCGTCGAGCCGCACACCAGTTACCTGTCACCTCGCAACGCCGAACGTTTCCAGATGGAGATGAACCTAAGCCTTGAAGGCATAGGCGCGGTATTGCAAATGGATGATGATTATACGGTGATCAAGAGCCTGGTTGCTGGCGGCCCTGCGGCTAACAGTGAAAAACTGGCGCCGGAAGATCGTATTGTGGGTGTCGGCCAGGAAGGTAAAGAGATAGTCGATGTGATCGGCTGGCGACTGGACGATGTGGTCGAGTTGATCAAGGGCCCTAAAGGCAGCAAGGTGATTTTGCAGATCCTGCCTAAGAAGGGGGGCTCAGCGGCTAAGCCTATCGATGTCACCATAGTTCGTGACAAGATACGCTTAGAAGACCGCGCCGCGACCTCAGAAGTGATTGAACCATCAACCGGTGATTATGCTGGTCGCAAGGTGGGAGTGATTAAGATCCCTGGCTTCTACATGAACCTGTCACAGGATGTCACCAAAGAGTTGGTGAAACTCAAAGAAGCTAAAGTCGAAGGTGTGGTGATTGACCTGCGTGGTAATGGTGGTGGTGCCTTAACCGAAGCAACACTGTTAACCGGTCTGTTTATCGAGCAGGGGCCAGTGGTTCAGATCCGTGACGCAAACGGCAAGGTGTCACAAAATCGCGACAACGACGGCCGTGTGACCTATTCAGGGCCACTTACCGTGATGGTAGATCGCTATAGTGCTTCGGCATCAGAAATTTTTGCTGCTGCTTTACAAGATTATGACCGAGCATTGATCGTCGGTGAGTCGACATTTGGTAAAGGCACGGTACAACAGCATAAGAGTCTTGGTCGTATCTATGATATGTACGACAAGCCGATAGGCCATGTGCAGTACACTATCGCTAAGTTCTACCGTATCAATGGTGGTAGTACACAGCTAAAAGGGGTCACACCGGATATTCCATTCCCGAGTGCCCTAGAGCCTGGTGAGTATGGCGAAGCTGAAGAAGACAATGCACTGCCATGGGACAAGGTGCCTGTTGCTCAATACGGTACCCTTGGCGATATAAACCCTGAGCTAGTGACCCATTTGGACTCACGTCATCAGCAGCGTATTAAGAATGATGTTGAATTTGGCTATATTGAACAAGATATCGCAGAGTTTAAGAAGAGCCATAAAGAAACCAGTGTTTCTCTGGTGGAGAAAGAGCGTATCGCCGAGCGTGAAGCCAATGACGATAAGCAACTTGCCCGTCTTAACGAGCGCCGAGCGGTGGAAGGATTAGAAGCCCTTAAATCGCTAGATGACGCCGAAGATGATGTGAAAGCGCCTGATGCGTTTTTAGATGAAACTGTCTATATCACACTGGATCTGGTGGATATGGATAAAGTGGCTAAAAATCAGGTGAAATAGTATTGAGCCAGACTTAATAAAAACGCGCTATTGGCGCGTTTTTTTATAATCTTTTCAGATGAGGGAATGTGAATGGCACAGGTTAAGGCCAAATATTTAAAAGATTATCGAGCACCGGACCACACAATAACCCAGGTGGATCTCTCCTTTGTATTGGATGGTGCTAACACTCAGGTAACGGCGGTGAGCCAGGTTCGCCGAGTTAACGACACAGCCAAGACCTTGGTACTTGATGGTGAGAGCCTGACAGTGAGTCAGTTGCTGGTCAATGGCCAAGCTCATGAGTACCGCGAGGTCGAAGGCCAGTTGCATCTTGATACCGATTTAGCATCCTTTGAGCTAACCATAGTGACTCAGCTGGATCCCCAGGCAAACTTGGCACTCGAAGGGCTATATATGTCTGATGGCGCCTATTGTACTCAGTGTGAGGCGGAAGGCTTTAGACGTATCACTTATTTCCTCGATCGCCCCGATGTTCTAGCTGTCTATTCGGTGCGTATCGAAGCCGATAAGGCAGCCTTTCCTTATCTGTTGAGTAATGGTAACCGCGTCGACAGTGGCGAACTGGGCAATGGGCGTCATTTTGTCTGTTGGCAAGATCCCTTCCCCAAACCCGCTTACCTGTTCGCCTTGGTGGCTGGTGATTTTGATCTGCTTAGCGATAGCTTTACCACTAAGAGCGGCCGCGAAGTGGCGCTGCAGGTATTTGTCGATAAAGGTAATCTGCACAAGGCACATCATGCGATGCTGTCACTGAAAAAGTCGATGGCCTGGGATGAAAGCCGCTTCGACCTAGAATATGATCTTGATATCTACATGATCGTCGCGGTGGATTTCTTCAACATGGGCGCCATGGAAAACAAAGGTCTGAATGTATTTAATACAAAATATGTGTTGGCCGATAAAGACTCAGCCACCGATGAAGATTATCACGGTATTGAGTCTGTGGTAGGGCATGAGTATTTCCATAACTGGACCGGCAACCGAGTGACTTGTCGCGACTGGTTCCAATTGAGCCTGAAAGAGGGGCTGACTGTCTTTAGGGACCAAGAATTCAGTTCCGATATGGGCTCACGCGCGGTTAATCGTATTCATGCGATCAAGGTGATCAAGAATCAGCAGTTCGCCGAAGATAGTGGGCCGATGGCCCATGCGATCCGTCCAGACTCCGTCATCGAGATGAACAACTTTTATACCGTGACAGTGTATAACAAGGGCGCCGAAGTGATCCGCATGATGCACACCTTATTAGGTGAGCAGGGCTTCCAGGCGGGGATGAAGTGTTATTTCGAGCGTCATGATGGACAGGCGGTAACCTGTGATGATTTTGTGGCGGCGATGGAAGACGCCAGCGGCGTTGATCTGAGCCAGTTTAGGCGTTGGTATAGTCAATCCGGTACGCCTGAGCTGACTATCCTTGAGGCCTATGATGCGGATAAGCGAGAGTATCGCCTTACTGTTAGCCAGCATACTCCGGCAACGCCTGATCAAAGCGAGAAGCTGCCTTTGCATATTCCGTTGGATCTTGAGCTGATCGCTAGCGATGGTCGTTCGCTACTCAGTCAAGTCTTTAGCGTCACAGAGACAGAGCAAGAGCTGGTATTTAGTGAGATGGCTGAGCGCCCTGTGCCGTCTTTACTGCAAAACTTCTCAGCGCCAGTCAGACTCAAGTTTGATTATAGCGTCGAGCAACTCATTCATTTGATGCGTTATGCGAGTAGTGAAGTGGCTAAATGGGAGGCTTCTGCAGCCTTATTTAGTCAGGCCGTTTGGGGTAACGTTGAACATCTTAAGGCGCAGCAGTCTATGTATGTTGACCCTCGACTCGTCGATGCGGTTAAAGGCTTGCTGCTCGATGAAGCCTTGGACAAGGCGTTACTTGCAGAGGTGCTGAACTTCCCAAGCTTGAATACCTTGGTAGAGCAGGTGGGACAGGTCGATCTGGACGCATTGGCGGCGGCGCGAGAGTTTTTGATTGAGGAAATTGCCTCAGGTTGTGAAGATGAACTTGTGGCGCGCTATCGTGAGTTGGCCTCCCAGGATGATGCCGGAGCCAGAGCCTTAAAGAATGCCTGTTTAACCCTGCTATTGCAGATGTCTGATGCTTATCAAGTCTTGGCACAGCGACAATATGAACAGGCCAACAATATGACCGACAGCCTAGGCGCCCTGGCTGCGTTGAATCAGGAAGCGTCGCAATTACGAGACAGTTTACTTTCTGATTTTCAACAGAAATGGGCCGATACGCCATTGGTGATGGACAAGTGGTTGACTCTACATGCCTGTTGTCCGGGCGAGGATCGCGTGACGGCGCTGCGTGAGTTAACACTGCACAGTGCCTTTAGCTTCTCCAACCCTAATCGCGTACGTTCCTTGATTGGCGCTTTTGCTGCGGCTAATCCGCTCTCGTTCCATCAGCCTGATGGTAGCGGATATCGATTTTTGACCGAGGCAATCATCAAGCTCAATACCTTAAATCCTCAGGTTGCTGCGCGTATTATCACGCCATTGATCCAATTTAAGAAGTTTGATGAGCAGCGTCAGAAGTTGATGCGAGCTGCGCTAGAAGAGATATTGGCCTTGCCAGATCTGTCGAAAGACCTTTACGAGAAGGTGTCTAAGGCGCTGGCATAAGTTAGCAGGGCGAGGTGCTTTGCATCTCGCCACTTTTTTAAACTAAGACTATGATGATATTTACTTTTCCTATTCAGGTGAGTTACCAGGATTTTCTCAATTACTATCAAGGAAGTATTGATAAAATTGAGGTTAGAGATATTTCTGGGAAGATCCTCTGGATACACGCTCGCCATTTTCGGCCTTTTTTAACCACGTCAGGCATAAAGGGTTATTTTCGACTGGAACTCGATGATAACGGACAGTTCGTTTCCCTCACTCCACTATAAGTTTTAGAGTATATACTTCAAACGAATGATTGTGCTCCACTCAAAATTTTGTCTCCCAATGTAAAAGTTTAATTGCCTGTTTCTGCTTGTTTTTTCAATAGCCGTTTTTCATCTGGTATGACTTGTTAGAAAGAATTTAAATCAGTCGTTTGAAAATAGATAAGTCCTTTAGCTTAAGTGTACAAATCTCAAGGTAATTTTCTGTTTTTTCGCCTTGCTCATCCCACCTAAATGCTGTAACAATGGTGTTACCTGTACGCTAACAAGATGTTGGCCATCATTCCTATAACAAAGAATCCAGCAGGTTACGGAGAAGAGCTAAAAATGAAAAACGTTAAAAATGGCTTTAACAAGTCAGCGCTAGCTTTGGGGATCGTTGCGGCGTTGAGTGTTGGGGTGACATCTGGCGTACAAGCCGTGTCATTCGATTGGGGAGAAGTGCAAGGTTCATTCGATTCAACCTTCAGTGCCGGTGCAAGTTGGCGGGTAGAAGAGCGTGATTGGAATGACCAGATTGGTAAGGTTAATCACCCGCGCTTCGATTGGTCTAATTATTCGGCATTTAATAATACTAAGTACACTTCGACTGAGATTTGGGCTCAGCCAGGGTCTTACTCAAGCAACGGTGATTTGGGTAACTTGCTCTACTCACAGGGCGATGTGACCTCCATGGTCTTTAAAGGCCTGCACGAGTTGTCGTTAAAGTATAAGAATTTCGGTTTGTTTGCTCGTGGCATGTATTTCTACGATCAGAAAGCCAACAATGGTAGCTACGGCTACAGCGATCCGATAACGGGCAAGGAATATGATCCTTGTGCCGACTCAGAAGCTTCTGAAGTGCAATGTAAAGATGTGCGCTTGCTGGATGCATTCATCTATGGTGATTTCGACTTTAACGATGGTGCCAATCCACTTAGCGTCCGTATCGGTAACCAAGTGGTGTCATGGGGTGAAAGTACCCTTATTCCACATGGTATTGGTGTGATCAACCCAGTTGACCTGAATATTCTTAATGCACCGGGTGCAGAACTTAAAGAAGCCTTCAGACCTCAAGGGATGATTTGGGCATCATTGGGTATTAGTGAATCGCTCTCCCTTGAAGCCTTTTATCAGTATGATTGGCAGCCTGTTTGGGTTCCAACACCTGGTTCTTATTTCTCAACCAATGATTTCGCCGGTTACGGTGGTTACTCGCAAAACGCTCAGCTTGGCTTTAACGCCAACCCAGATATTAATCTAGATTTTCTGATCGAAGAGTATCAACAGCTGTCCGCTATGGTGGCGTCAGGCCGCTATGATGCTGCGACTTTAGGATCACTTGCCTTGGCTTATCCAACCAAAGTGACCCTGATGCAAGATCAGGCCAGCGCCAGTGACTCGGGCCAATATGGTATTAAGCTAGGTTACTATGCCCCTGAGCTAGGTGAGACAGAGTTTGGTTTCTATTACATGAATTACCATAGTCGACGTCCGTTGATCAGCGGTACAGCAGCTAACTTTACCCAAGAGGCAATAGGTAAAGATTTAGCGACCCTGGCCGCCATTGGCGCGACAGGTGGTGAAGTTGACCGTCAAACCTTGCTGGGGTTAGAGACCTTCTCCAAGGCGCAGATTGAATACCCGGAAGATATCAAACTATACGGCTTTAGTTTCAATACTCTGGTTGGCGATACCTCGGTAGCTGGTGAAATTGCCCATCGTCAAGATGAGCCACTGCAGATCGATGATGTAGAATTGCTGTTTGCCGCTATGCCACAGCAGCTAGCCAACGCGGGTCTTCGCCCAGATTTAGACGGTATTTCTCAGGTGAAGGGTATAGGCTCGGGTGAAGCGGCAGAAGGCTATATTCTGCGTGATACTACGCAAGCGCAGGTGACCTTTACTCATCTATTTGGTCCGACTCTGGGCACTGATAACCTGGTGGTGTTGGCCGAGGTCGGTGGCGTATGGATCCATGATATGCCTGGGTTTGACGAGCTGCGTCTCAATGGACCGGGGACGGCACGTTCAGGCGGTAACCCTGATATGCCAGGGATCATCGAGGCTGTTCACAATGGCCCTGAAACCAACCCATTCCCGACCGATTTTGCCTGGGGCTATCGTTTTGTGGCCAAGGCTGAATACAACAACCTGTTTGCCGGGGTCAACATGGCACCGCGCATCATCTTCTCCCATGATGTTAAAGGGATCACACCCGATCCTATGTTCCTGTTCACCGAAGGTAAGAAGTCAGTCGCTATCGGCATTAACTTCGATTACCAGAGCCGTTGGGGAGCCGATGTTTCCTATAACTCTTTCTTCGGTGGTGTTGGCACCACGAATCTGATGTCAGATCGTGATTACGTGTCATTTAACATCAAGTATTCAATCTAATTCACAAGGACAATAAGAATGAAAAAATTAACACTATTGTCGGCAGCTGTGATCGTTGCTTTAACTGCGCCAACGGCCTTTGCGAAAGTATCAGAGGCGCAGGCGGCAAAACTCGGTACCGAACTGACGCCGCTAGGTGGTGAAAAGGCGGGTAACGCCGACGGTTCTATTCCAGCCTGGGATGGCGGTATTACCCAAGCAGTGGCGGGTTATGAGAAAGGTATGCATCATCCCGATCCCTTCGCAGCCGATAAGATTGAGTTTACTATCACCAATGCCAATAAAGATCAGTACAAGGACCATCTCACCGAAGGTCAGCTAAAGCTATTTGATCTTTATCCTGATACGTTCAAGATGAATGTGTATCAGACGCGCCGCACCGCTTCTGTTCCTCAGTTTGTGTACGACGCCACAAAAGCCAATGCCACTCGCGCCGAATTGGTTGCCGATGGTAACGGGATTTCTGGGGGCTCGATTGGTGTGCCGTTTCCTATTCCACAAAATGGTTTAGAAGCGATTTGGAACCACGTACTGCGTTTTCGTGGCGTAGACGTTGAGACTGCCCGTAGCCAGGCAGCGCCAACGGCATCGGGTAGCTACACCTTAGTAGAAACCGCCGAAGAGATACGTTTTGAGTATTCTCGCCCAGAGATGACACTGGATAAATTGAAAGAGTCTAATACCCTGTTTTACTTTAAGCAGGTCGTGACACAGCCTGCTCGTCTTGCAGGTACCGCGCTCTTGGTTAAAGAGACCATGGATCAGGAAGCCTTGCCTCGTCAGGCATGGACCTATAACACAGGGCAGCGCCGCGTACGTAAGGCGCCAAATGTCGCTTTCGATACCCCGGGCACAGTGTCTGATGGTCTGCGCACCACAGATGATTTCGATATGTTCAACGGCTCGCCAGTTCGTTACAACTGGGAGTTAATGGGTAAGAAAGAGATCTACATTCCCTACAACGACTACAAGCTCCATTCAGACAAGCTAAAATATGAGCAGATCCTACAGCCTGGTCATATCAATCCAGAGCATGTTCGTTGGGAGAAACACCGTGTTTGGGTGGTCAAGGCGCAACTAAAAGAGGGGATGCGTCATATCTATAAGACACGTGTCTTCTACCTAGATGAAGATTCATGGCAGGTGTCTTTGTCGGATATGTATGACAACCGCGACGAGTTATATCGTGTCGCCGTCGCCCATGCGATTAACTACTATGAAGTACCAACACACTGGACCACGCTAGAAGTGATCCATGATTTACAGTCACGTCGTTATCTGGCTATGGGCCTCGATAACGAAGGACGTATGTATAACTTTGATGCCAAGCTGAGTGAAGCCAACTTTACGCCAGCGGCATTGAGACGTGCTGGTATTCGTTAAGCACTTATGCGTTATGGACTAATTCTATAAAGAATTAGGGGAGAGGGGCCAACAGGCCCCTCATTTCACGAAAGGAAGTTTGTATGTGGTTTAGCATGCTTCGGCTTGTCGCGTTATCTTCTCTGTTTATTGCCTCCACGTTTCCTGCTTATAGCTCGGAAGAAGTGGTTGGCTCAGATAAACAACCCTTGGCTACTCACTCTCTGGTATTGGATATTGCCAAGCAGGGAGAGACTGTGATTGCCGTTGGCGATCGTGGTCATCTATTTCATTTTACCGATCAATGGCAGCAGGTTAGTTCACCAACCCGTGCACTGTTAACCAAGGCGACGCTGCTAACGCCTTCGCTTGGCTGGGCAGTGGGGCATGATGCGACCATTTTGCATACTCAAGATGGCGGCAAGACTTGGGCAAAACAGATGAGCTCTGCTGAAATCGAAAAGCCTTTCTTAGATGTGCTGTTCTTTGATGCGCAGCAGGGGATTGCCATTGGCGCCTATGGCTTGTTCTATCGTACTCTAGATGGCGGTAAGCAGTGGCATCAGGAGTTTCATACTGAGCTGTTATATGAAGAAGATCAGGCTTATCTAGATGAGCTAAAGGCTGAGGATGAAAGCCTTTATCTTCAAGAGCGTAGTACTTTATTGCCGCATTTTAATCGCGTTGTACGCTTAGCCGATAACCGTCTTTTGATGGTGGGCGAGCTCGGATTAGCTGCTGTTTCACAAGACAATGGTCTGAGCTGGCAACGTATTGATTTCCCTTATGAAGGGTCACTCTTTAATGTGTTAGTGGCTAAGCAGGGGATCTATGTGCTCGGTCTCAGGGGGAATCTGTTTAAGAGCGATGGGGATCTTGAGCAGTGGCAGGAAATAGCGCTCACCACTAACTCTACCCTCAATGGCGGCATAGTGCTCAGTGACGATAAAGTCAGGCTCGTGGGCAACGGTGGTGTGGTCATTGATGTTACCGCCGATGATAGCGTCGAGTTGGTGGCACAGCGCCAAGGGGAAAACCTAGTGTCAATTGGTAAGGATACCAAAGGCAAGCTTTGGCTTGCTGGTACAAAAGGCTTCGTTGCATTACAACAAGAATAATAAGGCCCAGGCATGTTAGATAAATTAGTTAATGGATTAGAGTCCTTCCTGTTTCGGCAACGGGCCTATGTAATATTCGCCTTTTTGCTGGCAACTCTGTTTCTCGGGTTTCAAGCCAGTCATCTGAAGATGGATGCGGCTTTTGTTAAGAATATTCCGCTTAATCATAGCTATATGCAGACTTATCTGAAGCATCAGAAGCAGTTCGGCGGCGCTAACAGCATCATGGTGGCGGTAGAGGACACCAGCGGTAACATATTTAACCCCAATTTTTTCAATACCCTTAAGCAGGTCCATGATCAGCTGTTCTTCATTCCTGGGGTCGATCGTGCTCAGGTAAAGTCTCTCTATTCACCCTCTACCCGTTTTACCGAGGTGGTGGAAGATGGGTTTGCCGGTGGTCCGGTGATTCCGGCTGATTTTTCCACAACGCCCGCCGGGCTAGAGGTGGTCCGCAGTAATATTGAGAAGGCCGGTATCGTCGGGCGACTCATAGCGGAAGATTACTCGGCAGCCATGGTAACGGCTCAATTGATGGATTTTGACCCGCAAACCGGTGAGCCCCTCGATACCTTGGCCTTTGCCAGTCAGCTTGAAAATGAGCTGCGAGGTCAATATGAAAATGATCAGATAAAGGTTCATATTATCGGCTTTGCAAAGATGGCCGGCGATGTTGCCGAAGGCGCCAAGGGCGTCGTGCTCTTCTTCGCGATTGCCATCTTAGTGACCGCCGTGATGGTTTATCTGTTCTCACAATCCGTAAAACTGACCCTGCTGCCTCTAGTATGTAGTTTGGTGGCCGTAGTTTGGCAGCTAGGTTTGCTCACTGTGGTGGGTTTTGGCCTAGATCCCATGTCGATACTGATCCCTTTCTTGGTGTTTGCCATCGGGGTGAGTCATGGGGTGCAGATGATCAACGCGGTCAGACGCCGTGTTGGTGAAGGCGAGATCACCAAAGCCGCGGCGGCGCTGGCTTTTAGAAGTCTGCTGATCCCGGGCGGTATTGCGCTGCTCTCTGATACCGTTGGTTTTATGACTCTGCTGGCGATTGATATCGGTATCATCCGCGAACTGGCAATTTCGGCCTCCTTGGGTGTGGCTGTGATCATTCTGACCAACCTGGTGCTTCTGCCACTGCTAATCTCATATACCGAAGTGAAGGCGCTGCCACCCAAGGAAAATAGCCGTGTCGATGAGCTTTGGCGTAAACTCTCTTATTTTGCCACGCCTAAATATGCAGCCGTAGTACTCGTCGCCACTGTGGTGTTGTATGGCGTCGGATTGCAGCAAGCGAACAAGATGAAGATAGGCGATCTGCAAGGTGGGGCGCCGGCGCTACATTTTGACAGTCGCTACAATCAGGACACTTTCTATATTACCGATCACTTCTCTATCACCACAGATGTGATGACTGTGATTGTCGAAGCCTTCCCTGAGGCCTGTACCTACCATGATGTGCTGACACAGATAGATGAGTTTGAGTGGTTAGTGGCTAATACCCCTGGTGTGGAGTCTACTGCGAGCCTGGCGTCTGTTGCTAAGCGGGTGAACGCCGGCTTTAACGAAGGTAATCCCAAGTGGCAGGTGTTGCCGCGCACCACAGCGAGTCTGGTTCAGGCGGTAGGGCAGATCCCAACCACTTCGGGCTTGCTCGACGGGAATTGCTCTGTGATGCCTGTGTATCTGTTTCTTAAAGATCACAAGGCAGAAACCATAGAGACGGTGATCGATAAGGTTAAAACCCTGTCAGCCAAGATGGACAACGACAAGCTTAAGTTTAAGCTGGCATCGGGGCCGGTGGGGGTGATGGCCGCCACCAACGAGGCGGTTGCCGAGGCGCAGATGCCGATGATGCTTTATGTTTATGGCGCAGTGTTTGTGCTCTGTCTAATCAGCTTTAGGTCGATTAGAGCAACTATTGCCGTGATCCTGCCGCTCTATGTGGTGTCCACACTGGCCCAGGCGCTGATGACTCAACTCGACATCGGCTTGGCGGTGAGTACCTTACCTGTTATTGCCCTTGGCGTGGGGATAGGTGTCGATTACGGCATCTATATCTTGTCGACCATGGCGGTGAAACTCAGAGACGGTATGCCAGTACAGACGGCCTATCATCAGGCCTTAGTCGAGCGGGGCAGTGCGGTGATCTTTACCGGCCTGACCTTAGCCATAGGCGTAAGTACCTGGTTCTTTTCTGCGCTAAAGTTCCAAATGGACATGGGGATCCTGTTAACTTTCATGTTTTTAGTGAATATGTTAGGCGCAATAATTATTTTACCGGCGATCGGCGCTGTTTTTTGGCGTAAGCCGCGATAGTGGACTGAAAGAGAGAGCATTGGCTCTCTCTTTTTTTGCATAGTTACGCTTACTTTACGATTGTTTTTTCATCATGAGCTTCCATATGGCCGCAAAACCCCGAGGGATGAGGATCTACCACTAAAATAGTTCTCGAAAATTGGCACATTTAGTAATAAACTTCGCGCTATGACTTAGGTCACATAATTAGATTTGGCCTGTCATATGCTCAAGCATCCATAAAATTACAAAAACGCTGCCATAGACCCTAAAGGAAACAGCAACATGGCCTTGAAAGATGCAATGCCTTCAGTACTACTTGAGAACGTAGTCAGCCTCATTCACTCCAAAGTTCCCAATACACAAGCCAAACAAGTTGAACAGTTCGCAACTTGTATTTATGCCCATATGTCGAAAGATGACTTGCAACACCGCAATGACAGTGATCTTTACGGCGCCGTACTCAGTCTCTGGAATGCCGCGAACAAAACGCCTGTTGGCGAGACCCATATTCGCGTGTTTAATCCGAGTCAATCTAAGCATGGTTGGAAATCATCCCACTCGATTATCGAGGTGATTCAACCTGATATGCCTTTCCTGGTTGACTCTGTGGGGATGGCGCTAAACCGTATGGGGATCACTACCCATATGATGCTGCATACGCCTTTGACCGTGAAGCGTGAGCAAGGCGACATCACTAGTGTCAGCTATAACGACGATAAGGACGAACATAACGATAGAGTGGCTGTGTTCCTGATTGAGATCGATAGACTCAGCAGCGACGCTGATATCAAGAGCCTTGAGAAAGAGATTCAGTCTGTTCTGGGTGATGTCGCCGCTTCGGTTAACGATTGGCAGGCCATGTCTAACAAGTTGACCGAGACCATTGCCGAGCTGCCAGACCGTCCTTTTCCTGGTGAGAAGCGTGAGTTAGATGAAGCGATTAACTTCTTAACTTACCTTAACAATCATCACTTTACCTTGTTGGGCTATCGTCGTTACGACCTGCATAAGGTGGAGGGCGATCTAGAATTGGTACCGGCAAATGAGACCAGTCTCGGCCTGATGAACGTACCGGGAAAACCTAAGAATACTAAAGGCTTGATGCTTTCTAGCTTGTCTGATTCTGCTCGTAAGGAAGCACTGGATAGTAGCTTGCTTATTCTGACCAAGAGCACAGAGAAGAGCCGTGTTCACCGTCCTGCATATGTTGATTATATCGGTATTAAGCGATTTGACGAGCAAGGCAATGTGATAGGTGAAGATAGATTCATCGGTCTGTACGCCTCTAATCTTTACAACCGCAGCCCACGTGAGATCCCGCTGCTGGCAGAGAAGATCCAGCGTGTGCTCGACGACTCTGGCCTGACGCCACACTCTCATGACTACAAGGCTTTGATGCATATTCTCGAAACCTTGCCAAGAGACGAGATTGTTCAGGCGCGCGAAACTGAACTGGCTAACATGGCCCGCGGCGTGCTTGAGATGCAAGATCGCGACAAGCTTAAGCTATTTGTTCGTAAAGATGGCTTTGGCCGCTTTCTCTCTTGCCTGGTGTATGTGTCTAAGGACAGATACAACACTAAGCTGCGTGAAGATACTCAGCGTATCTTGGCTCGACACTTCAATACTAAAGAAGATGTTGAATTTACGACTTATTTTTCTGAGTCAACGCTCGCGCGTACTCATTACATAGTCAAAGTTGAAAATAATATTACGGATGTAGATGTGGCTGCCATCGAAAACAATCTAATTGAAGCTGCGCGTTCATGGGAAGATAAGTTAAACACAGCGCTGATCACTGCCCAAGGTGAAGAGTCGGGTAACCGTTTGGTGAAGCGTTATGTTAATGCGTTCCCCCGTAGCTATAAAGAAGATGTGTTGCCTAGCTCAGCCGTGGTCGATGTCGAGCACCTAGAGGCGCTTGACGATGACCATAAACTGGGCATGCTCTTCTATCAGCCACAGGAAACGGCATTAAAAGACAACAAAGTCCGTCTAAAGCTGTTCCATAAAGATGAGCCGATCCATCTATCTGACGTATTGCCTATGCTGGAAAATTTCGGCCTACGTGTGATCAATGAGCGTCCTTATGAAGTGATCACCGCAGATGGTGCAACTTTCTGGATCTTGGACTTCTTGATGACGGTACAAGGTGCTGCGGTCGATAATTTGGCCGATAGCCAAGATAGATTCCAGACAGCATTATCACAGGTTTGGCGTAAAGAGCTTGAAGATGACGGCTTTAACCGTCTGGTTCTGGCTACTGGCTTATCGGGCCGTGAAGTTTCAGTGCTACGTGCCTACGCAAAATATATGCGTCAAATCGATGCGACCTTTAGTCAGGCGTATATCGAAGAGACCTTCAGTTGCTACCCACAGATAGCCGATCTTCTGGTGAAGATGTTTATCCGTAAGTTCAACCCTAAGCTCAAGACTCGTACTTTAGCTAAGTTTGTTGAACAGATTGATATGCGTCTGGAAGATGTGTCTAGCCTGGATGACGACCGTATCATTCGTCGTTACCTGGATCTGATCAATGCAACGCTGCGTACCAACTTCTATCAGGTGCTGCCAGATGGTAGTAACAAGCCTTACGTGTCATTTAAGTTCTCGCCTGAAGAGATCCCAGAAATGCCACGTCCGCTGCCGAAGTTTGAGATCTTTGTATACTCTCCAAGAGTAGAGGGTGTTCACCTTCGTGGTGGTAAGGTGGCTCGTGGTGGTCTGCGCTGGTCAGATCGTCGTGAAGATTTCCGTACCGAAGTGTTGGGTCTGGTGAAAGCCCAGCAGGTGAAGAACACCGTAATTGTCCCTGTAGGTGCCAAGGGGGGCTTCGTTTGTAAGCAACTGCCAACAGACGGTGGACGAGATGCCTTCTTTACCGAAGGTCAAGAATGTTACCGCCTGTTTATCCGTGGACTGCTGGATATCTCTGACAATATTGTCGAAGGTGAAATCGTTCCTCCTATTAATGTGGTACGTCATGATGAAGACGATCCATATTTGGTTGTGGCGGCCGATAAAGGCACCGCGACCTTCTCAGATATCGCTAACGCTATCTCTGAAGAGTATGGCTTCTGGTTAGGTGACGCCTTCGCATCTGGTGGTAGCAACGGTTACGATCATAAGAAGATGGGTATCACGGCACGTGGTGCTTGGGAATCGGTTAAGCGCCACTTCCGCGAAATTGGTATCGACTGCCAGACAACTGATTTCACCTGTTTGGCGATTGGTGACATGGCCGGTGACGTATTTGGTAACGGTATGCTGCTCTCTGAGCACACCCGTCTGGTCACAGCCTTCAACCATATGCATATCTTCATCGACCCTAATCCGGATGCGGCGATCAGTTACAAAGAGCGTGCACGTTTGTTCGAAATGCCGCGTTCTAGCTGGGAAGATTACAATAAAGACTTGATCTCAAAGGGTGGCGGCATCTTCCTGCGCTCTGCCAAGTCAATCACACTGACACCAGAGATGAAGAAGATGCTTGATACTAAGAAAGCATCTATGACACCTAACGAGCTGCTTAAAGAGCTGCTGAAGATGAAGGTGGATCTGATCTGGAACGGTGGTATCGGTACTTATATTAAGGCTACCAGCGAAACTCATGCTGAAGTAGGCGACCGTGCCAACGACGCACTGCGTGTTAACGGTAAAGAAGTTCAGGCTCGCATCATAGGCGAGGGTGGTAACTTAGGTTGTACCCAGCTTGGTCGTATCGAATATGCTGCAAACGGCGGCCGTATGAACACCGACTTCGTGGATAACGTGGGTGGTGTGGACTGTTCGGACAATGAAGTTAACATCAAGATCTTGCTAAACGCTATGGTGGCCGAAGGTGAGATGACGGTGAAACAGCGTAATCGTCTGTTGGTTGAGATGACTGACGAAGTCAGCCGCATCGTACTGCAAGACTGTAAGGATCAGACCCGTACCATCTCTGTGACTCAGGTGCGCGGCGCCGAGCAGTTGAAAGAGCAGATCCGCTTCATCCATTACTTGGAAAAAGAAGACAAGCTCGACAGAGCCTTAGAGTTCCTGCCAACTGATGATGAGCTGGCAGAGCGCTTAGCTAATGGCAAAGCACTAACTCGTCCTGAACTGTCGGTATTAGTGGCTTACGCCAAGATGGTATTGAAAGAGCAGTTGCTGACACCGGAAATTACTGACGATACATTCTTGAGTCAGCTGTTGATTGAGTATTTCCCGCGTCAGCTACAAGAGAAGTATAGCGACCGTATGGTGACTCACCCGCTGCGAGCTGAAATTATCGCGACTTCGTTGGCCAACGAGTTGGTCAACGATATGGGATTAAATTTCGTACAGCGTATGAAAGATGAGACTGGTGCCTCAGTCGCTGAAGCAGCGATCTGCTACACTATGGCACGTGAAGTATTTGGTTTAGCTGAATTAACTAAATCGATCACGGCGCTAAATGGTGTGGTTCCTGCGGTTGTTCAGGGTGAGATGCTACACCAGTTGCGTCGTAATCTACGCCGCGCATGTCGTTGGTTCTTACGTCATCGTAATCGTAACCAGACGATTGAACAGGTAGTGGCCTTCTTCAGCCCTGTATTCCAAGAGCTTCGTCAAAATGTTCACCAATATATGGTGGAAGATGAAGTCAACGGCATACGCGCCGAGATCGCTGCCCTAGTGAGAGAAGGTGTGCCAGAGCAGGTAGCGACTGATGTCGTTAATATGAGTACGCTGTTCTCCGCCTTGGATATCTCGCAAATTGCTGAGTTGGAAGATAAGCCGGTAGCCTTAGTTGCCGAGACTTACTATAAACTTGGTGCGCGCATCGACCTGCACTGGTTCCTTGAGCAGATCAGCGCACAACCAGTGGCGAACCATTGGCAAGCGTTGGCGCGAGCGGCATTTAGGGAAGAGCTTGATTGGCAGCAACGTTCACTGAGTTCAGCGGTGTTACGTACTTGCACATCGGTTTGTGACGCTGATGCCATTATTGAACAGTGGGTCGAATCCAATCAGGGCTTATTGGAAAGATGGTTCCACATGCTTGCAGACTTTAAGACCTCGCAGACTCATGAGTTTGCTAAGTTCTCAGTCGCCCTACGTGAGCTAAATCTGTTGATCCTTCATTGTGAAGGTTAATCATAAAACTAAAATATAGTCATCAGCCCTGGCAAATGCCGGGGCTTTTTTCGGTCTAGGAGAATGCATGTTTTACAAAATCGCACAGAAAGTGATGTTTCAGATGGACCCAGAGAAGGCGCACAACTTAGCTATAGGTAGTCTGAAATCAACTGCGAATTCGCCGTTAAACTGCTTTTACGCGCAGAAGCTGCAAGCTGCGCCGGTAGAGTTTATGGGGCTTACATTTCCAAATCCTGTCGGACTCGCTGCCGGCATGGATAAAGATGGTGAATGTATCGATGCGTTCCATGCGATGGGCTTTGGACATATAGAGGTTGGTACTGTTACACCGAGACCTCAACCTGGGAATGACTTGCCACGTTTGTTTCGTTTGAAGCCGGCTAAGGCGATCATTAACCGTATGGGGTTTAACAACAAAGGTGTTGATAACTTGGTGGCCAATCTAAAAGCGGCTAAGTCTGGCGCCATGGTTGGGGTGAACATAGGTAAAAATAAGGACACACCGGTAGAGCAGGGCAAGGAAGATTACCTTATCTGTATGGACAAGGTGTATCCTTATGCGGCCTATATTGCCGTGAATATCTCCTCGCCTAACACTCCTGGCCTGCGCAGTTTACAGTATGGAGACCTGCTTGATGATCTCCTTGGATCATTAAAAGCCAAGCAAAAAGATCTTGCCGAGCAGCATGGTAAGTATGTGCCGATCGCATTAAAAATTGCCCCGGATCTGCAACCTGAAGAAATTGAAAAGATTGCTGAATCTTTGATCCGTAATGAGTTTGATGGTGCCATTGCCACCAACACAACCCTGACACGTGATGGTGTTAGTGGTTTGGTTAATTCTAATGAAGCCGGTGGTTTGAGTGGTAAGCCATTGAATTCATTATCAACTAAAGTGATCAAACAGTTAGCGGTTTGTCTTAAAGGCCAAGTACCTATTATCGGTGTTGGTGGTATTAATAGTGCGGAGGATGCATTTGATAAATTGGATGCAGGAGCGACTATGGTACAAATTTATTCTGGTTTTATTTATCGTGGTCCAGAATTAATTAAAGAGATCGTCGACGCATATCGCGTAAAAAATAAATAAGATCTTATTTAGATCTCAAAACGATCGCGCGATCTTATTTAGATCGCGTTAGATCAATATAACATGTTGTTATCTATATCATATTTGTAAAATTTTTTTTGATATTGGGTGAAATATAATCTATTATCGAGCTGTATTAAGGTATATAGGTACACGTTATGTTATTAATGCCACAAAGGGATTGGCAATGGATATATAACGATTCGTATGGGGTATTAAGCGTTTCGTTAGGTTCGGATATGGAATTTCTGACTCCCTATCAAACGAAAGCACTTATTCCAGATGCCTTGGCAACGACGGAATTTAGTGTAGAACATGCCAAGTTCTATATCGAATTTATTGAGCGTATTGGAAAGTCTTTAAATATTGCCGATGCGGTGAGGGTTCAGTTGGCGTTGAACGCAACAGCGGCTCATTATTTGTTAAAGCCACAGATGCCTAAGTCATGGTTTTTTGATACATCGGCGGTGTGTGTTTACAGTGAGCTAGGCAAGGTCTTCCAGTTGAAATGCCAAGGGGAAGTGGTACAGGTATTAGTGGTCGAATCGAATATTCAGGCCTCCCTGGTTATGCTGTTATCACCCCAGTTGCAGTTGAGTGACAGTAAGACGATGCGCCAGTTTGACTGCATTAAAGTGATGAATGATAGATTGCATCCATTAAAAGCCAATCGTCAGATCGCGGCAGCTTAAAAAATTTCAAGATTTATTTAGGGAGCAGATGCTCCCTATTTTTATGCCTGTTTTTTGATCAATTTATTTTATTACGACGATTGCTCGTAAATCATTTTTCCGATCTATTGATTAAATCAACCTCTCGCGTTTTTCTCGCTTAATGCTTATAAAATCGACAACTCCCATATCCTTTATAGAAGGCCTTTATAGAAGGGCTAGCTTGCTAAGGTAAATTAAAGCGCGAGAAAACAGTTAACGGCTATAGATTATTTTTTAACCGGATATCGGTTTTGAGCATGCAGAAAATTTTGAAACGGCCCGATTGGTGTAGGGCAGCCAAGCATTTTACTTTAGGTTTTGGCGGTAGCTATTTAAACAAGGGAGTGTTTAGAAAAGTTATTTCATTAGAAATTGGTTGCGGGAGCCGGATCTGAACCGACGACCTTCGCGGCTTTTATAAGAGCTGAGCCCGACGAGCTTTTTGCTTTAGCGTTTTGGTTTTAGCTGTTTGAGAAAGGGATTTAAACAAGAGAGAGTTTAGAAAAGGTGTTTCATTAGAAATTGGTTGCGGGAGCCGGATTTGAACCGACGACCTTCGCGGCTTTATAAGAGCTGAGCCCGACGAGCTTTTTACTTTAGCTTTTTTGCTACCTGTATGAGAAAAGGGGGGGTAACAAGGGAGTATTTAGAAAAGTTATATCATTAGAAATTGGTTGCGGGAGCCGGATTTGAACCGACGACCTTCGGGTTATGAGCCCGACGAGCTACCAAACTGCTCCATCCCGCGTCCGTAAGAAACGCTGTAGTTGTTTTGA
>NZ_JAKIKX010000006.1 GCF_023283925.1 Shewanella marisflavi
GCGATGGCCAAGGTTTGCGCCGCCTGTTGGGCTTCGGCGAGAGTGGGGTAATATTTGTCTTCAGTGCCTAAAAATGAAGGCCAGCTTTGCCAGTCGGCTGCATAGGTTCGGCTTGGGCTGCTGGGTAAGCGAGGGTCCTGACGGTAGCGCTTTTGGTATTCGGTCAGAGTGGCGATGGCCAAGGTTTGCGCCGCCTGTTGGGCTTCGTCGAGAGTGGGGTAATATTTGTCTTCAGTGCCTAAAAATGAAGGCCAGCTTTGCCAGTCGGCTGCATAGATTCGGTTTGGTTGGCTGGGTAAACGAGGGTCCTGACGGTAGCGCTTTTGGTATTCGGTCAGAGTGGCGATGGCCAAGGTTTGCGCCGCCTGTTGGGCTTCGGCAAGGGAAGAGTAGAATTTTTTCATAGCTCTAATTCCCTCATTTTACTTCTGATTTCTTTATCTTGTGGCGATATATAGATAAGACAACTATCTGGATTTTTATGATGCATCGCTTTTTGTATTTCTAATTGGTTGAAGTGAGAGACTGCTAGTCGATAACCATAAGAGTGCCTGTGGGAGTGTGGGCTAGTGCCGAGGTGTTTCCCAGCATCAAGTCCGATGCGTTCTACAGCTCGCTTGTACTTTTGAAGAAAGTTCTTCTTTGATTCAGGCCCACCTATCGAATTGCTAAAAAGATATGGATGATCTCCGTCAACTCTTATCGCTAAGTATTTGTGTAATAACCAGGTGAAATCGTTGGCCTTGTTTGCTGGAAAAAACATGACATCAAATGATAGGTTTCGATTTGTTAGCAGAGGTTGCTTCCAGCCGGAATAAAGCTGATGGGATCGTTTGTACTCATTACGTGGCTTTTGACGAAATCGACTGTTTAAGTAGTCTCTGCGATTTGAGAACCTTGGTTCAGGACTTGCTCCATCACTGGGATGAAAAACTGAAACTATTGCTGAGCCTGTTTTGGTATCAACTGAAATGTCACTGGTATAAATGTGGAAGCATTCGGATAGTCTAAGACCGCCGTAATGCATCAGCATCACAATTAGCAGGCTTCCGAAATCCATGTCACCGGTTCGAGGATTAAGAAAGCCATATTGTAAGAAACGTTCGAAATGTTCTTCTGGGAAGCGATGTACTGATTCAATCGCCAACAGATGATTCAATGGGCCTTGAATGTTGCGCACAACAGAGGAGTGATGTTTTGATCGATTGCTGAGGTGGTTTAAGAAACAGTTTGATTGGCGTTTATAGTAAGCGCACCAGCGCATTCTCTCTTCAGCTTTAGTGGCTTTTCTTAATGGATTTAGATTGGGTAGCTCATGACCATGAAGTTCATCTAAATAGTCGCAATAGAAGTTGATGTGGCCAAGTATTGCGTTAACATCCTCAACCCTTCTTGATTGCCAGTACAAACCAGATTGGTCATCGTTTGAGTTATCTATTGAACCAAAGCAAAGGGTATCGACAAACGAGCGAAGCATCTCCGTGGCCGAAGTAGAAGTATTTATATGGGCATTGATAAATTTTAGTAGTAGTTCTACTGCAAATATATTTCGTTCAATCCAAGATTGAGATTTGTGACGTTTTGAATAAAGGAATCTGAGATGCGATACAAGGAGACCTTGCTCAGTAAAAATTGCAGGAAGCGTAACCATTAAAGCTGATTGATTAGCTTTATAGTTAACATGCCTCTTGAAAACATAAGCCATAACTCACTTCCTAAACTAGATACTTTTTATTACATAGTTAGTGTTACTAACATATGATCTTTGAAATAAAATCTATTGATCTAGAGCATTAAACTATTCACTTTCATTTGTTTAGTATGCTTATTGGCATGGTACTAATACACTTACAACAAGCGTTTACTGCGCCAAATAGACAGCCGTGTGCGCTATCTGGTGAAGCGGGTGGAGGATCTGCAAATTGTCGACTATTCCCCCCAGCAAGAGGGCAAGGTGTTCTTTGGTGCCTGGGTGGAGCTGGAAAACGAGGCGGGCGAAATTGTACGCTATCGCATCGTCGGTAAGGATGAGCTGGATACCAAGCTCGGCTATATCACCATAGACTCGCCCATGGCCAGAGCTCTTATTGGTAAGCAGGTGGATGACGAAGTGGTGGTTAACACGCCCGCCGGTAAGAAAGAGTGGTACGTCAACAAGATCCAATATAAGGCCTTTGAAGACTAGCGGCCAAAGTAGGATGTAAGCCTGAGGTAACAGGTCATCCACTTTTTAACTGATTGATATTATATTTAATATTTAGCTCTTAGCTTCGTTGTAACGAAATCTTGTCACCCTGGAGATCATCTGTCATTGCCTGGCCCCTGATGGCTTGATGATCTCGATCAAAGCGTCGCATTGCGACTCCTCCTAGGCTACAGGCTGTTTTGGATAACCGAGAGCCTGCCGTGTCTGTATCGATTGAATCTAATTTTGGCGCCGATTACGCCGCCCATCTCCCCTTGTTAGGCGATAGCATCGCCGAACTGCTTGCCTTCTTTGGCGTGAAGCGTGTCTATGGTGTTGGCGGTGACTTTGTCGCTAATCTGATTAATGCGCTGGATAAGCAGGTCGCGGTATTGCCGTCCAGCAATGAGATGCACGCAGGTTTTAGCGCCTGTGCTCAGGCCGAGTTAAACCCACTTGGTGTCTGTATGACCACCTATACGGTGGGTAGCTTGCCCTGCACCTCGGCGGCTGCCTTAGCGCGTACCGAAGGCCTGCCTGTGGTAATTATCTCGGGGGCGCCCGGTGAGGCAGAGATCAACAGTCAGGCGCTGCACCATAGCGTGCACCCTCATACGGCTTGGCATACGGATCTCGATGCAGCGCTCAACGCCTTCAAGGCGCTGGGGGTGCGCGCCGAGCGTCTGCAAGGCCAGCGTCATAGCGGTCAGCCCAATGTGGCGGCGGAGCAATTTTTGCAGCTGCTGCTTCATGCCTATGTGAACCGTCAACCCGTGTATATTGAGGTGCCGCGCGACCTCATCTATCAGCCGACTCAGGCATTAAACCTGCCTAGCTGCCCGAGTGAGTTAAGGCCGCAGGCGCTCAATTTGAGTGGCGCCGAGCTGATCGCCAATCAGATCCGCACTCAGCTGACTCGTGCTAAGGCACCCTTGGTGTTTTTGGGAGAAAAGCTCAGGCTTAACCCAGTGTTATTGGAAAAGATTCTGACCTTCTGCGAGCATCACCATCTGCCCTATGCCACCACCTGGTTTGGTAAGGGAATGCTGGATGAGTCAAAGCCGCTCTGTTTAGGCAGCTATAATGGCGTGTTCAGCCGTTTGCCCCAGCAGCAGTATATCGAGTCAGAGGCCGATTATGTGCTGGAGCTGGGTACGGCGATTTTCCCTTCTGACACCAACAATGCCTTTAGCAGTCAGACCCATGCCATAGATAATCACGGCAACAAGACGATGCTGAAGGGCACGGCGCAGTGGGAGACTGACGTAGATGCGGTGATCTCGCTGCTGATTGAGCAGCCGCTGGCATTGCAGACGCAAGTCAACCTGAACCCAATAGAGGCAGAGAAGCCTGCGCCGCAAGCAGAGCTTGGCTATCATCTTCTGGCAGCGGGAATTAATGCTGCGCAGCAGGCAGCGACTCGCCCCTTCATCTTTGTGCCAGAGGTGGGTAATTCGCTGTTTGCCAGCTTTGAACTCGACACCCTTGGCAGCGATATCGGTCGCAGCTATCTGGCCAATCCTTGGTATGCCGCCATGGGCACCAGTCTGCCTTACGCCAGAGCTGTGGTGGACCAACTTTCGGAGCTGGGAAGCGATCAGAGCGTGGTTGTGATCACTGGCGATGGTGGTTTTAACTTTCAGGCCAATGAGCTGATCAATTTGCAAAAGCAGGGCGCAAACTTAGTGGTCGTCTATATGCGCAACAACATCTTCCATCTGGGCAAGGCCGGTGATGCCCCCATCTATGCCTGTAATCACGAGGGATTCGATCCTAAATTATTGATTCAGGCCTATGGCGGCAGGGGGCATCTGTGTCAGTACATTGGTGAATTTGTTGATACCCTGTGTAGCTGCGTCGCCAGCGGTGGCCTGCACCTGATCGAAGTGCCAGCACCGATTGAAGAGGCGGCCCAGAGCGATACCACTCAGAAGCTCAACTGTTATATCGGCTATCGCAATGGTGATGTTGAGGCGATTTCACGCTGGCAAGAGTTGTGCGAACAACGCGGCTAAACTGAGAGATGTGTCGCCTATTTAACTCGCCAAAAACTGGGGTTGCGACAGATAGGGCGTACAACTTAGTCCGTGCCTGTGTTATCTTTGGCGGCAATTAACTCTCTATTTGGGCACGATGTAATCTATGCAAAATATTGCACAAATCATCGCTCAGGAACTCAATGTTCGTGAGCAGCAAGTGACGGCAACTATCACTCTACTGGATGACGGCGCGACGGTACCTTTCGTGGCGCGTTATCGTAAAGAGGTCACAGGTGGTTTAGACGATACCCAACTGCGCACGCTATATAGTCGCCTAGGCTATCTGCGCGAACTTAACGATCGCCGTCAGGTGATCCTCTCCAGCATCCAGGCCCAGGGCAAACTGACCAGCGAGCTACAGGCCGCTATCGACCAAGCCGACAGCAAGACGCGTCTGGAAGACCTTTATCTTCCCTATAAGCCTAAGCGTCGCACCAAGGGACAGATCGCCATCGAGGCGGGGCTGGAACCTTTAGTGGATCGTTTACTTGCCGATCGTCAGGCGGATATCGAGGCCTTGGCGAGCGAGTACCTCAATGCCGAGGCGGGTTTTGATGACGTAAAAGCTGTGCTCGATGGCGCTCGTTTCATCCTGATGGAGCGTTTTGCCGAAGATGCCGAGCTGCTGCAGAAGGTGCGTCAGCATCTGACCCAGAGCGCCGTGCTCGAAAGCCGTGTGCTTAAGGGCAAGGAGAAAGAGGGCGCCAAGTTCAGAGACTATTTTGAACACAGCGAGAAGCTGATGAATGTCCCGTCGCATCGTGCGCTGGCCATGCTGCGTGGTCGCAACGAGGGCATTTTGAGCCTGAGCATGAATGCCGATCCCGATAACGAGTCTAAGCAGGGCAGCTATTGCGAGGTGATTATCGCCGATCACTTTAACCTAAAGCTCAGTGACTCAGCGGTGGATCAGTGGCTTAAGCTAGTGGTCACGTCGACCTGGCGTATCAAGATCGCTTTGCAGATGGAAACCGAATTTATTGCCAAGCTGCGTGAACGCGCCGAGACCGAGGCGATTAACGTCTTCGCCCGTAACCTGGGCGATCTGCTGATGGCAGCCCCTGCCGGTGCTAAGGCGACACTGGGGTTAGACCCAGGGCTGAGAACCGGCGTCAAGGTGGCCGTGGTGAACAACACGGGTAAGCTGATGGCGCACTCCACCATCTTCCCTCATGCGCCGCAAAACCAGTGGGAGAAGTCGATCCGCACTTTGGCCAATCTGGTTAAGATGCATAAGGTTGAGCTGATCGCCATTGGCAATGGCACGGCGTCGCGCGAGACTGACAAGCTGGCGGGAGAGGTGATTGCCGCGGTGAAGGGTGAGATGCCGACACTCACCAAGATCATGGTGAGCGAGGCGGGTGCCTCTGTCTATTCTGCCTCTGAGTTGGCGGCGGAGGAGTTTCCTGATCTGGATGTATCGATTCGTGGCGCCGTCTCTATCGCCCGTCGTCTGCAGGATCCTTTGGCCGAGCTGGTGAAGATCGAACCTAAGTCTATCGGTGTGGGACAATATCAGCACGATGTGAGCCAGAGTCAGCTGTCCCAGTCTCTCGAAGCCGTGGTGGAAGATTGTGTAAACGGTGTTGGCGTGGATCTCAACATGGCTTCTATGCCGCTGTTGACCCAGGTTGCGGGCTTAAACAAGACGCTAGCGCGTAATATCGTCGAGTATCGCGACCAGAATGGTCAGTTTACCTCGCGTAAACAGCTGCTTAAGGTGCCACGTCTCGGTCCTAAGGCGTTCGAGCAAGCCGCCGGTTTCCTGCGTATTCGAGAGGGAGAAAACCCATTGGATGCCAGTGCTGTGCACCCCGAGACCTATGCCCTGGTTGAGCGTATTGCCAAGGCGCAACAACAGGCGGTCGATGCCCTGATCGGCAACAAAGATCTGCTCAAGCAGATCGATGCTAAGGCGTTTGTGACCGAAGAATTTGGTTTGCCTACCATAGAAGATATTCTCAGCGAGCTGGATAAGCCGGGCCGTGACCCTAGAGGCGAGTTTAAGACCGCCGTGTTTAAGGAAGGGGTCGAGGAGATCAAAGATCTTAAGCTTGAGATGATCTTAGAGGGCGTGGTGACCAATGTGACCAACTTCGGTGCCTTCGTCGATATTGGTGTGCATCAAGATGGTTTGGTACATATCTCCTCGCTTACCGACAAATTTGTCAGCGATCCCCATACCGTGGTGAAGGCGGGTGATGTGGTCAAGGTGAAGGTGATGGAAGTCGACGTTGAGCGTAAGCGTATCAGCCTGACCATGCGTCTGGATGAGAAACCCGGCGAAAAGGCAAGTGCTCATCAGGGAGCAAAGGGGCCTGCTAAAGGGCCACAGGGTAAGGGCAGTCAGGGTAAAGGCCATCAAGGCAAGAGTCAGCCTAAGGGGCAATTTAAACAGCCTAAGGCGCCGGCCAACGCGGCCATGGGTAACGCCTTTGCCGATGCCTTTGCTAAATTAAAAAAATAGCCAATAAGTAAATAAAGAAAAAGCCAATTCCTTTAGGGGGATTGGCTTTTTTTGTTTCAATATTCTCGTGTTTCCTATCTCTCAAGCCGCTCCTGCAGGCACCCTTCGACAAAACTTTCACCTTGTGACTGCTCTACTAGATGATGGCCAGACTTGTCTATTTTCGTTGATTGTGCGCACTTTGAAACATAAATAGAACTTAAGTTTTACTTTTATGTCAAACTATCGTTCGACGTGCGCAAGAAAACAAGTGCTTCGCCAGAAAGCATTCGACTATATAAAAATACTTGGAAAATTTATGACTAAAGTTAAGTCAGCTTTGGGGCCCTTTGGCGCCATTATCTATTTTGGATTGATAGCCTTAGCCATCACGACACTGAGCCGTATCGGCTTAGGTATATGGCAGGCCGATAGGGTGGCAGCCGTGGATGGCTGGTCTCATCTTCTGTTACAGGGATTGAGAGTGGATTTCGCTACCCTGTGTTGGCTCTGGGGTATCGCGGCCTTAGGGACTACACTCTTTGCTGGCGATCACCTTGTGGGACGTGGCTGGAAGTCTGTGCTCCGAGTCTGGCTGACTCTGGGGCTGTGGTTGATGATTTTTCTAGAGCTTTCTACTCCCTCATTTATTGAGGAATATGGCCTAAGGCCGAACCGTCTCTATATCGAGTACCTTATCTATCCCAAAGAGGTGCTCTCCATGTTGTGGACCAGCCGTAAGGGGGAGATATTTCTCGGATTGCTGGTCACTAGTCTTAGCCTTTGGGGTGGCTGGCGCCTGAGTGGGCGCTTACTCAAAGATGTGGTTTACCCTCGCCGGCTATGGCGCCCGATAATAGCGCTGCTGGTGATCGTAGTGACCTTGCTGGGCGCGAGATCTAGCCTGGGTCACCGTCCACTGAACCCGGCCATGGTTGCCTTTGCCGATGATCCTCTGGTGAATTCTCTGGTAGTTAACTCCTCCTATTCTTTGGTGTTTGCCATTAAGCAGATGGGGGCCGAAGCTAGTGCCTCTGAGGTTTACGGCAAGCTGGATAAGAGTCAGATCATCGACAATATTCGTAAAGACAGCGGTCGCCCGCTGAGCGCCTTTACCTCAGAGTCCCTGCCCAGCGTGACCTATAACCAGGCAAGTTATCAAGGTAAGCCGAAGAATTTAGTGATCATATTGCAGGAGAGCCTGGGAGCGAGGTTTACCGGCTATCTTGGCGGCTTACCCCTGACGCCCAATATCGACGCCTTGGCAAAGGAGGGGTGGGCTTTTAACCGTCTCTATGCAACAGGTACCCGCTCGGTTAGAGGTATCGAAGCGGTGACCACAGGTTTTACACCGACACCGGCGCGATCTGTGGTCAAATTGGGTAAGAGTCAGACAGATTTCTTTACCATCGCCGATCTGCTTAAGATGAACGGTTATCAGACTCAGTTTATTTACGGTGGTGAGAGTCATTTCGATAACATGCGCACCTTCTTCCTGGGTAATGGTTTTAGCGATATCGTCGACCAGAAGGATTATAAAGATCCTGCGTTTGTCGCTTCTTGGGGTGTGTCGGATGAAGATCTGCTCAAGCGGGCCAATGATGAATTCGAACAGTTCCATAAAGAAGGTAAGCCTTTCTTTAGTTTAGTGTTTAGTTCTTCTAACCATGAGCCTTTCGAGTTCCCCGATGGCCGCATCGAGCTTTATGAGCAACCCAAGCAGACCCGCAACAACACCGCCAAGTATGCCGATTATGCGGTGGGAGAGTTCTTTAAACTCGCTAAGCAGTCCAGCTACTGGAAAGATACCCTGTTTGTGGTGGTGGCCGACCATGAGAGCCGTGTCGGCGGTGCATCGCTAGTGTCTGTTGAGCAGTTTAGGATCCCGGCGATCATTCTGGGGGATGATATTGCCCCTAAGATGGATCAGCGAGTGGTGAGCCAGATAGATTTGGGGCCGACGCTTTTATCGCTAATGGGGATATCGGGCAGCTATCCTATGCTAGGGCGAGATCTGACCCAGGTGGATGACAACTGGGCTGGTAGGGCCCTGATGCAGTATGACAAGAACATGGCCTATCTGCGTGGCAATGATATGGTGGTTCTTCAGCCCGAGCGCGAGCCAGCAGGTTATGTATATGACTTTGAGAGCAAGACGCTTACCCATAGCCCTCAAAGCGATGAGATGAAGCAGATGGCCCTGTCATGGGCGCTGTGGGGGAGCATGGCTTATCAGCAGCAGCTATATCAAACGCCGCTGCAGCAGGTAGCATCGATTAAATAAAGGTGGATAACTCAGGCTCTCCCTTGGGGAGAGTTTGGGTTTGATAGAAGTTGGCGACATGGGCCGACACACTCTGATAGAAGCTGGTGGCCTGATTGTCGAAGCGAGTCTTGGGTTTCTGCGGTTCCTGTGGTGATTCAGCCTGTGGCGATCGTATGTCACGACGGGCCAGCGCAGGTTTCATGATTAGAGGCCGAATGATGGCCGCACCTTGTTTCGCCTGTTGCTGTTGTTGCTGACCTTCCTGCTGATGTTGGCCCTGACCCTGCTGTTTGGCCTGAACTTTTTCGTTGAGCCTAGCTTGTACATTGGCCTGATCGGCAGCGCGCTCGTTCTGCGGGTTAAAGGGGCGCTCTTCGTTGCTCTTGGCCATCTGAGGCGCAGGAATAATAGGCGGGCGTTGCTGACTTTCTACCCGTGCGCTATCGGTCGCGGCGTTGGTCGTCGCGATCGGCACTTGCGGATAGTTGGTCACCACTAACATAGAAAACTCCTAGACGGTTGTCTAAATAATAACCAAAAAGTGTTATGAATTAAAGTGATTATTCTTTAAGCGCCTGCAACCAGGTCTCTACCCCTTCGACAAACTCGCCTTTATGGGAAAAGAAGGGCGCGTGAGAAGCCTTGGGCAAGATAAGATCTTTATATAGCTCGGTATTCACCGGCATCAGCGGCTGTACCCGGCGAGACACCAAGCCATCTAAACGCCCCCATACTCTCAGCCAAGGCCGTTGAATTTCTTCGAGTTGCGGCCTGAGGTCCACCTCTTTGAGCATTTGCAAGCCGGCGCGCAGCGCGCCAGCATCCGGCAGCGGTTTGGCCATTACCAGATCCCTAAGCTGCTTGATATCCTGTTTAGCGGTTTCGCTACCCATGGCTTGTATGGCCAGGAATCGCTCGATCATCTTACCGAGATCTTGCTCCAGCTGGTCGCCAAATTGCCCCAGAATCTGCGGCGGAATACCTGGCCAGCCTTCGGTATCACGCGCCATAAAGCAGGGAGAGGAGGCTATGGTGAGTAGTGCGTCGATACGCTCTGGATAGCGCACCGCCGCACGGGTAGCGATAAGCCCGCCGAGGGACCAGCCAGCCCAGATCGCCTGCTCAGGTACCTGCTCCATGATGTGATCGACCCAGGTATCCAGTTCACCACTGATGGCGGGGCTGTCACCGAAGCCCGGCAGGTCGATGCAAATCAGTTGGTGATCGGCAATTGCGTGGTGCAGGGGGTTAAAGACGGCGCTGTTGACCCCCCAACCATGGAGCATGACGATGGGACGGCCTTGGCCTATAGTTTCAATGTGCAAGGATTGCTGACTCACAAAGATGCCTCTAACGGTCGGATACAAGTTAAATGGATAGAACTCATCTGAATTTATCGCGTTGGCACTGGCTCGGCGCCAGGCTGAAACGCCTGCTGGCGGCTAGTCTACCCAATCGCTGTATGATGTGCCATCAAAGGGTGGTCTTGCCACAGCGAGGGATCTGTTTAACCTGCCTGCACGCGGGCCTTTATTCTTCTCCTAGCTGCTTGGGCTGTGGCCGGCTTATTAGCGTGCAAACCTGCTATTGCGGTGCCTGCATGAAAAGCCTGCCAATTAAAGTGGTTGCCCCCGCCAGTTATCATGATGGGCTGGGTGAGGCGGTGGCGGCAATAAAATATCAGGGGCAGCTGGCTGGCCTGACGCCTTTGGTGAATGCTTTGGTGCAGCGAATACAGGCACTGGTAGAGATAGAGGCGATAACCCTGCCGCAGGTGTTAGTGCCTGTGCCTCTGCATCCTAAACGTTTGCGTGAACGGGGTTTTAATCAGGCTTATTTGATTGCCAGTGAGCTGGGTCAGGCACTGTCACTGCCTGTCTTGCCCCATGCACTAGCGCGGATCTGCGATACTCAGCCTCAGGCTGGCTTAACCGGCAAGCAGCGGCGGCGTAACTTAGCGGGCGCGTTTAGCTTGATGGAAGATTTTGATTATCAGCGCATCGCCCTGATAGATGATGTGGTGACCACAGGCACTACGGTCAGTGAAATCACCAAGTTGTTTGAGCGCCGCTATATTCAGGTACAGGTGTGGTGCCTGGCAAGAGCCGAGGCACCACACCTAAATGATTAATAGCCGTTGCGACGCCAGTTACGGTATTTGGTATGTACCCCGCGGGTAAAGAGCGAGGAGTATTCCTCCAGCAGATCCACGCCGTAGAGAATGGCGACCACCAGGAGCGATAGCTTGATCCCCACAAAAGGATCGATCACCGCAATACAGACACCTATGGCGGCCAAGGCCCAGATGGCGGCGGCAGAGGTCACCCCTACCACGACACCCTCTTTCGCCAGCATGACACCTGCCCCGAGAAAACCTATGCCTGTCACTACCTGACCTATGATGCGCGAGGGATCTGATACCGAGGTGGCGACGGTCATGGAGGCGGTGATGAAGATATAGGTACCCAGCACGATCAGAGAAGAAGTGCGTATACCCACGGGTTTGCCCCTGAGTTGGCGCTCCAGGCCTATGATGAGGCCGCAGAGTACGGCGCTGCCGAGTTCGCGCCAGCTAAAGGGATCGATAGCTACCCAAGCATCAAAGTTCATGGTTTGGTCCTAGTTCAACAGTTTGGTGCAGAGGGCTTACGGGCGGGATAACGTCTTGGGCGGATCTGCGGGTCAATTTTCGGCGAGTGTCGATCTAAAAGGCCCCTGAGTCAATAGGGGCCAGAAGAAAAAATGCTCAGGCTTCAGCGCGGGTTTCATCCTCGAAGATCGCCTCGATGGGAAGTTGAAACAGGCGGGCAATTTTAAAGGCCAGCGGAAGGCTGGGATCGTACTTGCCCTTCTCGATAGCGTTGACCGTTTGTCTCGACACATCCAGCAGACCTGCGAGATCGGCTTGAGTCCAGTTCCGCTCGGCGCGCAGGGGTTTTAGTCGGTTTTTCATCTGTAGTTGAGCCTCCCTATAATGATGCCCAGCATATAGGTTAGCGCCAGCAGTACCACCAGGTAGGCGGCCTTGAGATCCGGTAGCAGATCCGCCAGATCCAGAATCGAATAGATGGAGAAGCCTATGATGCTGACGCCAACAGCCAAGGCGAGGGCATCGAGTTGTATCTTGCGCTCCATCTCGTCAAGCTGGCGTAAAAAGCGCTTAAACGCCAGTAACATCCAGATGCCTAAGACGCTGTGAACTAGCAGGCAGGTGGCCAGTATCCAGTTTGAGGTCAGATAGTCTTGGTGCGCCAGCCAAGAGGTGCCGCCCAGGCTGAGTGCCCACAATAGCGCGAGTAAGTTAACCCGGTTGGCATTCTTGATATCCCTTAACGGCAATCCTTTTGAGCAGATGGCGTCGATGATCTGTTTCATGTGCAGTTCCTCTCGCTTGATTAAAATGTCAAACACCCTTTACACATCAAGTTAAGTCAAAAAACAACCAAGGTCAAGCTTGCTTTACATAAAGTTTGGTTTGTTTGACTTTGCCCAGCAGGCAAGAGATGAAAAAAAGGTGCCCATAGGGGCACCTTAGTGAGGGCATCTAGCTGTGACTGTATTTATCGAGGATCACGGCGCACGCGGCGTCCCCCGTAATATTGAGCGAGGTGCGGATCATGTCGAACACCCTGTCCAGGGCAAACAGTAGTGGTAGTCCATCGATGGGGATACCGGCGGCCAGTAGCACAGCGACGACCAGGAATGACGGGCCTGGCACCCCTGCCTGACCTATGGCGCCCAGGGTCGAGGTGAAGATGATCGCCACATAGGCGCCGAGGCTGAGATCGATACCGTACATCTGAGCAAAGAAGATAGCCACCAGACCGTAATAGATGGCGTTGCCGCTCATGTTAATGGTGGCGCCTAGTGGTAGCACGAAGGAGGCGGTAGGTTTAGACACGCCCAGTTCCTCTTCACAGGTCTCCATGGTCACCGGTAGGGTCGCCATAGAGGAGGCGGTAGAGAGCGCCATCACCTGAGGCTTCTTCATGACACTGATAAATTTTTTGGCGCTCACATTAGAGAACAGCTGCACCAGCAGCGGGAAGAAGAGAAAGCCAAATAGTAAGATGCCGAAGACGAACACGGCAAATAATTTAAACACCACTTCTAAGGCATCGAAGCCGAAAGTACCGACCGAATCGGCCATCAGGCCGAACACCCCGATAGGCGCGATCACCATGACGCAGTTGATCATCCAGACGAAGGCATCGACTATGGTGTTAAGCGCCGCCAGAATAGGCTTGCTGCCTTCTCCCTTCACCTTGGTCAGGGCGATACCGAAGAAGATGCTAAATACCAAGATCTGCAAAATATTGCCGCCGGTGAGCGACTCGAACACATTGGTGGGGATCATACCGATAAAGGTATCCATCACACCGGGCAGAGCGCCTTGCTCTTCGGTCACTTTCATCAGGCCGCTGGCGCTGTGGGCGGTGAAGTCGACGCCCTTGCCGGGTTGGAACAGGTTACCCAGTAGCAGTGCCAAGGAGACGGCCACGCCCGAGGTGAGGATGAAGAAACCAAAGGTGCCTATACCTATTTTGCCCGCCGAGGGGCTGTCTCCCAGGCTGGCGGCACCAGAGATGATGGAGACCAGCACCAGAGGGATAACCAGCATCTTGATCAGGTGGATGAATATGGTGCCCAACGGTGCAAATATGCTGGCCTCTTCGCCCATGATAAAACCGACGGCAGCGCCGATAATCATGGCGATCACCACTTGCACCCCGATATTGCCTAATAGCCTACTTGTCTTGGTTTTCACCTTTGCCTCGTCTTATCTGTGTTTTGCTAGTGGAATGAGTATAGTCTTGCAGGCGCGCAGCGTAGCACGGGCGAGGGGAGGAGTCTGTGAATTGGGGCTTATCCCGAGGATAAAGCCAAAGCACTCATTACAAGCATGAGGTCTAAGCATTAGGTTTAAGTATTGGGCGTGAACGGCGGGATTTTGAGGGGGATAGCCTGGTTCGGCCAAACAGCTCAGGGAACAATTTGTGGAAAGAGAAAGAGAAAGAGAAAGAGAAAGAGAAAGAGGATGGGGTTCACCATCCTCTTTGCTTGTTTAGCTGACTCGCCCGGCTTAAGGTTACTGCCCTTTGACGACTGCCTCCAGGTGTTGGTGGAAGCGTTGGTTGAAGTTGTCTTCATTGCCGTCGAAGCTGAGGCTGAGGTAATCGCCGAGCTTGCCGCTGTAGTCGGTGGCCTCGTAGACACTGACTTCGATGAGCGTATCTTCTTGGATCAGATAGTTATCGACAGACACAAATTCGGCATAGGCGGCTGGTAGGTCTATCTGCTTCACACGCAGAACAGGTTCATCGCTTGGACTGGTGCTCAACGACCATTGATAAGTCGTGACCTCTCCCGTGATGTTGAGTTTGATGGTCTGGCTCTCTTCATCGATCACCACGTCGTCTGGGTAGAAGGCAGGCCAGAAGAGGCGAGCGACATCTGCCGTGGTTAAAAGCTCTGGATCTTGATGGCTTGGCATGGGCCAGGTGGCGAACTCACCCCGTACACGACACATCACGTCCGCAGCCTGCTTTCCACGGTAGCGATACACCTGGCTTGGCCAATTGAGCTCGGCCAGCTTGAGTGCTGGTGGTGTGGTACTGAGAATGGCCTGCCACTCCTCGCCTGTGCCTGAGTATTTAGTGAATTCGATTGTGATGGGGACCGAGGTGCCGCTGTACACTGTGTGTAGTGTGTTGTCTTTGAACTTAATCTCCGGCGGCTGATAGTCTTTATCGCCTTCGATAACCCATAGTTTTAATTCACCGTTCCAGCACTCCTCTGGAGTGTCAGTTCCTTCGCGATCATCGAATACCCGGCCATTGACCTTGCCTTCGACGATAGAACCTACGAAGGTGAGATCGGGTGTGCCATAGGTGAGGGTAAAGAGGCTCTGCAATGTGGCGGGGGCCAGGGTGAAGTTGCTATGCAGCTGGTCGTCCTCAAGGAAATGGTTGTTGATCACCTGCCAATCGGCGTCCGACATGATCTTCTCATCGATTGGCGTCTCGATATAGCCTTGGGCGATCAGCGCATTGCTGACCAGAAAGCGCACCGCCATGGGGTCGCTGGCTAAATATTCCTGAGTGCTTGTACCGCTGGCTTCTACCAGGGCCCTTAGTTGATCCCGGGTCATCGACATGATGTCGTCCACGGCCAGCACATCGCTGAGCTGCTCGCCGATTAGCGCCTCTAGATGGCGGTGCAGTTGGTAGGTGTCGACAAACTCAGGAGCCAGAGATTGCTCGGCGCTGAGTTTATAGGGATTCCCCTCGCGTTCGTAGATAGTCAGTAGCATGGCGGCGAGCAGGGTGCGCTGGGTTGCGATATCAAGGGATGTGGTACCAGCGGCGCGCATGCGTGCGACGCGCTGATACTCTAAGTTAGTCATAGGGTTGAGAGCGCCGCCGTGTTCTTGCAATGCGATCAGCTTGCCTTCTCCTTCCGTGAAGATGATGGTTTGAGTGCTATCTGATTCACCTTGCTCGCTTGAGGTATTTGCATTTAAGAGATCGGTGCGAAACGCAGCCTTGAGTAGGGCTGGCTTGCTGCTGGCCTCAGCTGCCTGCTGCCAGCTGGCGACTAGCTCATAGACGGGCATTTCTACGTCACTTTCCCAGTCGATCTGATACTTACCTTCTGCATCCGCGACTGTGCTGGGCTCATCATTATCACAACTGGCATTTTGGTTAAGGTCCACGCAGACCTCGGCGCCGGCTACTGCGCCCTGATACACCACAGTGCCGATCACTTGATGGTCGAAGCTAGTGGGGGGCGGCGTGCCGCCGTCAGTGGGAGTGTCTGAATCCTTATTGGAGCCGCCGCAGGCACTGAGTAGGCAGGTGCCGAGCAGCAGAGAGCTAAGGTGAGTTAAACGCATATTTGTGTCCTTACAAATATTAACAATGAAAAGGACCCGACAACGACAACTTAGCCAAGGTCCAATACGGCTGAAAGGACATTATCTATGGCTTTGATTAAATTACCATTACCCGAACGGGTAGGTTAGGGCGACTGGGCTTACTGATTCGTGGGCAATAAAAAATGGCCCCGAAGGGCCATTGATTTCTAAGCGCTTTGACCTAGGGCTTAAGCCTTAGGACCTGCCTGCTTGATGGCGTCAGACACGTCGTACTTGGTAAAGTTTGCCGCAAACTCTTCGGCCAGCTGCTGAGCATACTTAGCGTACTCAGCCTTATCGGCCCAGGTATTGACCGGGTTCAGCAGCTTGCTGTCAACGCCAGACACGGCCACAGGCACGTCAAGGTTTAGCTTGTCGATGTGAACAGTTTCAACATCTTTCAGCTCGCCGCTAACGATGGCATCGACGATGGCGCGGGTCGTTGGGATGTCGAATCGCTTACCTACACCGTGTGGGCCGCCAGTCCAGCCAGTGTTGACCAGGTAGACCTGGCTACCGAATGACTCGATACGCTTCATCAGTAGCTCGGCGTAAACGCCAGCCGGACGTGGGAAGAAAGGCGCGCCGAAACAAGTCGAGAAAGTTGACTGAATCGCAGAGGTAGAGCCCATCTCGGTCGAACCCACTTTAGCCGTATAGCCAGACAGGAAGTGATAGGCCGCCTGCTCTTTGCTGAGCTTAGACACAGGAGGCAATACGCCAGACACGTCGCAGGTCAGGAAGACCACGGCATTTGGCTCGGCGCCACGGTTATCTTCCTTACGTTGAGCGATATGCTCTAGCGGGTAAGCCGCGCGGCTGTTTTCGGTCAGCTCTGTGTTGCTGTAGTCAGGAACGCGGTTCTCATCTAGAGTGACGTTTTCCAGCACAGTACCGAAACGGATAGCATCCCAGATAACAGGTTCGTTCTTCTGGCTCAGATCAATACACTTGGCGTAGCAACCGCCTTCGATATTGAAGACACCGCCAGGTGCCCAACCATGCTCGTCATCACCAATAAGGAAACGCTTAGGATCGGCTGACAGTGTGGTTTTGCCTGTGCCTGACAGGCCGAAGAATAGGGTGGTGTCGCCTTCGTTGCCGACGTTAGCTGAGCAGTGCATTGGCAGCACGCCTTTGGCTGGTAGCAGGAAGTTTTGTACCGAGAACATAGACTTCTTCATTTCGCCGGCGTATTTCAGACCTGCCAGCAGCACCTTGCGATCGGCAAAGTTGATGATCACGGTAGCATCTGAGTTGGTGCCATCACGGGCAGGATCACACTCGAAACCCGGCGCGTTCATGATCTGCCAAACGGGTTTGTTGGCGACGTTGAACTGCTCAGGTACGATAAACAGGTTGCGGGCGAAGAGTTGATGCCAGGCGGTTTCTGTTTTGACTTCAATGGGTTGGTAATGTTCAGGATCGGCACCCACTTCCAGTTCAGAAACAAAGGTCTCCTTGTCGGCCAGGTAGGTTGCAACGCGATCCCACAGGGCATTAAAGGCATCCATGGCGAACGGCTTGTTGACCGAACCCCAATCGATATCGTTTTCGCTGCTCGCTTCTTTCACGATAAAGCGGTCGTTAGGTGAACGTCCTGTACGCTCGCCAGTTTTTGCCACTAATGCACCATTCGCCGTCAGCTCTCCTTCGCCGCGTGCGAGTGCAAACTCAACTAGTTGTGCTGTAGAGGGATTTTTATGAGTTTGCTTAGATCCATCCGCCATCTGTAAGGTCTCCATCATTCGAGTAGGGTTGGCTGGTCTGTGCCAGCTTGTTATTTTTTTGTCTGCATGTTAGGCAGAGCTCGATTGTAACTTAAGCGGAATTGAATGTGTGAGGAAGATCTCGAAAATTGCGAAAAAAAGAGGATGCGCACAGGCATCCTCTTAATCTAGCGAAATCAAAGTCGCTGGCTTACTGCTTGGTATCCGACGTCGGGGCGTTTTTGAACAAGGCCTCAACATCGATAGAGTCGAAGCTGTAGCTGCTATTACAGTATTCGCAGCCCATTTCAATCTTACCCTGCTCGGCTAAGATGGCATCCAGCTCAGCTTTGGTGACGGTGCGCAGGGCCTGGCCACTACGCTCACGTGAGCAGGTGCAGGAGAAGGTGACTTCGATAGGATCGAACAGGCGTACCTCTTCCTGATGGTATAGGCGGTGTAGCACTTCGGTGGCTTCCAGCTCAAACAGCTCTTCGGCCTTGATGGTGCTAGTTAGCTGTTCCAGGTGCTCGAACTCTTCATTGTGCTCATTTTCACCCGGCAGAACCTGTAGCAACATGCCAGCAGCTTGCTTGCCATTGGCAAATAGACGGATGGCGGTAGGCAGCTGTTCAGACTGGAGGAAGTATTGCTCCAGACACTCGGCCAGGGTTTCCTTCTCCAGCGCCACCACACCTTGATAACGCTCGCCGTTGCTCGGGGTCAGGGTGATCACCATGTGGCCTTGGCCCATCAGCTGTTGCAGGTTGGCACCTTTGGCGACTTCGCCTTCCCAGCGAGCAACACCGCGCAGCTGCTGCAGGTTGTTGCCATTAATCACCGCCAGAGAGACGGGACCATTGCCTTGCACCTGAATACTTATGTCGCCATCAAGCTTAAGCGTAGCCGTGAGTAAAGAGGTGGCCGCCATCAGCTCGCCCAGCAGACACTGAATTGCTTCTGGGTAGGTGTGGGCCGACAAGATCTCCTGATAGCTCTTCTCTAGCTGTACGATTTGTCCGCGCACATCGGCGTTGTCGAATAGGTAACGGTTTAAGATATCTTTACTCATTTGTGTCTCACAGTTAGCTTTCTTTAAAGCGTATTAGTTGGCGACGTTGCTTCTTGTCTGGCTTGGTATCCGGCGCGGGATTGTTCAGCACATTCAAGCGTCTTGCCTCGGCATAGGTCTCACGTTTGGCTATGCTTTCTGGCGTCTCTTCATATAAGGTTTGGGCGATCACCGCCTTTTGGCGCTGCTCTGATAATTTTTTTATGACGATCTCTTTTTCGTCATATCCTTGTCTTAGTCTAACCACGGCATCGACTTCAGCCATCTTACTCGATTTGGTGCGCTGACCATTGTAGTGCACCTTACCGCCATTGATCATCTCTTTGGCGATAGTACGAGTTTTGTAGAAACGGGCTGCCCATAACCATTTGTCGAGCCTAACCGCGATTTGTTGTTCCGAGGTCATGGTGATTAGGTCTCCTTAAGTGTATAAAGATGTGCAAGTTCACAGCCTGAATATTTAGTCCATACTTATGCTTGGCAAACCGCTGAGATAGCGACAGACTTCACACCCTTTTTAGGCGCGTAAAGTTAGCATAAATCGCCTCTAGAGGCCAATAAAGAGACTGTTATGGGCTTGTTGCGATTAGCTGTGTAGGTTAGCATGAGCCACAGATTGGAAATTATTATAATCAGATTAGAGACCTGACTGAGGGTCCACAAAATATGGATTTATTAGACAAAGTAATATCTAAGGCAGCTGCGATCCCGCATAAGCCACTGAGTTCGGCCGCCTTCTGGCTCGGTTTGATTATCGCTATCTATCTTTTGGCGCAGATCACATGGAAGTTGGTTCCCGTTGCCGAAACCCCACAAAAATGGCAACCCACGCCTGTAGCCAGTAGTGGGTCGTCATCGCAGGTAAATGTTTCCAGGCTGCAAGCCTTAGGTCTTTTTGGTCAGGCGGATCCCAATACGGATAAGCCTAAGCCAGTCGTGGAAGAGAAAATTACCGATGCGCCTAAGACCTCATTGTCTATCCAACTCACCGGCGTGGTCGCTTCAACAGCCGAGCAGAAAGGGCTGGCGGTGATCGAGTCTGGTGGCAGTCAAAATACCTATAGCCTAGGTGACAAGATTAAAGGTACTTCGGCGTCACTAAAAGAGGTGTATGCCGATCGCATTATTATCTCCAACAGTGGCCGATACGAGACCCTGATGCTCGACGGGCTTAAGTATGAGACCCAGGGCGAAGCCAATACCCTGTTACAAGAGGCGCGCTCCTCTCGCGATGTGCGTACCATAGATAATCGCAGCAATAGTGACGTTTCAAGAGAGATAGAAGAGTCGCGCGATGCTTTGCTGGATGACCCCAGTAAGCTCACCGATTACCTGGCGATTTCACCTGTCAACGCCGGTGGCGAATTGCAGGGATACCGTTTGAATCCGGGTAAGGACAGAGAATTATTTGAACAAGCTGGCTTTAAGGCCAACGATTTAGCAAAATCAATGAACGGCTATGATCTGACTGATATGAGCCAAGCATTGGAAGTGATGGCCCAGTTGCCAGAATTGACCGAGATTTCTTTGATGGTAGAAAGAGAAGGTCAGCTGGTCGAGATCATGTTTAGTTTGCCGCAATAAAAAGGGTTTAGGGGAAGTCATTAATGAATAATAAGAAAATACGCCGCAATCTTATCGCGAGCGTCGTGATGGGGGCCTCGTTACTGGCACCACAACTGGCGTGGTCGGAACAATATGCGGCTAATTTCAAGGGCACAGACATTCAGGAATTTATCAATATTGTTGGTAAAAACCTGAATCGAACTATCATCGTCGACCCAACCGTGCGCGGTAAAATTAACGTCCGCAGCTATGATCTGCTCAATGATGAGCAGTATTACCAGTTCTTCCTCAATGTGTTGCAGGTCTATGGCTACGCCGTCGTCGAGATGGATAACAACATCATCAAGGTGATCAAGGACAAAGACGCCAAGACCTCGGCCATTCGCGTTGCCGATGACCAGGCGCCAGGCCTGGGTGACGAGATGGTCACCCGTATCGTCGCCCTGTATAACACAGAGGCTAAACAGCTCGCTCCCTTACTGCGTCAGCTTAACGATAACGCCGGTGGCGGTAACGTAGTTAACTATGACCCCTCTAACGTCCTGATGATTTCGGGCCGCGCAGCCGTGGTAAACAAGCTGGTAGAGATCGTTCGCCGCGTCGATAAGCAGGGTGATACCGAGGTGCAAGTGGTGCCGCTGGAATATGCCTCTGCGGGCGAAATGGTGCGCATCATAGATACCCTGTATCGTTCAACGGCAAACCAATCGCAACTGCCAGGCCAGGCGCCTAAAGTGGTCGCCGATGAGCGTACCAACGCCGTTATCGTCAGTGGTGATGAGAAGAGTCGCCAGCGCGTGGTCAGCCTGATCAAGAAATTGGATGCCGAGCAGGCTACAACAGGCAATACTAAGGTTCGCTATCTGCGTTACGCCAAGGCCGAAGATCTGGTGGAAGTGTTAACCGGGTTTGCCGAGAAACTGGCTAATGACCAAGATGGCGGTCAGGCACAGGGCGGGCGTAGCAAGCGCCGCAATGAAATTAACATCATGGCTCACCCAGACACCAACGCCCTGGTGATCAGCGCCGAGCCCGATCAGATGCGTACTATTGAAAGCGTGATTAATCAGCTGGATATTCGCCGGGCGCAGGTATTGGTTGAAGCCATTATCGTAGAAGTGTCAGAGGGTGATGATGTCGGTTTCGGTATCCAGTGGGCCACAGAGGCCGGTGGTGGTACCCAGTTTAATAACCTAGGCCCGACTATCGGTGAGATCGGTGCTGGTATCTGGCAGGCTCAAGATCAAGATGGCACTAAGGTTTGTACCGAAAATGGTACATGTACCGAAAACCCAACCCAGAAGGGTGATATCACTCTGCTAGCCCAAGCGCTGGGCAAGGTTAACGGTATGGCCTGGGGTGTGGCCATGGGCGATTTTGGCGCCCTGATTCAAGCCGTTTCCAGCGATACTAAGTCGAACGTACTGGCAACGCCTTCGATTACCACACTGGACAACCAGGAAGCGTCCTTCATCGTAGGTGATGAAGTGCCAATCCTCACAGGTAGTCAAAACTCCAGCAATGGTAACAGCAACCCCTTCCAGACGGTTGAGCGTAAGGAAGTCGGTGTGAAGTTAAAGGTGGTGCCACAGATCAACGAAGGCACTACGGTTAAATTAACCATTGAGCAAGAAGTCTCAGGCATTAATGGTAAGACAGGGGTCGATGTGACCTTTGCTACCCGTCGCCTGACTACCACTGTGATGGCCGATTCGGGCCAGATCGTGGTGCTCGGTGGTCTGATTAATGAAGAAGTACAGGAGAGTGTGCAGAAGGTACCTTTCCTGGGTGATATCCCAATCTTAGGTCACCTATTTAAGTCATCATCTAGCGGCAAGAAGAAGAAAAACCTTATGGTTTTCATCAAGCCGACCATTATTCGTGATGGCGTGACCATGGAAGGAATTGCCGGTCGTAAGTACAACTACTTCAGAGCCCTGCAGCTACAGCAGCAGGAGCGTGGTGTGAACCTGATGCCGAACACAAACGTGCCGGTATTGGAAGAGTGGAGCCAGGAAGAGTACTTGCCACCAGAAGTTAATGATGTGCTGCAGCGATACAAGGATCGCAAAGGGTTAGAGACCAAGATGCGTGAAACTGACCCTGCGCTGAGACAAATTAACGAAAACAAGCAGCAAGATAAGACTGATGAGTGATATTCAAGCCACACAGAACGAGGATCTGGCCCAGGTAACGAGTGAGCTCGGGCTGGCCTCGGAGGCCGAATCAGATGAGGTGTTTCACTCAACGAGTCGCGATCGCTTACCTTTTGCCTTTGCTCACCGATTCGAGTTGGTGCTAGAAAAGGGCGAAGATGAGCTTCTGACGCTCTACCATACGGTTAATACGCCTATCGATGCCATGCTGGAGGTGCGTCGTTACACTGGGCAAGAGCTGGCATTGGCAGAGCTTGAACCATCTGTGTTCGAGGCCAAGCTGACTCAGGTTTATCAGGCCAACTCTTCCGAGGCGCAGCAGCTGATGGAAGATATCGGTAACGAGATGGATCTGTTCACTCTGGCAGAAGAGCTACCTCAGACAGAAGATCTGCTCGAAGGCGATGACGATGCGCCTATCATCAAGCTGATTAACGCACTCCTGTCGGAAGCGATCAAAGAGGAAGCCTCGGATATTCATATCGAGACTTACGAGAAGCAGCTGGTGGTGCGATTCCGTGTCGACGGCGTGCTCAAAGAGGTACTCAAACCCAATCGTAAGCTCTCTTCGCTGCTGGTTTCCCGTATCAAGGTTATGGCGCGTCTGGATATCGCCGAGAAGCGCGTGCCCCAAGACGGCCGTATCTCGCTGCGTATTGCCGGACGTGCGGTCGACGTGCGTGTTTCCACCATGCCATCTAGCCATGGTGAGCGTGTGGTGCTGCGTCTACTGGATAAGAACGCCGGTAACTTAGATCTCAAACAACTAGGGATGACAGATGAGATTCGCCATCAGTTCGATGAACTGATCCGCAAGCCTCACGGTATCATCTTGGTGACGGGCCCTACCGGCTCGGGTAAGAGTACCACTCTGTATGCGGGTCTGACCGAGATCAACTCCATCGACACCAACATCCTAACCGTCGAAGATCCTATCGAGTATGAGCTGGCGGGCATAGGTCAGACTCAGGTGAATACCAAGGTCGATATGACCTTCGCCAGAGGGTTGAGGGCGATTCTGCGTCAAGACCCGGATGTGGTGATGATTGGTGAGATCCGTGACCTGGAAACGGCACAGATCGCCGTACAGGCATCACTTACCGGTCACTTGGTGATCTCGACTCTACATACCAATACCGCCTCAGGCGCCATTACTCGTCTACAAGATATGGGCGTCGAGCCCTTCCTGGTGTCCTCGAGTCTGCTCGGGGTGCTGGCACAGCGCCTTATCCGTACCTTGTGTCCTCATTGTAAGAGTGCGCACACGCCAGATCTGCGTGAGCGTGAGCTTTTGGGGATCAGCGAAGATGAGCCTTGTACTATTTACCGTGCGACGGGTTGTTCGGCCTGTGGCAATAACGGCTATCGTGGCCGAACCGGCATTCACGAACTGCTGTTGGTGGACGATAACGTCCGCGAGCTGATCCACACCGGACGCGGCGAATTAGCCATTGAGAAACACATTCGTAAGACGGTACCAAGCATTCGCCATGACGGTATGAGTAAAGTCCTTGCCGGGGTTACTACGCTGGAAGAAGTGTTACGCGTCACTCGTGAGGAGTAGCCATGCCAGCATTTGAGTACAAGGCGTTAAACGCCAAAGGCAAGCAGCAGAAAGGGGTTGTCGAAGCCGACACGGCTCGTCATGCCAGGGGGCAATTGCGCGAGCTGCGTCTGATGCCACTAGAGATCACCCCTGTGGTGGAGAAAGAGGCGAAGGCGAAAAGCGCTGGCTTTAGCTTTAAGCGCGGCATCTCTGTTGCCGAACTCGCCTTAATCACCCGCCAAATCGCGACTTTGGTCGCCGCCGGTCTACCGGTGGAAGAGGCGCTCAAGGCCGTAGGTCAGCAGTGTGAGAAAGATCGCCTCGCCAGCATGGTGATGGCGGTGCGCTCTCGTGTTGTCGAGGGTTATAGCCTGGCCGATTCTATGGCCGAATTCCCCCACATTTTCGATGATCTGTATCGCGCCATGGTCGCGTCCGGTGAGAAGTCGGGCCATCTCGAGGTGGTGCTTAACCGCCTCGCCGACTACACAGAACGACGCCAGCAGCTTAAGAGCAAGATGACTCAGGCGATGATCTACCCTATTGTGCTGACCTTGGTTGCCATCTGTGTGATTGCCATCTTATTGGCCGCCGTGGTGCCCCAGGTTGTGGGACAATTTGAACATATGGGGCAGGAACTGCCCTGGACCACTCAGTTTTTGATCGCGGCATCAGATTTTGTACGTGATTATGGTCTGATAGTCATTGGAGTGCTTATTGCGCTTGCCGTGGGTGCCAAGCAGTTACTGCGCAGCGCGGCGAATCGGATGAAGTTCGATACGGCCATATTAAAGATGCCTGTGATTGGCCGGGTGAGTAAGGGGCTGAATACGGCGCGATTTGCTCGCACCTTGAGTATTCTTACCGCCAGTTCGGTGCCCCTGCTCGATGCCATGCGTATCGCCAGCGAAGTCTTGATGAATGTCAGGGTGCGCGCGGCGGTTGAAGAGGCTACGGCCAGGGTACGTGAAGGCACAAGTTTAGGGGCGGCGCTGGCCAATACTAAACTTTTTCCCGCCATGATGCTCTATATGATCAGCTCGGGTGAAAAGAGTGGTCAGCTAGAGCAGATGCTTGAGCGCGCCGCCGACAACCAAGACAGAGAGTTTGAGTCAAACGTCAACATCGCCCTTGGGGTGTTCGAACCTATGCTGGTCGTCAGCATGGCTGCGGTCGTTCTGTTTATCGTCTTGGCGATCCTACAGCCGATCTTAGAACTGAATAACATGATTAGCGGTTAACGCCACGGCGTTAATGGCCAACAGCCGTCCTAACCCTAAACGTTAGGGCATTTTTTATAGAGGAAGTATTAATGCAAGCAAGAAACAAGCAAAAAGGTTTTACCCTATTAGAAGTTATGGTGGTTATCGTTATTTTAGGGATCCTTGCTTCTATGGTTGTGCCTAACCTTATGGGCAACAAAGATAAAGCCGATATTCAGAAGGCGGTATCAGACATTGTTGCGCTGGAAAATGCCTTGGACATGTATCGTTTGGACAACAGCGTCTACCCTACCACTGAGCAGGGATTAGAAGCGCTGGTTCAGAAGCCAACTATTTCACCTGAGCCTCGCAACTACCGCGCCGACGGTTATGTTAAGCGTCTTCCACAGGATCCATGGCGCAACGACTACCTGCTACTGAGCCCAGGTGAGCAGGGTAAGATCGATATTTTCAGCGCAGGGCCTGACGGTCAGCCAGGTACCGAAGATGATATCGGTAACTGGAACCTGCAAGATTTCCAATAAGCCTTAAGCAGAGTCTGTCGATGCGCGGCGTCCGCCAAAGCGGTTTTACCCTGCTAGAGGTCTTGCTGGTCGTCTTGCTAATGGGATTGGCTGCCGCTGCAGTGACCTATACCACTAGCGGTGCCGATCAGCATAAGACGCTGGAGCGCACCGCGCGTCAGTTTATCGCGGCGAGCGAACTTGTGTTGGATGAAACCATATTGAGTGGTCGTTTTATCGGTATCGTTATCGATAAGCAGCACTATGAGTTTGTCTATTACGATGAAGGTAAATGGAAGCCGCTGCAGCAAGATCGTCTGCTGGCTGCCAAACAGATGGATCCTGGCGTCGAGATGCATCTTGTGCTCGATGGTTTGCCTTTAACCCAAGACGATGAAGAAGATGATGAGTCCTGGTTCGATGAACCGCTTATCGAGCCCAGTGACGAAGAGAAGAAAAAGTTTCCTGAACCCCAGGTCATGCTGTTTCCCAGTGGCGAGATGAGCGCTTTTGAGCTGACCTTTGTGACCAAAGATGAGCGCGGTCAAGAGATTGAGGCGCTGGTAGTGGGTGATGCCTTAGGCCGCCTGAGACTCGGCAGAGAGGATGGGTTCGATGATTAAGCCGATGCCAAATCGAAGCCTTTTGGCCAGGCGCCGTGCCACAGGTATGACACTGCTTGAGGTGATCGTCGCCCTTATGGTGTTTGCTATCGCTGCCGTTTCGATTACCAAAAGCTTGGGCGAACAGATGGCCAATATGCCCATACTCGAGGAGCGTACCCTGGCGCAGTGGGTGGCCAGTAATCAGATGGTGGACGCCAGATTAGAAAAGAAGTTTCCCGATCTGGGGCGTAAAGATGGCAGCACTGAGCTGGCGGGCAAAGAGTGGTATTGGCGTAAAGAGGTGGTGAAAACCACAGATGATAATTTTCGTATGATACGCATCAGTGTCAGTGACGATGAGCGTTATAACCGCATCATCGCCCAGGTGAGTAGCTATGTACTCAAGAATGATTAAGGCTACTCGCGGTTTCACCCTGCTGGAGATGCTGATCGCCATCGCCATCTTTGCCATGTTGGGGCTGGCGGCGAATGCTGTGCTTAGCACTGTAATGAAAAACGATGAAGTCACTGCCGAATTTGCCCAGAGACTGAAGTCGATGCAACAGGGGTTTGGCGCATTAGAGCGTGACTTTGGTCAGATGGTGGCACGTACACCGCGCCTGCTCGAAGGCGGACGTGGCTCGACCGTAATACAGACAGGTAACGATCTGTTTGATTCGGAATCTGAGGCTATCGTCTTTTTCCGTATCGGCTGGTTAAACCCTGATGGTCTGTTGCCCCGGGGCAGTTTACAGTCTGTGGCCTATGTGGTGCAGGACAATAATCTCGAGCGTTGGTATTTTCCTTATCCCGAGCCCGAATTTGGTGCCGATCCGATCAAGACTGTGGTGATTAAGAATGTGCTGTCGGTGGAGTATTCCTTCTTTGTTGAGGATAAATGGCAGCGTAAATTCGACGGTGCCAGCCTACCGCAGGCGATCGCCATGGAGATCGAGGTGGAAGGCATGGGTAAGGTGCAGCGTAAGTTCCTGCTCCCCCTTGGTGCCACATTAGCTGCTAACAGCGACGAGGAAAATAACAACTCGGGCAACAATAGCGGTAACAACAATAGCGGTAACAACAATAATAACGGCGGCAATAACGGCGGCAGCAATAACACCGGTGGCGGTAAAGGTGATGGATCGGGTGGCGAAGACGATGGTGACCAATAACATGCCAAGAAAACAGCGCGGCGTGGCGCTGATAGTCGTGCTATTGATCGTGGCCATGATTGCCGTGATTGCCACCAATATTAATAGTCGGAATCAGATCTCGGTGCGCCGCACCATCAACTTGGCGCAATATGATCAGGCATATTGGTATGCCATCTCAGCCGAAGAGCTGGCGAAGAAGGTGCTAAAGCAAGACTTAGAGGATGCCGATGAGGGCAAGGTTCACCTGCAGCAATATTGGGCTCAGGCCGACGTGGTATTTCCTGCAGAGCAGGGAGAGATAGGCGGGCGTATCACAGATATGCAGTCGTGTTTCAATCTCAATGCCTTATCTATTGAGACTAATGAGGTGGAAAACGGCCAGCCTAAGCTGCCTTTGGCGGCAATACAGTTTAAGGGCTTATTGGTGGCGCTTGGCATGGATGATTTTTCAGCTGAACGCCTGACCCATACGCTAAAAGATTATATCGATGAAGATACGGTTGCGAGTCCCTTCGGTGCCGAAGATGCTGACTATGAGTCGCGCACTGTACCTTATCGTGCTGCTAATACCTTGATGAGTCATCGCAGCGAACTGCGTGCGGTGCTTGGCTATAGCCAGGATGTCTACCTTAAGTTAGCGCCTTATATTTGTGCTATCCCCGGCTATGATCGCCAGGTGTTGAACGTAAATACTATCGAGGTAGAGCAGGCCGCGCTGTTGGCGGGGATGTTTGACAATAAGATCAGCGTGGGTGAGGCGGAAAGCATCATTAACCAGCGCCCCGGTGACGGCTATGAGACGATAGAAGACTTCTGGTCTAACGGTTCTATTGCAGGGTTACGTCAGGAAAAGAACTTGTCGTCGAGCTTTAGCTTGAAGAGTAACTATTTTCTACTAGAGGCGGGTGCTAAGGTTGATAGTGCCGTCTTTAGAATGCAAAGTGTATTACGTGTGGGCGGTAACAACCAGCTGGACGTCTTGACCCGTCAATATGGCGGCCAAAAATAATCACCTGGGTGGACCTCTAGTTCGGCCGGGCCAAATAAAGGACAAGCTCATCGAGAGCAACTTCATGAGACTTGTGGAGAAAGACATTGAGTGAAAGATTATTTATCCGATTAGGAAGAAGCGCAGAGCAGAGCTGCTCTTGGCTGGTATGGTCGGAGCAGGAGCAGGAGATCATCGCTTCGGGAGAGTTGAGCGACGCTCAAGGCTTGTCGACGCTGACTGAACGCGCCGGTAACCGTCCGGTCGATATTCTGGTGCCAGCTTCTGCCATTACCCTGACATCTGTGCAGCTACCGGAAAAAGGTCAGCGCCAGGCGCTGAAAGCACTGCCTTTCATGCTGGAAGAGAACCTGGCCGAAAATGTCGATGAATTGCATTTCGTCACAGGTCCCCGTGATGGTGAATCTTTGAGTGTTGCCGTGGTGGCCCACGAGCAGATGCAGACTTGGCTGTCTTGGCTGAGCGAGGCCGGTATCAAGGCGCGTCAATTGGTGCCCGATTGCCTGGCGTTGCCGCTTCAGGAATGCCAATGGGCGGCGATGAAGTTTGGCTCTGATTACCTTCTGCGCACTAGTGCTGGCAGTGGTGTTAGCCTGGATGCTGCTTGGTTCCAGGCCGCATTGCCTAAGCTCGCCATGAGACAAGAAGAGACTCCGATTACTCTGGCCAATTACAGTGATTTAGAGATCCAAGGTGTCGAGGTGAAACCCCAGCCGCTGGATCTGCCTATGTTGGTGTTGGCCAAAGGGATCCTAAATGCGCCGCTTAATCTACTCAGCGGCATCTATACGCCTAAGCGAGAATACAGTAAGCACCTTATGGTGTGGCGCAATGCGGCGATCATCGTCTTGGTGGCCTTGGTGTTGGCCCTGGTCAACAAGGGATTGAACATTCATCATATGAATGTCGAGCGTGAAGCGTTGCAGCAGCAAACGGCCGATATCTTTAAACAGGTGATGGGTAGCTCGCGTATCGTTAACGTTCGCTCGCAGATGGAGAGTCAGCTGCGTACCCTGCAAGGTGCCGGTGGTGGTGTGGCCTTCTTTACCATGCTGGACGATATGGCCGAGGGCTTTAATAAGGTTCCTGATTTAAAGCCAACCAGCTTGCGCTTTGACAGTGGCCGCAATGAACTGCGGATGCAGATCACCGCTAAGAGTTATGCTCAGATCGAAGAGTTTAAAGAGATTATTTCACCCCGTTTCAATGTGGATTCGGGTGCCATGAACAGTGGCGAAGATGAAGTGACCAGTACCTTAACCCTAAGGAGCAAGTAAGATGGATAACATTAAGACGTGGTGGAATGGCTTAGTGTTACGCGAGCAACAGCTCGTGGCAGCTTGTGCCTTAGTATTGGTGCTGGGCATCTTATATTGGGGGATCTGGACACCCATTAGCCAGGCCGAAGCCGATGCCGAGCGTAATTTAACGGCTCAAGAGAGCACCTTGAATTACGTCAAGCAGACGGCGAATAAGATTATTGGCCTCAAGCAAGCCGGTGGTCAGAAGGGATTTTCCGGCAGCCTCAGTGCCGTGGTGACTCAGAGTGCTAAAAACTATGGCCTGGAGATCACCCGCATGCAGCCCCAGGGCAATAAAATTCAGATTTGGATGGATGAGGTGCCTTTCGATTCGCTACTCGATTATCTGAGCGATCTGGTGCAGCAGAAAGGCTTGTCATTGGAGAGTATCGATTTGGCCGAGGGCGAAACTCAAGGTTTCGTGAATGTGCGTCGTATCCAGTTCTCGCAGTAAAACAGCAGTATTAAGGTGTTCTAGTGAGTGTAGTGAAAAAAATCGTTATTGGTGTTCTCGCCTACCTGGTGTTTTTGGTCGCCCTTTTTCCGGCGAGTCTGGCGATAAAATTGGCTCCCTTGCCTAAACAGGTAAGTGTTGCAGGGATCTCTGGCACCATCTGGTCGGGTGAAATCGACACCTTAGTGTTACAAAAGCGTCGCTTAGAACAGGTGAGTTGGCAGCTGAGTCCCTGGGGACTGCTGATGGGTAAGGCTAATATCGACTTTGTGATAGGTAGTCGCGCCACAGCGGTGAACGGTAAGGGCTTTGTGAGCCTCTCAATGTCAGGTATCGATGCGACGGGCGTGCGTTTCGATGCGCCGAGTGATTTCTTGGTGGGCAATACTCGTCTGCCATTTCGTACCCAGGTAGACGGTAATTTCAGCCTGATGTTGCAATCACTAGAACAGGGCGCGCCCTGGTGTCAGCAGCTAACGGGTAAAGTCTTTGCTCAGCAGCTCAAGGTGAGCAATCAATTTGGCAAGTATCCACTGGGTGACGTTGCGGTGGCGCTCAGTTGTGTCGATGGCAATATCAAGGTGCTGACAGACGATAGCATGAACGCCTTGGGCTTAAGTGGTCATGCGCTGCTAAAAGCCGATAGTCTGGTACAGGTGACCGCTAAGATCAAAGAAACCGCGGCGCAGCCTGATGATCTGAAACAAGCGCTGAGCTTTTTAGGTAAGCGTGACAGCCAGGGATATTATCCGATCAATTATCAGGGACGAGTCCCTGGGTTATAAGCTTGAGAATAGGATTGTAAAAGCCCCCGCAAGGGGGCTTTTTTGTGGAGCATTATTGGCCTTGTGGGGCTGTCTGGTTCATTACCCTTTGGCGATAGTCCAGCAGGCTAAAGACACCGAAGCACATGACGCTAAGGTAGTTCGCGTAGGTGATGGCCATCAATGGCTTAAACAGGGTGCGAAAGATCAGCGTCTGAATGCTATGCATAATGAGAGTGACCAACAGCAGTATGGTCAGCAGGGTACCTATATTGCCTTCAACGGGCACAAACAGGTTGTAGAGCATTACGCCCCAGGCAAACAGTGTAATGGCCTTACCACCTAGTATCATCAATTTCATTGGTTTTCCTCTGGCTTCTCTACTTGAAACAGGCGAAAGGTCACCTGACCGGCTTTCTTCTCTTTTAGGGGGATCCAATTAGAGGGGAGCTTTAAAGGAGGATGCTCGCTCTCGGTCTCAACATAGACAAGTGCATCGTCATTTAACCAGCATTGCGCGATGAGGCCATCGATGCAGGCCTGTGCCAGCCCTTTGCGAAAAGGGGGATCGATAAAGACAATGTCAAACCCCTCAGTGGGTGGCGTCTTAAGTTGCGCCAAGGTATCGCCTTGTACCACATCAGCGCAATCACACTTTAGGGTCGCTAGATTTTGATTGAGCTGTTTGGCGGCGCTGGCTTGTAGCTCGAATACCTTAGCGTATTTGGCGTAGCGAGAAAGGGCCTCGAAGCAAAGCGCACCGCTACCTCCGAAGCAGTCCAAGACTCTTGCGCCCGGTAGATCGCTGGCCAGCCAATTAAACAGGGTTTCTCTGACTCTATCTGTGGTGGGACGTAGCCCTTCGAGATCGTGAATAGGGAGTCGTCTGGAGCGCCACTGTCCGGCGATGATCCTCACCTGTCCGCTTGCGGGTCGATTTCTTGCCATTTTCTACCTGTATATTTGTGGATTCATTTAGCGACAATTTGGCCTCACCGGATTAAGTGATAGACTGTTGCGCTAAATTAAGGCTGCTATTTTAACGTAAAGCACGAGAAAAAGGTGCAAAGCCAGAGAGTTTAGGCAAAAAATGCAGCGCTTTTCCGCGTCACAAGTCTAACTATCTGGTTATAATGACGGGCGCAAAACGACTTTATAGCGAATTTTAAATCAGTTAGTTGAGTACTGGTATTACACATGGCAAAAAAAGGTTTTTTTTCTTGGTTCCGCAAAGATAAATCACAGCAGGAAGCGGCGGCGCCAGAAGTAGAAGTTTCGACCCAGTCGGAAACCGAACAGGCTAGTCACGAAGCCGAGCTGGCTGAGCAGGCTCGTCTGGAAGAAGAGCAGGCCGAACAGGCGCGTTTAGCGGCAGAGCAAGCCCATCTCGAAGCAGAGAGTGAGCGTCTGGCAGCAGAGCAAGCTGAGCAGGAGCGTCTGGCTGCAGAGCAAGCAGAGCAGGCTCGTCTGGAAGCAGAGCAGGCCGAGCAGGCTCGTCTGGAGGCAGAGCAAGCCGAGCAGACACGTCTGGCGGCAGAGCAGGCCGAACAGGCACGTCTGGAAGCAGAGCAGGCCGAGCAGGCACGTCTGGCGGCAGAGCAAGCCGAGCAGGCACGTCTGGAAGCAGAGCAGGCCGAACAGGCACGTCTGGAAGCCGAGCAGGCCGAGCAGGCCAATCTTGAGGCAGAACAGGAAAAGCAGCCTGAGCCACAACAGAAACCGACAAAAGAGGGTTTCTTTGCCAGACTCAAACGCGGACTTAAGCGCACCAGTGAAAATATCGGTAGCGGATTCATCGGCCTGTTCAAGGGCAAGAAGATAGATGATGAGCTGTTTGAAGAGCTGGAAGAGCAGCTGTTGATCGCCGATGTTGGCGTAGAAACGACCAGTCGCCTGATCGCCAAGCTGACCGAGCAGGCCAGTCGTCGCCAGCTAAAAGATGGTGAGGCGCTGTACGAGCTGATGCGCGAAGAGATGCAGAAGACGCTGGAACCTGTGAGTATTCCTCTGGTGCCGGAAAACAGCGAAGGGCCATTTGTGATCCTTATGGTTGGCGTGAATGGCGTGGGTAAGACCACGACTATCGGCAAGCTGGCCAAGCAGTATCAGCAGCAAGGCAAGTCTGTGATGTTAGCGGCGGGTGATACTTTCCGCGCCGCAGCGGTCGAGCAGCTGCAGGTTTGGGGTCAACGTAACGATATTCCTGTGATTGCTCAGCATACGGGGGCCGATAGTGCTTCTGTGCTGTTTGATGCGCTACAGGCCGCGCGTGCCCGTAATATTGATATCCTTATCGCCGACACAGCTGGACGCCTGCAAAACAAAGCGCATCTGATGGATGAGCTGAAGAAGGTCGTGCGGGTGATGAAGAAGCAAGATGAGAGTGCCCCACACGAGGTAATGTTGACCCTGGATGCGAGTACGGGTCAGAATGCCATCAGTCAGGCGCAGCTGTTTAAAGAGGCGGTTGGTGTTACAGGCATCACAATGAGCAAGCTCGACGGCACGGCCAAGGGCGGGGTGATCTTTGCCATTGCCGATAAGTTTGGTATACCTATCAGACATATAGGTGTGGGCGAGCAGATCGATGATTTAAGAACTTTCGATGCGAAAGACTTTGTCGATGCCCTGTTTAGTCAAGAGGAAGAAGCCAAATAAGCTGACGCCTATATACCCAAGGCCAGCAAGGTTCCTACATGGGGCTGGCCTATAATAATAACGCATAAATGCAACATCTAAGATTGGGTACTTATGATTCGATTTGAGCAGGTTAGCAAAATTTATCCAGGTGGACAGAAAGCCCTCACCGATGTGAGTTTTCATTTAAAGCGTGGAGAGATGGCGTTTTTAACCGGCCACTCAGGTGCTGGCAAGAGTACCCTGCTTAAGTTGATCACTGTGATAGAGCGAGCCAATGCTGGTCGCGTCTCCATCAATGGCCATGATATCGCTAACATCAGGCCCAAAGATGTGCCCTTCCTGCGCCGCGATATCGGCATGATTTTCCAAAACCACCATCTGCTGATGGATCGCACTGTGTTTGATAATATCGCGCTCCCCTTGGTGATCGAAGGGTTTGCTTTGCATGAGATTAAAAAGCGAGTGATGGCGGCGCTGGATATGGTGGGGCTATATGGTAAAGAGCGTCACTATCCCATCATGTTGTCGGGCGGCGAGCAGCAACGTGTCGGCATCGCCCGCGCCATTGTGAATAAACCCCCTCTGCTGCTGGCCGATGAGCCAACAGGTAACTTGGACCCCAAGTTATCCATGGATATTCTGCGTCTGTTCGAGACCTTTAATGATGCCGGGACTACCGTGCTGATCGCCACCCATGATTTGGGCTTAATTGCCAGAATGCGTTACCGTACCCTGACCCTGAAGCAAGGGCGCATCTTGGGTGGTGACGAGCTGGCTACCGCTAACGCCTTTAGTGAATAATTGAGGAGACTCAGATGAATCAGCAACCTCAATTGGTACGCAGTAAATTGCCGATCAGTGGCCGCATTGTGATGTTTTTCATTCGTCATATTCAACATGCCATGGCTAGCATGGGTGAGCTGTGGCGCAACCCTATCTCATCGCTAATGACCATGGCGGTACTCGGTGTCAGCCTGAGTCTGCCCGCCGCGCTGCAGGTGTTGGTTAAGAACGCCGAGACCATCACGCAATCCTGGAACAGCGCCGCCGAGATCTCTCTGTTTATCGACGAGGGCCGCAGCGAGCGCAGCATACAAAGCCTGATCAGCCGTATTAGCGCCTATTCTGAGGTCAGTGCCGTTAGCTATATCGATCGTGACAAGGCGTTAGAGGAGTTTCAGCGCCTTTCAGGCTTTGGCGAGGCGCTTGCCTATCTGGATGAAAATCCGCTGCCTGCGGTGATCACAGTAACCCCAAGTATCAAATATGCTAGCCCTAATGGTGCCCGAGAGCTGCTGAAGAAGCTGGAGTTGGAACCTGAGGTGAGCTTCGGTCGCCTGGATATCGAGTGGCTCGAGCGTTTACAGGCCGTTGTCAGATTGCTTGAGCGTACCGTCATGGCGATTGCCGCCTTGCTGGTGTTGGCCGTGGTGCTGGTAATAGGTAACACTATTCGTCTGGCAATTATGAATCGCCGCACCGAGATCGAGGTGATGAAGCTGGTGGGCGCCACCGAGAGCTTTATTCAGCGTCCCTTCCTTTATACTGGCATCTGGTTTGGGGTGATTGGCGGTGTGCTGGCCTGGGTGATCATCAATTTGTTAGTCTGGTATCTCGATGGCGCACTGGCGAGTCTGCTAGGCCTCTATGGTAGTACGCTTGAGATGCAGTCGCTGACACTGATTGAGCTGGGTGAATTGATACTGCTAGCCTCGTTTTTGGGCTGGTTGGGTTCATACTTATCAGTGAGACAGCACCTTAGAGCCATTGAGCCTTCTTAGTTCCTTTTTTAAGCGCTTTTTTAAGCTTGTTTGCTGGATTTATGAACTAATTTTCACTTGTAATGTCTATAGAATCGGGTGAAATTAAAACCAGTTCAGTTTCGAGTGTTGACATAGACTGTCAGATAGTTAATAGTTCATCAGCTTGTCCCTGGGCGTACCCACCTTTCACGATACCCCCACGGAACGCCGCTTTTATGCGGTGCTGAGCACTCAAAGTGTTAAACACATGCAAGATAAGAAGTTAGGAGCGTTAATGACGAATCAAACGCAATCAATGGCACTAATGGTACCTCAAAGCAGCAGTAGCATAGAGGCTTATATCCATTCTGCGCACAACATTCCAATGTTGGAGGCGAATGAGGAATATGAGCTGGCGAAGCGTCTGCAGGAGACCGGTGACATTCAGGCTGCGAAGCAGTTGATTATGTCTCATCTTCGTTTCGTAATTCATGTCGCCAAAGGTTATTCGGGTTATGGTCTGCCACAGGCTGATCTTATCCAAGAAGGTAATATTGGTTTGATGAAGGCGGTAAAACGCTTTGATCCCGATGTGGGTGTGCGTCTTGTCTCGTTTGCCGTACATTGGATTAAAGCCGAGATCCACGAATACGTGTTGAAAAACTGGCGTATCGTTAAGGTCGCAACCACCAAGGCACAGCGCAAGCTGTTCTTCAATCTGCGAAAGGCCAAGAAGCGTTTGGGCTGGTTTAGCGATGAAGAGGTGACCATGGTTGCCGAAAACCTGGGTGTATCTAAGAGCGACGTGACCGAAATGGAGTCGCGTATGGCAGCTCAGGATCCCGCTTTCGATCTGGCTAGCGATAATGATGATGACCAAGATTATGCACCTGTGCATTACCTTGAGGACCATTCATCGGACATCGCTTCTCAGGTGGAAAACGACAACTTTGAAGCCGATAACCAAACTCGTCTTCTGGCGGCCATCAAGACCCTTGATGAGCGTAGTCAGCATATTCTACAGGCGCGTTGGTTGGACGAAGAGAAGACCACGCTGCAAGAGCTGGCGGCAACTTATCAAGTCTCTGCCGAACGAATCAGGCAGCTTGAAAAGAACGCCATGAATAAGCTTAAAGGCCGCATGGAAATGTAACGGCGAAAGCTAAAAAAAACCTGCTATTAAGCAGGTTTTTTTATGTCTAATCCATAGCGCTGCGCCGCGGCTTGTATCACCTGTTTGCGCTGTAGCTTAAGCCCGGTTTGCTCGATCTCTGGCCAAGGGTAATAACGGCGGGGACGCTTGAAGCGGGCAATATGTTGGCAGAGAAACGCATCGAGTTGTGCTGTGGGCGGGTAATTCCCCTTGATAAGCGCCGCCGGTAACAGGCCAAACTCTTTGTCCTGCATGGCAAAGACCAAGGCTTCCTCTATGCCAGGATAACGCCGCAGCACAGCCTCTATCTCCTCGGGCTGTATATTCTCGCCCCCACAGATAAACATATTGTCGGTGCGGCCCAGGATGAGCAACTCTCCGGCGGCATTCCACCTACCGCGATCTTGGGTGCAAAACCAACCATCTTGTTCCAGTGGTTTGGCTATCGTCTCAGGCGACTCGCCATCCAGGTAACCGAGAAACAGAGTATCCCCCCGTACATAGATCACCTCATCGACAATCTTAAGTTGGCGCCCCGGTAGCGGAATACCGCAACTGCCTTGGGCGTTTGCCTTGGCCGTGGTGATCTGCGAGCTCATCTCTGTCATGCCATAGCTGGTATAGGCGGGGATCCCCAGAGGCTCGAGCCGGGCGATTAGCTGTTCATCGATGGCGCCGCCACCCAGCAGCAGCGCCTTGAGGCCCTTAAGGGTCTCGGGTGCGTCATTAAGCAATCTGAGTAGCTGAGTTGCCACCAAGGAGAGGTGAGTCAGTGGTCGTGCCTTAAGTTGCTCTGCCAAGGAGAGCTCAGGGGCAGGCAGTGTCAGGGCCGCGCCCGCCAAGGCGCAGCGATTGACTATAGCCAGGCCGCCGATATGAAACATTGGCAGTGATAGGAGCCAGTTATCTCCCTGTGTCAGGGGTATGAGCTGAGTCGAACCTTGGGCGCTGGCGATATGATTGTTCAGGCAGTGCACGGCGGCCTTGGGCATACCACTGCTACCCGAGGTGAGTATGATATTGCAGGGCTTGCTTGGGTCTATTGCCTGTGGCTTGCTTGGGTCTATTGCCTGTGGCTTGCTCTGTAAATGGCGCTCAAATGTCAGCGACAAACTGGCTTGCGGTAATAGGGCCTGATAGGCCTTGTCTGCCCAGAAATGACGTAACTGATAGCGATTGGCCAGGGCGGCGATCTGAGCCTTAGGAAATTTGGGATTCAGCGGGCAGAAGATGGCGCCGAGATCCACACAGGCCCAGTACAGCACTACCATGGCCAGAGAGTTTTGATCTACACAGGCCAATTTGTCGCCTTTACCAAGGCCCAATTGGGCTAGCTGCTCGGCGCAGCCTAATACTTGCTGACTGAGTTCCTGATAGCTGATGGCTTGATAGCTCCCCTCTCGCCAGCAGTATATCGCGACGCTGTCTGGATGCTGAGCTGCACTCAGGTGCAGCGGTGAACAGTCTTGCTTCAAACCGCCTCCCGGTTCACTTGCTTTAGGCAGATAAGGTTTTCCAGGGTCAGGCAGCGGGTCTTGCCGGTCGAGACCAGAAGGTCCGCGCTAAAGGCACTTAGGGTATCGAGACCTGGTATCTCATCTGGAGTAAGTGCCTCGCTCAAGGCTTGCAGGGCTGTAATACCCAGGCTGGCTTCTAAACTGGCACTTAAGATCACCCTGACACCGGCCTCATGAGCTTGCTGGGTCAATTGCTGCAGTCGGGGCAGCGAGCCGAGCAGCATAGGTTTGACAATCAGCGCGGCCAATCCTGCTTGCATAACAAATTGATAGTTAGGATCGTTGAGGCTTTCGTCGAGGGCGAAACCCACCCCTAGGGCTTGAAAGAGTAAGCTGTTATCTTGGCGCTCTATGCAAGGCTCTTCGATATATTCGATTGCGGCTAACGGCAGGCAGGCGAGAAAGTCGATAGCCTGGGACAGAGTAAAACAGCGGTTAGCATCTAATCTGAGCTTAAGATCGGGGCGGATTGCCAGCACTCTGTGGATCATGGCGATCTCCTGCTCCATGGAGGTCTGGCCCACCTTAATCTTGACCGAGTGGGTCGAGGTATCGAGCGCCTTGATGCGGGCATCTAATACCTGAGGCGGCTCGTCTTGCGCCTGATAGATCAGTGGAATGGTTCGTCGCCCCTGCCGCGCTGGGCGCAATCTGTCTGTGAGTTTGGCATGTAGCAGTGACAGTCCAAAAGCGATGGAGGGCAAGCTTGTCTGTTCTGAACGGGTTATTAACTGATCGATATCGCTTGTGATCAGCTCATCGAGAATAGGTGTCAGCTCTTCGATAACCTCAGCGAGTGTCTCCTGACTAAAACCTTTCAGCGGCTGCTCATCAACGTCTTGACCGCTCAGTGGAGAGATCTCCACCTCGGCGCTAACGAGGGTTTGCCCATCGTCCTGGGCTGAGGCTCTAAGTACTAGCCCCTGGCGACTGTCGATACGTTGTTTACCCACTGGAAGCAGTTTATCCAGAGGGATCTGATAGCGATAGAGGCTAAGGTGCATGAGTTTCATGAGTGTGTCCTGAGCTTGGCGATAAGGCTATCGCAGAAGGCCTCTGGCTGAGCCAGATGCACGTTGTGACCCGCTTGGTCAAATAGGGTGAGCGAGATAGGCTGATGCGACTGCCATGACTGCGCTAGGGTGAGAAACTTATTGTCCTGTTTACCGGCATAGTAATGCCAATCTATGGCTATTTGTTTAGGCATGCGCGACAAATCGGCTTGATTACCCAGAGAGGTCGGCAGATAAATACTTGCCAGTGCCTTAGGGTTATTAGTTGCCCTAGCTTGGATCAGGGCCTGTCTCTCACTGTCATTCAGTGTGGCAAATACCCCTTGTCGATACCAGAGGTCGAGAAATTCGACCAAGGGCAGAGACAAGAGCCGCGTTTGCCACTGGCTGTCTTGCATAAGGCGCTCAGTTCGCGCCTGCTCACTGTCTAATCCTGGGTGGCAGGATTCCAGGTTGATGCTTAACAAGCGCGCAGGAGCGCTGGCGGCTAAGTGCAGGGCAATACGGCCTCCTAGCGAGTAGCCCAGCAGGTGAAAGTGTTTGACCTCGAGCTTATCCAGCGTCGCTAAGATCTGCTCAACTACCAGGTCAAAACCTGTGGTCTGTGACGTTTCAGCTAGCGCTGGGCTGTCGCCATGGCCAGGCAGATCCACTGCGATGCAATGGAAATGGCGGCTTAGCCTTGGCATCAGGAGTTGCCAGTCAGTTTTACTGCCCAGAAAGCCATGCAGCAATACTAGCGCTGGCAGTTCTGCCTTCCCCATGGTGCGATAGGCCAGCATCAGCTTTGCTTTATCCAGCTGGCAAGGCGGGCAATCTGTTCACTGGCTTGATCTTGCGCCACGCAGACCTCAATAACGGAGGCGCCCCGATAGGCGAGCGCGTGGCGATAAGCTTCGTTAAAGCTCAATAGATCTTCTACCCTGTTGTAGGGCAGGCCGAACATGGCGGCGCCATAGCCAAACTCTAAACCGTGGGCAAGGCGATAGTAGTTGCTACGTAGCTTCTCGTCGGGCACTGGTAACAGATTGAAAATATTGCCGCCGTCGTTATTGAGTATGACGATGACAAAGGGGCCTTGCTGCTTTGCTGCTAATGCCAGCGAGTTGAGATCGTGTAGCTGGGACAGATCCCCTATGATCAGGGTTGTCGCTTGCCCTTTGTGCGCCGCAATACCGCAGGCGGTCGCGAGTAGACCGTCGATGCCGGATGCGCCCCGATTGGTGTATATGCTGGGCGCCGAGGCTGTTATCGGGGCGAACATATCATAGAGGCGCACCGGTAGGCTGTTGCCGATAAAGAGTTGTTGCTCGCCCTGGTTGGCGACGGCGCGCACCACCTGCGCCTCACCAAATTCGGCGTCGTCTATCTGTTGCTGGAACAGGGTAGCCAGCTGCTCGTTAGCCTCTATTAGCTGCACAGCCCAATTCGCCTCAGAGGATCTGGGCCAGGGCAGTTGCGTAAAGTTGGCAAGCGGGCTTATCCAGATCTGCTTAGCGCTATGGCTAGGATCGAGGCGGGTCTGCTCGGGCAGAACCTGCCAGTAGCGTTTCCATTTTTGCTCGTTTAAGTAACTGATTAGGCGTTTCGACAACAGGCGGCCGCCAAAGACCAACACAGTATCGGCGGCTTGCAGCAAGGCCTTGGCTTTAGGTTGCAGCAGCAGTTGGTCTATGTTGCCGATGGCCGCGCCATGTTGCCTGAGTTGAGATTGGGCATCGGTCAGCAGGGGCCATCCTAGTTTCTGGGCCAGTTCGATCAGCTGCTCAGGATGCTCGTGTGGCGCTAGAGTGCCCGCAACTATCACCCCTTTACCGTGGACGAAGCGCGCTAAGGCATCGGGCGCGGGTGAACTGATAAGTTTGGCCTCAGCATAGTGATTGTAGGGATTTACGCTATGTTGCCAGTTGCCCAGAGGGCTGAGGTACTGGGTAAAGTCGGCGCTCATTGAACTCGGGTATAGCGGCTCGCGATACATGCAGTTGACGTGCACCGGCCGTTTGGCGTTGGCAACAGACTCATCCAGCAGGGTCAGTAGCGCCTGGGGGGGGATCGCCTGATCTGGTGTCGGCAGGTTTACCTGTTTGGCGTAGTCGGCAAAGATCGCCGGCTGTACTATTGCCTGGTTGGCGCCGCAACCCAAAAGCTCAGGCGGTCGGTCACCGGATAAGACGATCAGGGGGACCTGTGTCAGCCAGGCTTCGACGATAGCAGGGTAGAGGTTAGCGACTGCGGTACCCGAGGTGGTAATAATGGCCACTGGGGCACGACTGGCCTTGGCCAATCCCAGTGCGAGGAAGCCCAGGCCTCGCTCGTCGAAGTGTAAATGTTGTTTGAGTTTGCTTTGCTTGGCTGCCGCCAGTGTCAGAGGGGTAGAGCGGGAGCCGGGTGCCATGCAGACATGCTGTACCCCAAGGCGTGCTAGCTCTTCGAGAATAAGTGAGCCCCAAAGAAGATTTAATTCGGCGGTTTTTTCAATCTGCATAATGGCTTAATCAATGAAAGAGTTAAGGTTAGTCTATCGCTAAGCGTATCCTAAAGGAAACCAGACGGCCAAACTGTTAGCCATGTTCAGCCTTAGGTAATCTCTGCGTTAGCCACGATTGTCGATCCATTCGCTCATTACCACATGGGTTTTGAGTTTGATGATGTCGGTTTGGGCGTCGATATATTCGCGGATCTCGTGTAACCGTCGCATCGAATCGGCCTGCACATAAACCAGCAGATCCATGTCGCCCGTGATGCCGCGGCAGGTGATCACCTCGGGGATCGACTGAAACACATGCACCACATCGGCACAGCGGGGGCAGCGGTGCTGAATTTCGAAGTAGGCAGAAACGCCCTCTTTTTGCGATTCGCTCAGTAGCACTTGGTAGCCACGAATAATACCAGTCTGTTCCAGTTTCTTGATCCGTTCGGAGACGGCGCTGCGTGACAGGCTGACGGTGTCGGCTATGCTGGAAACACTCTGCCTGGCGTCTTGCCGCAGGGCGCTGATGATGGCCTTATCAAACTTATCCAAGGTATCCTCTCTTGTCTCTGCCAAAGTCTCTGACCGACAAAGTGTCGGTATATTGTGATAATTCCGTCAAAGTGTCGGTATAGATGCTCCTTTCGGCGGAAATCTTTGACAGACTGTTTTACGCGCTAAGTCTATACTAACCCCATTAATAACCCTAACAGAACCTAAGATGGAACAGAATCACGGTACGATCGGCCGCTGGCAAGGCGCCGGATTGATGGCCACCACTTTGCTTGGCACAGGCGTGTTTATTCTGCCTGAAATGACCATAGCCACCGCCGGCAGCGGCGCTTTGCTTGCCTGGATCTTGCTGACGTTCGCCATTATTCCCGTGACTCTGGTCTTTGCGCGACTGGCGGGGGTGTTTCCCCATGCCGCCGGTCCAGCCTATTTTGTCGAGAAAGCCTTTGGCCGAACGGCGGGACGTACCACAGGTCTTATCTTCCTCTTAGTGGTGCCCATAGGCACGCCTGCGGCGATCTTGATGACCTTTCAATTTATCAATGCCTTAGTGCCGCTGGTGGGCTGGCAGCAGTTGATGACTGAGCTAGCCTTGTTGTTGCTGTTATTGGGCTTAAACCTCAAGGGGATACAGGTCTCAGCCAAGTTACAGTTTGCTCTCACCCTGGCCATCGTCTCTGTGGTGGTGATCTTGTTTGGTGCCGGCGGTGCAAAATTGGGAGATCTGGAATTGGCCACGCCCCATGCCGGTAGCGATATGAGTCTGGTGATGGCTGCCGCCGGTATCGCCTTCTGGAGTTTTCTGGGTATCGAAGCGATGACACACCTGTCGAATGATTTTAGGCGCCCCGAAAAGGATATGCTGCCGGCGATGATCATAGGCACAGTACTGGTTGGGCTAGTGTATGTGACCTGCACGCTGATGCTCTTGTTTGTCCCTAAGGGTGAGGGCTTGGCTATGGTGGCCGCATTCGATCATCTACTGGGGGGTTATGGTGCCCAGGTGATAGGTATTTTGGGGATAGCCGGTGGCTTGGCGACAGTGAATGTCTACACCGCCAGTGTGGCGAGATTGATCTGGAGCTTTAGCCGTGAAGGGGTATTACCGCGCTATTTCGACAAGCTTAACCAGCACAGGGTCCCGGTGCGAGCCTTGGTGGCCGTGTTGCTCACCATGGCGCTGGTGATCTGTCTGACCTATCTGCTCGGCCAAGAGCTGGAGCACTTGATCGCCTGGACCAATGGGGTGTTCGTACTCATCTATCTGGTTTCTATGCTGGCGGCGGCCAAGCTACTGAGTAAGCGCTATCTGCCGCTGGTGATCATGGGGGTTATCTTCTGCCTGGCGATGGCCGTGGCGCTGGGCGCGAGCATGCTCTATGCCCTGCTGTTGGTGTTGGTACTGGCACCGTTACTCTGGTGGCAGAAGACCCATCTTGTGCGTAAGCAGGCTTACCCTTAGGGAGCTTGTTAGCAGGGAGTTATCGCTATACTCCCTGCTCGATTTTCCTAGCGCTTAAATCTGTTGATCCAGCTTAAAGTCGAGCCTTACCTGTTGCTTGGTTTGCGCCATCACCCGACCCTCTTCCATCCTAGGTTTATATTTCCATTTCTTTAACGCATCTATGGCCGCCTGGTTAAAGATCCGCTTAGGTTTAGCCTGAATCACCTTGATATTCTCCACCGACCCACTTGCTGAGATATCAAATTCCAGTAGTACGTAGCCCTCTTTGCCCTCTTGCGCGGCTGGTATGGGATACTGAGGCGATACCTGGATGATAGGCAGGGCATCACTGCTGTTGTCTACCCCGCGTGTCTCCTGACTTACCGGGTTCACCTTGGGCATGTCTATGGCGCCTGGTGTCAGCCCTGTCTCACTGGTTTCGCTCTTTTCAAAGCCCTTTATATTCCTTGGCGGCTGAATCGGTTCTTGTTGAGGCTCGATGACTGTTTGGTGCTGGTTTTCTTCTGGCGGTTGCTCCTCGAAGGAGAAGTTGAGATCAGGCGTTGCAACAACATATTCAGCAGTGGGCTGCTGGTTATCGATCAGCTTGGCCATGAAAGCGAATAGAGCCAGGGTGATGACACCACCTAGGACGGCGATAAAGGTTCGTTTTAACAGTGCAGTTTGTTTCATAAAGCTTCCTTACCTTATTCTCTTTGCCACAAACCAGACAGCCTATTTGTAAGCAAATGTAAACGACAGACTTATAGGCTTATCACCCTTTTTTAGCTTTGGCTAATAAAAAGTCAATCTCCAGTTAAATTAAGATATTTTTGATTACATTTTAATAACCGGTGGTTTACATCTTGCGGGTATGCTGGTTCGAAATATAAGTTAATGTGTGGGGGGGAGTAAGTATGCAGCATTTGAATCTTGCGATGTTGTGCCTGATGGGAGGTATGGTGTTGGGAAACGTGAACAGTTGTTTTGCTCAGGGGGAGGCTGCGGCGATCAATGCTGCGGTTGATAGCCAGCAGAGATTGGCCCGTGACAAGGAGCGTGATGCGAGTCGGCATCCTCGTGAGATCCTAAGCTTTTTCGAGGTCGCTCCAGGCCAGAGGATATTAGATCTTTTCTCCGGTGGTGGCTACTACAGTGAACTCCTGTCTCGAGTCGTGGGTGAGCAGGGGAGTGTATTGGTACACAACAACCAGGCCTACCTGCCGTTTGCCAAGGAGGATCTGGCCGAGCGACGATATCAGGAACGTCTGCCCAATGCCGAAGTGATTATTAGCGAAGCCGACGATCTGCAATTGCCTGAGGCAAGCTTTGATCGGATCTTCTTTATCTTAGGCTTCCACGACACCTATTATGATGAGCCGGGTTGGCCAGCCATCGACAGGGAAAGACTCTTAAACCAGATGTTTACCAGTCTCAAGCCCGGCGGCCTGGTCGCGATTATCGATCATGATGCACAGGTTGGCAGTGATACCAGCACGGCCCCTGAACTGCATCGACTGGCTAGGGCTCATGTGGTGAGCGCTATGGAAGCGGCTGGATTTAAGCTACTGGGGAGTTTGGATCTGCTGGAAAATCCAGAAGATAAGCTCACTGTGTCGGCCTTTGATCAAGCTGTGCGCGGCAAGACAAGTCGCTATGTGCTTAAGTTTGCTAAGCCATAAAGGGTGAATTGTTAGCGCGTCTTGTTGATCGCGGCGTTTCTGAGCTGGATCAGTTCGCTGTGTTTGAGGTAGAGGAGCTCTGCCGTGCGGCGGATGATCTGATCCTCATAGCGGCAGAGGTTGCCATCGGCATAGGCGAGGGTCCACATTGCCAGAATCAGCTGTTGTTTCTGCTCCAGACTGCATTGGTCGTTGATCTCTTTGGTGAACTCATACAGTGAAGTGGCATTGCCCTGTGCCTGTTTGGCTTCTTGCACCAGGGATTGTGCTTCCAATGGCGTGAGCGACAGCGCCGAGGTCAAAAGTTCAGGCAGTAAGGCGGCTTCCTGTTCATCTATGGTTTGATCGGCATAGACGACCTCCAGTAGCAGACTGGCGGCAGCCAACTGAAGGTGCTTGGCCTTCTCCTCGGGGGATTCCGAGTGAGTCTGGGCGGTGAGAAACTGTTTAAGCTTGGCGATCATCACTCGTACCTTTTTGACTGAGATAGGGATTTAGAGTGCCAGAGTGACAGAGAGTTCATCCGATACAGATGAACTCTTTTTCATGGAGAGTTAGAGTATTGCCCCCAGGCCCTGCATCAGCAGATCTGTGGTACCGGCGCCAGCATTGGCGTCGAGATAGCCTTTCACTATATCCACCATGGGCATAGCCAGATCTTTGGAAATACCGAGTTTTTCGAAAGAGTCATACACCTTGGCGCCGCCTTGAAGTGAGCTGCCCAGATCGCCAGCCTTAGACAATAAGCCTGACATGCCTGAATCGCTATCGAGTTGCGGCGCAGCGGATAGCAGACCATCGATACCGGGTATCGCCTCGGCGATAGGACCAAAGCTGTCACCGCCCAGAGTGGTTTTGGCTAACGAAAGCAGGCTGCCGAGTCCACCTTCCGCCTGATTCTGGTTTAAGCCGAGTTGAGACATGACCGAGCCAACCAGATCGTTGTTTTGTGTCTGGGTCGCAGTCGGCTGGCTCTGTTCCTGCTCGGTGAGATCGTCAAACCAGCCTGCTGATGCCGGGCTGCTAAGCAGTAAAGTACCAATGATAAAGGAGCTGATAGTGGAAAATTTCATGAATCGCCATCCTCTGGTGATAAGTGCTAAATTTAAGGCTCATTCTAGCCTAGGCGGGCGTTAATTTTGTATCTATTTTTAGACATCTGTTGTGCATTAGCGCTGAAATTTCGGTATCCTGTCGCACTTACAAGTTGGTTTATAACTATCTAATGGAAAGTCACATGTCATTGTCAGCGATTTTGACCGAAGCTTATAACTTCTTTCGTAATCATATTCGCCAATTAGCTATCTTAACAGTGCCTATTTTGTTTGTTCAGGTGGGCATTCAGATGTGGTTGGGGATGGAGATCAATAACGCCGATCTGGAAAATCCTCAGTTTGGCGTGCCCCATATGGTCGCTATGATGGTGCTATTGCTGGTTTTTTCACTCTTGATCGCCGCTCTGACTCTGTTTATGGAGGTGCGATCTCACGGTCACGAGCCCTCGACTGGTCAGGTCATTAAGACCAGTGTGAGCTTTGTTCCGCCGCTGCTGTTGGCCGGTGTCTTTTCTGGTTTGGCTATTTTGGCGCCCGTGATGCTGTTTGCGGCATTTGGCCCTCTTTGGTTGGTGGGCCTGGTGATCAGTATTTACGTCTTTGCCCGTCTGGCCTATGTCAATTTCATGGTGGTGGTTGAGCGCCTGACACCGCTTGAAGCGATTAAGGGTAGCTTTAGATTTAGTGGCCCTATCGCCTTTAAAACCTTGCTGGTACTCATGCTATATATTCCGATCTCGCTGATCGGTGGCACCCTATCTAGCCTGGCACAGAACGGGGGCTTCCCTCTGATGCTGGTGGTCGAAGTGCTAGTGGCCTTCTTTGGGCTATTCGTTAACGTTGCTCTGTTTCGTCTTTATATGGTGTCACGCCCAAGTATTGATGAGCAGGTGTAAGCCCAGTTATTTCACTGCATATAACCGATAAATAGATACCCACGGAGTCCTCACCTTGCTTAGCGATATCGAACTGGTTAGCCAATTTTCTCGCGACTTAGGTGAAGACTACCGTGTGGCCAAGAGCTATGTGCGAGACGTGCCGACCCAGGCACTGTTACATGTACGTAGCTTTACCCATAAGTTGACCGATAAGCTGGCTTCATCTCAGCAGTTGGTGTTCGACAGCCCTAATCTTTACGACCGCATCGAAACCCTCAACCGTCAGCGCGTGATCAATGTCAGGGTGACCCGGGCATTGCACCGTTTGCGCGGCGATGGTAACCGCGGCGCTCACCCTGAGAAATATCACCTCACCCAAGAGGCGTTGCAGCAACTGGCTGAAAAGGCAATTGAGCGCCTGGTTAAACTGGTGGAAGAGCTTTATCCCATCTTCTGTGATGGCGAGGCCCCTGAATATCAATTTGAGCCTTTCGATGCCTTTGCCGGGCGGGATCTCTGTTATCGCGCCGTGATGGAGAACGATCCCCAGGCGCAATATTTGGTGGGGATGTCGCTCAAGACAAAGGCGTTGATGCAGAAGGAGCAGGAGCAGGCGCTGCGTGATGAGGCTGATGCCGAGCCTAAGCTTGATAGCGAAGCAAGCTTTAAGCAGGCTGCCCATTGGTTTGCCCTGGCTGCCCCTTATCTGCCCGAGGCTCAGCACGAACATGGGGTGAGTTTACTGCACGGCTATGCGGGCGAAGTAGATGCAGCGGCCGGAGAGAGTGCCATTATTGCCGCTGCCAAGGCGGGTGTGGTTAATGCCATGGCACTGCTGGGGTATTTCTATCTGGTCGGTGGTGAGCAGATCAGTGTCGATACCCAACTGGCTTATCGCTACCTGCAGGCCGCCGCCGATCGCGAGCAGTCTGAGGCGATGGCGAATCTGGGCGTGCTCTATTATCAACAGGCCAACTATGCTCAGGCCTATCACTACATCTCCAGTGCCGCTCAGGCGGGTTTTCCCCATGCACAATATCATCTTGCCTTGATGTTGGCGCGCGGAGAAGGGTGTCAGCCCGATCCCCTAGCGAGCGAGCAGTGGATGGCCGAGGCCGCCGAGCAGGGGCAACTCGATGCCATGCTGCATTGTGCCCAGCAGATGCTGAACAATGAGAATGCCCTGGGTAATGACTTCTCCTTGGCCGAGCGTTATCTGAGAGAAGCGGTGAAATATGGTCACAGCGTGCCGGCCATGATAGAGCTGAGCATCGCCCTGGCCGATGGCATCTTAGGCCGTATCGATGTGGTAGGCTCCGCGGCGCTACTCAAGATGGCCCGTCAGCGTGGCAACGCCCGCGAAAAAGAGGTGATAGCCCCCTTGTGGGAGTCGCTGACCCTGCAGATAGATAAGGTATTGGCGGTCACTCAGGCCCCCGATGAACTAAAAGCCCTGCAGCGTGCTCGCGAGCTTTTGAGCGATCCCGAATAACCCCTCCTCATTGCATACAATATTCATTTATGGCTTAATGAGCGCCTCTGTTTCTCAGCTGGTGTGGAGTCTCTGTGTCTCATCCTCAAACGGCCGCTTGTGTCATCTGCCATCAAACCTCTGCTGCGGCCCAGTGCGCTACCTCTAACAGGACGCTCAACGCCTTAGCCGAAGGCTATATCAAACTCGTCTTGGCGATAGGCTGTCATCAACCTCTTTATGTCGACGCCTATTATGGTCCCGCTGACTGGCAAGCTCAGGCGAGCCTTAGGCCGCTTACTGAACTGGTCGCTGACTCTGCTTCGTTAAGGGCGGAGTGTGACAAGGTAAGCAAGGGGTTAGATTGTCAGGCGCTCCTCCAGCGACATCGCTTTTTAACCAAACAACTGACCTCGGTGGCAAGTTATTTAACCGGACTCATGGGGGAGTCGTTGAGTTTCGATCAGGAATCTTTGGCTCTCTATGATGCTAAAGCGCCTAAGCATCAGCTGAGTCACTTTAGTGAGACCCTTGCCGAGCTCGATAGGCTATTGCCGGGTGAGGGGAGTCTGACTTCAAGGTTTGAAGCGTACCGGCGCCCGTTTATCGTGCCGTTTGACAAGGTGCCTCAGGTCTTTACCGCCGCGGTGGAGCAGGCTAGAGCGTTGACGCGGCAACATATTGTGCTGCCGGAAGAGGAGCGCTTTAGGGTGGAGTTCGTCAAGGATAAGATCTGGACTGCCTACAACTGGTATCAGGGTGACTACACGAGTCTTATCCAGCTTAATCAAGACCATCCCTTGTATCTGGAGCGGGCAATGGAGCTGGCCAGTCACGAAGGGTATCCGGGGCATCATCTGTTTAATCTGTTGCAAGAACGGGATCTGGTTAAGGGCCTGGGTTGGATGGAATATGCTGTTTACCCGCTTTACAGCCCTATCTCGTTTCTCTCTGAGGGCAGTGCCAACTATGGCTTATCACTCTTGATGTCTAAGGCAGAAATTATTGCCTTCGAGCGGGAGGTGTTAATGCCTTTGGCGGGTATTGAGGGCGATATTCACCACTATCATAGGGTGATGGATGCCTACAAAGGCTTAGCCCATTTGGATGAATTGGTGTGCCGGCAGTTTATCGACGGTGAAATCGATGCTGATCAGGCGGCGCAAATGTTAGTGGAGTTTGGTTTGTATAGCAGTGCTAAGGCGGCGCAGCGGGTAGACTTCTACCGCTCTAATCGCAGCTATGTGATTAACTATCACTTTGGCGAGGCTAGTGTCGGGGAATATGTTAAGAGTCAGGCCCGTGACACAGCACAGGCCTGGAAGGTGTTTACCGCCCTATTGGCCAGACCAAGGGCGGCGAGTGAGATTATACCAATCCTAGTAAATAGCAGATCATCCTAGCTTGTTTAATCGCTCGATAACTGCATTAGCATTTTTGATTGTAGAATAACTACTTATCGAAAAATTCCGCCTTGTTCCCGAGCGTTTATCCGACGCTATTTCTGACCACTTACTTACTGTGATTGGTATTATTCGTTAGGGTCGTGCTCGAAGGTACGTCCCTGACGTGGGGCCTGGGTTTGACCGAAGGGCGATGCGGTGTCAAATGACCGCGCCGAATATCCCTTTTGGTCAAAACCTGCTGTACGCTCGCCAAAGGCGGCGTTCCCCTGCTGGCGAAACTTTGCCAGCTGGCGCTTAAGAAAGACCCGGCCAAACAGGCTCAGGATAATAAAGCTTAAGGCGCCGACGAGAATGACAAAGGGAAGCGCTAGCAAGACCAATGTCATGACTACTAAACCGATTGCGAAGGCCATCCAGCCTTTAGTACCCGAGAACCTATGCTGAAAAGGCGTCTGTTGAAATTGATGATAAATCATAGTTTCTCCCTAAGGGCCGTCTAACTTTCAGGTTGAATTTCTGTTCGATATGCCCTGCATTGATGGCTCGATTGTGCACATACAGCCCAGCGAGATCACGTTAAATTCGTTTAATCTAAGCCGTAAAATGTTACTGAATGTCTCCGTGGCTACCCAAGCATCATAACCAGTCCAAGGTTAACCTAAGCTGAACCAAGGGCCGATTTACGGCATTAGTCTTGATGAAATGCCTGGGCAACACTCTTACAGATGGTTTCGCGTATCCACTTATGTCCTGGCTCGTCGTTATTGCGCTCATGCCATAGCAATACATAGGCCAGGGAGTGGAAATCGAAGGGCAGGGGCAACTCCTCCAGGGCATAGAGTTTGCGGGCATGGGCCGCAAAACTGGAGGGTAAGGTAAAGATCAGATCGCTATGGGCGCAGACACTGGCGGCGCCATAGAAATCGGGTACTGTGGTGCTCAGGTGGCGACGCTTACCCGATTTAGCCAGAAAGTAGTCCAGTGCCCACCACTCATTGCCCTCGCAGCGTACCTGTACATGAGACATCTCCAGATAGATATCCAGATCCCATCGATGATTTCTGATGGCTGGCAGCATGGGATGATCCTGGCGAACCAGACAGACCTGATAGTCGGTAAACAGCGTCTGATGAGCTATCCCTTCAGGTAGCCGGTCGATGATGAGATCCGATTGCGGATTGATATCCCGTCCGGTAATACCAAAATCTATCTGCCCCTTCTGCAGCGACGAGAGGGATTTTTCCATCCAAAGATAGGAGTCCAACCTGAGGTTGGGGGCATTATTGAGCAGGGGCCCGATAAAGTAGGGGATCAGCGTCTCATAGGCACTCTCGACCATGGCAAAAGAGAACTGGCGCCGACTGCTGGCGGGATTGAAGCTCGGCGGCTGGGTCAGCAGATAGAGTCCTTGCAACATGTCGGGCAGCTGCTGGCCAAGATAGGCGGCATGGGCCGTGGGTTTAAGGCCGTGTGCGGTGCGGATAAAGAGTGGGTCGCCTAAGGTATCACGCAGACGGTTGAGGCTCTTACTCAGGGCGGATTGGCTTAGGTGCAGACGGCTGGCGGCGCGGGTAACGCTGCGCTCTTCCAGTAGGACTTGCAGCATGACCAAGAGGTTTAGATCGATTCGGGCCAGGTTGTCGAGATTCATAATGATATTCCTTAAAGGAAATTAGCTTTTGAAATTATACCATTTCTGTTCATAACTCGGCTGGTCTAAAATGCTCCCTATTACCTTAACCCCTATGTAAATTAGAGAAATATGCGTCGAAACCTGTTACCCATACTTATGTTAATGGTGGTCTTGAGCCCCCTTGCCATCGACATCTATCTGCCCTCAATGCCAGTCATGGCGGCTGAATTTGCCGTGTCTGCTAGTCAGGTGCAATCGACGCTAGTGCTGTTTTTGTTTGCCATGGGGGTCGGTCAGGTGTTGATAGGCCCACTGGCGGATCGCTATGGTCGTCGCCCTATTGCACTGGGTGGTCTGCTGCTCTATATCGCCAGCAGCCTATTGGCTGTGGTAGCGATGGAGTTTCATTGGCTGCAACTGGCCCGCGTGCTACAAGGCTTAGCAGCCTGCTCAACCTCTATCGTGGTCTTTAGTGCCGTCAGAGATTGCTTTACGCCTAAAGAAGGTGCTCGTTATTACAGTTATCTGAACGGGGTGATCTGTGTGATCCCGGCGTTGGCACCCACCCTAGGCGGCCTGTTGGCGCTGCAGTTTGGCTGGCGTTCTACCTTCGTGTTTATGACGCTGTACGCCATCATCATCATGATCATCGTCGGCTATCGCCTGCCGGAGACCCGCCCCGCGAATACCGTGACCGAAGGGCCGCTCTATCGCTGGTCACGCTATAAGCCTGTGCTGATCGATCCGCACTTTATGTTCTACGCCTTTGCCTGTATGGCTGGTATGGCGGCAATTCTCGCCTATGTTTCCTACTCGCCTGTGTGGCTTATCGAGACAATAGGCGTGTCCGAGCTGACCTTCAGTGGTCTGTTTGGTCTCAACGCCTTAGTGAACATCGCAGCCTGTTTTGCCGCGCCAGTGGTGATTCAGAAGCTGGGTAACCGTCCGACAGTGATCCTAGCGCTAAGCACCATGTTGGTCTCTGCCCTATTGCAACTTGGGGTACAGTGGGCTGGCCCGCAGACGGGACTGGCGGCGGCCTTTGGTTTTATGCTGCCTATGATGCTGCTGTGTATCGGCTTTGCTCTGCTGCTCGGCCCGGCGACCAGTATGGCATTGGCAGGCTTTGGTGAGCGTGCAGGTACGGCCACCGCCATGCTTGGCTTTATCCAGATGAGTGGCGCCTCTATTTTGGCAGGACTGGTGCAGCAGACATCGCTCACCGCTCCCTACGCCGTGGTCGTCGTCATGGGTGGCTTGGCAAGCCTGTTGTTGGTCGCCATGAACATGGGCCGACTAGATGCCTGGCACCAGGAGCGTCACGCCCATTGATAGCCGTAACCTAATCCATTCGCAACACCCTTTTAGCCTGCATTAGTGAACTCAATGCAGGCTTTTTTTTCGCCTGATGTTAGAAGCGGGCGTTTACCCCTATGCCGATAAGAAAATCATCGGCGAAATCTTCATCGGAAAATCGCTTTACCCCAGCGAAGTTGGCGGCGAAGTGGTTGGAGAACTGCCACCAATACTGTGTCGATAGGCTAAACAGGTTGATGCTGTCCTCAAAGGTATTTGTGTTAATACCATTATCTGGGGTGAGCCACTGGATTTTTGCATCGCTATTTAACCAAGTATAACCGGCGCCAACAGACCAGGCTGGGGTGATATACCAGTCTGCGCTCAGGCTCACTTGAGTCGTGTCATTGTGATAACCAGCCACTTCTAATTGTGAACTTATGGTATTACTGGTTTCCAGTTGGCCATATTCTATTTGGGCCTTGAAATCTAAGCCCGTGGTGGATTGCAGCGGAAAGTAGCTACGGATATGGGCGCCGTATAGATCGCTGTCTTTATCGAATGTAATAACTTCTGCAGTGCTTAGATTCCAAGAGTCTGAGTTGCCTTGATATTGATAATAGATGGCGACTTCGGAGCTATCGTTAAAATAGTAGCCAAGGTTTATGCCATAGCCGGTTTCATCTTCATCTATTGGAGAACTTAAAAACTCACTGCTATCTACGTTGAGATAGAGATAATTGGCGCCAATAAACCAATTTGAGGCCATCACATATCGGCCATCTACACTGTATCTCACCGTATCGTCATAGGCGTTGGTCTGGGCATACATACCGCCGAGATAGGAGCTTTGTGCTAAAAATCCGGCTAAAGCATGGGGGGCATTGTTATTTTTCACCGGCTCAAAATAGAAACGGTAGTCAAGATTCCACAGACCGTCTTCGAAGTTATCGGTATCGGTACCGAAGCTCACATTGGCTTCATGTTGGAAGGTGTTAACGGCTTCACCGGCAAATACCTGTGTGGTTAAACCTAAGAGAAGGGGGAGTGTGAGTAGCTGCTTTTTCATTTTTCTTCCTTGTTGTCATGATGAAGGCTGCATCCATGCTGTGATAACACTCTGCTGCCCGTTATAATCTTGCTGGTATACGAGCTGTTGCCCGGTAGCGGATTATATTTGTTAAGCAATTGTTGTGTAAAGGTTTGATTTTTATGCGTCAGTTCCAGAGCAAGCCGCCTTTTGCGTCAGTTAGGTTAGCATTCAGCGCCTACCCATTAATCGTGAGGATCTTGTGAGCCGTCCTGTTTGTCCCAAATGCCAATACCCTGTGAATGCCTGCCTGTGCGAGCACATTCGGCCGCTGTCGACTCAGGTCGAGCTGATTGTGTTGCAACACCCGAGTGAGGTGTCACATGCCAAGAACAGTGTAAAGCTGATGCAAGCCGTGATGGGGGATAGATTGCGACTGGTGGTAGGGGAGACGCCGACGGATTTTACCGACTTGAGGACCTACCTTAAGGCCCAGACTCGGCCAGTGTTGTTGCTCTACCCGAGTGAAACCAGTCAGCCGCTAAAGTCACCTAAGAATAACCATGAAGCGATCTTGCTGCTGCTCGACGGTACTTGGCGAAAAGCTTTTAAGCTGCTTAAGTTAAATCCCTGGTTGGCCGAGTATCCTGCGGTGCATCTGGATCTCGACGCCCCGTCTAAATACACCATACGCAAAGCCAAACGCGATGATAGCCTGTCCACCCTTGAGGCGGCGGCATTGGCCATTGAAACCTTGGAATCAAGCTGTGATGTGTCACCGCTCACCGATGCCTTAGCGGCCTTGGTACGGCAAAGACTCGATGCTATGCCGCCAGAGGTGAGGCAAAGGTATCTTCAGAAATAGGCAATGGTAAAACTGTGAAGCAGATATAAATTGGCAGATCAGCCTATGGCATAGATCACGATAATGTTAGGTAATTTAGGGTTTAATAGTCTTAGTCACCCTTGATAGGGTGGTCAGATAGCTGTGTCAGTTTACTGTCCATGCAGGGAGGCAGTATTGCCCTAGAGGTGCTGACACAGTTATCGGTTCAATGGGCCATGAAGTTTGCCTTGGTGAACTGCCCCGCCGCTGCCGGATATCCATAGAAATACCCTTGAGCAAACCCTTTACCCATGCCTGACAGTATCTGTTTCTGTTCCAGGGTCTCGACGCCTTCCACCACGAATTGAATATTAAGTGCCTGGGCTAGTTGGATCATTGCCTGACAGAGCTCTCTTCCTTGAGGCTCGTTGAGCCGTTCGGCGAAGCCCGCATCTATCTTCAGCGTGTCTATAGGCAGATTCCCCAGCTTGCTAAGAGACGATAGCCCTGCGCCAAAATCATCGATGGCGATACGCACGCCCAGCGCCTTTAGCTGGCTTAGGGTCTGTTTAACTCGCATGGGTTGGCGCAGTAGCGCCGACTCAGTGATCTCCAGTACCAGGTTGCAGGCGGGCAGGTGACTCAACGCCAGCGCGTGTTTGACCTGTTGGACAAAATCTGGATGTTCGAGCTGGGTTGCCGACACATTCACGCAGGCCTGTAGTGGCTTTTTCAGCTCATCTTGCCATTTGGCGACCTGAGTACAGGCAGTGGTGAGTACCCACTGACCTATATTGATCAACAAGCCTGTTTCTTCCAGCAGCGGTACGAAATCGCAGGCCTCTATGATCTCGCCATCGCTCTTGTGCCAACGCAGCAGGGCTTCGACGCCAATCACCTGGTTACCCTCAAGATCCACAATCACCTGATAAGCCAGTTGGAACTGATTCAGGCTAAAGGCATGGCGCAGGTCGTTGATTGTCTTGAGTCTATGCTGAGCATCTTTGTGCATCTTGTTGTCATAGAAGAGCACATGATTAGGGCTTTTCTTGGCACAATACATGGCGGTATCGGCACAGCTGAGAAGCTGAGCAGCTTGATCGCTATGGGTTGGGAATAGCGCGATACCAACACTGGTGCCCAGATAAAATTTCTGACCGTTGATCTCAAAGGGAGCATCAAAAATGGCGAGCAACTGCTGGGAGACGGCCTCTATCTCGTCAACATTGTGGTAATCGGTTAAGACTAAAGTGAACTCATCGCCACCGAGCCTGGCGATATGGGCCTTGTCGATACAGCTGGCTTCGAGGCGGGCGGCGACCAGTTGCAGTACTTTGTCGCCGGTGGCATGGCCAAAGCAATCATTCACATTCTTAAAGCCGTTGAGATCCATAAACATCACGGCGCCCAGCTTACCCGTTTGCTGTTTGACCTCGGCGAGGGCTTGATCCAGATGCAGCTTGAGCTGATGTCGATTGGGCAGGCCTGTTAGGGTATCCACCATGGCTTGCTCTGTCAGGCGTGACTCCAGGCGTTTCTTGGCGCTGATGTCGCTGAACAGGGTGACATAATAGATCTCGCCATCGATCTGTATCTTGCGGCAACTCTTCCAGGCGGGAAATTGGCTGCCGTCTGAGCGGGTTTTAGTGGTTTCTCCCTGCCAGCTTCCTCTATCTTCCAGGCTCTGTAGGAAGTCGCTGTGACATTGGCTGGCATCGCTAAAGCCCTGTAGCTCGTCTGGCCCTTTGTGGAGTAGCTGATCGGCACTATAGCCACAGATGCGGCACATCGCCTTGTTAACCGCGATGATCTCATGTTTGTCATTACTGATGTAAACCGCCTCGGCGCTATCTTCCAGTATGCTGGAGATCAGTTGTGCGGGCAGGCGCTCGAAGCCGTTAGAGATGTTGTTGCGCCGCTTGGCGCGTCTGTCGGCGGGGTCGAAACGGGCCAGAATGACCTCTGCGTCGCCTAGCTTGGCAGGTAGCATGCTGACCAAGGTGGGCAACTCGCTGCCAAGCTGGCTCATATGCAGCCAGTTGATGCTGATGTGCTCACCTTGATGGACTCGCTCAATTAACTGCTGCGCACGTTCTATGCTGTTGATACCATTTGACTGAATACGCGGAGAGAAGTCGTAGGGGGTGGCATTGATAAAGCTGTCCAGCTGGGTTTGAAAATAATCCAGGGTGCCTTGGTTGGCGCCTATGAAGGAGTGGCCCTTGAGGATAGCTAAGAAAGCAGAGTCGTCCTCACGCCAACGTTCGAGTTGCCGCTGAGTCTCAGGCTGTGCGCTGCTTAGCTGCGCCAATAAAGTTAACCAAGGGCCCATAGGGTGCTCCATGAGATAGGGCAATGAGACGTTAATTTACAGTGGCTTAAGTGATAGCCTCATTACAGGTATGGTTAAAAGTACCGCGAATCAGGAGCAGACTCAAACCTAAGGATAGGTTTTTGCGCTATTTTTAATGCTTTTTTATGACGTTTCGCACGCCTAAGCGTGAGTGGAAAGGTTTTTCGACGTTGTGATGACGATAGTGCTAAAATCGGCTCACACCTCTCGATTAGTTAAGGATAACTGTCATGATTAACGCCATGATGCCCCGTCTAGCCTTGGTATTACTGGTCGGCTTGAGTCTGAATCTCGCCGCCAAAGAACATAAGCGCCTCAGCCCGACTGCCGAGGAGGCCAGCGCGATTGCACGCCAAACCGAGGCGGAGCAACTTGAGAAAGCCAGGGAGGCGGCTAAAGACACCCAGACACGGGAAAAGGAAGTGCTCAAGCGCCAGCAATCGGGTGAATGGCAGGAATCGCAGCGGGAGAAAGCCCAGCGACAGTTTAATGAGCGTGAAAGCCGAGAGGCTAAATATTTAAAAGACGCGATCGATGCGGCGGCGCAAGATCGAAAAATTCCTAAACCTTAACTCTAATTGGATGCTGCGTGAGTCTTTGCCCCCTTTGTCATAGTGAACACTTAAGTTTATTTCATCGCGATAAACACAGAGAATACCTGATCTGCGGCCAGTGCCAGCTGGTGAGTGTTCCTGAACAGTACCGTTTAAGCGCCGAGGATGAGAAGGCGTTTTATGATCATCATGAAAACAACAGTGAAGATGCCGGCTATCGGCGTTTCCTGGGGCGTACCTGGCTCCCCCTGCTTGAGCGCTTGACCCCAGCCCATAAGGGGTTGGATTTTGGCTGTGGCCCTGGCCCCACCATAAGTGTCATGGCCGATGAGGTGGGCATTGTCATGGAGAATTACGATCTCTACTACTTCCCCCATGAGGCGTTGCTCGAGAAGCAATATGACTTTATCACCATGACAGAGGTGATTGAGCATGTGGCTGATGCGCAAGGTTTACTTGCTCGACTTGACGCCATGATGAAGCCCGGTAGCTGTTTAGCTGTGATGACCAAGCGAGTGTTGAGTCAGGCGGCTTTTACTCATTGGCATTACAAGCAGGATCTGACCCATATCTGTTTCTATAGCCAGGCGACCTTTGAGTGGGTCGCCAATCAGTTCAATTGGCAATTAGAAGTCATAGACAAAGATGTCGTCTTCTTTACCAAGGCTAAAATCGGCTAGCTTTTGGGTTGCTGCATCAGGTGGTTGATGATCACCTTTTGCGCAAAGCCCTGCTGATCTGCCTCCATATGCGCGTCATCTAAGGTAAATCCATATTGGAACTGCTGCCGTCCCACGCCCGGTGGCTGAATGTTTTTCAGTATGATGGGCACACTTAGGGTTTCTTCAGACTGGGTAAGCTTGACCTGTAACAGATAGGTCTTGTTGAGCGTGCCGCCTTCTATTTCATTGCCTATATAGGCGCCCCCCTTGATTGAGATATCCTGTAAAAATCCGCTTGAACAGAGAAGTGGCGACTCGCTCTCTGCCTGATGTTCATGTATCGAGGCGGGTACATTGACCGGGATGCGGCTATGTTGCCTCAGCGCCACACTCTGAAGCGTCTTAGGGTATTTCACTACTAACCAACGACCGGCGTGGTTAAGCAGGGTTTTGATTTGACTGCGAAAGGCCAAAATGTTGGCTTCCGGGTCGTCGCTATTGATTAGGCGCACCACAACCCCCTGGCCCTGGGTGATGTACTCCTGAGCGGCCTGCCAATATTTGTCTTGTCCCAAGGCGAGGATAATGGCGTTGTCGGGATCGATGCCGATGAGCCGGGTTCTGAGTCTAATGGGTCTGAGCGGTGTGAGTATCTGCAGCTGGGCTTCCGTGTTGCAGTTGATGCGATTAAGGTAAGCCAAGTCAATTTCTGTGGCTGACTGCAAGGTGAATTCTCCCTTGGGTTAATGTGGCCATGCTTTTTTCTTAGCATGGCACAAAAGCAATAAGTTACAATTCTGTTTGGCGATAATTGCTACAACAGACTTGATCTTATTTATAATTTCACCTCTTATACGAATCACAGTAAGTAAGTGATCAGAAATTGCGTAAGAAAAACGCTTGAGAACAAGGCAGAATTTTTTGATAGCTAGTGATGCTACTATCGAAAATGATAATGCCGTTTTAGAGCGTTTTAACAAGCTAGGATGAGCAGTTATTTACTACGATTGGTATTTAGGTTTCAAATAGCGAGGGCATTTGCCTTGGCGGTCCTCGATACCGAGATAAATTCTATCTGCTCACGAATGAGGGAACGACAGATGATGCGAAAGATAATCGCACTGTGCCTAACCATAGGGGGATTACTCTCCGCAATGGGGGCGCAGGCTACTCAGGCTGAAGATATAAAAAGCTTCACCTTAGATAACGGCATGAAAATTATGGTGCTCGAAGATGCATCTATCCCCAATGCCAATATGTACCTGTTTTGGAAGGTGGGCTCTCGCAACGAGGTTCCTGGCATTACCGGTATCTCACACTTTTTCGAACATATGATGTTTAATGGCTCGAAAAAATATGGTCCTAAGATGTTCGACCGCACCATGGAGGCGGCAGGCGGTGCCAATAACGCCTACACCACAGAAAACTTAACCGTCTATACCAACTGGTTCCCGGCTAATGCGCTGGAAACCATCTTCGATCTCGAGGCCGATCGTATCGCCAATCTGGATATCAATGCAGAGATGGTGGAGAGTGAGCGTGGAGTGGTGGCATCTGAGCGCACCACAGGGCTGGAAAACTCCAACTGGCGCACTTTGCAAGAAGAGATCAAAGGCGCAGCCTTTCGCGCGCACCCTTACAGCTGGTCTGTTATAGGCCATGAGTCAGACATTGCCGCCTGGACCCTAGAAGATCTGGTGCAGTATCACAAGACCTACTATGCCCCGAACAATGCCGTGGTGGTGATCGCCGGTGATGTGAAGCTCAATGAGGTGAAGGCGTTAGCTAACCAATACTTTGCGCCTATTCCTGCTCAGACCCCACCTCGCGAGGTGAAGACGGTTGAGCCGCTGCAGAAGGGTGAACGTCGCGTCTTCGTGCAAAAGGCGTCGGTGAGCACGCCCAACGTGATGCTGGCCTTCCATGTACCGGCAACTTCACACCAGGATTACTACGCCCTGGATCTACTCTCCTCTATCCTCACCACAGGCAATAGTTCACGCCTCTATCAAGGGCTGGTTGAGAAGCAAGTCGCCATTGAAGTGGAGACCTATATGCCGATGAGTTTCGACCCGAACCTCTTCTATGTCATGGGCGTCGCCAATCCTGGTATCACAGCCAAAGAGCTTGAGACAGGCATGATAGGCGAGATCAATCGTATCGCCCATGAAGGCGTGACTCAGGATGAGCTGGAGAAGGTGAAAAACATCAAGTTGATGAATTTCTACCGAACCATGGAAACCATCAATGGCAAGGCCAATACCCTGGGTACCTATGAGCTCTATTTCGGCAGCTTTGAGAAACTATTTAATGCGCCAGAAGCCTATAGCAAGGTGACCCCAGAAGATATTCAGCGCGTCGCGCAAACTTATTTACGCCGCGCCAACCGCACCGTTGGCGTGTTAGCGGCCACAGAGGAGAGTGACCAATGAAGACCCTATTGACTCAATTCCCTCAAAGCCTTGCTAAGCTGGGCTCGGCCGCCATGATGGCCGGAGCGCTCACCTTGGCGGGCTGTGCGACGACGCCGAGCCAGACTGTCGATACCGGCAGCTTTAGCATGCCGGCTTACGAGCAGTATCAACTGGCCAATGGCATGACAGTCTATTTGATGCCACAAACCGAGGTGCCGCTCATCACTGTCAGCGCCGTGGTGCGCGCCGGTGCAGTCAACGACACGACTTCCGGGGTAGCCAGCATGACGGCTAAATCCCTGCTGCTGGGTGCTAATGGCAAGAGTAAGTCAGATATCGAGCAGATGGTCGATTTCCTGGGGGCCTCAATTGCCGCCGATGCGGGCAAAGAGGGTAGCTTTATCGATGCCGACTTTATGGCAAAAGATACCGATAAGCTGCTACCTCTGGTGCGGGATCTGCTGCGCAGCCCAGATTTCGACGCCAACGAATTCGACAAGTTACGCCAGCGCGAAATGGCGGGCCTGGCTCAGGAAAAAGAGAGTCCTCGAGTGGTGATCCACCGCTACTTCGACAAACTGGTGTTTGGCGATCACCCTTATGGTAATCCGGCATCGGGCAATCGGGATTCACTGGCAGAGCTGACGGTTAATCAACTGCGCGCCTTTCATATGAGTTACTACCAGCCGCAAAATATCGCCTTCTCTGTGGTCGGCGATTTCAAGCCAAGTGAGATGAAGGCTAAGCTCGACAAGCTGTTTGGCGACTGGCAGAACGGCGAGGCGATCACCAAGCAAGATCTGGCCAAGGGACAACCTCAGCTAGATGCCAGCAAGGTACTGCTGGTCAACAAGGGTGATGCCATTGAAACCACTTTCCTGATCGGCGGTAAAGGCATTAGCCGCAACAACCCTGATTACGTGGGGCTACAGGTGGTAAACACCATCTTAGGTGGCCGCTTTACCTCTTGGCTTAACGATGAGCTGCGGGTGAATGCCGGTTTGACCTATGGTGCCCGCTCAGCCTTTACCCCGTATTCTCAAGGGGGCGTGTTCAGAATCAGCACCTTTACCAAGAGTGACACCACCAAGGAGGCGATCGATCTGGCGCTGAAGACCTATGCACGTCTGTGGCAGACGGGGATAGACCAGGCGACGCTGGATTCGGCCAAGGCCTACGTTAAGGGACAGTTCCCACCTAAGTTTGAGACCAGTGCGCAACTTGCCGGCCTCTTGTCGAGCATGTACCTCTATGGCTTCGACGACAGCTTTATCAACGACTTCCAAAAGAATGTCGACGGTCTGACCCTTGCGGAAACTCATCGTTTGGTGCAAAGCTACTTCCCACAGGATAAGCTGCAATATGTGTTGATCGGTAATGCCGACAAGATAGGCACTATTGCCGCCGAATATGGTGAAGTGAAGCAGGTGGATATCGGTGCGGTTGGGTTCGCCCAATAGCCGATAGTTCATCAGGCTGAATCGATAAAGGCTCGCGGGTTACCCCCTGCGGGCCTTTTTATTGAGTGGCAAATCCCGCTGGTGAGTGCTCGCATTTCTACAGGCTTTCATCTAGGGTTAATAAAACCTTAGCTTAGTCATACTGGGAGATATGAATGGAATCTCGTGTCGAACCTACCTCGCCTGCACAACCCACAGAGCAGGCTTGTGACCATACCGATTGGTGTCACCTGCAAGAAACCACTAAGCTGCTCCTGTTAGCGACGGCGCAGATCGAGTTGTCGCTAACCGATGGCGACCATAATGTTACAGGTCTGGGGCAGCTGTTTACTGAGATGGCGGCGCATTTAACTCAAGTCAATGGCCATCTGCATGGCAAGGGCGATACTCCGAGTGATATTCTGGCTCACAGTGATAACCTTGTGCAGGCGATCGACAGCGGCGTGCAGGCTTTTCAGTTTTACGATCGCATCTCCCAGCGGCTCAGTCATGTGATCACCGCCTTAAGCCTGATGGAAGGCATGTTGGGAGATGAGAAGCGGCGTCAGTCCCCTTCGGCTTGGCAGGCGTTACAGACTGAGATCCAGGCGCATTATTCGCTCGACTGTGAGCGCGAGATGTTTGAGGCGCTATTGCGAGGCGTGCCGATGCATGAGGCACTTCAAGGTTACAGAGATAATCACCTACACCAAACTAAACAAGATGTTGAACTGTTTTAGACGACTTTTTTTGCTGTGCGCCCTGTTAGCGACGCCTATGGCGGTGGCCGATAAGATAGCCCTGTCGCCTTTCTGTCAGGCTTTAGCGGGCGAGTGGCAGGGAGAGGCGTCTCGGCCCCAAGGGCAAATCAAACCGGTAGAGGTCGAAGGGATCTGCAGCGCCGACAGGCGTCAGCTGATGCTCTCGGTGAGCCAACATGCCAGCCATCCACTGAGCGAGACCTGGTGGTTTCGTGAAGGTGATGGCGAGATCAAGCTAACCTACTTTAATGGCGTGGATGCCGACAAGATCCTCTACTTTAGCCTGTACCGCGAAGGGGCGGGATTTTCGCTTTTAGGCAAAGGGATAGTGCAGCAGCGCCCGGCGATGATCCGTCTTAATTTCACGCCTCAAGGGAGCGGCTGGTTATGGCTACAGAAGGTGCAATATCTGGATCAGGACGATGATGACTATCAAGTCTATCGCGGCATCGCACTCAATCCTATTGCTCAGGGTTAACAGGCACCCGGATAGCCGAGTTGACGCCAGGCTTCATAGCTGATGATGGCGACCGAGTTCGACAGGTTCAGACTGCGGCTGCTGGCGGCCATGGGGATGCGCAGGCGCTGGCTGGTGGGAATCGATTCGATTATCTCCATCGGCAGGCCGCGAGTCTCTGGGCCAAACAGCAAGACATCATCCTTCTCAAAAGCGATTTCGCTGTGAGGGCGACTGCCCTTAGTGGTGCAGGCCATGATGCGTTTACCCGCCATGGCGCTAAGAAAACTCTCAAAGTCTTTATGGCGGGTGACTCGGGTCAGATCGCTATAGTCCAGCCCGGCGCGGCGCAGCTTTTTCTCTTCAAGATCGAAACCCAAAGGCTCGATTAGGTGTAGCTGGCAGCCATTGTTGGCGCACAGGCGAATGATATTGCCGGTATTGGGGGCAATCTCTGGCTCATAGAGGGCGATATGAAACATCTTGGCGTACCTTTGAACGGATGAGCGGCGATTATAAGGTAAATGGTGATGGGGGAAAACCGCCCTTTTGCCGTGGGAAGTTGCCTGACTGGTGAGGGGGGGGCTGGTTAGTTGTTGTGGCGTCTGGCTGAGTTGATGTTTGCCGGGGTTATGAAGGGCTAACCTTCGCTGTTTCTTATCGCCTACCCGGCGGGTGCTTTATATGGAAGCACTAATGTCGTGATCACAGGGGCGGTGAGCTTCCCTTCATCAAGCCGATATTTTCTAAATCCCTTTATTACCCTTTTATCTTATGGCTTTCATCTTCTATCGACCTATTGCCTATTTATTGCCTTCGGCAGATCACCTAGCCTTGATTGATGGTATTTAGGGCAGAGAGTGTTTATGGAAAACATTGGCAGATTGCGGGATTTTGTTCAGTCCTTTACTCAGTTGGTTGAGCAAGTCGGTAGCGATGAGGCGGGTATCTTTACCCATGGCAAGGCGCTATTGTCGGAGCTTATTGCTCACGATGACTGGCTACCCCATGCCTTTGCTCAGCCGAGCAGCGAAAGCTATCGGCAGTATCTGCTCTATTGTGATCCTCTGGAGCGTTTTTCTGTGGTGAGTTTTGTCTGGACGCCCGGGCAGACCACGCCTGTTCATGACCATACAGTGTGGGGCATGGTGGGTGTGCTGCGCGGCGCTGAACGCTGTGAGGAATATGAGCTGGAGACTGAAACCTCAGGCTTGCGGGCGAGTGGCAGCCATGAGTTGCCCGTTGGCAGTGTCGATCTAGTCTCGCCAGATATTGGCGACATCCACAGGGTATCGAACGCCCTCGCGGAGGGGGTATCGGTCAGCATTCATGTCTATGGCGCCAACATAGGTGCGGTGCGGCGGCATATCTATGATCTCGATACCGGGGTCAAGAAGCCATTTATATCTGGGTATTCGAATAGTGTAGTGCCGAATATTTGGGGGTAATCGGGCTGATGCTTCCAGCTGCATTTGTATTTGAAGGGATTTTGAGGGGCGAACCTTCACCTTCATCAATTGCCTGCGGCAGGCTTATGTGCAAGCACTCTTTTGGCACGCTGTGAATATGTCCTTATACGCTTCACGGCGGCGTCCATGCCGCCGAGAGCCAAAAGCGCGCTTACACCGGTGTCTATAGTCTCTTCGATTTGGCGGCGTAGGGGAGGTAAGGGAGTAAAGCGTTAACTTATTTCTGCCCCAAAGTGTGCTGCCCTTAGAATGAAGGTTTGGCATTTCTATAGTTTGCTTGGTTGGCATTTGGCGACTTGCTCATTTATTAAGTGAGTTGAAAGTCGTACCTTCATGGTAACCTATCACCTGCGGTGAGCTTATGTGCAGATACGCCTGTGACACGCTGTGCGCCATCCTTGGCTGCTCTGCGGTTTCGTCCCTGAAACCGAAGGTCACCGGCGTATCTACACTCAATATCCAACGTCTCTTCGATTTGGCCGTATTGAGTGTGATGGGGGAGCTAAAAGCTGCCCAAAGTGAGTTAACCAGTTGTCGGTGGAGCAGTACCGAACTGATTTTCTGACCTAAAGATATTCATCGTTACCCCCCTGTGATGTAATTCACTACTCCCCATCAAAAACTGGATAAGGATACAGTCATATTAGAATCATAAGGATTTTGAACGATTTTCATCCTGTATTCGTGCGCGTTTTTCCAGATGGTGTATTTTAAGCAAAGGTGATAACTTCTTTGTAATACAATCAGTTAACAATGCGCGTTTTCACTGGTTTAATGAGATAAACGCGCATGCGCACTAATAAAATGTTAAATTTTAAATTGACATAGGTGTAAAATGTTAGAAACAAGAATATTGTTTATTGATACGCAATACTTTGTGAAGAGTAACTTTAATTTTTCTTCACGCCCTTTCTTAACATTAAAAGAGCTATGCCAAGAAGGGGAGCTACGATACTTATTGACAAGTGTTGTAGAACAGGAGGTCGATGGCAAAATAGAAGACTCTATTCGAGAAGCTTTAAGCTCTCTGCAATCATTCAAAAAGAAAGCTGGTGTCTTGTCGACGATTGAAGATGAACACCTCTCATCACTATTCTCTGACGTTAATGAGCCCGAGGTATATCAGAAAGCAAGTCAGGTTTTTCAGCAATACAATGCAGATTGCAATTACGAGTATGTCGAAGCTGACGCTATAGATCCGGAGCATTTGCTAGAATTGTACTTTCAGCAAAAACCGCCTTTTGGGGTTGGTAAGAAGAAAGCAGAATTTCCAGATGCAATCTCTCTCCTCTCATTAGAGAGTTATCTTGAAGATAATGAAAAAATTTATATTATCTCGGATGACAAAGACTTGAAGACATACTGTGAAGGCAATGATCGTTTAATCACATTAGACAGTTTGGAAAAGCTTCTCGATGTTTATAACCAACATACAAACGCTCGAACTGAAAAAGTAAAAGAATACATCGTGGCAGAAAGTGAGCAGATCCAACGTATGTTCAGGGATTATGTCGAAGATTGTGATATCTACAATAGTTCAACTTGGGAAGATGCAGAAGTCGAAGAGTATGAGGTCAAAAATGTTAGTGATTTTGAAATAAACGTTATTGACATTGATGATGAAGAGAGTCAAGTAACCGTTGAAGCTAGTGTTGATCTTTTTGTTGAAGTGGTGGGCCCTGACTTTGCTAATGGCACTTACGACAAAGAGGAGGGCTTCATTTATACGTTTGGTTCAACGAAAAGAGAAGAAACATTCACGTTAACACTTACAGCTGAATTAGATTTGCAATATACGTTTGAAAATGGCGAACTTCATGAACCTCATATCTCAATGTTTACAATTCCTTCATTACGTGGAAGTGTTGAAGTTAGTGTAGAAGAGCACCCTGAACCAGACTGGTACTAATTGAAATTTAACAAAGCATTTAAGAGTGATTCGCAACGCTTGGCAGTTTCGCTTCGCTCAAGTATAGCCAAGTGCCGCTCACACCTTAATGCGGCGTTATGTGGCTAAGGACAGTCAATGAATGTGTCCGTAAAAGTTACTTTTCTAGTGATTGAACGACCTCCTCATAGGTTTAGGTATACAGGTAGTATTTGGCCAAGAGTCCACTATCTAGATGGTGTTGATACTAGCTGCAGACTGATGTTTCCTGAAGATGTGGAAGCGTTTGATGGAGATACAGTCGAACTCAACATGAGTTTTCTAGATGATGAAATTCATCAATCTAAAATGTATGAGGGTATGCCGTTTGAGCTTTACATATGTAGTGTCAAAATCGCAGAGGGGCAGGTACTCAGACTTGAAATGTAGCTACATAACCAGTCGCTCAAGATTACTCCGTCAGCTACGGCTGGTTCCGTGAGACTGGCGCGTAGCAAGGCGTTAGTTGATTATGGAGTATAAATGGGTAATTGGAACAATAATGGTAGCTCTAATAATAATCCAATAGCATTTGGAATAGGTATAGGAATAGCTATTGGCTCTGGACTTGGAGTTGCTCTTGGGAATTTAGCTTTAGGTATTGGAGTTGGAATTGCAATTGGTGCAGCCATAGGCCTGGAACAAAAGAAAAAACAAGAAAAAAGTGACGATGAGTAGTCTAGTAATCAGCAACTAACAAGCGCATGTAGCAACGGGACTGCTAACAGCTTGCTCGGTTCCGCTAGGCTTCACATTTTAGCAAGCTATTATCAGCCTCTAATGCGGGCGTTCTGTTTACAAGGGCAAGTATGCGTAATCTCATAGTTCTTTCATTTCTTCTTGTACTGTCTGGGTGCAGTTCTCGTATAAATGTTCCTGATACTTGTTCAACTATCGAAGCCTGTATAAATTTGGTTAAATTGAAACTTCAGTCAAATTTGATCGTTGAGGAATCTTGGAAAGGTGAAAGCGTCTTGATCGAATTCTTTTTGGACGATGAAGGGAATGTAGTCGAGCTTAATGTGTCCACTACGACTGGATTGGCAGAATTAGAAGTTGCGGGAAGAAAAGCGGTGTATGACTCATCGCCATTTAAGGAGCTGTTAGGGTTACCTAAAAATGATTATGAAGAGTTTAAGCATATCGCTTTGACTATAAAACCATATGGGTAACCATACAAGCGCATTCAACTGGCCAAATACTGGTTGGCTCCTACGCCGCGCTTCGGATGTTAGCCAACCAGCATTTGCTCGTTAACGCGGGTGATATGTAGAAATTTCACAAAGGAAGTTTATGATGAATTTAAACGCAACTCTCTGGGGGCAAATCCTCTTCGTCTTAGCGCTAATAGTCATTTTTTTACAGTAAGGTTTGCACAGGGTAAAGCGAGCAATGTTCCTTTGGTTGGCTTTTATGCATTTCTACTAAACTTCTTAATTCCGCCTGGTGGCTGGATTTATTGCGGCTATTGGTATTTTAAAAAGTCCTAACTGAGAGCGGTTAGTTTCAATGTAGGCTTTCGAACGCCAACTCGTTTCTGTCCAATTGAATTTTAGTGTCAGGCTATCCATTAACGTTTAATCGAAGAGACGATAGATATCAGTGTCAGCGCGCTTTTGGCTCTCGGCGGCAAGGACGCCGCCGTGAAGCCTCCAGGGACGGAATATCGGCGTGTCAAAAGAGTGCTTGCACATAAGCCTGCCGCAGGCAATTGATACACCATGAAGTCATGGTTCAAGGAAACCCTTCAAACAGCAAGGTAGTGTGATGCTCACTTACTAAGACCTTCGCTGAAAGGCCATTCAGATCCCCTCGAGCTGCACCTGCTGCAGGCAATTAATACACCATGAAGTCATGGTTCAATGAAACCCTTTAAAACAGCAAAGTAGTGTGATGCTCACTTACTAAGACCTTCGTTGAAAGGCCATTAAGATCCCCTCGCGCTGCACCTGCCACAGGCAATTAATACACCATGAAGCCATGGTTAAAATCACCCTTTCCAAGTCTCAAATTGGTTTGATGTAGCTACTTAGATAGCTGTCCCTTAATGAAGGGATAGCGCCTGCTGAGATCCTGTTTCAGCAGGCTTTGGGTTGAGCCAGATTGCTAGGTTAGAAGAAACCTAGCGGGTTGACGTCGTAGCTGACGAGCAGGTTCTTGGTGTTCTGATAATGGCTGAGCATCATCTTGTGAGTCTCGCGGCCGATACCTGACTTCTTGTAGCCACCGAAGGCCGCGTGAGCTGGGTAGGCGTGGTAGCAGTTGATCCACACGCGTCCAGCCTGAATGCCGCGGCCCATGCGCTGGGCGCGGTTCATGTCGCGGGTCCAAACGCCGGCGCCCAGGCCATACTCGGTATCGTTAGCGATGGCCAGTGCCTCGGCTTCATCCTTAAAGGTGGTGACCGAAATGACGGGGCCGAAGATCTCCTCCTGGAAGACGCGCATCTTGTTGTTGCCCTTGAGAATCGTCGGTTCGATATAATAGCCGCTGCTCTGATCCCCTGATAGCTGACAACTGGCGCCCCCTATTAACACCTCGGCGCCTTCGCTTCGACCAATTTCAAGGTAACTTAATATCTTATCGAACTGCTCCTGTGAGGCCTGGGCACCCACCTGAGTTTCGCTGTCCAGCGGGTTGCCCTGCTTGATCGTCTTGGCACGGGCGATAACCTTGTCGATAAACTTGTCGTAGATCGATTCGTCGATCAGTACTCGGGACGGACAGGTACAGACCTCACCCTGGTTGAAGAAGGCCAGCAGCATGCCTTCTACCGCCTTATCCAGGTATTCGTCTTCTTGATCCATCACATCGGCAAAGTAGATATTAGGCGACTTGCCGCCCAGCTCGACGGTAGAGGGGATCAGCGATTCGGCGGCGCACTTGAGGATATGGTGGCCGATCTGAGTCGAGCCGGTGAAGGCCAGCTTGGCGATACGCTTGCTGACCGCCAGTGCCTGACCCGCCTCGGTACCGAAACCGTTAACGATATTGAGCACGCCAGCAGGTAGCAGATCTTGGATAAGTTCGACCATTACTAAGATAGAGACAGGTGTCTGTTCGGCGGGCTTAAGTACGATGCAGTTACCGGCGGCCAGCGCCGGGGCGATTTTCCAGGCAGCCATCAGCAGCGGGAAGTTCCAGGGAATAATTTGGCCGACGACCCCGAGTGGCTCGGGGAAGTGGTAGCTGACGGTATTGCTGTCGATATCGGCGGCGCTGCCTTCCTGGGCGCGGATACAGCCCGCGAAGTAACGGAAGTGATCGACAAACAGCGGTAGATCCGCATTGAGGGTTTCGCGCACCGCCTTACCGTTCTCCCAAGTTTCGGCCACCGCGAGGAACTCCAGGTTTTGCTCGACACGATCGGCGATCTTCAGGAGTAAGTTGGAACGTTCGGTGACCGAGGTCTTGCCCCAGGCATCCTTGGCGGCGTGGGCGGCATCCAGTGCCAGCTCGATATCGCGTGCATCGGATCTGGCTACCTGACAAAACACCTGGCCATCGACAGGTGAGCGGTTATCAAAATATTCTCCGCCCACAGGCGCGACCCATTCACCCCCAATGAAGTTGTCGTAGCGGCTGTTGAAGTTAACGATGGCATCTTTGCTGCCTGGCTTGCTATAGATCATCTTGAGCTTCCTTGTATGGTTTTGTCTTGTCGAAAGACGCCTCTGGCGGGCGTCCTATTTTTATGTTTAAAAAACAACAGGTTTAAATTTTTTATCTCTGCCCCAATCGAGTGTCACGTTTGTGTTCAATAGGGCTCAGATTCCCTTTAGCTATCGTAAGAACTAAGGCAAAGCCTAGGCCAAACTGGCAGGAGTTGTGCTGTGGGATTAGTAACAGTATGATGAAAAACTAATTTTTGATGTCCGAATGTGCGTGGTCCAGGAAGGGGTTGCACTGGCAGTTGGCATGCACTGTGACATAAGAGCACACCTTGGGTGTGCCAAAATGGAACACAGTTATGACGATAGCTCTACAGACACAAGCTTGGCTGTCAGACTCATGGTCGCGCAGCCAAGGGGCTGGGCTGGATGAAGCCAAGTTACCTCAAGAGTTGCGCCTCAACGCCGACGCACTTGCCGAGCGGCATCACGCCAATCAGCAACTCATCGCCCTCACCAAGCAACATGCATTGCCACTGTTTAACCAGATAATGACCCATACCCAGAGCCGTTTGATCCTCTCAGATCGTGATGGCTATGTGCTGTGTCATTGGGGCGTGAGCCGTTACTCCGACAAGCTGGCCAATGTGGCCCTGGATGTGGGGGTTAACTGGCGCGAGGAGCATAAGGGCACCAACGCCATCGGTACGGCATTGACCGCCAGGCAGCCCGTTGCCGTGATAGGCGATCAGCACTTTATTCGTCACCACAGGTTTATGAGCTGCACCGCCAGCCCTATCTTCTCACCCGAGGGTGAGCTACTTGGCGCTATCGATATCACCAGCGAGCAGCAGCGTCACACCCAGCAGACCCTGGTATTAATTGCTAGCCTGGTGCAGCAGATAGAAACCGCGCTGCTGTGCCATCTGCCGGGCAGTCACTACCGCATCGATCTGGCAGAGCAGGCGTCACTCATCACCTCGGGGTGGCAGGGAATTGTGGTCGCCAATGCCGATGGCAAGATCTTAGGCTGTAACGCCATGGCGAAACGCTTGTTGCATCGCCCGCTTATTGGCGACGATATTCATCAACATCTGGGGAGTCGCTGGCATAGCGGTGCCCCAGTGTGTCAGCAGCAGCGCCTTCACCTTAAGACCCAAGAGTTGGTTGCCACTAAGCCGAGCCAGTTGGTGAGCCAACAGATAGGGGTGCGCTTTCGTGACCCTAAGTTAGAGCGTGCCTGGCAGCAGGCCAATAAGGTGGTGAGCCGCAATATTCCCCTGCTGATCTGTGGTGAAACCGGGGTGGGCAAGGAGCAATTTGTGAAGAAACTCCATGCTCAAAGCGCCCGCGCCCAGCGTCTCTTAGTGGCAGTTAACTGCGCCGCGCTGCCGGCCGAACTGGTGGAATCTGAGTTGTTTGGTTATCAGCCCGGCGCCTTTACCGGGGCTAGTCGGCAAGGGTTTGAGGGGAAGATACGTCAGGCCGATGGCGGCTTTTTGTTTCTCGACGAGATAGGTGAAATGCCGACGGCGACTCAGAGCCGGCTGCTCAGAGTCTTGCAGGAGCGGGAAGTGGTGCCTGTGGGCGGCAATCGCAGCTATAAGGTGGATATTCAGGTGGTGGCCGCGACCCACGCCGATCTGCGTCAGCTGGTGAGTCAAGGCGCGTTTAGGGAAGATCTCTATTACCGACTTAATGGCCTGCAGGTGTCACTGCCACCGCTGCGCCAGCGCACCGATATCGAGCGCATCATACATAAACTGCATAAGCGCTATCGTCAGGCGCCACAGCAACTTTGCCCAGAACTCTTGCTGCGTCTGTTGGCCCATGATTGGCCGGGCAACCTGCGCGAGTTGGATAACCTGATGCAGGTAGCTTGCCTGATGGCCGACGGCGACCCAGAGCTCAACTGGCAACATCTTCCGGACACCATACAGGCTCAGCTTAATCAGGCTGGAGAGATAAATAGTCAGATGACGGCAAGCGAGAGTGAGCTAAGTCTGATGGTAAACGCTAATATTGTCTCTAGTTTCCACCGGTTTGAGGGCAACGTTAGCCGCTGCGCCAAACATCTGGGGATTAGCCGTAATACCTTGTATCGCAAGCTCAAGGCCTTGGGCCTTAAACCCTGATCTGATTATGCGTAATATGCATGTAGTTTATGCAAAATGTGCAGTGTATTCATGATGGCAGATGCACTAATCTGTCAGTCCATTTTGTTGTTAAGGAGGCCCCATGTTCAAGGCACTCGTATTGACCCAGCTAGATAAACAGACCCAAGCCGATGTGAAAATGCTGCCTGAGAGCGATCTACCCGAGGGTGAGGTGCTGGTGGACGTGAGCTACTCATCGCTCAACTATAAGGATGGCCTGGCGATCACCGGATTAGGCAAGATCATTCGCCAGTTTCCTATGGTGCCGGGCATAGACTTTGCTGGCGTGGTGAGCGAGTCGGCCGACTCCCGCTTTAAGCCTGGTGATGAGGTGATATTGACAGGTTGGGGCGTGGGCGAAAACCATTGGGGCGGTATGGCCGAGAAGGCGCGGGTAAAAGCCGACTGGCTAGTGCCCATGCCTAGTGGCTGTGACGGCGCTAAGGCAATGATGATTGGCACCGCTGGATTGACTGCCATGTTATGTGTGCAGGCACTGCAACAGGCGGGCGTGACCCCTGAACAGGGCGATGTTTTAGTGACGGGTGCTAGTGGTGGCGTAGGCTCAGTGGCTGTGACCTTGCTGGCTCAGCTAGGTTATAAGGTCGTTGCCAGCTCTGGCCGCGTCGAGGTGAATGGCGACTGGCTAAAAGCCCTGGGCGCCAGTGAAGTGATCGACCGTAGCGAGCTGGAACAAGAGTGCCGTCCATTGGAGAAACAGCGCTGGGCGGGTGTAGTCGATACCGTAGGTAACAAGGTGTTGGCTAGCGCCTTGGCGCAGATGCAATATGGCGGTAGCGCCGCTATCTGTGGCCTGGCGGGCGGTTTTGCCCTGCCGACGACGGTGATGCCCTTTATTCTGCGTGGCGTGAATCTGTTAGGTATCGACTCAGTGGCCTGCCCAATAGACAAACGCGTTAAGGCCTGGCAGCAGGTACTTGAACTCTTGCCCGATAGCTATTACCAGCAGGCCTGTCAGACCGTCAGCTTAGAGCAGCTTGGCGAGTACGCCGACAAGATAGTCAAAGGCAAGGTGACCGGGCGGGTACTGGTCAAGGTGTAGCCTTTCTCAAACAAAAAAAGTGGCCGCTGGCCACTTTTTTTTGCCTGCTTGCCAGCCAGTGGCCAAGTGCTGCCTTGCGGTATTCAGGTTTGCCCTTGCTATTGCTGGGTTTTCTCTTGTGAGCCTAACGTTCCCCCTGCTGGCCAAGCAGCGGCCTAATCAGGTCGGTGATCATCCCCCGCAGCCAGGCCTGCGCCTTATCCAGTTCGCAGCGCGAATGCCAAAACAGGCTGTAGTTGAGCGCGGCGATCTCAAAGGGCAGGGGCTTAACCCTGAGACGGTGGCGGGCGGCGGCCATCTCGGCCAGTCCCTCGGGCAGGGTGATAATAAGCGGATGAATCGACAGTAGGGCCAGGGCACTGTCTAAATGGGCGGTACGCAAACACTCGTGCCGAGGCGGATGCTGGGCAATGGCCGCATCGACGATCGCCTTAACCCCGTCGCTGATGGCGATGGTGGCGTGGGGATAGTGCAGATAATCCGTGAGGGTTAATGGGCGATCCGCTACCGGATGATAGCTGGAGACCAGGCAGCTGACACCGACTCTGCCCAAGGGGGTGCTGGCAAGTGGCGACACCTGACCCAAGGCGCGGCAGATCGCCATATCCACCCCTTGTAAACTCAGCTGCGAGGCGAGCGTCTGGTGCTGTACCGGCAGGATATTCAGCCTGATGTTTGGGGCTTGGCGATAGATCTCCGGCAGAATAAAGGGCAGCAGACCCTGAATGGCAAAATCAGTCGCCGCCAGGGTAAAAGTTTGCCTGCACTGGCTGGGTACGAAAGCATTGGGTGTTAAGAGTGTGAGTAGTTCACTGGTCGGCCCCTGAAGCTGGCGATAGCAGTCCAGAGCATATTGGGTCGGCACCAGTTGCTGGCCCACCCGAGAAAACAGCGGATCATCCAGCATCTGCCTTAGCCGCCCCAAGATGCGGCTGGTGGCTGACTGGCTCAAGTGTAACCGTTTAGCGGCGCGGGTGACGCTGCGTTCTTCGACTAAGACTTGCAGGGCAATTAATAGGCTTAAATCCTGTCGATAGATATCTTCGAGTTCCATAAGTCGGCTGCGCTAGATCTGTATAAGGCTTAACTTACCAGTGCGGGCCGCATCTTGCCTGACTTTTTATTTTGCCGTTGAGCTAAGTCTCATTCCGCCTTAGGGGCTTTGAGACATGGCGTCATGCTTTGGAACGGCTTCCAAAATACCCACAAAGTAGTATTTCTGTGTAATTTTTGAGCTGGTTATAAGTTTGGTGATGTGAACAAGTTGTTTTAAAAGTAACTGTTGATTAACTCCCGTTTTGGAACCTGTTCCAACCCTAAGATGGCGCTGTCGAATAAAACAAAAAGGGTGATAACAGATGAGCAAGGTAGATCTGCTAGGACGCCGTAATTTCATTAAAGGTATGGGTGCCGCTGCGGGTGTCGCAATAGCCTCGCCTGCAATGGCAGTTTCCGAGAAAGCTGACGGTGTGAAATGGGACAAAGAAGTAGAAGTATTGATTATTGGCTCTGGCTTTGCCGGTTTAGCGGCCGCGATTGAAGCCACGCGCAAAGGCGCAAAAGATGTTCATATCTTTGAGAAGATGTCTTACTTCGGTGGTAACTCTGCCATTAATGGTGGTCTGTTTGCGGCGCCGGGTACGCCAATGCAGAAGAAAGAGGGTGTAGAAGACTCGGTCGATCGTATGGTAGCGGATCAGCTTAAGTCTGGCCGTGGTATCGCCGACGAGGCGCTGCTGCGTCATGTGGCTTCGCACGCCGTTGAAGCCCTGCAGATGACCATAGATGCGGGCGCCGAATTCCATCCTTATCTACAGCAACTGGGTGGTCACTCAGTAGCTCGTACTTACCAAACCACGGTGAGCTGTGGCGCTGGTATTACTCAGCCGCTCTATAAAGAGTGTAAGAAGCTTGGGGTTCATACTCACAACCGTTCTAAGTTCGAAGGCTTCCTCGTGGGGGCCAAGGGTGAAGTGGTTGGCGTTAAAATGCGTCAGAACTATCACTTTGGCGAAGACCAGCCAGGCAAGGTGGTTAATATCCGTGCTAAGCGCGGCGTGATCATGGCGACCGGCGGTTTTGCACAAAACGTCGATCTGCGTATGGCTCAGGATCCAACCCTCACCTCAGAAGTGGGTTGTACCAATGCACCAGGTGCCACCGGTGAAGGCATGTATGAGATGTTCCGTCTGGGCGCAATTCCGGTTCACTTGGCCCATATTCAATCCGGTCCTTGGGCATCGCCTGACGAAGGTGGCTTCGGCTACGTGTCTAACTACTCAATCTACAACTTCCCGCATTCAATGGCGATCAACCGTCTGACGGGTAAGCGTTTCATGAATGAGATTGCCGACCGTAAGACCCGCGCCGATGCCGAGTTGGCTTGTCGTGACGAGAAGGGCAATCCGCTACCACCGATTTTGATCACTAGCTACAAGGATTCTAAGAAGCATCCAAACACCAAGAAGGTGATCAAGTACAACGTGGGTTGGAAGTTCGACACTATCGAAGAGTTGGCTAAACACTTTGAGGTACCTTTGAAGCCGCTGAAAGCGCAAATCGAAGAGTACAACAGCTATGTGAAGAGTGGTGAAGATAAGCAGTTCGGCAAGAACATGACTAAGGCCAAAGATAAGTATATCGAAGCGCCATTTACCGTGGTTCGCCTATGGCCAAAAGTGCACTACTGCCAAGGTGGTGTGCAGGTGAATACCAAGGCCGAGGTGAAAGACAGCTTCACCGGTAAGCCAATTCCAGGACTCTACGCCGCAGGCGAAGTGTGTGGTGGTATCCACGGCGTCAGTCGCCTGGGTAGCTGCTCAATTCCTGAGTGTATGGTAATGGGCATGACGGCTGCTCGCAGCATCATGAAAGCTTAACGACCGGTTATTAAGAGGAATCAATAATGAAAAAGGTAAATATTGTACTCGCGCTGGTCTTAGGTGGCTTAGTGAGTTTGTCTGCTCAAGCGGTAGAGCAACGCCCTTGGCACAAAGAGGTGATCGGCAAAGATTGTAAGGTGTGTCATGACAATGGCATCAAGCAATTCCCATCGGATCAGGCTTGTCTGCAGTGTCACGATGTCGATGACTTAGCCGAGCAAACGGCCCGTAGCGAAGAAGACAAGTGGCAGAATCCACATAACAACCTTCACTATGGTAAAGACCTGCCTTGTCAGGAGTGTCATGGCGAACATAAGCCGAAGCAACCTTTATGCAGTAACTGTCATACCTTTAAGTTTGACAAGCATAAAGAGTAACTTCTGCTAAGAGAGACCCATGGCTATCATGGGTCTTCTCTCATCTTAGCGTCTCCCCCCACTTGGGGTCACAAGTTGTGGCACATTCCCTTGGCTTGTGAAAAAAACTTTTAGCGACATTGACCGTTTTATTATCCCTGCAAAGACAATTTACTGTTAACAGTTTCGCTTTATATGCCCCTTGGTCGACATGACTTAGGGGCTTTTTTATTGCAGTTGAAATCTGTCTATTTTCTTTATAAACAATGCGTTAGTCAGTTTGTGAGCTGGGTTGTCATTTTGTCGTTTAATTTGTTGCAAATATGTGCTGGTTACATTTTTGGAATGGATTCCAAGCCTATGATTTCGCTCCGCAAGTGGTGAAAAAATAATGTGTAAATTAAGGATGAGATGAATGAAAAAGACAATTATTGCTTTGTCGTTGCTATCGGCAAATGGTGCCATGGCGGCAAACCTCCCCAACTTTCTGGATCAGCAGGATATCGACCAGGCTGAGTTCAAGTGTCTGGGTGAGCCAGTCAAGTACGGCTCGGCGGATCAGAAGTATGTCGATATGCTGTGGGACGAGACCCTGACCTACCTTAAAGCCTATGCCGTGGCCTTAACCAATGGTGAGAACAGTCACTGTCTTAACTCAGACGAAGCCCTGTTCGATTCGACTCAAGGTGGCCAGAAGATGTGCATCATGGATCGCCGTGATATGAAGCTGATGGTGAAAAACATCTACCAGGTGATCAATAACCCAGACAAGGCTAAACAGTGCTTCGGAGCTCGTGAAGAGGTTAACTGGATCTATAACCCGGGTGGCGAGCTCACCAAGAACTCACCCGTGGCGCAGCACTTTAAGCGCACCACCTTCGATGAGTTCTTCAAGACCAAGGTAACCAATAAAGAAGTACAAAATTTGGGTAAAACCTTTACTAAGCACTTCGCCAAGATGGTTACCGGTGATGAAGTGAAGATGCCGTCAGCTTTCCCCTATGATATCAGCGCCAATGCCCTGCCAAACCTGTGGGCGGCAGCGGGCTGGTTCCCTATGTACGCCGAAGAGAGTAAGCGTAACGATAAGAACTTTAACAACATTCGCGGTGGCTATGCCTATGCCGAGATCTTCGGTCACTGGGGATTGCTACGCATCGATGAGATCAATGGCGAGAAGGTGGGGGCCGAAGTGGGGATGACGGTGCAGTCTGTCGATACCCTTTATCCCTACCATAACCATGCTATCTCTGAGATCTACTACAACATGCGCGTACCCGCGTGTGCCAATCAGTTTAAGAGCTTTGCTGTACGTGCCGACTCTCCTCTACTGACCACTGTTAAAGAAGATGACAAGATGCGCCGGGTGCAATTCGACGCCTCCCAGCACAACGGCCATACCCAGTGGTTAGCCGGCAGCTATCAGCAAGATCCCCTGCTTTATTTCCATCAGAACACCATACATGCCTTCGATGTGGACGGTAGCTGCGAAGCCAAGCCTGAAGAGCGCGCCATCGTCTCCGTTTGGGCCAGAAGTAACGCCCACGATAAGCGTAATGATTATGGCACCACCTTGTTGTGTGAGTCGGCGAAAAATCCAGGCACACCGGCGAATAAAGATGAAGTGATTCAGTGCGACCTGACACATGTGAAGTGGTAACAGCAGCGTAAAAATAAGGCCAAGCATATGGCCAATTTAAGGTTCGCCGTGCGCCTTTGTTGCACGGCAATTAACAATAAAGGGTGAAATGATGAAGAAGTTTAATTGGTCTCTCCTTGCGGCATTAATGCCGCTGGCGATGATGACGGGCATGGTTCAAGCGCAGGAAGATGGTATCGATGTTTCCGGGACTGTGAGGGTCAACTACGCCTATAAAGATTACAGCGAAAGCTCGAAGGATAAAGGTGGCGACTTTGCCTTTGATATGGCGGCGATCAAATTCAACGGTAAGCTTGGCGACTGGGGCCTAGCCAGTGAGTATCGTTTCTATGATGGTTGGCAGGCACTGCGTTTTGGTTATGGCTTCTACGATTTTAATTCAGATTGGCAGCTGCAATTTGGCGTTAACCAGGTTCCCTTTGGGAATCCTGGCTTTATCTCTAACAGTTTTTGGTTTGGCGTGCCCTACTACTTAGGCTTCGAAGATGATTATGATCTGGGCATCAAAGGGGTTTATAAGCATGGTGCCTGGGGGACTGAGATGGCTTTCTATAAGAATGCCGAATATGGTGCTGGGCGCGCCGATCGCTATTCTACCGACCTCTATTCAGGTGTCGTCAATGGTACCGAATACAATAACGAGGAGACCAACCAATTAAATCTGCGTCAAACCTATGAGGTGAGCTATGAAGGCGGTAACACGCTGATTGGTGGTTCGGTCGAGTATGGTCAGATCTATAACGGTAAGACAGGTAACAATGGCGACCGTTATGCCGTCGCGATTCATCTGGATAGCAGTTACAAAGGTTGGAATTTGCAACTGCAGGCGATGCAATATGAATATAACGCGGCTGATGCAGTAGATAGCAATAAGATCGCCGTTGCAGCCTATAACTGGCAGTATGAGATCGCCGCAAAGGCCCAGGCATATAGCGTTAATATTGCTAAGTCCCTGGCGACCGACTGGGGCAGCCTGAAGTTTTATAATGATTTTGGCATGGTGACCCCTGATGTGGCCGATGATAGTTATGACACCAGCTATCAAAATGTTACGGGTTGCGCCATTGCGGCAGGTGCGACCTATACCATGGTCGACTTTATTGTCGGTAAGAATATGTATGCTTCGACCCGCGACAATGGCCATGTGGGCTTGCCTGAGGTCGGGGACAGTTGGGATAAGCGTATCAATATTAACTTTGGTTATTACTTCTAACTTGATACCGCCTCATTAACGTGAATCGAAAAAAGCCAACCTCAGGGTTGGCTTTTCTTTAATTGCTCAAGGATGGTGTTAGTCGTCGGCAATTTCAGCCAGATTGTGCACATTTGCCTTGATCAAAGTGATCAGCTGCAAGGTCGCATCGGTTTGCGTATCGGGATTAAGGTATAAGGCTTCATTAAATGTCGGTAACACAGGCAATTTATGCTCTAGCGGATCTAAAATCTGCATTTTGTCGTTGATCCTGAATTCGGCAATGGGGGCAATCGCCAAGTCGTTTTCGACCGCCATACAGAGCGCCTGAGGCGATGGCGTGGAGAGCAGCACATTGATAGGACGCATAGATAGCTGATGGTTGGCAAATACCTGGGCGCGTATCGGGCAGTTTTCCGGGTAGAGCGCCATGGGTATGGTCTCGCGTTTATGGGCATTGCCACCCTTGGCCGCTACCCAGTGAAATTTGCGCTCGAACAGGAGTTCGCCGTTGACCGGCGGCTGCCAGTGGGTGGCGACGACCAGGTCAAACTCTCCTTGTTGTAGCCGCTTATACAGGTTGCCACTGACATCTGTATCTATGACCAGCTCGATACAGGTAAATTCGCGAATAAACTCGAGCAGACAGCTCCCCAGATAGCGTTTGATGTAATCTGTGGGGACACCCAAACGGATGATCTCGCGGTTTTGGCACTCTTTAAGATCGTCCAGCGCCTGTGAATTAAGCTGCATCATTTTATAGGCGTAGTTCAACAGGGTTTCCCCCGACTCGGTGAGCGTGACGCCTTTGTTGTCTCTGAGTAGCAAAGATTGGCCCACGCTCTCTTCGAGCTTCTTAATCTGCAGGCTGAGGGTCGATTGAGTGCGACAGATCTTATCGGCGGCTTTCGACAGGTTGCCCGCTTCGGCTACAGCTATAAAACTCTCCAGTAATTCGATTTTTAACATGTGCTATTGAGTTTGTTCATAGTGGTATCAGTATTACTCAATATTCTCTGGTACATAAGACTGTTATGGTTTGATTGTGAAGTTGCAATCATTTTGTTTGTCAAAGTGTGATGGGGTCGATATGAGTAGTTGGGAACAGAGAACAGATTATCTTGTGGAGGTAGCGCAGCGCTGCCTTAGAGGGCATCAGAGCTTTGAACTGTGCCGTTCTCACCTTGTTGGCGCCAGCCAGATATCTAAGGGAACCATCTATAATCATTTCACCACAGAGGCCGATCTGGTGGTGGCGGTCGCTTGTGCCCAATACCAAGGTTGGCTCAAGATGGCCGAGCGTGAGCAGGCGTACTATACCGACCCCTTTGAATGTTATCTGTTTCATCACTGTCAGCGTCTGTATGATGTGTTAGCTCAAAAGCGCTTTGTGATAGAGCGCATGATGCCCAATCAAGAGTTGTTGCTGCAAGCCTCTGAGGTGTATCGTGACGGGTTTAATGAGGTGTTTGAGCAATATTGTCAATGGAATAAAAGCATGATCTCAGCCGTTGGCGAGTGTCCCGGCTTTGATCGTTATGAGCTACTTAAAAACTATATTCGCGGCACCATGATTAACAGCGATGATGGCGTTAAGCGGTGTGATGACGTGCAGACCTATTATCAATTTAGCTATGCGATGGCCCAGCTCATGGGACATTCGGATAGACGTATTCCCAGCAAGCAAACCTTTTCACTCTGGTTACAGCAAAGAGAGCTGCAGCAGACTAACGCGGCAGCGTAAGGGTCACCTTTAATCCGTTAGGTTGATGATTGGTGGCGATGATCTGTCCTTGGTGAGCCTGTATCGCGGCCTTGGCGATTGCCAGCCCGAGTCCCCAGCCACCCGATTCTCGCTCGCGAGCGGATTGTGGTCGATAGAAGGGCTCGAAAATGGATTGTAGATCGGCAGGGTCCTCTATACCCGGGCCATCATCGAGGATCTCCAGGATTACCTTGCTTGGCTCGGCAAAGGCGCGGATGCTGATCTCTCGCTCCGCATAGCGAATGGCGTTACGCAGCAGGTTTTCTACCGCTCTGGCCAAGGGGCGAGGGTTAAGTTTCAACATCAGGCTGTCGTCAATGTCGATCACCAGAGATTTCTGCTGCTGCTCAGCCTCAAATTCAGCGTCGTCCAGCACTTGTCCCAGGGTTTCCGCCAGCGACAACATGTGTTTATTTTCATGCACATCCAGTTTTACCCGCGACAGTTCCAGTAATTCGGCGATCATCGCCTCTAACTGCTCGGCCTCATAGCCGATGCGCTCAATCTCTTTCGAGTCTTGTCCCTTTTTACGCGTCAGCGCCAGTGCGAGCTGTAGCCTGGTCAGTGGTGTTCTGAGTTCATGGGACATATCGCTAATTAATCGCTGCTGGCTGTTGACCATAGACTCGATGGAGTCTGCCATGGCATTAAAGGATTGCGCCAGCTGGCCTATCTCATCGTTACGCGCCGTGGTACTGGGGTCTGCCCTGTGACTGAGATCGCCACTTGCTACCGCTTCGGCGCTCTGTTTGAGGGAGCGCAGGGGCTTACCCAGGTGCCATGCCAGCAGACCACAGAGCAGACCTGAGAGTAAGATGGCTAAGGTTAGTGTCAGTGCGATGTTCTCGGCAAAGAAGAAAAACCAGGGTCTGGGGTGCATCTCCGCCAGGCGGCCATAGAGGCTGTAGCGCTTGCCTTGTAGGGTGAAGACTTTGGGACCAAACAGCAGCTCACTCTTAAATTGGTGACTGATGGGGCGTCCGGCCTCATCGGCCATCAACATGAAACGACGTATGCCGTGAGAGGCTCGCTGGTTGTTGATTAGTTGTCCCTGCTCATCGGCCACATAGAAGCGCACCGGCTTATTATCCATCTCTCTGAGTCTGTGCCAGTGTCTGTCGCGCTTCTTGGTCAGGAGCTCAGGCTTGTCCTCTAACCGCTTTACGACACGTTCTAGCAGTTCCTGCAGATCTGGTGGGATAGGGGCCTGATCATGGTTCTGCTGCAGCAGTGGCAGCAGGCCAACGATGGCGATGATCAGGCTACTACAGAGCCAGAAGCTCAGTAGCAGCTTGATAAAGATGCGATTAGGAAGACTACTAATTTTCATCAGGTTAGCCAGATATAGCCCTTGCCTCTGAGGGTCTTAACTCTGGGGCGCCCATCGGCGCGCTCGGGGAGCTTTTTACGTAAGTTAGACAGGTGCATGTCTAAGCTGCGATCGAAGGGCATCAGCTTCTTACCTAATACATTCTCGCTGAGGTTGTCCTTACTGAGCACTTCGCCACTGTGCTGAATCATATGATATAGCAGGCCAAATTCTGTACCTGTGAGGATAAGTAGCTGATCTTGGCAGACCACCTCCTGACGGCTGGGGTCTAGCTTGATGTCGGCAAACTCTATGATGCCTGGTTGCTGCTCGTCTACCTGTTGGCTGGTGCGACGTATGATTGCCTTAATGCGCGCCACTAATTCGCGGTCGTTAAAAGGTTTAGGCAGATAATCGTCCGCGCCAATTTCGAGCCCGACTACTCTGTCAATTTCATCGCCGCGAGCGGTCAACATGAGCACAGGTGTCTGTTTCTTGGCCCGCAGCGCCTTGAGCACCTCAAAGCCATTGAGCTTGGGGAGCATGACATCCAAGAGAATGAGATCGAACTGCTGTGATAAGGCTAAGTTGAGCCCAGCCTCACCATCATGGGCGAGTGTTAGGGTAAAACCTTCAAGTTCAAGCAGTTGTGCTAGCAGTTCAGCTAGTCCCAGATCGTCATCAATTAACAGAATTTGGCTCATGGTACGTCTCTCTACACCTATAACAGCTTGAGTATACCCGTTTAGACGTCAATTGCAGTCTAAGAATGTAAGTCTACGTAAAGTCATCATCAACAGTAGATTATGGGGGGATGCGTAAACTTTACAGAGGTTTACCAATTGAAAACCCTGGATTACATAGGGGGGCGTAAACTGTAAGTGTCGAAGCTCTTCACAGAGCAAATTAACTACCCGCAAAAAGCGTAAGAGGCAGATTATGAATAAGATGACCCTAAAATCAGGATTGTTTGCGTTAATGACCAGTGCGGCCCTGTTGGCTCCGGCAGTTTACGCCGCGGGCCCAAGTAATGATGGCGGTTGCCGTCATGAGATGCGTGGTGAACACCGAGGCTATCATGGTGATATGCACAAGATGTTTCGTGGCCTGGAGCTTACCGATGCTCAGCGCAGTCAGATGAAGGAGTTGATGCAGTCTCATCGCGAGGCGATGCAGGCGAGTCGTCCATCGGATGAGGTGCGCGCCGCGCATAAGCAGCAGATGCTGGATATGATCACCTCAGACAGCTTCAATGAAGCCGATGCTCAAGCAATGATGGCTCAGCGCAGTGAGCGAAAAGCCATGGCCGCCGTTGAGCGTATGAAGATGCAACGCGCTATCTATCAGATGCTTACCCCAGAGCAGCAGGCTAAATTTAAGGAGAATTTTGCCAATCGAGGTGGACGTAAAGGTAATCGCCCATAAGGTCTAACTGAGTTACACTTGGGTCATATTCTTCCCCTGCTAACAATTAGCTGTAATGTGACCCTATGACCGACACTTCCCAATACGATTTTTGGGTGAAACTGGCTAGCCGCGCCTCAGTGGCCACAGCGCTCATCCTGATAGTGATCAAACTGGCGGCCTGGATGTATTCAGGTTCCGCCAGTATGCTCGCCTCTCTAACCGATTCTTTTGCCGATGCCCTGGCGTCTATCGTCAACTTTATCGCGATTCGTTATGCCATAGTGCCAGCAGATAAAGATCATAGGTACGGCCACGGTAAGGCCGAACCCTTAGCATCTCTGGCACAATCGGCTTTTATCTTAGGCTCGGCGTTCCTGCTGCTACTTCATGGTGGTGATAGACTGATTAACCCGGCACCGGTACAACATGCCATGGTCGGTGTGGTGGTATCTGTGATCGCTATCGTCTTAACCCTGGCTTTGGTGCTATTGCAGCGCCGCGCCTTGGCTAAGACCTCAAGCACCATTGTTGAGGCCGATGCCCTGCACTATAAATCGGATCTGTTTTTAAATGGCGCCGTCTTGCTGGCTCTGGTGTTGTCGCAATTTGGCTGGTGGTGGGCCGATGGCCTGTTTGCCCTGTTGATTGCCCTGTTTATCGGGCAACAGGCGATGGAACTGGGCTACCGCTCGGCGCAGTCCTTGCTGGACCGTGAGCTGGATGCCGATACTAAGCTCAAGATAGTACAGGCGATAGAGAAAGATCCCCGCATTAATGGCTTCCACGACTTGCGTACCCGTACATCGGGCAAGACAACCTTCGTTCAATGTCATCTGGAACTGGATGGTAACCTGCCGCTGGTGGAAGCCCATGCCATTGCCGATGCGGCCGAGGCGCGGGTAAGAAGCCTGTTCGATCATGTGGAAGTTTTGATCCATCAAGATCCTGTCTAGTGGTCAATCTGCTGGCGAAGAGATGTGAACTTCGCCAGCAAAATTCTACATAATCCTGCCTTTAGGGGAATTATTTCCCTGCCAATTCAAATGGAGTTCTTCTAGTATTAATTCTTCTATTGAGGAATTTTTATGGCAGAAGTAAAAAGTCGTGTCGGCCGTCCCAGCGGAGACACACAAAATCGCGATAAGCTGATTCTGGCGGCGAGAAATCTGTTTATCGAACGTCCCTATGCTCAGGTGTCTATTCGAGAGATCGCTAGCCAGGCGGGTACAGATCCTGGCCTTATCCGCTACTACTTCGGCTCGAAGGAGCGTCTGTTCTCGACCATGATCCATGAGACGGCGATGCCCGTGTTGGCCCAATTGCACAAGGCGAGAAAAGAGGTGCGTCAGGAAAGCCCAGCGGCATTGTTGCAGACTTACTACAGCGTCATGAGCAAGCACCCGCATTTTCCCAGAATGATTCTGCGCATCGCCGGACTCGATCAGAGCCTGCCGGAAAATGCCGAAGTGACCAAGGCCTTCAACGAGGTAGTTAACTTCGAGAATATGGCCATATTTCAACGATTAAAAGAGAAGGGCTTGCTGAAGGATGATGTGGACCCACACTGTGCTCAGCTGAGCTTCTTCGCCATGATGGTGTTCCCGTTTCTGGTGCCGGAAAATTTCCTGCAAAGAATCGGTATTGAGATCACGCCAGTATTTTTACAGCAGCTTGCAGAGCAAAATGCCAATTTGCTGCAACGCGGTCTCATGGGTGAAAAGGATACAAGTGATGAATAACAAGAAACGTTTTTTGTTGGTCGGTGTAGGGATTGGCGCCCTGGTGTTGATCTTGGCGGCGTTGCTTAAGCCTTCCCCTTCATTGGTTGCGGGTTATGACAAGGCCAGGGCGGTCGAGGTGATGACATTAACCGAGCAGGCTATCTCTCCGAGAGTGATCGGCTTTGGCCGGGTTGAGCCCAAGCATGTGTGGCAGGCGGTAGCCGAAGTGGGTGGCAAGGTGCTTTATCGTCATCCTCAGTTAGAAACCGGCCGCATGTTACCTCAGGGCACCTTAGTGCTAGAGATAGATCCCCTTGAGTATCAGCTCAAGGTTGCTCAGGCTCAGGCAAGCCTACATGCCACCGAGGCGCAGCTGACCCGCCTGGATCAACAAGAGAAAAACCTCAATACCAGCCTCAAGATAGAGCAGCAAAAGCTGGTACTGGCTGAGCAGGAATATCAACGTAAGCTCACCCTGAAGAAACGTAATTTAGTCTCCAGTTCTGAACTGGAAAACCAGAAGCAGTCACTGTTGGCGCAGACTAAGTTGGTGGAAGATCTGCAAAGCTCACTAAAACTGCTGCCCGATGATCGCAAGGTGAGTGAAGCTCAGCTCAGTGTCGATAGAGCTTCCTTGCAAGACGCCGAGCGTCGCCTGAACCAAACTAAGGTGGTGCTACCCTTCGATGCGCGCGTGTCAGATATCAATATCGAGCAAGATCAGGTGGTGGCCAATGGCGCCGTGATGTTGGTAGCGCACAGGCTAGGCACCGCCGAAATCAAGCTGGAACTGTCGCTACAGGATATGCGTACTCTGGTCAGCAGCATGTTCGAGGCATCACAACCCAGAAGCATGCCCTCCATCGACGAATTTGATCTCCAGGCTGAAGTCACTTTTCAGGCGGGTAATCATAGCTTTAGTTGGCCAGCCAAAGTTACCCGGGTCGCCGAAACGGTCAATCCAAATCAGGCCACTATAGGTCTCTATCTGGAAGTTGAGCAGGACTTTAATCAGATGGACCTGCTGCTGCGTCCACCACTGACAAAGGGGATGTTTGTCAGTGCGGTGATCAGCGGTAAGCCCAAGCAACATTTGGTGATCCCCGAGCGAGCGCTGCGGGGCAATCAGGTCTATCTGATGGATGCCGAGCAGAAACTGGTGATTAAACCGGTCGAGGTGCTATTTCGTCACGAGCAATGGGTGGCCATCGAGGGGGAGCTTAACCCGGGTGATACCTTAGTGCTCAACGACCTTATCCCAGCGATTGCCGGCATGTCCCTTAAGCCTGTGACCAATGAGGGAGGGGCAAAGCTGTGATAGCTTACATCACCAGGCATCCTACTCTGGCCAACTTGCTGATGCTGGCCTTTCTGCTGCTGGGATTGATCAACATGAGCAGCATTAAGCGTGAAACCTTTCCCGAGTTTTCACCACCCTATGTGATCGCCTCAGTGGTTTATCCGGGCGCTTCTCCGGTGGAGGTGGAGGAGAGTATCTGCCTGAGCATGGAAGATGCCGTCGATGGGTTGGCCAATATCGAAGAGGTGAAGTGTGATGCCCAGGAGGGGATCGCCTCTATGCGGTTAAAGCTAGAGTCTCAGGCCGATCTGGGGCGCATGTTGGTGGATGTGCAAACCCAGATTAATGCCATTAAGAACTTCCCCAGTCAGATTGAATCACCCATAGTCAAGGAGCTGGATTGGGCCGAGCCTGTGGTGGATATTGCCGTTGTTGCCGATACCAGTTGGCCACACCTGAAGAGCTACGCCGAAGATCTAAAGCGTCGACTTAAGATAGATGCTGGGGTCAGCTTGGTCTCTATTGCCGGATTTTCCGATCATCAGTTACGTATCGAGCTTAATGAGGTGGATATGCGCAGGCTTGGCCTGACCGCCGGCGAGATAGCCGATAAGGTAGGTCGGCAGAATGTGAAGATGCCGGCGGGTAACATAGAGCTGAAAGATAAGAATATCCTGCTGAGGTTCGACGAGCGTAAGGTGACACCTGCCTCGCTGGCGAAGATCATCGTCGCCTCTAACCCCGACGGCAGCGTGGTGCGTCTGGGTGATATTGCCAGCATCAGCGACAGGTTTGAGCTTGATGAGGAGCATATTAAGTTCAATGGCAGTAATGCCGCCCTGATTAAGATCCAGAAAAACAAGGCCGACGACGCCCTGAGGATCAAGGCCAAGGTGACAGAGTTTATTGAGCAGGAGCAGGCCCGCGCGCCTGATGGCATTCGTCTGACACTGACCAATGATCTCTCCTCCGTGTTGCAAGACAGGCTGCAGATGATGATCACCAATGGTTGGCAGGGGATTATCTTAGTCTTTCTTAGCATGTGGCTGTTCTTTTCATTGCGCTACTCCTTCTGGGTGTCAGCCGGTCTGCCGGTCGCCTTTATGGGCGGCCTCTATTTGATGAGCCTGTTTGGGGTATCGATCAACCTTATGAGTCTGGTGGGGCTCTTGATGGCGATCGGTATCATGATGGATGACGCCATAGTGATCGCCGAGTCCATTGCCTCTCATATAGACAGAGGTATGGTGCCCCACGAGGCAGTGGTTAAGGGCGTGCGCAAAGTCGCTCCTGGTGTGGTTTCCTCCTTCCTGACCACAGTGCTGATCTTCAGCGCACTACTGGGGCTGGATGGCCAGATGGGCGCTGTATTATCCGCCATTCCGACCGTGCTGATCATGGTGCTAACCATCAGCCTGTTTGAAGCCTTTTTGATTCTGCCCAACCACCTTAATCATTCCTTGTCGCATGCTAAGCCCGAGACGACACCAAACCGTATCGGTGAGCTTAAGGCGAGATTCCTCGCCCGATTTGAGGCGTTTCGTAATCATAGATTGGTGGACATGGTGAGCTTTATGGTGCGCTGGCGTTATGTCAGTGTTGGGGCCACCTTCGGCTTGCTGTTGATTTCCATCGCCTTAGTGGTTGGCGGTGCGCTTAAGTTTGTGCCCTTTCCCGATCTGGATGGCGATATCGCCGAGGCACGCATCATCTTGCCGCCGGGCAGCGCCTTGAGTCAGACCCAAGAAGTGGTTGAAACCTTGATCGCCAGCGCCAAGCGAGTCGGCGACAGGTATACCCATGAGGTGGAAGATGAGCATGAGCTGATCCGAGATATCACGGCGCAATATAACTTTAATGCCGACGCTGGCGAGAGCGGCCCCCATGTGGCGACCGTTAGGCTGGATCTGCTGTCGGCCGAGACACGCAATACGCTGATCGAGGATTTTATCCGCGATTGGCGTATCGAGACGGGTGAGCTGGCCATGCCGCTGTCCTTGGTGTTCAAGCAGCCCACCATGGGACCGGCTGGCAGGGATATCGAGATACGTTTGCAGGGCGATGACCTAGATATGCTCAAACAGGCCTCGGTCTCGCTGCAGAGCTATCTTGGGCAGTTTGATGGCATTAGTGGCATTCTTGATGACATGCGCCCCGGAAAGGAGGAGGTCAAGGTCAGCCTGCGCCCGGGTGTGGAGAGCTTCGGTATCGATGGCCAGCTGGTGGCATCGCAGCTGCGCAGCGCTTACTATGGTCAGCTCGCCGATGAGGTGCAGGTGGGGCCGGAGAATATCGAGATCGAGGTCAGGCTGAACAAGCAGCAGGCGGGGGATCTGCATGCCCTGGCGAATTTCCCCATCATGCTTAACGACGGTAGTCAGTTGCCGTTATCGTCCATTGCCTTGCTGCAAGATCAACGCTCTTACGTGCGTATTCAACGTATCAACGGGCTGCGCAACGTGACCGTGATGGCCGATGTCGACAACCAGCGCGCCAATGCTAACGAGACCATTGCCGCGATCAAGCGCGAGTGGTTGTCTCAGATACAGACTCAGTTTCCAGAGCTGAGGGTGGATTTCGAAGGCTCGGCCAAGGAGACGGCTAAGACCGGCAGCTCTATGGGGAAGGGCTTCTTGATCGGCTTGTTTGGCCTGTTCGCCATCTTAAGTTTTCAGTTTAGGAGCTATCTGGAACCTGCCGTGGTGATGCTGGCGATCCCCTTGGCCTTGATCGGCGTACTCTGGGGGCATTTGCTACTGGGCTATAACCTCTCAATGCCCTCGATTATGGGCTTTATTTCCCTGGCGGGCATAGTAGTGAATGACTCTATCCTCCTGGTGCAATATATTCGCCACCATGTGGATGAGGGGGATAGCGTGCATCAGGCGGTGGTGAGTGCCAGTCGTGAGCGTTTCAGGGCGGTGTTTTTAACCTCGCTAACCACGGCGGCGGGTTTGTTACCTCTGCTGCTGGAAACCAGCCTGCAGGCTCAGGTGGTGCAGCCACTGGTGGTGTCGATCGTGTTTGGTATCTTTGCATCGACCCTGCTGGTCTTGTTTGTTATCCCCTGTGCCTACGCCATATTGGCCGATTTTGACAAGGTAAGGCCTCATACCGAGTTATAGGGTGAGATAACGAGTCTAAGGCAAATAGAAAGAGCGGCCTCTATATGAACATAGAGGCCGCTCTTGTTTTTTGGGGTTAAAAGTAAGCGGACTTAGAGTGAGGCGGCCTCGCCCAGATAACTCAGACGCGCCATTTGGCTCTGATCTTTAAGCTCCAGCGCCTTGATGGCGTAGGGAGCCACCAGACCCGAAGCGGCGAGCTGCTCGGCGTCGAAGCTCAGAGTTATCTGACCATCGGCATCGAGCCACTGAGCCGTCTCGGCGCGCAGGATATTGCCCTGTTTACCTTGAGCATCCGTGCCGGCTAACACGGCAGACACCTGGTAGCGTCCTGGGCTCGCGACTTGCAGGTCGAACACCGCTTGGGTTGGCTTGGTGTCTTGCCAATGGATGTTGGCCTTGTCTAGCAGCTTGGCTGCGGGCACATATTGCTTAAAAGCCGTCTTGACGGTGCGGATTAGCGGCAGGCCGTTAACCCGGGTCTCTATGTCGAGCTGGATCTCGCTCAGGCCCAAGTTGCTGCTGGGCAGGGTTAAATCGTCCGGTAGCTGGGCCTGCCACTGTTCGCCCTGTTTGACCACGGCTAAGCTGTGGTAACGGCCATCGCTCTGCTTCAGGGTCGCCGTGGGGCTAAGGTCGATGTCGCTGTTGCTCAGCTTTAGATCGAAGGCCAACAGGGGCGTTTGACTGCTCAGATGCTTAGGCGCAGAGAGTGTCAGCTGATAGGGGCTGCCCTTCTCCTTGACGTTGACCAAATAGCTGTCGTTAGCACTGAGGGGCTGAACAACTTGTAGCTGATACATACCTGGCGTTGCCCGCTTTGACAGCCTTAAGGCGCTGGAGTCGTCGACGATACCAGCGGTCGCCATTGCCTGAGGATCGCTCATGGATTGGATTAGTGAGACCGACTTATCAAGAGTTTGCTTATTGACCTTGTAGAGGCGCAGTTGATCCGGCGAGATGGCCGGGCTCTGACGCAGTGCGCCCGAGCTAACATCGCCCCTAGGTGCCACCCGAATCACGCTATCACTCTGGCTGACGGCCAGCATGATTCCCTGATTCAGCTCGGCGCCTGAGACGGTGCGCCAATACTGGTCGCTACTGCTCTGTTCCAGTTGGGTTGGTGCCATGAGTTGGGCTGTATGGTTTATGGGAGCGCTGAAGCTCACGCCGCCGCGATTGCCATTGACTGGCGGCAGCTCGGTGGCAGCCAGAGTGTCTACGGCGAGATCCCCTGAGGAAGGCGCCAGCAGGGTCACCTGAGTGACGGTCACGGCACTGGCCTGTGAGGCATTATCTGCCTGAGGATCATCGCTTTGACAGGCGCTCAGCAGGACGGACAGGGCGAACACACTCGCCATTTTGATTGATGGTTTCATCTTATGGCTCCTAGATATGGTCGCGGATCAGGGTGTCGAGATTAAAGCAGGCGCGGCGGCTCTGCTGGTGGCTCAGGGGCTCCTTGCCAGTGGTGCGCTGGATATCGGTAAACCAGACGCTGCCCGCCGCCGATTGTGATCGGCACTCCAAGAAGCCGTCAGAGCAGTTGTCGAGCCAGTTCTGGGTGGTCTCGAGGGCCACTTGATACTGATAGCCCGCGCAGTAGCTGTCGCCGTCCCATATGGCGGAGTCGACATCTGAGCCCACGACGACCTCGAAGGGAGAGGGCAGCGCCGGGCGACCCGTGGTGCCATAGAGCCAGCTGTTGTTATAGCTGCTCATCCAGCTGACTTGTTGCTGTTTCACCGCATTGCTGCCATAGCCTAGTAGCCAGCCAAGGGAGGTCTCGAAAACATTGCCCTGGGTGACGGCGTCAGCCAGAGGTGTGCCGCCGCTGGAGGGGGCCAGGGCGATCACCTTAGAGGTGGCACTGATGATCTTGGGATAGCGACTGTCCCAGGTAGGATTGGATAGGATCCAGCGCACCACATTGCCCCCATTGGAGTGGGTCAGCAGGGTGAGATCCTTGATGTTTTTATTGTCAATAAACTGGGTAAGTTGTCCGGCTAGGCAGCCTGCGGCGGCGTCATCCCACATGTATTGGTCGAAATCGCAGTTGATCACCAGGTAGTTATCGGGCGAGGCTGCCCCCTGGCGGACTGAGTCGACAAATTCCCTCGTCCAATAGTCCGACAGCGCATCGGTCTGATGCCCGGTACCATGGATAAACACGAGTCCGGAAGCGGCATAAGTCAATGGGCTGACAGCAAACAGACCCAGCATCATGAGCTTTTGGTAGATCTTCATTGGCTTATTTCTCTTATTTTGATGATGTTGTCCTTAGTGCGTTTTGACGACTAAGGTTGAGTTACTCAGGTGTTGAGATCAGACATCTGACCTCTTAAGGGAAACTAACGGCAGGAAAGTGCGGCGGCAAGGCTTTTCAACGGTACATTAGTACCAGTTAAACTATGACTAGGTGTTTGATTGTTTTAAACAAAATCGCATATGACGCTAGCCTTGGGCTTGAGGTCGTCTGCGGTGTTTGAATATCGTACGAAAAAAAGTGCACCTTTATTGTGCAAGAGGGAGCCGCTCGACTCATCGCTAGTGATTTTATCTGTGAGCGGCTTACCTACTAGTTTCAGATGGTTAATTTACTAGTATTTTCGGCTGAATATCCGGTAGTTTTTAACCCGCATCAAGGGTGTAGATGGGCTTGTTCGCTAAGGTCCAATAGCGCCTGAGCCGCCGGGGTAAGGGGTAAGTCTTTACGCCAGATCAGCGCCAGATCCCAGGTGAGATTAGGTTTGATGGGGCGGAACACCAGTTCGCTGCCCTGTAACTTATGGCAGATAGGTTCCGGCAAGATGGCGACCCCCATTTGTGCCTCCACCATGGTCGCCAAGAAGTCCCACTGGCCGCTGCGAAAGGCGATATTCAGTTGTACGCCAGCCTGATGGCTTAGGCGGGTGATCAGCTTGGCCAGTGAGAAATCTTCGTTGTAAAGAATAAAGGGATAGGCCTCGAAGTCTTGCCAGGTGACCGCATCTTGCTGAGCGAGGGCGTGATCTTTGGGTAGACAGGCCAGCAGCGGATAGCGGGTGAGAGCGCGGTTGGCTAACTCCTCGTCATGGGTGGTGGGCAGGGCGGTGAAGGCGATATCTAAGCTGTTATTCAATAATGCCTTTTCGCAACCGAAGCCCCCGTATTCGTACATCTGTAACTCGATTCCAGGGTATTGCTGGCGAAAGGCGGTGAGTAGATCGATGATCAGGCTGCTCATCATGGGACAGACCCCGAGACGCAGGTTGCCTGACTTTAGACCGCTGAGGTTGGTGAGATCTTCTTGGAGTCTATGCCATTGGCCCAAGATCTCTTGGGCACTGTGTTGTAGCAGTATGCCCGCCTGGGTCAATTCGATTTTCTGGTTATTCCTGTGTAGCAGTTGTTGGCCCAAATTATCTTCCAGGCGCTGAACTATCTTGCTCAGGGTCGGTTGAGTGATAAATGACTTTTCCGCTGCCCGAGTAAAATTTCCCGTTTCAACTAGGGTAAGGAAGTAATGTAAGCTCTTGATTGGTATGTTCATTCTTATATGGCATTCACAGGATACAGTTTATTCATTTTACTAATAATCGCCTTAGTATTACTTTGATCGAGTTGGCAAAAACGAGGGGAATATTATGAAAGCGAATCAAAGTTTATGGGTAGGTGCTTTATGGCAAGCGGCTATGCCAAATGAATCTATCGAATCTGAATATCAGTCAGAGAGTGTTGTTGTTAGCGCAAACAATGTACCTGTAGAAGAGGCACAGAAGCACCCAGCCTAAGCTGGGGGCTTTCACTCAATCCATCTCAAGTTCTTTCAGCTTACGCGTCAGGGTATTACGACCCCAGCCCAGACGCTTAGCTGCTTCCTGTTTATGTCCTTTGGTGTGTTTCAGCGCCGTTTCTAACAGAATTTTTTCAAATGCCGGTTGTATCTGCGTCAGCAGATCGCTTTCACCTTCGCTTAAACGCTCATCGATCCACTGAGTCAGCGCCTCTTGCCAGCCGCCTTTGCTTGCGTCATTGCTACTGGCATTGTTGGCACTCGGGGTGAGCAGCTCGGGTGGCAGATCCTGTGGCAGAATCTCTTGACCTGAGGCCATCACCATCAGCCAGCGACAGGTATTTTCAAGCTGACGTACGTTCCCCGGCCAAGGCAGGCTGGCTAAGGTCTCGGCAGTTGCCTTGGTCAGTATCTTAGGTTCGACGCTGATCTCCTTGGCGGCCGTGGCGAGGAAGTGACGTGCTAGCTGGGGGATATCCTCCCTGCGCTGTGACAGCGGCGGCAGATGTACCCGAATCACGTTGAGACGGTGGAAGAGATCTTCACGAAAATCCCCTTTAGCGACCAATGACTCCAAATTTTGGTGGGTCGCGGCGATGATGCGCACATCCACCTGCACCGGTGAGTGACCGCCGATACGATAGAACTGACCGTCGGCCAGCACCCGCAACAGGCGCGTCTGCACATCCAGCGGCATATCGCCTATTTCGTCGAGGAACAGGGTGCCACCATCGGCTTGTTCGAAGCGGCCCTGGCGCACGTTGGCCGCGCCGGTGAAGGCACCTTTTTCATGGCCGAACAGCTCAGATTCGATCAACTCCTTGGGGATTGCCGCCATATTCAGGGCGATAAAAGGTTTGTCTTTGCGCGGGCTGTGTTTGTGCAACGCGCCGGCAACCAACTCCTTACCTGTACCCGATTGGCCGTTGATCAACACGCTGATAGAGGAACGCGACAGACGGCCGATGGCCCGAAACACCTCCTGCATGGCCGGGGCCTCGCCGATGATCTCGGGCGCTTTAACTTCGGGTTGGCTCTTGGCCTTAGGTGATTGCTCTTTAGCGTGGCTCAGGGCGCGTTCCACCAGACCGATCGCCTCGTCGATATCGAAAGGCTTGGGCAGGTATTCGAATGCACCAGCCTGATAAGCACTGACGGCACTATCCAGATCGGAATGGGCAGTCATGATGATCACCGGAATATGGGGATAATGCAGCTGCAGGCGATCGAGTAGCGTCAGGCCATCTGTGCCCGGCATACGAATATCGGAAATGATCACCTGAGGTTGTGCCTGCTCCAGCGCCTGCCATAGGGATTCGGCGGCGGCGAAGCTGGTACAGCTTATTTTGGCACCTTTAAGCGCCCGTTCGACAACCCATCGTATCGAACTATCATCATCGAGAACCCAAACTTTTTCTGTCATACACCTACTCTCTTAAGTTGAATACTCATAAGACACACACGCTAACTCTTAAGTGGCAGCAGTATGGTAAATTCGGTTTTACCGGGCACTGAGTCGCAGTCTATGCGTCCACCGTGCAGCCTGGCGAAATTGTGGGCAATGGAAAGCCCTAGTCCTGACCCTTGCTCTCTACCCGTGACCATAGGGTAGAAGAGGGTATCCATCAGCTCAGGTTTGATCCCTGGACCATCATCAATGATGGACAGCGCCAGCACTAACTTATGGCGTGTAGTGCCTAAGGTGACCTGATGTTGGGTGCGGGTCTTGATGCGAATTTCGCCACCCTCGTCTTCAACTTCCAGGGCCTGAATGGCGTTCTGTACTATGTTGAGTACCGCCTGTTGCAGCTGCTCCTGATCCATTTCGATATCCGGGATAGAAGGGTCATAGTCCTGGATCAGATGGATATTACTTGGCAGCGTGACGGCAACCAGCTTGAGCACCTTCTGGATCACCTCATGGATATTATGCAGGCTGTGCTCAGTGGGCTTCTGAGGGCCGAGCAGCCTGTCGACCAAATTACGCAGCCTATCAGCCTGCTCTATGATGAGGTCGGTAAACTCGCGCTGGTCGGCGTCTTCTAGTTCACGAGACAGTAGTTGCGCCGCGCCTCTGAGGCCTCCTAGGGGGTTTTTGATCTCATGGGCTAGATTGCGCACCAGATACTGAGCCGCCTGTTGTTGGGCATCTAAGGTCAACTGCTGATGAATCCGCCTTTGTTGATCCACCTGGCGTAACTCCAGTAGCCCTTGTTCAGGCTGATCGGGCTGATTTTCCAGTGGTGTCAGCGTCATGTCGACCGTATGCTGCTGACCATCCAGCGTTACCAGGTTGGCTGTATTGATTGTGAGCCCCTGATGTTCCTGAATGGCTGTGCGAAGTAACTGATAATCTATGCTGAGTAACTGGCAGCAGTCGGGGAGGCTGTGCTCTGTGAGGCGATGACTGCCTAACCCAAGAAGTTGCTCTGCCGCGCTATTGGCATAGCACAGCTTGAGATCATCTGAGATGACAAGTACGGCTGTCACCAGATGATTGAGCAGAGGGTCTGTGTTCATTTACGGCTCCCGGGAAGAAGGTTGCACCATAATGGTGCACCAATTTGGTGCACGCTGCAAGCTATCTTCACCGGATGCCCTATCGAAGGGAATTTCTAAGTTGTTAAAAATTAAGGTCTAATTTTTTAACCGCCCCCAAATGGGGTTGCCCTAGGAAGTGCATTTATAGTCGTTCGGTGAAGAAAGACGGTTCTAGGGGGAGTGGATGCAAGTTGTTTGCCGTTTTGTGCCAAGGCCTTGATTTCAAATTTATGTTCGCCGCGATCGACATTTTCCAGACTAAATACGGGAGTCGCCTGAGGCGGGCTCATCACCTTGCCATCCATGAGTAATACCAGCACATGACCGGCCGCCAGATCTGGGGTAATAGAGCCGATCACCGTAATATTGCCGTTATTGTCGCGAATGGTTTCCTCTTCGATGGGGCTGGTGATGCTCATCTTATAGAGTGCCTTGGGCTCCTCCTTAGCGGGGGGAGTGTGTTCGCGCACCACTGGGGGCGGCAGTTTGACCTGATTTTGGGTATTTTCTTTGAATTCGACCTGGGTGGAGTTCTCTACCGGGGTGTCCGAGTAATGTACCTTGCCATCCTTGTCGACCCATTTGTAGATGGCTGCCTGAGCTCCCAGGCTCACTAATAGCAGAGTAAACAGCAGTAACGGGCGCATAAACATTCCTTTTATACCTTGTCTTTGCTACAGATTAGTCGCTTTCGCGGTAAAAAGCATCAGGGCTAGGGCTTGTTGACCTTTCCTGTTTGTTTTTGCTGCCGTTTGTAGTTGATTGGTGCAAGGCAGAGCCTGTGCCGTGTAGTTACGCTACACAAACTGGCGATAACGCAGTAGCAATTGCCTACAAGCGCAGCCCAAGGGGTTCATCTAAACGCGTCTATCTCATTATGAAAGGCTTCCAGCCTTTCACCACCGACTGTTAGAAATCGTTCCAAGCGATTTCTTGGTTGTTTGCCATTCCCATAGTGCAACTATGCGTCATGGCACAGCCCTTGAGCATAACGCGTTGAGATTGAACAAAAATTAAACCTGAAAGATAAACAGGCCCTAAGTTATAGGCAGTTGATGGCGAGAGAAGGTCTGTTTCAGTACCACGGTCGACTCTATGCTGGCGATACACTTAAGGCCGCCCAGAGAGTGTTTGACGAAGCCTTCATATTCCAGCAGATCATGAGCGACTATCTTAAGTAGGTAATCGTAGGCGCCGGTGATCACCGAGCATTCCTGTACCTGAGGTAGACGACTCATCTCCTGTTCAAACTGCTCGCCATAGGTGGCGGAGTTTTCGGTGAGTCGCACAAAGGCATAAACAATGACATTGAGTGCCAGCGCCTTTGGGTCGAGACGGGCGCTGTAACCCTGAATATAGCCGTCCTGTTCCAACTTCTTGATGCGGCGCAGGCAAGGGGTGTCGGACAGGTTGAGCCGGTTGGCCAGTTCGGCGACGGGCAAGCGCCCCTCATCTTGCAATATGCTTAAGATCTGTTTGTCTTTGCTGTCGAGTCGTTTCATTGTCCAAGAGCTTCTTAGTGGGGTGAGTCACAGCCTAATAGCAAGGCTTATCGCTAGATGGCTTATTTAATCTTGTTGGTTATCACTATTTAAAGGTTTATTTTGATCGGAATCCACTAAAATTTCTGTATTTTGGTGATAGATATTGCAGGTTTGCGCTAATGGCTTAATGGTAGCTTATTGAGTCATTATTAAAATAATTAAGAGATAAAAACCCTATGAGTCAAGATGTCGCGGCCTTCGATCACTGGATCAGGCAGGAGTTTGTCGAGATCAACTCGGCGCTGGAGCGCCTCTACATGCAGCAGAGCGATCCCGCTAATGTGGTGGGAATTGGCGACGATCTTAAGGCACGGCTGGAACAGGAAGGGCGCACCCTTATTAAGGCCTTGCTGGACGAGGGCAATACCGATGAGGGCTTCGATGCCGCCTTCGATCTGCTCGGCAATGTTGGCCTCTATATGGCCGCCTGTCGTCGTCACGAGATCACCGAACCGAGCCGTGAAACCAGCTCGCCGCTGCTGGAGGCCTCTGCCCTGGCGATGCATATCGGCGCCTCTATCGGCGTGACCCCGCGCTTTGCCACTGCTCACCTGACCACCCACAATCGCGCGGTGAATGGTCTTTATAAGCGCTTTACCGATCTCGACGATGAGAAACTCTTTGTCGACTACAATACCAAGGGGATTTTGGCCTACAAGCGGGCGGCCGATGCGCTGCTAAAAATCCAACCCCTGGGGATCTCTCATCCTATGACCGCCGAACTCTTGGCCGTGGCCAAGGTAGCACTGGATCAGGTGATCGCCTCAAATCAAACCCTGTTTGAGCGTCTCGATACTCAGGCGTTTTTCAACAGTGTGCGCCCCTACTACAAGCCCTACCGTGTCGGTCAGCAGGTTTATCGCGGCGCCAACGCCGGTGATTTTGCCGGGATCAATGTGATCGATCTGCAGCTGGGTCTCTGCTTCGCCAACGAGGCATCTTACTCTCAGCTGTTGGTGGATAAGTTTCTCTATATGATGCCGGAAGATCAGCGCATCTTGCGCGACTGCATGCGCCGCACCAGCTTGATGGATGAGTTTCTTGCCGCGTGGGAGCAGCGTGATCAGCCTTGGTATCGCGAAAACCTGCAGCAGTTTCTGCAGGTGTGTGATGCCCACGGTCAGGGGGCGATACAGCACCACGACCAGCTGGTGGAAAAGTATATTGCTCAGCCGGCCAAGCAGATGGAAAGCCAACATATCGATAAAGTGACCGCCAGTGGCCCGCCGTTACCTGTACTCTTGGGGGCGCTGGAGAAGCTCAGAGACAGACGTGCCGCCGCCAAGCGCGATGATATTCGTACCCGTTACGACGATATGGCCAAACTTCGTGCCAGCTTAGAGGGGTAATCCATGTACCAGAAAGATTTTGTGATGCCTAAGGCGGTTTATCTGCTGAATCACTCGGTGGGACGGCCGCAGCAGAGCTTGCGTCAGGCGTTCGATGAGCACTTCTTTCTGCCTTGGCAGGGCTCGGGGCGCGAACCATGGGGAGATTGGTTGGCTGTAGTGGAAGATTTTCGCATTCAGCTGGCCAGGCTGTTTAATAGTGATGCAAAGTTGTTTTGTCCTCAGGTCAACCTCTCCAGTGGCCTCACCAAGCTGGTGCAATCTCTGCCCAGACTGACGCGCCCTGGGGCGGTGATCCTGATGAGTGAGAACGATTTTCCCAGTATGGGCTTTGCCTTACGTCAGGCGCTGCCTGAGGCTGAGCTGCGTTTTATTCCTGCCGATCAGGATGTGAGCCTGCTGGAAACTTGGCGGCCCCATCTGAGCGCCGATATCGATCTGGTGTTTATCAGTCATGCCTATTCCAACACGGGGCAGCAGGCGCCACTGGCTGAGCTTTTGCCCCAGGTACGCGCCTTGGGCGCGCTCTCTTTGGTGGATGTGGCCCAGTCTGCCGGAGTATTACCCTTAGATCTTAGCGCCTTGGCGCCCGACTTTTTGTTGGGCTCTAGCGTTAAGTGGCTCTGCGGCGGCCCCGGCGCCGCCTATCTCTGGGTCAATGGTGAACAACTTGCAGCGTGTCAGCCTCGGGATGTGGGGTGGTTTAGCCATGAGAATCCCTTCGAGTTCGATATTCATGACTTTCGCTATCACGATTCGGCGCTTAAGTTTTGGGGCGGTACCCCTTCGGTGGCGCCCTATGCCATGGCTGCCCACAGCATCAGCTACTTTGCCGACTTGGGGAGCGCCAAGGTACGCCAGCATAACCTGATGCAACTTGAGCGCATTTGGGACTTACTTGGCGAGGCAGTGCGTTCTCCCAGGGTGGCTTCTCGTTGCAGCGGCACCGCCATTTTGCACTTTGGCGAGAGGCAGTCGCAGGTGCTAGAGGCGCTCACTCAGGCCAACATCAGCTTGGATGTGCGCCAGCAAGGGATGCGTATCTCGCCCCATATCTATAATGGTGAGCAGGATATGCAGATCTTGTTGGAGGCCTTGAGCCCCTTCAGTGGTTAGCCGGCGGGGTTATCAAAGATAAGGGTTAACAAAAAAGCCAGGCTCTAGGGCCTGGCTTTTGTATCAGAGACAGTGTCTCGTCCTGAAATGTTTTTAGCGCTTTGCTAATGTTTTTCTAACGCTTCGCTAATGTCAGCTCGACGAAACGTTTGATGATGGCGGCATTGGCCAAAATGCGCTGATCGAAACTTTGCTTGCCTGGGGTTTCACTACACACGCCGACGCTAGCGCCCAGACGAACCAGGAAGGCTTCGAAGGAGAGGTCGAAATGGTTGAAGATGATGCCATCTTTTACCGGGCAATCATCGATCAGTCCGTCCTGGGCGATAGGGAAATAGTGTCCTAGGGCGTCGCGCAGTTCACGGCTGAATTGGCCGGGTTGCTGATTGGCCTCGAAAGAGTAGATGTAGGTGTCATTCATTAGCACATCTTCATGGCAGGTCAGTATGCCATCTTTACTGGCGGCGGCCAGCAGCTGTGAGTGCGCCAGTAAGATCTCACCCTCGCTTGAGGTATCTTGGTTGCTACGGCCACGACCATTTTCCAGCACGAACCCACGATTAGGGTTTTGCCCCTGCTTATTAAATCTGTGTCCTCGCTTGAAACCTGTGGGGTTTACCAGAGGCAGTAGGCTGAGATTGAGCTGACTAAAGAGTTCGGGTTCCAGCTCGTTGAGAAAGTAGAGCAGACCCCAAGGGCCGGCAGCCTCTTCACCGTGAAAGCCTGCGCTGATCAGGATAGAAGGCTGATCGGCTTTCTGCGCTGGTGATTGATACAGTTCCAGTGGGTGTGGCCCGGCATCGCCCAGTTTTCGCGCCTGTAGACCCAGTCGGCTGGTCTGCTCAGACAGGCGGGCATAAAAGGTGCTGATTTCATTGCTTTGACAACTGAAAATATCACTGTGCCAGGTAAAAGACTGGAAGGGATCACGGCTAGACATAATGGATTCTAAGGTAATTGTTGGGCGTGATCATGATAGCAGTTTGGTCATAAAGATAAATCAATTTTGTGGTGCTTGTCAGGTGGTTAAGCCGATAGCATCTCTTGGTAAATAGGCATAAAAAAGCCGCCTTAAGCGGCGGCTTCTTCAAGCGATAATCCTATCTTACAGGAAAGGATTACAGGCTGTAGTACAGCTCGAACTCAGCTGGGTGAGTCGTGCGAGATACTTTCTCGGCTTCAGCAGTCTTCAGTGCAATGTAAGAATCGATGAAGTCATTGCTGAATACGCCGCCACGAGTCAAGAACTCACGGTCTGCATCCAGGTTCTCTAGTGCGTTCTCAAGAGAGGTCGCAACCTGTGGGATCTCTGCCGCTTCTTCAGCTGGTAGGTCGTACAGATCCTTGTCCATAGCTTCACCTGGGTGGATCTTGTTCTGGATACCGTCAAGACCAGCCATTAGCAGTGCCGCAAACGCCAGGTATGGGTTAGCCGTTGGATCTGGGAAGCGAGTCTCGATACGACGAGCCTTAGGGCTTGGTACTACTGGGATACGGATAGACGCAGAGCGGTTACGTGCCGAGTAGGCCAGCATGACAGGTGCTTCGAAGTGAGGTACTAGACGCTTGTACGAGTTAGTGCTTGGGTTAGTAAAGGCGTTCAGCGCGCGAGCGTGCTTGATGATACCGCCGATGTAGTAAAGTGCTGTCTCGCTCAGACCGGCATACTTGTCGCCAGAGAAGAGGTTAACACCGTCTTTTGCCAGAGATTGGTGAACGTGCATACCGCTACCGTTGTCGCCAACGATTGGCTTAGGCATGAAGGTTGCTGTTTTGCCGTAAGCGTGGGCCATGTTGTGAACCACATACTTAAGGATCTGGATTTCATCGGCTTTTTCAGTCAGCTTGTTGAAGCGAGTTGCGATCTCGTTCTGACCGGCAGTCGCCACTTCGTGGTGATGCGCTTCAACTACTTGACCCATCTCTTCCAGTACCAGACACATGGCGCTACGAAGATCTTGTGAAGAGTCAACCGGTGCTACTGGGAAGTAACCACCTTTAACGAATGGGCGGTGACCAGTGTTACCGTCGTCATAGTGAGTACCTGAGTTCCAAGCCGCTTCTTTAGCGTCTAGCTTAACGAAACAGCCAGACATGTCTGTGCCGAATTTAACGTCGTCGAACAGGAAGAACTCTGGCTCAGGACCAATCAATACGGTATCGGCGATACCAGTAGAGACCAGGTACTCTTCGGCTTTCTTAGCGATAGAGCGTGGGTCACGGTCATAACCAGTCATAGTGCCTGGCTCAAGAATGTCACAACGGATCAGCGCTGTGGTTTCTTCGGTGAACGGGTCAAGTACGAAGGTCGTTGGGTCTGGCATCAGTACCATGTCTGATTCGTTAATGCCTTTCCAGCCAGCAATAGATGAACCATCGAACATTTTACCGTCTTCAAAGAAATCGGCATCAACCTGATGAGTAGGGATAGAAACGTGCTGCTCTTTACCTTTAGTATCGGTAAAACGCAAATCAACAAACTTAACTTCAAGTTCTTCTAGTTGTTGTAAAACTGATTCAACTGACATTCTAAAGTCTCCGAGTAGAGTAGAGGGGATGCCCTTCTTATATCATTCAACGTTGCGACCAACGCGGTTATGGCATGAGTATAGCTAGACTCATGCCAAAAGTTTAAAGTATTGATTTTTATAGGAACAATAAAGATGGTCAGTGACGGGAATCGCACGTTTGCACCATTAAGGTGCATTGCTTGCACCCTGCTGGTGCGGTCACCAAGATGGTGCGCACCAAGATAAACCTGACTATTCATGCTGACTAAAAAATAATCCTGTGCGAGAGCCCTCTGCTAGAGTAGAATGGCACGTTTTTTATTGCAACAGCTATTATTAGAGCTGTTATCAATACCCTATTTTTTTGATGGTAAGAGGTTTATCCGTGTTAGAGAATTTACGTAACATCGCCATTATTGCGCACGTTGACCATGGTAAAACGACCCTGGTTGATAAGTTGCTGGCACAGTCTGGAACCCTTGAGACTCGAGGAGAGGCCGCTGAGCGGGTGATGGATTCCAACGATCTTGAGAAGGAGCGTGGAATCACGATTCTGGCGAAAAATACTGCCATCAAGTGGAACGATTATCGTATTAATATCGTTGATACCCCAGGTCACGCCGACTTCGGTGGTGAGGTTGAACGTGTACTTTCTATGGTTGACTGTGTGTTACTGCTAGTTGATGCGGTCGATGGTCCAATGCCACAGACACGTTTCGTGACCAAGAAAGCTTTCGCACAGGGCCTTAAGCCTATCGTAGTGATCAACAAAATCGACCGTCCAGGCGCGCGCCCTGATTGGGTTATCGACCAGGTATTCGATCTGTTCGACAACTTAGGTGCAACCGACGAGCAGCTGGACTTCCCGATCGTATACGCCTCTGCACTCAACGGTTTCGCGACTCTGGATCCTGAAGACACAGGTACCGACATGACACCGCTGTTCGAAACCATCGTTGAGAAGGTTTCTTCACCGGATGCTGATGCCGAAGGTGCTTTCCAGATGCAGATCTCTCAGCTGGACTACAACTCATATGTAGGCGTTATCGGCGTTGGCCGTATCAAGCGTGGTAGCGTCAAGGTAAACCAACAGGTTACTGTTGTGTGTGCCGATGGTAAGACTCGTAACGGTAAGATTGGCCAGGTTCTGGGTTACATGGGTCTGGATCGTCACGAAGTGACTGAAGCTAATGCTGGCGACATCGTAGCAATTAACGGTCTGGGTGAACTGAAGATCTCTGACACAGTATGTGCCGTAGGCAGCGCTGAAGCCTTGCCGCCTCTTTCTGTGGACGAGCCAACACTGACCATGACTTTCCAGGTCAACACCTCTCCATTTGCAGGTAAAGAAGGTAAGTACGTGACATCACGTAACATTCTTGAGCGTCTGCAGCAGGAGCTGATACACAACGTGGCACTGCGCGTCGAAGAAACTGACAGCCCAGACCGTTTCCGCGTATCGGGCCGTGGTGAGCTTCACCTGTCTATCCTGATCGAAAACATGCGTCGTGAAGGCTACGAGCTAGCGGTTTCACGTCCAGAAGTGATCATCAAAGATATCGACGGCGAGAAGTGCGAGCCATTTGAAACTCTGACCGTGGATGTTGAAGAAGAACACCAAGGTGCGGTGATCGAGAAGCTAGGTACTCGTAAGGCCGACATGCGTGACATGCAGCCAGACGGTAAGGGTCGTGTACGTATCGATTTCATCATTCCTAGCCGTGGTCTAATCGGTTTCCAAACCGAGTTCATGACAGCCACTTCGGGTACGGGTCTTATCTACCACTCATTTGACCATTACGGTCCAGTGAAGGGCGGTGACATTGGTCAGCGTCAAAACGGTGTGTTGATCTCTAACGCTACTGGTAAGGCACTAACCTTTGCTCTGTTCGGTCTGCAAGACCGTGGTCGTCTGATGATTGGTCACGCTGCCGAGGTTTATGAAGGCCAGGTAGTGGGTATCCACTCTCGTGCTAACGATCTGACAGTGAACTGTCTGAAAGGTAAGCAGCTGACTAACATGCGCGCCTCTGGTACCGACGAAGCTCAGGTACTGACACCGCATATTCAGATGACCCTTGAGCAGGCGCTTGAGTTTATCGATGACGACGAATTGGTAGAAGTGACCCCGCTAAGCATTCGTGTGCGTAAGCGTCACCTGACCGAAAACGATCGTAAGCGTGCTAGCCGCGCCTCAAAAGACGCTTAATTTGGGTTTGCACCATAAGGGTGCAACTTAAGTTACTAGCCCCGGACATGAATGTGTCTGGGGCTTTTTTATGCTGGCCTAGAATGATTGCTTATTAAGGTCATTATGATTTTGTTGGCCATATGCCTGTAAAACACCCATGCTAGCTTTTCAGCTTGTTCGCCTTGGTCACTGAAGGTAACAGGTGGTAAGGGCTCGGTCAGTCTGGCGTATTTATTTTGGATAAGAAAATAGCAATATCGCTGAATACCTAGGCTTTTTTGCTATCCTTCTAGGGGGAGAGAGTTTGTTAGTAAAGCTGGCGCCTTGAATTTACCGCTATCTTGAGAGGTGCGCTGCAAAGACATAGCATCATCACTGTTTCAATCGCTAAGTGTGCGATACTTGAGCTAAATACTGATCGCCAAGTCTGTATGACATCGACAAAAGTCATGTTTGCTTCTGGCAGAGTTTAATGAATATCAATAATAATTTGTATGCTTCAGTTGTCAGAGGTGTATCTTTAGGAGGAATATCATGGTGCCGATAAAGGTTTTACTGTCTTTACTTGTCTTCTTTGCCCCATTGAGTGTTGCCCAGCAATCATTTTTTCCCATTTGGGGGGAGGAAGCAGAGGCGCGCGGTTATACCCTACCAAAACCTTATGGTATTTCACTTTCTTATATGGATATGAGCAATCCTGTTACGGTCAATAGCATTGATCTGACGGGGCATCCGGTACTCGAAGCCATAGATATCGACGCCACACATGCTGATTTTAAAGGGTCAAATGTTACGCTGCGAGGCGATGTGTGGATTTTTCCATTTATGAATCTATACGGCATTATTGGTTACACCGAAGGAACCAGTACCGCTAACATTACTTCTTTGCATTGTGACGCCACATCGGTGCCTGGTATTGGCAATAAAGCCTTATGCCTACTGCTCGATACTGCAGGAGCCAATTTGCCGGATAACGCTACTTTTCAATTGGATATGGATGGTGGAACCTATGGTATAGGCACTACCTTGGCAGGTGGCGTAGGCAATTGGTTTGCTTTGGTAGACATTAACTACACCTACACCAGTATTGCCGCCATTAATGGCAATATTAAAACCTTAGTGGGGGCTCCTCGCGTAGGCTACCGTTGGGAGTTCGACGGCGGTCGTGAGTTGAGGGTGTTTGTGGGCGCCATGTATCAAGATGTTCAGCAAGAATTATCCGGTGATCTGAAAAGTTTAAATCTTCCGCCACAGGTGGTGGACTTGATCGATACACTAAGTCCTGAAGCGGGCTTTGCCGTTAGCCAAAGTGCAGATGAAAACTGGAATGGTATCTTAGGTTTCCAATATGCCTTTAATCGCGATTGGGATATCTTAATGGAGGCTGGATTTGGTGAGCGTGAGACCCTCTTTATAGCACTGGGACGTCGATTTTAAGGTGCTGATATGATTAAAAAAGTAATGCTTGTTATTAGCTTGTCCATATTCACATCAAGCATGAGCTTTGTTGCAGCCAGTGAGGAGCCAACAGAAGAACCTGAGTTGACTCTGTATCAGAAATACCAGAATTGGCTAGAGAAATTTTTGTTGGAGTTAGGTGCCGATGGTCAGTTTAACCCAGAAAAGGGCGTTGACTGGAGTGTGATGCCGGGACCTTTCTATACACCAGAGAAGAAGTTCGGTATCGGCGTGTCGGCGGTTGGTTTATACAAGCTAGATCTCAATGATGCGGTCTCTCAGCCAAGTTCAATAACCATTAATGGTTTCGGCTCAATCAATGGTGCCTATGGCGTATCTGTGCGCAATGCAAACTACCTGATCAATGATAAATACCGCCTGTTTGCCGATGTAGAATTAACGGATTCCCCTGATGTCTTTCATGGACTGGGCATTGATGCTGGCAAGCACAATGGCCGTGTCGATTATGATCGCCGTACCTATTCTGCCGGAGTGACGGGAATGGCGAGGATATTCCCTTATACCTACTTAGGCCTAGGGATGACATTCTCCCATAATGAGGCCGCTAACATTGAGCTCCAGCAGGTCGAGTTACCCTGGCTTGGCGATGGCATTGCCCAGTTTCCTGAAACACAGAATAACCTTGGCGGTTTAGTTAGCGTGACCTACGATTCAAGAGATTTTGCGCTTAATGCGTCGAAAGGGCGATTGGTTGAGCTTGAGTATCATAATTTCAGTACAGCGTTAGGCTCAGACAATGATTTTGAACGTGTAAAGTTGAATTACAGCGAATACTACACTTTGTCAGTGGTTCCCGGTGTGCTCGCTTGGCAGTTGCGCGCAGAGTCTAATTTTGGCGAGGTCAGCTGGGATCAGATGGCATTATTAGGTGGGGCCGGAGCTTTACGTGGTTACGAACAAGGCCAATACCGAGATAAGAACATGCTTATCTCTCAGTTGGAGTATCGTCAGCCAATAACCGGCCGCCATGGAATGGTGTACTGGTTAGGGGCGGGTACCTTGGCCGATGAGTTTGATCATTTAGGTCAAGACAGTTGGCTCTATACTGTTGGCCTTGGCTATCGATTTGAGATTAAGCAAAGAGTCAATTTGCGATTGGATATGGGCTTTGGTAATGACCAGAGTGGTTTTTATTTTGCCATTAACGAAGCGTTTTAATAGATATGAACCGTATGTTTTTACGTTATTTTTATGCACTGAGTGCATGTTATCTACTCGCGGGCTGTGCGGCTAACAGTTGGCAAATTCATTCTGAGCCGACGTCAGATGAGGTGGCAGAAATGCTGACCGTCGAGCAACCGGCGACTAAACGTTGGAATATGACTGGCTCCAACTTGCCGCAGTTAACCGTGCCTCAAAATGTGCGTCCCTGCTGTGCATTTGGTGATATGCAGAAGGTTAATCTTGGGTCTGTTCCCATCCCTTTTTTCAGACTGCGTAATGTTGTGGGACTTGAGCATATCGGTCCACATAAGTTTGCAAGCGGTATCTATCATTACACACCTTCCTCGTCATCGGCACTCGGCCATGGTGGCGGTGAAAGCAACGGCATTTTATATTCGGCGAAAGGCGGTTTTATCGACCTGGCGCATGTACGCGATACCGCTGATGACACGATAGGCTTATTTTTCGAAATACTGAGCAATTTAGGAAATGACCATCGTATCGAGCTGCCCGCCGAGCTTGGGCCTAGATATATCGAAATGAAGGCTTTCGATGTGTTGCGACTCAACGATGAGCAAAAATGGCTAGTGGCGGCACACTTGGCTGCACGTCTAGCGTATTTTAAAGCTGAGTCTCACGAGATCGCGCAGTGGCATGGATATGCGAGCTTTTCTGGGTGGCCAGAAACCATTTCGGCATACTCGCTCGAAGATCTCTATTCCAATATGTTGGGCGCCAAGATTACGCTTAATTTAATCAAGCAACATAAAGTCTTAAGTGAAACCGATTACAACCAAAACGCCAGCTTGTGGCTAAATGCGACCTTAAAAGAGCTGGGAATTGTCGAGAAGGCTGAGTCTAAGGCCGTGTTGGCGGCGGTAGATGGGATATGGTGGAACTCGCAGGAGCCGATCCCAAATAAGTATATGGTTTTACAGCGTCACTACGACCTTGGCGATCGTCAGGTTCCCTATCTACTGCCTAAGGCATTGGCGGACCAGTATCCTGACTTGCAGCATCTTGCCGATGCATCACCGACAGTGATCTCCTTACCTGCCAATGTGGAGTCGGTTGAATTAGATGATGTTGCAAAGCTAGTGCTAGAGATAGATGCGAGCTATGCAGAGACCTTTAACCATATTCCCGCGGCAATCTGGTCTACGCGAATTGAACATCCACAGTTTCCTGTGATTGCACAATATGCCAAAGAGCAGGACAGCAAAGACCTGGAGATGCTGAAAACTGATGATACAGAGAACTAATACTGAGAACTTATGATGAGTAATGCTCCAGTTTGGCAACAGATGTACAAAGGACTCATTGTCGCTTTGTTGTGTGTGGGAACATATGGATGCTCGAGTGTAAATCAATATGACGAGCTTACAGCCCAAGAGATTAAGCTGCCTGCTGTGTCGGTTACACCCATTGAAGAGCAAGCCTCTATAGCGCATAAACCTAAGCTGGCAATCGCCTTTGGCGGCGGTGCAGCGCGCGGCTTAGTGCATCTTGGCGTCATTAAGGCGCTTGAAGAAGCGGGAATTAAAGCCGATATCGTCACCGGGACATCTATCGGTTCAATTGCGGCGGCGCTTTACAGTAGTAATGAATACGCCGACATAGAACGTAAAATATTCGAATTCAACGAACACGACATTATCGATATCAATTTTTCGGGTGCAGGTCTGTTAAAAGGCAAGGCGTTGGCTGAGTGGGTCAATAAGCAGACTGGCTATGATGATATTCAAGAGCTGCCCATCACCACAGGTATTGTCGCCACCAACTTAACTCAGCACAAAGCGGTAGTGTTTACAGCTGGTGATATAGGCCAGGCGGTACAAACATCATCGAGCGTGCCCGGCGCCTTTGTACCGATTTATCACCATGGCGATATTCTGGTTGATGGTGGAGTGCTTTCACTGGTTCCCGTATACGCTGCTCGGCAGCTGGGGGCCGATATCGTTATCGGTATCGATGTCTTTTGCAGTATACCGCCTCCACTGGACTACAGTGCAATAGATGCGATGACCAACACCTTTTGGCTTCAAAGCTGTATTATCGCTAAAGATGAACTCCACAGCGCAGATATCGTGTTAGTGCCAACGGCTCCAGACCCTAGCTTAGTTAATTTTGGTGATGAAGAAACACGCAGGGAAGCCCTGCAGGTGGGTTATGAAGCGATGCAAGCGCAATTGCCCGAACTTAAGTTGAAATTGAATCGTTCACATTAATATCAATTTAGTTTCTTCTTTTACTGTTAGCTGTATCACTTCACCTGCAATCGATTGGTGAGAAGATCTCTTTATCCTCTAAAAGAGCAACATTTCATCGCTTGGTTAGCACCTTGAACTGATACTTTATATCGTTCTTGAAAAGTCTTTGTTCATTTATGCGGATTTCACCAATCTGTTGTAATTGTTGATGCAATGTATCTATGAGCGATCTACAATTAGTTGGCATACCAATATTAAGTTATTGATTATGAAAAATGTTTCTCTCACACCATCATTTATTAGTTAACAGGGAGATGTAGACTTTGGCTAACTTTATCTGCTTAATCTATCAGCGTGTTCAATGTGCATTGATGAGTAAAAATGGCATTCGAGCGTTTGCCATAGTCTTGGGTTACTTCGCATTGCCGTATTCAACAGCGACTGCAGAAACCGTTTTCGAACAATATGGCATACCTAACCATTTGCCTAAATATGGCATCAGCTCTCTGACGCAGGGAGATCATATTGTTGAGCATGTTGAGAAGATCACCACAATTGATGGTGAAGCCGCTAAATCCTCTTTCTATTTAGTTCAGACAACCAATGAGAAGGGTGTGATTGATCTGAGAGTAAAATATTTTCCGGATCAACTTTCCCAAGATGAAGACGGCCTTTCCCTAGTCGATGATGGCGATGTAATTGACTCAATAGAATATCTGTCACGAACTGAATATAAGTTACGTCAGTATGCCGATAATTATGATGCTGCTTCTATCGTGGTTAAAGATATTGATGATAGAACGGCAATTGTGAGTTTCAATTACTCAAAATATGCGCTGCCTCAAGATGTTGCTTACTTTCGTTTTATGAAAGTCAATATTCATGTGGTTGATCGTCAACCGCAAAAAATGGTTGTCGTGAATTCAGCGCCATTCGAGTATGGACGCTATAACATCAGTGATTATCATCAAGAGATCATCTTCGACAAACTAAGTGATGGTTCCCTGTACGTCAAAACAAAATCGGTCATTGCCGAGGGTACCTTTAAAGGCAAACCCGCAAAACTGGAAGTGACCACAACACCTGTGGTTTTCTATGATGATGTGACTGGTATCGAAGTGAAGAATGAGGAGCTGTTTAAAGTCGTCTCCGATCCCCGTATTCGAGAGCAAAAAATAGCACTCGATCGAACCTTCCCTTTGATGGCCGATCTCGTTCGAAAGCAGGGTATTGATCTACCGCTTCCCTATGGCATCTCTATAGCGTACCGCAATCAAACGATGGATTTAGGTTTTGATACCTTCAATCTAGGCCTGGGCAAACTTGGCTATCAAAACTTAGATAAAGACTTTGACCCAAGTAAAAGCTTTGCTTCTGTAACGGCAGAGAGTGTTTCGCTTCGTGGTGATGTGTTTATTTTACCCTTTTGGAACGTTTATGCTTTGCTAGGCAAGATCAAGGTGCGGGCAGATATCGATGCGCAGTACACAGCAGCGACGATGAATGAGATCCGTGATCGTCTTAATGGGGATTTTTTGAAACTGGGTGACGCATTGTGTGAGTCCCTGGCCGATGATGGACTCCCCTTGTGTGATGAGACTCGGTTAGGCATTCCTCTGGAGTTGGATTACGATTTAGTGGGTGTAGGTACCACCTTAGCGATTGGCTATCGGGAATTCTTTGCCACATTAAATGCTACCGTTTCTAAGACGCGTTTAGAGGGCCAGAGCTCATGGGGAGACTCCTTATTGGTGGTACAACCTATGATTGGCTACCAGTTGGTAGACTACCGAGCGCAAATTTTGGTAGGTGCGGAATATCAAGGAATCGACTCTCGTCTTAACGGTAACTTAGGTTACGTGGAGGCATTAGAAGGTGATTTTGAATATGATGTGGGTGTAAAAATAAATGAGTGGGCTTATTTGGTTGGCTTCAACAAGCAAATCGGCCGACACTATAACATTACAGCACTGTATAACTTTGGTGAAACCCGTGATGCTGTAACGGTCAGCTTTGGCTATCGCTTCTAAAGGCTATCCTTCTGGATTGTCTTCAAGCAGCGTCAGAGATTATTCTGGCGCTGTTTCATTCAGGCTTATAGATAACCTCTTCGTCAGCGTGTTACTCAACGTCGCATTTAGTCGATTTATCTACTCATAGAGATCGCTGTTTGCAGATCCCTATGAATCAGGTTGATAAATAGAACAATGAGGTGCATTAGTTCAGTACAGTATAACCTCTGCCTACCATGCAGTTACGCATGACATTTTGCGTTTGCTGCTCAAAATTCTGTTCCGCTCGACGTTTTTCTGCCCCATGTTTTAAGGCGCCACCAATAATACCTATCCCTGCGCCAGTTTTTGCACCATTAGAGCCGCTTCCACCAGATATTGCACCGCCAGCCGCGCCGATTGCCGCCCCTTTCGCGGCAGAGCCCAGCAGGTCATGGCCTAAAGACTTTGATTCAGAATGCTCTATTTGCTGACTAAGCTGTTCACATTCATACATATCAGCATGATATTGGTTGGTATCAACATTTTTTGTGTCGACTATGATATTGGCATGAGTGTAGGCAGAGACTGATAGTAGTAGTGTTGCACTCATTAACAAGGTTTTTCTGTTCATAATTGACCTATAGGTTCAAACGTATCCGAATTGTCTAATGTAACCGACCAATTAACATCAACAATATCCGTTTTGCATGATTGGATCCATCAAATATTTTCCTCAATCCTTTTCGGGTCGCGTCTCTTTGATGTTTGTTTGTAGGGTCTGACCCTACAAATGCGATTAATTGTCTCTCTAGTAGTTGTTTAAAATACATCCATTCAAGAATTTTGCGGTGCTCAGTGAACGCTTTGGGCATTTGCTAACTTTAGCCGGGCCTTTGGCTCATCTGTTGTTTTAAATTCACTGCTACAGAGTGGTGAACCTAGTAAGGAGATAATGATGGTTAACACTAAGTCTCTGCCTATGGTGATGTTTTTAGGCCTGTTTCTCGCGGCGTGTAGTTCAACGCACACACTTGAGAATCGAGTGACTAAAGATAATTACCGCGCGGTAACTTTAGCGTCTAACGAAGTCGATGCGGCCTCTGAGCCTTATCGTGTCTGGTCTGATGATGCATCTGATTTTCTATTTAATGCCGAAGATGGTACCACCCCTCTAAAAGTGAGAGGTGAAAGGCTGAATATCCTCGCATTGTCTGGCGGCGGCGCTAAAGGAGCATTTGGTGCGGGCATTATTAATGGCTTGTATGAAAGTGAGCAGCTGGAAGATTACACCATTGTCACTGGGATCAGTGCTGGCTCGCTTATCGCACCCTTTGTGTTTGTGGGCGGCGAAGAGATCCCACGTCTAAAGCAGGTGATGCTTGGCCTCAACGATAAGATGATCTTAGGTAAGCGCAACTTTCTGAACACTCTGATTAAAGATGCCTTTACCAATGGCGAGCAGATGTTTGATTTTATCGAGCAGGTTTATCCCCCTGAGATGATCGAAAAGATTGCTGAGCAGCATAGAGCGGGTCGTCGTTTGTTTATCGGTACCACTCATTTTGATTCAGAAGAGCTGGTGGTGTGGAACATAGGACGAATTGCAGATAGTCATTTGCCTAACAAGGCGCGTCTGATCCACCAGATTCTAGCTGCAAGCTCATCAATTCCTGGGGTTTTCCCACCTCAGTTTATTGAAGTGGAGCATGATAATCAGCGTCTCGAAGAGTTACACGTCGATGGTGGCATGACGGTGCAGATGTTCTTTGAGGTAGTGAATGTTGACTATCAAAAGCTCAACAAGGCGCTCGGTTTAACCACTAAGCCACAGGTACATGTTATCCGTAATGGCCTGTTGAAAATGCCCTACGAGCCAGTTGAAGACAAGGGTGTTCAGTTGTTGACCAGAAGTCTTACTAGCATGACGATTCAACAGGCGAAAGGCGATCTATATCGCATGCTTTATTTCAGTGAAATGAGTGGTTTAGAGCTAACGTTTGCCTATGTTGACGATGAGTTCAATCCGCCAAAGGCCACGAAAGATATGTTCGACTTCGAGTACATGAAGTCCTTGTACCAATATGGGCATGACAAGGCTATCAACAATAAACTCTGGTCAACAGAAGTCCCCTAGGGATGAGTCCTGAGAATGCGTTTCTTAGGTATACAGCCCATAAATAATGAACTCCTTAAAGAAGGTATTAATATGAAAAAAGCACTCTTGTCACTGACTTTGGTCGCACTGAGTACCAGCGTTTTTGCTCAGGACGTCGATCGTCTGGAAACCAAACAGCTGGCCCATGATATGGAGCAGCTAGTGACTGTGACGGAAGAGGCCGAACTCTTTGTCACTATAGATGAAGAGGCTAGTTTTGAGTCTGTCAAATATCAGGGGTTCATCACTGAGAAATTCAGTGAAATCTATGTCACGAGGGAGCAGGCCAAAGCGCATAAACTAGAGAAAACTAGCAAGTTTTATGTGTATGGTAAGTATGCGTATGGCGAGAAGGATATCACTAACCTAGAACATAAGATCGTGCAGCGTATCGAGCAGGATAAGCCGCTATTTTTCTCAGTCGATCTTTATCGCGACTACCATGGTGATTCAGGCGAATTTAACTACGTCGCCCGTGTCATAGAATATAAGTAGTCACCATTGTTTTATAAAGCCCGCCTCAGTGCGGGCTTTTTTTTGGCCTAAGTTTGTGGGCATCAGCCTTATGGATTTAACATTATATCTCTGGCGTTATAGCCTTGGTGCGATTAGCGTGCGACCGATAGGCTTTCGCCAGTGAATGCTATTTTGTTGACCAAGTGCTTATATTGGGCACTTATGACACTGTGTTAACGAGTTTGCCCCTAGTTCAGCTATGCTCTTCACTCGTTGCCTTGCCTCATCAGCGCTAACCTTTAGTGCTAAATCGTCGCTGAGCGAGCACATCTTTATACTAATTGGTTTAACCCGTGAACTTGCTCTGTTCTCGCTTGCTCTGCTTGAGCAGTATCGTTTTTCATTTCTTCAGCCTTCCATCGTCTGGTCGCAGCGTGTTTCCATCGCTCAGCATGTCAGGCATTTAGCTCTTTAGACCGCTTCTCGATTAATCCATATCCCAATGGAAGACGCGCCTTATTTCCCCCAGCCTAAAAAACCGGATGTCTCTTTGCCGAGAGGTAATACTCGCGGCCATCAAAGGCCATAGGCACCACCAAAAGGCTATACGCACTGCCAACCAGGCTATGGCGCCTCGTGGACAAGGTGACCAGGCTTTGCCTGGGGTAATGACTAGCAGGTTACAGACCTAGCCTTTACCCGCTTTGCCGTGCTGGACGTTTCTTGGGAAGGGGGGTCTTTAATTAGCGGCATTACTCATTGGGCGCCTCACTTGGAGGTGGCAGGCCTTGATTGTCACCGACTTGCCTGTTGGCGATCCCGAGTGAGTTGTTTGGCGTTAGCTTACTAGAATTTGCTGTGGGGAATGAGTTAGTTGGCATTAGCTGTTTGAATTAGCCATATGGAGTGGGTGACTTAGCCCGTTAGAGCCGTTACTGGCGGTCATAGTTGCACTGCTGTGGTTAGCTTACTTCTCATCTTGGGTGATGCTGATGGTCATATGCCCAGGCTTATTGAGAGTCATCAAGATGATCATCAGTATAGCCATCAAGATGATCATCAACACAGCCATTAACATAGCCATCAACATAGTCGTGGCCAAGCCTGAATTTTAGGTTTCAACCTTGATATAGCATCACAGGAGTGAGGGCCAAAAGAGCGCGTTAGGTGAGGCATGACAGAGTCACCTGTTTTAGTACGGTGCTATGCATTTTTAGACAATAGTGTGCCAATGGTAGGAGAGGGAACCTGGCTCTCGAATCCCTTTTAGGGACCAGTGTAAGACGTTTGGAAATCAAGGGCATTCACAGCAGAGTGTGGACGACTAGCAGAAAAGCCAGATTATGGATAAGCGAGCGGTTTGAAGAGGCGAGCAGACGGTGTTTAAGGCGCTAAGGTTGGCATTTTCCGGGCAACGACCTGTATTCAGTCGTCACCCGGCACGGCGATTAATGATGAATAGGCTTATAGCTCGAATTCGGTATCGAGCAGCCTGATAAACCAATCAGGCAGCTTGTGCCAGTCACCATAGTTTGGTGAGGCATCGTGAACCTCTTCACCCGAATGCCAACGTATGGTGCCGTCTTCGGCTTGAGATACGTGCCAATAGAGCTGTTCCTTCTTGCCCAGCAGATAGTCTGTCAACTTGGCTGCAAAGGCTGGGCTATCGATCACCACGCCAAACTCAATATTAAGAAAGTCTGAGCGTGGGTCGAAATTTGACGAACCTATATAAGAGAGTTTGTCGTCAAATATAAATGTCTTATTGTGATAGTAGGTTGCACCATGATAGAGATGATCATCATTGATGGCGCTATCCTTAAATTCATACAGCTCTACCCCCATCTCCAATAATTGGGGACGATATTGCTCAAAGTAGGCAGGGACGAAAGCTGAGTCGTTCGATGCCGACGAGTTGGTGATGAGAGTCACCGCCGCGTTATGTTGAGTCAGACTCTCAATAATTTTGAACTTAGTTTGAGTCGGCAGCAAATAAGGTGTTGAGATAACGGCTTTATTTGCATTGTTTATAGGTTCTTCCATCAGGCGTTCAACCCGAGTTCTAAAATAAGGCTTATTGTCTTTTACTTTCTCTAGCGAGTCGAAGACAGGCGTGACCTTGGCATCAATAAAGCTCATGGCAGGTAGTGAGGTTAGCGAGCTAGCAATCGCCTCAACGACTTGAGTATCTTCTGCTTGAGCATGTTCCAATGCCTGATTAAATTGGTGGTAGCTGCCAGCTTCTTTGGTCTTAATCAGCATCGTAACAGGGGTCACAAGATCACTATTCCACAGTTGTTTGTAGTTAGCCATAAATGGCTGAATAATATCGCCTTTAAAGACTACATCTAAATCGAAAAAGTTAGCGTCCTGGCTGTAACCAAAATAGTCATCACCGATATTGCGCCCGCCCAAGATCATCAGCTGACCATCGACATTGAAATATTTTTCATGCAGTCGATTATCCAGCTGCCCCCTATGGCGTTGAAAGTCGATGCTACGACCTAACCAACCCGCCTTACGAGAATTGAAGTGGTTAAAGATGCGGATCTCCATCTGTTCATGATGGCCCAGCTCTGCCAACCAAGTTTCATTGAACACCAGTAGATCATCTAAGACGATGCGAACCTTTACTCCCCTATCAGCCGCCTGCTTCAACTCGCTGAGTAGCGACAGACCTGAGAGATCCTTGTTCCAGGAAAAATAGGTGATATCGATACTGTGCTGTGCATGGCGAATCGCCTCTATGCGTCGCGCAAGCGCTTCACTTGCCTTAGGGATCAGATACACCTGTGCCTGATGGGGCTGAGACTGCCAATCTGACTCGAATGTGGGCTCCACCTCTGGGAAGGAGCTGGCGCATCCCGTGAGTACCAGGGCGCATAATGACAGCAAAAGTGTGCTTGCTGTGCGGTATAAAGATTTGTTTATCATCGGCTTTCTAGTCCTAATTCGGCTTTTAAGGCTAACTGGCGATTTGCCAGTCAGCCTTAAGAAAGGGGAGTTAAGGCTTACTTGTCGAAATAGCTCATGATTAGACCGAGCTGCTCTAGACCGGTTAGGCGGCCTTTTCTAAGCTCTGGATCTACGCCAACATTTTGTTGGGCATCCCAGTCGGTGATCGTTGAGATCTCACCGTCCTTATTGATGCTGAGCACATTGTCAGTCGCAGTATCATATTGATAGTCGGCGAATAGCTCGTCACTAAACCAGATACGTGACATCTTGTTCATCAGTAGCGTGTCTTTAACACTTGGCTTCACCTGGCTACCGGCCAAGTTGTAAGGCTTATTAAAGGTGAACGGCAGCTCTGCACCCGTACATATTTTGCCTAAGCAGCTAGTTGATCTGAACATATCACCTGGGTGAATGGCTTCCCCTTCGTTATATACAGTCCAGCTATTGAAGCTTGGCTTATAGTCAAATTGATACAAGCTAGTGGCCACCTGTCCCTTGTCGCTGCTCTGCTTTGCCTTAATGCGAGCCGGGCCACTGAAGAGTAAGTCGTTAGTCAGTTGACCAAACTGTGCCATGTTTGCCACAGCGCCCGAGAGGTTACTCTCGTTGTTAGGGGCGTAATCGGTTAATGCAAACAACTGGTTAGCCAACTCACCATTGCCCAGGCCAAAGAAGAATTTCACTATGGCCTCGTAGGCGCTGCCTGGCAGGATATCGCCAAGCTCTACCTGCGTGGCAACCTGCTCTGGTGTTAGCTGCATCAAGCGCTGCTCCAGTTGGTCAAGGTTGTCTTGAGAAGCAAGCCAGGTTTGAATGGCCTGCGCCGATGGCTCTGTGCCCTCAGGGGCATTATTCATCTCTTTGATCAACTCAATGAGCGTTGGGATCAACGAGGTTAGGCTTGGCAAAAAGCTGGTTGTTGCGCCATCGTTACTGTTAAAACCAACCACAGTAGGTACTGTATATTCGGTTTGTGCCGGCTGAGTGGTGAGGTGGTGGCCGCTGATTTCAGGCTTCAAGAACCCCTTAGCACGATACTCTACGTAGGGCGCAAATGGCTTCAAATGATGCTGAGGTGTCATTTCGCTGTCTAGCTTACCGGCGAAACATAGGCCGCTGCCAACCAGATCGTCAGTATCAATACAGTCGATGCCAGACCAGGCGCCAACTGTGTGTAACAGTCCAGTGGCTTTGGTTTGAACCTGCATCAGCTGCTCCAGAGTCAGCTCTGCCAACTCGGTATCATTTTGATGCAGCGCTTCGCTATATTGTGCTAGCTTCTGGCTAAATGTTTGTGCCTGACCATAGGATTTGTAATCAAATCCATAGGCGTTACTTTGCATAATGGCGCGTTGAAAGTAGGTGCCTGCAATGTTTTCTTGGGTCTGGCTTTGCTGCAAAATGCCCACAGACATAGCGCCCGCTTCCTGACCGATAAGTGTGACGTTATCAGGATCGCCGCCAAATAGGTCGATGTTTTCGTTCACCCACTGCAGTGCTCGCTTCTGATCGCCTAAGCCAAAGTTTCCGCCTTCTGGCATTTTGGTACCATCAAGCCAGTAGCTACCTAGAATACCGAGACGATAGTTGATGGTCACAGCAATAAAAGGTTTGCCATCGAGTGCGCCTTGGGCAACGACATTGTCAGCCTGAACCAGAGGATCGGCACCTGAGCCGACTTCAAAATCACCGCCGTGAATGAAGACATAGACAGGTAGAGCAGCAGATGCATCGGTATCTTCAGGACGCCAGATGTTGAGGTTTAAGCAATCCTCTGACTGAGCCTGGATGGTGTCGCGGTTTTGCGGGCAGGCGTTGCCGAACTCAGTGGCATCCGTCACTGTGTCTAGGGCATTGAGCTGACTGTGTTCAAATCGAGCAGCATTGGCATAAGGGATGCCTTTAAAGGCTTCAAGCTCGACCCGTGCAGCTTCGCCTTCGATATCGTCGACGACAACAGATTCTTTCATGGCAGTAAGGCTGTGATCGCCAATCTGTACAGTGATCTGCTGAGGTGGCAGCGGCTCGACAGCTGGCACTTCAGGAACTGGCTGGTTGCCACCTGATTTATCATCATCGCCACCACAAGCGGCTAACGATAGCGAAATAAGTACGGCTAAGGCTGAGCGTGAAAACATTGTCATTTTTGACTCCAAATATCTGCATAGGATGAGCAGTGGCTCATTTGATGGGGCTATAGTAGTACGCTTTATGACCAGGCAATAATCGTGTATGAAGGATTGAACCCTCTCTAAATTGATTGTGATAAGTACTAGCAGGTGAGAGGTTTACGCGACCTTGTCACTTAGCAAATCGCTGGTTCTTGTGGATCACGAGCGAAGTAGAGGGTTAGCTTCGCGAGAGTTGCAAAGTGTGGACAACAAATAAAAAAAACGACTCAACCGGATAGATTGAGTCGTTGATAGTTTGTTGACTGTTTAGAAGCGGTAGCCCAGGTTTAGGGTGAAGGCGCTTCTGGTTTCACCTTTGTTGTATAGGGCGGTAAAATTTAAGTTTTTACCAATCTGCTTGTTAAAACCGATTAAGTAGGCCCACTTATCTATCTCAACACCTACGTTGTAGTTAAACTCCTGGCCGCCAATATCGATGCCTAAAGTGCCTTCCATGTTAGGCTTGAGACCTTGATATTCGGCGCCGACGAAGACCTGCGCGCGGTAGTCAAGGAACTGATAACCCAGCATAGGTTGAACGGTTAAGATGCCATCGCCCCATTTGCCTGTACCTTGCATACGCGTCTTACTATAGCTCGCGGTGACCGAGGCAAAGAACTCTTTGTAACCTACCGACAAGGTAGTACCCACGCCGACCAAGTCATATTCAAGATGCAGCGGGACGTTCAACTCACCAGGTGAGCAGATATCTACCCCTTGACTCTCGACAGCGGCACAAGCCAGCTTGCCACCGACGACGCCCAGTTTGTCTTCGAACACATCCTTCATCTTGCCTGTATAGTGGGCATCCACCACGGCATCAACATTCACCTTGCCGATATAGCCGAACACGTTCCAGAAGGGCAGAATGTTGATGTCAGCTCGTAATGAGTAGCTTTCAGCATTTACTGTACCGATTGAGCTTTCTGGGTCGAAGAACTCATCTAGGTTAACGCCCATGATGTCAAAACTGTTGAAGCCGACATCCATATCCTGGTTGCGGTAGGCTACCGAGACACCGAATGGCAGCGGTACATCTATGCCGCGTTGACGTACGAAGTCACCCAAGATTGGGAAGAGTCTGTCCAGATCTACCTTCTCTTCGCGGATGCGGGGATCCGAGACGATTGACAGGAGATCCTGGTCCATGACCATTACACCCAGCACATCATCATAAAAGGCGACAGGCTCGAGTTTTGCCTCGTAGTTAACTGGCTTCTTACCTTTTTGCCCCTTGGCCTTAATGTTTTTCTCCTTCACGATGATCTTGCCATTAGGCAGAGTATCGAAGGCAATTTCCTGTGCATACTCGGTCACACGATAGTCGTCATACTCGAAAGACCTACCGTTGTTAGTGATCTCCATAGTGCTAGCCTTGCCGTCGAGCACAGTCAGTTTGACCTGCATAAAACGGAAGTAGGCAATATCTTGCGGCAAACCATACTTAGAGTAGTTGAAGTGAATTTCAACATGGTCTGGGCCGATCTCATTGACGACTAATGAAGACTTGTCATAGCTCTCCATGTAATCTTTTAAGCGGTATTCCAGTTTAGTGATCTCTTCAATTTTAGTGATCACATCTTCATCGGCATCGAGCTTGCTTTGGTCATACTTGATGCGCAGATCTATGTTGCCGCGGTTGTCTGTGCTTTGTACTAAAAACACATCTGACTCATGCTTCTCGCCAGCAATTTCAATTGTGCGTTTAACGTGCTCAACTTGCTGGTCGCCATAGCTCAGTGAGCTTAGGCCCAGTTTCAGTAGCTCATCGGTAATGCCGTAACGCTCTAGCACAGATTCTTCTGCACTTTTTACTGCAGCAGGTGCCCCTTGCAGTGCATCGTCACCTGCATAGGCTAAGTTGCCAAAAGATAAGGCTAGCGCCAAAGGAATCGCTTTAAGCATGGCTACTTTACCCGAAGTCATTTTGATAGTGCGAAATTGAAGCTTTTGCATGTAGGTTACCCTTTCCGTTTGCCTAGTCTTTTACTGGCCGAACCCAGAATCTGGATTCACTGTTTATTGTTGAAGCGTTGCGAAACTGCCTGACACCTGATTTGAAGTAGTCACTCGGTTTCGATTTCTTCATTCGATGAGGGTATTTTATGAGCAGGTGTGACAATTAAGTAATCGCCTATGAAGGATGAAACCCTTCAATTGCAGTAGGATGGTAAAATCGGTTATTCTCTATCTAGTTTGTTGTTTTTAAATGGCTTTTATGTGTGATGGGGTTCGTTGAGTGTTAACGGGGAGCGATGTTTTACTCTGTGTAGGGCTTTAAACAGACCCATTGGGAGTTATTTTTTTTGTTAAAAGTGAAAAAATATTTTGGGTTGTCGCCCGAATAAGGCTGCAACCCAAAATAGTAAATATATCCACAATGATCTAAGCCGAGTTGGCGGCGTTCTACAATGGCTCGGCCTTAAATAAGCGAATGTAAAATCGCGCCACAGTTAAAGAAAGCAACATTATGATCAGCATTAGCAGTGGTGTGATGATCTCGTATTTTGGCGTGCCATGTAGCGCATTCATGGTCATGATCAGTAGCATGTTACCGCCCAGGATTCGAATGACAACATGGGATGGCTTATTGAAAACAGTGAAAATCAATAGCGTGTTCAAGCTATAGAAGGCCACAAGCTGCCACAATTCAGTGATGTTAGTTAACACCAGGCAATACTCAACCAGAAACAGTGCGCCCCAGGCGAGACATGCCAATTTGGCTTGTCTTATCAGGCTCACAGGCATATGCACACTGGCGTTAGCCAAGGCCGCGCCCAGAAGCGGAAAAATGGGACCACCCGGTATGGCAAAGTAGATCCATAGGGCGAAGCAGGTTAACGAGCTGGCGACCGCAGTGATGGCGTTGGTTAAACGCTGTCGCTGCAACCTACGCTTTGCTCCTACTCCTGCAACAGCTCTTGCTTCTGCGGCATCAATCTTGGCATCGACTTTAGCATCAAGCTTGCTATCGCGCTTCGTCCAGTGCTGAATCAACTCGGCGTCTTTGGATTGTTCATTGGTGATGGTTGCATTAAGTAGCCTGAGCTCATGACCAAGTTGGGTGAGGCCATTGTCGAGATCGTTAGGATCCATCTCATGCTGTATCCCTTTAGCGAGCTTCAGTAGGTGCGCCTGTATGCCATCGCAAGCCAGGGCAACGCTCTGCCACTTGGCTTTTTCATAGCGCAATCGGTAGGTGCTGGCCAAAGGAAGTGCCAACAGTTCCATGAGCTTATCGATATGTTGCTGATTGGCAAAGAGATCAGATTTAGCATCTAGTATGTGCTTATCCGTCTTGGCTTCAACCAGAGCTTTTCTGGCTAAGGTAAACTGTTTAGTCACTGTCTTAAGGGTATCGAAAAACAGTGACTCTGTTGTGACAGGCCATATAAAGCGATAGACAGCAGAGTACACCACCACACCTAGCATGGTTTCTTGAATTCTTAAGATCGCGATATCAAATGAGGCGGTACCATTGGTGCCGCCAAGCATGGCGATAATAGCAAAGGCAGTAAATGCCATGGTGAAGGCATAACCGTTGCGCTTATGGCTGCTAAAGAAGACACACACACCTAAAAATAGGTGGAAACATGCGATGAACATCATGCGGTCCTGGCTAAACAGGCTGATCAGCACTAGCGCAAAGAAAATACCTGTGAGGGTACCCACGATGCGCAGCTTGCCCTGCAATATGCCGTGACCGAAGGATTCATTAGCTGAAATCGCAATCACTGTGATGGCGGCCCAATAGGGTTTGTCCCATTGAAAAAATAGCGCCAATGCTATGGTGAGCCCGACAGCGAGTGAGATCTTAATCGCTTCTTTTAATGATGAACTGAGCATGTGAGTCTCACTTTAGTGCTTCAGAATTTTAACCGATGCCGTCATGCCTATTCTTAGTTGCATATCTTCAGGCAGATGATCGAGCTTAATTTTTACTGGAATACGCTGAGCCAGACGTATCCATTGAAAGCTAGGGTTAACATTGGGGAGCAGGGCATTGCCTGTACTGCCGTCAGATTTGGCAATACCATAGCCAATACTCTGAACCTGACCCTTAAGCATTGCATGGTCGCGCATCATCAGGGTGACCTGTGCTTTATCCTGGACATCGACATCCATAAGATCAGTCTCTTTGAAGAAGCCTTCAATCCAAAAACTTGAGGCGTCGATCAAGGCAACCACAGGGTTGTTGGCAATCACTTGAGAGCCGACTCGGTAGTTGAGGTTGGTGATATAACCGTCCGTAGGGGCCGTTACCTTGGTGTACTGCAGGTTTAATCTGGCTTCCTCGACCTGTGCTTTGGCCATCAATAGGTTGGCCTCTGCCGTATCAATGGCATTTTGCAGGTTATTAAGGGTTAATTCTGATTGTGCACCTGGTGTCAGTTTTTCAAGGTTCACCGCGCGATGGGCCTCGTTTTTTGCCTTATCCACTAGTGTGGCCGCCTGTTTCTCATTGGCGATCGCCTTATTCAGGCTGGCCTGGTAAATACTTGGATCGATTTCAAACAAGAGATCACCGCGTTTAACTTGTGAGTTGTCTTCGATCTGCATATTGATGATCTGGCCAGTGACTCTTGGCGTGATTTGAATAATATGGGCACGCACCTGGCCATCTCTGGTCCAAGGGTTTTCAAGGTAAGTCTGATACTGGCTGTATAGGGTCGCAATGGCCGCTATAGCGATTATCGCCGTGATAAAATATTTTCTTAACATCTTGTTACCTAATTAGAAAATTGAAATAAACTGACTAATCACACCAACGAAGATGATGGTGATTGAGAGCTCTGCTATAGCTGGTACTGCAATATACCTGTGCCAGCCAAGTCGGGTTCCGATAGCGGTAACCATGGCCGCGAGAAGGTAAGCCAGTATTCCAACAAGCAATAAGGGGGGGAAATAGACATCACCTAATGCTATTTCATGGGGCATGATGTTCATCTGTATTTAACCTTATGTATGTGAAAATGGCGCATCTCGAGGTTTGATGGCACCGTATTTTTGATAGGGTAGCGATGTTAGTGGCTTGGCAAATAAAGTCACAATCACATATGACGGATCAAACCCATCAAAACAGATAAACAAACACTTACGAATATGCTAGTTTAGGGCTTCAACATATCCTTTCGAATGGCTGGCGAATTAGTGCGGCATGTAAGATTTTTCAGGGAGTGGAATAATGAACTTTAGCTTAGAACAACTGCTTGCTTTTGTTACTGTTTATGATCTTAAGTCTTTCAGTAAGGCAGCCGTCAAGCTAGATAAGCATCGCACGACGATTGGCCAGGTGATCACTAACTTAGAAGATCAGTTGGCTATCACCTTGTTTGAGCGTATTGGCCGCTCTGTTGAGCCTACTCAAGATGCCGATTTACTCTATCACTACGCTAAGCAAGCCATAGAACAAACCCGTACCTTCGATCGCGTCGCGTTAAGTCTGTCTTATGGCACGTTAGAGTCGGTGACGATTGCCTATCCGAGTTTTATTCCCCAGCATGTGCTCACTGTGATACGTCATGCACTCATAGAAGAATTTCCCTATATGAGGGTTAATCTATTGGTGCGTTCGAAAGCCGAAATTAAGAAGGGGATTCAAGACGGGTCTATTCATTTTGGCCTGGTCAACGTGTTCGAAAGTAAGGTGATAAGTAGTATCGATGCGGTGTTGATGCGTAGCATCGCCTTTGTACCTTTTACCAGCGAAAATAGTGAGCTGGCGCGAATGCCGTCGAATGAAACTTACACCGCAATGAAATCGACCCGCCAATTTGTACTCAAATCTATGCTTGACGATGATATGGAAAGTCGGGTGATCCTCTCCTCTCAGTATGAAGTGGTGGACCAGCAGACACTTATTATCAGAATGGTACAAGAGGGATTGGGCTGGGCATTGCTGCCACGAACCATAGTCCAATCTGAATATTATTCAGACGATATTGTTGAGATTGAGCTCGATCAGCTTAAAGAAGCCGTCCATGTCCCCGTGTCACTCTGGTGTCAGCATTCAAAGCAGGTGATGATTGTTAAGAAAGTCATTTACAAGAGTATTATGGATTACCTTAAGGTGCTCGATTCACCAAGTTAACAATACATTGGTTGGCCTCTGCAACGTCAGAGGCCTATCCTCATACCTTACTTTTTCTAAAGTAATTCAAATTCTTACCTATTCTTCTAGCATGACTTAAGTCATGTGTCGGCTTTTATGAAGGGTTTCATCCTTCATAGACGATTATCTAAGTTTCATTGTCGCGCATAAAATTCATCTGAAATCGAGGTCTATACGCTTAGCTTTTGCACTACTTGAGTGGTTCGCAAAAGGGGATTGCGATGGCCACGATAAATAGAATTTAACTAGACATGACTGAACACCAAGGCATGTCTATAACATTCAAGTGGTCAGGCGATGGAAACACTACAAAATATTTTCAATTTTTCTCCTTACTTCCCCATTTTGATCACTTTGGTCTTGGGGTTCTTGGTCGGAAAGATCTCGGTAGGGCGTTTTAGCTTAGGCAGCATAGTGGGCACCTTATTGGTGGGCATGCTGGTTGGTTTAAATGGTGTCGAAATCACGCCAAGCGTTAGGTGGGTATTCTTTGGCTTTTTCATGTATGTGGTGGGCTACCAAGGGGGCTATCACCTTATTAGCACACTGAAATTGCGCAAGAAGTCTATACTTCTAGCGAGTGTATTGATGAGTCTCGTTGCCGTGTCGACCCTTGCTATTGCTAGCTGGCTATTCGAGCTGGATCTCTATATGGCAATTGGCATGACGGCTGGCAGCTTTGTTCATCCTGAAATCATTAGTGCCGCCATTGACGCTATTGGTGATTTTTCTGGTGTGAGTGAAGCCGCTAAAAATCTGGCCCAAAGTGAAATTATCTTAGGCTATATGCTCACGGTTATTTTTGGTGTGCTAGGCCCGGTGATCATGATGTCTTGGTTTTTCCCCAAGGTTATGCCAAAGGTGATGGGGTTTCAGACGGAGAGCAGCGATCTGCTCGATGCCACACCATCGGCCATGCGTAAGCCTATCAACAGCGCGCATAGCATAGTCAGGCGTGTTTTTGAGGTGAACCAGGAGAGCACTGTGGTGGGTAAGACCCTGCAGCAGCTGACGGCACCATCTATCGATATTATTTTTGAGTTATCACGTGCCAGTAATAGTGACCAGGGGCTTAAGGATGGGGATCCAATCGCGATAGGCGATATCATCACCATTACAGGTCGCCACAATGCCTTGTTTTACTTCGACGATAATTTGTTAGGAACAGAGCTTCCCTGTGATAGCCAGACCAATGTTAGCGAAGAGAGCTATCTGATGCAGGTCAACACGCCTGAACTCGTGGGTCAGTCATTGCAGCAGGTAAAAACCGCTTTAAATCAGAGTACACACAGAGGTGTTTGTATCACCGAGTTACTTCGAGATGAGCAGGCACTGGAGATCACTCCCGATTTGGTGGTGAAACGCCATGACATATTGCAGATCACCGGCAGTTCTTGCGATGTGCAGCTGGTTAAAAATGACTTTAGTCAGCGCTCGCCAAACAGCGGTGTGAATCAGGCCTTATTTGGCGCTGGTTTGGTACTGGCTTATATGATCAGCATGTGGCATCTCAATATAGGCGGTATTTACCTCTATTTCAGTATGGGTCTGAGCAGCTTGGTTTCGGGCATTGCAGTGGGCTGGGCATGTCACAAGATCAACCCGCTAGATATGCTGCCTGTAGATACCAGTAATGCTGTACGCAACGTGTCACTGCTGGTGTTTACCGCGATCACGGGGTTGTATTTTGGCCCTAAGATGTTTTATGCCATGAATGCCAGTGGAATTAAGGTCGCCTTAGTTGGTAGTGCTGTGGTGCTGATATCACAGCTGCTTTCATTTGCTATCGCTTATCGGATTTTCAAGATTAAGAGTCCGAGCGACTTAATCGGCTGCGTCAGTGGTAGTCAGCATTCAGGTCTCGGCATGCCTGCCATTTATAAGCAGGATGGATTTAAAAGCACCATTCATGCCTTGGCGGTTTCATATATTACATCAAGCTTCTTGATGTTGATTGTCGTCTCAATTGTTTTAAATTTGATGTGACCTGAGTGTCACATCAAATAGTTAGACTCATTAGCTAATTTTATTTTTAAAACAGATTTACAGGTGATTAAGCAATGATTAAAAAAACTCTCTTGTGCGCCTTGCTCATGGCTTCATCACAGGCCCTCGCAGATGCATCTGATTTTTTCGATGAGCAAGATGGCCAGTTAGATCTGGGTCATTATTTAGCTGAAAACGCCTACGGTTTTCTGCCGATCCCCATGTTAATCACCGAACCCGCTGTCGGCGTAGGTGGGGGCTTGGTGGGCCTGTTTCTGCATGAAACCGAAGAGGAAAAAGTTCGTCGTATGCAAAAGGCCCGTGAATCTATCGACGGTGGTGCCCAGCTTATGCCTGCGGCCATGACCTTAGTGGGTGCGGCGGGTACCGAAAATGGTACCTGGCTTGCGTTTGCTGGTCATCGTCATTCCTGGCTGCAAGATACTATTCGGTATACGGGCATTGCCGGTGTCGCCAATGCGAACCTGGATATCTACTCTCGCCTGGGTGGCCTGTTGCCCCCCGAGCATGCGATTCAATTTGATACTGAGACCCAAGCCGTGTTTGCCTTGCAAAAGGCGCAGTTTAGGGTAGCCAAAACACCCTTGATGTTAGGGGTTAAACAGATCTGGAGCCAGTCGAGCGTTTCCTCTTCTGATGCCTTAGTGGATTGGATTCTAAAAAATCGCTTAGGTGATAGCAGTACAACTTCGGGTCTGGGACTTGTCGCCGAGTATGATACTCGCGACAACATGTTCTTCCCCAAGAAGGGTTTCACCGTATCGAGTGAATATATGGTGTTCGATGAGGCTATCGGCTCTGACATTAATTACCAAACCTTGAATGTCAGTGGTGAGGTTTACGTGCCGATCACTGAGCATTGGACCTTCGCCGCCGCGGCCAGCTATGACGCCATCTACGGTGATGACAATGAGCTGACACCAACGGCGAAACCCTTTGTGAACCTACGTGGTGTGTCGGCGTTTCGTTACCAAGGCGATCAGGTCGCCACTGTGCAGTCTCAGTTGATGTATCACTTTGACCACAGATGGACGGTCTCTGGCTTCTACGGTTATGGCCAAACGGCTAATGACAGCAATTATGAAAACCAAGACTCGGTAAATGCCTATGGCGTGGGTTTCCGTTATCAGATTGCCCGTCGTTATGGTATCCACATGGGTGTCGATTTGGCGAGAAGCGGCGACGACAACGCTATCTACTTCCAAGTGGGATCAGGCTTCTAAGCTTTCCCAACAAAGTGGCCAGGGTAAGCAGCGGGGCGGTGATCACTAACGAGCCGCCCAATTGCCCAGTTAGGCTCACTAACGCGAGTCCCAAGGCGATTAGCAGATAGTAGAGCAGACCAAACAGGGCTCCTGCGGTGCCAGCCTGGTCGCGATAGTCGACTAAGGCTTGGCTAAGCAGGTTAGGAATTGCGATGCCAAAGGCGGCCACTATGATGGCCATGGGCAACAAAAAGCCCAGGTGCGTCTCGGTGAAATACACCCCAATGGCACCCATAAGGGCCAGCAGGCAAGCCAGTTGCAGCAAGCGCTGTGACATCATGCCTCGCTGTAATAGGCCTTTGTTGACGGCACTGCCAATCAGCGTACCTAGCGCCAACACCACGCCGCTATAACCAAATGCCTGCATACTCAGCCCTAGGCGCTCAAACAGGAAGGGCCCCTGCAGGTAGTAGCTAAACAGCAATACATTAAAACCCGCCACCAATGTCGCATAGTGCCAAATATGGCCATCTTTAGCCATACGCTTGCTCAGTGACCAGATTGACCCGGGCAGCTGCCCAGCCGGGCGTGTCTCAGGCAGGCGTTGCAGGCAGATACCAAAAAGCAGCACGGCCAAGAGGCACAGGGTGAGAAATATCGCCCGGTATCCGCCCAAGTCAGCCAGCAAGCCACCAACGGACATGCCGATGACCGGACCAATGGCAATCCCTATCCCCATGTAAGCGAACACCTTAGCCAGGGCGATGCCGTCGAAACTGTCTCTGAGCATGGTCTGAGTGACCACAGAACCCACGGCCGCGCCGAAGGCGCTGAGGGCTCGCATTGTCAGTAGCCAGTCAAAGCTGGGCACCCAAAGGGCGGCAAACGCCGCGATACCATAGAGCAACAGACCGAGTAACAGAGTGGTACGCCTGCCCAGATGGTCACACAATATGCCCCAACACACTACGCCTAGGGCGAAGGCCAGGAAATAGATAGACAGGGTCTGGCCCGCCATGGCCTGTGGCACCTCAAAACCTGCGGCAATGTGAGGCAGCGCCGGGCTGTAGAGGGTTTCCACTATCTGGGGAAACATCATCAGGATCACCATCAAGGGGATCGAAGGAGTCGCTTTCATGGTTAATGATTCGCCGTTGTCAAAAGAGTGTGCAGTCTAACGGCCTTTGCTATAGTCCAAATAATATGATTGAGACAAAAAATATCGAAATAAGGACTTATGGCATTTATCGATGAGTCGAGCCTAATAAACCTTGAAGCGCTGGAAGCCGAGGTGGTGGGTATCGCCGCCCGTCTCGGTCAGCACGATTCAGGTATGCATAGCCACACCAAGGCGCAGCTGCTCTATGCTCCTCAGGGGTGTATGACCATCACGCTGGAGGGCCTTCATTGTGTATTGCCGCCCACCCGTGCCGCCTGGATCCCGCCTGAGTGCCGCCACAGTGTGGTGATGGAACGGGTGGTCGATTACCGCTCTGTCTACTTTGCCCCGCATCTGACCCAGACTATTGCTAATCGTATTCAAATTCTTGAGGTGACCCCCTTGTTAAAGGCGCTGGTGGAGCGCATGGCCTTTTGGCCCTGGGACAAACCGGCGGCAGCTATGGTGAACACCTATCAGCTATTCTTTGAGGAGTTGGCACAGGCCAAGGAGAGTTACCAGGCGTTACCTTTGCCAAGCGACAGACGCCTGCAAGCCTGGCTGGAAGATTTGCAGCGTGCCCCTTGTGATGTGCCGACCCTTAAGGATCTGGGGCAGCAGTTAGGCGCCAGTAGCAAGACCATAAGTCGCATTTTTACCCGGCAGACGGGCATGGCGTATCAGAGCTGGCGCCAGCAGTGGCGGCTACAACAGGCGATCGCCTTGCTGGCCACCGACCATCAGGTCAATGATGTCGCCTATCGTCTGGGCTTCTCCAGTGACAGCGCCTTTATCGCCTTCTTTAAGCAGCATACCGGGACCACGCCGCTGCAGTATTTGCAGCCAAAATACTGAGGGGTTGGCCACTAGAAATGACAATATTTCAATATCTTATATTTTAGTTTCTGGTTGAGACGGTTATCTAGCGGAACGATTTAACACCATGGCCGCATGGTTAACCTATCGCCTGCCCGGCGAGGGATGTGCAAGCACTCTTTTGGCCCGCCACAAGCACATCCATGTGGGCTTCACGGCGGCGTCCATGCCGCCGAGAGCCAAAAGCGTGCTTACACCCCTATCTAAACATCTCTTCGATTAAACGTTACCTGTTGCCGTTCAAGGTGGTGGCTTCTTTCGCTTTGGAGAATGCGAGGAAGTCTTAGCCCTCTTATGAAATAAGCAAAATTTCGCTGTATCTTGGCGGAGGTTACTTTTGTATTGAAAAGAACTGCATGCATTGATATAAAATTCAAGGCGTTACATTTAGTATAGCGGAATGCATTAGGTACTATCGATTCGCCTATTCGGCAATCTCGCTAACATGTATCATAAAACAAGGAAGTATCTTAAATGCAGGAAGGCCATTCAGTATATTTAAACTTTTTTATTAGTTGGTTTCCTATTCTATTAGTATTAATAGTTTGGCTAATCCCTTTGATTGTTATTGGAAAATCAAAAAGAGTAGGAAGGAAAGAAAAAGCCATTTGGTTATTTGCCACATTTTTTGTTAGTTGGGTCAGCTTTATGCTCTATTTAATTATTGCCCCAGTAATGCAAAACGACGACTGACATGCCTGATAACAAACTGATGAAGTCATGTGCCATGCACTTTTTCTAAGAGAAGTTTGCACATGGGCACATTGCAGGTGTGAGGTTACAGCGAAGGTAAGGTCTTCAAACATATATCATAAATTCAAAATGATCCAAAAAGTTAAGCCTCTCAGCCTTATAAACAAAGCTAAATCGAAGAAACGTTAGATACTGGTGTAAACACGGCTGCGACCTTCGCCAGTATGGATGCTGGCGTAGAGCCCACAGGGAGGTGCTCAAACAACATCCCTGTTTAACAGCCAGCTCGGCATCCATGCCTCTCGTTCGTGAGCTAGAAGCTGGGCTTCACTCACCGTGTCGCAGAAGTGTTTGCACATAAAGCCTGCGGCAGGCAATGGGTAGCGATGAAGGTGCGAGCTTCAACCTGACTCAATAAATGTCGAATACGTTCCGCTTACCCACATCACAAGTGATAGATGGCAATGAAGGTACGACCTTCAATTTCTGCTCAGATAACCATTCCCTTATGGGGCATCCCAACCAAAAAGGTACCCCTTACCCAAAGGGCATTAATGCCCAATTGCCCCCAAATGTTGTATCAAATAGATCCTCATCTCGGTTGGCGTCTGGCTGACCCAGAACCCTCCAACAAAGGCGATAAGCGGGATCATAAACAGCAGCAGTAACAGCATGATGGTCAGGCCGCGGCCCGACAGCGTAACGCCATTGCGGCTGCTTAGCTGCAATGCCTGTTTCTTGGGACAGGCGGAGACGCAGCGCATACAGGCCTGGCATTCGTCCGAGCGCACCGTATGTATCTCATGCACCTTGATGTTGGCCGGGCAGGCGCGGGTGCACTTGTCGCAGTTCATCCCCTTGGTCTCGATAAGGCAGTGTTGGGTGCTGCGGCGGATCTTAAAGGGGCTTAAGAAGCTGGTTAGGCCGAGCAGGGCGCCATAGGGACAGATATAACGGCAAAAGCCCTGACGACGCCAGGCTGCCAGCAGTAAAATCACACCGAAACAGGCCAGAGTGATAAGGCCTGGGGTGATAAAGAAGAGTGCCATCTTAAGATCGGCAATCTTGTGATAATTCCCCTCCAGGTAGTGGGGAATACTCTGTGTCGGCATGCCGAGCACGATATAGAGCAGGCCGCCAAGCAGCAGATATTTGAGCATGCGCAGCGGCCAGTCGAGCCAGGCGGGCGGCAATAGTTCACGCTTGATGAAACGTTTTCTTAGTTTATAAAGGTACTCTCCGGCGAGTCCTAACGGGCAGGCCCAGCCGCAAAAAGCGCGTTTACATAGCACACCTGTGAGTATCACCACTGTCAGCATCACGGCTGCGGCTGGGTGGTTTTGATCCCATATGCCAAGGCTGATGATCGCCTTGAGTTCAATCGCGCCTGCTATGGGCAGAAAGGCGTCGCCCACGTCGGGTCGCATCAGGTAGGGAGTGACGCCAAGCTTTAGCATCACGGCGTTGGCGGTAAATTGAATGCCAACCAACAGCATGGAAAGCGCCAACAGGTGCTGCACCATCTGGCGAGTCTCATTGACCCGGGTCTCGCCTTTGGTCAGTGCAGGCCGAAACCGATAGGCAAGGGCTAACAGGCCGGCAGCGATTGCCAAGGCGATAAACAGCGGCCAATAGAGGGTTGATAGCCCGGCGCCCAGTAAGGCTGCACCGCTGATGACAGCGCCCCAGCGTTTGCCGCTCCAGTAGAGCAGACTGCAGGTATAGAGAAGGGCCAAGGTTAACGTCAGAGATTCAATAAAGCTCATAGCCAAAAGCCAGTAAAAGTTGCGATAACCATGAGAGTCTGGGTCGGGCTAAAGAGTTCTGACAAGCTGTCACATGTGTGCGCTGCTTCGCTAAAAAACGTTAATTTTGTTGAATTTAGGTGATCTTTGTCGCGACGGGACGAGGATAGTAAAAGCCCTAATCAAGGTTAGGGCTATCAATGATTACTGGTTGCCTTCCATCGATTGGATAAAGCGGTTGGACTCGGCAATCGATTTGTTCATCTCTTTGATCAGGCTTGAGATATCAGTTTGCAGGCTGGCAAACTCGCCCTTGATGGCGCCTATGGCCTGGGCGTTGAGGTTATGCTTGAGATAGAGCATGTTGTCTTTCATAGCCGTCAGGATAGGTGGCATCTTGCTTTCGGCGCGGCGCATGGTGCGGATCAATTGCTCGTAAGAGCGGCGGGTGTCACGCAGCTTGGTTTCGCTGTTGCGGCGCAGACTGGCCTTGCTGATCTCACCGATTTCTGCCTGCCATTCGTCAAACAATGCCTCGGCAACATCTTCGACCTTGTCGATACGGCTGCTGACTTCGTCGGCGGCTTCCTGGGAAGACTCATACTCGTCTCTGGCCTTCTCGTAGGCGCTCTGTAGATCGCCACCATCGTGGTTCAGCAGTGCCTGCATCTCTTCCAGCGCCGAGCTAAATTGCTGCTGAGCCTCTTCCTGGGATTCTTTGGCATCATTTACGCGATCCACCATGATGTCGCGCTTATGGTAGCCCACCTTTTCCATGGCGCCATAGTAGGCGCTCTGGCAACCGCTAAGCATGATGATGGCGCCGAGGGCCGTTGCTGATAGTAGATTTCTCATCCTGACATTTCCTTTAATAGGGTTGATCGGCCTTAAATTTCGCGGCGTCTATAATGCTCCACAGGTGAGCAATACCGCCTATGATGGCCGGGACGATCAACCACCACAGGGCATAGCCCACTATGGTCACGACACAAAACAGGAGTGCCGCCAGGATGCGTCCTTGTACTAATTGGCCCAGGCCAGGGAAAAAGAAACTTGCGATGGCGGCAATCACATTGCCTGCCGAACCTTGTTGGGACATCTATTTCTTCCTTACACTTGTATCTAGTGTCTTTAAACTTGTAATCTTATTGTACCAAGATACGCAGTTAACCCTACTTGAATCAAGAGAATAACGTGATAAATAGAATAGATGTGAGCTTGCTTCGTTCGATTGTGCTGGGTATCTGGCAATTCATGATACATCTAAAACAGCGTGTCGCGGAAGATCAGATAAATATGCGGGCGGGCCACCTGGCCTATGTCACGCTGTTGTCTCTGGTGCCCATGGTGGCGGTGACCATGTCTATGTTGTCGGCGTTTCCTGTCTTCAAAGGAATTCGGGTCCATATCGAGACCTTTATCTACGAAAATTTTATCCCCTCTGCCGGCGACAGCGTGCAGATGTATATCAATGAGTTTGTCGCTAACGCCTCTAAGGGCACGGCCGTGGGTATCGGTGCTCTGGTGGTGGTGGCGATTCTGTTGATCTCCAATATCGACAAGTCCCTCAATGGCATCTGGCGCACCACAGAGCAGCGCTCTTTTGTGGTCTCCTTCTCTATGTATTGGATGGTGTTGACCTTGGGGCCTGTGTTGATGGGGGCCAGCCTGGTGGCCACCTCCTATGTGGTCTCACTTAAGGTGTTTAATGGCACAGATCTCAGCGGTGTGGTGCCTATCTTGGTGGAGCGCCTGCCCATGTTCTTCTCGGTCGCCACCTTCCTATTGATCTACATGGTGGTACCCAATACCAAGGTGAAGTTCTTCCATGCACTGCTGGGTGCCATAGTGGCGGCCTTGTTATTTGAACTCGGCAAGAAGGGCTTCGCTCTGTATCTCACCGAGTTTCCAGCCTATGAGGCTATCTACGGCGCCCTGGCGACCATTCCTATCTTATTTGTCTGGGTTTATCTCTCCTGGCTCATCGTTTTGATCGGCGCCGAGATCACTGCCGCCATGCCAGAGTATCTGGATAAGCGCCTGATGGATTTGGTGAACAAGGAGCTGACAGATGAGTCTGACGATCACTTCGACGAGCAGAAAAGGTGAGTCCGGCGAAGTCACATCCGCTGATCCGTCAGGATTGGCTCGATGTTGGCGAGGGGCACCAGCTGTTTCTGGCGCAATATGGTGATCCTCAGGGGATCCCTGTGCTCTATCTTCACGGTGGTCCGGGGGCGGGCTGCAATCCTCAAGAGCTTAAGCTGTTTATCGACCGGGGCTTTCATATCTATCTGCTGGATCAGCGTGCGGCGGGGCGCTCTAAGCCCTGCGGCGAAGTGGCCAATAATGATTTTCCCAGCCTGGTCAAAGATATCGAGCGTGTGCGTCACTGGGCCGGCGTCGAAGCCTGGTGTCTGCTCGGTGGTTCCTTTGGTGCGACCCTAGGCTACCTCTATAGCTGTGTCTATCCCCACCGGGTGCTGTCGCAGATCTATTGGGGCATGTTTATTCCCTCTGCCGAGGGGATGGAGTGGCTCTACGGACGGGGGGGCGCGGCGCAGATCTTCTCGACTCAATATCAGCAGTTTTCGGCTGGACAGGGGGAGTCTCTCCAGCAGCTATTTAACCATTTTGAGGAGGGCCTGAATCAGGTCGATGCCGAAGTTCGCCGCGCCTTTGTGCGCCGTTGGTTGAGCTGGGAACTGTCGCTGGCGATACCTGGCTTAGAGTTGAGTGAGGCCTTGGTGGAGCAGGGCAGTGTGCTGGCCCGCCTGGAGCTACATTTTGCCCGCCACGACTATTTTGGCGGGTATCAGTTGATGAAACGGGTCGGCGCCGACCTGATCTGTCCGACCATCATTTTGCAGGGGGAACTTGACTGGGTTTGCCCTCAGCGTCTGGTGGATGAATATTTACAGGCCTATGGCCCTAAATTATTAAGGTCTCGCCTGGTGAAAGGGGGTTATCATACTCTGGCCGACACGCGCATGTGCCAGGCGGTTGCCGAGGCGGTGACACAGATGGGGCGTTATCTGGCGAGCGGCCGTTCGTAAGGGAAGTATGTCGATACAGCTAGCTAATCACAATAATATTAAGAGTCTAAGGAAGTAGAATAATGAAAAAAACCGTAGTCGCCATCATGGCGCTTTTGATGTGTGGCACTGGATTGGCAAATGAACGCACGCCACAACCCGTGCCAGAGCGCGTCTATTTTAGTGGCATGAGCAATGATCTGGCGGCCGACGCTTTGTTGGTATCACTGATCAATAAGAACTATCTGGCGAAAAAGGTTGGCCCTAACCGCATTGGGGTGCAGTTGGGGGAGCATCAGTTTGTATTGCAGCCTAGTTTAAATCCTGAGGGAATAGACCGTATTCTTGCTAGTCGCTTCTATGCGGTTAGTCCTAAGTTAATCGGCACCAAAGAGTTGATGCTGCTCATTGGCACCTTGAACGATAAGCTCAATTTCGCCAAGTTCACCCTGAGGGAAGAGGGCAAGGTGATTCAGGTGCAGGGCGCGGCGACCTTTGTCGATACCCTAGAGCTGGAAGAGCTGCGTCGTTTTCTGATCTGGATTGACGATGCCTTGGTGCGCGTGGGTGAGGCGCTGCCCAATACCACGGAACATATGATTAAACCTATCCCAGTGATGTAACCAGAATAAGTAACAGGAGTCGGTAAGGGAGTGATAGCGTTAATTCAACGGGTCAAGCAGGCCAGTGTCGATGTGGATGGCCATACCATAGGCGCCATAGACAAGGGCCTATTGGTATTGCTGGGCGTCGAGCGGGAAGACGATCTGGTGAAGATGGAAAAATTAGCCAACAAGGTAATGAGCTACCGCGTGTTTAGCGATGAAGCTGGCAAGATGAATCTTAACCTTAAGCAGGTACAGGGCAGTTTGTTAGTGGTGTCTCAGTTTACTTTGGCAGCCGATACCGGCCGAGGTCTTCGTCCCAGCTTTTCGGGGGCCGGAACGCCTGAGCAGGCGAGGCAGCTTTATCAGGCCTTCGTCGATTACTGCGCCGCCCAAGGCGTGCCTGTGCAAACCGGGGAATTTGCCGCCGACATGCAGGTTAGCCTGGTCAATGATGGCCCGGTCACCTTTAATCTGCAGGTATGAGCATGGCGCCGCAGATGGAGGATTTACTTAGGGAACTTGGAAGCACCTGGCATAAGACGATTCCGGTGAGCGCGTTTATGCAGATAGCCCCAGAGAATTATCAAGCTCAGACGCTGACAGTCAGTGCCCCCTTGGCACCTAACATCAACCTGCATCACACCATGTTTGCCGGTAGCATCTACACCCTGATGACACTGACAGGCTGGGGCATGGTATGGCTGCAGCAGAGATTGGCCGGTGTTGAGGGTGACATAGTATTAGGTAAGGCGGATATTCGTTATCTCGCCCCCGTGGGGCAAGCACCTCAGGCCAGAGTCAGTTGGCCTGGTGGCGACCTCTCTGCGCTGGGGTCGGGTAAGCGTGCTAAGGTCACCTTGAGTGTGGAGCTCTACTGCGACGAGCAGTGCTGCGCTCAGTTTGAAGGCACCTATGTGAGCCTGCCGAAAGCGGATTAGAGCCTAAGCGGTTCTGTTAATCAGCTTCTTCTCTCGAGCCCTTTTAGACCCTCTTTGGTTTGTGGGATGGGTCTCTGGGGTAAATACGCTGATTGCCATGGAGGGGGGGAATGCCGAAAAATGTCGGGAACATTTTTGGCCCTGTACAAATCCCCTCTTAGACCCTCTTTGGTTTGTGGTATGGGTCTCCGGGGTAAATACGCTGACTGCCATGGAGGGGGGAATGCCAAAAAATGCCGGGAACATTTTTGGCCCTGTATAAATCCCCTCTTAGGCCATCTTGGGGTTGTGGGATAAATACGCTGACTGCCATGGAGGGTTGGAATGCCGAAAAATGTCGGGAATATTTTTGGCCCTGTATAAATCCCCTCTTAGGCCATTCATGGCCTCCGGGGATAAATACATCCCTGTACAAAAAAAGCCTCACACTGTGAGGCTTTTTCTTTAAGAGTCACCCAAGGGTGAGCTGATTCTTATCCCTTAGGATAAGGGTGTGCAACGCCTTTGTGGCAGTCAACACAGGTCTTACGCTTATCAGCTTCTTTCTTGAAGTTGTTAGCGTGCATTCTCTTAGCCATCTTCTTCATGGTTTCAGGCTGGTTCTCGTAGATACGAGTATGACAGTGTTGGCAGTTAGCGCTGTCGTTAGCACGGAAATATTTAAGTGCCAGGTCAGCTTGCTCTTTACGGTTCTCATCCAACCACTCTTGCGTGTTGAAGCCGTCGATAGTGAGGAAACCATAGAGATCTTTAGATACGATGATCTTCTTGATCAGGTAGTCAACAGGACCGTGTGGTAAGTGACAGTCTTGACACTGAACGGTAACACCAGCACTTCCGCCGCCGTGAGCCGACGCCAACACTTCATCTTTCAGAGAGTGATTGCTGTGGCAAGACATACAGAATTCATCTGTACTGGTTGCATGTAAAGTTTGTTGTGTTGCAAAGTAGCCCACAACGCCGACAACAATACCTACCACAAGCAGGGCAAATATTGAGTATTTCGCGCTAGGTTTGAATAGTGCACGCCAGTTCATCACTCTATCTCCAAAATAATACGTATATTTATATCTATTATATTTGATGCATCTCTGTAGCTGAGAGTATAACCAGAAGAAGGCTATTGATCTGGCTTTAAAACCGTAAAATGAGAGCTAGCTCTAACTCTATCTTACATAAGCAAGATTTTCTCAAATTGCTCATAATATATGCGCAATGACTAAAGTTATAGTAAAGGGTGTTAGATGACAAGTTTGTCATCACTTTTGCTACTGGGTAATGATTTTGTTGATATTTTCAGCATATTATTCAGGGCTAATATGACAACTGTTCGCACTAATTAAAAATATTTTGCATTGAAAGGAACCTTTTTCTCTGTCGCCCGGTCTATCATGGTAACTATCACTTATTTGGTTTCCCTTTTTATCTCTATGACACGCATCTTAGGCAAGTTGGTTTTGATCATAGCGCTTCTGGGTCAGTTTATTCTGACGCCAGCGATGGCTATGCCCAGTGCCTTGGTTGCTACTATGCACAGTGGTCAAATGAGCGGTCATATGCAGATGACACAGACAGAGATGCCATCTCAAAACGAGTTAGGCAGGGTGATGTCTCATCAGGGGGAGCCCTGTCAAATGAGTGGTGTTAGTCAACTGGTGGATTGTGAAGCCCTGTGCGCCGCCATCGGTCCCGGTGATTGCGTGTCACACTGCACCTCGATACTGGGAGCGCTGGACGCCTCGGTACCATCTCTGGCGGTACCAGATCATTCTGGTCCTATTGTTACCTCTGCTTGGTCGCTACAGACGGCCGAGCTTACCCCCTTATCACCCCCTCCCATAGGCTAATGCTTCGTTCTTAACTCGCGTAATACGTACGAACATTAATCCGCCGCGCCGCTAAAGAGCCTTGCGTGGCCAAGCATTCAGCTAAATTGTCAGGTGAACACCTGATGGGAGTTAATCATGAAAACACGTCATTTTGTTAGCAGCCTTTTTGCCTCGGCCTTGACCCTTTTTGTCGCCAATGTTGCCAGTGCGGCCACTCTTACCTTGCCTAGTGAGTTAGAGGTGCAAGGCAGCGAAGTGAAACTGGTTCAGCAACATAAGGTATTATCCTTAGATTCCGGTAAGCAACTTGTCGAGGTAGTCTATCGCGACCTGTTTGCCGATAACGCCGATGATTCCGGTGCCTGGATCACCTCAGCACCTCTCTATTTAACCTTAGATGTCCGTAGAGACGATGCTTATCGACTGGTGCTGCCTGAGATAGTCACTCAGCAGGACGCCGAAACCTTTATCCGCATGCCCAAGGCGCTTCTGACGTCCGAAGGTGGGCAGCAACAGCAGCTTACCCTGATGAATCATCAGCAGCTGATGGAAAAGATCTTGCTGGAGAAGTAGTCGCGTCGAGGAAAGGCAGCCTTGAAATGTTGGAAATGTGAGTTTTATCAAGGCCAAATTTCGAGATCGTGATAGACTTGGAACATCTCATTATAGGGTTACACCATGCGTCGTACGCTTAGACATCACACTTTAGTCGTTTTTACACTGCTCGCATTGCTGGGCCAAGTGTTGATGGCTAATGGTGTGTCTATGGTGTCTCATGCGCAGGCGGATGAGCTGCCCATGATGCAGATGAATGAGAGGTCTGGCTGTAATGATGACAGCGCAAAGATGCAGTCTCACTGCTGCGATGATGAGCAAAATGTGCTTCCCGCTGCTCAGCATTGTTGTGAAGGCAAAGGATTTTGCAAGGGAGATTGTAATCACTGCGTGGTGATCTCTGTGACAGGCACCTTGTTTACCGTTACGCCCTGGCCTGGTGTAGCGGGTTCCGAGTCTATTCTGGCCACTCAAGTGCCTCATTTCCACTCTATTTCTTTAGGCTCAGCCTTCAGACCTCCGATCGTCTGATCTTATCTGGCGTCTCGTTGTCGAGTTGCCTGAGTCTAAATCGATATACCCCTTTAGTTTCGATTGACGTTATTGCTCGGTGTATTGGCGTAATTTATTCCTGTTGATTTTGGAGAAGATCCATCCTCAGGAGCGCCTCAATATTTACTTCACTGATGTTTAACGAAAAATGAATTATATTAGCCGCATATTAAATATGGTGTGTTTGAGTATTAAGCAACTCGGCATCCCGCTGCGGTCATCATTTGATGGAGTCCATAAATGAAAACCCTTATCAGTCTGATTTTAACTGCTTTTATATTTGTAACTTCCGCCCCGCAGGCGTTTGCCGAGCAGCACCATGGCGCGGTAGCCGAGCAAGGTTATGACTGCCCCATGCATCCTGAAGTAAAAGGCGCCAAGGGCGATACTTGCCCTAAATGTGGCATGAACCTGGAGCCAGCGGCTCACCATGGCATGGCCAAGCATGACGGCAAAAATTGCGACAAATGCCCTCATCATCAACATGCTAAAGGTGACAAAGCTGGTGGTTACGAATGCCCTATGCATCCAGAAGTGAAAGGTGCCAAAGGTGACACCTGCCCTAAGTGCGGTATGAACCTGGAGCAAGCTAAGGCGAAGCAGGCAGGCAAGGCTTGTGATAACTGCCCTAAGCATAAACATCAGATGGCCAAGCAAAGCCATCACTGCCCTATGCACCCAGAAGTGAAGGGGGCGAAAGGGGATTCATGTCCTAAGTGTGGCATGTTCCTTGAGCCTGTGGCGAGCGCAGATAGCGCCCACAAGCATCACTAGTTCATGAGTGGAGATGAGGCATTATGAGTCAGGTAAATTCGAAAAACAGAGGCCAAAAGCTTGCTTATCTTTTGAGCCTATTTCTGGTGGCGACACCTCAATTAGGCTATACCCAGGCCAGCGACACTCATGCACATGAGAATCATCAGCATCAGTCTGGCCTGAAAACATATGCCTGCCCAATGCACCCCGAGGAAACCAGCCACGAGCCAGGTAGCCGCTGCCCTAAGTGCAATATGTTCCTGGTGGAGCAGGAGACTCAGGCCGAGCCCATTAGCGAGCAGGGAGTGAAGACCTATGCTTGCCCTATGCACCCAGAGGAAACCAGCCATGAGGCGGGCAGCCGCTGTCCTAAGTGCAATATGTTCCTGGTGGAGCAGGAGACTCAGGCCGACCCTATTAACGAGCAGGCGGCGAAGACCTATGTCTGCCCAATGCACCCTGAAGAGACCAGCCATGAGCCTGGTAGCCGCTGCCCTAAGTGTAATATGTTCCTGGTGGCCGAAGAGGAAGAGGAATCGCCCAGCACTAAGTCGCAAGCTGAGATGGATCACAGTCAACATGATCCCTTATCTCAGGCGAAACCTGCACCGCTCACCGGCGAACCATCGATTAAATATGTTTGCCCCATGCATGCCCACATTGTCAGCGACGTGCCCGGTACTTGCCCTATTTGTGGCATGAACCTGGAGAAAGTTGAAGTGGGTGGTAACCAGCAGCAGATAGAGATAGATGTGTCGGGTGGTATGCAGCAGGCCTTAGCGCTCAAGGTCGCTAAGGCAGAAAGAGATACGCTGTGGAAGTTTGTGCAAACCGTGGGGCAGATTGGCTACGACGAGAGCCAGATCAACCATATTCACGCTAGGGTTAATGGCTGGATTGAAAAATTAGCCATCAATGCCGTAGGCGATAAGATCACTAAAGGGCAGCTCTTGTATGAGATCTACTCACCGGATCTGATTAACGCCCAGGATGATTATCTTTTAGCGCTTAGTAGCCTCAATAGCTCTAGGGATAGCGGTAACTATCAGGACTTGGTGCGTAAGGCAGGCCTGCGTCTCGAGCTGTTGGGGATGAATAAGGCACAGATCAAGCAACTGGCGAAGACCAAGCAGACCCAGTATCGGGTGCCTTTCTACGCCAAGGCTGACGGTATAGTGAAAGAGCTGTCGGTTCGTGATGGCATGTATATTCAGCCCGCCACCGAGGTGATGTCAGTGGTGGATCTGTCTAAGGTGTGGGTCATTGCCGATGTATTCGAGAATGAGCAGAGTTGGCTGGCTATCGGCCAACCCACAGAGGTATCTGTGCCTGCCATGGGACTTAAGGATATCGAGGGAGAGATAGATTATATCTACCCAGAGCTTGACCCTGTGACTCGCAGCTTGCGAGTGCGTATTGTGCTGCCAAACAACGAGGTGGAGCTACGTCCGAACACTCTGGCTAAGATAGAGATCTACGGCGGCCCGAACGAGGACGCCTTAGTGATACCGCAAGAAGCTTTGATCCAGACAGGTAAAGAAAACCGGGTGATCGTCAAGCAAGATGATGGCGGCTTCGTCGCTCGTCAGGTGACCGTGGGCATGATGTCCCAAGGTAAAGCGGAGATCTTAAGCGGCATTAGCCAAGGTGAGCAGGTGGTGATTTCGGGTCAATTCCTGCTGGATTCTGAGGCGAGCCTTAAGGGTAGTTTGATGCGCCTTAGCAGCGGCCATCAACACTAGGGGGCACCATGCTAAAGAAAATTATTGAAGCCTCTATCAACCAGAGATTGATGGTGTTGATCATCGCCTTGATGATCACCGTCTGGGGTGTGCAGGAGCTGAGAAATACGCCGCTCGATGCCCTACCGGATCTCTCGGATGTACAGGTGATCATTAAGACCCCTTATGCGGGGCAGGCGCCTCAGCTGGTGGAGGAGCAGGTCACTTACCCTCTGTCTACCGCTATGTTGTCGGTTCCCGGCGCCAAGACGGTTAGGGGTTACTCCTTCTTCGGCGATTCTTATGTTTATGTGATCTTTGAAGATGGTACGGATATCTACTGGGCGCGTTCACGGGTGCTGGAATACCTGAGTCAGGTTAGCAGTCGTTTGCCACAAGGGTTACAACCTTCGCTGGGGCCAGATGCCTCGGGCGTGGGCTGGATCTATGAGTATGCCTTGGTGGATCGCTCCGGTAGCCTAGATCTGTCTCAGCTTAAGAGTTTGCAAGACTGGTACCTGAAACTCGAGCTACAGAGTGTGGCCGGGGTGTCTGAGGTTGCCACCGTCGGCGGTATGGAGCAGACCTATCAGGTGGTGATTGAACCCGATAAGCTGGTCACCTATAAGCTGGATATCGCAGCGGTGAAGAGTGCTATCACCAAATCTAATACCGAAGCTGGTGGCTCTGTGATTGAGATGGCCGAGGCTGAGTATATGGTGCGCGCCAAGGGTTATCGTCAGACGCTGGAGGATTTCAGAGAGATCCCGCTAGGGGTAACCAGTCCTTCAGGTACACCCTTGCTGTTAAAAGATGTGGCCACAGTGCGCAAGGGGCCGGCCTCTCGACGCGGTATCGCTGAACTTGACGGTGAAGGTGAGGTCGTTGGTGGCATTATCGTGATGCGTTATGGCGAAAATGCCCTGGCAACCATAGACGCGGTCAAGGCAAAGCTTGAACAGCTAAAGGCGGGTCTGCCCAAAGGGGTTGAGATTATTCCGACCTACGACAGATCTGAGCTAATCAACGAGTCGGTGGAAAACCTGTTTCACAAGGTGATCGAGGAGATGTTGGTGGTGGGCTTTGTCTGTCTGCTTTTCCTGCTCCATGCGCGCTCAACACTGGTTGCGGTGATCACCCTGCCATTGTCGATTCTGATCGCCTTTATTGTGATGAATAAGATGGGGGTGAATGCCAACATCATGAGCCTTGGCGGTATCGCCATCGCCATCGGCGCCGTGGTGGATGGCGCGATCGTGATGATCGAAAACATGCACAAGCACCTTGAGCACTTCAAGGATGAATATCAGCGTGATCCTGACAACAAGGAGCATTGGCATATTGTTGCTAAGGCGTCTATTGAAGTGGGGCCTGCGCTATTTTTCTCATTACTTATCATTACGTTAAGTTTTGTGCCTGTATTCGCCCTCGAGGCCCAGGAGGGACGTTTATTCAGCCCGCTGGCCTATACCAAGACCTTTGCCATGGCGGCTGCGGCGATCCTGTCGATCACCTTAGTGCCTATTCTGATGGGCTACTTTATTCGCGGTAAGATCCCTAAAGAGACCAGTAACCCCCTCAGCCGGGTGTTGATCGCCCTCTACAAGCCGTCTCTTAATCTGGTACTGCGTTTCCCTAAGATCACCTTGATCTTGGCGGTTATGGCTCTGGGTAGCGCCTGGTATCCTGTCACCAACATGGGTAGCGAGTTTATGCCTGAGTTGGAGGAGGGAGATCTTCTCTATATGCCAACGGCACTGCCGGGAATCAGCGCCAGTAAGGCGGCCGAGGTGTTGCAGCAGACCGATAGGTTAATCAAGACTGTACCTGAGGTGAAACGTGTCTTTGGTAAGGTGGGTCGCGCCGAGACGGCGACCGATCCTGCGCCGCTGACCATGCTGGAAACCACCATCATGCTTAAGCCGAGAGAGGAGTGGCGTGAAGGAGTCGAGCTACAGGATGTGATAGACCAGCTGCAGAAAACGGTAAAAGTGCCAGGCCTGACAAACGCCTGGGTACAACCCATTAAGACTCGTATCGACATGCTCTCTACCGGTATCAAGACTCCTGTGGGGATTAAGATCACCGGCGCCGATGTGAATGAGCTGCAGAAGGTGGGTGCCGATATCGAGGCGATTCTGAGTCAGCTGCCCAATACCAAGTCGGCCTACGCCGAACGTGTGGGTGGTGGTCGCTATATCGATATTACGCCTAAGCTGGATGTCGCCTCGCGCTACGGCATGACGTTGAGTGATATTCAAGATGTGGTGCGTTACGCCATAGGCGGTATGGATATTGGTGAGTCGATTCAGGGGGCGGAGCGTTATCCGATCAACCTGCGTTACCCTCGGGCGCTGCGAGATAATATCGAGAAGCTCAGAGAGCTGCCAGTGATCACTAAGTCGGGTCATTATCTGCCGCTGCGTAATCTGGCGGATATCGAGATCACCGATGGGGCTCCTATGCTCAAGAGTGAAAACGGCCGCCTGATCTCCTGGGTATTCGTAGACATTCAGGGCACCTCGATTGGTGAGTATATCGATGAGGCCAAGGCAGCCTTAGGGCAGCAGCTGAATGTACCGCCAAGGTACAGCTACAGCTTTGCTGGCCAGTATGAATATATGCAGCGGGTCGATGCCAAGCTGAAGAAGGTGATCCCCATGGCGCTTGGCGTGATCTTCATTCTGCTGATGATGACCTTTGGCTCGACGATGCAGGCTTCTATTATCATGCTGAGTCTACCGTTTGCTTTGGTGGGGAGTACCTGGCTGCTTTATATGCTCGACTACAACATGTCGGTCGCCGTAGCGGTGGGGATGATCGCCCTGGCGGGTGTGGCTGCCGAGTTTGGCGTGGTGATGCTGGTCTATCTCAATAATGCCATTAAGCATCGTAAAGAGACTGGCGGCTATGAGTATGTAACGGATCTCAAGGAGGCGCTGATAGAAGGTGCTGTGATGCGTATTCGCCCTAAGGCGATGACGGTAGCCACCATCTTCTTTGGTCTGCTGCCCATCATGTGGGGTGCAGGTTCAGGTAACGATGTGATGCAGAAGATTGCCGCACCTATGGTGGGTGGTATGGTCACTGCGCCCCTGTTGTCGCTATTCGTCCTCCCAGCCCTCTACTTGCTTATCTATGGCCGTCGCTTGAAGCGCTCAGCCGAGGCATGATGAAGCTGTTTGAATCATAAAGATAAAAAAGCACTGCCTAGGCAGTGCTTTTTTTATCAGTCAAAGGCAGCTATTTACAGCGGCCGATATTGGAGCCTGTTGAGCGTACCCTTTTGCACTCTTTAGTCGCTTTGTTGCTGGTGTTGTCAGCCGTTTCTGTGTCTGACTCTTGGGTCGATGCACAGCCGCTAAGGCCGATTAAGAGTGTCGTCGCCATGATAGGCATCCATTTTTTAAGCATGTTATTACATCCCTGATTAGTGGTTAACAAGATTGCCCAAGTCAATGTGCAAGGTTATGAACCTAACTAAAACAAAGAGTTAAAACAATGCCTCTTCCATTTTAAGCCTTAAGATTAGTGCTTTTTTACTAAGGATTTACGCTGTAGTGAGTCGTATGACTGACAAGGTACCGCCCTGAGGATCATTGATCACCGAAAAGCGTCCTACTTCGGGAATATCCGTTGGCGGTACGCAGACTCTGCCGCCAATCTCTGTGGCTTTGGCGACGGTGGCATCACAGTTGTCTACCATAATGTAGGGCATCCAATGGGGAGGCATGTCGCCCCATTCAGCGGTCATGGCCATCATGCCGCCGATAGCGCGTTCACCCTGCATCCATTCGTAGTAGATGAAATCCTCCATTTGAGATTCACGTACTTGCCAACCCAGAACCTGGCTGTAAAAGGCTGTGGCTCTGGCGGTGTCGCGGCAACATAGCTCGACCCAGCAGAGTGTATTGGGCTCGCCCATGCGCATAGAGCCTATATGATTGCCCGCTTGCCAAAGGGAGAAGCCAGCGCCTTCTGGATCTAGGCATTGCGCCATCTTACCTGCATCTCCTACGCTGTGAGGGCCTAAGAGTACCTGGCCGCCGTGCGCGAGCACTGCCTCTAGGCTGTTTTCCAGGTTGTCGACGGCGAAATAGATGCTCCAGTGAGTCGGTACCTTGTCATCTATCATGTTTTGCGGCAGCTGATACATGGCGCCTATATCATCATCTTCTGTGGCAAACATGGTGTAGACACCGTCAGGGATGGGCATATCCTTTAGCTGCCAATTGAACAGTTCGCTGTAGAAGTGCTTACCCGAGGCGGCCTCATGACTGGCCAGCTCAATCCAGCAGGGATCGCCATGTTGATAGCTTGCAATCTTCATCTTGGAGTCCTATACAGAAAAATCTTTTGTGATATCAATTTAGTTAAGCCTGTTTTGCCATTTATGTCTATGCTGAGAGGAGACTAATTCAGAAGAGGGAGTTTCGATGAGCCTGACATCCACCCAAATCGATCTTGTACAAACATCTTTCAAACAAGTAGAGCCCATTAGCGAGCAGGCAGCGGCGATATTCTATGATGCCCTGTTTCAGATAGACCCAAATTTAAAGCCGCTATTTAAGCAGGATTTGCGTCATCAGGGGCGTAAGCTGATGGCCATGTTAAAGGCGGCCGTGGAGGGGCTCAATGATCTTGATGCCTTAGTGCCTCAGTTGCAGGAGCTCGCCCACAGACACAATGCTTATGGCGTTAAGCGTGAGCATTTTACTCCGGTGGGTAATGCACTCTTGTATACACTGAAGACGGGACTGGGCGAGGCTTATTCTCGGGACGTTCGCGAAGCATGGGTAGCCTTGCTTCATCTGGTCGCCGATACCATGAAGCCGAAATTGCATCACTAATGCCCATATAGCAAAAAGGCGCTCCTAGAGCGCCTTTGCCGTGTAAGCCAAGCGGTGAAAACTGGCTTAGCTCAATGCTTCCTTGACCTTATGAGCCATACAAGGGCAATAGATCGGCCATGGCCAGCAGGTGACAGGCCGCCGTCAGCACACCAAAAAAGATCACTATGGCAATCACTGCGGTGCCGCCCGGTACCTTAAAGCCCTGGCTGTCGGGAAACAGTTGTCTTGCCTTATAGGCCATGAGTGCGGGCACTATGGCGGCCCATACCGTGGCAGCCAAAGCCGCAAAGCCGATGGCGATCAAGAAGCCGTTAGGGAAGAGCAACCCTAGCAGAGTGGGCGGCAAGAAGGTGACTGCCGCCGTCTTAAGGCGTCCGCTAGATGACTCATCGAAACCAAACAGATCTGCCAGATAGTCGAACAGACCAAGGGTGACCCCCAGGAATGAAGAGGCTACCGCCAGGTTAGCAAACAGAGTCAGCATAGTGGTTAGCCAGTCGCTGGCCATCACATCAGAAAGTGCAGCCACTAACACGCCCATGTTACCGCCCTGGGCAATAATATCGACGAAGGCACTACGGCTGATGTTGCCCATAGTGGCGATTAACCAGCACAGATAGATGATAAAGGCGATCAGGGTGCCGAGCGTAATGGCCTTGGCTATGGTGCTGGCATCTTTGCCATAGTATTTCACTAGGCTGGGTACGTTACCGTGATAGCCAAAGCTCACCAATCCAAAGGGGATCGCCGCCAGCATGTAAGGCAGATAGCTGGCCTCACCATCGGGCACAAACAGCTTACTGGGTTCTATCTCGATCAGTAGATTACCGATTGCGAGAAAGAAGGTGATGATCATTCCGCCCAGCATGATGGTGGTAATGCGATCCACCGCCTTAGTGCTGATAAAGACGACAATTGCCAGTCCCAGCGCAAAGATGAGCCCGGCGATGCTTTGGTGGAGTTCGACCCCTAGGCTATTGAGGCTGTGATTGACGATAGAGCCGCCGCCACTGATATAGGCATAGGCCAGGATATAGAGCACGAAGGCGATAGAGAGGCCATTAACGATACGCCAAAAGTTACCTAGGGTATCCCGGGTGAGAGTATCGAAGCTGGCACCGGGTTCATAGTGCAGGTTAGTTTCCAGTAGCAGTAGGCCTGAGACCAGCATGCAGAACCAGACGCCAAGCATCATCAGTACCGAATAGCTGAACCACATGCCAGCGCCCACCACGGGCAGGGAAAACATACCTGCACCGACAGCGGTACCAGCGATGATCATGGCGCCGCCGAGCAGCGATTTACTAGAGGCCTTATGCTTGGCCGCATTCATATGATTTGCCATTAGGCTTTATGCTCCGCGGCTACGCTGTCAACTATGGTCTGTCTTACCGAGGTACGCAGCAGGCTGTTGGCCCGATTGCGAATACGCAGGACTTCTTGGCTATGGCTGTCATCGGCCAGATAACCCAGCTCCTTGAGCTTGACACTTAGGGTGCCGTAGAGCTTCTTATCGTAGAACTCAGGCGCAGTGATGCCGTGTAGCGCCCCCAGGCGCTGAGCCAACTGATGGCTGTCGCTCTCAAGCTCTGCACGCTCAATCTTAGGTGAGTTGGCCAGAATGTTGAAAATAATGGCGTAGCGCTGCATGGTCTCGCTAATGGTACCTGCCAGCAGCAGCAGTTGATTAAGGCCATGTGGCTTAACGCTGAAGTGCTGCTTTTCGCTGATCAGATCTTCCGCCAGCAGCTGATCCAGTAGCTGATTGACGTGAGATTCGAGATCGTCGATCCCCATAAACAGCTCGGCCTGTAGCAATGGATAGAAATCCTTCACCGTGGCAATGATATCCGCCCTGGTGCAGTAGTCCTGACGGGTCAGGCAGCTGGCAATCAGAGATGGGATCACCATTAAGTGAATGATGTTGTTGCGGTAGTAGGTCATGGCAACGGCCAGGCTTTCATCGATAGAGATGATATCCCCAAGCGGATCGCTGTCCAGCTTCAACTTCTTCAGCTCGAGACCTTGGGCGACCAGCTTGGCGCCATCGCCTTCGACCACAGAGGTGTAATCCGTGTAAGGTATGCTCTTGAGTAGCGACAGATAGAGATCCAGCTGCTTCTCCAGCTGACTACGCTGCAGGGCATTTTGCTCTGACGCCAAGAGTACCAGGCTCGTCAGGGTGATAGAGCTCACCGCTGCGGCGTCGTTGATTCGTGTCATGACGCGGTTTGCCAGGGTATTGACCACAGGGGTTAACCAGCTTGGTTTCTGCTCAGGATCTTGCGCCAGTTCTTCGCGCCACTGAGGTACCTGCTCGTTGAGGTAATTATGTAAGGTGATTGGCTCGCCGAAATTAACATAGCCCTGACCGAAGTTACCCAGCTTGCGGATAGCGCCAAACACCTGCCAAACAGATTCTTTCTGTTTCTTCTTGCCGCTCAGCTCTTTGTGGTAGGTGGCAACCTCCATTACATGGTCATAACCCAGGTAGACAGGCACTAGGGTGACCGGGCGCTCGACACCGCGCAGCACACTGTTGAGGGTCATGGCGATCATGCCCGTCTTAGGTGCCAGCAGGCGGCCGGTACGAGAGCGGCCCCCTTCGGTGAAGTACTCGACCGAATAGCCCTTTGCAAACAGCTGATCCAGATACTCACGGAATACCGCGGTATAGAGCTTGTTGCCGCGGAAGCTACGGCGAATAAAGAAGGCGCCGCCACGACGGAACATGGGACCGGCCGGCCAGAAGTTAAGATTGATCCCGGCGGCGATATGAGGCGGAACCATGCCTTGATAGTAGAGGATATAAGAGAGTAGCAGGTAGTCCATATGGCTGCGGTGACAAGGCACATAGACGATCTCATGGCCGTCGTGATGCAGCTGACGGATCTGCTCGGCGCCCTTGATGTTGATCCCCTTGTAGAGCTTGTTCCACAGCCAGGTGAGGAAGCGCTCGGCGATACGCACCAGGTTGTCAGAGTAGTCGGCAGCGATCTCATCGAGGTATTCCATGGCCGTCTCGCGCGCCTTGGACTCTGAGATCTTCTTGCTTTGTGCCTCTTCCTGAATCGCCTTCTTCATCGACTCGGATTTCAGCAGGGCGTGAAATAAGTTTTGACGATTTGGCAATACAGGTCCTGTCATCACCTTACGTTGGCGACTGAAATGAACCCTGGCGACTCGTGCCAGCTTTTGGGCAATGCGTTTGTCGGTGCCGTGTTCGTCGGCCATATACCTTAGGGACATGGCATTAGAGAATTGCACAAAGTTGTGGCGGCCCAGGAAGAGGATCATCAGGCATTTGCGCAGCCAGGTGGGATTCTCGCGCTCGAGGACGGCTGCCTTCATGGTGTCGTCTTCTTTGCCCGGCGTACGGCCCCAGTAGAGGCTGACGGGCACCAGTTGAATATCCAGATCTGGGTGACGTTTATGGGCACTCAGCAGGCGAGAGAAGCTGTCGAGGTAAAACTCATTGCCTTCCCTTTGACCAAACAGGGGTTTGGCGCCTTCGACACAGACCACGCGTGGGGCTTCTTCGCCCTCGACATTCAGCGGCTGATAAGGGCTGGGGAGGCCGAGTTTGTCGGTCACTTCGCTCAGGGCGGCAATATCACTGATGGATTCGGTTTTCATGACGTAGACCAGAGGCCTGTCTGAATCCAGGTTAAGATCGGCAAAGGGATCCTGAGGCACGACTATGGTGTGCACGAGTTTCTTCTGGATCCAACGTAAGGATTTAAACCAAAGAGAGTCTTGTTTGGGCATTATTCTTTATGCATAGGAGTCATGTTTAATAACGCCATAGAATACCAGAAAATGAACAGTAATCCCTAATTTGTCTGCTTTGGTGCGACAGTTGGTGGTAGGGGATCACTCTTGTTTGACTAAGCAGTAAAAAGCGCCCACAAAAAGGGGCGCTTGGCTTAACTTGGGTACATGGTATTAGCGTTTACACTACATGGCGGTGACAAAATCATCCAAGAGGATCACACCCAGTGGCGCGCCGCCGCCCGTAGCATCAACAGCCACCACACCATAGAGTCCGCCCGCGGCCAGACTAATATCGAGAGGGCCGATTGCGACTGTCTTGCTGCCCGTTGGTGTCACGCTGACGACATAGTTTCCGGGGGCTACCGACAAACTGCCTGACGCCGCTAAGAAGGGAATATCGCTCAATACTGGGGTTGCCGACGAGATATCGCTATCTGGGGTGAGGTAGATATCCACATTGCCAGCGGAATAACTTGCATGAGCAATGTTTATCTTAGCCTCGGTGGCAACACGTCGACCCTCTTCCATCACTACCCAAGGATTAATATCCATATCGCCTAGTGACCCAGTTGCCAATACGCTGTAGCTTTGACCCTTTTCCAGGGAAAGGGCGGCTTCATCGATAACCACCACGCTGTTGTCAGCATCGGCTGCAACTGTGACTGTGTGCGCGCCATCTGCGAGATTGAGATAGTCGGTCACAGACCCGAAGCTAAACATGTCGACTGCGGGCGTCGTGGCTCCATCGACAAATATATCGACCGCCGGAGCGTCTGCTACCGCATGAATTACCCGCACATCGCTGCCGCTCATCTCATCAAGGAGTAACGCCTGCTGATCCGCCAGGGCGACTAGTAAGGCAACGGGTGAGTCGCCGCTCCAGGCATTGGCAATCGCAGTGATGAAATAATCAGTATCTGCCATCAGGGGGACGGTTCCGGAATCGAAAACCGGTGTCTTCTGTCCCGATGCTGTGATACGGATCTGATAGTCACTGGCGGGGACTTCTATCTGGGTGCTGGTATCGAGGAAGTTAGCCGATAACGTGGGCGCTGTGTCTCTAATGTCAGCCCCGGGTGCGGTGACGTACACATCGACTAGGCCGACGTCAGAGGCGCCGTGCAATACCTGCACACGAGCATAATCAGCGGCAATATCGGCGCTGGGGTTGGCCACAAGCTTAAGTTGTAATGTATCGTCGCTCACCTTACCAAGCGCTACAGCCGTGTACTCCATATCGGCGGATAGATCCAGGTCTGCGGTAAGCACCTTAAGTAAAGAACCGTCGGCGATTTGTGCATTGACCTCTACGTCATACATGCCAACAGGGACGGTTAAGAAACCACTCGATATGCCGTAGTCAACATCGGCAAGCAGTTCGTTATCATTAGCCGTCACGTTGACCTTGGGGGCGTCGACGCCAGCATGAATGATACGAACATGTGCTTCAGCAACGGGCGCAGGAACCATGTTGACTACTTCATCTGAGTCATCACTGTCACAGGCCGTAATACCCATCATGGCACTTAGCATTAGCGCCGGATAGATCCTTTTCATCAGCTTCTCCTTAACAAGGGTTGAGTTCCTAGAGCGTTACGACTAGATGTGCCCAAGGGATCATAATGACAGCTCAATATTTAATGATTATTTTTTGCACTAAAGATAACTTGATATTAATCAGTCGGTTATTTATTGAATTGTCTGAGGCTGATTGCTGCTGAAGCTGGCGGTTAGCATTTGCCTTGCTTTTTCTTTCGTTTATTTAGAATGTTTTGGCGCATTTTATGCGCTTATCTTTCAATTAAATGCTCGATAAACTGGCCTCAATTGGTTGTTACAGAGATTCTGAATTGGAGCACGTTATGGCAAAAGTATTGGTATTGAAATCGAGCATATTAGGGGATTATTCACAGTCGGCTAAGCTGATCGACCACCTGCAACAGCACTGGCAGGGCCAGGGCGCCGAGGTGACGGTGAGAGATTTAGCGGCGCAGCCTCTGCCCGTGTTAGACGGTGAGATCGCCATGGGACTACGTGGCGGCGAAGAACTGACTGCGCGTCAACAAGAGGTGCTGGCACTGTCTGATGAGTTAGTGGCTGAACTTAAGGCTCACGACACGATTGTGATTGCCGCGCCTATGTACAACTTCAGTATTCCTACCCAGCTGAAAAATTGGATCGATTTAATAGCCCGTGCGGGCGTGACCTTTACCTACACAGAGACTGGCCCTAAAGGTTTGATCGACGGTAAACGTGCGGTATTGGTGACCACTCGTGGTGGCGTGCACAAAAATGGCGACAGCGATCATGTGGTGCCTTACCTGAAAACTGTACTTGGCTTTATCGGTATCACTGACGTTGAAACTGTTTACGGCGAAGCCCTTAACATGGGACCTGAAGCAAGCGAGCAGGGGATCAGTGAGGCGAAGCAGAGCATAGAGCAGCTGGTTGCTTAATTTAGCCTAGGCTCTGTCTTGTATTGAGTCTTGATACTTTTCATCATCTTTTTAACCCATTTCTAGGTTAGGGCGCTCAAGTTGAGCGCCTTTTTTTACTGCGCCATTATTTTTGTGTCAGCTCGCACAGGGTGCACTCTTCACTCTGTTGACTCGTCTCCACATATCGCACCCTGTGGCACCCTTGGCTGCGATTGGCACTAAAGCGATATCTTGGGCGCGCAGGACTAGCTGGCGTATTGGCCTTCTCTGCTGGGGTGTGGGGCACTTGTTTCATATGAGTTGTTAGCCTTCCAGCGCCTTTTGCGGTTGGTAACAGAGCAGATCTTTGAGGGCACCACCATTGATGGCGCATTCAAATCCATTGGCTTTAAGGATCTCACAGCCTTTTTGCGCGCGGATCCCCGCCCCGCAATAGAGGACAAAAGGAGTCTGTTTATCGCTGTGCTCAGCCAGCCACTGGGAAAGCTGGTCTAATGGCACATTGGTCGCCATGGGGAGATGACCACTGGCATATTCTTGTGGTGTGCGTACGTCGAGCACCTGCACGCCCTGCTCGATCAGTTGCCAGCACTGCTCTGCCGGATGACTACCCGATAGCTTGGATAAGAGTGATTGAAACATGGTCTACCCCAATGATTAGAAAAACTTCAATAAGATTATTCTAATCTATTAAGGAGTGCAAGTCTGATTTAGCAGTGCAAGTCTGATTTAGCTGTGCAAGCCAGATTTCACGACAACTGTTTCGTCATAAATACGCTATTGGGATCCGGGCGATACTGACCGAAGGGGGCGCACTCTACGAAGCCAAATTTTTGGTACAGGCGACGCGCTGGCAGAAAGAACCCCATGCTGCCGGTCTCCAGGCTGAGACGAGTGATCCCAATTTGTGCTGCATCTGCCTGAAGATGGTGCAATATTTTGGCTCCCATACCACGCTGACGATAGTAGTTGGCTACCCGCATCGACTTGAGTTCCCCATGGTTTGAGGAGAGGCGCTTAATAGCACCACAGCCACAGAGTCGGTCGCTTTCCCATAGGGTCCAAAATCGAATATCGTCTTGTTTTAACTCGCTTAAATCTAAAGCGTGCACACTCTCTGCGGGGGAAGTGGCGTACATATCTTCCAGGTGCTGCTCAAGCATCTTGACCACACTGGCGTTGGTGACCACACCGAGTACAAACTGCATCTTAAGCTCCATCTTGTATTTAGGGACCTAAGGTCTCAGCAAGGCCTGTGCCAGTGAGGCATTGACCGCCACAGGTTTGTGACCCAGTGGCGATCAGTAACCTATTTAGCCGCGCCAGCGCTTGAAGATCAGCGAGGTATTAATGCCACCAAAGGCAAAATTGTTGCTCATCACATAGTCGGTGTCGAGCTGGCGCATTTCATCTTTGATGTAGTCGAGTTGGCCACAGGCGGGATCGATATTGTTCAGGTTGAGGGTGGGAGCAAACCAACCTGCGTTCATCATCTCTATGGTGAGCCAGGCCTCTAGGGCACCGCAGGCGCCTAAGGTGTGGCCTGTGTAGCTCTTTAGGGAAGAGATAGGCATACGCTCGCCAAAGACGGCGTGAGTCGCTTGGGTTTCGGCGATATCCCCTCTGTCGGTCGCTGTGCCGTGGGCATTGACATAACCGACTTTGTCGGCGGCCAGATCGGCATCTTTGAGTGCCTGTCGAATAGCCACTTCCATGGTCTCGGCGTTGGGCTGGGTCACATGCAGTCCGTCCGAGTTTGTACCAAAACCAATCAGCTCGGCGTAGATCTTAGCGCCGCGCGCCTTGGCGTGCTCAAGTTCTTCCAGAACCAGGGTACAGGCGCCTTCGCCAATCACTAAGCCATCTCTGTCACGATCGAAGGGACTAGGTGTCTCGCTGGGGTTATCGTTCTTGGTACTGGTGGCAAATAGGGTGTCGAATACCACGGCTTCGGTGGGGCAGAGCTCTTCGGCGCCACCGGCCAGCATAAGATCCTGCTGACCATATTTGATCGCCTCATAGGCATAGCCTATGCCTTGGCTGCCCGAGGTACAGGCGCTGCTGGTAGTGTGCACCCGTCCCTTGAGACCGAAGAAGACGCCGACGTTAACCGCCGTAGTATGGGCCATCATGCGGATATAACTGGTGGCGGTGACTCCCGACATGTCGCCGTGCTTCAGCATGTCGCCAAAGGCGACGATAGGATCTGTACTGCCGGTGGAGGAGCCGTAGGCGATACCCATAGCGCCTGAGGTGACTATGGGGTCATCCAATAGGCCTGCGTCAGCCAGTGCTTTTTCGCTGGCCCAGGCAGCCATAACAGAGACCCGGCCCATGGCGCGGATCTTCTTACGTGAATAGTGCGCCGGCTTCTCAAAGTCGGTGACAGGAGCGGCCAGACGCGTGTTAAGGCCGTCGAATCTGTCCCACTCCTCCATACGCTGCACGCAGTTTTGCTTTGCTTGCAGGCGCTGGGCGATGCTGGGCCAATCGTGCCCCAGGGCGGTGACGCCGCCGGCGCCAGTGATCACTACGCGTCGAGTCTTGCTATTCATTAGATCATGCCACCATTAACTGAGATCACCTGACGGGTGATATAGGCTGCCTCATCGGACATAAGGAAATTCGCCAGGCCGGCGATCTCTGAGGCCTTGCCCATGCGGCGCATCGGCACCATCTCCTTGACCATCTCTTGAGGGAAGTCGCTGACCATATCTGTCTCGATGAGGCCGGGAGCGATGCAGTTAACCGTGATCTTACGTTTGGCCAGCTCCAGGCTCAGCGCCTTGGTGGCCCCTATGATACCTGCCTTGGAGGCGCTGTAGTTCACCTGACCACGGTTGCCTGCGATGCCTGATACCGAGGCCATGGTGATAATGCGTCCGCCTTGTCTTGCCTGGATCATCGGCATAGTGCAGGGTTGAATAACATTGTAGAAGCCATCCAGGTTGGTATGGATCACCCCATCCCACTCCTCATCTGTCATGGCGGGAAAGGCGGTGTCGCGGGTAATACCGGCATTGAGTACCACGCCGTAATAGGCGCCATGACTGTCGATGTCGGCGGCAATGGCGGCTTTGACGCCGACGCGATCGGCCACGTCGAACTGCAGGCGGCTCACCTTGGCCCCTAGGGCCTCAAGTTCTGCCTGGGTCTCGTCGGCCGCCGCCTGGTTGCTGTGAAAATGCAGGGCAATATCATGGCCCGTCTCGGCCAGCTTAAGGGCAATAGCCTTGCCGATACCGCGACTGGCACCGGTAATTAACACACGTCTGTTCATTTTACTTTCTCTTCTTCTTTCCCTGCTTGACTCTCCAAGATATAGGCTTGGGTATCTTGGGGCTGGAATACATTAACATTGGCCTCTGCTACAAGTTGATTGTTATGGAATATTTTACAATCAAATACCGCCAGGCCGTTGTCTTCCTGATAGAGGCGAGTGACCCGGGTTTGATAACACTCGCCCTGTTCATAGGCGGGGATCGCCAATGATAACTTGCGCGTGCCCAGCAGAAAACCGACCCGAATCGCCTCTCCCCGGGCGCTCGCTTCCAGTCCGGCGAGGGCGGCGATGCTCTGAGCCATATACTCTATGCCCACATAGTTGGGGACAGATTGACTGGCGGCGTCGAAATAGGCGCTTTGCGGTCCAATGCAGACCTCGGTGAGCAAGGTATCGGGAGCATGTTCCAGCAGCCTGTCGATAAGGATCATCGGCGCGCGGTGAGGCAGCACCTGTTCTAATGGGATGTCAGTTAATGGCGTTATTGTCGGCATGGTTTAGCTCTCTCCCCGGCAGAAGATCACGCTAGCATTACTGCCACCGAAGGCAAAGGAGTTACTCATGATGTAGTCGAGTGCCTGGGTTTGACCCGGCGTAACAAAAGGAAGCTCAGGGTTGTCGCCATCCCACTCTTGATCGCCCACCTGAGGCGGCAGTGCTTGCTGATCATTATATTGTGACAGCAAGAGCAGGCAGAAGGCGGCTTCCAAGGCGCCGGCAGCGCCCAGGGCGTGTCCGGTCAGGGGCTTGGTAGAACTCACTGGGGGGATCTGCTCGCCAAAGACCTTAAGTAAAGCTCGGCTCTCCATGGCGTCATTTTTCATGGTTGCCGTCCCATGTAAGTTGACATAGCCCACCTGTGATGGGGCGATACCGGCATCTTGCAGCGCCATCTCGATGGCGGCAACCGCGCCCGTGCCTTCAGGATGGGGCGAGGAGATATGGTGAGCATCGCTGGATTCTCCCACACCGGCCAGCATCAGCTCGGCCTTGCCTAAGGTGAGGGTGAACAGGGCGGCGCCTTCACCGATATTGATGCCGTCGCGGTTGCGGCTAAAAGGTTGGCAATGGGCCTTAGAGACAGACTCCAGCGAGTGAAAACCGTTTAGGGTGAGCTTACACAGGCTATCGGCACCACCGACGATCACCATGTCGCACACGCCAGCCAGTAGCAGGCGCTTGGCGCTGGCGAACACCTTGGCACTGGAGGAGCAGGCGGTCGAAACCGTATAGCAGGGGCCGGTGAGGTCAAAATAGTGCTGCAGAAAGTCGCAACTGTTGCCTAGCTCCTGTTTAGAGTAGAGGTAATCGGCTGGCAGGACACCATGTTCGGCGCGGTAGGCCAGCGCCTTCTCGCCTTTGGCGATGCCCGACGTGCTGGTGCCTAAGACGATACCTATGCGATCGGCGCCGTATTGCTGCTTGGCTTGTTCGACGGCTGAGGCGATCTGTTCGGCGGCGCATTGAAGCAGCTGGTTGTTGCGACAGTCAAATCTCTGTAGCTCAGGTGCTATGCTCGGCAGCGCTGAGTTCACCATGCCCACGAGTACGCGAGTGTCTGGGATCAGGTCGTCACGCCACTGCATGCCCTGGGTATCGCCGTCGAGCAGGTGGCGCAGGACTGTTTGGGGATCATCGCCCAGTGGTGTGGATAATCCTAAGTGGGTGATAGCTATCTGTGTCATTGTGTCCGTTCTTTTGCTATGTCGCGGTTGATTTACTCAAGGGGCCGAATATCAAGCGAAAGCTGCGCCTGCTGAAAATCCAGATTTACCTGTGCTGCCCAAGGTGCTGTCTGACTGTAGCGGATATCCATGATGGTCACGCCGTCGTTAGCATATAATCTTCTGCACCGCGGTGCATCACACTCATAACTGGCGAGTGTCGCCCCTTGTAAATAGCGATTTACATCCTCGGTCGGCCAGTATATCAATTGCAGCAGCCCAAGAAGATACTCGGCCTTAAATTGCTCACCCAATAGTAGACTCTGTTCACTGGTTAGCTGGTCGCCGTCATAGCTGAGGGTAAACAGTGGCTGCCCCAGGGGCGCAAGCCCTACTAAGGTGAGCGTCTGCGGCGAGAGATCCAGTTGGCTCAGCAGTTGATGTCTGGATTGTTTTACCTTGAGCTTCACCAGTTGGCTCTGGCTGATGTTGGTCTCTGTTGGCAGGGGCGCCAGACAATAGTCGACCCCCTGCGCCAGTACCATGCAGGTTTGCCTGTCCAGCGTTTGGGCGCAAGCACTAAGCAGCAAGATGGCTGCAAGCATCAGGCCTCGGGTTAGCGGCATAGTTCCACGACCATATTAAGACGACGCTCAGACTCGGCGACAAATGGGTTGTTCTCATCCCAGGCATAACCCGCCAGAATAGAGCAGATCATCTGCTTAATCTTAGGGTTAGGCTCTTGATAGAAGATCACATCCTGGAAGCGTCCATCATACCAGGCCTGGACATAGGTTCTGAAGGTATCGACACCGCGCATCAGCGGCTGGGCGTATTCGGTTTGCCAGTCGACCGTCTGACCATTGAGCTGTTTCACAACACATTTAGTCGCTATCGAGGCTGATTGCATCGCTATGGTGACACCTGATGAGAAAACAGGATCGAGAAACTCACCGGCATTGCCTAGCAAGGCGAACTTATCCGTGGCCAGAGTGCTGACGTTGGCCGAGTAACCTGCCAATTTGGCGGGTTCGCGAATAATTTCTGCCTGACTGAGCAGTTGTTTGAGTCTGGGCTCTTCGCGCACCAGACGCATCAGGGTCTGTTCCAGATCATCAGCATCGCCGAGAAGGTGAGGTTCCCCTACCACTCCGAGTGAGCAGCGGCCATCGCTAAAGGGGATCAGCCAGTACCAGATGTCGCGGTTGTCCGGGTGAACGCTTATCAATATCTTATTGCGGTCGAAGTGATAATCGCCCATGTCGACGCTGTCGATATTGTCCCTGATATGGGTAAAGATGGCGGTGCGGCTGGGAAGACCAGATGGCCGCTCTAGATCCAAAAGACGCGGCAGGACGCGGCCAAAACCGCTGGCATCGAGCAGGTAATCGGCGCTGAGCTCATAGCGCTGGCTCTGCTCGTCGCTGATGGTGAGCCTGGGTTGATGGGTTAGATCGACGGCCTCGACGCACTGACCATAGCGGATCTCGACCCCTTGGCTTGCGGCCGTATCGGCGAGCAGCTTGTCGAAGTTGCCGCGCTCGACCTGAAACGTGGTGCCCGGACCAGGGGTAAACTTGTCGGTAAAGTCGAAGTAGGTGGAGCGGCCGTTAGCGTTGAAGGCGGCGCCATTTTTGAATTGATAACCCGCCTGGTTGACGGCATCGAGCATATTGGCCTCGGCAATCACCTGCATGCAGCAGGGCAACAGGCTCTCGCCGATGGAGAAACGGGGAAAATGTTGTTTCTCCAGCACAAGCACACGCTTGCCCTCTTGATGTAACAGGCTGGCGGCAACACTCCCTGAGGGACCGGCGCCTATCACTATCACATCATAATGCGCCTTAAGCTCGGGCGTTTGCGCTGATATCATCACTTATCAATCCTTGTTAATGTATGAATAAATGGAGATAACCCAAAGGTCAGGGCTATCCCCAAGAGGAGTGTCAGGCCAAAATAGTGGATGGCGGGGGTCTGGCTGAAGGCCAGCAGACCAAAGGCCATCAGGGTCGAACAGGCCGACATGAATACCGCCATCATCACGCTCTCTCCCTGCTGGCTTTCGGCGAAAAATAGGCTGTAGTCGACGCCGATGCCAAATACCAAGATCAGCGCCAAAGCATGAAACAGGGTCAGTGGTGAGCCTGTTATCCCCAGTAGGGCCAGGGTCAAGAGTGCCGCCAGGGCGGGTACTGAGGTTATCCATAGCGCCATCTTAAGACCGAAGCGCAGGGAGAATATCGTCCCAGCAACTAACAGTGCCAGCGCTAACAGGCCGAGGGTGAGGCTGCGATATTTGGCCATCACATCGGAAATATCCTGCACCTTATCGACCAGACTGACGCCCGTTAGTGGAGCGATTGTCGCCTTAAGAGTCTCTAGGCGTTTGATGCCACCGAGTAAGAGGATAGCAGCGTATTGCTCACCCTTATCCTTAGGGGCTAGCCAGAGCGGCGCAAATAAAGCACCTGCGTCAGAGGCAAGAAAGCTATCTGGAATAATGGTCTTGGCTGCGCTCGCCTCGTAAGCCTGGATTAACGGCGGCGCCAGGCTGTCATCCAGGCCCAGGCGATCGAGCAGAGCGGGTAAGTCTTGATAGATCTGTCCCTGAAGTCGGTATGCGGTTTGCTGACTTGCTTGGCTCGGCAGGTAATTAGCCAGATTGACAAAATTGCCCAGTGCCTGCTGCGTTTGCAGTGATGCCAATATGGGCGTTAGCCCCTCAAGCCGTGTTAGCAGGGCTTCGGGGGTGTCTGCGCGCACCAGAATAAATTGATTGTCGGTACCGCCACTCATCACCTGACGTAACTGCTGCTCGCTCTGGGTGACTCGCTCTGGGCTTTGCTGCAGCGCGCGAATATCATCGTTGACGCCAAGGCGTGACAATCCCCATGTGGTCATTATTGCTAGAGCTAGCAGCGCTACAAGGCCTTTTCCTCTGAATTGGCGAGCGAGACGCTGCATGAGCTGTAAGTAGTTGCTGGAATAGCCTAAGGCCTTTGGAGCTGGCTTCATGGCGCTGTTGGCAAGCTTGGGGTAGGCGAAGATCAGCGTCAAATAGGCGCCCAAGAGTCCGGCGGCGCAGAAAACGGCCACCTGCTGCATACCAGGAAAGGGCGTTAGTCCGATGGCGAGATAGGCGATCACAGTCGTTAGCAGCGCTAGGCTGGCGGCGGGAAACACCTTGGTCACCGCCTTGCTGGCGGCCTGGTTATCATGGGTGACGCCCTGGGCCTGCAAACGCTCGCAATAGAAATGAAAACTATAGTCGATGGCGATACCGATAAGGCTAGTGCCGAAGACCAGGGTGAGCAGATGTACCTGGGTAAAGAGCCAGAGCGTGGTGCTCATGGCAAATAACAGGCTGGTACCAATTGTTATGGCCGCTATGGTGAGCGGCATGACAGAGCGAAATGCCAGCCACACCAGAATAATCACACCAACTAGCGAGGCCAGTCCCAGGCTGGAAACTTCTTGCTTGGCCTGTTGGGTCGCCGCCGCCGCATGAAATAGTGCGCCGCCGCGCAGCACACTGACCGCTTGTTCAGCCCCTATGGTTTGCTGCATCTGGGTTATCGCGCTTTCTAGCGTGTTTAACTGGCGCTCTTGCGCCTTGGGATTGAAGGCACTGCCGACACCCTTAGCCATGATGATGGCGACACTGGCCGCCGGCTGATCTGCGGTATTGGTTTGCCCAACCAAGACGCCATCGACTACCTTGAGTCGTTGTTGTGGCGATAGCTGTTTAAGTACCTCAGGGTAGAGCAGCAGGGGATCTTGGCTGAGTAGCTGGCTATTGGCGTAACCAAAGGCATTGTACAGCTGGGCTAATGTATTAGCCTCTAACTCCGCTAATTGTCCATTTTCTAACCTGAGCTTCTGCTGAGGGGTAAGCAGGTGGAATCGATAGGGAAAATAGAAGCGGTTGAGGGCCTGGACGCCGCGTAGATCTGCGCTCTGCACTTGGGTAAAGGCCTCCGGGGTCGCACCGAGCGTGGCCATCAGCTGTTGGGCAGCTTGCACTGCTACGCGCTCATCTTGGCTGACGACGCCAAGGTAGATGCGATCCGCCAGTTGCTGCTCAACCCTGTCTATCGCCCTTTGGGTCAGGGGATCTTCCTGGATCTTGGGTAACATGGCCAGAATATCGCTCTGTACGCCGGCGCCGCGATTCAATGCCTGCAGGGCTAGCAGTGCCATGACAGCCAGCAACACTAGCCAGATGGCGAGTCTGGTGTTGGCGGAGAGACGACTTAGCCAGTCGCTGAGCTTGAGAATCATCTTGTCTCTTGCGCGGGCTGAGCCTGAGGCGGACTCAGGTCGAAATAGGTTTGTTCCTGAGGTGTCAGCGGGCGTTTTTGTAGCGCTTTAAAGGTGATCACGCTGCGATCGCCGCGGCTGTCTAACAGGGTTAGCGAGTCTAGTGATTCGGCGCCTTGCAGTACGATGCGCGGCATCGCCTGCTTGATAAGGGGCTCTTTGGGTTCAAGTCCCAGCTGCCAGCTGCCAGCTTGTTGGATAAGATGCGGCGTAAACTGGGTCTCTAGTGGGACGAGATCGCCACTTAACAAGGCGCTCATCAGCTTAGGCATCATCTGCGCCATGGCGCCTGCCTGAGGGTTTTCATCGGCGTGGCTTACCTGCTTGTTACCGTCGGCGTCTATCTGCACCAAGGTGTTCTGGGTCAGAATCAGGCCACTGTAGAATGGCGCAGTTTGCAGCCAGGCGATCCCCAGTTTGTCCTGAAACAGAAATTCTCCCTGACTCACTAGCGGTTTCTTCAGTACCTTGAGATAGCGGGATTGGCTAAACTCGCCCTTTGCGGCGTCACCACCACCGAGACGCTCAGCTAAGGCGCTTAAGGCTGCTTTGTCCGCTGGCGCTTTAAAAAGTGCCTCATAATCGGTTGATTGATCTGCATGAGTGCTCAAGCTAATGAAACTCAGGCAAAGCAGCAGTGCGCTTAGCCCTAGCTTGATGTGACTGGTGACGAGTCTGGCCATCATAGGGATTCACGCTCCTCTGCGCTCAGCAGGTGGGCTATCTTGTCGCGAAAGCAAGTGGGCGTGACCAGGCAAAGCTCCTTGCTGTCGATCTCGACCGCGGCCTGCACAGTATACCCCTTGGTCAGGCGTTGATTGGTCTGGGGATCACGCACCTGATAGGTGATCTTGAGACGGTTTTCCCACTCCACTAATGAGGCGATCACCTTGATCTTCTGCTCGAAGGTGCTGGCCTGCACATACTTGATCTGTAGATCGATAATGGGCCAGGCATAGCCCGAGGCCTGCATCTTGCGGTAGCCGTAATCGATCTCGTCCAGCAACTGGCAGCGAACGATCTCGAAATACCTTAGGTAGTTGCCGTGCCAGGTGATCCCCATCGAATCGACATCGTGAAAGGGGATGACCATCTCCATCTCTGTGGTGAGCAGTGCCTTCATCTGATACCTCCTAGTGACACACTTCCCACTGTCCCTGCTGGATCTTGTCCACCGTCTGTCTGAGCACGCTTTCCAGTGGTCTGTCTTCGGTGAGTAGCTCAAAGTCGGCGCTGACCTGATCTAGGGTCTTGGCTACTGAGGTGGCCAGCGAGGCGTGACACAATTCGCCCTGGGCGATGCGCAGATGAATACCTTGGGTCATGGCTAACAGTGCGGCTGCGGCGACCTGTTCGGTAAGCTGCAACACACGCATACAGTCGCGGGCGGCGATAGTGCCCATGCTCACCTTGTCCTGGTTGTGACATTCGGTGGAGCGAGAGAAGACGCTGGCAGGCATAGTGTTTTTAAGTGCCTCGGCGGTCCAGGCCGAGACGCCGATTTGCACCGCCTTGAAGCCGTGGTTGATCGCTTTACGGTTACCCTGAGCGCCCGAGAGGTTGGCGGGCAGGCCGTTATTAAATTTAGGGTCCATCACCAGTGCCATTTGACGGTCTATAAGGTCGGCGATATTGGCGATGGCGTTCTTCATCGAGTCCATCACGAAGGCGATATGGCCGCCATAGAAGTGACCGCCGTGGAGCACGTGTTCACCCTCACCATCGACGATAGGGTTGTCGTTGGCGCTATTGAGCTCGGTCTCGATAAACTGACGCATGAAGGGCAGGGCATCTTGCAGCACCCCTATGATGTGCGGCGCGCAGCGGATCGAGTATCTGTCCTGTAATCTGTCTGAGTTACGAGGATGCTCATGGTGATTAAGATCGTCACGTATCCAGGCGGCAATCTGGTTCTGGCCAGGATGAGGCTTGGCCGCAAACAGGATATCGTCGAAATGGTTCGAGTTACCCTTGAGGGTCAATGACGCCATGGCGGTGATACGACTGGCCAGGCGATTGAGATATTGGGCTCTGTCGTAGGCTAGACAGGCTAGCGCCGTCATCACGGCTGTGCCGTTCATCAAGGCGAGACCCTCTTTGGGGCGCAGGGTCAGCGGCGTGATATTGAGCTCGCGGTAAACCTCAGCAGTGTCGCGACGCTCACCTTGGTAAAACACTTCGCGCTCACCAATCAGTACCGCAGCCAGATAGGATAGCGGCGTGAGATCGCCACTGGCGCCAACCGAGCCCTCTTCGGGGATCACCGGGGTGATGCCAAGATTTAGCAGAGTTTCGATGCGTTGAAGCAGCTCATAACTGACCCCGGACTTACCGACTGCAAGAGAGCTGAGGCGACAGGCCATCACGGCCCTAGCTTGGGTGACACTGAGAATATTGCCTAGGCCGCAGCCGTGAAAACGTGACAGATGCAGTGGCAGTTCATGGACCAGATCTAATCCAACTGTGACTGTGCAGGAGTCGCCATAGCCTGTTGTTACCCCATAGACCACGCCCTCTTCGGCCAGCAGGCTATCGATAAAGCGAGCCCCCTTTTGGATATACTCCTGATAGTCGGCGCTGTCATCGAGCTTGGCCTGAGCACCTTTGGCAATGGCAACGACCTCCTCGAGGGAGAGGTTACGTTGGCCAAACTTGACCTGTGCGCTGGATGCAGGGTTATGGGTTGTCTGTGTCATCTATTTCTCTGTCCTGTTGAGCGTTTGAGGCTTGGCCTCGCGCAGGAGTTCATCATCCTTGCGCCAAAAATCAAAAAAGTTAAACCATTGCAGCGGTGCACGGCGGGCATAGTGTTCCAGTCGCTCGGCGTAACGGTTTACCGCCTGTTGTAATCGTTCCATACGGCCGGCGCGCGGCCCCTTGAGTGTGTCGGCAAAGTGTTCTACATGGACACGGTAGCGGCCATTTTCTCTGAGGCAGAACATCAGGTAGACAGGGCAGTCCAGCAGGCTGGCCAGAATAAACGGGCCTTGGGGGAAGGGGGCCTCTTTGCCCATGAAAGGAGCATAGAGCACCCGGCCTTCGCTGCTGGTGGAAGTACGATCGCCAGCGATCACCACAAGTTCTCCCTGCTCTATCTTTTGCTGTAGCAACATAGAGGTGCTGGGGCCCAGTTCGGTGACCTGGATAAGGTTAAGGGCGCTATCTGGGTTGAGTTGTTTCAGCACCCGATTGAAGTTCTCCGCGTTCTGGGTCAGCACCATCACATTGACCTTCACCTTGCGCTGGTGAATTGAGATGGCGCGGCATAGCTCCAGATTCCCCAGGTGAGAGACCAGCAGTACGGCGCCCTGGCCCTGAGCCAGTGGCTTAGCCAATAGTTCGCGGTCGGGAAAATCGACCTGGCTGAGCTTGATGCGATCGCACCAGGCATCGATACGATCCAGCGCTGCGTTACCGAAGGCGAAAAAGTGTTTCAGGCTATGGCGCCAGCCTATTTCGCCCTGAAGGTCGGGATGTTTGGGTTCTAGCGTTTGTACCTGACGTAAAAACCCCTGGCTAGCACGGCGCGCCGCAGAGCCAGTGGCAAAGAAGTAGCAGATCACCGGATACATGATGGCGCGGCATAACCAATGCCCGCCCAGTTTGTAGCTCTCGGCCAGCAACTTGATCCCCCAGTAGCTGCCTCGCTCGCCGATGCGCGACCAATGTTGCACTTTCTGTGGTCGGCGGCGTTTATGGCGTAGCAGCTTAGGGGCACGTTTTAGCATGCCGAAGAAAAGCTTAGTGTGCATAACGGAGATACGCACATTGTCCTTGACCCCTTGAAAGTGGCTGGTGCCATCTTCGGGGTAGATCACCCGTGTCGGCAGGTGTTTGACCTCAACGCCTTGCCAGTAGAGTTTGACCAACACCTCGATGTCGAAATCCATCCGCTCGCCCAGTTGTTCACTGAGAAACAGTTGTTCGGTGGCGGCTAAGGGGTAAACGCGAAAGCCGCACATGGAATCTTGGATCTCCAGGCTCAGGGTTTCAACCCAGACCCAGAAGTGGGTGAGGTAGCGCCCATAGAGGCGTCCCTTGGGAACGGATTCGTCATATTGAGGCAGTCCGGAGATCAGCGCCTGGGGTTGAGCCTGTGCCGTTTCGATCATCTTAGGAATATCGTCGAGGTCGTGTTGACCGTCGGCGTCCACCTGCAGCGCATGGCTAAAACCATCGGCGTAAGCCGTCCTAAGCCCCGTCATTACCGCCGCGCCTTTGCCACGATTGAACGGGTGATGTAACAATCGCACCCAGTCGTATTGCGCCGCCAATTGGCACAAGAGATGGCGGGTTTCGTCATCGCTGCCATCGTTGACCAGGTAGCAGGTCATTCCCAGAGGCTCCAGGCGCGCGAGCGTTGCCTTGATCGCCTGGCGATGGTTGTAGTTTGGAATGACTAACGCCAGTTGCATCAGCAAGCCTCCTGGTTGCTTTGCAGCGGGGCAAGGCAAATACGGCCTGAACCGTAGCGCTGATCGTCCTGAAAGTAGGCGAAGGTCAGCTTATGTTTAGCACGGTTGAGGCTGATCTTGAGACGGACTTGGCTGCCCGGCAAGATCAACTGTTGAAACTTGAGCACCTCAAGGGTCTGCACCTCGGGACGATAGCCAAATTCGGCCGCGCCCAGCTGCACTGCCCAATCCAGTTGCGTCACCCCAGGTAGCACGGCTTGCTCGGGAAAGTGGCCGTTAAAGTAGGGCAGCTCGGCGTCGATGCGCAGTTGCCACTCGACGCCATCTTCCAGCACCTGTTTGCTGATAATGGGGGGTAAACTTGACTTAATCATGATTAAACAATTCTAACAGTTCGGCGTGAATACGCTTACCCTGAGTGTTTATTGGCAAGGCATCAGGATAGCGCCAGCGCCTTGGCAGGGTGACACGTTCAAACTGACTGAGAAGATGTTGCTTGAGGGCATTATTGACCGCCAACTTGCCTTGAGCTTGCAGCAGTTGTTTGCCCTCGCTTGACAGCATTATGGCTGCGCCCAGTATTACCCTGGGTTGTTCCAATACGGCTAAGGCGGCTTGCTCGACCAGTGGATGACTCTCCAGCAGGGCTTCCATCTGCACGAGTGACAGACGTTTCTCCTCTATCTTGACGATGCGATCCAGACGGCCCTGCAGCACAAATTCGTTGGGGCTGAGTAGCTCTATCTTGTCGTCACATTTGAGCCAATCGTTGTCTGGTAGATAGGGGGATTTTAACCAGAGCGCACCATCTTGGGGATCTTGTTTGATCACGTGACTGGCAAAGGCTCTCCAGTTCTGCTGGTGAGCGTGCTGGCGACGATAGGCAATACCACCGGTTTCTGTGCTGCCAAAGACCTCGATGGGCGGCTTGCCGTAACAGTGGGCAATGGCATTAGCAGCTTCCAGGCTCAAGGGGCCACCAGAGCTGAAGATAAGGCTAGGCGCGCGCATCTGTGGCTGATGGTCTAGGGCATCGGGCAGGCGTGACAACTGCGCCGGGCTGCTGATCAGGCAGAGATTAGGAAACAGGTTGGCGTAATAAGTTAAGGTTTCGGGGTATTCCACCAGATCGCTTAGGAAAGGGCGGCTGGCGGCTAGTGGCCAAAGCACCTTAAACAGCAGACCATAGATATGCTGATGAGAGACTGTTGAGATCACACTGCACTGGGGCAGGTGATTGGCAAAAGTCTGTTCTAGCACAGTGACTTCGGCATCGAGCTGATCAAGTGTCTTAGTGATCGCCTTGGGTTGACCGCTAGAGCCCGAGGTAAACAAGATCAATTCGCCAAAACCCTGACTGACTGGCCAGGGGCCAGCATGCTTCAGATCTTTACTCAGGGCGATATGGTCTTTGGCCTCGCACAGAGGATGGTCTGACAGCACGCCGTCAAATTCCAGAGCGAGTTCGCTCAGGGTGCCGCTCTGGGTATTGGCCGGTAAGATGAGCTGTTTACCTGCTAAGAGCCCGGCGCAGAGGCCGACCGCGAAGAGGTCGCTGCTATCACAGGCTAGCAACCAGCGTTTGGCTTGATGTTGGCTAAGGCTCTCAAAGACTGCTGCGACCTGAGCGGTAAAGGCGGCACCGTTCACTATATCGTGGTGATTGAAGCTTATTAGCTGCTGACTCGCAGGGCCGTGTTTGAGCCAATGTTTGAGTAGGGCTGTCATGACTTTTTTAACCAGAATGTTCGATATAGCCATTCTCCGCCGAGTAGCAAACCAATCAGCAGGTAGGCAATAAATCCATTATAGAGTGTCCAAGTGGCTAGGCTGGTGGCGCTAGCCGTGTACAGCGCCATGGCACCGTTAAAGATAAACAGGCCACACCACAGCATGGTGACCTTACGCAGATAAGGAATCGCTTCCTCAGGCAGGTCTGGTTCCTTGAGTCTGGCAAGGCGCTCTATCATGGTAGGGCCGTGGTTGAGCGAGTAGGCAAACAGCGCCAGCATGCTCAGGTTGATCACTACAGGATAGTAGAGTAGCCAAGCGTTCTGTTTTGCCAGGTAACTTCCGGCGGTCAGAAAAATGCCCACTATGATGGGCAACATCATGGCTCTCACCTGCTGTCTCTGCAGTGCCAGTCGCAATAACAGCAGGCTACAGAGTGCGAGCGCAATCACGCCCGGCGGCAAATAGTTTAGGCCAAAGTAGACGGCGAGGGGGTACCCCAGCAGCACCAGGCCAGTGACTAATTGCAGAAACAGACGCATTACTGCTTCACTAGCCCTTCGATAGCCGTCACGACATCGTTGACGGTGCGAACGGCTTTAAACTCGTCGGGTTGAATCTTCTTACCCGTGAGTTGTTGCAGTTTAATGACCAGATCAACCGCGTCTATGCTGTCCAGATCAAGGTCTTGGTACAGTGACGCCTCTGGCGCGATATCGTCGGCATCGATTTCAAACTCATCGACCAGGATCTGAGTCAGCATCTGTAGAATTTGTTCACGATTTTGCATGCTGCCTCCTAACCGCGTTGAGATTCGATAAAGCTTGCCAGACTGGCAACGCTATAGAAGTGAGCCTTGGTGGCTTCTGAGTTGGCTTCGATTTTGACATCGAACTGTTTCTTAATTGCCAAGCCCAGCTCAAGCGCATCGATAGAATCTAGCCCTAAACCGTCGCCAAAGAGGGGCGCATCGGTTTCAATATCGTCGATGCTGACATCTTCTAGATCGAGGCAATCTATGATGAGTTGTTTAATTTCGTTTTGTAAGCTCATAATTAATATCAAGTTGTTGTTTATAATATTCTTCGAGATCCCGCGTCAATTGCCGCGCCATTTTGGCATCACCGCCAGCTTGAGCATGATACCTGATATGTTCAATAGTTTCGCCTACTTCGACATTCATGCCTATGGTTTGGCGAGGTATCTGATACCAGGATTCCTGCTTAGTCAGTCCAACGGCATTGGTCCTTAATACAACAGGGATCAGATCTGTGTTAGTGCGTAGTGCAATATTGGCGGCACCACGGGCAAAATCGTTAATTATCTCTCCTTTGCGGGTGCGGGTACCTTCGGGAAAGATAATCATATTAGTGCCTTGGGCCAGTACCTGACTACAGTCATTGAGCAGCAGATCGGCGCCGCGGTTGGGGATATACCCGGCACAAGAAACCACGCCCCGCATAAACGGATTGCGCCACAGCCCCTGTTTGACGATACAGCCAACATTGGGCATTAAGCTTATTAGCACCACCACATCCACTAGGGTGGGATGATTGGCAATGATCACCTTGCCCTTGGCCTGTTGCAATCGATGAAGATCTTGGGTGGTTACCCGAATGACGCCCGCCCAGGTGAGCATATGTACGAAGCCACGAAACATCAGGTGCACAGCCCGTTGCACTCGGGCGACGCGTGCCGCTTGCGTGCCCGGCCATAATCTCAGTACCGGCAGTATAGTGAGCGAACTGAGTAAGCCGCCTAGGCCAAAGGCGATATAGCAGCTTACACCGCCTAGCCAACGGGGGATATAGGCGATGCCGGTCAGGCGTTTGGCAACGACCTGGCTAGTCATGGTTTATCCGGTAAAGGTATTGGTTAAGACGGCCTTCGAGTGGCTGTAAGCTGGCAATGGCATGTAGTAGTTGGCCAAAGCCGATCTCCGGGACCGCAGCCAATTCGGTCGCTGAGGGGGCCGTATCCAGTGTCAGCGTCAGACCTTTTTGCTCTGGCGCGGGCAGAGAGAGTTGTAAGGCGAGGGCGATGGGGAGCTCAGGCTCTTGGGTAAACTCTTTATAGATGTCTGATACGGGCTCATCGCCAAAGACCAATAAAATTGGACTGTTATCTTCGGCCAGTTGGCCGTATGCCTCAATTATCGCCTGGGATAAAGTATTTTCACTGGCGGCGATCGATGTCGATGGTGAGCGGTTATCGGTCAGAATGCTGAAGATACCACTGGCGGTATTGTGCACCGACTGACTGAACCCTATGGGTGAGATAGGTTGCTGACGCACTATGTCCTGCAGCAGATCCACAGTGCGATTAAGTTCACCATGGCGCGAGGCAAATATGGTGCGGCACTGAGACGGCGCCTCGCACTGAAAGGCAACCTCTAACAGCATCTTAGTGAGCTTGCTAAAGCGGCGCCTTTGCATGGCGGGCACTTGCTTGAGAGCGGGTACAGTCTGCGCTGATGTTTCTGTCTCGTTGGCAATAGAGGGCCACTGTTGCCAGTCGTCCAGTTGCTGGTAATGGGGAGACCAGGCACCCGCTGAGTGTATATGAAAGTGTAACCGCACTACTTTGCCTCTAAATACAGCATCTTGCTGATGTTTTCCATAACCAGAAACTAAGCCACAAGGTAAATTTGTGAGGCGGCTATTGTACACCTATTCACGGTTTACATAAATATGTGATTGTTGAGAGATAATGGCGTGGGATCGCGGCGTGGTTGCCGGGAAAATGTCGCCCGTTCAGGATCGGGCGACAAGTCTGTTATGACTGTTTTAACTGCTTCTTGAGCTTACGCAGGGCGGCTTTGACCTTCTTGCTGTTCTCTGGGCCCATGCGAATCATCAACTTCTGTGCATTAGGCAGGCCTTCAAGCGCAGGGTCGACAAACTTGTAGTTAACGCTGACGCTGTCTAGCTCTATGGGCGCCTCGATAACGGGGGCTGAGAGCATGACATCGATCGCCTCTATCATGCGGTCATCGAAATTCATGTCTGGATAACCTAACTCTTCAAATGCCTCGCCCAGTAGCGGTTTTACCTTGTTGTAGGTGGCGAAGAGCTGCTGTTCATCCAGGTTGTCCACGAAGTTCGCGTAGAGATCGTATCTATGATAGCTATCAGGATTGAGATAGGTCTTATTGGTGACCTCGGAGACGGTAAACTTGCTGTTGGGCGCCTTGAGCGGGCTGACCTTACGCGCCAATTCGCCTTGGGCCAGATTATCAACAAACACCACGAAGTGTCTGACGATATCTTTTTCAACCAAGATGGGCTCAATCTTCATGCCATTGGCGACTTCGACCGTCTTATCAACAATATACTCATCGCTCTGTGCCAATGTTGGCAACGGATCTTCTGTGTCGCTTGGAGACTCAGGGATGGGGTCTTCCACCTCAGGTTCGATAATGTCAGGCTCAGGCAAGGCGGCGTCTGTCACTAGGGGCTGCTCCGGTTCTGGCTCGGGCAGGGTTACGGGCGCCGGTATCTCTGGCTCAGGCTGAGGTTCGTCACTGCCGAGGAAGTAATAGGCGCCGCCGGCGAGCATGAGCACAATGATCACCACTGCAATACTGAGCGCATTAATTCCATTGCGCGATGTCTGTGGGGCAATTCTATCTTCTTGACTGACTTGCATGAGATTTCCTTGAATTGTGGCTGGATTGCCCCTGTGACCACAGAGGCCTTACTCCATTCTGCAAAATTCACCGGGCTTGTCTAGGGGTGGCCAGTGAAATAAAAAATATTTAATTGCTGGCAGGCCCTAGTCAAGCCTGCACGTATTGCTGGCGCTCCCCTAACCAGCGCAGCACTATGGCGTCAACATTTTCCGGTACCTGCTGCATAACATGTTGGGCTAATTTCTGAATGTGGGGAATGAGGGCCTGATCCCTGACCAGATCGGCGATCTTCATTTCGGCAATTCCCGTCTGCTTGGTGCCCAGAACTTCACCCGGACCACGAATTTCCAGATCTTTCTGGGCGATCACAAAGCCATCGTTGCTGTCTCTGAGTACGCCGAGGCGTTGGGTGGCAGTATGCGATAAGGGCGCCTTATAGAGCAACACGCAGTGGCTGGCCACGGCGCCACGTCCGACACGTCCTCGCAGCTGATGCAGCTGCGCCAGTCCCAGACGTTCAGGATTTTCGATGATCATCAGGCTTGCATTGGGCACATCGACCCCAACTTCAATCACAGTTGTGGCGACCAGCAGCTGAATGGTGCCCGTCTTAAAGGCGTCCATGACAGCCTGTTTCTCAGCGGGTTTCATGCGGCCATGCACTAGACCAATGGCTAGTTCCGGCAATATTTGCTTTAGTTCTTCGGCGGTATCTTCTGCCGCCTGACATTCGAGTACCTCGGATTCTTCGATCAGGGTGCAGACCCAATAGGCCTGACGCCCGCCCTCTAGTGCGGCCTGGCGCACGCGATCGATCACCTCACTGCGGCGGTTGTCTGAGATGGCGACCGTGGTGACTGGTGTCCGCCCAGGTGGTAGCTCGTCGATGATAGAGGTGTCCAGATCCGCATAGGCCGTCATCGCCAGAGTGCGCGGTATAGGGGTGGCGGTCATGATCAGCTGATGGGGATGAAAGCCCTGGCTAATTCCTTTCTCTCTCAGCCCTAGACGTTGATGTACCCCGAATCTGTGCTGTTCGTCGATGATGATCAGTGCCAGGCGGTTGAACTCGACCTGTTGCTGAAAGATGGCATGGGTACCGATGACGATATGGGCCTCGCCGCTCTTGATCTGTTCCAGCGATTGAGTGCGCGCCTTGCCCTTGAGTTTGCCGGCCAGCCAACCAACCGTTAACCCTAGAGGCTCAAACCAGGCAGCAAAGTTATTGGCATGCTGCTCGGCGAGCAGTTCGGTTGGTGCCATCATGGCCACCTGATAGCCACTCTCAATGGCTTGCAGAGCTGCAAGAGCCGCCACCAGTGTCTTGCCGGAGCCCACATCGCCTTGCACTAAGCGCATCATGGGATGGTGCTGGGCGAGATCGGCTGTGATCTCTGTGACGACTCGCTGCTGAGCACCCGTGGGTTTGAAGGGCAGCGAGGCCAAAAAAGGATTGAGCAGTTGCCCGGTAGGATGCATCGCCTGGGCCGAATCTTGATTGCTACGCTGCCTGAGCTGCAACATGCTGAGGTTGTGGGCCAGCAGCTCCTCTTGAATAAGGCGCTGCTGCGCCGGATGGGTACCTTGCTCTAACGCAAAGGGACTGACATCGCTCGGGGGTCTGTGCAGCAGCTGCAGCGCGTCGACTAACGAAAGCTGATTGGGTTGTAACTGGGGTGGCAGCAACTCCTTGAGCGCGCCATGGGCCAACAGGGCAAGCGCCTGGTCGGTTAATTTGATCCAGCTGGCTTGTTTAAGTCCTTCGGTGGTCGGATAGATAGGGGTTAAGGTTTCACTCAGACTCGGTTCGCTGCCGTCATGGAGTAGCTTGTATTCCGGATGGATGATCTCTCGATGAAGTTTGCCTCGGCGCACTTCACCATAGGCGCGAATGCGCGCACCCTCTTCGAGGCCGTTGCGCATGGCGGCCGAAAAATTGAAGAAGCGTAGCGTAAGGGTACCCGAGTTATCCCGCACCGTGCAGGTGAGCATACGTTTGCGTCCTTGGACTATCTGGGTCGATTGGATCACGGCTTCTATGGTGCCGTAGCTACCGGGATAGAGGGCGGCGATAGGATAGATCTGGGTACGGTCTTCATAACGTAGCGGTAGGTGAAACAGCAGATCCTGAACCGTTTTGATGCCGAGCTTCTCCAGCCGCTGCGCCATCTTAGCAGCAACGCCTGTTAACTCTGTCACCGCCATGAGATCGAGTCTATCCACGCTTTATACCCATTTGATTTAACGTTCTATTTAAACAGTATCTGAGTCGATCACTGTAAATATATACATATACTATCAGAGATCTGTATGAACGCAATCTTGCGCCAAGCTTGCGGGGGGAAAAGCATGCTGGCCTAAATGCAAGTGGCCTTACAGCCAGTCTTTTTGCAGGCACAGATGTCACCGATAAGGGGTGACAAATGTCATCTCTTATCGGTGAGTCGCAATGCTGTCTTATACGGATTGAGCGGAGAGGATCAGGTAGCTCAAGTAGATAAGATAGCAGAGCAGCAGCAATGCCCCTTCGCGCCGGCCGATGCGCAGGCCGCTCCAGGCCAGGGGCAGAAGCAGCAGTGCCAGTGTTACCATCACCAGCAGATCCATCGCAGGTACGCTAGCGTTTATGGGCTGGATGAGCGCAGTGATGCCTAAGATGCCAAGCAGGTTAAACAGATTTGAGCCGACCAGGTTGCCGATGGCGATATCACTCTCACCACGTCTGGCTGCCACAACAGAGGTGATAAGTTCTGGCATGCTGGTGCCTATGGCCACTATGGTGAGACCGATAAGCAGTTCACTCATTCCCAGCTGTGTAGCCAGCGCAACGGCGCCGTCGACAAATAGGGCGCCGCCACCGACCAGCATGCCGATCCCCAGGGCGACTAAGAGCATTGACAGTAAGGGAGGAAGGGGACGGTTTGTTTCTTCGACCTTGGTTGCCTGCTGTCTATCAAACAGATAACTCATGGCCAGAAAGGCGACAAGCATAGAAGCCAGGAGGGCACCATCGAGACGACTCAGTCCACCATCGCTTAGCAGTCCACAAAATAGCAGAGTCGAAAACAGCATCAGGGGAATATCTCGTTTCACCATCTGCGACTGTACCCCTACCGGACGCACCAATGCCGTGAGCCCGAGGATGAGACCGATATTGGCGATATTCGATCCCACCACATTGCCCAGGGCGATATCTGCATTGCCAGCGATGGCCGATTTAAGGCTGACGGCCAATTCTGGGGTACTGGTACCAAAGGCGACTATGGTCAGGCCTATGACTAGCGGTGTGACACCGAGTCTGAGGGCGAGGGCACTGGCACCACGAACTAAAGATTCGGCGCCGAGAATGAGGATGAGCAGACCAGCAATAAGGGCTAGCGGGGTAAACATGATTAACTCTCAAATATAGGGGGAGGCAAGCATAGTGATTGTTGAAATTTAGGCAACAAGAATTTAGGGGGACGTTATTAAATTTTGTTTATCTCACCTTAAACAGGGTAATAAAAAACACGCCTGATGGCGTGTTTTTTATGTCAGACGAGTGTTGGTTTGCGATTACAGCTCATCTTCCCACCGCACAATAGCGCCGCGCTGTCCATCGACCTTGGCGCTGTATCTCTGCTCCAGCACATGGCGTTTGATCTTCAAGGTAGGTGTTAGCACGTCGTTGTCTACATCCCAAGCCTCGGTGACCACTATGATAGCATCGACGGTTTCGTGGGACTCCAGATGAGGGTTAACACTATCTAAGGTCGCCTTGAGTGAGGCTCGCACCTCCTCTTTCGGCTGCAGTGAGGCCCCTTCGGAGAGCTGAACCAGCGCCACCGGATGAGGCAGGCCAGAGCCTATGATGCAGATCAGCTCCACATGGGGGTCTTGCGCCAGCTTACGCTCGATAGGCACAGGCGCAACATACTTGCCTTTGGCTGTCTTGAAGTTGTCTTTGACGCGGCCCGTGATAGTGACACAGCCGTCGGCGTCGATTGAGCACAGATCGCCAGTATGGAAATAGCCCTCTTGGTCGAAGCTGGCCTGAGTGACCTCCGGCTGCTTGTAGTAGCCAGTCATCAAGCCTGGACTCTTAACCAGTAACTCTCCACTTTCGCTTTGCTTGACGCTACAACCCTCGACCGCACGTCCGACTGTGCCAATCTTGCTGGCGTCGAAGGGGTGGTTGATGATGGAGTAGGCGCTGTTTTCTGTCATGCCCCAGGCTTCACAGATATTTAGGCCAATCTTGTGGTACCAGGTGATCAGCGAAGGAGGGATTGGTGCCGAACCTGAGCCTAACAGGTGGCAATGTTCCAGCCCTAGCCCTTGATGGATCTTCTTTTTCACCAGCGAGCTGATAAAGGGGATCTTGAGTAGTAGATTGAGTTTGGTGTAGCCAATCTTGTCGATAATATTTTTCTGGAACAGGCTCCACAGACGCGGCACAGAGAAGAAGACGGTTGGCTTGGCTCGTTGCACGTCAGCGACAAAGCTGTCGAGACTCTCGACAAAAGCAACGCTGCTGCCTGAATAGAAGGAAGAGCCTTCGATGGCAACGCGTTCGGTAATGTGGGCCAGCGGCAGATAGGAGAGCAGTCTATCGTTGCCATCAGTTTTGAGGTCACGCACCACGGCGCGGCAGGTCCAATCATAACTGGCGAAGGTCTGAATCGCCCCTTTAGGTTTACCGGTCGAGCCCGAGGTGTAGATGATGGTCATGATCTGCTCGGGTGTTGGTGCCTCGACATCAGTCAAGGGCTGACCCATCTTCAGCAGAGTGTCCCATTGGTATTGAGCTGGCATAGTATCGTATGGCATGGCGAGACGCAGTATGTCGCCGCCGACACCGGCTTCCTGATCGGCCCAGTAATCCAGCTTACCGATAAAGATCGCCTTAGATTCGCTGTGCTCCAGCACGTAACGTATGGTATCGGCATTGGCGGTGGGATAGATGGGCACGCTGATGTAGCCACCAAGCATTAAGGCGAGATCGGTAATAAACCATTCGGCGCAGTTTTTCGATAAAACCGCGACCTTGTCGCCCGGCTCTAAGCCGAGGTGACGCAGTGCGCCGGCGATCTGCTGCATCTTCTGCTGTACTTCACGCCAGCTGAAATTGACATATTGGCCGTTTATGGGTTGTTTCAGGTAGGTGTTATCGCCATATTGCTCAACCCAGTGGTGCAACATGTCGACCGGTGATTTGAATAGTGAGTCCATCTTGCCATTCCATATTTATTCTTAGTGTTAAAGGAGACGCAACTTGGTTCGCTTGGCTTTTGCCACTGCGATACTCAACAACCCCCATTATTGAGCGGGCACTGATGTCTGCAATGAGAGCGCCTGGCCACTTTTTATGCGCGTCTTTGAGTATGGCGAAGAATGTGATCTATGACAATTGTTTTGCCGGAATAAAAGGCCAATTGTCATAGTCTTAGAGAGTATGGGGTGATAGGCGTGCTGGTGTTAGCCTTCTAGCTCGGCCTCGGGATCCGGTGCGCGCATTCGCTGCCACCAGGTTTCGTCGGCGACGATCTGCCCCTTTTCGTCGATGGCGGGATAGGGGATCTTCTTGCGTCGACAAGCCTTGGCGTAGATGGGATGTCCCTGTTCGAACAGCATGGTCTGGCAGTAGGCGTCGTCTAAGGTGCGCTTGCCATACATGCCTGCCTGGGCGCGCTGGCGCTGGGCTTCATACATGATCAAAGCAGAGGCCACCGACACATTGAGCGATTGCACCATGCCGATCATCGGGATGATGATCTGTTGGTCGGCAATGGCCAAGCCTTCGTCGCTGACGCCGTCACGCTCATTGCCCATGATCACTACAGTCGGCTTGGTATAGTCTATTTCGCGAAAATCCACAGCGGTTTCTGAGAAGTTGGTGGCCAGGATCTGCATGCCTGCCGCCTTGAACTGTGCCGCAGCCTCATCCATATGATAATGCTTGATGGTCTTGACCCACTGCTGGCTGCCCGAGGCGGTGTTGCCTGAAACGCGCATCTCGATATCGGGCCAAACGGCGTGAATTTGATGTATGCCCACGGCGTCGGCGGTGCGGATCACCGCGGCGATATTGTTAGTCTTGTGTACCTTGTCCAAACACAGGGTGAGGTCGGTCTGGCGGTTGTCTAGCATCTGGTTGATGCGGGCGAAGCGTTCTGGACTCATGATGTTTCGTTTGTAATGTTTATCAAGAACAAAGGGCGCCGCAGCGCCCTCTGGTGTCAACTTAGAGCTTACAGCTCCATCACGCCATCCATCTCAACCAGCGAGTCTTTTGGCAGCTGCTTGACGCCAATGGCGGCGCGGGCAGGATAAGGCTGCTCGAAGTAGCGACCCATGATCTCGTTCACTGTGGCGAAGTTAGCCAAGTCTGTCATGAAGATGTTCAGCTTAACGATATCTTTCAGGCTACCACCGGCGGCTTCACACACGGCAGTCAGGTTGTCGAATACCTGTACGACCTGGGCTTCAAACTCATCGCTGACCATCTGCATGGTTTCAGGATTTAGCGGGATCTGGCCAGACAGATAGACTGTGTTGCCAACCTTAACAGCTTGAGAATAGGTGCCGATCGCCTGTGGGGCCTTGTCGGTTGCAATGATGATCTTCTCTGCCATAACGCTCTCTCTACTTAGGTTAATAATGGTGGAACTAACGATTACGTGATGTGCGCAGTACTTCCGGTAGTACCCTGATACGGCGCATCACGTTGGCTAAGTGGACCCGGTCGGTGACCGAGATCCGTAAGTTAATCAAGAATACCCGGCCGTCGCGCTCTTCGGTGCTCAGGTTGTGGATATTTGAACCTTCGGCGGCCACGATAGAGGTGATCTTCGCCAGTGCGCCCTGGTGGTTGACGATCTCGATCCGCAGGTTGGCCTGGAACTCAACGCCCTCGGCGTTATCCCAGTGTACCGGAATATACTTGTCCGGCTCGCCCTGATAACCGCGGATGTTGGCGCAGCTCTCCATATGCACTACCAGCCCTTTACCTGGGCTTACGTGGGCAATTACCGCATCGCCGGGAATAGGACGACAACAGTTGGCGAAGGAGACTAGCATGCCTTCGGCGCCACGGATCGGCATCATGTTGGATTCTTTATGCTCGTGTTGCTCAACGCGATCGCCTTTAAGACGTTGGGCTATCACTATGCTCATGGCGTTACCCAGACCGATATCGGCCAGCAGGGCATCGAGGGTGGCGTGCTTGGTTTCGCTGACCACCTTATCGATCTGCTCCTGGGGAATATCCTTGAGCTTGATGTCGCCTAGGGCATGGTTGAGTAGACGCTTGCCGAGCAGTACGGCATCATCTTCTTTGAGGCTCTTAAGCAGCTGTCTGATTTTCGAACGTGCCTTACCCGTCACCACAAAGTTAAGCCAGGCGGCATTAGGTCGTGCGCCCTTGGCGGTGATGATCTCTATGGTCTGGCCGGAAATAAGTGGCTGACTTAGAGGGTAGGCCTGGCGGTTAACCCGCGCGCCGACACAGGTGTTACCCACATCGGTATGGACTTCATAGGCAAAATCCACCGCGGTGGCGCCCACAGGTAGCTCTAGAATGCGTCCCTCTGGGGTGAAGACATAGATCTCTTCGGGGAACAGTTCTGTCTTGAAGTTTTCGACAAATTCGAAGGAGGTGCTGGCGCTTTGTTGTAGCTCCAGCAGGCTCTGCATCCATTTACGGGCGCGAACCTGAGTCGTGGTGCCTTGCTGGGCTGAACCGGCGCCCTTGTAGAGCCAGTGCGCCGCCACCCCTTTGTCGGCCATCTGATCCATATCCTCGGTACGTATCTGAATCTCTACGGGCACGCCGTGGGGACCAAACAGTGAGGTATGCAATGACTGATAGCCGTTGGCTTTAGGGATGGCGATATAATCTTTAAAGCGGCCTGGTCGTGGTTTATAGAGCCCATGCATGGCGCCCATGACGCGATAGCAGGTGTCGATAGAGTCGACGATCACCCTAAACGCATAGATATCCATCACCTCTTGGAACTGCAGTTCCTTATTACGCATCTTGTTGTAGATGGAATAGAGGTTCTTCTCGCGGCCCTTGACTGTGCCCTGAAGGCCGGTGTCGTCAAGACGTGTCTTGATGGCGCCTTCGATATTCTGGATTAGCTCTTTACGGTTGCCCCGGGCTGATTTGACCACCTCTTTAAGTACGCGATAGCGCATGGGGTAGTACGCCTGGAAGCCTAAGTCTTCCAGCTCTGTCTTGATATTATGAATACCCAGACGATTGGCGATAGGGGCGTAAATTTCCAGGGTTTCCCGGGCGATGCGGCGACGTTTGTCGGGGCGCAGGGCGCCAAGGGTGCGCATGTTATGGGTGCGGTCGGCCAGTTTGATGAGAATAACCCGAATATCTTGGGTCATGGCCATCATCATCTTGCGGAAGTTTTCCGCCTGGGCTTCTTTCTTGTCTCTGAACTTCAGCTTGTCCAGTTTAGAAACGCCTTCGACCAGCTCGCCCACTGACTCACCAAACAGCTCGGAAAGCTCTTCTTTGGTGACTGGGGTATCTTCTATGGTGTCATGCAGCAGGGCAGCCATCAGCGTCTCATGGTCGAGACGCATATCGGCCAGGATGCGGGCAACCGCAACCGGATGGGTAATGTAAGGTTCGCCACTCGTGCGCATCTGCCCTTCATGAGCATCTCGCGCTACCTGATAGGCCTGCTTGAGTAATTCAACCTGCGTCGCTTCTAAGTAGCTGGACGCAGACTCCCTGAGACCTTCAAACAGATACAAGTGGCATCACTCCTTAGATAGCGTTGCGGCCTTCAGCGATGGCAGCAACGGCAGCAATTTCGGCTGCTTCACGTTCGCGGACAGTTTGGCGCTCATCGGCATCCAATGTGTCGGCGGTGACCAGGCCAAGTTCGATTTCGCGCAGAGCGATAACCGTTGGCTTGTCGTTCTCTTCTTCAACCATAGGGTCTTTGCCCTGCACAGCGATTTGGCGAGCACGACGCGCTGCAACCAGGATCATATCAAAACGGTTGCCGATTTGGTTTACGGCGTCTTCTACAGTTACGCGAGCCATGTATTGAAACTCCAGTGTTTATGGGTGAAAAAATGACGCAAAATTGTACACTATGGCAGCTAGTCTGCCAACAGATCATTAAGCATATCATTTAGAGCATGAATTTGACTAGCACGAGTGAGGCGTTGGCTGCGAATAATTGCCTTTAAGTCCACTTGTGCCTGCTCGAAATCATCGTTGACTATGATGAAGTCGTATTCGTTGTAGTGAGAGATCTCCGACGTCGCCTGGGCCATACGTCCGGCGATCACCTCTGCGCTGTCCTGACCGCGACCGGTAAGGCGACGCTCAAGCTCCGCCTTTGATGGCGGCAGGATAAATACGCCGACAGCTTCTGGCATCATCTGTTTGACCTGCTGCGCGCCCTGCCAGTCGATATCGAGAAACACGTCTATGCCTTTATCCAGCATGACTTCGATTGCCTCTTTCGAGGTGCCATAATAGTTACCAAATACCTCGGCCCATTCAAAGAAGGCCTGTTTATCGATAAGCGCCTTGAACTCGTCGACTGTGACAAAATGGTAATGCTCGCCGTCGACTTCGCCCACTCTGGGTTGGCGTGTCGTGTGTGACACAGAGACCTTCATATCGGCTGGGTTATCGCGCAAAATGGCGCTAAGAAGTGAAGATTTGCCGGCGCCACTGGGCGCTGAAATGATAAAGAGGTTTCCGCGAGCGGTCATGTATTTGCTATCCAAAGGCTGTATCGTTTTAGGTAGCCGGATATTATACAGCCTAGAGGTAAATTTAGGCTAGGGTCTGTTGACCTTTCTTATTTTTTTCTGCCTTGATGGGGATCCGTTTGAACGGGGATTCCTTTGACAGACATTAGGCTGGCGGGGAAAATTAACCAAAATTAAGCGTCATCCAAGGCAAGATCCTTTAGACTCTCTGCTGAGATAGCCGTGAAGTGGAATTTTTTATGTTGTTAAACACCTTTTTTTGTCGTCAGGGCGTAGATACCAGCTTACGTTTTCTTGTCATCACCTGTGGCTCGCTCTGTCTTATTTATCTTTTCTCACTGCTGTTTGCCGGCCATGGCATTTTGGTGTTGTTTGCGCTCCCTTTGGTGGCCTTGAATATCCTTAGTGCCGCCCGTCGCCTGCCTAAGGCGCTGAGTTTGCAGGCATTGATTATGCTCCCTGGGCCACTGCTGTTTAGCGTGAGTCTAGTATTGGCTGAGCAGACTTGGCTAACTTGGGTGGCGCTCATTTTGAGTTTGTTGGCGGCCGGCTATATCGTTTCTCGGCCTCAACCTAAGGCACTATCTGCTTTTGATAGCCTAGGTTACAGCGGTCCTAAGCAGCATAGTCAGACGCGTCGACCCCGGGTCGAGCCCACGCTGGCGGGCTCGGCGCCACTTGAGAGTATTGCGTTTGATGCGGTGGACGAGATATCCCCCAGCGATGACCATTATCAGAGTGACGATAAGCTGTCACGTGGTCTCGATAGCGTTAGGCCAATCTTGAATGATCTGCTTGCCAAATTAAAACGTCACCCGCGAGCAGCCTTGTTGGGGTTTGGCTGCCTGTCACTGCTGCTCGGCAGTCTTTTCTGGTTGAGCGGTGATAACACCACTGAGCAAGTCATCAGCGAGGCTGAACCTGAGGCCACAGTTGACCAGACACCAAGGACGGCCATTAAGCAGGTTTCGATGCCAGACGGCTTTAAGGTGCAGCTCGAAGGCAAGGTGCTGATGCTCAGCTGGTTGGGTGAGCGAGGTGAGCCGGGTATTATTTGGTCGCTCGCCAGCGCCGAGGGCGATAGTAGTTGCCAAAATTTGACCTTCAACAATGGCGCGAGTTATCGGCCGATGGAGGTTCATTTGCTAGCTGACTCCTCGACCCAGGCCCGTTTTTCACCTTTAGATGTTCCCGCCATCATTAACGATATTGCCATGCGCGGTAGTCTGACCCTATGTGGTTACGAGTTTAGCCTCAAGGGCAGTCAGGCGGCGCTGGCTAAAGAGGCGGCATTTAGGCCTTACCTGTGATCTAATACCATGACATGGGCGGTATAGCGCCGCCTGTGTTATCTCTTCTTAAGGCGAGCTATTCGTCTGGTGTGGTTTGATGTCGATGAAGTTAACAGATGTTGCGTCCAGCGGGGATGATAACCATCCATCACTGACCCTAGTGATCATGGCGGCGGGGCTGGGGAGCCGTTTTGGTGGCGATAAGCAGTTGGCGGCGCTTGGTCCCAAAGGTGAAACCATGTTGCAGCTGTCGATAGCCAGTGCTATCAAGGCGGGGTTTTCGTCTGCGGTGATCGTTACCAGAGCATCACTGATTGCTCCCTTGCAGGCGCTGCTGGCGGATCTGCCCAGTTATTTTACGGTGCAGTATTGTGTGCAGCAGCTCACCGACCTGCCTTCGGTTTGTCGCGAGATAGTGGGAGAGTGCAAGCATCGCACTAAGCCTTGGGGCACTGCCCATGCGCTCTGGAGCGCTCGCAAGCTTGTCTCAGGTCCCATGGCGGTGATTAATGCTGACGATTACTATGGCGACCGAGCCTTTAGCCTGTTGGCGCAAGGATTTAAGCAAAGACCAAGTCAGTGGCAGATGGTGGCCTATCCCCTTAAAGAGACATTATCTGACCATGGCGGCGTGAATCGCGGCATCTGCGTTACCCGGGATAATCTGCTGATTTCTGTCGAAGAGTGGCTGAATATTGCCTGGCAAGGTGATAATCTGGTGGGCTCGCATCAGGGACAGCAAGCCAATTTGGCTCCCGATGCCTTGGCCTCTATGACCTGTTGGGGTTTTACCTCTGAGATCTTTGAGATCCTAGCCCAGGCCTTGAGTGCCTTTATAGTGCAACAGGGGCAGAGGCCAGATAGCGAGTGCTATCTCCCAGCTGTGGTGCAAGCAGCCTTGAGTGCTAAGACGAATGCTAAACAGGTATTCGTGAGCCAAACCTCGGATACCTGGTTAGGGGTGACCTATCCGCAAGATATTGATTGGGTAAAACAAAAATTAATGGAGTTACTGGGTGATTGATTTTATTAGGCAGCAGGTGCTGCCGCACTTTGGCGTAACCGATTCGGCTAAAGTGAGCCCGCTTGGCAATGGTCATATCAATGATACTTTTTTAGTGCGCTGGCCCGAGGGGGAGTTTGTGCTGCAGCGCATCAATACGGACGTTTTTACTCAACCCTTAGCGCTTGTGCGTAATGCACAAAGAGTCGCGCAGCATCTGCAATCGAAACATGACAATGGCGAGTATCGCCTCAATGTGGTGACTCCAGTGGGTAACTTACAAGATGAGTTGGCGCTGGATTTAGGTGAGCAGGGCTTTTGGCGTGCCATCTCATATCTACCTTATAGTCATAGTCTTGAGGTGGTCGAAGATGCCTCGCAGGCAGAATCTGCCGCCAAGGCATTTGGTCACTTCTCTCGTGCCTTAAGCGATCTCGATGCCAGCCAGCTTGAGGATGTTATCCCTCAATTTCATCATCTGCCGGGGCGTATCGCCCAGCTGCAACAGGCGGTGGCTAAAGACAGCCTAGGGCGTCTGGGTGAGTGTCAGGCGTGGGTCGACTTTGCTCTGTCACAGGATGAGCTGCTGAGTGAGCTTAGTGAACTCGAGGCGCAGCTGCCGCCGCGAGTCTGCCATAACGACACTAAGATCAATAACATGCTGTTTGATAAGCGCGACATGAGCAGTATGGCAATTATCGATCTCGACACCTGTATGCAGGGTCATCTGATGTACGACTTTGGCGACATGGTACGTACCTTTACGTCGCCAGAGGCAGAAGATTCCACCAACTTGCCCAAGGTCGAAGTGCGCGAGCCTATCTTTGCCGCCATCTGCCGGGGCTATTTAAGTGAGCTGGGTGAGGTGTTGAGTGACAAGGAGCGCCAAAGCCTGTGGTTGGGTGCCAGAGTGATCTGTCTGATGATTGGCGTGCGCTTCTTAACCGATCACCTCAATGGCGATGTTTATTTTCATATTCATCATGATAATCATAATCTTGAGCGGGCAGCTAATCAGTTTACCTTGTATCAAAGCTTATTGGCGCAACAAGCGACGCTCAGGGCTTATCTAGCCTAGGGTCGATAAAAAGGGGCTTTTGGCCGCTTGTTGGTAACTTTTGCTTAAGATCAACTTAAGGTGATCTCATTGATAACTTTGCTATCAAAGCGTTAAGTTAGCTCGTACACTGCACACAGTTTTCCGACTATAGGTGAGATAGATGCCACCCATTATCTGTAATACTGCATTAGAAGCCGTCGCCCTGATCCAGAGCGGCGAGACCCTCTGGACTCACTCCATGGGCGCCACCCCCAAGTTGTTACTCGATGCTTTGGCCGAGCACGCCCTCACTAGGCAAGACCTTACCTTGTTGCAGCTGCATACCGAGTGCGCCGAATCTCTTAGTGACCCGCGCTTAAAAGGCCACCTGCGTCATCGCTGTTTCTTTGGCGGCTTGCCGACCCGTTTGTTGTTGCAGCAGGGCGATGCCGATTATGTGCCCATCTTTCTCTCCGAGGTGCCAAAACTCTTTCGTTCGGGTGAGCAGCCCATAGATACGGCGATCGTTCAGGTATCGCCGCCCGATAAGCATGGTATCTGTTCCTTAGGGATCTCGGTGGAGGCCACGCTCGCCGCCTGTCAGGTGGCGGGTAAGATCATCGCCCATATTAACCCCTGTATGCCCCGCACTCATGGGGATGGTTTCATTCATTACGATAAATTTGCCGCCGTATTTGAGCAGAGCATGCCGCTACCACAACATCCGCTTGCCGCCAGCGATGAGACCAGCCTCGCCATTGGCATGCATGTCGCCAGTTTAGTGCGTGACGGTGACTGTCTGCAGATGGGAATAGGGGCGATTCCCGATGCCGTATTGTCTTGTTTAACGGATCATAAAGATCTTGGGGTGCATACCGAGCTGTTTTCCGATGGCGTATTGAATCTGGTTGAGCTGGGCGTGATTAATAACAGCCGCAAGAAGGTGCATCCGGGTAAGCTGGTCACTGGCTTTGCCCTGGGTAGTCAGCGGTTGTATGACTATGTGGACGATAATCCCTCGGTGATCTTCATGGATATCGAGCAGGTCAACGATACCTCGATCATTCGTAAGAACCCTAATGTGATGGCTATTAACTCGGCGCTACAGGTGGATATCTCGGGGCAGATCTGCGCCGACTCCCTCGGTACTCGTATCTATTCCGGGGTTGGTGGTCAGATGGACTTTATTCGCGGCGCAGGCCTTTCCGAAGGTGGCCGCTCGGTGATCGCCCTGCCCAGCACGGCGGCGGGGGGCAAGGTGTCGCGGATCACCACTGTACTTTCTCCTGGGGCCGGCGTGGTCACCACTCGCGCCCATGTGCATTACATAGTCACCGAATATGGCGCGGCTAATTTGCGGGGCAAGTCGCTGCGTGAACGAGCCAGAGCGCTGATCGACATTGCCCATCCCGATTTCAGGGAGCAGCTTTGTCAGGAGACCTTCGATATGTGGGGATTAAGCGTTTAGCCTGGTTTCCGAGAACGAAAAAAGCCCCAAGTCGATACACTAACTCGGGGCTTTTACTTTGCTTATATTGTGCACGCTAAGCCTCAGGTCGACGGCTGTTTTGGTTTACTCATCATCATGTTGGACGCGATGGCAAACAGGCAATAGCCGGTGAAGAACCAGAAGCCGATCTCTAATTGGGCATGCATAATGAACAATTCGCCCATCTGATCCTTGGCGTTGCCGGCAAGGTAGCTGACAATGATGGCGACCACAAATACATCGGCCATGCTCCATTTACCTATGGCATCGATAAGGCGTGTGAGCCTTGCGGCAGCGTTACCCTCAGCAAAAACCAGAATGGCCTGCGCCAGCAGTTTCAGGGTAGGAATGATCACCGAAAAGGTGGCTATCAAGATGCCGACCAGCAGGTTACCGCTCTGCATCAGATCTTCTACCGTTCCCAAAATACTGCGCTGCTTGCGATAAATTTCCACCTGACCCTCAAGCTCATTAAAACCGAGGAAGGCTGATACCGAGCCAAGTAGGCCACGCACTTCGCTGTCTTCTGTCATCAGCTCTATGCTGGTCTTGGCAAACTTGGATTTGTCGGCCTGGCCATCAAGGCTAAGCATCGGCAGGCTGAGCCCGGGGATAAGTAGGGCCAGCGCGATAACAATCACTAGTAGTTGTGGCCATTTACTCCGTTGTGGCATGAGTTCTCCATTTTCGCTGAAGTTAATTTTGCCCTACTGGGATTAAGTTTAAATAATTCTTCAATCGATGACTTTTTGAGCCTTTAACTTAGCAAAGCTAAAGGCTCAACGATATCCGGTAATTTGTGGAATGGTGAGGTTCTGGTTAAATCGTTCTAAAGCCACAATCCAGAAGATACTGATATGTGTGTAAATAGAATGATTTTTTTCTTGTTGAATCTATATCGCTTCCTTCTGGAATAAATACTACCATTCCTTGCCTTGCTCTAGTTAATAGAACTCGATAAGCATTTTCAAGGTAGCGTTTATCCTCATCCTTGTTGCGATGTTGCCATTTTGTTCCTTTAAATTTCCAATGTTCAAACTTACTACCGTTATGACGGTAATCGGCATCCCAACCTACTAAGCACCAATCCAGTTCTAGGCCTTGGATATCAAACTCAGTCGCGCACTCCTCGAGAAAATGGCATGAGCGGATATCCTCTTGAGGGTTTAAATACCATGCAGCTGGATCAAAGCGATTTTTAACATGTATTCCTTCGGCTTTTAGACGAATAGCATTGGAGGACGCGAGAAGCCCTTTGCTTTCATTGGCTCGTGTTTGAGCTCGTAGCCATTTTTTGGCTTCATTTAAGTCTCGGGTGATTTTTAGTGGGTATACCTGCTGCAATTGGTCGCTTAATTCCTTAGCTTTCTTTCCATCACCAGCGATAACATAATGTACGAAGTCAGATAGTTTCTCAGCTCTGAAAGATCGCATTGAAGTTGCTAAATGTAGGTTTTGTCTTTTGTTCACGTTTTTTAAATGATCAGACGCAACACCTGTAGATACATAATTACCCGTAAGAATGTTCGGTGAGCAGTATACATCCCAGCTAGTGAAGCGGTTTTCAAGAGCGTCTAGCCAGCCTCTCAACCCTGCTTCACCAGTGTTTATCTCTTGTCCACCTCCAATAAGCGCAATAATCACAGCCCAGTCTTGATGTCTATCCATGACTGATATGAGAAATTCAGGTTCTGACTGATTGAAGTTGAGATGACCGCGTTTAGTTTGCATAAATTTGGAGGTTTGCTCTAGATTCCATGCTCGTTGTGCTTCATCAAAGATAACTACTTTTTCTGGGGGTATTGAGCCATCGAGAGCCTCATCTCTAAAACGATGAATATTTTGAATAAACTGACTGGTTTTCTGCCGTTCTCGGGCTTTTGTAGAGTTTGTTCTTTTGGATGCATCATTAGCCAATGCTTCTTGTAATACAGTCACTAGAGGGCCATTACCGCTTAAGAAAACCGAATACTCATCTTCTTCAGGAATAGAATGAGTGTTGGCAAGATTAACACCTATCAATGTTTTCCCTGCGCCTGGAACTCCCGTTACAAAGCAGATAATTTTTGATTTTTGTGTTCGTGACTGGTGAATTAGTTGGATTAATTCATTGCAAGTTTTGCCTAAGTTATGATTGTCGGCTTCATTCCGAGCAATATCTTCTACATTGTGAGATGCATATAAAGCTTGAGCTGCTTCGACAATTGTTGGTGTTGGCATATACCCCGTTTTAGCCCATTCATCTCCCCTAAAATCAGGTTGTTTGTACTGAATGGATATTTGGGTAATGGTTGGATGTAGTTGATCAATATTAATGCATATTGGCGAAGCAACATGATCTGCTGCGAAGCAGATATCGCTAAATGAGCTTTCTGTCGCGGTTGCTACCAGAATAGGAATAATACATTTACCATGACTTCCTCTGTGAAAGTTTTTTAGATCTAATGCGTAGCCATGAGTTTGGCGGAGATCTTGGGATAAATAATTAGATGCACCAATTTTAAATTCCAGCACAAATATAATGCCAGAATAAATGAGGACAACATCTGCACGACGACCCATGCGAGGGATAAGAAACTCAAAGAATATCCAGCCTTTATCTGATGGAATATTGATCAGAGCTGTTTGAATTGCAGCAATTTGCACTGTCCATGCGGAGGTTTGTTGATGCTTAATGTCTTGGGTATGGGGTTGAGATATTTTGCCCAAAATGGCTTGGGGATTTTCTAAAAGAAATTCAGCAAGTGGAGCTGAATAAAAAGCACGCCTAGTCATGTTTGGTCTCAACATCAAATTCAAGTAGAGATGAGGCGCTTACCTTTAAACCATTGGCTAATTTTACGATATTGATTAGTGCAACATTACGAACGCCACGTTCTATACCACTGATATATGTTCGATCTAGTTCGCAGATTTCAGCCAGCTGTTCTTGGCTTAATCTTTGTTGAGTTCGTATTTGTTTTAGTCTTTGTCCGAAACGGCTCAAAATCACATTCATGATTATGTCTAAATATCAGTGGGATATGATTTGTATCTTGAATCTGTGTGACTTATCAGTCTACGGACTATAAGTCACAACCTGAGGCGTTCGTATCGAGGAAGTGACACTATTTATTTCGGGGGAAGGAGAAGAGCTCTAGCCGGAAATAAAGCTAGAGCTTGCATTTTATTGAGTTTATTCCACGTTCTGGATCTGTTCGCGCATCTGCTCGATAAGTACTTTTAGTTCTACCGCTGCGGCGGTGACTTCCGCACTGATAGACTTAGAAGCCAGAGTGTTAGATTCGCGGTTGAATTCCTGCATCATGAAGTCGAGGCGTCGGCCTTGGGCGCCGCCTTTCTTGAGGATGCGGCGGGTCTCGGCAACGTGGGCGTCGAGTCTGTCCATCTCTTCGGCGACATCCATCTTCTGGGCAAGCAGCACCATCTCTTGTTCCATACGGGCGGGATCGAGTTCGCCTTGAATTTCGCTTAAGCGGTTGCTGATCTTATCACGCTGCCATTGCATGACCATTGGCATGTGCTCACGGACGATGGCGACTTGCTCTATGATGGCATCTAAGCGTGTTTCTAACATGGTCTTAATGGCATCGCCTTCGCGGCCGCGGGCTTCGATAAACTGATCGATGGCGCTGTCGAATGCGCTTAACAGTTCCTTGCCAATGGCATCCATATCCTGTTCGCTGCCAGACATCACGCCCGGCCAGCGTAGTACGTCAACCAGGTTGATCTCACCCTGACCGGCTTCTTGTTTGACCCAGTTGGCCGCCTGAATGATCTGACTGGCCAAGGCTTGGTTAAGCTGTAGGTCGCTATTTTTGTCTTCACCGAGATCGTAGCGCAGATTGACCTCAATCTTGCCGCGATTTAAACGTTTGCGTAGACGGTCTCTGAGCACGGGTTCTAGGCTACGAAGCTGTTCAGGCAGGCGCAGGTAGGTTTCGAGATAACGCTGATTGACTGAGCGGATCTCCCAAGAGGCGGTGCCCCATTGTGCTTTGTGCTCGATACGAGCATAGGCTGTCATGCTTTGGATCATGGGTAATTCCAATAGGTTAAATCGATTGAGTGACCTTGGATTATAGTCCGATGAGGTGCAGGGTTAAAGCAAACTCTCCTCGCTTTACGCTTTCGGTCATGATTAACATGGCATCCGTCGGCGCAAGCCCCTATAATATGCAGCCAAATCTGCTTATCTAATTTCAAACAGGAAATGCCAATGCGCCCAAGTGACAGAACCCCAGCTCAATCTCGTCCGGTAACCATTACGCGACAGTTCACAGCCCATGCAGAAGGTTCTGTATTAATTGAATTTGGTGAAACTAAGGTACTGTGTACCGCTAGTTTTACCGAAGGGGTACCACGTTTTCTGAAAGGCCAGGGTCAAGGTTGGGTAACCGCTGAGTATGGCATGTTGCCGCGTTCGACCCACAGCCGTATGGATCGTGAGGCTGCCCGTGGTAAGCAGTCTGGTCGTACTCAAGAAATCCAACGTCTTATCGGCCGAGCCCTGCGTGCTGCCGTAGATATGAAGGCGCTCGGTGAAAACACTATCGTCATCGACTGTGACGTGATTCAGGCCGATGGTGGCACGCGTACCGCGGCGATTACCGGTGCCTGTGTGGCCTTGGTTGATGCGTTAAACTGGGCGCGTGGTAAGGGATTAATCAAGACCAACCCACTTAAGTTCCTGATCGCTGCCGTGAGCGTAGGCATCTACAAGGGTGAGCCTATCTGTGATTTGGAATATATCGAAGACAGCGCCGCCGAGACCGATATGAACGTGGTGATGACAGAAACCGGTAAGATCATTGAGATCCAGGGCACCGCAGAAGGCGAACCATTTAGCCATGAAGAGTTACTGAGCCTGCTGGATCTGGCCAAGCACGGTATTCGTGAGATCGTCGATGTGCAGAAGGCGGCATTAAGTTGATCATTATTTTGTTGAACAGGACCCTACGGGGTCCTTTTTTTAAATCGAATTGAGCGTACCCCTACATTTTAAAAAGGAGAGATTGTGAAAGCCTATCAACGTGAGTTTATTGAGTTTGCCCTAGAGCGTCAGGTATTACGTTTTGGCGAATTTACGTTAAAGTCAGGCCGCACTAGCCCTTACTTCTTTAATGCCGGTCTGTTTAATACCGGGCGTGATTTGGCGCGTTTGGGACGCTTTTATGCGGCGGCGCTGGTAGATTCGGGCATCGAGTATGACCTGCTGTTTGGTCCAGCCTACAAGGGAATCCCGATCGCGACAACCACAGCCGTGGCCCTGTGCGATCACCATGATATCGATATGCCTTACTGTTTTAACCGTAAGGAAAAGAAGGACCACGGTGAAGGTGGCAGTCTTGTTGGCAGCGAGCTTAAGGGTCGTGTGATGTTGGTGGATGATGTGATCACCGCTGGTACCGCGATTCGTGAATCGATGGAGATCATCGAAGCCCATAATGCTGAGCTAGCGGGCGTGTTGATTGCGCTGGATCGTCAGGAGAAAGGCAAGGGCGAGCTGTCGGCGATTCAAGAGGTCGAGCGTGACTTTGGTTGCAGTATCGTTTCTATCATCAAGCTGGAAGACCTGATCAACTATCTGTCGGAAAAACCTGGCATGGAAGCACAGTTAGCATCGGTTAGTGCTTATCGTGACCAATACGGTATTTAATCGGTATCAAATGTTGTGATACAAAAAAACGCTGCCCAGGCAGCGTTTTTTATTGGGAGAAGTTAGGTTACAAGCAATAGGAGTTAATTGCTTAGAAACTCGGCGCGGGTGGCCGGGTTCGATTTGAAGATGCCGCCCAGTGCCGTGGTGGTTGTGGTACTGGTTGAGTCCATCACACCGCGGGATTTAACGCAGTAGTGCACCGCATCCATCTTTACCGCCACATCTTTGGTCTCAAGTAGCGTCTGTAGTGCCACCAGAACCTGTTGAGTCAGGCGTTCTTGCACCTGAGGGCGCTGAGCAAAGAAACGCACGATACGATTGATTTTAGACAGGCCTATGATGTTTTTACGTGGTAGGTAGGCCACGGTAGCAACGCCATCTATGGTCACCAAGTGATGCTCACAGGTGCTGGTGAGGCTGATGTCGTTGACCTTAACCATCTCATCGAAGCCCATCTTGTTCTCGATAACGGTGATCTTGGGAAAGTTAGCGTAATCCAGGCCAGAGAAGATCTCGTCGACATACATCTTGGCGATACGCTTAGGAGTTTCGATCAGGCTGTCATCACGAAGATCCAGTGACATTAAGGTCAAGATCTCGCGCATATGGTGCTCAATCTTTTCCTTGCGCGCTTCGCTGCTTAGTCCGCACGGGACCATAGGCGTCTCAAGACCACGCTCTAATAATGCGGTTTGCACCTGCTGTGCTGCTTCACTTAATGCCATTGTATCCTCCACCATAAATAGTGGTCTGTTCAGTAAGATTAATTTGCTAATAATGTTAAGAAATTAACCCATAAGGTATTCATTATAGCCCGCCCTGTGACAGTTAACCTCGGGGAGCGGGTCAGGGAGGATACCCTGAATTGCGGGTAATTTATACCCAGAATTAATAAGGGAATAACAAAAAAGCCGATTGCGGTAATCGGCTTTTGAGGTTTCAAGGGATTAAAGCTTCAGGTTCTCTTTGAGGAAGCTCATCATCTGACGGTAATATTTGGCCCTATGCTCGTCGTTATAGAAGCCGTGGCCTTCATCGTCCATTACCAGCTTCTCATAAGGGTAGTTATGCTTCTTGAGCCCCTCTTCCAGCGCTTCTAGCTGTTCGATTGGCGCTCTATCATCTTCACCGCCATGCACCAAAAGCAAGTTGACCTTAAGCTTATCGACGTTTTTGCTAGGAGACATCTGGGTCAGCATGGCTTGGCTTTCACCCAGTACCTGCTTGAGATAACGCTCACCCGCGCGGCGACCTTGTACGTCCCCTTCGCTGAACATCAAATCAAGATCATAGACACCGGCGAAACCTATGGCGCATTTAAACAGATCGGGCGCCAGGATAGGGCTCTGCAGTGCTGAATAGCCACCGAAGCTGCCACCTACGATGCAGATCCTCTCTTTGTCGACTATGCCTTGTTCGATGACATACTTAGTGGCATCGATAATGTCGTACTGGATCTCTGTGCCCCATTTCTGATGACCGGCATGTTCAAACGCCTTGCCGTAACCGCCCGAACCGCGAAAGTTCACTTGCAACACGGCAGCGCCTTGACTGGCGATCAATTGGTTTTGGTCGTCAAAGCCCCACCAGTCCCTTGGGCCGTGCGGACCGCCGTGAGGATTGACCACAAGCGGAAGGTTCTTGGCTTCTTTGCCATAAGGTAATGTGAGATAACCGTTGATCACTAAGCCGTCTCTTGCGGTAAAGCTGATTGGCTTCATTTCGGCCATCTTATCGGGGTCTAACCATTTCTTTTGTGACACTAAGTATTCGAGCTTTTTGTTGTCGGCATCGAAGATGTAGTAATCACCAGGATTTCTATCGTTGAAGGCCTTGATAATCAGCTTACTCATGTCATTGGTTTGGCTGACGAGATGAACTTGATGGCCAGGTAATGCTCCCAATAATTGTTTCAGCGTCTTGGAAAGCGCTTCTTCTTTGTCGACAAATTCATAAGTGGGGTAGCCATTTTCATACTCTACCGCATAAAGTTTTTTGTTGACGCGGTTTATCCATACGTTACTTGGGTCAACAGCTTTGTCTTGGCTAATGAGGCGCTTAGTGCCACTCTTGATGTCCACTAAATAAACACCTTTTGGCTGACCATTTTCGCTGCCTAGCACATAGACGCTGTTCTCATCATCGCCAAAGGCGATAGGGCTCATATCGTCGAGGTTTAGGTTAAGTTTGTCTGTGTCTACCCACTCGTTGTCTTTACGGTAGTAGAGGCTCGATGAAATATAGTCGCGAGTGCCACTAACGAAGCGAATTTCACCATCGTGATCGGGGAGGAAGCGGGCGTAAGATATAGGAGCAGTAGCAATTTTCTTACGGGTTCCCTTATAGACATCGACTCGATAAACCTGTTGGAGGTTTTCTGCAGTGTTGCTTCCGCCAGAGCCCCAAGGAAGCGCCTTGATCAGCATATAACGATCGTCTTCAGGCATAGGATCGAGGATATAGGCGGTTGCCTGTATTGGTGTGTTTTTCTTAATGCGAGAACCTGTTTGCTGTTCTCCGCTGTTATAGCCAAATAGATATGTTGGTCTAGAGCCGTCGGCATTGACCGCCATGAGCTCACCGTAATAGAGAGGGTGATCGCTCCAGCCTTTTAGATATTCCTTGCTCATTACTACGCGTTCATTGTTCACCCAAACATAGTGACCCACCTGAGCATTGTCTGGAAAGCGAACCACATTGGTCGGCTTCTTGGTTTTTGCATCAAGGATCATCAGCATATGTTTACCATCATGTGAAGTGATGGCGCTGAGGTAGTCTCCGTCGGGTGAGATCTGCACATTAGAGAATTCGGCGGAGCGACTAAAAAGCTCGGTAATATCTTTCTCTGTGGCAGAGGCCTGGTAACTGAAAAGGGTGAGGCAGGCTAAACTAAATGACTTAATTAATCTCATATAACATCCTTGTACGTACTCTTGTTATAGATTTGTTGCGGGTGAGGGTAAAGCAAAGGGCTGGATAGTGCAATATATCTTGTTAATATTTTTTCGGCGGCCAGCTAGTTGCAGGCCGCTGTTTTTATTAGGTTTAGTTAACTCTGAAGTAGCTGTTGCTGAATGAATTGCCACTGCTCGGCGAAGTGTTCTGTAGGCTTGTTTTTAAAGTCGCTGCGAACGAATTGGGCGATGCGGCCTTCGGCCACCGCCAGTAACAAGTTAGCCAGAATGGCTTCGTCCAGGTTAAAGCCTTTGCCTTCCCTTAGGGTCTTCTCTCTCAATATCTGCTTTAGATGGGTCTCCACCTTGGAAAAGATCTGTCCGGTACGATTACGTAAGCGCTCATTTTCTCCCAGTAGGGCATCGCCATTGAGTACACGGGAGATCCCAGGGTTGCGCTCAGCAAACACCAATAGGAGTTGCAGCAGTAACTGGCAGCGTCTCATGGTGTCTTTCTCCTCATCCATGATGAGGTTGATGCGCGACAGCAGTGATTCTTCGATGAAGTCGATCAGCCCTTCAAACATTCTGGCCTTGCTGGGAAAGTGACGGTAAAGCGCCGCCTCAGAGACCCCTACTTCAGCAGCGAGCTTTGCCGTGGTGATCCTTTGTCCTGGGCTGGTCTCTAGCATGGTAGCGAGGCATTGTAGAATGTGTTCACGTCGGTTGATTTTGGGGCTTGCAGCCATCTAAGTATCCTTTACTCAATTACTACAGGAGCCGATGGGCACACTAATAGGTGTAGTCCATGACTCTCTAATTATTTTGTGCGGCGGTATTTGGCGTTCGCGTGCCGGGCTATCCAATATCTGGCTATCTAAGGCCTGGTTATCGAGTGCCTGAGTGGCCGAAGCCGCCTTCGCCGCGATCTGAGCTGTCGAACTCATCGACCAGTTTAAATTCGGCTTGGACGACGGGGACAAACACCAGTTGCGCCAGGCGATCACCTATCTCTAGGGTGAAAGGCTCACTGCTGCGGTTCCAACAAGAGACCATGAGCGGGCCTTGATAATCGGAATCGATAAGGCCAACCAGGTTACCCAGCACTATGCCCTGTTTGTGGCCCAAGCCTGAGCGCGGCAGAATGACGGCCGCTAAGCTAGGATCGGCCACATGGACAGCTATTCCCGTAGGGATCAGTTTGGTCTCGCCCGGCTGAATCACCATAGTGGTTTCTATCATGGCACGCAGATCCATGCCGGCACTGCCTGGGGTGGCATAGGCTGGCAGGGGAAATTGTGAGCCGATACGAGAATCGAGGATCTTGAGTTCTATAGGGGTCTTCATGCTGTCTTCATCTGCTGTGCGATTAGGGTGAGTAATTGCTTGGCTAGGGTGTATTTGTCGGTAGCGGGCAGCTCGTATTGGCCATTGGGCCAGAATACCTTAAGGGCGTTGGCGTCGCTGTTAAAGCCTAACGCCGGATCAGACACGTCGTTAGCGGCGATCATATCCAGCTTCTTTCGCGTCAACTTATCCTTGGCGTAATGCTCGACATCCTGTGTCTCTGCGGCAAAACCTACGGTAAAGGGGCGAGCCTCATGGGCCGCGACCGTGGCTAAGATATCAGGATTGCGCACAAGCGCAAGTGACATCTCAGTCGAGGATTTTTTAATTTTCTCGTCGGCAATATCCGCGGTGCGATAGTCGCAGACAGCCGCACAGCCGATGAAGATATCGCAGTGGTGTACTTGCTCCATCACGGCGTCAAGCATCTCCTGAGTAGAGCCGACATTGAGACGATTGACATTCATCGGTGTCTCTAAGTTCACAGGCCCTGTCACTAAGGTGACCTTGGCGCCCATCTCGGCTGCGGCTCTGGCCAGGGCAAAGCCCATCTTGCCTGAGCTGTGGTTGGAGATGTAGCGCACGGGATCGATAGCTTCGCGGGTAGGGCCTGCGGTGAGCAGTAGCGATACCCCCTGAAGCAGTTTAGGGGCAAAGAAGTGTTCGACGCGTTCAGCGATAACCAGCGGCTCTTCCATGCGTCCTGGGCCGATTTCACCACAGGCCTGACTGCCTGATGCCGGTCCCCAGATGGTGAGGCCACGTTTTCTCAGGTTATCTAGATTGTCCTGGGTAGCAGCGTTGCGATACATCTGCTGATTCATCGCCGGACAAAGCACCACTGGCGCTTCGGTGGCTAAGCAAGTGGTAGTGATCAGCTCGTCGGCCATGCCGGCATTGATGCGGGCAATCAGATTGGCGGTCACTGGGGCTATCAGTACCATATCCGCCCAGCGGGCAAGTTCGATATGGCCCATCGCCGCCTCAGCTGCCGGGTCAAGTAAGTCGGTGGCTATTGGGTGGCCAGAGAGCGCCTGCAGCGTCAACGGTGTAATGAACTCCTGCGCGCTTTGACTCATCACGACGCGCACATCGGCGCCGCGCTCTTTCAGGCGACGTACCAGGTCGGCAGACTTATAGGCGGCAATACCACCGCCAATTCCCAGCAATATCTTTTTGTTAGTTAGGCTCATATTGATCACTAATCGCGTTTAATTTTGCCCGCTAACCATACCACAATCGTGTCTCGGTTGAGGATACAAGTTTTTAAAAACTAGACCATACTCTAAACCCTAGGTGTAACAAGTTGGCCACGACAAGGAGTGTTTATGGCGATCAAGGATTGGCCTCAAGGAGAGGGGCCTCGTGAAAAACTGTTGCGTAGCGGCGCCGGGCAACTCTCTGATGCCGAATTACTCGCGGTGCTGCTCAGAAACGGCCTTAAAGGCCAAAGTGCCGTATCGCTCGCCAGAGCCATGCTGAGCCACTTTGGGGGGCTAAGACCTCTGTTTACCGCTTCAATGAGTGAAATATGCCAGATACAGGGCATAGGCCCGGTTAAATACGCCCAACTGCAGGCAGCTATTGAATTAAATAAGCGGATTGCAAAAGAAAATCTACAAAGAGGAAAGATTTTGACAGATCCTGATTTAACTCGGGACTATTTAATGAGACAATTAGCGGATCGTGCCTACGAAGTGTTTGCCATCTTATTGCTCGATAGTCAGCATAGGGTCATTCAATTCGTTGAACTGTTCCGTGGCACCATAGATTCAGCCTCGGTTTATCCACGTGAAGTGGTAAGCCTAGTGCTTGAGAAAAAGGCCGCAGCTGTGATTGTGTGTCACAACCATCCTTCCGGGGTGGCTGAGCCCAGTCATGCTGATCGGCGAATTACTGAGCGATTGAAATACGCGTTGGCGACTATAGATGTTTCGCTGTTAGACCATATGGTTATAGGCGATCGTGAGATAGTTTCGTTTGCAGAGAGGGGATGGATAGATTGAATATCCCTTGATCTTTGATTTTAGATCCTGTATAAAATGCGCCCTCTTTGTGTGCCTCGGGCGACGGCCATATTCGAGGTACATTAATGCTCGAGCGTTAAATTGTTTTTGGAGAAGATTGACATGTCAAGAGTATGCCAAGTTACTGGCAAGAAGCCGATGGTTGGTAACAACCGTTCGCACGCTAAGAACGCGACTCGTCGTCGTTTTTTACCTAACCTACAGAACCACCGTTTCTGGTTAGAAGACGAAAAGCGTTTCGTACAGCTACGTGTATCTACTAAAGGTATGCGTATTATCGATAAGAAAGGTATCGAAGTTGTTGTTGCTGAACTTCGTGCCCGCGGCGAGAAGGTGTAATAAACCATGGCTAAAGCTAAAGGTAACCGTGAGAAGATCAAGCTAGTTTCTAGCGCTAAAACAGGTCACTTCTACACGACTGAGAAGAACAAGCGTAACATGCCTGAAAAAATGGAGATCAAGAAATTTGATCCTGTTATCCGTCAGCACGTTATGTACAAAGAAGCGAAAATCAAGTAATTCTTGATTAACGTTTTTTGGAAAAAGCCCCTCTTGTAGGGGCTTTTTTTTTTGTGCAGAATTCATTAAAACCCCCCATAGTTTACCGCCAAAATTTCCCAGAGCTTTGCTATTTGCTCTAGGGGCGAAGTTTCTATCGCTTACACTTACCTTCGCTTGCTAAGCTCCTGATTTAAGCCTGTTCTGCTATGCTTTATCCCAGCGTTATTCCTGTGATGAAAAATATCGCCCATAATGAAAACAAATGCTTTTAATGTGAATTTAAATGCAATAATATTGGCTTGTTATTCGTTTGGTGGCGATGTTGTCACATATTTATTGTTGAGGTTACGCGCGTGCGCACTACTGAGTTGGTCGAGGGGTTTCGTCATTCTGCTTCCTATGTGAATGCACATAGGGGGAAAACGTTTGTGGTCATGCTGGGGGGGGAGGCGCTCGCCCAGAGTCAGTTCCGCTCCATCATTAACGATATCGCCTTGCTCCATAGCTTGGGGATCAAAATTGTCTTAGTGCATGGCGCCAGACCGCAAATCGATGAGGCGCTGGCGGCGCATAACTTGAAGCCCGAATACTATAATGGCGTACGCATCAGCGATGAAGAATCCTTCAAGGTGATCAAACAGGTTGTAGGTGGTTTGCAACTGGACATTACCGCCCGTCTTTCCATGAGCCTGAGTAATACCCCAATGCAGGGGGCACAAATTAACGTGGTGAGTGGCAACTTCGTGATTGCTCAGCCCCTGGGCGTCGATAATGGTGTGGATTACTGCCTGAGTGGCAAGGTAAGACGCATCGATGTAGCAGGTCTAAGACGTCAGCTGGATAACCATGGCATAGTGCTTTTAGGGCCAGTGGCGGCTTCGGTCACCGGAGAGTGTTTTAATCTGACCGCCGAAGAGGTGGCGACCCAGATTGCGGTCAAGCTTAAGGCCGATAAGATGATTGGCTTTAGCGCCAAAGAGGGGATTATAGACAGTAATGGCGAGGTGATTGCGGAGCTGATGCCTACCGACGCCCAGCGAATTTTGTCAGAACTAACCGATGAAGATAATTGGTGCGTGGGTACCCGTGCCTTTTTACAGGCCAGTATCGATGCCTGCCGTAACGGCGTGGCACGTTGTCACTTTGTCAGTTACCTCGATGATGGTGCCCTACTGCAAGAGCTGTTCTCCCGTGATGGTATAGGCACTCAGATCGTCACTGAGAGTGCTGAGCGGCTGCGCCGGGCAAGTATTGCCGATATCGGTGGTGTCCTGGATCTTATTCGTCCGTTAGAGCAAGCGGGTATATTGGTCAGACGCTCGCGCGAGCAACTGGAGATGGAAATAGAGCAGTTTATGCTGATCGAGCGTGATAGTTTGGTGATTGGCTGCGCTGCGCTTTATCCTTTCGAAGAAGATAATGCCGGTGAGTTTGCTTGTTTGGTGGTGCATCCCGATTATCGTGACGCTGACCGCGGAAGCGTATTGCTGAAAAACATCATAGGTCAGGCCAAGGTGCGCGGCTACTCTCGCTTGTTTGCGCTCACGACACGCAGCATACATTGGTTCCTTGAACATGGTTTCCAGATAGTCGATGTTGATGCCCTGCCAAATAAGAAAAAACAGCTTTACAACTATCAGCGCAAGTCGAAGATTCTTGCGTTAGATCTTTAATAAATACAGATTCCAAAAAAACCACGCTTAGCGTGGTTTTTTTACTTCGAGATCATATCAAAGCGCTATCTTGACATAATATGTCGCCAGCCCCATAGTAATCCTAATTTCTCGAGATAAGACTTTGCGCAAGCTTGTTATTGGCGTTTGACCTGTGGCTGTTCTTATCTTAGCAGCCATTTTTTGTAGGATACTTAAACATGGAATCTCAAATTTTTCCGCTCGCAACCTTTGATTCGGCGACCAGCATGGCATTTGTTTCACTCTTGCTTGGCATCGCCTTGGTGATAGTGTTAATCAAGGTTAAGCCCATGCCCCAAGGTGCTAAATTTGCGGCCTCAGGCATGGTGATTGCCGTACTGGGTCTATTGTCTTGGGTGTTCTTGAAGGCCCACAACGCCAATGTGCGTCTTACTCCCACAGCAATGATGGTCGATATCCCGCTTTATGGTGTTGAGTTGCCACTAGAGAGTTTATTGCCGTCTCAGGCGAGTATTATTAGCCTAGATGATGAGGATGCGCCGCAGATCAGTTACCGCAGCAATGGCGTTGGTTTACCGGGTTACCAGCTTGGTTGGTTCAAGCTGGCGAAGGTGACTAATGACACAGATAAAGCCCTGCTGTCAGTCACCAATAGCCAGCAAGTGCTGGTCCTTCCGACCACAGAGGGCTATCTGCTTCTCTTGAGTGTTGAGCGTCCCGAGGCTTTGTTATCCAGCTTGCTTACGCCGACTCTTTAAGGCCAGATCCAGGGTAAAGATCACCAGCGCACTCCAGATAAAAGCGAAGGTGATTCCTTTTTCCAGGTCGAAAGGCTCGTTAAACACGCTAACGGCCATGATAAACATGATACTGGGGCCGATATATTGAAAGAAGCCAAGCATGGATAGCGGGATACGAGTGGCAGCGCCCGCAAAACAGAGTAGCGGGACGGAGGTCACTACGCCCGCTGCTAACAAAAGTAAGTTCATCTGCAGACTATTTTCCATCACGCTGATACTTTCAAGATTCGCTACCAAGTAGATCAGTGCTACTGGCACCAGTATGGCGGTTTCAACCAGTAATCCTGTTTTGGCGTCGACATTCACCTTCTTGCGCAGCAGGCCGTAAAGCCCGAAAGAAGCTGCGAGTGCCAGAGAAACCACAGGAATCGAGCCAAATGAGATAAGCTGGATCAAGACGCCGGTAAAGGCAAGTGATACGGCGGCCCACTGCAGTTTTCGCAGTCGCTCCTGCAAGAAGATCATTCCCAGCAGCACATTAATCAAGGGGTTGATAAAGTAACCCAAACTGGCATCGAGCATATGATCATTGTTGATCGCCCAGATAAATAGCAGCCAGTTGCCGGCGATCAGAATCGAAGTGATCGCTAACACGCCCAGTTGTTTGGGTTGACGAAACAGCGCCCTTAACTTGGCAAAGCCGCCGATAAACTGCATCAACACTAGCATGAACACAAAAGACCATAGCACGCGGTGTAGCAAGATCTCTGTCGCCGAAACATGATCTAGCAGTTTAAAATACAGAGGAGCAAAGCCCCAAAAGCAGTAGGCGCAGATGGCTAGCACTACCCCTTTACGATACTCGATGTCAGCCATAGCTTAGGATTTCAAAAAGATGAAGGAGAGGCATTGTAGGCGCCTGGAGGGTCTGACTCAAGCGGCGATGGGGATTCTTTGTGGGAGTTCTGTGTAGTGGTCATTTGCCAGCGAGTATCGCTAGCTTGACAGTTCATTCTAGGACTCCCTTGTCGTTAGCCCACCATGTAGGTGCCGGTGCCGAAGGCGATGTGAGCGCCTTGTTCGTTATGCAGCTCCATGCGGCAGACTGAAACGCGATTGCCGGCGCGGATCACTGTACCAGTGCCGGTAAACACCTCGCCGCGACCGGGTCTTAGGTAGTCGATGCGCAGATCTATGGTGCCTAAGGTTTGTAAGCGCTTTTGCAGGTCTTCCAAGCTCCAATCATCACGACTGGCCACCAGTCCTGAGAATGCCGTCAGACCGCCTACTACGTCCAGTACCGTTGCGGTGACACCCCCGTGCAGGATCTGCTGATGAATATTGCCGATGAGATTGCTGTTCATCTTCACTTCAACTTCGACACCCTCTAGATCATAACGCTTAATATCCATGCCAAGCAGTTGATGGAAAGGCACCTTAGTATCGAAGATCTCGGCGACGGTGGCGAGGGTTTGTGCTTGTACAGGTGTCGTCATAGGGCACTCCTTGTTAAGCCTATTTCGTTAGAGCATTTAATCTATCGCTAATTCAGTAAGCTAAGCAAGCCCATGACTGAATTTTCACCAAATAGGGGCTGTGAACAACAATTAATTTCGGCAGAGTTGAGACAAGCAGGGCTGGCTTGATTAGAATAAGCGGCCAAATTGACCATAAATTAGCGCCATGGACTTAGCCTTAAGCACGCCCGAATCGACCGATAGCGATCCACTCGCCAGCTGTTTGCAGGCGGTGTTTGGCTATCGCACCTTCAGGACAGGCCAGCGAGAGGTAATAGAGCAGGCCTGTGAGGGGCGTGATTCGTTGGTGATCATGCCAACGGGCGGCGGCAAGAGTCTTTGCTATCAGCTGCCGGCGCTTATCTTACCCGGCTTGACGCTGGTGGTTTCTCCGCTCATATCCCTGATGAAAGATCAGGTCGATAGCCTGAAACAAATGGGCGTAGCGGCGGCTTTTCTTAATTCGTCTCAGTCGCGTGAAGAGGCGATGAGCATCTACCAGCAACTGCATAATGGCGAGTTGAAGCTCCTTTATGTGTCGCCCGAGCGCCTGCTGACGGCAAATTTTATTGAGCGTTTGCACCACCTGCCGATCTCTTTATTTGCCATCGACGAGGCGCACTGTATTTCCCAGTGGGGACATGACTTCAGGCCTGAATATGCAGCCCTAGGGCAGTTAAAACAATATTTTCCCCAGGTCCCCATGATGGCGCTCACCGCCACTGCCGATAAGGCCACCCGAGAAGATATCTGTCAGCGGCTGGGGATCACCCCCTATGAGCTGCTCACCAGTTTCGATAGGCCCAATATTCGCTACACGGTGGCGGAAAAGCTCAACGCTGCCAACCAGCTCAGACAGTTTATTCAGGCGCAAAATGGCAATAGCGGTATCATCTACTGTAGTAGCCGACGCCGCGTCGATGAGGTGGCCGATCGCCTGCGCATGCAGGGCTATGACGCCGATGCCTATCACGCCGGTAAGACCCAAGAAGAACGCGCCGATATTCAGGAGCGTTTCCTGAAAGATCAACTGGATATCGTGGTGGCGACTGTGGCGTTTGGCATGGGAATAAACAAGTCTAACGTGCGATTTGTCGTGCATTACGACATTCCCAAGAGCGTAGAGGCCTATTACCAGGAGACGGGCCGCGCCGGTCGTGACGGACTGGATGCCGAGGCATTTATGTTGTTCGACCCCGCCGACATTGGTCGGGTGCGTCATCTTATCGAGCAGCAAGAACCTGGACCCCAGCAACAGGTGGAGTACCACAAGCTCAATACCATGGCGGCCTTTGCCGAGGCTCAGACTTGCCGTCGCCAGGTATTGCTGCACTATTTCGACGAGAGTGCGTCCGAGCCTTGTGGCAACTGCGATATCTGTCTCGACCCACCCAAACGCTACGATGGCGTCGAAGATGCCCAGAAGGTGCTTTCTTGTATCTTCCGTTTGCAGCAGAAGTTTGGCATTAACCACCTGATTGAGGTATTACGCGGTTCTAAGGCTGCGCCAGTGGTCGACCGTGGCCATGATAAGCTATCAACCTGGGGCATAGGTAAGGATAAAAGTCATGAATTTTGGCTCAGTATCATTCGCCAAATCATACACTTAGGCTTTGCCAGTCAAGATATCACCCGAGGGTCCGCCATTAAGCTTAATCCTCAGGCGCGGGCAGTGCTTAAGGGCGAAATAGCCTTGCAGCTGGCAGAGCCTAGAATAAGTATCACCACACATGTGAAACGCCGTAGCAGTAGCCGGGCGCCGCTAAATTACGATAGAAAGTTGTTTGCTCGCTTGAAATTGTTACGCCGCAGCCTGGCCGAGGAGCTGGATGTGCCTCCCTACCTGGTGTTTAACGACGCCACTCTGGCGGAGATGGCGGCTATGGTGCCCACCAGTCCTGCAGAGATGCTGGCGGTCAATGGGGTGGGCGAGACCAAGCTGAACCGTTTCGGCGGCGAGTTTCTCGACGAGATCAGCGATTACATTACCCGAGGGTAATGCAGCTATAGGCAAGCGATTAGGCTAGTGAGCCTGTTGGCCGCTGTACTTACTGAGTTGATCGACACTGGCTCGTTTGACCAGGGAAGAGAGAGTATCGTGATGCTGCATGACCGCCATTCCCATACTGACGCGAGTGCCATTTTGCAGAGGCTCTATGATGGCGCTCAACTGTCGCCCAATCAACTGCGCCCCCGGTAATGAGGTGAAGGGCAGCATGATCAGAATTTGATCGGCGCTGGTGCTCAATAATATATCCTGCTGGCGTATTTTCTGGGCCAGCCTGGTCTGCAGTTTCTCATAATCTGCCATAGCAAGATGGCTGGGATTGATCAGTAAGATGGTGATGGGAAAGCCAATTTGTTTAGCACTGGCCAACAGCGCTTCCATCTTCTCCTGAGTGCTCATCGGCTCATCTCTTTGACTCTGTGGCAGCGGCGCCTTAGGCGTTCTGATACGGTTGAGCAGAATAAACAGCGTCAGTAGCAGGAAGAGCACCAGGATGCCGATGAGGCCATAGCTGTCGCTGATGTGGGCATCAAGCTTGATAGGCTTAGGTTGATTGGCCTGTGCGAGTTGTTGGTAACGTCCAAGCTGAGCCTTTATCTGTAGTAGCCTGGTATCTTTAAGGAACTCATAGCTGCGCTGGGCCATCTCGAAGCGTTTTAGTTGATATTGATAGGCCTCTTGATACTGAGCTATATCGGCAAAATAGCGGCTCAAGATACCATAACAGTAGACAAGCTCGTCAAACTGGTTGGTGCGCTCACCAATGGCAATAGCCTTTTGCATCAACTCTGTTCCTAACGCCTGTTCGCCATTGGCCAAATGAATATTGGCCAGCAGACGGTTGGCCCGTAGGCTGTCGTTAATTTTCTTCTGCTTATCAAAGGTGTTGAGTGCAATATTAAGTAGTTGAATAGCACTCTTGTCATTGCCTCGTAAAAACTCAATTTCTGCTAGCTGGGTGTAACTTTCGGCCAGTTCGGTGGCAGTCGCCAGTTCAGGTAGTAAGATCTTGGCTTCGAGTACCATGTCATCCCTAAACTTAACCTCTTGGTTATAATGGGCGACTTTAGCGAGAGCCAGCAAGACGGTGAGTCTCACCTTGCCTGTGGTCTGTTCGCTATCTAGTCCTCCCTTGGCATAGTTGAACGCCTGGTTATAGAGCCCCTTGGTTCTTAGCAGTTCGGCCATGGCCAGTTGAATGTATGGCCTAGGTGGTGTCAGCCATTGGGGCTGCTGCTTTTCGGTATCTGGGTAGATATCCTGGGCAAGGCGCAGATCTTCTAAGGCGCTGCTCTGACTCTCGATATGGGTATCTATCTTGCCTCTTAGCATCAGGCCATTGACCAGTGATTGCGGCTGCTGCTGTTCGCGTGACTGGAAGATAGCCGAGTCGAGTAGGGTGAGTGCCTGCCTGAGATCGCCATAGTCCATGTAGGCCGCTGCCATGCAGTTTAGAAAATAGGGACCGAGTTGATTAAGCTTGTTCGATTTGGCTTTGGCTTCGCTCATGCGGCCAAGATTGATGGCGGCCTCGTTTTCACCTAGCTGCACAAAGGCTTCACATTTTAGGATGGAGAGTCGAAGCCGATTTTCTTCAGACGTGTCTTCTTGATCCAGGCGTTGTTCCAGCGCCTGGATTTTTGTCAGGGTCTTGTTGGGATATTGGTAGACGTTATGGGCCAACTCATCCAACTCTGTCATAGTGTTCCCATAAGTGGGGATCAGCCAAAGGCTGAGGCTTAACACTATGAGACGAAAATCCATTTTTAAAAACTCCGGAACGAGTGTGCTGTTTCCATTCGCGGCATTATACTGATTTTCCATCAGCAATTGCATAAAAAATAATGCCCAAGATTGGAATCAGATAGATTGCTCGGCAAATGACCTAGTATGCTGAATTTAATCACTTAGTCACTCTTGTTGGCAAATAATTGGTTAGATTTGAGCGGTTAATCAAGATTTTTATCTGGTCTAATGTGGCAAACTTGAAAAATATGGGGTTGACTATTCGCCAGACACACGTTAAATATTAATCAGTCCAACGAAATGAAACGAATAATTACTTATTTTTTTTGAATACAATGATGACCATTAACCGTGCCCTACTCAACCTCCTCATTCTCATTCTCGCAGTCTCTGCGCGGAGAATGTAGTGTTGCACGCTTAATAACACGACCAGCATTCATAAACCCCGCGCTCAACAACGCGGGGTTTTTTTGTTTATGGATTTGACGAATACCCAAAATTAGAGCCTAGACGTACCATGGAGAAACCAGATGTCTAACCGAGTGATAATATTTGATACGACCTTACGCGATGGTGAGCAAGCATTAGCAGCGAGTTTAACGGTTAAGGAGAAATTGCAGATAGCACTGTCACTCGAGCGTCTGGGCGTGGATGTGATGGAGGTCGGTTTTCCCGTCTCATCCCCAGGTGATTTCGAGTCGGTACAAACCATTGCCCGTACTATCAAGAATAGCCGGGTGTGTGCGTTAGCCAGAGCATTGGAAAAAGATATCGACGCCGCGGCTCAATCGCTGTCGGTGGCCGATCAGTTCCGTATTCATACCTTTATCTCCACTTCGACCATTCATGTAGAGAGTAAGCTTAAGCGCTCGTTCGACCAAGTATTGGAGATGGCGGTTGGCGCGGTGAAATATGCCCGTCGTTTCACCGATGATGTGGAGTTCTCCTGTGAAGATGCAGGCCGCACACCTATCGACAATCTATGCCGTATGGTTGAAGCCGCGATTAACGCTGGCGCTAAGACAATCAATATTCCCGATACCGTGGGCTATACGGTGCCGAGCGAATTTGGCGGCATTATTCAAAACCTGTTTAACCGCGTGCCTAATATCGATCAGGCGGTGATCTCGGTGCACTGCCATGACGATCTGGGTTTGTCGGTGGCCAATTCGATCACCGCAGTGCAGCACGGTGCGCGCCAAATTGAATGTACCGTCAATGGTATCGGCGAGCGCGCCGGTAACTGCTCCCTTGAAGAGATCGCCATGATCATCGCCACCCGCAAGGCAAGCCTTGGGTTGGAGACGGGTATCAACGCTAAAGAGATCCATCGCACCTCTAATCTGGTGAGCCAGCTATGTAATATGCCGGTCCAGGCTAACAAGGCGATCGTTGGTGCCAACGCCTTTACTCACTCTTCGGGTATTCACCAGGATGGTGTGCTTAAGTCGCAAAATACTTATGAAATTATGACGCCAGAGAGCATTGGCCTTAATCGCAACAACCTCAACATGACCTCTCGCTCGGGCCGCCATGTGATCAAGCATCGCATGGAAGAGATGGGCTATGGCGAGCAAGACTATGATATGGACACCCTGTATGAGGCTTTCCTTAAGCTAGCGGACAAGAAGGGTCAGGTGTTCGACTATGATCTGGAAGCCCTGGTCTATATGGAGGCTCGCAGTGATGAAGAAAATCACTATGGACTTCAGCAATTGGTGGTGCACTCTGACTTGGCTGAGGGTAAGGCCACAGCGACTGTGACCTTGATGGTCGATGGCAATCCAGTGACCGAGGCGGCCACGGGGAACGGCCCGGTGGATGCCGCCTACAAGGCGATTGCCCGCGCCAGCGGCTGTGAGATCAATATCAGTAGCTATCAACTCAGTGCCAAAGGCCAGGGGCAAGATGCCTTGGGGCAGGTGGATATCACCGCCAAGTACCATGATCAGAGTTTCCACGGTGTCGGCCTGGCAACCGATGTGGTTGAAGCTTCTGCGGCGGCGCTTATCCATGTGATGAACTTGACCTGGCGGGCAGACAAGGTGGCTGAGAACAAACATAAAATAAAACAAGCGCGTGTCGAGTTAGGCGGCGTTTAATCGCTTTTCAATATAACAGAATAAAGATCAATTAATTGCAGGGAGTCTGGTGTGGTATGAGTTATCAAGTCGCAGTATTGGCGGGTGATGGTATAGGCCCGGAAGTCATGGCTGAAGCACGTAAGGTGCTTAAGGCAGTAGAAGAGCGTTTTTCGTTGGATATTGAATATAGCGAATACGATGTGGGAGGTGCTGCCATCGATAATCATGGTTGTCCGTTGCCGGAATCGACCCTAAAAGGCTGTGAGGCCGCCGATGCCATCTTGTTTGGCTCGGTAGGCGGCCCTAAATGGGAACATCTGCCACCCAATGATCAACCTGAGCGCGGTGCCTTGTTGCCGCTGCGTGGCCATTTCGAGCTGTTTTGTAATATGCGTCCTGCCAAGCTTCATGCTGGCCTGGAACATATGTCGCCCCTGCGCAGCGATATCTCGGCGCAAGGGTTCGATGTGCTTTGCGTGCGCGAGTTAACCGGTGGTATCTACTTCGGTAAACCTAAAGGACGTCAGGGAGAGGGAGAGCAAGAGGAAGCTTTCGATACCATGCGTTACAGCCGCCGTGAGGTGCGCCGCATCGCGAAGATCGCCTTCGAAGCGGCTCGCGGGCGTCGTAAGAAGGTGACTTCTGTGGATAAGGCCAACGTATTGGCCTGCTCTGTCTTATGGCGTGAGGTGGTCGAAGAGGTCGCTAAGGATTTCCCTGATGTCGAGCTGGAACATATCTATATCGATAATGCCACCATGCAGCTACTGCGTCGTCCCTTCGATTTTGATGTGATGCTCTGCTCAAACCTGTTTGGTGACATCATCTCAGATGAGATCGCTATGCTCACAGGTTCCATGGGCTTGCTCTCTTCGGTCAGTCTCAATAGTGACGGCTTTGGTCTGTATGAACCCGCCGGTGGCAGCGCGCCAGACATCGCAGGGCAGGGCATTGCTAACCCTGTTGCGCAGATCCTGTCGGCGGCGCTACTGTTACGTCATAGCCTTAAAGAGGAAGCGGCGGCCAAGGCGATTGAAGATGCGGTTGCCAAGGCATTAAGCGATGGTTATTTAACTGGCGAACTCTTGCCAGCGGATCAGCGTGACAAGGCAAAATCAACCCGCGAAATGGGCGACTATATTGCCCAAGCAGTCAGAGAGGCAAACTAATGGCTAAGACACTTTATGAAAAGGTATGGGATAGCCATATCGTTGCTGCCCCCGAAGGGGAAGCGCCGCTTATCTATGTGGATCGTCATCTGGTTCACGAGGTGACCTCGCCCCAGGCCTTCAGTGGTCTTAAGGTGGCCGGCCGAAAATTAAGGGCGCCAGAAAAGACCTTCGCCACCATGGATCACAACACCTCGACCAAGAGTGCCAGTTTAGATGCTCTCAGCCCTATGGCGCGCACTCAGGTGGAGACGCTGGCGCAAAACTGTAAGGAGTTTGGCGTCAGACTTTATGACATTCACCATAAAAATCAGGGTATTGTGCATGTGATGGGCCCAGAGCTTGGCATTACCTTGCCTGGCACTGTGATTGTGTGTGGCGACTCGCACACCGCGACTCACGGCGCCTTTGGGGCCTTGGCCTTTGGTATCGGTACTTCAGAGGTGGAGCATGTGATGGCCACCCAAACCCTGCGTCAGTTGAAAGCTAAGACCATGAAAATAGAGGTTCGTGGTCATGTTGCCGAGGGGATAACCGCTAAAGATATCGTGCTGGCCATCATAGGCAAGATCGGCATGGATGGCGGCACAGGTTATGTGGTGGAGTTCTGCGGTGAGGCGATCTCTGCGCTGTCGATGGAAGGACGTATGACCGTTTGTAACATGGCGATCGAGATGGGCGCCAAGGCGGGGATGATCGCGCCGGATCAGACCACCATAGATTACCTCGAAGGCCGTGAGTTTGCGCCAAAAGGTGAAGATTGGCAGCAGGCGGTTGAGGCCTGGTTGTCGCTGAAATCCGATGATGATGCCCACTTCGATGCCCATGTGGTGTTGGAGGCGAGTGATATCGCACCACAGCTAACTTGGGGGACTAACCCTGGCCAGGTGGTGGCGATCGATCAATGTGTGCCCAATCCTGAGGATGAGTCGAACCCAACGGTTAAAGCCAGTATTCAAAAGGCGCTCGATTATGTGGCGCTGACGCCTGGCACTCAGATGACAGATGTCAGCATCAACAAGGTGTTTATCGGTTCTTGTACCAACTCACGAATCGAAGATCTGCGTGCTGCGGCTCAGCAAGCCAAGGGGCGTAAGGTCGCTGGTGGAGTCACGGCTATCGTGGTACCTGGCTCTGGCTTGGTGAAGGAGCAGGCGGAGGCTGAAGGTCTGGATAAGATCTTTATCGACGCCGGGTTTGAGTGGCGCCTGCCGGGTTGTTCTATGTGTCTGGCGATGAACGATGACAGGTTGGAGGCAGGCGATCGCTGCGCCTCGACCAGCAACCGTAACTTCGAGGGCCGTCAGGGGCGCGGAAGCCGTACTCACTTGGTGAGCCCTGCCATGGCCGCCGCCGCGGCGATTGCTGGCCACTTTGTCGATATTCGCAAGCCATACTAGGAGGTAGCATGCAACCATTTACCACACACACAGGGCTTGCGGTGATCATCGACAGTGCCAATATCGATACCGATCAGATCATTCCTAAGCAGTTTCTCTCTAAGGTCACCCGTGACGGTTTCGGGATTCATCTATTTCATGACTGGCGTTATCTGGACGATGCCGGCGATCAGCCTAACCCTTCGTTTAGCCTGAACCAGCCGCGTTATCAGGGGGCTTCTATTCTGCTGGCCAAGGAGAACTTTGGCTGCGGATCGAGTCGCGAACATGCGCCATGGGCCTTGGCCGATTTTGGCCTCAAGGTGATCATAGCGCCTAGCTTTGCCGATATCTTTTATGGCAATGCCATCAATAATGGCCTGCTGCCGGTGCGTTTGACTGAGGCAGAAGTTGCTCAGTTAATGCAAGAAGTTGAGGCTGAAGAAGGGGCGCAAGTTAGCGTTGATCTGCAGGCCCAGACTGTTACCTCGCCTTCGGGGGCTGAATTTCATTTTGAGATCGCTCAGTCGGCTCGTCATAATCTACTTAACGGGTTAGATGCCATTGGGATCAGCTTAGGATATGGCGAAGCGATTACTCAATACGAGGCAAATATCCCGAGTTGGAGAGCCTAGCTCACTCATCTGTATCATTAGGCGTACATTTGTACTGAGTGTGATAAGCGATAAGCCGGACGCATGATATTGCGGCCGGCTTTTTGTTTACATTGTCCCTTATCTCACTATCTAACATTCATAAATTCAATATCTTACAATTGTTCTTTCGGCTTGTTATTCGTTAGTTTTAATTGCCTAGTGATTTATGCTGCTTGAGAGAGCGGTTTCAGGCTTACACATGTATCACTGCTTATTTTTGTATAGGCATTTGTTTTTAAATAGATATATTTAATTTAGTGTGGTTTACCTGACTAATTTTAGTGAACGCAGATCACATTTTTTTCATTTTGATAGCGTTTAAAAGCGCGATATCTATCCGTTTTGCACTCTATTTGAACGTTTTTGTTAGCATAATTCGCTTAAATTCATTATCTGCTTGTAAAGATATTCTGTATCAGTAGACTGCGGCTCACTTAATGACTGGAGCCTTTACTCTAAGTCGTCATAATAACAAGAGAGCCATGATGAAAAAGCATATTTTATCTTTAGCTGTAGTTGCTGCCATCGCTGCGCCACTATCACAAGTTCACGCTGCTGGATTTCAACTTGCCGAATATTCTGCTACTGGTTTAGGCCGTGCCTTTGCGGGTGAAGCCGCCATGGCCGATAACGCTGCCGCCCAAGCCCGCAACCCTGCGATGTTGACCTACCTTGAGGGACGTCAGCTGTCCGTTGGTGGAATTTATGTCATGCCAAACGTCGATGTCGAAGGCGATCTGACTTTGGCCTCGCCTGTGCTGGGTAATCAGCCTGTCACCATGAATGCCGATGCCTTAGATGTGGCCGGTAATGCCCTGGTGCCTAACTTTTACTATTCTAATCAGCTAAACGACCAGTGGACCTGGGGGTTAGCGGTTAACTCTAATTATGGTCTGGCGACCGAAGTACCCAGCACTCACCCAACTGCGATTTTCGGTAATGAAACTTCAGTGACAACAGTCGAATTTAATCCGAACCTGGCTTACAAGGTGACAGATGCGGTTTCTATCGGTGCCGGTCTGCGTGTCGTTTATGGTGAAGGTAAGATTGGCGCCTCAACCCCAGCTTGGGTTGACGGTATTAAGGCGATTCCGACACTGCCTGCCGAAGTGGCTGGCGCACTGCCACCAGGTGGAACCAGTCTGAAAGTAATGGAAGGCGATGATATTAGTTTTGGTTGGCAGTTGGGTGCCAGCTGGCAGATCAATCCCGCTCACCGCATAGGTGTTGCCTATCATAGCGGCGTTGAGCTGGAACTGGACGGTCACGCATCTGGGCTTGTCTATGATGGTGGTCAAGATCTCGATATTGAGGGGTATGTGCCACTCGAGCTACCAGCCTTTGCTGAGCTGGCCTCTCATCACCAATTAACTGACAACTGGGCGATGCATGCCAGCATTAACTGGACTCAGTGGAGTGTGTTCGACAGCCTGGTGGCTTACTTCCCAGGTGAGCAGAAGCCACTTGGCGGTTTAGAGTCAGACTTAGTAAAAGTAGAAAACTTTAAAGATAACTGGCGTTTTGCCTTGGGTACCACTTATCAACTCAGTGATAAGTGGTTAGTGCGCGGTGGCGTGGCTCTGGATAAGACGGCGGTTGAAGATGAGTACCGTACAATTACGATTCCTGATTCAGACCGTCTATGGCTTAGTTTTGGCGCGGGTTATCAGGCCACTAAGAATCTGACGCTAGACTTAGCCGTGACCTATATTAAGGCACACGGTGATGCACCTATCGATGAGACAATGAACCTGATGAACCTGGCTCAAGTGAGCTTTAGCGGTGATGCGAGTGGTGATGTCTGGTTGGTGGGGGCTCAGCTGAGCTACAAGATGTAAGTCGATTGAGGTCAAGTTTGACTCAAGCATAATGCCTCACTTAAGTGAGGCATTTTTTTATCTGAATATTTATTGGATATCTGAACTTCATAGGATTATATTCGTCTAATTATCAACGTATTTTTAGTTAAATTTAATCTATTCATTACCTGTTGCTTGCAGCTATAGCGTCTGCCAGTCAGGATGAACCAACAATAAGAGGTGTCCCATGAAACCCTTTCTTCTGGCTGCAAGCATAGCGTTACTTCCGTTGTCGGCCTCCGCCGATCCGAGTACGACGCAAGTGGTTAAGGGATTCATCGATGCCTACAACCAGCACAGTGTCGAGCAGATGCTCAACCATGTGACCGATGATGTACGCTGGATGCATATCTCTGGCACTAATATAGAGGTTGAAACCTCAGACAAGGCGCAGTTTGGCGCCGCCATGACAGATTATTTTGAAACCCTTACCGGGGCTCAGGCCACCATACTGCAACTGATCGACTCTTCTCACTTTGTCAGCACGGTCGAGCGTGTGACTTGGGAGAACGACGGTGAGCTGCTTAGCCAGTGCAGCATTGGTAATTTCCGTGTTCAGGATGGCAAGATCGCCGAGTTTTGGTATCTGCCCGCCCATGCCTGTGATGAGCAGCTAGAGACGACTGAAGAGGTATTAGCGATTCCAGAGTTAGATCCGATTCAGCCTAATCAGCAGTAGCGGAGGCCTTAGTGCAGCAGAAGTATGTTATCGCGCTCGATCAGGGCACAACCAGTTCACGTACCATTATCTTCGATCATGACGCTAATATAGTGGCGGTGTCACAGCGCGAGTTTTCGCAGATCTACCCCAAGGCGGGCTGGGTGGAACACGATCCCATGGAGATCTGGTCCTCCCAAAGCTCAACCCTAATTGAGGCGCTGGCCAGAGCCGGGATCCACAGCGATGAGGTGGCTGGTATAGGTATCACCAACCAACGGGAAACCACCATCTTGTGGGACAAAACCACAGGTAAGCCCGTCTATAACGCCATCGTCTGGCAGTGTCGCCGCAGCCAACCCTTATGTGAGGCGTTGAAGGCATCGGGCTATGAAGAGTATATCCGGCAGAATACCGGACTGGTGCTAGACCCCTATTTTTCGGCGACTAAGATCCGCTGGATCCTCGACAATGTCGAAGGGGCCAGAGAGAAGGCCGAGGCCGGTGACTTGCTGTTTGGCACCATAGATACTTGGCTGGTGTGGAAGCTCACCGAGGGTAAGGTGCATGTCACCGATCCGACCAACGCGTCGCGCACCATGCTCTACAACATTCATCAACAGACCTGGGACACTCGGTTACTCGAGGCATTAGATATTCCTGCGAGCATTCTGCCTGAGGTTAAGCCTTCCTGCGCCGTGTATGGCAAGACCCGTATTGCAGGTGAGGGCGGCGAGATCCCTGTAGCTGGCATGGCGGGCGATCAACAGTCAGCCCTATTTGGCCAGCTGTGTATCGATGAGGGGATGGCGAAGAATACCTATGGTACAGGTTGTTTCCTGCTGATGAACACTGGGTTGCAGGCGGTGCAGTCCAACCATGGTCTATTAACCACCATTGCCGTGGGACCCAAGGGGGAGGTTAATTATGCCCTGGAAGGCTCGGTATTTATGGGGGGCGCTACCATTCAATGGTTGCGTGATGAACTCGGACTTATTCGTGATGCTCAGGATACCGAATACTTTGCCCTCAAGGTGAATGACAACAATGGTGTGTACCTGGTACCAGCCTTTGTGGGTTTGGGCGCGCCTTATTGGGATGCCAGTGCCCGTGGCGCCTTGGTCGGCCTCTCCAGAGGCGCCAATCGTAACCATATCATTCGTGCCGCACTCGAGGCGATCGCCTATCAGAGCCGGGATCTTCTCGATGCCATGACTAAAGACAGTGGTGTGCAGCTTAAACAGTTGAAGGTCGATGGCGGCGCGGTAGCCAATGATTTCCTGATGCAGTTTCAGGCGGACATTACCGATGTTGAGGTGCAGCGACCCAAGGTGACCGAAACTACGGCCATGGGGGCGGCATTTTTAGCGGGCTTAGCCGTGGGTTTCTGGCAGTCGACGGCCGAGTTGAAGCACAAGGCCGGTGTCGAGCGTTGCTTTAAGCCTACCATCGCCGATGAGGAGCGTGAGGCGCTTTATTTGGGTTGGAAACGGGCAGTTGCGCAAGTCACTGGTGAATCAGCGAGTTAATCCTTAAACGTCAATATCGATACGAGGCAGTGGCGAGTCCAGTGCTTCTTCTTCGGCCTGTTTCTGCGCCTGCTGGCGTCTCGCCTGTCCCCGGCGATCTTCTCTGCCGGGTCTTGAGTTAATTCGCCTTTCTCCATGTCGACGACGTTCAAGGTGAGGTGGCAGCTGTGACTGCGGCGCCTCATGACTATCGGCATGAATAGGATCCGTGTGTTCAGTCTGCTCTACCACTCGCTTGCGTTTCACCACCTGTTTTACCGGGCGCGCTAACATGGCATACAGGCTATCCAGGGCAACCATCGCTCCTCCTCTTTAGATTAATCATCTCGCTTAATCTATTTATCGGCCGCCAATGGTTAAATTTTAGGCGAATTCTGCTATTTGGTTCATGTCGGGCGTTGGGATGGCGAAGTCGCTTGTGCTTCGCAAGCTTCATACTGCGCCTTTTGCCAAAATCTCAGCTGAGCGCGACTGGTGAGGGCAAGCCGAGCATGAGTCGCCTTTTGCTGACAACTGAGGCGAACTCCCGCTGCCAGTTGGTCCTCTTTGAGACGGGCTTGCTCTTCAGGAGTGGCCGGAGGCGCATCGTCAACAAAGCGAATACGGCACATACCGCAATGACCCCCACCACCACACTGGCTTGGGACACGCATCTGGCCATGGTTTAAATTGTCCATGAGGTTGTCTTGGGTCAGCGCAATCGTCTCAAGCTGCTCGCCATCAGGAGAGAGTAGGGTCAGCGACTGCCCCTGACGCTTGGCACGCCAGCTCACATAGTCCCCAGCCAGTAGCTTACGCACCAGTAGCCAGGTGCCACTTAGGCCAAGCAGTAAAGCGGCCAGCGCAATCATCTGAGTTGCGACATGATTAAAACTCACGCCATTGTTGGGGAAATAGTCGATAAAATGCAGCATAAACAGCAGCTGTTTGAGCTGTGAGCCGTTGTTTTCATGGGCCTTAACCAGGCCTGTATTGCCGTCGACAAAGATCTGTGTGCCGCGCTGGTCCTGAGTATCGAAACGGTAGAACTCCTTGCTGCCGCCGTAGCGCTGGGCAGCGTCTTTATCGAGCACTGGCATCGATAATTGGCCCTCACCCGAGTAGCTTTGCTGAGCAAGCTCAGTCAGTTGTTGATGATTAAGATTGACTTGTTCACCAGTGTCAGCCCAAAAGGCCTGAGTGCCATCGCTTAGTTTTACGCGGTAAATGGGGCGATCAAATAGGGTTTCCAGCTTGATACGTGTGATGGTATCGGCTTTTGTTTGCGCGGCGATATCGCTCAGCGTAACCTGGGGCTGAATTAAACTGCTGGCTTGAGTGGGCTTAGTTCTCTGGGTATTCGCGCTTAAATACTCATCGTTAATCAGGTTGAAGGCCAGGCCTGTAAGGGTCCATATAAGGAGCTGGACGCCGACGATGAGCCCCAGAATGCGATGCAGACTTCTCGCGTTCATCATACGTTGGCCTCCTCGCCGCGCTTAAAGGCGACAAGCAATAATAGGGCTCCAGAGAGCGCCGTCAGTAGCGCCAATAGACTAAAAGCTGTCAGTAGCGGGTTGTGAACATCTTCTCGGGTATCATAATCCATGATATGCAACATCCACATGAGATCGAACAGGCGCCAGTAGTCATGACGCTTGGCAACCAGCTCACCACTGGTGGCGGAAATATAGAAGCGCGAATGGCTTGAGTCGTTAAAATCGATCTGCCACAGGGGTAATCGTCTGCTGCCTATCTCGTCGGGTGCCGAGTCGGTTAACAGCTGGCTGCTGGCTTGGGTTATATCGCCGCGATAGAGCTTGGCCGCAACCAGCATGGCTTGTTGTTGACTCAGTTGTGCTAGCGGTTCTCCATTTTGGGCAGAGAAATAGCGGGGCCCATCAGCTAGGCTGAGTTTATATACGGCCCCAAGTGCCGTTGGCAGTAACTCAAGCTGAGTTGCATCGGGATAGCTTGCCAACATGGTGGCGGGGGAGATCTGCAACTGATGGGGATCTATGGTTAGGGAGCTATCATCCACCAGATGGTCGCCATGGATAAAGTCGATATCCATAAGCACCATGTAGAGACCTGAAACTAACCAGATGAGTAATTGTGCCCCTAAGAACAGGGTCAACCATTTGTGTGATTTTCGCAGCCAACGGCTTTGTTGAGGATTTAGCATAATTAGAATTTTTATTGGCCATCATAGGGATTAAATCACCTCAGAGCAAGCCAGAAAGGGCTGCGACACAAGGAGAGCGTGGCGAACAAACCCGCAGGGATCGCTACGACACAATCGGTGGACATTTTACGGCGAAATTTGGGATGGCGATCCACTTATTGATCATGCAAAGTCTGTAGGCCCACCACTTCTGATTGTTTTTTCAACATATTTACCCTCGACTCACCCACAAAAAGCCCTCCATGAGACTGTAGTTACAAATTTACAAACTGGCTGCTAACCCGCTTGAATACTGGCTTTTTAAATGGTGGCATCCCTTGACAATGCTTGCACACTATCTCTAAACTTAGCATTTGTGGGAAATTGTGGATATTTGTGGATCTATTAACCAAAACAAGGACGAGCTAACGTGTTTCGTGGAGCGAGTGCTATTAATCTTGACGCCAAAGGCCGGATCGCGATTCCAAAGCGATACCGTGAGAGCCTGCACGTCGAATTTAATAGCCAGCTGGTGATCACGGTCGACTTCGATGCCGCCTGTTTACTCATCTATCCACTCGAGGCTTGGAAACAGATAGAAGCCAAGCTGTTATTGCTGTCAGATACTCAGGGACCCGAGCGCGCCATGAAGCGCCTGTTACTCGGTTATGCCCATGAATGTGAGTTAGATAGCAATGGTCGCATTTTACTTCCTCCACCGCTACGTCAATACGCCAACCTGGAAAAGCACGCGATGCTGGTGGGGCAGTTGAACAAGTTTGAGCTGTGGGATGAAGCGGCCTGGCAGCAACAGATTGAACTTAGCCGTGAAACGATTCAAAGCGATGCCTTTGCCAATAGTGAGCGTTTGGCGGACTTCTCTTTGTAGTAAGAGAATAACCATAAGTTAAAGAAGAGAGCGATGACTCAAGAATTTGCGCATTTATCTGTGCTGCTGACGGAAACGGTAGCCGGACTCAATATTAAGCCTGATGGTATCTATATCGATGGGACCTTTGGCCGCGGTGGTCATTCACGTGAAGTGCTCAAGCAGCTGGGCCCTGATGGCCGCCTGATCGCTATCGATCGCGATCCTCAAGCTATCGCCGCCGCAGAGCAGTTTGCCGACGATGCGCGTTTCTCTATCGTTCATGGTGGCTTCGGTCAGCTGGCGCAATATGTTGATGACCTGGGCCTGCGAGGCAAGATCGATGGCATTTTATTCGATTTTGGCGTCTCATCGCCGCAGCTGGATGATGCTGAGCGCGGCTTTAGTTTCCTGCGTGATGGTCCACTGGATATGCGCATGGATAACTCCCAGGGAGAGACGGCGGCCCAGTGGTTGGCCCGCGCCGAAATAGAAGACATGGCCTGGGTGTTTAAAACCTATGGTGAAGAGAAAAATGCCCGCCATATTGCTCGCTGTATCGCTGCCGATAGAGAGAAAACCCCGTTTTTGCGCACTAAAGATTTGGCCGACCTGATCGCTAGAGTGAGCAAGAGTAAGGAACGTAACAAGCATCCGGCGACGCGTGTGTTTCAGGCGATCCGTATCTATATCAATAGTGAGCTTGAGCAGATAGATCAGGCGCTGGAAGGGGCGGTTACCGTATTAGCGCCGCAGGGTCGTCTGTCGGTGATCAGTTTCCACTCGTTAGAAGACCGTATGGTGAAGCGCTTTATTCGTCGGCATAGTCAGGGGGAATCAGTGCCCCATGGACTGCCGATCACCGAAGCGGAGATTAATAAGACACGTTTACTAAAGGCTGTCGGTAAGGCGATTAAACCGTCGGCAGAAGAGATTGACCGCAATGCCAGAGCGCGTAGCTCAGTGTTGCGTATCGCGGAGCGATTAGATTACTAATCCTGTCGAGCAGACGTAAGAGACTAGGGGAACGCCAGTGAGTAAGTCACAACTCAACCTGACTCGTATCGTATTACTCGATCTTTGGCACCATAAGTGGGTGCTGTTGATGGCTTTTATTGTGATTGCGAATGCTGTTTTGGTGGTATACACCAGCCATACCAGTCGCAAGTACACCAGCCAGTGGGATCAGTTGCTGCAGGAGCGCGACCGCTTGGATATTGAATGGCGCAACCTCTTGCTGGAAGAGCAGTCGCAGTCGGAACATAGCAGGGTGACACGGATTGCCACAAAAGAGCTGGAGATGAAGCGGCCGTTACCCAACGAAGAAGTGGTGGTGAGAGTACCATGAGCAAACAGGCGAAACGTAAACAGAAACCACAGCTGATCCACTGGCGTCTACACGTCGTGGTCGGTTTTGTGTGTCTGCTGTTTACCAGCTTGGTGGGCCGCGCCGCCTATATTCAGATCATCGAGCCGGAAAAGCTGCGTCACGAGAGCGACATGCGCACCCTGCGCACCACGAGTAATGAAGTGCATCGCGGCATGATCACAGATCGTAATGGCGAGATGCTGGCGGTAAGTGTGCCAGTTAAGGCGGTTTATGCCGATCCCAAGGTTGTGCACGATCGCAACGGTTTTGCGGATATGCGCCGCTGGCAGGCATTAGCCGATGTGTTGCACGAGCCCAAGGAGGAGATCCTGGCGCGGGTTCAGTCTAATCCCAAGAAACGTTTCACCTACCTCAAAAGACAAGTCACCCCAGCGGTGGCCGAGTATATTAAGCAGCTCAAGTTACCGGGCGTTTACCTTAAAGCCGAGTCGCGTCGTTACTACCCCACCAGTGAGATTAGCGCGCAGCTGGTTGGCCTGACCAATATTGATGATGTCGGTATCGAAGGGATAGAGAGCACCTATAACGACTGGCTTACTGGCACGCCGACCAAGCACAAGGTACGTAAATCACGTGATGGTCACGTGGTAGAGCGTCTCGATATGGTGCAGACGGGTGAAAGCTCTAACGATTTGGTGCTAAGTATCGATCAGCGCATTCAGCAGCTGGCCTATCGTGAGATCAAGCGTGCGACCGAGATCAACCAGGCTACCTCGGCCTCTATCGTGGTGCTCGACGTGCACACAGGTGAAGTATTGGCTATGGCTAATACCCCAAGTTATAACCCTAATTCCCGCGATAATCTGCAGAGTTATCGCATGCGTAACCGTGCCTTGACCGACGCCTATGAACCGGGTTCGACCATTAAGCCTTTCGTGGTTGCAGCGGCGTTAGAGGCCGGCACCATCAAGGACGATCAGATCTTTAAAACTCACCCTGGCCGCGTGCGTATCGGCGGAAAGATAGTGCGCGACGGTCGCAACTATGGCGACATGTCCCTCGGTGATGTCTTGGTGCACTCCAGTAACGTCGGCATGACTCAGATTGCCCTATCTATGCCGGTACAGGAGTTGCTGGGTTACTACCAGGCCATGGGGCTGGGTAACTATTCAGGCATCAACCTGCCTGGTGAAAGCGCAGGCCTTATCCATGACCGCCGTCGTTGGTCTGACTTTGAGCGGGCGACCCTGTCGTTTGGTTATGCCCTCACTGTGACGCCGCTGCAGATCGCGCGTATGTACGCCATGCTGGGTAGCGGCGGTGTGTTATATCCCTCTTCGATCCTCAAGCTTCAAAAGGCCCCTGAAGGTCAGCAGGTGATCTCTCCAGAGGTGGCGCGCAACGTGATGCAGATGCTGATCGGCGTGACAGAACCAGGTGGCACCGCCAAGAAGGCGCATATCGATGGCTACCCTGTAGCAGGTAAGACAGGAACCGCGCGTAAGGCGGTGGCAGGTGGTTATGGCGAAGATTATGTCGCCCTGTTTGCTGGCGTGGCACCAGTTCACAACCCAAGGCTTGCCATGGTGGTGGTAGTCAATGAGCCTAAGGGCGATCGTTATTATGGCGGCGATGTGGCCGCTCCAGTGTTTGCCAAAGTGATGTCAGGGGCACTACAGATGTTAAACGTTGAGCCAATCAGTGCTCGTGAAAAAATTCAGTTGGCCGGTAATGTCAGGAGGGGCGAATAATGCTGTTAAGCGATCTCCTAGCCCCCTGGTTTCATTATGCTGGCGGTGAGTCACTGACTCACTTGACGCTCGATAGCCGAGAGATTGGTCAAGGCAGCGTATTTGTGGCGTTGCCGGGTCACAGAGTCGACGGGCGTGAGTTTGTCGATAAGGCCCTGTCTCAAGGTGCTGTCGCCGCGCTGATCCATACCGATGACCCTGAGCAACATGGCCTGGTGTCGCAAGGCAACGGCCTGCGTATCTATTTCTTTCAGTTGCAGCGACAGCTGTCGGCGCTCGCCTCTCAGCTCTATAGCCTAGGGCGGGAGCGGATCAAGCTTATTGGCGTGACAGGCACCAACGGTAAGACCTCCGTGACTCAGCTGATTGCTCAGCTCAGCGACAGCCTAGGGCGGTCAAGCGCCGTGATGGGCACTCTAGGTAACGGCCTTTGGGGCCATCTGGTCGATAGTGGTAACACAACGGCCGATGCGATTACCGTGATGCGTCAGCTTCAAGATTTTGACCGTCAGGGCGCCGCAGTATGCGCCATGGAAGTTTCCAGTCATGGTTTAGTTCAGGGGCGTGTCGATGCCGTGCCATTCGATGTGGCTGTCTTTACTAATCTCAGTCGTGATCACCTCGATTATCACGGCACCATGGATGCTTACGGCGCGGCCAAGCAGCGCCTGTTCAGGTTCAGTTCGTTAAGTCATGGTCTGATTAACTTAGACGATCCAATAGGCCGCCAGTGGATGCAGGATAAACGCTGCAAGGGGCTGGTGGGCTTTAGTATTCAAGGGCAGGAAGGCGCTTCCATCTATACCAAAGAGGTGAAGCAGCATGGCCAAGGGGTCAGCGCCACCTTAGTCTGGCCCGAAGGCCAAGCCAAGATCGACTCGCCCTTATTGGGCATTTTTAACCTGTCTAACCTGGTTGCGGCATTAGGCGCCCTGTATCTGAGTGGATATTCCATGCCTCAGCTGCTGACCAAGGTGGGTCACTTACAGCCTGTGGCGGGACGCATGGAGCGTTTTACCACTCAAGATGGCGTTACCTTAGTTGTGGATTATGCCCATACACCCGACGCCATAGAACAGGCGCTACGGGCGCTGCGTGGTCATTGCCGTGGCAAGTTATGGTGCGTCTTTGGCTGTGGTGGAGATCGTGATAAGGGCAAGCGTCCTTTGATGGCACGTGCCGCCGAGGCCAATGCCGATTGCGTCATGGTGACCAGTGATAATGCCCGCAGTGAAGATCCTAAGGCCATTATTGACGATGTGCTCGCCGGACTCGATAAGCCAAAGGTGGCACTGACTCAAGTGGATAGGCAACAGGCGATCCGCGAAGTCGTGACGCTAGCTTCGTCAGGCGATCTGATTTTGCTGGCAGGAAAAGGCCATGAAACCTATCAGGAGATCGCCGGTACTCGTCTCGACTATGATGAGCGCGCTCTGGCAGCATCGATTGCAAAGGAGGGCCTATGATCCCTTTACGTCTTTCAGATTTAGCCAAGGTACTGGGTGCCAAGCATATTGGTGAAGATCTTACTGTGACTAAGGTGTCTAGCGATAGCCGAGTGGTGGACGCCCAGACCTTATTTGTCGCCCTTAAGGGTGAGCGTTTCGATGCCCATGATTTTGCCGATAAGGCGGTGATGGATGGCGCCATTGCCCTGTTGGTTGAGCGTGAACTGCCAATAGCAGCGCCTCAGCTTATCGTGGTGAACAGTCAGAAAGCCATGGGACAAATAGGTGCCCATGTGAAACAGTGCGTGGCGCCTAAGAGTGTCGCCTTGACCGGTTCAAACGGTAAGACCAGCGTCAAGGAGATGGTGGCGACCATCTTATCGGTTAAACACCAGGTGCTTTATACCGCGGGTAATTTCAACAACGAAGTGGGCGTGCCCTTAACCTTGTTGCGTCTCGAACCTCAGCATGAGTATGGCGTGTTCGAATTAGGTGCAAATCATCTCGGCGAAATTAATTACACTTCATCTTTAGTGCAACCCGATGTGGCAATGGTTAATAATGTCGCCTCGGCGCATCTAGAGGGCTTTGGCTCACTACAAGGGGTGGCCAAGGCGAAATCAGAGATCTTCCTTCATCTCGCTAAGGATGGTGTAGCAGTGATCAATGCCGACGACGCATTTGCCGATGTGATGCGTAGTGCGGCCAGCGCTTATACCCAGCTCAGTTTCTCCTGTCAGGGTCATCCAGCCGATGTTGTGGCTAGCGACCTAACGGCAGATGCTCTGGGCTGCTATCGCTTTACCCTCAGTTATCGTGATGAGCAACGTCAGGTGAGCCTGCCGCTATCGGGACGTCATCAGGTCAGCAATGCCCTGGCGGCGACCAGTATTTGCTTGGCATTAGGCTTGTCACTTGAAGAGATAGTTCAAGGGCTTAAGCAGTTAAAGCCTGTAAAAGGCCGGATGCAGCCGACTCGTCTTGGGCGCTTTCTGTTGATCGATGATACCTATAATGCCAATCCGGCCTCTGTCGGTGCCGCCATCGACTGGCTTCAAGAAATTGAAGGAAATCGCTGTTTAGTACTGGGCGATTTAGGCGAATTGGGTGACAATGCGTCCCTTTTACATCGGCAGCTGGGTGAAAAAGCCAAGTTGCAGGGGATCGATGCCTTGTATTCGCTAGGAGAGTTGAGTCGGGCGAGCAGCGAAGCATTCGCTGGCAAGCACTTTACCGATTTAGATGCATTGGTTATTGATTTAGTTAGTTATTTTAACCAGTTAGCCGGAAACGTCACTGTGTTAGTTAAGGGGTCTCGTAGCGCCAAAATGGAGCGGGTTATCGAGGCCTTAATTGCCGCCTTTGAGCGCAAGGAGTTGTTTTAATGCTGGTTTATCTGGCTGATTATTTAACCCAGTTCTACTCTGGGTTTAATGTGTTTTCCTATGTGACCTTCAGGGCCATCTTAGGCTTGTTGACCGCCATGGTGTTTAGCCTGTGGTGGGGGCCCAAGATGATCGAGCGTTTGCAATTGTTGCAGATAGGTCAGGTGGTGCGCAATGAAGGGCCTGAGTCTCATTTTGCTAAACGCGGCACGCCGACCATGGGTGGCTTGTTGATCTTGGCAGGGGTCTTTATCAGCGTCTTGCTTTGGGGCGACCTGGGTAGCCGTTATGTGTGGGTCATGCTTTTCGTGCTAGGTGCCTTTGGTCTGATAGGCTTTATCGATGACTATCGTAAAGTGGTACGCAAGGACACTAAGGGGCTTATCGCCCGCTGGAAATATATTCTGCAATCTTTGGCCGCGCTGGCGATCGCCTTCTATCTCTATGCCTCAGCTGGGAGTCCCGGTGAGACACAGCTGGTGGTGCCCTTCTTTAAGGATGTGATGCCGCAACTGGGTGGCTTCTTTATTCTGCTGGCCTATTTCACCATCGTCGGTTCGAGCAACGCGGTGAACCTGACCGATGGTCTGGACGGCTTGGCGATCATGCCGACCGTCATGGTGGCGGCAGCCTTCGCCTTGATAGCTTATCTGTCGGGTCACGTGCAGTTTGCCAACTACTTGCATATTCCATATTTGCCGGGCTCGGGTGAGCTGGTGATCGTCTGCACTGCTATCGTCGGTGCGGGGTTAGGCTTCTTGTGGTTCAACACTTATCCGGCACAAGTCTTCATGGGCGATGTGGGCTCGCTCTCTCTGGGCGCAGCACTGGGTACTATCGCCGTATTGGTGCGTCAGGAGATCCTCTTGGTGATCATGGGCGGCGTATTTGTGATGGAAACGGTTTCTGTGATTTTGCAGGTCGGCTCATACAAGCTGCGCGGTCAGCGTATTTTCAGAATGGCACCTATTCATCATCACTATGAGTTGAAAGGGTGGCCTGAGCCTAGGGTGATCGTGCGTTTCTGGATCATCTCTCTCTTCTTGGTGTTGCTAGGCTTAGCAACCTTAAAGTTAAGGTAAGACACCATGGCCAGTCAGTATACACACATAGTATTGGGACTCGGCGCCACTGGGCTGTCGGTTGTGCGTTATTTAACTAAGCAAGGCATTACGCCGCTGGTGATGGATAGCCGCGAGAATCCTCCGGGACGCGAGCTCTTGACGCAAGAGTTCCCTGAGGTGTTGTTGCTGACCGGAGGCTTCGATTGTCGTTATCTGGTGCAGGCCAGCCAGATTGTTGTAAGCCCAGGGATCCCCTTGGATACCGCCGAAGTGCGCGCCGCCGTGGATATGGGGATCGATATTGTTGGCGATGTCGAGCTGTTTGCCAGAGCTCTGCAGGGGAGAGAAGCCTGTGTGATCGGCATTACCGGTTCAAACGGCAAGTCGACGGTCACCACCCTGGTGGGTGAGATGGCGGCTGCTGCCGGACTCAATTATGCCGTTGGCGGCAATATCGGTGTGCCAGTGCTTGATCTGCTTGAGGGCAATCATGATCTGTATGTACTTGAGTTGTCGAGTTTTCAGTTAGAAACCACCTCAAGCCTTAATTGTATCAGCGCCACCTGTCTGAACATCAGTGAAGATCATATGGACAGGTATTCAGATCTTGAGAGCTATCGTCAGGCCAAGCTGCGCTTGTACGATCAGACCAAGCTGGCGATTTTTAATCGAGACGATCTGCTGACCCGTCCTAACGAACCGATGAATCAAAACAGCTTTGGTCTTTCGCTGCCCGAAGGGGATGAGTGGGGCGTTAGCCATGGCGTTTTAGTTCATGGTGCAACCGAATATGTGGCCTGCGATCAGGTGGCTTTGGTCGGCAGTCATAATCAGGCCAATCTGTTGGTCGCCATGGCCTTGGCAGATAGTGCCGGAATCGCAAAGGCGGTCATGGTCGACGTAGCAAAGCGCTTCAAAGGCCTGGCGCACCGCTGTGAGCTGGTCGCAAAACATCAGGGCGTAAGCTACGTAAACGATTCTAAGGCGACCAATGTGGGCGCTACCCTAGCGGCTTTGCAAGGGCTGAGTGACCATGAGGGGCAGATCATTTTGATCGCCGGTGGTGACGGTAAGGGCGCCGATTTCTCTGTGCTTCGCCATGCTCTGACGGGGGTCAGTCAAGTGATCACGCTAGGTCAGGATGGTGACAGAATTGCCGAGCAGTTTGATGGGGCGATTCGGGTCGAGACTATGCAAGAGGCGGTCGTTCAAGCGGCGCAGCTTGCTAAGCCGGGAGATATCGTGCTGCTATCGCCAGCCTGTGCCAGCTTGGATATGTATAGCAATTTTATGGCCAGGGGTGATGATTTTCGTGCTCAGGTAGCTGCACTTAACGATGAGGTGGTGCATGCGTAGCGATGAGCGTCAACTAAGCCTGTTTGGTAGCTCCCTGAGTTGGACGCTGCCCAACCTGTTTAGTCAACGTGAAGCGCCGGGCATGCAGCTCTATGACAGAGCATTACTGTTCGCGATTATCTCCCTGATAAGCTTCGGCTTCATCATGGTGATGTCGGCCTCTATGCCAGAGGCCACAAGTTTAACGGGTAACCCTTTCCACTTTGTGTGGCGCCATGTGGCCTACCTATTGGGATGTGCCCTGATAGCAGCGGTGGTGCTGCAGGTTGAAATGCAAAGGTGGCAACAGCTGAGCCCTATTTTGCTCTTGGTTGTTGGCATCATGTTGGTTGCAGTGCCAATTGTGGGCACGACGGTAAATGGTGCGACCCGTTGGTTGTCTGTCGGGCCTATCCGTATTCAGGTGGCCGAGATGGCCAAGTTTGCCTTTGCCATCTACATGGCGGGCTATCTGGTGCGGCGACATCAGGAGGTGCGGGAAAACGCCAAAGGTTTCTATAAGCCGATTGCCGTGTTTGCCGTGTATGCCTTTTTGATCCTGCTGCAGCCTGACCTGGGGACAGTGGTGGTGCTGTTTGTCGGCACAGTGGGCTTGCTGTTTTTAGCGGGTGCAAGATTGCTCGATTTCTTCGCGCTGATCTTGACCGGTGCCATGGCCTTTGTGGGTCTGGTATTACTGGAACCTTACCGTATGCGACGGGTGACCTCGTTTCTGGACCCTTGGCAGGATCCCTTCGGTAGCGGTTATCAGCTTACCCAGTCGCTGATGGCCTACGGCCGTGGTGACTGGCTGGGACAAGGCTTAGGTAACAGCATTCAGAAGCTGGAATACCTGCCCGAGGCTCATACCGATTTTATCTTTGCCGTGATCGGCGAAGAGCTGGGTTTTTTGGGCATTATTGCCGTGTTGTCGGTACTGCTGTTTGTTGCCTTGAGAGCGATAAAGCTGGGTAATCTTTGCCTGCTGCAAGACAAGGCGTTTGAAGGCTATCTGGCTTACTCAATCGGCATCTGGATCTGTTTCCAGACAGTGGTGAACGTCGGAGCCAGTATTGGCATGTTGCCTACCAAGGGGTTGACGCTGCCCTTTATCAGTTATGGCGGCAGTAGCCTGTGGGTGATGACGGCGGCTGCAATGATATTAATTAGAATCGACCATGAAAGACGATTAAGCCTGATACAGGCGGTACAAGGCAAGGTGAAATAGATGGTCTCAGAGAAACGTATTTTGATCATGGCTGGCGGCACGGGGGGACATGTCTTCCCGGCGTTAGCCGTGGCCAAAGCGTTGGCCAAGCAAGGTTGGAAGGTGCGTTGGCTTGGCACCGCCGATCGTATGGAGGCACGATTGGTGCCCCAGCATGGCTTCGATATCGACTTTATCGATATTAAAGGGGTACGCGGTAACGGGCTTATTCGTAAGTTGGCGGCCCCCTTTAAGATTTTGCGCTCCATCATGCAGGCGCGTGAGGTGATTAAAGAGTTTAAGCCTGATGTGGTGCTCGGCATGGGGGGGTTTGCCAGTGGCCCTGGGGGCGTGGCAGCCAAGCTTAGCGGTATTCCGCTGGTGCTCCATGAGCAAAACGCTATTCCGGGTATGACTAACAAGCTATTGTCGCGTATTGCGACGCGTGTGTTATGTGCCTTTGATAACACCTTTGAAGCGGGTGCTGAAGTGGTGGGTAATCCCATCCGCAGCGAACTGATCGCCCTTGGGCGTAGCGAAGTGCCCAGTGCTCAAGACGATGCCTTAAGGGTATTGGTTGTCGGTGGCAGTCTGGGGGCAAAAATATTTAACGACCTGATGCCAAGCGTGACGGCGGCTGTCGCTAAGCAGCATTCCATGACAGTTTGGCACCAGGTGGGCAAGGGCAATCAGGCGCAGGTAGAAGCCGAGTATTTACAGCTCGGTCAGTCGGGTAGCGTCAAGGTCGCCGAGTTTATCGATGATATGGAAGCGGCCTATCGTTGGGCCGATGTGATTTTGTGCCGCGCAGGTGCCTTGACGGTATCTGAGGTCGCGGCAGTGGGGCTACCGAGTCTGTTGGTGCCTTATCCCCATGCGGTGGATGATCATCAGACTAAGAATGCACAGGTATTGGTTGAAGCGGGTGGCGCCTTCTTGCTGCCACAAACCGTATTAACTAGTGAAAAATTGATCAGCAAGCTGCAGATCTTGGCATCAGATCGTAAGGCCCTTGTCGAGATGGGGCAACTGGCCAAGAGTGTTGCTGTATTAGATGCCACAGAGCGGGTCGCTAATGTGTGTATCGCGCTGGCAAGTAAGGAAAAAAATGATTAAAGCCGAAGAGAAGTACGCCCAATTAAGAACCATTATCCCTGAGATGCGCCGCGTTAAGCGCATCCATTTTGTGGGAATAGGTGGTGCGGGTATGGGTGGTATTGCCGAGGTGTTGGTAAACGAAGGTTATCGTCTTAGCGGTTCAGATATCGCTGAGAATGCCGTGACGGCTCGTCTGAAACGACTCGGCGCGGCCATTTTTATCGGTCACCAGGCCGATCAGGTTGAAGGGGTCGATGTGGTGGTGGTTTCTACCGCTATCGATGCCAATAACCCAGAAATTTTAGCCGCGCAGGAGCGGCGCATCCCTATCGTTCGCCGAGCAGAGATGTTGGCTGAGCTGATGCGTTACCGTCATGGGGTGGCTGTGGCTGGTACCCATGGCAAGACGACCACCACGAGTTTGATTGCTAGCGTGTATGGTCAGGCCGAGCGAGACCCGACCTTCGTGATCGGTGGTCTGCTTAACAGTGCCGGCACCAACGCACGTCTGGGCAAGAGTCGCTATCTGATCGCCGAAGCTGACGAGAGCGATGCCAGTTTCTTGCATCTGCAGCCCATGGTGAGTGTGGTCACCAATATCGAAGCCGACCATATGGACACCTATGAGGGAGATTTCGAGAAGTTGAAATCCACCTTTGTCGACTTCCTGCACAACTTGCCTTTTTACGGTGTTGCTGTGGCTTGTATCGACGATCCCGTGGTGAGAGAGATATTGCCGCGTATTGGCCGTAAGGTGGTGACCTATGGCTTTAGCGACGATGCCGATGTACAGGCGCTGAACTTCGAGCAGAAAGGTTATAGCTCTCGCTTTACCGTGCGCCGTGAAGGGATGGTGGATCTTGACCTAAGTGTGAACCTGCCGGGTCGTCACAATGTGCTCAACGCGCTGGCGGCAATTGCGGTAGCCACTGAAGATGAAATTGAGGATGAAGCGATCATCCGCGCGCTGGAAGAGTTCCAGGGGATTGGTCGACGTTTCCAGCAGCTGGGTGAATTTGCCACTTCTGCGGGTGATGTGATGCTGGTCGATGACTATGGTCATCATCCTAGCGAAGTGGCGGCAACCATTAAGGCGGCACGCTCAGGTTGGCCAGACAAGCGCCTGGTGATGATCTACCAGCCCCACAGATATAGCCGCACTCGAGATCTCTATGATGATTTCGTCGAGGTGTTGGCCCAGGTGGATTGCTTGTTATTGCTTGATGTATATGCCGCCGGAGAGGCGCCGGTACCCGGGGCTGACAGTCGCGCCCTATGCCGCTCGATTCGTCAGCGTGGCCAGCTCGATCCTATTTTTGTGGCCGAGCCTGAGCAGCTACAGGCGATTTTGCCTGGCATATTGCAAGATGGCGACCTGCTGTTGACTCAGGGGGCGGGCAATATTGGTGCCCTAAGTCGCCAACTGGCTGATGCTGGCTTGCAGTTTGAGTCGGAAAAGGAATGAGGTGCAAGGTGCTTAGTCACCTAGCCTAGATGAAGCTTTTGACGCTAGAGGTGAGGTAGTTATAATGCCCGGTTACTTACAACTGCCCTCTGGTAGTAAATTGATTGGTTTTTATACATTAAATGATGTGTTAGGGCGATAAGCAGTGTCCTGGAGTGAGCTAGGTAGCCGTTGGAAAAACAGGTTGAAACAGGTCGATTGGTATCTGTGTTTCGGCTTGATTTTTCTCTTCCTGGTGCTGTGCGGTTTGTCCCTAGGCGGTTGGAAGCTGCATCTGGTACTCAACGACGCAGATGCTCTGCCTATCGAGGCGGTCGCGATTAAAGGTGATAGACAGTTCACCAGCGACGCAGAGATACGCTCGGCGCTGCAGGATCTGATGCAGAGAAGCTTCTTCTCCGCCGATGTGAATCAGGTACAGCAGGCCTTGGAAAATCTGCCCTGGGTGTACCACGCCTCAGTGAGGCGAGAGTGGCCAGCTAAGTTAAAGGTATTTCTGGTCGAGCAGAAACCTGTGGCCCACTGGAACGAGACAGATTGGCTTAACGAGCAGGGGCAGGTGTTTAAGGCACCCAACCGGGACGGCATAGGGCTATTGCCTAACTTGGTCGGCCCGGAAGATCAGGCGTTGTCAGTGTTGACTAGCTATCGCCAGGTGAGTGAATTATTGAAGATTAACGGGTTTGATTTAACCCGTTTAGAGTTGAGTCCCAGACATGCCTGGATAGCTGTGTTGGCAAATGGCATAGAGCTGAATCTGGGACGGGAAGATAAGATGGCAAGGGTGCAGCGCTTCATCCATGTGTATCCCACATTGATGAAACAGGATAAGCCCGTTGCCAGAGTTGATTTGCGCTACGATACCGGATTGGCCGTAGGTTGGGATGATGCACAAAATGAGAGCCGTTAATTAATGACCAAGAATCAAGATAGAAATCTGATCGTTGGATTAGACATTGGAACGTCCAAGGTTGCTGTGATCATTGGTGAGGTGTTACCCGATGGCGAGATCAGTGTGGTCGGCCTAGGTAGTCATCCCTCTCGAGGCATGGACAAGGGCGGGGTGAATGACCTCGACTCTATCGTGCGTAGTGTGCAGCGGGCCTTGGATCAGGCCGAACTGATGGCCGACTGTCAGGTGGCGTCTGTCTACTTGGGGATCTCGGGTAAGCATATCGAATGTCAGAACGAAAACGGCATGGTGTCGATTAACGACGAAGAGGTGACTCAGGAAGACGTCGACAACGTTATCCATACTGCACGCTCGGTGAAGATCCCAACTGAGCGCCGCATTTTACATGTGCTGCCGCAGGAGTATGCCATCGATGTGCAAGACGGCATCAAGAGCCCTATTGGTATGTCTGGCATGCGGATGGAAGCCAAGGTGCATATCGTCACCTGTGCTAACGATATGGCGAAAAACATTACCAAGAGTGTCGAGCGCTGCGGATTAAAAGTGGATGACTTAGTGTTCTCGGCTATCGCCTCGGCAGATGCGGTATTAACAGATGATGAGAAAGATCTGGGGGTCTGTTTAGTGGATATGGGTGGCGGTACCACAGATATCACCATCTACACCAATGGCGCATTGCGTCACTGCGCCGTCGTGCCAGTGGCAGGTAACCAGGTAACCAGCGACATCGCTAAGATCTTCCGTACGCCGCTGTCACACGCCGAGCAGATTAAGGTGCAATACGCCAGTGCCAGAAGCGCCATGGTGAGCCGCGAAGACAGTATCGAAGTGCCGTCGGTTGGCGGACGTCCGTCGCGCACCATGTCTCGCCACACCTTGGCAGAAGTGGTTGAGCCTAGGTATCAGGAGCTATTTGAACTGGTACGTAAAGAATTGAGAGATTGCGGTCTGGAAGATCAGGTCGCCGCCGGTATCGTGCTAACAGGTGGCACTGCGTCTATCGAAGGCGCTGTGGATGTCGCCGAAGCGACCTTTGGTATGCCTGTTCGGGTTGCCGAGCCATTACCTGTAAAAGGATTGTTTGAATATGTGAACCAGCCCATCTACTCCACGGGTGTTGGGTTGTTACATTATGGTGCAAGACGAGTGCTTGAGCGTCAGTTCGAGCGCCCTGAGCGTCAAGGGGTGACCAGTCTTTGGAATCGGGTCCAAAGTTGGTTTAAAGGTGAGTTTTAAGGTTAATAACGCAGACTAAATGGAGAAAAGACCATGTTTGAGATCATGGATAGTCATTCCGATGAGGCGGTGATTAAGGTCATCGGTGTCGGTGGCGGTGGTGGTAACGCCGTCGAGCATATGGTGAAACACAATATCGAAGGTGTTGAGTTCGTTGCAACCAACACTGACGCCCAGGCGCTGCGAAAGTCAGCGGCGGGCACGACCATTCAATTAGGTCGTGATGTCACTAAGGGACTTGGCGCAGGCGCCAACCCAGAAATTGGTCGCCTGGCGGCCGAAGAAGACAGAGAGAATATCCGCAGCGCAATCAAAGGCTCGGACATGATCTTTATCGCCGCCGGTATGGGTGGTGGTACGGGTACTGGTGCTGCACCTGTGGTGGCTGAGATCGCTCGTGAAGAGGGAATTCTCACCGTAGCCGTAGTGACTAAGCCTTTCCCGTTTGAGGGTAAGAAGCGTATGGCTTACGCGGATCAAGGTATCGAGATGCTGGCTAAGCATGTGGATTCGCTGATCACTATCCCTAACGAGAAGTTACTTAAGGTATTAGGCCGCGGTACTTCACTGTTAGATGCTTTTGCTGCGGCTAACAATGTTCTGCTTGGTGCGGTGCAAGGTATTGCCGAGCTAATCACCCGTCCTGGTCTGATTAACGTCGACTTCGCCGACGTCAAGACGGTCATGTCTGAAATGGGTAATGCCATGATGGGCACAGGTGTGGCGAGCGGTGAAGATCGCGCCGAAGAAGCTGCCGAAGCGGCGGTTGCCAGTCCATTGCTGGAAGATATCGATCTGGCAGGAGCTCGTGGCGTTCTGGTTAACATCACGGCGGGCATGGACATGAGTATCGAAGAGTTCGAGACCGTAGGTAACCATGTTAAGGCTTATGCATCTGACAATGCCACTGTGGTTGTGGGTGCGGTGATTGACCCAGAGATGAGCGATGAACTGCGTGTAACGGTTGTGGCAACCGGCATTGGCGCCGAAAAGAAGCCTGATATTCAACTGGTTTCTAAGCCTGCGCAGCGCCCTGAGCCTACGCCAGCGCCTGAGGTTAAGATTGAACTTCCACCGGAAGAAGCAGTCCCACAGGCAATGGGAGCGGGTAATGTTGTGCAAGTGGCACAGCCTGCTGCGGCCGCTGCGCCTAAGAGTGATCTTGATTACTTAGATATACCGGCATTTTTGCGTAAGCAAGCTGACTAGCGCTTCTGGTTGGGAGTGCTAGCCACCGCCTTAACCAGGATGGTGTACGGCGACTATCGTCGGTAAATTTTGGTGAATTGGCAAAGATATGCTAGCATGTCCGACCTGCAGCGCCCTTGTGCGCCGCTTTGTTGTGCAAAAATAGACGCTTTTTGGTTGTGATATAACGGGTAAATAAATGATTTTTCAAAGAACTGTTAAAGAAATGGTTAAGACCACCGGTGTCGGATTGCATTCCGGTAACAAGGTGACTTTGACGATCAAACCCGCGCCAGTAAATACAGGGATCGTGTTGGTTCGTACCGACTTGACGCCGAGTGTGGCGATTGCCGCTAAGGCAGATCAAGTGCGTGAAACGACCATGTGTACGGCGCTTGTGAATGACGACGGTGTTCGTATTTCAACAATTGAGCATCTGTTTGCCGCGTTAGCGGGCTTAGGTATCGATAATGCAACGATTGAAGTCGATGCCCCTGAGATCCCCATCATGGATGGCAGTGCCAGCCCATGGGTGTTCCTACTACAGTCGGTAGGGATTCAGGAGCAAGCCGCAGCAAAGAAATATCTAAGAATTAAGCGCCCTGTGCGTGTTGAAGATGGTGATAAGTGGGCCGAACTGCGTCCATTCAAGGGATTCAGAGTCGATTTCGCAATCGATTTTAACCATCCTGAAATTGCCAGAAGTCAGCAACACATGGTGATGGACTTTTCATCTTCTGCTTTCGTTCGCGATATCAGCCGTGCGAGAACCTTTGGGTTTATGCGCGACATCGAATATTTGCGAGCCAATAACCTGGCGTTAGGTGGCAGCATGGAAAATGCCGTTGTGCTTGATGAATATCGTGTCCTCAACCCCGATGGTCTGCGTTATGAGGATGAATTCGTTAAGCACAAAATTCTCGATGCTTTTGGTGATCTGTATGTAGCAGGTCATGCTATCGTCGGTGAATTCCGTGCCTTTAAGACGGGACACGCACTGAACAATCAGTTAGTACGTGCCCTGTTAGCCGAGCAAGATGCTTGGGAATTGGTCAGCTTCGAAAAAGAAGAAGAGGTGCCAGTCAGTTTTGCTGTACCTACCGGTGCAGTATTGGCCTAAGCCTATTTGGATTGCCTTGAACGGCTGGCTAAAGCAGCCAGCCGTTTTAGTTTTTGGCCTAGGGAACCTTCTACATGTTCAGCCAAGGCTTCGATATGCGCCGCGGCGGTTTCGCTAATCTGGTTGTGAGCCTGCTTTGATTTTGTCTCATACATTTTCAAGCTTGGGTTGACTTTAACCTCGATAGCGGACAGCATGGGTAGCGTTTCGGCTTGTAACTGTTGTAAAAGTTTGGGTTTTTGAAAGTTTATCCTTGCAGCCCATGCAGCGGTGGTAGTTTCGATAACGAGCACACCTTGACGGAAGTTGGCAACTTTTAGTTGTTCCGTGACAGGACCAGAGATCACCTGTTTAACATAGTGATCTAGGTGGATCAGAAGTTCTGCTTTTTCGGCTATAGAGGGAAGTTGACCCTGCTGAAGCAGTAATTGACTGAGGTCCTGCGGGGGCTTTTTCATAACATAATAAAATGGCTTAATGAGGCTATGAGTGTAACAGTTTTTATTCAAGGTCGGAATGGTGCTATGCGCTGGCAACCGGGTAAGCGTTGGTTATTGCTACCTGTATTGCTGATTGCCGCAGGCACTGGCTTGTATCAGCACAATGCCAAACAACTCCAGCAACAACAGGCGAGTGTCGATAATGAGCGTGTTGCCCGCGAAGAGCAGAAGCATGAACTCATCGAGCTTAAAGGCGCAACCGAATCGCAATTAGCCATGTTGGTTACCCATGTCGCAAGAATGCAGGCTAAAGTCGCCCGACTTGAAGCTCTGGGTCAGCAAGTTGCCAAAGATTATAAACTCGAAGATCAATTCGATTTCTCTTCAGAAGTCGGTGTTGGCGGCCTGAGCGAACTGGGCAGCAACATCGAACTCGATCAGCTTATTCAGGATATGGATAGGCTAGTGTCACGAATAGATAACAATAATGTTCAATTATCACTACTTGAAACGGTGACATCTAATCTCCATATAGATGAAGAACGTTATATCTCGGGGCGTCCCATCCAGAAAGGTTGGTTATCTTCGCCCTACGGTTTACGCAATGATCCCTTTAACGGCCGCAGAACCATGCACAAAGGCATAGACTTTGCTGGCAAAGAGGGAGCCGATGTTGTCGCCACCGCTGGCGGCGTCGTAACATGGGCAGGCAATATGTTTGGTTATGGCGAGTTAGTCGAGATAGATCATGGTAATGGTCTGCGTACTCGCTATGGACACAATAAGTCTTTGTCAGTAGCTGTAGGTGATGTGGTCGCAAAAGGCGAAAGTATTGCCAAAATGGGGAGCACGGGTCGCTCGACCGGTCCTCATGTGCATTATGAAGTGTTGCGTGGTGGACAGCAGATAGATCCAAAGAAGTATGTCTACCGCAAGGCAGGTTAAACTAAAATAGGCTTTTGGACTCGACAGGGACTTAGCCAACAACATAAAAGTGGTTCAGATGTTTGGTAAATTACTGACAAAAATATTTGGTAGTCGTAACGATCGCACCCTTAAAACTCTCGGTAAGATTGTCACTAAGATTAATGCACTCGAAGCGGATTTTGAGAAACTTTCCGACGAAGAGCTCAAGGCCAAGACGGCTGAGTTTAAGCAGCGATTAGAATCGGGCCAGACGCTGGATGATGTAATGCCAGAAGCCTTTGCCGTTGTGCGTGAGGCCTCAAAGCGTGTGTTCGATATGCGCCATTTCGATGTGCAGCTACTAGGTGGTATGGTGCTTGATAGCAACCGTATTGCTGAAATGCGTACCGGTGAAGGTAAAACCTTGACTGCTACCCTGCCGGCTTATCTGAATGCACTGACAGGTAAAGGGGTTCACGTGATCACTGTGAACGATTACCTGGCTCGTCGTGACGCTGAAAATAACCGTCCCCTATTTGAATTCTTAGGTATGTCTGTTGGCGTCAATATCGCGGGTATGGGCCAAGCCGAAAAGAAGATGGCTTATGCGTCTGATATTACCTATGGTACCAACAACGAATTTGGCTTCGATTATCTGCGCGATAACATGGCCTTCTCGCCTAACGAGCGTGTTCAACGCCCACTGCATTATGCACTGATCGATGAGGTCGACTCTATTTTGATCGATGAGGCGCGTACGCCGCTGATCATCTCGGGCGCCGCAGAAGATAGCTCTGAGCTATATATTAAGATCAACACACTGATCCCTCATCTTATCCGTCAGGAGAAAGAAGATACCGAGGAAGAGATTGGTGAGGGTGATTACTCTATTGATGAAAAAGCCAAGCAAGTCCATATGACTGAACGCGGTCAGGAGAAGGTAGAAGTCCTGCTGACCGAACGCGGCATGCTCGCTGAGGGGGATTCACTCTACTCAGCAGCCAACATCTCATTGCTGCATCACGTTAATGCCGCGCTGCGTGCTCATACCCTGTTTGAAAAAGATGTCGACTATATTGTTCAAGATAACGAAGTGATTATCGTTGATGAACACACGGGTCGTACTATGCCGGGGCGTCGTTGGTCAGAAGGTCTACATCAGGCGGTTGAGGCTAAAGAAGGCGTTCATATTCAAAATGAAAACCAGACGCTGGCGTCTATCACCTTCCAGAACTTCTTCCGTCAGTATGAGAAGCTAGCCGGTATGACAGGTACTGCCGATACCGAAGCGTTCGAGTTCCAACATATTTATGGTTTGGATACTGTCGTTATTCCAACTAACCGTCCTATGGTGCGTAAAGACCATGCGGATTTGGTTTACCTCACGGCGGAAGAAAAATATGAAGCCATTATTAAAGACATCATAGATTGTCGCGAGCGTGGTCAACCTGTGTTGGTGGGTACGGTTTCGATTGAACAGTCTGAGCTGCTACATAGCATGCTTATAAAGGCGAAGATCCCGCACGAAGTACTTAACGCTAAGTTCCATGAGCGCGAAGCAGATATCGTCGCCCAGGCGGGTCGTAAAGGTGCGGTAACCATCGCAACCAACATGGCCGGCCGTGGTACCGATATCGTGTTAGGCGGTAACTGGAACATGGAGATCGAAGCGCTCGACAACCCAACTGCCGAACATAAAGCTAAGATCAAAGCTGACTGGCAGGTACGTCACGATGAAGTGGTTGCAGCAGGTGGTCTACATATTTTGGGTACAGAGCGTCACGAATCTCGTCGTATTGATAACCAGCTTCGTGGTCGTTCAGGTCGTCAGGGTGATGCCGGTTCATCACGCTTCTATCTCTCAATGGAAGACAGCTTGATGCGTATCTTCGCCTCAGATCGTGTCTCCTCTATGATGAAGAAGCTTGGCATGGAAAAGGGCGAAGCCATTGAGCACCCATGGGTATCTCGTGCGATTGAAAATGCCCAGCGTAAGGTTGAAGCGCGTAACTTCGATATTCGTAAGCAATTGCTGGAATTCGATGACGTGGCCAACGATCAACGTCAGGTGGTTTATGCTCAACGTAACGAACTCATGGATGCCGAAAGCATTGAAGACACTATCGTTAACATTCAGGCCGATGTGGTTAACGGTCTAATCGATCAATACATTCCGCCGCAATCAGTTGAAGAGTTGTGGGATGTTGCTGGCCTTGAAACCCGTCTTGAGCAAGAGTACGCCCTAAGAATGCCTGTTCAAGAGTGGTTAGATAAGGAAGACGATCTGCACGAGGAAACCCTACGTGAGCGCATCGTCGAGATGTGGGCTAAGGCATATAAGGCGAAAGAAGAGATGGTCGGTGCCCAGGTACTGCGTCAATTCGAAAAGGCTGTGATGCTGCAAACTCTGGACGGTCTCTGGAAAGAGCACTTGGCAGCCATGGACCATCTGCGTCAAGGTATCCATCTGCGCGGCTATGCACAGAAGAATCCTAAGCAAGAATATAAGCGTGAGTCGTTCGAGCTGTTCCAGCAGATGTTGGAGACATTAAAGCATGATGTGATCAGCGTATTGTCTAAAGTACAAGTTCAAGCGCAATCAGATGTCGAAGAGATGGAAGAGAGACGTCGCCAGGAAGAGGCTAAGATGCGTCGTGATTATCAACATGCTCAAGCCGAAGCACTCGTTGGCGCCGAAGAAGCTCAAGCGTTAGCCGGCACTCAGCCGGTTGTCCGTGAAGGTGAAAAGGTTGGCCGTAACGATCCATGCCCATGTGGTTCGGGTCGCAAGTATAAGCAGTGTCACGGCAAGCTAAGTTAATCAGTTAGTTTAGCTATAATAGAAAAAGCCATCCTTAGGATGGCTTTTTTGATCTTGGCGCGAGGCTCAAACTCCCTCTAAAGCCCCTATTTGTGGATAACTTTGGGGGTAAATGGTGTGTATGATGTGGCTATCTAAAAAGATCGAAAAAAGTCTGATTTTTCGTTAAAAACCACTTGCGCCCAAATCAGAACTGCCTATAATGCGCATCCACTGACACGGCAAAGCAGATAACGCAGCGTCGAAACACTTGGTAGCTAAGGCGATAAGGTGGTCAGTCACTGAAAAGTGAAGCCTCAAAAAGTTTGCAAAAACTGCTTGACGCGAACACGGGATTGCGTAGAATACGCAGCCCTAGCCACTCGGAACTACCGGGATGCGCTAAACGCTCTTTAACAATTTATCAAGTAATCTGTGTGGACATTCACAGGTGTTGAGTTAATCGAAAACGATTTATATCTCAATGCAACGATGAATGTTCATAGCAATATGTACA
>NZ_JAKIKX010000007.1 GCF_023283925.1 Shewanella marisflavi
CAGGGTGTAGCTCCACTCACCGGTGTTGGCGTCGATGCTGAAGGTACCGTAGTTGTTGACCTGCGGTGCAAAACTCCAGGTCCAGCTGGCGCCGTTATCGACATCACTGGCGGTTAAGGTGCCGCCGGTGACCAGGTTACCCAGCTCGGGATCGTTCCCCCCATCCATGACGCCGGCTTCTAATACGCTACCGGTCGCATCTTCAATGCTGGAGGTGATGAGCGGAATATCGTTGGTGCCGGTAATGGTAATGGTTAGCGGGATGAGTACAGAATCGCCGTCGCTATCTGTAAGTAGGTAATTAAAGGTTTCGATAACCTGCTCACCCAGTGCTAGAGACTGGACTGTGTTTGACTCATTATTTAATTGATAGGTGTAACTACCATCGGCAAATACGGTTAATAGGCCAAATTGGCCTTGAATACTGTTGCTATCGGCAAGACTTATGGAGGTGCCTTGGTTATTTGTCACAGCTGTGATCTGGGCAGAGTCAGCGCCCAGTGTGTCGTTGATAAGCAAATCGCCGGTTGCAGTGGGTGCTGTATCTTCTGTCACGTTATTCGTGTCGGCGAGTCCAGTTGGCTGATCATCGATGATATTAACCGTGATAGTACCGTTAGCCGCAGCGCCTTGGTTGTCGACCAGTTCGATATTAAAGAGGAGTTGAATTTGGTCAGTACTAGTGTGATCGGCTGCGGAATTAAAGTTGTAATCGTAAATGAATTGGCCTGATGCGCTATCAAAGCCTGTAATGGTCAGAACACCATTTGGTGTATTGATGACGATAGGGCCAACAAACTCACCACCACTGATAATATTGATGCCGTTAATGGTTAAACTGCTAATGCCTGCATCTGCTGCCGTTTGAATGCTGTTGGCAATAGTGGTTAATAGAGCTGAGGGGGAGCTACCCTGTGCTAAGTTGGCTTCAAAGAGTGAGAAGGTCGCTGACGAGACTGTTGGGGCGCTTGCTTGAATTTCGGGAATGATGACTTCTTCAACACTTGTATCAGGCGTAAGTGGGATACCGGTAGTGTCCCATCCTGCACCTGCAAGGGTTTCGTCACCGGTTCGTCCTAGTGTCACGAAATCTGAGCCGCCTTCATTACCAGCGGTTCCTGCTCCAGCAGCGGTTTCGGGTAGGCCTAGGGTCGGGTCTTCACCTGCTAGAATCTGTGCCTGTAATGCGGCTATTTCATCGTCTAACGCTACCGGCGTATCCGTTAGTTGCTCAATAGCTGTATCTTGCCCTTGGTTTGCACTATTGCTTACCGTTTCACCGTGATTAAGCATGTCTTGCATCAAGTTGGCTTGGGTCGTTGATGAGCCATCTTCATATTCAAGATTAAACTTAACATTGGGTGAAAAAATGAGTTGCTCACCTGCCTGAATCAGGTCGCCTATTTTCACCTCTCTGATATTTCCTTGTTCATCTTTAACCTTGAGTTCGCCTACAAGGTTAACAACTACTGCATCCTGTGTTGTGATTGAAGCACCCATAATCATATCTCGCTCTACAAAGAGAAAAATCAAGAGCAAAAGAATTCTGTTTTGCGCTTGCTATTGGTATATCCACGTGATTTGTCTCTTTAAGTGTGGTTGGCATTGAATAGCTGTCAAATAGCGACAATTGAGCGAAAAATAGGGGGAAATAGTGTGTTTTTGTAATAATACAACTAATTAATTGTTTTAAAGCAGGTTATATGTCAGGAAGGTAGTTTAGAATTTTCTGATAAATAAAAAACCACCAGTAGTGGTGGTTCCTTATTTAAAAACAGTATAAAAAAGCGTCAAAAAATTGCCGCTTTACGGTAGTTTTGCAGTGCTTGGTTCTGTTCGCCCAGGTGTTCATAGGCTTCAGCGAGTGCCAACCAGCGCTGTTTACTAGGGGATTGTTGGCAAACTTTGAGCCACCATTTTTGGGATTCTCTGAACTCTTTGCTTTGATCATATAGCGAAGCAATACAAGCTTGGTAGTCGACCTCTTCACCAAGTTTCTTTTCAAGTTCAAAAAGTTGTTTTCTGGCATCTAAGTCGGCTGGCGTGAGTATTTGTGGTAGCGCTTCGAAGATGACTTGGGTTGGATGATGCTTAACTTGCTTCAACATTAACTTTATCGCTTCATCACGGCGATCAAATTTAGCCAGCCCCAAAGCGTATTGTGCGATAAACTCGGGTTGCTTACGTTCTGAGCGGCTAAGCCAATGCCAGGCTTTTTCGAGCGCTTGTTCATTCTGACTCACCGCTTGCTTAAGTAGTGCTAAATTGACTTCGGCGTTCAATTGTTGCTGTTCCGATTCGTCTATAATGCCGCGTTTCTTCACTATGGGGAGTAGTAATTTGAGGGCTGCCCAATCTTCTTGAGCGTGATAGAGATCAAGAGCCAGGCCTAGTACAGGAGGCTTGCTCTTGCTGGTCGGATTTAGCTCGTCGAGTAGGCTTCTTGCCTGTGTCAGCTCTCCCTGTTGCAGCAGATAACGCACTCGTGTGGTCAATACAGCCTTGTATGCTGCAGGATCTTTAGCTGCCTCATTGAGATAATGGTCGCGGGCATTGTGATCATTTCTATGTTGGGCAGCGCGGGCCGCGGCTAACAGGTTGAGCGCTGGGATCTCACCTTTGTCAGCGCCTTTAGCCATCGCTTTTTCAGCGGTAGACCAATCCTCTTCAGCCAAGGCCAATGCACCAGTTAAGGTATGTTTGCGTGCGGCTTTACGGCGCCATTTTTCTGGTAAGAGACGACTATTTAAGATCAAGTTAAATAGCCAGACGACCAGCATTTCCAGTAGTACCAGTGCCACGTAAAACATAACGGCGGCAAACAGTGCAAAGACTAAGCTGGTTTCCAACTCATAGTCACCAATCGCGATATAGATGTAGCCTTTAAGCCAAGAGAGATAAGGGCTGGCAATCAAGCCTATGATAACAATCGTCAGGTAGATCAAGGCTCTTATCATAATGAGGTCTCCTGATCTGTGGTTAGGTGACCATGGGTGACCAGTTGTTGCAATAGCGGTGTTGCGGCGAATTGCTCAATGTCTGGTGACTGAATTTCCAGAGTCGCTAAGGCATCAAGCGCCGCTAGCGTCTGCTCTGTTTTGTTGTCAGCCAGATCGAAATATTGAAAGATCCATTTTCTGGCCATGGTCACTGACTGGCGATAATTAACCTGGTCCTGACGAAACAGGGCTAACTGGGCTTGTAAAAGCTTATTACGAATATTTTCAACTAAGTACCACTGTTGATCTGGCGCTAGCAGTGGCGCAGGATCTGTGGTGCGCTTGCGTATGATGACAAACTCTTCGATTAATGCCTGCCAAGACTTTGCTAAGTTGCTTTGCCAGTCGTCGAGAGACTCGGTTACTTGCAGCGAGTCATCTTTGGCATTGAGCTTAGATTCGCTACGGTTGACCTTTAGGTTAGGCAGGCGCTCTATGATGGTGTCCAGGCTAAGGACTGTGCCGGCAACATCCGTGCTCTTGATGGCGGCAACGCTGTTCATATCACGTGCTAACGCCTTACGAATTGGCGTTAGCGAAGGATCTTTCATGGTTTCGATACGGTCATCGGCGGCTTCCAACAGGCTTAAGGCTGTCTGTGGATCCTTTTCTAGCCAAAGCTTATTGCCGGCCATTCTGACCAAGTATTTCGCTTCTTCAGCCATCCAATGATTCGGATTACGCTGAGCCAGTTTGTTGACCTGTTCTTGTACCAGTCCTTGTTTATCCCGCAACTGAGCTAATTTTTGATCAAATTGGTTTTCTACCGCGCGTTGCTGCTGCTCCAGATGAGTGATGCGCGAGAGGGGATCGTCCAGCCCTTGCTGCAGCTGCTTGGTTAATGTTGCTGTTTTTTCTTTCTGAACCGTCAGTTCCTGGTACAGGTAGAAGCCGCCAGTTGCCGTGGCAAACAGAAGTAATAAGATAAATACTAGGTTAAATAGAAATCCCCAGGAGACGCCGCTGTTTCGGGATTCAAAACGAGATGGCTCTTTGGGGTCAGTCGATGTGGCCTGTGGTGTGTCGTCAAAGGTCGCATCGATAGATTCATCGACATCTGTTGTAGCGACCGCTTTACTCTCTTGGGTATTTTTGTCCATTCGGCAGATCCTTGAAGACGAGGGGCGACATCGGCGAGCAGAAAGTAAGAAGGTCTATTCCCGTAAACCTAAGGCTATGAGCACTGCGTCGCGGTTTGCTGCTTTTGCATTGGTGACATGTGTAAAACCAGCCTCAATGGCTTGGTCATAGACACGTGCGCTGGGCACTATAATATGACAAGCGTGCAGCCAAGCAAATAGTTCTTTAGGTACAAGTGTAATTAGGTTCGCTAGAATTTCACCACTGGTGATGACAATGGTATCAATTGCTTGGTGTTGCCATTCATAGGCAGTCGTGACACTTAGCTCAGGACAGGTACGTCGATAAACTTCCCAGTAGGTCACTTGGGCACCGCGTTGGGTCAAGGCGCTGGCCAGTGCTTCTCTGCCACCGACGCCCCTGACGATGGTGATACGCTTCCCAGTCAGGTTTTGTAGCGAGGGGAGAGTCAGTAGGCCTTCGGTTTGCTGACAAGACTCGGGAGCTTCCGTGGCCTGAATACCTTTGGCTTGTAGGACGCTAAAGGTTGCCTGACCGACAGCAAAGTATTGCTTATCTTGTGGCCATATTGAATCGAGGGCGATATCGGCATATTCAACGGCATTGGTGCTGATAAATATAATGATATCAGATTGATTAAATTCGGTTTTCTTTTGCTTGTGGTCGACGTTATCGTTGGCGACCACTTGCAAAAGTGGCGTAACGGCAAAAGGCACTTCGAGTGAAGAGAGTGCCTCGACCATAGACTGATTGCGTCCTTCTGGACGCGTCAGCAGAACCTTCATTGCTTACTTAGCGTAAACAGCATCTAATATGGCTTTGGCGCCTTTAGATAGCAGCTCGTCGGCCAATGCAATACCTAACTGCTCTGCTTCCAGCTTCGAACCGCTTGTTGTGCCTTGGATCACTTGGCTACCGTCAGGGTTACCTACCAGACCACGCAGTGTCAGGGTGTCACCTTCGATTTCGGCATAGGCACCAATAGGCACCTGACAGCCGCCTTCAAGACGTGTGTTCATGGCACGTTCGGCGATGACGCGATGACGAGTTTCGGTGTGCTCTAATGGCGCCAGTAGCGCTTTTACTCGCTCATCGTCGGTGCGACATTCGATACCTACAGCGCCTTGACCGTTAGCAGGTAAGGATTGCTCTGCCTCGATAAAGCTAGCGATACGCTCTTCAAGCTTTAGACGCTTTAGCCCCGCGGCAGCGAGAATGATGGCGTCATAATTTCCAGCATCTAGTTTTGCTAAACGAGTCCCCACGTTGCCACGTAGATCGCGGATCTCAAGGTCTGGACGAGCCGCGCGGATTTGACACTGACGTCTAAGGCTAGAGGTACCCACTACCGCGCCGTGAGGAAGCTCTTCTATGCTCTTGTATGTGTTAGACACAAAGGCATCGCGTGGATCTTCGCGTTCACAGATCACCTGCAGACCAAGCCCCTCGGGGAAGTCTACCGGTACATCTTTCATCGAGTGCACGGCGATATCAGCCTTGCCTTCAAGCATGGCGACTTCTAATTCTTTAACGAACAAGCCTTTACCACCCACTTTAGCCAGTGGTGTGTCAAGGATAACATCGCCTTTAGTGCTCATTGGCAAGAGTTCGACGACTAATCCCTCATGGGCTTTTTCTAGCTCGGCTTTTACAAATTCAGCTTGCCACATTGCCAGTGGACTTTTACGTGTAGCGATACGAATGACGTTTTGAGACATGCTCGATATTCCATCAGAGGCCATAGTTGCGCTAATGCTAACATTGCTTATTGCTATATGTAAGAAATGGCTGTCGATTCTTTGAAGTTCACCCGTTTACAGTGCTAAGCTCTCGATACAAAAGTGTGATCTAGTTCTCATATACTTGCTGTTTTCGTATTAACTGTTAGCATGCAATTAGGAGAGCAAATTTGACTAGGCTGTTTGAAATTGACAGAGCAAGATCATTTTATTGCAACAGCAGAGCGCTTGAATAGGGTACGCTTAGCACGTGCACTAGCCATTCTTACGCCCTTGCAGCGTCATTTGATGCAGCTTATTCCTGTACTTTTTCATTATCACCGCAACGACTATCCCGGCTATAACGGCCCCATGACCCCAAGCGGTATCTTCGAGTACTTCCCCAGTAATGAGGCGTTAGAAGCCTGCCGCACCTTAGAACTGAATGAGCCACAGGTTTATCATCAACAGCAGAGTGCCATCTATGGGGTGTATACCATGGGCAGTACTGCCAGCTTTGGTCAAAACCCCAAGAGTGATATCGATGTGTGGTTGGTATATGACCCCACACTCTCAGAAGATGAAATTGCCTCTTTGCAACAAAAGTCCCTGATATTGAGCGACTGGTTTGCACAGCATGCGCTCGAAGTGAACATTTATCTTGTTCATCCTAAACAGTTTCTTTCAAATACCGATGCGTCAGTGCCCAATATTGCGGCATTGGGATGTGAAAATAGTGGCAGCGTGCAGCACTGGTTATTGTTGGAAGAATTTTATCGCAGTCAAATTTGTTTGGCAGGTAAGCGGGTGGCATGGTGGCCAGGGGCCGAAGCCATTGAAAGCCATCTGTTTCTGGGGGATGTTAGAAATCTGCCTGCGAGTGAGTATTTTGGTGCATCGCTGTGGCAGTTATACAAGGGGTTAGACAAACCCCACAAGGCACTGCTTAAAGTAATGCTGCTTGAAGCTTATGCCAGTGACTATCCCAACAGTGAACTGGTGGCTACTCAAGTGTGGAAGCGCACTCTGGCAGGAGATTTTTCGGCCTTTAACGATGCCTATTTCCTTTTATATCAATCTATTGAACGCTATCTTGAACACAAGAATGATAAACGACGACTCGAGATTGTGCGGCGCTGCTTCTATTTGAAATGCGGTATCAGGCTGACGGTGGCCGAGCACCCGAAAGATTGGCGTTATTATAAGCTACAGTCTTTAGTGACCCGTTGGGGATGGTCAGATAATCTACTTGGTACACTCGATCAATGTGATAGTTGGCATTGCGGTCAGTTGCAGTGGTTCAATGAGCAGCTCAATGAGTTGATGCTCGGCAGTTATCAGACGCTGTTGCAATTTGCTTCAGCTAATCAATTAAGCGACAGCCTGAAAATTTCTGAGTTGGGCCTGCTCACGCGCAAGCTTCATACCTATTTTAGTGATGACGACAAGCAGATCATTAGTCTCAATCGTCTCTGGACTCGCTCAGTGGCTGAGGAACACCTTACGGTGATCTATAGCCACAAGACCCAGGAATATTATCTATATCGCTGCACGCCCGAGTCGAAAAATTTCATGGGCAATCGTGCCGTATTTCATTCTCACAGCAAGGCCAAGCTGCTGATCTGGGCCAGCCTGAATGGAGTATCGACCGCCCAAACACAATGGTATGGCTTTGGTAAAAGTAAGGGGTATGACAAGGCGTTGACCAAGGCGGCTAGGCGATTGCCCAGCATCATGGCCGATGGTGGTTGGCGGGCCTCTAAGTTGGACCTTTGTCAGCCCTGGCATTTTCGTCAGTTGCTGTTTTTAATCAATTTCAATCGTGACGAAACCGCTCAATGGCGTGGCCAAGAGATCATATTCGATTATATGAATGCCAATATTTTCTCTCAGGGACGTCAGCATAGGAATATGGTGCAATCGCTGGATGTGATCTGCCAAAATAGTTGGGGTGAATGGCACTGCCATCATTTCGAAGGTAACGAAGCCATGTTGGATGCTCTGGTGTACATTACGCCCGGTATGCAGCGGGCACCGCAGGCGGTTAAAGTGGATGTAGTGAGCTGTTCGAGCCGCCTGAAAACTCAGATAGAGCGTAGCGTCGGCCAGTTAGTGCAAAGGGCTAATCGTCTCTGTACCAAGGCCAAGAGTTCGTCGACTATGGTGCATCCATTGCAGGTAGGGGGCGTTAAATATGGATTGTTTTTCAATTCTAAGGGCATGTTGTATCAGGATTTGAGTGAATCCACAGCCTTTTATCAACATCTGTCCAAGCAGCGCATGCTTGAACTGCCTAGGCCTAACCTGGGTAATGAGCCATTTAGTAAGATCCCCGAGGTGATTCAAGATTTTGCCGCTGTGGGCGCGATTCAATATTTCCTGCGTCAGGGCAAGGAGGGGATAGATGTGTTTGTGCTGGATGAGCACAATGAGTTAAATCATTATGTTCAGCCGGGCAATAACCTTGAGGAGTTGGTGAGTCAGGTGAGTCATCACCATGCCTTTGCCGATTCCTACCTGGATAACGAAAGGTTTAACTTACCGCAGTTTTTCCGTTTAGTGCGTATCGATGGCCGACTGGAGGCGTTACCCTTTGGGGTTAACGCCGATGAGGCAGCCATCGAGTTTTAATCTTGCCTAAAGCGCTAGCGTGATGCCGCCTTGACGATGAATCGAGGCGAGTACGAAAGGCATAAATTCACCAGCGTCGCTGCGCTCATCTAACCACTTTCCATCGACGTAAGAGAAGTGATAACCACCGAACTGAGTCGCTACCCAGATCTGGTGCAAAGGTTCTTGTTTGTTGATGACGATCTTGGACTTATCTTGAAACTCTAATTGCAGCACGTTACCTGATGCATCGATATCGATGTCGGCATCTTGCTCATCGATTGCATTTTCTATGGCATCTTCAAGGGCGTTAAACATTTCGTCAGCGAGCTTATGGTACTCGGAATCTGTCATTGCCATCTGGGCATCCTTCAGTGAAGTGAGTTGTTGCAGAGCCCACATAGTAATACCAATTTTGATAAATATCTAACTTTGCCCCGCTATACCTGAGAGTCCCCGCGATGTGTGTGGGTTAACTTGCCTTGTATGTTAGAGGAAAAAGCCTCACCACTCCTACTGGTTTGTCTCTACTGGGTAATAATGAATAAAAATATTCACATTAGGCGTTTTTCGCCTTCGTTAGGCTTGACGTTTTAGTCCTAACTCTGCAAACATCAAGCATACTCGTCCCAGCTATGCAAGGGGCTAGCCTGGCTGACCAAAGTGCAGTGTTTGAAAGCGCTCGCGGAGATTGGTCGTCAGGAGGATACTTATTTCCCGGGGATGGCTGTTCTCGTGAAATGTAGATTTTTATGCGTTTTAGCGGCTTTTTATCCTGTTTGGGCTAAAAACCATTATTTTCATCCCTATTGCTTGGGGAGCGCGTACAATCGTCATTACCATTAGTATAGGTAACGGGGCCATTTGCTCCGTGTGATCTCCTCGATTCTGGAATCTCTGATGTTTACTAAGATAAAACCGATTTTATTGATGTTGTTGGCAAGTATCGCTTTGGCAGCTTGTGGTCAGAAGGGGCCTTTGTATAAATCGCCAACGCCACAGGATAACCAGACAGAGCAGGTGAGCCAGCCAGCACAAGATACGCAGCAGAAGTATAAGGACTAACCTCAGTGGATCACTTTCTTTATCAGCAAGATGAGCTTCATGCCGAGCAATGCGCGGTTGCCGATTTAGCCAGGCAATACGGCACGCCTCTGTACATCTATTCTCGTGCCACGCTAGAGCGCCATTGGCATGCCTTTGATAATGCGGTGGCAGATCACCCACACATGATCTGCTATGCGGTAAAGGCCAACTCAAACCTTGCTGTGCTAAATGTGCTTGCCCGTCTAGGCAGTGGCTTCGATATAGTCTCAGGTGGCGAGCTGGCTCGAGTGTTAGAAGCTGGCGGTGAGGCGAGTAAAGTGGTGTTCTCCGGTGTGGGTAAGACGGTTGAAGAGATGGAGATGGCCCTGCAGGCGGGTATTTACTGCTTCAATGTGGAGTCGGCGGCCGAACTTGAGCAGTTAAATCAGGTGGCGCTGCGCCTAGGCAAAGTTGCCCCTGTTTCTTTGCGGGTAAATCCTGATGTGGACGCCGGTACGCACCCTTATATCTCGACGGGATTAAAAGAGAATAAGTTTGGTATTGCCATGGAGGAGGCTGAGGCTATCTTCCTGCGGGCACACCAACTGCCTGGCCTTGAGGTCAAGGGCGCCGATTGTCATATCGGTTCACAGCTTACTGAACTACAGCCTTTCCTCGATGCTATGGATCGTATGTTAGCCCTGATCGATCGCTTGGCGGCGCAGGGCGTTAAGATTTCCCATCTGGATGTGGGTGGCGGACTCGGGGTGACCTATGATGGCGAGCAGCCTCCGGAGCCTAGCGCTTATGCCAGTGCGCTACTCGGCAAGTTAGATGGCCGTGAGCTTAAATTAATTTTTGAACCCGGCCGCGCCATTGCCGCCAATGCGGGGATTTTTGTCACTCAGGTGCTCTACCTAAAAGAAAATGCCGATAAGAATTTTGCCCTGGTGGACGGCGGCATGAACGATCTCATTCGCCCTTCCTTGTATAGCGCCTGGCAAAAGATCATTCCGGTTTGTCCAAGAGCGGGTGAGACGCGCCACTATGATGTGGTGGGGCCTGTATGTGAAACAGGTGACTTTTTAGGTAAAGACAGGCCATTAAATATTGCAGCCAATGATCTCTTGGCGGTGCGCTCATCGGGCGCCTATGGCTTTACCATGTCGTCAAATTATAACTCTCGCCCCCGCGCTGCCGAAGTCATGGTAGATGGCGATCGTCATTATTTGGTGAGAGAGCGAGAAAAAATCTCTCAGTTGTGGCAAGGTGAACAACTCCTCCCCTAAGTCGGGAGTCAGTTACTTTTTGAAGGAAAAACACTTTTGATCCATTTCACCAAGATGCACGGTTTAGGCAATGACTTTATGGTGGTCGATGGCGTGACACAGAATGTCTATTTCTCGCCCGAACAGATAAAGCGCTTAGCGGATCGAAACTTTGGTATCGGCTTCGACCAACTGCTATTAGTCGAGCCGCCCTATGATCCTGATCTGGATTTCCACTATCGCATTTTTAATGCCGACGGCAGTGAGGTAGAGCAGTGTGGCAATGGTGCCCGTTGTTTTGCCCGTTTTGTAAAGAGTAAAGGGCTGATCAATAAGCAGAAGATAAAAGTCAGTACCTCTTCAGGCAAGATGACCCTAAGGCTTGAACGTGACGGTAGCGTAACGGTCAACATGGGGATCCCCATACTGGAACCCAGCAAAATTCCTTTTAACGCTAAAAAAGCGGAGAAAACTTACCTGTTACAGGCGCAGCAGCCGGAGGGAATGCAAACCTTCTTATGTGGCGCCGTGTCTATGGGCAACCCGCATTGTGTGTTGGACGTCGATGATGTCGAAAACGCCGAAGTAGAACAGATTGGGGCCTTGCTGACCAGGCATGAGCGCTTCCCCAAGGGAGTGAATGTCGGTTTTATGCAGGTAGTCGATGCAAATCATATTAAACTTAGAGTCTATGAGCGCGGCGCGGCGGAAACCTTAGCCTGCGGCAGCGGTGCCTGTGCGGCCGTGGTTGTTGGCCAGTTGCAAGGCAAGCTGGGCAGACGCGTTCGCGTCGATCTTCCTGGTGGTAGTTTAACCATTAACTGGGAAGGCGAAGGTAAGCCCCTATGGATGACTGGGCCTGCTGAACATGTATACGATGGACAGATACAGCAATGAATGATGCGATGAATGAAAAAGCCGAGTTGCCCTTTGATGAAGTCTTGATCCGCGAGTATCTGCTGGATAACCCCGACTTCTTTGCGCGCTATCCCGAGTTGCTGTTGGCGATGCGTATTCCCCACGAGCAGCGTGGCGCCGTGTCACTGGTGGAGCGTCGTCAGGAGATGCTTCGAGCCAGGGTGACTCAACTGGAAGAGGAGATCACCTCCTTGCTGGCCATGGCATCGCGTAACGAACAGATCTACATGTTCAATACCGCACTGTCGCTCAGGTTGTTGCAGGCCGAGGATCTTGGTGATTTAAGGCAAATTCTGTCAAATGAGTTACAGCAGCAGTTTCATTTTACCCATGTCAGATTGATCACAGTGCATGATATCGACAGCGAACTGTCCAATATCTGGAGTGAGCGTTTGAAACAGGGTTACTACTTCGGTCGCCTGACACAAACTGAGTCCAAGCGTTTATTTGGCTGCGAAGTGGGGTCTGTGGCCTTGTCACGTTTGTCACAGCAGTGTGGCCAGGTGATCTTTGCCATCGCCAGCCAAGATCCTACCCATTTTCATCCCGAAATGGATAACCTGCTGCTGGATCAGCTCAAGCAGTTACTCGACCACCTCTTACCTAAGCTGTGATCCCTGAATGTCTGCCGACTGGGCCAAAGAGTTTGAATCTTATCTCGCCAATGAGCGACAGCTTTCCCCTCACACGTTGAGAAATTACCGGTTCGAACTGAGCCGGGTAAGGGAGCTACTGCCAAATGAGATGCCTTGGGGCGAGGTGAGTGATGAGCAGCTACAAGCCGTAGTTAACAAATTACATCGTAAGGGATTGGGGCCACGCTCTATCGCCCTCACCTTGTCGGCTCTGAAGCAGTTTTTTCATTATTTGCAGCAAGAAGGCTATATCACTCAAGACCCTAGTCTGAATCTCAGCACGCCAAAACAGCATAAACCCCTACCAAAGAATATGGATCTGGATTCGGTTACGCATCTTTTGTCTATTGAGGGAGACGATCCTTTAGCCCTGCGTGACAAGGCGATCATGGAGCTGTTTTACTCATCTGGTCTGCGTCTGGCTGAGCTGGCTGCCCTGAATACATTAGATATCGCCAGCGGTGAGCATCAGGTAAAGGTGATGGGTAAGGGGAGTAAAGAGCGAATTGTGCCTATAGGTCGTGTGGCACTGCACGCGATTGCCGATTGGTTAAAGGTAAGGGCCACGCTGCCTTGCGAAGACGATGCCCTGTTTGTCACCGCAAAGGGCAAGCGTCTTGCCCACAGAAGTATTCAGGCCAGATTAAATAAGTGGGGGCAACTGCAGGGGCTCAATGCCAAGGTGCACCCCCATAAGCTGCGCCACTCTTTTGCGACCCATATGTTGGAATCCAGTGCCGATCTGCGGGCGGTGCAAGAACTGCTGGGCCATGCCAACCTATCGACGACTCAGGTATATACCAGTCTGGACTTTCAACACCTTGCCAAGGTGTATGACGGGGCGCACCCCAGAGCCAAGAAGCGAGGTGGCAATGGTTAGTGTGGCGATACGACTGCGGCCTTTTCGTGCCATCAGCTTCGATCTCGACGATACCCTGTATGATAATCGCCCCATCATCATGGCCGCAGAGCAGCGGCTACTTAATTACCTCGCAGAGCACCATCCGCTAACCCAAGCCTGGGGGCTGGAGGATTGGCAAGCGCTCAAGCGTCAGCTTATTGAGCAGTGTCCCTCGCTGGCTCATGATACCTCGGCGTCGCGTCTGGTGACCTTAGAGCAGGGGTTGATGACTTTAGGTTATACCAAGATCGAGGCCGCTAAAGGCGCCCAGCTGGCGTTAGCCTATTTTGTGCGCCAGCGCTCCGATTTTGTTGTCGCCGATGAGGTATTAGGCAAGCTAGAAAGACTCGCCGAACGCTATCCGCTGATCGGTATCACCAATGGTAATGTCGACGCTCAACGTATCGGTTTAGGGGGGCTATTTGAGTTTGTGCTGCATCCAGGCAATGGTACACGGATGAAGCCTTATCCAGATATGTTCTATCAGGCTTGCCATCGTCTCGACATAAGCTGTGAGCAGCTCTTACACCTGGGTGACAGCTTTAAGGCCGATGTTCAGGGGGCGCGCGGCGCCGGTTGTCAGTCAGTTTGGCTTAATCCCGCTGTTGATAGAGAGCCAGCTGAGCCTGGGATGGGCTGTTTGCCTCATATCACCATCACCTCGCTATCAGACTTGTCACTTCTCATTTAATCATTGTGGTAGGTAAGTTGTTTGCTGAGTACTGTTGTGCTCGTTTGAGTTTTATCTGTATCATAGCGCGGCAACAAAAACTCAACATTGTATAAGTAATCAGTGATTTAGAAGAGATAGCGACAGGGAGTTCCATGAAAAAAATATTTCTAGTCTTTACCGTATTAATGATGACAACCGCCTGCTCTATTAAGCAAAGGGTTGACTCTGTTCAGGTTGGGCGCTCCGATGAAGTGTGTATTCAAAAAAATCCAGATGTACGCCAAGGTTTCCTCGCCGAAGTTGAGAAAGTGCTGACAGAGAAACAGATAAAATATCGTGTTTTAGAGCAGTTAGATGCTGCACAGCAATGTGAGTGGACTGCAACCTACACCGCTAATTGGGCTTGGGACTTGGCCTTATACATGGTGTATGCCGAAATCAAAGTTTTCCATCAGGGACGTCTTGATGGGGAAGCAATATATGATGCACGTAGGGGCGGGGCCAATATGAATAAGTTTATTGATGCGGAGCCCAAAATTAGGGAACTCATCGAAGAGTTGATAAAGCAAAAGCAAGCTTCATTGCTTTGGTATCCCTTACAGCAAGTTGCCATTTAATTTTCGCAAGGCTCCCAGTGGGGAGCCTTTTTGTTTGTATAGTAATGAATCATGGGTTCTTTGCGTTGTATCACAACTCGACTTTATTTATTAACCTATTGTCTTTTAACTGATTTCAAGGATTGAGAGGATAAATGATGAAAAGGTTACTGCCTGTGTTGCTCGCGGTTTGGGCGCCGTCCGTGTTTGCTCATGAGATCACTGGCGGGGCAGGCTTTATGACGGGATTCAATCACCCTGTACTCGGATTTGATCATCTGTTGGCCATGTTGAGTGTGGGTTTGTTGAGTACTCAGCTTGGGGGACGGGCGATTTGGACTGTGCCTTTAGCCTTTATGGCCTTCATGTTGTTTGGTGGGATATTGGGGCTCTATGGTGTTGCGCTGCCCTTTGTGGAGTTAGGCATTGCATTGTCTGTATTGCTACTGGGCTTGGCTATTGCTTTAGGCAGGCAGATTCCTCTGCTGCTCGCCATGGGGTTTGTTGGTCTGTTTGCTATCTTTCATGGTCATGCCCACGGCGCCGAGATGCCAGCGCTGACCAGTCCGGTGCTTTATGCCTTAGGTTTCCTCAGCGGCACCGCCGTTATCCACCTGCTGGGCGTGTCGCTTGGCTTCATCATGCAGCAACTCAGCCGTAAACTGCCTCTGCTACGTCTTAGTGGCGGCGCCATCGCTTTAATTGGTGGCTATCTGATAGTGGGTATCTAAAGCGCTTTGATGAGGTACTCCGATAATGGAGCACCTCATCATTCGGCGATTAAATGGCCAATGCCTTAGGGAAGAGAATGTTGTTTTCGACGTGTATGTGCTGGCGCAGATCGGCGGCAAACTCTTCCAGGGTGGCGTAACAGATACGCCAGGTGGTGCAGGCATGTGCTGGCGGCGTAAAGTCGTTGGTGAGGGTTCTTAGGCGCTCAATAATTTCACTCGCTTGGTCATGCTCATGTTCCATGGCGTTGATCGGATTACCGATATGACCGAAGCAACCGTTGACCTGTTCACCATTTGCCATAGCGCGAATGGCTGGAAAGAGGATCTGCTCCTCTTTCATCAGATGTGGCATAAGATCTTCGATCAGTGCGCGTATCCAACCTGCGAAAGGTTTAATTTCGTCATAATGCTCGCCATGGGCGCGTACCATCTTCTGGCTATATTCAATTAATAGTGGAGCTTTTTCTCTGACGAAACTGTGATGGGTCGCTTCGATGTAGTCGAGCAGTTCTGATAAAGGTAACTGATCTAAACCTTGCTGCTTCTCGCCTTCGATTCCGAGTGCCATTAATGCTTCAATGAGTTGCGCTTCATCGACGTCAAAGCGCTTAATTGCGCGCTCTAGAGATATCCCGCCCCCACAGCAAAAATCGATACCAAACTGGCTGAACAGGTGTGCACTGCGAAAATCATTTGCAACAATTTCGCCAACGCGAGAGGCAAGTAGGTGTTCTTTAGTTTGAGGCATGTGGTGCTCCGATATTTGCATGAGTTTAAGTGACTGCTTAAAGCTGCATGTTATTTGCGTATTTTGTTCGCCTCAATAATTACCTGAGTAAAATGCTCGGGTAATCACACTTTTCTCCATAAAATATCTCAATCTAGGTAGAGTCAAATGTTGCGCTTAGCGTGTGCGGTCTGAAACGCCACGACTTAACTTAGTGCTGATACCTATCTTGTATCGCATGGGGCACCAGCGCAGTGAGAGTAAGCACACTCGTCATAGGCAAGTGAGCGATGCTAGAGGTTAGGCACTGAAAATGCTAGCTTAAAGCTTGATAAAGAAAAGCCCTACAATGTAGGGCTTTTCTATGAGTCTTAGTAAGGGTTAACATTATGGCTAAAGCTTACTGAGATTGACTCATGATCCAGTGGCTTAATAGACGCACGCCATGGCCGGTGCCGCCAGCGGGCGTAATGCCTTCATCTTTGGCTGCGAGTGCGCTACCCGCAATATCAAGGTGTGCCCATTTGGTCTCGCCGCTAAATTGCTTTAAGAACACAGCCGCAGTGGTCGCACCGGGGCCGCCATAGCCCGCATTTTTGAGATCGGCAATCGGGCTCTTTAACAGATCTTCATAGGCCAAAGGCAAGCGCCATAGCTTTTCATCAACGGCGCTACCTGAGAAAGTTAACTCATCGACTAAGGTGTCATCGTCACTAAATACCGCGGTATAACGTTTCCCTAATGCCCTTACTTTTGAGCCTGTTAAGGTGGCAATATCTACCATCACTTTAGGTTGGTAGTGTTTTCGCGCGTACCACATTCCGTCCGCAAGGATGAGTCGTCCCTCGGCATCTGTGTTGAGCACTTCTACACTGAGTCCTTCAGCCGTCATCAGCACATCACCCGGGGCAAAAGCGGTATCTGAAACCATGTTTGCCGCCATAGGCATCACGCCGACCACATTGGCTTTCGCTTTTTGCAGCGCCATCGCCTTAATCGTGCCGAGTACCGCTGCTGCGCCTGCCATGTCAGATTTCATGCGTGATATGGAGTCGCCGGTCGCTTTGATGTTGTAGCCGCCAGAATCGAAGGTGATGCCTTTGCCGACTAATGCGATAGGCGCATCGTTATTACCTTGCCAATGGGCAATGACTAAGCGCGATCCCGCTTGTGAGCCGCGGCCAACAGCATGGAGTGCACCCATGCCTAATTTTTCAATTTGCTTGGCATCTAAGATAGTGATCTTGACCCCTAATTTTTTGAGTTCTTTTGCAGCGTTGGCAAAATCGACTGGCGTCATAGCACTTGGCACCTCAGAGGTGAGGTCACGTGCTAGAAATACCCCTTTTTCAATGGCGGCGAGTTGCTGGTATCTATCAGTCGCTGCGCTAGGGTTGGCAACGCTTACCGTGTAGTGCTTTTCGGCAGGCTTTTTCTCGGTGAGATATTTATCGAACTGATAAGCGCGTAGGTTAATTCCGTGAGCCAGCTCGGCGGCGAAATTGGCGTTGCTCATCCCATTGCTTATGCCTGTTGTCAGTAGGTGGATATTCTCATTATCAGTGCTGCGCAAGTGAGCGGTGATCTCTGCGCCGAGTTTATTGATGTCACCAGGCTGCTTTGCTTCACCAACACCAACCACAAGTAAGCGTTTAGCCTTAATACCGTGTGGCGATAAAATTTCAACGAGTTGTTTTGCCTCGCCGGTAAAACCTTGCAGTGCTAATGCATTGGCAATCTGTTGCTTAGACAGATCATTAAGCTGTGCGAGTTGAGGGGAGGTGTGTTCACCCGCTTGAAAAGCGACTAAGGTGTCGACTGTTTCAGGCTGATGGTCGATAAACTGAAAGGTTTCAGCTTTTGCAGCCCCAATATTGAGTAGGCTAAGGCATAGTACAGAGGGTAAAAGAGTTTTTTTAGTTAGCATAATTGTCTCTATGTGGGAGGTGTTTCATTTTTTAGTAATTATTGCGAGTGATTTTCATATGCCTTGGGTGGGATTACTTGTCGCCTGCCTTGTAACAAGTGAGCTAAATATCCCTAGCATGCATCACAAGGTTTGCTAGTGTACAAAATGAAAATTAGCCGAAGCTGAAGAGGTGCCAAGTGCCAGGATATGTGCGGACGGTAGCGCTGGGATGGGGGAAGCTAGAAAGCAAAACGGGCTTCCCATTGCTGAGAAACCCGTTTTAATACAACATGCTAAAACGTTAGTTTTAGTTCATGCCATATTTTTTCAATTTCTTGCGCAGGGTACCACGGTTGATACCTAGCATGTTGGCAGCGCGAGTTTGGTTGCCACGGGTGTGCTGCATGATGATATCTAGTAGAGGTGCTTCAACTTCACATAACACCATTTCGTAAACTTCTTCGGCTTCCTGGCCGTCCATTTGAGCGAAAAAGTTAGTTACGGCGCGCTTAACAGCGTCACGCAGTAACTGAGGCTTGATAGTGCCGTTAGCGGTTTCGATTTTGCCTACGGTAAGCTGATGAGCTTCTGGTTGAGTTGTCTGATCAAACATTCGTATTCTGCTCTTTATTAATTCTTTACTAATTCATCAAAATAACGCTCCAACATGGAACGTTGTTCTTCAACAGTTTCCAGCCGATTGAAGTCGGCTCTGAAAGGTCTCTGCGCTTCTTGGTCCAGATACCATCCAACATGCTTTCTGGCGATACGTAACCCTTTGTACTCGCCGTACAATGCATATAAGTTTTTGAGGTGTTCCAGCATCACCTGACGCTTTTCGTCCACTTCAATGGGCGCTAGCTTTTTACCTGTTTCCAAGTAATGTTGGATCTCTCTGAATAGCCAAGGTCGTCCTTGAGCACCTCTTCCTATCATCACGGCATCTGCACCTGTATGTTCCAGCACGAAGCGTGCCTTCTCTGGGGTACAGATATCGCCATTTGCCACAACAGGAATAGAGACATTCTGTTTTATCGCGCGAATCGTGTCGTACTCGGCTTCGCCTTTGTACATGCACTGTCTCGTACGGCCATGGACCGCGAGTGAGGCAATGCCACAATCTTGTGCAATTTGGGCTATCTGAACGCCATTTCTGTGTTCAGGCGCCCAACCTGTGCGAATCTTCAGGGTCACAGGCACATCCACAGCGGCAACAACAGCCTGTAAAATCGCTTTTACTTGCTCTGGTTGCTGCAGTAGTGCTGAACCTGCCAGCTTCTTATTCACTTTCTTTGCAGGACACCCCATGTTGATATCGATGATCTGCGCGCCCTGTTGTACGTTAACAACGGCGGCATGGGCCATCATATCGGGGTCGGCACCTGCAATTTGTACTGAGCGAATCCCATCTTCACCAGCGTGTGCCATGCGCTGTCGGCTCTTGTCGGTATCCCAAACCTCGGGATTAGACGAAAGCATCTCTGATACGGCTAAGGCGGCGCCATAGCGTAGGCAGAGATTTCGGAAGGGTTGGTCGGTGACTCCTGCCATGGGAGCCACGATCAGCTGATTCTTCAGTTGATAGGGTCCAATCTGCATTTATCATCACACCTTGCGCTTCAAAGGGGCGCTATAGTACGCCTTTTTCAAGCCTGTGAAAAGGTCAATAAATGACCTGAGAGCAACTTTTTTACTTGACTTTTGTAAGCTGAGAAGTCTGTGGCGGCCTTGCGGCCGCTGGCTTTTACCGCTATTTACGTGTGCCTGTCAAGCGGCTCCAATCCTCTTTGTGAACTGGTGCGTCCATGTCAAACCACTGGGCATAATGCTGGCTGATCTCGTCGGCTTGCTCCTTGAGCAGACCCGAGAGTGCCAGTAAGCCACCTGGCTGTACCTTTTCGGCAATCAGAGGTGCCAGTTCGCGCAGCGGACCTGCGAGTATGTTGGCTACTAATACTTCGGCCTTGAGGTCGGCTGGCTGATCTTCGGGTAGATAGAGTGCCAACTTATCGGCGACCTGGTTGCGTTCGGCATTAGCCTTAGAGGCTTCGATAGCCTGATAGTCGATATCAATGCCGGTGACTTTTGAGGCCCCCAGTTTAAGCGCAGCGACGGCGAGAATGCCTGAACCGCAACCGAAATCGATCGCTTCTTTGCCTTCAAGATCCAGTCCATCTAGCCATTCTAAACACAGCGCCGTAGTTGGGTGTGTGCCGGTGCCGAAGGCGAGGCCTGGGTCTAACATTACGTTGACGGCTTGTGGGTCTGGCACTTCTCGCCAGCTTGGGCAGATCCATAGGCGACGGCCAAATTGAATAGGGTGAAAGTTGTCCATCCACTCTCTTTCCCAATCCTTGTCTTCGACCTGCTCTATCTTATGGCTAAAGTCTGCACCTAAATAAGGCTGTAGCTTGAGCATCTCAACCACGGGCGCCAGATCATAATCTGCCTCAAACAGGGCGGTGATCACTGTGTGGCTCCACAACGGGGTTTCACCCAGATTGGGTTCGTAGATGGGGGTGTCCTTACCATCTTCATAGGTGATCGACAGTGAGCCCAGCTCCATCAGCATGTCGCTGAGTTGCTCGGCGTGTTGGTTATCTGTGTCTATCTTTAACTGGATCCAGGCCATGGGATCTTCTCTCTAAGGTCAATATAAGTTCAATAATGGCCTTATTGTAAACCAAGCATTGTACAAAGACCGAGGAATCTGCACTTAAACTGACAAACTGGGATTTAGCGACTAAATTCAATCGGTTAATCTGATGGTTTTTGTATTGATTGTATTGTTTGAAATGACTATTTAAATCATTGATTAATATTGGCTAATTGGTTTTACCTTTGTTTTGTTTTGGGTGATTGTTTGTGATCGGTGTCAAATGTTTTGCTATGCCTGGGTGAGTTGTCTCACGCTTTTTAGGCTTATTGGTAGGCAGCTCAATTCTTGTTGGTATGGTGTAGATCCCGACACTAGGCGCAGAAAGATCATGAAGGTTAAAAGCTTGCAATATCACCACACTCATTACGCTGCTTTGGGCAGTCCCTGGTCAGCTAAGGCCGATAAAATACAGAGTGCCACCGGCATTTTGCTGGGTTGCTTTTTATTGGCGCATTTGCATTTTGAGTCGAGTATTCTCTTTGGTAAAGAGACCTTCTATCACGTAGTGCAGTTTCTCGAAGGTGGCATGTTTAGTAGCACAGGTCACGGCATGCCTATCGTCACTAAGGTGTTCTCCATCTTTATCATGCTGGTGGTGATGTTGCATGCGGCGGTGGCATTACGTCGCTTCCCGGCACAACTCGGCCAATGGCGAGCGCTGCGCAATCATATGCAGGGGATCAAACATAAAGACAGTCATGCCTGGTTCTGGCAGTTGGTGACTGGGTTTATCCTGTTTTTCCTGGCGCCGGTGCATATTTTTACCATGATCACCAATCCAGAGATTGGTCCGCATCTGTCGGCGGAGCGTGTTTATCATGCTAATGCCTGGCTACTTTATGCGTTGTTGTTACCAGCAGTAGTGATCCACGCCATGATAGGCCTGTACCGCGTAGCGGTGAAATGGGGACTCGTTCGTCAGCGTAAGGGGTTAAGAAAGGCGGTTAAAGTATTGATTGTTTACCTGATGACCCTAGGTATATTGAGTCTGGTTTCTTATATCATGATAGGTCAATCACTGACCTTGCCAGTTACACCATTTGTGCCATAACTGTGTAAGCCCTAGGTAGATTAGCAATTTATAAAATATCGGATTGTGTTTTGATCTATCTCACGGTTTTTGTTGGGTTTGTGAGCGACATTAAGGCTAGCGTTTGTCTATTTAGTAAGTCACGCCCCTTTCCCACTATTCACAGGAGTGCCTATGTCGCTGACAAAGAAAAATAATAATGTAAGCGGTTGGCTCGATATGAGTCAGAGTGTTACCGGTGTCATCTTAGCCCTGTTTCTATGGACGCATCTGATTTTAGTGTCATCTATTCTGCTTGGTGCCGATGCAATGACTTTTGTGGCCCGTACCATGGAGTTGAGTTTCCTAAGTGCTGACGGTCATGGCTATCCCTGGGTGGTGTCGGTCATTGCCATCATAGTGGCGCTATTGGCTCTGCTTCATGTGTTGGTCGCCATACATAAGATGCCGCTGAACTTGCAGCAACAAAGGGCACTCAGAAAGCAGATGAGCGTGATCCACCACGACGATACCAAGTTATGGGTATGGCAGGCGATCACAGGTGTGGGCATTTTTTTGTTGTTGCCTGTGCATTTATGGTTAATTGGTAGTGCGCCTGAAACCATAGGCCCTGTGGGTAGTGCCGATCGCATCTGGAATCAAGGGGTGTGGATGGTCTATCTGCCTCTGCTCTTGTGTGTCGAATTGCATGCCGCCATTGGCATCTATCGCGTGGCCATTAAATGGGGGGCTAGACGAGCCATCGACGCCCGCGCCCGAATTAGAAAAATAAAAACCATAGTGAGTGTGGTGTTTGTGGTAATTGGTTTGGCCTCTTTGCTGGCCTTCCTGCCCTACGCCAGTTAATCGATTTGAAAGTAATGTGATCTCTCATCCCTCGTAAGGAGCAAGTGTGAAACTGATATATACCGATTCTCTAGTCGTTGGTGCCGGGTTGGCCGGACTAAGGGTCGCCATCGCGTCGAAAGAGCGCGGCTTGGATACCCTGGTACTATCGCTGATCCCCGCCAAGCGTTCGCATTCGGCCGCGGCCCAGGGAGGCATGCAGGCCAGTCTGGGGAATACCGTTAAAGGCATGGGAGATGATGAGGACGTACATTTCCAAGATACGGTAAAGGGATCGGACTGGGGCTGTGATCAGGAAGTGGCGCGCATGTTTGCACACTGCGCCCCTAAAGCGGTGCGTGAGCTGGCCAACTGGGGCGTGCCCTGGACACGTGTCACCAAGGGGCCTCGTCAGGTGGTTGTTAATGCCGAGAAGGTCACCATCGAAGAGGCAGAAGAGGCTCATGGTCTGATCAACGCCCGTGATTTTGGCGGCACCAAGAAGTGGCGCACCTGTTATACCGCAGACGGCACCGGCCACTCGCTGCTCTACGCCGTCGACAACAAGGCGATCTCTCTCGATATCCCGGTACATGAAAGGGTTGAGGCGCTGGCACTGATCCACGATGGCAAGCGTTGTCACGGAGTCGTGGCCAGATGTTTGATCACAGGTGAACTGCGCGCCTATGTTGCTAAGTCGACCACTATTGCCACCGGCGGTTATGGCCGTATTTATGAGGTCTCCACCAACGCGATCATCTGCGAAGGAATAGGGCAGGCGTTGGCGCTGGAAACTGGCGTGGCGACACTGGGGAATATGGAAGCGGTGCAGTTCCACCCAACGGCGATTGTGCCTGTGGGGATTCTGACTACCGAAGGTTGCCGTGGTGACGGCGGCTTGCTCAGAGACAAAGATGGCCACCGTTTCATGCCAGACTATGAGCCGGAGAAGAAGGAATTGGCCTCGCGTGATGTGGTGTCTCGCCGCATGACGGAGCATATGCGTAAAGGTAAAGGGGTCGATAGCCCTTATGGTCCACACCTATGGCTGGATATTACCCTGCTTGGTCGCAAACACGTGGAAACTAACCTGCGTGAAGTCAAAGAGATCTGCGAGAACTTCTTAGGGATAGATCCAGCGAAAGATTGGATCCCCGTGCGTCCGACCCAGCACTACTCTATGGGCGGTATTCGTACCGATGCCAAGGGGCAGAGTCCGCAGCTAAAGGGTCTGTTTAGCGTAGGCGAAGCGGCCTGTTGGGATATGCACGGTTTTAACCGTCTGGGGGGCAACTCGCTGGCGGAAACGGTTGTTGGCGGCATGATTATTGGTAAGTATGTGGCCGACTTCTGTGAAGAGAATACGCTTGAGATAGATACCTCACTTGCTGAGCGTTTCGTGGCTCAGGTGCGTGATGAAATCGATGGCCTGGTCGAGGGGCAGGGCACTGAATCTGCATTTGAGATCAAGCGTGAGATGCAGCGCATTATGATGGATTATGTGGGGATCTTCCGCAATGGCCCTGAGCTGACCAAGGCGGTTAAAGAGTTAGAGGCGCTGCTTATTCGCTCGCGCAACCTTGGCCTTAAGTGTAAGAAGCGTCATGCCAACCCAGAGCTGGTGGAAGCCCTTAGGGTTAAGCGCATGCTGAAGGTAGCGTTAACCGTTGCCTGTGGCGCCGAGGCCCGTACCGAGAGTCGTGGTGCCCATGCCCGTGAGGACTATCCTCAGCGTAACGATAAAGAGTGGCTTAACCGCACGCTCTCCTCCTGGCCAAGCGTTGATGCGACGCGACCAAAGCTGGATTATGAGCAGCTGGATGTGATGAAGATGGAGTTGCCACCTGGCTATCGCGGTTATGGCATCAATAACGCGATTGCGCATCCAGATACCGAGAAGCGTGAAAAAGAGATCGTCGAGATCCTCAGTAGCCTGGGTGATAACGCCGATCGCTATGAGCGTCAGCACGCCTTGATGCCATTTGAAGTACCAGAATCCCTTAGAGAAAAGAATGAGCGTTTGCATGATAAGCCGCTCGGAACTAGCAAGCAGCTTGGAGAAGAAAGCAAATGAGTCAGGGCCGTACACTAACTTTTAACATTTTTCGTTATGACCCTCAGGTGCCAGACGATAAGCCCAAGATGGTCAAGTATCAGCTGGAAGAGGCGCCGGGCATGACAGTCTTTATTGCGCTGAATATGTTGCGGGAGCAGCAAGACCCCTCTTTGCAGTTCGATTTCGTTTGCCGCGCCGGGATCTGCGGCAGCTGCGCCATGGTGATTAATGGTTATCCGACCTTGGCCTGCCGTACGCTGACCAGCAAATATCCTAAGGGTGAGATCACTTTAATGCCCCTGCCTGGCTTCGAGCTGATCGGCGACCTGTCGGTCAATACCGGTAAGTTTATGCGCGAGCTGGCGGAGCGTCTCAAGCTTTGGCTGCATCCGAGAAGCGACGAGGTGGATATTCATCGTATGGAGGCGCCTATGGCGCCAGAAGAGGCCGCTAAACTTTATGAGTTGGAGCGCTGTGTCGAATGTGGCGTGTGTGTCTCGGCCTGTGCCACTAAGCAGATGCGCGACACCTTTGTCGGTGCTGTGGGTATGATGAAGATCGCCCGTTTCGAGCTCGACAGCCGTGATGCCCGCAGCGTAGAAGATTTCTACCATGTGATCGGTAATCAGGATGGGGTGTTTGGTTGTATGACGCTGCTGGGCTGTCAGGACAACTGCCCTAAAGATCTGCCACATATGCAGCAGATTGCCTATCTCAGACGCAAGATGGCGACCGCGCTAGTATAAGCCGATAGTGCTAAGCCATTTGTGCCAACCTCTGTTAAAAAGCCTGCTAAGCAGGCTTTTTTTATTGCCATTTATTTACTTTTATCAAAAATATTTTGATAAAAGTAAGGTTTTTGACCAGTCTATGCTTAATTGGGGACACAGACAGAGAACGCCTAAGACGGTGGGAATGTGGCGATGCAAGTTAATGATCTATTGTTATTTGTGCGAGTTGCCGACTGTGGCAGTTTGACCGCGGCAGCGGTGGAGTTGGAGATCTCTGCGGCGGTGGCTAGTGCTGGGCTGAAACGGTTGGAGAAGGAGCTAGATACAGTGCTCTTTATTCGTAGCACCCGAAGCCTGCGGCTGACGGATGCGGGTGAGCGCTACCTCAGTTATTGTCGCCGTGCGCTGGAGGATCTTAGGTTAGGGGAGCAAGCCCTTGCTTCTGCCAAGTCGCAGATCGCCGGCAAGCTCAGCATAGCGCTTCCTTCTGATGCCGGGCGTAACTTTATCTTGCCCTGGCTGGACAGCTTGATGGATGAATACCCCAGGTTACAGCTAAGGCTGCATCTGGCAGACAGTCTGACTAACTTTTATCATGACAAGATAGATGTGGCGCTGCGTAGCGGTACGCCCAAAGATTCGAGCCTGGTCGCCTTTAAGATCTGTGCTGCAGAGCGTATCTTATGTGCCTCGCCTGAGTACCTTAAGGCCCATGGTCGCCCAGAGAGCCTTAGGGATCTGGAACATCATAACTGCTTGTTCTTTATGTTAGATGAACGAACCCATGATCAATGGTGTTTCTATAAGGATGGAGAGACTCATAAGGTCCAGGTTTCGGGTAACCGGACTTGCAACGATGCCGAGGTGGCACGTAAATGGGCGTTGGCGGGTAAGGGGATCGTCTATAAGTCCTCGCTGGATCTGGCTGAGGATTTGGCCGCGGGGGCCTTGGTGCCGCTAATGAGACAATATAGTGGCGAGAGTGCCGACCTGTATCTGGTGTGCCCTGGCCGGCAACATGTGACGCCTGTGGTGCTGGCCCTGCGAGATGACTTGCGGCGCCGCTGTCAGCAAAGGCTCAAGACTTTTGAGGCAGCGCTATAAAAAAAGCCGCATTAAGCGGCTTTTTTTATTCTGAATATGTCTTTATGACTTCGCGCGTTTCATCGCGGTAAAGAACTCTTCATTGGTCTTGGTCATGGCAAGTTTGTCGATGAGGAATTCCATGCCGCTGACTTCATCCATAGGGTTGAGGATCTTACGCAGGATCCACATCTTCTGTAGCTCTTCTGGTGTGGTCAGCTTCTCTTCGCGACGTGTACCTGAGCGGTTGAAGTCGATGGCCGGGAAGACACGCTTTTCGGCGGCCTTACGAGACAGGTGAAGTTCCTGGTTACCGGTACCCTTAAACTCTTCGTAGATCACTTCATCCATCTTAGAGCCTGTATCAACCAGTGCAGTGGCGATAATGGTTAAGCTGCCGCCGTGCTCGATGTTACGTGCTGCGCCGAAGAAGCGCTTAGGACGATGTAGGGCGTTAGCATCCACACCACCGGTAAGTACCTTACCAGATGAAGGGATCACTGTGTTGTAGGCACGCGCCAGACGGGTAATAGAGTCCAGCAGGATCACCACATCTTTCTTGTGTTCAACCAGACGCTTGGCCTTCTCGATCACCATTTCGGCAACCTGTACGTGACGGCTTGCAGGCTCGTCGAAGGTTGAGGCAACAACTTCACCTTTCACCAGACGCTGCATCTCGGTCACTTCTTCAGGACGTTCGTCGATCAGCAACACCATGAGCACAACTTCTGGGTTGTTGTAGGTGATGCTTTGAGCAATGTTTTGTAGCAGCAGGGTCTTACCGGCCTTTGGTGGCGCGACGATTAGGCCACGCTGTCCCTTACCTATAGGTGAACAGAGGTCGAGAATACGGGCGGTAATATCTTCGGTTGAACCGTTACCACGTTCCATACGGATACGTTCTTCTGCATGAAGTGGGGTTAAGTTTTCGAAGAGGATTTTGCTGCGGGAGTTTTCGGGTTTGTCGAAGTTAACTTCGTTGACTTTCAGTAGTGCGAAATATCGCTCGCCTTCTTTAGGGGGACGGATTTTACCGAAAATGGTATCACCGGTGCGCATGTTGAAGCGGCGAATCTGACTCGGTGAAACATAAATATCATCTGGTCCCGCTAGGTAAGAACCGTCTGCACTTCGCAGGAAACCAAAACCGTCTTGCAGGATTTCTAATACCCCGCCACCGAAAATATCTTCACCGCTTTTGGCGTGGGCTTTAAGGATTGCGAAAATAATGTCCTGTTTGCGGGCTCGGGCCATGTTATCGATTTTCATTTCCTGAGCCAGGATGACCAGGTCCGAAATCGACTTCTCTTTTAATTCTGATAAATTCATTGTGGTGGGTCTTGTATATTGCGAGACAAAGCTATCTATAGACTAATAGCAATTAAAGTTGTTTGGATATTAATCGAAATAGCGAGGTGTGGTTAATGAGAAAGTTTCTGGTTATTAAAGTAGCACTATCGAAGCGAGGCGTCTAGAAATTTAGCGACCCTCGACACAATTACTTGGCTAAGCTGTGTCGAGAATCACTTTCTATGACAAAAATGTCATAGTGGTCGAGGCATTATAGTTGTGCGTCGATGAACTCTTTCAGTTGAGTCTTAGAAAGCGCGCCCACTTTAGTGTCGGCTAGCTCACCGTTTTTGAAGATAAGTAGTGTTGGGATACCACGTACACCGTATTTAGCCGGTGAAGCGTTGTTTTGATCCACGTTTAGCTTAGCGATAGTTACCTTGCCTGCGTACTCGTCTGCAACGTCATCTAGGATTGGCGCAATCATTTTACAAGGGCCACACCATTCAGCCCAGAAATCAACAAGGACTGGGAGGTCTGATTTCAAAACGTCGTTTTCAAAGCTGTCGTCGCTTAAGGTAATAATTTTATCGCTCATGATGTTCTCCAGTTAGGTTGCCATTGCTGGTTTGTTAATGGCTTAAGCTGTATATTGGGTCTGAAATTCGCTTTTCAAGAGTTATTCGCGGCTTTCAACGGTCTTTTTTTATTAGCCGTTATTTCAAACGATCGAGTTCCTTATTGCAACCCTAACTGGTATGCTTGCGCTATGAGCGAAACACATTTAACAAATCAAAAGTTTGCCGACTTTTCTCTACATCCAGAGATACAACAGGCACTAATCGAAAGCGGCTTTGAATATTGCACGCCTATCCAGGCATTATCATTACCGATTTTACTCCAGCATAAAGATATCGCAGGTCAAGCACAGACAGGTACAGGTAAAACTCTGGCTTTTCTGGTCGCCACTTTCAATCATCTGCTAACCACTCCGATCCCTGAGGGACGTCAAACTAATCAGCCTAGAGCCATAGTGATGGCGCCGACTCGCGAACTGGCCATTCAGATCGCCAAGGACGCTAATTTACTGGCAAAACATACCGGCCTTAAGGTGGGTATTGTCTATGGCGGCGAGAGCTACGATGTGCAGCGCAAGGTGTTAGATAAAGGCGTTGATATCTTGATTGGTACCACGGGACGTATCATAGATTACGTGCGCCAGGGTGTCATTAACCTCAATACCATTCAGGCAGTGGTATTAGATGAGGCCGATCGCATGTTCGATCTTGGCTTTATCAAAGATATTCGCTTCCTTTTCAGACGCATGCCAGATGCCAATGCGCGTTTGAACATGTTGTTCTCGGCAACCTTATCGATGAAGGTGCAGGAGCTGGCTTATGATCATATGAATGATCCTGAGAAAGTGGAAATTGCCCCAAGCGAAAAAACCTCGAAGAATATTACTGAAGAGATCTTCTATCCTTCACAGGAAGAGAAGATGCGCTTGCTGCTGACCTTGATTGAAGAAGATTGGCCTGAAAAAGCGATTGTATTCTCTAACACTAAGCACAGCTGCGAAAATCTATGGGCGCATCTAGAAGGTGACGGTCATCGCGTTGGCTTGCTTACTGGTGATGTGCCACAGAAGAAGCGTATTCGCATTCTTGAGCAGTTCACCTCTGGCGACTTAGATATCTTAGTGGCAACCGATGTTGCGGCGCGTGGATTACATATTTCTGATGTGTCGCACGTTTACAACTATGATCTTCCAGATGATTGCGAAGATTATGTACACCGTATCGGTCGTACTGGGCGTGCAGGTCAAAAAGGGGTCTCTATCAGTTTCGCTTGTGAAGAGTACGCCCTCAACCTGCCGGCTATCGAGAGTTATATTCAACATAGCATTCCTGTGACCAACTACGACAGCGAGGCGCTGCTCGATGATATTCCACCACCGGTGCGTATTCATCGTAAGCATGCCCCACGTCCTGCCGGGCGCTCTGGTAGCGGTAAACCCCAAGGTGGTCGTCCGGGCGCACGCCCAAGACGCCATGATAGGACGCGTAGACACAGTTAATGAAGCACAACGGCGTCAGCTCCTTATATGCGGCCATTACATTAGGCTCGAATAGTTTCAATATGCTGGTGGCGAAAACCCATGCCGGCAAGCCAAAAGTAGTGGCCAAGTATAAGCGTAAGGTGCGCCTTGCCGAAGGCATAGGTGCCGACGGCGTGCTCTGCCCTGAGGTGTTTGAACGTGGTCTGGATTGTCTGCAGATGTTCTCGCAGATGCTAGATCATGAAGGGGTCAGTCGAGACAATATTGCCGTTATTGCTACGGCAACCCTGCGCAGTATTAGCAACGCAAAAGCCTTTTGCGATGCAGCATTACCTATACTCGGTCAACCTATAGAGATCATCTCTGGTCTGCGCGAAGCAGAGCTTATCTACCAGGGGATGGTTGCCACCACCCAGGGGGAGGGTCGACGTTTAGTGATCGATATCGGCGGTGCCAGTACCGAGTTCATCATAGGTGATGGCAGTAAGGTGCTGCTAAAGACCAGTCTGCCCATGGGCTGTGTCACCTTTAATGACAAGTTTTTCAACAGCTTTCCCTTTCAGCAACTGGATTTCGATGCGGCGCAAGGCCAGGTCGAAGCTGCGTTGGGTGACTATCGTAAGCAACTGACCGATTATGGCTGGCATGGTGTCGTCGGTGCCTCAGGCACGGTACAATCTGTGGTTGAACTGCTTAATGATCGTGGCTTGTCAGCCACCATTACCCCCGAGGTGCTAGGTCAGCTCAGGGAAGAAGTATTAGCGCAAACCGATGTCAGCATGCGCGACATTCGCGGCCTGCATAGCGAACGGGCTCCCACTTTTGCCGCTGGACTTGCCATCTTGTCAGCCCTGTTTAACCTGCTCGACATTCAGTCGTTAAATCTCTCTGGCGGCGCGCTAAGAGAAGGTGTGTTACATCAACTTGCCCAGCGAGTGCAGGCAGCGCATTAAGTTTTATTCGACAATTCCTGACATCTGTTTAAACCTTGGTGATCTTACTTTCGCCGTACATCCCCCCATCGTCATCCAGTAAAATATTAATTTTCAGCAACTTATATTAATTCTTCTCTCTCTATCTTGCCGATTACTTTCTCTAAATACATTTGTATATTGGAGATTGTATAAAATATGTATTCTGTGTTATGTTTTTGTTGCGTTCAGGGACTGTACCCATAAACCCCACAATTAATTGCCTTGGACGTCTGCAAAATAATAAAGAGAAGGGAGATAAAACTTATGTCAGGAAGTAACGCGAGTAAGCGTTTTGCGCCGAGAATGACCCTAGCGGCAATCGCCGTAGGCTCGGTGCTAATGCTATCTACGCCTGCAGTTATGGCGGCCGATGGCTTCGGTACGATCAAAGGGCATATCACCAGTTCTGTTGGCGCCGATGTCAACAATGCCAAGGTGATCATCAGACACGAAAGCAAAGGGATAGTGAAGGAGACGACCACAGGCGCAAATGGCAGTTTCTCATTGAAAGGCCTGCCAATTGGTAATTACACCATCACTATTGTTAAAGATGGCTTCTACCAGGTACAAGAGCAGCATGTGGCTGTGACTGTGGGTAATGCCCTGACCTTTGATGTGGCGCTAGATGCACAGAACAGTGAAGTGGAACGCATCGCGGTCACAGGTGCACGTATTAGCCGTGTGGATACCTCAAGCACCACCAACTCTCAGGTGATCTCAATCGAGGAGCTGAATCAGCTGCCAGTTGAGTTAGACTCAACCTCAATTGCCCTCCTAACCCCAGGTGCGGTAGCGGGTGATAACGGTTTTGGCGGCGTGGCCATTGCCGGTTCGTCGGTGGCGGAGAATGGCTACTACTTGAATGGTTTAAACATTACCGATCTGCGTAAGGGCATGGGCGATATCGATCTGCCTTGGGAAGCCATTGCGCAAACTGAGGTACAAACCGGTGGTGTGTCGGCAGAATATGGCCGATTCATCGGTGGTGTAGTCAACTTGGTGTCTAAGTCGGGTGACAACGAGTGGACGTTTGGTGCCAAGGCCGAAATTGCCCCTGATGCTCTGGCCGAGCCTATGCCACGTATGAAAGATGACGGTAGCATAGAAAAGGTATCTGATGCCTATTGGCAGGAAACCGAATATAACCTTTGGGCGTCAGGTGCGATTGTTGAGGATAAGTTGTTTTTCTACGGCCTGTGGAATCCCTATGGTGAGGAAGAGACAGCCTATAGTGAGACCACGCTGCGTGATAAAGAGTGGGATACCAACCGCTGGTTTACTAAGGTCGATTGGTTTATCCATGAAGATCACTCCCTTGGTGTGATGGCTTTTAGTAACGAAGGGGATTATGCCAGTACTCAGTATCGCCGCGCAGAAGATGGTAGCCGCGGAGAAGCGATTGGTCTGACCGAAAGCACCTACGGAGGCATCGGCTGGAACGCGCAATACACGGGTTATCTCAGTGACGATGTGACCTTATCGGCCATGTATGGTGAGATCACACAATCGACCAAGGACAACTCAGGCACGCTGGATCAATCAACCTATGAAGATTACCGCTCTGGCAGCTATCAGCGTCTTGGTGACTGGGTGGGTTATGGTTCCTCTGAAACCGAAGATAAGCGAATCACTTATCGTATCGATCTTGACTGGGTGGTCGGAGACCATACCCTGCGTGCAGGTTATGACTACGAGCGTTTAGAGATCGCCGATTTCTATACACCGAACGGCGACGGTTGGTATGAGTATTACACCGCAGGTGCCGATAACGCCTATGGCTTAGCCGAAGGGACAGAATACGCGGATCTGCGTATCTGGGGTAAGGCAAGTGAGACTGAAAACGTACACACCGCCCTCTATGTGTCAGACACCTGGATGGCAACCGATACGGTGACAGTGAACCTTGGTGTGCGTTATAGCGAGTTCAGCAATACTACCGGTTCTGGCGAGAAGTATGTTGACCTAGATGGCCAATTTGCACCGCGTCTGGGTGTGACCTGGGATGTGGTGGGTGACGGCTCAAGTAAGCTGTATGCCTCATATGGTCGATACTTCCAGCCTGTATCGCCTAACACTAACCTACGTATGGCGTCTGCTGCCTACGATTCACATATCGTGAGTCATCTTAACGGCGTAAATGCCGATGGTTCGCCGATCTTAGGTGATGAGATCTCTCGCCGCGTGGTGGCCGACGGCACTGTACCCGATGCCGACCAGTTGTTTAACAACAAGGCGGGGTCTATGTATTCGGATGAGTTTGCCCTGGGTTTCCAGCAGCAGCTTAACGATGACTGGGCCGTGGGGATCCGCGGTGTCTATCGCGACCTGAAGCAGTCGATTGAAGATGTCTCCTTTAACTACGGGATGAACCAGTGGATCAAGGAAAACTATGATTCTTCTTGGTATGCAGGTAATGGTGAGACCCGCGCCGAAGACTACTTCGTTGGTGGTTGGTTCCCGACGCTCACTAACCCCGGCATCGGCACTGAGATCAATTATGATGTGGATGGTGACGGCGTTAAAGAAACAGTTAATGTAACCGCAGATCAGATGGGCTTCCCAGAGGCGACTCGCACCTACAAGGCGATTGAGCTTAGCTTTAGCGGTAACGTGACCGAAGACTTTACCCTGAACGGTTCATATACCTGGTCTAAGAGTGAAGGTAACACAGAAGGTCTGGTGCGTTCAGATAACGAGCAGGCGGATCCGGGTTGGACGACCTCTTTCGATTACCCTGAGTTGATGGATAACGGTGAAGGTTATTTGCCAAACGACAGACGTCATAACTTTAAGCTCTACGGTGTGTATCACATCACAGATGACTTGAGTGTTGGTTTTAACTCTTACCTGCAATCTGGCCGTCCAATCAATGCCTTTGGTGTGCATCCAGCGGATCAAGGTTATTGTGTGCAGGCGATTGCCATCGATGGCACCTGTTATGGTCGTGACTGGTACGGCGCGTCATCTTTCTATGCTGATGGTGTAGCGGCACCGCGTGGCAGCATGGGACGCACAGATTGGGTCTACAACATAGATCTTAACCTGTCTTACACCATGGACTTTGAAACTGCGGGACGCCTGAACTTCAAGTTGAATGTGTATAACCTGTTCAACTTCGATGGTATTACCGGTGTGGATGAGCAGTATGAACTCGACAGTGGCGATAAGAACATTCGCTACGGTTATGCCGATAGCTTCCAGAGCCCAAGGTATGTTCGTGCATCAATACGTTACGATTTCTAATCGTTATGGATAGCAAAAAGGCCGCATTTGCGGCCTTTTTTATGTCATGAAGCGGGATTACTTAAGGATCTTCGCTAAATCCACTTCTAAAGAGATCTCCGGACGTTCAACGATGCGGCCAATCTCTTTGCCATCTTGCTTAACGATGAAGGTTGGAATGCGGGTAAAGTCATACTTGGCCGCCAGACCTTCAGGGTCTTGCTTCTTACGGTCTACCCCAATGTAACTCACCTTGATGTTAGGGTTGTTAAGCGCTTCAATGATGCGGATAAAGCGTGGGGTTTCTCGGTGACAATCTGGGCACCAGGTACCTATGATGACCACAATCTCAGTTGGTGTTTGCAGCTGCTTTAGTGGTTCGATCGCCTTAGTGTCGACCTGATACTCAGCGTAGCCTTGAACGAAATCTTCTAGTTCAGTGACTAAGGTTTGGGCTTGAACTTCGCCGGTTAGTATCACTTCCTGTTTCTCCTCACTGCAGGTGGCGATAAAGCCTTCCTGCTTTTCATCGAATGCACAGCCATTATTTGCCAGTGCCTGAGTGCTAAAGAATAGCGCTGTAGTGGCAAGTAATGCTTTAATATTTTTGGTCATAGATAGTACCTCAGGCCAGTAGACAAAAACCAGAATCGATAATCAAATTCATCTTGTCTCTATTCAATCATCTAAGTGGCACCGAGAGTAGCATCAATGCGGCTAGCTGTTAACTGGATCACGCCAAGGAGATAAGCTTGCTGCTAGGGTTCACACCTTTGTAATGCAAATTATTGTATTTCATGCAATTAACAACAAGCTATTAACTTGGGCAGATTGAGGCTTCGGCAGTTGCCGACGCCTCACGCTAGGTTTATGTGTTGCTCACCAGTTTGCTAAGGTCGGCAGGGCGGTAGTAGACAGATTTGAGCACCTTACCCTGGCGCACGACTTTACCGGCCATCTCCACATCCTTAGCACATTTGGCGATGATGAAATCGCCCTTGCGGCTGCCGACAATCTCTACTCCCTGCTTGGCGTAGTGAGCGATAGTCTCTTCCAGCTCTTGCTCGTTACGGCAAACCTTACTCATGTTGCTCGAGTGCACCTCGTCCCAACAACGGATGAAGTCGATGTCACGATTCTTGGCCACGTGGAGCAGGAGATCGATCACATAGCTGATCTCCAGGCGATCATTAACTTGCTTGGCACCGAGATGCACCAGGCGGCCCATGAGTACATAAACCGAATCGACAATCGCGTCAGCCTGTTCAACGCGGCAGTCGGCTTCGGCCAGTTCGGTCAATTCTTCGATGGCGAGCGAGGTGTGCAGTGTATCGGCCTGTTCATCCAGAGTGCTTGCATCTTCGATAGGCAGATCGAACGTTGCGCGGAACTGGTGAATGTCGCGGTAAAGGTGGTCGTATAGGGGCTGATCGAGTGCGGTCAGTTTCATCGCTGGGCCTTAAGTGTCAGTTTGAGTGGCGGCAATTTTAATTTAATGGGCGGCCAATTGAAAGGTGATGTCCAGTGAGCAACAGGTGCAAGGGCGTGAAGTTTTTTACCTTGTGCTGAAATAGAGAGATATGTGGTTTTCCTGCATAACTAGCCTGTAATTAACTGATGAGATGAATGGTTACGCTCGCTTATGCTTAATCTCTGTGTTAAAGCCTGAGTAAACGCCCTTTGTGGTCTGGACTGAATTGTTAAAAATGTGTAACTATGTTCGGCCCCTGTGGTGAATACACCGCTTTGGCTTATTTACACCTGGGGTGAAAAATTGGGAAAAACCATAATTATAATAAGGACTAACCATGACTTCTCATCAGCAGTCGCCAGGCTCTCATGGCAGAGATGCGAGTAACGCTCCCACAGGTAAACACAAGCAGCCGACGCTTCTCGATGCCTTGATCCCCATCATCGCCTTAGTGTGCATGCTCACCGCGTCTGTGTATCTGTTCTCGTCTGACAGCTCCTACGGCGCCAACCAGATAGCCCTCATCATGGCAGCCTGTATTACCTTGGTTATCGGGGTGAAAAATGGCTACAGCTGGAAGGAGATGGAAGCGGGTATCGTTAAGAGTGTCTCCTTAGCCACCGGCGCCCTGTTGATCCTGTTCTCGGTCGGCTCGCTGATCGGTACCTGGATCTTATCGGGTACTGTGCCCACCATGATCTTCTATGGCATGAAGATCTTAAACCCAGAGTATTTCTATGCCGCTTCCTGCCTACTGTGCGCCGTGGTGGCCCTGAGTATAGGTAGTTCCTGGACGGTGGCCGGTACCTTAGGTATCGCCTTAATTGGTGTGGCTGGTGCCATGGGGCTCAGCGTCGAGATCACCGCAGGGGCGATTATCAGTGGTGCCTATTTTGGTGACAAGATGTCGCCCATGTCTGACACCACTAACCTGGTACCAGCCGTTGCTGGCACTGAGTTGTTTAGCCATATTCGGCATATGGTGTGGACCACTACGCCCAGCATATTGTTGGCATTGATAGGTTTTTTGTTTATCGGTCTTAACAGTGACAGTAGCGGCGCGGTGACGGATCTGGCCGCGACCATGTCGCGCATCGAAGCTCAGTATCATCCAGGCCTGCATCTGCTACTGCCCTTGCTGGTGGTCTTAGTGTTGGCCTACAAGAAGTTGCCCGCTTTCCCGACGGTGATCTTGGGGACTTTGGCCGGTGCCATCTGCGCGGCACTGTTTCAGTTCGATGGAGTGATTAAGTTTGTCAACGATGATAGCCTGCCCACTATGGTCGCCTTAGTAAAAGGCATATGGGTGGCTATGTTTGATGGCTATACCGCCGATACGGGAGATAAGACGCTCGACAGTCTGCTGAGCCGTGGCGGCATGAGCAGCATGGTCAACACCGTCTGGTTGATCCTCTGCGCCATGGCCTTCGGCGGCGTGATGGAAAAAACCGGTCTGTTGCAGCGTCTACTGCAAGGGGTATTAGGCTTAGTAAAATCCAGCGGTAGTCTGATTATTACTACCTTGGCCAGCTGTATCGGCGCGAATCTGATCACAGGTGATCAGTTTATCGCTATCTTGCTGCCGGGTCGTATGCTTAAGGTCGAGTATGAGAAGCATGGTCTGGCGCCGGTTAACCTGAGCCGGGCTCTGGAAGACTCAGCGACCATCACCAGCCCTCTGGTACCCTGGAATACCTGCGGTGCCTACATGGCGAGCACCCTAGGGGTCGCGACCATCGCCTATCTGCCCTTTGCCTTCTTTAACTTAGTCTGTCCTTTTATCAGCGCGGCGTATGCCTATTATGATTTCAAGATTGAACGACTAGAAGAGAATGAAGGCATGGAGGCCGTGGTTTAAAGAAGTGGCTTAGCCCTGACTAAGTGTCAGGGCTAAATTGAGTTTGCTATTTGATAAAGGCGAAGGCATCGCCATAGAGATGCTGCTCTTCGACGCCTATTTCGCGAAACACTTCGCGGGCGGCGCCAACCATGTCGAACCGGCCGGCGATATAGATGTCGTAGCCGTTGAGGCTGACGTAGTCCTGTTTTATCTGGGCCAGCAGGTTGGCTGTCTTACCCTGCCACTCGGGTGTCGATTCTTCAACCACAGGGACAAAGTTCAGCCAAGCGTTATCTTGGTGCCATTGGCGGGCCAATGATTCGTAGTACATGGCGTCCTGGTTACGACAGCCCCAGTAGAGAGTGGTTTCTACTTTCTGCCCTAAGGCGATCATCTGCTCGACGATGCTCTTGATGTAAGAGAAGCCAGTGCCACCGGCGATCAGTAGACGGGGTCTGTGGCTTTCGCTACGCAGGAAGGCTTCGCCGCCCGGAGCCTCGATATCGATATACTCGCTCTGTTGCAAGCGCTCAACTACCTGCATGGGGTAGCTCTCGCTGACCGCTGCGCCGATATGCAGTTCGATCTGATCGCTGCCTGGCGCCGAGGCGATAGAGAAGGGACGTTTATCTTTTTCACCCATTACGACGCAAAGGTACTGACCAGCCTGAAATTCGAAGCTGGTTTCTGGGGTTAATGCTACCTGATAAACGGCATCATTAAAGGCGGTAACATGTTCAACTTTACAGCGTATGGTGTTCATTGGTTTTCCTTTCAGACCCTCTCTGTGGAGGTTTAGCACCTTTGAATACCTGATTAATTTGTTCAAGTATTCAAAGGGTTAACTTTTTAATTTGTTTTTTAAATTCAGATGATTAGTTTACGTCTGATATTGATTATAGTGTCGGCGCATCATCTATGCCCAAGGCATCCCAGATCTCATCGACACGTTGTTTGACGGATTCATCCATCACAATGGGGGTCCCCCATTCACGGTCGGTTTCCCCTTGCCACTTGTTGGTGGCATCCATTCCCATCTTAGAGCCAAGACCTGCCACCGGGGAGGCGAAGTCCAGATAGTCGATAGGAGTGTTGTCTATCATGACGGTATCTCGCTTAGGATCCATCCGGGTCGTAATAGCCCAGATGACATCGTTCCAGTCGCGGCAGTTCACATCCTCATCCACTATGATGATGAACTTGGTGTACATGAACTGGCGCAGGAAGGACCAGGCACCCATCATTACGCGTTTGGCATGCCCAGGATACTGCTTGCGAATGGAGATCACCGCCATGCGGTAGGAGCAGCCTTCTGGTGGCAGATAGAAGTCGACAATCTCCGGGTATTGCTTACGCAGAATAGGCACGAACACTTCGTTCAGTGCCACACCTAACATAGCTGGCTCATCGGGTGGCCTGCCGGTATAGGTGCTGTGGTAGATGGCATCGCGTCTATGGCTGATATGGGTCACGGTAAAGACCGGGAATTCATCGGTTTCGTTGTAGTAACCCGTGTGGTCGCCATAAGGCCCTTCTTCGGCCATTTCACCTGGTTCAATATAGCCTTCCAGAATGATCTCGCTGGTGGCTGGTACCTCTAGATCACAGGTCAGTGCCTTACATACCTCGGTGCGTTCACCGCGTAGCAGGCCGGCAAAGGCATACTCGCTCATGGCGTCGGGCACAGGGGTGACGGCGCCTAAGATGGTGACGGGATCGGCGCCCAGCGCCACCACAACAGGATAGCGTTCGCCTGGGTGTTGTTCTTTAAAGTCTTTGAAGTCCAGCGCACCGCCGCGATGATCTAGCCAGCGCATGATCAGCTTGTTCTTACCCAGCAATTGTTGGCGGTAGATGCCGAGATTTTGTCTTTTCTGTCTCGGCCCTTTGGTGATGGTTAATCCCCAAGTGACCAGTGGCGCAACATCACCCGGCCAGCAGTGCTGAATAGGTAATTGGGTCAGATCCACATCATCGCCGCTGATCACTACCTCTTGGCAAGGAGCGTTGCGCACCGTCTTAGGGGGCATATTCAGGGCTTGTTTGAACATGGGGATCTTGGAAATGGCATCTTTAAAGCCGCGTGGTGGCTCGGGCTCCTTGAGGAAGGCCAGCAGCTCGCCCACATCGCGCAGGGCTAGCGGGTCTTCTTTGCCCAGGGCCATAGCTACGCGTTTAGGGGTGCCAAACAAGTTTGCAAGCACAGGCATTGTCTTTCCGACAGGATTTTCAAACAGCAGCGCCGGGCCTTTTGCCCGCAATACACGATCGGCAATCTCTGTCATCTCCAGATGGGGATCCACAGGGTGAGCGATGCGCTTTAGTTCGCCATTGGTTTCGAGGTGATCGATAAAACTGCGTAAATCCTTAAAACTCATGTGGAAATACTCGTGCTAAGAAAAATGTGATATGGCGCGCACTATACCATTTATGGGCGTTATTCCCAAATAGCTTACATCGGCTTTGCGACCCTAATGCGGCGAGATTTGCAGGGATTATAATTAAGGCTAAGATGTCGATGTTGTTCTTAAGACGAGGTGGCAATATGAAGCACAAGATAAGGCCTTTGTTGTTAGTCAAGGGAGCGCTGTTGCTGAGCCTGTTGCCGCTTAGCCTAATGCCTGCCTGGGCGCTTAAGATAGATGACCAATTTCATGTTAGTTCTGATTTCGGCGTCAATGCCGGTTGGGAATATCGTCACGATTGGGATAGAGGCTACTATGACCCTTGGCGCTGGCGTATCGGCATAGGCACTGGTTTTCCCTATTGGCGTCATAATCACTATGGCTATTGGCGTGACCGCTGGCGTTACCCTTATCGTTACGAGCCGAGAAAATATCGTAAGCCAAAACCTATTGCACCGCCGCAGCAGGTCACCACCAGTCTGACTCAGAGTGATGCCATTAAGAGCCTGCCTGCCAATGCTAGGGTGAGAATCAAAGAGAGCAGGACGGTTTACGAATGGCAAGGGGTAGAGTATGTCTACGATTGGAATAGTGACAGCTACGTAAAGCTTGAGTAGCTGCCACTTTGATGATTCTCTTTCGTGACTATATGGGCATTAGCCAGCGCTCGTTCCTAAACCAATAATAGTGCTCGGGATCGTTTGAAAAAGCCACCCTGTGAGCCTTACCTGTGATCTCTTCGCGCGGGATGAAGCCGATAACACGGGAGTCGGCGCTGGCATCGCGATTATCCCCAAGTGTCAGGTAGTGCCCTTGGGGGACAGTCACAGGGCCAAAATTGGCCAGCCTTGAGGGGGAAGCATTTAATCTTATGGCGTGGGGCTTGCCGGGTAATGCCTCTTGCATATCGCTAAAGGCCTCTTGCATATCGCTAAAGGCTTTTCGCTCGTCGCTAAAGGCTTCTCGCCAGTCGGTCATGGTTTGCGATGATGCTTCATAGTTTATAGCCTGACCATTGAGGTAGAGGCGATTATTGCGCATCGACACAGTATCGCCAGGCAGGCCTATGATGCGCTTGACTAGCTTCTTGTCGGCCACCGCCGAGTCGAAGGTGATGATGTCGCCGCGTTCTGGCTCGGCTAGCTTAACTAAGGTGATATTGGTGAAGGGAAGGCGCAGATCGTAGGCCATTTTATTCACCAGTATGCGGTCGCCCTGCACTATGGTGGGCAGCATAGAACCGCTAGGCACATGGTTCCAGTCGGCGACGGCGCTGCGAAACACCAACATCAGGCCGATAAAAAGAATGAACTGGCGGTGTTGTTTCACTTGTCGCATCACTTTCTTTAGCATAACCACTCCTTGGGAAATTCAGTGTCTTACCATCAGACGTGTCACCGTCCAAGAGGTTCCTGCTGCGTTATCCCATAAGCGTAAGCAAATATTTTTGCTCAGCTAAGCTTGGCATTGATATAGTGCTGCCCCTTGTCCTGAGGTCATAACCATGGAGAGAGAATGAAGTACCAGTGGATATTGTTTGATGCCGATGAAACTCTGTTTCATTTCGATGCCTTTAAAGGATTACAGCTGATGTTTTCGCGCTTCGGTGTAGAGTTCACCCTTGCCGATTTCCAAGAATATCAAACAGTGAACTTACCCCTTTGGGTAGACTATCAAGATGGCAAGATCAGCGCCCGTCATCTGCAGGTGACCCGTTTCGAGCGCTGGGCTGAGAAGCTGTCTGTGACTGCCGAGCATCTCAACGCTGCTTTTCTCACGGCGATGGCCGATATCTGTACTCTGCTGCCCGGTGCTGCCGAGCTGGTCGATGCCCTCTATGGCAAGGTACAAATGGGGATCATCACCAATGGCTTTACGGATCTTCAGAAGGTGCGTTTAGAGCGTACCGGCCTGCTGCATGCCTTTTCACCTGTGGTGATCTCCGAAGAGGTGGGGGTGGCTAAACCCGATGTAGCGATTTTTGAGCACGCGCTGTCGCAGATGGCTCATCCACCCAGAGAGCATGTATTGATGGTGGGGGATAATCCCCATTCAGATATTCAGGGGGGGATCAATGCCGGATTCGATACCTGTTGGCTTAATCATGACTGTCAACCAGCGCCAGAGGGAATCACACCACATTATCAGGTGGCCTCACTCAGCGAGTTGCAACAGTTGCTGACCAAGGGGTGATGTTTATAGGGGGCTTACATCGACAATCTTAAAGGGCATTTTGTGCATATAAGTACACTCGGCATGGGGTTTTAGCGCCCAAATATCACTAAAAAGGTTGTTTTTAACGCATTTGTCATCGAAAAATGCCTTAATGGATTATTTGTTGCTCAGTTAGTGAAATTTAGGCTTTACATTTAAAGTCCATTTCCTTACTATTCTCGGCGTTCGGAGAGATGGCAGAGTGGTCGAATGCACCGGTCTTGAAAACCGGCACGGGTTTATAGCCCGTCTAGGGTTCAAATCCCTATCTCTCCGCCACATTAAGAAAAAAGGCTTCCAGAAATGGAAGCCTTTTTTCGTTTTGGCTGGCCATTATCTAAAGTCTGGTCATAGGGATTATTTGAACCCAGGGTTCCTAATGTTTAGATCTAGCTATCACTCAGCCTCATTAACAAAGCCCGCTTTTTAGCGGGCTTTGTGCTATCTAGCATATAGCATTTGAGTCATAGCAGGGTTCCTAATATTTAAACCCAGCTATCTCTTCGCTGTATTAAGAGAAAAGGCTTCCAGAAATGGAAGCCTTTTTCGTTATATTGTCTCGTCCTGAAATGAGCTTAGACTAGCGAGAAATAGATATCGGTGATCAACTCATGCTCCGCCACTTCGGGGAAGAAGTTGTGGTACTCGAAGTAGAGGGGAAAGTCTCTTAGCTCCTCACCGCTCTGGGGTAGCCAATCGCGATAGAACTGATAGATCTTATTGTCCATCTGATCGTGTGGTCCCTGGTGGCGGATCACGGCGCAGCGACCACCGGGGATCGTCTTGGTGATCACCCCATAGTCATTGGCTTCGACATCAGTCGTGACCGAGCCGCAAATGTCGAAATGAAATGCCTCGGGTTCCACAACATTAGGGTCGTTAAAGGGGACGCCCAATGTCAGGCTGCTGGTGACTGGCGATTCGCCGCTTTGCTTGCGCCAGCTGATAAATTGTTGAATCGAGTCGTTCAGTGAGGCCGGGCTGCCTCTGTGTTCCAGCACGGCGACCTTGATGTCGTCTCTTTCAGTAATATTAATTTGCACTGTCTCTCTCCTGATAGGTTTCATCTTGGCATACTCTCGACTCCATCGCTCCCATTGAGGCGTTAACCTAAATTGCGACGGTGTCTGGGTAAATACCTGCTTAAAGGCACGCGAAAATGATTCGCCGTTCTCAAATCCCGCATCGAGGGCGATGTCGGTGATCTTGAGCTCCGGATGAAACACCAATCGGTATGAGGCCCGCTTCAGCCTGAGTAGACTGATGTATTTACCTAAAGTTATGCCGGTATACACCTGAAACTGGCGATGAAAATGATACTTGGAGAAGTACGCCTTCTGGCTGAGTTGTTCCAGCGTCAGGGGCTGGTCTAGATGTTTGCCAATATAGTCACAAACCGCCTGGATTCGTTGACTATAGGTTTGATGAGTTTCTCTGTTCATATGCATCTCTGTTCAAGTGAGAGGCTATTGTGAATCTTGGTCGTTAGCGTTACCTGACCGATATTGCTTAATGCAAAATTTATCCAACCCATTAGCTGTAATGCTAGTATTTCAGTCAGCTGCCTTTATCCCAAAGGAGCGAGTTATAGTAGGTTAAAAAGCTTGATAGAACAAAGGGCATAGTGTCATATCGTCAATCATTAGTTAGCTTTGTCTGAATGAGCCATTATGACCGAAGACCTGTGCTGGCTTAATCTTTTACGCTAGTCGCGCAGTTTGGTTTGCCCCTGTTGGATGGCGCTTATCCTGTCTTGCAAAGTGGTAAGTGAAAGGCGTAAATTGAGTTTTATCTGGTGGGTAGTGAGCCTGCTCTATCTATAGACGGCGGCGTGGAGCGTTATGAAGAGTAAGTTAGGGCAAATTGACTTTGATTTTTCGGATCTATTATGCAGTTAAAACCACTGGATAAAGGTCGCTTTCGGTCTATGTGGCAACAGGAGCATGATGCCATCGAAAGCGTAATGAGAGAGTGTATTAGCGAAACGAAAACGGTCGCTCCTCAGCATAAATTAATGCAGCAAGGCCAGAAGCTTGATGCATTGATTTTAGTGCCTCGAGGGCGAATATCTATGGGCTACACCGCAAGAAATGGCCGTAGTTTTCAGCTTGGCACTATGAATTGTGACTCTCAGTTATTTGGTGAAATGGAGTTTTTTACCGATTACCTTTGCCAACTCGACATTATTGCCGAGGAGTCTTTAGAAATAGCGATTATTAATGGTGATAAGTTGCATCAGGCGCTGCTTAAAACCCCAAGGTTTGCACTATTTTTTGCCAGTGCCATTGCTATCGATTACCAAGATACTATGGATATTTTGACTCGCAGAATGCTCTATCCTATCGCCTACAACATCGCCTATGATCTTTATCATCAACATCTAAAAGATCAACCTGTAGAGGGATTTACTAAGTGTTACTTAGAGGCTGAGCGTTTTGCAACAACGGATAGAGTGTATCGTCGGGCCGTGAAAAGTTTAGAGGAACAAGGGCTAATTAAACGCGATAAAGAGGGCTTGGTGATTTGCGACTTAGCAGGTCTAAAGGCATTTATCGAATAGGCCCCAAATGCGAGTTCGGGGCCTTCGAGGTTAATCAAGCATTAAGACTGATTTGTCTGGACGGTTAGGCCTACTCGCTGCCGGTTTGAGATGACGAGCATTGTGATGATTAAGGCATAAATCACAGGAATTGCATACATGACGCTTTGCAGACCTATGATGCTCTCAAATAGTGAGCTGATGGCAGGGCTAAACATGGCTCCTGCGCTACCACTGATCAATATATATGACACGTTGCGGCTACTGGCTGTTTTGACAAATGAGACACCATAAGCAATGAAGGCGTTATACAAGGCGGCACAGGCAAAGCCATAACCGTATGTCAGATAGCCGATGGACTCTAAGTTGTCTGTGGTCACAATCAGACTGGTAATGATCAGCGCCAGACTTATCATCCCCATCACGAAATGTTGGATTTTAACTCGTGACACTATCACTGTTGAGACCAAGGCACCTATCAGTGCGGCAGACCAATATTGGGTAATGATGTTGCCAGCGTCTTCGAAGGGGATGTCGAATTTTGTTTTAACAAACATTGGTGCCCAAGTGAGGAAGGTATAAAGCGCTAACATCCCCAGAAACAAGCCGACACCGCCACTAATAATGCCGAGATTCCATTCCGACTCATCTTTCGTCGTCAGCGTCTCTCGGCGTGTTTCACACAATGAAAAGTTGGTGAGTAGGGCGATTAGCGCGGTTCCCAGAGCAACAACACCTACAGTTAGATAGCTGTAACTCCATGATAATGCGTTGCTTAGTGCGTATGTGGTGATCAGAGGGAATACGACACCAGCCACATTAAATGTTGCATCTTGCACGACAAGCATAGTGCTTTGAATTTTGTCTTTCCAAACGGAGACGACAATGGTGCCGGCGATACATAATCCCACGCCGCCACATAAACCGATCAGCGTCATGGCGAGCATCACAATGCTTAATGAGTCAGTGAAATGCATGGCTCCAGCGCTGGCAGCGATCACTAAATAACTGACTAAGGTCATACGTTTTACGCCAATTTTCTCAATTAAGAAAAAGGCCGCGATGGTACCGGCGAGCGCGCCACCATTCAACAGAGAAAAGATAGAGGCAACTTCGTTAACGTTAGCTGAGTACTTTTCAGCTATCGGTTCAATCAACATGCCAAACTGGGTTGCGAAGCCTGCCATGACAAAGTTGGCTAAAAAGCTGAGCAAGGTTAAGGAGATTTTATTCTTCATTTTCTACATCCTAATTTGCTAATGCCGCTCATCAAGAGCGATCTCAAGAGGCATGATCAATAACTCATGCCTAGTGCTATTACTGATGAGCAGTTTCGAGCGCTAGTTCAATCATCTGATTAAACGTGTACTGGCGCGCCTCCGCAGTGGTCTCTTCACCGGTTAAACAGTGATCCGATACTGTTAAAATGGCCAATGATTCGATGCCTAGGTGATGGGCTAAGCCATATAAACCGGCGGCTTCCATATCTATGCCTAAAACGCCAAAGCGCTCCAGTGCCGGGATCATATCCTCATCGGGGTCGTAATACATGTCACCACTGAAGATGTTGCCGACTTTGACGCTGATCTGCTTCTCTTGTGCGATAGTGTAGGCTCTGTGGAGTAGCTCAAATGTGGCCGAGGTCGCCATTTGGTAACCGCTGCTACGTTTGGCATTGGTAGGAGAGTCTGTGCCAGCAGCTTGTGCCAGAATCACATCGTTAATCTTAACCTTGTGTTGAGTCGCTCCCAGGCTACCCACACGAATAATGCGCTTAACATTGAACTGAGTGATTAGTTCATGGGCATAAAGCACCATCGAGGGGATGCCCATACCGTGCCCCATGACAGAGATGCGCTGGCCTTTATAAAAACCGGTGTAGCCTAACATGTTGCGAATATTAGTGATCTCTTGTGCGTCATCGAGATAGTGCTCTGCGATATACTTTGCGCGTAACGGATCCCCTGGCATTATGATGGTTTCAGCAAAATCGCCTGCTTGGCCATTGATATGTGCAGTCATAAATTATCCTCTGTGTCAGATTTATCCCGATAGTAATTGGTGTTTGGGAGTGACGAGAGGACATAAGTCCGCATGGTGTGATTTTGTAGGTAAAATTTTTCGTTCGCGTCACGCTACAGAGAGTTGTTACCTAAGTGACGGGGTGGTTGCCCCTTTATGGTCAATGGGTTGTTGAAAAAGGTTCTGTTTGTAAAGATAAATGGTTAAAAGCCCCTGCGTTTCCAGAAGTTGGCCACCTGACTCTCCTCATCGTTAAGATGTACGTTAAAGGTCTTCTCGGCAACTACCTTGTCCCCCAGAGACAGAGTCATACGCCACTTACCTACCTTGTCATGCTCAGGCGCCCAGATGGTATCGCCCAGATAGAATTTCCAGTCGTTGGATTCGACGAACAGCTCGCCTTCGAAGGGCGGGCGAATATTGCCTTGTTCATCGGGAATGTCGGGGTGATAGATACAGTAATTTAGCCGCCGATTCTTGGCTTTGCGGATACGGGCGATGAAACCAAATTCTATGTCTATTTCGGCCGGTACATGCACTGTGGCCTTGAGAAATTTAGGCAGGTCTGGACTCTCTTCATCCCAACGGCTAAAGAGTCCGGCCTGCAGTATGGTGACATCGGCTTTGAGCTTAGACAAAGAAGGTTGGTCGTTGACTGACTAAGTGTGATACTTCACTGCCATGTCGATCAATGGCTCACGACTGGCTTTGGCGGCGCGTAATCTCGCCAGATAGTTTTCCCATAACTCCACCTGATTGGTGGCTAGGTCATAGAGCACCTTCCAGGAGTATAGGCCGGTATCGTGGCCGTCGTCGAACACTAGCTTAACCGCATAGTTGCCAACAGGTGTGATGGCGTTGATGTTGACGTTTTTCTTATGGGTCACCAATACAGGGTTGCCGTGACCATGCACCTCGGCCGAGGGCGAGTAGACCCGTAACAGCTCGCAGCTGAGGGTATAGCTCTGACCATTGTCGAAACTCACCTCCAGCAGACGAGATTTACGTTTCAGTTTGAGTCCGGTGACCTTTGGGGTGTCGCTTTGAGGAGTCATAGCTTTGCCTTTTGCTGGGACGCTAGCGTGTTAGGTTAAAAAGAGGGCCCGCAGGGGAACTGACGGGCCCTTTAAGTTTACAGGATGAAGCGGCTGAGATCTTCGTCCTGTACTAAATTATCGAGATGAGCGTTGACATAGTCGGCATCGATCAAGGTCGTGCTACCAGACTTGTCAGAGGCCTCGAATGAAAGATCTTCCATCAGGCGCTCCATCACGGTATGCAGGCGGCGGGCACCAATGTTTTCGGTGCGCTCGTTTACCTGCCAGGCGGCTTGGGCGATGCGGTCAATCCCAGATTCGCTAAACTCTACCTTAACGCCTTCGGTGCCCATCAGCGCCACATACTGCTCGGTGAGCGAGGCGTGGGGCTCGGTCAGAATACGCTTAAAGTCGTCGGCAGACAGGGCTTCCAATTCGACGCGGATCGGTAGACGACCCTGTAGCTCAGGGATGAGATCCGATGGCTTAGACATCTGGAACGCGCCCGAGGCGATAAACAGGATATGGTCTGTTTTAACCATGCCATGCTTAGTATTAACCGTACAGCCTTCCACCAGAGGAAGTAGATCGCGTTGAACCCCTTCACGAGAAACGTCTGGACCTGAGGTGTCACCACGCTTACAGATCTTATCTATCTCGTCTAAGAAGACGATGCCGTGCTGCTCAACCAGCTCGATGGCCTGCTCTTTGAGATCGTCAGGGTTAACCAGCTTAGCGGCTTCCTCTTCGATCAAAACTTTGTAGGCCTCTTTGATGGTCATCTTGCGGCGCTTGCTGGCACCAGGGCCCATGTTTTGGAACATGCTCTGCAGCTGATTGGTCATCTCTTCCATGCCTGGAGGCGACATGATTTCGATACCCACCTGAGGGGCTGCGATATCTATCTCTATCTCTTTGTCGTCTAACTGGCCTTCGCGCAGCTTCTTACGAAACACCTGGCGAGTGTTGGTGTCATCTTTTTTTTCAGTGTCCCAATCTTCCTTGGGTTTCGGTAGGAGCGCGTCGAGAATACGCTCTTCGGCCGCTTCTTCGGCCCTAAACTTACACTTGGCCATCTGTTCTTCGCGGGTCAGCTTGATGGCGGCGTCGGTCAGGTCGCGGATGATCTGTTCGACCTCCTTACCCACATAACCCACTTCGGTAAACTTGGTGGCTTCGACCTTGATGAAAGGTGCCTTGGCCAGTTTAGCCAATCGGCGGGCGATCTCTGTCTTACCTACACCCGTTGGGCCTATCATTAGAATATTTTTTGGGGTGACTTCTTGGCGCAGATCGGCGTCAAGTTGCATGCGGCGCCAGCGGTTACGCAGGGCGATGGCGACCGAACGCTTAGCGTTCTGTTGGCCTATGATGTGACTGTCCAGCTCGTGAACAATTTCCCGTGGAGTCATCTCAGACATAAGTATCCCTTAATGCTTGGGTGCATACGTTTGTTAACAGTGAGCGAGCTCAGTGCTAGTAGTTCAGTTCTTCGATCGTCTTGAATTGGTTGGTGAATACACAGATGTCACCGGCAATGGTCAAAGACTTTTCGGCGATCTCTTTGGCGCTGAGATCGGTATTTTCAAGTAGTGCCGTGGCCGCGGCCTGGGCAAAGTTACCCCCAGAGCCTATGGCGATCAGATCATTTTCCGGCTGCACTACGTCACCGTTACCTGTGATGATCAGGCTGCATTCGGTATCGGCTACTGCCAGTAGGGCTTCGAGTTTGCGCAGCACTTTATCTGAGCGCCAATCTTTGGCCATTTCGACCGCGGCGCGCATCAGATGCCCCTGGTGCATCTCTAATTTGGCTTCGAAACGTTCAAACAGGGTAAAGGCATCGGCGGTACCGCCGGCAAAGCCCGCGAGGACCTTGTTGTGATATAGGCGTCGAACCTTTTTAGCGTTTCCTTTCATCACTGTGTTTCCCAGTGATACCTGGCCGTCACCGGCGATGACAACTTGATTGTTGCGACGTACTGAAACGATTGTGGTCACGATATTTCCTCTTCTCTAGCCGAGGGGTAGGAAACCCATCGGTGGACAATAGTCTAGATATGGGGATGGCATTTTGTTTTTCAAGGGAGGTTGTCAGTCGCTTTCCTGCGCTGGAGGGGAAAAATAGCCTCTCATGCAGTATCGATTAAAAAGCTAAGCATTTTTATTGGCTTACCCTTTGAGTATGACAAAGCGGCTAATACTAAAGAGGGGGGGTAGCGGTGCAAAACTAGCCTCCTGGGGTTGGGCTTTCATACCTTAGCTGGACGATGATGGGATGGCATCTTTGCATACTCTTGCCTGCTGGCTATGGCTGGCGCTTGTTTCCAAACATGTGGATGAAAGGAAAATCGTTCACTGTGTAAGAGTCGATAGACAACTATTTGCACAGTGACGCTTACCTTAACCTTCGCTGGACACGCCGACAGATGGATATGGGCGATGAAGGTTGAGTCTCTGGTCATCGCAGTTTCATGTTACTGCTGAAACTTGCATAGGACGACATCACTTAGGGTGATGCTTACCGGGCGGTTGCCGCTTACCGCCTGATTGACATATTTAGTAAAGGATATTACTCATGACAAAGCTACTTCCACTGGCCGCCGCCATTGCGATGACAATAGGCACTGCTCACGCTGCCGACAGCACAGCCATTACGTCACAAAATGGTTCAGGTAACATTGCTACAACCGTGCAGACGGGCACTAACCATAGCGCAACTATCAATACTGCCTTGGGTTTTGACAGCTCGGCGAGTATTGACCAAGCCGGTGATGCGCAAACGGCAATCATTAACCAGGTGGGTGGCGTCGCTAACTCAAGCGCCATGGTGACTCAGTCTGTGGCATCAAACACTGCCACCATCAACCAGGAGCATATGGTCAACACCCAGGCGACTGTGACTCAAGCTGGTGAGGGTAACAATGCAGATGTTAACCAGCTGCATGTTGATGATTCCCAAGCGACAGTTCAGCAGCAAGGTAACGCCAACCTAGCCGATATCAGGCAGTATGGTTTTGGTATCCACAACCCAGCCGGATCAACCATTGTGCAGACAGGTAACAACAACACTGCGACCTCGGATCAAGATACCTCGACCGATGCACTGTCGACTATCGTGCAGACTGGCGCCAACAATATCGCCAACGTTAACCAGATGAACAATGCCGAGCAATCTGAAGTCGTGGTTAACCAGATCACTAATGGATCTCTGGCCAACGCGACTCAGGATGGCTCTGCCGACTCGATTATCACCATCAATCAGCTTAACGGTTCCATCGGCACCGCCAACGTAACCCAAAGCAGCGGCGTTGAGAATATGGCGAACGTGACTCAGGATGATAACAGCCTGAATGTTTCGGCGATCGTGGCGCAAACCGGCAGCTATAACCAGGTGACCACACTACAGCAGCATGCTATCAATACCAGCCTGAGCGTGATGCAAAACGGTGAGTCTAACATCGCCTCTGTCAACCAAGAGCATGTGAACGACAGCGAGGCGACCGTGAATGTGACCGGTGATTCTAACACTACCACAGTGCGTCAGTATGGCTTCGGTTTCCATGAGCCGGCATCGGCGACTGTGACGACTGTAGGTAATCTTAACAACGTCAACATTAACCAAGATACTTCGTATCTGGCAGAGGCCAGCGTTAACCAGGCTGGTAACGGCAATATTGCGCTGGTGAGTCAGCTTAATGAATCAGACAATGCCATGGTGTTTGTCGATCAAATCGATGGTAGCGAAAGCGGTAATGTTGTCGTGGCGCAGAACCAAGCCGCCAACTCTACTGCAACTGTGATGCAGTCTAGTGTTAATGGTTCGGCGGTGTTTGTAGCCCAGGGCCCAGGTAATCAGTTAAACGCCGACGTAAACCAAACTGCTAGCGTGGATGGTATCGTGAACATCAATCAAGATGGTGTGGATCAAGGCGCTGTGGTGAACCAGAGCGGTACAGCAAACATGGCCGATGTTTATCAGACGGCGTCGCTGAACCGCGTGACTGTAGCTCAGATGGGCGACTTTGGTGCGGCCGATATCGACCAGACTGGTAACAACAACGAAGGTTGGGTTAACCAGAGCGGTGGTGAGTACAATGATGCTGTGCTGCTGCAACAAGGCGATGATAACTACGCCATGATAGAGCAATCAGGTCTGGGTCAGGATGGCGCACATAACCTGGCGACCATCAACCAGTTCGGCTTGAATGACAACGCCACTATCGTTCAAGCCGGTGGTTTTGGCAACTCGGCAACCATTACTCAAAACTAAGCTTTGATTAACGCTTAAAGCGGATATGAAAAAGCCAGCAATATGCTGGCTTTTTGTTGTCTGCGCAGATCACAAACGGACTCAGGCCCATTTGGGGGGCTGAGGTTAACCCCCTTCCCAGAACCAGATCTGACAGCCGTTGAGGCCGCCGCGCTGCAGGATGTGGCGATGTTTCTCGGCAAGGCGTTTACGCTCGTAGGGGCCTAAGACCACCTTGTACCAAGTACCGTTGCTACCGCTGACCTTACGCACCTGAGCCTCTAAGCCCTGGAAGGCGATCACCGCCTTCATCTCGTTAGCCTGAGCCTCTTTTCTAAAGGAGCCACATTGCATCTGATAGGGGCGAGTAGGTGCAGTATTTTCCGGAATGTCCACCTCGACCTGTTTGTTCTCCAGCTCCTGTTGGTAGGTCCACTCCTCTTTAGGTTTTGGCGGCAGCGCGTTGGGGTCTTTCTTGACCACAGGCTTTTTGACCGTTTCAACCTCAGGTTGAGGTTCAACCTTGTCGGCACTGTCGTTGATGCTCCAGAGGAAGTAGCCGAAACCACCGACTAAGCCCAAGGTCACCAGTGAGAGGAGAACCGGAAATCGACGAGGCGCCGGAGCGGCTTTTCGCCGGCCTCCGGTGCTTTTACGTCCCTTAGACGCGGGTTTTCTATTGGCGTAATCGCGATTGCTCATCTTACCGCCCTAAATTACATGCGCTCTAAGGTTTCGATACCCAGTAGATCCAGACCCTGTTTCAAGGTCTTAGCGGTAAGCTGTGCCAACAGCAGACGGCTCTTCTTCTCATCTTCTGAATCGGCCGCCAGTACCGGGCAGGCCTCGTAGAAGCTAGAGAAAGCGCCAGCCAATTCGAACAGGTAACCACACAGGGCGTGAGGCTGCCCCTTGGTCACCATACGGCTTAGCACTTCACCGAACTGCGCCAGTTTATTGCCCAACTCTTTCTCTTTATCATGCTCAAGCTTAATACTGGCACCTGTTAGGTCGACATCGGCCGCTCGCTTGAAGATACCGGCAACACGAGTGTAGGCATACAGCAGATAAGGAGCGGTATTGCCTTCGAAGCTCAGCATCTGCTCGAAGCTGAAGATGTAGTCGCTGGCGCGGTTCTTCGACAGGTCAGCATATTTCACCGAGGCTATGCCTACCACTTTGGCGATCTTATCAAGCTCGGCTTCATCCATATCTGGGTTCTTGCTGCGAACCAGATCGAGTGCTCGGGTTTCGGCTTCGCTGAGTAGGTCAACCAGTTTCACCACACCGCCTGAGCGGGTTTTGAATGGGCGGCCATCTTCACCGTTCATGGTGCCAAAGCCCATGTGCTCCAGGCTCATGTCAGGGCGAACGAAGTTAGCGGTGCGCGCCAGGCTAAATACCTGCTGGAAGTGCAGAGCTTGACGCAGATCGACGAAGTAGAGCGCGCGATCGGCCTTCAGCACGTTTGAGCGATAACGCATCGCTGCCAGATCGCTGGTGGCATAGAGGAAACCGCCGTCGGCTTTTTGGATGATCACCGGCAGAGGCTCACCCTCTTTGGTTTGAAACTCATCCTGGAAGACCACCTTGGCGCCGTTGCTTTCAGACAACAGGCCTTGGGCATCCAGATCTTGTACTACCTGCTCAAGGTCATCGTTGTAGGCGCTTTCGCCGCGCACATCGGCACGGGTCAGGCTTACGCCCAAGCGCTCATAGACTTCATGGCAGTGGCTAAGTGAAATATCGTTAAACTCGCGCCACAGCTTGTTGCAATACTCGTCGCCCGATTGCAGCTCGACCACGAGTTGGCGAGCGCGGGTAGCAAACTCTTCAGACTCATCGAAACGTACCTTGGCGGCGCGGTAGAAGCTCTCGAGATCAGACAGCTCAACCTGAGCCTGTTCGCCATGCTGGGCTCGTAGTTCTTCCATATAGGCCAGCAACATGCCGAACTGGGTGCCCCAGTCGCCAACATGGTTTTGACGGATCACCTTGTGGCCCTGGAATTCGAGGGCGCGTACCACGCTGTCGCCGATAATGGTTGAACGTAGGTGACCTACGTGCATCTCTTTGGCCAGGTTAGGCGAAGAGTAATCGACCACTACTGTTTGTGGCGTTGGTAGCGTAACGCCTAGATGATCATCATCGAGTGCGGCCATCAGTTGATTGGTTAGGGCGTTTTCATCGATGAAGAAGTTAATAAATCCTGGGCCGGCAATCTCGACCTTAGCCACTTGGCTATCTTGTGGCAGGCTATCGATTATCAGCTGTGCTATCTCACGAGGATTCTTGCGGGCCACCTTGGTCAGCATCATGGCCAGGTTGGTGGCAAAATCACCGTGGGTCTTGTCTTTGGTTCGGTCTACCTGAATACGAGCCTCAAAATCCGCAGGCACTATCTCCTGCTGTTTTAGAGTATTAATGGCTTGTTCGAGCAAAGATTGAATATGTGATTTCATTGGCGTTTAATCGATAGTTGCTAGGGTCAAAAGACCCTAAATATGAAAGATTCAGGGATAACCGCGTATTTTAGCCGCTTGTGGTGACTAATTGCTATCCTCTGGACGGATTTTTCTACGCTATTCTCACTTTTTTTGCTTACAGCAGATCCTGTGGGTCGCGATCTAGACTCCAGCGACACTTCTTGGCCAGCGGCAGGGCTTCAATCTGCGGCTGAGCCTGTTCAAACGCCTGCTGTAATTGGCCGCGGGTCTTGGTTTGAAACATCAGCTGACGTCTGAACTTGCCCGCCTTCTTGTCCATGGGGGCGGGCATTGGGCCTATCACTTCGCAGGTTTCGTTTTGGGGCAGTAGAGCGGCGACCTGGGTCAGGAAACTGTCGGCATCTTCTGCTCGGTGGGCCTCGGCGCGCAGCAGCAACATATGCCAGGCCGGTGGCAGCAGCGCTTGTTTACGCTCCTCCAGCTGACCTCGGGCAAACTCGCCATAGCCCTTATGCATCAACTCGCGCAAAATCGGATTGTCGCACTGATGGGTCTGTAGCAGCACAGTTCCCGCCTTACGCGCCCTGCCGGCACGGCCTGAGACCTGGGTATAGAGCTGGCCGAAACGTTCGGGGGCGCGAAAATCGGCGCTGAACAAGGCGCCATCCACATCCAGCAGTCCCACTAAGGTGACATCGGGGAAATGGTGCCCTTTGGCCAGCATCTGGGTGCCGACCAAGATCTTGTACTCGCCTTTATGGATGGCATTGAGGTGACCTTCCAGCGCCCCTTTGCGGCTGGTGGTGTCACGATCGATGCGCACCACAGGATAGTTGGGAAACTCCTTGGTCAGCGCCTCAGCCAACTGCTCGGTACCCACTCCTTGGCCCATTAGCATGGTGCTACCACATTGGTGGCACTGTTTGGGGATAGCGTATTGATTGCCACAGTGGTGGCAGCGGATCTCGCCCAGGGATTGATGCACGGTGAAGAAGGCATCGCAGCGATCGCACTCATGCAGATGACCACACTCGTGGCAGAGTAGCGCCGGGGCAAAGCCGCGGCGATTGAGAAACAGCAGCACCTGATTGCCTGCATCCAGATGGATGCGCATCTCGTTGAGTAAGGCGTGAGATAAGCCCTTTTTTAGGGGCTGGTTTCGGATATCGATGATCCCCTGACGCACCTTTTCGGCGGCCCCGGCCCGCTTGCCCAGGCTCAGGTGTTGATAACGGCCCGCCAAGGCATTTTGCAAGGTTTCCAGTGAGGGGGTTGCACTGCCTAGCAGCACAGGGATCTTCTCCAAGTGGCCGCGCATCACCGCCAGATCTCGGGCGTGATAGCCAACGCCCTCCTGCTGTTTAAAGCTACTGTCGTGTTCCTCATCTAAGATGATGATGCCGGGGTAGCGCATGGGGGTAAATAGCGCCGAGCGGGTGCCTATGATGATGGCCGCCTCGCCGCTTCTGGCCTGGCGCCAGGCGCTCAGGCGTTGGTTGTCTGTCAGCCCCGAATGGATCACCGCGACCTGTACCTTGAAGCGGCGTTTGAAGCGGCTGATCGTCTGGGGTGTCAGGCCAATTTCAGGCACTAAGATGAGGGCCTGTTTACCCTGTTTGAGCACGGTTTCCAGCAGGGCCAGATAGACTTCGGTCTTGCCTGAACCTGTGATCCCCTCCAGTAGCGAACAGGTATAACCCTGTTGTTGATTCAGGGTGGCTACGGCGATCGCCTGTTCGGGATTGAGTTGGTGGGGCGCCTCGCCAAGTTCAAGGCTATCGCGCCAGCTAAGATCGGTCTCGCAGCGCTTCTCGATACACTCGATCCAGCTTCGCTCGGCTAATGCCTTAAGTGCCGTCTTGCTCAGCTCCAGGGCATTGATCTCCTCTTGGCTGAGGGACGTTTCCAGTAGGGCTTGTAGCAGTTTGCGCTGGGCGGGGGCGCGTTTAAGCGTGTCTATATCCGCGGCTTGACCTTGGGGGGTCACCTGCCAGATCTTCAGTTGCTGCGCTTCAACCTCAGCGCCTTTGCGCAGCGCCACAGGAAGCGCTTGGGAGAGCATCTGCCCCAGGCTACAAAAATAGTAACGCGCGGCCCATTGGGTCAACTTGTAGAGCGAGGGGGGCAGCACAGCTTGGTCGTCGAGGAAGGCGATGACAGATTTTATCTGAGTCGGTGCCAGATCGCACTGATTCGAGAGTCCGGTGACCAGGCCGATAAGTTGCTGCCGACCGAAAGGGACACGCACCCTGACGCCTATATCGGCTTTGGCCATATCTGTCTCTTTGACACGATAGCTAAAGGCTTGGCGCATGGGGACGGGCAGGGCAACTTCGACAAACAGGGACATAAATTCGGTCGGGACTCGGCTGGCTTCTAGAACTGTAAAGCAAGTGTACCCAGACTCATGGGTGAGGGCTACCATAATCTCTCACAAAGATGGCTGAGCAAAAGCCGATGCTTTTGGGTAGCAAGATGTGACAAAATTGTTGAAACATCAAGGAGCTTGGTGCTTAATAGCAGAAACCCCCAAAGAAGAGTTGCGCTGGCGCAAGCCGAGTAAGGCGGCGTAGGGATAAGCATCTTTTCATCAGGGTAATCCACCTCAAAAAGGGATAAGAAGGTTGCGATGAGAAGAGCGCTATTTCTAGTCATGCTGGGATTGATGTTTGCGAGTCAGGGGGCTTGGGCCCAGTTGAGCCATGTCAGTATCAATCAGCGATTGTCGGGCCTGGGGCAGAGCCCTAGCCTGAGAGTCAATATCGTCGCGCAATCGGTGAACCTGGATAAAGTGCAGTTTATCGTCGAGCAGAAGTCGGGCCGCGAACGTTTGATGGTCAAACCCATGAATACTTATATGCTACTGCTCAGTGGGGTGGAGGATGTGGAAGATCGCGATGCCCAGTTAGTGATACAGGAATATCAGATCAATCGCTGGCAGGAGATCAAACGCATACCTCTGTTTGAGGGGGGAGCTCGTGTCGCGGCCAAGGCAGAGGTTAAGCCGCAGATACCTGCCCAGCAGCCAGCACATTCTCAAGTTAGCACTGCAGCTGGGCAAACTAAAGTGCCTGTGGGCAGTGCGCTTGTTACAAATGACGCACTGGTGACGTCAAATTGTCAGCTTGACTATCAGCCGCCTCAGACACTGTGGCGCCTAGGCTCAGCCTATGCGGTGAGTTGGGAACTCTCGACCTATGGCGCCATGCTGGCCATTTTTGACGCCAACCCTAAAGCCTTTAATGGCGGCAAAATCAATGGACTAAGAGCCGATGTCAAGCTCAATTGTCCGTCAGAATCACTCAAGCAGAGCTATCGCGACGCCAAGCGCGCCAGAGAAACCTTCGAGTCGTTACAGGCCGAATAATGCCCTTGGGCTGGCGTCTCAGCCTGCTGGCGATTATTTTTGATAAAGGGGGTGAATAGTTGCCGGGGATGCTTGTATCTATTGCTGCTATCCTGTACTATCTCGCGCCTAAATATTTTATTAACTGCATGTGGTGTCCGACTTCGGGTTGGAAGTGCGACATGGCCTTAAACTTGAGGTAATCCCAATGAAACCAGGCATTCATCCTGAATATGCTGAAATCACTGCAACTTGTACTTGTGGTAACGTTATCAAAGTAAACTCAACTGCAGGTAAGCCACTGCACTTGGACGTATGTGGTGCATGTCACCCATTCTACACTGGTACCCAGAAAGTTATGGATACCGGCGGACGTATCGACAAGTTCAACAAGCGTTTCGGTATGCTTGGCAAGAAGTAATTCTTCTGCAAAGAACTCTGAAAAAGGCGCCTATATGGCGCCTTTTTTGTTGCCAGTGACTTTATCTTGTCGATCGGCACGAGAAGAATGCTCATTGATACTAAGGTTATGATATAACTGGTTACTAAGCCGTTAATCTAGGGAAGCGATTAATTATGGGTAAGACTCTGGCATTCTCTCTTTACCTCTGGTCGAGCCTGACCGCCGCTAGCACAAGTGTATGCGCTCCTACCCATTACGACGAGACCGTGGTGTTTAAGTCGGTGATCGATGGCGATACTTTAATGCTGGAAGATGACCGTAAGCTCAGGCTTATCGGCATCGACTCTCCTGAAATTGATACTCATTACCCTGAATTGTCGGAGCCCTTTGCCGATCAGGCGAGAAATTTTCTGGCAGAGCGCCTGGTACCTGGTCAGAAACTCCTGTTGTCTTATGATCGTAAGCGACTGGATCCACAAGGAAAGACACTTGCCTATGTCTATACCGAGTCGGGAGAGCATCTGCAGGAGATCATGCTCAGTCAGGGGTATGCCAAGGCGCGGGTTTATCAAAATGACTATTTCTGGCAGTGTCTGGCCAATATCGAGCTTCAGGCCCGTCAGCAGAAGCGTGGATTATGGAGCCATGAAAGTTATCAGGCCAAATCGCCCAATGAGCTCGATCGCGATGATCGTAATCGCTGGAGAGAGGTCAGAGGAGTGGTGACAGGTTTTGAAAGAAAAGGTCAGCATTTGTGGCTGATTATCGATGAAAGTTTTTATGTGGGTATACCTAGAGAAGAATCTGGTAAATTTAGCAACATTTTGACCCTAAACCTGCTTGAAAGTCCGGTAATAGTGCGTGGTGAGTTGTATTATTCCTACAAAAAGTGGCAGATGATTGCCCATCATCCCTCACAGATAAGTTTGCAAAATAAGCCTTAGACCTTTTAGCTTCATAATAAACTGAAATTTTCTAATATCTTGTTTAAAAATCGTCTAATTTCGAGTATCTTAGCGCCCTAATGGCTCGTGTCGTTTTTCTCGGTCGATGAGGGAGCGAGACGGGGCAAATAAGACCTTACTCTGAATACACTTGTCGCATTTTTTGCAGGATTACTAAAATGGCCGATTTCCGTCAGCAAGCCCTTGACTATCATGAGTTCCCCGTACCTGGCAAAACCGCCGTTAGCTTGACTAAGCCCGCCGAGACCAGCATGGATCTGGCGCTTGCCTATAGTCCGGGTGTGGCAGAACCTGTACGTGAGATCGCCGCCAATCCTGACGATGCCTATCGTTATACCGCTAAAGGGAATACGGTTGCCGTTATCTCTAACGGAACGGCCATCTTAGGTTTGGGTAACCTGGGGCCATTGGCTTCTAAGCCTGTGATGGAAGGCAAGGCATTGCTGTTCAAGCATTTTGCCAATATTGATGCTACAGATATCGAAGTGAAGCACCGCACCGCTGAAGAGTTTATCAACACGGTTGAGGCAATTGCCGATACCTTTGGTGGGATCAACTTAGAAGATATCAAGGCGCCCGAGTGTTTCGAGATTGAGAAGGCTCTGATTGAGCGTTGTAACGTACCAGTGTTTCACGACGATCAGCACGGTACGGCTATTGTTACCGCAGCGGGTATGATCAATGCCTTAGAGATCCAGGGCAAGAAGTTGGAAGACGCGGTATTTGTCTGTATGGGCGCCGGTGCGGCCGCTATCGCCTGTATGACCATGCTGGTCAAGTGTGGCGTGCAGCGTGAGAACGTCTATATGCTGGATCGTAAGGGCGTTATTCACACCCGCCGCGAAGATATCAACGAGTATAAGGAGCTGTTTGCTAACAACACTGACAAGCGTACCCTGCAAGATGTGATCAAGGGCGCCGACGCTTTCCTAGGTCTGTCGGGTCCAGACGTTTTAAGTGCTGAAGATGTAGCCCTGATGGCCGACAAGCCGGTGATCTTCGCCTGTTCAAACCCAGATCCTGAGATCAAGCCTGAGCTGGCGCACGATGTGCGTAAGGATCTCATCATGGGTACGGGGCGTAGTGATTACCCGAACCAGGTCAACAACGTACTCTGTTTCCCCTTCATCTTCCGTGGCGCCCTAGATGTTCGCGCCTCGCAGATCAACGATGAGATGAAGATTGCCGCGGTACATGCCATCGCTTCCTTGGCGAAAGAGCCTGTTCCTGCCGAAGTGTTGGCGGCTTATCCAGATGTGTCTGAGCTGAAGTTCGGCCCAGACTATGTGATCCCTAAGCCAATGGATCCACGTCTATTATCAAATGTGGCGAAAGCCGTGGCACAAGCTGCCATCGAATCGGGTGTGGCGGCATTGCCTACACTGCCTGAGCATTACATGGCCTAATCAGGTCATAGCGATAAGAAAAGGGCCTTAGGGCCCTTTTTTATTGTGCCTTTACTGCTTTATTTGTATGGTAAGTGATGTTACTCAGCTTCGCAGCTAAAGCCTTTTGTTATCCTTGAAGTTAAAGCGGTTTCAGTCGTAAAAAATAATAATAATCCTGCAGGAAGCGGAAATGAAATTAACACAACTCCTCACTAAGAAGTTAACTGGCTTTTGGCTGCTTTCCCTTGCTGCGGTGGCGTTTATCTTTCTGCTGACCGCCCTGGTCAGTTTTATTCAGCTCACCTATAAGTTTCAACAGCAGCAGATCAGCGAGCTTGAAGAGATGTTGCTGCAACATCAGGTGCGCCATGAACTTCAACACCTAGATATCTGGCTACCTCAGATTTTGGCTGCCTACGACGCACAAACATTTACCCTGATCCGGGGTGATGAGACGCTGTACCGCTTCGACCGGGGTAATCATGATCAGAGTGTGGTCAACTACGACAGGGTACTCAACGAGACCTTAGACCTGCATTTTCATATCAGCCTGCCTCAGCCCTTCTTGCTGCATAACATCAGTTGGCATGGCGGCCTGGTCTTTCTGCTGGGCTGTATCGCCGTAATCCTGCTTGTGAGGCGAGGCTACCTCTGGCTGGCCCAGCAGCTGCAAGGCATAGAAGATCTGGCCAAGCGCAGCCATCTCATTCTCTCGGGGGATTATGATAAGGCACTGGCGGAGACAGGTCATGGCCGACCAAGACTGATCAACCGCGCCCTGACACAGATGCTGCTTGAACTGGACGATGCACAGAAACAGCGCGCCAGGTTCGATCAGTTTATCCGCTCCAACACCTTCCTCGATCCCGAATCAGGCATAGGTAATCGCCTTTTTCTCAAGAATCGTCTTGATGCGCTGAGCAACAAGGATGGCATGATGGCCCCTGGGGTGCTCTTGCTGCTGGAGATGGAAGATCTGGATTTGCTACAGCAGGAGGCCGATGAGTTTAGCATCCAGGAACTGCTCAGCCAGACGATTGCCGGTATCAGTCATCTGCTGGATAGTCAGGCCAACAGTATTTTCTCCCGCCGTTCCTACAACCAGTTTGCCATCGTGGTGCCGCAGATCTCTTTGGCTGACGCCGAAAAGCTGGCCGCCCGATTGCTAAAGGTATGCCTGAGTCAACCTCTCGAAGGGGTGAATAACCGTGACGACTTTTTCCATATCGGCGTGGCCTACTTTAAGGTTGGCGAGAGCAAAGAGCAGCTGATCGAAGAGGCAGAGATGGCGCTGCGTGCGGCGCAGTTCCAGGGTAATAGCGGTTGGTTTATGTATGACAAGGGCGCGGTGGATGAGGAGTTTGCCCGAGGCTCTGTGCGCTGGCGCAGTTTTCTTGAATATGCCTTAGTCAATAAACGTGTGGTGCCCTTTACTCAGTCTGTACTGGACAGCGATGGTGAGGAGCATCATAGCGAGGTCTCATGTCGGCTACGTGACAATAATGGCAATCTGGTGCGGGCCACGCTGTTTTTACCTATGGCGATCAAGTGCGGTCTGATCCCTCAGATTGAGCGTCAGGTGATCGAGGCCGTGTTATTCGATCTGTTACCGCGCTCCCCCAAGGATGGTCGCCAATACAGTATTAATCTCTCTTTGGATACCTTAACCAGCCGAGCCTTTATCCGTTGGCTGAAAACCACTTTACTGGAGTATCGTCATCTGACACCTCGGCTGATCTTCGAGATCAATGAAGATATCTTGGTGAACAACCTGACTAAGTTGAAGGCGCCGCTGGATATGATCGCCAAGATGGGCGCTAGCCTGTGTGTCGACCGGGTAGGCCAGCAGGTGGTGAGCACTCAGTATATTCAGTCTTGTCGTTTCGATCTGATCAAGCTACATCGTTCTATTGTGCGTCAGATACACTTACGTCAAGAAAATCAGTTGTTTGTAAGAAGTCTTATCGGTGGGCTATACCGCAGTGAAGTGCAGGTTTTTGCCGAGGGAATCGAGTCGTTTGAAGAGTGGCAGACCCTAAAAATTCTAGGGGTGAGTGCCGGTCAGGGCAGCTTTTTTAGTGAGCCCATGGAAGTGGGGTGATTTTGTTACCGCCTTGCAGGGCTTGATAAAGGCTTGTTAGTGCTGGGTTACTGTTCTATGTTTATCCAAGTGTATCTAATTGATATTTGTTTTTTCTATAAAATTAGGCGATTAGTCGCTACAATAACGCTATTATTTTGACGCTTTCCTCGAGGCAATATCGGCCCTCGTTTTGAGGTAGAGCGATTTGGGACACTCATGGCGCGTGAGTATCAAATTGATGGATATGCCTTAAAATGGAAAACAGTCTTTTGAGTAAGTTTGCCTTTTGGCAAAAAAAACACGATAGAGTCAATTTGGGCGTCTACATAAACGCCGCTACTGTTACCTTTTTTCAACGCGATGGCGATGCTATCCCTTTCTCTCTAGCCATCGATGGCAATAACTGGTCTGCGTTATTCAAGGCATTGACCGACAAGATCCCCGCTCCGCATCTGCAACTTGTGCTCAGTGAAGACTTTTACCAACTGCTGGTGGTCGACAAACCTATGGTCGAACCCGAGGAGTTGCATCAGGCGTTGGTGTGGTCGATCAAGGATATGGTGTCTGAGCCAGTTGAACTGCTGCATCTGGATTATTTTGAGGCACCTGAGTCGACCACCAATAAGGTGACCGTCGTGGTGGTGAACCGCGCTTGGCTTCAGGAGCTTGTAAAGGCGGCGGCACAGCATGATGTGACGATAGCCGGGATCAGTATCGAAGAGATGGCCATTAGCAACTATGGCGCCGAGGACAAGTTGGCGCACATGGTGCTGTGTCATAAGCCAGGTAACGAACTCTTGTTGACAGTGGTCAAGCAGGGCCAGCTCTATATGCAGCGTCGTATTCGTGGATTTAGCCAGATAGACAAGGTGTCGAGCCAAGATCTGCAGCTAGGTGTGGCCGATAATCTTAGCCTAGAGCTACAGCGCTCCATGGACTATTTCGAGAGTCAGCTACGCCAGGCGCCCGTGGCGTCCATTGGACTCCTGATGGGCGGAGAGCATCAGCTATTAGCCCAATTGCTGGCGAAAAATTTTGATCAAGGGGTCGAGGTGATCGCCTGCGACAGGGTGCAGGATAAATTGGCTCAGTGGGCGCTCAATGAGCTTGAACGCCAAACGGAGGAGTTAGCTTAGATGAATCCGAAACTGCGAGTTAACCTCTATAACGCTTCTTTGTTGCCTCCGGCGCAGCGCCTCTCCTTTGCGCGTCTAACACAGTTGGCTCTAGGCCTATTGGTGCTGATGTTGACGGCCAACTTGCTGGCCTATTTCAATCTTAACAGCCTGGAAAGCGACAAGGCTCAGCTGCTTGAACACAAACGCGCTTTTGACCAGCAAAAGGCGCAGCTTGAACAGGCTATTGCTAAGCGCCGCGCCTCGGCCGAGTTGGTGCAAGAGGTGGATTTACTGTCGCAGCAGGTCGAGCTAAAGCGGTTGCTGCTTGGTGAGTTATCTCAGGTAGAAAGTTTGACCAGCAAAGGCTATTCGCCACTGCTTATTGGGCTGGCACAGGTGACCGACGATCAGCTCTGGCTGAGCCGTATTCAGGTGAAACAAGATCAGTTTGTCTTTGAAGGCTTTAGCGCGGCGCCAAATGCCGTGCCGCTTTGGCTGGCACGTCTGCAAGGGGTCGAGCCGCTTAAAGGGCAAGCCTTTAGCACGCTCACCATGAATCGTGGTGACAAGCAGCCGCTGGGCTTTGTGCTGCGCAGTCAGCGTGATGAGGAGCCGATGAAATGAAGCAGCTGATGACACGTTGGGGTGAAGCATTTAATCAGTTAAGCCAGCGGGAGCGAGTGATGATCGCTTTGGCGGTCGTGGTGGTGATTGGCATGCTTCTCTATCTGCCGCTGGAGTCTCAGCTGGAGCAAAGGGGCCGTTTGCAGACCAATATTAACACCTTAAATGCTGAGAATAAGATCTCTCAGCAACAGATAGCCCTGTATCAGGAGACCCTGGCAAAAGACCCAGATCAAGAGTACCGCCAACGTCTGGCCAGTTTGCAACAGCAGATGGCAGATATCGACCAACAGTTGTCGTTTCAGATGGTTGATATGGTGCCGGCCGACAAGATGCCGACCATGCTAGGTGAGTTGTTAGGGCGGGTAAAAGGGATCGAGCTACAGGGGTTTGAATCCTTAGCGCCCACGCCGTTACTGGCTCTGGGCGATGAACAGAAGCTCAATCTTTATAGCCATGGGATTAGGCTTGAATTTGTTGGCGACTATTTTGCCACGCTCAAGTTCATTCAGGCAGTTGAGTCTATGCCAAGCAAGCTTTACTGGCGCCATCTGGATTATGTCGTGGGCGACTACCCCAAGGCGAAGGTGATGTTAGAGGTCTACACCCTCAGTATCAATAAGGATTTTATCAGTGTTGCGAATCAAGAGTAATGTGTGGCTGGCGGTGCTTCTCTGCCTTAGCGTGACTCAAGTGTCGGCGCAGACCCTGAGGGACCCGACTCGCCCCGGCGCTGGGGTGACAAGCGCTGGCTTGGGGCAGGGTGGACAGCCACTGGTATTAAACAGCCTAATGATCACCAACCAGTCGGCGACGGCCATTATTAATAACAAGACGTTCACCAAAGGTGACAGGGTAGCCGGTGTGAGGATCACTCGCATCACTCAGCAGGGAGTCTGGCTTGCCGATGGCCGTCAGCTCAAGCTCTACCCGGAAGTAACAGTGACTAAGGGACAATAAATGACTGCGATGAAAACCATAACACCTCTGATCGTGCTGATGTTAGCCGCCTGTCAGACTACGGATCGTCCCCAGCCAGTCGAGTCAAAGTCGGCTATCGATAATTCGATTGCAGCGGCGCAGACTAAACCTAAAACACCGCCGCCAGCGGCAGTGATGCCTGATTCGGTGCAGCGAGAATTACAGTCATCAGCCTTGTTGAGTTCTCTCTCGCCTAGCCAACCCAGTGAGCGTCGTTTCGATGTGTCGGCTAAAGATGTGGATGCCAAGGTCTTTTTTCCTAGCTTGGTACAGGGTACGCCCCTGAGTGTGGCAGTGCATCCGAATGTGACCGGCACTGTGTCCCTGTCGCTTAAGGGAGTCACCCTGAGTGAGGCGCTGCAGGTGGTTGAGGATATCTATGGTTATGAGGTGAGCCGCGAAGGACGCATTTTACGGATTTTCCCCGCAGGTATGCGCACCGAGACTATTCCGCTGAACTATCTCTACATGGAGCGTCAAGGCCTGTCGTTGACCTCGGTAAATTCCGGACGGATCTCAGACAACAACAATAACAACAGTAATAACAATGGCAACAATGGCAATAATTACAACAATAACTCGAACAACAGCAACGACAGTAGTAACAACAATAGTAACGAGACCACCAATGGTACCTTTATTCGCTCAAAGACTAAGACAGATTTTTGGGGGGAGCTGAAGGATACCCTGGAATCGATAATCGGCAGTACCGGCGATGGCCGACAGGTGGTGGTCAGCCCACAGGCGGGCTTGGTCACCATCAGAGCCTACCCCAATGAACTGCGGCAGGTGAAGACCTTTATCAAGACCGCCGAGAGTCATCTGCAGCGTCAGGTGATCCTCGAAGCCAAGGTGCTTGAGGTTACCCTGTCTGACGGTTATCAGCAGGGGATCCATTGGGAAAGCGTATTGGGTCAAAGCGGTAACAATAGTGTAGAGTTCGGCACTTCGCCCTCTCCTGATGGATTGGGTGATGTGATCACTTCAGCCATTGGCGGTATTACGTCTCTACAGGTGAAGGGCAAAGACTTTAGCACCATGATTAATCTGCTCGATACCCAGGGCGATGTCGATGTGCTCTCCAGCCCCAGGGTCACGGCATCGAACAACCAGAAGGCGGTGATCAAGGTAGGCCGCGACGAGTACTTCGTAACCGATGTCTCCTCGACCACAGTGGCAGGAACCACACCTGTGACCACGCCCGAAGTGGAACTGACTCCCTTCTTCTCGGGTATCGCCCTGGATGTGACGCCGCAGATCGACGAAGAGGGCAATGTGCTGCTGCATATCCATCCTTCGGTGATCGACATCAAGGAGCAGAACAAGTCGATTAAGGTGTCAGACAACACACTCGAGCTTCCCTTGGCACAGAGCGAGATCCGCGAGTCAGATACCGTCATCAAGGCCAATACCGGCGATGTCGTGGTGATCGGCGGCCTGATGAAGAGCGAGAATATAGAGTTGGTTTCTAAGGTACCTTTATTGGGGGACATCCCATTTCTGGGCGAAGCCTTCACCAACCGCTCTAATTCACTACGCAAGACTGAGCTGGTGATCCTGCTTAAGCCTACGGTCGTGGGCGCCGATACCTGGCAGACCGAGCTGCAGCGATCTAAGGCGTTGTTGGATCGCTGGTACCCAGAAGAGAAGCAGGAGTAAAGGCTGTGTATCTGCAGCACTTTAACCTCGTTGAGGCGCCGTTTTCGTTGACGCCCAATACCGGATTCTTTTTCGGTTTGGCGCCCCATGTCGAGGCGCTGCAAGTGCTGCAAACGGCCCTGCAGACGGGTGAAGGTTTTATCAAGGTGACCGGCGAGGTGGGTACAGGTAAAACACTGATCTGCAGAAAGTTACTTAACGATATTCCCGAGCGTTTTCATTGTGCCTATCTGCCCAATCCCTATTTGAGTCCCAGCGAGCTACGCTGGGCCGTGGCGCTGGAGCTTGGACTGAAATATAACGCCGAGCTTGATCAGCAGCGATTAACCACTCTGATCCAGCAGCAACTGATCGCGCTGAGCGCCCATGGTCATTCAATCGTCTTAGTGCTCGATGAGGCCCAGGCCTTGCCAGATGAGAGTCTGGAGGCGCTGAGGTTGTTCACTAATTTGGAAACCGAGAGCCGCAAGCTGTTGCAGGTTGTGCTATTTGGTCAGCCAGAGTTGGATAATCGTCTGCAGCAGGCTAATTTCCGCCAGCTTAGGCAGCGAATCACCTTTAGCTATAACCTCAGGCCGATGACCAGCGATGAGACTCGCGCCTATCAGGCCCATAGACTTCAGGTGGCCGGCTATCGCGGCCCGGATCTATTTGGTCATCGAGAGAGTCGGCTTATTGCCCGCGCCGCCAGAGGAATTCCAAGACTCATCAATATCTTGTCCCATAAATCTCTGCTGCTGACCTATGGCGAAGGGGCGCAGCAGGTGACAACTAGTCATGTGAAGGCGGCGATTGCCGATACCCAGGATGCCGCAAAAAGCAGTTTAGCCAGCTGGTGGTTGGGCACCGCAGGAGCGCTGTCGCTGTGTGGTGGTGCGCTCTGGTTTTGGTTGACTAGGGGGCTGGCATGAGCGTCATCAATACCATGCTTAAAGATCTGGATAAGCGCCAGCAGTCCCATGGCCTGGATGAGCTGCCTGTACCGCCACTGCAATATCGTCAGGCGCCGCAGTCGCGTCTGCCCTGGTTGCTGCTCTTGCTGCTATCACTCTCGTTACTGGTTTTGGGTTATTTTGCCTGGGCACGATTTGGCGCGTTAGAGCGAACCAATCTGGCACTGCAGCAGGACAATCAAGCGCTGACCCAGGAGATCGCCGCCGGTAATAACAATCCTGTGGTGGGGGAAGAGGCTCTAGCATCAAGTGGAGTTGAGCCCTCAGCTAAGGAAGAGCCTTCAGCTAATAAAGAGCCTTCAGCTCAGGAAGAGCCCTCAGCTAATAAAGAGCCCTTAGCTAAGGAAGAGTCTTCAGCTCATGAACAGCCCTCAACATCAATAGTAAATGCGGCTCTAGGTGAAGAGCCTCTGCTGCCAGCAAAGGCATCCTTAGATACTCGGTCTGACAATAGAGGCGAAAGCATCAAGGCCGGCCCTAAGCATGAGGCTGAGCCCAACACCGTCAAACCCGCTGGCACCATGGCGGTGACCGAGGTGCAGCTGTCGCCAGAGGCAATGGCCGAGAAACGCCTTAGTCAGGCCAAGCTGGCCCAAGAGGGTGGAAACTTGTCTCAGGCCGCAGGTGATTTTACCGAGGTGCTGCGTCTTAATCCCGCGCTGCATGAGGCGCGGCAACATCTGGCGGCGCTCTACTATGGTCAGGGGCGTTTCGACCAGGCTGAATCTGTGCTGGCGCAGGGGCTTGCTCTTTATCCACAAGAGTTTGATTATGCGCTCCTGCTGGCCCGAGTGTTGGCAGACAAGGGCGATGATGCCGGGGCACTCGCAGCGCTTGGAAAAATCCCCGACCAGCACTTGCTCGCCAAACAGAAGTGGGTAATGCAGAGTCATCTGGCCCAGAAGAGTGGAGTATATGCCTTGGCTGAAGAGAGTTATCGACACTTGGTAAGCGTCGAGCCTCGTCAGGCCAAGTGGTGGATGGGGCAGGCCTACGCCTTAGATTCCCAGCAAAAGTATGCCAGTGCCAAGCAGGCTTATGGTCAGGCGCTGGCCTTACCCGGCTTGTCAGAGCAGGCGAGCGCCTTCGTTCAGCAGCGACTGACCCAGTTAGGAGATATTGAGTGAAACCCAAGTTAAAGATGCGCCTCGGCGACTTATTGGTACAGGAAGCGATCATCAGCGAAGCGCAGCTGGGTCAGGCTCTGGCCGAGCAGCGAAACACAGGCAAAAAGCTTGGGCGAACCCTTATTGATCTCTCGTGCATCACTGAAGAGCAGTTGCTTAAGTTTTTGTCGCAGCAGCTTAATATTCCCTTCTTGGATATCAGCCGCCGGGCGATACCGCCGCAGGTGGTGAATCTTCTGCCCGAGGTGCAGGCCCGTCGCTATCGCGCGCTGGCGGTCGAAGATAATGGCGACCATGTGCTGGTGGCTATGAGTGATCCGGCCGATCTACAGGCGATGGATAATATCGAGGTCTTGCTGGCGCCTAAGGCGATCAAGATTGCGGTGGTCACCGAGACTCAGCTGCTGGAGGCCTTCGATAATCTTTATCGCCGCACCGGTGAGATCGCGCAGATCGCCGGAAGGCTTGAAGAGGAATATGCCGCCGACGATCAGTTCGATCTGGCTAGCCTGACCGATGCCGACAGCGATAACGAAACCACAGTGGTTAAGCTGCTGCAGTCGATCTTTGAAGATGCGGTGCAGATGCGCGCCTCGGATATTCATATTGAGCCGGGTGACAAGGTGCTGCGGATCCGTCAGCGTATCGATGGTCAGCTTCAGGAGAACACTCTGCAGGAGGTGAATATCGCCTCGGCGCTGGTATTGCGTCTTAAGTTGATGGCGGGGCTGGATATCTCCGAGAAGCGACTGCCCCAGGATGGTCGTTTTCACATGGAGATCAAGGGCCACAAGATAGATGTGCGTATGTCGACTATGCCTATCTATCACGGAGAGTCAGTGGTGATGCGCCTGTTAGATCAATCCGCGGGCTTGTTGACCTTAGATGAAACCGGCATGCCAGCCGAGATGCTGGCGCGGGTGCGCAAACAGATCAAACGCCCTCACGGCATGCTTCTGGTCACCGGCCCTACGGGTAGCGGTAAGACCACGACGCTTTATGGCGTGCTGAGCGAACTGAACACCGCCGATCGTAAGATCATCACGGTGGAAGACCCGGTGGAATATCAACTGCCGCGTATCAACCAGGTACAAGTTAACCATAAGATAGGCTTGGATTTTTCCAATGTGCTGCGCACCACCTTGCGTCAGGACCCGGACATCATCATGGTCGGTGAGATGCGTGACCAGGAAACGGTCGAGATCGGCCTTAGAGGTGCACTTACGGGCCACTTTGTGCTATCGACCCTGCATACCAACGATGCGGTCACCAGTGCCTTGCGTCTCTTAGATATGGGCGCTGCCAGTTACCTGGTGGCCAGTGCCCTAAGAGTGATCATCGCTCAGCGTCTGGTGCGCCGCGTGTGTCACAACTGTGCTCAGCCCCATCAACTGAGCCCTGCCGATCAGGCTTGGCTGGGCAGCATCAGCGAGCGTGATTTTAGCCAGGCGAAATTCAGTATAGGCACGGGTTGTCAGAGCTGTAACGGTAGCGGCTATCGCGGCCGTATCGGGGTGTTTGAGATCCTGGAGCTGGATGAGTCGATGATTGAAGCGATGCGTAGCGGCAATCCGCAGGCGTTTGCCAAGGCGGCTTATCAGAGTCCTAACTTTACGCCGCTGGCCGAGTCGGCGTTGCAATATTTGGCCGAGGGAATGACAACTATCGAAGAGGTGGCCAAGCTTATTGAAGATGCCAGCGATGCCCAGATCCCGCTCTCCCAGGAGATGATCCACCAACATGAGATTGAGGGCTAACTATGCCTGTATATCAGTACAAGGGTCGTGATGCGCAGGGCAAGGCGGTGACGGGGCGTGTCGATGCGACTAACCAGAGCGCCGCAGCCGATCAGCTGCTTTCTCGCGCCGTGATCCCTCTGGAACTGGTGGAGGCTAAGGCCGCGCGGGAATTTCAGTTAGCTAGCCTGTTCAAGAGCAAGGTGGGCCTGGATGAGCTGCAAATTTTTACCCGGCAGATGTATTCGCTGACCCGCTCTGGCATTCCCATTCTGCGCGCTATCGCTGGCTTGTCGGAAAGCTCTCATTCTAAGAGGATGAAGGAGGCCCTGAATGATATTTCAGATCAGCTTATCTCGGGGCGGCCGCTGTCGTCGGCGATGAACCATCATCCCGATGTGTTTGATGCCTTGTTTGTCTCCATGATCCACGTAGGTGAAAACACGGGTAAGTTGGAAGATGCCTTTATTCAGCTGTCGGGTTATATCGAGCGTGAGCAGGAGACCCGTCGGCGCATCAAGGCCGCGATGCGTTACCCCATTTTTGTACTGATCGCTGTGGCGCTGGCCATGGTGGTGCTCAATATCATGGTTATTCCTAAGTTTGCCGACCTGTTTGCCCGCTTCGGTGCCGATCTGCCCTGGGCCACCAAGCTGTTGATCGGTACCTCTAACTTCTTCGTCAACTACTGGTACCTGCTGCTTGCGATGCTGGTGGCGGGCTTCGTGGGGATCCGTTACTGGCATAACACAGAGAAGGGCGAGAAGCAGTGGGACAGATGGAAGCTTAAGATCCCGGCGGTGGGCAGCATCATAGAGCGCTCGACCCTGTCGCGATATTGCCGCAGCTTCTCCATGATGCTGAGTGCGGGCGTGCCCATGACCCAGGCATTGAGCTTGGTGGCCGATGCCGTGGATAACGCCTATATGCATGATCGCATTGTGGCTATGCGTCGGGGGATAGAGTCCGGCGAGTCTATGCTGAGGGTGTCGAACCAGAGTCAGCTGTTCACCCCGTTGGTGCTGCAGATGGTGGCAGTTGGTGAAGAGACGGGCCAGATAGATCAACTGCTTAACGATGCTGCTGATTTTTACGAGGGTGAGGTCGATTATGACCTCAAGAACCTGACCGCCAAGCTCGAACCGATTTTGATCGGTATCGTGGCGGTGATTGTCTTGATCCTGGCGCTGGGTATTTACCTGCCTATGTGGGACATGCTCAACGTTGTGAAAGGTGGTTAGCCATGATGGCCTTAAGCCTCTTATTTGCCGAGAATTGCTGATGAAAAATCAACAGCGAGTCGATGGAGAGCTAATGCAGGCCTATGGCAAGGTAGTGGCAATCTTGGTGCTCTTGTTGATCTTAGGCGGGCTGGGTTATGGCTATTTCGCTAAGGTGGATCAGGTGTCATCTCAGGGGCTTAGGTTTGAGCATAATCGCTTGTTGAATGTGTTGGCTATGGTACGTTCTCAGTGGTTGGTGCAGGGACGCCCCAAAGAGATGCGTCTCGATTGGTCGACGGCTATCGATCTGGGAGACGGCCAACAGCCATTGATTAAGATGAGCGACCAAGGTTGGCCAACCTTAAGCAAAGTGACTCAAGACGGGTGTAAAACACTCTGGTGGCAACTCCTGGGTGGAAGAAACGAGTTGTCTAAAATTATTACCCAGGCGGATGAAGCCGGAGAGGTTTGTAGTTATATTGCTAATAATGGTGATCGATTGAGTTATCAGCTGCACTCCGGGCAAGTTATTTTTTTGACGGATCGTTGAATTTAATCATGTCTAAGGTTTTATAGTTTGATGTAAATGCTAGAATTATCAGGATTATCTAAGGGAGATTTTTATGAACATGCGAGCCCGCAATAAGGCAGCCAATCAGAGTGGTTTCTCTCTGATCGAGCTAGTGATTGTGATAGTGATTCTGGGGATTTTAGCGGCAACGGCCATTCCACGTTTTTTGAATGTGACCGATGATGCCGAAGATGCTAGCGTAGATGGTGTTGCGGGCGGTTTGGCCACGGCGGTTAGCTTCGTGCGTTCGCAGTGGGAAGTCGATGGGCGTAACAATGCTAACGTGGTCTTGGATGGTACCCAGATCTCTCTCGATACCCGCTTTGGTTTTCCTACAGGGTCAACCTCAGGCAGTGGTATCGTTAGCGCTACAGGTATGACAGACGCCGCCTGCCAGGAGGTTTTCCAGAATATTTTGCAGGGCGCACCGCGTAATGTGTTGTTCAATCAAGATGCCCGTAATCAGCGCTTTACCGCACGGGTATTAGATGGTGCTGGTGGCAATGGCGTGGCGATCGATGGTACCCAGGTGACCAACTTAGACCTCTGTGTTTATCATCAGGTGACTTCCCTGGTGTTAAATACCACTACAGGTGTGCCCACACCCGCGCCGGATCTCGATACGGCCAATGCCAAAGGGATCCTTTATAACCCAGGTACCGGCCAGGTGTTGAGTTTTACGAATTAATTTTGAGCTTTGCCCCGGGTGAGGCTAACAACATTTAATGCAAGAGCGCATAACAAGGAAAAGCAATGAAGAAGCAAAAAGGCTTTACACTGATCGAGTTAGTGGTCGTGATCATCATCTTAGGGATTCTGGCCGTGACCGCAGCGCCTAAGTTTATTAACTTACAGAGTGATGCGCGTGCATCTACATTGGAAGGTTTGAAAGCATCATTACAAGGTGCGAATACCTTAGTTTACTCCAAAGCAGCTATCCAAGGGCAGGAGTCAAAGTTGGCTGGAACTGTCATTTTAGATGATAAAGGTGATAGTGATGCGAGTAACGATATAACAATCAATTCAGTGTATGGTTATCTAAAGCAAGCATCTGCAGATTTGGTTTTGGCCTTAGATATAGATACGACTTCTACTCAGCCCGAATGGACGATAGTTGATACACCTTCAGTTACAACGACTTTAGCTGACGCAATTATTATTCATCCAGGTGATAAAGCACCATCAGATACGTCTAAATGTTGGGTCGAGTACAAAGAGTCCGCATCTAATGGTGCGCTTCCACAATATAAAGTTGAAAAATCAGGTTGTTAATTAGGGTATGGCGAAAATGAATAATCAAAAAGGTTTTACACTAATCGAGTTAGTTGTAGTTATCATTATCTTAGGCATTTTGGCTGTTACAGCCGCACCTAAGTTTATTAATCTTCAAAGTGATGCTCGTAAATCAACCGTCTCTGGATTGGAAGCCGCTATAAAAGGCGCCGATAGCCTAGTGCAATCTAAATCATTGATTGCCGGTAACGAAACTCAAGCAAGTACAGCGACTCCTGCTCCGACTGTAACGGTAGATGCTGCTGGTACAACAGTGGCATTGAATTATGGTCATGCCAAGGCTGTTTGGGCGGGTAGCTTGGCAAATGCCTTAGACATTAATGCATCGGAATCTGATAACAGTACAGAATGGTTATATGTTGAAGATTCGGCTACGAATAGCATTTACTTCTATCCACAGGGTCAGGCTAGTCCTAAAGCTCAGCAAAATCCTGGCACCTGTTATGTGCAATACGTAAACGGATTAACCGCTTATGGAGCGATTACTGTCAATACCGTGGTTACTGGCTGTTAAGCCTGTCTCATTTCCAAAGGCCTGCAATGCAGGCCTTTTTTGTCTTAGGCCAAGAGACTAATTACTGAAATAGATGGCAATATTTGCCATACTCTGTAGGTTATTAGAAAGTTTAACGCTATCAGCGTGTTGCGGCTGGGGTGTCGATGAATAAACAACAAGGTTTTACCCTTGTGGAGCTGGTTACAACCATCATCTTGATTGCCATTTTATCTGTGGTGGTCTTGCCGCGCTTCTTTACCGCCTCGAGTTACAGTGCCTATACCCTGAGAGATGAACTGATTAGTGAGTTGAGAAGGGTGCAGCTGATGGCGCTTAATAATCTGGATCGTTGCTACAAGGTGAGCGTGACAGAAGCGGCCTATCGGGCCGACACCTACGGCGCCGACTGCAGCAGCCTGTTGGTCACAGGAACGCCTCAGTCACTGCCCCGTCAGACCAGCTTAAGCTTAGGTGGGCTGAACAGTTTTACCCTGCAGTTCGATCGCGATGGTAGGGTGGCGGGGAGCTGCACGGCCGGTTGCAATATAAAGGTGGCCGCCGATGACACCTTAGATCTCATCATAGAGAGTCAGGGGTATATTCATGGACGCTAGCAGATTAAAGGCATCTCGGCGCGCTTCAGGCTTTACTTTGGTTGAGCTGGTCGTGGGTATGATAGTGCTGGGGATCGCCCTGACCATGTTGACGACTTTGTTGTTTCCCCAAGCGGATCGCGCCGCCGAGACGCTGCACAGGGTGCGCTCTGCCGAGCTGGCTCACTCGCTGCTTAATGAGATTTGGGGTAAGCGTTATGATCAAAATGCTAACCCCAATGGCGGTGTGCCTGCCTGTGGTGCGGCGGCGCGGCCAGACCTAGGTTTGCCTGCTGGACTTCCCTGTACCGACGAGGCCAACTTTGGCCCGGGCGGCCTCGCACGTAACGCCTATCGCGATGTGGATGACTATCATGGCCTGACTCAGGCCAGCAAGATGCTCAACTCGGATCGCACCTATGCCCAGGAGTACCTCAACTACCAATTGTCGGTCAGCGTCAGCTATTCCGATAGCGATAAGAGCAGCAAGCTGGTGGCGATCAATGTGACCACCCCAAGTGGTGAGGTGATCACCTACCATGCCCTGCGGAGTAACTATTGATGCGCCAGTCACCGCAGATGAGCAGACAAGGTAATAGGGGCTTTACTCTGGTAGAGATGGTAACCGTTATCATCATTCTCGGTATCTTAGTCGTCGGGGTGAGTAGCTTCGTTATCTTGGGAACCCGTATTTTCGTTGAATCCAGCTCTGTGGATCAGGTGCTCAGTCAGAGCCGATTTGTGATTGAGCGGATGACGCGGGAGCTGCGTAATGCTTTGCCAAACAGCATTCGGGTGGCCAGCTCAAGCGATGCACAATGCATAGAGTTTATGCCCATTACCGCGAGCGCCAGCTATATTAGCCTGCCAATTGCACCAGAGAATGCAGCACGCAGCGGCAGTGTGATGCTCCCAGCGCAGGGCATTAACCTGGCCCACAAGATAGTGGTCTATCCGCTATCGCCAGGGCAGATCTATCAAGACACGCCTTCGACGACTCAAGGGCGCATCTTCAATGTTAAACAGTTGATCGGCAATCAACTTGAGTTTGATAATCCGCTACGTTTCGATGAGGCCTCGCCCCAGCGGCGTTACTTTATGGTCAATGGTGCCGTGAGTTACTGCTTCTTAGGCAGCGGTGATATCAGGCGCTACGACGGCTATGGGATTCAGACCAGCCAGCCGACACCCGTGCAGATGGGGACGGGCGCCCTGATGGGCCAGCATGTGGTTAACAATCTGAGCAGTGAGGCGCCGATCCATTACACGCCGGGCACCTTGACTAATAATGCCGTGGTACAGTTGTCGCCCCGTTTTGAAGTGAATGGCCAGACCTTTCAATATCAACATCAGGTACAGGTGATCAATGTTCCTTAATCGAGCCAGGCAGCAAGGCAGCGCCCTAGTGATAGGTATCTTCATCATTACCGTGATGTTTTTAATGGCGGCGGCACTCGTCAATATCGTCAGTGATGCCGATGAGGGGGTGAATCTGGAGGTTCTGGCGACCCGCGCCTTTGCCGCAGCCAATAGCGGCGCCGATGCCGCCCTTGCGCAACTATTTCCCTTAAGCGGCGCCGTGGTGGGGTGCGCTAGTGTGTCATCGAGCTGGACGCCGCCCGATGTCGTGGGTTTTCATGGCTGCAGCGTGGCGTTAACTTGTAGTCAGACTTCTGTCGGGGCGGGGAGCGACATGGTAACCCAGTATCTTATCGGCAGTGAGGCGACCTGCGCCGTGGGCAACTGCGACGGCGATGCCTGTCTGCGTGTCAATCGCAAGGTGGAGGTCGAAGCCCGTGAATAGAACGCTTCTATCCCTGCTCGCTGGCCTGCTCTATCTGCTCTTCTCCACAGCCGTTTTCGCTGTACCTCAGTGTGACGAGATTTTTACCGACCCACCAACGGGCAACCATAATCCTGGTTTGGTGCCTCCCGAAGATATTGGACCTCGGCTAGGCAATCTCACCTGTACCAAGTGGGGATGTAATTGGCCCAATTCGGAGTTCTCACCTGGGGACTATGACTTTGCTACTGGTGATTTTCAAAATAAATCCTATATGAGCACCACGGGGAAAACGGCTCGCCTCTACTTCGATAACCTGTCGATGAATAATGCCAGCATCAATGCATCTGGCAATACCGAAAACTTGATCATCTATGTCAGGGGCGATCTCTCTGTCGCCGGGCAGAACTATATCAACGGCATCCTCTATGTTGCCGGCACTGTGACCTTTACCGGCAATGCCTGGATAGATGGCGCCATCGCATCCGGGGGGAGTCTGAGCTTTGGCGGCAATGGCGGTGCGGATGTCGATCTCGATGTGGTGGATGATGCCGATTTCGACGGCATGTGCGACAAGGGCGGTGTAAGTGTCGATCATTACCGATTGGAATTTACCTCTGATGCACTGAGCTGCGTGGCCAAAGATATCCTGCTGCGTGCCTGTGTTAACGATGACTGCTCCACTCAGGCAACTATCTCTTCCAGCGTCCAGCTGACTAAGAATGGTGTGAAATATGCGGATGTTGGTTTTATCGGTTCGACTCAGACCCAAGTGTCGCACCCTGATGGCGGCAGTGTGCTTCTTGGGCTTGGCACCACGGTGCCCTCCGCGTCCTATCGTTGTTATATCGACGGCAGTTTGGTGGCTAATTCTCAGTGTTTGCTTAACTTTGAAGACACGGGGTTCTATTTCGATGTGCCCGACAGCACAGCCTGTAAGACGGGTAGCAGTTTTAACCTATTCGCGGTGACCAAAGATACCCAGACGCAGCAATGTAAGCCCCTGTTTGCTAATCAGACTAAGACTGTCAACTTCGGCTTCGATTATCTGCGCCCGGCCGTGGTCAACAACCCAGCTCAGCTTACCCTGAATAGCCTGTTAACCCCGGCGGATACGGTAGCGATTGATGGTGGCGGCGCTCAGGCAATGCAGGTGCACTTCAACAGTGAAGGGGTGGCGAGCCTGTCGGCCAATTATCCCGAGGCGGGCGTGGTGAAGCTTAGCGCCGAACATCGCCACACGGTTTCGCAGCCTACGGGCGGCACAGAGACCCTGATTCTCACCCACAGCGACAGCTTTACCTCGGCGCCCGCGGGATTTCATTTTGCCAATGTCAGTGCCAATGGGCGCTGTGATGCCAGCGATCCCTATGACGCAGGCTGTAAGGTACTGGCCGCGGCGGGTAAGCCCTTTAGCATGCAGGTGACCGCCGCCTGTTGGCAGAGCGATGATGACAAAGACTTCACTAACAACAGCGCGCTGCAAAATTTCGAACATGGCGGCCTGTCTGTGGTGTCACAGGTAGTGCAGCCTGATGCCGGGGTCAATGGCGTGTTAGGCCGTGATAGTTTGGCTTTTTCGCTATCACCTGGTGCCTCGGCGCAGATCATCGATGATCAAAGCTGGAGTGAGGTAGGTACCATGCAGGTGGCGCTTGGCGCGGATGTCAGTTACGAGGGAGTAACCATTTCTGCCAGCCACTCCAGCAGCGAGGTGTTTGGCCGCTTCACACCTGCTTATTTGGATGTGACGGCTAATAGCCCTGAGGCACTAACAAGTTGCGGCGCCTTCACCTATCTGGATCAGCCCTTTGGTTTTACCACAGGTCTGGAGCCGCGTATTCAGGTGGCCGGTTTTAATGCCGAGGATAAGGTGACCACCAACTATCAGATAGCTGATTGGTGGCGCTATAAGCACAGAGATGAGGTAGAGCGCAATCAGTGGGCTGAGCGCAGTTATCAAGACAGCACAGGGCTGGCGGTGATAGCCGATAGTCAGGTGCCTGCACTCTCGGGTCAGGTCAATTACCTTAGCTCCCCCAACATCGCCGAGTTGATCGGTGCCGAGCCCAGTTATCAGCGTACCCAAACGCCACTGGCGCCTTTCGATGCCAAGTTTGATCTGGTTTTGTCTGTGCTGGATGTCAGCGATGAAGATGGTATCTGTTATCGCGACAGCGCCACGGCTGCTTGTCGCGGATTTACCTTTAGCGATATTGCCGACGGCAAGGCCTTTGAACTTCGCTATGGACGCCTGGTGCTGGAAAACGGCTATGGCCCTCAGTCGGAGAGTCTACGTCTGCCGCTACGCAGCGAATATGTTTCAAGCGTGACCGCTGGTGTGCCCACCTGGACATTAAACGGCGACGACAGCTGCTCTGTGTTTAATACCCAGACCTCCTTAGATGCTGGCGAGAGTGCAACGACCGGCCTGTACCGCACACTACCCACGGATTTTCCCGATCTGCAGGCCTATAGCAACGCCGCTTTGTCACTGCGCAGTGGCGTTTTAGTCAACGGCGTCGCTAATCTTTATTTTTCGATCCCAAACCAGGCGGGTGAGGTGCCGCTTAAACTGCATGTTTCGCCATGGCTCAAGGGATATTGGAATTATCCGGGAGACGCCGCGAATACCCTGTTTGATCCTAGAGCAAATGCTTATTTTGGTACCTATCGTGGGCACGATAAGATTATCTTTTGGCGTGAAGTGAAATAGTCGGCCTAATAATTGCTGAGCGAGTGTTCACTTAGGCTGACACAAGGCCCAATGATGAACAGATATTTATCTAAGGATCAGCATAATATCCTTGTGGAATGCAGGGGGCATTGATAAAGTTACCTGATTTTTATTTTTCCGACTCCACTGAGACAGGCTGGTTACATGTTCAAGAAGCTGCGTGGCATTTTTTCTAACGATCTATCGATCGATTTGGGTACGGCTAACACCTTAATTTACGTTCGCGAAGAGGGCATAGTGCTAAATGAGCCTTCGGTTGTTGCAATTCGAGGCGAACGGGGCAGCGGCGGGCAAAAATCGGTTGCCGCCGTGGGCACTGAAGCTAAGCAGATGTTGGGTCGTACGCCGGGTAACATCCAGGCAATTCGTCCTATGAAAGATGGCGTGATCGCCGATTTCTATGTGACCGAGAAAATGCTACAGCATTTCATCAAGCAGGTGCACAACAACAGCGTTTTCCGTCCAAGCCCACGCGTCTTAGTGTGTGTGCCAGTGGGCGCGACACAGGTTGAGCGCCGTGCAATTCGTGAATCGGCTATGGGTGCCGGTGCTCGCGAAGTGTATCTGATTGAAGAACCTATGGCGGCCGCTATCGGTGCTGGATTGCCTGTATCGGAAGCAACGGGTTCTATGGTGGTCGATATCGGTGGTGGTACCACTGAAGTTGCCATCATCTCGCTAAATGGCGTGGTCTACTCTTCTTCTGTTCGTATTGGTGGTGACAAGTTTGACGATGCCATCATCAACTATGTGCGTCGTAACTACGGCAGTCTGATCGGTGAAGCCACGGCTGAACGCATCAAGCACACCATAGGTACTGCCTATCCTGGTGATGAAGTGCTGGAGATCGAAGTGCGCGGCCGCAACTTGGCCGAAGGGGTACCACGTAGCTTTACCCTGAACAGCAACGAGATCTTAGAAGCACTGCAAGAGCCATTATCTGGCATCGTCAGTGCCGTCATGGTAGCACTGGAGCAGTCTCCGCCAGAATTGGCGTCTGATATCTCTGAGCGCGGCATGGTGCTAACCGGTGGTGGCGCATTGCTGCGTGACCTCGACCGTCTGTTGATGCAAGAGACCGGCATTCCAGTGATGGTTGCCGACGACCCGCTGACTTGTGTGGCTCGTGGTGGCGGAAAGGCACTAGAGATGATCGACATGCATGGTGGCGACCTCTTCTCTGACGAAAACTAATTCGGCCCAAATAAATAGGCAGCAAGACTTTGGTTTGACCCCGGGCGAGACATCGACTTAGATGGTTCGCCGCCCAGATACCGCAAGGTGTTTGGGTAAAAAGCGGGCACCGGGTGTCGCTGCCTTAAGTGTTTTATGAAACCTATTTTTGCCCGCGGTATTTCGAATCAATTCAGGCTCACATTGGCAATTATTTTGTCGGTGATCTTACTGGTGGCCAACGATAGGCTGGAACCAGTGCGTCAATCTATCTCCTCTGTGCTTAGCCCATTGCAATATGTTGCGAATATTCCTGGCGCCGTGCTCGATTGGTCGGCCGAGAGCATCGCCACGCGCAACATGCTGGCCAAGCAAAATAAACAACTGCTTAGACAACAACTCCTGATGAGCGAGCGTCTGCAACGTTTCGAACACCTGAGACAGGAAAACGATCGTCTGCGCGCCTTACTGGGCTCTCCGGTGCACATGGACTCCAAGAAGGTGGTCGCCGAGGTGATGGAGGTGGCCAGCGATCCTTTTCGTCACTATGTGGTGTTAAACCATGGTGCCCGCAGCGGTGTCTTTGTGGGCCAACCTGTGGTCGATGCCCACGGCGTTGTCGGCCAGGTGGTTGAAATCAGTGAGTTGACCAGCCGTGTATTGCTGATCTCGGATGTGACCCACGCCATCCCTGTGCGGGTGACCCGTAACGACGTGCGTCTGGTGGCACAGGGAACCGGTGAGCTTGATGAACTCGAGCTACGTCATGTGGCTAAGAGTACCGACCTTAGAGTGGGCGACCTTCTCGTATCGTCCGGTTTAGGCATGCGTTTCCCTGAGGGCTATCCTGTGGCGCGCATCATGAAGGTGGAGCGCGACGACGGTCAGAGTTACGCCACAGTGACGGCGCAGCCATTGGCAGCATTGGATCGAATCCGCTATCTCTTGCTGATCTGGCCCGAAACCAATCAGCAGGAGCAAGCCGAGCCTGTCGAAGCCGAGCCGAAAACCGAGGAGACGCCATGAGCATGCATATTCCCCACGGACGTTGGGTAGTCTGGCTGAGTTTCCTACTGGCCATGTTATTTCAGATCATGCCTTTGCCTGGCATCGTAGAGCCGTGGCGCCCGGACTGGTTGCTGCTGGTGATGATCTACTGGGCGATGGCACTGCCGCATCGCTACAACATACTGTCGGCCTGGTTGTTGGGGGTGATGTTGGATATTTTGTTGGGGGCGCACCTTGGTATTAGAGCGCTTTCCATGTCACTGGTGATCTATGTGGTCGTGCTGCACTTTCAGCGGATGCGTAATTTCCCCATGTGGCAACAGGCATTAATGGTCGCCAGTTTAGTCTGTTTGCATCATCTGTTGGTGTTCTGGATACAGTTTGTGGTGAACGTGGCTAGCTTCGAGGCTAGTCTATTTCTACCAGCCCTGTCGAGCTTGGTCATTTGGCCCTGGGTGTTTTGGATATTACGGCGTATTCGTCGAATTTATAAAGTGAGATAATGATGCAGCTGGTATTAGCCTCTTCTTCCCCCCGCCGTCGTGAACTCTTAGCTCAGGTGGGCTTTGGCGATCCTGAGTTTGGTTTCGAGGTCTTAGCCGCCGATATCGATGAGAGCCATAGGGCTGGAGAAACTGCCGAAGATTTTGTCGTGCGCCTGGCAATTGAAAAGGCCAGTGCAGGCTTGGCGCTTTGGGGAAAGCCAGATGCTGTGGTGCTCGGCTCAGATACCATAGTCGTATTGGACGGTGAAATCTTAGGAAAGCCTAAGGATGAGCTTGATGCCAAGCAGATGCTTAGCGCCTTGTCGGGCCAGTGCCATAGCGTGATGACGGCGGTGGCAGTGACTGATGGTAAGCAAACCCTGTCGCGATTAGTTGAAACTAAAGTGCAATTTTGCGGCCTAACAGAACAAGATATCTTGGCCTATATTGCCACAGGTGAACCCATGGATAAGGCCGGTGCATACGGTATTCAAGGACTAGGCGGTTGTTTTGTCGAGTCTATCGATGGCAGTTATTCAGCGGTGGTCGGTTTGCCTTTAGTGGAGACCCGAAACCTGCTCGACAAGATCAAGGTAGCAGCGATTTAGGCCTGGCTCTGAAGAGTGAGCCGTTTAGGTGTAAGCTATATCTATGATTAACGGTCCGTTTGGGCCGTTAATGCATTAATCCTATTTAAGTGAGTAAGCATGAGTCACATAGTCAAAAACAAAGTACAGAAAAAGATAGGTTCTGAGCTATTGATCAATGTGACGCCGACCGAGGCCCGTGTTGCTCTGGTGGAATACGGTATCTTGCAAGAGGTGCATATCGAGCGGCGCATGAAGCGCGGCCTGGTAGGCAACATCTATAAAGGCAAGGTCAGCCGGGTGTTACCAGGCATGCAGGCGGCCTTTGTCGATATCGGTCTGGATAAGGCGGCGTTTCTGCACGCCTCAGATATTGTGCCTCATACCGAGTGTGTGGCCGATGTCGAGAAGGGCAACTTTGTGGTGCGCGATATCGGTGAGTTAGTGCGTCAAGGCCAGGACATCATGGTGCAGGTGGTTAAAGATCCGCTGGGTACTAAGGGTGCGCGTCTTACCACAGATATTACCCTGCCTTCTCGTTATCTGGTATTTATGCCAGGCTCCAGCCATGTCGGCGTGTCGCAGCGCATCGAATCTGAAGAGGTACGTGCGCGGCTTAAGGGATTGACCGAACCTTTTGTCGACGAAGATGGTGGCTTTATTATTCGCACTGCCGCCGAGAATGCTGGCGAGCAGGAACTGGTGCAGGATGCGGCTTTCCTTCGCCGAGTTTGGGCTAAGGTGTGTGAACGCCGTAAGCGCCCAGGCGTCTCGCTGTTATATCAAGACCTTGCCCTGCCGGTACGCATAGTGCGTGACTTTGTCGGCACAGAGCTGGACCAAATTCAGGTGGATTCGGGGCAAACCTATGAGGAGCTACTGCAGTTCACTCAAGAGTTTATGCCCGAGATCGCCGATAAGATAGAACACTATTCGGGCCGAGTGCCCATCTTCGATCTCTATGATGTGGAGAACGAGGTGCAGCGCGCCTTGGGACGTAAGGTAGAGCTTAAATCTGGCGGCTACCTCATCATAGATCAGACCGAAGCCATGACCACAGTCGATATCAATACCGGCGCCTTTGTTGGTCACCGTAACTTAGAAGAGACCATCTTCAACACTAACCTGGAGGCGACCCACGCCATCGCTCGTCAGTTGCGCCTGCGTAACTTAGGTGGGATCATCATTATCGACTTTATCGATATGCTGAACGAAGATCATAAGAAGCGTGTGCTGAGCACCTTAGAGGCCGCGCTGGCCAACGACAGGGTGAAAACCAATGTCAGCGGTTTCTCCGGCTTGGGGCTGGTTGAGATGACACGTAAGCGCACCCGCGAAAGTCTCGAGCATGTGCTGTGCGGCGAATGCCCCGCGTGTTTGGGGACGGGCACCTTGAAGACGGTCGAGACAGTCTCCTATGAGATCTTCCGCGAGATCATCCGCCTCAATCGAGGTTATGATGCCGATGAGTTTTTGGTTTACTGCGCGCCGGCTGTATATAACAGCCTGACCGGAGAAGAGAGTCATCTGGTAGCGGAACTGGGTGCCTATATTGGCAAGCGTGTACGTCTGCAGAACGAGCCTATGTATGCACAAAATAAATTTGATGTGGTGATAATGTAGTGTCACGCCCATTTTGCCCTCGCACCTTTGGCCGTCTCTGCTGGCAGACGATCGCCATCATAGTGGTGATCTTTGCCCTGAGCGTGAGTCTGTTTAGGGGACTGCTGCCCAAGCTAGACCAAGTACGCCAGGAATTGGTTAACTATATCTACCAAGAATATCAGGTGAAGGTTGAGGTGGGTGAACTCACCGCCGAGTGGCAGGCATTTGGCCCTGCGGTGACGGTCAAAAATCTGGTATTACCCGTGCAGGAAAACCTGCCGGTCACCTTCATTATAGACAATGTTCATCTTAAGTTGGATTTTTGGGACACCTTAGTGTCTGTCTCGCCGCAGATTGAAAATGTGATTTTCGAAGGGGTTAAGGTCGCCCTGGATATGGATCGCATTCATCGCCAGGAGCAGACCAGCGATGCGCCCGTTGTGGAGCAAAACACCGACTGGATATACTCCCTGCTACTGGAGCAGTTCGAGCGCTTTGCTATCACAGATGTGACCATGCAACTGATCAGCAAGCATCACAAGTTCCGTCCTATTCATATCAAGAATCTGCGTTGGTATAACCTTAATGACAGTCACCGCGCCGAGGGGGCCTTGTATCTTGATGAAGATGCCTCGGAGGTTGAGCGCCTGTTATTGGGGGTCGATATTCGTGGCGATGGATACAGCCCTGAGTCTTTGACTGGCCAGTTCTATCTGTCGGCAAACGCCCTGGATCTCGGGAAGTGGGCCTCACGGCAGGAAAATCCTTATGATTCGAGCAAGAAACTCCCCCTAGAAGGCGTGGTTAACTTGCAGGCTTGGGCTGAATTTAGCCATCGGCAGTTCAATGCTGCCACAGTGGCCTTTAAGCCCAGTTGGTTACAATGGCAGCTTAATGGTGAGCAGCAAAAATTTGAGATCCAGGGAGGACAGCTTAATTGGGCTCCTCAGGCATCGGGCTGGCAAGTCAGTAGTTCAAACCTTGCCTTTGTCACTAATGAGCAGAGCTGGCCTGAGCTGGATATTGGAGCCCTGAGTCGTGATGGTCGGCTAAGTGCCTATATCAATCAGCTCGATGTGCAGATGTTACTTCCGCTATTGCCACTCGTGCCAGCCGTGGAGTTAAACGCTCTTAATCACTGGCAGACGATGCAGCCCAAGGGAAATATCAAGCAACTTAAGTTTGGTTATAACACACAGGAAGGCTTTGCCCTGTCGGCTCAGTTAGCGCAGGTCTCCTGGCAAGGGGTTAAAGCTATTCCAGGATCTGAGCCTATCGATCTGACACTCGGCATACAGGGCGATAACCTCTATCTGTCTGCACCAGAGCAACAATATTTATTGGATTTCAACGGAGGTTTCGAGGAGCCTTTGTCGCTGGCGGGGGACGCTTTTACGGTCAAATATGCCCTAAGCCAAGCCGCCCTCTTTGCACCTAAGCTGCATTTTTACAATGATGATTTAGATCTGGATGCTGCCATGCAGTTCGGCTTTGCCGATGAGGCAAGTTTGAACCTGCTGGCCGATGTGCAGATTAAAGATGCCGCCAGAGCCAAATATTATTTTCCCAAGCGTGGCATGAGCGCCTCGCTCATCGCCTATCTTAGTGGCGCCCTTAAGGCCGGACAGAGCCAGAATGCCAAGGTAGTATGGAATGGCCCCTTGAGTCATTTCCCTTATGACGACAACACAGGCGTATTTCAGGCCGGTTTCACTTTAGAACAGGCGCGCTATGAGTTTCAGCCGACTTGGCCTGAGGTGACTCAGCTTAGTCTTGATGCCCTGTTTGAAAATGCCGCTATGGATATCTGGGTCAACAAGGGGATGTTAATGGACGTCCCGGCCGATGGCGCTCATGTGGCGATTCCACGCATGAACCACCAGAGCCTGCTGACGGTTAAGGCGGATCTTCGTACTCAAGGCGAAGCCGCCAAGCAGGTGTTGCTGCGCTCGCCGCTGGCTAAAACGGTGGGAGCGACCCTTAAAGTGGTACAGGTGCAGGGCGAGGTCTCGGGTAAACTGGATCTCACGATTCCTTTGTATCAAGGGGGGAAGGAGCAGATTCTGGGTCAGGTGACATTTGACGATACCCCTGTGTATATCAGTGAGCCGGGTGTGCAGCTCGTGGGTGTTAGTGGTGAGGTCTATTTTGCCAATGAGGTAGTGACAGGTGAGGGGATCAAGGCCCAATTATTTGAACAGCCGGTGACTTTTACCTTTGATACCGGTCGGAGCAATAAGCATTATGGCCTTAACCTGGATATGCAGGGGCTGTGGGATCTGCAACAGTTGCCCGATGCCCTCAATAATCCACTGAGCGATTATTACCAAGGACAATTGGACTGGCAGGGAGCGATGACGCTGATCTTTGATGAGCTGGGTTACCGTATTCAGGCACAAGTAAAGAGTGACATGCAGGGCGTGGAGCTTAGCCTGCCGGGTAAGTTTGCTAAGGCCGCCGACAGTAAGAGGGCGCTTTCCTTCGAGCTGATTGGTGACAACAAGCAGGCTTCTTTAGGGGCAAAGCTTGGCGATCAGATGGAGTTTTGGGGGGGATTCGATGAGCAGTCTGGGGATCACCTGGCTCATTTCGATCTACTGCTGGGACGCCTGTTTAAGCCAGGCGATCAGCTAAAGCGTCAGGCAGGACATCTGCAACTGGATATGCCTAATACCGAGTTTGGGCCTTGGCTGCCTATCATCAAGGGTTTTATGGGCAAGCAGCAGCTCGAATCATCATTGGATCTGGCCATGCGTCAGGTGCTAGCCGAGCAGTCATCTGAGACGCCCATGATAGACACAGTTGCCGAAGTTGAATCGAATGGCTTCTTCCCGCCGCTAATCTCGGTAGAGGGACAGATACAGCAGCTCAATCTTTATGGTCAACCACTTAGCGAGCTAAACCTGGAGGCATATCCTACAGAACATGGTTGGCGTTTTGAGGGGAATGCCCAGGAGTTTAGCGGTCGGGTGGACTTTTACCCAGATTGGTCGACCCAAGGGCTTAAGCTGGTGGCCAGCCGCTTTAATTTGACGCCCCTGAGTGAGACACCGGATGCCGAAGCGGTTAGCAATCATGAGGTGCTCAATCATCTGCCCCCCTTGGCGGTGGATGTAGATCAGTTTAGTGCCTATGGTAAGTCGCTTGGGCATCTAGTGTTGCAGGCAACACCAAACAATGGCGATTATCAGATCCAGACGCTGACGCTCACCACGCCTGGGATCACCCTTAAAGGCAAGGGAGCCTGGTCGAACAGCGAAGGGCAGAATCTGACCGAGTTACAATTTGATCTTAATGCCAAGCAGTTTGACGAGGTGTCAGAGCGTTTAGGGATAGACCCTGGCCTCAAGGAGGCGCCGCTGGATCTGCAGGCCCAGCTTTCTTGGCATGGTGCCCCTTATGCATTCTCGCTCGAAACCCTAAATGGCCAGATAAACTATAAGTTGGGCAAAGGCCATCTGTCTGAGGTGAGCGATAAGGGCGCGCGTATCTTCTCCCTGTTCAGTCTGGATTCCTTGCTGCGTAAGTTGTCGCTGGATTTCTCGGATGTGTTTGGTAAGGGGCTTTACTTCAACTCCTTTACAGGCACCTTGAAGCTGGACAATGGCGTAGTGAAAACTACAGATTCTGAAATGGACGCCGTGGCTGGCAATATGAAGGTGCGGGGCTATACCGACCTCACCACAGAAAGCCTTAACTATGACATACGCTTCGTGCCCCAACTTGCTTCTAGCGTGCCGACAGTGGTGCTACTTAGTACAGGTGGTTGGACGCTCGGCTTAGGCGCCTTTGCCTTAACCAAGGTGTTAGAGCCGGTGATCGAAGTGATCTCTGAAATCCGTTTCAGGCTGACAGGTACCATGTCAGAGCCTAAGCTTGAAGAATTGGAGCGTAAGAGCAAGGAGATAGAGATCCCTGAGTCTGTCTTGCCACGTCAACCGGCGCAGCCAGAGCTACAACCAGAGTCACAACCAGAGTTACAACCAGACTCACAGCCTGAGCCTGAGTTAAAGTCAGAGCCTATTGAGCCTTCTGAGCAGGTGATGCCTTCAGGCGTTGAGATCCCCAAGCCTGCTGTTGAAGCTATGCCAGACTTTAAGGAAAACCGTCCTCAGCAGGAAATGCCAAGTAAGCCAGAGTCACAAGACAAGCCAGTGCAGAAGGAGTCGGTCGATGCAGGTCAGCTTATTACAATGTCAGAGTGGTCGCGACGTCGAGGAGAACCTCAGTTTTATTCGCGAGCAGCTTGACGCATTAACTATAGGGGAGGCGCCACATCTGGTGGTGTTGCCCGAGTGCTGTTTACTGTTTGGCGGCCACGAGAGCCAGCAGTTGGCCCATGCCGGTGATGATGCAGCGAGTGAGTTGAAACAGGCGCTGGCCGCGATGGCGAAGCAATATGGCATCTATTTAGTGGCCGGAACCATTCCCATCTTAGCCGATGACGGACGAGTCTATAGCCGTAGTTACCTGTTTAATGACAAAGGGGAGACCCTGGGCCATTATGACAAGTTGCATCTGTTTGATGTTGACGTCGATGATGGCACTAAATCCTACCGAGAAAGTGATACCTTTTGTCCCGGTGAAAACATAACCGTGGTCGATACGCCTTTCGGTAAGGTCGGGATGGCGATATGCTATGACATTCGATTTGCCGATCTGTTTCGTGCCATGCGGCTGCAAGGTGCAGAGATCATCGTTCTACCGGCGGCCTTTACACGAGTGACCGGACGCGTCCACTGGTTACCCTTGCTGCAGGCGAGAGCGATTGAAACTCAATGTTTTGTATTGGCCGCTGCCCAGTGGGGCGAGCATAATCAAGGGCGGCGTGAGACCTGGGGACATTCTTGTGTCATCGACCCTTGGGGTGAACTGGTCGCGGTAAAACCTGAGGGATGTGGCTGGTTGTCGACAGAGATAAGCTTAGATGCTATCGAAAAGATCCGCCGTAACATACCTGTGGTTGAACATAATCGTTTTGCAGCGCCGACATTGCAGGCGGCCCGCCAGAAAGAGACTATAAAATAGCGCCATGTAGCGCTTCAAAGAGAGAGAATTAATGCCATTTTTAACCCAAGTAGAACAGAGCCTTTTGCAAGATGGATTGTCGCTGGATCAGTTGCAAGGCTATATCAATAGCATTCATCAGCATCAGGTGGATTTTTCCGATCTCTATTTTCAGGGAAGCCGTCATGAGTCTTGGGTGTTAGAAGATGGCATAGTTAAAGAGGGCAGCTTTCATATCGAGCGTGGTGTGGGCGTGCGTGCGATCAGTGGCGAGAAGACAGGTTTTGCCTATGCCGATGAGATCACGCCAGTGGCGCTGAGCGCTGCAGTCGAAGCGGCTCGCGGCATCTCCATGGCGGGTAATAGTGGCCGTGTTCAGGCCTGGAAGCAACAAAAGGCGACGCCTTTGTATCAGAGTGCCGATCCCATTGCCGCCATGGAAGAGGTCAAGAAGATCGAGCTGCTTAAGCAGGCCGATGCCTATGTGCGCAGCTTAGATACACGCATCATCCAGGTGGTGATCAGCTTGTCAGGCGTGCATGAGGAAATTTTAGTGGCGGCGAGCGACGGTACCCTGGCAGCCGATATTCGTCCGCTCGTGCGTTTTAACTGTAGCGTAGTGCTAGAGCAAGATGGCAAGCGTGAGCGCGGCGCCAGCGGCGGCGGTGGCCGTCATGATTATCAAGTCTTTTTCGAGTCGGGCGACAATGGTTTGCCAAGCTGTTTCGCTTTTGCCCGCGAAGCGGTGCGCCAAGCTTCTGTGAACCTGACGGCTATCGATGCACCAGCAGGTGAGATGCCAGTCGTATTAGGTGCAGGCTGGCCAGGTGTCTTACTGCATGAGGCCGTGGGTCATGGCCTGGAAGGTGACTTTAACCGTAAGGGCAGCAGTGCCTTTAGCGGTCTTGTCGGACAGCAAGTCGCCTCTAGTTTGGTCACCGTTGTCGATGACGGTACCCTGGTTAATCGCCGCGGTTCGCTGAGCATAGACGACGAAGGCGTGCCAACACAAAAGACGGTATTGATCGAAAACGGCATCTTGAAAGGCTATATGCAAGACAAGCTCAACGGCCGTCTCATGGGACAGGCATCTACGGGTAATGGTCGCCGTGAGTCTTATGCGCACCTGCCGATGCCACGCATGACCAATACCTATATGGAAGCGGGCGACAGCTCGCCTGAAGAGATCATCAAGTCGGTGGACAAGGGGATCTACGCCCCTAACTTTGGTGGTGGGCAGGTGGATATCACCTCTGGCAAGTTTGTCTTCTCGGCATCAGAAGCCTATCTTATCGAGAAGGGCGAGATCACCCAGGCGATCAAGGGAGCGACCCTGATCGGTAACGGCCCTGAGGCCATGGGGCAGATCTCTATGGTCGGTAACGACTTGGCGCTCGATAAGGGCGTTGGTGTCTGTGGCAAAGATGGGCAAAGTGTGCCCGTAGGAGTGGGTCAGCCGAGCCTGAAGCTCGACAGGCTGACAGTGGGGGGAACGGCCTAGCAAGTGGCTGCGGCGTGTCTGCTGAGACGCCGCGATTGATGAGGGTTTTTGCCCTTAATTGCCAGGTCATCTTTTCAACACTCCCTTAGGGTGTTAACATTCGCCAAGGAAATAGAGTAATAACTCTAGAGGTATTAATGAAATATTTGTATACGATCTGGCTGTCCTTGGTGGTCCTGGCGGCGCAGGCCGCTCATGGCCAAGAGCTTGCCTTTGGCGAGGCGTGGCAGCAGCTATTGCAGGTGAGTGATAAGCTGCAGGCCAGTCAGCAAGAGGTTAATCGTGCCCTGGCGGAGAAAGACGCTGGGGATGATCTTAATCTGCCCTCGCTGTCGATTAATGGCAGCTATACACGCTTGGAGAAGCCACTAGAACTGGACTTAAGGGATCTCAATCCCTTAGCGACTCTCGATCCTGCAAGTTTACCCCCAGCCCTTGGCTCTGCCTTGGGGGCGATTCCCGGCTCACTGTTTATCACTCCTTTTACCGAGCAAGATATCTTCCGCTCTAGCTTGCAGGCGATGTGGCCCATCTATACCGGTGGTCGTATCAGCGCCGCCCAGGGCATACATGAGGCTCAGGTGGCCGAGAAGGAGCAGCAACATCAGCTATCGACGCGGGATCTCTTTGTCCAGCTGGTGGATAGATACTATGGTGTGGCAGTAAGCCATGCCCTGATGGCGACAAGAAGCCAGCTGGTCGATGCACTGACCGAGCATGCCGATCATGCCGTTAAGCTCGAGCAGCAGGGACAGATCGCCAAGGTGGAGCGTCTTAACGCTCAGGTGGCATTGGAAAATGCCCGGGTAGACTATGCCAGTGCCCAACGTCAGCTAGAGATGAGTCAGATTGCCCTGTCACGCATGTTGCATCAGCCCAATGTCGATACCGTCTCTAAGTTGTTTCTTCTGGAAACTCCGCCTTCTTTGGGCCAGCTGAGTCAACTGACGCTTTCTAGTCATCCGGCCCTTAAGTTGCTGGAGGCCAAAGAGCTTCAGGCCAATGGCCTTATCGATGTGGAAAAGGGCAGCTATTACCCTACCGTCTTTCTTTACGGTAACTATACCCTGTATGAAGACGACTCCCTGCTAGCCAAGATGGAGCCTGACTGGATGGTCGGCGTTGGGGTTAAGATTCCGCTTATCAGTCGCGACGGTCGCAGTGGTAAGGTCGAGGCCGCCCGTAGCGCCCTGTTGCAGGCGCGTTATACCAAGGCCCAGACTCAGCAAGATCTCAGTCTCTTGCTGGATCAGAGCTATCGTCAGCTGCAGCAGGCCAGAGAGGAGACAGAGTCGTTAAACCTCTCCTTGTCTCTCGCTAAGGAAAACAAACGCCTGCGAGATCTCGCCTTCAGTCAGGGACTGTCTACGTCGATTGAGAAGGTGGATGCCGAGCTTAAGCTAAGCGGAGTGCAGACCCAACAGTTGGCTGCTCAGTACCGCTATGTACAGGCCTACGCCAGATTGATGGCCATCAGCGGTCAGTTAGATGAATTTATCGGTCGTTCACGCACCGCCCAGGAGAGAGCAGATGCGCACTAACAGAATCTTAGCCCTTGTTGCCCTAGTCGCCTTGATTGTCATCTTGGCCTATGGACTCCATTTGGCTCACACTCCTAAGGTCACGCGTTTGCAGGGACAGATCGAGGCCAGAGAATATAATGTTTCCTCCAAGGTGCCCGGGCGGGTTGCTCAGGTCATGGTTCGCCGGGGTGACCAGGTGGCCGAAGGCGATCTACTGTTTGCTATCGACAGTCCTGAGCTCAATGCCAAGTTAATGCAGGCACAAGGGGGGCGTGATGCCGCCAAGGCGTTGCAGCAAGAGGCGGATAATGGCGCCCGTAAACAACAGGTATCGGCGGCGAAAGAGCAGTGGTTAAAGGCAAAAGCGGCGGCCACCTTGGCCGAGACCACCTATAACCGGGTAGAAGCCCTGTTCAGTGAGGGCGTGCTGGCGCGTCAAAAGCGTGATGAAGCCTTTACCCAGTGGCAGGCAGCCAAGTATACCGAGCAGGCGGCCTATGCCATGTATCAGATGGCGGAAGAGGGAGCCCGTGAAGAAACCAAGGCGGCGGCCGAGGGTAATGCCCGCATGGCCGAAGGGGCCGTTAAAGAGGTCAGTGCCATCTTGGCTGACAGTCAAATGCGCTCGCCTAAATCGGGTGAGGTTAGCGAGGTGCTTCTGCAAGCTGGCGAACTGGCGCCTAGCGGTTTTCCTGTGGTGAGTGTGATCGACATGCAGGATGCCTGGGCAGTGTTCCAGGTTCGAGAAGATCAGCTTAAAGACTTTAAGGTAGGCGATACGCTAGAGGTGGAGCTCCCTGCGCTCGGCCAACGTTTTCCCTTTAAAGTGGCGCACATTAGCGTCATGGGACACTTTGCCACCTGGCGCTCTACCGAGAGTGGCCAGGACTTTGATATGCGCACCTTCGAGATGGAGCTAAGACCAATGGAGCCCATTGCCGACTTAAGGGTGGGTATGACCAGCTTACTGGTGCCTTAAGCCTTGGCTTCCATGGTCAATCTTATAAAGCGAGAGCTCAGGCGACTATGGCAGTCGCCCTGGCAACTCGCCCTGGTCAGCTATCTGCCTCTGCTGGGCACGCTAGTGCTTTGGTGGTTGTTTAGCGCAGGATTGCCGACCGCACTGCCAGTGGCGGTTGTGGATCAGGATCAGAGTCAGCTAAGCCGTATGCTGGTACGTCAGTTAGCGGCCAATTCGGTTGTTAAACCCATTAGTTATCAAGATATAGGTCAAGCCCAAGCGGCTATGGAGAAGGCCGATGTCTATGCCGTGATGATATTGCCATTTCAGCTTAACCGTAAGCTAGTGCTTGGCCATCAACCCACGATAGATATTCGTTACAACGCCCAGTTTTTACTGGTGGGAAAATTGCTCTCCAGTCAGATACAGATGAGCCTGGCCGACGGTCTTAAACAGAAGGCAAGACTGAAAATGCTGGCCTCTGGCGTGTCCCCCGAGCAGGCCAATATCAATCTGAACATGATAAAGACTCAGAGCAGTGCACTCTACAACGCCAATAACAACTATGTCGCCTTCCTGGTACCACCTATTTTGATCGCCTTGGTGCAGATAGTGGCCATGTTGGTGTTTGCCAATGCTTTGTCTGATGAGCTAAGACACAATACCTTGCCCGAGTGGTTTGCCTTAGGTACTTACAAGGTGCTTTGGGCTAAGGTGCTGGTTTATACGCCGCTGCTGATGTTACAGATGGGGGTGATATATGCTTGGCTCTATGGTTATCTCGGCCTGCCGCTAAGCAGTGGTCTGGGTCAGTTGTTTGCCGCACAGGTGATGATGTTGCTAGTGGTATGGTTGATCGTGTTGACCATCTTTGCTGTGCTGCAGGACGGTGCAAGGGTGATCAGTCTCTGCACCGCTCTGTTTGCGCCATCATTTGCCTTTATGGGCGTCACTTTCCCCACCCATGAGATGCCTATGTTGGCTCAGTGGTGGCGGCAGATCATGCCTTCCAGTCACTATGTCGATACCCATATCGGTGTGATCGCCTATGACCAAGGCATTGACGCGTTATTGCTGCAGCTCTTTAGCTATTGGGGCTTTCTGCTGCTGATCCCCGTGATCGCCGTGTTACTGACAAAGATCCGCCGAGACCAGGCTAAAGAGCAGATGGCGGAGGTGCAGGGATGAACTTTTTCAGCCTGATGTTTGAGGAGTTCAAGGCCATAGTCTCAGACAAGGCGATTGCTATTACTTTGTTTGGTGGCGTGCTTTTTTATTCCGTGCTCTACCCTTTGCCTTATCTCAATGAGGTACCAACAAAGCAGCAAATTGTCGTGGTCGATGGTGATAATTCCAGCTTGAGTCGCTTGGTGATTCGTCACGCGCAGGCGAGTCCTAAACTTGATGTCGTCGCTCATGTGGCTAACTTGACCCAAGCGCAGGCGGCCGTCAATGCCGGGGAGGCTCATGGTTATCTGGTTATCCCTGAAGGATTCCGTCACAATCTGCTGCGCCAGCAAGGCGTTACCTTAGCTTATGGCGGCGACGCCAACTATTTTCTGGTCTACTCGGCCATTTTAGAAGGGCTGGTTTCGGTCGGCATAGAAGCGGGTAAATACATACAGTTTACCGGTTTACTTGCCATGGGAGAGACGGCCAAGCAGGTACAGCTTGAGCTGGATCCTATCCACCTTAACAGTGTGCCAGCCTTCAACCCGAGCTTGGGTTATACCTCCTATGTGGTGCCCGGCGTTCTCTTGCTTGTGCTGCACCAGACCTTGTTAATCGGTACTGGGATCCTCGGGGCAGGCCAATGGCAGCGTCAGGGCTATTGGAATCAGGTAAGCTTAGGCCAGCTTCTGTGTGCCAGGGTGGCGACCTTTTCGGTTATCTACAGTATTTTTACTGCCTTCTACATAGGCTTTTGCCATTACTGGTATCAGGTGGGAGTACAGGGCGAACTCGGGCAAGTGTGTTTGTTTCTGCTGCCCTTTATTCTGTCGACCAGTCTGGCAGGTGTCGCCTACAGCAGCCTGTTTGTTCGACGGGATCTGCCGACACAGGTGGCACTGCTTATCTCTATGCCGATCCTGTTTGCGTCGGGCTTTGTCTGGCCGGTGGAGTTGATCCCCGTGCCATTGCAGGCCGTATCACAGCTGATCCCTGGTGTGGTGACCATTAAGGGGATGTTACAGCTTAATCAGATGGGTGCAGACTGGAGTGATATCGCCCCCATGTGGTGGCAGTTGTGGGTGTTGGTCCTATTCTACCTTCTGCTGGCCTATCTGGGGATGCGCATTAGGCTTAAGGCAACAAAAAGCCCGCACTAGTGGCGGGCTGTTTCGGCGAGACACAGGCTTATTCGGCGGTCTCGGCGCGCAGATACTTGACCAGTTCTGTTGCGGATTTAGAGGCTTGTTCAGGTTGCTTAGATAGCTCCTTGTTGGCCTGTCTCACCAGTTGGCGAAGCTTCTGGCGCTCAAGGTTAGGATACTGCTCAAGCAGGGCCTGAATGGCATCATCACCGCCACTTAGCAGTTGATCTTTGTGCTTCTCGGCAACATTGAGCTTGGAGCTTTCGTTGCGATTCTGGTTGAGCACGTTTTTCAACTTGGCCTGCACTTCTTCGATATCGACGTTACGCATCAGCTTACCAACATAATGCAGTTGACGGCGATGGGCCTCGCTGTTGATGCGAATCGTCTTAGCCTTCAAGATGTTGTCATGAAGTAATTCATCCAGCTCTAGTTTCTTGAGCTGGCTCTTGCTGAGGGCAACTAGCTGCTTACCTAGTTCCTGGTAAACGGCGATCTCGCGCTTTATATCGGCTCTGCTGACGTAATCATCGTCATGATCGAAGGGCTGTTTAAAGTGTTCTGAGTCACCAACAATATTCATATTTAAAAAAATCTCTTGGGTCCAAGCCATAACTACCCTAATCATAACATTTCCGGCCAATATCGCCTACGAAACGACTCAGTTATTTAATGTGAAAGCCCAGCGGGTTTGCTATGCTACGGCCACGATTGACAACAAAAGAGTAGATTTGTGCCTTCTCCTAGCATCGAAACCGAATTGAATTCATTGAAAGACGCTGTGTCTATGGCATTGGAATATGCTGCCAAATTAGGCACCTCGGGGGCCGAAGTGGCCATCAGCAAGCAGCAGGGGCTCTCAGTCTCGACACGCTTGAAAGAGGTTGAGACCGTTGAGTTTAATAAAGATGGTGCGTTGGGGATCACCTTGTTTAGAGATGGGTGCAAGGGTAGCTCTTCCACCTCAGATCTTAGCCCTGAGGCCATTCGCCGTGCCGTAAAGGCCGCGGATGATATCGCGCGCTTCACTTCGGAAGACCCCTTCAACGGCCTGGCCGATGCCGAGCTGATGGCTAAGCAGATCGAAGATCTTGAGCTCTACTATCCCCACGAGACTACGCCGGCCGAGTTAGAAGCCTTGGCGGCGAGCGCCGAAGCTGCTGCGTTAGATAGCGATGCGCGTATTAAAAACTCTGATGGTGCCAGTGCCAACGCCCATACAGGTGCCAAGGTGTATGGCAATAGCCATGGTTTCTTAAACGGTTATGTCAGTTCGCGCTACAGCCTGAGCTGTGTAGTGATCGGCGAGCAAGATGGCCATATGCAGCGTGACTATGACTATACGGTAGCTCGCAATTTCAGCGACCTTTGGACGCCAGAGGCGGTGGGCCTGAAGGCTGCCCAGAAGACCCTGAGTCGCCTGGGGGCGCGTAAGATAGCGACCACCAAGTTACCTATTCTGTTTGCGCCTGACGTAGCGACCGGCCTGATGGGACATCTGGTGGGGGCCATCAGTGGTAGCAGCCTGTATCGCAAGTCGAGCTTCCTACTCGATGCCATAGATACCCAGATCTTCCCCGAGTGGTTCTCGATTGCTGAGCAGCCACACCTCAAGGGCGCACTGGCCAGTGCCTGTTATGATAGCGAAGGGGTGGCCACCATAGATCGCAACATCATCGACAGCGGAATCCTCTCCACTTATTTGCTGACCAGCTATTCGGCGCGTAAGTTAGGCCTGACTAACACAGGCCATGCTGGTGGTATCTATAACTGGACGCTATCCCATACCGGACAGACCTTCGATGAGCTGGTGAAGCAGATGGATACAGGCCTTATCGTCACAGAGGTGATGGGGCAAGGCGTGAATGGCGTGACCGGTGATTACTCACGCGGCGCAGCGGGTTTCTATGTGGAGAAGGGCGAGATCCTCTATCCGGTCGAAGAGGTCACCATTGCCGGAAACCTTAAAGAGATGTACCGCAGCATGGTGGCCGTGGGCAAAGAGCGAGATCTGCGTTCCTCTATCCGTACCGGTGCCATTTTGCTCGATGAGATGAAGATTGCCGGTAATTGATCCTCAGGGCTTTGCCTAACTCAGGGTTACCTGACTTAGTGATGCATAATTGAAAGAAAAGCGAACCTTAACCGGTTCGCTTTTTTTATGTTTGCAGCACACAAGAGAACTTGTATATATGAAAATTCATATATATGCTTATCCATATGTTCAAGCGCCCATATTTTTGAGAGTAACAAGCCAATGGCCGTCGCAATCTTTAAAGCCCTTTCCGATGAAACACGTCTGCTTAGCCTGCTGCTGATTAAGGCTGAGGGTGAGCTGTGTGTGTGCGAGTTAATGGCGGCGCTGGACGAGAGTCAGCCAAAGGTTTCGCGCCACTTAGCACAGCTGCGTAAGGCTGAGCTGCTGAGTGATCGCCGTCAGGGACAATGGGTGTTCTACCGGATCAATCCCGAACTGCCTGTCTGGGCGGCGGAGGTGATCGAAAGGACGCTGGCGGGCAATGCCGAGCTACTGGATCAGGCCAAGGCGCGTCTGGGTGAGATGGGGCAGCGCCCCGAGCGGGTACAAGTTTGTTGTAAAGGATAGAGCCATGGGATTATTTGAACGTTTTCTGAGTGTCTGGGTGGGACTGGCCATAGTTGCTGGCGTTGCCTTGGGTTATCTGCTGCCGGAGCAGTTTGCTCTGATCGCTTCCTTTGAGTATGCCAGTGTCAATCTACTAATAGCAGTGCTTATCTGGGTGATGATCTACCCCATGATGGTGCAGATCGATTTCTCGGCAGTAAAAGATGTGGGCAAGCGTCCTAAGGGCTTGTTGCTGACTCTGGTGGTGAACTGGCTGATTAAGCCCTTTACCATGGCGCTGCTAGGCTGGCTCTTCTTCCGTGTGCTGTTTGCCTCCTGGGTGGATGCGCAAACCGCCAGCGAGTATATCGCCGGTATGATCTTACTGGGCGTTGCGCCCTGCACCGCCATGGTGTTTGTCTGGAGTCAGCTCACTAAGGGCAACCCTAACTACACTCTGGTGCAAGTATCGGTGAACGACATCATCATGGTGTTTGCCTTCGCCCCTATCTGTGCCTTCCTTTTGGGGGTGAGTGATATTCAGGTGCCCTGGCAGACCCTGTTGATTTCTGTGGTGCTCTATGTGGTGTTGCCGCTGGTGGCGGGTATCGCGACGCGCAGGGCATTAAATAGAAAGGGCCATCTTCTGAGTGTTGAGGCCTTTGTCGCCCGCCTCAAGCCCTGGTCTATCTTGGGCCTGCTGGCCACAGTTGTGCTGCTGTTTGGCCTGCAGGCCAATACTATATTGGAACAGCCGCAAAATATCTTGCTGATCGCCATTCCTTTGCTGATCCAGACTTATGGCATCTTCTTTATCGCCTATCTGGCGGCCAAACGATTGAAGCTAGAGCAGGATGTGGCGGCGCCCGCCTGTATGATAGCCACCTCTAATTTCTTCGAGCTGGCGGTTGCCGTGGCTATCTCGCTGTTTGGTCTGCATTCAGGAGCGGCGCTGGCGACTGTGGTAGGCGTATTAGTGGAGGTGCCAGTAATGCTTTCCCTGGTGGCTTTTGTTAATCGGGATAAATCCAATTATTTACGCGGTCTGGGCAAGGTCTAAGCCGCAACAGAAACAGCGAATCTAAAGCATAGGACGATAAAATGACAATCAAAGTGGGAATTAACGGCTTTGGCCGTATGGGACGCCTGGCGCTGCGCGCCGCCTGGGAGTGGGACGATATCGAGTTTGTGCAGATCAACGACCCGGCGGGTGATGCCGCCACGCTGGCGCATCTGTTGACCTTCGATTCTATACATGGTCGCTGGGCCCATGAGGCAGTCGCCGAAGGCGAGCAGATTGTGATAGGTGATAAGCGTATCGACACCAGTGCCAACCACGCCATCGGCGATACCGACTGGTCTGGCTGCGATCTGGTGATCGAGGCCTCAGGGGTGATGAAATCTAAGGCGCTGCTGCAAGCCTATCTGGACCAAGGGGTAAAGCGTGTGGTGGTGACCGCGCCGGTGAAAGAGGAAGGCGTGCTCAACATCGTCATGGGGGTTAACCATCATCTGTATGACAAGGATAAATACCCCATAGTCACGGCGGCCTCTTGCACCACCAACTGCCTGGCGCCAGTGGTGAAAGTGCTGCATGAAAAGATAGGCATCAAGCATGGCTCCATGACCACTATTCATGACATCACCAATACCCAGACTATCCTAGATGCGCCCCATAAGGATCTGCGCCGCGCCCGCGCCTGCGGTCAGTCGTTGATCCCGACCACCACGGGCTCGGCCACCGCCATCACCCACATCTTCCCTGAGCTAAAGGGTAAGCTGAACGGTCATGCGGTGCGTGTGCCTCTGGCCAACGCTTCTATCACAGACTGTGTGTTCGAGATGCAACGCCCCGTCACCGAACAGGAGGTTAACGCCCTGTTTAAGGCGGCAGCAGCCGGTGAGCTGCAGGACATTCTCGGCTACGAGGAGCGCCCGCTGGTTTCGGTGGATTACAAGACAGATCCCCGCTCCAGCATAGTCGATGCCCTGTCCACCATGGTGCTCAACGGCACTCAGCTTAAGCTTTACGTTTGGTACGACAACGAGTGGGGCTATGCTAACCGCACCGCCGAATTGGCGCGTATGGTCGGCCGTATGGATAAGGCCTAACATTATGCTTGCCAGCCTGCGCGCCCTGCCAAGCGAGATGCGCCAGTATCTCTTGGTGACGGGCAACTATTGGGCCTTCACTCTTACCGACGGCGCGCTGCGCATGCTGGTAGTGCTCCATTTTCACCAGCTTGGTTATTCGCCTTTGTCGATTGCCATGCTGTTTCTCTTCTATGAGATCTTCGGTGTGGTTACCAACCTGGTGGGCGGCTATTTGGGGGCTCGCCTTGGACTCAATCGCACTATGAATATCGGCCTAGGGCTGCAGGTGGTGGCGTTGGCCATGTTGTTGGTGCCAAATAGTTGGCTTGTCGTGCCTTGGGTGATGGCGGCCCAGGCGTTGTCGGGCATTGCCAAAGATCTCAATAAGATGAGTGCCAAGAGCAGTGTGAAGATGCTGGTGGCCAAGGGGGAAGAGGGCAGGCTGTACAAGTATATCGCCGTGTTGACCGGCTCTAAAAATGCCCTTAAAGGGGCGGGCTTCTTCCTCGGTGGCGCCTTGCTCGCCCTGATGGGCTTTAAGGGTGCGATAGGTTTGATGGCAGCCCTGCTCAGTGTCGTCTGGCTAGTTAGTGTTATCAAGCTCAAACAAGATCTGGGCAAGGCCAAGAACAAGCCTAAATTTACCGAGATTTTTTCAAAGAGCCGTTCAATCAATATATTGTCAGCGGCGCGTATGTGCCTGTTTGCCGCCCGTGATGTCTGGTTTGTGGTGGCGCTGCCCGTCTATCTTGCCAGTCAGTTCGGCTGGGATCACTATCAGGTGGGCGGCTTCCTGGCCCTGTGGATTATCGGTTATGGTGCGGTGCAAAGCCTCGCCCCTAAGATCACCGGAAGAGCCAGCGGTGTAGTGCCGGACGGTCGCAGTGCCATGTGGTGGGCCAGTGTTCTTACCCTAATTCCAGCGCTGATCGCTTATTTGATGAGTGGTGAGTTCGCGGCAGCATCCCCTGACGCTAATCAAGGCATACTCTTAGTGGGGTTGATGTTGTTTGGCGCCCTGTTTGCCATCAACTCTTCTCTGCATAGCTACCTTATTGTGAGCTATGCCAGTGACGATGGCGTCTCCTTGGATGTGGGCTTCTATTACATGGCCAATGCTATGGGGCGTCTGCTGGGGACGATACTGTCGGGCTGGGTGTATCAGGCCTATGGACTGGGGGCTTGCCTGTGGATCTCAACTGTGTTGCTGGGGCTGACCGCGTTGATTAGCGTGGGGTTGCCGAGGCGCTAGCCTTGGAATGTAAAGCTTTGGCTGTATTGAATATTCTAGTGACTGTGGAAATAGTTTAAGAGCTCATATACCAAGACTTAGACTCTTGGTGTAACAAAATCAAGAGAATTTGGTTATAGTGACTCTAGGTTCGACACTAATTGTTTGTCAATAGCAATCTGAATTAAAAAGGGATTTTTATGAAAGACTTAGAAAAGATCAAGATTTTAACCCGGGGTGAGAAGGGCGTTGTCGCCGGCGTGTGCGCTGGGTTGGCTGACTATTTCGGTTGGCGAGTCAACGGACTGCGTGTCACTTTTGTCTTAATGAGTCTATTCTTTTTCCTTCCTGTCTTAGCTTATTTGGTGTGTTGGTTGATATTGCCGCAATACCCCACGACTCAGGCGATGCGACGCCAGTTGCAACGTAAGGCTGCTCTCCCGCGCTGATTTCAATTTTTTGGAGTTCGATGGGACTAGCGGATTAAAAATGTTATATGCCTTTAATTAATTGATAAAAAATAAATTTGTAATTTTAGCGACTATTTTTATTGAAATCTTTTTAACTCTAATGTTTTAGCTTAATGTGTGAAAAATTTATTATTTAAAAAGATTGCTTATTAAGTCTATGGGTCCTAGATTTGAGAGGGCTGAAGTAACTCTGTCTCTTGGATGATTTTATATAAAGCAGCTAGTTATGGTGTGGCGCTGAATTGGTAGGGGGACCTCCCTATATAAAAAGGTAAATAGAATAAATTTGTTGTTTGTTCATTAAGGAAAGTGATTATGACAAAATATTTGAAGTATATGGCGACTGTTGTTCAGGTGGCTGTAGTAAGTACCAGTATGTCGGTTGCGGCGGCTGAAAAAGCCGATTTTTCATCGATGCAGATGAAAGGGGTGGAGCAGATATCGGTGAAGGTTGAGCTTGAGCCAGCGATCGAGCGATTATCGAAAGCGGTACAGTTTCGAACTATCTCGAATCAAGACAGAAATGATTTCGATGAGAAAGCCTTTAGTGATTATCACACGTTCTTAGAAACCTCCTATCCCAATGTCCATAAGACCCTCAAGCGCGAGGTATTAGGTTCACCTCGTCCTTTCAGTCTCTTATATACCTGGAAAGGTAAAGACCCCTCTTTGCCGCCAGCACTTTTTTACGCTCACCAAGATGTGGTTCCCGTTCCGAACGAGTCTCGAGATCAGTGGGAGGTTGACCCCTTTGCCGGTACCGTAAAAGATGGCTATATCTGGGGCCGTGGCGTGTTAGATGATAAAAATCAGATCCACGGCATTTTAGAAGCGGCCGAGATGAAAATTAAAGAGGGTTGGCAGCCATCACGCACCCTTTATTTTGTTTTTGGTCAAGATGAAGAGGTGGGCGGGCCTGAAGGTGCCAAGCATATTGCCGATGTGTTAGAGCAGCGCGGTATTAAAAAGTTTGCCTTCATCATTGATGAGTCGGCGCCTTTAACGCCGGGTATTTTTCCTGGCATTCCAGACAATACGGCGTTGATTGGGATTGCCCAAAAAGGTTTTATCAGTCTTGAGCTGGCGATGAATGGTATTGGGGGGCACTCATCTCAGCCGCCTGAAGAGTCCAATATCGGTATTTTGGCTAAAGCAATCACCAAGCTGGAGGCCGCTCAGTTCCCTTATCGTATTCATGAGGCTGTACGACATCAGTATCGCTACATGGGCCCAGAGTTGAGTGAAGAGAAGAAGCCAATGTATGCGGCAGTGGCTTTTGGTAAGGATGACGAGATCACCCCATTGGAGCAGAAGTTCATTGATGAGATGACGAGCCAGCAGGTCACTCGAGCAATGATGCATACCACCATTGCGGTGACCATGTTTAATGCTGGCATTAAAGATAATGTCTTACCGCCTTCCGCTACGGCAGTGGTAAATTTCAGACCCATGCCGGGTGATACCCCTGAGGTGATTATTGCCCACGTGAAAAAAGCCATAGGTGATGAACGCATTACGGTCAGAGATATTTCGGCTTCAACTCCTGCAACCAGTGTGGCCGACCCGACCAGTAAGAGTTATCAGCAGCTTGAAAAGACCATACGTCAGATCTATGGAAATGATCTTATTGTGTCACCTTTCTTCGTGATAGGGGGATCCGACTCTAAGCATTTTCAAGCGCGTAAGTTTGCGCCCGATGTCTATACCATTACTGGCTTACAACTGGATTCGTTGAAAGAGTTTGCCGGTTTCCATGGTGTGAATGAGCGCATCAAGGTCAAGGAGTTCGGCCGCACAATCGGATTCTTCTATAAGCTAATGGATAATTTAGAGGATCTATAGAGCTCTCCCCAATGTGCCTGGCCTAGCCAGGCACATTGCTATCTCAGTCTTACCTATCTATCTGTTTCAATTCGTTAACAATCGCTGCTTTCATTTTGAACGCTTTTCGTTGTACTCTGGAATGTAATCAACAAAGCGTGGCGAAGATCACCAAAATAACGATAAAAATGACGAGGTTTGAATGGAAGGTATTACTGAATTTGTCAGTATGATCAACGGATTTGTATGGGGTACTCCCATGCTCGTGATGATCTTAGGTGTGGGTCTCTTTCTCTCTTTTGGCTTGCGGTTAATGCCGATTCTTAAACTGGGGACAGGCTTTAAGCTGCTCTGGTCGGGACGCATTCCCGATAAAGATAAACAGATGAAAGGGGAGATCAGCCCTTTCAATGCCTTGATGACCTCGCTATCGGCCACCATAGGTACGGGTAATATTGCCGGGGTGGCGACTGCCATCTTTATCGGCGGCCCAGGAGCTCTGTTCTGGATGTGGTGTACCGCTTTGGTGGGGATGGCGACCAAATTTGCTGAGGCCGTGCTGGCGGTGAAATACCGTGAAGTTGACGATAACGGTAACCATATCGGCGGCCCCATGTATTACATCAAGAATGGTCTGGGTAGTAAGTGGGCCTGGTTGGGAACCGCCTTTGCTCTGTTTGGTTCATTCGCGGGTTTCGGTATCGGCAATACGGTACAGGCCAACTCGGTCGCCGATGCCCTAAGAAGTAATTTTGATGTGCCAACCTGGGTCACAGGTGTGGTACTTATGGTGCTGGTGGGCGCCGTGCTGATGGGGGGGATCAAGCGAATTGCCGATGTGGCAGGTAAGCTGGTACCGCTAATGACGGTATTCTATATTGCCGCTGGTCTGTCTGTGATAGTGGTTAATGCCGCAGGAATTCCCGATGCGATAGCGCTTATCGTTCATAGCGCCTTTAATCCGGTGGCGGCTCAGGGCGGCTTTGCCGGTGCTGCTGTTTGGGCGGCGGTGCGTTTTGGTGTGGCTCGCGGCGTATTCTCTAACGAGGCGGGTCTGGGTAGTGCGCCCATTGCCCATGCGGCGGCGCAGACCAATAACCCGGTCGCTCAGGGCTTAGTGGCCATGCTAGGGACCTTCATCGATACCCTGGTGGTGTGTACCATTACGGGCTTGGCGATTGTTGTCTCCGGTGCCTGGACTTCTGGTGAGAATGGCGCCGCGCTGACTTCCTATGCTTTCTCGCATGCTTTACCTATGGGTAATTATATTGTGGCTATCGCCCTCTCTATTTTTGCCTTTACCACTATCTTGGGCTGGAGCGTCTATAGCGAGAAGTGTGTGCAGTATCTGTTTGGTGTGCGTGCGGTGAAGCCGTTTAGAGCCATCTGGGTCTTAGTTGTCCCGTTAGGGGCTGTCAGTTCACTCGACTTCATATGGCTGCTTGCCGATACCCTGAATGCCATGATGGCAATCCCTAACTTGATCGCCTTGGCACTGCTTAGCCCTGTAGTCTTCGGGTTAACCCGTGAGTACTTCATCAAGAAGCGCCAGCAGGAGGCCGAGGCTAAGAGTTAAGCGCTAAGAGTTCGCAACACAAAAAAAGCGCCCTTGGGCGCTTTTTTTGTGTTGCGAACTCTGTCGCTAGTGAAAATGCTAGTCGAGGCGCTTGGTGAAGCGCAGTGAGGCGACTAGGATGCCGAGCAGGGTGAAACCGATCAACCAGAGGGCATCAAATGGCATGTCGCTCAGGGCACTACCGCGCAGCAAATAGATTCCGCTGCATGGAGCCTGGCCCCATGCAGCCTTTGATGAGCAGTTGCGGGGGAGTTCAGTAGAAGTCGCCTCCCATGGCTCGTTTTAGCGCCGCCTCTTCGAGTAGCTCCTCCAAGCGGCGTTTAACTTCGCGTCTGTGTTGTAATTCGCAGGCGGCTTTAGGGTTCTTAGGTGCTGTGATCGCTTCGATTTCAGCATCGTTCGGAATAACATCGAGTAACTGAGCCATAGTGAAATCCTCGTCAAATAAAGTGCTTGAGCATTCATTTGGTGCTACTTAGCACTGATTCGATTTAACATAAAGTCAACTGAGTCAAAGTGTTAGCCTTTTGGTCTCCCAAGGTGTCATCTGAGTTCAGAGCACATTAGCGAGCGCTAATGAGAAAAGTAGCAGGGGATTTTGGTTTTTTGTTTGATCGAGTTAACACAATTGCATTTGTCGGTGTTTACGATAAAAACTGTGCAGTTTAACCGAGAGGGCTAGGTTAATAATCTGTTTTTAATAGATTTATTTTTTTGGGGATGGTGAGTTGCCAGCTAAATTAGTGGCAACTCATCTAAATTTGGATCACAAATCGAAACTATAGCTGTAGCTCACCAGTACTTTTGGGTCGTCATCATCAAGGTCGGTATCGCTGACCATGAATGAGAAAGTGCCAAATTCGCTTTCTTTATCCAGTGACACTGAATAGTCCGCGTAGTTGTCTGTGTCGAACCAAGCATTGACGACATCACCGCTTGAGTAACCATAGTGAACATTTAGCGACAGGCTCTCTGATATCGGGAAGCTGATCCCAGCATTGATATATTGGAGATCTTTTTCGTCATAGGGATCTGAGGCGACATCGCTATCGGCATTGACGACATGGGAATAGGAAAGACTCAACCATTTCCAGCTTATGCCCACGGAAATTTCGCCAAAGTCTATGCTCGAATCGCTGTCGGGATAGGCGTAGTAGAGGTAGCCGATATCATAACCAAAGTCCTCGCCAACGCTGCCGGCATAGCCACCGTAGAAATCGATCTCATAGGTGGTGTCGTCGCCAAAATCGACATTAGAGGCCCAGGTGCCCAGGTAAAGGCCGCTGTCATGCTCATAGTCGATACCGCCTTGTATCGCGGCGGCGTCACCGGTTTGTGTGGCACCTCGCCATAAGTAGTTAGAGGTGGCGCCTATGTTGCCTGTTACGCTAGCGCTGGCTGGTAAGGCAACCATTAAGGTTCCCGCAAGGATGCTAAGGGTTCGCAATGCTTGTTTCATACTCATTCCTTTTATTGGTCTATGGGAGCGGCTCTGCCTGTTGTTATGAGTATTGTCAGGCCGCGTACAAGTTAAAGCGAAGAGTGTGCCAAGTATTTATTTGTTATTTTTCATAAGGTTATTTTGTTTGCATCATATTTAAGCAATAAAGTGGTGAAAAATGATGCATAAAATGCACTAGAAAAGTGCATAAAAAAACCTCCAAGTGGAGGCTTTTTCTTTGCGAGTAAAAAAGTAGCGATTTAGTTTACGCTGTCTTTTAACGTCTTACCGGCTTTAAACTTAGGTACTACGGCCGCTGGGATCTGAATTTCTTTGCCCGTTTGTGGGTTGCGGCCTGTACGTGCTGCGCGGCTAGTGGTCTCGAACGAACCAAAACCTACAATAGAGATTTTTTCGCCGTTCTTCATCGCTTCCGCTACCGTTTCTTCGAAAGATTTTAAGGCGCGAGCAGCTTCAGCTTTAGTGAGTTCAGCGCTTTCCGCTATTTTTGCAACAAGTTCAGTTTTATTCATTTGGATAGTCTCTTCTTTCCGTAGATTTAGTAATACCAATTACATTAGATACTTGCAATTGCTGGACTTAACATGCCACAAGCATCCCTATAATGAAAGCGGTTTTATGCACTTATACGAGGCTTTAGTCAAAATCAGTAAAAAATTAATTGCCATCTAGGGTAAGAAGGCAATCTGGGCGTAGCGGCTTTGTCAGTCAGACGACTTAGATGATTTAACTACCTAAATAAAGTGGGCCATTGAGTAAGGCCCACTAGGTGGGATTTAGAGGTTGGACTGAAATTTATGCCTTTTCACCGATATCTACAGGAGCGGCTAGGTAGTGCTTTAACCCCTTAGAGAAGGCCATATACCACTGAAAACTCAGCAGGATGAGCACGACCATGGCGATAGCCCAGATGGGAAGTTCCTGGCCGCGAACGACGACCTTAACGTCTTCTGGCGTGATCTGATAGGCGATGATGGCCGTGGCGCCCAGTGCCGTAACCCCAAGCGTCTGAATGCCGATATAGATTTTCAATACCAGGCTGGCCCAAGCGGTTCTGGCTATCAGACCTATCAACACGGGAATTACTCCTAGCGTAAAGAGATCAAAGGTCTGGCTTTCCAGTGCGCGCCAACCGGCGAGAATGGCGATGACAATATAGAGGGCGATCAGTAGCAATATGCTGGATGTCGGTCGATTCATCTTAATTAGTGTGCGGTTAATCATTTGCACCGCAGTGTAGAAAAATGGCGCAGCTTAGTCCAATGCTTTACCCAATTTAACCGCTAATGCTGCCTAGGCGCCTTGCTTAAGGTAATATGTCGCCCAAGTTGATAGGGTAACGGCAGTGAGCGGTTATCCACTGAGCGCCACGCCTTATGATGAGAAGAGCATGAAAGAAATTGAATTTTGGCAGTTAGTCACCCGCAGTCAGCCGCAGCAAGATCAAGAGAGCCTGGCCGCAGACCTGAAAGGGAAGCTTATGCTGCTGAGTGACGAAAAGCTTGCGGCTTTTGACAAGATCTTTTCCCAACAGATGCGTCGAGCCTATTTGTGGTCGCTCTGGGGGGCGGCGTATATCGTGACAGGTTGTGACAGCGAGTATGGCTTTGCCGAATTTCGCTGTTTCCTGATCTCTCTGGGTCAGGAGTGGTTTGAGAAAGTGTTGGTCGACCCTGATCAGTTGGCTCAGCTACCAGCTTGGCCGGAGAAAGATGGCTATGCCTATCCTTTTGTGGACGAGTATGACCTGATCGCTGGTCAGATCTATGAGGATCGCACAGGACAGGAGCTACCCTTTGTGCCCTCGGGTCAGGCAACGCCTCAGGGTAAGAAATTCTCACATAAGAAAAAACAGCTGAAGGCGACTTACCCTCAGCTGTTTCAGTTGTTTCCTTTTTAGTGACAGCCTAGCAGCCTGGGCTTAAAAGCAAACCTGGGTATTGCTGTCGAACTGCAATTCATGCTCGGCACAGGCGCCTTCCATGAACTTTTCTTCGGCCTGTTCTAACTGGGCGTCGAGATCAGACTGGAAGGTATCTAATACCTGATTTTCATTCTCTTCCTGATGCTGATCCAGGATCTGGTAATGCTGCTCAACCGCGGCGCGTTCGCTGTCGGTTAACTCATTGGCGTTGGCGCCTGAAATGAAGGCGAATCCCAGGATGAAGGTGGCCAATAGGGCAATTCTGCCTGAGAATGTTGGACGGATTAGCTTGCTCATGCTCTTAGTTCCAGTCGGTGTCTTAAATTAAGTGGTTGCCGGTATCAGCACCTGCTTGTGCCGTGTTGCACTGGTGGTGGGCGCTGCCGTTTGCGTGGCATCTATTTTAACGGCGATTTCTTGAACCTTAGCTGAACAAAAAAGCAACAGATTAGCTTTTATTCAATTAGCTAAATGCAGTCAACCATTTAGAGGGCGTTAGTGATTTTGCATGGCATCGCACTGGAAGCCCTGACGGCTGTTGTCGAAGCGACATCTGAGTCCACATTCCCATAAGACATCTCCCAGCGTTTTAGATTGCTCTATGGCAAAGGTCTTACAACTTTCATAGTCGTCAAAGTCATCCGTTTTTTTGTAGCGACCCGAGTTATAGCCATGGGCATAGACAAAGGCTGACCAGGTTTCGGGTTGTTGCTGGGTTTCTTCTGCAGTGATCCAGTAGATGACGCCTGCCAGCAGAGCGAAGAGTATGAAGACAAAGAGAATGGGAGTACGATTTTGCATGATTAACCTTGTGTAAAGCATTCACTTGATGAGTTTACCCCAGGCTCGCAGCAAATTGATACAAATTGGGTTAAAACCTGTTTGCTCGGGAGAAAAGGGACCCTCCCACTTGTCCAAAAGGTAACGAGACGATGAAAAGACTCGCGAGCATTTTGTATTAAGCCTATATTCAGGTTAGCTTTTGTACACTGATGGCAATAGGAAACCCTAACCTGTGACCCTTTGCTTGGGCGATTAAGGAGGCGTAATTATGAAGTTTCAATCTCTACTCTTGGTGGGGGCATTGGTGTCGCTGAACCTTGCTGCCGAAGAAGTCAAAGAGAACCCAGTTACCGAGACGGGTGTGGTTAAGATCACCTGGCAAGATGTGGATAGCTATCGCGATGTGAAAGCCGTGGGAGATATTCAGTCCCGCTACGAGCTGCGCGTGTTTGAGACCTTGACCAAAAATCTCAACAAGTCGGCAGAAAAAACACTTAAGCCCACCCAAAGACTGGAAATGGTGGTGACTGATCTCGACTTGGCTGGTGATGTGAGGCCGACTTTTGGCGCCACACCAAATGACATTCGCCTTATTGAAGATATCTATCCGCCGCGAATGACCTTTAGTTATCAGGTATTAGAGGGCGATCAAGTCATTATCGCTGGTGATGAGAAACTCAGAGACATGAGTTTTATGCACACAGTTGGCACCATGAACGATAGACCCCTCAGATATGAGTCTAAGATGCTGAGCAACTGGCTGAAAAAGTCGGTGGAGCCCAAACTTTAGTGCACTGACCCATGGGTTAAGCAAACTTAAGCGGTCGATACATGGCGATCGCAGCGTCGTTGGGCGCAGGTGTAAACAGGCTAAAGCCAGTGATAGTGGCTTTGGCCTGTTTTTTTGCCGCTGCACTGTAGGCTGACAGCCCCTGCTCGTCGCAAAAACGCGTGACTTCCGGCGGCAGTAGTCCGACACAAAGGCTGATTAAGGGATGAGCCTTTAATTGACCCTGTCTGTCTTCGGCCATCATCTGCTGACGTTGCCAGTCGGCCTGATGATAAAACTGCTGCTTATTAGCGTTGAAGCGGTTTAGCAGGTTGCGGCATTGCTCGACAAAGCCATCGCTTGTGCTGATCACCACAAAATCATCGCCGCCAACATGTCCGACAAAATGGTCATCGCCCAGCACTTGTTGCAGGCACAGGGCCAAAGATTGAATTACCTCATCTCCACGGCAGAAACCATAGATATCGTTATAGGGTTTAAAGTGACACAGGTCGAAATAGGCGAGATAAAAGGCGCGATCCTGCAGACGAAGGCGTTGTAACTCCTCCTGGATGGGAATATTGCCCGGCAAGCCGCTCAAGGGGTTGGCATGTCTGGCCATCTTGATGCGTTGTTCCGTGATCTGTTGTAGGAGATCTTTGGTGTGTCCTATGCCTAACAGGCGTTGATCGCGCATCACGATAAAATGCGGGGCCACAGTGCCGTGCTCGGCGGTCAGGCGTTGACTCACTTCAGAGATCGGCGTGCAGGCTGCTACACGGAGCACTTTATCGTTCATCACTTTCACTACAGGACAATTCTCGTGCAACGCCCTGCCATAGGGCGTGCTGAACAGCTCCATCAGTTGCGCCCGGTCGATGACCCCAAGGGGTTGCTGCTGCGCATCGATAATGGCCACTACCTGCAGATGTGGTGAGCGGGTGAAGCGGTTACTCAGCGCCTTGAGTTTAGTCTCGGGCGTGACTGATATGGTGCGGGTTGCCAGGCTCTCAGCCGATTCGGCGTAGCGCGTTTGGCGCTGCTTGATCTCCAAAGGGGCGATTTCCGCCAAGTCTTGAATTGGCTGGGTTTGTGGGCGCCCCAGCAGATATCCCTGACAATAGACTATGCCCAGCTGGGTAAGCAGTGCCAGCTCGGCAGGTGTCTCTATGCCTTCGGCGATCACCTTACAACTCAGGCTTTGACAGAGATCTATGATGGAGCGAACAAACTCTTGTTTGACCGGTGATTGATCGATTTGATGGATAAAGTGTCTATCGATTTTCACATAATCTGGTGCCAGTTCAGACCAGAGTCTCAGCCCTGAGTAGCCAGTACCGAGATCGTCGATGGCGGTAAGAAATCCCTGACTACGGTAGTGGTTGAGGCAATCTTTTAAAAGGTCGATATCATCGGCGGGATACTGCTCCGACAGCTCAATCACTATCTGATCCGGCGATAGTCCCAGCTCCTGCACCAGGCTAAGGGTTAGGCCTTTGGCGTGACTGGGTTCCAGCAGTGCCTTGGGGGAGATGTTGATAAACAGCTTGCCCGGTAGCTCGCGGGCATCGAATTGCCTGATTGAGTGACGACGGCAGATCTCTTCAAGCTCAGACAGGCGCCCCTCGTGGGCCGCAGTTTGAAACAGGGGCACAGGGGAGAAGAGGGCGCTATGTTCAGGGCCTCGGCTCAGGGCCTCGAAGCCGTGCACACGTTGACTGTTGATATTGAAGATGGGCTGAAACAGTACATGGATCTTCTCATTCTCGATGATCTTATCCAGTTCACTGCTCAGGTCGATTGCTGTCATGTGGGGCCGCCTCATATTAAACTTACGGCGATTCTATGACCATGCCATGACAGCAATATGACACTAAAGAATGAGCTTACTTGGCCTGACTCTTAAAGGCTTGCAGGGTCTGCAGCAGTACACCGAGTTTACGCAAAAAGCTTTCCAGCGCTGGGGCCAGAGCTTCAGCGTCGGTCGGAAGTTGGGTCATCTCGTCAGCCAGCTCCTGTACATAGGGGCCGAAGCGGTTGCTACGTGCCTTAAAGCCTTCATCTTGGGTAAAGATGGTGGTGAATTTACCGTGGCCGGCCTTCTTTAATTCATCCAGTTTGGCATCGGCGTCGATCGCCTGGCGATAGGCGACTTGCAGATTTTCTTTCAGTTGCTCTATTAGGTGACTATGTGGCATAACAGCCTCGTATTGAAAAATTTAGCCGAATTATAAGGGGCAAGCCTGATGGCAACAAGTCGACCGCGATTATTAACCATAGGGATGTTACTGCTGACAGGGATATTGTCACTCAATGCGCTGGCAGCTCCTGAAGATAAACCTCCTTTTTATAAAATCAGTTATCAAGACAAACAGGCCTATTTGTTGGGCTCTGTCCATGTTGGGCTGGCTGACTTTTACCCCATGGCGCCTCAGATTGAGGCGGCGTTTGCCGAGGCGGGTGCCTTGGCGGTCGAGGCAGATACCAGCAAGGCTGATATCATGGGGCTTATCCGCCAATATGGGCTGACTCAGGTGACGGCCGATGCCAAGACGCAAGCGCGGATGCAGCGCTTTTGTCAAAACCGCGCCGAGCTTTGCAATCAGCTGCAGCCCTATTCGCCCTGGATGCAGGCGATGCAACTGAGCGTGATGCGCTTTTCGGCGCTGGGATATCAGGCGCAGTGGGGCGTCGATCAGGTGTTACAGGGTAAGAATGGATCGCGCCCGGTTATAGAGCTGGAAAGTACAGAGTTTCAATTTCAGCTGATGGCATCTTTTAATGCCAATACTCAGTGGGAGATGGTGCTTGAGGCGATCGATGCGCCGGACGATGAGATGCAGCAGTTGATTAAGGCTTGGCGCAGTGGTGATGAAGCCGCTTTGGATGACTTGATGCAAGGACAGATGTTACACGATGGCGATCAAGCGCTTATCGATAAGATGCTCTGGCAACGTAACGAGCAGATGACGACCAAGATCCTGTCGCTGATGACGAATCAGACCACGCCGTCACCCTTGTTTGTGGTGTTGGGGGCTGGCCATGTCGTGGGTGACAAGGGGATTCCTGCCAAATTTTCCCGTATTGAGGGCGTTAAGGTACAAAACTGTTGGCAGCAAGCCTGTAATTAGGGCTCAGCGGAAACTCAGTCGCTTAGTCTGTGTTTGGCTATACTGTTAAGCAAGATTACCTTAAGCCGAGTTGTCGCTGAGCGCTTTTAGCTGACACTCAAGGATGCATGGAGGCAAGATGCAGGCTGAAGCGACCCTTTTCCCAGTACGCCCGGAGTTTCAGGCGATCCCCCGCCAATGGGATTCGCGCCATGACGCCGTGGTGGCCCGTGTCGATCCCGGTAGCTTCTACGTCACCGCCCACGATGAATTAATTTTTACTCGCTTGGGGTCCTGTGTGGCCGCCTGTATCTGGGATCCTTTGTTGGGGATTGGCGGTTTAAACCACTTTCTGCTGCCTGAGCGTCAACTGCACGAAGATTGGCATCAGCTCACCAGTTATAGCTGCCGTTATGGTAACTGGGCCATGGAGCAGTTGATCAACAATATATTGAGTCTGGGTGGAATGCGTAATCGACTGAAAGCCAAAGTGTTTGGCGGCGCGCAGATGACGCAGACCAGCGTGCTTAACGTCGGTGAATCTAATATCAGCTTCGTAAAAAACTACCTCAAGACAGAGGCGATAGAGATAGTGAGTGAAGATCTCGGTGGGCCTTGGCCGCGTAAGGTGCTGTTTCACCCCAACAGCGGCAAGGTCAAGTTGATGCGTCTGTCACCGGATCGCATCACCAAGATGATGTCCGAGGAGCAGCGTTATCTCAAGCAGATCGTTACCGCGCAAGAAGATAGCCAGGTGGAGCTGTTCGACTAAAGCCTGCGCGTGATGAAGTGAACGTAGCGCCCCAGGCCTATATAGGCTGGATGCGTCGAGTATTGCAGCTCCATCTCCAGCAGCTGGCTAAAGTCGCTGTTGGGAGGCTGGTGGGTTTTGAGATAATCATGGATCACTCTTACCCCTGACTCTGACACCAGCTCCATCTGCCATTCCTCTACCCATTTTCTGACATCCTGGATATAAAGAGGGTAACTGGGTGTGAGTCCAACCTTCTTCTTTACCTTAAAGTCGGCGGCCACATAATCAAAGTTGCCCGAGATTAGGCTGTGAAAACGCATCGCTTCCTTGTTGTAGAACATTAGCGAAAACAGGCCATCAGGTTTTAATAGCCCTGTGAGATCGCCTAGGGTCTGCTTGGCATCACTGAGCCATTCGGCAACCGCATGGCAGAGGATGAGATCGAACTGGCCAAGTGTCTCTTGGGTCAGGGATTGAATCGGCGCGTGAATCAGGCTGATATCCAAGGTCTCGCCACTGCTCTTTTCATAGGCTTCAATCTGCGACTTGCCCAGAGCCAACATCTCACTGGAGATATCACACAGGGTAACGCTATGGCCGAGTTTGGCCAGTTTCTGGCTGAAGAAACCAAAACCACCGCCGGCGTCCAAAATACGCAATGGCCCCTTGGGCAGCTGTGCCATTGCCTGGGACAGATCACGCCAGAGCACGGCGGCACGCACTTCGCCCTTTGGGGTACCATAGATATTTTTGGCAAATTTACCGGCTAATGCATCGAAGTTTTTGTCTTGCACTGGGTGACGTCTCATGGGAAAGCAGAGTGATAACAGGGAGGCTATTTTGCCATAGCGCCGTGCCACGCGCATTAAAGAGACTTAAGGTTTAGGTAAAAAGCGTGATTTTGGGGTATAATCGCGCGCTTGCAATTTTAGGCAGAGTAAAGTTTGAAGGGTTTGGATAGCGTGGATAAAGAAATTTGTGTTGAACTAAAGGCGATGCCGTCGTTGTTGTCGCTTTATCGCAAGATCTTTTTTGGCCGAAAGCCAGGCTGGGATGAGCAACCTCTACCCCATGTCAAAGTGACCTGTCCACAGGTGGCTGTGCGTGCCGATAAGGTCGCTCAATACGCTAAGGTCTGCGGTTTCGAATTTGATGGCCAGCAGCTTCCTCTGACCTATCTTTACGTCATGGTGTTTCGTCTGCATGCCAGCATCTTTACCTTAGATGCGATTACCTTTCCCTTGCTGGGAATGATCCACCTGAAGAACAGCATCACACAGTACCGCACCACTCGCGTGGACGAACAGTTCGATCTCGAGTGTGAGTTGACCAGTAGTCAGATGACAGACTCAGGTCTGGAGTTTGAACTGGTATCGCGCGCCTTTGTGGCTGGCGAACTGGTGTGGGAGTCGCTGTCGACCTATCTCTATCGTATCGAGGGTAATGGCAAGCGTGTCCGTCCGCCTAAGGCAAGCCCTATGAGTTGGGAAAATCCGATCAACTGGGAGTTGAGCGAAGATCTTGGTCGCCGTTATGCAAAGGCATCGGGCGACTATAACCTTATTCACCTTCACCCTGTGCTTTCTAAGCGTTTCGGTTTCGATCGCGTTCTGGCCCATGGCATGTGGTCCAAGGCAAGAAGTGTGGCCCAGCTGATGCCAAAGATAGGTGACAAGCCCTGTACCGTCGAGGTGGCCTTTAAGTTGCCTTTGCTGATGCCAGCCAAGGTGAGCTTCGACTCTGAGACCGAAGAAGCCGGCGGCTTGATGTTTGAATTACGTGACGCTAAGGGGCGTAGACCTCACCTGACAGGTCAGGTGAAGTTTCACGACTAAGCTCGTATCTGAATCGTTAAAAGCCAGCATCTTGCTGGCTTTTTTGATCTTGCTTAGGGGACGCTATGGCCGGTGGAGGCTTGCCAGATGCTAAACCACTCCTGCCTGTCCAGGCTTATCTCGCTAGCGGCGACCGCAGCACTGATGCGGCTTAAGTTACCACTGCCAATGATGGGCTTAGGTTTGGCTGGCAGAGCCATTACCCAGGCATAGATGATCTGGCTGATATCATCGGTGCCATGATTCGCGGCAATCTGACTCAGGGTCTGACGTAGCCTTTGGGCACGTTCACTCTGGCTATTGAAGATCTCACCGCCCCCCAGACAAGACCAGGCCATAGGCGAGCAGCGGTACTGCTGGCATTGGTCCAGGGTGCCATCGCTTAGTGTGTGCATGGCGAGCGGCGAGATTTCTAGCTGATTGGTGACCAGAGGTCGCTCCAGCCTAGACTGCAATAGATCGAACTGGGATGGCGTAAAATTGGATACCCCAAAGTGTTGCACCTTACCGGTTTGATAGAGCTGCTCGAAGGCCTGTGCCACCTCGTCGGCATTCATCAGGGGATCTGGCCTGTGGATCAACAACAGGTCTATCTCCTCGACCTGCAGGGCGCGCAGTGAGTTGTCGACGCTCGAGAGGATATGCTGGTAGCTGGTGTCATAGTGATTGACGTAGCGATCGGGCGTCGAGGCAAAGGCGGGCTTGATACCGCACTTGGTGACTATCTGCATCTGTTGCCTTAGTGAAGGTTTGAGGGCCAGGGCGCGGCCAAACAGCTTTTCACAGCTGTATTCGCCATAGATGTCGGCGTGATCCATGCAGGTCACGCCTAGGCTGAGGTAGTGTTCAATCAGTGCCAGGGTCTGTTGTGGCGATTGCTGCCAGCTATCGAGACGCCAAAAACCGGCGATAAAGGGGGAAAGTGTAAAGCTTTGCTGACTCATCTGAGGCTCCGTTTGGATTAATTTTTTTCACTAATAATCATTTTATTGATTTAGATTCATAAATCCTTAATTAACGCTGACAGTGGCAATGAATAGGTTTGTTGCGAGCACTATTTACTCTATATTCGCTTCAGCTCGCTTTTTTCCTCTCTTATTTATCGTAGGAGCCCATATGCTGACTGACATCGAAATCTCACGCCAAGCCAGCTTACAACCCATAGAAAATATCGCCCAGGCTTTCGGGATCTTGCCAAATGAATTAACCCCTTACGGCAAGACTAAGGCCAAGGTCGATCTGACCATCACCGACAGAATCAAAGATAACAAACAAGGTAAGTTAGTGATAGTCACCGCGGTGACGCCGACCCCTTTTGGTGAAGGTAAAACCGTAACCAGTATCGGCCTTACCCAAGGCCTCCAAGCCATAGGTAAGAAAAGCTGTGCCTGTATTCGCCAGCCGAGTATGGGCCCAGTGTTCGGCATTAAGGGCGGTGCCGCCGGTGGTGGCATGGCTCAGGTGGTGCCGATGGAAGACTTAAACTTGCACCTAACCGGCGACATTCATGCGGTGACCAGCGCCCATAACTTGGCGGCAGCCGCCATTGATGCGCGTCTCTATCATGAGCAGCGCTTGGGCTGTGATGCCTTTCGTGAGCAATCGGGGCTCGAGCCGCTAAATATCGATCCCGAGCAGATCCTGTGGCGCCGGGTGGTGGACCAGAATGAACGTAGCCTGCGTACCATCACTGTGGGTTTAGGTGAGGTCAATGGGCCTGTACACCAGGGAGGCTTCGATATCAGCGCCGCCTCTGAGCTCATGGCCATCTTGGCACTGAGCCGGGATCTCAAAGATCTGCGTGATAGAATCGGCCGCATTGTGCTGGCGCAAAATACCGAAGGTGACTATATCAGCGCCGAGGATCTTGGGGTGGCTGGTGCCATGACAGCCATCATGAGTCAGGCTATCTCACCGACCCTGATGCAAACGCTAAGCGGTGCCCCTTGTCTTATCCATGCAGGTCCTTTTGCTAATATCGCCCACGGTAACTCCTCGATCATTGCCGATGATATCGCCTTGAAGCTGGCAGATATCGTGGTGACCGAGGGGGGCTTTGGCTCCGACATGGGCTTTGAGAAGTTTTGTAATATCAAGGCGCGTCAGTCGGGCAAGGCGCCTGATGCTGCCGTATTGGTGGTGACCATTAAGGCGCTAAAGTCACACGTCAGTGACGAAGGCTTAAGCGAGATGGATAAGCTTGCTGCCGGTTATGCCAACCTCAGCTGGCATATCGCCAATGTGGGTAAGTATGGTTTGCCTGTCGTGGTGGCGATCAACCGATTTGCCGACGATACAGAGCAAGAGCTTAACTGGTTAAGGGAGCGCGCGCTGCAAGAGGGTGTGTTTGCCTGTGAGATCTGTGAGGCCTTTGCTCAAGGTGCCGAGGGCGCTGTGGACTTGGCCCATGCGGTCGTGCGCGCCACCGAGGAGCCCAATCATTTCCATCATCTCTATGATACGGATCAGTCCATTGAAGCTAAGTTGCTGACCATTGCCGAGGCCGGTTATGGTGCCAGTGGCATTAGGTTATCCGATAAGGCCAAGTCGCAGCTGGCTCAGTTGCAGCTCCAGGGTTATGACAAGCTGGCGCTTTGTATCGCCAAGACGCCTATGTCGGTTAGCCATGATCCTAAGCTTAAGGGCGCGCCGCAAGGCTTTGAACTGCCCATCACTGAACTTAAGTTGAATGCTGGCGCCGGGTTTATCACGGCGTTAGTGGGTAAGGTGATGACTATGCCAGGTTTGGGGATCCGTCCCGGCTATTTGAATATCGATATCGATGAGCGCGGTGAGATAACCGGCCTAGCCTGATTAGGACAATAGAGTAAAAAAAGCGCCTGCATTGCAGGCGCTTTTGGTTTTATTTGTCTGTCTGATAGATATGGACATCTCGCTGCGGGAACGGAATCGAGATCTTCTCCTCGTCGAAACGCATCTTCACCGCTCGGGTAATATCCCAGTAAACATCCCAGTAATCTTCCGGTTTCACCCAAGGGCGCACCACAAAGTCCACCGAGGACTCGCCAAGCAGGTGTAACTTCACCGTTGGCTCAGGCTGCTTAAGCACCTTAGGATGCTTATCCACTATGCCACGCAGCACAGTTTCGGCCTTCTCTATGTTATCGCCGTAACCTATGCCGAAGGTCATGTCGACGCGGCGTTGATGCTCAACGGTAATATTGTTGATGGTGTCACCCCAGATCTTGTTGTTGGGGATGATCAAACGCTGGTTGTCCAGGGTCTTGATGGTGGTCGATACCAGACTCATCTGACTTACCCTGCCCGTCACGCCGGCGGCATTGATCAGATCGCCGACGTCATAGGGGCGATAGATGAGGATCATCATGCCCGAGGCGAAGTTTGATAGTGTGTCTTGCAGGGCAAAACCTATGATGACACCGGCAACCCCGAAACCTGCCAGTAGTGGACCAATCTCAAAGCCTAGTTGTGACAGGGCGATCATCAGTCCCAGAGCAAATACCGTCTTGCTCGACAGCGAGATGAAGAAGTCTTGCAGTAGCTTGCTAAATTTAAGCTTGGAGTTGCTGACCATCTTCTTAACGATCCGCTGCACCACCTTGCCCGCTAGGTGAGCGAGGAAGAGGATAAGCAGAAAGATAAACAGCTTAAACAGCAGGCCTGGCCCATTGTCCAGTGCCTGACTTTTAGCCTTGCTCCACCACTGATCCAGCAGGTTGCTGGCGACATCGACATTGAGTACATCTTGGGTGATATCTCCCGAGATGCTAAACAGGGTCTGTTTTAGGTTGGCCGTATCCTGGTTGAGGCCATCAAGTAGTTCGATTGCCATCGACAGGCTGGTGCTGGTGAGGCTGAGGCGCTCATTGAGGTTGGTGACCAGTGCCTTTTGTTCGCTGGTGACATCCTTACCCGCCTTGGAGGCTTCGTCCACCGCTAGCTTGAGCTTGTCCTGGGTAAAATGAACCAGGCTGTTGAGCATGTCTGAACGTTTTAACAGCTGCTCGGTCAGTTTCGCCTTAGCTGCTTGGGTATCTTCGCCTAGGGTGCTTAACCAGGTGAGCGTCTCATACTTAACACTGAGGATCTCGTCGCGCTCCCGGTCACGCATCGCCAATTTATACATGACGTTGGTATCATCATTTTTGCCAAGCTGTTGTTTAAATTGAGCGATATCATCGGCGTAGTAGTGACTCACCTTGTCGATAAAGGCCAGATGCTTTTGCACTAAAGGTAACAGCTGCTCTTTATCCAGTGGCTCTTGGCCCATCAATAACTTGAGCTTGTCGTGCAGCTGCTGGGCATGTTCCTTAATGCGGTACTCGATAAACTGCTTCATCTCACCATGTGTATTGGCAAGTTTAGCGATATCTGAATCTATGGTGTGTTGCAGTTGGGTCAGTTCGACAAAGGGTTGTGGGGGCTGGGTAGTCTCTTGGGCGTTGGCGGGCAAGTTTGCCAGTGCCATTATCGCCATCAGAGCCAAGGCTAGGGTGCGTAACATAATATCCGTCCTGTGTTAGCTAGTGCAGCGATCATAATCTCTTCTACCTGCGCTGTAAATTGACAACTCGGCGCGGCGCAATCTGGTAGACTAGCACTCTTTAGCTTAATTCGAGAATTTGTTGTGTTGTGTCCTCATTGTAGTCACTCTTTTCGCGCCGATCGTGTTGCTGCCCAACGTGGCAAGGGGCTAGCGTCTCAGATCCAATGTCCTCATTGTGATGCATGGCTAGGGAAGAGTGCCATCTTGATGCGATTGAAGATCTTAGGGTTTTATCTGGGCCTATCGATGTTGCTCGTGGGCTACTTTATGCCCGAGTGGCGTAACCTCACGACAGCGGTAGCGATTTTTTCGGCAATGATACTCTTGGTAAGTCATATGATGGACCATCTCAAGGTGATGCAGGCGCCGCCACAAAAAGTGGTGGATGACAGTGAACACAGGCGGAAGTATCGTTAATCCCAGCACAATAACGTGAGTGCAATGACGTAAGTGCTGTTACGGTAAGTGTCATCGCGCATTGAGTGGTTTAGCAGAACGGGTGGGATCGCTGGCCGGGACCAGCGAAAAGCGATTTATTCGACGGCTTATTCAATCACCTGGACTTGGGCTTCGAGTGCTGACTCGACATAGTAGATGCCACCTAAGATGGCGATAAAGAAAATCGATGTCCAAAACAGGAGTTTGAAATTCTCACGAAAAAATTCTTTCATGCTGGTATTTTCCTTTAGCCGTCAATATTGTCTGGGGGCAGATTCCCCCTTCAGTTTATGAAACTTATATTAGTGTGGGTAACTTAAGTCAGACTTAATTTTAGCCAGGCCACTGTGACAGGGAACACGCTTTGGCGCTACATGTAAGTAAAATATTAGAATAACTTTTGTTACATTCCACTCCGATGCGCTGCCAATTCTGGCTTGACTTCATTTCTCTTATCCCTAAACTTGGTCGCAATTTCAATGTTCACAGCATGAGCACATGGCAATGACGGTTAAAGGCAAAGTAAGAGGAGTAGCGATATGGCTTAGTGCCCTATTGTTCTGCTTGTCTGTCTTGGCTCCGGCTCACAGCCTAGAACATATAGATGATGATGGTGCGAAGACACACTGCACCTTATGTATCCAAAAACTGCAGTTAAACAGTGCCTTACCTGTAGGTGAGTTCAGTTTTAGTCTGCCTAGTCTCTCGGTGGAAGCGCCGCAGCGTGAGCTGTTAGGTTCTGCTAGCGTCCATGTCGTTTATTTCCAGAGTCGCGCTCCGCCAGCGCATTCGTAATACCTAAAAAAATCAATATTTTATTACTCTGCGCCAATTGGCAGCAGAGTCGTTTGTGTATTTTTGGAGATATTATGATGAATTTGAATGCTCGCTATTCAGCAATCGCGCTTGCCTGTGCACTGGTCCCGAGCCTGAGTTTTGCTGCCGATCCTACTCTGACTAATCCGGCGATCAGCGCCGTGCTCGATGGCTACTATCAGAGCGGCGAACGTCCTATGGCAGAACGTGTCGAAGGTTTTGGCCTGGGCCATACTGAGTTAGCACTGAGTGCCAATATCGATGATATGTTTTATGGCAAGTTGACGGCTATTCTCGAGATACATGAAGGTGAAACTGAATTGGGGCTCGAAGAGGCCTTTATTCAGACGCTAGCTATGCCTGGTGGCTTCTCCATACGTGGCGGTCGTTTCCTGTCAGATATTGGTTACCTGAATAACCAGCATGTGCATACAGATGCCTTCTCTGATCGTCCTGCGGCTTACCGTGCCTTTTTAGGCAGCCATTACTTTGATGACGGTGTGCGCCTGGATTATGTGGCACCCACAGATCTTTATTGGACCTTGGGTATCGAGGCCTTTAAAGGTGATGGTATGCGCGCCGAAGATGAGCATGGTGAGCGCGAATTTAAGAATGTGGGTGTGTATACGGCCTATACTAAGCTCGGTGGCGATATCGGTGTGAGCAGCTCATGGCTACTGGGCCTGAGCTACCTGCGCAATGAAAATGGCCGTTTGACCGCCGAGGAAGAGCATGAAGAGGTGGTGGTCGAAGAGGAGGGCCATGATCATAGCCATGTGGCCAAGTATACGGGTGAGAACACCTATATCGCTGATTTCGTTTATAAGTGGGCGCCTCAAGGCAACTATAAGTATCAGCATCTGACCCTGAGCGGCGAGTATTTCCGTGTCAGTGATTATGCCCCTGCGGACGACCATGACCAAGAGATAGCCGAGGATCACGATACGTCAAAGCCCGATGCACACACAGGTTGGTATGTCAGTACTGTCTACCAGTTCTCGCCTAACTGGTCGGCGGGTCTGCGTTATGGTCAGGTCGATACTCACCTGCTGCATGATGAGCACTTCGATGCCCAAAAACTGAAAGAGACTGAGGTCAGCCTAGCCTGGCATCACAGTCATTTCTCAACGGTACGCCTGCAATATACCAATCAGCAAGGCACTAATTTTGAAGGTATTTCAGACGATAATATTATTACGCTTCAATATGTTATGACTCTGGGGGCTCACGGTGCGCATCAATTCTAACTATCTTAAGGCTGGCGCTGCGGCGCTGGCGCTGAGCTTTGCCTGCAGCGCGCAGGCAAAACTGAATATTTTTGCCTGCGAACCTGAATATGCCGCTTTGGCCAAGGAGTTGGCGCCAGATGCTAAGATCTACGCCGCGACGACGGCGATGCAAGATCCTCATCAGGTACAGGCAAGGCCTAGTTTGATTGCTAAGATGCGCCAGGCGGATCTTGCGGTGTGCGCCGGCGCCGATCTCGAAGTCGGTTGGTTGCCTATGCTGCAGATGAAATCGGCCAACGCCCAGGTGCGCTCAACCGATAAGGGACTCTTCTTTGCTGCAGAGCATACTCAGACCTTAGATCAACTCGATAAGGTGGATCGCAGCATGGGGGATGTGCATTCTCAGGGAAATCCTCATTTGCATTTTGACCCTGAGCGTCTGCTGGAAGTGGCGAGCGCGCTGTCGGCTAAAATGGTGCAGCTTGACCCTGACAACCGTGCGGCCTATGAGTCGGCCTTGGCTGGTTTTAGCCAGCGTTGGCAGGAAGCTATTCCCCGTTGGCAATCTCTGGCGGCACCACTTAAGGACAAGAAGGTGATCGCTTATCACACTAGCTTCCGTTACTTGTTCAATTGGTTGGGTTTGGAGCAGGTTGGCGATCTCGAGCCTAAGCCTGGATTGCCGCCAAGCACAGGACACCTGGCGCACCTGCAGGGGCGAGCCCAGCAGGGAGATGTGATGGCGATTATTGTCGCCTCCTATCAGGATGAACGTGGTGCACACTGGTTAGGAGAGCGTACAGGCTTGCCTGTGGTAACCTTGCCTATGTCAGTTGGCGGCAACGATGACGCTCAGGATCTATTTGGCCTGTATGAGAGCGTGATCCATTTGCTACTCGGTGTGAACCACTAATCCAGAGCCAAGACGGCGCCGAGCAATCGGCGTCGTTGTCAGCTTTTATCGGTACCCAATCATGTTTGATCTCGATATCTTGTCTATTTTGTTACCCGCTCTGGCCGCGGGGATCTTGGTGCTTTCCACCCATGTGCTGCTGGGCAGTCAGGTATTAAAACGTGGCATCATCTTTATCGATCTGGCGATTGCTCAGGTGGCGGCTTTGGGGGCTATCATAGGCCACACTAATCATGAGCTGGAGCACCTGCCTTACGCCAATGTCTGGATGCCGGCACTGTTTGCCTTGCTTGGGGCGGGGTTTATCGCCTGGTTAGCAAAGCGTATGGCCGATGAACTGGAGGCGATTATCGGCTGTTTCTATGTGTTGTCGGCGGTGGCGGCTATGCTGCTGCTCTCCAATGACCCCCATGGGGCCGAGATGTTAAAACAGTTGATGTCGGGGCAGATCCTTTGGGTTACCTGGTCGCAATTGGCATTACCTGCCGTGGTGTCGGCGTTGGTATTGGCCGTGATTGCCATCAGGCCTGCGATACTCAATGGTGGTGGATTCTATCTCCTGTTTGCTCTGGTGATCACCCTGTCGGTGGAGTTGGTGGGGGTCTATCTGGTCTTCAGCTCGCTGATCTTGCCGGCGTTGGCGGTTAACAAGATGCAGGGCAAAATCAGATGGCCGATGGCTTATCTGGTTGGCCTATTAGGCTATGGGGTCGGTCTGTTTTTATCGGCCAGTTTTGACCTGCCTAGTGGCGCGGCGATTGTTGCCACCTTGGCGGTGAGTGCCGTGCTATTTCGTCTGCTGCAGCCTAAGTTGTTTCGAGAAAGCTCGATTACAAAGTAAAAGGCTAACGAGTAAATTCGATATAAAAAGCCCTTGATGTGAAATAAGCGGGAGTTGCCCATGGGGTGATTCTCGCTTTTTTTTCTCGAAACCATTCGCTGATAATTTCTTTTTCGCTGATATTTCCAAGGCTTAATAGAGCAATAACCGCTGGGCGTGGCGCTGGGTGAATGTGAGCTTAAGACTACAGGTGTAAGTCAAAAAAGCTGCTGCTATAATGTCGCCACTGAAATCACAGGAGTAAGTTGTGCTGTTAATCTTCAGATCTCTGATCTTAGCCATCATGTTGTTGCTGGCTTTTGTCTTTGGTGGTCTCTATTGTCTGTTGCGCCCGCGCCATAGAGACAATGTGCACCTGTTTGCCAAGCTTTTTTCCTGGGCCGCACCAGTACTGGGTGTAAAAGTGGTAGTGCGTAAGCCTAAGGTGGAGCCCAGCGAGCCCTGTATCTTTCTGGCGAATCACCAGAATAATTTCGATATGTTTACCCATACGGCTGCCGTGCCTAAGGGGACAGTCAGTCTGGGCAAGAAGAGTCTGGCCTGGATACCGTTTTTCGGTCAGATCTATTGGCTGTCGGGCAATATTTTGATCGATCGTAATAACCGTAATCGTGCCTTCGAGACGATGGCGCAGACGGCGAAGAAGATTAAAGAAAAGTGCCTTTCAATCTGGATCTTCCCTGAGGGAACGCGCTCCCGTGGTAAGGGGCTGTTGCCTTTTAAGTCGGGCGCTTTCCATACCGCCATCGAAGCCGGTGTGGCTATGGTGCCAGTGCTGGCCTCTAACCAAGAGCATATTAAGCTTAATCGTTGGAACAATGGCGTAGTGATCATCGAGGTGATGGATCCGATAGAGACCAAGGGGCTTGCCAAGTCACAGGTCAAGGAGCTTTCTACTCGAATTCATGCCATGATGTCGGAAAAACTGGCTCAGCTTAATCAGGAAGCTGGTGCCTTGATGGCCAAGAAAGCTATTTAATTTAGAACACTATTTTATTCGGAGAGATCCATGTCTACAGAACGTCAGTTGCAGGAACAGAAGCAGGAAAATCAGGAGATCGTCGATGCGATTCTTGCCGATGGTTCTGAGCCAGATGCTGAATACACCATAGAACATCATTTTTCAGCGTCTAACTTCGACAGACTGGAGAAGGCTGCCGTTGAGGCCTTTAAGATGGGGTTTGAAGTTAACGATGCCGAAGAGATGGAGCTTGAAGATGGTTCTGTGATCTTCTGTTTCGACGCTATCGCCCATCATAAGTTGGATGTCGCTTTATTGGATAAGGCCTGTGAGGATTTGATCCAACTGGCAGCCAAATTAAAAGTCGATTATGACGGTTGGGGCACTTACTTCATCGGTGATGACGCCGAGCTGGATGACGATGAAGAGTATGAAGAGGAAGACTCTCGCTTCCACTAAGCATAGTCTTGCTCGTCTGCCACAAAAAAGCCCATCATTGATGGGCTTTTTTGTGGCTCATTTGGCTGGGTTATCGGGGGTGAAGATGACGCTGCAGTTACGTCCCTGTTGCTTGGCCTGGTAGAGGGCGTTGTCTGCCTGGGCGAGCCACTGGGCACTATTGCTCAGCTGATCATCTATGCCGCAGATCCCTATGCTTACCGTCACCTTGAGGATGACGCTTTCAAACCTGAGTTCGGATGCGGCAATTTTCTCACGTAGGCGATCGGCAAAGTAGAGTGCCGAGTCGGCATTGGTGTTTGACAGCACCACGGAAAACTCTTCACCACCGTAACGTCCGGCACAATCGGTTTCGCGCAGTGACTGACGCAGTATGTGGGACACATGCTGGATAACTTTGTCACCGGCAATGTGACCATAGGTGTCATTGATCCGTTTGAAATGGTCAATATCTAACATCACTAGTGTTGTGGGGTCACCGTAGCGGGTATGGCGGTCAAACTCCTTCTGCATACAGAGCTGCCAGTGACGGCGGTTATGCAGCTGGGTCAGGCCATCTGTCTGGCTCAGGTGTTCCAAGCGTTCGTTGGCCGCCTTGAGCTGCAACTTGTTGATCGCCACGTCGGTGACATCATAGATGATCATACTGATATGGGTGATCTGGCCGGTCAGCGAAGAGAGCGGCAGCAGGGTAACATTCTGGTACATAAAGTCGGCGCGGCCTGTAATGGGGCGGTAGTTACCGAACTGAAACACATAAGGGCGCTGCTCCCAGCTGATAAAGGCGCGGTTCTTGAGGAGAAATACCGATTCCATCTTCTGCTTTAGCCAAGTGGCGGGCAGGTAATCGAACTGATCAAACAGGTTTTTACCTTTGATCGAGTTGGGGGAGATACCGCTGTGGTTCTCCATGAATCCATTCCAAAGTTGGATGTTGTAGTTGCGATCAAGCACCACCAAGCCAACCTCTATGGTTTGCACCATATCAATTAGCCAGTGGAGCTCGTTCATCGCGCTTTGGTCATATGCCATGTTTAAAATCCAGCTTAATCCAGCAGATAGCCAAGCTTATAGTTAAGCGTTGGCAGTGACTCTTCGGTAAACAGCAGCAGAAGGTCACATTGAATATCATGGCCTTCGATACGGTAGTTGATCTCCATCGCCAGGGTCCGTGCCCATTTTTCCGAATTGTCGTGAATAAGATCGTTTACCGTGCAGTGACGGCCCAGCACCACAGGATGGCTCTGGCTAAACTTCATGTGTAATTGTTCTGAGATGCCGCTAAGAAAAGCGCCGATCAACACATTGCCTGTGTCTATCATCACTTCGATTTCGGTATTGGTGTCTTCCGGGTTCGCCAGTCCCATCAGTTTGGCCATATCCTGGAAGGAGGAGTCGTGAAACAGCAGCAGTGCTTCCCCCGCGACGCCAGCGCCAATAAACCCTTGGCACAGGGCGGAGACAGTACCGTACTGCTCAGTGGCCTTGAGGGTCATGGTCAGCTCGCTGACTTCCAGCACATTGACATTGGGGATAGGCAAGAGCACAAAGACATCCAGCAGCTTGGCCAGTAGATCGGCGGCACGGCCCATAGCGACGTTCGCCACCTCCTGACAGGCATCACGCAGATCCACTTCTATCATGGGGGTGTCGCTGTCCAGATCGCCCAGGGCGATGGTGAGAATGCCATATTCTTGCAGTATGTTGCTGATAGCGTCGGCACTGACCGGCTTCTGGATAAAATCCAGCGCGCCTAGGGCTTTTACCTTTTCATGGGCCTTGATCTGTATGTCGCCTGACACCACGATCACTAAGGCGGGGAGATCTTCTTTTTGAATGGTTTCCAGTACCTCATAACCATCCATGACAGGCATGTTGAGATCCAGAAAGACGACTTCGCCTTTGCCGGCCCTGATCGCCTCAATCCCTTCGGCACCGTTATTGGCGAAGGTGATCTCGACATCCCACTCTTTTGGCAGGGTTCTGGCCATCTGCTTGCGGGCGAGAGCTGAGTCATCGCATATGAGTACGGGAATCGACATCTAGTTATAACATCCTCATCTGCCTTTACTCTTGAAGATAACACCAAATCGCTTACTTGGTATTTAAAAGCTTCATCCAGAGGCAGTATTTATTGGTTTGTCTGAGGTAAATTTTGGGCTTAATGGGGGGCTCTGCCGATATATTTAGCCGAAGGATCTACCCGAGCTGTGACCATTTGAATCTTTCCGTGGCAACAGAAATGACACCTTCTGTCCTAATGTCATTATCTATCAGCTTGATTAACTGACGTAAACTGCGGGGTGACATTTTTTTGACAATCGTCAAAAATTGTTGCCATGTTATAACTTTTAGGGATATTTGCCAAATGTGTTACATTCCTTCTGGACTGACCAGTAGCAGGTTTTGAGGAGTAAAGGAATGCAACATCCCCATGTCACACTGACCATAGAACAGGGCATCGCCTGGGTAGAGCTGTCACGGCCAGAAAAATACAACGCACTCAATTATGCTTTGTTTGAGTCTATCGTTAAGGTGCAGAAAATTATCGCGAAACGCCGTGATGTGCGGGCAGTGATCTTAACTGGCAGTGGCGGTAATTTCTGCTCAGGGCTCGATGTAGGCAGTGTAATGAAATCGCCTATGCAGGCGATTAAACTCCTGTTCAAATGGCTACCGGGCAATGCCAACCTGGCTCAGCGGGTTTCTATTGGCTGGCGCCGACTGCCTGTACCTGTGATCTGTGTGCTCGAAGGGATCTGTTACGGCGGGGGAACCCAGATAGCCTTAGGCGCAGATATGCGTATCGCTGCGCCCGATTGCCGCCTCTCTATCATGGAAGCGAAATGGGGTCTGGTGCCCGATATGGCCGGATTGGTGGGGCTTAGGGAGCTGGTGGGTAAGGATATCGCTATGCAACTGACCATGAGCGCCGAGGTGATCGATGCCGAGCAGGCCAAGGCTTTTGGCCTGGTGACTCAGGTGAGCGAGTCGCCGCGAGAGGCCGCTAAGGCACTGGCCCTGCAACTGTCTACGACCTCTCCCGATGCCATTGCGGCGATTAAGTTGAGCATCAATAAGAGCTGGCGCGCCGGTGAGCGTAGCCTGTTGGCACGGGAATCCTTGAGTCAGGTACGTCTATTGCTGGGTAAGAACCGGGTTATCGCGGCCCTACGTCAGACTAAAGATCCCGACCGTCCTTACCGCATTCGCCAAGCCTGGTGGCGTTAAGGCTGTGATGTATAAGTTAATTTCACTGTGATCTGCTTCACACAACGCTGTGCCGGGCAAGACGAAGTTGCTGAGGGCCGCTAGTATCCCGCTGCCAAATTTTGATAAAGGATACAAGCATAATGCGACAAGGGTTTGAACGATTTCTCTGGAGTAGCCGCCTCTCTGTGATGATAGGGGTGTTTGCCTGCGTGTTGGCGGCCTTTGTGGTGTTTATCATGGGGATCAAGGATGCGGTCCATATGATTGATCTGCTATGGGAATATGTGCTGACGGGTAGCTACGATGTGCGCAACGATCTCGTGATGGTGGTGGTGGAGATTTTAGATACCTTCCTGCTGGGCTCTGTGTTGCTGATTTTTGCCTTCGGTCTGTATGAACTGTTTATCAGTAACCTGCAGGCGGCAGAAGATAGTGTCGCCGGTGGCAAGATCTTAGTGATTAGCAGCATAGATTCGCTTAAGAGCAAGCTGGGTAAAGTGATCCTTATGATGTTGATCATTAAGGTGTTCTCTTACTTTAGCGAGATGAAGCCCACCTCAATGCTCGAACTGCTCTATATGGGCGTCATCGTGGTGTTGATCGCGCTGGCCTTGATGCTGAGTAAAGATAAGAAATAATCTTAAGCCTTTAGGGATTTGCTCGCTGGATACGCTGGGCGAATCCCTGAACCAAGGTCAATACCTCCTGCCAGGCGGTGGGCTGATCGAGATTCAGCGCCAGCAGTTGCTGTTCATAGCGCAAAGGCTGTCCCATAGGTGAGAGGGCTTTGCGCACTTGCTGGGTCGTCAATGAGGCGGGAAAGGCATCGGGCGATTGAATGTCCAACACTGGCAGTTCAAGTTTGGCCAAGATTGTGGGTAATTCGCGATTTTCCGCTTCTAGCTCAAGGTAGGGGTTGATCACTACTAGTAGATCTGGGCTAGGTAGCGCCGCGCCTGCCAGCATTTCAATAACCAGTCCTGCACTCTGCCCATTAGCGATCAAGATTCGCTTCCCCGGATAGGCCTGACCTAAGCTGTCGAGTTGGTTCAGGGTCTGACTCAACTGTTGTTTCTGCTTCTCTCTGAGCGCTGCCCAGGCTTGCTGGCTGTATTTAGGCAGGCTTTGATTGCCCTTTTCGCTGAGCTGCTGCTCACCCGGTTTGGGGATCTCACCGGCATCGGTAATATGGTTAGGCTGTACCGCATTCTCTGGCGCCTCAATGCTTAAGGTCGCCCAGCCCTTGGGGGCGAGTTGACGCCTGAGAAAGGCCACTAGCCCATCTGGATCGGCATCTTCCCCCAAGTCTCCCAGCAATATTGCCGCGCCATGTTGATGGCGGCCCAGCCAGGGACGAATCAGTACCGCTTGCTCCTGCTCACCTAGTTTAATCTTAGTCACCTCCTTGGGTGGCAGATAATCATAATCGGACGCGGCATTGCTTTGGGCAAGGACGAACAGGGGGAGTAGGCTTAAGAGTATGGTGCGTAGATTCATCGGCGATTAGGCAATATGGCTAGGGTTAAATAGGGTTGGCTATGGCCTCAGTATAAGCCTAAGTGCTTGCCGTTGGCGATAAAATGAGGAAGAAAGAAGAGGGCACCGACCAGAAAGGTCAGTGCCATCAGGAGAGGCTTAGAGGCCCAGTTAGGCGTGGCTGACCAGCACCAGACGCACGGCGTCCAGTTGTAGCAGACAACCATCCAGGTAGTTGTTGAGCTCACTCATCTGATTTCTCAGGTGCTCAAGCTCCTCGTTACGAATGTTGGGGTTAACCGCTTTTAGCGCCTCAAGACGTTCCAGCTCGCCAGTGAGCTGCTGGGTCATCTTACTTCTGGCTTCGTCGGTCAGTTGTTGCAGCGCCGCCTGGGCAAACTCTTCACCCTTGGCAAACAAGGGGTGCAGCAGGGTTTGTGAGGCATTCACCAACTTGCTGGCGATATGACGATTGACCGCGCTGAGCTGCTTGTCGAAGTTTTCATAGCTGACATTCTCCGACAGGTTATTGCCATTCTTATCCAGTAACACGCGCACCGGAGTCGGTGGCATGTAACGGTAAAGCTGGCTGGCCTTGGGCGCCGAGGCGTCGGCCATATAGATCAGCTCCAGGAAGATGGTGCCCGCAGGTAGCGCCTTGTTCTTGAGCACCGCCACGCTGGTAGTACCGGTTTCCGAAGAGGTGATCAGATCCAGCCCTGTCTGTACCAGAGGGTGTTCCTGAGTGATCAGCGCAATATCGTCCCGAGACAGCGCCATCTCACGATCGAAGGTGACGGTAATGCCATCTTCGGGCAGACCCGGATAGGTAGGGAACATCATATGCTCGCTCGGGTGCAGTACTATAGCGTTTTCACCGCTATCTTCCTGCTCTACGCCGATAATATCCCACAGACGGATCACCGAGCCGATAAGCCCTGTGTCTTGATCCCGCGCCGCCAGGCTCTCCACTAACTTAAGCGCCTTGTCGCCGCCGTGAGAGTTGATCTCCAGCAGCTTGTCTCTGCCCTGTTCCATCGCCTTTTTCAGCGCCTTGTAACGGGTCTGAGTGTGGTTAAGCAACTGGGTAAACTGGTCATCGTCACGGTAGACCAGTTGGGTCAACAGCTCTTCGGAAAATTCGTTGAACAGTATGTGGCCGGTTGGGCAGGTCTGCTCGAAGGCATTGAGCCCCTTGTGATACCAATTCATCAGGTTTTCCTGCGCAGTATTGGCCAGGTAGGGCAGATGGATCTCGACATCGTTGGCCTGACCGATACGGTCAAGACGGCCGATGCGCTGCTCCAGCAGATCTGGGTTAAGCGGTAGATCGAACAGCACCAGATGGCTGGCAAACTGGAAGTTACGACCTTCTGAGCCGATCTCACTACAGATCAGTGCCTGGGCGCCGCCAGTTTCCTGAGCAAAGTAGGCGCCTGCCTTGTCGCGTTCAATGATCGACATGCCTTCGTGGAATACGGTGGCTTGAATCCCTTCGCGGGTACGCAGTGCTTCTTCCAGGCTCAGGGCGGTTTCTGCCTGGCTGGCGATGATCAGCACCTTCTTGCTGCGGTGATTCTTTAGGAAGTCAATCAACCAATCGACCCTAGGATCAAACTTCCACCAACTGGCGCTGTCGCTCTCGAACGCCTGGTAAAGCTTCTCTGGGCTCAGGGCCTGTTTCACCTTGGCGGTGAGATCTGAGTCTGCGCCCATCATGGCCGAGACTCTGGCAGCCGTCTCATATTGAGTTGGCATGGTCTGCGGGTGAGCATGGAAGAGTCGGGTCGGGAAGCCCTTCACCGAGGCGCGGCTGTTGCGATAAAGCACGCGGCCGGTACCGTGTCTGTCTAACAGCTCCTGTAACAGCTCGCTACGTGCCTGTTCGCGCAGTTCGTCATCGACACTCTCATCTTCAATCAGACGCAGCGCCGGAGTGATATCTTTCTCGTTGAGCAGTTCGGTCAGGCTGGCAACGGCTTCGTCGGGCAGACGCTTACCGCTGGCGAGTGCATCGGCGGCGCTGGCTACCTCTTTATAGCTCTCCTCCTCTTTGAGGAAGGCCTGATAGTCGTAGAAACGATCTGGATCCAGCAGGCGCAGACGGGCGAAGTGACTCTGATGGCCCAGCTGATCTGGGGTCGCGGTCAGCAGCAGTACGCCGGGAACCACTTCACTCAGGGCTTCTACTACGCGGTAGGCGCGGCTCGGTGCCTCTTCGGTCCACTCCAGGTGGTGCGCCTCGTCAACGACCATAAGATCCCAGTCGGCATCCAGGGCTTGATCCAGGCGCTTCTTCTTACGCAGTAGCTCGAGTGAACAGATCACCAGCTGCTCTGTGTAGAAGGGGTTGTCATGGTCGGCGTAGGCCTCGACGCATCTGTCTTCGTCGAAGACCGAGAAGCGCAGGTTAAAGCGGCGCAGCATTTCGACTAACCACTGATGGCGCAATGTGTCTGGCACTATGATCAAGATACGTTCGGCGCGGCCGGTCAACAGTTGCTGATGTATGATGAGGCCCGCTTCGATGGTCTTACCTAGGCCCACCTCGTCGGCTAAAAGCACGCGCGGCGCAAAACGCTGGCCCACTTCATGGGCAATCCACTGCTGATGGGGGATAAGGCCAACACGCGGCCCCTGTAGGCCCAGCAGATCTGAGGTGGCTAGCTTGTGGCGTAGCAGCTGGCTCTGGTAGCGCACACCAAACCGGTCGAGACGATCGATCTGGCCGGCAAACAGTCTGTCCTGGGGCTTGTTGAAACGAATATTGTGGTTGAGCAGAGTCTCTCTCAGGCTGACCTGTTCACCAGTTTCACTGTGAATACCATGGTAGATCACCAGCTGGTCTTTCTCTTCCACCTGCTCGACTGTCAGGCTCCAGCCTTCGTGGCTTTCAACGGTATCGCCAGGGTTATAGATCACTCGGGTTAGCGGGGCATCGTCGCGGGCGAACATGCGGGTATCATCGGTGGCGGGAAACATCAGGGTAACCATACGGCCTTCTAATCCGACGACAGTACCTAAACCGAGTTCCGATTCGGTATCACTAATCCAACGTTGACCTAAGGAAAAGGGCATTTACAAATTCTCATCTACAGGGTGAATCACGAAAGGGCGCGTATGTTATCCAATCGAGACTATGATGTCGAACATATCTGCCCCGTAATTGCCTCGTTAAAAATTCTAATTAGATTACAAATTACCCAATCAGAACCACTGCGCCCGCCTTGTCATCTTATTGTCATTTTAGGCCACCAGTCTCGAATTGGGTCGGGCAATTTTATCGTTGAAGCCGTGAGATTTTGGTGTCAGTATGGATTTAACCCCTATGTGCTTTGTTGCGCATCACCAGACTGATAGAAAAGGAGGCTAATGACCCACTGAGTTTGCCCGACTAAAAAATATTATCCCCTACGCACAAGTGGAGGCGCCATGGAACAAAACGACAAGAAGTTGTTTGTACTGGATACCAATGTGTTACTGCATGAACCCTTAGCCATTTATTCGTTTAAGGAACATGATGTAGTTGTCCCCATGACTGTCCTTGAAGAGTTGGACCAGATCAAAGACAGAAAACGAGATGTTAGCCGAGATGCCCGAGTCGCCATTCGAGCATTGGAAGACATACTCGGCGGAAAGACCACCCCCGAAGAGATTATTAGCGGGGTGCTCCTGCCCAAACGTGAAGGACACGGTGACGCCATAGGTTCCCTCTCAATTTTCCCCGACCATCAACTCGAATTTACACAGGCATCCCTGCCTGGCGACAACAACGATAACCGCATCATTAACACCGCCCTGCATCTGCAAAAGCAGTTTGCCCCGCGCCACGTGGTGCTGGTCACTAAAGACATCAACATGCGCCTCAAGGCAAAAGGCGCTGGCATTAATCTGGTCGAAGACTATCGTACCGACCAACTGATCGATGATATCCGTTTTCTAACCAAGGGCTTCCATCAATTTGAGGGAGATTTCTGGGCGCGCAAAGAACATGTTAATACCGAGGGACAAGGCCGTCATACGGTGCACCGAGTGCCTGTTAAAGAGGTGGGTGAAGAGAACTTCTATACCAACCAATATCTGATCGACGAAGACTCTAACTTCTGCGGCAGGGTGCTGAGCAATAACGACCAGGAGCTGGAGATCTTAGATCTCGGCCGAGATCGCCTGCTTAACTTAGATGCCTGGGGAATTAAACCTAAGAATATCTATCAGGGGATGGCGTTGCAGGCACTGCTGGATCCGGATATCGATCTGGTGATCCTCACAGGTCCCGCAGGTTGTGGTAAGACGCTACTGGCGATGGCGGCGGCATTGGAGATGGTAGTAGAGCGCGGTCTCTATGAAAAGGTTATCGTCACCCGTAATACACCTGAGATCGCCGAGTCTATCGGCTTCCTGCCCGGTACCGAAGAGGAGAAGATGGCGCCTTGGCTCGCGGCCATTACCGATACCTTAGAGGTTCTGCATAAACATGATGTTAACCCAAGCGGCAGCATGAACTACATCATGGATAAGGCCAACATTCAGTTTAAATCGATTAACTTCATGCGCGGCCGCTCGATACAAAATTCCGTGGTATTACTGGATGAGTGTCAAAACCTGACGGCATCTCAGATCAAAACCATGATCACCCGTATGGGCGAGGGGACTAAGCTTATCTGTAGCGGTAACCTGGCGCAGATCGACTCTAACTATTTGACGGCGGTGACTTCAGGACTCACCTATATCGTCGAGCGTTTTAAAAACTTCGATGGCAGTGCCAACGTCTACCTTAATGGCGTGGTGCGTTCTCGTTTGGCAGAATTTGCCGAGGAAAACCTCTAGTGGGTGAAGACTAAAAGACTCCTTATTTGGAGTCTTTTGTCTAAATTTAGGCAGCCGGTCCAAGCGGATTAAGGCTGAAATACTTTGGGGTGTTTGCAGCTAACTCTTTGGCGGACTGAGATCATTCTGGCAAAAGCGGTCGCCCTTTGTATTCCATTGGGCTGGCTTCCTGATACTATATGCAGAATATGATGCGCCGCTCAGGTAAAGTCCTGGGGCAGACTCTTGTTTTCAAAGGTAATCAATGAAGTCGACAGAGCCGGACTTACAGCTTAAGTCTCCGATTCAAAAAAACTATAATCGCGCGGTTTTTTATACCTATATCGGCGTGATCATCATGGCGTTGCTGACGGCCTGGATCTTCTTCGAGCGTCAGAAGACGCAGATGATGGATCAGCGCGAAGAGTTGGTTGAGCGTCATGTATTGCAGATCGACTTGTTGTTGGAGTCCAGCATCCGCGCGGTAAAGAGCCTGCGCAATGTGGCGGTGGATCACCTGCGTCTGGGTGAGTTAGTGCGTACCGACCGCCTGCCTCAATATGAAAAATTTAATGAAAGCGGTCAGTTTTTTACCTTAGAACCCAGCTATGCCCAGAGCGGTAAACCCTTTACCAACATGGGACGCATTACTGGGGCGGGGTCGCTCAATGGTCGCAGCGACAAGTTCTATCAGGAGTTGGAGATGCTGTTTGAGCTCTCACTCTCCTTCCCGGTCGCCAGACAGGCGGCCCCCAAGGCCTCCTCTATCTATTACATCTCCAAGCACAGGATGATGTCTTACTATCCCTGGCCCTCAGATGAGCAGCGCTTTCGCGATGAACTGCTGAAGAAGCAGCAGTTCCAGCTGGTCACCCCAGCCATGAACCCTCAGCGTAGTGTGGCCTGGAGTCCGGCCTACGTAGAGCCCAACGGCAAGGGCTTGTTGACGACAGTTGGTGTGCCCATCTATCTGGAAGATGAGTTTATCGGCTCCATTAACCTGGATATGACGCTCTCCTCCCTGGATAAGCAGATCCGTCTCTACTTCAAGATGCCGGGCACGGTTATCTTGCTGGATCAGCAAAACAATATTCTCTCTCATAGCGATATCAACGCCGCAGACATCAATCGGGTGTTCCATATCAGCCAAAAGATCCCCTCGGCGCTTCACTCTGTGCCCGAGTCTGAGCTGTTCGATGCCCACGAAGGGATCATGCGCAACGGCTACTATATTCACTCTGTGGCCCTGCAAAATGCCCCTTGGCGTCTGCTCTATCTGCAAGATGAAAATGAGCTGTTCAAAGATTCCTGGGAGAAGCTTGAGCTGACCTTCCTGTTGGTGGTGATCGCCCTGTCGGTCCTGGTGACCATAGTGCACTGGCAGACCCGTCGCTCTTTCGTTAACCCAGCTTCTCGCCTCTTGTCGCATCTCGAGGGGTGTTCTCAGGAGCCGCGCAAGCCACCCGCCAAGATCACCCAAGGCTGGGAACCCTGGTTCCAGCTGGTGAGTCGAATATTTGAAGAAAACCAGCAGTATACACGGCACTTGGCCGAGCAGAACCGCCGCCTGGATAATCTGGTGGCGCGGCGCACCGAACGACTGAGAGAGACCACAGAGCGACGAGAGCGGGAATACGCTTTGCTGCGCTCCCTGCTCGACTCTATCCCTGAGGCGATTGTCTTCAAGGATAAAGAGGGTAAATGTCTTGGCTGTAACAAGTCGGCCGAGCGCATGCTGGGCTTTACTGAGAGCGAGATGATAGGTCAGGACACGTTGGCGATGACCAGCAACGAGCAGTCGATGCGTATTCGCGCCGAAGATGAGCGTGTCTTGTCCGAACGCACGCCACTCAGGTATCAGGAGAAGGTCGAGCTGGCCGGTAAGCCAGTATTACTCGATACCCTTAAGCTGCCTTTCTACAACCGCCGCGGTGAGCTGCTGGGCCTTATCGCCGTGTGGCGTGATGTCACCCGTGAATATGAATCCGCCGAGCAGCTCAGGCTGTCGGAGGAGCGTTACCATCTGGCGATGGACGCGGTAGAAGATGGCCTGTGGGACTGGTATCTGGATTCCGAGCAGATCATCTGTAACCCGGCCTACTACACCATGCTCGGCTATAAGAGCAATGAGTTCCCGGCCCTGGTGTCGACTATAGACGATCTGGTGCATCCCGATGATCGCATTCGCGTCGAGGAGTATCGTGAGCAGTATCTGGCCGATCCTATTGGTGCCTATGATATTGAGTTCCGTATGCGCGGTAAGAGCGGCATGTATCACTGGGTACTCAGCCGTGGCCGTGTGGTGGAGTTTACCGCTGACAATCAACCTAAGCGTATGGTGGGGACTCACAAGGATATTACCCGTCATAAGAGCAACGAGGTGGCGCTGCTGGAAGCCAAGCAGGACGCCGAATCGGCCAACCTCTACAAGAGTGAGTTCCTGGCCAATATGAGCCATGAGATCCGCACGCCGATGAACGCCATTATCGGTATGTTGCAGCTGGCCAGCCGCACTCAGTTGACGCCGCAGCAGGCGGATTATCTGGATAAGGCCGGTTTCTCGGCGCAATCATTGCTGCGGATCATCAACGATATTCTCGATTTCTCTAAGATTGAGGCCGGTAAGCTGGAGCTTGAGCGAGTCGCCTTCCCACTGGATAAGGTGCTGGATCACGCGCTGGATCTCAACGCCCTCAAGGCTCAGGAGAAGGGCGTCGAATTACTGCTTTACGCCCCAGTCACTGCTGGCTTGATCCTCGAAGGGGATCCACTGCGTCTCGGGCAGGTGTTGATCAACATGCTCAGCAATGCGGTGAAGTTTACCCAGAGCGGTGAAATAGAGCTGGGCTGTGAAGATGTGGGCGAGCGCGATCATCGCATTACCCTCAAGTTCTGGGTGCGTGATACCGGCATAGGGATCAGCAAGGAGCAGCAGGAAAGCCTGTTCGATGCCTTCGCCCAGGCCGATGGCTCGACCACCCGCAAATATGGCGGTACAGGACTAGGGCTCTCCATCAGTAAACATCTGGTGTCCATGATGGGCGGCACTATGCAGGTGCAGAGTGAGCTGGGGGTCGGCAGTACCTTCAGCTTCACCATCAGCTTCGAGATCGCCGAAGAGGCCGAAGTAAAACCGCTTATCGTGCCCGAGGTGATAGGTAATCTGAAGACACTAGTGGTGGACGATAACCCGACGGCGCTACAGATCTACTCGACCGCCATGCGAGACTTCCACTTCGACGTGGATACCGCCTCCAATGGCGCCGAGGCCCTGTATAAACTGGAACACAGGCCGGTGGATCTCCTGCTGCTGGACTGGATGATGCCTGAGATGGATGGCATAGAGGTGATTCGAGCGCTCGATGCCATGGTGGCCGACGGTCGCCTTGAGAAGCGCCCGGTGATCATCATGATGACCGCCTACGCCTCCGAGCCGCTCAAGGAAGACTTGGACGATCTCGATATCTACGCCATGCTGCAAAAGCCATTTAAGGCTTCGGCACTGTTTGACGAGATCATCGCCGCCTTTATCGACAAGCCGAAGATCAATCCGGCGGTGGAGCTGCCCGCAGAGGGCAATGCCACGGGCTCGGGGCAGATATTGTTGGTGGAAGATAACTTTATTAACCAGCAGGTGGCCACCGAGCTGCTTAAGAGCGCGGGTTATGAGGTGGATGTGGCCGAAAATGGTCAGATTGCGCTGGATATGGTGGATGCCAAGCAGTACGACGCGGTATTGATGGATATCCAGATGCCTGTGATGGACGGTCTGACGGCAACCAAAGAGCTGCGTAAGCGTTACTCCAAGGAGGAGCTGCCGGTGATCGCCATGACGGCCCATGCCATGTCGGGCGATCGTGAAAAGAGTCTGGCGGCGGGCATGAATGCCCATATCACTAAGCCTATCGTGCTCAACGAATTGTTCGATACCTTGGCTCACTGGATAGTGCGTCACTAGCGACAGGGCGACAGAAGAGAAGGGGCTTAGGCCCCTTTTTTGTGGCTGGTGGTTTTGACGCAGGCAAAACCTAGGCAGGGCAAATGTGTGCCTGAATTATTTGCACTTGAGCGAGAATTGATACCTGTTAAGCTAAGTGGTTGATATTCACGAGACCCATAATATTTGAACAACTAAGTCTCCCATCATAAGTCTCAGCAAGGAGATAACATGAGACCCTCTACACTCGCGCTGGCCCTTGCCTTAACCTTTATGCCGACCGCTTCCCTACTCGCGGTGGAAAACAGTGCTCAGGTGCTTAAGAGCAGTCAGGCCGCGAAAGGCTTTATTAACCTGTTTTATCAGCAAAGTTCGGGCGACCTTTACCTCGAAGCCACGCGGCTCAATCAACCTTTTCTGCTGGTGACCAGTCTGCCACAGGGTGTGGGGTCTAACGATATCGGCCTGGATCGCGGCCAATTAGGGATGACCCGCTTGGTGCAGTTTGAGCGTCACGGCCCCTATCTCATTCTCAAACAGCTTAATACCCGCTACCGGGCGACAACAGACAACGGCGCCGAGCAGCGAGCGGTAAAAGAGGCGTTCGCCGAATCTGTACTCTGGCGCGGCAAGGTGCTTGACGGTAAACAGGCGCTGGTAGCCATCAATGAGCTAGTGCTCAATGATCTGCATGGCATCAAAGATACCCTGGAGCAGACCAAGCAGGGCCATTATCAACTGGATAAAGAAAGCTCGCTGATTTTGCCTCAGGGCGTAAAGTCCTTCGAGCGTAACAGCGATGTCGACGTGCTGCTGACCTTCAAGGGGGCCAAGGCCGGACCTCAGGTGGCAGAAGTCACCCCAGACGGTAAGGCGCTGTCACTGCGGATGCGCTACTCCTTCGTTGCGCTGCCAGACGATAACTATCAGCCCAGAGCCTATCACCCTAACAGCGGCTACCTGTCTGATGAGTATCTGGATTACGGTACTGAGATCGACCGTGACATAGTGCAGCGTCATCTATTGCGTCACCGCTTACAAAAAGTGACCCCGGGTGATGCGCCCAGCGAAGTCGTCAAACCTATCATCTACTATCTGGATCCCGGTGTGCCTGAGCCTATTCGCAGCGCCCTATTAGAAGGGGCTCGCTGGTGGGAAACCGCCTTCAACGAGGCGGGCTTTATCAACGGCTTTAAGGTGGAGCTATTACCGGAAGATGCCGATCCTCAGGATATTCGCTACAACGTGATCCAGTGGGTGCATAGGGCGACACGTGGTTGGTCTTACGGCAGCGCCATCGCCGATCCGCGCACAGGTGAGATCATCAAGGGGCATGTAACCCTGGGCAGTCAGCGTGTTAGGCAGGATCATCTGATCGCCCGCGGCCTTACCGCAGGTTGGGACGACAGAGACGCCGCAGAGCAGGCGGTCACCGAGTTGGCCCTGGCGCGAATTCGTCAGTTGTCGGCTCATGAGGTGGGTCATACCCTGGGGCTGGATCATAACTTTGCTGCCTCAAGTAACGATAACGCCTCTGTGATGGATTACCCTCACCCTAAGGCGACACTCAAGGGCGACAAGATAGATATCTCCGCACCTTACGATGAAGGCATTGGCGCCTGGGATAAGTTCACCATTGCCTATGGTTATGGTCAGTTTAGCCCGGCAGATCAACAGGCCAAACTCACCGAGCTGATGCAGGCAGTCGAGCGTCAGGGGCTGCGTTATATCGGCGAGGCCGACTCACGTAGCGCAGATGCCAGCCAGGCCTACGCCAGCCTGTGGGACAATGGCAAGGATCCCGTGGCCGAGCTGAGTCGCCTGGCTAAGGTGCGCGAGGCGGCTATCAATGACTTTAGTGATTCGGCGCTGCTGAGCGAGCAGCCCTATGGTGAGCTGCGCGATGCCTTGGTTCCCATCTATCTGTTGACCCGCTATCAGATAACCGCCGCCGCCAAGTTTATCGGCGGTACAGATTACAGTTACTCCATGCAGGAAGGGGGACGCACCTGGCACTATATGGCGCCCGAGTTGCAAAAAAATGCCTTAGAAACCCTGCTACAAGGATTGGACGCCGATGCCTTGGTGCTGCCGCCCAAGGTGATCGATGCCTTAGTGCCTAAATCGGGTAACTACCGCGCCACGCGAGAGAGTTTCGATGGTGCCACCGGCGTAGTCATAGATCCACTCGGTATGGCCGAGGTGCTTAGTCGTCACACCTGTCAGCAGCTGCTGCGCCCAAGCCGGCTGAATCGTGTCAATCAGGGCTATTTCGCCGACAAGGGACAGCTGTCTGTGGTGACTCTGGTGAACAAGCTGCTGGGCAAGACGCTGTTTGCCGATGCGCCGACTTGGGCCTCACAAGGGGTGTGGATGCGGGTGAATGCCGTGGTGCTCGACACCCTGCTGGCCAGTTATCATGACCAGGCAAGCTCGCCAGAGGTGAAGGCGCAGCTGGCGGGCCGCTTGGCCTTTGCCGAGAAGCAGCTCAGTCGTCTGGTGAAACGCAGCAGCGATTATGAGTCGGCCCATTATCAATGGTTGCTTGAGGGGATAGAGAAGGGGCTTAAAGACGCTAAGTTTAAGCTGATGGACAAGCCGCTGGCCATGCCGCCGGGCTCGCCTATCTAGTCATAAAATGCCCCGCTAAGCGGGGCTTTTTTATGGGTAAGAGTATAAAAATATTGGCGAGAGTATTGAAAACTCGCTGTGCTAAAGGCGCTGTGCGAGAGGCGCTGTGGTGAGTCGAGAAAGTGGCGGGTGGTCTGCTCTTCGCGACTGGATTGATGCAGCCTTTGCAAAGGCTCACGGCATTGAGTTCAACTTGTAGGTTTTTAATGGATAGGGGCAAACCCGTGTTGGTAGCCAAAGTCGATCGCAGCCTCCGGGCTCGCCAGTTTGATCAGGTGCGACAGGTCTATTTCCTTATCTGCTTAGCTCGTGGCTAAGGGGTATCCGCAACCCATGACCGAGAGTCGGCCGAGATTCAGATATGACCCGGCAAATCGAATTAATAACAAATTTAGGAGCGAAATACTGACCATGCAAAAAGTGTAACAATTTGCATGCTTTACTGTGATCTTGTTCAAAAAATGTGACATTTGGGTTAGTATCTTTGTTAGCTAATTGTGGTCATAAAAAGATTGGAGTACATAATGAAGTTGTTAGCCAGCACGACCTTAGCTTTAGCCTCTTTACTGTTTACAACCCAGGCGCTTGCCGAGAGACCCGATTTCTCCAAGACCGCTGCAGCAAGAGCCGATTACGTTTTTGCCAACAATCCCGTCGCTCAGCATAAAGATCTGCCGTACTCGAGCAGTCGTCATGATTTTTCCAAGACGACCGCAGCCAAGAGTGAGTATCGTTTTGCCGATAATCCACCGAGCGATTTGGTGATGGATGAGCCGAGATCGACTCAGCATGATTTTTCTAAGACAGAAGCGGCAAGAAAACAGAGCTGAATATCACCCTATTGCGAAGGAGCCGACCAGGCTCCTTTTTTTATGGGCGTTTGACCAGGGCGGTAGTATGCGGCCTACTCTTGTGCAGTCGTGCTCGCTTCTTGCAGCATCAGCTTTTTGCCCTGACGGTAGGCGTCAATGATCCCCACCAACCAGCCTAAGATAAAGGCCCAGGTGGCGACATCGACCCAAAAGGCCTCGCTGCCTTGGGGCACCTGGCTTATCGCCGCATAGATGGCGTTAAATTCCAGTGGCACCTCTCCCGACAGTATCTTATCTGACACCGCCTGCGCGCGATTAACCGCCTGATACAAGAGATAGACCAGCCCGCCCAAGCTAATGCAGGAGAGCAGGGTGCCCGTGTTGTAACGCTTAAGGTAGAAGTGGCCCGAACCTGGGCAGATGAAAGCCGACATAAGGGCGGCGGTGATAGCTTTATTCATAATATTCGCTTTGGGCCAAGTGGTTATATTCTGCATTATTCCAAGTCAATTCGCCTAATCGCCGCCTTTAGGTGCTCGGCCTGAGCACGCAGCGCCTCGGGGGCCTGGTCGCCATGGGCTGCCAGTTGACTCTCTAGGCCGCTAAGTTGTTGCACCAGCCAGCCGCGAATCATCACATAATAGCGTGAATCCGTGCCGTAGCGGGCGATCACCTCAAGATGCTCGGCAGATGGCGTCGCGATTGCCTGCTGTAGTGCCTGCACCATGACCCCCAATTCTTGTTGCTCTGTTTGCGCTTGGCTTTGCGCTTGGGATTCTTCCTCGGATAGCCCAGGGCTATCGGCGCAGCCGGTCAGCAGAAATGCAATCAGCAGGGCCAAACTAAACGGGTAACGCATCAGAGTTTCCTAGGAGATATCTTAAGGATGCGTTTGATAATAACAGGTCTTTAGTATCTGTTTATCTTGCGGGGGTAATTTTTGTTCAATCTCAAGGTATTTAGATAATCCCCGTTATACAGCGCCTGTAGGCCTGCTCTCATCCCTTACCGTTAGTCTGCGCAGAATCACCAGATCACTCCGGCACTTTATTGTTTAAATGAGATAGGTTGCTGAAAAAATAAACAAGGAAGGCCAACAGGCCCTAGATAAAAAGCCACCGCCTTGTGGCGGTGGTTAGCAGGTAGAAAGGCTAGTTCTGTTTAGCGCCTTCATCTATCCAACGTTTGATAGTGGCGATCTGCTCGCTGCTAAGTGGCTTTCCTTCGCCTTGCGCAAATTTATCATTGTGGTGCGGTGGCATCTGGATCTTGCTGTCGACCTTGTGGTCTATCGCTAAGTAAAGTGTGCTGGATGCGGCACTGCCGGGGACCACGACTGCGCCCAGCTGAGTTCCGCGCATGACACCTTGATAGCTATCCAGTGCCAAATGAGTGCGTGACATGCCTTCACCTGAGCCTGAATGACAGCTGACACAGGAGGCGGTTAATATGGGCTGTACTTCAGATGAGAAGCTCACCGGCCGCTCACAGCCCGGCAGCGCCGTTACGGCCAATGCCGCTACAAGCAACAGGCGCCAGTCGATGGAGTGATGAGCATACATAGTATCCTCCAATAACCTTGTATTATGTACGGTTTAAGTATAGTCCCGTGAACACAAAAGCACCCAGATCCTATGCTAGGGAAGGTGAGAACAAGTCGTCGCACAGCTCTGGCTTTGATCGCAGCGACAGTTCAAGGCATTCAACTGAGGGCATGCCGAGGCCTGCTGAAGTTGAATAATGCCGAAATGGTGTTGCTATCAAAGCCCCGCAGGGCGAGGCTTACAGCGGTATTTGCTGCGTTACAGTTCTTGCGAAGGACTAGGGCCATTCGCTGCAAACTGTGCCTTGCATCTATCCACTTTAAGCACACGCAGAGCAAGCACGGGACTTATTCGCACCTTCCCTAGGACTATGTTGGCGCTCGCTTGTCTGTAAAGCTGACTTGCCGCAAAGAAAAAGCCCAGCTCCGAAGAGCCGGGCACGCCGGGAAGCGTTAGGGGGAGGCTACTTAAGCTGGCTTAGGCACCTTGATGCCGAACACTAAGGTATAGGTTACCGGCAATACCAAGAGGGTGAGCACAGATGCAAAGCCGAGTCCGAAGATGATGGTGATCGCCATTGAGCCAAAGAAAGCGTCAGACAATAGCGGGATCATCCCCAGCATGGTGGTGATTGCCGCCATCAATACTGGCCGAACGCGACTCACGGCCGAGTCAAATACCGCCTGGTATTCCGCTTTGCCTTGGCTTAGCTCCAGGTTTATCTGATCCACCAGGACTATGCCGTTCTTGATGATCATCCCCGTCAGGCTCAATAGCCCGAGCAATGCCATAAAGCTAAAGGGTGCATCGAATAACAATAGGCCAGAGACCACACCGATCAGCGCCAGCGGCACGGTAAACCAGATCACCAGCGGCTGCCTGACCGAGTTAAACAAGAGCACAGTAATGAGGAACATGGCCAGATACCCCAGCGGAATCGAACTGAATACCGACTCTTGCGCCTCTAGCGAGGTTTCATATTCGCCGCCCCATTCCAACTGGTAGCCACTGGGTAAGGGGATAGCCTCGATTTTTGGCCGCACCTTTCTAAATACCGAATCGGCAGTCTCGTCCGTGCCATTGACGGGATCGGCCAGTACCGATACCACACGTTTGCGATCGCGGCGGATGATCAATGGATCTTCCCACTCGGTGACGAAGTCGCTGACCACTTGTGTGATAGGCACAAATACCTGGTTGTCGGCGCTCCATATTTGCAGCGCAGAGATGCTGTCGGCATTGAGTCGTTCATCGGCGGGGGCGCGGGCGATTATCGGCAGCAGATGACTATTGTCGCGATAGATACCTACCTGCTTACCGCTGAAGTTAGTCAGCAGTGCATTGTCTAAGTCTTGCTTGCTGATACCGGTTTCGCGCGCCTGGGCTAAGGCCAGTTGTGGGCGGATCAGGGTCACCTGATTGCGCCAGTTATGACGCACGCTGGTGGCCGTAGGTTCCTCCCTGAGGATATCGCTCGCCTGCTGTGCCAGCTGTCTCAATACCGCCGGGTCTTCACCATAGAAACGCGCCTCAATTTTGGCGGCAGGGCTAGGGCCGTTCTCCATATACTTAAAGCGGTACTCGGCCTCTGGGTAGTGCTGCACCAGATCCTGTTCCAGCCTACGCATATAAAGGTTCAATGATTCCAGATCTGTCATCTCAATCAATAGCTGGCCGTAAGACTTGTAACCTTTCTCTGGTACATAGGGCAATACGAAACGCTGGGCCCCTTGGCCAACCACGCTGGTGATATTCACCAGACCCGCGTCAGTCTGCTGTTGCTGAGCAAGCAGATCCTGTTCGATACGTCCAAGCAGTGCCTCGGTAGCCTTGATGTCAGAGCCTTCAGGCATCCACACATCAACGAAAAACATCGGCGTGTTTGAGGCGGGGAAAAACACGTTTTTCACCTGACTAAACCCCATCACGGCGCTCACCAGTGCCGCGATCACCACGAGTAGCGTCAGGGCGCGAAAACGCATCGCCAGACTCAGCGTGGTGCGGTAAAGCTGAAACAGCCAACCTTGGTAGGGATCTTGCTCTGCCTCTTCTGGCTGCGAGCCATCTTTAAACATGATGTTGCAGAAGAAGGGGGTGAGTGTCATGGCGGTGATCCAGCTGATAAACAGAGAGATCAACAGCACTAGGAACAGTGAGATACAAAACTCGCCGGTGGCATTGTCAGACAGGCCTATGGGGGCGAAGGCGATAATGGCAATCACAGTCGCGCCCAGCAGTGGCCACTGAGTCTGCTGAATTACCTGCTTAGCTGTCTCTAACCTAGATTGACCCCGCTTCAGGCCGATCAACATCCCCTCAGTGACCACGATGGCATTATCCACCAACATCCCCAGGGCGATGATCAGCGCCCCCAGTGAGATGATCTGCAGCTCGATATTGAGCACCTTCATCATGATAAAGGTACCCAGAATGGTCAGTAGCAGCACCAATCCCATCAACAGGCCAGAGCGTAGCCCCATGAAGATCAGCAGCACACCTATCACTATCGCAATCGATTCCGCCAGGTTGATCAAAAAGCCCTGTATGGTCTGATCTACCATCTTGCTCTGATCGTAAACCGTCGTCAGCGTCATCCCCACCGGCAGTTCGCTGTTGAGTTCAGCCATTTTAAGGTTGACGGCTTCACCCACATTCACCACATTGACGCCGCTGGAGAAGGCGATACCGATAGAAAGCGCATGCTTGCCGCCGCTGTGATACAGGTTCTCTGGCGTCTCGGTGACCGCCTTATACACTTTGGCGATATCGCCCAGGTAGATGAGCTTAGTATCGCCAGGCGCGCTGACAATCAGGTGGTTGAGCTGGCTGACATCATCAAATTCTCCCGTGGGATGAATACGGATGCGATTGTCGCCCACCTTGATGCTGCCGGCGTTCGACACCACGTTGCGGCTGCTGATCAAACCGTAAATATAATCTTGGTTGAGTCCCAGGGCGTTGATCTTCTGGGTCGAAATTTCAACCACGACTTGCTCTTCGACAGTACCGGCGATATTGACGCGTTTAATCCCGTCGACCAGCACCAGCTCCCGGCGTAGGAAGTCGGCGTAGTTTTGCAGCTCGCGCTCGCTGTAGCCATCACCCGTGAGGTTGAGCAAGATGCCATAGACATCGCCAAAGTCATCGATCACCGATGGCGTCATGGCGCCGGGAGGCAGTGTTCCTGTGATATCGCCAACCTTACGTCTCACCTCGTCCCAAACCTGTGGGAGTTCGGTGGCATCGAAGTTGTCGTTCATCTCGATCTCTATCTGCGACAAACCGGCGCTGTTGATTGAGGTGATATGTTTTACGCCATCGAGTTGCTGTAGGGCGTCTTCCAGCGGCAGGGTGACCTCCTCTTCGACCTGCCGAGGTGACGCGCCAGGGTAGGCGGTGACGACCAACGCCTGCTTAATGGTAAATTCGGGAAATTCGAGTTGGCCCAGACTAAAAAATGAGATGCTACCGCCAATCAGCAATAGCAAGGCAAACATCCAGCTAACGACTTTATGAGTGATGGAGTACTCGGCAAAATTCATCGGTTATACACCTCGTTGCCAGCGAAGTGGCTTCACTTGCTGCGCCTCTTTAAGTTGCTGCACTCCGGCCACCACGACGCGATCGCCAAGACCGATACCGTGGAGGATCTCTATGCCTTCACTGGTCACCTTACCCAGGCTGACTTCGCGAGATGATACTGAGCCTGTTCCCAGATCATAGGTCCACACAATACTCTTACCATCCTGATCACGCTTAACCACGGCGCTGGCAGGCACCACGGCGCTCGCCTTGTGCTCATTCGCTTGGGTGATATCTAATGTGAGTTGGGCGCTCATGCCTGGCAGCACCTTGATGTCGCTGGGGACTGGCAAGGTAAATACCACTTCATAACTTTGCGTGCCGGGGGTGACCTGCGTGGCAAACTCTTTCAGGCGGGCGGCATATGCTTTATCGGGCTGGTTGCTAAAGCTCACCATGGGCAGCGACGGTGAGTTAGGGTTAAACGAGGTGACGCGACTGGCCAGTGATTCTGGCACCTGAATCACCACGTCGATAAAGCTATCTTTTTGCAGCAGCAGGATAGGCTGATTGGCCTGCACTATCTGATGATTCTCTATCTGTGTCTTAGCAATGGTGCCGTCGTAGGGCGCCTTGATCACAGTGTAACTCAGCTGATCCTGGGCGTTAGCCAGATTGGCGGCGGCAGATTTAAGTTGTGCTTTAGCCAGATCGTATTCGGCCTGGGAGATCAGCTCACGGCGCAGGAGTTCGCCCTTACGTTTAAAGTCGGCAACGGCCAGCTCATGGTCTGCTTCGCGATTGAGCAGGTTGTTGCGGGCATCTCTGTCATCGAGACGCGCAAGCCCTTGCCCTTGAGTGACCTGCTGACCTTCTACCAGAGTGAACTCTACCAGTTGACCCGATAATCGAAACGACAGTTCGGCCTGCTTAGTGGCGGCCACTTTTGCAGGAAAGCGGCGTAATGAGTTTTGGTTTAACTCGGTGATCTCAAGCAGCTTAACTGGGCGAACACTCTCTGGAGTGATCTCGGCAGATTCTGTAGTGCAACCGGCAAGAACTAGAGTTAATACGAGTAGTGATGATGCGGTTGTCAGGTGTTTCATATCGTAAACTCCATTATTTGTGACAAGTTGTATCCCATAGGCGGATAAAGATAACAGTGGGTTACTCTTAGTAAAATGGAATTAAATGGAACCTTAGGTTCCAAAAAATGAAACTAAATTGGCTTGATTTACGCCTATGAGTGTGGGCAAAGTAATAGTGAGCTGGGAGTGAGCCCTATTGTTAAGCGAGTGAGAAAGCCATGAAAACCGAAGATATTGCCTTGTTCCACCGCATCGTTGAGACCGGCAGTCTGGTTGAGGCCGCCGATATTCTCAATGTGCCTAAATCGACCCTGAGTCGACGGCTGCAGGCGCTGGAGGATGAGCTGAGTGTCAAGCTGTTTCACCGCCAGAGTCGGGCCATGACCCTTACCGCCTCAGGCAGTCATTTCTATAATAAAACCACCCCTTTGCTGGCCACCTTGGAGCAAACCTTCTCCGAGCTATCGGGGCAGGAAGCGGCGGTCACCGGCCATTTACGTATCTTGATCTTTCCCATTCCGGAAATATTGCATATCACCCATGCGATATTTGAGTTTATGGATCTCAATCCTGAGCTGACGGTGGAGATCATTGTCAGTTCCGAGCCTAAAGATATGATCCGCAACAATATCGACTTGGCCTTTATGCTCGAAGATGCCTTCAACGAAAATGAGATGGTGGCGCGGCATGTCATCAGCGAAACCGTGCACTTCTTTGCCAGTCCTGAGTATCTGGCGCGGGCAGGTACGCCTACGACGCCTGAAGAGTTGGACGGGCATAACTCCATTTTGTTTCGTTACCCCAACGGCAGGATCTTCAACGAAGTACCCTTTGGAAAAGACAGAATTATCTCGGTAAAAGGTAACCTGTGTGTCAATAGCCTGGGCACCTGCTTAGAAGCGACCCTGATGGGACGCGGCATTGCCATGATGCCACTGCCGATAGCGCAAGAATATGTGGAAAACGGTAAGTTGGTGATGTTATTCAAAGAGATAGAACCCTATGAGGGCAAGTGCTTCCTCGTCTATCCCTCACGGCGTTTTATCAGTCTCGCCAGCCAACGTTTTATCGACCATATGATGAGGGCGTTAGAGGAGTGTATTCAAAACGGCGCCTGCGATCGCGAAGCCAGAACCAAGGGGGCGATTAAGCCGTTAATTTAACGGCGCTCGCCGTCAAGGCTCAGCCTAAACGCCCTTTATCTTTTGCTAACGCTTATAGATCTCGACATGCTTGGGCGTGGTGTTGGGCTCTGTGATACGACTGGCCAGGATATAACAGGCGATACCCATCACGGCATTGGTAATAGGCAGTGCCAGCAGCAGTCCCTTCACCCCGCCTAGATAGGAGCCCAGCGCGGCCAGCGGCAGCAAGAGCAGAAACAGGCGGCAGAGGTTAAGCACCAGTGAACTCATCGGCCTGTGATAGGCGTTGAGTGAGGTGGCGGTGAGGATCACCATTCCCAGCGGCCCATAGGCGGCGGGCAGGGCGATGATGTAGAAGCTGAGCCACTCGATCACCTGAGGATCTTTACTGAACAGCTGGGCGATAGGCGTCGCCATGAGTGCCAGCGGCAGGTAGATGAGCGTCTGAAATATCAGCACGAAACGCAGCGATAGCATCAGGGCCTCGCGGGCGCGCTGTGTCTGTCCTGCACCCAGATTTTGGGCGATAAAGGGCACCAAGCTGGAGGAGAGCGCCATCACGGCGATCAGCAACACAGACTCCAGACGGGTACCGGCACCAAAGGCCGCCACCGCACTGTGGTCGATGCGGGCCAGCATGGCCATGATGATGGCATTGGCCACAGGGTTGAGCAGGTTCATCAGCGCCGCAGGCTGGGCGATATGGGCCAGCTGGCGCCAGTTACAACGAATGCGCTCTAAATTAAACTCGGCAAAATCCACTAGGTTACGCTTGATGATCAACAGGTAACCCGACAATGACAGCGCCACGACCCAAGAGATCAGCGTGGCGATGGCCGCGCCCTGAATCTCCAGTCGTGGGAAGGGGCCCAGACCAAAGATCAGCAGTGGGTCGAGCACCAGATTGATTAGAGACGCCAGCGCCATGATCTTGGCCGGTGACTTGGTATCGCCGGTGGCGCGCAGCCCCTGGTTGCCCACCATCAGCAGCACCAGCAGCGGCGCCCCCAGATACCAGAGAAACATATAGTCGTGGATCAGCGGCAGGCTGGAGTCGTTGGCACCCAGCAGAGTAAACAGCGGGTCTATAAACAGGCTGCCCAGCAAGGAGATAGCGGCGATCAGCCAGAAGGTGATCAGCAAGGCATCGTGCAAAAAGATTCTGGCCTTGGGGCTGTTACCACTGCCGATAAGGCGGCCCAAGTTGGTCGATACCCCAGCGCCTATGCCGATGGCAATACTGGAGACAATCAGGGTGACCGGAAAGGTAAAACTAATAGCCGCCAGGGCTTCAGTGCCTAGCTGACTGATAAAAAAGGTGTCTATAAGGCTGAACCCAAGAATGGTGAGAATACCAATCAGGTTCGGGAGGCTCATATTTAGCAGTACACGACCGATTGGCTGGCTGAGCAGCCCGTGTCTGTCTCTCATTTAAGTGGATTGCCTTGGTAACAGAAGGAGGGCAATTCTATCAGGAATGGCTGATGTTTTATAAAACCCAGTTAAAAAAAATCAGATTTTTTTTGTAAAGCCCTTGGATCTCATCAACCCCATCCCCATATATCGAACATCCCGCGGCGAAAGGTATGTCGCCGCACTTTATTTTGATAAACCGCCAACGTTTGTTGGGCAAAAAAATCATTAGGAGAGTCCGTAGATGAATATTCGTCCATTACATGACCGCGTCATTGTTAAGCGTTCTGAAGTTGAATCAAAATCAGCCGGTGGCATCGTACTCACAGGTAGTGCAGCCGAGCAGTCAACTCGCGGTGAAGTTCTTGCTGTAGGCAATGGCCGAATTCTTGAAAATGGTACTGTGCAGCCACTCGACGTAAAAGTGGGTGACATAGTGATCTTCAACGAAGGTTATGGCGTCAAGAAAGAGAAGATCGACGGTGAAGAGGTCTTGATCCTTTCTGAATCAGATTTAATGGCTGTAGTGGAATAAACCACTAAGTTACTTACTATCCCGTTTAAACCAGAATTTTATTAAAGGATACAGAACATGGCAGCTAAAGAAGTTTTATTTGGTAATGATGCTCGCGTAAAAATGCTTGCGGGCGTAAACGTACTGGCTAACGCAGTTAAAGTCACCCTGGGCCCTAAAGGCCGTAACGTAGTGCTAGACAAGAGCTTCGGCGCACCACTGATCACCAAAGATGGTGTATCGGTTGCTAAAGAGATCGAACTAGAAGACAAGTTCGAAAACATGGGCGCCCAAATGGTGAAAGAAGTTGCTTCTAAAGCCAACGACGCTGCTGGTGACGGTACTACTACCGCTACCGTACTGGCGCAAGCTATCGTGACCGAAGGTCTGAAAGCCGTTGCCGCTGGCATGAACCCAATGGATCTTAAGCGTGGTATCGACAAGGCGGTTGTTGCTGCTGTTGCCGAGCTGAAGACCCTGTCTCAAGAGTGTAGCGACACTAAGGCGATTGCTCAGGTAGGTACTATCTCTGCTAACTCTGACGAGTCAATCGGTGAAATCATCGCAACTGCGATGGAAAAAGTCGGTAAAGAAGGCGTGATCACCGTTGAAGAAGGTCAAGCGCTAGAGAACGAGCTGGACGTGGTTGAAGGTATGCAGTTCGACCGCGGTTACTTGTCTCCATACTTCATCAACAAGCCAGAAACTGGCAGCGTTGAACTTGAAAACCCATACATCCTATTGGTTGACAAGAAAATTTCTAACATCCGTGAGCTACTGCCAATCCTTGAAGGTCTGGCGAAAACGGGTAAGCCACTGATGATCATCGCCGAAGACGTTGAAGGCGAAGCCTTAGCGACTCTGGTTGTGAACAACATGCGCGGTATCGTTAAAGTTGCTGCGGTTAAGGCACCAGGTTTCGGTGACCGTCGTAAGGCGATGCTACAAGATATCGCTATCCTGACTGGCGGTACTGTGATTGCCGAAGAGATCGGTCTAGAGCTTGAAAAAGCGACTCTGGAAGACCTAGGTACAGCTAAGCGCGTTGTGATCACCAAAGATGACACTACCATCATCGACGGTAATGGTGAGCAAGAGCAGATCTCTGCCCGTGTTGCCCAGATCAAGATCCAGGCAGAAGAATCTACTTCTGACTACGACAGAGAGAAGCTACAAGAGCGTATGGCTAAGCTAGCCGGCGGTGTTGCAGTGATCAAAGTTGGTGCGGCTACCGAAGTTGAAATGAAAGAGAAGAAGGCTCGCGTAGAAGATGCGCTACACGCGACTCGCGCCGCCGTTGAAGAAGGTGTGGTTGCTGGTGGTGGTGTTGCCCTGATCCGCGTTGCCTCTAAGATCGGCGAAGTTGAAGTGGCTAACGAAGACCAGAAGCACGGTGTGACTATCGCACTGCGCGCCATGGAAGCGCCTCTACGTCAAATCGCAACCAACGCGGGTGAAGAAGCCTCAGTGGTAGCGAACAACGTGAAGAACGGCTCTGGTAACTATGGTTACAACGCTGGTAGCGACGTATACGGTGACATGCTAGAGATGGGTATCCTTGACCCAACTAAAGTGACTCGTAGCGCCCTACAGTTCGCGTCATCTATCGCAGGTCTGATGATCACTACCGAAGCTATGGTAGGTGAAGTTCCACAAGAAGCTGGTGCCGGCGATATGGGCGGCATGGGTGGAATGGGTGGTATGGGCGGTATGGGCGGCATGATGTAAATTTTACGGGCCTAAATCTGTGATAGCTGCGTTGCTTCACCACTCGTTTAGTACACTAAACGTCGCGGTAAAGCGCCTTGCTCTAACAAGATTTATACCACGTAAAATGGTCTGCTGGTCTAAAGCTTAACAGCCTGAAACCAAGTTAGTAAAAAGCCCCGATGTCTGACGACATCGGGGCTTTATTATTTGGATCTGCTAAAAAGATTTTGTTGTAGGAAAGCGAGTTATTTGAATTGTTATCACACTACGAATAAAGCCCCTGAATCTATAAGTATTGAGTAAACTTCGGCTTAAGCTATTAGTGCTAGATCTAATGATTCTATCGCTAATAGAATAGTATTAACTGAATTTCTATCAAATTCCGCTCTGTCTATTTCTTCGTGAGTACCTTTATTCAAATATCGCCATTCTCGAGAGTCGCCATTAACACCTAATAATTGTGTTAGAGGTAATAGGATATTTTGTTTGTTTGGATCAGCAAAGTCACCTTTATTGATTTTGGTTTTAAGTTGCTCGGTTAATTGACGTAACTCAATAGGTGCGTTAGCTGCGCGAAGTTTGATACTTAAATTTCCGTCACCGTACCTGCTCACATATCGCCAGACTTTATTCTTAGTTAACGACTCTAACGCTTGACGTGATTTACCTAGTGCAAATCGTAATTCATTTTTGCGAAAATGCTCTAGTGCGCCTTCAACATAATTTCTCGGAGCACAGTTGAAATCAACTTGAATATGGGGTTCATCAGTACGAGGCAAAAACGCCAGTCGCTGGCTACTTTTAGCTTGCTCTGCCGACAATAAGTTTTGAATATCCTTAAAGAACTCTTCTCCGTGGCAGGTGAGGATAATTTGTTTACCATCAAAGTAATTATCTTCAAAAAGTGTACGCCGGATAGACTCGCGATGATCATCATCAATTGCATTAACAGGATCGTCAAAAATAAGAAGAGGACAGCCTTCCTTGATGTTTTTTGCCAATAGTATCGCCAAGCCAACACAGCGAATGTGACCTTCACTTAATACGTGAAGCGCATCGAAATATTTATTAGGCTCGTTTTGATAAGACATCTTCAGTTTTTGATTTTGCTCTAATGGTAATTGAATAGATGCCATTAGCTCTGTCGGTGCATCGTTTCGGTTAAATGCGTTATAAAGCTGTACTACCATATCACCCAAATTTTCAACTAATTGTGCTGGTAGTTTTTTCCGATACTCATTTAGCAGAGTTACAAACTGTTGGTAAGAATTTTTGATTTCGATATTTTGTGCAACAATTGGTTCTTCTTTTTTTACTTCATAAATAAGCTCTTTGTTAGCTTCATCAAATTCATTTATGAGCTTTTGAGCACCTTCAATTGCTTTGATAGCTGCACCTTTCGTTGCTGCTATCTTCTGTGCATCTTTAAGGAAACCTTTTAATCGGTTTAGCTCCTCTTGCAGAGAGTCTTTATTTTTTTGAATATTAACAATCTCAACATCTTGCTTCTCTAGGCAACTGACTTGTGTGTCAATATGCAGTATGGCTGTTGTGTTATCGTCTAAATTACCATGTAAACTTTCCCACCACGCCAGATTTAATCGTGACATATCCAATAACTTAAATGGCGTTAGCTTGTTGTCTCTTGGATAAAAATTTAAGCAAGTTAATACTATTTGATAAAGCTCAAGAAGCTTTTGCTGCACCATTTTATCAAGCTGCGCTATAGTCCTTTGCAACTCAGCTAAATGCTGAAGTTTAGCGAGTTCATCTTTTGCATAGCTGTAAGGGTCAATGGTTACTTTTGTTAATGGTGTTAAGCAAGCAGGGCATTTATCAGGACTAATTGGCTGCACTTGTTTAACTGCTTCAAATAAATTTTGGAAGGATACTTGTTGGCTAGCCTCTGCTAATTCACTGCTTTTCTGCTTATATTCATTTATACTTTTTATCAGTGTTTGTTTTACAGTTTTTAGATGTGCAGATGTCAGGTGACTTTTCTGTGGAATCGGTTTTTGCAGTTCAGCTTCGAGTATAGGTACTCTTCCCGGTTTATTTTCAGTACCTTCAAGTTCGAACTGCATTTTGTGTAAGTTAAAACCTTCTTTATAGCGAGATGCTAAGGCTGTTTCATCATTTATTGCTTGCTCAACAATACTTTGATTGAGCTTTATCTGCTGAATAGCTCCTTGAAGTTGCTGCCGTTTTTGAGTAAGTAGCTTAGCTTTCACACCTTCTATATCAATATACCTTTCATCGATTTCAAGTGAGAAATTTTTAACAAACTCATTAAATGCATCTAGACCAAATAATGTTGATATGAGCTCCGATTGTTTAGCTGGAGCTTGTGCCGCAATACGCGAAAAGCTGTCTATTCGATTTTTCTCAACAAAGCAAAACCGGTAAAGCGCATCATTAGGTTTGATGTGTATATCATTGCCATCGGAATCTGTGCCTAATAATTTAGGGGGTGTAAATTTATTTGTATGTGCATTTCTCAGGTAAGCTCCAACATTTTTAAAGCGCTTACTATCAGCTTCTGCTACAGATCCTAATAGCCCATATTCTAGGGCTTCACAGAAACTTGATTTACCAGTTCCATTTGGCCCAAAGATTAGAACTAAATGGCTCTTCAGATCGAATACCTCTTTGCGACTAAAACCTCTAAACGAATCGACAGACAATTCTTTTAGTTGAGTAAAAGATGCTACATCAGATGTGACATCTTTTAGATCTGTAGGGATATCTGCACTTAAACTAGCCCATTCTAGTGAAGCAATCTTAGCGATATGCTTCACTCTTTGTCCTTGATGGGTTCCTAGAGGAGCTAATTTATCTAGGTGTTTTAACACCAAATTTGCAAATTTATGAACAGGTTTAGTGGATGGAGATAATAATAAAGTTTGGAGAAAGCGCTGAAATTCAGATTGGATCATATCTTCCCTTATATTAATTTACATTTTAATAGTAATAAGTAGAGTTGTGTCCGTATTCACCTTTACTGCTAGTCAACCAATTCAGTTTCAAAAACAAATTCTTGGTAATGTAACGTGTAGTTTTCTTGTCTTTTTACACTCGCACTTTCTTTGTGCTGAGCTTATTTCCCACTCTTCTTGGCTCGTTTGCATTCTCTGATCCACATAACTGAACCGTTGGTTTTTCGCATCTCGAATAGGTCTATGGCGGCGAAGAGATCGCTGAGTTTCTTAAAGCCATAGTTTCTTTGGTCGAATGAGCTGTGGTTCGAAATGTGAGAGCCTATGGGGCCAAGTTGTGCCCAACCATCGTCCTCTTCGGTTGCCTCAATTGCCTGTCGCAGCAGGTGAATTAATTTGGCATCACCCTTAAGGTTTTGTTTGCGTGGAACACTGGCTTTTGTGGCTGGGGTGACGGTTTTAGCTTCTTTCTCTGTTGTCGGCTCTATTGCTTTCTCGACTTGCTGTTCCACTTCGGTTTCGATTTCGGGTTCTGCGTCCAGGTAGAGGAAGCGGGAGCAGCTGTTAACGAATGCGGTGGGGGCTTTGCGTTCGCCAAAGCCGAATACCTTTTTGCCGTCTGAGAGCACTCTTGTGACCAAGGGGGTGAAGTCGCAGTCTGAGGAGATGAGGCACATGATATCTATGTCTTTGGTGTATAAGATGTCCATGGCATCGATCACCAATGCGATATCTGTGGCGTTCTTTCCTTTGGTCAGGTCGAACTGCTGAATAGGTTGAATGGCATATTCGTGGAGAATGTCTTCCCTGTGCTTCAGGCCTGGGCTTTTCCAGTTGCCGTAGGCCTTGCGAATACTCACCACGCCATGTTTGGCTAGCTCAGCCAGTACCACGTCAAACTTTCTTGCCGGTGCATTATCTGCGTCGATAAACACCGCTATTTTTGCTACGTCTTGCATTTAAACCATTCCTTTGAAAATGCATCTCTGAGACTTGTTGATTAGATGCAGGTAGCCTTACATGAAGGGTACGGGATTAAGATTGCCCCAACCCCCGCTCGAAGGAGATTTCCGCTTCGTCGCGGGTCGCAAGGGATTGATAAGGCGATTGCTCGTAGAGCGTTTATGAGCGCGAACCATGGATGGTGAGCTGGCTCTTTTGCATGGACGCAATTTCCTGTCGAAACGGCCCCTTTCCACCGGTGTGGTGTGGAACACCACGACCTTAGCCAAGCGCAGCTTGGCATCTTAAATCCAAAGCGTTGGCACTGTCGAAAGCGATAGCTACCGCAGAGAATCCTAGCTATCCCAGAGCGATAAAAGATCAGATTAATCTAATAAAAACATAAAGCTATCAAGCTGCCGCAGATAAAACCTTATCCAAGGTCACAAACTGTGCAGTTTGCTTAATGTGCTTTGCTATTGCGTTAAAGTTGGCTGAGTCAGAGCCAGAGAGGGGAGTTTGAGGTGAGGTGTGAAAAGCTGTCCTTGCCTTATGCAGCTCTTTTAAGAGCGGCGCCATCCCTGACATTCATTCGCGTACTTTAGTGAGCGCTTAAATCTTGTTTTATCAACAAAAACTTAACTTATCCTACAATATCGCCGCCGCGTAAGGCAATAGTGGGTAAAGCACCGTTTCGGAAGAGTTGGGAGCCGTTAGAGTTGTGTCGATGGTGATTTGCGGTGTAAGAGACTCTGATAGTGTAACAAGTGACACTTTTGGCCCATTTGCTAACTTGAATAGATAGAAGGTGTATGATGTTACACTTTTTGCTCCATTGGTCTTGTTAATACTTAAAAAGTGTATGTTGCTACACTTTTATGTTGAATCATCCCTTTATCGTGGCTAAAGTGTAGCAAAGTACACTTTATGATGATCTTATGAGCTCCTCGTTAAACCAAGATTCGTTGGGATTACTGATTAAAACCCGCAGGAAGGAAGCGGCGCTGACTCAAGAGGTGGCGGCAATGTTGTGCGGTGTCACTAAGAAAACCTTGATTCGTGTCGAGAAGGGGGAAGATGTCTACATCTCTACCCTATTCAAGATACTCGATGGTCTGGGGATTCGGCTCTCTGTTGAATCAAAGTCGGATGCCGGCTCAAGTGAGTGGTACTAGCTATGGCCGAATCACCAATCCTTGTGTTAGATATGCTTCTCTGGTTGCAGACTCTGGGGGTGAGAACTCCACTAGATCAAACTCTATCAGGTAGTTCTTTAAGCACGTCAATGGCTACATTCGAACGACAATATCAAGCGTAACCTAGCCTAGGTAGCCTGTTCTTTTTCTCACCCGTATTCAACTTGTGATCTTAAAAACTTGCAACTATCTTAAATATTGCTTGGTTAAATTTTATGCAATCAAGGTGTGTATTGCATACTTGTTTAAAGTAAGGATCACACAATGAAAAAGCTCAGTTTTATCCTGATTACCATGGTACTTGCCGCCTGCGCATCGTCTCCAGAGCCTGTAACTTGGAAAGGTATGTCAGAACGAGATATTGTTGCTTGGAAAGACATAGGCTTTAATGCTGAACAGGCACAAGCTTGGCGACAAAACGGATTCACTCCCGAGCAGTCTAACACTTGGTCTAAAGCCGGATTCGATCTCAATAGTGCAATTGCATGGAGTAAGCAGTCTTTTAATGCAGAAGAAGCAAGTAACTGGAAATCAGGTGGTTTCGACTTAGAAACCGCGATTAAGAGTCGAGAACAAGGCCTGACACCGCTCAAAAAAGAGATGTGAATCAGTCTAAGATAACTTGTTTCTCACATAACATGCTGAATCAGTAAGTTTTAATAAGGTAACTTTCGGGAGGGCAAATACGGCAGTATTTGCCCTCGTCATTTTCTTGCGCGTTTATCCAATAGATGGGGCAGTTATTACCTTACGAATGAGAAGTGGGGGCTTAGTCAGGCTCCTTAAATCAAGTCGCTTTAACCACGTGCTATAGCGCACATACTGAGGACACCTTGGTGGTATCCTCGACTCTGTCGGTAGTATGCTCGGCGATGTCCATTAGGCATTTATAGTAAAGGTACGTAAATGAACGAGGTATTACTACAGATAAAGGCGCTCACCAATGGTGACCCTTTGTTGACGGCTGTAATTGTTGGAGTATTAACGTTCGCGTTAATTGGACTCACAGGCTACATACTAAAAGATATCTTCACTAAGGTGTTTAGTTGGCTCGGTAGCCTGCTGTTTATACGGCTGACAATCGATGACAGCCATAATGCGCGCACAGAGGTATTCAATAAACTGTCCTTTTTGATCAGTAATACTACCATTCCGCTTTTTTCACGCTCTATCTCTGAGGCCGTTTACTTTGACTACAGTGTGAATTACGACGGCCGTATCAGTGTTAAGTCTATCGGCTATGGTATGCACCTGTTTAAATACCAAGGCTGCTACATGTTGGCGACTCGCGCTAAGGTCGCTAGCACTATGGCATACGACACCATTACTGTTATCGCACCATGGTGGGCAAAAGATAAGCTACATAGTCTTTTAGAAGATACGCGTGGAGACATATCGACTGCGCCAAAAGTGAGTATTTTTGAGGAAACCGAATGGTGCCGCTATGGCACACTGAAATCAGAGGGTTTCAGTGAATTAGTGCTAGATGCTGGGTTCAAGCAGGAGTTCATGGGGGAAGTTGATAACTTCGCCAGTAGCGGTAAAGGGGTTGCAAGTAAGCTCACCATATTGTTACACGGAAAAACGGGGACGGGTAAGACGGGTATCGCCAGAGCCTTGGCCGTTGAGTATTGCCGCGATCTATACATATTGAACCTATCGACTGTCAATGATGCCACGATTCATAAGGCCATCAGAAAGGTACCGCCCGGATCTATGCTGTTGATAGAAGACTGTGACTGTGTAAAAGCGACGGTATCACGCGCTGCTGAAAGTAATGTCGATAATCCACCATTAACCTTAGGCGGCGTGCTAAACGCCTTAGATGGAGTCATTCCACTGGATGATTGCCTGGTCGTCATGACCACTAACCATGTTGAGAATCTCGACCCCGCGCTGATACGTAAAGGTCGTGTCGATGTCAGCATTGAAGTCCCGCTTATCAGTGCAAAACAAGTCAACGAAGACTACTTTGAGCGTTATGGCGCAGTACTTAACAGAACTGAGCCAATGCTAGGGTGTGAGGTTTATGAACTGCATCGTCGAGCAAACTTAAGATACAGTGTGTGTTGCAAGCCTTTGTAACCGCTTCCTCTTAAATAGACTCATTGAGTGGTCAGCTCATGTTGGCCACGCCTTTCACAAATTAAGTACTTATTAGGGGCTGAGTAGGTTTTCCTCAGACCCTTCGGCTGTATCAGTGGGCTCATAATAAATAGGCTCATAATAAGTGGGGTCATCATCAGCGGAGCCAGAGTAAGCGGGATCAGAGAAGGCTTTATGTACTTGCCTTACAGGGCCGACCCATTTTCAGTAAATATGCCGATTATCGCCAGGCACAGATAAACGAATCGCCACTGATTTCCTTTTCTCTCTTTTTACTCATCTGTCAGTAAGGTTGACCGGGTAAATCGTACTTTTTTGTACCACTCCCTTTGATTGACCAGGCCAAGCACTACAAAACACCAAGCGTTACAGTTAAGCACTTTGTAGCATGTTGGCGCTTAAATCATATGGATTGATTTAACTGTTTTTAAGATTTGTCTCAGCTTATTGGGTTAGCATGATGACTATATCGTGTTTGGAACAGTCATTAAGGGAGTGAGCATCATGGATAATCAGCAATTAAACGGCGTTAAGCGAGGGCCTTGGGTAGCCATTGGCGTAAGCTTGGCAGTCGTAGCGCTGATCGGTTTATTGCTGGCGATGATGCCAAAAGGGTTTAAGGCGACCCATGAAGAGATAGGTACAGGTAAGCCAGCTGTAGTGTTTGTTTACGATCCTAATCTGGCGGTGAGCCATAGTCAGACCGAGCAGATGAACGAAGCGCGAGGTCACTTAGGCGACAATGTACTGTTTTTACTCGCTAGAGTCGGCACGCCAGAGGGCGATAATATGATCGCTAAGTATCGTGCTGGATCCGCCGAACTGCTGTTATTTGATGGCTCGGGTAAGCTGGTAAAACGTCAGTTTGCAGTGCAAGACGCCAATCAATTGATGCGCTGGGTGCGCTAATCTTCTGTTGAGGGAGTTAGCCATCTGTTGGGTGAGCGGGTTATTGTCGCGCTCACCCTATTAATATCTTAATCCGCTCGTTCAACCACTTATCCTAAGCAGCTTTGCTGTGTCTCTGTTTCCCCGTTTACTGAACATTTGTTAATCGAAAAAGTCGTTGTTGAAACCCGCAGGGGTGTTAAAATGCCGCTCGGTTTGCCGTCGCTGTTGTTGCAATCGTCGTGAGTAACAGTTTTAAAAGCGCTTGTTTGCCTGATTACATCTTATTTTTTACTAATCACTAGAGTCTCTATGAAACGGATTTTATGCTTATCCCTGCTGGCCTGTTCTCAAATGGCCATGGCCGTCGAACCTTTGATTCAAACCCCAAAAGATATGGAGCCCACCTGGGTCGATGAGATCCTTGACGTGTTTGGCGCCGACGGTGAATTTGATGACAGCAAGCCCATAGATATGAGTTACCTGCCGACCGCCTATTACACCCCCGAGAAGAAGTTCGGCGTGGGCCTCTTGATGGTCGGTCTGTATAAGACAGAGGGCGCGGCGCCCGAGGAGCAGCCTTCATCATTGGTGCTCAACTCTTTTGTGTCGATGAACAACTCATACGGCGTTGAAGTGGAAAACATGACCTTCTTCAACGGTGGTAAGCAGCGATTGCTACTGGGGCTGGAGCTACATAACGAGGCGTCTGTTTACTATGGCCGCGGGATTGCCGATGGCAATATCGACAGCAATCACCATGAGTTTGATGAGCAGCTATACAGCTTTACGCCGCGCTGGATGACCCAGGTGGCCGACAACTATTTTATCGGTGTGGGCGCCGACTTTACCTATGTCAGCGCCGACAAGTTCACCCGGGTAGAGGGGGATATTCCTCTGCCATCTGATGGCATTTTGCCGGACAACTTTAGTTCGGGCCTGGTGGTGACCAGTATCTATGATTCGCGCGACTATCGCCTCAATGCCACCAAGGGCTGGTTGTTCCAGCTCGATGCGGGCTTGTATCAAAACAGCGAGTACGACAGCTTCGCCAAGTATGATCTTGAGCTGGCCAACTATATCGATCTCAGCAGCACTGCTTTGTTAAGCACTATGCCTGGGCTTATTGCCTGGCAGGTACAGGGCCACTTTACCAGTGGTGATGTGCCGTGGAACATGTTGCCTGATCTTGGTGGTTCCAGTGCTATGCGCGGTTATATCAAGGGACGTTATCGCGACAAGCAGATGATGATGGGCCAGGTCGAGTATCGCCTGCCTATCTTCCAGCGTTACGGTATGGTGTTCTGGGGCGGCGTGGGTAGCGTGGCCGATAAGGTAAGCGAGTTAAGCGATGAGCTGCTGACCTCTTACGGCGCAGGTTTCCGCTTCAAGATTAAAGATAATATCAACCTGCGTTTCGACGTGGGTGTGGGTGAAAATGAGACCAATTTTTACCTTAATGTGAACGAAGTCTTCTAAGTATGCCTGATTGTTCTGAGCCCAAGACTTGGCGATGGCCAAGGTCACTATCCTCACTCCTGGCAGTCGCCGTTTTTGCGGCGAGCCCGCTAGCGCTTGCTGGTACGAGTGAGGTCGCCTCTGGCGGCGCACCGATGAGTGAGGACAGATCGCTTGCGGAACAGGCACTTGAGCAAACGCCTGAGTGCACGCGCAGCTCAGAATATGACATCTATCTTAGCGGCATACACACAGGCACTATGAGCCGCACCGAGCATTGGCAGGGCCAAAGCGCCGTGGTGACCTCTAACAGTGAGGCCAGCATCTTAGGCATAGGCACTCGCTATCGGCAGCGGGCTGAGCTGGCGTGGTCGCGTGATACTCAAGAGTGGATCACCCAGGCGTTTCATCAGCAGGTGAGCGGTTTTCGTAGCAGGGACATGCAGGTGCGTTTTAGTGACAATGGCCGCGCCGCAAGGGTGGATCTGGACGGTGAGGTGACCCACTATCGCTCCGATGAAACGGCGCTGCGTGATGTGGATACCCTGGCGCTAGAGATCCGCCGATTGTTAATGCAGGGGCGGAGCCAGTTTGCCTTGATCCGCCAGGCATCGGATGCGACCGAGCGCTATCAATACTATGTTAAGGCGCCACAGCTGGTAGAGGTGGCCCCTTGGGGGGAGCTGATGCTGGTGCCGGTGGAGCAGACGGGGGCCGAAGAGGTGACCTATTACTTTGCTCCAGAGCTAGACTATCAGCTTATCAAGGCGCGCTATCATGGCATCTTGCTGCAAGGCCTTATCCAGCTTAATCACTACAGTTCTACTTGCGACTCAACCCCTTCGGTGTGAGTCGCTCACCTCATGATGACATCATTTGATGTCAGCCAAGTTTAGTTGCCTGACGCTTAGCCATTTTCATAGTGGGCAATGGGTAGCTGGCTGACGCTATCGAGCCGCCAGGCGCCCTTTTCATACACAAAGCTGACACTATGCAGGGCATCTTTGAAGTCATAGCGTGTGCGCGAGTCCGGCAGTGCATGGTTAAATTCGATCTGAATGTGTTGATAGCCATCGCTAAGGGACAGTTTGCCAAGATGGTTGGGCAGGTCGATCAAGCGGCTCAGCGCCTTATCTAATTCGCGATCTTGTATGGGCAGTTGCTGTTTAAAGCGTTCGCTAAACAGCGATGCGAAAGCCTGTTTATCTTTGCTGTGGGTGTAGGCGGCAATCGTCCAATCGGCCAGCAGTAGCTCGAATGCCTTGTCGGCCTGAGTCAGAGAAGCGATGGGCGTCTTGTTATCGTTGGAGAGGTAACGATTGAGTGTCGCCTCGGCCTCTTTGACCGCGTCGGTGAAGATCTGCGCCACCTTGCTAGCCGCCGGTTGCTGGCTCGCCTTAAGCTCAGCTGTTACTGCCAAAATGGCATCGACGCGATCCTGCCAGCTGTTGAAGCCTTTCATGAGCCCTTCGAGCGAGGACCTGTGCTGCTTCATTACCTCGGGAACGGCAGCATCGTCTTTACGGGCTTCCCTTGCCTTAGTGCCGACATAGTCGCTATAGGTGCTGCTTAGCAGGCTCTGGGGCGAATCGAAGTAGAGACTCGCGCCGCTATAGGGGTCGACCCAGAGATCTGAGGTATCAATAGGTGCTATGGACTTGGGCGACATGCCGTCAAAGTAGAGGCTGGCCAGCGTCGTCTTGTGTTTATTGATGAAGTCGCCTTTGGCTTTGCGGTCTGAGGCGGGCAGCTGTTGGTACTGGGTTGCCAGTTGTTGCAGCGCCGTCGATGTTTGGATTCTCTGGCTGGCATAGTAGCCACAGCGCAGGTCGCAGGCCCGCTGGGTCAGGCTAGAGGCCGCCCCTAAGTTGATCGCCTTGCTTTGCACGAACACCTCGGCGGTATAGATGCCTCTGGGGAGGGCGCCGCTCTTATCCTTCAGGTAGATCGTGTTGTTGGGGCTGTGACGTCCCACAACTTGGAGATCTTGCTTACTGACGCAGAGGGAATAGTCGCGGCTGGTGACTGGCAGTTCCTTGTTATAGGTGGAAACGACCAGCTTATCCAGGCTGACGCCTTCGGGCACCGTACCTGTGATGCTGAGGTCACACTGCTGGGCGTTGGCACTCAGAGCCATCGCGCCTAAACCTAGGCCGATAATTAGACATCCTTGTTTCATGGAGCTTCCTTGTTATTGTTGATTTAAATAGGTTCTGTGTGATCCCTTAGCGACACCACTGTCGTTCACAGGGAATGCCATCGCCGTCGCCATCCATTTGGGTACCGGGACAGTTGCGATTGTAGTAGGTAGCCTCTTCGCAGGAGCGCATCTGGCTGCAATGTGTCTTGCCGGCCTCGCAGCGAAATTTGGGTGTGGCCGGTTGCCACTCTTGGGTGTTTAACTTAGGCAAATCCTCGTTGGTGATGATTGGCGTCGCATTAAGCGCCTGATATTGTTTGAAGCCAAAGCTGCCGATACTCACCAGCAAGACAATGAAGATCACCCGCTGCAACAAGGAGCTGGAGCGGCGATGAGAATAGTGGGGCGACGGCGTACGGTCTCTTCTTGGTGCGGGCTTTGGTTTGGGAGTGTTAGCCAGTCCTGACACTACGCCAGAGACCACGGCGACGCCTTCGATACTCGCCTTAATGGCTTTAAATTTGCCATCACTTTGCTGCTGGCGTTGGTAGATGATTTCATCACCCACCACAGGCTTTCTCGCCATCTGTTTCAGGGCCGAGATATGGATAAATACGTCTTGGGCATTGGGCGTGTTTGGCTTGATAAAGCCAAAGCCTTTGTCGTCGTTCCAGCGAACTAGGGTGCCTCTTTCCATGGCGGCTAGTGTCCTTTATATGTGTTATTTGTATGTCTATTCGGAGGCTAAGGGGAGCCACCGCGCTTATGCTAGCGTGAAACGACCTCTTTTGTCATCAGCTAAGGGTGATTAGGTTTAGCACCCAGCCCATCAGGGTAAAGGCGACCAGAAGCAAAGCAAACAGCAGGGCCAACAGGCGCCACTGCATCACTTGTTTGAGCATCACAAATTCGGGAAAGCTGGCGGCTACGGTACTCATGCAAAACGCCAAGGTTGTGCCCAGAGGAACGCCTTGTATCAGCAGGCTTTCCAGTACCGGGATCACTCCGGTGGCGTTGGCGTAGAGGGGGATCCCCATTAGCACTGCAATAGGCACTGACCACCACTGGCCGTCGCCTAAATTGGCCTCCAGATAGCCGGCGGGAACAAAGCCGTGCAGCGCCGCGCCTAAACCGACACCTATGATGACCCATTTCCATACCCGGCTAAAGATATCCCGCGTTTCTGCCTTGGCAAATTGGTGACGCTGGCGCCAGCCCATGGACTGGCGTTGCTGGATGGTCACGGCGTTTTGCTGTGGCTGCGCCTGTCCACGGTTGTAGGCGTTGGCGGCAAGGGGTTGCAACCAGCGCTCAGCGTGTAACAGGTCTAGCAAGGCGCCGCCGAGCATGCCTATAGTGATGCCGGTAAGAAGGTAGAGCAGGGTGATCTTAGCGCCAAGCAGGCTAAACAGCAGCAGTATGGCAACCTCGTTGATCAGCGGTGAGGTGAGCAGGAACGCCATGGTGATCCCAACCGGGATGCCTGCAGAGGTAAAGCCGAGAAATACGGGAATGCTGGAGCAGGAACAGAAGGGCGTGATGGCGCCAAAGCCTGCGCCCATTCCGTAGCCGAGAAACTTAGGTTTGCCCGCCAGATAATCCCTTACCCGTTCGACATTGAGGGAGGCTCGCAGCCAGCCAATGCCATAGATCATCAAGATGAGCAGGGCGAAGATTTTAGTGGTGTCTTCGACAAAGAAGTGCAGCGCCTGCCCCAAACGGGTATCACTGGATAAGCCTAAGAGGCCATACACCAGGCCGTCGGCGAGTAGTGTAAACCAGGCGAACATAGACACTCCTTAGTGAATGTATGGTTTGAGCTTCTGCTTGGACCCTAGGTGGTGGGTCCAAGTTATCGCGCAGTAGCTATCGCGCAGTAGCTATCGCGCTAAGGCGAATTAATTACGCCTGATTGGCTTGATTTAGCAACAGGGCTAACTCAGCTTCCGATGGAACATGGCCTGAGGTCACCACCTTGCCGTCGATCACGATCGCCGGGGTCGACATCACGCCATAGGCGGCAATCTCAACCATATCGGTAACTTTTACCAGTTCCATCTCTATCTTTAAGCTATCGGCCACCTTCTGTATGTCGTTGGCCAGGTTGGTGCACTTTTTACAGCCACTGCCTAATACTTCTATCTTCATCTGTTTTTCCTTATCTGACGGATTGAATTTTCATGCCCGGCGCCCTTTAACAATGATGAACTATTACTTACCGCAGCAGCTGTCAGGCGTTTGCGTATCGAGGACGGTCTCGATACAGCTCAGCATGCTTAGCAGGCAAGGCGTTTCCAGGCGGTAGTAGATTTGCTTGCCCTCACGGCGACTGGTGACGATCCCCGCTTTTTTGAGCTGTGACAGATGCTTGGAGACGGTGGAGATGTCGGCATCGACCCCGTCGGTCAGCTCGCAGACGCATCGTTCCTGGTGTTCCAGCTGTTCAACTAGCCAGAGGCGGGTAGGGTGGGCCAGCGCCTTGAGTACGCCAGCGCGGGCATTGAGCCTGGTTTGCTGTGTTTGCGTCATCTTAGGATTCATCGCGCGCCTTAAAAATGTGTTGGCTTCATTTGGCATAATAGCCAAATGTTTTTTGGGAGAATAGTTTTTCATCAATGGCTTAGGGCTAAATCGTGATGGGTGTTTCACTTTTTATGGCTTTGTGAACTGGGTGTGAATCCTGTTTTGCGCTATTTGAAATTGCGCTTTTTCTTAGAGGTTCTACTTATTTCCTTGAGACTGGAGTGGGGAGATTGCGACTGGCGAAAAGGGCTACAGCTTTGTTATCGATAGCGCTAAGGTAGTGGGGTTAAGTTTGGTTTAAGTTTAAGGCACGATCATCTAGGCTAAATCAAAATAAAAACAACTTGAAGGAGAGGACGCGTGAAGAAAATAGTCACCCTGTTGCTGTGCATCTTGATGCCGGTAACAACTGTGTTTGCCGAGACGGGCAAGCCACTGTCGGTGGAGGTGCTCTGGCAGCTCAGCCGTATTGGCAATCCTAGCATCTCCCCCAATGGCGATTACATCATCGCCCCTGTGACTGAGTACGATGTGCCAGAAGATAAGGGCAATACTCAGTTGTGGTTGTTCGATAAAGACGGTGAGCAGCAGCGCGCCCTGACCGCTAAAGGGATGCGGGTCAGCGAGCCGGTATTCTCGCCAGACAGCAAGACTCTGGCTTTTATCAGTAAGCGTGATAAGGATGAAGCCGGTCAGATCTACCTATTGCCTATGGATGGTCCGGGCGAAGCTCAGCGCTTGAGTGAGGTGCCGAGCGGTGTCTACGGCCTTAAATGGGTGGGTGAGCACCTCTACTTCATCAGCTCGGTTTATCCCGGTAAGAACTGGACTGAGATAGGCGAGCAGCTCAAGGCCGATAAGGATGACAAGGTGTCGGCTCAGCAGTGGAACGCGCTGCCCTATTCAAGTTTCGATCACTGGATTGATGAAGGCCGTCAGGCTCATGTGTTCCGTATTCCCGCTAAAGGCGGTGATGTGGAGGCGATTACTCAGCCCCTAAACATTGAGCTGCCGCGCTCATACCAAAGTGCGGGAAGCTATGATATCAGCCCGGATGAAAGCTGGATTGCCTTTAACGCCAATGGCAGTGATGATCAGGTTAACCCTAAGATAGATATCTTCCTGGCGGCTATTGGTAGTGGCAAGGCTGAGAATATCACCCCAGACAATCTGGCACCGGACAGCAACCCTAAGTTCAGCCCTGACGGAAAAACCTTGGCCTTCACCCGCCAGCACATTCAGGGGTTCTACGCCGACACCGCCAAGCTGATGCTGTTTGATCTGAACAAGCGCAGCACTAAGATGCTGGCCAAAGAGTGGGACCGCTCGGTTTCGCGCTGGGTGTGGACGCCAGACAGTAAAGGCTTTTACGGCGCCATCGACGACGCGGCCACCGTTCGCCTTTATCATATCAATGCTAAAAACGGTAAGGTGAAGGCCATTACCAAGGCGACCAACTTCGGTCAGCCTGCTGTGGCGAATGACGGCACGCTAGTGGTGGCCAACGACAGCTTCTTATATCCGGCGCGTCTGGTGAAGCTCAATCCCAAGAACGGCAAGATGACGCGTTTAGACAGCTTTAACGACGAGATCCTTGCGGGTGTCGACTTAGGTACCTATGAGTCGGTGACCTACAAAGGCTATCAGGACAAAGAGATCCAGATGTGGGTACATTACCCACCAGGATTTGATCGCAGCAAGAAGTACCCTTTGATGATGCTGGTGCATGGCGGGCCACACAACGCCATCTCTGACGGTTTCCACTATCGCTGGAACGCTCAGACCTTTGCCTCTTGGGGCTATGTGACAGCCTGGCCTAACTTCCATGGCTCTAGCAGCTTCGGTCAGGAGTTTGCCGACAGCATCAACCCAGACTGGAAAAACAAGTCACTGGAAGATGTGCTCAAGGCGGCCGATTGGTTTAAGCAGCAATCCTGGATCGACGATAAGCGCATGGTGGCTGGTGGTGCCAGCTACGGCGGTTACCTGACCTCTATCATTCTGGGGCAGAAGCATCCCTTCAACGCCCTGCTGATCCACGCTGCCGTATACAACATGTATTCGCAGATGGCGGCCGATTTTTCTGTGCATAGTCCACGCTTTGGCAACTACTGGGATAACCCAGAGATCTACCAGTCTATCTCGCCTCACTATGGCGCGGCCAACTTCAATACGCCGACCCTAGTGATCCACGGTCAGCTGGATTATCGCGTGCCTGTGGGCCAAGGCTTTGAGCTGTTTAGAACCCTGCAGACCCGTGGTGTGGAGTCGCGCATGATCTACTTCCCTGACGAGAATCACTGGATCATGAAGCCCAATAACTCCATCTACTGGTATAACCAAGTGAAAGATTGGATGACCCGCTTCGCCGAGCCGGGCGGAAAATAATCCGCTTGTAATAAAAAAGGCTGCCCCGATTTATTCAGGGCAGCCTTTTTTTCACTCATCTGGCTTGATTAAGGTTGCTGTAGCTGGGCCTTGGCCGCCTCTACCTTGGCGAAATCTAATCCCAGCTCGGTCACGGCTTCTTTGATAAGGGCCGGGTTTTGCATCACCAGCGCCATCAGCTGCTGCAGTTTTTCAGGGGCGATGCCCAGCTGGCCAATGGTGCCCATCGCCATCAATGGGTTTTCGGTCAGGGCCTGAAACAGCTCCTGGATCTGAGTGTCGCTGACATTGTGTTCTTTTAAGATCGCAATAATGGGATTCATTGCATTACCTTATCTTGGTTAAAAGTAAAACAGGCCGCAAGTTTAGCATCCTCTGCGACTAGCTCAAGCCATTCTCCTTGAAGCAGGCGACAAAAGCCTTGTCTTCCTTTTGGATATGCTGGCTAAGCCAGTTTTTCAGAAACGCCATCAACTCATCACCAATATCTTCTCCCTGTTCGACCCGGCGTTGAAACGCCAGCACCTTGCCCACCAGTTGGTGGTGGAAGTCGGTATGTTGCTTGTCCTGGGGATAGCCGAATTGTTCAAACAGCGTCTCCTCATACTTAAAGTGGTTGGCGGTGTAATCGATCAGCCCCTGTACCACCCGCTTGATAGAGGCCAGGCCATAGTTGTGATGCAGTAGGTAATAGAGTTCGTTGATCAGGTGTATCAAGGTTTGGTGCTGGCGATTGATCTCGGCCAGATTAAGATCCAGTGCGTCGCTCCATTCGATCAGTTTCTCGCGGCGCTTATCTTCGCGGGCTATCTGTTCGCTGTCGGTGGCAAAACGATGCAGTAGTGAGTCGATTTCGCCCGCCAGATTTCGCACTGTGATACTGGCCAGCAGGGTTTCCTGAGTTGCTTTAACATTCTCATCTGACACCTTATCCACTTCCACCAGACAGGTATCCAGCAATTGAGTCTGTTCAACCTGTTGTTGCGAAGCCTCGGCGATCTGATGGCCTAGCGTGTCTATGCTTTCAATTTGTGCCACGAGTTGTTCGAAGTGGCTTTCAGCCTCTTTGGCGACAGATTGCGAGTGCTGCACGCTCTGGCGATTTTTCTGCATAGTGGTAATGGCGCTACTGATCTGAGTTTGCAGGTTAGCGATCTTGTTGCTGATATCTTCTGTGGCTTCCTGGGTACGCTGTGCCAAAGATCGCACCTCGTCGGCCACCACGGCGAAGCCTCGACCCAATTCGCCTGCCCGGGCACTCTCGATAGCGGCGTTGAGGGCTAGCAGGTTGGTCTGCTCGGCGATGCTGCTGATGGTTTCTATCACCTGACCAATTTGCAGACTCTCCTGCTTCAGCAGCTCGAAGTTTTCATCTGAGGCGGCAAACTGTTCGCCCACCTCTTCCAGCGCTAGCTCAAGGGAGCGCATCTCTTTCTTGCCTCTATCTGCCTGAAGTTTCGACTCGCTGGCGAGCTGCGAGGTGGACTCACAAAAGCTAGAGACCTCGGCTGTGGTTTCAAATAAGCGAGCGACGATCTGCTTGGCCTCCAAAACATCGGCCTTTTGCCGTATCGCGCCGCCTTTCGAGGTCTCTGAATCTGTCTGTACCGTATCGGCCACATTGACCAGTTTCAGGGTCGACTTATTGAGGGAAAACAGGGTGCGAGAGAGGTCTTCGCCTATCTGATTGAAGGCCTTGAACAGCGGCCCACCAATGGCGGTTTGAGTCTCTAAGCGGACGCGAAGATCGCCCTCAGAAAGCTGAATTGCGGCGTTGCGCAGTGTGTTTAACATGTTACGCATCGACACTTGCACAGAGAGAATAAGCAGAAAGTAAACCAGTAGTAATAATAACCAGGGCCATTGGCCTTGTTGCAGGAGGAGATAAGCTATCGGTAGTAGGGGAACGCCGAGCAGCAGACTCCATTGAAAGGCTGTCAGCGAAGCGATCCTTTTCGCCATTTTATCAATCATTCCGAAACCTTATGTTGGGTGGGGCTCCTTAAAATTTAGTCTAAATTTACCAAATGGGTACTATTGCGAATGATTCAACCGCCGGACTGCGAGTTGATAGCAGTCAGGCGGTTTGCGAGACAAGCCTAAGGGGGCTATCTGCCCCTGTCAGCTTTAGAGGAGTGGATCGCTGGATTTGCTCTCGACTTGGCCAATGATTTCGATATCGCTGAGGGTAGAGAGTACGCCCCATTGCTGAATCGTCATCATATCTTTAACCTCTTGGGCCTTAAAACTCAGTCTCAGGCCATCTTTACGGTATTCCTGTGCTAGGTTCTGCGGCAGGATCTGGCGGCCATCGTCTGTGATAATGCCCCAAAAACCGCCTTCAAGATTGAAATATCTAACCGTGCCTTGTGTCATATTGATGCCCTTATCCGGTGAATGGGGTTGCTCGACTGAGAGGCCATTAGGAACTGCGGCGAGTTCATCGGCGCTGGGACGTTCGGCCTTAGGAGCCACTTGTTCTACTGGGGCTTTTGCTTGTTCCGCTGGGGCTTTTGTTTGTTCAGGCGTGGATTGCTGTTCTTGATCGCAGGCGGTTAAGGCGAATGCGGCGATTAGGGGAAGCGAGATTTTGGTAATGATACCCACAGATTAATTCCTCATATTCGAAATTGACAAGGAATACTGTAACAGAAAGCAGACCAATGCCTAGCTCAACGGCGGATAATTTAACGGTAACAGTGAGATGACGGTGGCGCATAGCCGGGGCTGAGGTTAACCTAGGGCTATATTTTCTTCTGCTCGCTGGCCAAGTAACATAGCCAACAAGATATAGACTCTATAAGCAATTGCCGACTCGATTTGGCAAAGGCAAGGAAGGCGTGATGTTAACTAACAATTTGAACTCTGCTAAGGGAATGGGCCGTCAACAGGGGGCAAGCACAGTGCAGATCCTCTTGATCGTGCTGCTGACCATAGTGCTGACCGCTGTGGCGAGTTTTTTCATTATTCGCACCTACATTTTCCCGGCGCCTTTTACGCCCGTGACCCTAAATGCCAAAGAGGAGCAGCGACTGGACAACAAGCTGTCTCAGCTGGGCTGGCAGGTGGAGCGTAACACCGAGGGGCAGCGTGGTGGCGATAAACTAGAGCCCGAGCCCTATCGCGAGCGCGACGCCGATCGTCAGGTGACCTTCAGTGAGAAGGAGGTTAACGCCATGATTGGCCGCAATCCTGACTTTGCCGAGCGGGTAGCGATAGATTTTTCCGACAACCTGGCCAGCGCCAAGATTTTAGTGCCTATCCCGCAGGATTTTCCCATTATGGCGGGTGAGATCTTAAGGGTTAATGCGGGATTGGATATCCATTTGGACGCCACTCGTCGCCCGGTGGTAGCGCTGGTGGGGGTTAGCCTGATGGGCGTGCCGATCCCTAATGCCTGGCTCGGCAACATGAAAAACGTCAATCTGGTGGGGGAGTTTGGTGACCGTGGTTTCTGGACGACTTTTGCCGACGGCGTCGACGATCTGCAGATCCGCGATGGCGAACTCTATCTTAAGCTAAGACGCTAGCGGTGGTGCTGATAACTCAGGCTCATGCTGAATAGGAAAAGTAAAAGCCGGTGATGAAGGCCGGCTTTCGATGCAGTGGTGTAGGGAGTGTGTGAGATGGTGCTTAATCCTTAGCTTGCTGCGTGTTCGCCTCCTGCTGCGTGCCACTCTCTTGTTTCGTCTCTTCCTGTTTAGGTTTCTCGGCCTGACCGCCGCATCCGCCACAACAACTCATAATGACTCCTGTTATCTCGATTAAGTGGCCACAGAGTACTTGATTAAAATAGTCGGGTATTTGATCTCGATCAGCTTTTAGTGACTTGTTGTGATCGCCGCCGGGATCGGTCGGCGATCACATAGGCCTTAGGCTGTGAGTTCTTGCGGCGCCGCGCTGGCGCGTTTAGCGGCGAAGTAGGTCAGGGTGTCGCCAATGATCACCTTACGCAGGCCGATCAGGGCGATGAGATTCGGGATCGCCATCAGGCCGTTAACCGTATCGGCCAACATCCAGATCAGATCCAGCTGAATAAAGGCGCCACCGGCGATAAGACTCAGAAAGATAAACTGATAGATCTTAATGCCGTTGTCCCCTAAGCGTTTCCCCGTCAGATAGTACCAACAGCGCTCACCATAGTAGTGCCAGCCGAGTATGGTGGTGAAGGCGAAGCAGACCAGGGCGATGGTCACCAGATACTGACCGACGATGGCCGAACCGCCGCTGGCAAACGCGGCGCTGGTCATGGCTGCACCCGCGGTGTCTCCGCTCCATACGCCTGTGATGATCAGCACGAGTCCCGTCATGGTACAAATAATCAGGGTGTCGAAGAAGGTGCCCGTCATGCTGACCAGTCCCTGTTCTACCGGCTCCTTGGTCTTGGCGGCAGCGGCGGCAATGGGGGCGCTCCCCAAGCCTGACTCGTTGGAGAAGACGCCGCGGGCGATCCCTATCTGAATCGCCTGCGCAACCGTCGCCCCTAAAAAGCCACCGGCGGCCGAGATGGGGCTGAAGGCCGACTGCACCACAAGTTGTAATGCCGGGACTATCTGATCGCTAAAGGTAAACAGGATCCACACACAGGCCAGCACGTACCCCAGTGCCATGCTAGGCACCAACTTTTGCGCCACATTGGCGATCCGCTTAACGCCGCCCAGGGTGACCGCGGCCACGAGTAGCGTAAGGATGATAGCGGTGACCCAGGTGGGCACATGGAAGGCGATGGTCATGGCATCGCTGATGGCGTTGACCTGAGCAAAGGTGCCAATGCCGAAGAAGGCGACGCCGACACCAAATAAGGCGAACAGTTTGGCCAGCCAGCTAAGCCCTAATCCGCGCTCTATGTAGTACATGGGGCCACCGGCAATATTGCCGCGCGCGTCTGTGGTGCGATACTTGAGTGCCAACATGCATTCGGCATACTTGGTGGCCATGCCGAAGAAGGCCGCCAACCACATCCAGAAGAGAGCGCCCGGACCACCAATCTTAATGGCGGTGGCCACACCAACGATATTGCCCGTGCCTATGGTGGCAGACAGTGCAGTACACAGGGCGGCGAAGGAGGAGAGATCGCCCTTGCCACTGGCAGGCTTAAACAGCAATCTGAGCGCCAGAGGGAGCTTAAAGATCTGTATTAGCCGCAGACGCAGGGTGAGATAGAGACCTGTTCCCACCAACAAGCAGAGGGTGATAGGGCCCCAGACGATGGCGTTGATCTCGCTTAGTAACGCGTAAAAATTCATGGTGTTCCTCGAATATTAAACTCTAGGGTCCGTAGACCCCCTAATATGGAGGAGGAAAAGAAATGTCTGTTTGGAGACTGGCGTTTGTGGCTATTTGACAGCTATTAACAGTTACAGCTATTAGCTGTGACAAGCATTTAAATTGGTGGATACCAACTGGGCAAAAGCACAAACGACAGTGACTGAATATAGCCGGGGCTATAACCGCTACAGTCATCCTCTCCTCTGTCCTTTTGCCTGAGCGTTTCGCGTAGCGCCTTGGGGGCTACACTTTCGCCTTCGGCGCCGTGATACTCAGGGATCATCCTTAGCTCACAGTCTCTCCAGAGGCTCGTCCAGTAACAGTCCACGCCATCATCATGGCACCTGAAAGAGTGCTTTATCGCCGATAACGCCTGGCGAAAAAGTTGCCTCGTCGGTGTGGGGTTAGCTCCCCACTCTCCTGCTACCTTCATCCGAACGGAATCCGGGGGCGGCAGCCCCCGGGGCCGTATAGGATGCGCTAAACACCGCCGCATCTCAAGGGATCTACGTCACATTTTTAAGGGGAGGAGAGGGCGAAAGCATGAGTGAGATAACGATCATACTGGAGGGAGCATTGACGGCTGCTTTAGACCAAAGGCTTAAGATTTTTTTCGCCCAGCCCCTTACCATAGCGCCCTTCTAGGGTTTAGAATAAAAGGCCTTAACCGCATTGTGGTTATGCAGGCATTCTTTGCTTAGCTGTCCAGCCTCTACGCTCACAGAAACTTCAGGTGTATCGTCACCTCACGACTTGCCATTTTTTGCCAAGTGCAGACAAGCCTTGATCTCGACTCGTTACACTCGATGTTCGCCATTGTGTCGCGGCAGCTAGCATCATTTCATCGGGATCAACATGTTATCAGCAGTTAGAAAAAGCAGTAGCGCTAAACCCTCTTTGCAGGAGATACAGACCAATATCCTGGCGGGTTTGACCGTCGGGGTGATCGCCCTACCACTCTCTATGGCACTGGCGATTGCCAGCGGCGTGCCGCCACAACATGGGCTCTATACGGCGATGATCGCCGGCATAGTGATCGCCATTTGCGGCGGCTCTAAGGTCAACATCTCCGGGCCCACGGCGGCCTTTGTGGTGATTTTACTGCCAATCGTGCAGCAGTATGGTTTGGGGGGGCTGTTGCTTAGCGGTGTGATGGCTGGCGTGATTTTGTTGCTGATGGGCCTGGGTAAGCTGGGGCGATTGATTGAGATAGTGCCTTACCCAGTTACCGTCGGCTTTACCGCCGGGATTGGCGTGGTGATCGCTACTTTTCAGTTCAAAGACTTCTTCGGCCTCGAGGTCGCCGCGGGCGGCGAGCATTACCTTGAGAAACTCTCCTATATCGCTCAGGCGCTGGGCAGCATCGCCTGGCAGGAAACCCTGATTGGCGCCCTGACCCTGGCCGTGCTGCTAACTTGGCCAAGATTGAAATCTAAGGTGCCGGCGCACCTGGCCGCGCTGTTAGTGGGCGCCTTAATCGCCTGGGTGATGACCCAGTCTGTTGAGGGCTTTTCTGTGGCAACCATAGGCAGTCGCTTTAATTATGAGCTCGATGGCGTGCTGGGCAGCGGTATTCCACCCATTATGCCGAGCTTCGACTGGCCCTGGAATCTGCCGGGCGCCGATGGCCAGCCCATAGGCATAAGTTTCGAGTTGGTGCGTGAGCTACTGCCGTCAGCCATTACCATCGCCATTCTGGGGGCGCTGGAATCTTTGTTGTGCGCCGTGGTGGCCGATGGCATGTCGGGCAAGAAACATAACCCCAATGACGAGCTTATCGGTCAGGGACTGGGAAACATGCTGGTGCCTCTGTTTGGCGGTATTCCGGCAACGGCGGCGATAGCCCGCACCGCTGCCAACGTCAAGGCGGGGGGCAGCATGCCGCTGGCCTCAGTGGTGCATGGTCTGTTTATATTGGCGGGGATATTATTGCTGGCGCCGCTGCTCTCTTATATTCCCATGGCGTCTATGGCCGCGCTGCTACTGGTGGTGGCCTGGAACATGAGTGAGGCGAAGCATTTTGTGCGAACAATCAAGGTGGCGCCGAGGGATGATGTGCTGATCTTAGTGCTCTGTTTCGCGCTTACCGTGCTGTTTGACATGACGATTGCCGTGGCGGTGGGCATGGGGCTGGCAGCCATGTTGTTTATTCGCCGCAGTATCAGTTTGACCGACACCAGGGCGATAGAGACCAATCATCAGGCCTATAAGGTGCCAGAGGGGGTCGTGGTGTACGACATCAACGGGCCGCTGTTTTTTGGCTCGGCCCACAAGGCGCTTAAGACTATCGCATTGGTGCGCCCGGATGTGCGGGTGGTAGTTTTGGATATGTCTGAAGTGACCCTGCTGGATATGAGCGCCATCGTCGCCATGGAGTCCATCGCCAAGGAGCTGGCGGCGAAACAGGTGGGGTTAATTATCAATAACCTGCAACCGCGCATGTTGCTGAAACTCAGGCGCGCCGGGATCCGTAAGCGTCGCGGCCAGGTGGAATATGCCCGCACCATGGATGACAGCTTTGCCCTGGCGCGGCGTATGACGGTGCAGGCCTAAGCGGGCTGGGATTTGGCTATTTAGGCGCTGGCGGCCTTTGCATGTCGAAACGTAGCGCCTCTGAGATGCCATAGTAGGCTGAAGGCCCACCCGCCCTGAGAATGGGTTCGGCCTTGGCGGTCAGGTAGGTGCCATCGGCATCCAACAGTTGGCGGTCGATATGCACGGCGACTACTTCGCCCAGCACCAGCCAGGTTTCAATTTTTTCGCCGCTGGCCGATTGCAGCTGCAAAGACTGCGATAATTTACACTCGAAATTCACCGGGCTTTCGGCCACTCTGTCGGCGCCCACCAGATTGCCCGGCACTGGCGTGAGCCCGGCAAATTCAAACTCATCGCTATCTGGTGCTAGGGCTGCGGAGGTGAGATTCATCTTCTCGGCCAGTGGTCGGGTCGCCAGGTTCCAGACAAATTCGCCCGTGGTCAATATGTTGGCCAGGCTGTCTTTATAACCCACGCTGGCAAAGCCTATGATGGGTGGATGGTAGTTAAAGCAGTTGAAGAAGCTATAGGGGGCTAAATTACGTTTACCGTCCTGGCTGTGCGAGGCGATCCAGCCTATGGGTCTTGGCCCTATGATGGCGTTGAGCGGGTCGTGCGCTAAACCATGTCCTTTACTGGGTTCATAGTAATAACGTGCTTGTGTATCCATCTTATTGTCCTTTACCAAGACTGCCATCGATAGGGCTATTTAACGCTCCTTAACCTCGAAAAACAACTCTCTGGTCATGGACTGAGTTTTTGATTAGTCTAAAAAATCCCCGATATGAGAGATGAGAGAACTAATGCTGGCTAATAAGAATAATAACTTGAGCCTCTATGCTATTTTTTGGCTGTTGTGTTTGACCTTGCAGCCTCAGACCAGCCAAGGTGCCGCAACGGACGAGATACTGCCGCTGCGAGAACGGGCGGCTTTGATAGACAGCCTGACCGAGAAGCGTGTGCAGCAGTTGCTGCCCGAGTTGATGCGCGAAAGCAATATCGATATGTGGCTGCTGATCAGCCGCGAATATAACGAAGATCCTGTGCTGAAAACTATGCTTCCTGCGACTTGGCTGTCGGCGCGGCGTACTACCATATTGGTGTTTGCCCGTGATAAGCAGGGCGAGGTGAATGCCTATGCTATCGCGCCTTACAGTGTCGGCAACTTGTTCACTAAGGCCTGGGATAAGGAGACACATCCCAGTCAGTGGCAGGCGCTGAATGCCTTAGTGGAGCGTTATCAGCCCAAGCGTATCGGCGTTAACCGCTCTGCCAGCTGGGCCCATGCCGACGGTCTGGTATCGGGTGACGAGGCGCGGCTATTGCGTCATCTGCCGGAACCCTATCGACAGGCTCTGGTGTCTGCCGAGCCACTGGCGATTGGCTGGCTGGAACGTCGTATCCCAGAGGAGGTTGCCCTCTATCCCAGCCTAGTCAATATGGCCCATGAGATCATCGCCCAGGGCTTTTCCAATGAGGTGATACAGGTGGGCAAGACCACGAGCGAGGATCTGGTGTGGTGGTTCAGGGAGCGGGTAAGAGAGCTGAAACTGCAAACCTGGTTTCAGCCCAGTGTCACCATTCAAAGGGCCAAGCAGGCCGACCTGTCCGGTGATACCGTGATCTTGCCTGGGGATCTCTTGCATGTGGACTTTGGCATCACCTACCTGAGATTAAACACAGATACCCAGCAACTCGCCTATGTGCTGCGCAGTGGCGAGACCCAGGCGCCAGACTATCTGGTGAAGGCGTTTAACAGTGGTAATCAATTGCAAGACATATTAACCGCTCAGTTTGCCGTGGGCAGGACGGGCAACCAGGTGCTCAAGGCCGCACGGGAACAGGCCATTGCAGCCGGACTTAAGCCGACTATTTACTCCCATCCCATAGGTTATCACGGTCATGGAGCGGGTACGACCTTAGGGATGTGGGATGCCCAGCAAGGGGTTGCTGGTTCAGGGGATTATCCGCTGCACCTAAATACCGCCTACTCCATTGAGCTTAATAACGCCGTGTTGATCCCAGAGTGGGAGCGGGAGATCCGCATCATGCTGGAAGAGGATGCCATGTTTGACGCCAGTGGGGTCTGGTATCTCAATGGTCGCCAGACGGGACTTATTTTAATCAAATCAGCATTAAGTATGAAAACCCAGACAGAACAGTAATGCGTTTGTTGTATTTTTGTTGACAGTTGATTGGCGTAGCAGTAGCTTCTAGTTTGTTTTTTTTGAGGGAACAAAATCGTGACTAACTACAAGATACAAAAACATTTTTCGCTAATTTTAGGGCTTGTTTTATTAGGGCTGACAACAGGCTGTGCCACCTCTTACAAGGTGGACCCTGAGTTGGTCAGTCAATTCAAACCTGAGGCGACACCGACTCAGGATGAAACCTTCGTTTATGTGATTCGTGGATCTAATTTTCAGGGTGGGGCCCGCGGCGCTTGGGTGGCGGCCAACAAAGATGTGGTTGCCGATCTCTCCAACGGCAGTCATACCCTGTTAAAGCTGGCAACTGGGCTGAACTCTGTGCACCTGGTGCAGGGCCTGGTGGGATTCGGTTATAGCCGTGTGGACAATCGTCCCGGTGAGACAGTGTACCTGACCATAGATTACACCACGGGTAAGATGAAGGAGGTCGAGCACGATTTAGGGGTTTCTATGATCATGCAGACTAAGAAGGCCAAAGATATCGGGGCACCGAGAAAGAACGACGCCTACGATAACCTGATGGCCAATCCCGCCTTACTGGGCTTCCCTGTCATGAAGCTAGGTGTTGAACCGATTAAGCCCGATGCGAATTCGGCGGTGATCAACTTCTACCGCATGGAGAGGTTGATAGGTGAGGTGCCTTTTGATATTTGGTCGGAAACTGGCTATGTGGGCAGCACCAAGGCAGGCACCTATTTTCAGGTAAGAGTTACTCCGGGTAAGCATACCTTCGTATCGCTTTCAGAGCGCTATTCTGTCCTTCAAGCCGAGGTCGAGGCGGGTAAAGAGTATGTGGTCGAATACGATGTCGACATGGGATGGAACCAGGCTCATGTTCAGATCTTACCAATCGATCCTGTCAAATCGGCTAAGACCATCAAGAAGTGGCAGGAAAAAGCCAGGCTGATGGTGCTGGATGAGACTGTCGTGCAGCAGCCCGAATTTGCCCAGCGTGTGCAGATGGCAAAGGAATATCTGACGCCGAAATTTAAGAGCATAGATGCCGGCGAGATGAGTACCCGCATCTTGACTAAGCAGCACGCGCTCTAGTCCTTAAAGGCCGTATTTCAAAGGCGAATCACTGTTTAGGTGGTTCGCTTTGCTATTTTTTAGCCAATGCGAATATGAGCGCGTGTGAGCTGGCCCTCAGTTTCATTCCATAAGATCTTCCACAATCCAGTTATTGGCGTATGCCAATAACCTATGTTCAAACCGTTCTCAATGTCTTGCCCAGGTTTAGTCGCTATCGATTTGTGGCCATCAAATGATGGTTATGCCAGCTCAAGTTAATGTGGAAGTGGTTGAACTAATTGCTATTTAATCGATTAAGGGAATGGCCATGCCAAGACCTAAGAAATGCCGCCGATTGCAGTGCTGTGTACCCTGCAGCTTGTTCAAACCTAACGGTATTCCCAGTACTGAGCTAGAGAAAATCCAGCTTGATGCCGATGAATTTGAGGCCTTGGCGCTTGGGGACGTGCAGCGACTCAGTCAACTCGAGGCAGCGGCGTCTATGGGGATCTCCCGTCAGACCTTCGGCAATCTGTTGGCCAGGGCTCGTCAAAAGGTGGCGACGGCGATCACTCAGGGCCAGGCCTTGGTGCTGCCCTCATCGAATTCATAAGGAATTATCATGATAGTTGCTATGCCAATGAGCCGTGGACGTCTTGCGGCGCATTTTACCAAGGCGCAAAGGATCGGTTTTTTTAACGAGTATCACCAGTTAATCACCAGCTTCGATAATCCAGCACTTGAGGGAAACTGCCGTGCTAAGGCTGAGTTGCTGCGCCTGATCCAGGCTCAAAAGACAGATATTGTCATAGTGCAGCATATCGGCGAGCGCATGTTGGGTAAGTTGTTAGCGGCGGGTATTAGCGTTAGCCAGGGGGATAAAGAGGAGAGTATCGAGGTGTTGCTCAGTCAGACTAAGGTGCTGGAGCGGCGTCTGGTCGATGCCTCTATGGGGCGCGCCTCACTCAATCATGCCAAGAAGGGCGGTTGCTGTGGCAGTGGTGGCAGTTGCGGTTCGGTCGGAGGTTGTGGCTGTGGCGGTTTTGAGGCCGATAGTGTGCCACCTTCAGTGCTTCTGCAACCTTCAGTACTTAAAAAGTCTATGTCTCATCAAGACGTTGATGCGCCTGTTGCCTATGGTGGCTTTCGTCCCTTTAAAGGATAAACTCGCCACACTTAGTCCAGTAGTTGATAGGGGCGGGCGATCGCCTCTTTCACCTCGGCCAAAGAGAACACCTTGATAAAGCGCCCAAATGCCTGGCCGTGAAAGTAGAGTTCAATAACCGGCAGGGTAAATACTCTATGGGCGGCGGCAATGTCACCATGGGCTTCACAATCGATATAACAGAGCTGCACCTTTGGAAAATCACTGGCCAGCAGCTCGGCTAATCTGGGTTTGATACTCTGGCAGACGCCGCAGTGTTCCCCGCCAAACAGTATCATGACCGCTTGGGTGGTCTGTATGTAATGCGTTAGTGCCTCGGGGGATTCAATCTTGTCTGGATTCAACGGCCTTGCCTCTCTATATTAATGATTCGCTCTTGGGTGAGCAGGATGCCTCTAAAGAGGTATTTAAATTCAATATCATAGCCTAATCTCGCTATCTGGTTCACACTTCTTTATATCACCTTGAATTTCCATTGTTCAGCCGTGCTTGTCTCAGTAGACTGGCGACTATAAAGCTATATTTAAGATGTTTGTTTAAGCTTTTCTTTGGCAGAGGCGCAGAAGATGCTCAATATTGATGACCCTAAAGTGATCGACAAGACACCGGCGATTTGGCGTTTGGGTTTTCGGCCCTTTTTCTTAGGCGGTGCCCTGTTGGCCGCCCTCTATATACCGCTGTGGTTGATCACCTGGTATCTGCCTGAAATGAGTCTGTTACGGGAACATTTTTGGGTCAAGGTGGTGCCGCTCTGGTGGCATCCCCATGAGCTGCTGTTTGGCTTTGCCATGGCAATCGTTAGTGGCTTCCTGCTGACCTCGGTGCAGACCTGGACCAATCAGCCGAGCCTTAAGGGCTGGTCTTTAGCCTTGGTGTTTGCCTGCTGGTTACTGGCGCGTGTTTTGTTGCTATTGCCGCTTGAGCTGCCAGTCTGGTTACCGGCGCTATTTGATAGTCTGTTTCTCTTGTTGACCGCCGCCAAGCTGTGGTCTTGTATCTACCGCGTCAAACAGTGGCGCAACATAGGTTTCCCCATCATGTTGCTGGTGGCCACAGGGATCAACTTATTGAGTTATTACGCCCTGAGTCAGCGAGACTTTGTACTGAGCCATCATATCTGGCAAGGCATGCTTTGGTGGCTAGGCTTGTTGATCACTATTGTGGGGGGACGGGTTATTCCCTTCTTTACCGCTGTGCGTATTAAGCAAGCCAAGCCCGATCCCATCAAGGCGCTGGATTTGAGTGTGATTGGGCTGATGATCTTATTGATAGTTCAAGGGATCACTAAGTGGTTGCCCCTTGGTGCCGAGCAAGCCTTGCTTGGATTAGCGGCCCTGGCTCATCTGCTGCGTTGGTTACGCTGGCAGCCCCATAAAACCTTGAAAGAGCCTATGCTCTGGTCATTGCAGCTGGCCTATCTCTGTCTGCCCGTGACCCTGGCGGCTATCGCCTGGAACATTGAGGATGAGAATGCCTATCGTCATCTGCTGCACCTGTTTGCTATCGGCACCATGGCTGGGCTCTGTCTATCTATGATATCCCGCGTCTCTCTGGGGCATACCAGTCGTAACATCTATCAGGGCCCTAAGATGGCGTTTGCCTTTTTATCTATTAGCCTGGCAGCCCTATGTCGCGCCGTGATGCCCTTATGGTTTCCAGCCTATAGTGAGCTTTGGCTCTGGATGGCTGGCAGTTTCTGGAGCCTGGCCTTTGGCTGGTTTGTCTGGTGTTATGCGCCAATATTGACCCGGCCCAGAGTCGATGGACGACCAGGCTAGTCCTGGCGTAAGTAAGAATATTAATGAGTGTGGAAAGTCCAATGAAGAAACTAAGCGCTATCGCATTGAGCCTACTGGGCTGGTGCACCCTGAGTACGATTTCAAGTTCGGCCTTAGCGGCAGATGTGAGCAGTAAGGTGATGGAGAGCATGCAGGCCATGCAGGCCAAGTACCCTAATCAGTATGCCAGCTGGGAGGCGACCTCGACCCAAGATGCGCGCAGCGACATGCTGGCCAGCTATCCTGCCGCCATCATACTCTGGGCGGGATCTGCCTATGCCAAGGAATACCATAGCCCTAGGGGACACCAGTTTGCGGTAGCGGACGTGACTCATACCCTGCGTACCGGCGTGCCGCCGGAGGCGGGGCAGAAAGGACTGTCGGCGAGCTGCTGGACCTGTAAATCGCCGGATGTGCCAAGGCTTATCGATGAGCTGGGTGTGGAAGGCTTTTCGGCTAAGAATTTCACCGATCTCGGCACCGAGATGAACAGCGTCGTCTACTGCAGTGACTGTCATGAGCAAGGTAAGGCGGCATTGACCCTGCCGCGCCCCCACGCGCGAGATGCCATGGCCAAGGTACATCTGCCGTTCGACAAGCAAAATCAGTCGATGCAGGGGGCTCAGGTATGCGGCCAGTGTCATGTGACTTATTATTTTCAACCCGAGCGCAGCAATAAGGTGAATATTCCCTGGATCTTCGGTAGCAGTGCCGATTTGATCGAGAAATATTACGATACTCGCCGCTTCTACGAGTGGATCCATCCTATCTCAAAGACCCCCATACTTAAGGCTCGCCACCCAGAGTTTGAGCATTGGAGTCGCAGCGAACACGCCAAGGCAGGCGTCACCTGTGTAACTTGTCATATGCCGGCCGCTACCGACAGTGAGGGTAAAGCCTACACTAACCATCAGGTGGGCAAGGCGCTGCCAAATTATGACTCTGTCTGTCAGGGCTGCCACCAAGATAAATCGGCCTTGATGAAGCAACTTAACTCCGCTAAATCAGAGATTGCCGCGAAGGCCAGAAAAGTGGAGCAACTCCTAGTTAAGGCTCACTATGAGGCGGGCGCCGCCTGGGATGCAGGCGCGAGCTGGGCCATTATGAATGATGCCATCATGGCGATCCGTCATGCCCAGTGGCGCTGGGACTTTGCCATGTCATCTCATGGCAGTTATGCCCATAACCCTCAGGAAGCTAATGCTCTGCTGGATAGGGCGATAGTTCAGGCCGAATATGCCCGTCAAGGCCTTGCTGAGATCTTGAGCATGCTCTCTGTTACTAAAGTGAACTATCCCGATATCTCGACCAAGGAGGCGGCGCAGCAGGCGGTGGGTATAGAGCTGGATAAGCTGACTAAAGCCAAACAGGCCTTCATTAAGCAAGAGGTGGATAAGCATTGGCCGGCGGTGAGCCGTACAGGCTACTAAGGTCAATAGCTTAAATTGCACAACGCCAGCAACCAACCCCTGGGGTTAATGCTGGCGTTGTTATTTTCTGGATATTGAATTGTGTTTACAGTTTGAGATCTGAGATCAGATGCCACCGCCTGCGGCCCATCTCCAATATCACACCTACGGCGAGTCCGGCGGCGGTATTGATGGTGAGACAAACGGCAGCGGTGGCCAAGATCACTAAGATGCAGAAGGGCTTTCCATCGATAAAGCGCTGTGACCAGGCGAGTTGCAAGCCGGCGATTGCCAGCAGACTACCGAGAATCGCCAAGGGGATGAGTGATAACACCTGAGCTATGGTGTCACCCCAGCACAGGGCGATCACTAAGCAAGTCAGGCCAAACAGGGCCGGAGCGCGCCAGCTGCGGGCGCCGAAATGATACTGCACCGCCAACCCTCCTGCGCCATGACACATGGGCGTCGCACCAAATGGTGCTAACACCAGGTTTGCCCAGCCTGAGCTGGTGGCCAGGCGACGGGGCGTAAATCGTTTGCTGTCGAGCAGGGCATCTTGAGGGAATTTTCCACTTGCCATGGCTGAGGTGGCGATCACTGCATTGGTCAGCGTCAATGCCAGCTGTGGTAGTACAAGCAGGAGCGCCGCCGAGCTCCATTCCTCCATATTGGGCCAGCCCATTTGCCAGTCTGTGGTGGCCGATAGCGTAAAGCTGGCGGCACTGCCTTGAGTCGTTTGCCACAGCACGCCTAGCCCTAGTACCAAGGGCATAGCAAGATAAGGAAGCGGCAGGAAACGGCTCATGAATAGCGCGCTGAATGCCAGGATACCGATTAGCCAGGTACCGCTCATCATCTGTCCGCCCATCCAGATCAGTTGTAACCCTATGGCCAGTTGAATGCCGATACTGATGGCGGGTGACAGCTGCCTTGCCATCCAGTTGATAGCTCCGCTATAGGCCAAGATGAGTAAAATCAGCCCCATCATGATGCCACTGGCTTGCAGCATGCCCGGTGTCAGCCCCTGGGCGATCACCAGCGCGGCGATCACCTTCATAGGTTGTACCGGAATGGGTCTGCGGTAGAAGTAGGCGGTAAAGAGGGCGAACAGGCCAAACCCGAGAAAGATCCCCTGAGGGGAAAAATGGTTGATGGCGATCAGTCCGAGTACGAGGGGCAGGAAGGTGCCCAAGTCGGCAAAGGCGCCGCTAAACTCCCCCATATGCTGGTTTAAATGGTTAAAGAATTTGGTTTTACATCTCATATTACTTGCCGTGGGAAATCATCACTTAATTTAATGGCAAATTTAATGCCATATATTTTGTAGGCATTTATCGGTAAAACCGAGGCAAAATGGACTATTTGGTTATCTTGGGTGAGACAAGTTGTCACACTCTGAGTCGCCACTGGGTCAAGAGATCTCAACATTAATTATTGCTAATCATTCAAAAAGTGTGCGATTGACGTGGATTTCTGGTCGGATGTGTGTGTTAGTGTGTCGCTTCTGCCAAATGAAAAGGGGGTCAAGAGATGCAAGAAAAGCAGTTTGCCAAATTGGGGATAGTGTCTATGTTGGTGGCGACGACACTCCTGTTGTCGGCCTGCGCCAGCCAAAGAGACATCATGATAGATCAAGGATATCCAGTCGCTTATGCTGATGGCTACGACGATGGATGTCATAGTGGTAATAAGGCTGGTGGTAGCCTGTTCGATCAGTACAAGAAGGATGTCGCCAAATTCGACGCCGATAAACAGTATGCTCAGGGATGGTCCGATGGCTTCAGGCAATGTGAATCTGAGCAGGAGGCGATTCAGCGCCAGGTGAGGCTGAATCTGGAGCAGCAAAAGCTCAACGAACAGAAGAAACACAATGCCTGGGAAGAAAAGAAGTCAATGGAGCGCGAGGCGCTAAAGGGCATTGATACCAGCGGCCTGAAGAGCTTGTCTCAATCTTAGCGACTAGATTTGGTTAAATGAAAAGGCCCGCGAGCGGGCCTTTCTTATACCTTAAAACTGGTTGTGCATATCGTTTAAGGCATTGTGCAACAGTTCGTCGTCATGGGCGTTGGTATGCTGATCGTCTTTGGGATCTTCTATATCCATAAGGGATGGATGCGGCTTCTCTTTCTCATGCTCCTCCAATAGCGGATTGTCGAAGTGATCTACTTGAGTCAGAGTGAGACCATCGGCATCGAAGTGCTCTGTGGGCATCTGCGGCGTTTCCTGATCAGCGTGAGACTTGGTGTGGTTATCAAGCTGCGCCAGACCTTGCTGACTCAGTCCCACCATCTGCAGATAGTGATCCACTGGTGCGAGCGCCACGGCCATAACTGGTCGGGCGTCGGTGACTTCTCCATTCGATTCAGCGCCATGGGATTCGGCGCTACTTTCAGCCAGCTCGTGGGGCTGGTTATGAACCGACTTGTCATCCTGATCTGCAGCATGCTTATCTTCTGCCTTATCTTCGTCTGTTGGGATGATAATCACCTGGGCATCATCTATCGCGTCTTGGTCGCCATCCCATTGGGGCGCATCATGTAGCTCTGGTGGTGCGGCAGGATTTGGCGTGGCTGGCGTGACCGTCATATCCACCAACTGGGTCGATAGTTGGTTGTGACCGCTGTGACCGTGAACATAGGTGATATCCAGATTCACTTCCACATCCACATTAGAGGAGTGGCTGTCGTGATAGAGAATATGGAAGATATCGTGATGGGTTTCAGACATGGTTTCGCCCGCCCAATGGGTACCGCCAGCAGCCTTGTCGCCCGGTGTTGGTGCCTGGTTATAGACATAGTCTACATGGCCGGTATCTGGGTCTATGGTCAGAGTGCCGTATTGGCCCCTAAGGCTCAGGGTGGGATGACCATGACCGTCATCGATCGCCCAGGCGCCCGTGGTAGGGGCGTTGGGCGCAAGCTGTTGCAGTAACGGCGGGGCGATGAGATCGCCCGAAATGTGGGAGCCGATGGCGCCCGTCCCCGTTGGCGTAGGCGGCGTGAGAAAACTCATGCTGGGAATGGGGTTAGCGTGGTCGACCACATACAGGGGGCTGCTCATCTGCGCGTGATTCCCCGCCATGTCGTTGACCATGGCCTTGATCTCCAGGTTCCCGCCCGGCAAGGCATCGACCTCGGCTGCGCTTAGTTGAGTGCTCCAGCAACCGTTATGCACGTCGGCATGGTATTGCTGCCCACCAATGGTGACAGAAACACTCTGCCCCTCTTCGACATTGCTCACCGTCCCGCTGATGGTGAGCGGTTGATGCTGCTCGCCGGCCAGTAGCATGTTATCGCCGGCGATGGGGTTCATGTCTATGCTCGCCTGGGTGTCTAGTGTGATCGCCAGCGGAGTGGCTTGTACAGCTTGTTGGCTGCCGGGGGCCTGGGCGCTGGCGCTGATCTGATGCGCGCCCTCGCTCAGGCCGCTGAGCGCGACGCTGTAGTGCCCCTGGGCATCGCTTAACACGCTGGTGAGCTTGTTGCCCTGCTCATAGAGGGTAACCAGGGAGAAGGGGATGTCCGTCTGCCCTTCGACCACAGGGTGAGTGTCATGGGTGAGCCCGTCGCTGTCGGAGGATCCGGTATCGCTGCCATGGCTCAGGGTGAGGGTGATGGCGTTGCCTATGGTCTGTGTCGGTGTCGGCTGGGGCCTGGTGTCTACCAGCTGCGATGGGCTGGTGACTGTGGCATGTAATTGGGGTTGTTGGCCTGTGTCTGTTGGCGCGGTGAGGCTGACCCTGGCATCGAAGCTGATAAATTTGGTTTCGCTGCCGCCATGGTTATCACTGACCTGCACCTCGAAGGTGTCTGTGCCTTGGTATTGTCCGCTGGCCTTGTCGTAATGCATGCCGGCGACACTTTGATTGAGGCGGTAGCTGTAGGCACCAGTGTCCGGGTCGACAACCAGAGTGCCAAACTGTCCTGTTTGCTGGGCAACCGAGAAGGTGTGGCTGTCTTGGCTGTCTGGGTCTTGTACCGTGAGATGCCCCGTGGTGCTGGATAGCTGCGCCACGCCTAGCTTAGGGGCATCGTTGGTGCCAGTTATCTTGATGACGATATCCTGCGCCGTGCCGTCCAAGGTATAGACTCTGTGGGTAACCAAGACCTCCTGATGTTCGCTCAGCTCTTGTAGCCTGGCGTTGTCGACGTCGTAGGTCCAGCTGCCGTCGGCGCCGATATGCAGACTACCGCCAAAGGGATCGTCCACTTGTGTCGCCGTGCCCGCTTGGAAAGCCGCCTGCCCCGCGTCGGGATCCTGCACATTGAGTTGGCCCGAGATGGCTATCTGGTTTTGGATGCCTAGGTGTTGATCCTCGACTAGCTCGCCTCGGGTATCGCCTGAGACCTTGGCCTGGTCACTCACAGCCGTGAGTGTGGTGCTGGCGCTTGTGTGAGTCACTCCGCCGTGAGCATCTTTGACGTCATAGCTAAAATGAACCTCGCCGTTGTAGTCTTTGTCGGGGGTGAAGGTATAGGTGCCATCTTGGTTGTCTCGAATGGAGCCATGGTCGGCAATAAGGTTTGCAACGGTAAGCTGGCCTTGGTCGTTATTATCAATATCGGTTGCATGCGCCAGCAAATCAGACGCAGTAATGGTTTGAACAGTGTCTTCCTTGCCTGAGTTTAAGTGCACCTCACTTGATACTGTCGGTGCGTCATTAGTACCGTGGATGGTAATGACGATATCGTGGGTGGTGCCATCTTTAGAGTGCACCGTCACGGTATCCGTTAAGGTTTCGCCTTTACCTAAGTGCTGGATTTCAGGTTTGCGGTTATCTATGTAGTAATTCCAGTTCCCTTTTGGGTCAATTGCTAATTGTCCACCCAGCGATGAAGAATAAGGTCGCCACTCTGGGTGCATTGCTGCCGAGATAAGAGTTTTGAATTCAAAGCCACTTTCTCCAGCATCAGGGTCTATAGCCTGAAATGTGCCACGTGCTTCAAGCTTATAGGCGTAGTTCCCTTGCACAGGGGCATGAGGATGAAGATCTTCGGTGACAGCGCCGGTATCGGTTCCTGTAATTATTGCTGCGTCGTTGACAGCTGCTAATGTAGTGCTTGCGCCAGTGTGAGCCGTACCACCGTGGGCATCTTTTACATCGTAAGTAAAATGCACTTCGCCGTTGTAGTCCTTCTCTGGCGTGAAGGTGAAACTGCCGTCGGGGTTGGTGGTAATAGTTCCATGATCGGCATGCAGGTTGGCGACTGTAAGTTGCCCGGCGTCGTTGTCATCGACATCAGTGACATTGGCGAGCAGCTGGGTCTGGGTGATGGTGAAGGCGTGGTCTTCCAGGCCTGCAGGGAGTATCTGGGTGGCGCTAACCACGGGGGCATCGTTGGTGCCCTCTAGGGTGATCTTGATATCTTTACTCGTCCCATCGGTGCTGTAGACGCGATAGACGACCTGCTCAAACTGCCCCTTACCTAAATGCTGAAGGGCGTCATTTGAGACCACATATTGCCACACACCGTGCTTCTCGATATCCAGGCTGCCACCGAAGGGATCTGAGATCGCCTGAGCGTCGTGAGTCGCCCGAAAATAGCTCTCTCCCTTGTCTGGATCATGGACGTCCAGGGAACCCGTATAGTGCAGGGTATGGTGCGCATCACCTGCAGGATAATGGTCTTCCTTCAAGTAGCCCTTGTCTTCTCCCGTGATGACGGCTGCGTCATCTTGTCCTGAGATCTTGATGATGATCTGCTGCTCAGTGCCATCCAGGCTATGTACCGTCAGATTTTCGTTGAGTGACTCGCCGGATTTGAGCCCTTGAATAGCGGCCTGGGAGTTGTCGGCCGTGTAGGTCCAGTGGCCGAGATCGTTGATGGTCAAAGTGCCGTATTGGCCTTGTAGGCTAGTGGCGACAAATTGCGCCTCGCCATAATCGGCATCGGTCACCGTCAGGGCGCCATCGACCCTCAGCTGACCCTGGTAGAGGCCTTTGTCTTCGGTCACTGCTCCCGTGGCGGTGCCACTTATTACCGCCTTGTCGTCTGTGCCATTGATGGTAACTGTGACCTTCTGCTCTGTGCCATCGATGCTGTGAACCAGCAATGTATCCGTTAATGACTCACCCGTTTTTAAGCCTTGAATGGCGGCCTGGGAGTTGTCTGCTGTGTAGGTCCAGTGGCCGAGATCGTTGATGGTCAAAGTGCCGTATTGGCCTTGCAGGCTGGTGGCGATAAATTGCGCCTCGCCATGATCGGCATCTGTGACCGTCAGCGCGCCATCGACTCTCAGTTGTCCCTGGTAGAGATCTTTGTCTTCGGTCACCGTCCCTGTTGAAGCGCCGCCAATCACAGCCTTGTCGTCTGTACCATTGATGCTGACGGTGACCTTCTGCTCTGTGCCATCGACGCTGTGGACATATAGGGTCTCGGTGAGTGACTCGCGGGACTTTAGCCCCTGAATCGCGGCTTGAGAGTTATCGGCGGTGTAGGTCCAATGGCCATTTGAATCAATCGACAGTGTGCCGAATTGACCTTGTAGTGAGGTTGCCTGGAACTGCGCTTGACCACTGTCCGCATCAGTGACCGTCAGCGTTCCGTCCACTCTCAGCTGACCCTGATAGAGGTCTCTGTCTTCGGTCACGCTGGCTGTTGCCGCGCCGCCAATCACCGCCTTGTCGTCTGTGCCATTGATGGTGACGGTCACCTTCTGCTCGCTGCCGTCGACGCTATGAACAAACAAGGTCTCGGTGAGGGACTCGCCAGATTTTAGCCCCTGTATCGCATTTTGTGAGTTATCTGCTGTGTAGCTCCAGTGGCCGAGTTCATTGATGGTGAGGGTGCCGTACTGGCCTTGCAGGCTAGTGGCGGTGAACTGGTTTTGTCCACTGTCGGGATCGGTGAGCGTCAGCGCGCCATCGACTCTCAGTTGACCCTGGTAGAGATCTTTGTCTTCGGTCACCACTCCCGTGGCGGTGCCGCTTATTACCGCTTTATCGTCGCTGCCATTGATGCTGACGGTCACCTTCTGCTCTGTGCCATCGACGCTGTGGACATATAGGGTCTCGGTGAGCGATTCGCCGGCCTTTAGCCCCTGAATCGCGGCTTGAGAGTTATCGGCGGTGTAAGTCCAGTGGCCGAATTCATTGATGGTGAGGGTGCCGTACTGGCCTTGCAGGCTAGTGGCGGTGAACTGGTTTTGTCCACTGTCGGGATCGGTGAGCGTCAGCGCGCCATCGACTCTCAGTTGGCCCTGGTAGAGATCTTTGTCTTCGGTCACCGTCCCTGTTGAAGCGCCGCCAATCACAGCCTTGTCGTCTGTACCATTGATGCTGACGGTGACCTTCTGCTCTGTGCCATCGACGCTGTGGACATATAGGGTCTCGGTGAGTGACTCGCGGGACTTTAGCCCCTGAATCGCGGCTTGAGAGTTATCGGCGGTGTAAGTCCAGTGGCCGAGTTCATTGATGGTGAGGGTGCCGTACTGGCCTTGCAGGCTAGTGGCGGTGAACTGGTTTTGTCCACTGTCGGGATCGGTGAGCGTCAGCGCGCCATCGACTCTCAGTTGGCCCTGGTAGAGATCTTTGTCTTCGGTCACCGTCCCTGTTGAAGCGCCGCCAATCACAGCCTTGTCGTCTGTACCATTGATGCTGACGGTGACCTTCTGCTCTGTGCCATCGACGCTGTGGACATATAGGGTCTCGGTGAGTGACTCGCCGGACTTTAGCCCCTGAATCGCGGCTTGAGAGTTATCGGCGGTGTAAGTCCAGTGGCCGAGTTCATTGATGGTGAGGGTGCCGTACTGACCTTGCAGGCTAGTGGCGGTGAACTGGTTTTGTCCACTGTCGGGATCGGTGAGCGTCAGCGCGCCATCGACTCTCAGTTGGCCCTGGTAGAGATCTTTGTCTTCGGTCACCGTCCCTGTTGAAGCGCCGCCAATCACAGCCTTGTCGTCTGTACCATTGATGCTGACGGTGACCTTCTGCTCTGTGCCATCGACGCTGTGGACATAAAGCGTCTCGGTGAGTGATTCGCCGGACTTTAGCCCCTGAATGGCGGCTTGAGAGTTATCGGCGGTGTAAGTCCAGTGGCCGAGTTCATTGATGGTGAGGGTGCCGTACTGACCTTGCAGGCTAGTGGCGGTGAACTGGTTTTGTCCGCTGTCGGGATCGGTGAGCGTCAGCGCGCCATCGACTCTCAGTTGACCCTGGTAGAGATCTTTGTCTTCGGTCACCGTTCCTGTTGAAGCGCCGCCAATCACAGCCTTGTCGTCTGTGCCATTGATGCTGACGGTGATCTTCTGCTCTGTGCCATCGACGCTGTGGACATATAGGGTCTCGGTGAGTGACTCGCCGGACTTTAGCCCCTGAATCGCGGCTTGAGAGTTATCGGCGGTGTAAGTCCAGTGGCCGAGTTCATTGATGGTGAGGGTGCCGTACTGGCCTTGCAGGCTAGTGGCGGTGAAGTGAGCATCGCCGCCATCGGGATCGATCACCGTTAGCTGCCCCGATGTCTTTAGTTGCCCGGCGATTAGATTTCTGTCTTCTGTCACCGAGCCGCTGGCCATGCCATGGATTAGGGCTCGCTGATCTGCGCCGTGAATCTCTATGGTCACTATCTGGCTGACGGGTTGTCCTGAGCTGTCGGTTGCTGTGACTCTGAAGGTCTCAGTAGCCACCTGACCCGAATGAAGGGAGAGGGTGTTAGGCGAGCTATTATCGAGCCGATACTGCCAGGCACCTGTATCTGGGTTGATCACCAGCTCACCATAGATGCCAGATGAATGGGGCACGGCCCAGTGAATACTGTCACCCGTATCCGGATCCGTAGCAATCAATTGCCCCGATATCCGGTCAACCGAGCCTAGTTCGTTGAGACTGGCGTGATGGACGCCTGAGATCACCGGTAGATCGTTACTGCCCTCGACGGAGACACGTATGACGCTGCTTACTCTGTTGCCCAGATTATCTGTGGCCGTAATGGTGAAGGTTTCATTGTGGTGCTCGCCTTCAAACAGGGCATTGGTCTTGGCATCGTAGTTGTTGAGATGATAGTGCCACTCACCTGTGCTGGGATTGAGCACAAGATCGCCATATTGCCCCTTACTGGTCTCCACCGTCCAGATGACGGCGTCCTTAGTGTCGCCACTGGCCGCGAGTTTGCCCGATACCGTATCGATAATACTATTTTCTTTAATCGTTTGAAAATCTTGTTGACTATCAATATGTAACGGGTTTTCATGCGTGCCAGTGCCAGTGCCAGTGCCAGTGCCAGTGCCAGTGCCAGTGCCAGTGCCAGTGCCAGTGCCAGTGCCAGTGCCAGTGCCAGTGCCAGTGCCAGTGCCAGTGCCAGTG
>NZ_JAKIKX010000008.1 GCF_023283925.1 Shewanella marisflavi
TTTGTACATATTGCTATGAACATTCATCGTTGCATTGAGATATAAATCGTTTTCGATTAACTCAACACCTGTGAATGTCCACACAGATTTCTTGTTTCATCTTGTTAAAGAGCATTGCATCTTATTATTAGATGCCGCCTTTGGCGCTGGGCCGTCGGCTTAGGGATGCGTATTCTACACATCCAGATGTTGGCGTCAAGGGCTAATTTTAAGAAGTTTTTCAAGCGTCGATTCTTTAACCAGAAGACGACATTTGAAAGCCTTAAACCACTTTCTGCCAGACTCAATCCAGTGCGTTAAACCGCGTCTAAATCTGAGTCGCTGACTAAGCTGAACTCCTCTATTTATCTGGCTTTCACCAGTTGAAGAAGTTGCTGTGCCGTGTCAGTGGATGCGCATTATAGGGAGACTAAACTTTTACGCAAGGGCTTTTTGAAAGAAAAAGACACTTAGATGATCAAGCGAATATTTATCACGCAATACGTATAAAAAAGGGGCTAAAAAGCCCCTTTTTCTGACCATTCACCGTTAGTGGCGAAGTTATTGATTAAGGTTACTGGCTAAAGAAGCGAGATTCTTGCACCGCTTCGACCGTTTCACCATCTAATGCAGTGGTGACCTTAAAGTTAACTTTAGTCATGGCTCGAGACAGGTTTACGGGATCGACGGCCACACTAACTGGCAGAGTCAGTACCTCACCGCCGTCGATAGTGACAGTTTGTGGACCATACCATTGGTAATCGGTTAAGCCTTCGACGCTCAGCTGATATTCATGCTTAGCTTCTGTCTTATTGAGTATCTTCAGGGTAAAGGTATTTTCTATCAGACCCTGATTGTTCACTCTAAAGAGCTGATTACGATCGCGAATAATGTCGACCCGCACAGGTGCGATAGTCACAGTGGCATAAATAAAGACAAAGATCATTAATGCCAATACGGCACCATAACCTAACAACTTAGGTCGTATCACCTTCTCTTTAACACCTTCAAGCTTATTCTCTGTGGTATAGGCGATAAGACCTCTATCGTAGCCCATGCGATCCATGGTGGTATCACAGGCATCGATACAAGAGCCACAGTTGATACATTCATATTGCAAACCATTACGAATATCGATCCCGGTAGGGCAAACCTGTACACATAAGTCACAGTCAATACAATCACCAAGGCCTAACGCCTTAGGATCGGCCTTACGAGAACGGGGACCACGATTTTCACCACGTTTAGTGTCATAACCCACAATATAAGTGTTCTTGTCGAACATAGCAGACTGGAAACGGGCATAGGGACACATATGGATGCACATAATTTCACGCATCCAGCCGGCATTGCCATAAGTCGCTACGGTAAACAAACTCACCCAAAAGTAGATAGCGCCCGAGGCGTTACCACTAAAGACATCGATATAGACTTCGTTAGTCGGTACAAAATAAGAAACGAAGGTCATGGCGGTTAATAAGGAGACCAATATCCAAGAGGCATGCTTTGCCGTCTTTCGCCAAGCCTTATTAAAACTCCATGGCATCTGATCCAATTTAATGCGCTTGTTACGCGCACCTTCAAATTTCTCTTCGAACCAGATGAAGATAAAAGTCCAAACCGTTTGAGGGCAGGTATAACCGCACCAGACACGCCCAAGATAGGTTGTCACAAAAAATAGACCAAATGCGGCTATCATTAAGAGTGCAGCGAGTAAGGTAAGATCTTGGGGCCAAATGGTTAAACCGAAGATATGAAATTTTTGTTCACCTAGGTTAAACCAAACGGCTTGTCTGTCACCCCAGGGGATCCAAGGCAAAATCAGGAAAAAGAGCATTGCGACCCAGCCGAGACGGCGACGTAGCTGTGTCCAAAATCCTTCTATTGCTCTAACGTAAATACGATTGCGGGGATTAAAACGATCGGATTTGTTCTCATCGGGCTGATGTATTTTGATCCGCTCAGCCTTGGAATAATCCTTTTTATTTGATTCTGCGTTCATATTTAACAGCCTTACAGCTTTAATATTCCATGAAAACTGGCTTATTATACATTTCTAATACTAATTGTTCACCATGGTTGGATAAATAATGAGAGGCTGGATTATTTTAGGTGCAGGGATAGGATTACTCTATTATCTAGCGACCGAAACAGACAAACTCGATGAACCCATAGCGCAGACTGATGCGCTAATGAAGCGCATCGAGCGTAAACTCGACTCGATGACAGGGACAAAGATCATCCGAGTAGACAAGAACATTGCAATGTTCAAGACGCAAATTGCCGAGCGACTGACTCGAAAGGAGTTGGCTGCACTGGACAATATTCTCGAATCGCCTGAGTCGGTACTTGAGTTTAAAGAGAAGTATTGCGACAACAGCGGTAATCGTTTTGACGAGCTAAGCAAAGACAACCAACAATTTATCTGCGATAAGATCAGATAAACCCCTTTAGGAAGCAGAAACCTTAGCCAAGAGCACGGTTTTCTGCTTCCCAATTGATCTCTTTCCATATTGAGCCTAGCCTTGGCTCATCTTCTCGATGCGACAAATATAGGGTTACGAACATGACAGACAAGGTTTCCGATATCTTCGATCCATCAGCCTGGGATCTGGTGCCTGGATTTACATTTGAAGACATTACCTACCACAGAGCAAAAGATCAGGGCACGGTACGAATCGCCATTAACCGCCCAGATTGTCTCAACTCATTTCGCCCTAAGACAGTCGATGAACTCTACACCGCACTGGATCATGCCCGCCAATGGTCAGATGTCGGTTGTGTCCTACTGACAGGCAATGGCCCATCAGCCAAGGGGCAGTGGTCTTTCAGTGCCGGCGGCGATCAACGTATTCGCGGCAAAGATGGCTACAAGTATGAGGGCGAGGAAACCGATACACCCGATCTGGCACGCATGGGCCGCCTGCACATCTTAGAGGTGCAGCGCCTGATCCGTTTCATGCCTAAGGTGGTGATTGCCGTGGTGCCCGGTTGGGCCGTTGGTGGTGGCCACAGCCTGCATGTGGTCTGCGATCTGACGCTGGCCTCGAAAGAACACGCCGTCTTTAAACAAACCGACCCTGACGTGGGTAGCTTCGACTCAGGATACGGCAGTGCTTATCTTGCCAAAATGATAGGTCAGAAACGTGCCCGGGAAATTTTCTTCCTCGGTTTTAACTACAGCGCCGATGAGGCCTTCGACATGGGTATGGTCAATCGCTCCATTCCCCATGCCGAGTTGGAAACTGAAGCCCTGAAGTGGGCCAAAGAGATCAACTCTAAGTCTCCTACTGCCATGCGTATGTTGAAATATGGTTTCAACCTGCCTGACGATGGCCTTGTGGGTCAGCAACTGTTTGCCGGGGAAGCGACCCGCCTAGCCTATGGCACCGACGAGGCCGTTGAAGGACGCGATGCCTTCCTGGAAAAACGGGATCAGGATTTCTCAAAATTCCCTTGGCACTATTAAGCAGCTATTGAACAATGAATAAGAACAGGCCATAGCCTTGGCCTGTTAACCCCTTTTATCACAATAGCAAAGCTTGCAGCACCACAATCATTAAGAGTAATACGCTTAATCCCTTCCAAAACATAATCGGCTCACGTTCGATGAAAGGCAAAGACTGATGTTTTTGCACCATCTGCTGATTAGGGCTATTCATGTCCAAAAGCATTTCTGACATCGACTGATATCTTACGCGGGTATCTGGATGACACGCCTTCTCAAGTGCTAGGTCAAGCCACAAGGGAACGGACTCTCGATATTGCCGACAAGAGATGTAACACCAATCCCTGCGACTATGGTTATTAATCGATAGGGAGCGACCTGTGGTATAGGGTAATTTTCCGGTTAACATCTCATACACCACAACCCCAATTGAGAAAATATCCGCCTGATGAGACGCCACTCCCGTTTGCAAATATTCAGGGGCAATGTATCCCACAGCGCCGAGAGGTAACGCCTCCTGGGTCACTGGAGTCAACTCTGCCAGACCATCGGCCTGGGCCGCGCCATAATCGATCAACACCACTTTATCATCAGGGGTAAGCATCAGATTTTCCGGTTTTATATCCCTATGTACCACCCCCATACGTTGCAGTGCTCTGACCGCAATCACAATCTCCTCGAGAATAGCTCTAACCTTACAAAAATCGGCCGCTGGATTGTCATACATCCACTGCCTTAAGGTTTGTCCCGAAATATACTCACATAAATGATATAAGAAAGGTGATTCACTAGGGTAAACCTTCATCAGCGATGGGTGCTGAGTTCTCTGTCCCACCCACTGCTCTCGCACGAAACTAGCCAGGTAATCCCCATCTTCGCTGAAATTAAGTGAGGGAGCCTTGAGTACATATACATCATCTGTTCCCTGCGGTTTAACCAAATAGATGTGACTGCGTGTACCACTGTACAAGACTTTAAGCACTTCAAAGTCATCAATGGTATTGCCGACACTCATCACTGGTGGGATCACTTTCTGTGAAGACAACAATGTTAACTCTGGGGCATCGACATAGGGCAATGAATGCACCTGCAACAATAGACAGCTATTGTTGTCCTGGCTCCCTTCGGCTAGAGCCATCGAAGTCAACTGCCTAGCCAACACTTCTAAATTATCCTTTTGAGCCACGACATCGGTTAACTGGCCCAAGGCAAGATTTTCATGGACGCCATCTGTGGTTAACAGATATCGATCGCCCAGCTGTACTTCATGACATTGATAGTCCACCTCTAAATGGCTGTCCATCCCCAAGGCTCGAGTCAGAAAGCCTTTTTCACCAAATCCCTGATGGCTATGATCCTTAGAAAGAAGGATTAACTCGCCCGCTCTCAGTCGGTAAACCCGGCTATCACCCACATGAAAAAGGTGCAGCCGGTTAGACTTAAAAACTAAAGCGCTGAACGTTGTCACGTAGCCATTGTGCCTTAGCGCCGTCTGCTGACTGTGATGGTTAAGCCAGATGTTCAAGGCGTTCAGCACTTTAGTTGCCGCATGTTTAACCCCCCAACTCTCAGGGGCACTCAAATAGTCTTCGATAAACTGCGTCACGCAAAGCTGACTGGCCAACTGACCATTTTGACTACAGCTAACACCATCGGCAATGCAAGCGACCACCCCTTTATGCAGCAATTGATGGCTATCGACACTATGGTGTACGGCAAATGCATCCTGATTCTGCGGCCTAACGCCAGCGCATGAACTGCCACCGAAATTCAACGCTAATCTCTTGGTCTGCCCAGGAGTCTGCGCTGAATTTACCGCTTCGATAAGCTTAGGATGAGCATTCATCAAGTTAGCCTCTCACTCAACGACCCGACACATCGATCAAGGTGACGCTACCATCTTGGTTCACTTCAGCCATTTGTCCCTTGGGCTCTTCCATCCATGTCAGTACAACAAAACCCAATACCGCCGTGGCCGCAATCACATAAAAGAAAGTGCTGTAATCCACAAAGGATAATACTGTCAGATAGCACACTGCACCCACGTTGCCATAGGCCCCGGTCATACCCGCAATTTGCCCTGTCATTCGACGCTTAATCAGTGGCACTGTGGCAAATACCGCCCCCTCTCCCGACTGCACAAAGAAAGAGCAAGCCATTGCCGCCGCCACAGCAATCCAAACCGGCCATTCACTGTTCACCTGTCCCATCAGGAAATAACCCGCCGCTAATCCTGCCGTTAATATCAACAGGGTTGGCTTGCGACCGAATTTATCAGAAATCCAACCACCACCTGGACGAGACATCAAATTCATAAAGGCATAAGCCGAGGCGACCATGCCGGCCATCACAGGAGTGAGCTCGAAGGTCTCGGCAAAAAACAGTGGCAACATAGACACCACGGCCAGTTCTGAGCCAAATGTCGCGAAATAGAGAATATTTAATACCGCAACCTGCTTAAACTTATATCTATGGATCTCAGGTACCGGCCCTTCAAAAACACTCTTGTTCACTTTCCATACTTGGGAGATTTCATAAAGGTAGAGCAGAAGCAAGCCAAGATAGATGCCATAAACACTCAGATCGCTCAACATAGCCACACCAGCCGGAGACAACTTCCAAGCCAATAGTGCCAGCGCGCCATACATAGGCAGCTTCATAATCAGAAGCAGTAAGAAATCACCTTTAGAGGTCACTTCCATGGCTGTGAGGCTCTTAGGCTTAAAATAAGTCGAGCCTTTAGGTGTATCGGCTACATTAAGGTAAAACACCCAGGAAAAAACCAGACTGATCACCCCGGTCAACCCCATGGCATAACGCCAACCATCTTCACCGCCAAAGAGCACGGCAAGAGTGGGCAAAGTAAATGCTGCAGCAGCGGAACCAAAATTACCCCAACCGCCGTAAATGCCTTCAGCTGTGCCTAGCTCATTATGGGGAAACCATTCTGACACCAGACGTATTCCAACCACAAAACCCGCGCCAATAAACCCTAACAGGAAACGCGCTATCGCGGCTTGTACAAAGCTGTCGGCTAAAGCAAAGGCAAAACAGGGCAGCGCACAAATTGCCAGCAACCCCGAATAGATGATGCGGGGCCCAAAGCGATCGGTAAGCATACCTATGACCACCCGCGCCGGGATGGTAAAGGCGACATTAAGAATTAGCAACGTCTTAATTTCGGCCGTAGTGAGCCCTAAGGAAGCCTTAACCGACTGCAATAACGGTGCAAAGTTAAACCACACCACAAAGGTGATAAAAAACGCCATCCAACTCAGGTGTAACACCTTCATTTTTCCTGTAAAGCTCAGTAAATTAAAGCGATTATCTGTACTCATGGGACTCTCCTTAACCGGGGAGTTGGGCTATTTTTAGTTGCACAATCCCCTGCCACACTGGTGTAGCATGCTTTCGCGTTAATAAAATTAATGAAACTTAGTGGTTAATACCTATTTGAACCTCAGCGCCAAAGATGCGCACTGGATAGGTTTTCAATTGATGCTCTGGAGTCTGAATACAACGACCGGTATTTAGATTGAAATAATGTTTATACAGAGGAGAGGCTACTACAGGTTCACCTGCAATTGAGCCCATGATCCCCCGAGATAATACATTGGCCCTGCCGATAGGATCGAAATTATCGATAGCGTAAAAGGTCTGTGTCTGACGACAGCAAAACAGTGCTACCTGCCGTCCTCCAACCAAGGCACACACCCCAGTGCCGGGAGTAATATCTTGTGGTGAACACACAGATATCCAGAGTTCTTGCATCTTATCGATTGCTACGTTCATCACTTATCTCCCTATTCAACGGTTAATACATCGATGACTTGACTGGACTTGGCCGGCATACGTTGTGAACGCTTTACCTCATAGGCCAAGTTGCTATCCTCTTTGTCAGCATTAATGAAATGCTTAAAGCGTTTGAGTTTTTCCGGATTCTCCAGCGTAGTTTTCCATTCGCATTGATACTTAGCTATGTTGTCGGCCATCTCGGCTTCAAGCTCGGTAGCCAGCCCCAGCTTGTCGTCAATCACCACAGCTTTTAGATACTCCAGGCCACCTTCGAGGTTCTCTATCCATACAGAAGTGCGCTGAAGCCTTTCGGCACTGCGAATATAAAACATCAGGAATCGGTCGATATAGCGGATCAAGGTCTGGTCATCCAACCCCGTGGCAAACAGCTCGGCGTGTCTGGGACGCATGCCGCCATTGCCGCCAACATAGAGGTTCCAGCCATGTTCGGTGGCAATGATGCCAACATCTTTAGATTGGGCTTCTGCACACTCACGAGTACAACCAGATACTGCAAACTTTAGTTTATGGGGGGAACGCAAGCCCTTGTATCGATTTTCAATATCGATAGCAAAACCTAAGCTGTCGTTAACCCCATATCGGCACCAACTGTCACCAACACAGGACTTCACCGTACGTACCGACTTGCCATAGGCATGGCCGGTCTCAAATCCTGCATCCACCAGCTTGCGCCAGATCAGCGGTAGCTGATGCAGTTGTGCTCCAAAGAGGTCGATTCGCTGGCCACCGGTGATCTTGGTGTAGAGATCAAATTCCTTAGCCACCTCACCTAACACGATCAACTTGTCGGGTGTCACCTCACCACCAGCGATACGAGGTACCACAGAGTAGGTGCCATCTTTTTGCATATTACCCAAATAGATATCATTGGTGTCTTGTAGCCCAATATGAGCATCATCGAGGATATAATCATTCCAAAAGGAAGCCAGAATCGAAGCGATAGCAGGCTTGCAGATGTCACACCCCAACCCGCAGCCGTGACTGGCTAACAGCTCATCGAAACTACGGATCTTTTTAATCCGCACAATATCCACCAGCTCAGGACGGGTATAGGCAAAATGTTCACACAAGCTGTTATCCACTTCATGACCTAAAGCGGCAAGCTCACTGTCCATCACCTGCTTGACCAAGGCACTGCAACCTCCGCAGCCGGTGGAGGCTTTAGTGCAACTTTTAATCGTGGCCATGTCGGTAGCCCCATTAGCCACGGCAGCGGCCACATCCCCTTTGCTGACATCATAGCAAGAACAAATTTGGGCACTGACAGGCAAGGCTTCGACGCCCATGGCTGCGCTCTCCCCCTCTACTTGAGGTAGGATCAGAGCCGATGGATGATCCGGCAACGGCATATCATTGAGCATCATCTGCAGTAGCTGACCATAGGCGCTGACATCACCCACCAATACCGCACCCAAAACTCTATCTCCCGCCTGATTGACGACCAGACGCTTATACACCTGAGCGACCTCATCATGGAAAGTGTAAGACTGCGCCCCTTCGGTCACCCCATGGGCATCACCGATACTGGCAACATCCAGCCCTAGGAGTTTCAGTTTGGTGCTCATATCGGCCCCCCTGAAGGCGAGGTCGCTGCCACATAAATGCGCCGCAGCGACCGCGGCCATAGTATAGCCAGGCGCCACCAAGCCAAAAATACGCCCCTGCCACAGCGCACACTCGCCCACCGCATAGATGTCGGGATCACTGGTTTGGCAAAAATCGTTAATCACGATACCACCACGCTCACCCACCTCGAGCTGCGCCTGACGGGCCAGCTCATCCTGTGGCCGAATTCCGGCAGAAAACACCACCATATCGGTCTCAAGATGTGTACCATCGGCAAAATTCAAGCGGTAACGACCCTGCTCACCGGCGACGATTTCCGTCGTCGCCTTTTGGGTGTGTACCCGCACACCCAGGGCTTCTATTTGATGACGCAATAAATTCGCACCACCGTCATCAAGCTGAACCGCCATTAGCCTTGGGGCAAACTCCACCACATGGGTTTCCAGACCGAGGTTTTTCAGGGCATTAGCCGCCTCCAGTCCCAGCAGACCACCACCGATCACCACACCGCTTTTGCTATGGCAACTCGATTCTGTGATCGCCTCAAGATCGGCTATGGTGCGGTAAACTAAGCAGTGAGCTTGGTCATTACCGGGGATAGGTGGTACGAAAGGATAGGACCCCGTTGCCAGCACCAGCTTGTCATAAGTCACTGTATTTCCCTTATCGGTCAATACGGTATGAGCACGAGGATCGATACTGATCACCTTGGTATCCAGCAGAAAATCGACCTTATGCTGGCGATAATAAGCTTCATCGGTTAACGCCAGATCTTGCTCTGTCTTACCACTAAAATAAGCACTCAATTGCACCCTGTCATACGCTAACCTGGGCTCTTCTGAGAAGGTGGTTAGTTGTACATTATCCGCCGCTTCGCTGGCTAAGATATTGTCGATAAACTTGTGGCCAACCATGCCATTGCCCACCACGACTACAGAAATGTTATCCATCTTGGCTCTCCTTAGATCTCTAGGCACTCAAACGGGCCGGTATATACTTATCTTTAATTTGCGCTTGCTGCTCGAACCAACTGAGCTGGGACGCAAGATCCACCACTTTCCCAACCACAATTAAAGTGGGCGATTGCAATTGATGTTCAACCACCAGATTGGGCAGATCCCTTAGCAAGCCGCTGATCACCCTCTGCTCTTTAGAGCAACCACGCTCGATAAGCGCCACCGGCGTGTGGCTAGCCAATCCAGCTTGAATGAGTTCATTGGCAATAAGTGGTGCCTTACTCAGCCCCATGTAAAACACTAAGGTGTGCTGTAACATCGCCAGACTCTGCCAATTAAGTTGCAACTCTGATTCGGCATGAGCGGTAACAAAGGTGGTTCCCTGGGAAACCCCTCTATGGGTTAAAGGAATACCGGCATAAGAGGTACAGCCTGAAGCGGCGGTAATACCTGGCACGACTTCTACAGAAATGTTTTGCGCCTTAAGAGAGATGATCTCCTCTCCTCCACGACCAAAGATGAAACTATCCCCGCCTTTTAGACGGCAGACATGTTTTCCCAGTAAGGCTTGTTCAACTAAGATTTCATTGATGCGATCCTGTTCGACACTGTGCAGATGCTTAGCTTTGCCGACATATAGCGTCGGCGTCTTTACGGGGAATAAGGCGCAAATCTCATCACTAACTAAGCGATCATAAATAATCAGATCAGCCTGCTGAATAATGCGCATGGCCTTCACCGTCAGCAGCTCGGCATCACCCGGCCCTGCGCCCACCAAACTGACACGCCCCTGACATGCCGATTTTCCTGTCTCGCCAAAGCCGATATTAATGACACTGTGGTGAGGGTTTTTCTCATGCTTGTCCATAATTAAGCCTCGATGTTATCGCCAACTGAACAAGCATTGAGCAAACTTAATGCCAACAACTTTAAAAAAACGTTAAATATAAAATTAAAAACTTAAAAATCATAAACATAAAAAGAAAACGTGAAAATTAAAAAAACAAAACTGACATTTTTAACGGCTTGAAAACAAATTAACTCGCACCGCAATTGTGCAAACAATGACCATTATCGAACATTTAACCTAAACTAATGAATAATATGATTTTAAACATATACCCCTAAATAGGTAGATTGATAAAAATAAAAAACTAATTACTTGTTTTTGTTAAATTTAAAAACAAACAAACAAGATAAAACCATCATGGCCTGCCACTTGCTTTAAAAAATAGATTTAAAACCATTCCATCAGGCTGAGAGAGGTTTTTATGAGTCAGAATCCGATAACTCCTTGGATTAAAACAACCTGCGCATATTGTGGTGTCGGTTGCGGTGTAGAAGCAAAACCGCTACGTAACGGTGCACTACTCATTCGTGGCGATAAAAGCCACCCCGCCAACTTAGGAAAACTTTGCTCTAAAGGACTGGCATTAGGCGAGACGCTATCGGAAACCCATCGGCTTAAGTTTCCAATGATCAAACATCAAGGGGTGAGTTGGGATGAAGCGATATCGACAGTAGCAGAACAATTTCAGCAAACCATAGCCAAACATGGCCCTGATTCAGTCGCTTTCTATCTATCTGGCCAACTATTAACAGAAGACTATTATGTGGCCAACAAACTGATGAAAGGCTTCATTGGCAGCGCAAACGTCGACACCAATTCGAGACTGTGCATGTCCTCAAGCGTTGCTGGTCACAAACGCGCCTTTGGCAGCGATTCAATACCCGGCTGTTATCAGGATATCGAAGCCGCCGATCTCATCATTCTTGTGGGCTCAAACCTAGCCTGGTGTCATCCGATCCTATATCAGCGCATTAAAGCGGCAAAAGCCCAAAACCCCAAGTGTAAGTTGGTGGTGATAGATCCCAGGAAAACCGCCTCATGCAATGACGCCGATCTGCATTTGGCCATTGCTAACGGTAAAGATGTACTGTTATTCAATCGCTTATTAAGCTATCTCGCCGACAATCAACTGCTCGATCAGGATTATATTGAGCAACACACTCAGGGTTTTGAAGCCGCATTACACAGTGCACAGCAAGATAAACTCACACTGGAGCTGACTGCGGAGCAACTGCAGATAAGCACCGCAGAGCTTAAACAGTTTTTTGAGCTATTTGGCCACAGCGATAAAGTATTGACCCTCTACTCTCAAGGGGTTAACCAATCCATTCAGGGCACAGATAAAGTCAATAGCATTATTAATTGTCATCTGGCCACGGGAAAAATAGGTAAACCCGGCAGTAGTCCCTTCTCTATTACTGGGCAACCCAATGCCATGGGCGGCCGCGAAGTGGGCGGTTTAGCCAATATGCTTGCATCGCATTTAGACTTTAATGAGCGCAACTGTGAATTGGTAAGCGACTTCTGGCGCGCACCTCAAATAGCAACTCGGCCGGGTCTCAAAGCCGTGGATATGTTCGATGCAATTGCTGAGGGAAAAATTAAAGCCATCTGGATCATGGCAACCAATCCTGCCGTCAGCCTGCCCGATAGCCATAAAATTAAAGCCGCCTTAGCCCAATGTCCTTTTGTGGTGGTATCGGATTGTGTTGCAGATACAGACACTCTGGCATTAGCCGATGTGAAGCTACCGGCTCAGGGCTGGTCAGAAAAGTCGGGAACAGTCACTAACTCTGAGCGGCGCATATCGCGTCAGCGCAGGGTGACGACGACACCTGGCGAGGCTAAACCCGACTGGTGGATCATCAGTGAAGTGGCCAAACGAATGGGATTTAGTCATGGGTTTAACTATCGCCATGAAGCGGAGATATTCAGAGAATGTGCCAGCCTAACCAACAAAGCCCATGCATTAAGTCAAAATGCCCTGGTTCTTGGCGACTTAGCTACTATTTCTGATAACGACTACTACCAGTTGGCTCCTCAGCAGTGGCCAGTCAGCCAATTGCAACCTCAAACGCTCCATCAACGTCTGTTTGCAGATGGCCGATTTAATACCGACAACCTCAAAGCCAGACTGATCCCGGTGCGCTATATAGCTTCAGCACAGGCATGTGATCAGCAGTTTCCTCTGAAACTCAGCAGTGGTCGTAGCCGAGATCAATGGCACACTATGACACGCACCGCCTTGGCAGCTCGGCTATGCCAACATCAGCCAGAACCCCAGTTACAGATCCATCCTCAAGATGCCGCGGTTTATCGCCTCAATCAGCATGATATTGCGGAGATTACCAGTGCGACAGGCAAAGCATTATTACGGGTTAACATCAGCAAAGACGTTAAACCCGGCGAGTTGTTTTCAGCGATTCACTGGAGCAACCGTAACTCCAGTGCAGGTAAAATTAGTACGCTTGGGCAATCATTTGTCGACCCTATTTCCGGTCAACCCGAGATGAAAGCAACACCTGTGAGTGTCCGTCGTTTTAAGCCCCTAAGCCAAGCATTAGTCATCTGTCGCCAATCTTTAGAGCTGCTCGAATTCCCCTATTGGGTAAAGCAGACAATCAACGGTGGGTTTTGCTATTTCATTGCCAGCGAATTGTCACCAAGCGCGCTCAATAGTAGGCTAAAAGCCCTGTCACCCTATCAACAAACCACCCAAGTTATGGCCGAGTCGCCCCAACAGGAGTGTTATCGATTAGCCCAGAGTTGGCAGCAACAGCTCCAATTTTCCTACATAGCGAGTGAGCAATTTGACCCGAATCACTATGCCTGGTTTGCAGCACTATTTAATGAGCAAGATGAGCTTTCTACTCTGCTAAGCAGTCTGCTGTCGGCAGAGCCTAAGGGCACACTGACCAAAGGCAGAATCATTTGCGCCTGCAAGCAAGTCGGCGAAAGAGCACTCTCCCGCGCCATAAAGCAACAAGGGGTTAAAGATACTGCTACCCTAATGACGCTAACTGAAGCGGGCAGTGGCTGCGGAAGCTGCATTGCGGAATTAGAGCAATTAATAGAAGCAATCCATGAATAGGAGTAAAACCAACAAAAGCTAGCGGATATGCAAAATTAATCGTTTTTTAAGATTAAAGCCATCTAGCCAATTTCATTTACACCACAAATGATAACGATTATCATTTGCTTTAGTTAAAGAGGAGTTGCATCATGGCTAAAACATTCACTTTTGCGATACTACACTTTGGTGTCGCGTTCACCATTACCTACCTGTTAACCGGTAGCATAGTGATTGGCGGCGCGGTGGCACTGATTGAACCGGCGATTAATACTGTCGTGTTCTACTTCCACGATAAGGTATGGAAACAGATAGAGAACAAGCAAAAGGCACTAATGATTTGATAAGATTACCCCAGTGATGAGTTAGCGCTTTCAATCTTCGTAAGTTCAAATCAAACTAAGCACATAAAAAATAGCCAATTCAAAGCTTAACGCTGTGATGCAGTCGATATTGTGAACAAAAAAACAATGTTACAAAACGGTTACAAACCAACTTGTTGTCACACTTCAAAGGATTGTTATGAAAGCTATTGTTGCCGCAGCTTGTCTGCTTTTCGCTCCTATCTCATCCGCATCAGATTATCAACACGCCCTATCAGCCGGTGCCGGTTTTGGGGATACCAAAGCCTCAGCAGACCACTCTAGTGATTCACAGGCTCACTATGATCTAGCCTATCGCTACCAATTTACCTCCGAATGGGGAGTTGAGGTAGGTTATATGCAGCAAGAACCCGTCTTTAGAGTGAGCAATCAACAGACAGATATCGATAGCTTCCGGGCATCTGCCCTGTATACCCTTCCCTTATCTAAAAGAAATCGCTTAGTATTTAAACTCGGCATCAACCACACCAAAATGAACTCTAGCGACATCCAAAGTAATAGCGGTGGCCGCTTCTCATCGAATGATACCTGCCTACTTGCGGGATTAGGATGGCGTGTAGAGTTCGCATCCGGCATGGATCTCGGCCTGACCTACCATTATCAGGCGATGGATATACTCGATATCCAGACAATGACTTTTGCTCTGGGCTATCGTTTTTAGTGCCGTGATCAGTTTTTAGGGCAAATCTAGTAATAGCATTTGCCCTACTATCATTATTCACCACCTTCATTCAACCACCAGCACGCCTTTATACATCTGCATCTGGCAGTGGAAGGCATACTCTCCCGCTTCCGTGGCCGGAATATTGATAAGCGTAGGTTTATCAAGTAGCAGCTCCTCGCTGATCTCCAGTTCAGGCAGCTGTAAAGTCGCCGAACAGGCCGACTTGTCCTCTCTTAAAAAGGTAAGTGTCGTGGCCTGACCCGCTGCAATCTTGATGCGCGACGGCGTATAAACACCATCTTTAACGACTATCTTAATCCCTTCCTGGCTCACCGGAATCTCTGGCGAATAAAGCCAGAACCACCAGACAATAAAGCCTATTAAAGCGAGACAAAATAAATTGATAAATAACATACCAGCCTCCTAATGCGCTTTGGCTTTAAATAGACGCAGGCGATTGGCGTTACTCACCACAGTCAGTGATGAGAAGGCCATGGCCGCACCAGCAATAACCGGACTGAGCAAAACCCCAAACATGGGATAGAGAATTCCCGCGGCAATAGGGATACCAGCGGCGTTATAGATAAAGGCGCCAAACAGATTCTGCTTAATATTCCTCAGTGTCGCCTTGCTGACCGCTATCGCATCGGCTAAGCCATGCAAAGAGCCGCGCATCAAAGTAATATCGGCACTCTCGATGGCCACATCCGTCCCCGTACCAATGGCAAAGCCAACGTTAGCCAGCGCCAGCGCGGGGGCATCATTGATACCATCTCCAGTCATGCCCACTATTTCACCCGTTTTTTGCAGCTCGGCCACCTTGCTGGCTTTATCCTGAGGCATCACCTCGGCAAAAAAGGTTTCTATGCCAACCTTAGCGGCCACCGCCGCAGCCGTAGCCTGATTATCTCCCGTCAACATCACCACCTTGATGCCATTACGCTTAAGCCTGGCGATTGCCTCGACCGAATCCTGTTTAATAGGATCGGCCACTGCAATGATGGCGATGAGCTTATTGTCTCGTGCCAGATACATAGGTGTCTTAGCCTCTGCAGCCAATTGCTGCGCCTTAGCCTGATGTGCCTGAATGTCTACACCTAAGTCCTGCATCAAGGCCTGGTTACCAAACAAAATAGAGTGTCCGTTAACTTTTGCCTCTACGCCGCGTCCAGAGATGGCATTAAAGTCTTCGACAGACTCAAGTTTGATATCTCGGCTATTAGCCGTCTCGACGATGGCCTCGGCGAGGGGATGCTCAGAATGACGCTCTATGCTGGCGGCTAGGGCTAGCACGCCTTGCTCATCTAATTCAGTCTCCTCAGCCAGCAGGATATCTGTTACCTGAGGCGAACCTTGAGTAATAGTACCCGTCTTATCTAACACCATGACACTGATCTTGGAGGCGGTTTGCAGCGCTTCGCCGTTACGGATTAACACACCCGACTCGGCGGCCTTACCCACACCAACCATAACCGACATAGGTGTCGCCAACCCCAAGGCACAGGGACAGGCGATGATCAACACTGTGGTGGCCGAGACGATAGCAAATACTAAAGATGGCTCAGGACCAAAGTTAAACCACACCATGGCACTAACGATGGCAATGATCATAATCGCCGGTACAAAGTAACTGGCAATCACATCGGCAAGCCTGCCAATTGGCGGTTTTGAATTTTGCGCCCGCTTCACCATGGCGATGATTCTGGCAAGGGCAGTGTCTTTACCCACTCGGGTAGCGCTAAAGACGATAGCACCAGACTTATTTAAGGTGCCAGTGACCACCTCGCTGTCGATGGTTTTCTCTACTGGCATAGGCTCACCAGTCAACATAGATTCATCGACACTAGTATTACCCTCAATGACCACGCCATCGACAGGGATCTTCTCACCTGGGCGGACCCTCACCTTGTCACCTTGCAGCACCTGGGCGATATCGATATCCAGCTCTTTGCCGTCCCGAATTACCCTCGCAGTCTTAGCCTGCAAGCCAATGAGACGCTTGATCGCTTCAGAGGTCTTGCCCCTAGCCTTGACCTCTAACGCTAAGCCAAGGTTAATCAAACCTATGATCATCGCTGTGGCTTCAAAATAGACATGGCGCGCCATCTCGGGCAGCAGCGTTGGGAAGACAACCACCAGCATGGAATAGAGCCAGGCGGTACCCGTACCCAAGGCAATTAACGTGTCCATGTTAGCGTTGTGGTGCACGAAAGATTTCCATGCCCCCACATAAAAGTGTTTGCCTGACAAAATCATGATACTTAGGGTAACTAAGCCCACCAGCCCCCAGGCCAGCTGCTCGGTCGTGGTAGTGACCGTCATCTCACCGATAAACAGGCCATAAACCATCAAGGGAATACCCACAGATAAGGCAATAAAAGTATGGCGCAGCAGGCTGCGATAATAGTCGAGATCGGCCTGCTCCTTCTCATCCATGGCATCACTACTCGCCTCGCCCTGAAGCTGAGTCGCGTTGTAGCCAGCCGCCTCGACGGCTGCAATTAACTGCTCAGGCGTTGCCGAGCACGAGACATCGACGATACGCTCGGCAAAATTCATCTCCGCCGAGGTGACTCCGGGTACGGCCTTTAATGCGGTTTCTATCTTACCAACGCAGCTCGCACAGCCAGCGCCAATGATGTTGAGTTGTACTCTCTTACTATCCATCTTCTGTTCTCCTAGCTCGCCATAACGCTTGGCTCATCGACGCCTTCTTCATAGCTGTCTTCAGTGCCTTCTGCGTAAGTGCCTTCGATTAGATGGCAGATCATATTGCCAGTCGGTGCTTTATCTGGCTTGTGGGACCAATCCTTCACCGCGTTCGACAGCTTGCTCCTCAGCTTCACCATCTCTTCAAACTGCTTCTCTGTCTCATCGAGCTTTTGCTGAATCATCTGCCTGACCAAGCCGCAGGCACTCTCCCCCTGATCAGTTCGGGAGAAGATCACCTTAATCTCATCGACGCTAAACCCTAGGCTTCTGGCGCTTAGGATAAACTGCATGCGCGATTGATCCTTATCGCTATAGTCCTTGTAGCCATTGACCGAAGACTTAGTCGGCGTCAGCAGGCCGATGCGGGTATAGAAACGCACGGTATCACCCGTGATATTGAGGTTTTTCGCTAATTGATTAACACGCATAACCACTCCAACTAGAGACTTTAGTATCGCTGTTACATTGACTATAAACCTGTGTGTTAGACACAGGTCAAGGAACAAAAGAAGAAAAAGCCGAAAAAGTGAAGAGAATGGAGAAAACATAAAAAAAGCAGCCTATTCAGAGGCTGCTTTTGAATCTAGAAGTCTAACGGATACCCGCTAAATTATTCTACCGTAACAGATTTTGCCAGGTTACGCGGCTGATCTACGTCGGTACCCTTGATCAAGGCGACGTGGTAAGAAAGCAGCTGCAACGGAATGGTGTAGATAAGTGGCGCCATGTAATCGTCACAATGTGGCACAGGGATCACCTTCATGGTGTCATCTGACTCGAACTCGGCATCTTTGTCGGCAAACACATACATCAGACCACCACGGGCGCGAACTTCTTCGACGTTCGACTTGAGTTTCTCAAGCAGTTCGTTGTTTGGTGCGACCACAATAACCGGCATATCGGCATCGATCAGTGCCAGCGGGCCATGCTTAAGCTCACCAGAAGCATAAGCTTCGGCGTGGATGTAGGAGATCTCCTTAAGCTTAAGCGCACCTTCCATCGCGATAGGGTATTGATCGCCACGGCCCAGGAAGAGGGCGTGATGCTTATCGGCAAAGTCTTCAGCCAGCTCGGCAATGGCATCGTCCAAGCCCAGCGCCTGCTCAACTTTCGCCGGCATAGATTGCAGGCTCTGAGTGATCTCGGCCAGCATCTCTGGAGACATGCCGTTGTGACGACCTATGGCAGCCGTCAGCATCAGAAGACCTGCTAACTGTACGGTAAAGGCCTTGGTTGAAGCCACACCAATTTCGGCGCCCGCTTTCATCATATAAGCCATGTCCGACTCGCGAACCAGAGAAGAACCTGGCGCGTTACAGATGGTCATGGTCGCCTTATAGCCCATCTCTTTAGCCAGGCGTAGTGCCGCCAAGGTGTCAGCGGTTTCGCCCGACTGAGAGATAGTCACCAACAGGCTGTTAGGGAATAGGTGCGACTTGCGGTAACGGAACTCAGAAGCGATCTCGACGTTACATGAAACACCGGCCCAATCTTCGAGCCAGTAACGTGCGGCCATACCCGCATGGTAACTGGTGCCACAAGCAATAATTTGTACGTGTTTGATATCTTTTAGAAACTCGGCGGCATTCTCACCGAAGGCCGAATCCAGCACATGACCACCGGCAATACGCCCCTCTAGGGTGTGAGCGATGGCGCGAGGCTGCTCGTAGATCTCTTTAAGCATATAGTGGCGGTATTCACCCTTATCACCGGCATCATGAGTCACTTCCGACTCTTTGACTTCACGCTCGACCGGATTACCATCCAGATCATAAATGCTGACGGTGCGGCGTGTGACTTCGGCGACATCACCCTCTTCGAGGAAGGCGAACGAGCGAGTCACAGGCAGCAGGGCTAACTGATCAGAAGCGACAAAGTTTTCGCCCAGGCCAAAACCTATCACCAGTGGGCTACCAGAACGGGCCACAATCATGCGCTCGCTATCGCGGCGGTCGATCACAACAGTACCATAAGCACCTTCAAGCTGTTTAACCGTGGCTTGTACGGCGCTGAGCAGGGTATCGTGAGACTTAAGCTCATGGTGCACCAGGTGACAGATCACTTCGGTATCGGTATCTGAACTAAAGGTGTAACCCAGGCCCTTCAGCATATCGCGCAGCTTGTTATGGTTTTCGATAATGCCGTTATGTACTACGGCAATATCGCCACTTGACTGATGAGGGTGGGCATTGCGCTCACTCGGCTCACCATGGGTCGCCCAGCGAGTATGGGCGATACCCGTACCGCCAATCAGCGGCGCTTCTTCTAGCGCATTGGATAGCTCCTGCACCTTACCTACACGGCGAGTGCTTTCCAGTTCATTGTTATGGATCACCGCCACACCGGCAGAGTCATAACCACGATATTCGAGGCGGCGTAGCCCCTCGAGTAGAATTTCCGCAACATCCCTTTGCGCCACTGCGCCAACGATTCCGCACATAATTTTTTCCTACTGACTCAATACTAATATTAAAAAATTTACTTTGAGTAGGGGGCGATTATTACTTCTACCCCCTGCTCGGTGATCTGTTTTACCGTTTGCTCATCGACTCTATCATCGGTCACAAGCACGCTTATTTGCTGCCACGCCAGTTCCAAGTTAGGAATGCGCCTGCCTATCTTGTCTGAGTCCACCATAACGATCACTTCTCGGGAGACCTCTGCCATCACCTTGCTAAGACCGGTCAGCTCATTAAAGGTGGTTGTGCCGCGGGTAAGATCTATGCCATCGGCACCGATAAATAACTGATCGAAGTTATAAGAGCGCAGCACTAACTCGGCGACCTGCCCCTGAAAAGACTCAGAATGGGGATCCCATGTTCCACCAGTCATCAACAGAGTTGGCTCATTTTCCAACTCATGGATGGCATTGGCCAGCTGCAGCGAGTTGGTCATCACCACCAAACCTCGCTTAGCGTTAAGCTGCTGCACTAATCCTGACGTGGTGCTACCGCTATCGATAATGATGCGATTATGATCTTTAATCAGCCTGGCCGCCGTCTCGGCAATCGACAATTTATTAGGCGCGATTTTGGCACTAAACTGTTGTGTCACCTCATCAGGGATAGCCACCGCGCCACCATAACGTCTAAGCAATAGCCCGGTTTTCTCAAGCGCAGCCAGATCTTTACGTATGGTGACCTCAGAAGTTTCGAAACGACTCGCCAACTCATCCACACTCACCTCGCCTGTTTCGTTCAAAACGGCAATGATGCTGTGGCGGCGCTGTTGTGTGTTTCGTTTATTCACAAAGAGTTTCACTTAAGTTTCGTTTCGAAAGATAGATTATAGTGATTCGAAACTTTTTTACCAGTCCCTCAGGTTAAAAAGCCCCCCTGAAAAACAAAAAAGCCGCTATATGAGATAGCGGCTTTAGGTTTTACTATATCGGCTAATAAATTAGAACTTGGCTTCCAGTGCAAGACCGAAATGACGTCCCTCACCCACAGTCACATCTGTATTGGTTCCACCAGCTAGATAATCCTGATCGAATAGGTTCTTCACATTAAGGCGAACACTCAGATCAGTACCTTTGATATCCATGGTATAAGCGGCGCCAATATCAAAACGAACATAAGCATCTTTGCTAATCGTATTATCTGTATTAGCGAAACGGTCACCCACATAGACGGCACCAAAGTTAAGTGCCAGCGCTTCAGTCACCTCGTAACGTGTCCAGATGTTAGCCGACCATTCAGGCGCATCCACAGGTGTCTTACCATCTAAACGATCTTCTTCTGGACGAACATATTCAGCATCGAGATACATCATCGACCCCGACATAAACCATTTCTCAGTAAGCTGACCCTGGGCGCCCATCTCGAAGCCTTTATGACGCTGCTCACCAGATTGAGTGGTAATCGTCTTGTCGCCACTCATCGGGGTCACCTCAAGATCTTGAGTCACTGTGACATTCGATACCGTAATATCGAACAGCGCACCGGTTAACAGTAGACTGCCATCGAAAAGCTCCCATTTGGTACCTATCTCATACTGCTCACCATATTCGGGATCCAAATTCATTTTGTCATTCACATCATCAGGATCATTGACCATTCCCTGAGGCGTAAAGCTCTTTGAATAGTTCAAATAGATGCTACCGTTCTCCGCGGGTGAATAGATCACCCCAAACTTAGGTGATACGGCATAACTGTTGTTACCCTCACCGTCCTTCTTCTGCTCGTCGTAGCGCACGCCAGCCAATAGTTGCCAGCTATCATTAAGGGTAATGAGATCTTGAATATAGAAACCATAATGCTTGTAGTCAGACTCAGACTTAGTCGTGTCGCGATGATAGTCCAAGTCCGGGCGAGGCACAGGCTGCCCCGGCATCACCAACTGATTCTTGTCACCCGCCTCTTTTAGCTGGCCATAGTAGTAGTCCAGCATATTGGCGCCGATCAACAACTTATGTTCGACATCGCCGGTACTAAAGTCACCGGTAAAGTCGATAAAGCCCGTCTTATGTTGCCAGTCGTCATAACGGTCGAACGGGCTAATGGTGTAGCCATCCGTGAAAGGATCTTCTGAGCCATTTACCAGGCTAGGAGAAGAGTCTAAACGCTGACGATTAAACTGCTGGTCGTTATAACCCGCCTTGATCTGCCAGTTGTCGCTGAGATGATAGGTCAGTTCGGCACCCAGATTTGAGATTGTATTGTCGGTAAAGGCCCAGGGTTGATCCCAAATGATATCACGGCCACCAATGAGCTCGCCTTGACTGTTGAGCCAGCCACCGCGGTCTATGCCCGTCCTATCCTGAGTATGATCATACTTGAGCGACAACATAAGATCGTCAGTGATATCAAACTCCAGGTTCAGATATCCAAGCCAGCGATCCCGCTCCTGATTAGTGCCATCCTGATACTCTCTCCAGTATTGGGTGTCTTGCTTAACCAACACGGTACGATAACGAATGGTTTCCGCTTCATTGAGGCTACCACCGGCATCCAGCTGGAAACGGGTAGAGCCATGCTCATCGGTATCAAAGCCAAATTCAAACAAGTTATCGTAGGTGGGTTTCTTGGTCACCATGTTGATCAAGCCGCCTGGGCCAGACTGACCATAAAGCATGCTTGATGGTCCCTTTAGCACTTCTACCTGTTGCAGAGTTTCGATAGGCTGCACATAGTGAGACCATTGCTGCTGACCATTGATCAGATACCCCGACCCCGATGACAGCTCAAAACCACGAATATTAAATACTTGGCGGTTCCATTTCTCACTGCCGCTGGTCACACTGGAGTCATTCACCAGAACCTCTGACAGATTGGTGGCCAGCTGCTCATCGGTCACAAAGTCTGGAATAATCGCAACAGATTGTGGTGTGTCCATCAGATCGATATCACCTCTCATGGCACCGGATGCAACTCCCACTTTATAATCGTTAAAGGTACGGCCTGAAACCGTAATGCGTTCGATATTGGCTTCAACCACACTGCTCTTCTCACCATCTTCAGCCAACGCAGGGATACTGGCTAATGCCGCTAACACTGCAATACCGACAGGAGAATAATTAAACGAATACAGCTTAAATGCCATGGAAACCTCACCACTCAACAACATAGGAAACGAAAGTTGCCGCCAATATAAATGAGAATCGTTTTTATTTAAGCTAATTTACATCCCTTTACATTAGAGAGAGATCTCAGTCACTCTCAGGCACGATAGCAAAAGCCTGGTTAACTGGATGATTAAGTTAGGGGCATAAAAAAAGCGACCACTTGGGTCGCTTCTTCTACAACAGTAAGCTTATTTCTTCTTTTTCACCGGACGTGTCCAGCCTGTCAGATGGCGCTGTTTTACTCGGGTGATCACCAGCTCATCGGCCGCCACATCACGAGTAATGGTCGAGCCAGCCCCCAAAGTAGCACCTTTACCAATAGTCACTGGCGCCACTAACTGAGTATCGCTACCCACAAACACGTCGTCTTCAATAATGGTCAGATGCTTGTTAGCACCATCATAGTTACAGGTGATGGTGCCGGCTCCTATATTCACACCAGCCCCTACCTGAGCGTCGCCAATATAGGCTAAATGGCCCGCCTTAGAGCCTTCACCCAGCACCGCCTTCTTCATCTCGACGAAGTTACCGATATGGGCATCGCGCTTGAGCTCGGCGCCGGGGCGTAAACGAGCGAATGGCCCTGCACTGGCGGCTTCACCGACAATGGCATTTTCAATAATAGAGTAAGGTTTGATCTCGGCATTATCGCCGATCTCACAATCGATCAGGATAGCGCCAGCACCAATAGTGACATTGTTGCCAATAGTAACCTTACCCTGGAATATCACATTCACATCTATCATCACGTCCATACCGACAGTGACCTCGCCACGCACGTCGATACGAGCTGGATCACGCAAGTTAGCCCCATCAAGCATCAGCTTTTCCGCTGCGCGCGCCTGATAGGCACGCTCTAGCTGAGCCAGCTGCACACGATTGTTAGCGCCTTCCACCTCAATAGCAGATTCAGGCTGCGCCGTGGTGATGCTCACACCGTCTCGATGAGCCATGGCTACGATATCGGTGAGATAGTATTCCCCTTGGGCATTGTCCGATGACAACTGACCCAACCAGGCTTTAAGCTGTTTACCTGGCGCAGCCATAATGCCGGTATTGATCTCGTTGATCTTAAGCTGCTCAGCATTAGCATCCTTCTGCTCGACAATACCCACCACCTGGCCCGCTTCACGTACGATGCGGCCATAGCCAGTAGGATCAGGTAGATTAACGGTAAGAATAGCCAGGCCATTGTCATCGCGCGCCGCCAACAGGGCTTCCAAGGTTGATGCCTGGATCAGTGGTACATCACCGTAAAGGATCAACACGGTATCATCATCGCCAATATTGTCATTGGCCTGCGCCACGGCGTGACCCGTACCCAACTGCTCAGCCTGCAGCACCCAGTTTAATGCCTGCTCGCCCAGGCTGGCCTTAAGCTTGTCGGCGCCATAACCATAAACCAGCTGAATCGTGTCACTTCCTACCTGATGCGCGGTATCTATCACATGCTGAACCATGCTCTTATGGGCGATGGGGTGGAGAACTTTAGGAAGATCTGAACGCATGCGGGTTCCTTTGCCTGCGGCCAAAATAACGACATTCAGTGCCATGAAGATATCCTTGGGTAATTGCTGGTGGTATTTGGTTAAGCTCAAATTGAGTCGGCTGATTTTAATAGATCGCGCCGCCAAAAGCGACACACTGTGGCTTCTTTAACCCAGTCAGAAGGTGATCACCTTGTCAGATTCGAGCAGCCACTGTGCCAGTTCGTCCATGGTAGCCTTAACACATCCCTCGATCACATCAAGTTCAATAAGGCCGCGAGCCTGCACACAAGAAGTGCAATACTTAATCTCAGCCCCCTGCGCCAGAATAATCTCCAGCATCTGTTGTAGGTTGTAACCTTCGCCCGGTTGCTGCCTAGGTAACACAGCTGTCACAGCATCGGACAATAGAAACAATTTTACCTTGGGGACTGTAGCCTGCTCATTTAACTGTATTGCCAGACGTAAGGCATTAAAGAGTTTCTCTGACCCGTAAGGCGCGTCATTGACGACGATTAAGACTTGTTGCATGGAATCATCCCTCATTAAAAACAGGAGCATAAGCCTATCATTGCCATTAGGGCGAAACGTCTGACTCGATCACGTAAAAGGAGTCAACAGGGAATTCAGAGATGGGAAAAAGATATAAAAAAGGCGGTCACCTCTCGGTTTCCGCCTTTTATCATCAAACAATAACCTTATCTGGCAATGTTCTTCTTGATGGTCTCTACAACGCGCAATTGAGCGATAGCCTGAGCTAATTCAATCGCTGCAGCGGCATAGTTAAAGTCTGCGCCAGCGTTAGCCATATGGGCTTCTGCACGACGCTTGGCTTCTACGGCTGCCTGCTCATCAATCTCTTCGGCACGCAATACTACGTCAGCCAATACTGATACTGAGAAAGGTTGCACTTCCAGGATACCACCCGAAAGGTAAAACACTTCCTCTTTACCATCTTGTTTGACGATGCGCGCCATGCCAGGTTTGATATGGGTAAGCAAAGGAGCATGACCAGGCATAACACCTAAGTCACCCTCAGCACCTGAGACTTGTAGGTGTGCTACCAGACCCGAAAAGATGCTACTTTCTGCGCTTACAATATCAAGTTGTACTGTCATGGCTGCCATCCGTTCTCCTTAAAATACCAAGCCTAAGGCTCGATTATTTTTTGTTAGCTCGCTCGATAACTTCGTCGATTGAACCTGCCATGTAGAACGCTTGCTCTGGGATGTGGTCGAACTCACCATCCAAAAGTCCCTTAAAGCCACGGATAGTGTCTTTTAGAGATACGTACTTACCTGGAGAACCGGTGAATACTTCTGCTACGAAGAATGGCTGAGAAAGATATTTTTCAATCTTACGCGCACGGGCAACAGTCGTCTTATCTTCATCAGATAGTTCGTCCATACCCAGAATCGCGATGATATCTTTCAGCTCTTTATAGCGCTGTAGTACGTTCTGTACACCACTAGCTACGTCATAGTGCTCTTGGCCAACAACCTGTGGATCTAGCTGACGTGAAGTCGAATCCAGTGGGTCAACCGCTGGGTAAATACCCAGAGAAGCAATGTTACGTGACAATACAACAGTCGCATCCAAGTGAGCGAAGGTTGTTGCTGGTGACGGATCCGTCAAGTCATCCGCAGGTACGTATACCGCTTGAACAGAGGTAATAGACCCTGTCTTAGTCGAAGTAATACGCTCCTGAAGAACACCCATCTCTTCAGCCAGTGTTGGCTGGTAACCTACCGCTGATGGCATACGGCCTAGCAGTGCAGATACTTCGGTACCCGCCAAGGTGTAACGATAGATGTTATCGACGAACAATAGTACGTCTTTACCTTCATCACGGAACTTCTCAGCCATAGTCAGACCGGTCAGTGCTACGCGAAGACGGTTTCCTGGAGGCTCGTTCATCTGACCATAAACCATGGCCACTTTGTCGAGTACGCCAGATTCTTCCATCTCGTAGTAGAAGTCGTTACCCTCACGAGTACGCTCACCTACACCGGCGAATACTGACAAACCAGAGTGTGCTTTAGCGATGTTGTTGATCAGTTCCATCATGTTAACTGTCTTACCAACACCCGCACCACCAAACAGACCTACTTTACCACCCTTAGCGAACGGACATACAAGGTCGATAACCTTGATACCAGTCTCTAACAGTTCAGTCGTGTTTGATTGATCTTCATATGAAGGAGCTTCACGGTGAATCACATAACGCTCATCTTCACCGATAGGACCCGCTTCATCAACTGGCTGACCTAGTACGTTCATGATACGGCCAAGAGTTGCACTCCCAACCGGAACAGTAATAGGTGAACCTGTGTTTACTACCTCGATACCACGACGCAGACCATCTGAAGAACCCATAGCGATGGTACGAACTACACCACCACCAAGCTGCTGCTGAACTTCCAGCACCAAGCCTTCACTTTTGATCTCTAGAGCGTCATAGACCTGAGGTACGGCATCATGTGGAAACTCAACGTCCACAACCGCGCCAATTACTTGGACAACAGTACCTGTGCTCATGATTAATCCTCTAAAACTTGTATTCGTTACCCAGCCTAAACCGCAGCGGCACCAGAAACAATTTCCGACAGTTCCTGCGTAATCGCAGCCTGACGGGCCTTGTTGTAGACCAACTGCAAGTCATCGATAAGTTCACCAGCGTTGTCTGTCGCAGCTTTCATCGCAACCATACGGGCTGCTTGTTCAGATGCGATGTTTTCAACAACACCTTGATACACTTGAGACTCCACATAACGAACCAATAAGGTGTCCAAAAGTTCTTTTGGATCTGGCTCGTATAGGTAGTCCCAGTGATGAGCAATCTCATCATCTTTTGACTTAGGCAAAGGTAGCAGCTGTTCGATCACAGGCGTCTGGCTCATGGTATTTACAAACTTGTTGAATACCACATACAGACGGTCTAGCGTGCCTTCGTTGTAAGCTTGTAGCATTACGCGTACTGTTCCGATCAGGTCGGCGAGTTTTGGTGTATCGCCTAATCCTGAAGCATGAGCAGACACTTTTCCGCCAAAGCTGTTGAAGAATTGTACGCTGCGTGCGCCAATTGGGCAGAATTCAACTTCCGCTCCGGCTTCACGCTGCTTCTTCACGTCCGCGACAACCTTTTTGAACAGGTTGACGTTAAGACCACCACAAAGACCACGGTCGGTTGACACAACAATGTAACCAACTCGCTTGGCTTCTCTCACTTCCAAATATGGATGCTTATATTCGAGAGAACCCTGCGCCACGTGACCGATCACCTTACGCATATTTTCCGCGTATGGACGGCTCGCTGCCATGCGATCCTGCGCTTTGCGCATTTTGCTGGCTGCAACCATTTCCATTGCGGATGTGATCTTCTGAGTGTTCTGAACACTCGCGATCTTGGTTTTAATCTCTTTAGCGCCGGCCATCTTTACTCTCCAATCTGGACCTGAGGTGCCTTAAGACACCTCTGTGTCTTTACCAGGTTTGGGTTTCTACGAACTTGTCGAGGCCAGCCTTCAAACCACCTTCGATGTCGGCATTGTAGTCGCCAGTCTCGTTGATAGTCTTCATTAGGTCAGCATGCTCGCTGTTCATGTAAGAGAGCAAAGAAGCTTCGAAATCACCGATCTTGTTCAGCTCAACGCCTTTTAGGTAACCTTTTTCAGCTGCGAAAATAGACACAGACTGGTCGGCTACGCTCATTGGCGCGTATTGCTTTTGCTTCATGAGTTCGGTAACACGCTCACCATGCTCAAGCTGAGCACGTGTTGCATCGTCAAGATCTGATGCAAACTGAGAGAACGCTGCAAGCTCTCGATACTGTGCAAGTGCAGTACGGATACCGCCAGACAGTTTCTTGATGATCTTAGTCTGAGCCGCACCACCAACACGAGAAACCGAAATACCTGGGTTAACAGCAGGACGTAGGCCTGAGTTAAATAGGTCAGTTTCAAGGAAGATCTGACCATCGGTAATCGAAATTACGTTGGTCGGTACGAATGCAGAAACGTCACCCGCTTGAGTTTCAATAATAGGCAGTGCAGTTAGAGAGCCAGTTGTGCCCTTAACTTCGCCATTAGTGAACTTCTCAACGTACTCAGCGTTAACGCGTGAAGCACGTTCAAGTAGACGAGAGTGAAGATAGAAAACATCACCAGGGTATGCTTCACGTCCAGGAGGACGCTTAAGTAGCAATGAGATCTGACGGTAAGCAACAGCTTGCTTAGACAGGTCATCATAGACGATCAGTGCGTCTTCACCGCGGTCACGGAAGTATTCACCCATTGAGCAACCAGAGTATGGTGCCAGGTATTGCAGTGCAGCAGCTTCAGAAGCGGTTGCAACAACAACGACTGTGTTCGCGAGTGCGCCGTGTTCTTCAAGTTTGCGTACCACGTTAGCGATGGTAGAAGCCTTCTGGCCTACCGCTACGTATACACACTTAATGCCAGAATCTTTTTGGTTGATGATGGCATCAATCGCCAGGGCTGTTTTACCAGTCTGACGGTCACCGATCACCAATTCACGTTGTCCACGACCGATTGGGATCATAGAGTCAACGGCTTTATAACCAGTTTGCACTGGCTGATCAACTGACTTACGTTCAATAACGCCTGGTGCAATCACTTCAACAGGAGAGAAACCATCGTTGTCGATAGGTCCTTTACCGTCGATTGGTTGGCCCAGAGTGTTAACAACGCGGCCTAATAGACCACGGCCAACAGGCACTTCCAAGATACGACCAGTTGTCTTTACTTTTTGACCCTCTGCCAGATCGGCATAAGGACCCATAACTACGGCACCTACAGAATCACGTTCTAAGTTCAACGCGATTGCATAACGGTTACCAGGCAGTTCGATCATCTCACCTTGCATTACATCGGCAAGGCCGTGAACGCGAATAATGCCGTCGCTCACTGCAACGATTGTACCTTCGTTGCGAGCTTCACTAACGACTTCGAACTGCTCGATCCGCTGTTTAATCAGATCGCTGATTTCAGTGGAATTCAGTTGCATGCTCAAACTCCCAATTACGACTGCAGCTTATCAGACAGACGGTTTAGTTTACCGCAGACCGAGCCATCAATGACTAGGTCGCCTGCCGTGATGATTAAACCAGCCACCAGGCTGGCATCTACGCTGCAATTCAGCTTAACTTTGCGTGTGAGACGTTTCTCTAGAGAAGCACTAATTTGCTGCTGTTGCTCTTCGCTAAGCTCAGTGGCAGAAACAACATTTGCTTCAACCTCTTTCGCCCACTCGTTGCTGAACTCATGAAAGAGTTCATATACAGCAGGAAGTACTTCCAAACGACCGTTTTCAGCCATTACCTTTATCAGATTTTGACCTTGCTCATTGACTTGCTCACCACACACCTTAATAAAAAGGTCGGCGAGCTGGTTGCTGGCAAGTGCACCAGACAGCAGCGGCTTCATCGTCTCGTTTTCACTGACTTGAGCGGCAAAGCTAAGCATTTCGGCCCAGCTTTCTACTGCATTTTTTTCAATAGCAAAGTCAAATGCTGCCTTTGCGTAAGGGCGAGCGATGGTGCTTATTTCAGCCATAACTCACTCCCTTATCAAAGTTCAGCAACTAGTTTATTAACTATGTCACTGTGGGCGGCTTCATCAATCGAACGCTCAAGGATCTTCTCTGCACCAGCGATGGCCAGAGCAGCAACTTGCTTACGCAAGTCCTCTTTCACGCGATTACGTTCAGCTTCAATTTCTGCTTTACCCTGAGCGATGATTTTCGCACGCTCAGCGTCTGCTTCGGCTTTGGCCTCATCGACAATCTGAGCTTTACGCTTGTTAGCTTGCTCAATGATTTCGTTAGCAGTTGCCTTAGCTTCTTTTAGTTGGTCGGTAGCTTTCGCTTGAGCCAACTCAAGGTCTTTTACAGCACGATCAGCATCAGCTAGACCGTCGGCGATCCTTTTTTGGCGCTCTTCGATGGCATTCATCAAAGGGGGCCAAACAAACTTCATGCAGAACCACACGAAGATAATAAAGGCAACCGTCTGACCGATTAGGGTAGCGTTGATATTCACAACAGCCTCCTATTTAGATTAAAGACAGAAGCGTTGATTACAGCATTGCACCCAGTGGGTTAGTAAACAGCATAAATAGTGCAATACCTACACCGATCATGGTTACCGCATCCAATAGACCAGCAACAATGAACATCTTAACTTGTAGCATAGGAGCCATTTCTGGTTGACGCGCAGCGCCTTCCAAGAACTTGCCACCTAGTAGGCCGAAACCGATAGCGGTACCTAGAGCACCCATACCAATCAGTAGAGCAACAGCGATAGCTGTCATGCCTAATACAGTTTCCATCTCTATCTCCAATATTCTAAATCTTTAGTTAGTTTGTGATTTAGCTTAAAAAAAATTTCTTCAGCAACCCTTAATGATCTTCATGTGCCATGCTGAGATACACGATCGTCAACATCATGAAGATAAACGCCTGTAGAGTGATAACCAAAATATGGAAGATTAACCAACCTAGTTGTAGAGTCACACCTAGGGCAGATAACGCCATGTTAGCACCATACATCAGCGCAATAAGGATGAAGATCAACTCACCTGCGTACAAGTTACCGAACAGACGCAATGCCAATGAAATAGGCTTAGCAATCAGAGTAACCGACTCTAATAGGAGGTTGACGGGTATCATTGCCTTATGGTTAAAAGGCTGTAATGTCAGTTCTTTAACAAAACCTGAAACGCCCTTGACTTTGATGCTGTAGTAAATAATCAGCACAAACACACCAATAGCTAAGCTGAAGGTGATGTTTAGGTCAGTCGTTGGAACCACTTTCATGTATGGGATACCAGCAGCCATCGCTAGTTCAGGAATCCAGTCAACTGGAACCATATCCATGAAGTTCATCATGAATACCCAAACAAAAATAGTTAATGCCAACGGAGCAATAACAGGATTGCGGCCATGGAAGGTTTCTTTCACGCTAGAATCAACAAATTCAACAATCATCTCGATAAAGCACTGAAGCTTACCGGGAACTCCTGTCGTTGCTTTCTTGCCAACGCTGCGGAATAGCCACAAGAATAGAACACCAAGCCCAACCGAAAAGAACAACGAATCAATGTGCCATGTCCAGAAGCCTTCACCAACACTTAAGTTGGTAAGGTGGTGCTGGATATAGCCCTGCGGTGTTAACGCTTCACCAGTTGCAGCCATGATTCATCCCACTTAACTTTGCTTGAAGTATAAAGGAGCTGTCCAATGCACTATTAGCGCCGAGATATAGCAAACAAAAAGCGGCATAAAGACCACTTGAAGATTGATAAATACCAGCGAAAACATTGCTATGGTTAACAGCAACTTTACCGCTTCCCCCCAGTAAAAGGTTTTCATAACCTTTCCTGCTGAACTTGCTCCCGTGTGGGAAAAAGCGAGGGTCGCGAATACAAAATTAGGGAGTACAGCAATTGCACCACCTGCTAACGCAGATAATCCATACTGAGCTCCCCACACGGCGAAAAAGACAATTGAAACACCCCCAGCCACCGCCGCCTGCGCCAACACCAATTTATAGGCAGACCACCGGCCACGACGTGCTAAAACCTTGCTCAATTCATCTTCTCCGCATTCATACTTTTTGTTTCTGTGACCAGATTAGAATTTATTAGGCCATCTAGAGGTACAAAAAGCTTGCGAAAGTATACCTTTTCGCACATTCAAAGCAAGTTCAAGGTAAGTAAAAAAGGGGACTTTTAACGTGATCTACGCCAAAAGTCTAAAAGTAGAAGATTAACAGATGTCACAAAGTTACATAATATTGCGTTAACTTAGGAAAATTATCGGATTTTCTCAATAATTCCATCTAATTCTGCCAAATTTTGATAGTTAATTACCATTTTGCCCTTGCCTTTTTTGTTGTGGCTAATGGAAACTTTAGCCCCCAATTTTTCAATTAATTGGCTCTCTAAACGGGCGACATCCTGATCTTTTGCGGGTTTATCGACAATTTCAGGTGGATTTAAGGTTTTATTAACTAATCGTTCAGTTTCACGAACAGTTAGTTCTTTAGCACTGACCGTTCTGGCCAGATTAGTTTGCTCATCCCCGGATAGGGCAAGCAAGGCTCGAGCATGACCCATATCGATATCGCCATACTCCAACATACGTTTTACAGGCTCTTCTAATCCGTTCAAACGTAAAAGATTTGATACAGTTGTACGCGACTTACCTACAGCATCAGCCGTTTGTTGATGGGTCAGATCAAACTCTTCGATCAGACGGTTCAAGGCGATGGCTTCTTCCATCGCGTTGAGATCTTCGCGCTGAATGTTCTCTATCAATGCAATAACACCGGCCGCCTCGTCTGGCACCTGTTTGACGATACATGGCACCTTGTCGAGTTTAGCCAATTGAGATGCTCTCCAGCGACGCTCACCGGCGATGATCTCATAACCTTTATCTGACACCTTACGTACTACGATAGGCTGAATGATCCCCTGGGCTTTTACCGACTCAGCCAGCTCTTCTAACGCCTCAGGTGACATATCCTTACGCGGTTGGTACTTACCCGGCTGCAGCAGATCCAGCGCAATCATCTTGAGTTCTTCATTACTGCTCAGGCTCGACTCTTCATTGTGCCCTTGCTTAGCTGCCGCATGGCTAGTGCTTAACAGTGCGTCTAATCCTTTGCCTAGACCACGTTTTTTGGGTGTCATCTGTTTTTCCTTAAGCTTGCTCTAACTGAGAATGTTGCTCTGCACGTCTAATGATCTCACCAGCTAAAGCAAGATAAGCCTTGGCGCCGGCGCTGGACTTATCATAATACATGGCCGGTGCACCAAAACTTGGCGCTTCAGCTAGTCTCACATTGCGGGGGATAACGGTGCGATATACTTTATCGCCAAAATGCTGTTTAAGTTGATCTGATACATCGTTGGCCAATCGATTGCGGGGATCGTACATAGTACGCAAGATCCCTTCGATCGCTAATCCAGGATTGACCATAGCGGCCAACTTGCTGATGGTATCCATCAGGGCAGTGAGCCCCTCTAGGGCGTAATACTCACATTGCATTGGCACCAAGACAGAATCGGCTGCCGACATGGCATTGACCGTCAACATGTTTAATGAAGGTGGGCAGTCGATAAAGATAAAATCATAATAATCTTTGACGGGTGCCAGGGCATTACGCAGACGGATCTCTCGGGCGAAAAACTCCATCAATTTGATCTCGGCGGCGGTAACGTCACCATTACCGGCAATCAGATCGTATTTGCCTGCCGTGTTGCGATAAACCACTTCCTCGACCGTTTTTTCCTCGACCAAGAGTTCATAGGCGGTATTCTCGACACTGTACTTATCGACGCCACTCCCCATAGTCGCATTACCTTGAGGATCGAGATCGATAAGCAACACTTTACGCTTAGTGGCCGCTAATGAAGCCGCTAAGTTCACACAAGTCGTTGTTTTTCCGACGCCACCTTTCTGGTTAGCCACGGCTATCACTTTACCCACAATATCATCCTGTCTATCACGTTCGCCGATTCGATAGTAAAACTCTTTATCAAATTGCTTGAACTGGTTAAATAATGCAACTTTATAACCCTGGGAACTAAGCCGCTTTGACCACCCGCAAGAGGTGGCGCTGTTCATCGAGACGAGGGACGCGTAATTCAATGGTATCGGTCAGGGTAAAACCATCAGGAATACTGGCCATCTCTTCATCGCTCAGCTGCCCCTTTAAGGCATAGAAACACCCTGTCGATTTAGGCAGATGGTGACACCAGTGCAGCATATCCTGGATAGACGCAAAAGCACGACTGAGTACGCCATCAAACTTCTCTTCGGGTTGATAGGCTTCAACACGACTCTCGACCGAACTTATATTACCTATCGCCAGCTCAAATTGAACCTGTTTTTGAAAACGAATACGTTTACCCAAACTGTCGAGCAATACAAACTCTTTGTCTGGGTTCATGATCGCCAGCGGGATCCCAGGTAAACCAGGGCCCGTCCCCACATCGATAAAACGTTCACCCACCAGATAAGGGCTCGCCGCAAGGCTATCCATGATATGGCGAATCAACATCTGCTCAGGATCTCTCACAGATGTCAGGTTATAGGCCTTATTCCATTTGGATAACATGCCAACAAAATCAAGCAATTGCTGTTTCTGTTTCGGCGTTGCCGTCATCTGCATCTCGGCAAGATAGGTTTCTAGTTGGGCTGATAACACTGAAGTATCCTCGATAAACAATGGGATATTATGAAGCCGAGTGACCGGTATGGGAAGGGCTTAGCCCCCCATACCGGTCATCAAAATGATTAATTACGAGATATTACGCGCTTTTTTTGAGCAAACCGCGTTTTTTAAGGTGAACCAACAAAATAGAGATTGCCGCCGGAGTCACCCCAGAGATGCGTGATGCCTGACCGACCGTATCGGGTTTGTGGTCATTAAGCTTAGCAATCACCTCATTAGACAGACCCGGAACCTCTTGATAATCGAGATTCTGAGGAAGCCCAGTCTTTTCATGGCGGATCGCTTTGTCGATCTCATCTTGCTGACGTTGGATATAACCCGAATATTTCACCTGGATCTGAACCTGTTCTGCAGCACGCTGATCTTCGATGGCCGGACCAAACCCTTCGACATCCATTAACTTAGGATAATCCAGCTCTGGTCTACGCAACAGCTCCTCGAAGGTCGCTTCACGGGTAATTGGCGTCTTTAGATGCGGATTAAGGGCATCGACCAGAGGCGAGTTTGGATGTATCCATTGGCTACGCAGACGCTGCAGCTCAAGTTCAATCGCTTCGCGTTTGGCATTAAACTTCGCCCAGCGATCATCGTCCACCAAACCTAATTCACGTCCCTTCTCGGTGAGACGCAGATCGGCATTATCTTCACGCAGCAACAGGCGGTATTCCGCACGGCTAGTAAACATGCGGTAAGGTTCTTTGGTACCCAGAGTGGATAGGTCGTCAACCAATACGCCCAGATATGCCTCGTCACGACGTGGACACCAGGCTTCTTTGCCTTGCACCTGAAGCGAAGCGTTCATACCAGCCAGTAATCCTTGGGCGCCAGCCTCTTCATAACCTGTGGTGCCGTTGATCTGTCCAGCAAAGAACAGGCCTGAAATGGCTTTGGTTTCTAGGGAGTTTTTCAGATCTCTCGGATCGAAGTAATCATATTCGATCGCATAACCAGGGCGAATGATCTCGGCGTTTTCCATCCCTTGAATCGATCTCACCAGATTTAGCTGCACATCGAAAGGCAAGCTGGTTGAGATACCATTTGGATAGATTTCATTGGTATTTAAACCTTCGGGTTCGATAAAGATCTGATGAGAATTCTTGTCGGCAAAACGATTGATCTTATCTTCGATAGAAGGGCAGTAACGCGGACCTATACCCTCGATAACACCAGAGTACATAGGGCTTCTGTCTAATCCACCGCGAATAATCTCATGGGTACGCTCATTGGTATGAGTAATGAAACAGGAGATCTGCTTTGGATGATCTTTCACATCACCGATAAATGACATCACAGGCAGAGGATCATCGCCTTTTTGTTCTGTCATCAGGTCAAAATTGATCGTATTAGCATCGATACGCGGTGGAGTACCTGTTTTTAAACGACCAACGCGAATAGGTAGTTCACGCAAACGATCTGCTAATGAGATCGATGGTGGATCGCCTGCTCTGCCACCGCTGTAATTTTCTAAGCCGATATGAATCTTACCGCTTAAGAAAGTGCCTGCGGTTAACACAATAGCTGGGGCCTCGAAGGCTAATCCCATCTGAGTAACCACACCAATCACACGATCGTTTTCAACAATCAAATCATCAACCGACTGTTGGAAAAGACGTAAATTAGGCTGGTTTTGCAAGATCTGTTGAATCTTAGCCCGATAAAGTGCGCGATCCGCCTGTGCTCGAGTAGCACGAACCGCAGGGCCTTTGCTTGAATTTAAGGTACGAAATTGAATGCCAGCATGGTCAGTTGCAATGGCCATTGCACCACCCAGCGCATCGATCTCTTTGACAAGGTGACCCTTACCAATACCACCAATCGCAGGGTTACAGGACATTTGTCCTAAGGTATCAATATTATGAGTCAATAATAATGTTTTTGATCCCATCCTAGCAGATGCCAATGCTGCTTCGGTTCCGGCATGTCCACCGCCAACAACAATAACATCAAACCGCTCATGAAAATGCATCAGAATACCTTAAAACCTATATCGAAAATAAAATGACATTGCCCAGTGAAAGGACAGAGTTACTCAAGGAGTAGCCGCATATTTTAGCACCTGGAAAGCCTTTGGTGAAAGATCAATTTAGGCCTTTCGATCGCCAAAGGATCTGCTTAATAGATCTTAAGATCTTTATATAGATCTCTTATTATGTTTACTATTAGGATCGCGATCTTCTGTGGGTAAGTCTATTTATCTATATAAATCAAAAGATAACGGCATCTCGATCCTGTGATCTGATCGCGATCTATCTCGAATAAGCTTGTGGGTAGATCGCCTACTTATCCACAGGCGCGATCTTTGCTGGTTTGGGGTGGTGAATAATACAGAGTTAGATCAGATCTAAATAATACCTTATCCACATATTTATCATTTGAGATCGTAATATGTGGATAAAGTAGATCTAATCTGTGGGTGAGATCTTAATTATCGAGAGGGGAAGGATCTAAAGTTTGTCTTGCCAGCTGCTTAACCAAGCCTGGGCGGGTTCTTCAGGGATGGGATCGTATTGCACATCGATCTGGATCTTATCCACATAGACTTGTGCACCGCAGTTTTCCATTGCTTCGATTAATTTTTCCGGCCCTTGGCAGAAGGTGTCGTAACTTGAGTCACCGATAGCGCATAAGGCGTATTTGGTTCGGCTCAGATCTGGCTTTTCACGTTCAATTTCCTCGAAGAAAGGCTGAATATTTTCCGGTAGATCGCCTGCGCCGTGAGTCGATGAAACGATCAACCATAGACATTTGGGATCTAATACGCTTAATTCTGCGGTGAGATGCACCTGAGTTTCATGGCCAAGATCTTCTAACTGAGCGGCTAATTCATCGGCCACATACTCGGCGCTGCCTAATGTAGTACCGACGATAAGTTCTATTTTTGCCATCTTGCTTCCTAAATTCACGCTGTAAGAGGGAGAGACCAACACCTGTGTTGGCCTCAGAATTCCAATATAATGCAGGCAATCATATGCGAAATATCTGTGTTGGTCTTGTGTGAGGTGCCAATTTAGCGAATGAAGATCGATTTCCGTTTGGCTAGTGGGTGTTAGGTTTTACTGGCGTAAAGCAAATAGTTGACCGAGTGACTTTCGGTGATCCGCCAACGGCGGGTCAATGGATTAAAGCGCATGCCTTCAACACTGATGTTAGATAAACCATGAGGTGTGATCATCTCTACCAGTTCTTGGGGTTTTACGAAGTGATGCCAATCATGTGTACCAATGGGTAGGTAACGCATGACATATTCGGCGCCGATAATGGCTATTACAAAGGCACTTAGGGTGCGGTTCAGCGTCGCCATAATCAGTAATCCACCCGGTGCAAGGAGTCGGCAACAGGTGTCGACCAGTGCCGCCTGATCCTCGACATGCTCGATCACTTCGGTGTTTAAGATCACATCATATAATGCATGATTCTGCAGATCTTCGGCTAAACAATGACGATAGTCGATGGGAAGTGACCAGCTCTCGGCATGTCGGCGGGCTAGGGTGATATTGTGTTCGCTGGCATCTATGCCGACGACTTGTGCGCCTTGGCTTGCTAAAGGTTCACACAAGAGTCCTACCCCACAGCCTATATCTAGTATCTTGAGATCTTCGAAAGGAACATCCTGATTTAGGTCCCGGTTAAAATGGCTGGCGATCGCTTTTTCTATGGCTAGGAGACGGGTTTGGTTGAAACTGAGCACGTGTTTAAACTTGCCGTTGGGATCGCGCCACTCCTTTGCAAGGGCATCGAACTTACCTATCTCGGCCTGGAGATCTATCGCAGTTTTGAAACGGCTCAATCGACTTTTGTCTAGCATTATGGCGTATCTTATAGTTTAAGGTTAAACATCTATACGTTGAGCAATAAGGTTTGGCTCACCTCATATCTTAGCAACTTATTAGAGATAAGTAGGGCCTTGCCAGACCTCAAAGCAAGATCACTTTAGTTTGCTGACGATCAGGTTATGGTTAGCCCACGCTTTTTGTCTGTTCATGGAAGGGGAATTGATGCAGAAAATTATTTTAGATACGGATCCTGGTATAGATGATGCCATGGCGATCTTATTTGCCGAGGCGCATCATGACATATCGCTTGAGGCGATCACCTGTGTTTATGGTAACGCCACCATAGAAAATGCTACGGCAAATGCACTGTTTTTAAAGCAAAAGTATTCGCTTAAGGCCGATGTGGTAAAAGGAGCCGAAAAGCCCTTGGTACGTCCACCGGTTGGGCCTACAGTGATCGTTCATGGGGAAACGGGCTTTGGGGACTTTAATGCGCCTCAATCTAATGATTTACAAGCCGATCCCAGACCCGCCTATCAATATATTATCGACAGTGTGAGGGCGCAGCCCGGTGAAATAACTCTAGTGGCAGTTGGGCCGCTAACCAATCTGGCGTTGGCGCTTCAGGCTGCGCCGGATATCGTCGATCTGGTTAAGGAGGTCGTGGTGATGGGCGGGGCCTTTGGCGTTAATGGTCATCGCGGTAATGTCACGCCTTACGCTGAAGCCAACATTTATGATGATCCCCATGCGGCCGATCTGGTGTTTACCGCCAGATGGCCAGTGACCATCATAGGTTTGGATGTAACCCAAGAGAGCTTTTTTACTCGTCAGTATCTCGACGAACTGCGTGATGAAGCGGGTGAGGTGGGGCAATTTATCTGGCGAATTAGCCGCTTTTATCTCGATTTTTACTCACAAAAGCTGGGACTTGAGGGTTGTCATGTGCATGATCCATCGGCCATTGCCTATGTGATCGACAAGAGCCTGTTTAGTCTGAGGGAGGGACCGGTTCGCGTGGTGACAGATGGACCGGCCGAAGGTCATACCTTACAGAAGTTTGATGGGCGTCAGTATCCCCATGATGATTGGCGTGACAAAGCTTCACAGCGTATCGGCGTCGGGGTTGATGATAAGCGTCTATTACGCCTGTATCGTGAGACTTTGGTGGCCTACGGTAATCAGTCTTAAGCTAAGGTGAAGCCTGGAGGGAATTAGCCGACCGTTTGTAGTTGTGAGGCGAGTAACCAGAAGGCCAGGCTTATGAAGATAACGCCCATGAATTTATTCTGATTAGCCCTGAATTTTTCATTATTGAGCAGGGATTGACCTAAGCTGCCAACCAAGGCCACCAGCATCAAGTTAAACACTAGGCCCATCAGATTAAGTACTAGCCCTAAGGCGAGCATCTGCTGGGTCGAACTGACGGCCAATTGACTGGAGACAAACTGGGGTAGAAACAGCACGAAAAAGAGTAATGCCTTTGGATTTAATAGGTTACTTACTACTGCACGGCGATAGAGTTGCTTAGCAATTTTGTCTTCTTGAACCAGTTCGGGCGTTTGGGCCGGCGTGGCGCGCAGACAATCCCAGCCCATCTTTAGCAGGTAGAGGCCGCCTATTATTCGTAACAGCTCCAGAGCAAGTGGGGTTACTGCTATCAATGCCGATACCCCGAGCGCCGCCAGCAGGGTTAAGATCAATCCCGAGGTGGCATTGCCAAAGCTGGCGTAGATGCCGACCTTCTTGCCATAACTTAGGCTGGAGCTGGCGATCAATAACATATCGGGGCCAGGAATAAGGAGCAGAGCGATCACTGTGGTGAGGTAAAGCGGAAGAAGCGCCAGATCTATCATGATATTTGCAAAAATTTGGTCGTTTAGGGTCAAACAAGGCGCGGATTGTACAGGGTTAGTAGTAGATTAACAGTGATCTCATAGTTAAAGCCGATATGGTGTTGGCAGCTAAGCTTTACGCTTGATAGTAAACAGGTAAAGGTTGCTAGAGCCTGTTTTCCTGCCTAGGTATTTTCACTATACTGCGCTTCCATTTGTGCCGAGTCATATCTATGAAGTCTCATCAGCCCGTACCGACTACTTATCAAAGAAGACCTGCCACTAAAATCTTCATCATAGGATTGCCTCGAACCGGTACCACCAGCGTAAGTGTTGCCTTGCTGGAGATGGGCCTTAGAGTGGCGCATCAGGCCTTTACCAAACAGGCGGTTATTCTCGCCGATGCCGTTTCCGACGCGCCTTGTTTTAGCGATTATCGACAGCTACATAGCCTGTATCCTGACGCTAAATTTGTTTATCTGGATAGGCCATTAGATGCCTGGGTGCCCTCGATGCAGATGCTGCTGAGCCGAATGCTGGTGCATCTGGATCAAGGGCGAGGGCGGTTTCATCCTCTGCTTAAGCGCAGTTTTGACTATACCTTTGGTATCTATCGAGTAGCTGATCCTATGGATGCAGAGCATCTAAAGACTTGCTATCAGGTGCATAAGCAGCAGGTGTTTGAGTTTTTTCATCAAAGCCAGGCGTTTACACAGCAGTTTCTGAGTTTGCAGCTGGATCAGCCCCAGAGTTTATCTCGCTTAGCTAGCTTCATTGGTGTGGATATTCCGGTAGCTAGCTCTGAGTATGAATTTCCGCATCTCAATCGAGGACGAAATGTGGCCAGCTGGGATGAATATAAGCATGAGCTAAAGATCAACAGTAACCTAGCCGGGCCTGAAAATCGCAAGTATTTCAATTACAAGATCTAGTTTATATCAGAGATAGATTAATTAATGTCGTTTTCGTTTTGGGCCCGCTGCGGGTTATGATCCCCGGGTGTAAATTTACCGACAACAGTTGCCATGACGAGTTTATCTCTCCCAATCGATACCCTCTACGCAGAGTTTAAAGCTGCCTATCCTAGCCATCATCTGGTGATCGAATCTGATACGGGATCGGGTAAATCGACACGTCTGCCATTGTGGTGCGCCGAACCGGACGAGCAGGGTAAACGCCCCAGAGTATTAGTGGTGGAACCTCGGCGGGTAGCCTGTTTGGCACTGGCTGAATATGTACAAGGCTTGACTGATTTAAAAGTAGGGTATGCCATTCGTTTCGATTGCACTGTGACACTAGATACTCAGATAGCCTTCGTGACACCAGGGATTGCGCTGCGCTGGTTGTCTGGGGATATGGCCGGACTCGGTGAATTCGATACCCTGATGATTGATGAGTTTCATGAGCGGCGTTGGGACACAGATCTGCTGCTGGCATTGCTAAAACATCGCGACCGCCACCGGCTACTATTGACCTCTGCAACCCTGTCAGGCGAGGTGTTGTGTAATTATCTATCTGATAATAAAAACGTTAATGCTATTTGTCTGCAGACGCATGGCAAGAGGTTTCACGTGGAACTTAGGTATCAGGCGAGCGAGAGTCACCATCTGCCGGATATTAGGGGCCTAGAGGAGCGCCTTGTTGTTGCCCTGACGCAGGCCTTGCAAGATACCCAAGGGGATATACTGGTTTTCTTGCCAGGTAAACGCGAGATCACAGCGGCAATACACAAGTGTCGTGGGCCATTGGTCGAACTGGACGAGCAGATAAGTTTGTTAGCTCTTCATGGCAGCATAGGGGCCGAAGAGCAGGTCCAAGTATTGCGGGCGAGCAGCAATAGGCGGGTGATCTTTGCGACCAATATAGCCGAAACTTCATTAACGATTCCCGGTATTACAGGGGTGATAGATTCGGGGCTGGAGCGCCGTACTCATCAACGTAATGGCCGAACGGTTTTGTCTTTATCTCACATTTCAAAGGCCAGTAGCGAACAACGTATGGGACGCGCTGGGCGAACCCAGGCGGGTCTGTGCATTCGGCTATGGGGCAAGGCGGCTCCTTTACTGGCTGCTACGCCACCCGAGTTACAACGGGAGGAGTTAGTTGAGCCTATGTTGGCCGCTGCCTGCGCCGGTGCCGAATTGGCACAGCTGGATTTTGTTGACCCTCTGCCGGCAAAGTCACTGGAAAAGGCGAGTGCCAAGTTAATGCTTATTGGTGCGTTAGATCAGCTGGGACGGGTGACTTCCCATGGTCAGCGCCTGTTTCCACTGCCTATCGATACCCAGTTTGCTCACCTTATCAGTGTGATGCCTGATGGGGATTGCCTGGATTTGATGATAGATCTTGCCGCCGCGCTGACTACGCCAGGACAGTTTTATCGTCTGCCGAAAGATGAGGCTGAGAGATTAACCTTGTTGCAGTGGGAGCCTTTTGGCTGCGATGCCTATACCTTGATTAAGCTTCTGCGTTGCCATGATGACGAAATTCCTCTGGTGGAGCTCAATCTGCAAGCCATTGAAGAGGCCAGGCGACTCGCTAAACAGATCCGCGCGGCACTGGAATGTCCGTCACTCCCTAAGGCTGACTTGAGCGATCCTTTGCTTAGACGCACCTGGGCGATTGCCGTGATGCAGGCTCTGCCCGAATTGGCCTTTATTTGCCGACTCAAGCGAGACAATGCCTTAGGCAATGGGATAAGTGAGGTATTGATTGGTCGGGAATCCCGCTTTCACCTGCCGCAAGATGGTGTGACTCTCCCCATTGCTGCCCTGGTATTTGATCAACATGCGACGCCGGGTCGAGGAGTAAAACAAACTCTTAATCTGGCAATTTGTATGGCTCCCGTCGATAAATCATGGCTCTTGGCTGCGGGGCTAGGACAAGATCGCGTAACCGAGCAATTGAGCTTGGATGAGGTATGTGTCGAACGTGTTTATGCCGATCGGGTGCTTGAAGTTCGTAGCGAGATAGTCGAGCCAAAGAATGTCATTCAGGCCATGATCACCAGCATAGCCGAGGGCTTGGTTTTTCCTGGGATAGCCGAAGCCGTGCGCCAAGATATCGATGCCTGGAATATCTGGGTTAAGCTTGGTGGCTATGAGGAGGCTAAAGCAGCAGGGATTTGCTTGGCAAGTCCAGATATTGTTGTCTTTGAAGAGTTCTTAGCTCATCGGCTCTCGACTCTTGGCGTCGAGTCTATTGCGGATTTTGAGCTGATAGAAGCAGAGGATCTTCAGTTTGAAGGGATCCCTGATTGGCTCAGGCAAGAGTTTGATCAGGCTTATCCTCGTGAAGTTATACTGTCGGATCTTAGGATGAGTGTGAGCTATCAGGTGAAGGGCAGATGGGTAGAGTTAACTTACCTTAGTGGTCAGCGAAAATCTGGGCCAAAACGCTGGGAACTGCCACGCTGGCAGGGATGGCGGGTAAGGTATAAGAAGGCCAGTCGTGTCATAGATGTTGTGTGAGGATGAGATCCCAGTCGATCGCGCTAAAAAATAACGAGATGGTTTTGAGTATAACTTTTTTGATTCGATCGCTTTACGGGATCCAAATTTAGCAGACGTTAAGATATACCTAACTTAAAATAAATAAAAAACAACAACTTGTAGCGTTTAATGAGTTATGCACCAATTTTGATCGCAAAGTGGATTACTTGTTGATATCTCTGTTGATTAATTCGATCGCCATCTTGGATGTTTATGCACCAATATGAGGAAAGATCCCGCAGCGATCTTAGGTTTGGTGTTTAAAAAATATATAGGTAAGGCGCAAAATAGCGCTGGTGCTGATACTGAGGTAAGGGCGCTTCTAATGACTGTTTGAAAAGCGCCCTTTAATAGTGCAATAGATATGCTTATTTGCCGATACAGAAGGAGCCAAAAATTTTGCCTAGTAGATCATCTGAAGTGAACTTACCCGTGATTTCTGATAAGGCGAGTTGACACATACGCAGCTCCTCTGCCAGGAGCTCACCCGCTTGATACACCTCTAACTGTTCCTGTCCCAAGGTGAGATGACTCGCAGCGAGTTCCAGTGCCTCGAGATGGCGACGACGGGCAATAAAGCCGCCTTCTAAATTACTCTGATATCCCATTAGCGACTTAAGGTGTGCCTTGAGTTCATCGACACCCGAGCCTGTCTTGGCTGACAAACGAAACACCTTGTGGCCCTGTTCATCTGTGGCATCTAAGGCTTCTCCAGTAAGATCCGCCTTGTTGCGCACCACGGTAACCCCCAGATTTTTTGGGAGACGATCGATAAAATCTGGCCAGATATCATGAGGATCGACAGCATCTGTGGTGGTGCCATCAACCATGAAGAGTACCTGATCGGCGGTTTCTATCTCTGCCCAGGCCCGTTCGATACCTATCTGCTCAACTGTGTCAGTGGTGTCGCGTAGGCCAGCCGTATCTATGATGTGCAGTGGCATGCCATCGAGATGAATATGCTCACGTAACACGTCGCGAGTGGTACCGGCTATCTCGGTTACAATGGCTGATTCTTTACCGGCCAGGGCATTGAGCAGGCTGGATTTTCCTGCGTTAGGGCGACCGGCAATCACCACCTTCATTCCTTCGCGAATAATGGCGCCCTGCTTGGCACTGGACTGTACCGAATCTAATTTATGGATGATCTTGCTAAGTGAAGCGGCAATTTTACCGTCGGAGAGAAAATCGACCTCCTCGTCAGGAAAGTCTATCGCGGCTTCCACGTAGAGACGCAAATTGGTGACCTGATCCACCAGCTCATGTACCTGGGTGGAAAACTCGCCCTGAAGTGAATTGAGGGCGCTCTTGGCGGCTTGTTCGCTGGTAGCGTCAATCAGATCGGCAATGGCCTCTGCCTGGGTGAGATCCAGCTTGTCATTCATAAAGGCCTGCTCACTAAACTCCCCTGGCTTGGCAATGCGTACACCGTCGACATCCATGACCCGATTGATCAGCATGTCGAGGACGATTTGGCCTCCGTGTCCCTGAAGCTCGAGAACATCTTCACCGGTAAAGGAGTTGGGTCCTTTGAAAAACAGGGCTATGCCTTGGTCTATCACTTCGCCATTTGCGCCTTTAAAGTCACAGTAGTCGGCATAGCGTACCTTGGGAAGGTGCCCTAGTACCGCCATAGCCACCTCGCTGGCCCTATCGCCTGAGACCCTAATGATACCTACGCCGCCACGTCCGGGTGCGGTTGCTTGTGCCACGATAGTATCTGTCGTCATTACTCTGTTTCCTGCGCTGATGGAGTGAAAGCTGTCTTTATTAAAAAGCAAAAAGCGGTCAATACTGAGTATCCGACCGCTTTTTCATTAGTTGGAGTTAGAGGTTATTTTAACCCTCTTTTCTCCAAACCGGCATAGATGATCTTCTGCTGGGTAATGGCCACTAAGTTACCGACCAACCAGTAAAGTACCAGACCTGCTGGGAACCATAGGAAGAAGACAGTAAAGATAACTGGCATCCACTGCATCATTTTCACCTGCATTGGGTCCATAGTCGGTGCCATTGGCTGCATCTTCTGCATCAGGAACATAGAGACCCCCATCAGCAGCGGCAGTACATAGTAAGGATCTTGTACCGACAAGTCGGTGATCCATAGCATGAATGGCGCGTGACGTAGCTCATAGCTTTCTAGCAGTACCCAGTAGAGTGCAATGAAGATAGGCATCTGTAGCAAGATAGGTAGACAGCCACCCATAGGGTTCACTTTCTCTTTCTTGTACAGTTCCATCATGGCTTGACCCATCTTCTGACGGTCATCACCGAAGCGCTCTTTCATATCCTGCAGCTTAGGCTGTAGGTTGCGCATCTTGGCCATAGAGGTGTACTGCGCCTTGGTGAGCGGGTACAAAAAGCCACGCACGGTCAGAGTGATCAGGATAATTGCCACACCCCAGTTACCCACGAAAGATTGATAGAACATCAATAGCCAGTGAATAGGGATAGCCAGCCACCATAGGAAACCGTAATCCACTACTAAGTTCAGTGACTCAGAGATGGCCGATAGGGCTTCTTGATCCTTAGGACCTACGTAGAACTGAGCGCCAATGGTTTGTTGTGTGCCAGGAGCAATATCATACACGGCGCCGCGGAAACCGATATTGGCTAGGCCACCGGCACTTACGCTAGAGAAGATAGTGTTTTGATCGTTTTCTGGTGGCACCCAAGCCGACACGAAGTAGTGTTGTAGCATTGCAGCCCAACCGCCTAAGGTCTTCTTGTCCAGGTTCTTATCAGCCATATCTTCGAAGCTGTACTTCTCGTAGCGGGTATCGGCTGTTGAGAAGGCGGCACCGCGATAAGTCGGCATCATCATGCTGCTTTCGCTTTTCTTGATGCTGTGCTTGATCTGACCATACATCTGTACCTGCAACTGCTCGGCTGAGGTATTGTTGATGCGGTAATCGACGCCAATATCAAATTTGCCACGGTGTAGCGTAAAGACTTTAGTGTAGGTCACACCATTGTCGGCAACATAGGTCAGCGGCACTTCTAGGGTATCTTGGCCATCGGCAAGGGTATAGGTCTGAGCCTGGCTTGCAAAATGGGCACGTCCCTTACTGCTGCTGTCGATACCGTTACGGCCGATAAGACCACTCTGAGAGATATAGAAGATATCATTGGTTTGCTGTAGCAAAACAAATGGGTCTTCTTTATCTTCTTCTAACTTGTGACGAACCAAGGCCGAATAAACGATATCACCGCCCACTGGGTTAATTTTCAACACCAGTTGGTCAGTCGTTACGGTAATGAGTTCTTTAGAGGCTGTAACTGCTTCTGGAAGGGCAGCATCGGCATCAGGAACATCAGCACTGTGTGAATCTGTGACGGTTGAAGCTACAACTGAAGATTCAGTGGCAACGGGTTGCGGATTTTTGTCTGTTTGCCATTGCTGCCACAGCAAAAAGCTGACAAAAAGCAGACCGATGAGCAATATATTGCGTTGAGATTCCATAGCCTATTTATTACACCTGTTATTTTTTGGGGGGACGGGATCTTCTCCGCCCGGATGTAAAGGGTGACATTTTAATACGCGTTTCCCTGCAAACCAACTCCCTTTCACAAATCCATGCAATCGAATCGCTTCGAGTGCGTAATTGGAACATGTGGGATGAAAACGGCACTTGGGCCCTAGTATAGGGCTGATAAAGATTTGATAGCCACGAATCAGCTTGGTGGCTAGCCATTGTAACGGCGACTGAGTTTGCGCCATAACTTCTCTACCAGTTTGTGCAATGCTGCATTGTCCATATCCAATACGCCGTTTCTGACGAGCACAACAATATCAAGCGGCGGTAATTCGTGTTGGTGCAAACGAAAATTGTCGCGAATGATACGTTTAATTCTGTTGCGCTGATTGGCTCGCTTAACATAACGCTTAGCAACAGTTAATCCAATACGAGGATGCTGTAGCTCATTGGGGATGGCAAGTAAGGTTATTTCAGCAGAAGAAGCTTTGATGGGATTGGAGAATACAGATTTGAATTGCGCGGGAGTTAACAGACGTAACTCCCGCGTAAAGGTATAGCTGGTCACTTGCATTTCTACTTAATTAAGCAGAAAGACGAGCGCGACCTTTTGCACGACGACGTGCGATGACCTTACGGCCACCAACAGTAGCCATACGAGCGCGGAAGCCGTGAGAACGCTTGCGCTTCAGGTTGCTAGGTTGAAAAGTACGTTTACTCATTATGGCAATCCGTCTTTGTTAGGTGAATAAACCTTATCTCTATAAAAGAGGTAAGGGCAAAAAAGAGGCCGAATTGTAATCACTTTAGTTAAGCCCGTCAACATGCAAAACCGTTAAGTGAGTAAAATCTGCCTGTAAATCTTCTTATCAAGTTGTCCATATACACTATCTAGTGTGGATAACTCTGTGAATGGCCACTACATCTTGTGGATCTAGTGATCATTAGCCTGATCGAAGGTCGCTAATTATAGATCGATCTGGATCGCTTAATAAAGCTGAGTTTGCAGCTTTATCAGATTATTTTGATCGATGAGGATCGTTAGGGATCCGTGTAAAGAAATAAAGATGATCTTACTGGGGATAAATCCATTTAAAGGATAGCGATCCTAGTGATCTCACTATAGAATACACCTCTTTTGTATGATCTTTTGGGGATAAGTACGTGGCGGTTTCACTTTGGCAGCAATGTATCGGACGACTACAAGACGAGCTTTCCGCTCAGCAATTTAGTATGTGGATCAGACCGTTACAAGCCGAAATGGACGGGGATACTCTAGTGCTTTACGCACCGAATCGATTCGTGCTCGATTGGGTGAGAGACAAGTACCTGAATACTATCAATCAGTTCTTCACCGAGCAGATGGGTAGCGAAGCGCCCAAGCTGCGTTTCGATATTGGTAGCCGACCTGCGAGTAAACCAGTAGCACAAACTGCCTCAGTTAAAAGCCCTGCTAAGCCTGCGGCCAGCAAGTCGCACAGTGCGCCGTCATTTAATACCAATGAACCTGCGTCGACGGTTAACCACAGAAGCAATATGAACCCGACTTATCAGTTTGATAACTTTGTCGAGGGTAAGTCTAACCAGCTGGGTAAGGCCGCTGCATTACAGGTGTCTGAAAACCCTGGTGGTGCCTATAACCCCCTGTTCCTCTATGGTGGAACTGGTTTAGGTAAGACACATCTATTGCACGCTGTTGGTAATGGCATCATTAAGAACAAGCCAGATGCCAAGGTGGTCTATATGCACTCTGAGCGTTTCGTGCAGGATATGGTGAAGGCGCTACAGAATAATGCGATCGAAGAGTTCAAACGCTATTACCGTAGCGTCGATGCATTGTTTATCGATGATATTCAGTTCTTTGCCAACAAAGACAGATCCCAGGAAGAGTTTTTCCATACCTTTAATGCCTTATTAGAAGGTAATCATCAGATCATCTTGACCTCAGATCGCTATCCTAAAGAGATCGATGGCGTGGAAGATCGCCTTAAGTCTCGCTTCGGTTGGGGCTTAACGGTTGCAATCGAGCCGCCTGAGTTAGAAACCCGTGTGGCTATCTTGATGCGTAAGGCACAAGAGAGTGGTATCAATCTACCCGATGAAGTGGCCTTCTTTATTGCCAAGCGCCTGCGCTCGAACGTACGTGAATTGGAAGGGGCATTGAATCGCGTTATTGCCAACGCTAACTTTACCGGTCGTCCGATCACTATCGATTTTGTACGTGAAGCCTTAAGAGATCTCTTGGCTCTACAAGAAAAATTGGTCACTATAGACAATATTCAGAAAACCGTAGCTGAATACTACAAGATCAAGATGGCCGACATGCTGTCTAAACGCCGCTCACGCAGTGTTGCCAGACCAAGACAGATGGCGATGGCATTGTCGAAAGAGTTAACTAACCAGAGTTTGCCTGAGATTGGCGATGCCTTTGGTGGCCGTGATCACACGACAGTGCTGCATGCATGTCGCAAAATTGCACAGCTACGTGAAGAAAGTCATGACATTAAAGAAGATTATGCTAACTTAATCCGTACGTTATCTTCATAAATCTGGGAAATTGAAACTGATGAAATTTTCAATTGATAGGGATGCCCTATTAAAGCCGCTTCAACTCGTGAGTGGAGCGGTGGAGAGACGACATAACTTACCTATTCTGGCAAACCTTTTAGTTGAAGTAAGTGGTCACTCACTTAAGTTGACCGGTACAGATTTAGAGGTCGAATTAGTCGGCCAGGCTCAACTACAAGGCGAAGTGCAAGAGGGACGTACCACAGTCCCCGCCAAGAAATTTCTCGATATCGTTAAATCCCTTCCCGATCAGGTTGAACTCAAGATAGAGCAGCAAGAAAACCGTCTGCTACTACGTTCGGGCCGCAGCCGTTTTACCTTAGCGACCCTACCAGCGGAAGAGTATCCCAATGTCGATGCCTTCCAGGCGGATATCGAATTTACCCTCAAGCAGGGCACATTAAAGTCGCTGATCGATGCTACCCAGTTCTCCATGGCGAACCAAGATGTACGCTACTACCTCAATGGTTTGTTGCTTGAAACCGAAGGCAACGTGCTGCGCGCTATTGCCACCGACGGCCACCGCCTGGCATTGAGCCACCGCATGGTGGAAGACTCCTTGCCGGAGAAGCAGGTGATCGTGCCTCGTAAAGGGGTACTCGAACTTCAACGTCTGTTTGAAGGGGAAGATCTGGATGTCACCCTGGCAATCGGTGAAAATGCGATTCGCGCCACGACTCAAAGCGCCGTGTTTACCAGTAAGCTGGTGGATGGGCGTTTCCCAGACTATCGTCGTGTGCTGCCTAAGGGCGGTGACAAGGTGGTTATCGCCAGTCGTAACCAGCTTAAGCAAGCCTTGCTGCGCGCCTCAATCCTCTCGAATGAGAAGTTCCGTGGCGTACGCGTTCAGCTGGAGCAGAATCTGATTAAGATCACCGCTAACAACCCAGAGCAGGAAGAAGCGGAAGAGATTCTCGATATCGAATATGACAATACACCATTGGAGATTGGCTTTAACGTCAGCTACTTGCTTGATGTGCTAAACAACCTGCCGTCCGATGATGTGCGTATTACCCTTATCGATGGTAACTCCAGTGCCTTGATTGAAAACCACGTCGAAGAAGATTCGATGTATGTCGTCATGCCTATGAGACTCTAGTGTCTGTCTGCACGCCTGATTTTGCGTTAGGCGTGCACCTTCTTCGATGGCTCAGGCCATCTCCACGAGTATTTGATGAGTCTATCTCGCCTTCATATCGATTCATTTCGTAATATCGCCAGTGCTCAGTTGCAACTCGGCGATGGTCTGAATCTTATCTACGGCCAAAATGGCAGCGGCAAGACTAGTGTCCTCGAAGCCATCTATTTTCTGGGTATGGGGCGCTCCTTTCGCAGTCATCTGTCTCAGCGGGTGATTAAGAGCGATCAGGATCAACTGACGCTGTTTGCCAACCTAGAGTCGGGTGACCAGGAAACCAAGATCGGCCTGCGTCGTTATCGCTCGGGTGAAACCGAAGTCAAAATGAACGGCGATAGAGTGAAGCGACTGTCGACTTTGGCCGAAACTTTACCCATACAAGTGATCACGCCGGAGAGTTTTTCGTTGCTTTTTGAGGGACCAAAATCGCGCCGGCAGTTTATTGATTGGGGTGCCTTCCATACCGACAAAAGCTTCTATAGTGCCTGGGCGAATGTTAGACGGATTTTAAAGCATAGAAATCAGATGCTTAAAAGTGAAACTCCCTATCAGCAAATTCAGTTTTGGGATAAGGAATTAGTGCGTTACGCCGAAATCGTGACGGATATACGAAAGCGATATGTAGGCTCGTTAAATGAACGACTTAAGGGTATAATCGAAGAGTTTTTACCTCAGGTAGATGTTAAGGTTTCCTTTACCCGAGGTTGGGATAGCAAAACTGATTATCAGTCCCTGTTACAGGCGCAATATCCCAGGGATTTAGCGGCAGGACACACGGCCAGTGGTCCCCATAAGGCTGACCTGAGATTAAGGGTCGGAACGCTGCCGGTACAAGATGCCTTATCCCGCGGACAATTAAAGTTGCTCGTGTGCGCACTGCGTATTGCACAGGGAAAGTTGCTCAAACAACAAATAGATAAAAACAGTATTTATCTGGTGGATGATTTGCCATCAGAGTTGGATGCTAGGCACAGGAAACTCTTGCTGCAGCAGCTAAGCGATACAGGCGCGCAAGTATTTGTGACCGCTATCGAGCCTGCGGCAATAATGGATTCGTTAAACACGCCACCCGTTAAGGTGTTCCATGTGGAACAAGGGCGTGTAACGGTAATTGAATAACCGACGAGAGAATAATATGTCAGAGAATAGTTACGATTCTTCGAGTATTAAGGTACTAAAAGGCCTTGATGCGGTACGGAAGAGACCTGGGATGTATATTGGCGACACCGACGATGGTACGGGTCTGCATCACATGGTGTTCGAAGTGGTCGATAACTCTATCGATGAGGCGTTAGCGGGCCATTGTAATGACGTGATCATTACTATTCATGCCGACGGTTCAGTATCGGTAAAGGATGACGGACGTGGTATTCCGGTTGCTATCCACCCTGAAGAGGGGGTTTCGGCGGCTCAGGTCATTATGACGGTACTGCATGCTGGCGGTAAGTTCGATGATAACTCTTATAAGGTATCCGGTGGTCTGCACGGCGTGGGTGTTTCAGTGGTTAACGCCCTGTCTGAAAAGCTACAGTTAACCATTCGTCGTGAAGGTAAACTGTATGAGCAGTTCTATACCATGGGTGAGCCAGATGAGCCGATCAAAGAGATAGGCGACGCGACCAATACAGGTACTGAAATTCGTTTCTGGCCAAGCAGCCAGACCTTCTCGGATGTCGAGTTCCACTTCGATATTCTGGCTAAGCGTGTACGCGAGCTGTCATTCCTGAACTCAGGTGTTGGTATTCGCCTAGTCGACGAGCGCGACAACAAGGATGAATTCTTCAAGTACGAAGGCGGTATCAGTGCCTTTGTTGATTACCTCAATATTAACAAGACGCCGGTAAACAAAGAGATCTTCCACTTCGTACAAGAACGTGAAGATGGTATTACCGTTGAAGTTGCGATGCAGTGGAACGATGGCTTCCAGGAAAATATTTTCTGTTTCACCAACAACATTCCTCAGCGTGATGGTGGTACCCACCTGGCGGGTTTCCGCAGTGCGCTGACGCGTAACCTAAATACTTATATGGACCGCGAAGGTTTCAATAAGAAAGGCAAAACCAGCGCGACAGGCGATGATGCTCGTGAAGGTTTGACTGCGGTTATTTCGGTTAAGGTGCCAGATCCTAAGTTCAGCTCTCAGACCAAAGACAAGCTGGTTTCCAGTGAAGTGAAGACGGCTGTAGAGCAGACCATGGGCGAGAAGCTAGGTGATTACCTGCTTGAGAACCCTAACGAGGCTAAGCTGATTGTCGGTAAGATCATCGACGCGGCTCGCGCCCGTGAAGCGGCCCGTAAGGCCCGTGAAATGACTCGTCGTAAAGGCGCATTAGATTTAGGTGGTCTGCCGGGTAAGCTGGCGGATTGCCAAGAGAAAGACCCTGCGCTTTCTGAAATTTACATAGTGGAGGGTGACTCGGCGGGTGGTAGTGCCAAGCAGGGTCGTAACCGTAAGAACCAGGCGATTCTGCCGCTTAAGGGTAAGATCCTTAACGTGGAGAAGGCCCGTTTCGATAAGATGCTCTCTTCACAAGAGGTTGCGACGCTTATCACCGCATTAGGCTGTGGTATCGGTCGCGATGAATATGATCCCGATAAGACGCGTTACCATAACATCGTTATCATGACCGATGCTGACGTCGACGGCTCGCACATTCGTACCTTGCTGTTGACCTTCTTCTTCCGTCAAATGCCTGAGCTTATCGAGCGTGGTTATGTGTTTATCGCCCAGCCACCACTGTATAAGGTGAAGAAAGGTAAGCAGGAGCAGTATCTGAAGGATGATCCGGCGCTGACCGAATACCTGACCAACTTGGCGTTGGACGGTGGTGAGATCCATCCGTCACAAGATGCTCCGGCCATGTCTGGTGCGCCACTCGAAAAGCTGGTCTACCAGTACCGTGAGGTAGAAGCGATTTTCGATCGTCTTGAGCAGCGTTTCCCTATCATGTTGACCGAGCGCATGTTGTATCAGCCTGGCTTAACCAGCGACATTCTGGCCGACGAGGCCAAGGTGAAGCAGTGGTGTGACAACTATGTGGCAGCATTGAAAGAGGCCGAGTCGGGTGGCTTTATCTTTAGCGCCGAGGCGTTCCTCGACCCAGAGCGTCAGGTCTATCTGCCTAAGATCACCATTCGTAAGCATGGTATCGATACCAACTACCTGTTCTCATATGACTTCTTACAGTCGAGTGATTATCAGCGCATGACCAGCCTGGCTAACGCCTTGGAAGGTCTGATCGAAGAGGGTGGCTATGTGAAGCGCGGTGAGCGCATGAAAGAGGTCACCTCATTTGTCGAGGCACTGGATTGGTTGATGAATGATTCTAAGCGTGGTCTTTATATTCAGCGCTACAAAGGATTGGGTGAGATGAACCCTGAGCAATTATGGGAAACCACCATGGATCCAGAGTCACGTCGTATGCTGAGAGTGACCATCGAAGATGCCATCGGCGCCGATCAGCTATTCACCTGCTTGATGGGTGATCAGGTTGAGCCGCGTCGCGACTTCATCGAATCTAACGCCCTGAACGTGGCTAACCTAGACGTATAACAGGCGATTAAGATTTATTCAAAACCCCGGATATTTCCGGGGTTTTTTGTATCTGAGTCATCACTTTACATATTGTGGTCAGGCGTTTAGCTTAAGATAAATTATTGGCTGCGAAATGGATATCAAGGATGAAAGGAACATACCTAGGATGGGGACTGCTGTGTATATTGGGGCTTGCCTGGTTACTGAGTACATTGGCAAACCACGATAAGCCCATTACCGCACATATCGATAACCAATCCTACGCTTCTCAAACAGCTGGCGAGTCAATGTAGGTCGCTAGTGGTCAGGTTAAACCCGCTCACTCGCCAGGGCAAACATCGTTAGCAAGCCTTGAGAGTGAACAAAAGCTTGGCACAATCGATAACCTGGACAGCGAGGCGCCTGCGACCAGTACCGAGTTCGACATTGCCAGCATTGAACCCTTTAAGATAACGTCATCTCACGCTGACTATGCGGATCTCCTACGTCAGTATCGGCGTGAAGCTGGTCCTTTTTATGCGAGATGGTACAGCTTATCTCTATTTTGAAAATGAGGGCGATCCCTATTTTCTGGCCTCACCGCCTGAGTATAACGCCCTGATATTGGATGACCCTGATCAGCTTATGGAGCTTAAGGTCGAGGAGTTTAACCAGAGCGATGGCGAGTATGCTGATAATTGGGGTGGCGATTTTAGTGAGTTAAGAGTGAGTTATCACTATTGTAAGCAGGATGCTTGTTTGCTGAGGGCAAATCACGACTCTGTGACCTTTCTTCGAGACTATGTTGATCGCTACCAGCAGAGCCATCCAGAGTTAGAGATAACAGGCGTTTCCACCGCCAGTGGCGATCTCTTGCTTATTTACCATAAACGCTGAGCCGTCTCTTTTGGCTCATGGTTGCACGCAAGACCGGATCAGCTTAGCAAACCTCAGTGCTTCTTGATTGTCTCCATGTAGACAAAGGCTGGTGGCAGTGCATGGAATGGTCTCGCCAGTGATGGCGGTCAGTTGGCGCCGCTCTATTATGGCGCTAACCTGAGCCAGCATCTTATCTGCATCATGCAATACCGCGCCTGGCTGAGAACGCGGGGCCAGAGTACCATCGGCCAAGTAGCTTCTATCGGCAAAGGCTTCCTCTATCACCTCTATGCCAGCGGCTTTGGCCTGTTCCACCAATGGGCTACCAGCGAGGATCATCAGTTTGAGTCTGGGGTCGATAGCTTTTATCACTCTTATGATAATTTGGCCCAGAGCCTTATTGTTAGCGGCGTCGTTATACAGGGCCCCATGGGGCTTAATATGGATCAGTTTTATGCTTAAATCATCGCACAGGGCCTTTAAGGCTCTAATTTGCTGGTGGAGCGTGGCGTACAGCGCCTCGGGTGAGAGTGTCATCGAGATTCGGCCAAAGTGTTCTCTGTCAGGATAGCTGGGGTGGGCGCCGACATTGACACCATACTGCTTGGCTAGTAATAAGGTATGGTGCATGGATTGGGTATCGCCGGCATGACCGCCACAGGCGATATTGGCCGAAGATATCAGCGGCATAAGCGCCTCATCTTGTGTGCCCCCTTCGCCGAGATCGGCATTAAGATCTATTTTGAGTGGATTAACTGCCATCCATTGCCCTCGCTAAACGATAGAAATAGTGTTGCCATTCCAGGTTCGCCTCTTCCACCTGATTCGGACTCACATGCTGAATACTCACCTTTTGACCGCCTCGACACTGCGCCAGTTTCCATCTATCAGCCTCGATCACCACCGCCATTCTGGGATAGCCACCACTGGTTTGTGCGTCGGCCTGAAGCACTATGGGTTGGCCACCAGGTGGTACCTGAACTACGCCCGGCAATACGGCGTGGGAGCGTAAACTCAGTTTTTTAGCCGAGGTGAGAGCCTGACCATCGAGTCGAGTCCCCATACGATCACTCTGTTGTGACACTGTCCAGCTATGATGCCAGAAGGCTTTGCGATCTTGGTCGCTAAAGCGGGTCATTTCCGGCCCGGGTAGGGCGCGTAATATCCCATCATTGGCCCTTTGTACCGCGCCCACCGGGCGGCTGAATCCGGCTTCGGTTGCTGGGTTTAACGCTAGCACGTCCCCAGATATGAGTGGTCTGCCCTGATGACCGCCAAATTGACCGGCCAAAAAAGTGCCGCATCCGCCAAGGACGCTAGGGACTTGAATACCACCGAGTACGGCGAGGTAGCCCCACACACCTTGCTTGGGGCCACGTATGGTTAAGCGTTCCCCCGGATTAATGCGCCCACGCCAACCGTTCCACAAGGGGCGCGAGTCTATGTTGGCTTCGAAGGGGGCGCCGCACAGGGCAACCCAACTCGGGATGTCGAAGACGAGTTCATACACGCCAGAGGACAACTCTATGCCAGCGGCGGTGTCATCATTGCCTAGTAGACGATTGGCGAGTATCAAGGCAAATCTATCCATGGCGCCACCACTTGGGATACCTAGGTGCCCCTGTCCCTGCCTGCCGAGATCTTGAATGCTGGCCAGTCCACTAACTTGAGCGAGCTTTATCATAGACAGATCTCCTTTGCCTGGAAGCGAACGATATCGCCGGGAGCGAGTAGGCAGGGGATATCACTAAGGGGATCGAACAGCGGCGTTTGGGTTTGACCTATGAGCTGCCAGCCGCCGGGGCTGGCTAAAGGGTAGACCCCCGTCTGTTCGCTGCCGATGCCAACTGAGCCTGCTGGGATCTTTAGCCTGGGGGTTGCCAGCCTAGGGGTATGTAGCGCGTGCGGGAGACCTTCAAGATAGGCAAATCCAGGCTGAAAACCAATGAAGAATACCTTGTAGCTGGCCAGGGTGTGCAGGTGAACGACCTCTTCGGGGGTGATGTCATGATATTGAGCGACCTTGATAAGATCCGGGCCAAACTCACCCCCATAGCTGACCGGTAGTGTGACGGTTTGTGGCTCAAAGGCTGTGTCTGGTGCCCGTTGCCAAAGCTCATCGAGTTTGGCCTTGACAGATTTGAGCTGCCCGGGTTCTTTAACCACCAGTGTCAGGTTGTTCATCCCTGGAATGACTTCTAGCAATCTGTTGTCGAGGCGCAGCTCTGTGGCTAACCAGCACAACTTGGCTTGTAGCTCCCAAGATAGGTGCTCGAGGGGGGAGGGATCTAATACGAGAGCGCGTTCGCCTAGGGGATAGATTTGAGTCTGTAACGCCACAACTTAACCTGCGAGTGAATATGATGGATTTAGTCTAACCAGCTTGCGTCGCAATAGCCATTATTCCATGTCCGGACATAAAAAACGCATCCCTGAGGATGCGTTTTTTGTTTCACCGGCAGAGAGTTACTGCAGCAGCGAGATATCGGCGGCGTGCAGGAACTGGGCTCTTAATTTTGCCAGCAGCGCCAGACGGTTTTGCTTGAGTGCTTCGTCATCAGCCATCACCATCACATCTTCGAAGAAGGTGTCGACGCTTTCACGCAGGCTAGCCAGCAGGGCCAGTGCCTGTTGATAATCAGCATTGGCAAACAGGGGCTCAAGCTGAGGTTGTAGCTCGTTAAGCTTGTTGGCCAGAGCTTGTTCGGCGCTCTCTTGTAGCAAACTACTGTCGATATCGCTGGCGATATCACCCTCAACCTTGGCCAGAATGTTGGATACACGCTTGTTGGCAGCGGCCAAAGCGGCAGCTTGTTCCAGGCTTCTGAAGTGGGTAACAGCCTTGATGCGGCTGTCAAAATCGGCTGGCGAGGTTGGACGACGAGCCAGTACCGCCAGGATCACATCGACGCTGATGCCTTGATCTTGGTACCAGGCGCGGAAACGACCCATCAAGAACTCTAGTACCTGCTCTGCGGTGTCGGCATTGCTGAGGTTATCACCATGAAGCTCTTGTGCCTTGGCAATCAAATCGACCAGGTCTAGTGGTAAATTGTTTTCGACGCAGATACGCAAAATACCGATAGCAGCGCGGCGTAGGGCGAACGGGTCAGCAGCGCCTTTAGGGGCCTGACCAATACCGAAGATACCCACTAAGGTATCGAGCTTTTCAGCCAACGCCACAGAGATAGAGATAGTGGCGGTCGGTACAGTATCGCCTGAGAATTTCGGCTTGTACTGCTCTTCAAGTGCCAGTGCAACCGCCTCGGTTTCACCATCCAGGCGAGCATAATGCATGCCCATGGTACCCTGCAGATCGGTAAACTCCATCACCATGTTGGTCATGAGATCTGACTTAGAGAGCAGGCCGGCGCGTGCTGCCTGTTCGCTATCGGCGCCAATACCTTGTGCCACAAATGCGGCGAGGGCAGAGATGCGCTCGACTCTGTCTTTGATGGTACCGAGTTGCTGCTGGAAGACCACGGTTTCAAGGCTGGCGAGACGTGATTCCAGGCTATGCTTCTTGTCGGTTTCAAAGAAGAATTCGGCGTCGGCAAGGCGTGGGCGAACCACTTTCTCGTTACCCGCGATGATCTGTGCCGGATCTTTCGATTCTATGTTTGTCACGAAGATAAAGTGAGGCAGCAGGGTGCCGGCGTTATCGAATACCGGGAAGTATTTCTGGTCGCCTTTCATGGTGTAGACCAAGGCTTCTGCTGGCACGTCGAGGAACTTCTCTTCGAAGTTAGCGGTAAGAACCACGGGCCACTCGACTAGAGAGGTAACCTCTTCCAGTAGATCATCATCGATTTCAGCGATACCACCGATGGCGCTGGCTGCCGCCTGGGCATCGGCTTTGATCAGGGCCATACGCGCCTGATAATCAGCCTTTACCTTGCCCTGGGTTTCCAGTGCAGTGAGATAGTTGTCGGCATGATCTAATTCAAAGGTGTCGACACCCATGAAGCGGTGGCCGCGGATGGTGCGCGCCGACTCAATACCCAGTAACTCACCAGGGATCAGCTCGCTGCCCATCAGCATGGTAACTGTATGTACCGGACGAATAAATTGGGTCTTGCTGCTGCCCCAACGCATCGGCTTAGGGATCGGCAGCTTATCTAGGGCGCGCTGAGCCATGTCGGCAACCAGTGACTTGGTTTCAACACCGACCACCTTGGCCTTGTGTAATAACCATTCGCCTTTGTCAGTGGTCAGACGCTCGGCCTGCTCGACTGTGATGCCATTACCACGAGCCCAGCCCATAGCGGCTTTGGTCGGGTTGCCATCGGCATCGAAGGCTTGGGCGATTGCAGGGCCGCGCTTTTCGACGACTTTGTCGGCTTGAGCTGATACCAGGGCATTGATCTTTAACGCCAGACGACGAGGCGCAGCATACCAGGTTGCCGATTCGTAGCTTAATTCAGCCTTCTGTAGCTCTTCTTCAAAATTGGCCAAGAAAGATTCGGCTAAGGTTTTTAGCGATTTTGGCGGTAACTCTTCTGTGCCTACTTCAATGAGTAAGTTTTCAAATTTCATCTTCATATACCTCTACTTACACATTGGGAAGCCGAGTGCTTCACGGGCTTGATAATAGGACTCAGCCACTGACTTGGCCATGGTGCGTACGCGCAGAATGTAACGCTGACGTTCGGTAACCGAAATAGCGTGGCGCGCATCGAGCAGGTTGAAGGCATGCGAGGCTTTCATTACCTGCTCATAGGCAGGCAGGGGAAGTGGCGTTTCTAATGCCAATAGCTCGTTACAGGCCTTCTCGCAATCGTCAAATTGTCTGAACAGCACCTCGACGTTGGCGTGCTCGAAGTTGTAAGTAGATTGCTCGACTTCGTTCTGATGGAACACATCGCCGTACATGATCTTGCCCATAGGACCATCGGTCCACACTAGATCATAGACACTGTCGACTTCCTGGATATACATAGCCAGACGCTCAAGACCATAGGTGATCTCGCCTGTTACAGGGCTACATTCCAGGCCACCGACCTGTTGGAAGTAGGTGAACTGAGACACTTCCATGCCGTTAAGCCAGACTTCCCAGCCAAGGCCCCAGGCACCCAGAGTTGGGGATTCCCAGTTGTCTTCAACGAAGCGAACATCATGAATGCCCATGTCGACCCCTAGTGCCTCTAGAGAACCTAGGTAGAGTTCTTGGATGTTACTTGGAGAGGGCTTGAGAACCACCTGGAACTGATAGTAGTGCTGCAGGCGGTTAGGGTTTTCACCGTAACGACCATCGGTAGGACGGCGACATGGCTGAACATAGGCGCTGCTCATCGGCTCAGGGCCAAGAGAACGTAAGAATGTCATGGGGTGGAAGGTGCCCGCACCTACTTCCATGTCCAGCGGCTGAACGATGGCGCAACCTTGCTGCGCCCAGTATTCCTGCAGGGTTAAGATGAAACCCTGGAATGTTTTTACGTCATGTTTCGTCGTCATGTCTACTACTGTCGGCTTGTGATAGAAAATGGTTTCGATTATACCTTGTTGAAAAAGGCTTATGTAGGTTATTTTTTACCTTAACGGCGGAAAATTGGGAAAAAACACCATGGATGTAAAGCGTTGTGGCTGGGTTAGCGAAGATCCGCTTTATCAAGCCTATCATGATAAGGTTTGGGGTCGTCCCGTGTATGACAGTAAAGAGCTGTTTGCCAAGCTCTGTCTGGATGGTCAGCAGGCAGGACTCTCCTGGATCACCATACTCAAGAAGCAACAAAATTATGAGGCGGCATTTGCCGATTTTGACCCCTATGTGATCGCTCAGTTTGATGAGGCTAAAGTAGAGGAATTACTACAAAATCCCGGCATAATTCGTAATCGGCTCAAGATCAATTCCATCATCAAAAATGCCAAGGGATATATCGCTTTTGTCGAGCAGGGCAATGATTTTTCTGAGTTTCTCTGGAGCTTTGTCGGCGGGCAGCCCACGCTCAATCATTTTCAACGATTGGATCAGCTTCCGGCGCAGACGCCAGAGTCTGAGGCTATGTCAAAGGCGTTGAAAAAATTAGGATTTAACTTTGTTGGGCCGACTATCTGCTATGCCTTCATGCAGGCGGTGGGCATGGTGAACGACCACACCGCCGACTGTTTCTGCTATCAAGATAAGCCTAACTAAGGTGCTTAATAACCTTTAAATCGCATAGTGGACGGGTCATCTGTTTGTAGATAGATGGCCTGAAACAGTGTCTCGCCAGTGTCGAGTTGAGTCTGCTTGATAAATGCATAGTTCTTATCAAATTCACTTAATTTATCAATGCTTTGTTGACTCATTGTGTCGGTTGTTAGGCTTAAGGTGCAGATTCGCCCCGCACAGGCGTATTTTTCACTATATATGGTCTCTTGCAGGTTGGCCAAGCTGTCTGCTAATGAAGACTGGCGTTTACTCCCCATCTCGTCCTGGTTTTCCTGGGACTGGATAAGATCGACATAGTCAGCGAAATCACCGTTAAGTAGTTTTGTAACCTGTTCCCCATCAATAATGTCATTGTCATCTATCATCTGAGCAACCAGTTGTTTCGATGAGGTGATTACCAAAGGTGCCTGATTGTCACTATGGTTATCATCTGATTGTGGTTGTGAGATCCCTTGCTCAGTGGGTAAGGCCTCGCTTGCAAACTGCTTTGTTTTTTCGCTCGTGGGGCTGTTGGTCTCGGTGGCAAGTTTGTCTTGAGACTGACCATCTTGACGCTCTTCAAAGATCAGGTAGGCAATGGCTGAGAGGCTTAAGAGGAGCAATAAGGTGAATGTGATAGATTTCATCGTTTAAATTCCTTTTCGGTGGGGCTCTTCCGATTGAGCCGAACAGTCGATTAGCTTAGGCTGATTTACCATCAGATGTAAAGATGTGAGACCTGATTCCAATGAAACATAAAAAAGGGTGTTCCACGTGGAACACCCTTTACCTGTTCATAGACTCATTTTTGAATCAATTTAAAATTTTTATGAAATTAAAATTTGTGGCTTATCTAAGCCAGATTTTAAAATTAAAAATTGATCTAAAGTTCGAAGAAAAACGGTTTGCGCTGCGTTTTGTCTCCATTGAGTTGGTTCATCGATTCGGCGTCGAACAACTTGCCGTTCACCATGGTATAGGTCACCCTGTCGGTTACGCGAATATCTTCCAGCGGATTACCATCGATGACGATTAGATCTGCTAACTTACCTGCTTTAATGGAACCTAGCTGGTGATCCATACCAAAGGTCTCTGCCGGATTAATGGTAGCCGTCTTGAGCACTTCCATATTACTCATGCCCCCCTGAGCAAACATCCACATCTCCCAGTGGGCTGCTAAACCTTCGCGCTGACCGTGGGCACCAATGTTCGGCTTAACGCCGAGCTCGTTGAGTTCATTTGCGACACGGGCAACATTGAAGTGGTTATAGTGACCATCGGGCGCAGTAGGGCGACGCATCGAGCGCGCCTGCAGCAGATCGCCTGGCACATACTTAGATAGGCGCGGGTGAGCCCAGACATCTGTCTTGTCGTACCAATAGTTCTCACCCGAGATGCCGCCATAGGCCACAACCAGTGTTGGGGTGTAGTGAACATCGGTATGGCTCCAGAGCTGTTTTACGTCACTATAAATGGCACCCGCCGGTAGAGAGTGCTCAACCGTGGTATGGCCATCGGCGATCATGGTGAGGTTATGTTGCAGCAGGCTACCGCCTTCTGGTACCACCATCATCTCCAGCTCTCTGGCCGCAGCAATTACCTGCTGACGCTGGTTACGTCTTGGCTGGTTGTAGCTCTTAACGCTAAAGGCGCCGACCTTCTTGAGGCGTTCCAGGTGGAACTTGGCATCGTCCAAGGAGTCGATGTGAGAGGTGTAGCCCGGCATGTTGGCACCGTAGAGAATTGTGCCGGTAGAGAAGATTCTCGGGCCGACTATCTTCCCAGCCTTCTGCTGCTCAGAGGCGGCGAAGATCTCAGTGGTGTCGTTTGAAGGATCGTGAATGCTCGTCACTCCCAGCGCTAGGTTGGCGTAGAGTTCCCAGTTTTGCTGTGGGATGATCTCATTTTCACCTTGAGAGCCGTGAGCGTGGGCATCGAACAGTCCCGGCATGATGGTCTTGCCTTTGATGTCGATTACCTGGGCTCCTTTAGGAATCTGGGTGTTGGCATCACCTACGGTAAGGATCTTGTTGTTCTCAACGATGACGATACCATTGTCGATCACCTTGTCATCTTCCATGGTGATCACCTGACCGCCGACAAAGGCAACTGTTCCACGTGGAACATCAGCCTTCTTCTCGAAACCTATTTGGGTGATCTTGGGCTCAACAGGAGCCGCCTTTTCATCTGCCTGATAATCGGCATCAACATCCATCTGGTACAGTTCTGGGCCTAGGCTCCAGTAGAGTTGGTCGCTCTTGCCACTCCAGCTGATGCTTTCACCGGCGCGAACACTTAACTGAGTCACTGGCAAATTGTCTGCCTTAGGGCCTATCTCTATGGTTTCGCCATGCTTGGCGAAGGGCGTTACCCAAACCTTGAAACGTTCGGCGAAGGCCAATTGTTTACCATCTGGAGAGACTCTAAATTCGGTGGCATGCTTGCTAGTGTAATGCACCCGCTTCTGGAAACCGTGCAGGTTGATTGAGGCTAGCTGGGGTGTTTCGCCGTAGTCCATGAAGTAGACACGGTCTGATTCGGCGCCAAATTGTGGTTGATAGCCATCAGGAGTGATCTTACGGCTCTCTTTGCCTTTGGTATCGACAACATAAAGCCCTGGCTCTTGTGACCAGGTGCGTGGGGTAATGTTACCGCCTTTGATTTTGCGATAGACCACTTGCTCACCGTCGGGTGAGAAGGTGGGTTCGACATATTTCCCAGGTTCTTGGGTCAAGGTTTTGCTGCGTCCACCTCGTGCATTGACTATGCGCACACTGCCTTGGTTTTCATCGTCCCAAGTAGTGAAGACGACCTTCTTACCGTTGCGAGACCACTGAGGGTATAGTTCTCTAATATCGTCATCAAGGTCCGTTAGGCGAGACACCTTTCCATCAGGCAGGCGCTTAACCCATAATTTCCCTAGCGCCTCATAGATAACCTTCTCGCCATCGGGTGACACCTGTGCCATGCGCAGCATCTTAACGTCAAAGCTATCCAGGTCGATATTCTGTTTGAAGCGCACAGAGGGTTGTACAGCAAGCTCAGTTTTGACCTTGAAAGGGATCTCTTTAACTGACTTGCTCTCTACATCTAAGCGATTGATCTTACCACCAGCCCAGAACACCAACTCCTGATTATCGGCAGTCCAGCTCATGGTGGGGTAAACACCATGGATGGCCCAGGTTTCCTGCATATCACGATCTAACTTGTCATACAGCTTGGTTTGCTCGCCCGACTTTAGATCCAGAAGGTATAAGGTCGATTGGAAGCCGTCGCGCTTAATATAGGCCAGCTTAGTTCCATCTGGGCTAGGGGTTGGCCGAATCGCGCCGCCGGTACCCTCAATCAATACCTCTATGTCACCGGTTTGGGTGTCGTAACGTTTGATCTTATAGATGCCTTTGACAGAGTCTTTAGAGTAGTGAAAGGTCTTACCCGGTGTCGCGTCCTGGCTGAAGTAGACATAGCGACCATCGGGTGAGTAGGCCGGTTCACCCAAATCTTTCTGCTCGTTTGGTCGCTCGGTTAGTTTTACTCCTGTGCCGCCGGCAACATGATATAGCCAGACTTCGCCTGCTCCCAGACTACGACTGCCGGTGAAGTGTTTACGACCGATAAGGTATTGAGAGTCTGGGCTCCACGCTGGGCTGTTTAGCAGGCGGAAGGTTTCTTTGGTGACAGGGCGAGGGTTGCTGCCATCGGCATTCATCACCCAGATATTGTCTCCGCCATCTTCATCTGACGTAAAAGCAATATATTTACCATCTGGACTGTAGACGGGTTGCATCTGCCAGGCGATGCCTTGGGCTAAGGGTTTGGCTTCGCCACCTTCGATAGGCATCTGATAGATATCGCCTAAGAGGTCGAACACTATATGTTTGCCGTCTGGACTGACACTGACGTTCATCCAGGTACCTTCGGTGACGTCAATTTTCACCTGCTCAAACGGCGCATTTGCCGGAGCATTGACTTGCCATCTTGGGGTATCAGTTTCTGTGGCCCAGGTCGGTAGCGAAAAGCTTAGAGCGATTGCCGCGCATAGAGGTGTGATTTTTTGTTTTAGCATAGGAGTTCCCAGTTTCATTATTATCCTTAGTTGGGTGCTTAACACGAATACAGAGGGGGAGTGTATACAATCAGCGTTAGTTATCGCATAAATTTGATAACAGTAAAACCTAAATTCTGTGACATTTAGTGAATGTAATGACAGTTATAGCGGATCGTGGTGAGCGTAAAGAGAAAGCTAGGCAGCCTAAGAAAGGCTGCCGGCAGAAAGGGCTTTGTTGCGCCGAATGCTAGAGGGTGACGGTATCACCGATACTTATTTCGGCATCATTGAGAACGCGGCAGGTTACGCCACCACGCCAGTCTGGACGTAAGGCAGCTTCTAATCCTTGGCTGACTTTTTCCATCTTCTTACAGGGATCTGTCTCGCCAGTGATCTCTAGCTGCAACGCGCCGATCTGAATGATTTTACCCTTGTCCTGTGGACCGAAATTGATGCCATCTATGAGTAGATTGGCTCTGCGGGCTGTCCAGGGGAGATCGACACCTAAGTCATTGCAGGCCTGCATCCACTGGTGGGATGAAAGCAGGGTGACTTGCCGTTTGCCTGGTTTACCAAAAACGTCCTGTGCGACTCCTGTACTTGTAGTCACTAATGCCGCCGAGGTTTCAAGCATTGGACCACCCTTTACAACCTTGTAGCTAATGCCTTGTAAACTTGCCATCTTATCTCAATCCTTTTGAAAGCCGACTATCAGTGTAAACTGCGACTCAAACCGCTGGCAAGCGCTATCGGTGGGACTAATCCGGGGGGACTAAGCCTATGGCAATCACTGGGTGTAAGTCACTGCAGAGTGTTTGCGAAGGGGATAGAAGAGTGGTTAGCTGTTAAGGTTAGCGGATCAGAGCCCTTTTTTGATCAGATAGCGATAGGGCGTCGATTCGGTCTGGCTCGCAATCAGGGTGTGGTCCATAAATTCGCAGAAGCTTGGGATGTCCCTTGTCGTGGCCGGGTCGTCAGCGATGATTAACAAGGTTTCGCCCTCGCTCATCTTACGGACAGACTTTCTCACCATCATGACAGGCTCTGGACAACGCAACCCAAGGGCATCGAGTTGGTGTTGTGCTTGTGCAAAGGGATCGCTCATATCATAAACCTTAACTGGTGTGAGACCTGGTTAAACAGAAGGGACTAATATTACGCTAGCCACACCGTTGTGCCAAGTTGCGTTCAGGATTTTGTGAGCTATTACTGATAGGGATAAATCATAGCGGAGTGTTTCACGTGGAACATTGGATTAACGTTTTATTGAATCCAATTTCACGAGGTTCTTTTTGTCTGTACTTGCCGGTATAGATTTCAAGTTTCGTTTATGTTGATACATTTTGCTGTCTGCAAGGTTAATTATTTCGCTGGCTTCCATATAGTGTTGTGGGCCAGTATCTACGATCCCATAACTGAGCGTCACAGGAACCAACTCTTGTTTAAGTTTTTTTTCTAATCTGACTATAAATTCATTTTGAACGTCTGTTGCATTACAGTTTGGTAATACAATACAAAACTCATCTCCACCGTAACGGAAGCAACAATCTTCTCCTCGTACCGCGCTTGCAATAATTTTGGCAATATTTTGCAGAATATTATCGCCAGCCTGATGTCCTTGAGTGTCGTTTATCTTTTTGAAATCATTGATATCAATATAACAGATACTAACGGGCTCTAATCGACGCTGTGCTGCTCTAAGAATTCTGGTTACTATCTCGTTTAGATGACGTACGTTTAGTAATCCTGTAAGCGGGTCTGTACGTGATAATTCTTCAAGTTGTTGGGTTCGCTCTTTTACTTTTGTCTCCATGTTGTTGGCATATGTCTCAGCTTTTTGTTTTGCCGTTTCTATTTCTGATACTAGGCTTCTGATGTAAGTGTCGAAAACCAGGCTAACGTCGAAGAGGATTAATTTGTCGAGAGCGAGTATAACGGCTTCAGCTTTAGCCGGATCTTTTTTAAAGGCCTTATTTATATTCTTATTAATTAAATTTTTAAGGGTATGTACTGCGGATAGATAGAGCTTGGGTTCAACTCCGATACGCTTATGTACTAGGCCTATTCTCAATCGATTATTAACATATTCGAGATCGTATTCCCCTAGAAATAAATCTTGTACATATCGCTTTTGTGCAGCCCGCAGACGCTCTAAAGTGTCTGAGTCACCAATTAATAAGGCTATCTCAGACACATCAGTTTGCATCGAGTAAAACTCTTCGACAATATCATCGATATATAATTGAATAGTTGGCCGGCAAGACGCTAATAGTTTGGTATCTTGTGTTGTAAGAAGAAAAAGTGATTTACGAAACTCTATTTCTAGTTCGGTAATCCGCATCTGTTCAAAAAGAGTTTGATTAGTTTGATTCATTCCAACTCCATTTGCTATGAATGTATCTATCAATAATTTTAAATTGCACTTAAGTTTTTATAGTATAGCTAACTTAACGTTGGATGAAGTTGTTTCCTTGTCTATGTCAAATCTACCATTGTTGCATGAGTTAAAGCTTGTAGATCTTGGGGCGAGAGTTGGATATCTAAGCCGCGACGGCCGCCACTGACGTAAATGGATTCTAGAGTTTCTGAGCTGGCATGGATAAAGGTGGCTAGGCGTTTTTTTTGACCGATAGGGCTGACGCCGCCGAGAACATAACCTGTAGAACGTTGCACCTTGTCCGGAGCTGCCATAGCCGCTTTTTTTGCCTTTGCGGCCTTGGCCAGCTGTTTCATATTGAGCTTTTTATCGACAGGGATGATGGCCACAACGAGAGCGCCACTATCGAGCTCGGCTACTAAGGTTTTAAATACTTGATCTGTGGGTAAATTAAGTTTCTCTGCCGCTTCGAGACCATAGGCGCTTGCACTGGCATCATGTTGATATTCATGTATTTTGTAGGCTATTTTAGCCTTGTCTAACGTTTTGGTAGCGGGTGTCATGGAGCTCTCTTTACAGGTTTTTGGCCATTACATTAATTGTGAGGTCACAGTGGCTTAGTGTAGCGACAATTTGCCAGCCTAGGTTGTGATAGAGGGCGAGGTTTTTCGCTTCGGTTTGTAGGTAGAGTGTCTTAACGTTAAGGCTGGCTGCATAGTCTTGTGCCTCGCGGACCAGCTTGGTCGCCACTCCTTGTCCTCTGTGTTGCTCCACCACATAGATACCTCCTAGCCAGACGCTATCAGAGGGATAGTTGCTGTTCTCTTGGTATCTTAATTGTATGGCTCCAATGGGTTGGTTTTCATCCTGCGCAAGCCAAAGCTGTGGAATCCCCTGATATTGCAAGTATTGGCTCAGGCTATGAACCAGTTCGGACTGGGTTCGATTGCTGCCCAAGTGCCCCCACTCATTATGATACCAGTAGGCGAGTTGATCGATCGCCTCTGGTTGCTCTATCAGCTTTATGATCTTCACTGCTCATTTTACCTTAACCGGGTGAACTCAAGTCGATACTACAGCAGTGAGAATTAAGATAAAGGGATACAGGGGATAGGTAATGCTTTTCGGTTTGTGGTTTCACGTGAAACAAAAAAATGGAGCGACAGAGCCGCTCCATTTTTAACGCTAAAGGGTAGGGGAAGCGTTAAACGCGTTCAAATACCGTCGCGATACCTTGGCCAAGACCGATACACATAGTTGCCAGACCTAGGCTCGCATCTTTGCTTTCCATCAGGTTGATCAGTGTGGTCGAGATACGTGCGCCTGAACAACCCAGTGGGTGACCCAGCGCGATGGCGCCACCATTGAGGTTCACTTTCTCGTCAACCAGATCCATCAGGCCAAGATCTTTTACGCAAGGCAGTGACTGCGCGGCGAAGGCTTCGTTTAGCTCGATAACATCCATATCTGCAATGGTGAGGCCTGCACGCTGCAGTGCCTTTTGAGTCGCCGGAACCGGGCCATAGCCCATAATGGCAGCATCACAACCAGCTACGGCCATGGAGCGAATACGGGCGCGAATCGGCAGACCTAAGGCCTTGGCCTTTTCTTCTTCCATCACTAACATGGCAGATGCGCCGTCAGACAGTGCCGAAGAGGTGCCTGCGGTGACTGTGCCGTTGGCTGGGTCGAAGACAGGGCGTAGTGCCGCTAAAGACTCTAGCGAGGTTTCTGGGCGAATCACTTCATCGTGCATCACCTTGATCAGCGCGCCGTTGGCGTCATGACCTTCGATAGCATGGATCTCGTTGGCGAAGCGTCCTTCGAGAGTTGCCGCGTGGGCGCGTTGGTGCGAGCGTACGGCAAATTCATCTTGCTGCTGACGCGTGATGCCATGCATCTTGCCCAGCATCTCGGCGGTGAGTCCCATCATGCCCGAGGCTTTGGCGACATTGTTGGCCAGGCCTGGGTGGAAGTCGACACCATGATTCATCGGGACGTGCCCCATATGCTCGACACCGCCAACAATAAAGGTATCGCCCATGCCTGTCATGATGGCGCGAGCCGCCTGATGAATAGCTTCCATCGAAGAACCACACAGGCGGTTTACCGTGACAGCGCCGGCTTGCTTAGGTATACCCGCCAGTAGCGCTGAGTTACGTGCAATGTTGAAGCCCTGTTCCAGCGTCTGTTGTACACAGCCCCAGATAACGTCTTCTATGGTGTTGGGATCGAGCTGAGGGTTACGCACCAATAGGGCCTTCATCAGCTCGGCAGACAATGTCTCTGCGCGTACGTTTCTAAATACTCCCGCCTTAGAGCGGCCCATGGGAGTACGGATGCAATCTACAATAACTGCTTGTTTCATTATTCTATTCCTTCCGGGTGATTAGGCTGGGTAGTAACTGCCGTTGTTGGCAGCCAGTTCACGCATCTTGTCTGTCACCTGATACAGGCCGCCTAGGTGGGCGTACTTGTCTGCTAGGGCGACAAAGTTGGCAACACCTAAGGTGTCTAGATAGCGGAACACACCTCCTCTAAATGGAGGGAAACCGAGTCCGTAAACCAGTCCCATGTCGGCTTCGGCCGGCGAGGCGATAATACCTTCTTCCAGACAACGAACCGTTTCGATGATCATAGGGATCATGGTGCGTGCGATGATCTCATCACTGCTAAATTCTTTCAGCTCACCAAAGGCGTTGCCCAGCAATTCATAGCTTAGAGGATCAACGTCTTTCTTTGGCTTACCGCGGCGATCGACTGAATATTGATAGAAGCCTTTGCTATTCTTTTGACCGAATCGCTCAGCTTCGAACATCACGTCAATAGCATCTTTACCCTGTTTGGCCATTCTGTCAGGGAAACCTTCGGCCATCACCGCTTGTGCATGGTGACCCGTGTCCAGACCAACCACATCCAGCAGATAAGCTGGGCCCATTGGCCAGCCGAACTGCTTCTCCATTACCTTGTCGATGGCTGCGAAATCAGCGCCATCCTCTAGCAGGCCACTGAAGCCAGCGAAGTAGGGGAAGAGCACTCGGTTGACGAAGAAACCTGGGCAATCGTTGACCACGATAGGCGTCTTACCCATCTTGGCGGCGTAAGCGACCACAGAGGCGATGGTTTCATCTGAGCTATGCTCACCGCGAATTACCTCAACCAGCGGCATTTTATGGACCGGGTTGAAGAAGTGCATACCACAGAAGCGCTCGGGCTTTTGCAGGCTCTTGGCCAATAGGTTGATGGAGATGGTCGAGGTGTTCGAAGTGATAATGGCATCTTCGCCCACGACTTGTTCTACTTCGGCCAATACGCTTGATTTCACTTTAGGGTGTTCAACCACGGCTTCAACGACAACGTCGGCCTGTTTAAGCGCGTTATAATCCAGTGTCGCTGTAATATTGTTTAGCACGCCCGCCATTTTAGCTGGGGTAGAGCGACCACGGTTGATCTGCGCCGTAAGCAGTTTAGCGGCTTCGCCCAGACCAAGATCTAACGCGGCCTGATTAATGTCTTTCATCACAATGGGGGTGCCTTTACTCGCACTCTGATAGGCGATGCCGCCACCCATAATGCCTGCACCCAACACTGCTGCCGAGTTTACCGCCTGTGCTTGTTTAGCTGCCTTCTTCGCCTTACCTTTAACCAGCTGGTCGTTTAGGAAGATACCGATAAGTGCCTTGGCCACATCTGTCTTGGCGAGCTTGATAAAGGCTTGATGCTCAACCTGCAGCGCCTGGGCGCGTTCACTGGTGGCCGCCTTTTCGATAACATCCACAGCCGCCATAGGCGCGGGATAATGTTTGCCAGCGACTTTGAATACCATGCCTTTGGCGGTAGCAAAAGACATCATGGCTTCCAGTTTCGGCAGCGTAAGGGGTGACAGCTTGCGCTGGCGACGTGCTTGCCAATCGATTTTCTCGTTGATGGCATCATGTAGCATCTGCAGTGCTGCACTTTCCAGTGCTTCAGGGGCGACAACCGCGTCGATGGCGCCAACCTTAAGGGCTGACTCAGGGCGTTGATCTTTACCTGTGGTGATCCACTCCAGGGCGTTGTCGGCACCGATTAGACGAGGCAGACGCACGGTACCGCCAAAACCTGGGATGATGCCAAGTTTGGTCTCAGGCAGACCGATTCGAGCCGTTGTATCTGCGATACGTAGGTCGGTTGCTAGGATAGTTTCGCAGCCGCCGCCCAGGGCAAAGCCTTTGATAGCCGAGATGGTAGGGAACGGCAGATCTTCTAATTTATTGAATACCTTGTTGGCATCTTCGAGCCAGCCAAGTAGCACACTGTCTTCCTGTGCAAAAAGTCCTAAGAACTCTGTGATATCGGCGCCTACGATGAAGGCGTCTTTACCCGAGGTGAGCATTAGCCCTTTGACCTCTTGGGTTTGCTTTAGGGCATCGAGTGCGTCGCTTAGTGCATTGAGGGTTTCTCTATCAAACTTGTTGACTGAGCCCTCGGCGTTAAAACAGAGCCGAGCGATATTGTCTTCAAGTAATTCCACTTGAATCGTAGGACTTTGGTAGATCATTGCTTGCTTCCTTATTGCTTAAAGAGCGCCACCTACTATTGGGTTTTTATCTTGTAGGTATAATCTCTATCTTACAGCAGGCCATCATTTGACCAGTTGCTGCTCAGTGTGCGTCTAAATCAACTAAATTTCAACACCCAATTTAAACACTTGTTTAATTTTGTTCCGTTAGGGGGATTTTTGCCCTTTATGTTAGACTCACTAGATCATAGTCTCTGTGCTAAAAACAGGTCCTTTTTAGCTAAAAAGGTGCCGCAGAAGAATAACAGGAAGCCTAATATGGAAAACTTAGCCCCCCTCTATCCCGCCCATATCGCCGAGCTAAATCGACGCGTTGCCGAGATCACCGCAAGAGAGCAGCTAGCTGGCTTAGTGATACATTCAGGGCAGCCCCATCGTCAGTTTCTCGATGATCTGGATTACCCTTTCAAGGTCAATCCGCATTTCAAGGCCTGGCTTCCTGTTATCGATAACCCCCACTGCTGGTTGGTGGTTAATGGTCGCGATAAGCCACAACTGATCTTTTATCGTCCAGTGGACTTTTGGCACAAGGTTGCCGATTTTCCCGATGCTTTTTGGACCTCAGAGGTAGAGATTAAGCTGCTGACCAAGGCCGATAAAGTGGCCGAGTTACTGCCAGACAATATTCAGGATTGGGGCTACATAGGTGAGCATTTGGATGTTGCCGAGGTGCTCGGTTTTACCTCCCGAAATCCAGAGTCGGTGATGAGTTATCTTCACTATCACAGAGCCACAAAGACACAATATGAGCTGGCTTGTATGCGCCGCGCGAGTGAGATTGGCGTGCGTGGTCATGTTGCGGCAAAAGATGCCTTCTATGGCGGCGGTAGTGAGTTTGAGATCCAGCGGGCCTATCTGGCGGCTACAGATATGGGTGAGAATGATGTGCCCTACGGCAATATTATCGCCTTAAACCAAAATGCAGCCATATTGCATTATACGGCGCTCGAGCATCAGTCGCCTAAGCAGCGACTGTCATTTCTAATTGATGCCGGTGGGAGTTTCCATGGCTATGCCTCGGACATTACCCGTACCTATGCTTTTGAGAAAAACCTGTTTGGTGATCTGATTGCCGCCATGGATAAGCTGCAGTTGTCCATCATAGATATGATGCGCCCTGGCGTGAAATATGTGGATCTTCACTTGGCTACCCACGACAAACTGGCGCAGTTGCTGCTCGATTTCAAGCTGGCTAACGGTGAAAAGCAAGCCTTGATAGAGCAGGGTGTTACCAGCGCCTTCTTCCCCCATGGGCTCGGGCATATGCTGGGTTTGCAGGTACATGATATGGGTGGCTTCTTGCATGATGAGCGCGGTACTCATATTGCCCCACCTGAGGCTCATCCGTTTCTGCGTTGTACCAGAACCTTGGCGGCCAACCAAGTGCTGACCATAGAGCCTGGACTTTACATCATCGACAGCCTGCTTAACGAGTTAAGACAGGATGGCCGCGGTAATCTGATTAACTGGCAAACGGTCGATCTGATACGTCCATTTGGCGGTATACGTATCGAAGACAACGTGATTGTTCATAGCGATCACAATGAAAATATGACTCGCGATCTGGGTCTGCAAGGATAAAAGGTAAGGGTTGTTGAGCGAGAGTTATCCTATTCCGGCCGAGCCGATCACCATAGAAGAAGAGATAAAGCATAGCCGCTTTATCTCTTTTCTATTTCACTGTCCATCGGAAAAATCGCTGAAGTGTGCACTCACTAACATCAAGGCGCTATACCCTGGAGCAAATCACTATTGCTATGCTTTTATCGCAGGTGCGCCTGACAATAACGTGGCCATGGGCAGTAGTGATGATGGCGAGCCCTCAGGTAGTGCTGGGCGTCCCATGTTGGCCACGCTGCAAGGGGCTAAAATGGGAGAGATTGGTGCCATCGTTGTGCGCTATTTTGGTGGCACTAAGTTGGGAGTGGGCGGCTTAGTACGGGCCTATAGCTCGGGGATAAAACAGGGACTGACTCAGCTGCAAACTGAGATCAAGCTGATCCGCTATCCGGGTCGCCTCGTATGTGACTATCACCAACTCAAAGATGTAGAACATTTTCTGCAACAGTGTGAGGCTGAGGTGAGTGATAAAGTGTTTACCGATAAGGTGACATTGACCTTTGAGATGCCAAAAGCGATGCAGGCAAGATTCAATCGTGATCTGGCGACGTTAAGTCAGGGCCGATTAGAGGCGGATTTCGCCGATTAGCGCTGGTCTAGTTCAGGGCTTTCGGTAAATATTTTCCTTTTGGCGATACGGACCCAATAAATTTTATACAACAGCGTGGTTAAACTATGCGAGAATGCGCAAGTGCGTCATCGCTAACGGAATAATAAAAACGCCCTAATGCAATATAGAACCATTATAAGAATTACAGGCCTCTTGATGGGGTTGTTTTCTTTGTCGCTTCTGCCGCCAGCGCTGGTTGCCGTGATCTACAAAGATGGCGGCGGTACCGCCTTTCTTCAAGCCTTTGTTCTTAGCTTGTTACTTGGTTTTGTGTTCTGGTATCCCAATCGTCGCCACAAGAAAGATCTGCGAACCCGAGAAGGCTTTTTGTTGGTGGTGCTTTTCTGGGGCGTACTGGGATCTATAGGTGCCGTGCCTTTTATCTTTTCCAGCCAACCCGATCTCTCGTTAACAGATAGCTTTTTCGAATCGTTTTCCGCATTAACCACCACAGGGGCAACGGTTTTAGTTGGCCTGGACAGTTTACCTAAGGCAATTCTCTTCTACCGCCATCTACTTCAGTGGCTCGGTGGCATGGGGATCATTGTATTGGCGGTGGCCATTTTGCCAGTACTCGGGATTGGCGGGATGCAGCTCTATAGAGCGGAGATCCCTGGGCCTGTAAAAGACAGTAAGATGACGCCGCGGATCGCCGAGACCGCTAAGGCGCTCTGGTACATCTATCTTGCCTTGACCATCGCCTGTGCCTTTGCCTATTGGATTGCGGGTATGGATGTGTTTGATGCCATCTGTCACTCTTTTTCGACCATTGCTATCGGCGGTTTCTCGACCCATGATGCGAGCATGGGCTACTTTGATAGCACGGCGATCAACATGGTGTGCGTGGTGTTCTTGTTGATCGCGGCGCTGAATTTCAGCCTGCACTTTGCCGCCTTTACCCGCCGGGGCATTAATCTTAAGGTTTATTTTCGAGACGCCGAATTTAAGGCCTTGATTGTGATTCAGCTGGCGCTGACGCTGATCTGTTTTGGCACTCTTTATCAGTCCGGTATTTATGACAGCGCCGAGGAGACATTTGACTTTGCCCTGTTCCAGGCGGTTTCTATCTCTACCACTGCCGGTTTTGGCACAGAAAGCTTTCATATGTGGCCGCTATTTCTGCCCATGTTATTGATATTCTCAAGTTTCATTGGGGGATGTGGCGGTTCAACTGCGGGTGGCATCAAGGTGATGCGGATGATCTTACTCTTGTTACAGGGCTCCCGTGAACTGAAACGCCTGGTGCACCCAAGAGGCATGTTTTCGATACGTATTAGTGGCAAGGCCTTGCCCGATAGGGTTATCGATGCCGTGTGGGGGTTCTTCTCTGCCTATGCCCTCGTTTTTGTGGTTTGTATGTTGATCCTGATGGCGCTGGGCATGGATAATATTACGGCTTTTAGTGCCACGGCGGCCTGTTTGAATAACCTGGGGCCAGGGCTCGGCGAAGTGGCCAGCAACTATGCCAGTATCGGTGATGGTGAGAAGTGGGTGCTGGTGGTGGCCATGCTATTCGGGCGGCTGGAAGTGTTTACCTTATTGGTGTTGTTTACGCCGACTTTTTGGAAGAATTAATGAGTCGTACCCTAATTATATATTCGACCGTAGATGGTCAGACGAAAGCCATCTGTGATCAGATTGCCGAGCAGTGCAAGTCTGATACTCAATTGGTAACCATGGTTAGCCTGGAAGAGGCGCAGTCGGTTAACCTTTCCTATTTTGATAAGGTCATCATAGGGGCCAGTATACGTTATGGTAAGCACAGACCTGAGCTGTTCCAGTATGTGAATCGTCACAGAGCCGTGCTTAACAGTAAGAAGAACGCCTTCTTTACTGTGAATGTGGTGGCCAGAAAGCCAGAGAAAAACACGCCAGAAACCAACCCTTATATGAAGAAATTTTTGCAGCTGTCATTATGGCAGCCGCAGCAACTTGGGGTGTTTGCTGGCAAGATCGATTACCCCAAATATCGCTTCTTCGATAAGTTTATGATCCGTTTTATCATGTGGATCACTAAAGGCCCGACAGATACCTCTGGTACCTTCGAGTTTACCGATTGGGACAAGGTGCGGGAATTTGCGAAAGCCTTTAGCGAGCGTTAAAGGCTTTCTATTTCGCAAGGGCTATGCGCAGTAGCGCTTGTAGAGAATCGAAATCACCTCGGTGACTTGCTCGTTCTTCAGGGTGTAGTAGACGATCTGTGAACTCTTACGAGTGGCGACCAGATCTTCGGCGCGCAATACCGCCAGGTGTTGTGACAGTGCAGACTGGCTCAAGGGCACGTTTTCATTTAGCTGAGTGACGCTAAGTTCATTATCGAGCAGCTGGCATAAGATCATCAATCTATATGGATTTGCTATCGCTTTAAGCCATTTTGCTGCGCTTTGAGCATTGGTGACCATTGCATTTACATCAATATCTTTTTGCATACGGCAACTCTCTTGTACTCTTTTAATTAGATAATTCTAATTGAATTAGGAAGTGGAAGCAATGATACTTAGCACGGATTGATAACTCAAACCTACGCCGACTCGTGTCTTATGTGAATTGCTCTATATTTTGCGTCTATTTTACCTTGAGTAAAATATCTAATTGGTGGTGTATTTCACAAAATCCTTAACTAAATTGTGATCCAATTTGATGTTTCTGCGGCACTTTACTGCAACAATGTGGTTATCTTTTCCGATACAGATGAGTCGTTTATGGCTTCAGTACTAATTGTTTACTATTCTCGCGGTGGTCATACGGCCAAGATAGCCCAGGCGATGGCGACGCACTTGAGTGGGTTAGGCCACAGCTGTGATGCCCTGCGTATTGGCGAGTTCGACAGTATTGATTGGGGTAAGTATGACTATGTCGCTCTAGGGGCCTGTGTACTTTACGGTAGTTATCATAAGTCTGTGTTTGAATTTGCAACCCGTTATCAGGCTGAATTGGCGGCCAAACCCAACAGTTTCTTTAGTGTAAACGTAGTCGCGCGCAATCCTGAGAAGCGAGTGCCAGAGAACAACAAGTATCTGCAGAAGTTTATCGAACTCTCACCCTGGAAACCCAATGACGTTAAGGTGATTGCCGGTAAGGTGGATTATCCCTCCTGGCGTTGGTATGACAGATGGATGATTCAGCTGATCATGAAGATCACCGACGGCCCGACCGATCCGAAAGCCGTTATCGATTACACTGACTGGGATGACGTCAAGGTGTACGCCGAACATCTGCTGACTCTGAAAGCCAAATAGTATTGATAGCGTCAGAGGTGGTTTACCACCTCTGTACGATCTTGCTTGTCTCCTGGTCTGACCTCTGTTAGCCTTTTTGCCTTCATTTTTGGGGGCAGAGTGAGATGAATCTTTATTTTCGTTTGTTTTGGTTGATGTTTTGGCGTGTGCGTCACTGTGGTCGTATCGATTTTTTGGGAACGAGCAAGATCAGTTATCGTGCCTTACCGTTGGATTGTGACATTAACTTTCACCTGACCAATTCTCGCTATCCTGCGCTGATGGATCTAGCGCGCACCTATATGCTTGCCGAGATGGGATTGCTTAAGCGTTTTTTGAAGCTTAAGTGGTTGCCGATCGTTAACGCCGCCGAATTTACCTATATACGTGACATCAAACCTTTGCGCCGCTTCGATATCGAGAGCAAGGTCGTGGGCTGGGATGAGAAATATTTCTATGTGGAGCAGCGCTTTGTCAGTGAAGGTACGCTGCACTGCATAGTGCATGTTCGCGGAGTCTTTGTGAATAACCGCAAACAGGTACCTATTGAAGAGATGTTGAAAGAGGCGGGGTTTGACGGTCCAGCGCCCAGCCTGCCGCCGGAAGTGGAGAAATGGAAGGCATTCCTCACGCTTAAAAAAGAGAGAAACCTTGCTTAGGAACAGTTTATCTTTCAGGTTTGATTTCTGTTCAAGCTAAACGGGTTTTGTTCGCGGCGCGAGCCATGCTACTTAATTTGACTATATAAATGGTGAGCAGTAAGAGATCGTTAGGAACGATTTTTTACTGCTTGGCTGGACTGACGCTGAAAAGCTGGATGCTTGTCATATTAAGTAGTACAGGTTGAGGTTAACCCTTTGGTCTGCGTATGTTGTTTATCTCTTCTTTGCTATCTCTGGCTTGGTTTGCCTATATAGATCGATTTCAAACTGGCGAAGAAACAAATGGTAAAGGTTAGCTGACCCTAGGGAATGGGGCGGAAGCCGGCTTGCACTGCGGCCTGTATTAGGTCTATCTCCTCTTGCACTTGAATCCAGGCTCCCCGAATATGGGCTTGATTCAGGTATCTGTCTAAGGGATCGAACTGGTAGAGTTTAAAGCGATGTTTGGCATGGATCAGGCAGGGTATCAAGGCACAATCTGCCATGGTGAAAGCGTCACCGCAGAGCCAGTGATGTTCCATTAATTTGTTGTTCAGCTCGCTTAGCAAGTGAGTGATATTTTTTTCTAACTGCTTTACTTTTATCGGATTTTCCTCTTTCCGCGCATCAATTTGCTCCAATAGATAGAGTTGATTATTTAAGTCGTTGTCTATGATGCGATCATATAGACGCACCTGAAGTCGCTCGGCATAACTCTGGGGAAGTAGTTGAGTGCCTGTGGCAAACTCATGATCTATGTAGTCTATGATGATGCTGGATTCGGGTAATAACTCTCCGGTGCGAGTCTTGAGCAGTGGTAGCTTACCCAAGGGAAATTGCTGCTTAAATTCATTACGCGAAAAGGGATCGCTGAGCTCGATCACCCTAGGATAAAAATTGGCTTGTTTCTCGTAGAGGGCAATCAAGACTTTTTGGGAATATCGTGACAAGGGATGGTAAAACAGTTCCATCAAATGCACCTCCCATTTGCCCAGAACCAATAAGTTAATGGTAGTTCGAAATCCATTATCTGGCCTGCTTTTTATCGCTGTTTAAAGCTCTTCAGCCGTTGTCAGTCGCTCGCTAAGCAAGCTAATCATAGCCATGACTCTGGGGGGGATCACTTCTGCATAGGGGTGAACCAGATAGAGCGCGGCACATCCTATATGGTAGTCGGGTAAGAGCAGCACTAGATCCCCATTGGCTAAGTAGGGTTTGATCACTGGGTCGGGCAAGAGTGTCAGCCCCAGCCCTTGGCATGCCAGGCTTAGACTTCCCTGTAGGCTATTGCAGTTGATAAAAGGGGTGAGTTGCAGTTTGAAACTGTCGCCATCGCTATTTTCAAATTGGCAGTGTTTGGGCAATTGATTATTGGACAGCAAGATCCATTGATGGTGGGCCAGGTTGTCCGGGTGCAAGGGGGCGCCGTGACGTGAAATATAATCAGGGCTCGCGACTAAGCGTTCGTGATACTGGGTCAGCTTAGTTGCCCTGGTTTCTGCACCATTGCTCTTGCCGATTTGAATGGCGATATCTATCTGATGTTCCGCCAGGTCAAGCTGGCTATCTTGGAGTAATAGAGACAGGTGCACCTGAGGGTAACGCTGGTGGTATGCCTTGAGGATTGGCGCGATAATCTGTTCACCAAGCGATTCAGGTACGGTGAGAGTGACGCTGCCTTGCAGTTGGTCGTTAGCGGGAATAATAGAAGCTTCAGCCTGCTTGGCGAGTTTGAGCAACTCGGCGCAGTAGTAATAAAAGGCTTCACCTTCCTGAGTGAGTGTGATTCGCCGAGTGGTACGATGTAACAGGCTATACCGACAGCGATCTTCTAACCGCTTGAGGTGTTGGCTGACCATGGAACGGCTGATGTTGAGTGAATCTGCCGCTCGTGTCAGCGATCCCTGTTCTACGACGCTGGCGAAGACGAGCATGCGATAGAGTTGAGCAGCATCCATGGAAACCTCTCTGCCAAGGCGAATTTTCGCCATAAATAGGGGTTATTGTTTACTATAGTTGTAAAAACATCCGATAACATGAGTTATTTGCCTTGCTTGTAAACCAATTGAGCCAATCAGGCTGATCTTAGTGGCGGCAGGGTGCGTATCGGAGAATATCTAGCTAATAAGGAAAAGCAGTAAAGATGGCGCGACAAGAAACTTTCGATAGCCTCTACCAGCGTGCTTGTGAGCGCAAGGGAGGAGAGCTGGGACTGGCCGAGCGGCTGCCTGAGGTTATAACGCAATCTCAGATTGCTCAATATTCAGATGCCGAACTCTTATCTGAGCTTAGCAAGAAGGTGTTTCAGTCTGGGTTTGTGTGGCGCATTGTCGAGAACAAGTGGCCTGCCTATGAAGAGGCGTTTTTCGGTTTCGAACCTCATAAAATCTTAATGCTGTCACCCGAGCAGATTCAGCAGCGCGCCAGTGACCCCAGCTTGATTCGACACCTGAAAAAGACCATGGCGATTTATGATAATGCCTTGATGATCCATGAGATTAAGCTGGCTCATGGTAGCTTTGCCAAGTACATCGCCGATTGGCCCTGTGACAATATCATAGGCTTGTGGAGCGAACTGAAACGTTTAGGTTGTCGTCTGGGGGGAAATACCGGCCCCTATTTTTTACGTACCATAGGCAAAGATACCTTTCTTCTGAGCGAGGATGTTAAAGGGTATTTTCAGGCCCATAAGCTTATCGACTATGGATTTACCTCTAAGCGGGGGTTAGAGCAGGTGCAGGCTGTCTTCAATGAGTGGCAAGCGCAATCGGGCCGCTCGCTGGCCGAGATCAGTCGTATTCTTGCCTGCGGCGTGGGTGATAACCGTATTTAGCTATATTACTCCATGTGCACTGATATTCTTGGATAAAGGAAATACCACTTGATGCCGGGAACACCAAAGGCCTTGAGCACCGGGGATAAATATTCTGACCCTCATGGAAGGGGAAATGCCCTCTCTGTCCATCCATGTGCAAAAAAGCCAGCCTTTTTAGGGGCTGGCAAAACGTGCAGAGATGGAAACTATATTACTGTGACTAAAAGCTCTTACTAACGCCGATGACTACTCGGTCATCAAAAATCTTGGTTTGTGTGCCGTAGACTTTATGGCTCTCATCTACCGTACTGCCGTGGTATCTAAGATCGAAACTCAGGCCGGCAAACGTTTTGCTGACACCTAGGTTCCAATGTCCCCAGCCTTCGGCGCCGTTACCGTCTAAATCCTGATAGCCGACACTTGCCGAGAGGTTAATGCCATTGTCGAACTGGTAACTTGGGTGGATGGCGTAGTTGACCCCTTGCCAGCCATCGACACCAAACCAGTCATCGACGGTGGGCGTCACTTCCAGTTGTAAGTTGGTTCGGCCGAACTGCTTACCGACCTTAAGCCATAACTCTGTGTAGTTGGAGTAGGAGGCGCCTGGGTAGAGGTAGGAGAAGAGCATGACATCATAGGTAATACCTGAGTCGCCGAAGGTGCCCGCCTTACCAATATAAGGAGCCGTGACTATTTCGAGGTTGGGATCGGCAAACTTAATATTTGAGGCGTACACGCCGCCATACCATCCCTTATCGTTACCCCAGCCTAAGGTGCCTTGTACAACAGGGACATCGCCGTCCATGGTTTCTGATTCACCACGAAAGACATAGTCTGAAGCGAATGTCAGCTTGCCGGTTACCGTGCCGCCCAATACTTGCGAGTCTTGTGGCGTCGCCATAATGCCAGCAGATACCAGTAGGCTGCCAAGGAGAAGCGAGTATTTTATCTGGGTTAAAGTCTTCATCATCATTATCTCATCTAGCGGGTTATTTGGCCGATGAGTCGACTATAAGGAGAAGTTGTGAACGGCCTTATCGCAGCAGATGAACTGATGAAATAAAGATGTGAAAAAGTATGAATATATAAGGCTAAACGCCATATATATTTTGGTGTTGCTTTTCATCATCCAAGAGGGAGATAGATCACAAGGTAGACACAAAAAACACTAAAACGGCGGAATAATGCGCCATATTTAACTATGTTTTTACAATGTGGCGTGATTAAAAATAAAAATTTGCATTAACTTACAATATCTACACCCTTAAGTTCTTGTTGCCCCCAGCAAGGTATGAGATAAATAGTCATCTCGATCTATTTTATAAACTTGCTTATACAAGACAACCCCATAGCACTCATTTGTGCATGGGTGTTTTTTGTTGCGGCTTTGATTAGGAGTTCTCATGCGGCAAATAGTGAAAATTGCCTCGTTAGTTAGTGTGGCGTTATGGATAACAGGTTGTGGCCAAGACGAGAACCAAGGTCAGTCTGCTGCAGCCCCTCAGAGTATGGAAGTTGGCGTGGTAAAGGTTGTTGAGCAACCTCAGGCTATTCAAGTGGAACTACCGGGTCGCAGCAAAGCGTTTCTTGAAGCGGAAGTACGCCCCCAGGTCACAGGTATCATTACCGAGCGTGGCTTTGTTGAAGGGGGAGAGGTGACCGAAGGTCAGTCGCTCTATCAAATCGACTCTTCTACATACAGGGCTGCTTTGGTTAGTGCCGAGGCGGATCTGGCGAGAGCCAATGCCGGTTTAGTATCGGCTAAGGCTAAGGCTGCAAGATACAAGGCATTGATTAAGACAGATGCCATTAGCCAGCAAGATTTTGATGAAGCCGATGCTCTTTATAAAGAAGCTCAGGCTAATGTGACTGTGGCTAAAGCGGCTATCAATACCGCTAAGATCAACCTGGAATACACTCAGGTGAAGGCGCCTATCTCTGGCCGTATAGGTAAGTCATCGGTGACCGCAGGTGCCCTGGTGACAGCCAATCAGAGTGCTGCACTGGCGACGATCCAGCAGTTGGACCCCATCAATGTTGATATCGCTCAGTCAAGCGCCCAGTTATTGCGTTTAAAAGCCAAGCTTAAGCAGGGCCAGTTGCAGGCGGCCGATAACGCCGATGTGCGTCTGATCTTGGAAGATGGCACAGTATATGAGCATATGGGGTCTCTTAGATTCGCCGAAGTCAGCGTGGATGAGAATACCGGTTCTGTGACATTAAGAGCTGAATTCCCTAATCCAGATGGTGTTTTGCTTCCTGGTATGTATGTTCGCGCCGTGCTCAATGCGGGCACAGATCCTAAGGCTATCTTGGTACCACAGTCGGCGATAACCCGTAATACCAAGGGCCAGGCCGTCGCCATGGTGATTGGTGCTGATAATAAGGTTGAGCCAAGAGTGGTAACCACCGCTGAGGTGATTGACCATCAGTGGCGTATTACCAGTGGCCTCAAGGTTGGTGAGCAGGTGATTGTCGAAGGGCTACAAAAGATTCGTCCGGGTGCTCCCGTGGTGGCTAAGCCGTTAAGCGAGACGCAATCAGACAAGCAACAACAAAAGTAAGGTAAAGTTATGGCTCGTTTTTTCATCGATCGCCCTATCTTTGCCTGGGTGATTGCAATTATTGTTATGTTGGCCGGGGTGCTTTCTATTATGAAGCTTCCCGTGTCTCAATACCCGAGTATCGCGCCGCCAACAGTGACGATTAGTGCTGTTTATCCAGGCGCATCAGCTAAAACCATGGAAGATACTGTGACTCAGGTGATCGAGCAACGTATGACGGGTATTGACCATCTACGTTATATCTCGTCAACCAGTGACAGCTTTGGTAATGCTCAGATCACCTTGACCTTTAATGCCGAGGCAGATCCTGATATCGCTCAGGTTCAGGTGCAGAACAAGTTACAACTTGCTATGCCTCTGTTACCTCAAGAAGTGCAGGCGCAAGGGGTTAAGGTTAACAAATCCAGCTCGGGTTTCTTGATGGTATTGGGCTTTGTTTCAGAAGATGGTTCTTTGGACAAGAATGATATCTCTGACTACGTGGGTTCCAATGTCTTGGATCCTATGAGTCGTGTCGCGGGTGTGGGTGAGATCCAGCTGTTTGGTGCTCAGTACGCCATGCGTATATGGCTCGACCCACTTAAGCTGACGCAATACAACCTTACCAGCCTTGACATCATAGCCTCGATTCGTGAGCAGAATGCTCAGGTATCTGCCGGTCAGCTTGGGGGGGCGCCATCCATTGCGGGTCAGGAGCTAAATGCTACTGTGACAGCTCAGAGTCGTCTGCAGACGCCAGAAGAGTTTGAGAAGATTATCATCAAGTCGGACACTTCTGGTGCCAAGGTTTTCCTCGAAGATGTTGCGCGTGTCGAGCTAGGTGCAGAGAGTTACTCGGTCGAGTCTTTCTATAACGGCCGCCCAGCGGCAGGTATAGGCATCAAGTTGGCTACCGGTGCGAACGCCTTGCAGACCGCCGAGCTAGTGCGTGAAAAAGTTGATGAGATGAAACCCTTCTTCCCTCAGGGGCTTGAAGTCGTTTACCCATATGATACAACTCCTTTCGTTGAGAAATCGATCGAGGGCGTAGTGCATACTCTGTTAGAAGCTGTGGTCCTGGTGTTTGTGATCATGTACCTCTTCTTGCAGAACTTTCGCGCCACCATTATCCCGACTATTGCGGTACCTGTGGTGTTGCTCGGTACCTTTGCTATCTTGTCGGCAACCGGCTTCTCAATTAATACCCTCACCATGTTCGCTATGGTATTGGCCATCGGTCTGCTGGTGGATGATGCCATCGTGGTGGTGGAGAACGTCGAACGTGTGATGTCAGAAGAGGGTTTGAGCCCTATTGAGGCCACTAAGAAGTCGATGGATCAGATCACCGGCGCCTTGGTGGGTATCGGTCTGACACTGTCGGCGGTATTCGTGCCTATGGCGTTTATGTCGGGTTCTACCGGTGTTATCTATCGTCAGTTCTCAGTGACTATTGTATCGGCGATGGCGCTCTCCGTGATGGTAGCGATTATTCTGACGCCGGCCCTGTGTGCCACTATGTTGAAACCTATTGCTAAAGGGCACCATGGCATCGAAACTGGTTTCTTCGGTTGGTTTAACCGTAGCTTCGACAAGATGACCTCGCGTTATGAGGCGAGTGTCGCGGCGATGATCAAGCGCGCCGGACGTGTCATGTTGATCTATCTGGCCCTGACCGTTGCTGTGGGCTGGATCTTCATGCGCATGCCGACAGCCTTCTTGCCTGACGAAGACCAAGGTATTTTGTTTACCCAGGCTATTTTGCCGACCAACTCTACTCAGGAAAGCACCAAAAATGTGATGGATAAGGTCACTGACTTCTATCTCAATGAGACGGGAGATAGTGTTAAGTCGGTGTTTAGCGTATCGGGCTTCAGTTTTGCTGGTAGTGGGCAAAACATGGGTATTGCCTTCATTGGCTTGAAGGATTGGTCAGAGCGTACTGGGCCTGGACAGGATGTGAATTCTGTTGCTGGACGAGCCATGGGCATGTTCTCGCAGATTAAAGAAGCCTTTGTATTTGCCTTCGTGCCACCTGCGGTGATCGAGCTGGGTACGGCAAACGGTTTCGATTTCTATCTGCAAGATAGAAATGGTCAAGGTCATGATAAGCTGCTCGAAGCCCGTAACATGTTGCTGGGTATGGCTGCACAAAATCCAAACCTGGTGGGCGTCCGTCCTAACGGTCAGGAAGATGCGCCTATGTATCGTATTCATGTCGATCACGCTAAGCTTCGCGCCTTGAGCATCGACATCGACGCCGTGAACAGTGTCCTGGGGACCGCCTGGGGTGGTAGCTATGTAAATGACTTCATCGATCGTGGTCGTGTGAAGAAAGTTTATGTACAGGGCGATGCCGAATACCGCATGCAGCCAGAAGATCTTGATACCTGGTATGTGCGTAACAGTCAGGGCGAGATGGTACCATTCTCTGCCTTTGCAACTGGCAGTTGGGAATACGGTTCACCGCGTCTTGAGCGTTTCAACGGTCTACCTGCGATGAACATCCAGGGTGGTACGGCTCAGGGTTACAGTACGGGTGCGGCTATGGCTGACATCGAAGCTATGGTGGCTAAGTTACCACCTGGATTTGGTGTTGAGTGGAACGGCCTCTCTTATGAGGAACGTCTCTCGGGTAACCAGGCGCCAGCCTTGTATGCCTTGTCTATTCTGGTGGTCTTCCTGGTACTGGCGGCTCTATATGAGAGCTGGTCTGTACCCTTCGCGGTGATCTTAGTGGTACCGCTGGGGATTATCGGTGCCTTACTGGCGATGAATGGTCGCGGTTTGCCCAATGACGTATTCTTCCAGGTGGGTCTGCTGACGACCGTGGGCTTGGCAACCAAGAACGCCATCCTGATCGTTGAGTTTGCCAAAGACTTTTACGATAAGGGCGCTGGATTGGTGGAGGCAACTCTGCATGCGGTGCGGGTACGTTTGCGTCCTATCCTGATGACCTCACTGGCCTTCGGTCTTGGTGTTGTCCCGCTGGCGATCAGTTCGGGCGTGGGTTCGGGCAGTCAGAACGCCATCGGTACAGGTGTATTGGGCGGTATGATGAGTTCGACCTTCCTGGGGATCTTCTTTATCCCTATCTTCTTCGTGATCGTCGAGCGTATCTTTAGTAAGCGCGAGAAAAAGGGTGCGGCGCAACAAGCTGCTGAGTCACCCTCTGAAGAATAAGCGTTAGCGAGTTAATCAAAAAGCCCGGTTTAAGCCGGGCTTTTTATTGCCTAAGGTATTGCACTTGCAGGTTATTTATTGAAAGATAATCGGCTAATAATAAGCCGTTAGGTAATCTAAGATGTCCCTATATTCTCGCGCTACACTTCTCTGCCTTGCCGCCTTCGGCGCATCTGCCATGGCAGAAACCAGCGATCCACAAGTGGCTCAACCCGCGTTAAAGAGTACTTTTGTTAATGATGCCATCCTGCCGCCGACCATCACTTGGCAGGGGGCTAGCGAGACCTTGCTGCGTGGATTGGATGACCCTTGGGCAACGCCCTTCGAGTTAGGGGGATTAAAAACCAGCCCCAACTATGACGAGACCTTTAGCTGGTTGGATAAGCTGATTGCCACCAGCGACAAGCTGCACAAGGTTTCGCTGGGCAAGAGCCCTCAGGGGCGGGATATCTGGATGATAGTGGCATCGCAAGAGGGCGTTAATACTCCTGAGGAGATGCTGGCTAACGGCAAGCCCAGCTTGCTGGTGCAGGCAGGTATTCACTCGGGTGAGATTGATGGCAAGGATGCGGGCATGATGTTGCTGCGCGACATGGTTATGGGAGATAAGCAGGCCCTGCTAGATGGGGCGAATCTTCTGTTTGTACCTATTTTCAGCGTCGATGCCCATGAGCGTAGCGGGCAATTTAATCGCGTGAATCAACGAGGCCCGGTGGAGATGGGCTGGCGCACCACGGCCAACAACCTCAACCTCAACCGTGACTATGCCAAGGCCGATAGCTTAGAGATGCAGCATATGTTGGCGGCGATTAATCGCTGGCAGCCGGATCTCTATATCGATGTGCATGTTACCGACGGTATCGACTATCAATATGACGTCACCTTTGGCTACAACCTGGCTCAGGGACTTAGCCCGGCCAGTTATCGCTGGCTCAATGATAAGTATCGACCTTTGGTCGAACAGGCGCTGACAGCTCAAGGGCATGTGCCCGGCCCTTTGGTGTTTGCCATCGACAATCGCGACATGAGTCAGGGCATGTCCCTGTGGAATGCGAGCCCACGTTACTCAAACGGTTATGGTGACGCACGCCATCTGCCCACCATATTGATCGAAAATCACAGCCTTAAGCCCTTTAAGCAGCGGGTACTCGGCACCTATGTGATGCTAGCATCTACTCTGGAGATCTTAGGTGAGCAGGGCACGTCGCTGCGCAGTGCCATCAAGCAGGATAGCTACCGCTATAGCGATCGTATCACTCTGACCTGGCAGTCGGAGAAGCAGCCTAAAGGATGGGACTTCAAGGGGATCGACTATCGCCTGGAGCAGAGTCCCATTAGTGGTGAGACGGTAGTGCGTTGGACCGGCGAGCCCAAGCTATATGAGAATTTACCCGTTATCGGTAATACCCAGGCAGAGATTAAGGTGAATCGCCCTTCGGCTTACTATATTCCACCCCAGTGGCAAGAGGTGATCGAGCGCCTGAGCATTCATGGCATACGCATGACGCGTTTGGAGCAGCCTACCGAGTTGACCCTGACCCAATATCAATTTGGGGAGCCGACGTTTGCCGCTAAGGATTACGAGGGACGCCAGCGGGTCTCTGCGCCCGTATCGAGCCATAAGACGAAGCTTGAGCTGCCTGCTGGCACTGTAAAGATCAGCACACAGCAGCCACTCGGCGATCTGGCCATTCTCTTGTTGGAGCCGCAATCACCCGACTCGCTGCTACAGTGGGGCTTCTTTAATCCCATATTTACCCGTACCGAATATATCGAGCATTATGCGGTAGAGCCTTTGGCGGTTAAGATGCTGAAAGAAGATCCAGCCCTAGCGGCCGAGTTTGAGGCCGCGTTACAAGATCCTGAATTCGCCAAGGACGCCGAGGTGAGACTGCGTTGGTTCTATGAGCGTAGCCCTTACTATGACAAGCAGTACAGGGTTTATCCCGTGCTGCGAGACTAAACAAAAAAGCAGGCTTAGCCTGCTTTTTTTATTCCAAGGAAAAGTTCGCTACTCGGGTTTGCTGGCCGACACGCTGAACACCAGAGGAATGGGCTTGCCCTGATGCAATTGATAATATCTGGGTCTGTCACTTGGGAGTCCCAGACTTTCACCCGTCACCAGATTGTCAAAGGTGTCATAGGGGCTGAAAGGATATTCCTGTATGGCGTCGATTCTCAGCCCTGCGCCAACTAAAGCGTTTATCACATCGGCCAGAGAGTGTGGCCAGGTCACCATGGTGTGTTTGTTGTCGCTGGCATTTTCCGTATAGGTGCCTTCCTCCTCCACATCTGGCTCTTGCTGGGCAAAGTAGCTGTAGCCTTCCATCAGCGCCTGTACCGGGTGAAACTCCACCATATAAAACTGGCCACCGGGCTTTAGCGACTGATGAATCAGCTTGGCCCAGCGGCTGAGATCCGGTAGCCAACAAAGGGCGCCATAGGAGGTATAGACGATATCAAATTGTTGTTGCAGTCGATCGGCGGCCTCGTAAAGATCGCAACAGACAAAGTCAGCGGTTAGCTGGCAGGCATCGGCCAGTCGTCTTGCATGATGGATGGCGGTATCGGAGAGATCCACCCCTGTTACCTTGGCACCCATGCGCGCAAAGGAGAGGGTATCCAAGCCGAAGTGACATTGCAGGTGCAATAGGCTTTTCCCGTTCACTTCCAGGTCGGCCAGTTCTATCTCCTGCAGCGAGCTGCTGCCGGCAAGAAAGCCATCCACATCGTAGAAGCTTGAGTCCAGATGCTCTAGGGTTCTGTGGTTCCAGGCTGTTCGGTTGAGGGTTAAATAGTCCATGCCTTTGCCTTATAAGTTGATGATGTATTTCACTAAATAGTAACTAATCCCACGATTGAGATGGTGATATATCCTTAGCGAAATGCCACCCAATGGATAATAACATATTAAAAACAACTAGATAACTTTTGGCATGCTATCTGCTTTAGATGAGCTAGCAAAGCGCTGCGGCGTTTGGAATTTTTAGCAGATATTAAGGAAGGTTTTTATGTTGGCTCGCTCACTGGCTATGGTTACGGCTCTGATTTTCGGACTCACAGGATGTATTGTGAATGTGAATAGCGCGGGAAGGGATAGCTTCGACTATCACAAGCAGGTGCAATTGACATTGGCAGCGAGTGAATTAGATACCCTGGTGGCGCACACCGGTGCCGGTGCCCTGAAGGTGATCGGAGATGCGTCGGTAGAGAGTATTACTTTGGATGCAGACATTTATGGTTATGACGGCGCCGAGCCACAATTAACCTTAGTTCGTTCTGGTAACAAGGCTAAGCTGGTTGCTAACTTCGACTCATTCAGCCGACTCTCTTTTTCGAGCAGCCGTTCTCCTTACATAGACCTCGTGGTCAAGGTGCCAGCCCACATGCAGCTGGATATTAATGATGGCTCAGGTGCCATAGCGATTCGCGGCGTGCTGGCGGATATGCAGATTGAAGATGGTTCTGGAGCGATAGATATCGACGGTGGCAAAAAGCTCAGTATCGACGATGGTTCTGGCAGTATTACCCTGACTAATGTGATGGGGGATATCGATATCAATGACGGCTCAGGTAACCTTAGCATAGCGTTGGTCAAGGGTGATGTGACGATTGAAGACGGTTCTGGTGGCATCGAAGTAAGAGAGGTTGAGGGTAAGGTGACCATAGATGATGGTTCAGGCGGTATTCGCGTCGCGGGCTCTCAAGGTTTGCACATCATAGAGGCGGGTTCTGGCAGCCTTAGCTTCGACAATATTCAGGGCCAGGTCAGCATAGACTAAGGCTAGGACTTCCCGGCGCAGAGGCTAATCTAAGGTCTGAATTTGAGTCCTTGGTTAGCCGCTGCCCACCCCTTTACTATTAGGCAAGTGGGTCAGGCTTTCGCCCATTTACCTAGTGTCAATTGCTGCTGAGATCTCAGCTGCTGTCTGATCAGCAGTGCCGTTGCCAGCATCAGCAATCCCCAGCGCAGTCCAATGATCTGCCACGCCATATGCGATGAAGTCTCTTTAAACTGGCACACCATCAGGGTGATAAGTAGTATGCCTAAGATGATTCGCCAGTGCCTGTCGCTGACGCGCAGTAGAGGAACGAACGAAGCCAGATAAGCGCAGCTAAGTCCCAACAAGGCGCCAGCCAGTGTGTCGATTGGCCAGTGAGCACCGACTAAGATGCGCGATAGGGCGATCAGGCTCGCTCCGAACAGGAGTGCCAGCTTAATTTTATTTTGCTGCGCCACCATGAGAAGGGTGCCTGCAAATAGAAAGGCGCTGGTACTGTGGCCCGAGGGAAAACTGTAGTTCAGGCGCGTTTCGCCAACGATATAGAGAAAATCGAGGGTCGCAGCGGGTCTAGGGGCATCAAAATATTGTTTCAACAGTGGCACTAAGATCATCGATAGCAGGCTAGCGACTAATACTCTGGGCATTAACTCTGGGCGGCGCAGCAGACAGATGAGCACTATGGTGCCTAAGGTGCTGCCGTGGCCTAAATCGGTAATCCCAAGTTGCAGCCATTGAGGAAGATGTGGTGACAGGCCGTTGATGGCGGCAAAGAGCCCTTGGTTGAGCTCCTTATTCAAACAGAGCAGCATCAGGATGCCGAAGAGGAACAGCAGCATGCCATAGTGGTTGCGGTCAGTGGTCAATGCCTGCGGACTGTCCCTGCTGGTCAGTGTCTGATTTGGTTGAAACATCACATATCTCTTCATCTAATAAGCGCCTAGTGTAGGCTGCAAAGTGTGAAGAAAGCGTGAATGTTACCTTAAGCGTTAGCTCTGTGTGGCTAGCCAGCGTTTAACCCGTTGCGCGGTGCCATACTCTCGCCAGATCAAGATTGCGGCCGTGCTCAGTAGTCCCCATCTTAATGTCAGGATTGACCAAGTGACCTCTTTATCGAAACTCTTGTCTAACTCACTTACGACTAACACACACCAGAGAAAGCTCAGAATGAGGGCCTTGTGGCGCTGAGATAAGCTGATTTCGGGACAATGCGCCGCGGCGTAGGCACAAAAGAGACCGACGAAGGCGCCCATCACCACATCTTCTGGCCAGTGAGCCCCCACAACAATGCGGGATAGACCTATCAGGGCGGCGAAACTGATTGCCAATAGCTTGATTTGTGTCTGCTTGTAAGCAAAAAACAGGGTACCGGCAAATAGAAAGGCGGTGGCGGTGTGGCCAGATGGAAAACTGTGCGTGAGACGGATTTCGCCGACAATATTCAGGGTTTCCAGCAATGCGGCTGGGCGAGGAGCGTCAAAGGTCTGTTTTAGCAGAGGTACCAAAATCAGCGACAGTACGCTAGCGATAATGACCCTGATTAGCAGCTCGGGGCGCTTGATCAGACAGCAGAGGGTGATCACCCCTAAGGTGACGCCATTACCAAGATCAGTGATGAGCAGGAGCAGGTCTACGGGCGCAAAAGCCGCGATGCCGTTAAAGAATCTAAACAGGGATAGATTGATCGTGGTGTCTAACAGCACGAGGTGCAGACAGAGCAGAATCAATAGTAATCCAATAAAGCCGCGTCCCTGGTAACTGTCTTGCGCAGGCATTCCCATCGCCTTTGCTTGTTTTAGTAATTTCATTGTTTTTCCACATAAACGCGCCCGCCTAAGATAGAGGTTTGTTATGGGGAAGTAAAGGTGTTTAGCTTGTGTTAAATCTTTGATTAATATCTCTTTGGGTTTGGCTATTTGGTTTGTTTCACCCTTAATCTATGATTTTTAGTTTTTTATCCACATAGATGTCATGGCTTTTCGGTATTTGCATCAAATTGTATGAGTGCGAGTTTTTGTGTTTTTGTGAGCCTTTTCACGGCTATTTCACGCTTTAGTGCCGCCGAGTGGCTACCCACCTGTTCACGGTAGACTAAGGCCAGGGGCCCCTTGCCCCGCAGAAACTTGGCGGTCTTGGGGCCGTTGTCGCTATGCTCCTTGAAACGGCGGTCTATATCTGTGGTGATGCCGGTATAGAGTTGTCCCTTGGCGCAGCGGATCATATAAAGACTCCATAGCGGAGCAGCTGTCTGGGTCATATTACGCCAGCCCCAGCAGGCCGAGGAAAAAGGCATACTCTTCGGCCGTGTCTTCATAGTGACGGTAGCGGCCGCTTTTGCCGCCATGACCCGCGTCCATATTGATATGAAATAAGAGTAGATGATCGTCAGTCTTATATTCTCTAAGCTTCGCGACCCATTTGGCGGGCTCGAAATATTGTACTTGAGAGTCATGTAACCCTGTGGTCACCAGCAGGTGAGGGTAGGCCTGCCGACTGACGTTATCGTAAGGCGAATAGCTCAGCATAGTGTGGTAGGCCTCGGCCTCGTTAGGATTTCCCCACTCATCATATTCATTGGTGGTTAGTGGCAGCGATTCATCTAACATGGTGGTGACGACATCGACAAAGGGTACATGGGCCCCGACAGCAAAATAGTGCTGTGGAGCCTGGTTGATCACGGCTCCCATTAGCAGTCCACCGGCGCTGCCACCGCTGGCGACCACCTTATCTTTGGCGCAATAGCCCTGTTCAACTAAGGCTTGGGTGACATCGATAAAGTCGTTGAAACTGTTCTGTTTGTGCATGAGTTTGCCCGCCTCATACCAGGGGCGTCCCAGCATCTCACCACCACGCACATGGGCGATAGCATAGACGACGCCTCGATCCAGCAGACTGACAATGGCGCTGTCGAAATCTGGTTCTATAGTGTAACCGTAGGCGCCATAACCATATTGATACAAGGGGTTGCTGCCATCCTGGCGGAAGGTGTCTTTGCGATACACTAAGGTCACTGGCACCTTGGCGCCGTCTCTGGCATCGATGAAGAGTCGTTCAGTCTGATAGTCTTGGCTGTCGAAACCACCGAGAACCTTCTCCTGCTTCAACAATTGTCTGGCCGTTGTCTGGGAAAGATCCAGTTGGTAGATGGACTCGGGTGTAGAGAGGCTGGCGTAGTAGATCCGCAGATAATGGCTATCCTGGCTGGGGTTGACGTCTAGCCCTACCACATAGGCGGCGTCGTCGAAGGCAAGCTCATACTCAGGTTGGCCGTTGAGGGGCAAGATGCGTATTTGACTCAGTCCCTGATGGCGATACTGCACCACCAGATAGTCTCTCAGTACTAAAAGATCTTCCAGGCGGCGAGCGTCATCGGCCGCGATCACCTCCTGCCAACGGTTTTTATCGCCGATCTCACTTTCCTTGGCTTTCATCAGACGGAAGTTGACCGCCTGCCAGTTGGTGAGTATGTAATACTCATCGCCGCGCTTGGCCACCGAGTATTCGTGTCCGGTCTCACGCGCCAGTAGAGGCTCAAATTGCCCATTACTCAGATCGGCATTGAGCACCGAGACTTGGCTGGTGGTTGTGCTCTCGTGAGTCAGTAAGATACGCGACTCATCCAGGCTTTTTGAAATCGACAGATAGAAGCTGTCGTCGCTTTCCTCATAGACCAGACGGTCGCTCGATTGTGGCTCACCCAAACGGTGGCAATAGACACGATTACCTAATAGGGTTTGCGGATCTTTGGCGATATAAAATAGGTGCCGGTTATCGTTGGCCCACACTATTTCGCCATCGGTATCAGTTAGCGTGTCATTGAGCCATTCATCGGTGTCCAGGCGTTTAATGCTGATGGTGTAGATGCGCCGACTCAGGGTATCTTCACTGATGGCGAGCAAGGACTCGTTGGGGCTGACACTAAGAGCTCCCAGGCTATAAAATTCCTGGCCTTCCGCTCTAAGATTGGCATCCAGTAGCAGCTGTTCATCGCCCTCCTGTACAGGTTTTCGGGCAAATAGCGGGTATTCCCCATCGCCTTGATAACGCTTGTAATACCAATGGCTGTGCCAGCGATAGGGTACGCTCGACTCATCCCTGTCCAGACGGTTGATCAACTCGTCAAACAGCTGTTGCTGCAAAGGCTTAAAGGGAGCAAAACAGGCTTCATGGTAGCGGTTTTCCGCCTCAAGATGTGCCAATACCTGGGGAGACTGGCGAGTATCGTCTCTGAGCCAAAAGTAGTTATCAATACGCTCACCGCCATGATGCTTGAGTCGATGGGGGTGTTTGTGGGCGATGGGGGGATTTATCCCTGGCATTGGGCAGACCTTGTATTAGCAAAAAGAGAGCTGAGCTTGAAGCATGAGCTTAGGTGATCTGCCTTACACTTGTCACCCCTTGGACTTGTACTTTGGTGGATTTAGGCGCACCATAGCGGCGCTTTCCTGCGATGGAAAGTAAGTTCTCAGGGCGGGGTGAGACTCCCCACCGGCGGTGATCATCTTATAAGATGTAAGCCCGCGAGCGCCTATCCCAGTGGGATAGGGTCAGCAGATCTGGTGACGTGCGCGACTAGCCACCTATTCCAGAGCCGACGGTAATGAGCACCTAGGTGCACTAAGTCCGGATGAAAGAGAATATAAGATAGCGTGACCGTGAGCAGCCTGGCGAATGCCTGGATGATGCTTGCGTCTGTACACCTCTTATTCGGCGAGTCTGGGAGTCTCATCCTGGCGCAGCCATTTTCTGCATGCCCTGATTCTGGAAAAAACCATTTTATTAGTCTTACTAAGGATTTAACCATGAATCAGTCTCTACTTTCTCCTTTTGGTGATGCCATTACCCGTGTCGAAGCTGCCTTAACGGCGCTGCGTGCCGGCCAAGGTGTATTGGTGGTCGATGATGAAGATCGCGAAAATGAAGGCGACCTTATCTATAGCGCCGAGCATCTTACTAATCAGCAGATGGCCCTGCTTATCCGTGAATGCAGCGGCATTGTCTGTCTCTGTCTGACCGACGAACGGGTAAAACAGCTGGACCTGCCACCTATGGTTCAAGACAACTCCAGTCAGTATGGCACCGCCTTTACTGTGAGCATCGAGGCAAAGGTTGGGGTGACAACCGGGGTTTCTGCCGCCGATCGCGTTACTACCATCAAGGCCGCGATAGCCGATGACGCCAAGCCAAGCGACCTTGCACGTCCTGGCCATGTTTACCCACTAAGGGCACAGCCGGGTGGTGTATTGACCCGCCGCGGGCATACAGAGGGCACCATAGATCTGATGAAGCTGGCCGGCCTTAAGCCTGCTGGTGTGCTTTGTGAGGTCACCAATGTCGACGGCACCATGGCGCGACTGCCTGAGATCATCGCCTTCGGCCAGCAGCATCAGATGCCGGTACTGACCATAGAAGATATCGTCTGCTATCGTAAGTCTTTGCTTGAGAAAGTGAGTTAATTAAAAGCGAGTTAATTAAAAATAAACAAAGAGCCAATATTTGGCTCTTTGTTTATCAATATAAGCTAAAAATATAAGCTAAAACCCCTGTTCAATTCATCGACAATCAGGGATAAGCATGTCTCTTGTTTGTTGGTATCGGTAGCCGTTCTCTTATTCGCTTCCCTAAATGCCAATTAAAAATAACAACTTAGTATACATTGTATCCTAGTGCTTCTATTTTCGTGACCTAGATTAGACTTTGGTGAAATAGGTATGACGCCAACGTTCGGCTATGTTACTACTCTCAGACCCTATTTTTCGTAGCGTCTGCTTTTGTGGTTATCGAGCAAGGAGCGCTTTAGATGTCATCTATGCTGAATCGGTATAGTCTGAGCCAGAAGTTAATTTTGCTGGCGACTATCCCTATGTTGCTGCTGTTGATCTTCGGCAGCTTGCGTATGTTCGATCTTGTTGAACGCCAGCAGACGGCACAGCGTAACGCCCTTGGTGTTGTGATCACCGAGCAGAGCCAGAAATTGATCTTTGCTCTGCAAAATGAACGTGGCTTGTCTGCGGGCATAGTCGCCAGTCAGGGGGCTCAGTTTCAGCAGCGTCTTTTAGCTCAGCGAAGCCAAACAGACAAGCTGTTGCATGAGCTGTTAGATGCGCCCGACATTGCCGCCTTAAATCGCTCCCTCAATGATGTTGACCGGCCCAGCGTTAATTTGCAGCAGAGTGTCGCAACCATTCATGCCTTAGCCGACCGGCTAAAGACGATTCGCCAGGATATCGACAGGGGCGATGAGGGCGTAAGCTTTAACTATTACAGCGAGTTTACTCAACACCTCTTGGTGCTCATCTCTCAGATTCAATCTCAGGTGCAAAATATTCAACTGGCTAAGGCCTATAACGATCTAATCCATATGTTGAAGTTGCAGGAGCTGGTGGGAAAAGATCGTGATCTGATGAATCGCCTCTTGTCTGCCGACAGCCTGGACTCTCAAGCCTATCTCTCTCAGTACGCGATGAAAAATGATCTGCTTGATGCCTTTCATGAGATGTTGTCGACAACCTCTGCCGCCGACCGCGCCTTAGTCGAGGAGACCCTAGATAACGAAGCGCTTCAGGAGCTGAATGAGATTAAGGAGCGAGTGAGAGGACAGGTAAGTCTGATCTCTATGGCGAACCAACTTAGGAATCGACTCGGCTTTGGTGGATTGATCGATCACTATCAGGATTTCTTGCTCTCGGGTGAAGAGGCTCACCTGCTGCTGTTTGCCGAAGATAGCCTAGCGATTCAGGCGCTATTACAACAGGCTCAAACCTTGCCTTACCTCACCTTGCATCAGCGTCAGGCACTGCAAACCATTGCCAGTACGGTGGAGCAGTATCGTCAGTCGGTCGATGCCGAGCGGGCACACAAGCGGGCGGGGAATGCTGGTCCACTGCCTGAACTGCTCCGCTCCGGCACAGAAGATCAAGCTATGTTAGCTGCGTTGGCACAGCTGCAACAGCAAGCACCTATCGTCAGTAGTGAATCTTGGTGGGTATTATCCAGCGATGCCTTGGGGCTGATGAATCAAGCCAGTTTAACTTTGAGTAGCAATATCGCCCGAGTCGCTGAACGTCAGGGGCGTGAGGCTGAGTTACTCTTGCTGTTAGGCATAGTGGCGGCCCTGTGTAACTTTTTATTTTTGGTGATCTTGGGGCGAATTATTGTCAATAATCTGGTGACCCGTATCGGTACGGTCGCCTCTTTGATGCAGCGTATGGCGCAGGATACCCAACTGCAACTCTCTGTGCCCGTGGATGGCAATGATGAGGTGGCCAAGATGTCGATGGCGTTAAACGCTATGTTGAGCGAGCGTCAGAAGGCCAATCGCGAACTCTCTTTGGCCTCTGCGGTGTTTGAGTATTGCACCGAAGGCATTGTCGTTACTGACAGGGATAACCTTATCGAGGCGGTTAACCCCGCCTTTACTCAGATCACGGGATATAGCCTGGAGGAAGTCAAGGGGCGCAGTCCGGCGATTCTCAACTCTCATCAGCAGCCCCGCCACTTTTACGAGCAGATGTGGCAGTCACTTAAGCAGTATGGTAAGTGGCAGGGGGAGATCTGGAACAAGCGAAAGAATGGCCAGATCTATCCCGAATACCTCGCCATTACGGTAGTAAAGGATGACAAGGGGCGTGTGGTGCAACACATAGGTCTATTCCTGGATATCAGTAATCGCAAGAAATATGAACAGGATATCTGGTACAAGTCTAACTATGATGCCCTGACCAACTTGCCCAATCGTCAGCTCTATAACGCCAAGTTGTCGCAGATGTTACAACTCGCCGAGCAGCGTTGCTGCGCCGTGGCCGTGCTATTTATCGATCTGGACAGGTTTAAATACATTAACGATATCTATGGCCATGCGGTGGGTGATGAGCTTCTGCAGGTTGCCGCCGCCAGGCTTGAGTCATTGCTTGAGCAACACGATTTCGTGGCGCGTCTCAGTGGTGACGAATTTGTGGTGGTGATGGGGCATACTCAACATCAAGGGGAGATAGAGCAGCGTGCAAAGCAGATCTTGCAGCATCTGTCCTCGCCCTTCGGTATCAATCGCAACGAGCTGTTGATCTCCGCTAGTGTCGGCATCAGCTGTTATCCCGGTAATGGCAGTAGTGTGGAGGTGTTAACGCGCAACGCCGAGACCGCCATGTATCAGGCTAAACAGGATGGCCGTAACTGTTTCGGCTATTTCTCTGCCGACATGAACAGTAATATGTTAGCACGTATTACGCTGGAACAGTCGTTACGCAGCGCCGTACTGCAACATGAGTTTTGCTTGCATTATCAGCCGATTGTCGAGACCAGTAGTGGTGAGGGCGTAGCCGTTGAGGCGCTGCTGCGTTGGCATCATCCCAAGAAGGGACTCGTGTCGCCCGATGAGTTTATCCCCATTGCTGAGGAGACCGGGTTAATCGAACCCATAGGCGAGTGGGTTATCCAGCAGGCGCTGCGGGATTTGAGTCATTGGCATAGCCAGGGACTGATGATCGACATGGCCATCAACGTTTCTAGTCGTCAGCTCAACCATAGCGATCCAAATCATTTTGCCTGTATGCTCAACGGCTTGCTGCAGAAGTATGATGTGGCCCCTCAATATGTACATATAGAGATCACCGAATCTATCCTGATGGCCGATACCGAACTGTCCCTTAAAGCTTTAACGGCCATTCGTCATCTTGGGGTCGAGATCTATCTGGACGATTTTGGTACGGGCTACTCTTCCCTCAGCTACCTCAAGCAGTTCCCCATCTCTGTGATTAAGATAGATAAGAGTTTCGTCTACAACATGATGGAGGATAGGGCGGATGCCAACCTGATCAAGGCGATCATCAACATGGGGCAGAGCTTGGATATGCGCCTGGTGGCGGAAGGAGTAGAAACCGAATCTCAACGTAGTTTTCTGCAGGGGTTGGGTTGTGATTTCGTTCAGGGTTATTTGATTTCAAAGGCAATGCCGCTGGAGGCGATAGAACCCATATTACGCGGCATGGTAAAAACCAGCCCTGTGCTTCAGTCCTAAAACGGCAGAACGCGGGGCCAGTTGACCCCGCTGACGGCTTATTCGCCTGCAGTCATCACGCTGCCAGACTCTTGCTGCGCCATCTGCGCCAGATCTTTATCGACAAAGAAGAGCGCCTTACCATCTTCGCCAACCAGACGGATCTTATCGACGATAGATTTAAACAGCTTCTCCTCTTCATGCTGCTCAGACACATACCATTGCAGGAAGTTAAAGGTCGAATAGTCCTGATTGGTAAAGGCGGTGTGAGCCAGGGCGTTGATCTTGCTGGTGATCATCTGCTCATGCTCATAGGTGTATTCAAATAGTGCCAGCAGTGAGTCGAACTGTGACTCAGGAGCCTCAATGGCGCCCAGTAGTGGCATGCCGCCAGTTTCGCTTACGTAGGTAAACAGGCGATGCATGTGCTGCATCTCCTCATCGGCGTGCGCTCGCATAAATTTTGCGGCACCCTCAAAGCCCTTGTCTTCGCACCAGGCGCTCATCTGCAGGTAGAGATTAGAGGAGAAGAACTCCACATTAATTTGCGCGTTCAACTGATCTATCATCGTTTGTGCCAGCATAGTTACATCCTCGTTGTGGTCATCTTTTTATGCCCGGCTATTGTGTTTAAGCCGCCGATGAATTGCAACCATATTTACTTAACTTAATGTTTTTAAATACAAATAATTATCGTTCGAGGCCCGGTGCTATATCGCTCGGTTGTGTTGTTGCATTGACCATCCTATTGGAAGGATGAGTATTTTGTCTTTAGGTTTTAGGGTATAGAAATCAAGGTCATAACCCCCATATAGCCAGATAACCCTCGAATGGGAGAAAAGATGTTCCTCAACAAGTTAAGGTTAAAGGCAAATACTTCGGCATAGGTTAGCGCTGATCTATGCCTTTAGGGATAAGTCGTATAGAGGCAGTAGGAGTTGGTGGCTGTTTTTGGTTAAATAGGGGCTGGCTGCCGCCAAAAACTGCCGTTGAGATCATAGTCTTCTGATCTGAGCGTGGCATAATGAGCGGCAATATTCGCTTTTACTCATATCCTACAGTTAACGCTAAGGTACATTATGTCTATGCAAGCCGATCCCTGTGCAAAACCCAGCCTAATGCATCCCGATGAAGCCATCATCAAGCTATTGGAACAAGTTCGTCCGCTGGAAGAGTCGGAAATGGTGCAGCTGCCCCACGCCTTGGGACGTGTGTTGGCAGAAGATTTAGCGTCTAGCATAGATCTGCCACCCTTCGATAACTCGGCAATGGACGGATATGCCTTCCGCTTCGAGGATCTGGCTCAGGGAAATCGTTTCACCTTGATAGGTCAGTCCTTTGCCGGGCATCCTTTTGAGGGGGAAGCCAGGGCTAATACCTGTGTACGTATCATGACGGGTGCACCAGTGCCACCGGGTTATGACACAGTGCAGATGCAGGAGAAGGTAGAGGTTGATGGTGACGACATCGTTATCGAGGCGCCCAAGGCGTTAGGTGCCAATGTGCGCCTTCGCGGTGAAGAAGTGAAGAAGCATTCTAAAGTGCTTTGCGCCGGAACTCAGATAGGCGCTGCCGAGATGGGGGTGCTAGCGACCATAGGGGCAAATCAAGTTCGGGTGACTCGTCAGGTCAAGGTTGCCTTCTTTTCGACCGGTGATGAGCTGCGTCCAGTGGGCAGCGAGTTGGCACCGGGTCAGATCTATGACTCAAACCGTTACAGCATTCAGGGGTTACTGAGCCGCGCCAATGTGGAGTGGATGGATCTTGGGGTTATTGAAGATGATCCCGAGGCGATCCGTGGGGCTTTTCGTCACGCCGCAGCCAATGCCGATATGGTGCTCACCTCGGGTGGCGTTTCCGTCGGGGATGCCGATTATACTAAGCAGATCCTCGACGAAGAGGGAGAGATCACTTTTTGGAAGCTAGCCATCAAGCCAGGTAAACCCTTTGCCTTTGGCCGTCTCGGCCAGGCGGTATTCTGTGGTCTGCCGGGTAATCCTGTTTCCTCTATGGTGACCTTCTATAAGCTGGTGTGGCCTTTGCTGAACAAGATGCAGGGTTTGCCTCAGGTGAAGCCGTTGCAGTTGCAGGCCAAACTTAAGGGCAATCTGCGTAAGTTCCCAGGGCGTGTCGAATACCAGCGCGGTGTGCTCAGTCAAAACGCCCAGGGCGAAGTCGAGGTAAGTGTTACCGGCGGCCAAGGCTCTGGCATGCTCACCTCTATGAGTCTGGCGAATTGCTTCATTATTTTGGCCCAGGAACAGGGTGATACCCCTGAGGGCAGCCTGGTCACGGTTGAGCCCTTCAACTCAGTGCTGGCACTGTAGGGAGGATGGCGATGGAGCCTAACACACAAGAGGATATCCTCTCCGACGAGGAGATATTACGCTATAGCCGTCATATCTCGATCAAGGCGATGGATTTCGAGGGGCAGGAGCGGCTTAAGCAAGCCAAGGTGCTGGTGATAGGTGCCGGTGGTTTAGGCTGCGCCTCGACACAATATCTGGCGGTTGCCGGGGTGGGTCAGATGACCCTGGTGGATTTCGATACCGTGGAACTGTCCAATCTGCAGCGTCAGGTTTTGCACCATGACGCCAACATAGGTCAGCCTAAAGTAGAATCGGCAAAAGAGTCCCTGCTACAGCTCAATCCTCATCTAAAGGTTGAGACCATCAACGCCGTACTCGATGATGAGCAGATCCTGGCGCTGGTAGCCGAGCATCATCTGGTGATGGATTGCACTGACAATATCGTGGTGCGCGAGCAATTGAATCAGGCCTGTTTTAAGTACAAGATCCCCCTGGTATCTGCCGCTGCTATTCGTATGGAAGGTACGGTAACCGTGTTTGATTATGGTGAGCAGAGCCCCTGTTATCATTGCTACAGCAAGTTATTTGGCGATCAGCAGCTGACCTGTGTCGAGTCAGGTATCCTGGCACCTGTGGTCGGTATGATAGGCTGTCTGCAGGCGGTCGAGGCGATCAAGGTATTGACTAAGATGGGGAAAACCCTCAGTGGTCGTATTTTGATGATAGATGCCATGACCATGGAATTTCGTGAAATGAAGCTCCCTAAGCAGACTGCTTGCCCTGTATGTCGGGAGTAAGTGTCGATTTACGCTTGCTGTGATTAAAGAGAGCGAGGCATGAGCCTCGCTTTTTTGTGCCTCAATGATTGATCGGTACCTGAGTTTGCCCTGCTGTTTCAGTGGTCATTTAAAGCGGCTATTTGAGGTGCCTGCCGCCATCCAGCGCCAAGCTACGGCCGGTAATATATTGACTCTGCATCAAGTAGTCGATCGCCTGTAACACCTCTAATTCACCGCCCTCTCGGGCCAATACCGACTTGGCCAACGCTTTTTCACGATAGTCGGCGTCATCTTGCTCGTTGAAACAGATCAGTGCAGGTGCAATAGCGTTTACCTTTACCTTGGGTGCCAGCTTAGCGGCGAAGGAGAGGGTCATGTTTTCCAGCGCCGCCTTACTGGCTGCATAGGCGATATGTTTCTTGCTGCCCTTTTGTGCCACATAGTCGGTCAGATGGATGATATCGGTCAGTTTATCTTGTCGCTGCAACAGCGGCGCTAATGCCTGATTGAGTTGGTAAGGGGCATACACATGTACCTGCATCATCTGTTCAATAATTTTATCGGCACCTAAAGGATCATCGTCGCTTAGCCAGAGTGAAGCATTATGGATCACAGCATCTACACTTTGATAATGCTGCAGCAATGTCGCTATCAGCTCATCAATTTGGATTTGGTCAGTAAAGTCGCAAGGGTAGAGATCGGCGCCCTGGGTTCGTAAAGTCTCTATGCTGGGATAGTGGCGACGATAGGTGCCAATCACCTTGTCTCCCCGAGCAATAAATGCCTGCGCCAGGTAGAGACCTATGCGTTTGCCAACGCCTGTGATGAGTATGGTGTTTTGCATCCTTGTCCTTTTAATCGACGTAAGTGAGTGACCTTGATAGTAGCGGTGGCGCAATCGGGCTTTCAAGTGATTTGTCGATAGAAGAGAGTGTCAGTGTGCTGCTGGCTTGTCTCTTTACTGCATGTTTATCTATTGCAAAAGCAAGCCTTATTGTTAGTGCTCAAACAATGAGTCATGGTAGTGACTGTGTCCTTAATAGACGTTGTAGCACCTTTTTGTGTCATTAATTGGCTAAAAAATAGGGATCTATTGGACGTAAGCGTCTATGGCGTTACAATAGATGCGATTATTCCTACCATATTGCTATGAGTTCAAATCATTTTAGTCAAATCTAAATGATTGCCTGGTGGTGATTCTTTGAGGTTTTAACGGAGAGAATCGATGACGAAAGGTATTGATAAATACAGCATAGAAAGTACCGACTATACGATCGGCCAGGATAATGTGCAGAAGTGGGGTTTTGATGTGCATAACCCCGTGTTTGGGGTCAGCGCAGGTCTCATTGCCGCCTTTTTGCTGGCCACCTTGATAACTGATGCCGAGACGGCCAAGTCTGTGCTGGACGGTATCAAGTGGAAAATTATTGGTTCCTTCGACTGGTTATTTATCTGGTCGGGCAATGTTTTTGTACTGTTTTGCTTAGGCTTAATTGTTTCTCCTTACGGTAAAATCCGATTAGGCGGAAACGAGGCGACGGCAGACTACTCCTTCCTCTCTTGGCTATCTATGCTGTTTGCAGCAGGGATGGGAATCGGCCTGATGTTCTGGAGTGTGGCCGAACCAGTAGCCTACTTTACCGGCTGGTATGAAACGCCCTTAGGGGTTGAGGCCTACACACCAGAGGCGGCAAAAATGGCTCTGGGTGCCACTATGTTCCACTGGGGTCTACACCCTTGGGCCATCTATGGTGTCGTCGCGCTGTCATTGGCCTTTTTCGCCTATAACAAGGGGATGCCGCTCTCTATTCGCTCCATCTTTTACCCATTACTTGGGGATAGAGCCTGGGGCTGGGCGGGACATATTGTCGATATCTTGGCTGTGCTGGCTACCCTGTTTGGTCTGGCGACCTCATTAGGCTTGGGGGCACAGCAGGCCGCTAGTGGTATCCATCATGTGTTCGGTTTGGATGCTGGTATCGGGTTGCAGATCATTGTGATTGTGGCCGTTACCCTACTGGCAGTGGTCTCTGTGGTCAGAGGCATAGATGGTGGCGTTAAGGTGATCAGTAATGTCAACATGATAGTCGCCTTTGTGCTGCTTATCATGGTTGCCATGATAGGTTACGCAGTCTCCTTGGGGACGATTCCGACGACGCTGATGGCTTATGTAGAAAATATCATTCCCCTGAGTAATCCTCATGGGCGTACAGATGAGGCGTGGTTCCAAGGCTGGACTGTCTTCTACTGGGCTTGGTGGATCTCTTGGTCTCCTTTCGTGGGTATGTTTATTGCCCGAGTATCTAAAGGGCGCACCGTACGTGAGTTTATTACCGCAGTCCTGCTGGTGCCGACTTTTGTCACCCTGATTTGGATGTCGGTATTTGGTGGTATGGCGATCGATCAGGTGGTCAACAAGGTGGGTGAGCTCGGTACCAAGGGCTTAACCGATGTGCCTTTGGCTATGTTCCAGATGTTTGATGTGCTGCCGTTCGGCACACTGTTATCCATTGTCGCCGTGGTCTTGGTATTGGTGTTTTTTATCACCTCATCGGACTCGGGTTCTTTGGTGATCGACAGCATTACCGCGGGTGGTAAGATAGATGCACCCGTGCCGCAACGTGTGTTCTGGGCCTTACTAGAAGGGGCGATTGCGATTGCCTTGCTATGGATTGGCGGCACTGAGGCGATTCAGGCGCTTCAGGCCGGCGCTATCTCGACTGCGCTGCCCTTTACCGTGATATTGCTCTTGATGTGTGTCAGCCTGCTCAAGGGTATGCGAACCGAACGCTTCTAGTCACGACTCAGCGTTATAAAAAGGAGGCCATTGAGCCTCCTTTTTTATTGCCAGAACTAACACCAGAACTAGCACCAAAAGTCTTTGATGGGACGGTTGGGATCGAAATGATGGGCGATCTGTGCCTGTAACAGTTCGGCGCTGGCGATGGCGTCGGTGAGGGCATGGTGGGGAGGATAGCTGGGTAAGCCATAACGCAATCTGCTCAGTCCGAGCCTTACCGAACCGGGTTTCTCACCCTTGAGTCGTCGCCACAGACCGCCATGGTTTAGCTGCTGAATGCGCGATTCCAGCGCCATGGTATCTATTACCGGAAACTCTATTCCTTGGTGAATTCGCCGCTGCAGGGCACGTTCGAAAAACTGCCGTTCGATCGCTTGGCAATGCACGACCATTATCTTACCCGCCATCTGCTGCAGTACCTGCTCGAAGATGGCGGAGAGATCCGGTGCATCGAGAATGTCGCTGTGGGTGATACCATGGATGATCACCGACTCATCGGCCAGGTTGTCCCTAGGTCTTACGGTCCAGTGTTGGGCGCGATTGAGAAAAATCCGTCTTAAGGTGAAAGGCACTGTGCCTATACTGACAATATCGTCTTTGTCGGGGTTAAGGCCAGTGGTTTCAAAATCCATGGCAAGAAACTCGATCTCAGACAGCGGCGTATGTGGGTCGGGCAATGGCGTACTATAGTACTGCAGCAGCCCACTGTGCTGAGTGGTCTTAAGCTTCTGCTCAAACTTGCCCAGCCAGTCGATGCTTGGGGGCGACAATAGCTTCTTCAGCATGCTGGACTCACTTAAATTGGTTGCTAGCGTTGTAGCGGAACTTGAGGAAATTCTGGGCGTTACTCAAGATCTGGAACGCATCTTTGAGGTTGCGGCGCTCAAAATCGGACAGATGCTCAGGTTCTATATTGTTATCTGGTTCTATGCCTTGCTCGACATCAAAAGCTTGGTGGCGAATACGCACCATAGAGATAAATTCCATGGCATCACGCAGATCCTGGGCTCGGCCCTTGGGTAATATGCTGGCATTGATAATGTCGTCCAAACGCTCGAAAGAGTTGCGCGATCGCGAGCCTACCGCCAAGGCGTGCACCCTTATCAGATCGGCCAGTGGCGCCGTGCCGCGGCGTTTGAGATTGATGGAGTTGTTATGGCGGCCATCTTTCTCCATCACAAAGTCTTTAAAGAAGCCCAGTGGCGGCGTACGATTCAGCGCATTACGCGCCAGGCAGGCCAGAAAGCGGTTATTCTTACGCGCCCGGCGCACGATAAAGCCGTTGAGTTGTTCGGCCCACTTTAGGCGGCCATAGACACCATCGAGATCGAAAAAGATTGAAGCGTTAAGCAGCGCCTTAGGGTTGGGGTCATCTATCCAGTCGGCGAAGCACTCTTCCCACTCTTTGCGGGTCATGCGCCACATGGGATTAGTCGCCATGATGTCGCCAGTACAGTAGCTGTAGCCACAGAGATCTAATCCGTCGCAGACAAAGGTGGCCAGCTGGCTAAAGTACTCATCGTGTTTTGCTTTATCGAAGCTATCATCCAGTATGATGGCGTTGTCCTGATCTGTGACGATCAGCTGTTCGTCCCGCCCCATGGAACCGAGTGCCAGAAAGCAGTAGGGAATAGGTGGTGGCCCCAATTTCTCTTCGGCCATTTCCAGTATGCGCTGTTTAAAACTGCGGCCAATCACAGACATGGCGCTGCCGACCATGTGTGAGTTGGCGTCTTCGTTTACCAGGCGTACAAAGCTGTCTTTCACTTGAGTCGATAGGATTGCCAGCTCTTCCAGGCTTTGTTGCTGAAAGATACTGCTGACCAGCAGCAGCGAGTTTTGCGACTCGTAGCGGACGATATCTGTGGCTTCTATTATGCCAATGGGGTCGCGTCCCTTGAATACCGGCAGATGGTGCACGTTGTAACGCAGCATGGTGAGCATGGCTTCATAGACATAGGCGTTGTGGTCAAGGGTAATCAGCTCCGGGGTGACCACGTTAGCCAGCTCAGAGGAGGGATCTATCCCTTCTGCCAGCACCCGGGTACAGAGATCTCTGTCTGTAATGATCCCCATCAGCGGGGAGCTATCTGATTCTTCGTCGTCCAGTAAGTCTGGATCTATGACTAACAGGGAGGAGACATTTTCTTGTGCCATCAGGATGGCGGCCTGCTGAATGCTTTCGCCTTTATGGATGAAGGGGGCGTCACGGGTGAGCAGGGTACTCACCTTTGAGGTAGTCAAATCGTTCTGAACGTTGGAGTTTGAAACCGCCTGTCGCAGGCGGGCATTGTCTTCTACCTCGACGAAGTCGGCAAAGGTATCGTGTTGCTCGTACAGCTGCTGGAAGATCTCCTCAGAGATGCAATAGACCAAGGTGTCTTCGATGGCAGTAACCGGAAAGCGCACCTTGTTATTGGTGAGCAGTCCCATTTGACCGAATAGGTCGCCGCTGTCCAGGCGGTTATACAACTCACCCTTACGGCGATATACCTCTACCACCCCGCTGCGCACCATGTAGAGGTCGTGGATTTGGTCGCCAAAGTGAATGATGGGCGTGCCCTGGCGGTAGTAGGCGATCTCCACATGATGACTCACCATGCTGACCACCTCTTCGGGCAAGGCGTTAAACGGTGGATACTGGACTAAGAAGTTTTGGATCTCGTTTAACTCTGCTTCCATCAGCTTGCCTGCAAGGGTTTACTCCAACAATGCTTTACATACTAACCCATCGCCTTAGCTTTGTGAGGTGAAAGAGCTAAAAAGATCCCTTGCTTTAGTGCGCCGTCCATAACATCTGGCCACACTGACTGAGATCATAGCCGCCCAGCTGCGCCGCCAACTGGCGTGCTTGAGGGCTACCCAGCAGGTCAAACAGCGCCTGTAACTGGCGGCGGAAGTAGATCCCCTGGGGCATGACAAAATCGAATGATTCGGTCACCAGAGGTACGAAGCTCAGGCCACTCTCCAGAGCGACTGACTGACAACCGAAACCTATATCGGCTTCGTTGCGGGCGATAAAGCCCGCCAGCTCCCGCTCACTGTAAGCGGTTATCTGGGGATTAAGCTGAGTGATGCTAGCGCCTTGTTTCAAAAGCCAATGTTCCAGATGCTGCTGACTGCCGGCGCCCGCCTGACGGCCCACCCAGCGCCACGGAAGCGAGATCACCTTGTCTTCTTCCTGACACCTGTGGTGCATGTCACTGCGCATCATCAGACCTTGCTGGCGAGTGTAGCCGTGTACCATGACCCATTGCTGGTGGTTGGGATAGCCCTTGAGTAGCGCCGGATGCCGTATATTGCGCTCTTCGACATTACCCCAATGCAGAGTACAGACATCGGCATAGCCGCGAGACAGCAGGTCCAGCCCCATACGCGAGCCGGTAGCGCTATAGCTGATCAAATCGCTCTTGCCGATCTTAGACATGAGGCGTGCCACCAACATAGAGAGCAGCGGATCGTCACTGCCGGTGATGTGCATGCGATCCGACAGCATGCCGCTATGGCAAGAGTCCATGACCCAGCGGTCTATCAATATCTTTGGAAATAGCCATTTACCTGTAACTTTTGTCGCGGGCAAAATGCGGTCGTTGGCCATGGAATAGACCTTTTTCTCATTCAGATCGAGGTATTCGGCCACCTGTTTTGCACTCATATAGACGAGTTCGCTGGGCTCAGTCATGGATAATTCTTTACACCTCTACAGTTAACCTTGGTTGCGTTTCGGCGGCGTCGCATCGAATTCGATATTTTCTGCCCCATGGTAGATAAGGAAATGACGTCCCTTAGCCCGGGCTATCATAGTGATCCCCAGCTTCTGGGCTAACTCTAGTCCCATCTGGGTCGCGCCGCTGCGCGAAAGTAGTACCGGGATCCCCATTTTGGCCACCTTGATCACCATTTCTGAGGTAAGACGTCCCGTGGTATAAAACAGCTTGTTGCCGCCGCCTTGTTGTTTAAGCCACATCTCACCGGCCAAAGTGTCTACCGCATTGTGGCGTCCCACATCTTCGACGAAGCCGATGATCTGATCGCCTTCGCATAGGCCACAGCCGTGGACTGCGCCTGCATTCTTATAGGTTTCGTTGTAGGCGCTGATGTTGTTGAGTAGGCTGTAGAGCATGCTCTGTTTCAGCTTAGGTGTGGGCAGACGAATATCATCGACGCCATCCATAAAACCGCCATAGACTGTGCCTTGTCCGCAACCTGTGGTCACTGTCTTTTCTGCCAGTTTTTCATCGAGATGCTCGGTTGACTCTTTAGTGATCACAGCCGCCGAGTTAACCCCCCAATCGACGATCACAGACTCGAGCTGCTTAACATCGCTGATAAAGCCTTGGTTTTTCAAATAGCCTAGGGCAAGCGCTTCAGGACGGGCACCGAGTGTCATTAGCGTCACTATGGGACGCCAATTCAAATAGAGGGTGAGGGGGCGTTCGCAGGCGATAAATTTATCCACCAGTTCGCCCTGCTCGTTGACTGCCTTAACTGCCAGGGTGAGCGGCGCATCGGCCTGTGTCTTAACCAGAGTGGGATGTTTAGTCGTTGTCATGAATCTCATCTTGTTGCTTTGGGGCGCCTTCAGCATAGCAATTATCGTTCCTATGCAAGCAATTGGTGTGTAAATGCGTGATCTAGACGCCGACTTCGGTAGCGGTCGCCCTTTTATGTCCCTATCAAGATGGCATTTAGGACAAATTGTCCTACGCTTGGTAGGGATTTGATGATCCAGTTCAAACTATTTCGACTCTAGCGATGGCACGTAAATTGCTTCGGTAGGATATATCGCTAACCCAATGCCCGGCGCATCTTCTAAAGGCCGGCCAGTTAGGCAAAACGGAGACGGAATGCAACATACCGAAAGTCAATGGCCCATGTATGTTTCACTGAAAAAGGTGGAAAAACAGGTGGGACGCTGGACAGCTGAAAGTTGGGAATTAGATCAAATCGTTCCCGCCACTCAGCCAGCCCCCGCTGGAGCGCACATAGTCATGTTGGAGCTGCATAAGGATGAGCGTGGCAGCTATCGCATCAATCTCGATATGGACAATGCCATGCTGTACGTGGTGTGTGACGAGTTAGAAGATGGTACCTGGATACCCGCCTATATCTCGGCCGACCAAAATGTCGCAGCAGGTTGCCTCGAGGGGGACACCCCGGTTTTAAATTTCTCTATGCCCAAGGCGATCGCCTGCTGGATAGAAGCATACATTACTCGTCATGGTGAGGTGGAGATCTGCGCTCACCGTCGTAAGCATGTTAATCGCCGTAAGAACGAGGGGCCAAGCACCAATCCAAACCGGGGGATAGTGTCCTAATGAGTGATAAACCAAGCGGACTGTTCGCACGCTGGACCCAGCGTCGCCAAGAGGTAGAGGCGGAAGAGGAAGCGGCACGTCTAGCCGAACAGGCTCAAGAAGAGGCAGCCTTAGAGCAGCAAACTGAGGTGGAAACCAGCGCCGAGCAAGCTGAGCCTGTTCAACAAGATAAGCAGGTGTTAACTGCCGAGGAGCTGCCTGACCCTGAGAAGATTGAGGTCGGTGGTAGTTTTGCCAGTTTCATGGCCGACAACGTGGATCCTGATGCGAAAACCGCCGCCTTAAGAGCACTGTGGAAGCAGCCACACTATAGCGAGATAGATGGCCTGCTGGAATATGCACTGGATTATACCAACCAACCCAAATTGACTGCCGAAGTCTCCGCCGAACTGGCTAAGAAAGTCTTCAGGCACATCATGAAGGATGATGAAGAGGGTGAAGCAGAGGCTGAAACCCCGACCGAGCAACTGGCACTGCAGGGTGAGCAAGAGGTGTCACAGGTCGAGGACATTTTGGACAGAGACCCCGAGGAGGTGTCCCAAAATGAACCAGAAATACAAACAATAACTAAACCACCTGTTGTTTAAGGTCAGTTTAGAGTGCTTTTAAAACCATAATTTTGGTACGTGAATTGCTGTGTTAACCACAAGTAACAACGAGTTGTAACTCGTTGAAAATCGGGTGAAGCTGGCGCGAAAAGCGCATGCCGTAAGAGCACAACAGCCACCCGGGCTGATACAGCAGCCAATACTGCTTAGGAACGCAATGTGAGCATGCATTTAGAGACGAGCGACAACCTGGCCCACCTGAAACAGGTGCGTCAACAAGTGTTGGGACAGACGCAAATTCTTCAAAATCTGATCCCGCCAACGGTAAGTTACACTACAGAAGGCAATGTATTAGTCATTGGCCCGGAGGATTTGGCACGACTGGCAGCCGATAGACTGTCTAACATGGGCCAACGAGCTATCTTGGCCAATGAATCAATTACCAGCCAAGATGAAGACCATCTTGAGAAGGTGATGAATGCCGCCGAAGGGGTCGAGAGTTATTACAATAAACTCATCGATATCAAAGGTTTTTTGGGTCAGTTCCAAGTTAAGGTGGAGCATGATAACGGCACCGCCGATCTGAGTCTGGTGGCCATCCGTAAGGCCCACTTCGATCTGATCCTCGATTTAAGCCAATCTCCTTGTATTAACCTAGAAATGTTGCCTCCTGGCTACTTTTATGTGGGCCAGGATGAAGCTAAATTAGCAGACGCAATTGCCGAGCTGCCCGAGTTGATCGGGGAGTTCGATAAGCCGCGTTACGTTAAGGTGAACAGTGATATATGTGCTCACCACAGAAACGGTATCGACGGTTGTAACCGCTGTTTAAATTTCTGTCCCGCCGACGCCATTGCCAGTGTCGATCATAAGATAGAGATAGATCCATACCTATGTCACGGCGCGGGTAGCTGTACCAACGCCTGCCCAACCGGCGCGATTAGCTATGACCTGCCTACGCCACAGGCGTTGCACTCTTATCTCAATAAGCTAGTGACACGTTTTCGCAGCGCGGCGCAGACAGCTCCTGTGATCCTGTTTCACGATGTGGGTAAGGGCGCATCTTTGATCAACGACGACCTGCCAGGTGCGATTTTGCCTGTAGAGTTGGAAGAGATCACTGTTGCCAGTATCGACCACTGGATGTCAGCACTTGCATGGGGTGCCCGTCAGATCTTGATACTTAACACTGATGCTACCGCGCCGACTCTGACACAGATGCTAAATGGTGAGCTAAAGCTGGCGAGTGAGATCCTTGACGAGATGGGTCAGCCACAAAGAGTCAGCGTGATTAATGTCGAGCAGATGTCAGAGATTGCTGACCTGATTGAGCCTAGCGCGAGCTGGCCCATGATAGTCCCCGGTGAGTTTGCTGCGACCACTAAGCGTGAAACTCTCTATGCAGCGATCGATCATCTCAACAGTCAAGCGGCTGCCTCGGATGCCTGCCTGAGCCGGAGCAATATTCCTTACGGTAAGGTCAGTGTTAATACCGATAACTGCACCCTTTGTCTCTCATGTGTGTCAACTTGTCCAACTCAAGCACTGACCGACGGCGGCGAGAAGCCGGCGCTCTATTTTGTTGAGCAAGCCTGTGTGCAGTGCGGTCTATGTGAGTCAGCTTGTCCCGAGAAGGTGATCAGCCTGACACCACAAATTAACTTTGATGCGGCGGCTCGTCAGAGCCGTCAAACCCTGAATGAGGAGGCGCCGTTCGAATGTATTCGTTGTGGTACGCCTTTCGCCACCCAGTCCATGGTGCAACGGATGCTGGATGTAGTCGGTGGACACAGTGCCTTTAGTGCCAATACAGAGCGCCTGAAGATGTGTAGCGACTGCCGGGTAAAAGACATGTTTGAAGACATACTTCAAGATCCTGAAAAGCAACTGCGATAAGAGTTTAGCCATGACCGAATTAGTAAGAGAAGTTTCAGAAAACGATCAGTTAAGAGCCGATATTTACCAGCTTTTGGCGGCGCTATTACGCAAGCAGCCCAGTGCTGAACTGTTGCAGTTTCTTGCCAATCTAGAGATAGACGCAGATGACGACAGCGACATGACCAAAGCCTGGTTGGCGCTAAAGTTAGCCGCGGGCCAGTTTACCCCTGAGCAATTGGAAGATGAGTATTTCAACATCTTCCTTGGGGTGGGTAGCGGTGAGATCTTGCCCTATGGTAGTTGGTTTATGACAGGGTCTTTGATGGACAAGCCATTGGCTCTGCTCAGACAAGATCTGGCGCAGCTGGGCTTTGAGCGTAGCGAAGAGGTTAAAGAGCCTGAAGATCACGTGGCCGCCCTGTGTGAGGTGATGGGTACCTTGATCCTTGAAGCCCCAGGCTTCCGTCAGCTGGCCTTCTATCAGCGCCATATTGGTAGCTGGATAGATCGTTTCTGTGACCATTTGGGCAGGGCGCCGAGTGCCGCCTTCTATGCCACAGTGGCGCAACTGGCCAAGGCCTTCTTTGTTGTCGAAGCCAATGAATTTGAACAACTCCAATTAGATATTCCGGTGAACTGCCCTGGCAGCGAAGCGGAGAAGATTGAACCTACAGCCAGCGAACTCGCGTCCTAGGTTGTGGTTTAGTTTGGTTGTCGGCACGCAGTACAGTGCCGACATAATGAAACCGGGGGTTCGCCCCCAACAAGCGTCGGGTTCTGGTCTTAGTGTTAATTGGCAGAGTAAGCCGAGTTGACCGAGATGATGAGACTAGTGCCTAAATTGAGTCAACATTTAGGAGACACTATGAAGAAGCAAGCTTCCGATATGGGTCGTCGTCAATTGCTAAAAGCATTAGCTATAGGCAGCGCAGCGGGTGCCGTGGCAACCGTGAGTGGTCAAGCTATGGCAGCAACACCTGCACCTGAAAAAGATGCAGCAAAAGGCGATGGCTACCACGAGACAGATCATATTCGTAGTTATTACGCGTCATTACGTACCAAGTAAGCTTGGACGAGTAATTTCGCAGTAATTCAATAACATTAGGAGAGAGTGTGATGCGATTAACCCGCAAAACAGACCAGGCAGATGTCGCTAAAAAGCCTGCCCTAGGTCTCAGTCGTCGTCAGTTCCTTCAGTCTGCAGGTCTTGCAACTGGTGGTATTGCCGCGGCCTCTATGCTTGGCGCTGGTATGATGCGCAAAGCCGAAGCGAAAGAAGTGCCACATGATGCGCCAACTGAAGTGAAGCGTACCATCTGTTCTCACTGTTCAGTGGGCTGTGGTATCTATGCCGAAGTTCAAAATGGTGTGTGGACAGGTCAAGAACCTGCTTTCGACCATCCATTTAACGCTGGTGGTCACTGTGCTAAAGGTGCGTCACTGCGTGAGCACGGCCATGGTGAGAAGCGCCTCAAGTACCCAATGAAGTTAGAAGGCGGTAAGTGGAAGCGTTTGAGCTGGGAGCAGGCTATCAATGAAGTCGGCGACAAGATGCTTAAGATCCGCGAAGAATCCGGCCCTGACTCTGTGTACTTCATGGGTAGCGCCAAGTTCTCCAACGAGCAGGCATACATGTACCGCAAACTCGCAGCCATGTGGGGCACCAACAACGTCGACCACTCGGCACGTATTTGTCACTCTACCACTGTAGCCGGTGTTGCTAACACTTGGGGCTATGGTGCGCAAACCAACTCTTTCAACGATATCCGCAACGCCAAGGCGATGATGTTTATCGGTTCTAACCCTTCAGAAGCTCACCCTGTGGCGATGCAACACATTCTGGAAGGTAAAGAGCGCGGCGCGAAAATTATCGTTGTCGATCCTCGTTTCACCCGTACTGCGGCAAAAGCCGATGAGTACGTGCATATTCGCCCAGGTACCGATATTCCTTATATCTACGGTCTGCTGTGGCATATCTTTGAAAACAAGTGGGAAGACCAAACCTTCATCGACCAACGTGTTTACGGCATGGAGCGTATTCGCGAAGCTGCCGCTAAGTGGACACCTGAAGAGGTTGAGAACGTTGTTGGTGTACCAAAAGAGCAGATGTACCGCGTGGCTAAGACCTTAGCCGAGACTAAGCCAGGCACCATAGTTTGGTGTATGGGTGGTACTCAGCACCACATAGGTAATGCCAATACCCGTGCTTACTGTATCCTGCAGTTGGCCCTGGGTAACATGGGTGTTTCCGGTGGTGGTACCAACATCTTCCGTGGTCACGACAACGTACAGGGCGCCACTGACTTTGGTCTGCTGTTCGATAACCTGCCTGGCTACTATGGCCTGACTTCAGGCGCCTGGGCGCACTGGAGCAATGTGTGGGATCTGGATCCTGCCTGGGTCAATAGCCGTTTTGACCAGAACGAATACCTGGGCCAGAAGCCGCAGACTTCAGCCGGTATCCCTTGTTCCCGCTGGCACGACGGTGTGCTGGAAGACAAGAACAAGATTGCCCAGAAAGACAATATCCGTCTAGCCTTCTTCTGGGGTCAGTCTGTCAACACAGAAACCCGTGGTCGTGAAGTGCGTGAAGCATTGAACAAGATGGACACTGTGGTGGTTGTGGATCCATTCCCAACTATGGCGGGTGTGATGCATACCCGTACAGACGGCGTTTATCTGTTACCTGCGGCGACTCAGTTCGAGACCTATGGTTCAGTATCTGCTTCTAACCGCTCACTGCAGTGGCGTACTCAGGTTATCGAGCCTCTGTTTGAGTCTAAGCCTGACCATATCATCATGTACAAGCTGGCCAAGAAGTGGGGCGTTGAGAAAGAGTTCTGTAAGCATATCAAGGTGAACGGTGATGAGCCGCTGATCGAAGATATCACTCGTGAATTCAACAAGGGTATGTGGACCATCGGTTACACAGGCCAGAGCCCAGAACGTCTCAAGATGCACCAGGAAAACTGGGGCACCTTCGACATCAAGAGTCTGGAAGCACCAGGTGGCCCAGCTAAGGGCGAAACCTATGGTCTGCCTTGGCCATGTTGGGGTACTCCTGAGATGAAGCATCCAGGTACTCAGATCCTCTACCGTACAGACCGTGAAGTCCGCTTTGGTGGTGGTAACTTCCGTGCTCGTTATGGTGTTGAGCACAATGGTAATAACATTCTGGCCGAAGGCTCTTACTCTAAGGGCAGTGAGATTAAGGATGGTTACCCAGAGTTTACCGACAAGATGCTTAAGCAACTTGGCTGGTGGGATGAGCTGACTGCGGAAGAGAAAGCGGCAGCCGAAGGCAAGAACTGGAAGACTGACATCTCTGGTGGTATCCAGCGTGTTGCTATCAAGCACGGTTGTATTCCATTTGGTAATGCTAAGGCACGTTGTATCGTTTGGAACTTCCCAGATGATATTCCGGTTCACCGTGAGCCTCTGTATACGCCACGTCGTGATCTTGTGTCTAAGTACCCAACTTACGATGACCGTATGGTTGCGCGTCTTCCTACCCTGTACAAGTCAATTCAGGATCAGGACTTTGCTAAAGACTTCCCACTCGCCTTGACCTCTGGTCGTTTGGTTGAGTACGAAGGCGGTGGTGAAGAGACACGTTCTAACCCATGGTTAGCCGAGCTGCAGCAAGAGATGTTCATCGAAATCAGCCCAGCTGATGCGGCGGATCGTGGTCTACGTGATGGTGACGAAGTATGGGTTCACAGCCCTGAAGGCGCCAAGATTAAGGTGCAGGCAATGGTGACACCGCGTGTGATCGAAGGCGAGTGTTTCATGCCGTACCACTTCGCAGGTATGTTCGAAGGCGAGAGCCTAGAGAAGAACTACCCAGAAGGTACAGTACCTTACATCATTGGTGAATCAGCCAATACCGTATTGACCTATGGCTATGACGTTGTGACTCAGATGCAAGAGACTAAGTCTAGCTTGTGTCAGATCACTAAAGCCTAACGGAACTTGATGAGGAGATAAGCCATTATGGCAGTCATGAAATTTCTATGTGACACCAAACGCTGCATCGAGTGTAACGGTTGCGTCACAGCATGTAAGAACGAAAACGATTCCGCTCTCGAGTGGGGTATTCAACGCCGTCGCGTCGTGACCATCAACGATGGTCAACCAGGTGAAGCCTCGATTTCTGTGGCTTGTATGCACTGTACCGACGCCCCTTGTCAGGCTGTTTGCCCAGCAAACTGTTTCTACAAGACGGAAGATGGCCTAACGCTGCATAACAAAGATACCTGTATCGGTTGTGGATACTGCTTGTATGCATGCCCATTCGGCGCGCCTCAGTTCCCTAAGAAGGGCGCTTTTGGCAGCCGCGGCAAGATGGATAAGTGTACTTTCTGTGCCGGTGGCCCAGAAGAGACCTTCTCTGAGGCGGAGCGTACCAAGTATGGTGCTAACCGTCTGGCCGAGGGTAAGTTACCTATGTGTGCCGAGCTTTGTGCAACCAAAGCGCTGCTTGCCGGTGATGCTGAAGTGGTTTCCAATATCTACCGTGAGCGTATGGCAGCACGTGGTAACCCTAATGCGATCTGGGGCTACACCCCTAAGACTGGCGTTTAAAGTGAATAGTACCGTAAGCCTTCGGGCTTACGGTCTGTAAAGGAGTGACTATGTTATTAAAATCACTGCGCAGCCTATTCACTGTGTTGTTATTGCCATTGGTCTTGGCAATGGGTTTAGGTCTGACAGCGTCAGCCTATGCCGTTGACGACCAAACCAGTCAGCAAATGGCAAACACCAGCGACGCTGATTTATGGCGAGCCGTGAAGTCAGGAGACGAAGGATACACTACAGCGAAAGACGCTGAGGGTGGGGTCATGATTAACGTGTCAGCTATCGAAGGCACTAATGTTAAGAATGAATATCTCACGCCTATCATGGCACTAGCCGTTGTGGGTGTATTTGGTGCTTTCTTGCTCTTCTATCTGGTGAATGGCTCTTCAAAGTTAAGTCATGGTTTCTCTGGCAAGATGATATTGCGCTGGACCAAGGCCGATCTTTGGATACATTGGGTGTTGGCTATCTCATGCTTGGCGTTGATCTTTACTGGTCTTAACATCATGTTGGGTAAGCATGTACTACAGCCCTATGTGGGCACAGGTGTTTGGGGTTCGCTGATCTACGGCAGCAAGACTATCCACGATTATGTGGGTCCGCTGTTTATCGTCGCCTGGGCATTATGTGTGGTTAAATGGATGCCGATGCAGACATTTAAACTGTATGACCTGAAGTGGTTCCTTGTGGTTGGTGGTTACATCAACTTTGGTCCTTTCAAGGGTAAGCACCCTGACAGTGGCTTTGCCAATGCTGGTGAGAAGATGTGGTTCTGGACATTAACCCTGTTTGGCCTCTTTATCGCTGTTTCTGGCATTATGCTGGTAATGCCAGCGCTCGATTTACCTCGCGAAGCGTCTATGGCGGCACTACTGATCCATGGCCTGAGCGCCATCATCATCATCGCCTTTACTATCGTCCACATCTGGATGGCGACAGTATTGAGTGAAGGTGGTATGGAGTGTATGAAGTCGGGTTACTGTGATGAGAACTGGGCTATACAGCACCACAACCTTTGGTACGACGAGATCAAAGAAAACGGTACATTGACCTACAAATAGTAGATCTGAGCGACCGCTCAAGCTTGAATAAAGCACATTGAGAAAACACCCTTCCTGATTATCAGGCGGGGTGTTTTTTTATGGAATTTTTAACGTTGCAGGTGACAAGAAAAGGTATTCCATATTTATTTTAAGGTGGAGTGGACTGATTTTTGTTTTGTACTAGTTGTAACTCAAAAAACTGATTCTGGTGACATACAAAAAGTTAGTTTACCGTTTTGCGTGTATTAACTTATCTGTTTCAGTAATGCAGGCAGGTATGAATTGATTGTAGGTATTAATGTAATTGTTTTTTAAACTATTTATTAGACTTTGGTCATTTTTTATTGTCTTGAGTAAGCTTTCAATTGCGCTATGGATTTCTGTAGTCTGAATAGCTTTATTGCCATCACTTGAATTTTTTAATTTAAGTAGAGCTTTCTCGACCACTTGCTGGTTACTTTCTTCGAATAAGATGGAATCAACTATAGCTCCCCACATGAGCTCACACCCAAACAGGGTTTCTTGTTTTATTTTGTGTCTTCTATTATTCAAATCTGCCTGTTGATCACCGTTGATGCTCTTTTCCGGGAACGTGATGGAGTTTATTCTGCAAGTCTTAGCCCAAGATATGCATGAGTTTCCGCAAGGTTGTCCTTTTTTACAGACCTTTGCTTCTGCCGCAATCGAAAGAGTGAGTAAGCTTATGAATGTAATAAAGACGAGTGGTTTCATTTATATGGCTCCTGCGCACATCTAAGAAAAGAGATTCATCATGCTTAATCACACTATCATTGCTGCAGTTAGTTGAATAGAGGAATTCATATGGTGGGAATATGAGTGCCTTATTGAGTGAATGTGACGGTTTGTCTTGGATAGGCTGTGTGAATTTTACCTGACTTAGATCACCTTTGTTTATATTTTGAGCGATATTTTTATTTTCAATAACAACAACTTCATTACATCTGCTGGATCCCGATTTTGCCTTTTTTTGGCGTTTGCCATCATAGCGCACCAAATAAAACATGACAGACTTAACACTTTGGTCATTTATTCACTTTTTCTACTTATCCACCCCTGTTTAGATCAATAACCGCAGTCTGTTTCTTGCCTATATTGCCCCGGCAATTAATCGGATGTTTTTAATAAATATAGCAATTTCACCAAAAAGCCACCTGTAAATAACATTGCTGTAACCAATGTTCAGGGGCTTCGCTTGAATAGAACCATCCCTACTAATCGAAATTTCCTAAATCCACTAGGAGCAAGAATGAAGAAGCAACAGCCCGATCTGAATCGCAGATCTTTGCTGAAAGCACTCACCATTGGTGGTACGGCCGGTGTGGCCATTGCCGCCAGCGGTGTGAGTGTTGCCCATGCAACAGAGAATAAATCTCAAGAAAAACATACCGATGGCTACCATGAAACTGCACATATCCGCAGTTATTACAATAGCTTGCGTAGCTAATTAGGAGAATTTGAGCGATGAAGTTAACGCGCAAAACAAATGAGGCAGCAACAGCGGCTAAGCCAAGTTTAGGCATCAGCCGTCGTCAATTTATGAAGCACGCAGGTATCACCACTGGTGGCATTGCTGCAGCCTCTCTTCTCGGTACCGGCATGATGCGCCGTGCCGAAGCGAAAGATATTCCACACGACGCACCTATCGAGATCAAGCGCACAGTATGTAGTGCCTGTGCGGTCGGTTGTGGTCTATATGCTGAAGTACAAAATGGTGTTTGGACTGGTCAAGAGCCTGCATTCGATCACCCATTCAACGCCGGTGGTCACTGTGCCAAGGGCGCTGCACTGCGTGAACATGGTCACGGTGAGAAGCGTCTTAAGTACCCAATGAAGCTGGTTGACGGTAAGTGGAAGAGACTTTCTTGGGAGCAGGCCTTCAATGAAGTTGGCGACCAGATGCAGAGCATCCGTCAGGAGTCAGGCCCAGATTCACTCTATTTCATGGGTAGTGCTAAGTTTTCTAACGAAGGCTGCTACATGTACCGTAAATTTGCGGCCATGTGGGGTACTAACAACGTCGACCACTCGGCACGTATCTGTCACTCTACCACTGTAGCCGGTGTTGCTAACACTTGGGGTTACGGTGCGCAAACTAACTCTTTTAACGACATTCAGAATGCGAACGCGATCTTCTTTATCGGTTCAAACCCTGCCGAGGCACACCCTGTTGCCATGCAGCATATTCTGATCGCCAAAGAGAAGAACAACGCTAAGATCATCGTTGTTGACCCACGTTACTCTCGTACTGCGGCACACTCTGATCTGCACTGTGCTTTGCGTCCAGGTACCGATATCCCATTCATCTACGGTATGTTGTGGCATATCTTCGAAAATGGTTGGGAAGATAAGGCCTTTATCGAGCAGCGCGTGTTCGAGATGGAATCAATTCGCGAAGAAGTGAAGAAGTTCCCACCTAAAGAGGTTGCGGACATCACTGGTTGTAGTGAAGAAGAAGTTTACCAAGCCGCTAAGCTGATGGCTGAAAACCGTCCAGGTACTGTAGTTTGGTGTATGGGTGGTACCCAGCACCACGTAGGTAACGCTAACACTCGTGCCTACTGTATCCTTCAGTTAGCCCTGGGTAACATGGGTGTATCTGGTGGTGGTACTAACATCTTCCGTGGTCACGATAACGTACAGGGTGCAACTGACTTAGGTCTACTGTTCGATAACCTTCCTGGTTACTACGGTTTGAGCTCTGGCGCTTGGGCGCACTGGAGTCATGTATGGGAGCTCGACTTAAACTGGGTTAAGGGTCGCTTCGACCAAAACGAATACCTAGGTCGTGTGCCAATGAACACTCCTGGTATTCCGTGTTCTCGTTGGCACGATGGTGTACTGGAAACGCCAGAGAAATTAGCGCAAAAAGATCGCGTCCGTATGGCGTTCTTCTGGGGACAGTCTGTCAACACAGAAACCCGCCAGCGCGAAGTGCGTGATGCTCTGGATAAGATGGACACAGTTGTTGTTGTGGATCCATTCCCAACCATGGCGGGTGTTATGCACCGTCGTAAGAATGGTGTTTATCTGCTACCAGCATCGACTCAGTTCGAGACCGAAGGTTCAGTGTCTAACTCTGGCCGTAGCCAGCAGTGGCGTGAGAAGGTGATCGAGCCGCTATTCGAATCTAAGACAGATATCGAAATCATGTACCGTCTGTCGCAAAAGCTTGGCTTCGATAAAGAGTACACCAAGCGCATCGCGAAAGATGCCAATGACATGCTAGTGATCGAAGACATTACCCGCGAGATTAACCGCGGTATGTGGACTATCGGTATGTCTGGCCAGAGCCCAGAGCGTCTGAAGCTGCACACCCAAAACTGGGGCACTTTCAACAACAAGACACTAGAGGCTGAGGGTGGCCCAGCTAAGGGTGAAACCTATGGTCTACCATGGCCATGTTGGGGTACACCTGAGCAGAAACACCCTGGTACTCAGATTCTTTACAACACAAGCAAGCACGTACTGCAAGGTGGTGGTAACTTCCGTGCACGTTATGGTGTTGAATACCAAGGCAAGAACCTATTGGCCGAAGGTAGCTTCTCTAAGGGCAGCGAAATCCAAGACGGTTACCCAGAGTTTAGCGACAAGCTGCTTAAGCAACTTGGCTGGTGGGATGACCTGACTGCTGAAGAGAAAGCTGAAGCGGAAGGCAAGAACTGGAAGACCGACCTTTCAGGTGGTATCCAGCGTGTCGCAATGAAGCACGGTTGTATTCCATTTGGTAACGCCAAAGCGCGTTGTATCGTGTGGACCTTCCCTGATCAAGTGCCTGTACACCGTGAGCCGCTGTACACACCACGTCGTGATCTTGTGTCTAAGTACCCAACATATGATGACATGCAAGTTCACCGTCTACCAACGCTGTACAAGTCAATCCAAGAGAAAGACACAGCAGCTAAGTACCCACTGGGTCTGACTTCTGGTCGTTTGGTTGAGTACGAGGGTGGTGGTGAAGAGTCGCGTTCTAACCCATGGCTGGCTGAACTACAACAAGAGATGTTTGTTGAGATCAACCCAGGCGATGCGGCAGATCGTGGCATTCGCAACGGTGACACTGTATGGCTGGAAGGCGCCGAAGGTGGCCGCATCAAGATCAAGGCTATGGTGACACCTCGTGTGAAACCAGGCGTGACTTGGATGCCATACCACTTCGCCGGTGTTATGCACGGTGAGAGCTTAGAGAATAACTATCCAGAAGGTACTGTGCCTTATGTGATTGGTGAGTCTGCAAACACGGCATTGACCTATGGTTATGACCCTGTCACGCAGATGCAAGAGACCAAAGCGTCGCTTTGTCAGATCACTAAAGCTTAAGTATCGGGAGATTTGCCAATATGGCTACAATGAAATTTTTATGTGATACCAAGCGCTGCATCGAATGTAACGGCTGTGTCACGGCATGTAAAAACGAAAATGACTCTGCGCTGGAGTGGGGTATTCAACGTCGCCGCGTGGTGACCATCAATGACGGTCAGCCAGGCGAAGCCTCTATCTCTGTGGCTTGTATGCACTGTACCGACGCCCCTTGTCAGGCGGTTTGTCCTGCAAACTGCTTCTACAAGACGGAAGATGGTCTGACGCTGCACAACAAAGATACCTGTATCGGTTGTGGTTACTGCCTATACGCTTGTCCGTTTGGTGCGCCTCAGTTCCCTAAAAAGGGTGCCTTTGGCAGCCGCGGTAAGATGGATAAGTGTACTTTCTGTGCCGGTGGTCCTGAAGAGAACCATTCAGATGCAGAGCGTCAGAAGTATGGTTCTAACCGTATTGCCGAAGGTAAGTTGCCAATGTGTGCCGAGTTGTGTGCGACTAAGTCGCTACTTGCCGGTGATGCTGAGGTTATCTCAAACATCTTCCGCGAGCGTGTTGCATACCGTGGTTCGAAAAATGCGATTTGGGGCTAATCCCCAGCTTGTATAAGGCCACAACAATCCACACCGGGCTCGCCCGGTGTGGACGATAAGGATGTAATATGAACAAATGGTTCAAACAATTTAGCGTGATCTTAGCGCTAGTGATAGGTACCACATTCAGTGCCCTGTCGTTCGCCCATGGCGACGCGACCGACCATAGCCATGCCGCCACCGAGGGGCAGATCTGGTCTGAACTACAGGCAGGCGCTACCGGATACACTACCTCTCACGGTGAGTTCCATAACCAGCCGATCAACAGCTATGATCTGCGGGTATTGGAGCTGCGCAGCGATTGGCTGGCACCTGCCTTAATGGCGGCGCTGTTTGGCATGATCATCATCTTTGTACTGTTCATTAAGGTGAATGGTATCTCCAAGTTGCATCATGGCTTCTCGGGCAAGATGGTCTATCGCTGGTCGAAATTTGATGTCTCTATTCACTGGTTAGGGGCGATCCCTTGTCTGCTGTTGATCCTCACGGGTTTGACGCTGCTGGCGGGTCGTTTCTTCTTCCAGCCGTATCTGGGTGAAGGTTTCTGGGCTGGCTTAGTGTATGGCGCCAAGCAGATCCACGATTTCATGGCGATTCCGTTCATGATTGGTTGGGCGCTGATGACCACACTCTGGGCAAAGAACCAGCTACCTAAGATGTATGACGTTAAATGGTTCCTGGTCGTTGGTGGTTACATCAACTTCGGTCCATTTAAAGGTAAGCACCCTGATGCTGGTTTTGCTAACGCCGGTGAGAAGATGTGGTTCTGGGCCTTTGCATTATTTGGTCTGATTATTTCAGCCTCAGGTATGCTGTTACTGTTCCCGAACCTGTTCGAGCCTAGCCGCACCCTAAGCCTGATTGCCTTGGTGCTTCACTCCGTGAGTGCCATCATCATCTGTGCCTTCTCTATCGTACATATCTTCATGGCAACTGTGATGTCAGAAGGCGGTATGGAGTGTATGGTGTCGGGTTACTGTGATGAGAACTGGGCAAGCCAGCATCACAACCTTTGGTATGATGAGATCAAGGCCAACGGTACGCTAAAATATAAAGAGTAATCTTTAAGCGACGCTCAACAACGCAAACACCTCGTCGGGTCTCTGACGGGGTGTTTTTTTATCTTGTCGGCAATACTCCTGTGTTGAAAACCTGTGGTGGATGATTGACAATTTTCCTAAAGCGACTAGCTTAAGTTGTTAGCAATGAATGATTTAAAGGGAGTTGAATAATGTATAGAGGGATACTTTTGGCAATCGGTTTAGTTGCCAGTGGCGTGAGCCTTGCCGACGATTTTCAGGTGAGTTCGCAGATCACCTTGAAAGATGAGTTGCTTGGCACGCCAACCCTGTTGGTTAGTCAGGCCCAGGCCGAGTATGTGATACTGGGCGATCAGTATCGGTTCAGCGTCAACGTGACCCAACACAATGAAGCTCAGGTCTTGGTCGATTTCAGCCTGAGCGGCAAGGGTTATGATACCCAGTCTCAGGTGCTTATCGACTTGGATAAAGCCGTCGTACTCGACTTTGATGATCAGCAGTTTCGTTTTCTCATCAATAAGGTCAGCGGATAAACCGAGCTTATTGCTCAATGCTCGGTTAATTTAACCCGCTCTCCCGATTTCATACTATCTTGCTGGTGAGCGGGCGACCTCAGTATTCAGCTTGAGAGAGTTTTCCACTCTGAATAGGTCTGCTTGTGGCGACTTGTCTGGAACATTTGTTGTTCATCGCCAGTCACACAGATTTGACCTAAGCTCAAGGTAGCCTCATCAAGCAGGAGACAGAGATGGATAACAAGCGGGTTAGCGACAGTATGGGCGATCTCAACATTCCCGCCGACGCCCTGTATGGCGCACAAACTGCGCGGGCAATTAAGAACTTTCCGGTAAGCGGCCGCACCCTACCGCGCAGTTTCATTCGCGCCTTATTGTTAGCCAAGCTTGCAGCTGCAGAAGCCAATGTGGCGCTAAAGCTGCTTGAGCCTCCGATAGGCCAGGCGATGGCTAAGGTAGTGCAGCAGCTATTGGCAGATCCTCAGATGATGAGCCATTTCCCCATAGATATGTTTCAGACCGGCTCGGCGACCAGCACGAACATGAATGCCAACGAAGTGCTGGCGACGCTGGTGTCGAAGAGTCTCGGGACACAGGTGCATCCCAATGATGTGATCAATCTGGGCCAAAGCAGTAACGACATCATTCCCAGCGCAATCCATATTAGTGCCTTGTTAGCCGTAGAGCAGTCACTTCTGCCCTCATTGGCGCTTCTATTCCAAACCATCCAAGACAAGGCCCTGCAGCTCAACGACATCACCAAGACGGGGCGAACCCATCTGATGGATGCCATGCCGGTACGCTTCGACCAGGTGCTGGGGGGCTGGGCGAGTCAAATCGAGCAGTGCAGCGATATGATTAAGGGACTGCGCGGCGAGCTGGCACAGCTGCCCGCGGGGGGCACAGCAGTAGGGACTGGGGTCAATACCCATAAGGAATTTTCGGCGCAGTTTTGCGAAAAGCTCTCGGCGCTGACTCGTACCGAGTTCCGCCCGGCTGACAATCTGTTTAGCCGTATGGCTAGCCATGATACTGCTGTCGCGCTATCGGGCCAGTTGAAGACCCTGGCTGTCGCGATCATGAAGATCAGCAATGACCTGCGCTGGATGAACTCTGGCCCGCTGGCGGGCCTGGGTGAGATTAGTCTGCAGCCGCTGCAACCTGGGTCCTCTATCATGCCGGGTAAGGTGAATCCTGTGATCCCTGAGTCTGCCTGCATGGTGGCCGCCCAAGTGATGGGGAATGATATGGCGATCACCATCGCTGGTCAGTCAGGGAACTTCGAACTGAACGTGATGCAGCCGCTGATCGCGGTCAACCTGTTGGAGAGCATAGATATCCTTAGTAACGTCTCGCGCCTGTTGGCCGACAAGGCGATTGCCAGTTTTACGGTGAATCGCGAGCGAATCGAGGATTCCCTGCATCGCAATCCGATACTGGTCACCGCCTTGAGCCCTAAGGTGGGCTATGTGCAAGCCGCTAAAATCGTCAAGCAAGCCTATCAGGAGCAGCGACCTATCTTCGAGGTGGCTAAGGCACTCACCAACCTTAGCGATGAAGAGCTTAAGCAGCTACTTGACCCCGAGCGTCTGACCCATGGTGGCTTGGAATAATGGCGTAGAGTAGAGCCTAACGGTCTGGCGTCAGGTCTTAGGCGGAGAAGGGACGATATAGCAAAAAGGCACCTCCTGAGGAGGTGCCTTGAGTGTCAGCTCTAGGTGTTTACCAGGCCATCTCTAAGATCTCACGGCTGATATCCAGGCTGAGATCGCCAGATTCAGATAGCGCCGTCATGCCATGGGCTTCGAGTGCAGCTATGATGTCACCAATCTGTTCCCGGGCGATATCATAATCACGCAGGCGGGTCTTAAGGCCCAGTTGCTGGAAGAACTGCTCCGTCTTGTCGATCGCCTGATCGACGCGGCTCGCTTCGTCGCCCTCTGTGATATCCCACACGCGCTCGGCATATTGCAGCAATTTGGCGTGCTTCTGGCTCTTGCGGACACGCCATACCGATGGCAGCACTGCGGCCAGAGTTTGTGCATGATCAACGCCAAACAGTGCCGTCAGTTCGTGGCCAATCATATGGGTTGTCCAGTCGAATGGCACGCCAGCGCCTATCATGCCGTTGAGGGCCGAGGTGGCGCTCCACATCAGGTTGGCTCTGGCGTTATAGTTCTCGGGCTCTTCCAGGGTGATAGGGCCAATTTCAATCAGGGTGCGCATGATCCCTTCGGCGGTTCTGTCTTGAACCCGACCATCGACAGGGTAGGTGGCATACTGCTCCAGCACATGGACGAAGGCATCTACAACACCGTTCGCTACCTGGATCTTAGGCAGGGTGAAGGTCAGGGTCGGATCCAGCAGCGAGAAGCTTGGGTAGATGCTGGGGTGATTGACAGGAAACTTACCGCCCTGATAACTCACTACGCCGAAAGCATTCATCTCAGAGCCTGTGGCTGGCAGTGTGGCTATGGTGCCCAGTGGCAAAACTCGATCTGCCTCGACTGGCACAGGGGCGAAACCGTGGAACAGTAGGCTGGCACTGTCACCCTCAAATCGTGTTGCCAGGGCGATGAACTTGGTGCCATCCATCACAGAACCCCCACCGACCGCGAGCAGGAAGTCGATAGACTCCTCTTTAGCTAGCTTGGCCGCCTTGGCCAGGGTCTCATATTGTGGGTTGGCCTCAATGCCGCCAAATTCGATGACGGTGCGATTACCCAGGGCGCCGAAAACCTTGTCTAAGGTGCCGAAGCGTTTCACGCTGCCGCCGCCATAGGTCACCATGACACGGGCGTCTGTGGGGATCAATTTGTCTAGTTCGGCCAGGCGGTCTTTACCGAAAACGATCTGTGTGGGATTGCGATAATCGAAATTAAGCATGGGGATACCTTGTGTCACCTATGAATATGCTGCACATACTAGACTTCTGGCGCGATTTTTAAATACCTATTGCTGGACAGTGCTTGCCTATTTCTACTCAATTTATGTTTAAAGATATTTAAATGGCCTTTTTTGATGCCTTTTTCTGCCTTGGTGCTAATATTGCCTCAGTTTGTTGTGTCTGGTTATTGAGGTGAAGCGTGAAGAGTGTTGCCGAGTTGATGTCTGAGCTGGCTCCCGATGAGGGAATGAATGACAGCGTATTGCCGGGGATCAAGCTGTTTCGGGGATCGGCTTATGGCGCACGTGGTCCACTGTGTTATTCCCAAGGGATCATGATTGTCGGCCAAGGCAAGAAGCGGATCTATCTCGATGACAAGGTGTTTGATTATGATCCGCAAAACACCTTAGTGATGACGGTGCCTATGCCGGTGGAGTGTGAAACCTTTGCCAGCCAAGAGGAGCCTGTGCTGGTGATGATGATAGATATCGAGTTGGCACAGCTTAATCGTCTCATTCCCATCATGGACAGCTATCACAAAGTACCCCAGTCCCTTAATGAGTCACGCCTGCCAGGTTATTTTATTGCACCGACCAGCGAGTCGCTCGAATGCAGCATTCATCGTTTATTGCAGGCAATGCAGTCTCCGCTCGAGGCCGAGGCCTTAGGGGAGGCCATGGTGCTGGAGATCTTATATCGTTTGTTGGCCTTGCCCAATGCGGCGCCTCTGTATGCCTTAGCGCTGAGTCACACTCGGCTATCACGTATCGATAAGGCGCTAAGTTATCTGCATAAGCACTATGCTTCCAGCATAGAGGTCGACCAATTGGCTGCCTTGGTAAATATGAGCCCTTCGGCGTTTCATCGCTGTTTCAAGGAGGTCACCGCCTCATCACCGATCCAATATCTAAAGAAGCTGCGCCTGAATAAGGCAAAGGAGCTGTTGCTGCAACGGCGCGTAAAAGTTAAAGAGGCGGCAATCGCGGTGGGTTATGAAAGCCCGGCTCAGTTTAGTCGAGAGTTTAAGCGCTACTTTAATCAGAGTCCGGGAGAGTGTGTCAGGTGAGCTTTGTTACGGCTTGATGCACTGTAATAAGACGATAAAAGGCGGCATATTATTGTGAGCTATGCTGTGACCTTCAGGTTCGGTGCGACGCTTTTGGTGTTGTCGCATGCCGACATCATCGCCTTCGCCAGTCGCATATTCCGGCTCGTCTCCCGCGTCATAGTAGTACCAATCGTCATAGACGTGGGTATGCTTGGGTAATTCGGCGAGCGTGAGTTTATGCTTTTCCTCGCCGCCGATAGCTTTGAGCTTGCGTACAGACAGATCATTTTCTTGATCATTTGCCGCCAAGGTAACGCGACCAACCCCCTCGTTATAGCGCTGCCAACCCTCTGGGCAGTTGGCAAGCTCGAAATAGGCGACAGTCCCGGCTGGAATGATGCTTCCGGATTCGGCGATCTGTTTGCTAAGGGCGATGACCCGTTGGCTGTTGGCGAGAGTATTGGCGGCGAGTTCGGTGTATTTGATATAGCCAAAGAGAGCGAGTGAGACGGTGAGCAACACCGAAACCAATAAATTCCATTTCATCATTAACGTCCTTGTATAGAGTAGCGCTGAGCCAGCAGGGCTTGAGCCTACATCTTTATTTTTATTAGTTATTTAACCTACGTTATTTAGTTCATCGCTGCAACATATCGAGTTTTGCAAAACCCTAGCGAAGCCATATTGTTACTGGTATTGGGTCATAATGGGTGATCACCTTTGTTCAATATTTACTAAAACATGACATGCTTAACAATTCTTCAGCTAATCTAATGTTAGGTGTTGTAACTCTAAGCCAGTTCACGTTTTATATATTCCTTTAGTGATACTTTTGTGTTCCGCAAATGGATGTGTATCGCTTTAAGTCCTTATTTATTAAAAGGCTTTGTTCTCAAGGCCGGTTCAGCTAGGAATATCTATGTCTTCGTCTTCTATTATTCAAACGGCGCCAGGTGAATTGATTACGCCTTATCAAGCTAACATTACCGTCCCCAACTGGATGCTGAACTCGATGGAACGAGTGATGCAGTACTATGTTGATAAGAATCTACGACTAGATACCCAGTCTGCTTCTATGATGCCTGCTCCTGTGGAAGGCAAGAAGTATATGCTGTATGCCCATGTGCCTTTTTGCCATACGCTATGCTCCTTCTGTACCTTCCATCGCTTCCTGTTTAAAGAGGAGAAGGCGCGCGCTTATTTTGTGTCGCTGCGCAAAGAGATGGAGATGGTCAAGGCGCTGGGTTATGACTTCGAATCCATGTATATCGGCGGTGGTACGACTACGGTATTGGAAGATGAGCTGGCCCGCACCATCGAATATGCCAAGACGCTGTTCCCTAGCATAAAAGAGGTCTCCTGCGAGTCGGACCCTCAACACCTCGACAGCCCCGGCTTTAAGCTGCTGGAAGGCTTGGTGGATCGAATGTCTATCGGGGTACAGAGCTTCAACGACGACATTCTTGCCATGACAGATCGTCTGGAGAAGTTTGGCTCGGGTCAGCAAACCTTCGATAAGATCATGGCAGCCAAGGAGCTGTTTCCCATCATTAACGTGGATCTCATTTTCGGCTTCCGCGGCCAGACAGATGAAGTGATTCAACACGATCTGGATATGGCTTCGCGTCTCGATCCTCGTCAGATCACCACCTATCCGCTGATGATCACCCATCAAACTCGCAAGAGCGTTAAGGGTAAGCTGGCGGCCCCTCAAGGGGATATGGCGCGTCAGTATCGCCAAATCCTCAATAGCCTCAACGGTCAGTATAACCAGCTGTCGGCTTGGGCGTTCGGTAAGGCCAACAACGAAGGCTTCGATGAGTATGTGATCGATTATGACGAATATCTTGGGGTTGGTTCAGGTTCCTTCAGCTTCCTCAACGATACCCTGTATGTGAATACCTTCTCTCTGCGCAAGTATCAGGAAAACATTGCCGCTGGTCGTATGGGGGTTGAACAGCAGAAGAACTACAGCCAGAAAGATGTGATGCAGTATCGCTTCCTGCTGGGTATGTTCTCAGGTCGTCTGTCGCGCAAGTATTTCCGTGATACTTTTGGTGTGAACTTGGATTGGGCGCTCTTTAAAGAGATGACCTCGATGAAGGCGATCGGTGCCATCAAGAATGACCCCAGCGATCCCGATAACCTGATCGTCACAGATAACGGTAAGATGATGGGCCTCTTGATGATGAAAGAGTTCTACTCAGGCATGGATAACGTGCGGGCGCAGCTGCGTAAGCCGCTTAAGCCCTGTGATATGTAAGGGGCATTTGCCATTTGAGCTAAAGAGGCTGATCATAGATCAGCTTTTTTATTGCCGGAGCCTTACCAATGCAGGCCTTTGAACCCCTGTTTGCACAATTTCTACAAGGTATCACACCAAGCGATGCCGCCCATGACCTGCAGCATGTTGCCCGTGTGGTGAAAATGGCCAAGCGCCTGTGCGCAAGCGAATCTGCCTGCGCCGAAGTGGTGGTGCCAGCGGCTTGGTTGCATGACTGTGTGGCGTTGGCCAAAGACGATCCTCAGCGCCACCTCTGTTCTACTTTGGCTGCCGACAAGGCGATCGCGTTTCTCACCGAGGTTGGCTATCCAGAGCAGTATTTGGCGGCGATTCATCATGCCATTTTAGCCCACAGCTATAGTGCTGGTATCGCCCCCGAAACGCTGGAAGCCAAGATAGTGCAAGACGCCGACAGGCTAGATGCTCTGGGCGCCATTGGCGTGGTGCGTTGCCTGCAGGTGGGCACCTCTTTGGGACGAGCCCTGTATCATTCGCAAGATCCCTTCTGCCACTCCAGAGTGGTGGATGATAGCCGCTACACCTTAGATCACTTTAAGCAGAAGCTGTTTATCTTAGCCGATACCATGCAAACTGCGTCTGCTAAAGAGGAGGCGGAGCGCCGTACCAGAGTGATGCAAGACTTTCTCGCGCAGTTGGCCGAGGAGATCTAAATAAGCTTTTTAAGCTGTCAGTATGAATAGCCGCTAAGCTTTGCGACATCGTTGTGAATAGGGTAGTTTGGTGACTTCTTCATTGTGTACAGGGAAATCAGATGATAGTACGTATAGGTGAATTTCAGGCCGCCACAGGTCAGGCTGACGAATTAAAGGCCTTCCTCTTATCTTTAAGTGATTATATTTGCGCATCGCCCGGCTGCCTCAGTTACGAAGTCCTGTGTCCACTCGATGAAGTAGGGCGCTTCGTCGTGGTGGAGCGTTGGGCGTCTGCTGAGCAGCACCGCGCCTCGGTGCAGGCTTACCCCAGTGACAAGATGCAAGAGGCCATGGCGCTCTTCGCCGCACCGCCAAGCGGCAGCTATTACGCGCTGGCTTAGCTGAAGCGAAGGCAACTGAGATGATCTACTTTGAGACACAGCGGCTGCTCTGCCGCGCCTTTGAATTGGCCGATCTAAAGCTTTTTACCGCCTACCGCGCCGACCCCGAGGTGGCCCGCTATCAAAGCTGGCAAGATTACCAATATCAAGATGCGCTGACGCTCTTTGAGGGGCTGCAACAACCCCCCTTTGGCACGCAGGGCACCTGGATGCAGCTGGCTCTGGAATGTCGTCAAACTAAGAGTTTGCTGGGAGATCTGGCGCTGCATTTTATCGATGAGCAGCAGGCTGAGATAGGCTTTACCTTGGCGAGCGAGTATCAGGGTCAGGGCTTGGCGCGAGAGGCGGTGCAGGGATTATTGCTTTACCTGTTTGAGACCTTAGGGAAACACAGAGTCTCGGCTATCACAGATGTAGACAACCATGCCGCCTGGGGCCTGCTTGAGCGTGTTGGATTTCGCCGCGAGGCACACTATCGGGACAATATCTTCTTTAAGGGCAGTTGGGGCAGCGAGTATGGCTACGCCCTGCTAGCGAGTGAGTGGCGAGAAGTACAAGAGGCAGAGAGCATACAAGGTTTTCGCCTGATAAAGCGGGTGGCGCCATTGGATGATTTCCTGCATCTTCGGCAGATAACGGGGTTGACTCCGAGAAGCCGCAGCGCCGCAGAAAAGGGGCTGCCGCTTAGCCTGTTTGGCGTTCATATCTTAGATGGCGAAAAGGTGATTGCCATGGGCCGTGTGGTGGGTGATGGCGCGCTAAATTTCGAGCTGGTGGATATTGCGGTAGACCCTGAATATCAGGGGAGAGGCCTGGGAAGCACGATCATGGAGCACATCATGGCTTATCTAGACATCGAGGCGCCAAAGGGCGCCTACATTACCTTAATGGCTGATGTGCCAGCGCTTTATCTGAAATTTGGCTTTAAGTACTCGCGACCGGCGAGTGAAGGCATGTATCTGCTGCAGCCTTAATTAGTTGAGCTGGCCTTCAGGCCTTGATATAAATGAAGCTTGGCAGGCCCCGTTTATTTAGCATGTGGGCCTAAAACCTCATTCTTGTTTAGGCGATCTTATCTTCTGCTGATCCGCTATTACCCGGAGCATTCATGGCCAATATCTTGCTGGTTGCCAATCTTAATTGCGATCGTATCCTCAGGCTGAATAAGCCGTTAAAGATGGGAGGGCGCTTTCATTATCAAGATGGCGGACAGCGCCTTGGTGGCGGCGGCGCCAATACCGGTATTGGTCTGGTGTGGGCCGGACATGATGTGGCTTTAGTGAGTCAGGTGGGCCGCGATGAGATTGGTGATTGGCTGCTGGCTGAGGCGAGCACTCTGGGCATAGATTGTCGTCTGATGCAGCGTTATCAGCAACATACCTGTGAGATGTTGTTGGTGATGACCCCTGATGGTGAACGTACCATCATACGTCCCGAACGCCCCAAGTTTGAATTGGCGGCGCCACCAAACTGGCACAATTGGGATGCCTTCTATATTAACTCATCGGCTGAAGGCGCGGTGAGTTGGGCCAAGACCGCCTTACCCCACAGTCTGGTGGTGGCGCAGCTGGCCAAAGATGATCGCGCCCGGCCCTGCCATGTGTTGATCGCCTCGCGTGCCGATATGCAGGGGCGCAGTGAGCTATCGCCTTGGAAGTATGGTCTCTCTATTGCTGGTGACAGTTTGCAGGCCTTTATCGTGACCGATGGCGCCTCTGGTGCCGTGCTTTATCAGGCTGACGGTGAGACTCGAGTGGCAGCCGAACCTGCCGATGTAGTGGATACTACGGGGGCGGGGGATGCCTATGCGGCTGGTTTAATTCACGGCCTGGTTCGAGGAGATGATTATACGCTGGCGATGGCAGAAGGCGCCCGTTGGGCGGCGTTTGCGGTGGCGACAGAGAGCTCGATACCGGGAGAACAGTTAAAAGACTACCTGGAACACGCGACTCACTAAGCTGCAGAGATTTGTCATCATAATGTCATTATCTCGGGCTAGAGTAGCTGCATTGGTCGCAAGCAGTTCCCTGACCTTGTTTTGTGTAGCTTCTTTTTTAACATAGCGTGTTTTTCTGTTCTCTCGCCCCATCTTCTGGGGCTTTTTTTTGTCTGTAACATAATCTTCTAGTCTGACGAAGTCAGAAATGCCATGATAATGTCTCGCTCGCTGAGGGTGGGGGGCTTGAATCTGTGAGGTACTAGGTCGGTCATTAGGGAGTGTTGTCGAGATGAGTGTGTTGGTGAATAAGATTTCGGGTCTGTACCGTGGTGATCAGGCCAAAGTCCATGCTGGGGTGAACAGCATGATCGATGCCAAGCAGTCATGTTCCCGCTTAGTGGTGGGTGAAATGAGTGTGCAAGGTGATGGTCAAGCCGATCTTAAACATCACGGCGGCGCCGACAGAGTGCTACACCATTTTCCTCGTGAACATTATGGTCAGTATCGTCGCTGGGACATGATGCAGGGATTTAAAGATGTGCCCGCTATGGGTGAGAACATCAGCACCGTTGGGCTGGATGAGACCCAGGTGAATATCGGCGACATCATTGGGATTGGCGACGTTGAATTGCAGGTGACTCAGCCGCGTTCCCCCTGCTTTAAGCTGAATCACCAATTTGGTCATCCCGAATTTGCCCTGGCCATGCAGACCTCAGGCTTGTGTGGCTGGTTTTATCGCGTGTTAACACCGGGCGAGATAGGGCTAGGCGATAGCATTCGTCTGCTGGAGCGCCGCAGTGATATGAGCCTGCGTCAGGCGATGAGCATCTATTTCGCCACCGAGTTTGACGCTAAGGCCTATGATAGACTGGCCAGCACTGAGGGCTTGGCGCTTTCTTGGGTTAACAGCTTGCAGCGCCGTCTGGAAAGTCAGAAGATAGAAGCGTGGGAGATGCGCTTATTTGGACCTAAGGGTCAGTAATTGTGTAGTCATTGATTATGAATCATCAAGGAGAGTCATTCGTGTCAGAATTTGAAACCTTATCCCGTGACGATAAAAACATGGGGGTCGCGGTACATTTAGCCAGCTTTTCTGGTTATCTCATTCCCTTTGGATCTATCTTGGGGCCACTGATTGTCTGGTTGATGAAGCGTGAGGAGATCGCCTTTGTCGACACCTGTGGCCGCAACTGCCTGAACTTTAAGATAAGCGTCATGGTGTATGCGGTGATCAGTATGATCCTTATGTTTGTCGGTATCGGTTTTATCTTACTGGGTATCTTGGCCGTGTTCGATATCGTCGTCACCATCATTGCCGCCATGAAGGCTAGCGAAGGGATTAGCTACCAGTATCCGTTGACGATTAAGTTTCTTAAGCCCTAATCACTAAGCACAAAATAAAAAGCCCGCAATCGCGGGCTTTTTTGATGGGGCCATAGCTATACCTTGAAGCCAGCGACCAGGGTGTCGAGGCGATGGGCCAGCTGATTGAGCGACTGACTGGCCTGAGCCACCGCTTGCGAGGTCTCGCTGGTACGCTGGGTGATCTCGCTGATCTCTGTGACATTGCGATTGATATCTTCCACTACGGTGGATTGCTCTTCGGTGGCAGCCGCGACCTGAATATTCATGTCCGTAATGGCGCCAATCTGCTGGCTGATCTCCGTCAGCGCATGGCTGGCCTCATCGACCGCCTGTACACCTTCCTGGCTACGGCTCTTGCTCTGGGTCATGGCTTCGACGGCGCGAGCCGCCTCACTTTGCAGGTTGTCGATCATCTTCTGCACCTCATCGGTCGATGCGGCGGTGCGAGAGGCGAGATTACGTACTTCTTCGGCGACCACGGCGAAGCCTCGGCCTGCCTCACCTGCTCGGGCGGCTTCGATGGCGGCATTGAGCGCCAGCAGGTTGGTTTGATCTGATACGGCGCGGATCACATCCAAGATGCTGCCTATCGAGGTGGTGTGGGTAGCCAGAGACTCAATCACATTGCCCACCTGCTCCACATCCAGAGAGAGTTGGTTGATGGTGTCACGTGCTCGGGTGACCACGACTTGGCCGCTGTTGGAGGCGTTGTCGGCATCTTTAGCATTGTCGGCGGCCTGGGCGGCGTTGCCGGCGATCTCATGCACTGTGGCGCCCATCTCATTGATGGCGGTGACTACCATCATGGTCTGATCTTTCTGCAGCTGGCTGTCATCCTGGGTTTGCTGCGCCTGATGGGCAACATCTTTGGCCGCATGACTCAGCTGCACACTGGTGTCGGTCACCTCTATGATGGAGTGCTGGATCTTCTCGATAAAGCTGTTGAAGCCCTTGGCCAGTTGAGCCAGTTCATCGTTGCCCTCGACAGGCAGGCGTTGGCGCAGATCGCCTTCACCCTGACCTATGTCTTGTAGCATATCGGCGACCTTGGCGATCGGTTGGCTGACCGAGGCTGAGACTAAAGTGGAGAGGCCGATAAAGGCGGCGGCGATAAGCACTGTCCAGATAAGGATCTGATAGGCAGACTCTTCCAGTAGGGCAAATACTTCGGCCCTAGGCACTTGGGCGACCAGATACCAATCCATAGAAGGAATATAGCTGCTGGCAACCAACAGTGTTTCGCCGTTTAGTTCTGTCTGTGTTAGGCCAAAATCGCTACGGTTGAGTAGCTGCCGGGTCACGTCACCACCATAGAGCGAGGCTAGGCTGGCCTTGCCGATCTGGCTGGTGTCTGAATGCAGTTTCACATCGCCCTTGGCATCCACCAGGTAGACAAAGCCTGTGTCTTCAATCTTGAAAGATTTGAGTAGGCGCACCATGTCATCCAGTGATTTAGCCAGTCCCACTAGACCGCGATCATTGGGTTGCTGGTAGTTGATGAACAGCTTGACTTCACCATTGGCCTCGGTAAATACGTTGAGCATGCGCTCTGTGCCGCTATCTTTATAGTTGAAGAACCAGCCATCCTGATCCGGGGTGAGAATTCGCAGGAAACCGTCCTGAGTGTAGTAGGCGGCGGTTTGCCTGTCGGCATAGGAGGCTTGTACCAGCTGGTATTGATTCTGAATGTCTTTGAGTTGGGCGATCACCAGAGATTCGGTCTCGGCCGGGCGACCATCGACCAGCCACTGCTTGAGCATCTTGCTACTGGCCAGCTGCTCGGCGGCATTCATCAAGGTGGCGATATCCATCTCGACCTTGTTGCGTATCGCTTGCAAGGTGTTAGGCAGCTCTGAGCTGAGCATGCGCTGCTCGACAACTTCCTTGGCGCTGCGCTGACTTAAGACGCCGACCAGTACCGTGGATAGCAAAACGGCAACGGTAACCGTGAGTAAGATCTTCTGCTTTATGGTGAGCATGTTTAGTTTCATCGTTTATGACTCGCATCTACTCTGTCCGAGTGTTATCGGAGTTGTGAATACTTGATTTAAGGTTAGTCGCTGTTTACTAAACACGCTAAACCATTGAACTTTTTAGGTAGGGTTCCATTTGGATTCAAATGGTACGTTTTGAAAACGCTTGTAGGTATGGCGCCATTATGGTTGCGAAGAATGTTAATCGCAAGTAAAAACGCGCCCTAAGGCGCGTTTACATTCTGTACGTTTATCGTGCTAGCCGGCTTACATATTCGGGTAGTTAGGTCCGCCGCCGCCCTCAGGAGTCACCCAGGTGATGTTCTGGCTTGGGTCTTTGATGTCACAGGTCTTGCAGTGAATGCAGTTTTGTCCGTTGATGACAAACTTCTTCTCGCCAGCTTCTTCCACTATCTCATATACCCCCGCTGGGCAGTAACGCTGGGCAGGTTCGTCAAACTTGACCAGATTCACCTCGATAGGGATCCGCTCATCTTTGAGACGCAGATGACACAGCTGATCTTCCTCATGGTAGGTGTTCGACAGGTAAACAGAAGAGAGCTTGTCGAAGCTGAGCTTACCGTCTGGCTTAGGGTAGTCAATCTTACTGTAGGCACTGACGTCGGCCATCTGGGCGTAGTCGGCTTTTTCGTCCCGCAGGGTGATAGGGAACTTGCCGCCAAACCAGTTTTGATCGATATAGTTGAAGGCGCCCCCCAGGTAGGCTCCAAACTTGTGCATCGCTGGGCCAAAGTTGCGTGAACTATAGAGTTCTTGCTGTAGCCAGCTCTGCTCAAACTTTTCTTGGTAGCAGTCGAGATCTTTGCCACCTTCCACACCGGCATGCAAGGCATGACAGATGGTTTCGGCCGCGATCATGCCACTCTTCATTGCTGTATGGGTGCCCTTGATCTTGGCGAAGTTCAGGGTACCGGCATCACAGCCGATGATGAGGCCGCCAGGGAAGCTCATCTTAGGCAGAGAGTTGAGTCCGCCTTTAGTGATGGCGCGGGCGCCATAGCTGATGCGCTCACCACCCTTGAGGTACTGGCTGATCACTGGATGTGTTTTGTAACGCTGGAACTCATCGAACGGGCTCAGGTGCGGATTCTGATAGTTGAGATCTATGATAAGACCTACGGCTACTTGGTTGTCTTCCATATGATAGAGGAAGCCGCCACCTGAAGCGCCGTCGGTCAGTGGCCAGCCGCCAGTGTGAACCACTTTGCCTTGTTCATGTTGCTCGCTGGGGACCTTCCAGATCTCCTTGAACCCCAGGCCGTAGTGCTGCGGCGTCTTGCCGTTGTCCAGGTGGAATTTTTCAATCAGCTGCTTGCCCAGGTGGCCACGGCAGCCTTCGCTAAATACTGTGTACTTGGCATGCAGCTCCATGCCGGGTTCATAGCTGTCCTTTGGCTCGCCATCGGCGCCTATGCCCATGTCGCCTATGATAATACCTTTGACGCTGCCATCTTCATTGAACAACAGCTCGCTGGCGGGGAAGCCAGGAAAGATCTCGACGCCAAGCGCTTCGGCGCGTTCTGCTAACCAGCGAGCCAGGTTACCGACACTGATGATATAGTTGCCATCGTTGTGCATCGTCTTAGGGATAAAGGCATTGGGCATGGCGCGTGATGCCGAGTCTGAGCTGAGCATATGGAGCTCATCATGGGTGACGGCCGTATGCAGCGGCGCGTCCAGTTCTTTCCAATCGCCGAACAGTTCTTCGAGCACCTTAGGTTCGAACACGGCTCCCGAGAGTATGTGTGCGCCCACTTCTGAGCCCTTCTCGACCACACAGACACTTAGCTCTTGGCCTGAGTCTTGAGAGATTTGCATTAGTCGACATGCGGTAGCCAGACCGGCTGGGCCTGCACCAACGATTACGACGTCGAACTCCATCGATTCGCGTTCCATCACTTCACCTCTTTTTAGCTTTCCCCCGATTGAAACGGGTGTTTTATTCTTTGTATCCACCTTACCTTAAAATGGTGAAATGGCACAGAGTTTAAGCAGTCAGGATAGACTAATTGATAGTATTAATCTTCGTGAGCGGTGTCACATTATGTTAACGCTTGATTGATTTCAGACAAGAAATGGAAAGTTAGTGCTATAAAAATCGGTCTATATCAGCCTATAATTGATAAACGACGGTTCTCCGAGCTTTCTCTCCTACGTCCGCAGATAGGGAGAGTCAGCCGTGGCAATAATGCCACCGGGGTGAGGAAAGAAATTGACTCACCTCCCCTTACTTGGAAAGGTGATCATGTCTCAACTACAAGACAATTTTGGTCGAAGATTTCACTATTTACGGATGTCGGTTACCGATGTCTGTAACTTCAAATGCACTTACTGCCTCCCCGATGGTTATCGTCCCGATGGTAAGCCTAAGTTTTTAGATCTCAATGAGATCGAAAATCTGGTGGGCGCCTTTGCCGAGGTCGGTACCCAGAAGATCCGCATCACGGGCGGCGAGCCCACTCTGCGTAAAGATTTTACCGATATCGTGCGTATCGTGGCCGACAACGACAAGATCAAGACATTGGCAACCACTACTAACGGCTATCGTCTCGAGAAGCACGCCAAAGAGTGGTTCGATGCCGGTTTACGCCGTATCAATGTCTCGGTCGATAGCTTAGACCCACGCATGTTTTATCAGATCACCGGCGAAAATAAATTCGATGAGGTGATGCGCGGCGTCGATGCGGCCCTCGAGGCGGGCTTTGAGCGGGTGAAGATCAATGCCGTGCTGCTCAAGGGCTTAAACGATAAAGACCTGCCTCGCTTTCTGCACTGGATCAAGCACACTCCAATCGATCTGCGTTTCATCGAACTGATGGAAACCGGTCTGGGGCGTGAGTATTTCAAGGCTCATCACCTGGCGGGTGCCGACATTAAGTCGCAGCTGATTCAGGATGGCTGGCAGCTCGATCGGTCGGCTGTCGACGATGGACCTGCACAAAACTTTAGCCATGACGACTTCAAGGGTCGCATAGGCTTGATCATGCCCTATGAGAAGAACTTCTGCGCCAGCTGTAACCGCCTGCGTGTCTCGGCCAAAGGTAAGTTGCATCTTTGCCTCTTTACCGAGCACGGCGTTGACCTGCGGGATCTACTTCAGTCACATACTCAGCGAGACGAGTTGATCGAGCGTTTACATGGTCAGCTCAGGGCTAAGAAAGAGACCCACTTCCTCCACGATGGTATTACGGGTGTAACACAGCACCTGGCGTCTATCGGAGGCTAGTCGGGCTTGCGCTAGCGCAAGATATTCCGTTCGCTATCTGGGTATACTCTGCCCAGTATTCCTGTAGGCACATCAGTTTTTAGCAAAACAGATCAAGAGTGAAGAGAGACGTTATGGGTCATTGTACGAGAACTCAATTTGAACCGCTCAACATAGCAGTATTAACCCTATCCGACAGTCGAGACTTAAGCCAAGATACCTCGGGACAATTTTTACAAGAGGCCTTACTGGAGGCTGGACACAAGCTGGCTGAACGTCGATTGATTAAAGATGACAAGTATCAGATACGTTCGGTATTGTCTCAGTGGATCGCATCAGGTGATGTACAGGTGATCATCACCACCGGCGGCACAGGCTTTACCGAGCGTGATAACACGCCAGAGGCCGTCAAGCCGCTGTTTGACCGCGAAATCGAAGGATTTGGCGAGCTGTTTCGTCATATCACTTATACCGAGCTAGGCACCTCAACGGTACAGTCCCGAGCCTTGGGTGGCTTTGCTAACAAGACTGCCATCTTCTGTCTGCCGGGTTCGACTGGCGCCTGCAAGACTGGCTGGAACAAAATTTTAAAAGAACAACTCGATGCCACTCACAGACCCTGTAACTTTGTGATGCACGTGAAGAAGGTAGCAATTGATGAGTAGTGAATTTACCCATATTAATGCCGATGGCAATGCCCATATGGTGGATGTCACCGAGAAGGCGGTTACTGAGCGCGAAGCCCGTGCCGAGGCCTTTATCGAGATGGCGCCTGAGACGCTTGAGATGATCATGAGCGGCAGCCACCATAAGGGGGATGTCTTTGCCACGGCCCGTATCGCGGGGATCCAGGCAGCGAAGAAGACCTCAGACTTGATTCCTTTGTGTCACCCCCTGATGCTGACCAAGGTCGAGGTGGATCTCGAAGCGCAGCCCGAGCATAACCGAGTGCGTATCACCAGCCTGTGCAAGCTGTCGGGTAAGACAGGTGTCGAGATGGAGGCGCTAACTGCAGCCTCGGTGGCGGCATTGACCATCTATGACATGTGCAAAGCGGTGCAGAAAGATATGGTGATCTCTCAGACTCGTCTGCTGGAAAAGCGTGGCGGTAAGTCGGGACATTTTAAGGTTTAAGTCAAGGTTTAGGCCTTGAACAGGTTAGAGGTAACGTAATGATTAATGTGCTATTTTTTGCTCAAGTGCGCGAGCTGTTAGGTGAAAGCACAATAAGTGTCGAGGCAAGTGAGCAGACCACCACCGCCGAAGGCTTACGAGCCGTATTGGCGGCCAAAGATGACAAGTGGGGCAAGGTATTAGCCTCCGATAAGCTGTTGGTGGCGGTCAATCAAACCATCAGTAGCTGGGATACTCAGGTTGAAGATGGCGACGAAGTCGCTTTCTTCCCCCCCGTCACCGGAGGTTAATTATGAGCCAAGCGATTGACAGAGTGCTGGTGCAGACTCAGGATTTTAGCGTTCCCGATGAATATGCCCGTATCGCCGCAGATGACAGTGACGGCGCCGTGGTGACCTTTGTGGGTAAGGTGCGCGACTTCAACGATGGCAGTGCGGTGACCGATCTGACGCTGGAACATTATCCAGGTATGACTGAAGCTGTGCTGAATCAAATTGCCGTCGAGGCTAGAGAGCGCTGGCCGCTGACCCATGTAACCATTATTCACCGAGTCGGTACCATGGCGTTGGGTGAGCAGATCGTCTTTATCGGCGTGACCAGTGCCCACCGCAAGGCAGCGTTTGCCGCCTGTGAATTTTTGATCGATTTTCTCAAGACCAAGGCGCCGTTCTGGAAGTTAGAAGCGGGCGATCAGGGTAAGAACTGGGTCGAAGCTAAGGACGCCGATGAACAGGCGGCCAAGATGTGGGACAAGCAGTAAGCCGTGGCTTAAGCTGCGACCATGGGGAAGGGCTGAAATGGATATGCTCAGAGGTTTAATCTTAGGTTGCCTTATCCTGTTGGGTGCGCCTATGGCTTGGGCGACCGAGGTGCCGGCTATTGCGGCGGCCGCCAACATTAAGTTTGCGCTGGATAAGATTGCCGCGGACTTTACCCAAGAGACGGGCAAAAGGGTACGTATCTCCTATGGTTCATCGGGTAACTTTGTGGCTCAGCTGCGCCACGGTGCACCGTTTGAGCTGTTTCTGTCGGCAGATGACAAGTATATCTACCAGCTTCACAAACTGGGCGTCACAGACAGCGATGGTGAGGTATACGCTATCGGTCGGTTAGCATTAGCGGCGCCCAAGCGCTCCCCCTTAGTGATTGATGCTGAACTTGCCGGGCTTAAGCAACTGCTGGAGCAAGGAAAACTAAAGCGATTTGCCATCGCCAACCCTGAACATGCCCCCTATGGTGAACGCGCCAAGGAGGTGTTGCAACGCTTAGGGCTGTGGCAGCCGCTGCAAGCGCATCTTATCTATGGCGAGAATGTGTCGCAGGCGGCGCAATTTGCCCTTAGTGGCTCTACCGATGGCGGTATTGTCGCCTTGTCGCTGGCGATGGCGCCCCAATTTCACGCCGCCAGTCATTATGTGGCGCTGCCGAGCGAATGGCACTCGCCGATGAATCAGCGCATGGTGCTTACTCCTAAGGCGGGAGAAACGGCCAAGGCTTTTTATGCTTATCTGAGTCAGCCAAAGGCGAGGGCGATATTCACCGAATTTGGCTTTGGCCTGCCCCTTGTCAGTGAAGGTGGAGACCAGTAATGGATTGGCAGGCGCTGCTGCTTTCGATCAAATTAAGCTGTGTTACCGTCTTGGTGCTGATCCCTTTTGCTATCTGGGCTGGACGTTTTCTCGCGTATCGCCAGTTTAGGGGCAAGTCTTGGGTGGAGGCATTGATCATGGTGCCTCTGGTATTGCCGCCGACAGTGATCGGCTACTATTTGCTGGTGGGGCTTGGTAGTCAGTCCTGGCTGGGGCAGACCCTAGAGGCCCTGTTGGGCCAGCAATTAGTGTTTCATTTCTCGGGGCTGGTCGTCGCCTCGGTATTGGTCAATATTCCCTTTGCCATCCAGCCAATTCAGCGCGCCTTCGAGTCTGTGCCCGAAGAGGTGCGTGATGCGGGCGCCTGTTGCGGCATGAGTCCGGCCAAAGTCTTGTTTAAGATAGAGCTGCCCTTAGTGTGGCCCGGAGTACTCACCGCGTTGGTGCTCTGTTTCTCCCATGTGCTCGGCGAGTTTGGTGTGGTCTTGATGATGGGCGGTAATATTGCCGGCGAGACCAAGACGATTGCCATCTCAATCTACGACAGTGTGCAGGCGTTCGATTTTGCCTCTGCCGGACAGATGTCGCTGCTGCTCCTGCTGTTTGCCATTACCGCGTTGGCGCTGACCACCAGTCTGTCCCGTCGATTAGGAGGGGTGAGTGTCTCAAGACGTCGCTGATCTGAGCTGTAAGATCTTTCAACAAGAGGGCATAGCCCTAGACGCCGAGTTTGTCTGCCGCGCCGGAGAGGTGTTGGCAGTTGTCGGCCCCTCGGGGGGCGGTAAATCGACCCTGATGCGAATGATTGCCGGATTGACCAAGCCTGAGTCGGGCGAGATACGCTATGGCGACGACATCTGGTTTAGCAGTGACGCAGGGCGCTACTTGACGCCCCAGCAGCGTCACTTGGGCTATGTGCCACAACATTTTGGTCTGTTTCCCAACATGACGGCGCTGGCGAATGTGGTTGCGGCGCTGGATCATATTCCCAAGGCTGAGCGGGTAGCCAGGGCTAAAGATTGGCTGGAGCGGGTGAACCTACATGGTCTGCCGGATCGTCTGCCGGCAAACCTTTCAGGCGGTCAGCGGCAAAGGGTTGCGCTGGCCCGGGCACTCGCAAGAGAGCCCAGAGTTTTGTTATTGGATGAACCCTTTTCGGCGGTCGATAGAGAAACTCGCGAGCGACTCTACCTGGAGCTGGCGAGGCTTAAGGAGCAGCTGGCGATCCCCGTGATCATGGTGACTCACGATTTGAATGAGGCGCTACTGTTAGCCGACCGTATGATACTGATTAGTCAGGGAACCTTACTGCAGCAAGGTCATCCCCGCGATGTGTTAAGTCGCCCGCGCAACGAGGCGGTTGCCAAGCAAATGGGCTTGAGAAACCTGTTCGATGCCCATGTGGTAGCTCAAGAGGCGGAGCGCGACATTACCTGGCTTAAATTTGGTGAACATCTGCTTGCCAGCAACTACTCTGAGCAGTTGGCTATCGGCGCTAAGGTGCGCTGGGTGATCCCCAATCAGGGGGTGCGCTTTAACTCCATCACCAAGGGGCGCCTGTGCCGCAGCTTTAACAAACTGGCCATCACCATAGAGTCCTGTCTCAGCATGGGAGAAACCATGCGTCTGGTTGCCAGTATCAAAGGGGTTAAACACCATCTCAATGCAGAGGTGCCGTTACATTTCGCCCAAAAGATGGGCTTGTCACCTGGGGTCGAGACAGAGGTGGCGCTCAAGTCAGATCTCATTCATATCCTGGAAAATGATTAAGCTGATGCACAGCTGAATACAATATGATCAAAGCTTAATATGGCTTCCATCTCCCCGATAATCGCCCTGGCTTATGCTAAGCGTCTAGAATCGAGGAGAAACATGATGCAGAAGAAACTGACAGGCACCCTTATTTTATCTGCGGTACTCACCTTACCGGCCTTTGCCGCCTCTAATAGCCTTAAAGCAACGGGTGTTATCCAGCAGGCTGCCGATGCCAAGACGGCCAAAGATGACACACAGGTCGAGCTAACAGGTAAATTAATCAAGAGCTTAGGGGGTGAAAAGTATCTGTTTCGCGATGCCAGCGGCGAAGTCGAAGTCGCGATAGATAATGCCCTTTGGCGTGATATTGAGATCACTAGCGACAACACCGTGACTCTCAGAGGAGAGGTGGATGATGAGTGGCGTGGACTGGAGATCGAGATCGACAGTATGGAGCTAGTGGGCCAAGCTGAATGATTGGGTGAAGGTGGCGATAAAGGCATCAAGCGAGATTGAGTTTAAACTAAATTTAATCATGAAAGCCGAAGGCCCCCTTGTCTATCCCATTGGTACTGGGATTCTTTGCGTGTAAGATACCGATATTGAAGAATTTAATGGAGGAGCCATGGCTCGTTGGTTAATCAGTTTAATGCTGTTGTCTGGAGTGGTTGGGACGAATGTCGCCCTGGCAAATCCGGCAGTGCTTGAGTTGCTTTCGGATAGCCAAAGCCTGACTCCGCAAAAGATGATCGAGCAGGCGGAAAAAACCTACCCTGGAGTGATCTCTGAATTTCAGATAGATGTGGAAAATGGCCAGCTGATCTATGAGCTCAGTATGATCAATACTAAAGAAGATGCCATTACCGAGTTTGAGTTTTGGGCAAAAGATGGCCGACTCATTCGTCAGAAGGTAGAAGGTTTAGAGGCCGACGATAAAGATGAACTCAAGGCGGTTAAGCTGCTCAAAGAGATGGATCAGAGCTTCTCTCAACTGCTCAAGTTGGCCATGGGTGGAAGCGGTGCGCATATTTTGGAAGCCCAGCTGGATCATGATCTGGGTATCAGCTATTTAGAACTCAAGCTTATCGACGCCAATGGCAAACATAGGATTGCCTTCGATATCGAAAATCAGCGGCCTTTGCCCCTGTTGAAGTGGGATTAACAGATGAAAATATTACTGGTAGAAGACGATGCGACCACCACAGATTATGTGGTCAAGGGATTTGCCGAGCAGGGACACAATATCGAAACCGCCAGCGATGGTCATCAAGGACTCTTGTTGGCTACCAGTATGCAATATGATTTGGTGATCTTAGATCGCATGTTGCCACAACTCGATGGCCTAAAACTGCTGGCCGCATTGCGAGCGACCTGCAATCAGACCCCAGTGTTGATCCTCTCGGCACTGAGCCATGTGGATGAGCGCGTGAAAGGGCTCAGGGCTGGCGGTGACGACTATATGACCAAACCTTTTGCCTTCTCTGAGCTCTTGGTGCGCGCCGAAAAATTGATGCAGCGGGGTAACTCGGCGCCGGCTCAGACAGAGCTTAAGGTCGGCGAGTTAGTGATGGAACTACTCACCCGTAAGGTGACTTTAGCGGGCAGTGAGATCATGCTGCAACCCAAAGAGTTTCAGCTACTTAAATATTTGATGGAACACCCTAATCAGGTGATCAGCCGCACCTTGTTGTTCGAGGCCGTGTGGGATTATCACTTCGACCCGCGTACCAATGTGATCGACGTGCATATCGCTAAGCTGAGACGTAAGTTTGAAGAGCTGGGCTTTGGCGAGTTAATTGAAACGGTTCGAGGGGCTGGCTATCGCCTCCGTCAAGGGCATTAGACCCTATCAGAGTAGTGCCTGGCGCATTACTATTATTTTCTCTGCTTTGGTGACCCTGATTATCGGCACCTTGTTGTTTGGCATGTATCGTCAGTTGATCAACGAGCAGGAGTTACAGACCAACCAACACCTTGCGGCGGAAAAGTTGCGTTATCAACAGATGGCGCTCACTTTGGACAGGCGTAGCTTTGCCACTCAGATCCGCGCCGCCGATCCTAAGACGGCGCTGGTGGTGTGGCGCAGCTCGCTAGATCTGGTCGGGGCCCTGAGTCTGATGCCAGATGATATGCCCTTGCTGCCAGAGACTCGGGATTTTCCCATTCTCACCAGTGGGCCGGATAAACTGCACATCTTAACCGGCGGCCTGGTGATCACCCGTTATGGCCCCGTGCTCATCGCGACCCGAACCGACCAACTGGCGACCCTGATCGAGCGCTTCGTCAATGCGGCAATTACTGCCCTGATGCTGACTATCGTGCTGACGCTCGCCTTGGGTTATCTGTTTTCCAAGGCGATCTTACGCCGTCTGGTACAGTACAACCGTTTAAGTAGGCGCATTGAGCGCGGCGAGTATTCCACCCGCCTGCCAGTAAGCTGGCGCCAGGATGAGTTTGACATGTTGGCGGGTAACTTTAACCAGGTGCTGGATACACTGGAGGCCAACTTGCATGCGGTGCGCGGCGCGACAGACAATATTGCCCACGATCTCAGAACCCCCTTATCGCATCTTAGAATAGGGCTTGAGCAGTTACCGCAAAAGCCAGCAGAGGAGCTAGATGAGGCCAGCGCGATTTTGATCGAGGAGCTGGATCACTGCCTGGCGACCTTCGACGCTATGCTGTCGCTCACTCGCATCGAGGAGGGGCAGCAAGATCTAGAATTGCAGCCTCTGAGCCTGAATGCTTTATGCCAGGATCTATTCGAGATGGCCGAGGCGATGGCCGAGTCCAATGGCCAGACCTTAAGTCTGTCGCTGGATGAGGATTACAGCGTGATGGGGGATAAGTATCTGCTGTTCCAAGCCTTGTTTAATCTGGTGGATAATGCCATTAAATATTCGGGTGAAGGCGCTAAGGTTGAGATCGTTCAGCGGGGGAATCGTATTTTGATCCGCGACAATGGTCCGGGTATCCCCGCGGAGGCCACTGAGAGGGTGTTCGATCGTCTGGTGCGTCTGGATCCAAGCCGCCACAACAAGGGTACAGGCCTTGGGCTCTCGCTGGTGAAGGCGATCTTGCAGCGTCATAACGCCCGCATTGAGCTGGCCGATAATCAGCCAGGCCTCCTGGTGACCATCAGTTTTTCATAGGGCAATTGCCATGTATAAGATTATTGCCGATGAGGCCGATTTCCTGGTGATCGACAAGGCGCCAGGTGTTCACTTTCATAGTCAGGATGGCCATGCCGGTGTGATGGCGCAGCTTGAGAACGATCTGGGAATTAAGCTCTATTCAGTGCATCGACTCGATACCATGACCTCGGGCTTGCTGCTGTTTGCCAAGTCTAGCGAAGCCGCGGCAGGTTTTACCCAGCTATTTAGCGAGCACAAGGTGCAGAAGTACTATGTGGCGCTGGCGAAAGGCAAGCCGAAGAAGAAGCAGGGGAGCATAGTGGGTGATATGGCCAAGTCGCGCCGTAGTATGTATAAACTGCTACGCAGTAAAGAGAATCCGGCGATCACTCAATTTTTCTCTCAATCTGTGGCCGATGGTTTGCGTCTCTATCTGCTCAAGCCGCTGAGTGGTAAGACGCATCAGCTCAGAGTGGCGCTGGCGAGTCTTGGGGTACCCATGCTTGGGGATCTGCTCTATGGCGGCGAAGTGGCCGACCGAGGTTATCTGCATGCCTTAGCGCTGGGGTTTCATTGGCAGGGGGCTGATTATCATTATGTTGAGATGCCAAGCCAGGGCGAAGTGTTTGCGCTCGATGGGGTAAAAAACCAGTTGCAAACATGGAGTAAGCCTGAGAAGTTAGACTGGCCAAAACGAAATTGAGTTAAATGAAGGAACTTAGGTTATGGATACCAATAAACTGCTGCTTGTGATTATCGCCATTTTGCTGCCGCCAGTGGCTGTATTTTTAAAGAGTGGTGTCGGTAAGGATCTACTGATCAACATCATTCTCTGCTTGCTGTTTTTTATCCCAGGCTTGTTACACGCCCTCTGGGTGGTTACTAAGTCTTAGGTCTTGTTTGCAGGCCACAAATAGAGCGCAGCCTGGCTGCGCTTTTTTGTGTCCGATTGCGGACATTTACCAGCTATTAGCGATAGCAATAAGCACTAAATTTGTACTGTTAACTTTCTGATAACCCACTGCGGCGGTGTTTTAGGCTATAATCGCCGCCATGAATAGAAAGAAAAAGATCAATCAAACACTTAAGGCCAAGGCGAAGAAAGCAAATGCTAAACTTCATCGCTCAGGTAAGCCTAAGTATATTGCTAAAGCCGAGCGAGAACGACTCGCTATGGCAGACGAACCACCCTCAGAATCTGTCTCTTAGACTAGAGACCTTCCGCTAGTTATTATCATTTTCCCATGCTGGGAGCCCATTGGCGGCTCATTTCTGGTTACTGTCTGATGACAGGCTACAATTGGAGATGTGTTGGCGATCGCTCTCCTGAGCTGGGTAATGGTTGGGCCTTTGTGATTAACCCGGCCTGATGAACTGGTGAGTTGGATGATGACATCGCTTCTCACCGAATAAGGAGAACCATGAATACTGTTTATACCGTAGGAGAGCTGGAGTCATTTCTAGTGGCGATTTTAGTGCTCTTTATTGGCCACTCGGTTAATCGTCATGTGGCGTCATTTCGAAAATATAATATTCCCGAACCCATAGTGGGTGGCTTGTTGGTCGCCGCTGTGATCACCTTGCTGCACTTTTACAAGATTTCGGTAGAGTTCTCGCTGTCGATGCAAAATACACTCATGTTGATGTTCTTTAGCAGCGTTGGGTTAGCGGCGAGTTATAAGCTGTTGATGAAGGGAGGCAGTAAGGTTTTTGTCTTCCTGGCGATTGCTTCACTTTACATCATCATTCAGAACGGCGTTGGTGTCAGCATGGCGACAGCCCTGGGGCTGGAACCTTTGATGGGACTGATTGCCGGCTCCATAACCCTGTCGGGTGGCCATGGTACTGGTGCAGCTTGGGCGCAAACGTTTTCTGATGAGTATGGTATCAATACTTTGGAGCTGGCGATGGCCGCTGCGACCTTTGGTTTGGTCATGGGCGGCATCATAGGCGGCCCGGTGGCGCAGCGATTGATCAATAAAAATGGCTTGGTCTCCGACTATGGCGTTGGTGGTAACCATCACAAAGATCATCCCGACCTCGTGACCTACGATCAGTTAGAAGAGGATAGGGTTACAGCCAAGAGTATCTTAGAGGTGCTCTTCATCTTGCTGCTGTGTGTGGCTGGTGCCAAGTGGTTCGGTTCTTTAGTTGCCTATTTAGGGATAGGTTGGTTAAAGATGCCCGATTTTGTCTATGCACTATTTTTCGGGGTGGTGATTACTAACATTACCGAGGTCTCACGCGGCTTTAAGATCAATCGTGAATGTGTTGACGTGCTAGGCACAGTCTCCTTAGCACTCTTTCTTGCCATGGCACTGATGAACCTTAAGCTATGGGAGATCTTTGACTTGGCTGTGCCGCTGCTAATGATCTTGCTGGTGCAGACGGCAGTGCTGGCATTATTTGCCTATTGGATCACCTTTAGGCTAATGGGTAGCAACTATGATGCTGCAGTCATGGCCGGTGGTCATTGTGGTTTCGGGATGGGGGCTACGCCCACGGCCGTGATGAACATGGGGGCCTTGGTCACCCGCACAGGTCCATCACCGCAAGCCTTTATGGTGGTGCCTATTGTCGGGGCCTTCTTTATCGACATAGTGAACGCCGTGATTCTGCAGGGCTACCTGAGCTTTATTGGCTAAATCGCAAAGATAAAAAGCACCTTAGGGTGCTTTTTTTGTGGAGGAACGTGCCACCTTTGTCCTCCTAGTATTAGAGCTGCCAATGCTCAATCACCTCGCCGCTGGGTTGGGGGCAAAGGCTACTTGAAGGTCGGGCTGACAGACCGCCGCGCCTGGGGTGAGTTATAGGATAGGGGCAAATCGGGTCATAGTCAGCACGCTTGAAAAGTAAAATTAACCCTTAGCGTCGCAAAGGGTTAATTAGCGATTATTCAATGTAAGGCTGGAATGAAATAGAGGCTATTGGCATAGACCTTCTGTGAACCTAGCCAGATATTCCGAAACAACAGATTGTCAGCTAAGGCGACTAGGGCGCCCTTGCCATGACGCTCAACTATGATCGCCGGGGTCTGGCTGAGGCTACGTTGGTACTCCATCGCCAAGAAGCCATCTAGCAGAGGTTCGTCGGCATAGGTTGCCGCCGTGACAAAGGGAGCTTGTGTCTTGCTAAGGCCAAATACTTTGTTTTTCATCACGGGAAGACGATTGCCACCCAAGCCAAAAGTGATAGGGTGACTGGTATCGAGATCCAGTGCTAAAACGGCGCCGCCTATCGCCTGACGGGCATCCAGTTTAGCCTTGTCGCCAAAGGTTAAACCGTTTGTGGCAAAGAGTTGACTGAAGTAGCGCTTCTCTCGGATATCACTCTTGAGTAAATTACCATTTGAAAGCCATTGCAGCGCCCCTTTTTGAGCCACTATCACGCCGCCTTCATTGGCAAACTGCCCCAGTTTTCGCGCATATTTCTCTTCTAAATTAGCGTAACTTCCGTCGACCAAGAAGATATGCGTGTAGGCGTCTAGATCTATACTGGGCAGGCGGCTGATGTCGACCTGAGTGAGAGGGGCACCGATCAGATTATCCATGAAATACCAGAGTTCGCCGACTTCAGCCGATGAGGTGCCGTAGCCAGTTACCACCATGGCTTTAATTGGGGCGATATCGTGAAAATCTGGGCTGCCAAGGTCAATGCCTGTCGTCGCTAAACCTGTGTCGACTCCTTCTAGTTGGACGCCGTATTGAGTGGCTAGTTTGGTCAGTTTTTCAATTAGCGCCTTGGGTGTATGGGTGGCTTGAGCAACTGGAACCTGCAAGGCTCCGGCTTGTAGATCAAGTGTTTGACCATCGGTGTTTAGGCTAAAAGGCTTGGCAGCAAATGTTACCTTGATACCATCAGCGAGTAACTGCTGTAGCAGTGGAGCCGCATTTTGCTGGCGCCAGTCTATCAATACCGCAACGTTAGATGTGCTGAGTCGATTGGCCTTAAGTTGTGGTGGGCTGGTGAGGAGGTCATCCACATTCAGGTTCACGTTACGCGCCATCTGCAGGTTGTAGGAGAAGGCGAGGTTCCAGCTGGATACATCGTAAAAAGTAGCGTCTTCAAATTCGGTACGAAGGTCGAACATGGCTAAGAGTAACGATTTTTGTGGCTGATTAATGGGGATGAACAGACTGTCAGCCTGGGTATATTGATGGCGTCCCTGTTTCATCTTCTCCTTCAAATAGAAGAAATGTATTTCATGCTGTTTCAGCAGGTTAGCTAGATCATCGCGTCTGGCCGGATCGCCGCTGGCACTCACCAGAAAACCCGCTTCGCGGCCCGAAGGCTGATGTTTATCTTTGCGCTGGTAGAAACGCTTCTGGTATTGCTTCAACTCAGTTTCTAATGCCAGCGAGCCTTTCAGGCTGGAGAAGGAGGTGGCGATCTGGTTTTCGATGGCCTGACTAAATCGCAGCAGTCCATTTTCGGAGTCTTGTTGCTGACCACGTACGCTGGCTTGCTCAAATAAGATGCCGACGGCGCCGTTAATGTCCGGATAAGTCGAACCCTTACCGTAATAAAAATCATCGAATTGTTGCTTGGTAAAATAACGTTGCTTGCTCTCATCTAACGCCTTGGCGTGGAAGCTGGCAAGCTTTTCGGTGATGGCCTGATTCTCTTGGGGGGTGAGCGGGTGTGTGCGGCTAGGCACTCCGGGCTGGAAAAAGAAGGTTTGATTGTGGCCCATCTCGTGGAAGTCGCCCAGATAGTGAGGTTGCCACTTATGAAACAGTGCGATGCGCCCCTGCGACTCGGGGTGGCGCACAAATAACCAGTCGCGATTGAGATCGGCAAAATAGTGGTTGCGTCTACCCGCAGGCCAGTTTTGCCTGTGCTCATTATGATTCTCGTCGCTGACCTCTATCTTGCTGCGGTAGTTGTTGACCCAGGTGGAGAAGCGATCTAAACCGTCGGGATTTTGTGATGGGGTGATTAGTACTACCGCCTTGTCGAGTAGCTCCTTAATCCAGGGATCTTGGCTCTGGCTGAGTTGATAGCTGACCTCCAGTGCGGCATGAGCACCGCTGGCTTCGTCACCATGGATCGAATAAGCCAGCCAAATGATCAGTGGCCCGTCAGGCGCCTGCCCCGACTTGACCTTTTGGCGTCCAGCGATGATCTGATCCAGCTTGGCTTGATTGGCCGCCGAAGTGATCACCGCGGTGATCTGTTGTCTGGCTTCATGGCTTTGGCCTGTGGATTCCAGGCTGACTCTAGGACTTTGCTGTGCCAGTTGCTTGAGATAATAGTTGACCTGATCATGGCGCAGATGCCAGTGACCCAGGGGATAACCTAAAAACTGGCTGGGTGATTCTATGCTGGCCGCCGCTTGAGTAGGGGACGAGACTGAGATCACGCTTTGGCGAATTGATGCGAAGCTAGATAGTAGTGGGACGATAGAAAGCAGCAAAAGGCAGAGTCGCAGCATGGTAATGCTCTTTATTATTGTATATAAAGGCTAAATTAACAGTTAGGCTAGCGAGTTTCCAGCTTCTAGCCCTACTTTAGATCTAGCTTAATAGGCAAAAAACTCGTGACTATTCGTCAAAGGGGCTACAAAGCTGAAGACAGTCGGAGTATTATAGCCTTAATTCTTACTAAAACACTCGGGTTTATCCTGACGGAGCATGTCTTAATGATCACCATTTCCGATGCAGCTCAGGCGCATTTTGTTAAGCTACTCGCTGACCAGCCTGAAGGAACTCATATTCGCGTTTTTGTTATCAGCCCTGGTACACCATCGGCTGAATGTGGCGTGTCTTACTGTCCGCCAGATGCCGTTGAGGCAGACGATATTGAACTCGAATTTAATGGCTTCCACGCCATGGTTGATGAGAAGAGTGCCCCATTCCTCGAAGACGCTTCGATCGATTTCGTTACCGATCAGCTTGGCTCTCAGCTGACCCTGAAGGCACCGAATGCCAAGATGCGTAAGGTTGACGCCGATGCACCGCTGAAAGAGCGTATCGAGTATATTATCCAGTCGGAGATCAATCCTCAGCTGGCCAGCCATGGTGGTAACATCATGCTAGTGGATATCGATGAAGCCGGTGTCGCTATTTTGCAATTCGGCGGCGGTTGTAACGGTTGTTCTATGGTGGATGTTACCCTTAAAGATGGTATCGAGAAGCAGCTACTGGATCTGTTCCCAGGTGAGTTAACTGGCGTGCGTGATGTCACCGAGCATCAGCATGGTGAACATTCTTACCAGTAATCTTGGAGATTAGATGCAGCGGGATGACTTAGGTCATCCCGTTTTCGTTGGGGTCAACATCTTGCTGAGACGGTAGCGGTAATCCAATGCCAGGCTCAGGCTGCGTGTCAGCATAAACAGGCTCATGGCTGCCCATAGCGCATGATTGCCGTAGTCTTGTAATAGGCCCCAAGTGGGAAAGAAGACGCCAAAGGTTGCTATAATCATGGTGTTGCGCATTGCCTTACCTTGGGCGGCGCCAATATAGACGCCATCGAACAGGTAAGAGCCGAAGGCAAGTAGGGGTATAGCGATCACCCAACCCAGGTAGGCCTCGGCCTCCTGACGAACTTGCGGTATGTTGGTGAGTAACTGAATGATTTGCTTACCCCAAAGGGCAAAGAACAGCACAAATAGCAGCGCAAATATCCCTGACCATAGACAGGCCAGCGTCACGCTCTGACTCATGTGCTTGGCATTACGCTCACCGACAGCCCTGCCGACCTCTGCCTCGCCATAGTAGGCGATGCCATCTAGGGCGTAGGAGATCAGCAGTAGCAGGTTTAGCAGTACGGCATTGGCGGCGACAGTGGTGTCTCCAAGGTTCGCGCCCTGAAATGTCATAAAGGCGAAGGCCAGTTGCAGACAGAGACTGCGAATAAAGATATTTAGATTAAGGTGCACAAGGCGCTGGTAGCATTGTAGTGACAGGCTTTTGCACAAAGGTAAGAAGGCAAAGTTGCCTTGCTGGCCAATGACTCGGGCGACCATGGTGGCTGCTACGGCAAAGCCTGTGATATCTGCCAGCACCGAAGCCAATGCAGCGCCTTCGACGCCCCAGTCAAAGCCGATCACAAACAGGATATCCAATACGATATTGCAGAGGTTGGCGGCGATCAATTGCCACATGGCGGCTCTAGGTTGCTGACGGCCCAATAGCCAACCCAGCAGGGCCAGATTTAGCAAGGCAAAGGGCGTCGACCATATACGGATGTTGAAATAGGCCTGACTGTAATATTGTACCTGCTCACTGGCATCGGATAGCGCCATAGCCGCCTTTATAATAGGTTGCTGTAGGGCGAGTATCAGCAGTGAGAATAACAGGGCGAGACTGGCGGATTGAATCAATAGGCGATACTGGCCTTGAGTGTCATTGGCACCATAGGTCTGGGCTACCAGACCCGTAGTGGACATGCGCAGAAAGCCCAATATCCATAAAATCAGGGTGATCACCGTTGACCCAACGGCGACTCCCCCTAAATAATAGGCGTTACTTAGATGTCCCACGACAGCGGTATCCACCAAGCCTAACAGGGGAACCGTAATGTTAGACAGAATCATTGGCACGGCAAGCGCGAACAGCCGAGCATTTTTCTGTTTATTTAACAATAACTTTAGTGGTGACATAGACTCTCAGAGGTTATTCAATATGTTTAGAAGCTTAATGGCGGCGCTATTGGTCTGTCTTAGCTATTCGGCCCAGGCCGTGGTGATTTTACAATATCATCATGTCTCAGAGGATACCCCCAAGCTCACCAGCGTGACGCCTGCTCAGTTTCAGGAGCAGATGAGCTACCTTAGCGAGAATGGCTTTAAGGTGAAACCCCTAACTGAGGTGGTGGAGGCAATAAAGCAAGGGCGAGAGCTGGCTGACAAGACAGTGGTGATCACCTTTGACGATGGCTACCAGAATATTGCCGATACGGCGCATCCCATTTTAAAAGAGTTTGGTTATCCCTACACGATTTTCATCTCAATCGATCCTATAGAGAGCAAATATAAAAATGTGATGAGTTGGGCAACCCTGAAACGCCTGAGCGACGAAGGTGTCACCTTGGCTAATCATAGCTGGGGTCATGAACATCTGATTCGCCGCTTGGATGGGGAGAGTGAGTCCGACTGGCTGGCAAGGGTAAAAAGCAACTTACTGGCGACCGAAGCGGAGATATTGGCACAAACAGGTCAGAGCGTGAAGATGTTGGCCTACCCCTATGGGGAATATAACAGTGCACTGGAAACTCTCGTCGATAGCTTAGGCTTTGTGGGATTTGGCCAGCAGTCTGGCGCTGCGGGAAGCTACTCTTCGCTAACCTCGCTGCCGCGTTTTCCTGTTGCAGGAGCCTATGCCGATCTTGCTACGCTTAAGGTCAAACTCTATAGCTTGAATATGCCGGTACAGGCGCTCTCGCCACAGAATACTCAACTGGCAACCGGGCAGTGGCGCCCAGAGATGCGTGTCACCTTGGATATGACAGATATTATCGCGAGTCAGGTAATGTGTTTTGTACAGGGACAAGGTGCAATGAAACCTACCTGGATCAGCGAGGATCAATTTAGCATTCAAGCTTTGATGGATCTGCCACCCGGGCGCTCTCGCTATAACTGTACCGCGCCGAGTAAGGCAACGGGTCGCTATTACTGGTTTTCTCAGGCCTGGGTGAGGCCCCAAAACGATGGCACCTGGGTAGAGGAGTAGGTCAGTCTAAGAGACTTCGGCTGCTTTAGGTGAGTGCAACAACTGCATGAGTCTGGCGGGGATCTTGTCTAGATGGAGGATCTCCTTGTGAGCATTGAGCTCGGCCGCCGCGCCGGGCATGCCCCAGACCACAGAACTGGCCTCATCTTGAATAATGGTATGACTGCCAGCCGCCTTGAGCTGATTGAGTCCTTGAGCACCATCTTTTCCCATCCCCGTGAGTAAGATCCCTATGGTATTGGCGCCATAGCATTGGGCTATGCTATGAAATAGCACGTCCACCGCCGGTTTATGCCGGTTGACGGGATCTGAGTCCAACAGCTTAGTGTAGAGTTTGGAACCACGCTTCTCGACCGTAAGGTGGGCATCGCCTGGGGCCAGATATGCTGTGCCGGCTTCTATCGCCTCATCACCTTGTGATTCAATGACCCTCATTGCCGAATGACTATCCAGACGTTTAGCAAAGGAGAGACTAAAGGCCGCCGGAATGTGCTGGGTGATCAGGATAGGCGGGGTATTAGCAGGTAATGGCGTGATCACCCTCTGGATAGCCTCGGTACCGCCGGTCGAGGCGCCAATGGCAATCAGCTTGTTTTTGGTGAGCGATTCGCGGCCTGGCTGGACTATCTTGCTAACTGTGTTGGTGAGTGGATTAACATGGCTAACGGCGGCCGTGCGAACTTTTTCGATCAGCTCATCGGTATAATCCAATAGTGTGTTGGTGAGATCCGACTTAGGTTTTGAGATAAAGTCAACGGCCCCTAATGCCAGTGCTTCTAAGGTGATCTCTGCGCCCTTGTGGGTCAGGGTAGAGACCATGACCACGGGCATAGGCCTGAGCTTCATCAGATTACGTAAAAAGGCGATGCCGTCCATCTTGGGCATCTCAATGTCGAGTGTCAGCACATCTGGATTCAGCTGTTTGATCTGATTTCTCGCCTCGTAGGGATCCTCTGCCGAACCGACAACCTGAATGTCGGGTGCTTGGGTGAGCATATGGGTTAACATCTGTCTGACCAAGGGAGAATCGTCAATGACCAACACCTTTATCATGATACGCTCTCCTGTTGTTTATTTATCCGTGTCATGTGCCTACGCCTATTCGTTGTCCTACCAGGGCCGCATGCAGAGGTTGATAGATGGTTTGACCGATCAATTTGAAGTCACTGGAGATATTATGCAGTGTCTCGGAATGACCGATAAACAGATAACCATCGTCGGCAAGTAGCTTCCTGAATTTGTGAATGATCTTGATCTTAGTTTGGACATCGAAATAGATGAGTACGTTGCGGCAGAAGATAAGATCGAAGGGGCCCTGCATAGGCCACTCTCCCAGTAGGTTCAGTTGTTTAAAGTGAATGAGCCGTTTGATCGATTCGTTAAAGTGCACCTCGCCCTGACTGGGTCCAGGTTCGACACATTGGTTAAGCAGTGACTTGGGCACGTTAGCCATCGCCTCTATGTTGTAGATACCGGCCCGCGCCTTATCCAGCACGTTAGTGTCGAGATCTGTGGCGAGGATCTTAAGATCCCAGTGAGCGGGAGGAAAGTGTCTGGCGAGGGTCATGGCAATGCTGTAGGCCTCTTCACCTGTTGAGCAGGCCGACGACCAGACTCTGAGTCGACGCTGGCGCTTTTTTTGCCATGTTGGCACCAGGTGCTGCTCCAGATAGTCGAAGTGATGCGACTCACGAAAGAAAGAGGTGAGATTGGTGGTCAGCGCATTGATGAAGTTGTTCAGCTCGTTGGCGTCGCTTTGCAACAGCTGGCAATACTGATTAAAGTTGCTGAATTTGAGCGAGCGTAAGCGTCTGCTGAGGCGGGAATAGACCATATGCTGCTTCCTGTCAGGCAGCACTATGCCCGATTCTCGGTAGGCAAGCTGTCGAATAAACTCGAAGTCTTGCCGCGTCATCGGAAATTCCTTTTCGTTGCTTTGTTCCAATCTTTTCCCCTAGCTGTAGCTCTCGACTGTGGACTGTGTCGGCGCCATTCCCTGGCGCCGATACTCAGTTAAAACTCGTTCCACTCTTCGTTGCTGATGTTCAGTGGGCCATGGCTGTCGCCCGACACTAACGAGAGTGGCGCCGATATCATTCCTGAATGGGCTGGTGCCTGAGATTGGAAGAAACCAAGTTGAGCCTTCATGTTACGTGCCTGTTCGGCCATGGCATCTCCGGCGGCGGATACCTGTTCTACCAGGGCAGCATTTTGCTGGGTCATCTCATCCATCTGTGAGATCGCCTTGTTGACCTCTTGTATGCCTGCCGATTGCTGATCAGAGGCGATACTGATCTGGCTTATCATGTCGGCCACCTTAGTCACAGCCTGCACGATATCCTCAAGGGTTTCTCCTGATTGATTAACCAGCTGGGTGCCGTCTGTTACCTTGGTGACACTGTCACGGATCAGCTCCTTGATCTCTTTGGCGGCGCCGGCGCTGCGCTGAGCTAAGTTGCGAACCTCTCCGGCGACCACAGCAAAACCTCGTCCCTGCTCACCGGCTCTGGCGGCTTCGACGGCAGCGTTTAGTGCCAGTAGGTTGGTCTGGAAGGCGATCTCGTCGATCACCCCTATGATATCGGCAATGCGTTTACTCGATTCGTTGATTGCGTCCATCGCGGTGACGGCCTGCTCTACCACCTTGCCACCATGGGCGGCCTTAGTATTAGCTTCTTGGGCAAGTTGGTTGGCAACTGTGGCATTTTGTGCACTTTGGGTCACAGTTGCTGTCATCTCTTCCATGCTGGAAGCGGTTTCTTCCAGCGAGGCGGCCTGTTCTTCGGTGCGCTGACTCAGGTCAGCATTACCCTGAGCAATCTCTTCTGCGCCTGAGGTGACGGTATTGGCTGATTGGTTGATGCCATCGAGCACTTCCGTCAGCTTGGCAGCGGTGGCATTGGCATCGGCCTGCAATTTACCAAATTGCCCTTGGTATTCACCTTGGATCTGGCGGTTAAGATCGCCCTTAGCCAAGCCATCGAACATATTCACTACATCCCCGATCACTTGATCGGCAATACCGACCAGACGATTAAGGCCATTAGAGAGGTTGAGGAAGAAGCCTTCTTTGTCCTGAGTATCGACTCTTAGAGAGAGATCGCCTTTACCGGCGGCGCTGATGATGGAGTCAATTTCGTGTTCTATGGCGACTTCGGCGGTTCTGTCGGCCCATTCCACCACAGTGCCTATGCTCTCACCGTTAGGATCACGAATAGGGTTAGCAACGACCTGGAAGGTACGGCCACCCACCTTGAGTTGGCTGGTATAGGTAGTTGTCAGGCTCTTTAGTAGGTTTCGTTGGTGGCTAGGATTTTTGTGGAAATTGTCTATGTTGATGCCGAGCAGCTTGTTGGCATCGAACTCAGGCAGATCTTTGACGATATCCTTTTGGGCCTGTTTAAACATCTGGCTAACCGCCTTATTCATGTAGATGATGTTTAGGTCGGCGTCGGCAACCATAGTATTGGAAGACACATTGTCTAAAGCCTGCTTGATTCGAGCATTTTCGGCGGCCAGTTGGCGCTCTTTGGCCTCTTTGGCCAGCTTTTCGGTGACATCCTGCCACTCAACAACGGTACCTGTGCGGACGCCGTTTTCAAACACTGGGGTGGCGATCAGGGTAAAGTCGAGTCCTGCCACCTGGATGCTGGTGTCATAACTGTTGGTAAGCTTGTCGAGCATCTTGCGTTGATGGGCCGGGTTTTGGTGGAAGATATCTATGTTGCTGCCAACCAGGGTATCGGTATTAAACTGGCTTAACGTCTGTTGTAGGGTTGGCTCGTTATCTTTGAGCATTTGCGTGACAGAGTCGTTGAGATAGATGATGTTGTAGTCGGCATCGGCTACCATCACGTTGGCACGGCAGACATCCAGTGCCTGTTTGATGCGACTATTTTCCTCGGCTCGTTTGTTTTCTTCTGCGGCTTTGGCCAGGGCCTCTGTCTTATCTTGCCATTCGACTACGGTAGCAATACGTTGATTATCGTCATCAAATACGGGGGAGGCGATTAAAGAAAAAATGCGGTTACCCACCTCGATTTGGGCTGAGTGAGGACGTTTAAGATCGGCAATAATTTTTTGCTGGTGGCTGGGACGTTGGTGGAAGGTGTCCATATTGGTGCCGATTAAAGTGTCGACACTAAAACTCGAAATAGCCTGTTTTATATCTGACTCAGCCTCTTCTAAAGTATGACGCAGCGATTGATTGAGGAAGTTGATATTCCCTTGTGGATCGGCCAGCATCACATTTGCCTGACATATTTCCAGCGCCTTAAGTTGTGCCTGATGACTTTGGTTGGCTTGCCAAAGCTGGGTCAGGCCCTGACTTATTTCGCTCCAGTGAGGGTAATCGAAGGAGGAAAAACTCGGAGGATTCTTGCCGCTAATGGCGCGGTGGATCTCCTCGAAGGCTTGTTGCAGATTTTGTTTCATCTGCCCCTGTTGCGGTATCCCCATGGCGATGATGGCAATGGCAATAACCTGAGTGATCCCCACCCACAGCGACGGTTGCTGAGTGAAAGCCAATAAGGCTGCTACGGCTGCTATCAGCAGTCCGATTATCGGTAGACTGTTTGTTTTGTCAGTCTTAGTGTTCATTGCATCCATTCTCAATTCCTCTTATGCCGAGTTAGGCGCTGACAGCCTGTGTTAATTCAGCGTCAATATGATTAATGATGTTTGACAGTTGGGCCGCCTCTGGCAGTACCTCACTGCTTAGCAGGGTATTGATATCTAAAAGAATGACCATCTTGTCGTCCAGGTTGGCCAGCCCCTTAATGAAGGTAAGATCTGTATCTTCGCCAAAGTCGGGTGCATCTCTGAGATCCTTTGGCTGGACGCTAAAGACATCGGATACGGCATCGACCACAATGCCTATAACTTTCTGCTCTTCGGCGACACTCACCTTGATAACGATCACTACGGTGGTGGGGCCATAATCCAGGCTGGCGATACCAAATCTTTGCCTGAGATCTATGATGGGGACTATGGTGCCCCGCAGATTAATCACGCCTTTTACATGGCTAGGGGCATTCGGAATCACAGTGGTGGGTTCCCAGCCACGGATCTCTTGTACCGAGAGAATGTCTACACCGTACTCTTCGTCTGCCATGATGAAGGTAAGGTATTGAGCGCTGCTATCATCTTTTGCGGCTAGGGTGATTGTCTCTTCATCTGCCAGAGTCATGATTGAGTCTCCATCTGTAATTTCGGAAGTTAGGCGGCGTGTTCTTGGACGCTATTGATCCCGGTGAGGCTTACTAGTCCGGCAATATCTATGATCAGAGCGACTGTTCCATCACCCAATATGGTTGCGCCAGATATCCCCGCAACTTTGCTGTAGTTGTCCTCCAGGCTCTTAATCACGACTTGTTGTTGGGATAAGAGTTCATCAACCAGTAGGCCCACCTTGTCATTATTGGCATCGACCACCATCACCAAGCCATCCTTTATCTTCTTGGCATCGGCGTCATGTTTAAAGGCATCAAAAACCTTGATCACAGGAAGATACTCGTCCCGTAAACGGATCACTTCATGTTCTTCACCCAGGCGGTTGATGTGGGCTGGTGGTACCTCTAAGGATTCGTGGATCGAGACCAGAGGGATCACATAGGTATGGCTGCCTATGCGCACCAGCTGGCCGTCGAGAATGGCCAAGGTCAGTGGCAGGCGTATGGTGAATCGACTGCCTTTATCTGGTGAGGATTTAAGCTCTATGGTGCCGCTGAGTTCATGAATGTTTCTTAGTACCACATCCATGCCGACGCCACGCCCAGAGAGGTCAGATACGGCTTCTGCGGTGGAGAATCCAGGCTTAAAGATGAGCTGATGAATCGCTTCTTCACTCAGTTCTTCTTCTGCGCCGACCAAACCTTTCTCTCTTGCCTTAGCAAGAATTTTTTGCGTGTTTAGCCCTGCACCATCGTCGATAATCTCTATGATGATATTACCGCCCTGATGGAAAGCATTCAGTGTCAGAGTGCCAGTTTCCGCCTTACCTTTCTGTTTGCGTACTTCTGGCGTTTCCAGGCCGTGATCGAGAGAGTTGCGCACCAGGTGCACCATAGGGTCGACGATTTTTTCCATCACGGTTTTATCAAGTTCCGTATCTTCCCCTTTAAGGACAAGCTCAACCTTCTTGTTAAGTTGTTGGCCGATATCCCGCACTAGTCGAGGAAAGCGGTTAAAGGCAAAGCTGATGGGCAGCATGCGTATCTGCATGACGCTCTCTTGAAGATCCCGGGTATGGCTGGCCAACTGCTCTAGCCCTTGCTTCATGGTGATAAAGGATTCTGGGGTGATCTCGTCCTGCTGGCCAATCTGACTCAGCATCGCCTGGGTGATCACTAACTCACCCACCATGTTAATCAGCAGATCAATTTTTTCTATGCTGACGCGGATAGAGCCAGCGTCTTGGGTTTTATTGCTGACAGGGCTGGGTTTAGCCGGTGGAGCGATCTTTTCTACTGGCGCACTTACGCTGGCCGCAGGTTCTGGTGATGCTGGCTTGTCATCTATTTTTACTTCTTGAGTCTTGGGCTGAGCCTGATAGTCGATCTCGCATTCATCTTCGACCCACTCGAAGGCTTCCTTGATACGTGATAGCGGCTCATCTGTGGTAAGGCTAAGAGACCAACTGAGGTTGCAGGCTTCAGGGTCATACTGGGTAAAATCTGGGATCTCCTGAGGAATAAGCTCAACGCTTAGCTCGCCGCATTGTCTGAGTTCGTTAAACATCAAGATAGGATCATTGCCGTAACGCAGTATGTCGATACCCGCCTTAAAGGTGATCTGCCAGGTGGTGAGTTCAGTTGGAGTGTCTTCTTGTGCAGTTTCTCCTTGGGGCTGAGCTTGACTTAACTCGGCGGCAAACTTCTGTTCCAGTTCGGCGAGCATAGGATCGTCGAAGGTGCGCTGATGCATCACAGCGTCTAGCATGTTGCGTAGCAAATCGACCGATAGCAGTAAGATATCTTGATGATGACCAGTCATCTCCCGGCGGCCATCACGGATCTCGTCGAGTAGAGTTTCAAGTAGGTGGGTGTAATTGGCGACTTGGTTAAAGCCAAAGGTACCACTGCCCCCCTTGATGGAGTGTGCAGCCCTAAAAATTGTATTGATGGCCTCGGGATCTGGCGAGGAGATATCGAGCTTTAGCAGCTCTGACTCCATATTTTCTAAGCCTTCTAGACTTTCTTCGAAGAAGACTTGGCTAAATTGACTGAGATCAATTTCCATATCAATACCATCCGCGATCAGATTAACGTAAGACCTTGTTGACTGTGGCGAGCAGCTGGTCTGGATTGAAAGGCTTAACTATCCAGCCGGTAGCGCCAGCCGAACGTCCTTCCTGTTTCTTGTCGCTGCCCGATTCAGTAGTGAGCATCAGCAAGGGAGTAAACTTATAGTTGGGTAGGCTGCGTAGATTACGGATCAGGGTGATACCATCCATAACAGGCATGTTGACGTCCGAGATCACCAAGTCATAGTCTTGGCTTTTTGCCTGAGTCAGTGCTTCATCGCCGTTGCAGGCCTCGGTTACATCGAATCCTGCCGTTTTTAGGGTAAATCCCACCATTTGGCGCATAGAGGCAGAATCATCCACAGCTAATATTTTCTTCATTCCTGTTTTGTCTCCTGGGCAAGCGCAAATATCTGGGTAGCGTCCAGCCCCAGTTCGGCCAAGATCTGATCGACTTCTGTGGCGGGGCGGGTCCACTGGATGTTCTGGTGATGCGATTGACAATAGTGGCTCAGAAAATAAAGCAGCTGAGCTCCGGCAGTATCGATACGAGACAACTGGCTGGCATCGACATGTAAAGCATCAGAATTGGCGAGTTGTTCGACAATATCGTGGTGAACCTGCTGGATGTTACGAATCGTCAGCTCAGATGCTAAGCGAATCGGACTCTGGGTCATGACGGGCTCCTCTACAATCCCTGTTATTAAAACTCCACTAAGATCAAAAGATAGACGGTAATTTAGAGGCTTGCCTGAAAAATAACAGTTTTTTAGCTAAATCTGATGTAATGGCAGCGACCCAGTCACCACCACTTAGAGGATGTTGGTAGGGCTATGCTGCTATTCACCATAGTGAGTGGCGACAGCGATCACGTCATGGATGAGATCTTTATTGCGGATTTGCGGGATTTGCTTGGGATCTTGGCTGCTAGGCTTTACCGTTGCCACCCGCGTGCCATCGGGTGAGATCAGTACCATAGAGGCACTATGGTCGACCTGATAGTTTTCTCCGTCACCCACCATGGTGTAGACGAAACCCAGCTCCCGTGTTAGTGGGAGTAACTGGGCGTGGGATGCCGTGACGGCGATGAAGTTTGGATTGAAGAAGTTTATGTAATCATAGAGCTTTTGCTGGGTGTCTCTGGCGGGGTCCGCGGAGAGAAAGATCACTTGCAGATCAACGACGCCTTCGAGTTGCTGATAAGCCGCCGCCAGCTTTCCCATTGTGGTGGGGCAGACATCCGGGCAGGAGGTGTAGCCAACGAAAAACAGGCTCCATTTATCTTTTAGCTGCGCATTGGTAAAAGGGTTTCCTCGCTGATCTGTCAGGACAAAGGGCGACAGTGGCCGCTGCTGAGGATATATGTAGCTGGTGAGTAGTTCGGGCGGCGGTGTAGGCCGCGTGTAACTGACGGCAGCCAGCGTTCCCAGCAGGGCAAAAGCGACTAAGGCTGAGATAACAAATACTGGCTTCATCGAATTAGCTCCAAAGATAGTGGTCGACCAAGAGCAGCAAAAATAGCAGCATCAAATGGTAGATTGAGAAGCGAAATACCTGCATGGCAAGACCCGGTTCATCCCGGTATTTGAGCTGCCAGGCCTTGTAGATAAAGCCGCAGCTTAGCAAGGTAGAGCCTACAAGGTAGAGGGGACCGCACATACCCACGAGCACAGGGTAGAGACAAGCCAGAGCCAGCAGTACCGTATAGAGCAAAATACAGGTCTTGGTAAACTCAACGCCATGGGTGACGGGCAGCATAGGTACATCGACTTTGGCGTATTCGGCACGTCTGTGGATCGCCAGCGCCCAGAAATGGGGTGGTGTCCAAGCGAAGATGATGATGACCAGCAGCAGGGCATGGCCATGAAACTCACCGGTGATCGCCGTCCAGCCCAGCAGCGGTGGCATGGCCCCAGCGAGTCCGCCAACGACGATGTTTTGTGGTGTGGCTCGTTTTAGGTAGGCGGTGTAGATCACGGCGTAGCCAACAAGACTAGCGAAAGTGAGCCAAGCGGTAAGCGGGTTAACGGCCCAATAGAGTAGCCAAAAGCCAAGTACCGCCATGCTGGTGGCAAAGGTCAAAGCCTTGGAAATAGAGACGCGCCCTTTAGGCAGCGGTCGGTTGTAGGTGCGAGCCATCAGACCGTCGATGCGGCGATCGATCAGGTGATTGTAGGCCGCTGCTGCACCAGCCATCATGCCTATCCCGACTAGGCCTGCAACCAAGGGCTGCAGGGGGACTGCACCAGGAACCGCCAGGCACATCCCGACTAATACTGTGAGTAACATGAGGGCGACCACCTTAGGTTTGGTCATCTCTAGATAGGCTCGCCAGGGAAGGGGCGTTACGGCATGCTTGGTCATTATCATAGGTTTGGCCATGGCAGTGCCTCCTTATGCTTTACGCCACAGGGCGTAGTTGATGAAGACTAACGTGAGTAATAAGAGTGCAGCACCAGCGTTGTGAGAGACGGCTATCCCTAACGGCAGGTGCAGCACTACATTGCTGATACCCAGTGCTATTTGAAGGCATAACAGGCCCAGCAGTGTCCAGGCGCTGCGTTTCATTAGCTGAGACTGGGACAGTGTGACCATGCGATACACCAACCATAATATGGCGCAGGCGGTGATGATGGCCCCAAACCTGTGGGCGACATGAATCGTCATTCTTGATGAATAGTCCAGGATGCCAAACTCATAGCTGCCCTCTGTCGTATGCAGAGGGTAGAAGGCGTGCAGTGGATCTAAGTTGCTCATCCAGTCGCCTTCGCAGATTGGCAATGTGGTACAGGCCAGCGCAGCATAGTTAGATGAGGTCCATCCGCCCAGGATGATCTGCAGTATGAGTAATATTAGGCAGAGCAGGGCATAGGGGGCCAGCTTTCGGAGCCTGGGGTCACCGCCGGGGATTCGCAGTGGCTTGGTTCTAAGGTAAAGCACCCACAGCAGGGAAAAGAGGGCGAAACCGCCGATTAGATGAGACATCACCACTATGGGCATGAGCTTCATCGTTACCGTCCACATCCCTAATGCCGCCTGAAACAGGATCAGCAAGGCGATGAAACTGGGCAGTTTCTTCGGCGCGTCAGCTTGTCTGAAGCTGATAAAGAGAATGTATAGCACCAACAGCCCAAGCGTTCCGGCAATATACCTGTGTATCATCTCAAGCCAGGCTTTATCTTGTTCTATCGTGTGTTCGGGAAAGTTGTCTTGCGCTTTTGCCAGCTCATGGCTTTGAGTAGGCACCTTGAGCATGCCATAGCAGCCTGGCCAGTCTGGGCACCCCAAACCCGCGTCAGACAGCCGCGTATAGGCGCCCATAAGAATGACGCACAGGGTAAAGACTAAGGTGAGTTTAAGTAGGGATGTGATCTGCATTAGCCAACCCTCGACAGTTTAAGCATCTTTCTTAAGTCGGCGATCAGCGCCTTACCAAGCATGATTTGGGCTTGTTCATCGCCTACCTGCTGATAGCGCATAACCAGGGAACCTAGGGGATCGACTATGATGATCTCTTGCTGGGTGAGCATCTGGCTCATTGCCTCAGTGGCCTTGGCCGTGGTAAAGCTAAATGTGCTTTTTTCTAATGCAGCCAGATCGCTATTTTCTTGCAGTAAAATAATCGGATTGACCCTATGTTGATCGCGTCCGAGTGCTATTTGGCTCTGATGCAGTATGTAGAGCCTATCCTGACAGGCTTGAACACAATCTTGGGGTAGCAGATAGATCATCTGCCAGTGCTTAGGCATGGGATTGGTCATTGCCAGGCTAGCATAGTTGGTATCGGGCGGTAATAGCTCGCCCTTATTGGTGGCGCCACCATGATAGAGGTTCAGGCTGAGCACCAATTTAGCGACAGCGACCGGTAAGACAAATACCAGTAACAGTATGAGTAAAGGTTTCGCGCCTCGTGTCTTTGGGGATTTCATCTTAATCCTCTGGTTGATTATTTTATGGGCTTAGCGCTGGCCAGACACCGAAAAATTATCAACTCCCTGAGACGGCTAGGAAGTGACGATTTATTGCGTTTAGTACGCCTGTGATCAGAAGTACTTAGTGTTTAACCTACAGGGTCTGGTTCATTAGCGCAACATTTGACAAACCTCTTTATTTTTCTTTGGAATTTTTATTTTTCCTCTTCAATATCAACAGGTAAATCATTAGTAGTAGAAAGGCGCCAGCCATTGAAAACCACTGTATGGCATAGCCTTGATGCTTCTGCGCGCTCAAGGGAATGGGTTGCCAGGGATGAGGTAAATCACTACCGGGTATCACTTGAGGCTGCAGTATGGCCGGGGCAAGCGCAAATTGGAGCCGCTGTGCCAGTTCCGGCAGATTAAGGTTCTGTATGCGCATGGGGTTACCGGTTTCCGCCAGTAGCTGTTCACTCAAGGGGTTAGTGGATTTCTGGTACACACGACCTTCGAGAAATATGGGGGCGGTGAGCCTGTCCAGATGAGGTAACTGGCGACGATCTGGGCCCCCTGTAATGAAACCAAGTTCTACCAAGAGTCTTGGGCCGTTTTCCTGGACACGCATGACCTGGTAGGCGAGGTAACCGACCCGTCCTTCGTAAACCTGATTGTCGAGCAATATGATTGGCGCATCGACTGGACTCGCCGTTACCGCTAGCCGATAACCTGTTAACGATTCGGTTTTTCCCAGCGCCAGTAGCTGGGAATAGGTTAGGGGTGCCTCTGCTTGCCTGAGTTCAAGCGTTTGCTCAAGCGCCTGCTTCTCGGTCGCTCTTTCGAGTTGCCAAAGACCTAGCTTGACCAAGATAGCGAATACCAGCAAAGTAACTAAAACGATAAAAATCGTGCCGCCGCGAATTGTGGGAGCCTTGATGAGCGAAATATTGCTGTTTAAGATCGTCTTAGTACTGCTATTAGTCTTCATTATCTTTAATCTTGGTAGAGCCTTATTTGTCTTGGTGAGGGGAGAGGGTAAGGCGCCCATGAGCCAGTATCTGGGGCGGCGCGTGCTCTTCTCTGTGCTGGTGGTACTTATACTCTTGATTGCACTGGGGCTCGGCATTATCGCACCTAACCCCAGACCCTATTAGCCTGTCGATTTGTCGCTAAAGCACATAGACGAACACGAATAGGCAGAGCCAGACCACATCCACAAAGTGCCAATACCAACTACCTGCCTGAAAGGCGAAATGCTTCTCCGGTGTAAAATGACCTTTTAGAACTCGTAAAAACAGCACGAACAGGAAGACAGTACCTAGGGTCACGTGCATGCCATGAAACCCTGTGAGCAAGAAGAAGGTGTTGCCATAGATGCCTGAGGTGAGGGTGAGTCCCATCTCTTGGTAGGCGTGGGCATACTCTTTCGCCTGCAGGTAGAGAAAGACCAGGCCTAATAGTATGGTGATGCCGAGCCAAAGCGTCAGCGCCGTGCGCTTGCTCTTTTCTAAGCTTACGTGGGCAAAATGCAGGGTGACTGATGAGGTCAGCAGTATGATGGTGTTGTATAGGGGGAGGCCTGTCCAGCCCATGGCCTCCGTCTTAGTGCCATCTGGCGTGGTGACCAAGGGCCATACCGCCTGAAAGGTTGGCCAGAGCACCTCGTGGGTCATAGCGTTATTAGAGGCGCCGCCCAGCCAAGGCACGGAAATAGTGCGGGCGTAGAGCAGGGCCCCAAAGAAAGCGGCAAAGAACATCACCTCAGAAAAGATAAACCAGCTCATGCCTTGGCGAAAGGAGCGGTCCATCTGTTTAGAGTAGAGCCCGGACATGGACTCATTGATCACGGTTCTGAACCAACCAAATATCATATAGAGGATAACGGCAATGCCTGCGGTGAGAATGTAGCCGCCACTGGTTTTATCCGTTTGTAACTGTTGTATATAGCTGCCTGCGCCGAAGGCGATCAGGAAGAGACCAATGGCGCCAATAATGGGCCAGGCGCTCTGGGCGGGGACATAATAATGTTCATGTTTGCTTGTCATTTCACAGCTCCTTGCTCAACAGCACCCACGTACCCCTTGTCGGTGATGTTGTATAGCGTATAAGAGAGAGTCAGTGTCGATATCTGCTCTGGTAGCTCGGTATCGACATAGAAGATCAAAGGTAATTGTGCATCGGCATTAGCATCGAGTAACTGCTGGTTGAAGCAGAAACATTCTGTCTTGTGGAAGTAAGCGGCGCCCTGTCCTGGAGAAACGGAGGGGATAGCTTGTCCGACAATCTGCAGCGTCGAGAGGTTCTTGGCATTAAACTGGGTGCGAATGACTTCACCGGGATGCACCTGCATACGTTTCATCTCAGGAGCAAAGACCCAGGGCATATCTTTCTGGGTCTGAGCCATAAATTCGACCGTTACCGTGCGACTGGTATCTATGGTCATTGGTTTATACTCGGCGGGCGTCGACTGCGTTTTGCCATTGATGCCTAATTTTTCGCACAGCACATCGTAAAGAGGCACTAAGGCGAACCCAAAGCCAAACATGCCCACGCAACCAAGCAGTAGCAGGCCGATCAGTTTACGGTTGGAGTGCGCCTTAGTGTCTGACATGCTATTTCACCTCGGGTGGTGTCGAGAATGAATGGTAGGGTGCTGGACTCGGTAGGGTCCACTCTAAGCCTTCTGCACCATCCCAAGGTTTACTCGGTGCCGCTTCGCCACCGCGAATACACTTGATCACTACCACTAAAAAGATCAATTGCGACAAGCCGAAGGCAAAACCGCCGATAGAAACAATTTGGTTCACATCGGCAAATTGAATTGCGTAATCGGGAATACGTCTTGGCATGCCAGCCAGCCCCAGGAAGTGCATGGGGAAGAAGAGTACATTGACCGAGATAACCGAACACCAGAAATGTAATTTCCCCAATTTCTCGCTGTACATGTGTCCGGTCCATTTAGGCAGCCAATAGTAGGCGGCCGCCATGATGGAGAAGATGGCGCCCGAGACCAATACGTAGTGGAAGTGAGCCACAACGAAGTAGGTATCATGGTACTGGAAATCGACTGGCGTGATTGCCAGCATCAGCCCGGAGAAGCCCCCTATGGTGAAGAGAATGATAAAGGCGAGTGCGAACAGCATGGGCGTCTCAAAGGTGAGCGATCCACGCCAGAGGGTTGCCACCCAGTTGAATACCTTGACCCCTGTTGGCACCGCAATCAGCATGGTGCAGTACATAAAGAAGAGCTCTGCAAATACTGGCATCCCCGTGGTAAACATGTGATGTGCCCAGACCAGAAAGGAGAGGATCGCGATACTGGCCGTGGCGTAAACCATGGAGGAGTAACCAAAGAGTTTCTTACGGCTGAAGGCCGGTACGATAGCTGAGATGATGCCGAATGATGGCAAGATCATGATATAGACCTCGGGGTGACCGAAGAACCAGAAAATATGCTGGAACATCACAGGATCCCCGCCACCGGCGGCATCGAAGAAGCTAGTACCGAAAAACTTGTCGGTCAGAACCATGGTGACCACTCCGGCGAGCACTGGCATTACAGCGATCAACAGGAAGGCCGTGATCAACCAGGTCCAGACAAACAGAGGCAGTTTCATCCAGGTCATGCCGGGGGCACGCATATTAACTATGGTGACGATCACGTTGATGGCACCCATGATGGAGCTAATCCCCATGATGTGAACCGAGAAGACAAATAGCGCCGTGCTGTCCGGGCTGTAGGTCGTCGATAGAGGAGCATAAAATGTCCAACCGAAGTTAGGGCCGCCCCCTTCCAGAAACAGTGAGCTAAGGAGGATGGCAAAGGCAAAGGGTAGGATCCAGAAGCTCCAGTTGTTCATGCGCGGCAGCGCCATATCGGGCGCCCCTATCATCATAGGGATCAGCCAGTTGGCCAGGCCGGTAAAGGCCGGCATCACGGCACCGAACACCATGATAAGGCCGTGAACTGTCGTCATCTGGTTGAAGAAGTTAGGCTCCACCAGTTGCAAACCCGGTTGGAACAGTTCGGCACGGATCACCATCGCCATGGCGCCACCCGTCAAGAACATGATGAAACTGAACCAGAGGTACAGAGTGCCGATATCTTTGTGGTTAGTGGTAAACAACCAACGTTTTATGCCCGTTGGATGCTCCTCGTGGTGATCTGAATGTTCGCCAATATGAGTGGCATCCATTTCTGCTTCACGCGTTATTGCATTCATAATGCCTCCCTATTGACCGTGTTGGTTAACGTCTGTTGCCTGAACCGCATCGCCCGTATTGTTTCCCCAGGCGTTACGCTCATAGGTGATCACGGCTGCTAGTTCTTGCGGGGTTAATAGGGGGCCAAATGCCTGCATGGCAGTTCCTGGCTTCCCTTTTATCACCATCTCTAGGTGCTCACTTTTAGGCCCCGTGGCAATGGCGCTACCTTTCATAGCAGGGAAGGCGCCGGGCAATCCCATTCCGTTAGCCTGATGGCAGGCTGCACAATGGGACAGATACACTTGCTCCCCCTTGGTCATCAGTTCGTCCATGGTTAAATCATCTAACACTGCAGATTTAGGTTCTTCTGTGGCCATCTCGGGCGCCACTTGATCGGCGCTGGCCGCTGGTGTTGTCGCTTCACTGCCGGACGGCGTGCTTACATTGCTGACATCGGCGGCTTGAACCGTGTCGCCTGAATCATTACCCCAAGCATTACGCTCGAAGGTGACGACAGCGGCAATATCGGTAGCGGTCAGCTGCTGCGCAAACGCCTGCATCGCTGTGCCTGTTCTGCCATTTAAGACCACATCGATATGCTCGGCAACTGGGCCTTTAATAGCTGGGCTGCCAATCAGCGACGGGAAGACTCCTGGCAAGCCGGCTCCATTTGGCTGGTGGCAGGCTGCACATTGCGCCATATAGACCTGTTCACCTCGGCTCATGAGTTCTTCTTTCGACAGTGTTTTAGACAGGGCTGCCTGAGCTTCGGCCGCAGCGGCGTTGGCCAGGGCTTTTTGATCGACCACCCATTTATCGAAGTCGGCTTCGGAAAGAACCTGTACCACGATAGGCATAAATCCATGGTCTTTTCCGCATAGTTCGGCGCATTGGCCACGATAGATGCCGGGTTTGTCGATGCGGGTCCAGGCCTCGTTGATAAAGCCGGGGTTGGCATCTTTTTTCACCGCAAAGGCGGGGACCCACCAAGAATGAATTACATCCTCTGAAGTCATCAAGAAACGAACTTTACGGTTAACCGGGAGGACTAAAGGTTTGTCGACTTCGAGAAGGTAGTGCTCGCCTTTGGCTTCTTTGCCCTCTATTTGGTCTCTTGGCGTCGACAATAGGCTGAAATAGGCAATGTCATGATCAAAGTAGCTGTAATGCCACTTCCATTGTGAGCCAGTAACCTTAATGGTGAGGTCCGCATTACTGGGGTCTTCCATGGCGATAAGTGTCTTGGTTGCCGGGATGGCCATCACGATTAAGATCACGAAAGGGACAATGGTCCAGGCGATCTCAACCTTGGTGCTCTCATGAAAGTTTGCCGCAACGGCACCCTTTGAGCGTCTGTGGTTGATGATGGAATAGATCATCACCCCAAAGACGACCAGGCCTATGGCACAGCAGATATAGAGAATCGTCATATGCAGGCTAAACACCTGATTACTGATCTCTGTGACCCCTGATGTCATGTTAAGGGGCATATCGGCTGCGAGTATGGTGGGCGTAATTAGCAACGCCAGCAAACAACACAACACTTGCTTCACTAGACTTCTCCTCTGTCAATTGCGAAGGCAACTACAAAGAAGAGCCACACAGTATGTCTCGGCTCTATGCAAACTCTTCAGTTCCCAAAAAAGCAACGATGACTTCAAAGTGCGTCGGTGGTGAATCTTTTGTTTTGCTGGTGGTAACCACGCTTGCACTTACGGCTGAATATATCAGACGAATTTCAGCTCTTAGGGCGATGTGGTGCAGATTTATTCGCCGCTCAAGCCGACAACCAAATTGTTCGACATAACAAATAATCGTTGATATCTACTACTAACTTAATGGCTGTTTAAATATTGATCAAGATCACTTTTATTTTATTTTGCTAAATAAAACAGATACAAAAACGCCCCTTTCGGGGCGTTAGTATGGAAAGAATTGGCAAGGATGATCAGTGAAGAGAGGTAAACTGATTGGCGGCCTTGGTACCAAGATCCTCTTGGATAAAAGGGTTGGCAGGTAAGTGACTGTTCGCATCTTCGATAACCACCCCTAAGGCGCGGGTGTTTTTCGCGACGATCTGCAAGCGGCGATTGTCCCGTGCATCCAATGATTGTGTCCAGCTGATCACGGCACTGGATGTACCACTTGTGAGAGCCTTTTCCATAGCCCAAAGTGCTTCAACTTCATCTTTGGTGTGTACCAGCAAGATGCGATCCATCCGCACGCCGCCGTCGGCTAGCATCTGCTTATAGCCAATATTGGGTGGGCTGATCAGCACGACCCACTGCCCTTGCTGGCTGAGTCTCGCCAGTTCAGGTGTAAGACTCTGTAACTCTTGCTTGCCCTGAGTCGAACTGGAAACCGTTGAAATAGTGTTCTTGCTGCCGCTTTTAAGCGAACTGTCGAGATCGATCCAAAGCCCCGGATGACGAGGTGCCATGCCCATGAGATTATTCATTGCCAGTCTCCATTACGAATCACGCCGACGGCTAAACCTTCTATGCTCAGGCTCTGAGTCGTCAGGTCAACAACGATAGGTGAGTATTCTTCATTTTCTGCATGTAGATAAACTGTGCTGCCACGCTTCTCGAAGCGCTTGACCGTCACATCATCCTCTACGCGAGCAACGACTATCTGTCCGTTTCTTGCTTGTTCGACCTTATGTACCGCTAGCAGGTCGCCCTCAAGGATGCCGATATCTTTCATACTGTCGCCCCTTACACGCAACAGAAAGTCTGCACTTGGGCGAAACATGCTCGGGTCAACCTGGTAGTGCTGTTCAACATGTTCCTGTGCCAGAATCGGCTCACCGGCTGCTACCTGGCCAATCAGAGGTAAACCGAGATCTTCAGGTTCTTCCTCTTGAGTCAGCTTAATGCCGCGAGAGGTGCCCGGCATGATCTCGATGCAACCTTTTTTGGCCAGTGCCTTAAGGTGCTCTTCGGCGGCATTCGCGCTCTTAAAGCCTAATCGGCGCGCAATTTCGGCACGGGTTGGTGGCATGCCCGTGTCTGCAATATTGCGTTTTATTAGCTCTAAAATCTCGGCTTGTCTTGGTGTTAAGGGTCTCATGATTAATCCTGTCTTTCCATACAGTACCTGTCAGTATATACAGTATTTTATACAGTGCAAGTATTAACCAGTTTTTCTATCAATCAGCTCAAATGGTTAGCGAGTTAACCCCACGAATATTTAGCTAGTAATCGTTTTCTCAAGGGAGATCAACAGCTGATGATAATCATCGATGGCGGGAAAATCGGTAAAGGTTTTGTGTGGCTTTTGGCTGTCGGGATTCTTGATGCCGAGTTGATAGCCAACTCCTGCGGTTCTGGCAGCCTGCAAGATGGGTTCGCTATCGTCGATAAACAGGCAACGGCTTGGATCTAGGGAGAAGCGCTCAAATAGGCTAAGCCAAAACTGGGGATGCTCTTTGGGGTAACCAGTGTGGTGGCTTGAGAGCATATGATCTAACCCGGAAGCCAGCTCGGTATGTTTGAGCTTTAATGACAAGCTTTGTGGGTGTGCGTTGGTGACTAAGATACGCTGCTTGTTGTGCCTGGCAAGTGCCGAGAGAAAGGGCATGCTGTCTTGGCGCAGTTGGATTCTGTCTACCAGAGTGTGGTGCAGGGCAAGAATATCTAGGCCAAGCTCTTGCTGCCAATATTCCAGACAATACCATTCTAAGGTGCCAAATACCTTGGCATAGGCGGTTTCGACCAGTTGCTGCGCCTCAGATAAGGGGATCTGTTTCTCTTGGCACAAGGCTTGAGGAACCAGGCTGAGCCAGAAGTGATTATCGAAATGCAGATCCAGCAGGGTGCCATCCATATCGAGCAGCACAGTATCTATCTTATTCCAGGGAAACATAAAGGTGTGAAAAAAATTCCTTGGTGAGAGTTGTGGATTAGGCACATCATAGTAAGATTGAGTGGTTAAGCAAACGCCATTTTTATCAGGAAGTTTCATGCCGGACAAAAAGCCGCAGATCCTACATGCCGAAGTTGTTGCACAAAGCCGTCTATTTCAGATTGAGCTGGTGCATTTAAAATTTTCGAATCAGGTTGAGCGCCAGTATGAGCGCATGAAAGGCAATGCCCGTGGCGCCGTCATGGTGGTGCCTGTGCATGGTAAAGACCTCCTTTTAGGGCGCGAGTACGCGGCGGGAACCCATAGCTATGAGCTTGGCTTCCCTAAGGGCTTGGTTGATCCAGGTGAGAGTCACGCCGAGGCGGCCAATCGAGAGCTGCAAGAAGAGATAGGCTTTGGCGCTCATAAGTTGACCCATCTGATGGAGCTAAGTCTGGCGCCAGGCTATTTTGCCAGCAAGATGCAGATCTTCGTAGCCGAAGATCTGTATGAGAGTCGACTGCAAGGTGATGAGCCAGAACCGATAGAAGTGGTGCGTTGGCCCTTGAGTCAGTGGTCTGAGCTGTTATTAGAAGACGACTTTTCCGAGTCTAGAAGCGTTAGCGCCTTGTTTTTGGCGCAGAAACATCTAAAACTAAAGTAGTTAATCTAAACGATAAATAGGCATTGCCAGATGTAGGCTGTTGGAGTTGTGATGAAGCCAGAAGAGTATATTGAGCAGGCGATAAGTATTGCCATCGAGGCGGGAGAGGCGATTAAGACTATCTACCTCGAGGGGAGCTTCGAGCGAGAAGTAAAGTCTGACAATACCCCTGTGACCTCTGCCGATATCGCGGCTCATAAGATCATCTCTTCACAGCTTGAGCGCCTAACGCCTGATATCCCCGTTTTATCCGAAGAAGATGCTGATATTCCTTTCTCTGAGCGCGCCGACTGGCAACGCTACTGGTTGGTCGATCCCTTGGATGGTACCGGTGAATTTATTGCCGGCAGCGGCGACTTCTCGGTGATCATCGCCCTGGTTGAGCATAATCGCCCTATCATGGGGATCGTCTATGTGCCCATGACGGACGTGGTCTATTATGCGGTGGCGGGCCTGGGTGCCTACAAACGTAGCAGTAAGGGTGAGGTACGTATCGCCAGTAAACAGCTCACCACTGACGATGAACCCTGTCTGCGCTTGGCGGTGAGTCGCCGTCAAGATCCTCATTCAGTGCTGAAGTTATTCCATCATCCTAAACACTGCGAACTCGTGGTTTTGGGGGGCGCAGCACTAAAGAGCTGCCTGGTGGCAGAAGGGCGAGCCGACTGTTATGTGCGCATCGGCCCCACCGGCGAGTGGGATACCGGCGCGGCGCAGATCATCATTGAAGAGGCCGGCGGCCAGGTGATGGATCTTGAATTGCAGCCCCTAAGTTATAACGAGCGTGAGTCGTTAGAGAATCCCAATTTTATCGTTGTGGGCTCAACCCACCTGCCTTGGGATAAACTGTTAACCAGTGAATAATCCCGAATCTATTGTTATTCAAGCAGCCGCTAAGTCGCAGTTGTTGCCACTTTATCGTTTGGAGCAGCAGCTGTTTGGCGAGCATGCCTACCCCGATTTTTTCTTTCGTCAGAGTTATGATTGCTGGCCCAGTGGTCTGCGTGTTGCCTGTGATGCACAGGGCTGTGTGCTGGGCTATATCCTGCTGGCCAGAAGTGAACAGCCTGCTTGCGCCTGGATCCTTTCGGTGGCCGTCGATAGTGCCGCTCAGGGCAAAGGAATAGGCAAGCGGTTGATTGTCGAGACGCTAGCGTCGCTGCCCGCCGAAGTCAGGCAAGTTAAATTGACTGTCTCGCCCGACAATCCAGCCCGCCATCTCTACGCCAGATTGGGGTTTATTGAGCAGGGTTTAGAAGTCGACTATTTCGGTCCCCATGAAGATCGCATCCTGATGATCCTCGATCGTTAAAACTTCCCTTTTAAACATAGAGCTAAAAAACAAACTTATTATGAACATTGTTTTTTATTTTGTTTGCTGCTAACTTAACCCAAAAGCCAAAAAGGATGGGATGAGATGGCTAGGCGCAAAGAACATACTCATGAAGAGATTAAGGTAATGGCCATCGCGGCTGTGTTGGCGCATCTTAAGGATGAATCGCTCGATTCCCTCAGTTTACGCAAAGTGGCGGCGGTTATTGGCTATGTGCCTAGCACGCTGGTAAATCTCTTTGGCAGTTATCAGGGATTGTTGCTGGCGGTCGCCGAGCAGACCCTGAGTGAGCTATTTGAGCGATTGGCAGGTCAAGCGCAAACGCCAGAGTTCGGTGGATTAACGGCTATGGCAGCCGCCTATCAGGAATTTGCCTTTGAACAGCCAAGAGCCTTTCAATTGATCTTTGAACTTAAGGCCACCAAAGAGCAGGGGATAAGCGAGCGTCATGCCAGGCTAATTGAGCAGTTGTTTGCCTTGGTCGAGTCGCGTCTGGCGAGTTTGTTACCGGAACTACCTCAGCAGCAATGTCTGCTGGCAAGTCGCGCTGTGTGGGCTGGGGTGCATGGTTTGGTGAGTCTGGATCTGGATGACAAGCTTTTTGCGCCAGGGGTTAGCCTTACCCAAGCCATCCAGCATCATTTAGAGGTTCAACTTAAAGGATTGGGTTATCACAAGGAGACGTTATGCTGCTAACCAGACGGTTTTTCCCCTATTTTGCCACTCAGTGCCTGGGCGCACTTAATGACAATATTTATAAGAATGTGCTGCTGCTGATGGTGACCTATAGCCAGATAGACGCCCTGCCCATTAGTGTGAACCTATTCGTCAACCTCGCCGCTGGCGTGTTTATCTTGCCGTTTTTTCTGTTTTCCGCTCATGCGGGAATGGTGGCCGATAATATGGATAAGGCGAAACTGATCAGACGCTTAAAACAGCTTGAGCTGGTAATTATGTCCTGCGCGGCCATGGCGATACTGACTCAAAGCTACATGGTGATGCTGGTACTGCTCTTCTTAACCGGTAGTCAGTCGGCCTATTTTGGTCCGGTAAAATACTCTCTGCTGCCTCAAGCGTTGGCTGAAGATGAACTGGTGACGGGCAATGCCTGGGTGGAGATGGGCACCTTTCTCTCTATCTTGATCGGTACCCTAAGCGCCGGGCTCTTGGTGGCCAGTGACAAAGGCGTTATCGCCACGGCACTAACAGTATTTGTACTCGCTATCGCTGGATACTTAGCCAGTCGAGCGATACCTGCCATGCCGCCTCAGGGGGCGATCACTAAAATACGTTTTGCATCCTTGTCTGGCACTTGGCGCAGTATCGCTAAGGTGAGAAATACGCCAAGTATCTGGATGGCAATCTTGGCGATCAGCTGGTTTTGGTTTCTAGGTGCCACCTATCTGACTCAATTTCCTAACTTTGCCAAGTTACATCTGCACGCAGATGCTACTGTCGTTTCACTGCTACTGGCGCTCTTCTCAATCGGTATCGCGGTAGGCTCCTTTCTGTGTGAGCGTTTCTCCTATGGCCATGTGGAGCTGGGGTTGTTGCCTTTTGGGGTGGCGGGTCTGACATTGTTCGGGGTCGATCTCTTGTGGGCACTTCCCGACTTACCTGCTCAGGGACAGGCGATCTATACCTTCAGTAGCTTAATTGATGAGTCACAACACTATCGGGTGATGTTTGCCCTGTTTATGGTGGGTGTGAGTGGTGGCTTGTTTATCGTGCCTCTTTACGCCTTTATTCAGTCGAGGGCAGAGAGGGGCGAGTGTGCTCAGGCGATCGCCGCAAACAACATCATGAATGCTTTGTTTATGGTGGTCTCGGCACTCTTATCTATCTTGCTGCTAGAAGTGTTTGAGTGGCAGATCACAGAGCTGTTTCTATTGTTGGCGCTGCTTAATGCCGTGGTGGCCTTGTATGTTTATAGTCAGGTGCCAGAGTTTACCCAGCGCTTTGTCAGCTATTTGCTGAGTCATATTCTTTATCGCGTCACTGTGTCTGGTCGCGAAAAGCTGCCCACTGAAGGCGCCGGCATCATAGTCTGTAATCATGTCAGTTATGTGGACGCTCTGATCATCATGGGCGCGTCGACTCGACCGATTCGCTTTGTGATGGATAAGTCGATCAGCGAGATACCTTTGCTGAAATATCTTTTTAGACACGCAGGGGTGATCCCCATCTGTTCGCCACGCCAGTGTGAAGCCACTTATGAGCAGGCGTTCGAGTCGATTCATCAGGCATTGGCCAATGAGGAGTTGGTGTGCATCTTCCCTGAGGGACGCCTGACGCATAACGGCGAGTTGGGTGAGTTCAGACCTGGGATAGATAAGATATTGGCACGAGATCCTGTGCCAGTGATCCCCATGGCGCTCAACGGCCTCTGGGGTTCCTATTTCAGCCACCATGGTGGGCATGCTCTCAGTACGCGTCCGAAGCGCTTCTGGTCAAAGATATCGGTGAGACTGGCCGATGTGATCTCTGGTACAGAGGCCAATCGCCATCAGCTGCGTGAACGGGTTGAGACCATGTTATCTGAGTCGTAGAGACGCTATGCGCAAAGAGAAAAGCCAGACGTTTTGTCTGGCTTTTTTATTGTCTCTATCGCTTGGCGTAGTCATCCAGCCATTGATGCATAGCCTGATGGTCACCTTGGAAGATCACCCGCTCGGCCTTTTTCTCTATCTGATACTGATACATGGGATCGTAATATTTATTGAGTAGTAGGGCGATCCACTCAAGATGAGCCTGGATATCCCCATCTTGCCATTGCACAGCTAATGCCTGCTTGATTATGGCTTGTAGCTCATCATGTTGCTTGCCGCCCAGGCGTTTCTTGATGCCGCTGATGCTATTGGTCAGATAGTCGCCAAAGGCTTCAAAGCCAGCTTCTTCACCCAGACGCTCGACATAACCTTGATGCATCTTATGCACATATTCGTCGAGTAATCGGGTGAGCCTGGCCTCCATTGGTTCCTCTAGGATCACGACCTTGGCCGCCTGCATCCCCATGTAGAAAGCTTTAGGCAGAGCTGAGCGACCAATCAGATAACTCTCATCTTCCAGTAACAGATCTCGTGCTTGGCTCTGTTGATGCTTTAGTAGCGCGACACCCAAACTATTTTCGAAGTTGATCTGTGTTGGCTGCTCTTCGTGATAGCGGCCGAAACTGGAGCCTCTGTGGTGGGCCAAGCCCTCAAGATCGACGGATTCTGGACGTTGCAGCAAAAAGTCTGTCTTACCGCTGCCTGTTATGCCGCTTAGAATCAGCATGGGTTTGACCTGCGGCGCCGTATCTATGGTGTCGATCAGGCACTGGCGCATCGCCTTGTAGCCGCCCTGAATATAGGGCACCTCTTTGCCAGCCTCTTTAAGCCACTGTTGTGTCAGCTGCGAACGCAGGCCGCCACGAAAACAGTAGAGATAGGCGTTGGGGTGCTGGTTCAGATAGGTGAGCCAAGCGTCTATGCGCTGTTGCTTGACGCTGCCGAATACCAGCGAATGGCCGAGGGCGATGGCGGCGTCCTGTCCTTGCTCCTTGTAACAGGTGCCTACCTTCTGCCGCTCATCATCTTGCATCAGCGGCTGATTGCTACTGGCGGGAAAGGCGCCCTTGGTAAATTCTATCGGGGCGCGTACATCCATGATGGGATGATCGCCGGCCAGGATACGGGCATATTCGCTCGCGGGGATAACTCTGCCCATTTGATTGCTCATTAGATCAGTTCCACCAGAGCCTGCGCCTCGGTTGGCGGCACCAGTTGTCCGATGCACTGGGTCGGGAGTCCCTCTTTCTCGAGCAGTGCAAGCAGCTGAGATTCATGGCTGGCCGAGACCGCAATCAATAAGCCACCGCTGGTTTGAGGGTCGCATAACAGCGCTTTTTGTTCATCAGTGACCTTGGGTAGGTGCTCACCATAGCTGTCGTAGTTGCGATGAGTGCCGCCGGGAATACAGCCAAGCTTGAGGTAATCCATCGCCTTGGGTAGTAAAGGGAGGGCGGCTAGATCAACTTTGGCGGCCAGTTCAGCCCCTTGGCACATCTCGATCAGGTGGCCCGCCAGACCAAATCCGGTCACGTCAGTCATGGCGGTAACGCCTGGGATCTTGGCGATGGTCGGCCCTGCCTTGTTGAGCTGGCACATAGCATCAGGGGCGATATTGATATCTTGCTCGGCCAGCTTTTTCTGTTTCTGCGCCGTCGTTAAGATACCTATTCCTAAAGGTTTGGTGAGGTATAACTTATCGCCAGCCTTAGCCGTATTATTTTGTTTGAGTTCGGGTAAGGGGATCTGTCCGGTCACGGCGAGGCCGAAAATAGGTTCTGGCGCGTCGATACTGTGGCCACCGGCCAACATGATGCCGGCATCTTTACAGGCCTGGCGTCCGCCATCGACGACCTGCTGAGCTATCTCGGCGGGTAGCGTATTGACCGGCCACCCAAGAATGGCGATAGCCATCATAGGCGTGCCGCCCATGGCATAGATGTCGCTAATGGCATTGGTGGCGGCGATGCGTCCGAAGGTAAAGGGGTCATCCACAATCGGCATAAAGAAATCAGTAGTGCTGATAATGCCGGTTTCATCATTGAGACGATATACAGCGGCGTCATCGCGGGTTTGATTACCCACCAGAATGTTAGGGTCATCGAAGGTGGGCAGTTGGGAAGCCAGTATGGTGCCCAGTACCTTTGGCGATATCTTGCAGCCACAGCCGGCGCCATGGCTATATTCGGTGAGTTTAATCTTTTCTACTGACATGAACGCAAACTATCTCTAGATGAAGGATGAGCCGCTCATGATAGACCCATAGGTGCGGCACTTCAATCGCCCAGCGCTACAGATGTGAACGCAGAAGCTGGTGCCTAAGGGGGAGAATGACCGTCGTACTATTGATATAAAAAGCCACCCAGTTTGGGTGGCTATTGAAAGTCGGATGTTAGGCAAATCCAGTGGTGAGGTTTTTCCACTGCTTTTTACGCGTCATCAGCTCTTGTTTGAGATGCTCAACCTGCTGCATTAAATGCTGTGTGGTCAGCTGTTTGCGCTTGGCCTCCAGCAGTTCCTTTTGCGCCTGATAGTAATCGGCGATATGGTTTTTCAGCAGCTCATATTCGGTATGGATCTTCTCGAGGATCTCTTCGTGATTGGCCAGCTGGGTGACCTTGTGCTGTGCCTTCTTCAGTTGCATCTGCAGTTTGGCGCTCTCGATACGCTCCTGGGGAGTGACTCTGAGATTGTGGGCCAGTCCCGTCCAGGCCAGGGTGTTGATCAGCCACTTGGTGGGATCGTAGTGCCACCAGAGGATGCCGTTGCGGTAATCGTTTTCGAAAATATGGTGGAAATTATGGTAGCCCTCACCATAGGTAAATACCGCCAACAGACCATTGTCCCGCGCCGTGTTTTTGTCTGTATAAGGCTGGCTTCCCCAGATATGGGCGAGGGAGTTAATAAAGAAGGTGCAGTGATGGACTACAACTAAGCGTAGCAGCCCCGCCATCAGCAACATGCCCCAGATATCGCCGTTCAGCCAGCCTAAGAAGACAGGAAGACCTATGTTCATCAGGATGACCAGCGGCAGATAGTATTTGTGCTGCCACATCACAATTTTTTCGTTTTGCAGGTCTCGTACGTTCTTATAATCGTGATAACGCTGGGCCTGATACTCTCTTAGCATCCAGCCGATGTGGCTGTACCAGAAACCCATGTTAGCCGAATAGGGGTCTTTATCGTTGTCATCGACATGCTTGTGATGGATACGGTGATCCGATGACCAATGCAGGGCACTGTTTTGCAGTGCAAGTGCTCCGCCCAAGGCAAAAAGAAAACGCACTGACCAGTGTGCCTTGTAGGTTCTATGTGACCAGAGCCTGTGGTATCCGGCGGTTATCGACAAACCACTGGCAAAGGCGAGGCCAATAAAGGCTGTCCATTCTGCCAGGCCGTAGCCATGGGTAATACCGTACCAAGGGACGAGAATGGCAGCACCCAAGAAGGTGATGGCAAAGAGCAAAATATTGGTCCAGATGAGGGGAGGTTTTTTCATTATTGTTTCCAGGGTTTATATTGAGCGTACAGCTGTAAGCCAATTTTACTGACTTCGCTGGAGAGATCAAGGCGGGCTGCGTTTTTGTATTAAAGAAGGTATTATTGGCAGATTGAGTTTTATCTAGCGGATTCATCATGATGGGTATCAGAGCACAGCAAAAAGAAAAAACGCGTCGCGCCTTGGTCGATGCGGCATTTAATCAATTAAGTGCCGAGCGCAGCTTTTCTAGTCTGAGTTTGCGAGAGGTGGCCCGCGAAGCCAATATTGCGCCGACTTCGTTTTATCGCCATTTTAAGGATATGAACGAGCTGGGTCTGACTATGGTGGATGAAGGTGGATTGACCCTGAGACAGATGATGCGTAAAGGGCGTCAGCGCGCGGAAGCCGGCGGCAGCGTAATTCGTATTTCTGTCGATACCTTTATGGAAGTGTTGGAGTCTAACCCTAACGTCTTTCGCATTTTGTTGCATGAGCGCTCGGGCACTTCAGCACCTTTTCGCGCCGCGGTAGCCCGAGAAATTGAACACTTTATCTCTGAGTTGGCCCACTATACCGAGGCGACTGCCAAACGTACGCCTGAACTGGCCAGGGCGCAGGCCGAGGCTTTGGTGACCTTGGTCTTTAATGCTGGCGCGGCGGCGCTGGATATGAAACGTGTCGATCGTAAGATTTTAGCCGACCGCTTGGTGATCCAACTGCGCATGGTGGCGAAAGGCGCCGAATCTTTGCAGCAGAAGATGGAACATCGCTAAACAGTGAGTGTTATTTAACTGCCAAAGTTGGTGAACTCTTTGGACAGTTATCACTACACAATCAATTGAGCGATAACTCAAGGAAGTTTAACTTGCCTACAAGAAAAGGATGATAAATGACAATACCATTACAGCCCAAGGTTTATCATATTGTCCATGTCGATAGGCTAGCATCTATCCTTGGTGCCAATGGACTCCTATGTGATGCACAGATTATTGCGCAAAATGCAGCGGGAACCACGATAGGTATGAACACTATTAAACAGCGTCGACTCAACGAGTTAACGTTGGATAGTCATCCTGGTTTATATGTTGGACAATGTGTACCATTTTATTTCTGTCCACGCTCCATCATGTTGTATGTGATTTATCGAGCAGACAGTGATGAACTGGCTTACAAAGGCGGACAGGGACCAATAATTCACCTACAAGCTGATCTTCATGCAACCGTACAATGGGCGCAGCAGCAAGGGCATCGTTGGGCATTTACTCTTTCAAATGCGGGGTCGTACTTTTTTGAAGATAGGAACGACTTAGCTTTATTACATGAACTGAATTGGCCAGCTATTAACGCTACACAATGGCAAAGTTGCAAGGATGGCAAACAGGCCGAGTTTCTTATCGAGCATAGCTTTCCCTGGCATTTAGTCGAGGCGATAGTGGTCAATTCAGACAATGTTTATCATCAGGTAGTCAACACGTTGCAAATGGCAGCACACCGGCCACCTGTTACAATTAATCGTGATTGGTATTATTGAGGGGGGCCGTAGATATGATCGAAACTACTCGTGGTGACATTCTGCGTGCTGATGCAGAAGCAATCGTAAATACAGTTAACTGTGTTGGCGTAATGGGGCGTGGTATTGCTCTGCAATTTAAAAAAGCATGGCCTGAAAACTTCAAAGTCTATGCAGCAGCTTGTAAAAGCAAAGATGTTCAGCCTGGGAAAATGTTTATATTTGAAACTGGGCAGTTAGCAAACCCTCGTTTTATTATTAATTTCCCCACGAAGCGTCATTGGCGAGGCTCAAGCCGAATTGAAGATATTGACTCTGGCTTGTCAGCCCTTGTTAACGACATTCAAAGACTAGGTATTAAGTCTATTGCAATACCACCTTTAGGCGCAGGCTTAGGTGGGCTTGATTGGGCGGTTGTACGTGAAAAAATCGAAGTTGCAATGCAGCCGCTGAAAGATGTTCAAGTTCTACTTTATGAGCCATCGGGCGCGCCGCAGAATGATAGAATGGCAAAGCAAAAAGAAGTACCAAAGATGACACCAGGTAGGGCTGTATTGATTGAGTTGATTCAGCGCTACCTGAAAGGTTTACTTGATCCATCAGTCTCGTTACTTGAGGTTCATAAGTTATTGTATTTTATGCAGGAAGCAGGAGAACCTTTACGTTTGTCCTATCAGAAGGCGCACTATGGGCCTTATGCAAAAAACCTACGCCATGTTCTTAATGCAATTGAAGGGCATTTTGTTTCTGGTTATTCAGATGGCGGTGATGCACCGGAGAAAGTACTTCAGTTGGTTCCTGGAGCGGTAAAAGAAGCACAAGAATTCTTGGACCAACATCCTGATACGCGAGAGAGATTTGAAAAGGTATCTCGATTGGTAGAAGGCTTTGAATCACCACAGGGCTTAGAGCTTCTTGCTACGGTGCACTGGCTTAATCGGTATGAACAAGCAAAAAATATCGAACAAGTTATCAAAGGTGTTCATTCTTGGAACGCAAGAAAGCAGCAATTTACCCCAAGGCAAATTACTATTGCTGAAAAAGTACTTGATAGACAGCACTGGTTGAGCGTGTGAATTGAACGTTAGTAGAGCCTTTTGTCCAAGAGGCTCTACATACTTAAATCTAAGTTGAATCTGATTTTTTTATAGAAAATATATGAAACAGCAACCTTCTGTTTCGTTAATAAGGCCAGGGACTGTTTAATGCAAAAGGAACAGATTGAAACAACGAATATAAACCATGCAGGCATCAAGAAGCACTTTAATCGATGGAAGCTAACCCCAGAGAGAGCCGTTATAGAACTAATCGCCAATGGCTTTGATGCTAAAGCAACTGAGGTCAGAATTAGTACCAGTGAAGAGTTCCTTGGGACTACATCCGTACAGATTATTGATAATGGTTTAGGGATTGATCCTGATAAGAAATTAGAACATTTTTCGTGTTTCAATGATTCCCAAAAAGTTGGTGATGATGATACGCAAGGTGCACATGGCCGAGGCCGATTGGCGTTTCATCTTTTATGTGCGAATGCCGATTGGTATTCTAGATGTGGCTGTAAGGATACAAAGATCTCTATCAGCAGTGATGATTTACAACATTATTCGATGCTGAGCCTACTGCCTGAACAACAAAAGCATAGTGTTGTTGCAAATGGTCGGGGAACATGTGTTGAGTTGACAAATTTTACGACCAACCTCCCTGACGATGAAGCATTATTGTGTATATTGCAAAATGAATTCGGGTGGCGACTCGCCTTAAATGACAAATTGAAGCTGTATCTCAACAACACTGAGGTATCTGTTCCTATTAATGAAAGTCGTTCCGAGTCAATCGATATAGATGAGATTCCATTTACGGTTAACTTTTTTAGGTGGAAAACCAAACCGGGAACTGAAAATTCAAAGAACTACTTTGTAAATTCAGATGGTAGGGTTACGTATAGTGAAAACAACTCATTTAATAGAAAAAGCCAGTTTTATTTGAGCGTTTATATTCAATCGCCTTGGGTTGACCTATTTGATAAAAACGGCGGATCTTTAAGTTTTGATGAGCTGGATGTTCCACTTGCTACTCCAAGCTCTCCAATTTTTAAGTCCCTCAAAACAAAGATTTTCGATATATCTCGAGATATCTATACTGGATTTCTAAGGCAGCAGGTTGAAAGTCAGTTAGATAAATATGAGCAACAAGGCTATTTCCCTACCTACAAAAACCTGAGTCAGCATGATGCTGAGTGGCGACACTCTAATGTTCGAACTGTCATCAAGGAAATTTGGCTAGTTGAGCCTTCAATATTTAATAATTTAGGTGCGAAACAAGCTAAAGTTATGATCTCATTATTAGATAAATTGCTTGTGTCTAATGAGAATGACAGTCTATTGGAAGTGCTAGAAAGTGTTGTAGAGCTGGATAAACATCGTCTTCATCAGTTAGCTGAGCAACTAAATAAGACAACGTTGGAGAACATTGTCAGTACGATTGAAGTATTGCAACGTAGGGAGACTGTTGTTAGAAAGTTAGAAGAGCTTATGATTAATAATTACAAGGATGTTTTAGAAACTCCGCACTTACAAGGGATTATTGAAGCTAATACTTGGCTTTTCGGTGAACAATACTCAATGATAGGTGCAGAAGAAGACGATTTTCAAAAAACAGCCCATAATCTTAGGCAGCATATTAAAGAAATCGATGTACTAGCAGAAGATGACTTCGAACAGCAAGACTTAGATGATGGTCTTACTATTGAAGGTGTGAGACGTCAGGTGGATCTATTTTTGGCTAGGAAGACAAAGCAGTTTGATAGTTTTGGTAAGCCCTATTTCAAGTGTACGATTATAGAGATTAAGAAACCGAGTGTATCGTTGAACACAAAACACTTAAGGCAACTTGAAGACTACGCAGGGATCATAGCCCGTCATCCAGGTTTTAGTGGACCTAATATGCGATTCGAATTGATTCTAGTAGGAAGAAAGGTTTCGAATGATGATATGGGGATTCCGAGAGCGCTCAAGTCGTGTGAAGTTCATAACGAACCTGGCATGGTATTCAAAGAAGAGCGAATCAAAGGATATGTGAAGACTTGGTCTTCTATCAAATTTGAGTTTGAGTTAACAAACTCCTACTTGCTTGAAAACCTTAAAACGAGACGAGATACGTTTGAACATATGGGATCAAGTGAGCTAGTTGCAGATCTTCAGCTGGTTTGTTGACAGTGTTTTTTCATTTAGATAAGAGGCAGCATGTAGCTGCCTCTTTTTTTATATTTTTTGCTATTAGTAAGTATGCATTCAGTACTGGTTATATCTGTATATTCCCTTAAATCCAGTAAAATCTTATGGTTAATAGCTAGCGGGATACAGAGAGTTAAAAGCTCCCCGTACCCCAAGCTGTGCCAAGTACCATTTTTGCTAATGATGATGTTGACGAAATCCTTGGTTTAACGACGTTCCAAAAGGACGCCAGACTCCATATGAGCCGTATAGGGGAATTGGTCAAATAGCGCGAAGCGAGTGATCTTGTGGGTCTTATCTAATACCTTAAGGTTATCGAGTAAGGTATTAGGGTTGCACGAGATATACATGATCCGCTCGTAGCCTTGCACCATGGCCAGAGTATTGTCATCGAGCCCTGCCCGTGGCGGATCGACGAAGATGGTATTGCAGTTGTAACTGTCTAAATCCACCCCTTCTAGTCGTCTGAAGCTGCGCTTCTTTGCTAGAGCATCGGTAAAGTCTTCAGCCGACATGCGAATGATCTGCAGGTTTTCGACTTTATTGGCTTCAATGTTGTACTGCGCCGAGTCGACTGAAGGCTTAGCCAGCTCTGTGGCTAGGACGCGATTGAAATTTTGTGCCAGGGCGATGGAGAAGTTGCCGTTGCCACAATACAGCTCTAGCAGGTCGCCACTGCTGTCACGGGTGATGTCGATGGCCCACTCCAGCATCTTGATGGCGACTTCGCCATTGGGTTGGGTAAAGCTGTTTTCGACCTGTTTATAGACTAGCTGCTGCCCGTTAACCGGCAGGGTTTCTATTACGAAGTCGCGATCCAGCACCAGCTTCTGCTTGCGAGCACGGCCAATGATGTTGACATTGAATCTGTCTGATAGCTGTTGCTTCAGTACTTTAGCTTCGGCTTCCCACTGGGCATCTAGCTGTTTATGGTATAAGAGTGAAATTAAGATCTCGCCGCTAAGGGTCGACAAAAAGTCCACCTGAAACAGCTTGTGTCTGAGTGTCTGATTGGGACGCAGGGCGGCCATCAACTCTGGCATCACTTCGTTGATCAGTTTGCTCGCCGGCAAGAATTGATCACAACGCACCTTCTGGTTAAGTGCCTTATCGAACATATAGTAGTAGAGGTCTTCCCCTTCGTGCCAGACGCGAAATTCGGCGCGCATGCGATAATGTGCGTCTTGTGAAGCAAAGACTTCCAATTCAGGTGTTTCGAAGTCGGCAAATAGCTGAGCTAATTTCTCACGTTTCGCATCGAGTTGCTTATCGTATTGCTTAGGATCCATTGCGTCTAAATTCATTTCTTAACACCGTTACTATCATTGGGGGCGCAAATAGTATACTACCTGTCGTTGATGTCTAGGGGGTGTTTTACATTCCAAGTGTCTACAGAGTCAGGTTTGTCGCGTGAGATACAAATCTGCACGTATCAGCTTTAGCTTTTGCACTGAATGTGAAAAAATCGCTGCTCGGGCGTCATATATCTTTATCGGAGAGCCAATTTGTCTGCAAATATACTCGTGTTTGATTCTGGGGTGGGGGGCCTATCTATTTTGGCCGAAGTGCGCAAACAACTTCCTCAGGCCAACTATTGTTATTTGTTCGACAATGCCAGACTGCCCTATGGTGAGCTCGACGAGCAGGAGTTGATCCAAGGTTGTGTTGAGCTGATAGCTCGAGCCGTCACTCTGAGCGAAGCTGATATTGTGGTCGTGGCCTGCAACAGCGCCAGCACCTTGATTCTGCCAGCGTTGCGAGAGAGTTTAACTATCCCTGTTGTCGGCGTGGTCCCAGCCATCAAACCGGCGGCGCGCCTATCGAAGAATAAACACCTCGGTTTACTGGCGACGCCGGGTACAGTGAATCGTCGTTATACTCAGGAGTTGATCGATAAATTTGCCCGTGACTGTAGAGTCGATCGCTTTGGTTCTTCTGAACTCGTCTATATAGCCGAAGCTAAGATGGCGCAGCAGCCATTGGATCTTCAGACCTTACATGAGGTGCTTAAGCCTATAAAAGAGTCTGGGTTAGATACCTTGGTTTTAGGTTGTACTCACTTTCCGATTTTAGCATCTGAGCTACAAGACTATTTAGGTGAGGGGGTTACACTGCTGGATTCATCCCGTGCAATTGCAGCTAGGGTGATGACTTTAATTCAGATGGAAGGTAAACAAGGGCTCCGTGGTCAAAGCCAGGCTTTCTATACAACAACTACTATTGCGGAAGGTCTTAAAACGACCTTGGCTGCCTGGGGATTCTCATCGGTAGCATCTTTTGCAGAATGTGCGATAGAGACAGGCAGCTAGTGTCGGTAATAGGCTAAGTGGTTTTAAGCTTAGCTTTCTTGCGTGGTCTCGTTTTTATCAGCGTCCTGAGACTTAGCTTCACGAACTTTCAGTGTACGCTCCTGAAATTCAAATTCGTTTAGTTTGTTCATTGCCTTTTTCGCGCCCGCCTCAGACATTTCGATAAAGCCAAAGCCTTTGCGACGGCCAGTCTTGCGATCGCGGACTAGGCGAACCGAGTTAACCGGGCCAAACTTTCCAAATAACTCTTTAACTTCACCCTCATGAACACGATAAGGCAGGTTTCCAACATAGAGTGTCATGGTTGGTCCGGTATAGGTCTCGGCGGTACCTGCAGTAGAAGGTGATGATTGCAGCGTAAAAATAACACTAGCTATAATGGCACCAGTAAAAAATGCGATTGCCGAATAAAGCTCTGGTGTGAATTGAGATATTGCCAATGCGCCAAGGATGGCGACTATCAAAACAATAAGAAATGGCTTTTGCATATAATTGGTTCTCTGAAGAATTGATAATTAACTGTTAACAGCTCGTATATGGTAATGAATTATTAGCAATTACACTAGCATATTGATGAAAAAACGAACTTTAGCTAGGTTTGATATAGAAAGGTTTCGTCCTGATTTGTCTAAATTCGACGCGTATTGCTAGTTAATTCAGCAAAGCGATTAAAAGATCGTCTTGCGATCGATGATCGTAGAAAAACCCCTTGCGCCCAAATCAGAACTCCCTATAATGCGCATCCACTGACACGGCAAAGCAGATAACGCAGCGTCGAAACACTTGGTAGCTAAGGCGATAAGGTGGTCAGTCACTGAAAAGTGAAGCCTCAAAAAGTTT
>NZ_JAKIKX010000009.1 GCF_023283925.1 Shewanella marisflavi
AACTCTGCACTGAATGTCGGTCTTGTGTTCTTCATTTCTACCACCTTTTTTCTGGAAGTGAGTCTATCACTTCGTCTATTCAGGTGGCCAAATTCACTATGCCACTACATACATAAGCCAAAATCCACGTATTAGGCTTTCGTATTGAGGTCGCATCAATGCAAAGCCCGATGATGTAAAACCATCAGCGATTAACTTAAGAGAAGATAGGCCATGCTCAAATGACAAAATACCTGATTGAAATGCCATACGCCATTTTAGCTCAGGAACAGCTCCAAGATGTTGTAGTTGCTCTACGTGTTCCGCCATATAATCATACATTTCAAAGCAGCGCGGTAATAGTGTCTCTAATTTTTTGTCGTACACAGCAGTTCCATTATTGTCTCAAACTTAAAAATTAAGCTGAAGTGTTCGAGATAGGTAATCTCGACTTCTGCTAGTCGCTTTTACCATTGCATTTAATCTTTTGAATTATAAGTATGACCTTCCCCCGAAACAATAGACACCTAGCTTGCCGATTTGCGGACGGTAACAGATAGGCAAATTAGTGAGATTGAACGGGCATTAAATGCTAGACCGAGAAAGTGCCTCGGCTTCAGGCAACCTGTTGCGGTATTCAATGAATTACGCAAGGCAGCCTAATTTAGCGAGTGGTGCACTTCGGAGTTGAATTCGCGGCTTGTAGTGGTCGACTAAATTGGCCTCTACGGGTAAATAATTATTTGATGAAAAAAGCGAGCCATTTGGCTCGCTAGTAGGCGTTACAAGTCATCATTTAACCTGTCTGCCCAGTGTTGCTCAGCTTGGTCAAAATATTCATTAGGATAGAGGCCGTATAGTTCCAAAAACTCATGTTTGAACAAGTTACAGAAAGCTCTGATCTCTTCCTTTAGCAAGAGGAGAATGATGTACATGTCAATGCCCTCAAGATATTGGCTAGTGAACTCTGGAAAGTCCTCTAGGATAGACTTGCTTACGCTGATTCCTAAAATTCTTCCAGCTGAATCCCTATGCTGATAGATGTACTGTCCGAAGCTAACTTCGATGGTTCCTTGAACATTCTTTTGCTGCTCAGCAAGCAAAAGAACAGTGCAGTGGTCATCCCAGGGACTTTTTGATTTCCTTTGATACTCTCTAATAAACAGTGACTTGTTGTTGCTCATGGCTTCTCCTAGCTAATGGATGATGTGTCCTCTTCAATAACTAGGTTCGTTAGTGGCATATTATTCAAGCATTGATACAAGAACTCTAAAACAAGTTCGCATTCAATTTCATTTAAGCCATTTTTGCCAAGGTAAGATTCAACCGAGTAGAGTAGAAATTCCTGTTCAGCAAGTAGCCCGAGTTGAACATCGCTGACGGTTTCAAGCTCTATGTTTATCGCCTTATAAAGTTTTTTAATGATGGCTCTTAGGCTGATGAGCTGAAGAGCGATAGTGTTGTTTTTCATAGGTACTCCTTAAAAGATTTAGTGACGACCAGATTTAGCCGCAACACCAAGTAGTATCTGTTTGGGCAAATTTTGGAGCACTAGAATGGTTGCACTGCTGAGGAGGCGTCTAACTCATCTTTCTTGTCAAAATAATTATTTTCATGCAGCTAACGTTAAGGTTGGGCGGGGGGGATTTCCATTTTTATGCGATTTATCTGTTTAAAAGCGGTAGAAAATAAAATCGTATAATAAGGGAAATCAAGCTGTTATAGCTCTAAAATCGGTGGTTTATTTTCTACGGTCTTTTGTTAAGGTGTTGATTTTATTGATTTTGACAGCGGTCTCCAAAACCGATGGTTGCGGGTTCGAGTCCTGCCACCCCTGCCACATTCTAGAAAAGCCGTTCAGAAATGAACGGCTTTTTGCTTTTCTAAGCTTTATCATTTTACTCACCCTCCCTGATTATTTACGTACAGTGACATAGGTAGTGCCAAGGGGTATCCTTATGGAGATGATTTTTGTCGGGAGGCGACTTGGAAAGAAGTGCATATTTAGATGCTATGGGCATTACCCGTTGGGTGGAGAAAGGTGCTGATCTCCCCCTTTATCCGATCTTGGTAGACAGGGGCGCAAGTGTTTCAGCCGAGCACCCTATTATACGCCAAGTGTTGACACTCTTTCCTGAACAGGAAAAGCAGGTGGTCATCAGCGATACCTTGAGCGGTACTAAAGAGGTATTTTGGGATATGCGCAGTGTTAGATTACCTAAGGTGGCCTGTGTCATTAGCTCGGCGCCTTTGGCGGTTTTAGAGCAACAGAGCAAGGCCAAACGTGCTTTGTGGCAGGCGATATGGGAGGCAAACGCCCAATGACATTAGCGCTGAAAACCCTTAATCGAGAACAGGCTCCGCTTTTACATGAGCTGGAGAGCGTCTGTCATCGTTTCCCAATGTCTTTGACCAACCTTGAGACCTGTTTTGGGCGTTTCTACCATGTTATCGGCCTGTTCGATGATGAGGAGCTTATAGGGTTTGCCATTTTGCATCAACTCTTTGAAGATGCCACCTTGATGGATATCTGTGTCAGACCCACTTCTCAGGGACAAGGTTTAGGCAAGCGTCTCACGGAGGCATTAATCGAGCTGGCAGCGACCCAGGGCGCCGAACGTATGATGTTAGAGGTAAGGGCCTCTAATGAGCGGGCTATCGCCTTATATCGCCAAATGGGCTTTGTTGAGACAGGGATGCGCCCTAACTATTACCAGCTGGAACAAGGTAAAGAGGATGCCATCTTGATGGAGCTCTTGTTTTAGATGGCTCTTAGATATAAAAATAGCGCCATTTGGCGCTATTTTTATATAGAGGTAATGCAGAATTACTTAACTTCTTTTCCCTGAGCCTGAAGGTCGGCATGGTAGCTAGAGCGTACCATAGGTCCACAGGCTGCATGGGTAAAGCCAATCTCTTCAGCGAACTCTCTCAGTTCATCAAACTCTGCTGGCGGTACGTAACGTTCAACCGGCAGGTGGAATTTAGAGGGCTGCAGGTATTGACCGAGTGTCAGCATCTCAACATTATGGGCACGTAGGTCACGCAGTACCTCGGCGATCTCTTCGTTGGTTTCGCCCAGTCCCATCATCAAGCCCGATTTGGTCGGAATATGTGGGTGTTGTTCCTTGAATTTCTTCAGCAGATCCAGTGACCATTGGTAGTTTGCCCCTGGTCGCGCCTTACGATAATGCTTAGGTGCGGTTTCCAGATTGTGGTTGAAGACATCGGGTGGCTCGGTAGCCAGGATCTCCAAGGCGGCGTCGATACGGCCCCTGAAGTCGGGCACTAAGATCTCAATCTTGATCTCTGGGTTGAGCTTACGGATCTCGCGGATACAGTCAGCAAAATGCTGTGCACCACCGTCACGCAGATCGTCACGATCCACTGAGGTGATCACCACATACTTAAGCTTCATGTCTTTGATTGTCTGCGCTAGTTTAACCGGCTCTTCTGCATCGGGTTTCAGTGGGCGACCATGGGCCACGTCACAGAAAGGACAGCGGCGGGTACAGATCGCACCCAAGATCATGAAGGTTGCCGTACCATGGTTAAAACACTCAGCCAGGTTAGGGCAAGATGCTTCTTCACAGACAGAGTGCAGACCGTTTTTACGCAGTGCCTGCTTGATGTCGACGATACGCTGATTTGACGCTGGCAGTTTTACTCTCAACCAATCGGGTTTGCGTAGCATGGTTTCGCGCTCGGAAGGCACGACTTTGACCGGAATACGAGATACCTTTTCAGCATCGCGTAGCTTGACTCCAGGTTGTAATCTTTCAGGCCTAGTCATATTAGTCTGTTAACCCTTGATGATGTTCTAGATGTTGATAGCCCAATTCTTGGCTAAAGGTTTGTATCAGTTTTTCGCCAGCTTCTTCGACGCTCTGGGGCCCGTTGAGAGCTTTGCATTGGATCATCTCTAATCCAGCATAGCCGCAGGGGTTGATGCGTTGAAAAGGAGACATATCCATATCGACGTTAAGCGCTAGGCCATGGAAGGAGCAGCCTTTACGTATCCTCAGGCCCAGAGAGGCGATCTTACGCTCATCGACATAGACGCCGGGCGCATCGGCCTTGGGGTAGGCTTGGATATCATATAGGGCGAGCATATTGACGATACTCTGCTCGATATCGGTCACCAGTTGGCGTACGCCTATTTTGAGGCGCTTAATGTCCAGCAGCGGGTAGGCCACCAGTTGCCCTGGGCCGTGGTAGGTCACTTGGCCACCACGGTCGACTTGAATGACGGGAATATCGCCGGGATTAAGAATATGCTCACTCTTACCCGCTTGGCCTTGAGTGAAAACCGGAGGATGTTCTACGATCCAAAGTTCATCTTGGCTGTTTTCATCGCGATTATCGGTATAGTCCTGCATGGCATGCCATACCGATTCGTAATCTTGGCGTCCAAGATGGCGAATATGTAAAACCGTATCTTTCAAGGGCAACCTCTCCCCTCAGGATTAAAGTGCGCTTATTATACGCGCGAAATCAAGAAATGTAAGACAGATCACATTTCGAACTTGGGTGAAGGCGTTTTACAGGACGCGTTTCACCCCTTCGATGGCCGCTAACTCTATGTAGAGCAGTTCGATCTGTTCTTTGCTGTGGACGGTCACCTTGATGGTAATAGAGTGATAGGTGCCTTTACTTGATGCTTTAGAGGTCGGCATATAGTCGCCGGGCACGTGGCGTTGAACCACACTCACTACGTCATCGGCGAGGTTGTCTCTGGCATCACCCACCACTTTGAAAGGGAAGGCGGCTGGGAACTCTAAAAGTTCATGAAATTTGGTGTCTAACATAACGGTATATCTCTTGCCCAATCTAATGGCTATAAAATGGGGGGCATTATACCTAATTCAACCCTCGGAGGCTAAAAACAAAAAAGCCACCCTTAGGTGACTTTTCAATATAGGGGCGTTAACCCCAGCCGTTTTTAGCTAAACCAGCTGGCAAACATCTGCTTAAAGTAGTCCATGAGCTTGCTAAACCAACTACCTTCATTGACCTCTTGCAGGGTAACCAGTGGGAACTGGGCGATATCTTTGCCGTTAAGCTGGAAGTAGATGCGGCCCACGGTTTCGCCTTTGGCGATTGGCGCGGTCAGCTCTTTGTTTAGCTCATAGTTGGCTTCCAGGTTTTTGGCCTGACCACGATTGATGGTAATAGGGGTATCGGTAATAACGCCTAAGTCCACCGACTCTCTGTCGCCATACCAGATCTTCTGCGTCACAAAGCTATCGCCTGCCTTGTAAGGCGTGATCGTTTCGAAGAAGCGGAAACCATAGTTCAGCAGTTTTTTACTTTCAGCCTTACGAGCCGACTCGCTGGCGGTACCCATAACCACAGATACCAAGCGCATGCCATCTTTAGTGGCAGAGGTCACTAGGTTGTAACCGGCTCCTGAAGTGTGGCCCGTCTTGATTCCGTCGACGTTTAGGCTCTTATCCCACAGCAGACCGTTACGGTTATATTGCTTGATGCCGTTAAAGGTAAAAGATTTTTCTGAATAGACGCGGTATTCCTCAGGAACATCGCGGATCAGCGCCGCGCCCAGCAGTGCCATGTCGTAGGCTGTGGTCTTGTGGTTTTCAGAGTCTAAGCCGTGAGAGTTCTCGAAGTAGCTGTCACGCATGCCCAGCTGTTTGGCCCAGGAGTTCATTAGGTCGACAAAGCCATCTTCTGTACCGGCAATGTGCTCGGCCATGGCCACACAGGCATCGTTGCCCGATTGAATGATGATGCCGCGGTTAAGATCGTCTACTGATACCTGCTTACCCACCTCGATAAACATCTTGGAAGAGTCAGGGAAGTTTTTCGACCAGGCGTTCTTGCTGATGGTGACCTTATCTTCAGGTGAGATGTTACCTACCTTGATCTCATGACCTATCACGTAGCTGGTCATCATCTTGGTCAGACTGGCGGGGTTGAGGCTCTCGTAGGCATTCTCTTCGGCGATGATCTGTCCTGAGTTGTAATCCATCAGGATAAAGGCTTTTGCCGCTACCTTGGGTGCATCTGGCGTAACAACGGGTGCCGCGTTGGCCGCCGTGAAGGAGAGTGAGGAGACAAGGAGCAGTGTTTTGAAGCTGTGATTCAATAATTTCATATTTTCAAGGCACGTCTTTTGGTTGAATGCAAAAATTTGGGCGCTATGTCGGGCGAGTATAACATTAGTCGACCACCGAAATCAGTGAAGGTTCCTTAATCTTAAGGAAAAGCTCACTGATTTAGGGTGGTGATGTTATTCGGTCACCAGATAGCTTTGGGGATAACCGTTTTGCTGCAGGGTTTGATGCAGCTGGGCGGCGATCTGTTGGCGGCCTATCGGGCCAAGTTGTAAGCGGTAGAGATTGCCGTTTTGTTGTATGCGGGTCTTAACCTGGTATTGGTCGGCCAAGGTTTGCGCCAGATGATCGATACGCCCTTTATCGGATGAGGCGATCACCTGCACATAGTGAAGTTTGGTATTTTTGAGCGCCGCCAGTGCAACCGACTCTGGGTTTTCGATATAGATCACCTCAAGCTTCACCTTGGCGGTGCCCGTCTTGAGCATATCCAGACGATGAGCGGCGGCGTAGGAGAGATCGATGACACGATTGTCATGGAAAGGACCGCGATCATTTACCCGCACTATGACGGTCTTGTCATTGGCCAGATTCGTCACTTTGACATAGCTGGGCAGCGGCAACGTCTTGTGCGCTGCAGACATGGAGTACATATCATAGGTTTCGCCATTCGAGGTAAGGTGACCATGAAACTTGGCACCGTACCAGGAGGCGATACCTGTCTTCTGATAGCCTTTGCCTGAGTCGAGAACCCGGTAGGTCTTACCCAAGACGGTATACTCTTTACGGTTGCCGCCACGACTATAGGGTTCAAACTTGGGGTGTGCATCCTCCACCTTAGAGACATCGGGTGCATCTTTAGGTGCCAAATCGTCGGCAATCTTATAACGGCTGCCGCTCTGAGATGAACATCCCGCAACGATTAATAGCAGGACTAAGGTCAGTAGGGGGAGGCCTTTACTGGTTCGCATAAGCTTCTTTTAGTTGTTGGCTAAATTGATAAACCGCCATGGCGTAGAGCGGGCTGCGGTTATAGCGGGTGATGACATAAAAGTTGTTCAGTCCCAGCCAGTAATCGTTGCGGTCTTCTTGCACCAGCTCTACCAGGAGCGCTGGTTGCTGCACATCTAAATCGACATTCTGCGCCAGGGCAATGGTTGGCGACAGGATATCGGCCACCTTGTAAGAGAGCTTTTCACCGGACCAGGTCTTTAAGTGGTTAGGCAGCTGGTGCGTGGTCAGCGGTAGGGTAACCAAAGCGCCCTTTTGCCAGCCATGCTGGTGAAAGTAGTTGGCAACACTGCCAATAGCATCGAGCGGATCGCCAAGCAGATCCCGGCGGCCATCACCGCTGAAGTCTACCGCGTAGTGGCGATAGCTCGAGGGAATAAATTGGCCATAACCCATGGCTCCCGCGTAGGAACCTTTGAGTTCGGCGAGCTCCAGGCGTTCCTCTTTGACTAAGGACTGCAACTGCGCCAGCTCTTTGCGGAAGAAGTCGGCGCGGGGCGTGTAGTGAAAGCCTAAGGTGTAAAGGGCGTCGATGACAGGGTAGGTTCCCATGTAGCCACCATAGAAGGTTTCGATCCCGATAATGGCCACTATGATCTCTGGATCTACCTGATAGGTTTTTGCGGCCTTGGCGATCGCCTCATCATAGGTCTGCCAAAAGGTTAGTCCTTTGGCGAGACGCTTGTCGGTCAGAAAGATGGGATGATACTGATACCAGGGCTTAGCCTCCCACGGAGTGGTAATGGCATCGATGACCTTTTGGTTGTACTGGGCGCTGCCAAGAAACTTGTCTATCTCAGCCTGGGTAAAGCCAGCTGCGCGTTGCTTTACGATAAAGTCGGCCTTGAGCTGACTAATATCGCCGTCTTGAGGGATGACTTTGTCATCGGCATGGGCCAGTAAAGTGGCGCTGCCCAGCAGTAGGGACAAAAGAATGCGTGCAACGGGTTTCAAATTGTCTTCCTTTAACGGTCGATGAATCGTCTATGGGTATGTATGCTCATCAAGATGCCGAAACCTGTCATCAGGGTCAACATAGAGGTACCGCCATAACTGATCAGTGGTAAGGGCACGCCAACCACGGGCAGCAATCCAGATACCATGCCGATGTTGACAAAAACATACACAAAGAAGGTTAAAGTAATACTGCCTGCGAGTAAACGGGCAAAACTGGTCTGGGCGCGCGAGGCAATCACCAGACCGCGACCTATCACGTACAGATAGAGACAGAGTAAAATCAGACTGCCTATCAGGCCAAATTCCTCGCCGATCACGGCAAAGATGAAATCTGTGTGACGCTCGGGTAGAAACTCAAGTTGAGACTGAGTACCGTCAAGCCAGCCCTTGCCCCAGAGGCCACCAGAGCCGATGGCGATCTTAGACTGAATGATATGATAGCCGGCGCCCAAGGGATCCTTTTCAGGATCCAGCAGAGTCAGTACCCGGGTGCGTTGGTAATCGTGCATCAGGAAGTACCAGAGCACGGGGAGCATGGCCAGGACGCCACCGATAAAACTGCCGACAATGGCCCAGCTCATGCCTGAAAGAAACAGCACGAAGATCCCTGAGGCCGCTACCAGGATTGAGGTGCCGAGATCGGGCTGTTTGGCGATTAGCAAGGTTGGGACCAGCAAGATCACCCCGGCGCCAGCCAGATAACGTTTCTTCGGTGGTAGGGGATACTTACTGATATACCACGCCATGGTAATAGGAAAGGCCAGCTTTATCAGCTCTGAGGGTTGAAACTCCATGAAGCCCAGGTTGAGCCAGCGCTGCGCACCCTTATTAATCTCACCAAAAAAGTGCACCCCGAGCAGCAGGATCACCCCCGCAATATAGATGGGAAACGCCCAGCGTTTGAGTACTTCGGGATTGATCTGCGCCACGAACAACATGATCCCCAAGGAGAGCCCCATACGGGTCAGCTGACGCTCCATCAGTGCCATATCTTCACCGCCTGCTGAATAGATGACAAACAAGCCAAAACACATGAGTGCCAGCAGGCCCAGGAGCAGTGGCAGGTCGAGATGCATCCGCTGCCAGATATTGGGGCGATGACTATGGGCGTTCATTGTGAGGGCTCCCGGCGGTTTCTATGGGCAGGTTATCGCGTAGAATATATTCATCTAACAGGGCGCGGGCGACAGGGCCTGCGTTTGCGCCGCCCCAACCAGCGTTTTCTAACACCACGGCTAGCACGATACGCGGCGCCTCATAGGGGGCGTAGGCAACAATTAGGGCGTTATCTCTTAAATGTTCATCGATGGTTTCGGCGTCATACTTCTCATCTTCCGCCACGCTAAATACCTGGGCGGTACCTGTCTTCATGGCTGCCGTATATCCGGCATCCACAAAGCGTGACTTGTGGGCGGTATCTTTCATTGCCTCGTTGATGATATCCCAGTTATTGGGGTTTTTCAGTTCAACGGGCGGCATCCTATCTACCGGCGTGTCGACCTTTACGGTATCGTTTTTGATCGATTTCAGCAGGTGCGGCACAAAACGCTCACCCTTATTGGCCATGATGGCGGTAGCGTTGGCCAGTTGCAGCGGCGTGGTGGTCCAGTATCCCTGGCCAATTCCCACAGAGATAGTGTCGCCGATATACCAAGGCTGATTGTACTTGAGGCGCTTCCAATCCTTAGAAGGCATATTACCGGCCGATTCTTCAAAGATATCGACCCCTGTTCGCTCGCCAAAGCCAAACTGCTGCATGAAGTTACTGATCTTGTCTATACCTGTCTTGTAAGCCAGATCATAGAAATAGGTGTCGCAGGAATGCACCAAGGCGCCGTTAACATCGACCCAGCCATGACCCCAGCGTTTCCAGTCTCGGTATTTGCGTTCTACGCCGGGGATCTGCCAAAAGCCAGGATCCCAGACCCGAGTTTTAGGGGTTACCGCCTTATCTTCCAGGCCCAGCAGTGCCATATGGGGTTTGACCGTTGATGCCGGGGCATATTGCCCTTGGGTCGCGCGGTTGATCAGTGGGCGTGAGCGTGCATTAAGCAGATCGCTATAGGCCTTAGAGCTGATGCCGTGAACGAACTGGTTGGGGTCGTAAGTGGGGCTAGATACCATGGCCAGGATACCACCATCGCGCGGATCCATGGCCACGATGGAGCCTCTACGTCCGGCAAGGAGTTCCATTGCCTTCTTCTGCAACTGGAGATCCAATGTCAGGTAGATATCCTGTCCCGGCTCTGGTGCTACCGACTTGAGGGTGCGAATGGTTCTGCCGCGGTTGTTGACCTCTTCTTCAAGATGCCCAGGCATGCCATGAAGTAAGGTTTCATAAAATTTTTCAATGCCTTGCTTGCCGATATCCTTGGTGGCTGCATAGTTTGGCCACTGGCCATTACTCTGTAGCGCCGCCTGATCTCGGTTGTTGATGCGGCCGACATAACCCAGTACGTGGGTTAAAAGACCATCGTAAGGGTAGTGACGCTTAAGGCCTGCATCGATAGAGAAGCCAGGGAACCTGTGTTGATTGACACTAAATATGGCAACTTCATCTTCCGATAGACGGTTTTTCACAGTGATCGGTTTGAAGCGGCGATGGAATTTGAGTGACGACAATAGGCTTTCCCGCTCATCTTTGCTGATGGCGATCACTTCGCTCAAGGCATCTAAGGTGGCGGGAATGTCTTTAACCTTTTCAGGGATCAACTCAAGCGAATAGAAAGGCTGGTTCTCGGCCAGTAGCTGGCCATGTCTGTCATAGATCAGACCACGACTGGGCGCCACAGGAACGACGCGAATACGGTTGTCGTTGGAACGGGTCTCATAATCTTTATACGACAGGATCTGCAGATGATATAGGTTGGTGAGCAATATGCTCAGTAGCACCACCACACAACCAAAGGTAAAGATAGCCCGGCGTTTGAATAGCGAGGCTTCGGCAGCATGGTCATGCATGGCCATCCGTTTGCGTGGCGCCAATTATACTCTCTCCGGCAGTATGTTGGTTGTCACTATCATTGTCTATCCCTTGATTGACTCGAGTGTCGCGCTAAGCGCTACTCTCTATGATACGGGTGGTTGTTGTTGATGCTCCAGGCACGATACAGGCTTTCGGCTACTAAGACACGTACCAGTGGGTGTGGCAGCGTCAAGGCCGACAGACACCAGCTTTGGCTTGCTGCTTGTTTGCAGGCGGGGGCCAGTCCCTCTGGCCCGCCGATCAGCAGGCTTACATCGCGGCCATCGAGTTGCCAGCGGTTGAGCTGAGTGGCCAGCTCTGGCGTAGTCCAGTTTTTGCCGGGCAGATCCAGGCTGACGATATGGTTCCCCTTGGGGATAGCCGCCAGCATCTGTTCGCCCTCTTTTTGCAAGATACGGGCGATATCGGCGTTCTTACCGCGTTTTCCCGCTGGGATTTCGATCAGCTCGAAGGCCATGTCCCGGGGGAAACGGCGTTGGTACTCTTCGAAACCTTTGGTGACCCAGTCGGGCATACGCGTGCCCACGGCAACGAGTTGTAACTTCATTAAGCCGGCTTTTCAGACCACAGCTTTTCAAGCTGATAGAAATCACGGGTTTTGTCTTGCATGACGTGAACGATCACATCGCCCAGATCAACCAGTACCCATTCGCTGCTATCACGGCCTTCAACGCCATGGATATGCAGATTAGCACGCTTGGCTTCTAGTACCACGTTTTCGGCGATAGCCTTAACGTGTGTTTTAGAAGTACCAGAACAGACCACCATATAATCGGTGACATTAGATTTGTCGGTGACTTCTAGCACTACGACATCTTTGGCTTTTAAATCTTCGACTTTGTCGACTACAAACTGTTTAAGCTCGGCGCTTTGCACGCTAATTTCCTCATTCATTTTTAACAGCGAGGCAGTATAACAGGTTATCCCTTCAAAGTAATTGCTAATAGTGCCCGCCTTGCGGGCTGGCGCGCCATAAATGCTAGCGATTTATATCACCTTTAAAGGCTTGTTAACGCGAGGTTAGCGGTAGAGTCGATGGGCGTCGATATAGTCGATGACGGCTTGGGGAATAGCGTTAGGGGCTGGCGCATGTTGGCGCAGTTGCTGACGGATCTCTGTAGAGGAATAGGGCTGAGGCGTGATGGTGACCGGAAAGATGAGTCCACTGAACTGCTCGGTCGTTGCGGCATTATCCAGAGCAGGTTTATCAGCGCTGCGCTCACTGAGCAGCTGCGCCATTTGCGGCGCATCTGCCAGGCTCCAACCGGGGCGCTGACACACGGCGATATGGCAAAGCTCAAGCAGCTGCTGCCAGCGATACCAGCTGGGCAAAGTCACAAAGGAGTCCATCCCCATGATAAACACCAGTTGATCTTGAGGGTGAGCCAGCCTTAGCTGGGTCAGGGTGTCGACCGAGTAGGAGGGCGTGTTGCGTTTTGCCTCAATGTCGCAAAGCTTAAGCTGTGGGTATTGCTGGCACACCAATTGAGCCATGGCGAGGCGATGGCGCGTTGCCGTGCGGGTCTCAGATTTGTGAGGCGGTATATGGTTGGGCATCAACCAGACTTCATCGAGCCCCAGCGCCTGCTGGACTTCCAGCAGAGGCTTGATATGGCCGTAATGTATCGGGTCGAAGGTGCCCCCCAGCAAGCCTATTTTCATGTTAGCTCAGCTCGATATGACTCAGGTGAGCGTGGGCCTTAGGATCGTACAAGAGGCAGAGGTGGCTCATGGCCGTCCAATCTTCATCCCCTTGCTGTTTGAGCTTAAGCTCAGTCTTAGAGGCGCAGGCGAGCAGGGTCTCTATTTGACTCAGGCTCAGACGCGATAGCGCGCCCTGGTAGAGCCCTTTACGTTTATCCCAGATCCTGAACTTACTCCAAAGGCTTTGCAGTGGTGTACCAGCCTCCATGGCCTGCTTGAGCTGCAGCAGGGTGGTGAGCTCTTTGAATTGTCCCCAAAGCAGTATGGGGAGTGCAGTGCCTTCGGCTTGCAGCTGGGCCAGGATGTGCTGGGCCTTTTCTTGTTGGTTGGCCAGCAAGCAATCCGCCAGTTGAAATACGCTAAAACGGGATTGATCTTCAAAGTAGCTCTGCAGTTGTTCGCTGGTGATCTGCTGATGTGGACTCAGTAGTTGCAGCAGTTGTATGGCTTGATCCGCCGCTAGCAGGTTACCCTCATACAGAGATTGCAGCAGTTGCTGAGCATCAGGGGATAGGTTTAACCCCGCGGCGCGGATCCGCCCCTGCAGCCAGCGCTGGAACTGCGGTCCCTCAGGTGTTGCGCAGGGGATATAAATGCCCTTGTCGTCGAGTTGTTTAAACCATTTTGATTTGGTTTGTTCACTGGCCAACTTGGGACCCGTGACGATCAGTAGCAGATCGGGATTGTCCTGCTGCATCAGGCTTTGTAGCTGGCTGCTGCCTTCGCTACCGGGTTTGGCCTGGGGCAGGTGCAGTTCTATGATGCGTCGACTGGCGAACAGGCTCATGGTATTCCATTCATCCTGCAATTCACGCCAGTTGAATCCCGTCTCTTGGGTGAGCACAATACGCTCCTCGAACCCTTCTCGCTTGGCTTGGGCCAAGATAGCCTGCTTGCTGGTATCACACAGCCAGGGATCGTCACCAAAGATAAGGTAACAAGGCTTTAGCGGTGAGAGCTGCTTGGCGAGTTGATCCGGGTAGACGCGCATCAGTTGGTCTCGATGGACGCCAAGATCTGTAAGATCTGGTCAGCGGCTTGAATGCGCATCTCTTTGACTAAGAGCTCCATTTCACGGCTCTTTGCCAGGGCGGTGCGGGGATCGTCCAGGTAGTCGCGATGGATATCCACATCGAAGGCCTTGGCTTCGCGCTCTGGGTACTGCACCGCGAAACGCACATGGTAATTCAGCTCATATTCGGCCACGTTGCCCGTAGGGTAAAGTGACAGTGTGCTTCTGTCTAACGAGTCGCTGATGATGCGTACGCTTGGTACGCTGGCATCTCCTTCGACCACACTGATGTTATTAAGACGCAAACGCTCACGCACCAGGCGGGTAAGCTCGCTATATTCATCCTGACTGGTCAGGTTGAGGGTCTTAAGATCATCTGGGATCGAATAACTGCGCTGAAGTTTAAAACCGCATCCGGCGCTCAAGAGTACCGAAAGGGCCAAGATTGCAAAACATAAGCGTTTAATGAGCATAGGCTAAGCCATCTATTTCCATAATTGATAAGACTCGGCCACCCAAGGTGGCCGAGTAGAGAGGGCGATTAGTTTGCTACGATATTGAGTAGCTTACCTGGTACGTAAATCACTTTACGAACCGTCTTGCCTTCAGTGTGTTTGAGTACGCCTTCTTCTGCCATACCTGCCGCCTCAACCGTTTCCTTATCGGCATCGGCTGCTACGGTGATCTTGGCGCGCAGCTTACCGTTCACCTGTACGATGATCAGCTTGCTGTCCTCCACCAAGGCTGACTCGTCAACGTCTGGCCAAAGCACGTTCTCGATGGCCTCTTCGTGACCCAGTGCCTGCCAAAGCTCGAAGCTGGTGTGCGGAATGATAGGGTAGAGCAGACGGACTACGGCGCACAGGGCTTCCTGCATTAGGGCTCTATCTTGCTCGCTTTCCATCGGCGCCTTCTGTAGACGGTTCATCAGCTCCATCACAGAGGCGATGGCGGTGTTGAACATTTGACGACGCTCGATATCGTCGCCCACTTTAGCGATGGTCTTGTGCAGCTCACGGCGAAGCTCTTTTTGAGCGCTGTCGAGAGAGGCTAGATCCAGTGCGACGGTTGGGCCTTTTGACACATGGTCGTGCGCCAGTTTCCACAGACGCTTGATGAAGCGGTGAGCCCCTTCAACGCTTGACTCTTGCCATTCCAGTGTCAGTTCTGGTGGCGAGGCAAACATCATGAACAGACGCACAGTATCAGCGCCGTACTTGTCTACCATCTCTTGTGGATCGATACCATTGTTCTTCGACTTAGACATCTTGCTCATGCCGGTGTAAACCAGTTCATGACCCTGACTGTCAACGGCCTTAACGATACGGCCTTTGTCATCGGTTTCGGTGACCTTGGCATCGTTTGGCGATACCCAGACGCGCGCACCCTTCTCATCTGTGTAGTAGAAGGCATCAGCCAATACCATGCCCTGGGTCAGCAGGCGCTTGGCAGGCTCATCGCTGTTTACCAGGCCTATGTCGCGCAGTAGCTTGTGGAAGAAACGGAAGTAAAGCAGGTGCATACAGGCGTGCTCGATACCACCGATATATTGATCCACTGGCAGCCAGTAGTTGGCCTTGGCTGGATCCAGCATCTGGTCTGCCTTAGGGCTACAGTAGCGGGCATAGTACCAAGATGACTCCATGAAGGTGTCGAAGGTATCAGTCTCTCTGAAAGCTTCTTGACCGTTCACCTGCGTCTTGGCCCACTCTTTGTCGGCCTTGATTGGGCTTTGGATACCGTCCATGACCACATCTTCAGGCAGGATAACGGGCAGCTGATCTTCTGGCGTTGGCATCACAGTGCCATCGGCTAGAGTCACCATAGGAATTGGCGCGCCCCAGTAACGCTGACGTGACACACCCCAGTCGCGCAGACGATAGTTCACCTGACGCTTACCTTTGCCTTCACTGGTCAGTTTGGCGTCGATGGCATCAAATGCCGCTTGGAAGTCTAAATCATCGAATTCGCCAGAGTTAAATAGGATCCCCTTCTCTGTGTAGGCTTCTTCGCTGATATCCAGCTCGCCGTCCACAGGCTTGATCACGCCCTCAATAGGCAGACCATACTTAGTGGCAAATTCGTAGTCGCGCTGATCGTGACCCGGTACCGACATCACGGCGCCCGTGCCATAGTTCATCAGGACGAAGTTGGCGGCCCAGATAGGCACTAGCTTACCAGTGAGCGGATGAATCGCCTTAAGGCCAGTATCGACACCTTTCTTCTCCATGGCGGCCATGGCGGCTTCTGTGGTGTCGGCGCTCTTGCACTCTTCGATAAAGTCGGCCAGTACAGGGTTGTTTGCCGCTGCTTGCTCAGCTAACGGATGACCCGCGGCGATCGCCACATAGGTTACGCCCATAACAGTGTCGGGACGAGTGGTGTAGATGTCGAAGCTCTGATCGCTACCTTCAACCTGGAAGGTCATCTCGATACCTTCGCTGCGGCCAATCCAGTTGCGCTGCATGGTCTTGACCTGCTCAGGCCATTCGTCCAGTTGGTCGATATCGTTTAGCAGTTCTTCGGCGTAGTCGGTGATCTTAATGAACCACTGAGGGATCTCTTTTTGCACCACTTGAGTATCACAGCGCCAGCAGCAACCATCTTGAACCTGTTCGTTGGCCAGTACGGTTTCATCGTTTGGACACCAGTTGACCGAGGCAGTCTTCTTGTAGACCAAGCCCTTCTCGTAAAGCTTAGTGAAGAACCACTGTTCCCAACGGTAATATTCTGGGGTGCAGGTGGCGATCTCACGGCTCCAGTCGTAGCCAAAACCCAGCATCTTGAGCTGGTTTTTCATGTAGTCGATGTTTTCATAGGTCCAAGGCGCTGGGGCGGTCTTGTTGTTGATTGCTGCGTTTTCAGCAGGTAGACCGAAAGAGTCCCAACCTATGGGTTGTAATACGTTTTTTCCTTGCAGGCGCTGGTAACGCGCAACGACATCGCCTATGGTGTAGTTACGGACATGGCCCATATGCAGTCGGCCTGAAGGGTATGGAAACATAGAGAGGCAGTAAAACTTCTCTTTGCTTTCGTCCTCGGTAACTTCAAATGTTTTAGTGTCTTGCCAGTGCTGCTGCACCTTAGCTTCAATCTCTGAAGGTAGATATTGCTCTTGCATTGATGATTCCCGGCCATGCCGCTTATTTATTTGATCTTGCGCATCTTGCGCGCGAGTTAGATCTGCATAGAATAAACTAGAAGTGAGTCATTAAAAAGGTTCGCATGAAGGAGTATTGAACATGAGCAAAAGAAGTACCGAGTTGCTATCGTTATACGAGGCCCTGTTTGATCAGGTGAAATCGGATTTCTCTGAAGATAACTCAATGACTGCAAAGGAATTATATAAAGTCGTTACTGCGAGCAAGGAGTTCTTGCTACTCAAGAAGCAGGCCAAGGAAGAGGAGCTTGCTTTGGTGGAAGAATTTTTAAAGCGTGATATCGGCAGCTTCCTTGCCGAGAAAAACGCTAAAGATCTCAGCCACAGTCCTACTGTTATCGCCGCGGAGAACACTTTGTGGCACTGGTTGAGTGAGATCACTGACAGGAGCCAGGTTGAGTGGCATGAGGTGACCCAAGACTTCAAACATCACGGTTATTACCAAAGTGGTGAGATTGTGGGTCAGGGCACTATGGTCTGCACAGACTGCGGTCATGAGATGCGCATCGAGTTTCCTGGTGTGATCCCTGAGTGTCCCGAGTGCGATGGCAGCCAGTTTACCCGTGAGGCTCTCGCTCCCTAAATAGGAGCTTCTTAAATACTAGCCCTTAACTAGGTGCCGATAGAGATTGCCAGTGTTATTAAAAAATCCCCGCTAAGGCGGGGATTTTTGTTTGTTGTGGGCTTGCTTATCTAAGTTGCAGACGTCTTATCACGGCGCCAATTAACACTAGAGTGCACAGAAGCAGAAGCGGCGTCTGACCCCATCGGGCAAATCCTGTCATCCCTGCCACTAGCGGCACCTCAGCCTTAAGTACTCCGGTTTCAAACTGGGGTAAACTATGGGTTATCTTGCCTTGGGTATCGACGATTGCCGTGACCCCGTTATTAGTGGCTCTTAGCAAAGGTCTACCTAATTCGATGGCGCGCATCTGGGCGATCTGCATATGTTGCAAGGGGCCATTGGAGCGGCCAAACCAGGCATCGTTGGAGACGGTAAGTAGTAGCTCTGTCCCTGCGTTGACGTTGGCTCTGAGCTGCTCGGGGAAGGCGATTTCATAGCAGATGGCAGGTGCTATCTGATGTCCCACAGCGCTCAGGTTCGGCTGCTTAAAATCGCCTCTGGCGAAAGAGGACATGGGCAGGTTAAAGAAGGGCGCCAGTGGCCTGAGTAGATCTTCAAGGGGCACAAACTCGCCGATGGGCAGCAGATGATGCTTACGGAATTCGTTATTGCCATCGCCGCTATAATCGGCGCTTTTCTGTTGTCGCTGCTGGTGGTTGCCTAGGACAATCAGCGAGTTATAGAAGCTATTTTGCTGCTTGCTGATAATGCCAGTGATGATGGCACTATCGTTCAGGCCCGCAACCTTGTTAGCGTTATCGAGAAACTCTTCGACCATATATTCGGGCGCAGGAATCGCCGCCTCCGGCCAGATAAACAGATCTGTGTCCGCCAGCGAAGGCCGTGAAAGATCCATATATTTCAGCATGGTTGGCCAAAGCGCTTCTGGTTGCCACTTCATGCTTTGAGCGATATTGCCTTGCACAAGGGCGACCTTTACCGATTTACCCGTAGGCGTAATGCCAGACCAGTGACCGCTGGCATAACTGCCGCTACCGGCAAGGATTGAGATGAGGATGAGAGGCGTAAACCTGACTGCGAGTTTGTGACCCGGCCTTGCCGCGATAACCAGAGCACCAGAGAGCATCACCAGCAATAAGCTAAGGCCTAATGCGCCTATGTTGCTGGCCAGTGGCGCCAATGGACCACTGGTTTGACTGTATCCTGCCCAGATCCAGGGGAACCCGGTCAGCACCCAGCCTCTAGCCCATTCCATTAACACCCAAGAGGCGGGAAAGACGGCAAGATAGCGTAACCAATATGAATGAGGGGATAACTTGGCGCTGAGATAACCGGCAAGCGCGGGGTAGATCGCCAAGTAGAGCGCCAACATTGCCATCAGACCGAGGGAGGCAATAAGTGGGAGGCCACCGTAGACGTCCATGCTGACATGGACCCAACTGATGCCGATAGAGAAACAGCCAAAACCAAAACTTAGCCAGTAGCCAAATGCCTGTTTAGGGGCAAGTGAATGACTGTGACCAAGGGCGAAAGCGAGTGCCAGCAGATAGATGGGCCAGTAACCATAAGGGGCGAAGGCCAGTGCGGTACTGGCACCCGCCAGATAGGCGAGTACCAGCCGTATTACAGGATGATGGGCAATTGCCCTAAGTCGTAGCAGCATTATAGCCTCATCAAGGGACTGAAAAGTTAAGCGTTTTCTTCTTCAGTCTGGGGATCGGGGAGCTTGACCCTAAGCTGAACCAGCCTGCGGGTATCGGCGCTAATCACCTTAAATTCAATGTCATCTATGGTGATCTTTTCGTTACGCTCGGGCAGGTGGCCAAAGGCATGGGAAACCAGGCCGCCGACGGTATCAAACTCTTCGTCACTAAACTGAGTGCCGAAGGTTTCATTGAAATCGTCGATGGGGGTGAGCGCCTTAACCATATAGAGTTGTTTGCCGACCTTGCGGATCTCTGTCTCCTCGGCTGAGTCATGATCGAATTCATCTTCGATTTCACCGACGATCTCTTCGAGAATATCTTCGATGGTGACCAGGCCTGATACTCCGCCGTATTCATCGACTACGATGGCCATATGATAACGCTGAGAACGAAACTCCTTGAGGAGGACGTCGACGCGCTTGCTCTCTGGCACAACGACCGCTGGGCGAATCACCTGTTCGAGGGAAAAGGGTTCGTCGTTATTTTTAAAGCCGTACTGCAACAAATCTTTAGCCAGCAGTATGCCTTCGATATGATCTTTATCTTCATTGACCACGGGGAAGCGGGAATGCGCCGAGCTGATAACGGTCGACAGCAGCTCCTCTACCGTGTTGTCTATTTTTAGCGCCACAATTTGTGCTCGTGGGATCATGATGTCACGCACGCGCAGATCGGAGACTTCTAAAACACCTTTAATCATTTCGCGCGTGTCTTCGCTGATCACTTCTCTTTGTTCAGCGTCGTGGATCACCTCCACTAACTCGTCGCGACTTTGTGGTTCGCCCTGGAATAACTGACTTACTTTTTCTAACCAGCCCTTCTTATGGGCGTTGGTACTCGGTGGGTTATCGTCACTCATAGTATTTACCTGACCAAAAAGGTCGATTATTGCTCCTTGTAAGGATTGGGAAACCCCAAGCTTTCAATAAGTTGAGTCTCTAAAGACTCCATCTCTTCTGCTTCGTTATCAATGATATGATCATACCCTAGCAGATGCAGACAACCATGTACAACCATGTGAGCCCAGTGGGCTTCGAGGCTTTTTGCTTGCGCTTTTGCCTCCTGTTCAACCACAGGCACACAGATGACTAAGTCGCCAAGTAGTGGCAGTTCGACCTCTGGTGGAGACTCGAACGGGAATGATAGCACATTTGTCGGCTTGTCTTTGCCTCTATAGGTATGATTTAACTGCTGACTTTCAGCCTCATCCACCAAGCGAATAGTCAGCTCGGCTTCTGGCATAGTATTGCCAAGAGCGAGGCGTACCCAAGACTCAAACTGCGCCTGAGTCGGTACCTCGCTAGCCTCTGTGGCGAGTTGTAGATCCAGATTAAGAATTAAGGGGGTATCAGGCGTCATGGTGCTTTGGTTCCTCAGCCCTAAATTGGCTCTCACGCTTGGCCTTTTCGCTGGCCACCTTCTGTTCGTGAACCTCATAGGCTTCGACGATACGGGCCACCACAGGGTGACGTACCACATCCTTGGCCTGGAAGAAGTTAAAGCTCACTTCATCGACTTCGCTCAATACCTCGATAGCATGGCGTAGGCCTGACTTTTGATGCTTAGGTAGGTCAATTTGCGTGATATCGCCTGTGATCACCGCTCGGGAGTTAAAACCGATACGGGTAAGGAACATCTTCATCTGCTCTACCGTAGTGTTTTGGCTCTCATCTAAGATGATAAAGGCATCGTTAAGGGTGCGACCACGCATGTAGGCCAGTGGCGCAACTTCAATCACGCTGCGCTCAATTAAGCGCTCCACCTTTTCGAAGCCCATCATCTCAAATAGGGCGTCATATAGGGGGCGCAGATAGGGGTCGACCTTTTGGCTGAGATCGCCAGGCAGGAAACCCAGCTTCTCGCCCGCTTCAACTGCCGGGCGGGTTAGCAAGATGCGTCTCACTTCCTGACGCTCCAGGGCATCGACCGCCGCAGCGACTGCCAGGTAGGTCTTACCTGTACCAGCAGGACCGATACCAAAGCTGATGTCGTGGCGCACAATATTGGCCACATATTCACTTTGATTCGGGTTGCGGGGCTTGATCACGCCACGCTTGGTCTTGATATAGAGTTCTTTATCGTCGCGGGGCGCCTCGGCTTCCAGGGCTATCGCCTCCTGAATTGCCATATGCACCTTATCGGGTTCCAGGTCTGGGGTGCTGCCGCGTACCGGTTGTGTCTCGATATAGAGTTCTTTGAGCAGATTATTGACCGTTAGACAGTTACGCGCCTGACCGACAATTTGAAAGTGGTTGTTGCGGTAGTTGATCTCTACACCGATGCGGCGCTCGAGTTGTTTGATATTGTCATCAAAGGGACCGCATAGTGACGCGAGTCGACGGGTATCAGAAGGCTCTAGATACAGATTGAGCGTAGTGAGTTTGTTTGACAAAAATAGCTCCAGTTGCAGATTGTCGTTAAAGCATATCTCGTGAGGCTTAACCTCAACAGACTATAGAGACAGTTTACGAGGCATTAAGTTTAATTGCTAACGCTATTTGTTTGAAGTTATACGCTCGGTAAGTCAGCGTAGCGCCAAGCACAAAGCGGCAGCAATAAAAAAGCGACCCGATTAAGGTCGCTTCTTGTCTGCTGTTAGCTGATCACGGTTACGGGATAAACTGAGTCACGCCGAGGTCGTCATCTTTCTTGTGCTTGGCCAAGATGTCAGATGGGCGCAGGTCGCGGCGCAAATCCATCTCATCTTCTCCGCGAATGAACTTGCCACGCAGTGAGTTGGTAAACACATCGACAATCTCAACATCGACGAAGCTGCCAATATGTTTAGGGTCAGCCTCGAAGTTGACCACGCGGTTGTTTTCGGTGCGGCCGCGCAGCTCCATCGGGTTTTTCACCGAAGGGCCTTCTACCAAAATACGCTGGACTGTGCCGAGCATCTGACGGCTGTAGCGCATTGCCTGCTGGGTGATCCTGTCTTGCAAGATCGCCAGACGTTCCTTCTTCTCTTCCAGCGACACATCATCGGGAAGATCCGCTGCCGGTGTACCCGGACGCGCGCTGTAGATGAAGCTGAAGCTGTGGTCGAATTGCACATCTTCAATCAGCTTCATGGTATCGGCGAAGTCTTGCTTAGACTCGCCTGGGAAGCCGATGATGAAGTCAGAGCTGATTTGGATATCAGGTCTTGCCTTACGCAGACGGCGAATGATCGACTTGTATTCGATCGCCATATGGCCACGTTTCATCTGGGTGAGAATGAGATCCGAACCCGACTGCACCGGCAGGTGCAGGAAGCTCACCAATTCAGGCGTATCCTCATATACATCAATGATGTCTTGGGTAAACTCGATAGGGTGGCTGGTGGTGAAACGAATACGATCGATACCATCGATGGCGGCCACATAACGCAGCAGCTCGGCGAAGGTACAGATATCGTCATCATGGGTCGCACCGCGATAGGCGTTAACGTTCTGGCCTAGCAGGTTCACTTCGCGCACGCCTTGCTCGGCAAGCTGGGCGATCTCAAGGATCACATCGTCCACCGGACGACTCACCTCTTCACCGCGGGTATAAGGCACCACGCAGAAAGAGCAATATTTGCTACAGCCTTCCATGATGGAGACGAAGGCGCTTGGGCCTTCGGCGCGCGGCTCAGGCAGACGGTCGAACTTTTCGATTTCGGGGAAGCTGACGTCGATAACCGCCTTGCCACCTTGTTGGATCTGCTCGATCATCTCAGGCAAGCGGTGCAGCGTCTGTGGACCGAAGATCAGGTCGACACACTGGGCTCTGTCTTTGATCGCCTTACCTTCTTGAGACGCCACGCAGCCACCTACACCTATTATCAGGTTAGGGTTCTTATCTTTTAGCGTCTTCCAGCGCCCCAGCTGGTGAAAGACTTTTTCCTGTGCTTTTTCGCGAATCGAACAGGTATTTAGCAGTAGGACATCTGCCTCTTCTGCCTCTTCGGTCAAGGTATAGCCTTGATATTCGTCGAGTAGGTCGGCCATCTTTGATGAGTCATACTCATTCATCTGACAGCCCCAGGTTTTAATGTGGAGTTTCTTACTCATCAGTTTTGCGCCGTTGTTGCAACTACTGGGAAAAATAGCGCGACATTTTACCCTCTGAGCACTCCGCTGGCTAGCTTTTGCGCGTCATAAGCGTGAATTTACTCTGCGCGCGCCATTTGCTCAGCCGGGAAATCCACTAGCGCGACCTGTCTGGGCGTGTCCTGTGCAAAAAATGCTTCGGCCATCGCCTGGCTGCTGTTTTTAGCTTGTCGTTGTATGCTTGTTCGGATCTCGGCTCTATAATGGCTCATTAATTCAATCGTATATTGATATAGGGCATAATCGAGCGAGTTACGATAGGTTACAGTCATCGTCTCCATTTGGGAGGTGACGCTAGCACCTGCCAGGTTAGATAACAGGGCTGATGCGGTGAATACACTAGCTATCATTAACTTTTTCATCGGACACTCCATGACACTCAGTAAGTGGTAAAGATTGCTTTGAGGTGAGAGTGTAGGGGGCATAGCTCAGGCTTGCCCCCTGGCTTTGTAACTGAGTGTGAGCAGTAGCCGTGCTGGTAACATTTATATACGCAATCCGCCCAAGTGACATATTTGGTAATAAAAGAAGTAGGGAGTCGAACTCAAGGTGAGTCAGAACCAGCGCAAGACCTTAGTAAAAGATGTCGTCGTCATTGGCGGCGGTATGGTGGGGGCGGCAACCGCCCTTGGCTTGGCGCAGCTTGGCCTGTCTGTAGCTGTGGTTGAGGCCTATGCGCCGCAGGCTTATGACAGTGAACAGGCTTTAGATCTTAGGGTTTCGGCGATCAGTGTGGCGTCAGAGCAGTTGCTTGAGCGTCTAGGGGCCCTAGCGTCGCTTGGCGAGATGCGGCAGGTCGCCTACAAGGGGCTGGAAACCTGGGAGCTCGATGCTTGTATCACCCAATTTCATAGCGACCAGATTGGCGCCTCTCACCTGGGTCATATCGTCGAGAACCGTCTGGTGCAATTAGCCTTGTGGCAGCAATTTGAGCAACATGAGCAGTTAAGTTTGCTTTGTCCGGCTAAGGTGAGTCAATTCGAGCGCATGGATGAAGGCGTTCGGGTCAAACTAGAGGATGGCTGCGAGATAGAGACCCGTCTATTAATCGGCGCCGATGGTGCCAACTCTCAGGTGCGTCAGTGGGCGGGTATTGGCGTTACTGGGTGGGACTATGGCCAGTCGGCTATGCTGATTAATATTGCCACAGCGCAAGAAGAGCAGGATGTGACCTGGCAACAGTTCACCCCGAAAGGACCAAGATCTTTACTGCCGCTACCGGGCAAACATGCCTCTTTGGTGTGGTATGACGATGCCAGTCGCATTGCACAGCTACAAAGTCTGAGTAACCAGGCGCTCTTTGAGCAGATAGATGCTCACTTTCCTAAACGCCTGTCGCGGGAGTTTAAGGTGCTCTCGAAGGGCAGCTTTAAGCTGACCCGACGTCATGCTCAGCGTTACTATGATGATCATCTGGTGATCCTGGGTGATGCCGCTCACACCATTAATCCGCTAGCCGGTCAAGGGGTTAACCTGGGCTTTAAGGATGTCAGCGCCCTTATCGACACTTTTGCCGATGCTATTGCCAATCATAAATGCTGCTGGGATAGGGCAGTGCTCAAGAATTACCAATGTAAACGCTATAGCGACAACCAGCTGATGATGACCACCATGGATCTCTTCTACGCAGGTTTTAGCAACAATCTGTTGCCATTAAAAGTGCTGCGAAACGGCGCCCTCAAACTTGCCAATATCGACGGTCCCATCAAGCAGAAAGTGCTCAAGTACGCCTTGGGGCTTTAAGATGTTCAGATCAGGGTTTCTCTAATAAAGCAGACTTTGGGGGCGTTTAGCCCCCTTATTCTCTGGGCTCGGGATAAATTTGTTGCTGGCTCGATTGAGTGCTAAAATGCCGCGTTTTTTATTGGCACTTGCGAGATGGACTAGAGTGAGATGAGCAACATAAAGCTGATTGTCGGGTTAGCTAACCCGGGCGATAAATATGAGCAGACTCGGCACAACGCAGGTGCATGGTATGTCAACGAGCTAGCGCGAGTGTGTGGCGTGAGTTTAGTTGCCGACAGCAAATACTATGGCCTTACCGCCAGAGCCACCCTCTATGGTAAAGATGTACGCCTGCTGATCCCGACCACCTTTATGAACCTTAGCGGTAAGTCGGTAGCGGCCTTGGCGAATTTCTTTCGCATCGAACCCGAGGAGATCTTGGTGGCCCATGATGAACTGGACATGCCGCCGGGTGTGGCTAAGTTTAAGCTGGGTGGTGGGCATGGGGGGCATAATGGCCTCAAGGATATCATCGCCAAGCTGGCGAATAACAAAGGCTTCTATCGATTACGTATCGGTATCGGTCATCCAGGGGACAAGAGCTTGGTCAGCAACTATGTGCTGGGCAAGGCGCCACAAACCGAACAGCGCCTCATAGAAGAGGTGGTTGATGAGGCGGTGCGGGCGACTGAGATCCTCTTTAAAGAAGATATGAGTAAGGCGATGCACAGGTTGCACTCTTACAAGGCAGGTTAATGCCAATCGTACTAAATAACTGAGCTTTCTAACTTGTTAAAACGCTCGATAACTGTGTTTTTCAGTGCTATGACTGATCACTTATTTACTGTGATTGGTAGAGCCAAGAATTCGACAGTGAACAGCTTCATTATCGCTCAGGCGATAAGATTAATTGAATAAAGGTAAATATATGGGTTTTAAATGTGGCATCGTCGGCCTACCAAACGTAGGTAAATCGACACTGTTCAACGCCTTAACTAAGGCGGGTATCGAAGCGTCTAACTTCCCGTTTTGTACGATCGAACCTAACACGGGTGTAGTGCCTGTGCCCGATCCACGTTTGGAGGCCCTGGCGGAGATCGTTAATCCTGAGCGTGTATTGCCAACCACCATGGAATTTGTCGACATCGCTGGCTTAGTTGCTGGCGCCTCGAAAGGGGAAGGTCTGGGCAACAAGTTCCTGGCTAACATTCGTGAAACCGATGCGATTGGTCACGTGGTACGTTGTTTCGAAGATGACAATATCGTGCACGTTGCTAACAAGGTGTCGCCAGCTAGCGACATCGAAGTGATCAACACTGAATTAGCGCTGGCCGACTTAGATTCTTGCGAGCGTGCTATTTTACGTCAGCAAAAGCGCGCCAAAGGCGGTGACAAAGATGCTAAGTTTGAGGTAAGTGTCCTTGAAAAGATGCGCCCTGTGTTAGATGAAGGGCATATGCTTCGCTCTATGGATCTGACCAAGGAAGAGCTGGCGGCAGTTAACTATCTTAACTTCCTGACGTTGAAGCCGACCATGTATATCGCCAACGTTGCCGAAGATGGATTTGAAAACAATCCGCACCTGGATGTGGTACGTGAGATCGCCTCGAAAGAGAATGCGGTTGTGGTTGCTGTGTGCGCCGCCATCGAATCTGAGTTGGCCGAAATGGATCCTGATGATCGCGACGAGTTTATGGCCGATCTTGGTTTGGAAGAGCCTGGTCTTGACCGCGTGATCCGCGCCGGTTACCAGTTGCTGGACCTACATACTTACTTTACTGCGGGTGTGAAAGAGGTTCGAGCTTGGACTGTGCCTGTGGGCGCCTGTGCACCACAAGCGGCTGGCGTGATCCACACTGACTTTGAACGTGGCTTTATTCGTGCTCAAGTCATGTCTTATGATGACTTTATCGCCTATAAGGGTGAGGCCGGCGCCAAAGAAGCGGGTAAACTGCGTGTCGAAGGTAAGACCTATGTGGTTAAAGATGGCGATGTGATGCATTTCCTCTTTAATGTCTAGCATCTAGCGCCGAGTTCGGCGCCCTAGAAGTAGATGACATAAAGGCGGCTCGGTAGTGATATCGGGCCGTTTTTGTTTTAACAAAGGGGCAAAATAGCCGCAAATCTTCGCTTTTAAGGGGGAAATTGCATAAGGCCTGGCCACTTTGGTGAGTTTATAGGCGAACGGCTTAGATAGTTTAAATTAGCGAAAAAAAGCTGTTGACCTGCCTACGCTGAATAAGCATAATACGCCCCGTTCCTCAGCAAGAGGGGCGCGAAATATTGATGGCTATGTAGCTCAGCTGGTTAGAGCACAGCACTCATAATGCTGGGGTCGCAGGTTCAAGTCCCGCCATAGCTACCATCTATTCAAGATGTAAAATTGATTGTGGCATACGCCGCCATCTGTTCAAGATGTAAAACTAGAAGCAGTGCGGGAGTGGTGGAATTGGTAGACACGCCAGATTTAGGTTCTGGTGCCGCAAGGTGTGAGAGTTCAAGTCTCTCCTCCCGTACCATTTATTTTTGACTAGAGGTTGTCTACTTTTAGTCTTAAGCAAGATTGATTGGGGTATCGCCAAGCGGTAAGGCACCGGGTTTTGATCTCGGCATTCCCAGGTTCGAATCCTGGTACCCCAGCCATATTCTTTCTCGCTTACAATGTTTTTGGGGTATCGCCAAGCGGTAAGGCACCGGGTTTTGATCTCGGCATTCCCAGGTTCGAATCCTGGTACCCCAGCCATTTATCAATAAGATAAATGTGGCTATGTAGCTCAGCTGGTTAGAGCACAGCACTCATAATGCTGGGGTCGCAGGTTCAAGTCCCGCCATAGCTACCATCTTATTCTAGGTAAATCCGCCGTTATCGGCGCCATCTGCTCGAGATGTAAAACTTGAGGTTTGCTAGTTAGTTGAGCCCTTAGTGGTTCAGACATATGACTAGAATCTTTATCAGGATGTAAAACTAGATGCAGTGCGGGAGTGGTGGAATTGGTAGACACGCCAGATTTAGGTTCTGGTGCCGCAAGGTGTGAGAGTTCAAGTCTCTCCTCCCGTACCATTATTTTTTAGGTTATAGGTTTAGCCTGTAATCTGAGCCAAGCTTGTTGGGGTATCGCCAAGCGGTAAGGCACCGGGTTTTGATCTCGGCATTCCCAGGTTCGAATCCTGGTACCCCAGCCATTTTTATCTAGCTTAAGATGTAAAACTAAGCCATCTGATCAGATGTAAATCGATGCGGGAGTGGTGGAATTGGTAGACACGCCAGATTTAGGTTCTGGTGCCGCAAGGTGTGAGAGTTCAAGTCTCTCCTCCCGTACCATTATTTAGACACAAAAAAGCCTGTCCAAGTGACAGGCTTTTTTGTGTCTAAAATTTAAAGGGATGTTGAGGACTTCTGAAATTAAGATATATCAATCAGTATGAAGCTGTAATTACTCTGTGGTCGTTTAGCGCTTTTAATGCAAGCTCATTCAATGCACTTCTGCTTTGGTATCCGCAGTAATAACTCAATGTGTTGACCTATCTCCAGATGACCCCCATCTATCGTCGTTAGATGCTCTCTGCGTTACCCTAGCGCTTCCTTAATCCCTCTATGCAACATCTTACCTATAGCGGGGGAGTGAGAAATACATTAGGTATGAAAACTGAATGAATACACTATTGATTGTTACAGGCGATTTGAATAACTGAACTAGATTCAAGTTAGTTAATACAGTAAAGGAAGCGCTAAAACTCGCCTGTTAGATGTGTTGCTGTCTGCTTACTTCAGCAAAGAATGCTCTCAAAATTACGTCATTACATGCTGTGCTCAGAGTCAGGAGCGATGCACTCTTCTTGAGTGACGGTATTAAATTATCGGTGGGATAATTGCAAACAGGTTTTAAATCCTAGTGCTTGGTAACAAATCACCTTTTTGTTAACTTTTGTTAGCCGTTTTAGTGCTAACAGTCACGCTTTTTTTGTCTGGGTTAACATTTTCACAGCAGGGGTGAGTGGTTTTTTTAACATGTGTCGGCTTGATTGTTAACAATTTGGCCTTTGTTTGTGCTGTATTTCTCGTTGAGTAATTTGTTCTAAAATGCAACCGAGACCGTCACACTTTTATTGCACTCGGTTAGTTACATTTCGCTTGCCTCAATAAAGAGGGCTAAATAAAAAAGTGAGTTGAACAGATGATGAAACGAGTCGATATAAAAGTTACTGCTTTAGCAGCCTTCATTGGGCTGGCTTTAACGGGTTGTTCTGGAGATGATGGACAAAATGGTAAAGATGGTGAACCAGGTGCTCCAGGTCAACCAGGGTTCCCTGTTGCAACGGATGCTAAAGCATTAACGGTAGCGGTTGATAAGATAGTCGTTGGAACACAGTCTGACATTACGTTCACCGTGACCAACGAAAAAGACCTTCCTGTTGTTGGTTTAGAAAAATTTGGTTTTATACTCTCTGGCCTTGAGGAAGGCACTGAAGGAGATGCTAACAACTGGAAGCTGCTTAGCTCAGAAGCATGTCCCGCCAGCAAGTACGCTAAGTGTGGTAGCTTGGTAGATAATCAAGACGGAACGTATACCTATAGCTTTGAAAAAGACGTTACTGCAGAAACTGCCTTTACCATTTCCGATGAAAAGACACTAAGACTAGTGGTAAGAACCGGTGGCGAAGCCGTTGGTGCAACAGAGTTAAGCTATGCCAATATGCATTATGACTTTAGAGGCCAAGGTTTAGAGCCACTATATACCAAGAATGTGGTCAACAACCAAAACTGTGTAAGTTGTCATGACGGCTTTACTATTCATGGTGGTAAATACACTGAAGTAGAAACTTGTGCTTCTTGCCATGCTGACAACAAAGTCAGTGATATCAGCAAAGTATTTCCAATGTTAGCGCATGAAGTTCATATCGGTGTGATCTCTGCGCCTGTTGGTGGTTGTGATAATTGTCACTCTCAAAATGAGCAAGCCACTGACTTTGCAAACTGGAAAAACGTTCCAACCCAAGAAACTTGTATTACTTGTCATAGTGACGTCAATTTCAAGGAAGGCATTGGTCATTGGCCATATCAGGACAATGCACAATGTGCTAACTGTCATACCTCAGAGACTCTTGAGATGGTGCATTTGTCTACCTACAAGGGCCAGAACGAGCGTCGCGAAAACCTTCATCTGACTGTGACCGACGCCAGAATGGTTGATGCTCCAGAAGCCAAAGCCAACATCGATGCTAACTTAGATACCGATAAGACTGGCTATGTGCAATTAACTGTCGACATCTTAGATAAAGATGGCAATAGCCGTAATGAGCAGTTGGATCTGGTTAAGTATATGTACTACGCCGAGTTCTATATCAACTGGGGTGGGCAAGATATGGGCATGGAGCGTGGCAAGGTTCTGCGGGTTCACACTAACAAAGAGAACTTCCCTGGTTACGTAGACGAGCCAATCGTACTTAACTATGAAAATGGAAAGACGACGTTTGAGATAGGCCCATTTGACCTTGAAGATGATTTCGACGGCGACCTTAACGCTAGCTACGGTATGGTGACGCCGCGGATCTGGTTCTGTATCGACAAAGATGGTGAAACCATTCAGGACTGTGATGGTAAGACTGATTGGAGTAACGGCGCTGCGGGTTACAACTGGCAACACTTCTTCAATAAGCAAGGGTTGCTTGAAGAGCGCCCACGTCGCCAGATTGTTACCAATGAGCTTTGTGGGGACTGTCATGGTACGACTACCTCAGGAGAAGGTTTCGTGCAAATGACGCTTAATTGTCGTAGCTGTCATTCTGTGGTTAAGAACGATAGTACTTACTTTGGGACCACCTGCGCTTCAGGTTCAGTTGACTCCGATGGCGACGGTGTTTTAGACCCAATGATTATGATGAAGAATTTGATGCCACGCGGTGAACGTGATTGGACCACTGCATCGAATGCAGCTGAAGAATGTGTAGCTTGTCATAACGCCAACAATATGCCGACTCAGGTCATCCGAAATTCACAGACGAAGCAAGGTGATGATGATTACGTTGAGCAGTTGACCATGAGCCACCCCGATCAGAAGGTATGGATTCATGCTATGCATGCTAATAACCGTGCTAATCAAAGTGGTGAAGGCTGGAGACGTAATGTCGAATACTCAGCAGATTTAGCAAACTGTGCCAAGTGTCATATTGGTGACAGCTTTGATGCTAAATATCTAATAGGGCGTAAGCCGTTAGCGCTTGACCTTGATTACATGGATACTTATGACGGTCTAGACCCTGCAAATGGTAAAGACACTAGCGGTAATAAACGTTATGCCGTCGATGCTGTTGCCGATGCTTTCGTATCGCCAACTGCGGCAGTGTGTTTAAGCTGTCACGGTAAACGTGCGGCCAAAGAGGGCGAAGATCGTCGTCAGGTGCGTAAAGATGTTGTGAGTCATATGAAACAAAATGGGGCACAGTTTGGTGTGGAGCTCGGTCAGTACACAGGCGAAGAGTCATGTGCTGTGTGTCATGATTTAAATAACCTCAAGGAATCACATAACCTGAAATAAAGTTTTCATCCTGCAATATTTTTGGCCCTAGTTTTTTGCTAGGGTCTTTTTTTACGGGGATCACAAATATTAACAAAGCGTCAATTGTTTAATTGGAACTCAGCATTATGTCAGATTTAGGATTAATAAAGTGCCGTAGAATACTGATTGGGGGCTGCTAAAAGTAGTAAGGGTTAGGTTGTGAAAATTACAGAATTTTTAATGATTGATTTAGATGCTAGAGAGTTAGTCGATACTAAACTTTCTACTCGTTGTGCATTATCGCTCTCTGAATTAGAAGTACTAAAAAGCTTAGTCAAGAATGTAGGTGAGGTGGTTAGTAAAGAGACTCTAAATGCCGCCGGCTGGCCAGGCAGAGTCGTTGCGCCTTCATCATTGACTCAATGCATGAGTAGCTTAAGAAAAAAGTTGCATGGAAAAACAGACATTGAAATAAAAAATATCCCGCGTTACGGATACAGCTTGTGCATTATTGAGTCGGTAGAAGCAGTAACACCTGCATCGCCTGCTAATGTAAGTTCTCTAAGTAATCAAGAATCATATCATTCATTAACGGCTACGACTCGCGAGGGGAAGGCAACAGCTTATCCGACCAAGAGTGTAAGCAGGCTTAAGTCCATGCTCTATCGTATTGTAGCAATTAGCCTTATTGCCGCGCTAATTATTGGGCTGCACTTTTCTGGTGGGTTAAAGCTTATAGTTAATGACCTTTCTTTACTTGCTGAACCCGAAGTGGCATCGATTACTGCAAAACCTTTTTTACTGGCTCAAAACCAATCCTTGTTACATACAGTGCAATTAGATGACCAAGCAAAAAACATAGCTACAGAAAATGTGGGTGATAATTGGTTTAATTATGACAATATTTTCAACAACTCGAGTGAAAAACAGTTGTTTACATTTGAAAATGGCCGTTATGAATCGGTGGCATTATGTAACCAGTTTAACGGTAGTTGTATTGACAAACAGCCACTCAATTTAGTCAGTGCCGTGAATAACCTAACTCCACCACTCGATATCCAATGGTTAGCTGATACCAAGCTCAGAATGGAACAAGTGACTTACAACAATATCCTTTTAGATAAATTTTCACCCGCAGATAAGGGGCTAGTTGAAGATGTTTATAGAGCAGATGTTTACTACTATTCAGATAGTAAGAATGTGGTTCGTGCAGATGTTCGTTTATCAATGATATTTGATTCTGCAAACCGAGGTAAAATGGTTGCAGCTGCATGTATCACCGATGATATGTTGAAAGAGATCTCTATTCGTTATCAGTTTAGTGGTGAGTTTAAGGTGACGCAAAGTGAAGTCGATGGTAAAACTGTTCGCACTTTCCTTGTAGATGTAGAAGACCATTCATTTACTAGCCCACAACAGATATCAAAAGAGTCTGCAACCATCTATCGTGAGATCCGTAAGCATGTATTGAAAAACGAGCAAATGGTGTTAAGGCAGCTTTATCAAGATGATGATAGCGGTGTGTGGATGCTGCCGTTATGGGGTGAGACTATGGTATGGGCTCACAGAGAGCTGGTGTCACTCTAACGATAATCGAACCGAGTGATAATATTGATGTAATGAGCCTGTCCAAGTGACAGGCTTTTTCGTGTCTGTCCGTTAGGATCTTAAATCTCTCGCCTGTATCTGTTTCAGCTTACCTCAGAGTATGAAACGGTTTTTTATCTGGCTCTGCTAGGGCGAATAGTCGGCTGCTGGTGGCTGCTAGCGCCTTGTGATAGCATGAGTTTTTTATCACAGGGAGTGAATACCTTGAGCCTTAAAACCTTACTCTGTGGCCTTAGCCTGCTGACCCTAAGTCCATTTGTACTGGCCGAGCCCAGTGTCTTATCGATAAAGCAGAGCGTCAAACCAAAATCTTCAGATCGTTATATTCGCGCCGTACACCAAGAGATAGAGACCAATAACCTAGGGCTAGAAAAGATTCGCTACGCCATCTTGATGGGCATGCTCAATACCAAGGGCTTCGCCTGGGTGTATGATGGTGAGGGCGAGGGCTATATCTTGGCGCGCTTCGACTATCGCGGCGACACTAACGTCATGCGTATCGAATACGATGAGTCTTTGGTGCAGCTCAAGTATCAGGACGCGCTAGGAGATTATCAGTGCGCCAATCTCATCGATGGGATCTGCTATAAAAATGGTCGCGGCTATTACAACTACATTAAAAATCTTAGGGCCAGCATAGCCAGACAGCTGCAAATGCGTTAGGGAAGGATGAAGATGAAGAAGATAACATTTGGAATGCTATTAACGCTAAGTCTTATCAGCCCGCTACAGGCTGAGGGCCTGCACATCTATCAAGATCCCATTCCACTGGGGAGCTATGTGAGCGATTATGATGACATGCTGGATAAAGCCGTTGCCCGTAATCATTGGGTCTTTGAGCGCCAGGGAGACAAGCGTTTCGCTAGGCTTAATTACAAAACTTATCTGATCAATGTTGAGCTTGTTGAAAGCGATAAGGGAATTGCCGTTACCTTGCTTGATGCCAAACGCGAAGGTTGCACTAAAAGTTGTGACGTCGACATGGACAAGGTCACTGGCTGGTTAGTGAAACTGCGCCGTGCTATCGCCTATGAACTAACACTTCTGGTTCGTGACGACGCTTTGCGGCGCGCGGTTCACTAACCCATATATGTGATTATGATAGACACAAAAAAGCCACTCAATTGAGTGGCTTTTTTCGTTAAGCAGCAAGCTTGCGATTAGTGCTTGAACATCGCAGAGATAGACTCTTCGTTGCTTACGCGGCGAATCGCTTCGGCCATCACGCTAGACATAGTCAGCTGAGTCACTTTATCCTGCGCCGCCATCTCTTCGCTCAGCGGGATAGTGTCGGTAACGATCACTTCATCGATCACAGACTCTGCGATGTTCTTAGCTGCGTTACCCGAGAATACTGGGTGAGTAGCATAAGCAAATACGCGGTTTGCACCGTGTTCTTTCAGGGCTTCAGCGGCTTTACATAGTGTGCCACCGGTATCGATCATGTCGTCGACTATGATGCAGTCACGGCCTTGTACGTCACCTATGATATGCATCACCTGGGCAACGTTTGCCTGTGGGCGACGCTTATCGATGATTGCCAGGTCAGAATCGTCCAGTAGCTTAGCGACGGCGCGAGCACGGACAACACCACCAATGTCAGGTGAGACAACAACAGGGTTGTCTAGCTGCTTAGCTAGCATATCTTCAAGCAGCACTGGGCTACCAAATACGTTGTCAACAGGTACATCGAAGAAGCCCTGGATCTGCTCGGCGTGCAGGTCACAAGTCAGTACGCGGTCAACCCCAACGCTTGATAGGAAGTCGGCGACAACCTTAGCGGTAATAGGTACACGAGCACTACGAACACGACGGTCTTGACGTGCATAACCAAAGTAAGGAATAACCGCAGTAATACGGCCAGCAGATGCGCGACGTAACGCGTCTACCATAACGATAAGTTCCATCAGGTTATCGTTAGTAGGTGCACAAGTAGATTGAATGATAAACACATCCGCCCCACGTACATTTTCGTTAATCTGGACACTGATTTCACCGTCGCTGAAAACGCCAACCTCAGCGTCTCCGAGTTTACAAAATAGGCGATCTGCTATCTTCTTTGCGAGACTGGGTGTGGCGTTACCGGCAAATAGTTTAATGTCAGGCACTGTATGGACCTCAGGCGTATGCTTCATTGTAATGACCGGGATAAATGGCTTATCCCGCATGATCTTAGCGCTGCTCTAATCTCAGCACTAATGGTGATTTATTTGTCCCTTTGGCGATAAAACCGCGCAATTCCGCCGGCAACTGGGCAAAGACCTGCTCTGCTTGCTGGCGAGTGTCAAAGATACCGAATACACAAGCACCGGTTCCCGTCATTCTGGACGGCGCATATTCTATCAGCCACGCCAATGCTTTGGCAACTTGGGGGTATTGCTCGGCGACCCTCTGTTGGCAATCGTTGTGCCAATCACTGCTCATTAAATCGTCCATCGACAACTTAGGCGTATCCCTTGGGAGTTGCGGATCGTTAAACACCTCGGCGGTGGAAACGTGTACATCAGGCGTCAGGATCAGGTACCAATTTTCAGGGGCGTCGACTGGGATTAGCTTTTCCCCGACCCCTTCGGCAAATGCCGCTAAACCATTAATAAAAACAGGGACATCAGCGCCAAGAGACAGGCCTATCTGTGCCAGTTCATCCTGTGATAATTGAGTCTGCCACAGATGGTTCAAGGCGACCAGTGTGGTGGCCGCATCGGAAGAACCGCCGCCAATACCGCCGCCCATAGGCAGTTTTTTATCCAGCCAGATTTCGGCGCCGAGGGGAGTACCTGTATACTCCTGCAGTGATTTTGCAGCTTTTAGAATTAAGTTATCGCTATTTGCGACAACTGCTTCCATCTCAGAATGGAGAGTAAGGGTTCCTTGCTCATTGATGGCAAAATCCAGATAGTCGCAGTAGTCAATAAACTGAAACAGGGTTTGCAGTTCATGGTAGCCATCAGGACGGCGACCGTTGACGTGAAGAAACAGGTTGAGTTTAGCTGGCGCCGGCCAGCCCTTAGAGAGGTTATTTGTCATCTGTCGATTCCGATTGCGCGTCGGTTATGCTGTGCGGTGTTAGAGCTTGCCATTGATTAACTTGCAGTTTCAGACGAATCTCATCTCGTTGTAACGTTAATAATCTGGGTACGTCTGCGCCGCTTTGTTGCTGCCAGCTGTTAAAGCTGACCTGCCAAGGGGTATTGTCTGTGTGGTTAAGCACTTCTTGTGGGCGGCCTTGCGCATCAAAGGTGATCACCTCATCTTGGGGCGAGATCTGGCCGGTGATCCACAGAGGTAGCGTGTCGACGGGGATAGACCAGCCTGTGAGACGCTTGAGCAAGCGCTCCGCTTCGGTATCCTGATAGACCTTGCCGTCGAGGGCTAAGGTTGCCTGGTTTGGACGCTTGGTAAGTGTCATTACCGTGGTGCCTAACATAGTCGTCAGGGTAAGCTCGTCATTGGATTGAGTGTGAAACCAGTAAAGGTTTGTGCTGAATTTGTCGTCTGGAGTACGAACGGCCAACTTACCTTGTAGTTCCCAGGCATGGGCCTGACTGGCATGTTCTAATTGGGTAGGGAGAAGACTAGTTGGCTGACGGGAAGCACAACCTGAGAGTGCCAACAGGACCAAGACTACACCGCTTATCGATATTTTTGTGAAGTAGTTCAAATTATTCGTCTATTGCTAAAATGACTGGTGCCTATGATACGAGGGCTGACATTAAATACCAATGACTAATCGTTAAATTTCCTGCCAGCCTAGGCTAGGGTTAGCAATGGCTAATTTTCCAGAGTGGACCGCGAACTTGATTTAAGCCTGCAGGTTTAATAGAAAAAAGTTGTGACAAGCCAGATTATTGTTCGGTTTTGTTAAGCGTATTCTGTTTTTAGTTGATTCAATTGCGTAGAATGACTGCCATTAAGTGAGATGATTTCGGGCGAGTACCCCAGTAGTCATAAACTCCCAAGATTAACAGACCCTAGAGACCAGAAAGAGTCAGATGAGCCTTGTAGCAATCGGTATTAATCATAAAACAGCCACTGTAGACCTACGTGAAAAGGTAGCGTTTGCGCCTGATAAAATTCATGAAGCAATGAAGAGTCTTGCCAGTCGGACAAAGACAGGTGAGGCGGTGATCGTTTCTACCTGTAATCGCACCGAACTCTATTGCAACACGGGTGATGAGGCGGATGTGATCAGTTGGCTGGAATCTTATCATCAATTATCCCACGATGATGTCTTGCCATGCCTGTACAAGTATCAGGGGCAGGAAGTGGTACAACATCTGATGCGTGTCTCTGCCGGCCTGGATTCGCTCATTCTGGGCGAGCCGCAGATCTTAGGTCAGGTTAAACAGTCGTTTGTGAAAGCCAAAGAGGCTGGCACAGTGGCTGTGACCATGGACAGATTGTTTCAAAATACCTTCTCGGTTGCTAAGAAGGTGCGCACCGAGACTGAAATCGGTGCTGCGGCGGTTTCCGTTGCCTTTGCGGCAGTGAGCATGGCTAAACATATCTTTTCGGCGCTCAGTGCCACTAAGGTGCTGCTGATTGGCGCCGGTGAGACCATAGAGCTGGTCGCACGTCATCTAAAAGACAATGGTGTCGATTCTATGATAGTCGCTAACCGCACCATTTCTCGCGCCGAGGCTATGTGCGAAGAGTTCGGCGCCACAGCAATTACGCTCGAACAGATACCAGATTTTCTCCCTAAGGCCGATATCGTGATATCCTCTACCGCCAGCCCATTACCTATACTGGGTAAAGGCATGGTAGAAAAAGCGCTTAAGCAGCGTCGTCATCAACCTATGTTATTGGTTGATATAGCAGTTCCTAGAGATATCGAGGCCGAAGTTGCCGATCTGGACGATGCCTTCTTATACACGGTTGACGATCTGCAAAGCATCATTGAACAGAATATGGCCTCCAGACGTGAGGCGGCCGAGAAAGCTGAATTAATTGTTGAAGAGGAATCTCATCAATTCATGGAATGGATTCGATCGTTAGAGTCGGTCGATAGCATTCGTGAATACCGAAGCCAGAGTATGGCGATCAAAGATGAGTTGGTTGAGCGAGCAATCAATAAATTGGCCCAGGGTGGTGATAGCGAACAGCTAATACTGGAACTGGCGAATAAGTTAACCAATAAGTTGATCCACGCGCCGACCCAAGCGCTCACCCAGGCGAGTCGCCGTGGTGACCTCAATACCATTGGACAATTAAGAGCAGCGCTCGGACTAGATAAAGACTAAGGTTAGCGTTGTAATGAAGGACAGTGTTATTCGCAAGCTCGAAGGCTTGCTTGAGCGTAATGAAGAAGTTTTGGCGCTGCTGAGTGATGCGGAAATCATCGCCGATCAGGAGCGTTTTCGCGCTCTGTCCAAAGAGTATGCTCAACTCGAAGATGTCGTCAAAAGCTTTCAAGCTTATCGTCAGGCCGAAGAGAACCTCGCCTCAGCGCAAGAGATGCTTGCCGAAGATGACGCTGATATGAAAGAGATGGCTCAGGAAGAGATCAAAGAAGCCAAGGCGACTCTGGAGACCTTGGAAAGTGAACTGCAGATCCTCTTGCTGCCTAAAGACCCTAAAGATGATAACAACGCCTTCCTTGAGATCCGTGCCGGTGCCGGTGGTGACGAGGCGGCAATCTTTGCGGGCGACCTTTTCCGCATGTACAGCCGTTACTGTGAAGCAAATCGTTGGCAGATGGAGATCATGAACGCCAATGAAGGCGAACATGGCGGCTTTAAAGAGATTATCGTCAAAGTCTCTGGCGACGGTGTTTACGGTAAGCTCAAGTTTGAGTCTGGCGGACATCGCGTGCAGCGTGTACCAGAAACAGAATCTCAAGGTCGCGTACATACCTCTGCCTGTACCGTAGTCGTGATGCCTGAGATCCCAGAAGCCGAAGCGATTGAGATCAATCCTGCTGATCTGAAGGTCGATACCTTCCGCGCCTCGGGCGCCGGTGGTCAGCACGTTAACAAGACAGATTCTGCTATTCGTATTACCCATATTCCTTCGGGCATAGTCGTAGAATGTCAGGATCAACGTTCACAGCATAAAAACCGCGCCCAGGCCATGAGCGTCTTGGCGGCCCGTATTCAAGCTGTCGAAGATGAGAAACGCCGCAGTGAAGAGGAATCGACTCGCCGTAACTTGGTGGCCAGTGGTGACCGTTCAGAGCGTGTGCGTACCTATAACTTCCCTCAAGGACGTGTGAGTGAGCACAGAATCAACCTGACCCTTTATCGCCTCAACGAGGTAATGGAAGGGGATCTCGATGCCATCCTAGGCCCCTTGATGCAGGAAAACCAAGCCGACATGTTAGCAGCCCTTTCCGAAGGCTAATCCTGCTTGCATTGCCGCTGGGTAATTAAGGAAATTCTTTGTTTCAAACGTTAGCACAGGCCCTTGAGTGGGCCTCGACTCGACTACAGGATGTGTCTGACAGTGCCAAGCTCGATGCTGAGGTGATGTTGCTGCATGTTATTCATAAGCAGCGCGCTCATCTCTATACCTGGCCAGACGAACGCCTGACCAGCGAGCAGGTCACCGAATATAAGCAGATGGTCGCGCGTCGTCTGCTGGGAACCCCTATCGCACATATCGTCGGAGAGCGTGAGTTTTGGTCCTTGCCCTTCATGGTCAATCCCACCACGTTGATCCCGCGCCCAGATACCGAGATCTTGGTTGAAACCGCCCTTAACCTGCCGCTGGCCGATAACGCCAAAGTGTTGGATTTGGGCACGGGCACCGGGGCCATCGCTTTGTCGCTGGCCTTTGAGCGCAGTAACTGGCAGATCACCGCGGTCGATAAGGTGCTCGAAGCCGTGGTGCTTGCCAAAGCGAACCGGGACAATCTTAAGCTGCCTCAGGTTGAGGTGCTGCAGAGTGATTGGTTTGACGCCATTACTCACTATGACTTCAACCTGATCGTCTCCAATCCGCCCTATATCGATGAGGAAGATGAGCATCTGTCTCAAGGGGATGTGAGGTTTGAACCCCACAGCGCCCTGACGGCGGGGGAACATGGCTATGCGGATCTGTTCCACATTGCCACGGCCGCCCGGGATTATTTGGCACCAGGCGGTTATCTGCTGCTTGAGCATGGCTTCGGCCAGGCGATCACTGTGCGTGATAAGATGATCGAGCTGGGTTATGAGGCGGTGTCGACGGTGCGAGATTTTGGCAGTAACGACAGGTGCACCTTGGGTCGCTGGCCAAGATAGCCGTTGAGTGTCCTAAGTCCAAATCACAAGCGCCATGGGTTTACCCCGTGGCGTTTCTGTTTTTGCCTTAGGAAAAATAGTTGAGTTTTCATCTAGCTTGTTATCGGCGCAGTCGGTAGGCCATAATTTAGCAAGTAAAAAGGCAGCGGCGGGGACAATCGCCGTGACGTCGTGAGGAGAACTGCATGAAGATGATCGTTATGTTACTGGCCTTGTTGATCCTTGGTTTATTGTATTATCAGCAACTTGGCAAGCAACCACAGCTCAGCGAGCAGACTGAGGCGGCTTTGGAGACAACCCAAGGCGCGGGCCCTAAGGTGCCGACGCGGCCCGAGGAGATAGCCGACTTCGAGAAGGAGATGAACACCATGATGCAGGAGGAGGCTGATAAACGTGCCAAGGCGTTAAAGGAAGCTCAAGAGCAGTAATTGCAGCGCAGCAGGTCAACAGGGGGCAATGGCTTGAAGTACCTGAAATCAACACCACAGCCCTGATGCTCAATCTACTAGAGAGTCTTGGTCATAAAATACTTACAGCCCGTTGCCGGATAGGCCTTTTGCGTCCATTCGAGTCGATAGCCTCTGGCCTCATAGAAAGGCTTAGCCTGAAAGTTTAGGGTGTCGAGTATGGCATAGACACAGCCTCGTTCTTTGGCAATGCGCTCGGCTTCGGCCAACATCTTGCTGCCAATAGCTTTTCCTCTTAGCGCTTCGCTGACCCAGAAGTTATCTATCATTAGCCAGTTGCCGAAGGTGCGCGCCGATAGACCGGCTATCAGCTCTCCAGCCTCATTTTCCAGCTTTAAACCTAGCGGTAAGCGCTCGCTAACCTCCCAATGTTGCCAGTTAAATTCAGCGATTTTCTGTTTAACCGTCTCGGCGAATTCGGCCGAGTCATCATGTATTAAACGAGTGTCCTGTAGTGTTTTCAAAATGCCTTCTCTTATTGAAAATGATTGTGTCCATTTAACTTAGATAATCTCAGTACGATATTGGTGCCTCGGCCTTTGATCGGGTACACTAGCGCCTTTGCGAGCCACTAAAGAAGAGACAATGGACAGTTTATACCCAGCTATTAAGCATATTCACCTCACCTTAATTGCCGTGAGCGTGCTGTTTTTTATTGTACGTTTTGCGCTGCATCTTAAGCAATCTGCCATTATGGAGAAGAAATTTGTTAAGATAGCCCCCCATGTTATCGATACCTTCTTGCTCCTATCTGGCTTAGCTTTATGTTTCATCATTAAGCAGTATCCGTTTCAGGATGCCTGGTTAACCGAGAAGATCGGTGCCGTCTTTGCCTATATCTTCCTGGCAACCATAGCGATGAAGGCAAATCGCAACAAACTTTTCAAGACTTTTGCCGCCTTAGGCGCTCTGGCTTGGGTGATGTACGCCGCTAAGCTAGCGATGTTTAAACAAGCAATATTAATGAGCTAATGACAAATCCGATCCTAAAAGATGAACTCTCCTTGCCTGAGAGTGCGTTTGACATCTCTACTCACTTAGGGTTTTCCGATAAGGAAGCCGCTAAGTGGGCTTGGTATGAATTGGCTGGTTCAGTGTTAAGCCATTACCTGGTGGACAGAGAGGCACGTCTGGATGCGCTGCTGAACTGGTTTTATCAGGACCTGGGCTTTTGCGCCCGAGATTCTTACTTCAGTATCGAAGCGGCCGATCTGGCGACCTGTATTACCACGCGTCAGGGTAACAGTACCACACTGGCGACAGTGCTGATGCTGCTGGGTAAACAGCTGGATCTGGTATTGCAACCTCTGCTATTGCCTGGCACGACTGTGCTGGCTTGTCGTTTGGATGATGTGGTGCGTTATATCGATCCTTTGACCGGTAAATCCCTTACGCGTCACCAGCTGCATGTATTGGTACGTGGAGAGCTGGGCAATGGCGCGCCATTTAAGCCGCGCTATTTGAAGGCTGCGAGCCTAAAGCGCCTGCTGTCGCGTATGCTCCATGAACTGAAAGCCGGTGCCATATTGGCCAGTCAGTTTGAGAGTGCGATGGAGTGCTGTAATTTGCTGTTACAGTGGCATAAAGATGATTTAAACCTGAATCGTGAAAGGGCCTTTATCGCCCAGCAGCTAGGCTGTATCAGTGTCGCGGCGGCGGATCTGAGACACTTTGTCGACAATAGCCCTCACGATCCTGTGACCGAACTGGTCAAGTTACAATTAAAAGAGCTCAACGATGAGGTTGAGGTCTATCATTAACCCTTAGCGTCGAGGCCAGGAAGGCCTCTCGCGGGGCAAAAGATAAAGCCCGCATCCCCACTGTGATGCCGCGGCCACCCATATAACTACAACAATAAATAACGAATACAGAATAATAAATACTAAGGGAGATGAAATGAGTAGTACCGCATTAGTGACCAATGACGCCACGGGCCTGGGGCTACTGGCGATTATTTTAGGCTTCGTATTTTACACCAACAGTAGCCAACATCCTTTTTGGGTTAAGTTTTACCGATTTATCCCCGCCTTACTGCTTTGTTATTTTCTTCCCTCGTTACTGAATTCATTCAATATACTCGACGGTGATACCTCTAATCTTTATTACGTGGCCTCCCGTTATCTGTTACCCGCCTGTTTGGTACTGTTGATCTTAAGTGTCGATCTCAAGGCGATCTTAAGCCTGGGGCCTAAGGCGATAGTGATGTTCCTGACCGGTACCGTAGGCATAGTGATCGGTGGGCCTATCGCGCTGCTGATCATTTCGACTATCAACCCTGAGGTGCTGGGTGTTAGCGGACCCGAAGCGGTTTGGCGCGGTATGACCACGCTGGCCGGTAGCTGGATTGGCGGCGGCGCCAACCAGGCGGCGATGAAGGAGATCTATGAGGCGGGCGGCAGCATCTTCTCTATCATGGTGACAGTGGATGTGATTGTCGCCAATATCTGGATGGCAGTACTGCTGTTTATGGCCTCAAAGGCCAAAGAGATCGATGCCAGGACAGGCGCCGATACTCGTGCTATCGAGACACTCAAGCAGAAGGTTGAAAAGTATCACGCCGAAAACGCGCGTATTCCCAGCCTGAGAGACCTTATGATGATTGTGGCCGTAGGCTTTGGTATTACCGGTCTTGCCCATATGATCGCCGATTTTCTCGGGCCCTTCTTTGAAGCAAATTATCCTTGGACGCGTGACTACAGCCTGACCTCTAAATTCTTCTGGTTGATCGTTACCGTTACCACCATTGGCTTGGCCATGTCTTTCACGCCAGTGCGTCACTTGGAAGCTGCTGGTGCCTCCAAGGTCGCCTCGGCCTTCCTGTACATTCTGGTGGCTACAATCGGTCTGCATATGGATGTATTTAAGTTGTTTGATCCGGCCAACCTTTGGTATTTCGCCATCGGGATTATCTGGATGGTAGTGCATGCTAGCTTTATGTTGCTGGTGGCCAAGTTGATTCGCGCGCCGCTGTTTTACATGGCGGTGGGTAGCCAGGCTAACGTGGGCGGCGCCGCTTCGGCACCTGTTGTCGCCGCAGCCTTCCATCCGGCGCTGGCCCCGGTCGGTGTACTCCTGGCGGTATTAGGCTATGCTGTAGGCACTTATATGGCGTGGTTATGTGGGCAAATATTACAGGTGGTCGCGCTATAATCAGGTGATCCGCCCGATAAGATTCAGTTGATTCATGCCGGGTATGGCCCGGCAACTTAAGAGAGAAGTAGCAATGAGTAATAAGACCATAAAGTTAGGTAGCATTGAAATTGCAAACGATAAGCCGTTTGTTTTGTTTGGCGGCATGAATGTGCTCGAGTCTCGCGACCTGGCCATGCAGATTGCAGAGACCTATGCGGAAGTTACTCAGAAGCTGGGGATCCCTTATGTGTTTAAGGCCTCATTCGACAAGGCTAACCGCTCGTCGGTTAACTCTTACCGTGGTCCCGGCATGGAAGAGGGATTGAAGATCTTTCAGGAGATTAAAGATACCTTTAACCTCCCCTTGATCACTGATGTTCACGAGACACATCAGTGCCAGCCTGTGGCCGAGGTAGTGGATATTATCCAGCTGCCTGCCTTCCTGGCGCGCCAAACCGATCTCGTGGTGGCGATGGCTAAGACCGGCGCCATCATCAATGTGAAGAAGCCGCAATTTTTGGCCCCACATGAGATGCGCCACATCATCACTAAGTTCAATGAAGCGGGCAATGATGAGATCATCCTGTGTGAGCGCGGTTCTTGTTTTGGCTATAACAACCTGGTTGTCGATATGCTGGGTATGGACGAGATGAAGCAGTCGGGTTACCCAGTGATCTTCGATGCGACTCATGCACTGCAGCGTCCTGGTGGACGTTCCGACAGCGCAGGTGGTCGTCGCGCACAGGCGACAGAGCTGGCCCGTAGCGGTATGGCACTTGGCTTGGCCGGTCTGTTTATCGAAGCCCATCCCGATCCTGACAATGCTAAGTGTGATGGCCCTTGTGCATTGCCACTGCATCAGCTTGAAAATTATCTCACTCAGATGAAGGCTATTGATGATTTGGTGAAATCTTTCGCACCGATTGACACTAGCAAGTAGTCACCAGCAAATAGACACCAGCAAGTAAAAGTTGCTGCATCGAAAGCCTCGCTCATTGAGTGGGGCTTTTTTCTGTCTGTGATTTAAGGTTGATTACAGCCTCAGTTTGTATCCTGTTGCTATATTAAGAAAGCCGATTAGTTAAAAAATCGGCGTTATAAATCAGAAGGGTAGAATGATGGCAAGTAATGATAAAGCGCCAGGCATGCTGGGAAGGGCATTGGATGGCATTGAACGTGTGGGCAACAAGTTACCAGATCCAGCGATGCTGTTTCTGATGTTGCTCTTTACCGTGTGGGGCCTTTCCTGGCTGTTATCCGGTGTGAGCTTCGAGGCGATAGACCCTCGCTCTAATGAGCCAATTCAGGTGAGCAATTTGCTCAGTGGTGAAGCACTTACTCACTTTCTAACCTCCATGGTATCGACCTTTACCGCCTTTGCTCCCTTGGGGGTTGTCCTGGTCGCCATGCTGGGTGTCGGTGTTGCAGAACATTCTGGTTATATCAATACCGCGCTGAAACAGATGTTGAAAGTCACGCCAGCCAAATTGCTTACGCCTGCGGTGGTATTGGTGGGGATTATTTCTCATACCGCGACAGATGCCGGGTATGTGGTTGTGATTCCCTTGGCCGGGGTGATTTTCTTTACCGTTGGGCGACACCCGTTAGCGGGAATTGCGGCGGCATTTGCCGGCGTATCAGGCGGTTTTTGCGCTAACTTTATTCCCTCAGGCATAGACCCTCTACTACAGAGCTTTACCCAATCGGCAGCGCAAATCGTCGATCCGGATATACGAATCAACCCGCTGAATAACTGGTTCTTTGCCGCTTCTTCTTGTATTCCCATCACTTTGTTGATCTGGTATCTCACCGATAAGGTGCTTGAGCCTAGGTTAAACCGCACCCATAAGGTGGCGCGGGAGCAGGTGGATATTCCTGCTATGGAGCAAACCACGGCAACAGAATTGAAAGCTTTTCGTATTGCCACTGTGGTGATGTTGCTTGCCATTGCTGGTTTCTTTTCTCTGACCCTGTCGGAAACATCGACTCTTAGGGACGCTAATGGCTCATTGACCAGTTTTAGTGCGCCTTTGATGCAATCGATCGTGCCGCTGATCTTTCTCTTCTTCGTCTTACCAGGGGTCGTGTTTGGTTACTTGACTAAGACATTTAGCAGCTCAGCTGATGTAGTGCAGGCAATGTCAAAGTCCATGAGCGGTATGGCGCACTATATCGTGATGGCGTTTTTCTGCGCCCAGTTTGTGGCTGCTTTTTCTGCCTCAAATCTTGGGGCGCTTATTGCCGTAGAGGGTGCTGGCGCGCTAAAGGCGATGAACCTTTCGGCTGAAGTTACCATAGTGGGTATGATTATCTTGGTCGGCTTCGTGAACCTTTTTGTCGGCTCATCATCTGCCAAGTGGGCGCTAATTGGTCCGGTACTTGTCCCCATGTTGATGCAGTTGAATATTAGCCCTGACTTATCCCAGGCTGCCTATCGCGTTGGTGACTCTAGCTCGAACATTATTACCCCTTTGATGCCATATTTCCCCTTGGTGGTGGTCTACTGCCAGCGCTACGTTAAAGGGATTGGCATAGGGACCTTAATCTCTATGATGCTGCCATTCAGCTTGGCCTTGCTCACTATCTGGAGTGCTTGGTTGCTGCTCTATTGGTCGCTGGGGATCCCACTTGGCTTAGGGGCAAGTTATATCTATTAATTTACAGCCTAAGTGTCACAGTCTCTCTTAAAAGCGGCTGATACAGGCTTTAAACCTGAGCATTAAAAATGGCCGCCCTGGGTTAGCATGGCGGCCATTTTTTATACCTTACCTTTTGTTCAGGCGGTTTGGTAACGTGCGAGGATTTTACCCAGACTCTCAGAGGCTTGGGACAGCTGACTTACGCCAATTGATGATTGGTTTGCCAGCTCTTTAATAACATTGGCCTGCTGCCTAATTTCACTCAGTTCTGAGGCGATGTCGTTAGCCACTGCGCTCTGCTCTTCGGAAGATGCGGCGATCTGGAAGCTCATATCGATAACCGATTGCGATGATTCGTTAATGGAGCTGACATCTGTGCCTATTTCAGTGATCAACGATTGACTGGATTCGGCCTGCTTAACGGTGCGCTGGGTGATGTTGTCTATGTTATTGGTTTCCTGCTGCAGATTCTCAATCATCGCCTGGATTTCTACCGTGGCAGACTGAGTGCGGCTGGCCAGGGTTCTTACCTCGTCAGCGACAACGGCGAAGCCGCGGCCCATTTCACCTGCGCGGGCCGCCTCAATGGCAGCGTTGAGCGCCAACAGGTTAGTCTGCTCTGAGATGGCGTTGATGGTGGTGATCACCTCATTAATCTTCGTGGCGTTGATCTTCAGGGTGCTGACCGAGTCGGAGGTCTGCTCGATAAAGCCTGAGAGCTGCTCGATATCCTTAATGGCGCGCTGCACGCGCTCATAGCTTTGGCGGACTGATTGTGAGTTCTGCTCCACTTTTTCTACCGAGCTATTGGAGATGTTAGAGACTTCACCAGCAGAGGCCGTCATCTCCTCCATGGCGGTCGCTACCGAGTCGAGTGATTGGTATTGCTGCTCGATCTGACGCTCGCTCTCCTGATTTTCCGCTGCAAAAGAGCTGGCGGTGGCATGCAGGGTCTCGGCATTTTCTTTCACCGTGACCACAAGCTCGGTGAGGGTGTCCATGGCATTATCCAGGGCGCAACCTATGGTGCCAAACTCATCGCGACCAGGGTGAAAGCCTAGGCGAGAGGTGAGATCGCCCTTGGCGATATTCTTAGTGGTCGTCCACAGCACCCAGAGTGCGCCGCCAATAAAGGTCGCGTTCCAGTAGAGCAGAATAGAGAAGGGGATTAGCCAGAGATAGGTGAGCAGCAGGCTGTATAGTGCCGATTGCTTGGCCTCGCGCTCCTGACTGGCGACATTCTGTGTCAGAGACAGATTTTGTCCGGCGCTGCTGCGAACCACTGCGGTGACACTGTCTTGGTTGCGGCTAGATTTCGCTTGTCCGCTGGATTGAATATTGAGGCTGGCAAATTTGTCCGTTTGGCCGCTGGCCTCAAGGGCTCGTATCATACCCGTGAGCTCACCTTCGAGGGCCATGACGGACGCCTGCTCTATCTTGTCGATACTCTCCTGATAGCGGTTGACGCCTAAAAAGGTGATGGCGATGAAAAACAGCGTACCAATGACCCAAAATTTATCGTTGATAGACATCTTGATGAAGAGTTTATCTATGGTGCGAAAATTCACTTCTCTCATAGTTTTTTTCCGTCTTAAACTAAGGCTGAGGCCTTAGGCAATAGTAGAACAAAATAGGGCAACACATTTAAAATTACGCCCTTTTTGCTAATAAATACAGGCTGGTTTAACGTTTTTTTACACCTATGGCTTGCCGTCAGACTCATTATGCTGACGGATGAATAGCCTGAGTTTGTGATGCAGGCTGAGGGACAGCTGACTGGCGAGTAGGCCAAAGCTTGCTCCTGCCAGCAGATCCCCTAGGTAATGATAGTTGAGACTTAATTGCCCGGCGATGACGGCAGCCATACAGCCTAGCCATAGTGGCATCAACTTGGGCGAGTGGCGCCAGAAGGTAAAGGCGAGGGCGAAGGTGAGCAGAGCATGGCCTGAGGGAAAGGAGTCGTAGGCTTGCCCCTGGGCAAAGGGGTGAAATGCCTCTACCTTGTCTGCAATCCACGAGGGGTTTAGCCCATCGCCGAGTTTAAACCAACTTTCTGGCCAGGTTCGGCCAAATAGTATCTTACCAAGCCAGCGCAGCGAAAATGCCAGTATCAGAGTGAAGGTAAGCTCAAGTGCCAGTGCTTGAAACCTCAGTCTAAATCTTTCGCTAATACAGGCGAAGATGGTGAGGCCTGCCAAAAATTCCAGCAATAGCGGGGTCTTGCTTAGAGTTTTTAACCATGTGCTCGACAACTGCTGGGCGTGCATCAGCTCCGCCAGAGGTCGATCGACAAACAGTACACAAATCAGCACCAAAGCAATCAGTAGTGTGTAGAGAATCAGTGCATTTTTAAGAGTGTTGGGAAATAGGTGTTTTAACATGCTCGGCTAGCGGTTCTTGTCATGATGGGAAGCTCCAGCCTAAGGCAAAAGCGCTCGCATGCAAAGCATGCTAATTCACATTCTGAGTAGCCCAGTGGCCACTCGCAGATATAAGCGGCAATGCTTTGGCAGTATTTGCTTTTGGGCAGAATTTGCTTTTGGGTAGAGTTATCGCGACCGGGCAAGGCCTGGCCGCGATAATGGGCGATTAGCTGCGCAGGCTCTCTATCAGATAGTTGAGGCTGGGGCTCTCTTCTAAGTTACTGCTCGGGAAGAAGTTATACTTAGGAGGCACAAGCCAGTCCCGCTGCACCAGCTCATCGAGCAGATCCAAATACTGCACACTGGTCTTGCCCACAAGGAGGTTGTCCAGGCTGCGAGTATGAGATAGATGCAGCATCTCCAGGAAGCCGCTTAGATAGAGGTGATCCTTAGTGAAGCCGCCGCCGCGATAGACGCGGGCCGTGGTCACAAAGGCGTCGTCCTTATCCATCTCCAATTCATCTATCAGGTAGCAATAGGTGAGGTAGAAGTCCTGCTCTTTCAGCATAGAGTCCACCGCCAATACCCGACATGCCAAGGTATTCAGGCGTGAGTGCGCCATAAAGCCTGCCTTGAGCTCTGCTAAGATAGCAAGCCCTTCCTGGGTATAGGTTGAGCCTGGTAGTCCCAGACGTAAGACCTTAAGGGATTGCTGCTTGGCGTTAAGCGTGGTGGCCATATGTACCCCCAGCTCATGCTGGATCAAGCGCTGCACTTCGCTCTCATGAAATTGGGCATGGCTGCTGATCGCCAGCTGGGCAGGATTTGAGCTCACCATGGCACGGGCAACTATGGTGCCGCTAAGGCCTATCTTACAGCGCATATCCCACTGCTCGGCGCGCTGTTTCATCATCTGGCACACTTGCTGAGGGTCAAGGGCAGGCCCCTTATCTTCCGGGATCTCCTTGGCATATAACAGGAACTTGGCGTTAGCGATGGCACTTGGCTGTGGCCGGCCATGATAACGTAGAGAGTTATAGACAAAACCCTCCTGGCCGACACTGGTGAGCAGATCTATCTGCTCGCCCAGCTTATTGACGATATCCTTGTAGAGCTGCTTAAGCGCGGGATCGGCGATATTATCTATGGGCAGACGGTAGAGACGGTACTTAAATTCGTTAGCGTCTATTGGCAGCTGACGATAGGCAAAGTTAGGCTTATAGCGACTCGGCGCCTTCATGAAGCGTCGACGTTCGGCCGCCAGGTTGGTCGGATTGACATACTTTAAGGTGTCGACCTTCTGCGCCAGGCGGAACAGGGCGGCATCTATCTCCAGCACCTCTGGTTCGATGGCACTGCTTAGCATGTCGGCGCGGCGGGTCTTGCTTTGACGATTGAGCTTACGCTGAAAGTAGGCGCTGGTGGCGCTAAAGGCGTTCTTCAGTCCAAGCTTGAGATCGTCCAGTACTATGGGATAGACCTCGCCGGTCAACTCATCCATAAACACCTTTTTGATCTCCGTCGGCAGCACTAAGGTGCGGTCGAAGCGGGCGTTGGTGTGGGCGATCAGATAGCCGCGGCCCTCGAAGGCCACATCCAGCTCGGCATCCACCTCGACATTGGGTAGGGTGATGGTTTTCAGCTCGCGCTTAAACTTGTGCACTACGCTACCCCAGCGCTCCATATCGATCTGCGAGGTGCCTATGTTAAATACTGGCGTCGGCTTTTCGATGCGCTTGTAGTTGTAAGAATGCAGATCGAACACGACGACCATGCCGAACATACTTTCTAACTTGGCGATCAGTGCCTCGTAGAGTTGATAGAACTCCTGATGCTTGGCGTGACTGATGGCGCGCTGTTTAGCGCTTAGCGGCTTGCGCCATACCTGCTTCATCCAGGCGGATTTGTAATAGGTACTCAGGCTCTTAGGGCGATTGAGATCGTACTCGAAGCGCGAATCGCAGCCCGCCAGCGTGATCGGCTGAGAGGCAATAACCTCATCGGTAAAGGGATCTTCTTCGAAGTAACGTTCCTCGGCACTGAGCTGACATAACTTTATCAGCTCGGGGCGCAAGTTGTGCCCCGCGTGGATCGCGGTGCACACAACGGGCAGATACTCTTGGATGGTGATAACGCAGCCGGAGGAGGCCAGCTGGCCTGAAAATGTCTCCCCGCGTTTAATCAGGGAGAGCATTTGGTCGAGACTATAGGTTTGCATTTTCTACCGCTTGACGATATGCACTCTTACGTTGCATCAATAGCTCTTTGGAGTTGATGATATTTTCGGCGAAATCGATCACCTGCTTTTGCAGTCGTACGCGGTTAAGCTTGTTGATACGCGTGATGCCGCCTGGGCTGAGCACGTTAACCTCAACCAACTTATTACCGATCACATCCAGACCCGTAAAGTAGAGGCCGTCGCGCATCAGCTTAGGGCCAATGGCGGCGCACAGTTCACGTTCTTCACGTGTAATAGTGTGTTTGACCACGCTGCCACCGGCGTGGACGTTAGATCTAAACTCGCCACTGGCTGGGACACGGCGCATGGCGCCAATGGGTTCACCATTGAGCATCAGAATGCGCTTGTCACCCTCTTCTGCACCTTCGATATAGTCCTGCAGAATCACATAGTTGCTCTGCTCTTCAGTGCCTATGTAGAAGTCCAGCAGCGAGCTGAAATTTTGGCGAGCGCTTTTTTCGATCACGATAACGCCATGACCACCGAAGCCATTGAGGGGCTTAAGGATCATCTTATCGCTTTCACTTTCTTCCAGCACCCTTTGCAGGTAGTCGCGATTTTTCGACACATGGGTGGTGGGAATATATTGGCTCGCGGCACCGCTCATGCTGGCGGTGTAAAGTTTGTTGTTGGCGACCCTGAGGCCTTCAAGATCATTGATGATCAGGGTGTCGCCTTTGACCGAATCTAAGAAGTTTAACGCTAGGTTATCCAGCGGTGGGTTAGCGCGCATAAAAATACAATCAAAGCCAGCCATGGGCAGGCGCGCTTTATGAAATTCGGCGGAGCGGTAAAAACGTGGAATGTTATCCGATATTTTCATCCCTTTTTTGATGATTTGACAAAACCCGTAGACACTACTGTCACGAATGGTCAGCCCACTGGTCGTGGTGATGGCAACGGTATGACCACGCTGCGCGCACTCATGAACTAATCTTAGGGTGGTATCGCTCTCTGGATCGATACGCTCCCACGGGTACATCAAAAAGCAGATGTGCATTCTTTAAGCAACCTCATCTTCAGGGTGAGATTCCACATACTCAAACTGATCAACACGCTTGTTATTCGTGCTGTTTAGGGTGTGGAACTTTTTTGGCTCTCGGGTAAGCTTGGTGTATTTCAACCATACATGCTCAAGCTTGGTATTAGCCTTGTTGGGGTGTTTTAGGACCTTAACAAAGTGTTTTTCCTCTGCAGTTTCAGGCTCAAGATCGCCTGCTTCAAAGGCTTGCATAGTGTCGCCATATAGGCTCAACAATTCAGCTTCAGACAAGGTAAACTCTCCGGACTTACTAAAGCCGCGGGGAAAGTTTTTGTCATCAAAAAAACGCTTTTGACCAAAACGAAATGACTCTTCTGACATAACAACCTCTCACTGTGATAGCAACGCTGTAACTACAGGGTTTTTCGATCGCGAAATTATGATTTTTGTCGTCAAAAGAGAAACAAAACTTTTTTATCGTCACCATTAGGATTAGTTGTTATTCTCTCGGTGAAATTGACTGAGAGAATAAAATGGACGTCAAAGTATTTAAAACCTTTCTAGAAGTGGCCAGAACCCGTCATTTCGGCCGTGCGGCGGAGAATCTATATATCACTCAGGCGGCGGTGAGTGCCCGAATTAAGCAGCTGGAATCCTTCTTCGATTCCGCCCTGTTTGTGCGCAATCGCAATAGCATACAGCTTACCACTTCGGGTGAGCGACTGGTGCCTTATGCTGAGGTGATGGTGAGTACTTTAGAGCAGGCAAAGAACGAGCTGGCTTTGACCAATCACAAGGCGTTGCAGTTGACCATGGCAGGTACTCCCAATATCTGGGATGCCTACCTTCAGCACTGCCTGAGTAAGGTGACCGACGCCTTCGGCGGTTATGGCTTTCTGGCCGAGGCGCTCAGTCGTGAACAGTTAAATCGTAACCTGCTGGAGCGCACCTTAGATATGGCCTTCGCGTTCGACCCGCTTAAGTCGGAGGAGTTGGTGTGTAAGCAGGTGGCCGATCTTATTCTGGTGCTGGTTTCTACCCAGCCCTGCGATCAGGCCCAGGCGCTGAGTCAAAAATATGTTTATGTGGATTGGGGAACACGCTTCGCTTCGGAGCATGCCGAGCGTCACTATCGTATGCCACCACCTTATTTAAGAACCTCCACCGGACGTATCGCGCTGGATTTTATCTTGGATAAGGCGGGGGCGGCTTATCTGCCGCTGTCGATCGTTGAGCCCTTTTTACAATCTAAACAGCTTTATCGGGTCGAAGGGGTCGAGCCTTGGAACCGCCCCATCTATCTTTCCTATCGCAAAGACAGTGGATCCCTTGAGGCGATCATCAAGATTGAGGAACTGGTTAAGGAGATCGACCCACTAACGGCCTTTAGCCTGCAGCAGATAGGTCAACTGGGTTAACCTTCTTGGATTGGATGAGAGGGGGCCGGCTAATCGTCGGCCTCCTCTTTTTGTTTGCGCTTGATGGCAATGGCGATACACAGGGCGGCGCCACCCCAGGTGAGCGCCAAGGCAAACAACATCATGATAAAGGCACTCTGGCTCATCTTTTACCTCCTGGGTGTTGATCTGGATAGCCTGGCGACTTGCTGGTGAAGTTGATCAGTATGGCGAAGAAAAGCATGGTGCCCACCAAGCCCCAGCCTAAGATCAATTGATCGGCTATCGGATAGTCGCCATAACCATCGACCAAAGTGTTGTAGAGATTCTTCATTAATATGGTGGCTAAGATCGCTGGGCTGATAAAGCGCAGGCAGATCACAAACCAGCTGCCCACTTTAAACTCAGAGCTTTCGTTGGCGTGTTGGTGGATAACCGTGACCTTTAATAACCAAGTGATGATCAGCAGCTCGACCAAACAACTGAGCAAGAGAGCAATATTGTTAATAAAGTAGTCCACCAGATCCAACAGCAAGAGACCGCCATTGGTCGCAAACGCCATGGAGACCAGATAGCCTAGGCTACACACCATTATCGCAGCTACTTTTCGTGGCAGATGAAACTTGTCGATAACGGCGCTGGTGACCGCTTCTATGATAGAGATATGGGAGCTTAGCCCGGCGATCACCAGGGCGATAAAGAAGAGGGGCCCGAGAATATAGGGCGCCGGCATCAAGTTGATGGCGGTGGGGATGGTGACAAAAGCCAGTCCTATGCCTGAACTCACCACCTCAGTCAGTGGCTTCATCTGCTCCTCGGCCATATAGCCCAGCACACCGAAGATTAAGATCCCCGCTAAAATAGAGAAGCCGCAGTTGATCAGCACCGTCATAAAGGCGTTGTTATTGATGTCAGCCTTGGTCGGCAGATAGCTGGAGTAGGCCAGCATGATGGCAAAGCCAACACTGAGGGTAAAGAATATCTGCCCATAGGCGGCAGACCAGACCTGGGCATCGAGCAGGCGGCTAAAGTCAGGTTCAAACAGATAGTTGAGCCCGGATAGCGCCCCTGGCAGAAACAATATACGGCCGATCAGCACCAGCACCATGATAAACAGTATGGGCATCATGATCTTGTTGGCTCGTTCAATTCCTCCCTTTACCCCGCTAAAGACGGCAAGGAAGGTCATTAGCCAGGCGATACTCATGGAGAGAGAAATGCCCAGCTGAAATTCTCCCAGATGGGACGGCGAGTTGTTGCCCAGTTTAAGATACTGATTAAAGAAGAAGTCGTTAGGATTATCGCCCCAAGCCTGGCTGAAGGAGAAGCCGAGATAGGAGAGAGTCCAGCCGATGACGGCTACATAGTAGACGGCGATCACCGCGGCGATAAACACCTGAAACCAGCCGAGCCATTCGAGTTTTATGCCTAGGGTGTGTCCTAGCTGGGCGAAGATGCGTGGCGAGGTCTTCTTTATCTTATGGCCCAGGCTAAACTCCATAATCATAAAGGGGATACCAGCGGTTATCATGGCAAACAGGTAAGGAATAAAGAAGGCGCCGCCACCATTTTCATAGGCCATATAGGGGAAACGCCAGATGTTACCCAGGCCAATAGCTGAGCCGACGGCAGCCAAAATAAAACCTACCCTAGAGTTCCACTGCTCTCGCTTCATCTATCACCTCAAGCCCTGCGCCTTGTACAGATAATTCTAGACCTTAATACTCAGGTGAGAGCGGAAATTTCCACAGATTATGCGGGGTTATATTGTGCGTTCGACCAATAGGGTCAAGATGTTAGCGCTTTAGTACGGGAATTGCTGCGTGGTTCTCTATCGCTTGACGGCTTGGCGTTCCACTGCTTTCAGTTGCTGGTAGATTACCAGGTTTTCAGGTGTCGCTATGCCATGGCTTTCGGCGCGGCGAAGCAGATAACCTGTGATCGCTTCTATCTCTGTCTGGCGACCGTGATGAATGTCCTGATGCATGGAGGAGTAGTTACTGGCCGTTAGCGCTATCACCTGATATACACGTTCAATTAGCTCAGTTTTGTCGAGCGGGATTTGCTCGGCGCTTGCCACTGTGACCACCTCGTCGATAAGCCTTAAGATGCTTGGCCTATAATGCTCATCGGCCAGATCGCCGTTGTGACAGTCATTGATGGCGGTCAGCGGGTTGATAGCGATGTTGATGGCGAGTTTCTGCCACAGCATAGGCAGAATGGGCTCACACCACTGACTATTAGCGATAGCTCTTAGTAAGGCTTGGCGTGTCGCTGCTGGCAAAGCCGGCCCTTGTGCGTGACCCAGTTGAGTTAGACCCGCACCAGTTTGTCTTATCTGCCACTTGGCCAGCCTCAATGCTCCCTGAGAAGTGGTTCCCAGGCTTAAGCCTCGACCATTTAGCTTATCGGCGAGCTGCTGATGGGGCCCAAGGCCGTTGTGAAGCAGTAAGATATGGGCATGGGGATTTAAGTTATCAAGGCATGGCAATAGGGCGTCCTCGACTTGATAAGCCTTAACACAGACGATAAGCAGTTTGCAGGCATTTAGGGCTGAGCTATTGATAAGGCATGCCTCTCGCTCAATGGTGACACCGTTTAAACCGGTGAAGGTTAAGCTTTGGCTTGCGGCGAGCCCCTCTCTTGCCATCAATACTGGCTTGAGATCATGGGCGGACAGCTGGTGGAAGATCAACTGACCTATCGCGCCAGCCCCGAGGATCACTATTTCACCTTGTGACTCGCCCAGAGAGTCGCCTAGAAGAGAGGTCGCCGCAGATTTCATGGCTGGCTGTTGGCTCCCGTTTTGGTGATCACACTGGCCTTAATATAGCGGCGATAGAGCCAGAGGCCGAAATAGAAGAGCAAAACGCCCATCATATCGGCAATAAAATCGGCGCTGGAGGCGCTGCGGTAGGGCAGGCGCGACTGTACCAGCTCGATAAACAGGGCGTACCCGGCCAATATGCCAGCCAGGCTGTACCATTTGGGCTCGAAAGCAAGATGGGTTAATAGCGCCAGAAAGAAGAAACTGCCCAGATGGCCAACCTTATCCATGTGAGGGATCATTTGAGGGTAGTTAGGGCGAGAGAATACCAGGTAGCTGATCACTATGATGGTGAGAAGTAGCGCTATTTTAAAAAAGGTTTTTCGAGAATTCACGAGTCGCTTCAGTTAAGTGGTTTTGCCAATCATAGGAAAATGTCACCTTAAAGTCATTAAGAAACGCCCTTGGTTTTGCCAAGAATTTTTGGCGAATGCCGGTCTGAGCGGGTAAACTAGCGGGCAGATAAAGTGACTATAAAGAGGATGATAAATATGCCTTCGATGGATATCGTATCGGAAGTGAACGAAGTTGAACTGCGCAACGCCGTCGACAATACCCGCCGTGAGCTGGATAGTCGTTTCGATTTTCGGGGTGTCGAGAGCGAGATCACCTATAAAGATCATCAGGTGACTCTGTCATCTGAATCAGATTTTCAGTGCCAGCAGTTAGTAGACATGCTGCGTAATCAGCTGAGTAAGCGTAACGTTGACCCCGCCTCTATGGATGTGGCCGATAAGGCGATTCATAGCGGTAAGACTTTCTCGCTCAAGGTGACCTTTAAAGAGGGGATCGACAGTCTGGTGGCCAAGAAGTTGGTGAAGCTGATAAAAGACAGCAAGCTTAAGGTGCAGGCCGCTATTCAAGGCGACTCGATTCGCGTCAGTGGTAAGAAGCGTGATGACCTGCAGGCGGTGATGGCCATTGCCCGCGAGTCCGATCTGGGCCAGCCTTTCCAGTTTAATAATTTCAGAGATTAAACTGCTTACCTCATAAGAAAGCCCCGCTATTAAGTGGGGCTTTTTATTGGCTTATTGGTCACCGGGCTGTTCTTTTACTTTCGTCGTCAGTGGCTCTGCCTGTTCATCACCGTTGGGATGAGGCGCATATTTTTGCACCAACAGGACAAGCCAAAGCACGGGGAAACCTATGACGCTGGCGGCGACAAAGAAGTTCACATAGCCGAAGGCGTCTATATATTGACCCGAAAAGCCCGCCACAAACTTGGGAAACAGCAGCATGATAGAGGAGAGCAGCGCATATTGGGTGGCGCTGTAACCGCTACTGGTGAGGCTTGATAGATAGGCGATAAAGGCCGCCGTGGCGATCCCGGCGCTGAAGTTGTCGATGGAGATCACCGCTGTCAGCAGCTGCAGGTTATAACCAATCATGGCCTGATAGGCGAATAATAGGTTGGTCACCGCTACCATAAAGGCCCCCAGAAAGAGGATCTTCATGGTGCCATAGCGGGCCAATAATATACCGCCGGCACCTGCGCCCACTAAGGTCATGATCAGACCATAGACTTTGCTCAGAGTGGCAATCTCCGTCTTAGAAAAGCCCATATCCACGTAGAAGACGTTAGCCATGATCCCCATGACGATATCTGAGATCCGGTAGCAGGAGATAAGCAGCAGGATTAAGATAGCGCTGCGGCCATAGCGTTTAAAGAAGTCGATAAAAGGTAAGATACTGGCGGTGTACAGCCAGGATGCGGCGGCCGCCACGACCCTAGGGTAACGCTCAGATAATCTTTGTTGCAGCGCCGATTCTACCTCGTCGGCGTCTTTGGTATCGACCTCTGGCTCACTGCTCGCCAAGGTGGTTAAGATACCGATAAACATCAGGCACGCCATCGCAAAGTAGGCGGTCTGCCAGGAGGTGAGGTTATAGCTGTCGCTAGTGGGGTCGACCCAGGCGGCAATGGTGAGCGCCCCTGCGGTGGCAACAATCATGGCGCTGCGATAACCCACCTGATAGGCGGCGGCGAGCGCGGCCTGCATCTTTTGCGGCGCCGATTCGATACGAAAGGCATCGATCACTATATCTTGGGTGGCCGAGGCAAAGGCGACCATTAAGGCAAATAGTGCCAGATGCTCGAGATCGGCGACCGGATCGCTCTGGCTCATGCCTAAGATGGCGCACACTAACAGCGCCTGGGCGAACAACATCCAAGCGCGTCGCCGACCAAGCAGCCGGGTCAATATCGGTAATGACAGCCGATCCACCAGAGGTGACCAGGCCCACTTGAAACCATAGGCCAGGGCGATCCAACTGAAATAGCCGATGGCCGTTCTGTCGATCCCCGCCTCTCTAAGCCAAAAGGAGAGGGTGGAGAAGACCAGCATCAGTGGCAGACCGGCAGAAAAGCCAAGTAGCAGCAGAATCAGTACCCGTTTGTGACAATAGATAGTAAGGGCGTCTTTAAATCGGGATACTTGGGATGAAATCAAAATAGAGTAGGCTTTATAAGGCTAGGTGGGGTTAGCTTAAACGCTGACGCGACAAATAAAAAGTGAAAAATCCATCATGAAAAAAGCCCAGTCTCGAGAGACTGGGCTTTTTTCATAATTAAACGTTTTAAGACGTGAATTATGATATTGAGCTAGGTCGTGTTCCGACACAACAGCTAGGACATTGGCCGCCAAGACTGAGGAAATCACAGCAATCGTCTATCTGCTTGCGCAGAAACTGGTTGCCTTTAATTGTCCAGTCAGGCCATTTGTCGAAGGCGTGTATCAAATGCCAAAACACTCGCTCGATATCGGTTTGCGCATCACCTTGATGATTGAACTGTTGCCACTCTTCCAAGGTGTCCCATAAGTAAAGCTGGATCTCATTGAAATCGAGTTGATTATTTAAGAACGCTTTTCCATATTGAGCCAGCTGGGGCGCTTTATTATCGATGAACTCATCTGGGGTCATCGTTCGCCTCCTTGCCACTACAGGGCTAATTATAGCCAGTGGATCTACCGGCGTTTGTCTGAGATAAAAAACTTAGCGTTCTGTTTTATGGCACTTTAGTGAAAGCGCCATTAATTTTGAGTGAACCCTAAGCCGTTGCTAACTTACTCTCTTGGGAGCAGGGTCGCCTTGTTCAGGATAATGGGCTTCACCGGAAAGTCGGCCCAGCCTAGCTTAGTGTTGATCTGAGTCTCTACCTCTGACATCGCCTCTAACACTTCCATCCCTTCAACCACCTCACCGAACACGGCGTAGCCCCAGCGACGCTTGGAGGGATCGAGACGCTTGTTGTCGCCCACATTAAAGTAAAACTGCGCGGTGGCTGAGTGTGGGTTGTCGTCGCGGGCCATGGCGATGCTGCCCAGGCTGTTGCTAAGACCATTGCCCGACTCGTTTACGATTGGTTCACCGTAAGGCTTCTCTTCCAGCTTAGGGTTGAGTCCGCCGCCTTGTACCACAAAGCCAGGGATGATGCGGTGAAATAGGGTGTTGTCATAGTGGCCTTTGACCACATAGGTGAGAAAATTATCGACCGTAATGGGCGCACGTTTGCGATCCAGCTCGACGATGATATTACCCATGCTGGTTTCCAGCTTCACTTTGGGGTAGATGGTATCGCTCTGAATATCCAGAGCCTGAGCCAGGCTAGAAAATGACAACAGCAGCAGGGAGGCGAGCCAGATTCTCATGTAACACTCCTTATCTTATGATTATTGTTGGATAAACTCGTTGAGTTCGGGGTCGTTGATGATCTTAGCCGTGAGATCGCTCAGTAGATCGTTTACCGATAGCTCCAGAGTGGCAAAATCGGCACTAAAGGGGCCTGAAACCAGGTTGCGCGCCGTGTATCGCTTGGTAAAAGTCTTACTGGTATTGCTGGCGATCACATTGATGATGATGTCATTGGTGGCCTGATAGCCGAAGGTGGTGTCGCTCACATCGGTTAGCAGTTTCTCCAGCTGCAGCTGCATATGGTTTACCGAGGCAGGGTCGATGCGATAGCCAGCCTTGGTAAAGCCGTCTCTGAACACTTGCTCCAGCTGACGACGGGGTGACTCAGATGGGCTGACGAGTCTGGCGGCATCACCTTCATTATTAAAGCGGGCAATAAAGTTTGCCGAGCGGGTATCTATCATCTCGATAGCGATTGGCTTGCTGGGAATGCCCTGAGACTGTACCACAGGCAACTGAGGGTTGAGCGCCATATGGGTCGGAGTATGGCTGGCGCAGCCAAAGAGTAGGCCGGCACAGGCGATGATAGGAATAAAACGTTTCATAGCGATAAATCATGCTGTAAAAAGGTGGCATCAGCATACCAGAATCCTCATTGGATGCCAGCCTGAGGCGCTATTGTTAAGACTATGTTGCTCGGTAGGGTTTTAACTTAAACGAGAAAACGTTAGAGTAAAAATTCAAGTTTAAAATAGGCGGCAGACAGCCATTCGGCCCGATAATAATGACAAGCGATAATAAGCGATGAAGATGGATATTCAACCCGGTGCACTGCACACCCTGATCGCACCAGATAGCCTGATCTCAAATACGGGGCAGGTGCAATTTGGTCATTTTGATGGCCCGGTTAAATCGTTCGGGTTAGAGCATTTTCACTATACCAATGTAATGGATAAGCCAGCCAGTCACCTTGCCAGGCATTTTCATTTTAAGCAGTTTCAGTTTGTCTCTGTGGTTACCCCGAGATATGTCATTGGTGTCGCGATTGCAGACATTCGCTATGCCGGTACAGGTTTTTGTTACCTCTACGATATTAAAGCCAACCGCTTGGTAGAAACCAACTGGCTTAAGCCTCTGACGCTGGGCTGTAAGGTGGCTGAGTCACCTTGGTCGGGACGGGCGCAGCTTGCCAGTGGCAAGGGTAAGGTGGTTATCGATATCGAGCAAGGCCAGTGGCAGCTCCAGATAGATACGGCGCAGATTAAGGCCGAGCTCAGCCTGACACCTATGCCGCTTAGCCTGCCCATGGCCATGTGTAACCCAACGGGTTACAGCGGTTGGACCTATACCCAAAAACACAATGGTCTCAAGGTTGGTGGCAAGTTAACCATTAACCATGAGCCACAGCCCCTTAATCGTGCGCTCGGTGGCTATGATTTTTCGGCGGGCTATATGCGCCGCGAGACCAGTTGGCGCTGGGCGAGCATTAACGGCTATCAAGGTGACTCATTGGTTGGGCTCAACCTGGCTGCTGGGGTAAACGAAACCGGCTGCAATGAAAATGTCTTCTGGGTCGATGGCCAGCGACACCTGCTGGGGCCTGTGCATTTCGAATTCAGCCGCGCCCCACAGCATCATGATGATGCCAGCTGGGCTATCCGTTCGTTAGATGGTCGGGTGGACTTAAGTTTTCAACCGTTAAATTGTCGTCAGGAGAAACTCAACCTTTGGCTGCTTAAGAGTAACTTCAGACAATATCTGGGCTATTTCGATGGCCAGCTCAAAGATGGCGAGGGGACGACTCACTATATCGATAACCTTTTGGGTTTGACCGAAGATCATTTTGCCCGTTGGTAACCCAAGGCTTACGTATTACTTAGGGACATAAAGGAATAATTAGATGGATTTTAATTCACTCATCACGCACCCAGAGGTGTTGCTATTGGTGCTGGCACCGCTGTTTTTCGTTTGTATCTTACTCGAATGGTATTTTGGCGATCGTAAGGGTCACCTGCCTGACAACGCCCGTTATCAATTGCCGGAAGTCTTGTGTAATTTTACGCTGGCGGGGCTGCATCAAGGGGCTGATATCCTGACCGGGCTATTGATTGCCAAGCTGTACCTTTGGTTTTTCGATTGGCGCCTATTGGATATCCAGATGGGATTAGGCAGTTTTATCGCCCTGCTGATCGCGCAAGATTTCTGTTATTACTGGTTTCACCGCGCAAGCCACCGCGTGCGCTGGATGTGGGCAGCCCATGTGGCTCACCACAGTTCGGAGCGAATGAATTTCAGTACGGCCTTCAGGCAGAGCCTGATGTATCCCTTTGCCGGTATGTGGATCTTCTGGTTGCCGCTGGTGGTGCTAGGCTTCGATCCAAACTGGGTCGTGTTTGCCGTATTGCTTAATCTGGGTCTGCAATTTTTCGTTCACACCCAAGCGGTCAAGACGCTGGGGCCGTTGGAGTGGATCTTTAACACCCCCTCCCATCACAGGGTGCATCACGGACGTAACCCACAATATATCGATAAAAACTATGCCGGTGTGCTGATCATCTGGGACCGCTTGTTTGGCACCTATGCTAAAGAGGAGGAGACTGTCGACTATGGCATTACCAAGCCGGTCAAGAGTTTCAACCCTCTGGTCGTGACCTTTAGTGAGTGGCGCGACATGTTTAGCGAAGCCTTTGCACCCGGCCTCAGCCTAAAGCAGCGTTGGCAGCTGTTATTTGCGCCGCCACTCAGTCACTCTGATGCTAAGGCGACAGAAAAACGAGACGCTGCATAACAAAACAGGGCCAAATGGCCCTGTTTTGTTATCTTGAGAGATTAGCGCTATTCGTTTGCTTCTGGAGTATTTGCAGCCGTATTTACAGCTTTAGTCGCCTGAAGAATGACAAACTTACCGTTCGAGGCCACTGTGGTGCAGTTTTTAAATATGCGCTTGAGTTTCACATGGTAGGCCAGATGACGATTACCCACCACCTGCAGTAGGCCGCCTGGCCTTAACTTATGAAAAGCGTCTAAAAACATCTGCCAGGCAATGTGGTCCGTGATGGCCTCTCCCTGGTGGAAGGGCGGGTTGCACAGCACCAGATCGGGTTGCAGCTCCTCACTTAAGTGGGTCAGGCAATCGTCCCAATGAAAATGTGCCTGTGGCAGGGGCTGACTTGCATTATCTAATTGGTTGCTCTGCCAGTTAAGCTTCGCCGAGGCGATAGCCATCTCTGAGTCGTCGACAAAATGGAGTATCGCGTCTGGATAAAGCTGTTTTGCCCTCAGGCCGAGAATGCCGTTGCCGCAGCCCAGATCCACTATGGTATCAAACTGCCCCTTGGGCATATTATCCAGCATGATACGGGCGCCGATATCCAGCTTATTGGCGGCAAACACGTTACTGAGATTACTGATAGTGAGATTAAACTCCTTCACCGGCCAGCAAACCTCGCTCGGCAGGGCTCTTGACGTGCCGTCGGCGATACAGGTGATCACCCGGGTCTTCTTCCACGCTAGGCTGGCCGAGGCGGGACCTAAGTGCTGGGCGATGGTTTCAAGTAGCGGCTTATTGATCGATTTAGCCTTGGCGCCTATGAATACAGGAGTGCCAGGTGCCAGTGATCTTGAGAGGCGTATCAGCTGATGGGCAAAGTAGCTCAGGTTTTTTGGCAACTTCATCAGTACTAAGCCTATCCCTTGTGGCAGGGTGTCTCGGCTATTGAGCCAGGTGAGATTATCATGGCTCAAGTTGTTGCTAGCAAAGTTTTCCAGGGTGCCCAGCTGACTGGTCTTGGCATCGGTTTCGACCCACAAGGGCCAGTCGGTGGCCTGAGTGGTGAGCACCGCGCACAAGGCACCGAAGCTATCGTTGATGATGGCAGTATTAACTTTTTCTTGCTCTATCTCCTGTAAGTGTTTTATCAGGTGCTCATCTGCCGCATCCCATGCTTGCAGGTTAGAGGCCTGCTTGGCCGGATAGCGAGAGAGTTGAAGCGTGATATCGGCGAAGGAGAATTGAGTTGTCATCACTTGGCTGCTACTTTGAAAATTAGGGTCGCGATTATCGCAGATTTACCCAGTCAGGTATATGCCCAGCACTAAGGGCAACAGGAAGAGAGATGCATCAACAAGACCTTGGTTTTGAACTACCGGGCACGGCAACCACAAAGCCGCCTATTAGCCTTATTTCCGGGTACCTCAATCAGGCACAGCAACAAGCGCTGATGCTTGAGGCCGAGCACTATCCCTTTAGCCGACCCGAGATAGCCGTATATGGTCGTATGCATCCGATCCCAAGGCGTCAGGTGTGGTTTGGTGATGATGGCTGTGATTATCAATATTCTGGCCTGTTTATTCGTGCCTTGCCCTGGCCTAAGTATGCTTTGCGTCTGCGAGATAAACTGGCGCATGACTTTGGCCTGATTAGCAATGGGGTCTTGGTCAATCACTACAAAGATGGGGCCGACACCATGGGGTGGCACAGTGATGATGAGGCTGAGATCATGCCAGGCTCTGATATCGCCTCCATCACCTTGGGGGCGAGCCGCCCCTTCTTTCTGCGCCATAAGCAGAGCAAACAGAAAGTGGAATTGCAGCTCAATAGTGGCGATCTCTTAATCATGCACTGGCCGATGCAGGCGAGTTGGCAACATTCTTTGCCAAAAAGGGCCGGGGTGACTCAGCCTAGGCTAAACTTGACCTATCGCCATTTAATTCCACACTATCATCAGGGATAATGTGTAAGGCTGAATTGTAACCTGGCTCTCACTCTTGGGGCGATGAAAGGTCTATCCTCAGGGGGAGCACACAGCTCGAATAATCGCTGGATAATGAGACAAGCCCATCAAGGAGTCTGCTATGAATAAGATGTTCGTGACAACGGTAACCGGCACTGTCACCCCTGGAGTAGTGAAGGCGATGGCCAACCTGACCCGAGATGCCGGAGGCGAGTGGTTAAGCAGCAAGGTGATCAAGATGGATGCCTGGTTTGCTGCCATGATGAAGGTGGCAATTACTCAGGATAAGGTGGCGCAGCTACAGGCCAACTTTGTGCAGGAGTTTCCCGAGCTTACTTTTAGTTTCAGCGATATGGCGGAGCTACATAGCGAACACTCCCGTAGCTTGAGATTCAATGTCGATTGTTCAGATAGACCCGGGCTGACAAGGGAGATAGTCGATATTCTCTCTAACCTGGATCTCGAAGTGGATCAGATGGAGTGCAACCGAGTACATGTCTCTACCCTAGGGCAGACAGTGTTTTCCGCTAAGTTGGCGGTATCCGTGCCCGATGAGATCAGCGGGGACAGCATCATAGAGTTGCTGGAGAATGTCTCTCAAGATGCCAGGGTTAGCCTGACCTGATCTGAGGTTAGTACTCTGCGGTGGGGACCGATGAAGATGAGTTGATCTTTTGATCCACTCAAAGTACTCTGCTGCCACTTAAGTTTTCTACTCGACAGAGATGATGACCATGTCAGTAAAACAGCAGATAATCGATACGCTCACAGAGGTTCTATCCCCAGTTCACCTAGAGGTGATCAATGAGAGCGACAACCACCATGTCCCACCTAATTCAGAGACTCACTTTAAGGTGATCGTTGCTAGCGCGGCTTTTGAAGGTAAGCGACTCATCGGTCGTCACCGCGCGGTCAATGAAGCGCTGCAGCCTCAGTTCGATGCTGGATTGCATGCCCTGTCTATGCACACTTTTACGCCTGACGAATGGGCGCAAGAGGCAGAAGTGCCTGATTCGCCTAAGTGTCGCGGTTAATCTAAGTCTCTCGGTTAACCTAAGTGTCGCGGTTAACCCATGATTGTGCGGGCATAACTGTCCTTTAGGTGTTGATGAGACAGAGCTAGTTTAAAGCCACAGCAGGCATGGCCGCTGTGGTTTTTTATTGGCCGGGTTTTGAGATATGTTCACTTTACTTTGCTCGGCACCTACCGCATATTGTGTAGGTCAGTCGGCGGCTGAAGCTATCAGTCGGTCGCACTCAATCTAGGTGCCTTGGCAAACTCTGAGGTGCCTTTGTTTATGGGAGAAAAATAATGCCGTTACTCGATAGCTTTACCGTAGATCATACCCGTATGAATGCCCCTGCCGTGCGCGTTGCCAAGACGATGGCCACCCCAAAGGGCGATACTATTACCGTTTTTGATCTGCGTTTCTGCGCCCCGAATAAAGATATTCTGAGCGAGCGCGGTATTCACACCCTAGAGCACCTTTTTGCCGGTTTTATGCGAGATCACCTCAATAGTGATAGCGTCGAGATCATCGATATCTCTCCTATGGGATGCCGCACCGGTTTCTACATGAGCCTTATTGGCACCCCCAAAGAAGCGGAAGTGGCCGAGTGCTGGCTGGCTGCCATGGAAGATGTGCTAAAGGTAAAGCAGCAGTCTGAGATCCCTGAGTTAAACGAGTACCAGTGTGGGACTTATGAGATGCATTCTTTGGAGCAGGCTAAGGATATCGCCAAAAATATCATCGCCGCCGGGGTTAATGTCAATCGTAACGATGAGCTTAAACTTAGTGACGATATCTTAAAGGGACTCTGATCTCAGCTCACCTTTTACCTGTTCAGAGACAAAAAGCAGCCGTGGCTGCTTTTTGTTTTTTTAGCCTGTTGGTGGTCATAGAGGTGTTAAACAGGAAAAATCGGTAAATTTACTGGTTAAACTTTAGTCGAACAGTGTCGGGTTTTGTTGTTTTTTTGCCCAGCGAAATTCGCCAAAATAAGCCCGTTAAAAAGTAGATTTTTGGCTACTCAAATTCATATAACCCTGCTAGGACAGGGGGCTAAATTAATTTCCATTTACCTAAATCATAAAAATCACAGGAACTGTGATCTACTCCTCACTGTAGAAATCCCCTGAGTCCGTTTTAAAACACCCGTATTTTTCATAGCGATAAGGAATTATTTACGGTAAAATGCGCCCGACCAGCGTGATTGCGATCGCATTTCTGTAATAAATCTGCGCTAGCTCAATGCGATAGCTTCTGTTTGAAATCTATCTCATTTAGCAGGAACGCGACGCATTATCTTTCCTTCATAAACGTAGTGCTTGTGGATATGATTACAATAAAGAAAGGATTGGACCTGCCTATAACAGGTGGACCAGAGCAAGTTATCCATAATGGCCCAGCCATTAAACACGTAGCTACTTTGGGTGAAGAGTATATTGGCCTGCGCCCCACGATGAAGATCAAAGTGGGTGACAAAGTGCAAAAAGGTCAGGTGATTTTTGAAGACAAAAAGAATCCTGGCGTTAAATATACTGCTTTAGCCAGTGGCACAATCTCAGAAATTAACCGGGGCGCCCAGCGTGTTCTTCAGTCTGTCGTCATCGAGGTAGAGGGAGACGATAGCGTTTCTTTCGCCAAGTACGATGCCGCAGCATTAGACACCCTTGACCCGCAATTAGTGCGCGATAACCTGATCGAATCAGGCATGTGGCCCGCCTTGCGTACGCGTCCTTTCAGCAAAGCACCTGCAGTTGACTCAACGCCTGCTGGTATTTTTGTGACCGCTATCGATACTCAACCTCTTGCTGCCGATCCTGCCGTTATCATTAACGAGCACAAGGAAGATTTTGCCAATGGCTTAAAAGTCCTTGCAAGATTGACAGAAGGTAAGGTGTATCTGTGTAAGGCGCCAGGAACCGATATTCCTGCAGCCAACGCACAAGTTGAAGAGTTTGCCGGTCCGCATCCTGCGGGTCTTGCCGGTACTCATATCCATTTTGTTCTGCCCGCATCGGCTAAGCGCACCGTTTGGCATGTTGGCTATCAAGATGTGATCGCAATCGGTCAACTATTTACTACTGGTGAGCTAAACACCCAACGTGTGGTCGCGATAGCAGGTCCTAAGGCGCTTAAGCCTAGACTGGTGCGCACTCAGAGTGGTGCATCTATTACCGAATTGACGACTGGCGAAGTGGCCCAGGGCGATGTTCGTGTAGTTGCGGGTTCAGTGCTCAACGGTAAAACGGCAACAGGCCCACATGCCTATTTAGGTCGTTTCTTTAACCAGATTTCTCTGCTTGAAGAAGGCCGTGAACAAGAGTTTATTGGCTGGGCGATGCCTGGTCCTAACAAGTTCTCTGTTACACGTGCATTCCTGGGTCACCTGTCACCGTCTCGTCTGTTTAACATGACGACCAGCACTGGTGGTTCTGACCGTGCCATGGTGCCAATTGGCAACTATGAGCGTGTTATGCCTCTCGACATTCTTCCTACCATGCTATTGCGTGACCTGGTGTCAGGTGATACCGACGGCGCTGCCACTTTAGGCGCGTTAGAGTTGGATGAAGAAGATTTGGCACTATGTACTTTCGTATGTCCTGGTAAGTATGACTATGCGTCGTACCTACGCGACTGCCTAGATACGATTGTGAGGGAAGGCTAATGGGCTTGAAACAATTTTTCAAAAGTATTGAACCCCAGTTTGAAAAGGGTGGGAAATACGAGAAGTGGTATGCGCTCTTCGAAGCGGCATACACGGTATTTTATACACCAGGCCACGTAAACAAGGGCCGTACTCATGTGCGTGATAACCTTGACCTGAAGCGTATGATGATTACGGTTTGGGCCTGTGCATTCCCTGCGATGTTCGTAGGTATGTACAACGTAGGTCTTCAGGCACAAGAAGCTTTAATGGCTGGCTTTGCCACTCCTGATACCTGGCAAGTGGCTTTGTTTGGCTTGTTTGGTACTGAGCTGACTGCTGATTCAGGTATTGCTGCACTCATGTGGTATGGCGCCTGTTGGTTCCTCCCTATCTACGCGGTGACCTTTGCCGTGGGTGGTATCTGGGAAGTGCTGTTTGCTATGGTTCGCGGCCATGAAGTTAACGAAGGTTTCTTCGTCACCTCGATTCTGTTTGCGCTAACCCTGCCAGCAACCATTCCGCTATGGATGGTAGCGCTGGGTATCACCTTCGGTGTGGTCGTTGCCAAAGAGATCTTCGGTGGTACGGGTCGTAACTTCCTTAACCCTGCACTGGCCGGTCGTGCCTTCCTGTTCTTCGCTTACCCGCTAAACATGTCAGGCGATACCACTTGGGTGGTTGCAGACGGTTTCTCTGGTGCAACGGCGCTAAGCCAAGCGGCACAGGGCACTCTGGACTACGGCTTTAACCAAGCTTGGTGGGATGCCTTCCTAGGTTTCATTCCTGGTTCTGTGGGTGAAGTGTCTACTCTGGCGATTCTGCTGGGTGGTCTGGTGATTATCTACACCCGTATCGCGTCATGGCGCATCGTGGGTGGTGTGATGGTCGGTATGATTGCCGTTTCTTACCTACTTAACTTTATCGGTAGCGATACTAACCCTATGTTTGCTATGCCTTGGCACTGGCACTTGGTACTGGGTGGCTTTGCCTTCGGTATGATGTTTATGGCGACTGACCCAGTTTCTGCGTCTTTCACCAACCAAGCTAAGTGGGCGTACGGTATCTTGATTGGTGCTATGGCCGTGTTTATCCGTGTCATTAACCCTGCTTTCCCTGAAGGTATGATGTTGGCTATCTTGTTCGCCAACCTGTTTGCGCCGCTATTCGACCACTTTGTGGTTCAAGCGAATGTTAAGCGGAGGATTGCTCGTGGCTAGTAATAAAGATTCGTTCGGTAGAACGCTGTTTGTTGTTGTTGGATTATGTTTTATCTGTTCGGTATTCGTTTCTACCGCGGCAGTACTACTTAAGCCAACACAGCAAGAAAACAAATTGCTTGATAAGCAAAAGTACATTCTTGAAGCGGCTGGCTTGGTGGACACTAAGTCTGGCGAAGTGAGCAAGGATCAGATCCTTAATACTTATGAAAAGTATGTCGAAGCTAAGCTGGTTGACCTTAAGTCTGGTGACTGGGTAGAAGGCAACGCCGATACTTTTGATACTGAAAAGGCCGCTCGTACACCTGAGACTTCTTTTAAGCCTGAAAATGATATCGCTTCAGTGAAGCGTGTGGCGAATAAAGGCGTGGTCTACTTGGTTCGCGATGACGCTGGCACGCTACAGACTGTGATCATTCCGGTTAAAGGTTATGGTCTGTGGTCTACCATGTACGCTTTCCTCGCTGTTGAAGCCGACCTAAACACGATTCGTAGCTTAGTGTATTACGACTTTACCGGTTCAGGTGAAACCCCTGGTCTGGGTGGTGAAGTACAGAATCCTAAGTGGATTGCTAAGTGGCAAGGTAAGAAGCTTTATGATGACCAAGGCAACTTGGCGATTAAAGTGACTAAGAACCCTGTCGTCGCAGAAAGTGTACACGGTGTAGATGCATTATCAGGGGCGACGCTTACCGGTAATGGCGTTCAAAACTCACTTGACTTCTGGTTAGGAGAAGAGGGTTTCGCTCGCTTTATCGAAAAGGCGCGCAACGGAGGGCTTAGCTAATGGCTGACGCTAAAGAACTTAAACAGGTTCTAACTGGACCTATTATCAGTAATAACCCGATTGCGTTGCAGATCCTGGGTGTATGTAGTGCGCTGGCGGTGACCAGTAAGATGGAAACCGCACTCGTGATGACCATTGCACTGACAGCAGTTTGTGCGTTTTCAAACTTGTTCATCTCGATGATCCGTAATCACATTCCAAGCAGTGTGCGTATTATTGTTCAGATGACCATCATTGCTTCACTGGTGATCGTGGTTGACCAGGTACTGCAAGCTTATGCCTATGACGTGGCTAAGCAGTTGTCGGTATTCGTCGGTCTGATCATTACCAACTGTATCGTAATGGGTCGCGCCGAAGCTTATGCGATGAAGACACCGCCTATGATGAGCTTTATGGACGGTATCGGTAACGGTCTGGGTTATGGTGCCATCTTGTTGTCAGTTGGCTTCGTGCGTGAATTGTTTGGTAACGGTTCGCTATTTGGTGTCGAGATCCTAAGCAAGATCTCTGACGGTGGCTGGTATCAGCCAAACGGTCTGCTACTGCTACCGCCAAGTGCGTTCTTCCTGATTGCTGCGTTAATCTGGATCATTCGTACCATCAAGCCAGAGCAAGTTGAAGCAAAAGGATAAGCGTAATGGAACATTTTATTAGTCTGTTAATTCGTTCTGTTTTCATTGAAAACATGGCGTTATCCTTCTTCCTTGGTATGTGTACTTTCTTGGCTGTGTCTAAGAAGGTGACCACAGCCATGGGCTTGGGTGTCGCTGTTATCGTGGTATTGGCTATCTCTGTACCCGTTAACCAAATTATCTATCAGAGTATTTTGGCACCGGGCGCCTTAGCCTGGGCTGGTGTACCCGATGCGGATCTGAGCTTCCTTAAGTTCATCACCTTTATCGGTGTGATCGCGGCGCTGGTTCAAATCCTTGAGATGACATTAGATAAGTATTTTCCACCGCTATACAACGCGCTGGGGATCTTCCTACCGCTAATCACCGTAAACTGTGCGATTTTTGGTGCGGTATCTTTCATGGTTGAGCGTGACTACAACCTGACTGAAAGTTTAGTGTTTGGCATAGGTTCGGGTATTGGTTGGGCGTTGGCGCTTGTCCTACTGGCCGGTATCCGTGAGAAGTTAAAATATGCTGATGTCCCTAATGGTCTACGTGGTCTAGGTATTACCTTTGTGACTGCAGGTTTGATGGCTCTAGGTTTCATGTCGTTCTCAGGTGTGTCTCTGTAATAGAGACACCTTAACGGCTTCTGAATTTGAACCTTAAAGGATAAGTTAATGGGTATTATTGAATCTACTCCAATCGATGTATACCTCGGTGTGAGTATGTTTACAGCCATTGTACTGGTATTAGTTTTGGTGATTTTGTTCGCCAAGTCTAAGTTGGTACCAAGTGGCGATATTACTATCGGCATCAATGAAGATGCGGATAAGGCGATTAAAACGGCTGCAGGCGGTAAACTGCTTGGCGCATTGGCTGAAAACGGCATCTTCGTTTCATCGGCCTGTGGTGGCGGTGGTTCTTGTGGCCAGTGTAAGGTGATCGTTAAATCTGGTGGCGGTGATATTTTGCCAACAGAACTCGACCATATCTCTAAGGGCGATGCCCGTAATGGCTGTCGTTTATCTTGTCAGGTAAACGTTAAGTCAGATATGGAGATCGAGCTGGAAGAAGAGATCTTCGGTATCAAGAAATGGGATTGTGAAGTTATCTCTAACGATAACAAAGCAACCTTCATTAAAGAGCTTAAGCTGCAAATTCCTGATGGCGAGTCTGTACCTTTCCGTGCCGGTGGTTACATTCAGATCGAAGCACCTGCTCACCATGTTAAGTACGCCGATTTTGACGTACCTGAAGAATACCGTGGCGACTGGGAACACTTTGGCTTCTTCAAGCTAGAGTCTAAGGTTGATGAAGAGACAATCCGTGCGTACTCAATGGCGAACTATCCTGAAGAGGAAGGTATCATCATGTTGAACGTACGTATCGCGACGCCGCCTCCACGTAACCTGTCACTGCCTTGCGGTAAGATGTCTTCATACATCTGGAGCCTGAAGGCGGGCGACAAGGTAACTATCTCTGGTCCATTTGGTGAGTTCTTCGCTAAAGATACCGATGCAGAGATGGTATTCGTCGGTGGTGGTGCGGGTATGGCGCCTATGCGTTCGCATATCTTCGACCAACTTAAGCGTCTTAAGTCTAAGCGTAAGATGAGCTTCTGGTACGGTGCACGTTCTAAGCGTGAAATGTTCTATGTTGAAGATTTCGACGGTCTAGCGGCTGAAAACGATAACTTCGTATGGCATGTGGCCCTGTCAGATCCTCAACCAGAAGATAACTGGGATGGTTACACAGGCTTCATTCATAACGTCTTGTATGAAAACTACCTGCGTGACCACGAAGCGCCAGAAGATTGTGAGTACTACATGTGTGGACCTCCAATGATGAACGCGGCGGTTATCGGTATGCTTAAAGATCTTGGCGTTGAAGATGAAAATATCCTGTTGGATGACTTCGGCGGCTAAGCAACAATTCTTGTGATAATATTGCCCGCGATTATCGCCCTCCCTAAGACGCCACAGGCGCCCTTAGGGAGAGTGTTACCGGGTTATCATTAAGGACAATGGTCAATATGTATAAGACCTTTATTAAGGGGTTAGTCCTGGCGGGACTAGCCTTTTTTATTTCAGCCTGTACCCAACCTGTTAAGACTATCTCCCTGTCTGGGCAGACCATGGGCACGACTTACCATATTAAATTTGTCGGCGATCAACAGATGCCTGACGAACAACTGCTGCAAGCGGAGATCGACCTGGCGCTGGAGCAGGTGAACGATCAGATGTCCACTTATCGTACGGACTCAGAGTTGTCACGCTTTAATCAGATGACGCTCGAAACTGGTCTGGCGGTATCGCCCGATACGGCCAAGGTGGTGCAGACGGGGATCGACCTCTATCGTAAGACTGACGGCGCGTTGGATATTACCTTGGGGCCACTGGTGAACCTGTGGGGCTTCGGACCCGATAAGCGTCCAACACGAGTGCCGAGCGCGGAACTTATCGCCCAGACCAAAGCTAAAACGGGTATCGAATACCTCAAGGTTGATGGCCTCAAACTGAGTAAAAGTAACCCTGATCTCTATGTGGATCTTTCCTCAATCGCTAAAGGTTTTGGGGTCGATAGGGTGGCCAAGCTGCTGAGTAAGTATCAACCCAAAGGATATCTGGTTGAGATAGGCGGCGAGATCAGCCTCTATGGCGTTAAGCTTGATGGCAGTGACTGGGTCATCGCTATAGAGCAGCCCGATGAGGATGAGCGCTCGGTGCAGCAATTGATCAAGCCAGGCAACATGGCCTTGGCTACCTCAGGCGACTATCGCAACTATTATGAGGAAGAGGGGCAGCGCTTTACCCATATCATTGACCCGCGTAATGGCTACCCCATAGACCACAAGCTGGCTTCGGTCACAGTGCTTGCCAAAGAGAGCATGATTGCCGACGGTTATGCTACGGCGATGATGGTGATGGGCACCGAGGCGTCGCTGGCACTGGCTGAGCGCGAAGGGCTGGCGATCATGTTGATTGAAAAGCAAGCGCAAGGTTTTAAGGTCTACTATAGTGATGCCTTTAAGCCTTTTGTGGGTTTGTGATAGAATAGGCCTCACTGGTGCGTCAGCTAGTCGTTTAGGGCTGGCTGAGCGCATTGTTGAATTAATAGGCATGTAAGTGGGTCAACCACTTATGTGTATCTGGAGTAAGTGATGAGCACTTTTTTAGCGGCTTTCGTGGTATTACTACTGTTTTTCGTTTTTATGTCTATCGGCTATCTGGTGAAGAAAAAGGCCGTGGCTGGCAGCTGTGGTGGCCTAGGGGCACTAGGCATAGATAAAGCCTGTGACTGTGATGACCCATGCGATAAGCGTAAGGCGAAGATGGCCGAAGAAGAGGCCCGCCGTGAAAAGCTGGCTAAAGATCGTATCATCTAGGTTAATAGACTCGTCCCGATTAAAGGTTCCATTTTGGAGCCTTTTTTATTGCTCTGAATTTGTCGACTCCCACTAATTTTTATCTATTTTTGAGTGCTTGAACCTGACTTCGCTGGGGCAAGATGGCGCTTAACAGTCTGGATCTATTATCTTTAACCTCTTACTTTTTTATCGCTAATCAAAGCGCGAATAAGAATGATTATCTTTGATAACCAATTGAAACATAGTGTTTATTTGTAATTGGCTTAAAATTGCTCTAGTCTTAAATATTGATTTAGATCAAGTTTATTAAGGAGATCAAATGAAGGGTCATCCGAATGTCATTCGTCAGTTAAATAAGATACTGACCTTTGAATTGACGGCAATCAATCAGTACTTCCTGCATGCGCGCATGTATAAAAATTGGGGTCTGGAAGAGCTCAATGAGAAGTGCTACAAGAAGTCGATTAAAGATATGAAGCACGCCGACAAGTTAATTGAGCGGGTGCTATTTCTCGAAGGCCTGCCTAATCTACAGCAGCTTGAAAAATTGCGTATCGGTGAGCATCCAGAGGAGATGTTGCAGTGTGACAAGACCATGCTTGAAGAGCAGCTGGTCGAGCTTCGCAGCGTCATAGACCTGTGCGAGACGGAGCAAGATTATGTCAGTCGTGAGATCCTCGAAGATCTGCTGGAAGATGAAGAGGAGTACCTTGACTGGATCGAGGCGCAGCAAGATCTCATTAAGATGACAGGCATTCAAAATTACCTGCAGTCACAGATAGAGTCGGAATAGGGAGTCAATATGAAAGGTAACCAAGAGGTGATCAACACACTGAACAAATTATTGACCGGCGAGCTGTCGGCAATGGATCAATATTTTGTTCATGGCCTGATGTATGACGACTGGGGACTGACCGAGCTGCATGAGCGTATCTCTCACGAGTCTGACGATGAGCGCGAACACGCCAAAAAGTTGGTCGAGCGCATTTTATTCCTCGAAGGTACACCCGATGTGGCCAGCCGTGAGGCACTCAACATAGGTAAAAACCCGCAGGAGATGCTGCAAAACGACCTTAACTATGAATATCAGGTCGCCAATAATCTGCGCGCCGCCATTGCGCTATGTGAAGAGAAGAAAGATTACGCCTCTCGCGAGTTGTTAGAGGTCTTGCTGGAAGAGACTGAGTCGGACCATATGTACTGGCTAGAGAAGCAGTTAGGCCTGATTGATAAGGTCGGCCTGCAGAATTATCTTCAGTCCAAAATGTAAGGCGTGAGATGTAAAATACCAGTCGCTGCTTGATTGCCATGCGGCAGATTCAGATAAAGCCACCTTAGGGTGGCTTTTTACTGGGCGCAATTCAGTGCCAAGCTATCACCTTAGCGCAAAGCGATTGAATACTGTTTAAATGTACAGTATTCTTGGCGCCGGAGGTATTAAGGTGAAAAAGATTATTCATGTAGATATGGACTGCTTCTTTGCGGCGGTCGAGATGCGTGATTTTCCTGAGCTCAGGGGCAAGCCCATTGCCGTTGGTGGACGCAGCGATCGCCGCGGTGTGATCAGCACCTGTAACTATGAGGCGCGCAAGTTTGGTGTGCGCTCGGCCATGGCCTCCGCCTATGCCCTCAAGCTCTGCCCAGATCTTATCTTGGTGCCCGGCCGTATGTCTGTGTATAAGGAAGTCTCGGCGCAGATCCGAGAAGTGTTTGCCCGCTACACAGAGTTAATCGAGCCCCTCTCCCTGGATGAAGCCTATCTGGATGTCAGTGATTGCACTCAACATCAGGGCTCGGCCACCTTGATCGCCGAGGCAATACGCCAGGAGATCTTTGAGCAGACAGGACTCACCGCCTCAGCCGGTATCGCGCCGGTGAAGTTTTTGGCCAAGATTGCCTCAGATCTCAACAAGCCTAATGGCCAGTATGTGATCACCCCGCAGATGATCCCCGAGTTTGTGAAGACATTGCCGCTGATCAAAATTCCCGGCGTCGGTAAGGTGACAGGCGCTAAGCTGGAGACCATGGGGCTGAAAACCTGCGCCGATGTGCAGGCTTGTAGTCGGCTGAGCCTGATTGAGCGCTTCGGTAAGTTTGGTGGTGTCTTGTATGACAGGGCGCAGGGGATAGACCCCCGCGGTATCTCGCCCCACAGAGAGCGTAAGTCTGTCGGTGTCGAGACCACGCTCGCCAAAGATATCTATAGCTACGAGCAGTGTCAGGCGGTGATGCCCCAGCTAATCCAGGAGCTATCCGGCCGTATTAGTCGCAGCGCTAAGTCGCGGCGTATTCACAAGCAGGTGGTTAAGCTCAAGTTTGATGACTTTAAACAGACCACCATAGAGCAGCGTAGCGACGAGGTGTCGGTGAAGTTGTTTTACGACCTGCTCAGCCAGGCTTTGGAGCGCCGCGCCGGGCGGGGCATTCGCTTGCTGGGTGTGTCGGTCGGACTCGAGAGTGCCGATGCTAGCCCTGGCCAGGAAGATGAAGTGCATGGGGCACAGATGGATCTCGGTTTTTAGCGTTAACCCTATTAACCTTTTTGACTCGTAGCTTGGACGGTTATTGCACCTGGTTAGATTTTTGAAGCTTTACCCTTCATGGCAATCTAACGCCTGCCCGGCGGGGGTTGTGCAGATACGCCTGTGACACGCTGTGCGCCATCTGATCTGCAGGGATGCTGGAGAGGCAAGTGAAGGTCATACCTTCGCTGTAATTAATAGCCTGCGGCTCGCTTTTGTGCAGATACATCTGCTACACGCCGTGAATACTTCCTTGTAGGCTCGACGATGGCATCCTTGCCATCGACGTCCGCAGATGCATCTACACTCGGTATCCAACGCCTCTTCGATTTGACGGTATTGGTGTGTTTCAGGCGTGAAAGCTAACTGATTTTTGCCCCATTCTGAGTTAAGCCATTTTCCCCTTCACATCTTAAGGATCAATACTTGTTCTCCTTTTTCTAATCAGTGTAGAGTCTAGTGGGCTAGGCTTATCAGTCACTTCACCCGTTTCGGGCTACTTTACTAATTTGTGGAACAGATAAAGGTATTACCTTACATAATTACCAAGGAAGAACACTGGAGTCTGCTACTAAACAAAGCACCAACTAAGACTAAGAATAAAGGCTAGGTATTATGAACATCACGTTTCACGATCGAGATGAATTTCAGCGTAAGCAGATCGCAGAAAAAGCAATCCAACTACTACGAGCAGATATAGAAACCTCTCCTATGGTTATCGATGGGAGTTGGGGGACAGGGAAAACAGAGTTTTGTCATAAGTTAATCAATCTTATGGCTGAAGAAGATACACATCACCTTATCTATGTGGATGCCTTCCAAGCTGATCACGCTGATGAGCCGCTACTAACGGTATTAGCTGAAGTTGTAAATATCCTATCGTCAGAGGAAGATAAAGAGAGTTTTATCAAAAAAGCTATACCTGCGGCAAGATACGGTTTGAAGACTCTAGCAAAAGCTGGGGTAGCGCATTTGCTTCGCCAAGATGCAGCCGATGTAGTTAATGATTTTGATAAAGAAATTCAGCAAGCAGCAAACAAAGCCATTGATGCATCGGTAGAGTCAGTACTGAAGGATCACGTCAAGGCATCAGAAAGTCTGAGAACGCTTCAAGAAACATTAGAGGGAATAGCACAGGAAAAGCCTATTGTGTTGTTTGTCGATGAACTTGACCGTTGTAGGCCTGACTTTGCAGTTAACATGCTGGAGATCATAAAACATACATTCAACGTTGAGGGTGTACTGTTTGTCTTAGTCACCAATACCCAACAGCTAAGATCTTCTATTAATCACTGCTACGGAGAGACTGTAGACGCGCAAAGGTACTTAGATAAATTTCTCAAATACTCCTTTTGTCTACCGCAAGTACAAGGACTTAATACCTACCAAGAAACATCCGTTTCATTAAGTCATTATAAAAACTTAGTTAGAACCAGTAACGTGCTAGAAAACCTAAAGCTACAGGAGTGTGGCTCCATTCGGGTTATAGAGCAAATCATAAAGATCAATAAGTTATCATTAAGAGAAGTGGAAACACTAGTACGCCATTTAGAGGTGTATGTTGTACTGTCTCAGCAAGGATACCTGAGCAATAATACGGTATTTGGCTATAAAATTCTCACTGTTCTGGCTATCGCTATCTATTCAATAAGACCGAAACTGGGCAACGCCATTCTATCTCAATCATTTGATGCTAAAGATGTTGGTAATATTTTAGGCAAAACTGGATTAACGATATTCGCTGAACACTCCCGTCCAGACGAGATGGAACTGATGTGCTACCTGATATGTTCAAATAACTGTAAAAACTCAGAAATTTTTACTCCTGAAGGAGATAAAAACAAAGAAATATGGAAAAGCTTCGCTGATAGTTACTTTAGGGGCAGCTTCTTTAGATCAGATGAGGCATATATCTCAATCTGTAAAGATGCATTAACAGTTTTGTCTCTGCATTAAGGACGCTCAAAAAATGAAACCTAACGCGCCCAACTTTTTTGAAGAGAAAAGCCGAAAATTCCAACGTGTAGTGGACGAGCAAATCTGGCCATCAGATTGGACGCTTTCAATACCCAAGATAATCCATAGATCACTAATTTAGTAAAATTATTAGCACGGAAATGTCCAAAAATGATTTAGCTGTTGATTTTAGGATGATACAAGTAAAGGCCAAATCGAAGAGACTGATAACTCGGTGTAAACACATTTGTGACCTTCCGAGGCATGGATGCCGAGGCAGAGCTCACAAGGATGTGCTCGTAGCGTGTCACAAATGTGTTTGCACATGAGCCTGCCGCAGGCAATTCAAAACAATGAAGGTTAACGCTGGAGTTCGTTACGGTCAGAGCTATACCGTTGAATTCGGCACCAAAGAAGCAAAAAAGGCGTCTTGTTAGACGCCTTTTCTCATCAATAACCTAGTTACGCTATCTATTACGCTTTCTCTGGAATACGTTCCAGTACGGCGAGGAGTAGTTTCCAGTATTGGTCGACGGTTTCGATTAACACCATCTCATCAGGGCTGTGTGGGAAGCGGATAGTGGGGCCAATAGAGACCATATCCATCTCTGGGTAAGGCTTCTTGAACAGACCACACTCCAGACCCGCGTGGATCACCATGATGACGGGTTCCTTGTTGTAGATAGACTCGTAGGTGTCTTTCACAATCGCCATCACAGGAGAGCTACTGTCTGGCTTCCAGCCAGGGTAGGCGCCGCTGAATTCTACTTCGGCACCGGCCAGGTTGCTCAGTGCGGTGAGGTAGCCTTCAACTTCTTCGCGGCCTGAGTCGATCAGCGAGCGGATAAGGCAAAGTATGCTCACCGATTCGCCTTCTGTGGTGATCACACCAACGTTAAGCGAGGTTTCGGTGACACCTTGGATCTCATCGCTCATGCGCATTACGCCATTAGGGCAGGCGTGTAGTAGATCGATCAGAGTCTGCTGTGTGGCTTCGCTCATTACCTGAGTGGCGGCTGGGATCTCACTGAGAGTCAGCAACATACCAGGGTCTGCGATGGCCAGTTCCTGACGTACCAGATCGGTATATTCCTGCATCAAGGCTTCGAGGCGTGGCAGGTTTTCGCTCGGCAGCATGAAGCTGACGCTGGCCTCACGAGGGATGGCGTTACGCAGTGAGCCGCCGCTGAAGTTGGTTAGCTCTAAGGCTAACTCGTCGGCATAGTTAAACAGGAAGCGCGCCAACAGCTTGTTGGCGTTGCCGCGGCCCAGGTGAATGTTCACCCCTGAGTGACCGCCTTTTAGCCCTGACAGGGTAAGGGTGTAGGTAGACAGACTCGGCTCAGCCGCCTGCCAAACCATAGGCACAGTGATCTGAGCATCTACGCCACCGGCGCAGCCCATGTAGATCTCACCTTCTTGCTCAGAATCTGTGTTGATCAGGATCTCGGCATCAAGGTAACCGGCTTCAAGGCCAAAAGCCCCTGTCATGCCTGCTTCTTCATCTATGGTCAGCAAGACTTCCAGTGGGCCGTGGGGGATATCGTCACTGCCAAGGATCGCTAATGCTGAGGCCATGCCGATGCCGTTATCTGAGCCCAGGGTGGTGCCTTTGGCCTTTACCCACTCGCCGTCAACATAGGCTTCAATTGGATCTTTCTCAAAATCATGAACCTTGTCGGCATTTTTCTGCGGCACCATGTCGATATGTGCCTGCAGGGCGACAACTTTACGGTTTTCCATGCCCGGGGTTGCGGGCTTCTTAATGATCAGGTTACCGACCTTATCTTCGACAACACTAAGTTGTTTGTCTTTGGCCCAGTTTTGGATGTGTTGGCTTAGTGCCTGCTCATGCTTAGACGGGTGGGGAATGGCGCAGATCTGTTCAAACCACTGCCAAAGTGCCTGAGGTTGCAATTGACTTAATGTGCTCACGGACAAACTCCTCTGTAATAAAGGTCTTTGAGGTCTAATTTGGCGATAGTCTATCATAGACTCTGAGGCGTCGGGGGGATTTGCCGCGCCCAGAAGTGCGCAGGAAAGCGCGGAGCTTATGGGTAAAGTGTCATACTAAGTTGCCACCTGTTTCTGGGAGCCTTTGGGGCTTACATCATTATTTTCATTTGGCTTTAGTGCCAGATAGGAGAATAATGCCAACTCTCACGACGATTTAGCCTTGGCTGACATGGCCTTAACCCAACCCTCAAATTGCGGTTAAGTGGCCATATGAGGTTACTGAAATTTGGCAGGGCTAATGGCTTATGTCTTATGTCTTAGGACCTAGGGTTAAGGGCTTAGCAAGACTCAGTATCGTCGCTAGAAGCTAGGTTGATATTCACGATAGGCAGGCACAGATCTGTCGAAAGGTAAGGGCACTTGTATCACTTATTAGGTGTCAGTTGATTCGGCTAAGACCGAAAAACCGTTAGATGAAAAGGATGAGGCATGACCGGGGTTAAATTTATAGATGTAACAGATTCAGAAGCTATTTTTGACGATAACCAGTGGGATGCTGTGGTCGTTGTGACCCATGGCCTAGACGCCATCGCTCAAGAGGAGCTGGCGATGCTTGCCAGCCATGGTGCCCAGGTGGATGCTAGAGTCGGTCGCTCGACCACACTATTGTTTGCCCCTGGGCTGGCCGGTGGTCGTCTGATCGTCGCGCCGCTAGCTGACAGCGACAGCGATATTCAGGATGTGCGGGTCTATAGTGACGCGGCGCGTCAAGGGATCAAGGTCGCCTTCGATTCGGGTGCCAGACGTCCCTTGTTGATTGTCACGCCATCGACTCAGGCGAGGTATCAGCAATCTTTGGGCGTTGCGGCGCTCGGCTGTGCCCAGGCATTGTGGCAGGCGCTGGAGCGCCGCGAGGCCATGGGGGAGATAGACAAGATTTCTCAAATTGGTCTGCTGGTTGACGACAAGGCTGGCGAGCTGCTTAGCGCCATCGAGGCCGGCAAACATCTGGCCCGTGACCTTTGTGGCACTGAGCCTGAGCGCATGTCTGCGCCAGCCTTTGCTCAATACTGTGTCGATGCCATGCAAGGGCTTGATCTGAATCTCTCTGTGGTTGAAGACAGAGACGTGCTGGAGCGTGACTACCCCTTGCTGAGTGCAGTGGGCCGCGCCTCTTTCGCCGTACCACGACATCAGCCCAGAGTGGTTAAGCTGGAATATAAAGCCGAAGGGCCTATCGAGCGCAGCTATTTCTTTGCTGGTAAAGGTGTGGTGTACGACACGGGCGGTGCCGATCTTAAAGTGGGTGGTGCTATGGCGGGAATGAGCCGGGATAAGGGCGGCGCAGCCGCTGTTGCCGGCCTGATGAAGACTCTGGCATTGCTCAAGCCTAAAGGTGTGCGTGTGGTAGCCGAGCTTGGCCTAGTGCGTAACAGTATAGGTAGTGAGGCTTTTGTAACCGACGAGATCATCACCAGTCATGCTGGTGTGCGGGTACGTATTGGTAATACCGACGCCGAGGGGCGTTTGGTGCTGGCGGATCTCTTATCCCATCTTAGGCTCAAGGCGCAGCATGCGGAGGCGCCGCAGCTGTTCTCGGTGGCAACCCTGACAGGACATGTGGTGCGCTGTTATGGCGGCTATACGGCACTGGTGGAAAATGTGGTGGCGCGAGAGCAGAAGGTAGGACAAAACCTGCAGGCGATCAGCGAGGCCTGGGGCGAGCCGGTAGAGCTGTCGCGTCTGCGTCGTGAAGATTATCAGAAGATTGTCGATCCCTCTGGGGCGGCGGATATCTTGTCATCAAACAATGCGCCGTCGTCAGTTACTGCCAGGGGCCATCAATATCCGGCGGCCTTCCTGCTGAAAGCCTCCGGCCTTGAGGAGCATGGGCTGACAAGCGACAAGCCGCTGGCTTATACCCATGTGGATATTGCTGGCAGTGCAACCGAAGGAGACCCGCTTTATGGCACGCCAACAGCGGCACCATTAGTGAGTCTGTGCCAATTGATCCGCAGTTAAACGGCAAGAAATTTGACCGGGGCAGCCATCGCGCTGCCCTTTTTTATTGCCTGATCACTAATCAGCTTTAGTTTGTGATCTCGATCCATCCTGAGTAAGTGTTATTTTGTTGTAAAATTACATTTTGAGGCTATTTTTAAAAAAAATGGAAAAAAAGCTTGTAATAAAACTACATTTAAATATAATGGCTCTCGTTGGTTAGACACAGTGTCTTCCACCTCAGGTCTATCTAGGACGGATAATTCTCCAAGGAACCGAGCGACAAGTTGAATACTGCGGCATAAGGCCTTCGATGAAGGTTTGCCAAGTTTCACTAGAGATTTTTTTTCAACTTTGTTAGGAGTTAATGACTATGGCTTATACCGGAATTCAGCACATTTATTGGCAGAATACTTGGTTTTGTACTGATGCCCTTCGTGGCGGTCTGTACGCTATGACTTTTAAGGGTTAACTACCCCTAAGATCATTTGGACCTAGTTCACTTGATTAAAGTAGTTGCATCATCCATCAACCTTGCCCCGTTTGGGGATTTTTAGACTCAAGTAGTCTATTGCTCATTGAGCGATAGACCAGTGTAACCCGCTAGCGCGGTAACTCTTTCCTTTCGGAACACTTGAAACATGTCTCGCCTGCTCTTTGAGCAGGCTTTTTTTTGCCTGAAATTTGCCGTTTGGTCCTCGCTGACGTGCCAATAAATCTGCTGTAGATCACCTTTATGAAACAGGCTTGAGTTATGGCTCTAAACTGGCTCGCGTTTGGTTAATTTTTGCGTATATAATCGTCGCTCAATATCAGGCTGTTAACCTGGTATTAACTTTACCCTACCTAAATAAACAATAATTAAATCAAGGAACCATGTTCCATGTTAGAGAAAGTATTCAAGTTAACCGAGCACCAAACGACGTTAAAACAAGAAGTTGTAGCCGGATTGACCACATTTTTAACCATGGCCTATATCATCTTCGTCAACCCTATGATGTTGGCTGATGCGGGTATGGATCACGGCGCCGTATTTGTCGCCACCTGTTTGGCCGCGGCGGTGGGCTGTTTGGTGATGGGGATTGTGGCTAACTATCCCATTGCACTGGCACCCGGCATGGGGCTTAACGCCTTCTTTACTTATACCGTAGTGGGCGAGATGGGCTATAGCTGGGAGACTGCGCTGGGCGCGGTATTCCTCTCGGGTATCTGCTTTTTGATCTTGTCTCTGGTGAAGATCCGTGAGTGGATCGTCAATAGTATTCCTATGTCGTTGCGTTTAGGGATCGCCGCCGGTATCGGTCTATTCCTGGCGCTTATTGGCCTCAAGAGCGCCGGTATCGTGGTGGCCAGCCCGGCAACTTTGGTCACTATGGGCGATGTCACCGCCTTACCGGCTGTCATGTCTGTGCTTGGCTTCTTTATCATTATCGCCTTGGTACACAGAGGTTATCAGTCGGCGGTGATCATCAGCATTTTATCGATCACAGCGCTTGGGCTGTTGCTGGGGGACGTGCAGTATGGCGGTTTGGTCTCGGCGCCACCCTCTATCGCACCGACCTTTATGAAGATGGATCTTGCCAATGTGCTTGAGATCAGCATGCTCTCTGTGGTGTTTGCCTTCCTGTTTGTGGATCTGTTCGATACCTCGGGGACCTTGGTGGCCGTGGCGCAGCGTGGTGGCTTTCTCGATGACAGAGGCAGATTGCCCCGACTTGGCCGTGCGCTGACCGCCGACAGCACAGCAACCATTGCCGGTGCCATGCTAGGCACTTCGACCACCACTAGCTATATTGAGAGTACTGCTGGGGTGAGCGCTGGTGGTCGCACCGGACTTACGGCCGTGGTGGTAGGGATCATGTTCTTGTTATCTCTGTTTATTTCGCCATTGGCTGGTATGGTGCCAGCCTACGCGACGGCAGGCACCTTGTTCTACGTAGCTATCTTAATGATGTCTGGACTGGTGCATGTGGACTGGGAAGATCTGACCGAGGCCGCGCCAGTGGTGGTGGTTTGTATCTTGATGCCGCTGACCTTCTCCATTGCCACTGGTATCGCAATGGGTTTTATCGCCTATGCGGGGATCAAGCTGTTTAGTGGCCGTTATAAGGATCTCACTTTCGGCGTGCTGATATTGGCGGCGCTCTTCTTAGCCAAGTTTGTCTATGGATAAGCACAGCTAGGGTTAAGTTTAGTTATCGTTAGCTGAGTTTCTTGGTGAAAAGATTAAAGGTCATACAATGTATGGCCTTTTTTATGGGATTTTTTTGAAGGAAAGTAGACTTGCTCTAATCTTTTATCTACGCCGCTACCATTTGGTTTAGGGATTGGGTATAACTTGAGGTTCGGTTTTTTTCTGTCGATATGTAAATGAACTTAAGTGAGATAGGCTACCGCCGAGTGGTAGTGAAATTGGGCACCAGTGTGCTCACCTCTGGCTCGCGCCAGCTGGACAAGGCGCATATGGTGGAGCTGGCCAGACAGATGGCCAACTTGATGAAGGCGGGGGTTGAAGTGGTGCTGTGCACCTCAGGTGCCATCGCTGCGGGACGCGAACACTTAGGTTATCCGCAACTGCCCGATACCGTGGCCAACAAGCAGCTCTTGGCTGCCGTGGGGCAGAGCCAATTGATCCTCGCTTGGGCACAGTTGTTTAGTATCTATGGCTTGCATGTGGGCCAGCTGCTGCTGACCCGCGCCGATCTGCATGACAGAGAGCGCTACCTTAATGCCAGAGACTCTCTTAACGCCCTGCTGGCGAACGGCATTATTCCTATCATCAATGAAAACGATGCCGTGGCCACCAATGAGATTAAGGTTGGCGATAACGATAACCTGTCGGCGCGGGCGGCGCTGCTGTGCGATGCCGATCTATTAATTTTGCTGACGGATCAGAAGGGCCTGTTTGATGCCGATCCCAGAACCAATCCCGATGCCAAGTTGATTAAGCAGGTGGTGAATATCGACGATAGCCTTCGCAGCCTGGCAGGCGGCGCAGTGTCTGGCTTGGGCACGGGGGGCATGGCGACTAAGTTACAGGCGGCAGATATTGCCCGCCGAGCAGGCATCGAGGTGGTGATCGCTTCGGGCCATCATCCTAAGGTGATTCTCGACGCCGTGTGTAAACAGCCTGTGGGCACTCACTTTACCGCGCTGGAAAATCCACTGGAGAGTCGTAAGCAGTGGATTTTGGCGGGGCCTGCGACTAAGGGACGTTTGGTACTGGATAGCGGCGCAGTGAATGCGGTGACCCAGAAGGGGCGTAGTTTGCTGTCTAAAGGGGTGTTGTCGGTCAGTGGCGTGTTTGAACGGGGGGCCACCTTGCAGCTGGTGGATGAGCAGGGGCGTGAACATGCCAGGGGCATGAGCCGCTACAGCGCCAAAGATCTGCATAAGATAGCCGGTAAACATTCTGATGACATTGAGTCGCTGCTGGGTTACGACTATGGCGATGCCATAGTGCACCGTAACGACATGGTGGTGTTTTAAGTGAGCTTGGCCAAATAGAGCGATGTGAGTGGAAGAGAAGCAATGGACGATAAACAGCAATATTTAAACACACTGGGCGAGCAGGCCAAGGCGGCGAGCTATGCCATGGCAAGTCTCACGGGTCAGCAAAAGCGTGAGTTGCTGCGGGCAATTGCGCGTAAGCTTACCGACAATAGCCAGCAGATAGTGGCGGCTAACCAGCAAGATGTGGCCAAGGCACGAGAAAATGGCCTGAATGATGCCATGATCGACAGGTTGCTACTCGATGATGAACGTCTATCTGGGGTTATCGCCGACATAGAAAACGTGGTGGCCCTGGCCGATCCTATCGGTAGCGAGTTGGAGAGTCAGCTGCTGGAAAACGGCCTGCGTCTATCCCGTCGCCGTGTGCCGCTGGGGGTGCTTGGTGTTATCTATGAGGCGCGCCCCAATGTCACCGTAGATATCGCCGTGCTGGCCCTGAAGACAGGCAATGCGGTGATCCTGCGTGGTGGTAAAGAGACGCTGGCCTCTAACCAGGCCTTGAGTGAAACGATTCGCGCCGCCATTGCCGAACAGGGGCTACCGAGCGATGCGGTGCAGCTGATCCAAGACCCGGACAGAGCGTTAGTCTCAGGGCTTTTGAAGCTTGATAACTATGTCGATATGATAGTCCCAAGAGGCGGTCAAAACCTGCAGCGGCTGTGCGCCGAACAGGCGACCATTCCGGTGATTTTAGGCGGTATCGGTATCTGCCACCTGTTTGTCGATAGCCAGGTGGATCAGGACAAGGCGGTTGAGGTCATTGCCAATGCCAAGGTGCAGCGGCCAACCGTGTGTAATGCCCTGGACACTGTGCTTATCCACAAAGACCTTGCCAATAGCTTCTTGCCTAAACTCTACGCTCATTTGCAAGGGCTTGGCGTGAGTTTTTATGCCTGCCCGCAGGCTAAGGCAGTGGCTGGTGACGCTGGTATGGAGACCTTTGAGGCGAGCGATGAGACCTTTGATACCGAGTGGTTGTCGCTGAATCTTGGCGTCAAGGTAGTCGATGATATCGATCAGGCGATTGCCCATATTCGCCGTTTCTCAAGTGGTCACTCAGAGGGGATCTTGAGCGATAACATTCATGCCACGGCGCATTTTATCAATCAGGTGGATGCGGCGGCCGTGTATGTCAATGCCAGTACCCGCTTTACCGATGGTGGCCAGTTTGGCCTGGGCGCCGAGGTGGCGGTATCGACTCAGAAGCTACATGCCAGAGGGCCCATGGGGCTTGAGGCGCTGACCACTTATAAGTGGATTGGCGTTGGGGATTACACCGCCAGAAGCTAAAGCAGAGGCCAAATGCTGGCCTAAGAATTGATGATAAAAGGAGCCTTATGGCTCCTTTTTGCTTTTAATCCAGTAAGCCATTTATGGTATTTAATCTGAGTGATGAATTTCACCAGTTATCTTGGTGAGTTTCACGATTTGTTTGCCTGGCTGCTAACTGACTATGTGCTATATTTCTGTAAAATTATTTAAATACAGTGTGTTAACTTTTTGGCATCTTGTTTGCTAAGTCTTATCTATTCTCACAGGGAGTCGATGAAGGGGCTTAAGATGAAAAGCAATAAGATAAACAAGATGTTGGTTGGAGCCAGTTTAGTGTTCGGGTTAATGAGCGCTGGTGCTCAGGCGGCATCTAGCATCACTTTAAATGATGAATTTGATTATCAGGGCCAGAAGGTGGTGTTGGACATGGAAGTTGGCCAGGCGGAGCTGATCGCCAGTGACCAGGATATGGTACGGGTTGAGGTTGAGGTGAAGCCCAGCAACTCTAAGTGGTTTGGCTTTTGGCAAAATACTGACGTGAGTTCGGCCAAGTTTGATGTGATCGATAATGGCGATCGCCTAGTGCTTAAACTGGCTGATCAAGATGATGTGAACCAGAAGTGGCGCATTTATCTGCCCCGTGACGCCGCATTAAAAGTTGATGCAGGTGTCGGCGAGGTGATTGTTAATGGTCTGAGTGCCAGCATAGAGGTCGATGTGGGTGTGGGCCGCGCCGAGATCACCCATCAGGCCAAGTATGGTGAGATCTCGCTCGAATCAGGCGTGGGTGAGGTGAAGGTACGTGATGGCGGTGAGCACCTTAAGGTGGAGCGTAGCATGGTGAGCCAGAGCTATCATCAACGTGGCTCTGCCGGTGATGAGCATCTGTATGTGTCAGTGGGTGTGGGCGAGATTGACGTGCGTAACTAAGGCCCTTGCGAGACGGGCTTGAGTGCCTGTCCCTTACAGAGATTGTCTGAGTGACAAGCCATAAAAAAACCGACGAAATGTCGGTTTTTTTATGGCCCTAAGAGTTGATGGAGGACTCGTTATTTGGCGGCATAGTATTGTCGAGCGTGACTGGTATCTCGGCGGCCAGGGTGGCTTTGGCATACCGCTTGGCGCGCAAACGGCTTAGCTGTGGCAGGAGCTGCTGCAGCGCCAGCGCCGTTAAAATCAAGCCTAAGCCGATAAAGGTCGATGGCGTAATGGTCTCGTGTAAGATCCAGGCGATAAAGCCTACCGATAATACCGGCGTAATAAAGACCAAGGTACTCATGCTGGCGGTGCGATCCGCTTTTTTCAGCGCCACCAACCAGAGAACGAAAGTCACCCCCATTTCAAACAGGCCAACATAGATGCCCGCGCCAAAGGCGTTAAGATCCCAGCTGGGTAGCGACTGGGTCAACAGCAGCGTCACTAGGATAAAAGGCAGCCCCACCATGAAACTCAGCAGCAAGCTTACCACTGGGTCGCCTTTATCTTTGGTGTTGACTATCCAATACAGCGACCAAAGCAGAGTACTGGTCAGTGCCAACATTACGCCTGTGGCACTCTCGAAGCGCACACTGGCGATTTCGCCATTGGTTGCGATAACAAATACCCCCATATAGGCGATAAGCGCTGCGGTGAGATCGCTCTTACGTAGTTTCTGTTTGAGCAGTGGCACTGCTAACAGAGGCAGCAAGATAGCCCAGGTGTAGTTGAGTGACAGGGCTTGCTGGGCGGGTAGCAGGGCGTAGGCTTTAAACAGCACCAGATAATAGAGAAACGGATTGAGCAGTCCAGTCTGTAGGTAAAACCAGGGGCGATTGACAAATTGGCGTCGAATCAGGTGTAGCTTACCCATTGCGGCCAAGATAACCCCTAAGGCCACGATAGAGGTAGAGACGGCGACAAACACCAGCTGCAGCGGAGTAAAGTGGCTCAGCGCCAACTTAAAGGCGGTGGCGACTGTCGACCAGAGTAAGATGGCCGCTATGGCGTAGAGATAAGCTTGGTTGGATGATTTCACTGAATCTTCTCACAAAACGAGACAACTAAAAAAATCCCGCAGGCTGGGCACAGAGGGACATTCACTTCGATTGCATGCATTATACGCTGCTTGTTGGTCACTCGGCAGCTTTTAAGATCAAAAAAATACTCAATATAAGTTAATTTTTATCTTTCTTGCCCTTGTAATCCCAATCGCTGTCCCAATATAGGGTGTTAAGGAAAGATATTGGCTTGGAAATATAGGCTTGAAAACAACTTCGCCTATCCCCATATCTGAATCAGATAACAAAGTTAGCGTAAGTTAAAAGTTTTTTGGAGGACTCCATGGGTAAAATTATTGGTATCGATTTAGGTACAACTAACTCTTGTGTAGCTGTACTTGATGGCGATAAAGCACGCGTAATTGAGAACGCGGAAGGCGATCGCACCACACCATCGATCATCGCATATACCGGCGAGGAAGTATTAGTTGGTCAGCCTGCGAAACGCCAAGCTGTAACAAACCCAAAGAATACCTTCTTTGCTATTAAGCGTCTTATCGGTCGTCGTTTTAAAGATGACGAAGTACAGCGCGACGTAGACATCATGCCATTTAAGATCATCGGTGCAGACAACGGTGATGCATGGGTTGAAGCGCACGATAAGAAGATGGCACCACCACAGGTTTCTGCAGAAATTCTGAAGAAGATGAAGAAGACTGCTGAAGACTACTTAGGTGAGCCAGTGACTGAAGCGGTGATTACCGTTCCAGCATACTTCAACGATTCACAGCGCCAGGCGACTAAAGATGCTGGCCGTATCGCGGGTCTTGAAGTGAAGCGTATTATCAACGAGCCAACCGCTGCGGCACTGGCTTATGGTATCGATAAGAAGCAAGGCGACAACATTGTTGCAGTATACGACTTAGGTGGTGGTACTTTCGATATCTCTATCATCGAGATCGATAGCGTTGATGGTGAGCAAACTTTCGAAGTGCTTGCAACTAACGGTGACACTCACTTAGGTGGTGAAGACTTTGATAACCGTCTGATCAACTACTTGGCTGACGAGTTCAAGAAAGAGCAATCACTGGATCTGCGTAACGATCCGCTAGCGATGCAGCGTCTGAAAGAAGCTGCCGAGAAGGCGAAGATCGAGCTATCTAGCACCACGCAGACTGAAGTTAACCTGCCATACATCACGGCAGATGCGACAGGTCCTAAGCACTTAGTGGTTAAGATCACTCGCGCTAAGCTTGAGTCTCTGGTTGAAGATCTGATCCAACGTTCACTTGAGCCGCTAAAAGTTGCACTGGCTGACGCAGACCTGTCTGTATCAGACATCAACGAAGTGATTCTGGTCGGTGGTCAGACACGTATGCCTAAGGTTCGTGAAGAGGTGTCTAGCTTCTTCGGAAAAGAGCTGCGTCAAGACGTTAACCCTGATGAAGCGGTTGCTATCGGTGCTGCGGTTCAGGCGGGTGTACTTTCTGGTGACGTGAAAGACGTACTGCTACTAGACGTTACACCACTATCTCTTGGTATCGAAACCATGGGTAGCGTAATGACTAAGCTTATCGAGAAGAACACGACTATCCCGACTAAGGCTAGTCAGACCTTCTCAACGGCAGATGACAACCAGAGCGCGGTAACCATCCACGTGCTACAGGGTGAGCGTAAGCAATCTAGCGCGAACAAGTCGCTGGGTCAGTTCAACCTGGAAGGTATCGAGCCTGCTCCACGTGGCATGCCACAAATTGAAGTGGCTTTCGATATCGACGCCGATGGTATCTTGCATGTGTCAGCAACTGACAAGAAGACAGGCAAGGCACAGAACATCACCATCAAGGCCTCTTCTGGTCTGAGTGATGAAGAAGTGGAAGCCATGGTACGTGACGCTGAGGCACACGCCGATGAAGACGCTAAGTTCGAAGAGCTAGTGACGGCACGTAACCAGGCTGATGGCATGGTTCACGCAACCAAGAAGCAGATCGAAGAAGCGGGCGACGCATTGCCAGCTGAAGATAAAGAGAAGATCGAAGCAGCAATGGCCGAAGTCGATACAGCCTCTAAGGGCAAAGACAAAGAAGCCATCGAAAAAGCAACGCAAGCCCTGATGGAAGCGTCTGCCAAGCTGATGGAGATCGCTCAAGCTAAGGCGCAAGCTGGCCAAGGCGAGCAGGCTCAGCAGTCTAATGAAGCTCCTGCTGACGATGTTGTCGATGCCGAGTTTGAAGAAGTTAAAGACGACAAAAAATAATTCAGGCCCAGCCTAAATTATTTCCAGCGGGCGTTATGGGGTAACTCTAACGCCCGTTCGTATAACTTTAGGGTCAGTTGACCTTTGCTGTTTGTTTTTGCAGTCATTTGTTGGTCAGTTATACAAGGCTGAGCCTGTGCGGTGTAGTTATTCTGCATAAGCAGGCGATAACGCCGTAGAAATGGCCAACAAACACTGTCCAAAGGATTCATCTAAACGCGCCTTGCCCAGCGTTACGTGCGACTTACATAGAATAACTATGCCACGCAGCGAGCGCCTTGGGCACAATGTTTAGATTGAACAAAAAGTAAACCTAAAAGGTCAACAGACCCTAGCGCAGAAAGTATGAGACTATGTCAAAGCGAGATTATTACGAAGTATTGGGCGTAGGTCGTGACGCCAGCGAGCGTGAGATTAAGAAAGCTTATAAGCGCCTCGCCATGAAATTTCACCCAGACCGCAATCCGGGTGACAAGGCTGCTGAAGCCAGCTTCAAAGAGGTAAAAGAAGCCTACGAAATTCTAACCGATAGCGATAAGAAGGCGGCCTATGACCAATTTGGTCATGCGGGTGTCGATCCTAATCGCGGCGGCGGTGGATTTGGCGGCGGCGCTGACTTCGGTGATGTATTCGGTGACGTCTTTGGTGACATTTTCGGCGGTGGACGCCGTGGTGGTCAACGCCAGGCGGCGCGCGGTTCCGATCTGCGATATAACCTCGAATTGTCACTGGAAGAAGCGGTCCGTGGCCTAACTAAAGAGCTACGCATTCCGACGTTAGCCACCTGTGATCTTTGTGATGGTAGCGGCGCCAAAAAAGGCAGTTCGCCAACCACATGTGGTACCTGTCACGGTCAGGGCCAGGTGCAGATGCGCCAAGGTTTCTTTGCGGTGCAGCAAGCCTGTCCTACCTGTCATGGCCGCGGCAAGATCATCAAAGATCCTTGTGGTAAGTGTCATGGTGAAGGCCGCGTAGAGAAGAGCAAGACACTGTCGGTGAAAATTCCGGCGGGTGTGGATACCGGCGACCGTATTCGTCTGTCGGGCGAAGGAGAAGCGGGCGAATTTGGCGCGCCTCCAGGAGATCTCTATGTGCAGGTTACTGTGCGTGAGCATGCCATCTTCGTGCGTGACGGTAATAACCTCTACTGCGAAGTGCCTATCTCCTTTAGCACTGCAGCACTGGGCGGTGAAATTGAGGTACCAACCCTAGATGGTAAGGTTAACCTGAAGATCCCATCGGAGACTCAGACTGGCCGTATGTTCCGTCTGCGTGGTAAAGGGGTTAAGTCGGTGCGCAGTCATGCGGTCGGCGACCTGCTGTGTAAGGTGGTGATGGAAACGCCGGTGAACTTGAGCGACAAGCAAAAAGAGCTACTGCGAGAGTTCGATAACACCCTGACGGGTTCATCAAAGAAGCACAGCCCTAAGGCGGAAGGCTTCTTCGATGGCGTGAAGAAGTTCTTCCAGGACTTGAACAGTTAAGCCTTGCTGATACACAATAAAAACCTCGCAATGCGAGGTTTTTTTATGTCTATTTTTTACCGCTATTCTTAGTAGATACTCAAATAGCCAAGTTTCATAAACAGAAGGAACGAAAGATGAAGCAGTTAACCGCGGTGCTGGTGGTCCTACTATTAGCCGGTTGTGCAATGACACAGTCGCCTACTGGGCGCAATCAGACTCTATTGTTTTCATCGCAGCAGATGGATCAGATGGGCGCCGAATCATTTGCTCAGATGAAAAAGCAGCAGAAGGTGAGCCAGGATAAGCAGGTTAATCAGTATGTGACCTGTGTGGCCGAGCGTATCACTTCCGTTTTACCAGGCCGTCAGCCAAATTGGGAGGTAGTGGTGTTTGAGTCCGATCAGGTTAACGCGTTTGCCTTGCCTGGTGGTCATATCGGTGTCTATACCGGGCTGCTCAAGGTGGCGAAGAACCAAGACCAGTTGGCAACTGTGATAGGTCATGAGGTGGCCCATGTGCTAGCGAACCATAGCAACGAGCAGGTATCAAGAGCCCAGTTAACGGGTGTGGGTATGCAGATCGCCGACGCTGCCATCGATGTTAGCGGCTTAAGTAATAAGGATCTCTATATGTCGGCTCTAGGACTGGGTGCCCAGTATGGTTTTATCCTCCCTTATGGCCGGGCACAAGAGAGTGAAGCCGATGTCATGGGGGTTGAGTTAATGGCGCGAGCCGGTTTCGATCCTAGCCAGAGTATCAATCTGTGGCAAAACATGGCGAAGGCGGGGGGGAATCAAGGCCCTGAGCTGTTATCGACTCACCCTTCTCATGGACATCGCATTGCCGACCTGCAACAGATGTTGCCTCAAGTAACGCCTCTGTATCGCACCGCGAGTGCCAGTGTAAAAAATCGCTGTGACTAGGGGCAATTTATGGGTTTTTTATTGCCGACTGTGATAAAATCCGCGCGAAATTAATTGAATAAATGAGAGTACAATCATTATGTCTGATAAGTTCACCACTATTGAACAGCACGCCAGCTACGGTGTTGGTCGCCAGTTAGGCGAGCAACTTGCAGCTAACTCATTCGAAGGTATCGATATTTCAGCTGTTCAAGTTGGTCTGGCAGATGCGTTTGAAGGCAAAGAGAGTGCTGTGTCTATGCAAGATCTTCAAACTGCATTCACAGAGATTAGTCAGCGTATTCAAAAGGTTCAGGAAGCTGCTGCTGCGGCGGCCTCGGCAGAAGGTGATGCCTTCCTTGCTGAAAACCAAAAGCGTGATGGCGTTGTGACCTTAGAGTCTGGTCTACAGTATGAGATCATCACCGAAGGTACTGGCGACAAGCCTGGTTATGATTCTACCGTTCGTACTCACTACCATGGTACTTTCATCAGCGGTGACGTATTTGACAGCTCAGTGCTGCGCGACCAACCTGCTGAGTTCCCTGTATCTGGTGTGATTGCTGGTTGGACCGAAGCCTTACAGCTAATGCCTGTAGGTTCTAAGTGGAAGCTATATGTTCCTCATCACCTGGCCTATGGCGAGCGTGGTGCTGGTGCCTCTATTCCTCCATATTCGGCGCTAGTGTTCGAAGTAGAATTACTCGACATTATCTAATAGAAAAGCCTAAGCGTTCGCTTAGGCTTTTTTTTAAATTGATTTGGCGTTAGCCTTAAGCCCAGTGGAAACCTTGAGTGTTTAGGAGAATTAGATGACAGAGCAAGTAAGAGTGGCAATAACCGGTGGCAGTGGTCGCATGGGCCGAACTCTTATTGAATCAGCAAAACTCAGCAGCAATATCTATTTAGGTGCAGCGGTTGAGCGTGCAGGTTCTACATTAATCGGTGTCGATGCAGGTGAACTTGCCGGTGTAGGTGCCATGAATGTTGCCATCACTGATTCGTTAGACAATGCCGTAGATGACTTTGACATCCTGATCGACTTTACCTCTCCTGAGGCTAGCGTGGTACATACAGATTGGTGTGCACGTAACGGTAAGGCGATTGTTATCGGTACCACTGGCTTTAATCATGCCCAGAAAGAGCAGATTGCTGCCTATGCCGAAACCACGCCTATCGTGATGGCGCCCAATATGTCTGTTGGGGTGAACCTGATGTGGCGTCTGCTTGAGCTAGCTGCCGAGGTGATGGGTGATTACACGGATATCGAGATCATTGAAGGCCATCATAGGCACAAGAAGGATGCCCCTTCTGGTACCGCACTTAAGATGGGTGAAGTGATCGCCGAGGTGCTGGGTCGTGACCTGGAAAAATGCGCAATCTATGGCCGTGAAGGGATCACCGAAGAACGCTCGCGTGAAACTATAGGTTTCTCGACCATTCGTGCCGGTGACTTGGTGGGTGAGCATACGGCAATGTTTGCCGATATTGGCGAGCGATTAGAGATCACCCATAAGGCCTCTAGCCGTATGACCTTTGCCAATGGTGCCATGCGTGCCGCGTTCTGGTTGGGCGATCAAGGTCCCGGATTATACGACATGCAGCAGGTCTTAGGCCTGAAGGATTAGTATTTAAAAAAACGCCAATTTGGCGTTTTTTTTTGAAAGAAAGTACCGCTTATCTGTAGACGATTTGCTTAATTACCTATAGAATTGACGGAATTTGTCAAAATTTCGTATTTAAGCGGAAATTGGTATTTTAAATATAAAATAAAACCCTATTATTCAATGGTTTGGCTCTTTTCGGAGGTCGCGTTGACAAAGTCTGCCTTACTCGTACTCGAAGATGGAACCGTATTCTCTGGCACAGCAATTGGTGCCGATGGACTCGCAGTTGGTGAAGTGGTGTTTAACACTTCAATGACGGGTTACCAAGAGATCCTTACGGATCCTTCCTATTCTCGTCAAATTGTTACTTTAACCTACCCACACATTGGTAACACAGGTACCAATAGTGAAGATGTCGAATCTGAAGCCGTACATGCTTGTGGTCTGATCATTCGTGATCTGCCATTACTGGCCAGCAACTTCAGAAATCAGCAATCTCTCAGCGATTACCTCAAAAGCAACAATGTGGTCGGCATTGCCGATATCGATACGCGTAAATTAACACGTATCCTAAGGGAAAAAGGGGCACAGGCGGGTGCTATCCTTGTTGGGGATATGGATGAAGCTAAGGCGCTAGCAGCGGCCAAGGCATTCCCTGGTTTGAAAGGCATGGATTTAGCCAAAGAGGTAACCACGGCGACGCAATACCAATGGCGCAGCGGTAGCTGGCGTTTAGTAGGCGGTCTGCCAAGTGACACACCTGAGTCTGAACTGAAATACAAAGTCGTGGCCTATGACTACGGCGTTAAGCGTAATATCCTACGTATGCTGGTCGACCGCGGTTGTGATGTAACTGTGGTGCCTGCACAAACTCCAGCGTCAGAAGTTTTGGCGATGAATCCTGATGGTATCTTCCTGTCAAACGGTCCTGGTGACCCAGAGCCATGTGATTACGCCATCGAAGCGATTCAAAGCATACTCAAGACTGACATTCCCGTATTTGGTATCTGCCTGGGCCACCAGTTGCTGGCACTGGCATCGGGTGCAAAAACCTTGAAGATGAAGTTTGGCCACCATGGTGCTAACCATCCGGTGAGCAACCTGGAGAAGGGCAATGTGATGATCACCAGCCAGAACCACGGTTTCGCTGCCGATGAAGCCAGCTTGCCAGCCAATGTGAAGGTGACCCATAAGTCACTGTTCGACGGTTCGTTGCAGGGGATTCATTTGACCGATAAGCCCGCATTTAGCTTCCAGGGTCACCCTGAGGCTAGCCCGGGTCCCCATGATGCCGCGCCATTGTTTGATCACTTTATCGACTTGATCGAAACATATCGTCACAACGCTAAGTAGTCCGGGAGAAAGATTCAGCAATGCCAAAACGTACAGATATAAAAAGTATTCTAATCCTGGGTGCCGGCCCGATCGTTATTGGTCAGGCGTGTGAGTTTGACTACTCTGGCGCTCAGGCCTGTAAGGCGCTTCGCGAAGAGGGTTACCGGGTTATTCTGGTGAACTCAAACCCTGCAACCATCATGACCGACCCAGAGATGGCCGATGCGACCTATATCGAGCCTATCCACTGGGAAGTCGTACGTAACATCATCGCCAAAGAGCGTCCCGATGCCATTCTGCCTACCATGGGCGGACAGACTGCACTGAACTGTGCGCTGCGCCTCGAGGCGGAAGGGGTTCTGGCCGAGTTCAACGTTGATATGATTGGCGCCACCGCCGATGCCATCGACAAGGCCGAAGACCGTAGTCGTTTCGACGCGGCGATGAAAAAGATTGGTCTTGAGTGTCCTCGTGCCGGTATCGCCCGCAGCATGGAAGATGCCTATCAGGTACTTGAGCAGGTTGGTTTCCCTTGTATTATCCGTCCATCATTTACCATGGGTGGTTCGGGTGGCGGTATCGCCTACAACAAGGAGGAGTTTGAGGAGATCTGTTCTCAGGGTCTTGAGCTTTCTCCAACTAACGAACTGCTGATCGATGAATCGCTTATCGGTTGGAAAGAGTATGAGATGGAAGTGGTTCGTGACCGCAACGATAACAGCATTATCGTCTGCTCTATCGAAAACTTCGATCCTATGGGCGTGCATACCGGTGACTCTATTACCGTTGCGCCAGCACAGACCCTGACAGACAAAGAATATCAGTTAATGCGTAACGCATCTTTGGCGGTACTGCGTGAGATTGGTGTTGAAACCGGTGGTTCAAACGTACAGTTTGGTATTAACCCGAAAGATGGCCGCATGGTGATCATCGAGATGAACCCGCGTGTATCGCGTTCATCGGCGTTGGCATCTAAAGCGACTGGCTTCCCTATTGCTAAGATCGCGGCCAAGCTGGCGGTTGGCTTTACCCTTGATGAGCTGAGCAACGATATTACTGGCGGTGCGACACCAGCTTCGTTCGAGCCTGCCATCGACTATGTGGTCACCAAGGTGCCACGCTTCAACTTTGAAAAGTTTGCCGGTGCAAATGACCGCCTGACCACTCAGATGAAGTCAGTGGGTGAGGTGATGGCAATTGGTCGTACTTTCCAGGAGTCACTGCAAAAAGCTTTGCGTGGTCTGGAAGTCGGCGTAAATGGTCTCGACTCTATCGTCGATGTGGAAGATAACGATGCCTTGTCACGTATCCGCCACGAACTGAAAGAGCCTGGCGCCGAGCGTATCTGGTATATCGCCGATGCCTTCCGCGCTGGATTGAGCCTTGAGGCTATCTTCAAGCTGACCAATATTGACCCTTGGTTCCTGGTTCAGATCGAAGAGCTGCTGACCCTTGAGAGTCAGGTAAAAGAAGCCGGTATGTCCAACATGGACAAAGACTTCCTTTACAAGCTTAAGCGCAAAGGTTTCTCTGATGCGCGTCTGGCTGAGTTGCTGGGTGTGAGCGAATCAGAGATGCGCAAGCTGCGTTATCGCTACGAAGTTTACCCTGTGTACAAGCGTGTCGATACCTGTGCTGCCGAGTTCTCAACCGATACCGCCTACATGTACTCGACCTATGAGGAAGAGTGTGAGGCCAATCCTTCTAACCGTGACAAGATCATGGTGCTAGGTGGTGGCCCTAACCGTATCGGCCAAGGTATTGAGTTCGACTACTGCTGTGTTCACGCTGCGCTGGCGTTACGTGAAGATGGTTATGAAACTATCATGGTTAACTGTAACCCTGAAACGGTTTCAACCGACTATGACACCTCTGACAGACTCTATTTCGAATCTGTGACCCTGGAAGATGTGCTGGAGATCGTGCGTATCGAGCAGCCAAAAGGGGTTATCGTTCAGTATGGTGGCCAGACACCGCTTAAGTTGGCTCGTGACCTAGAGGCTGCTGGTGTACCAATTATCGGTACAAGCCCAGATGCCATCGACCGCGCCGAAGACCGTGAGCGTTTCCAGCAGGCGATTCAACGCCTGGAGATGAAGCAACCTGAAAACGATACCGTGACTACGGTTGAAGGGGCTGTCCTCTCTGCCGAGCGCATCGGTTATCCACTTGTGGTACGTCCATCTTATGTATTGGGTGGCCGCGCAATGGAGATCGTTTACGACGAGCAGGATCTGCGTCGTTACTTTAACGAAGCGGTGAGTGTCTCTAACGCCTCGCCAGTATTGTTGGACCACTTCCTCGATAACGCTACCGAAGTGGATATCGATGCGATTTGTGACGGCAAGACGGTAGTGGTTGGCGCCATCATGGAACATATCGAGCAGGCGGGTGTTCACTCGGGTGACTCGGGTTGTTCTCTGCCACCTTACACCTTAAGCCAAGAGATCCAGGATCAGATGCGCGAGCAGGTGCGTAAGCTGGCGATGGAACTCGGCGTTGTGGGTTTGATGAATGTGCAGTTCGCGGTACAAGACAACACCATCTACATGATTGAGGTTAACCCTCGTGCGGCGCGTACCGTCCCATTTGTCTCTAAGGCAACGGGTGTACCTCTGGCTAAGATTGCCGCGCGCGTCATGGCCGGTCAAACACTGGAAGAGCTGGGCTTTACTGAAGAAGTGATCCCACCTTTCTACTCAGTCAAAGAAGTGGTGTTACCGTTCAACAAGTTCCCAGGTGTTGACCCACTACTTGGCCCTGAAATGCGCTCTACCGGTGAGGTGATGGGCGTGGGTGATACCTTCGCCGAAGCTTATGCCAAGGCTGAACTGGGTGCGACTTCAGAGGTGCCTAAGTCTGGCCGTGCATTGCTCTCTGTGCGTAACAGCGATAAGAATCGTGTTGCCGACCTAGCTGCTAAGCTTATTGAGCTGGGCTATGAGATCGATGCGACTCACGGCACTGCGGTTGTGTTAGGCGAAGCGGGTATTAACCCTCGCTTGGTGAACAAGGTGCACGAAGGTCGTCCGCACATTCTTGACCGTATCAAGAACGATGAGTACACCTATATCGTCAACACCACAGAAGGTCGTCAGGCGATTGAAGACTCGCGTCAGCTGCGCCGTGGAGCACTGCGTTATAAGGTGAACTACACCACGACCTTGAACGCTGCCTTTGCGACCTGTATGGCACACTCTGCCGACAGCCGTACCAATGTGACTTCGGTGCAGGAGTTGCATCAGCGCATTAAAGGCTAATTCGCCGTTACCATTTAAAAAGGCCGCATTAGCGGCCTTTTTTATGGGCGGGTATTGAATCTTAAGCCTCTGTGTAGAGGATTGCGGCAGGTGAGACCATGGCCTTGGCCAATAATCACTAGCGCTGGGCGCGCTAAGGAACACACAGTTCTGGGCGCGCGATAACAAACTCTTGGTGATCCGATAGCTTCTGCCGTCGTCAGGGTATAGAATAGATTCATTCCAAGCGTTCTTTATTCCTAGTCAGTGGCCCAAGTGGTCAGGCTGACTAGGTTGCTTTTGTTTTAAGGAGACGAGTGTTCCTATGAATAAGGTTCCAATGACAGTTGTTGGTGCAGATCAACTACGTAAAGAGTTAGATTTTTTGAAGTTTGAGAAGCGACCAAAGATTGCTGAAGCCATTGGGGTTGCACGAGAACTTGGCGATCTGAAAGAGAATGCCGAATACCATGCGGCGCGTGAAGAGCAGGGCTTGTGTGAGGCGCGCGTGCGCGATATCGAAGGCAAGCTGTCTAATGCTCAGATCATCGATGTGACTAAGATGGAAAATACTGGTCGAGTGATCTTTGGCACAACTGTGACCATCTTAAATCTGGATACCGAAGAGGAATTTACCTATCGTATCGTGGGAGAAGATGAAGCTGACATCAAGGCTAACTTGATCTCGGTAACGTCACCGATTGCCCGTGGTTTGATTGGAAAATCAGAAGGTGATGAAGTTTCTATTCAGACGCCGGGTGGCATGACAGATTATGAGATCACTGCGGTAGAGTATATTTAAGCACTGATGCTCAGCGACAAAAAAGCCGCTATCTCTAGCGGCTTTTTTGTGTAGCCCAAGAGTTATTTCGCTCTTGGCACGGCAATCTTCATCTCTGGAGATTGACGGAATAGGACCAATACGTGACCGATGAGCTGAACCTTTTCAGCTTGAGTTTCGCGTACAATGGCGTCAACGACTGCATTTTTTAGCTCTCTGTCTCCAGAGGCAACTTTCACTTTGATTAATTCATGATGAGAGAGTGCATTATCAATTTCAGCCAGTACACCTTCAGTCAGGCCATTGGCACCAAGCTGTACAACAGGCTTGAGGTTATGCGCTAAGCCTTTTAGATGCTGTTTCTGTTTGGTTGTTAAGTTCATTTCTACCAACTTTATGCTGAGTTACTGTTGAAAAACCGCTATTCTACCCTCATATAGCCTTTGTGTAACTCATATTTGTTGCGGATTTTAAATGTCAGGTAAAAAACGAACAGCCAGTTCCGCCCGTTGGATGCAGGAACATTTCGATGATCATTATGTTAAGTTGTCGCAAAAACGGGGATTGCGTTCGCGCGCTGCGTTTAAAATTGAAGAGATACAACAAAAGGATAAGCTAATCCGTCCGGGCATGACAGTGGTTGACCTTGGGGCTGCTCCCGGTGGTTGGTCGCAGATTGCCGTTAAGTTGGCGGGTGACACGGGTAAGGTTATCGCCTGTGATATCTTACCTATGGACCCAATAGTGGGCGTTGACTTTCTTCAGGGAGATTTTCGTGAAGAAAAGGTACTCGACGCCTTACTTGAACGGGTAGGCGATGCTAAAGTTGATGTTGTGCTATCGGATATGGCGCCCAATATGAGTGGTACAGGTGGTGTGGATCAGCCGCGCGCCATGTATTTGGTGGAATTGGCACTTGATATGTGTCATCAAGTGTTGGCACCAAATGGTAGTTTTGCTGTCAAAGTCTTTCAGGGGGAGGGCTTTGATGAGTATATGAAGGCGGTTAAAGAGGCATTTACCACCGTCAAAACACGTAAGCCAGACTCGTCGCGACCGCGTTCGCGTGAAGTCTATCTTGTGGCGACAGGATACAAGTTGTAGTAACCTAACGTCAGTAACCGCAAGACTGTATGAGGTCTAGTAATTTTGAGTGATATGGCAAAAAATTTAATTCTCTGGGTTGTCATCGCCGTTGTGCTGATGTCAGTGTTTCAGGGCTACTCCCCCTCTTCATCGAATTCCATGAAGATGGATTATTCAACATTCTTGGACGATGTGCGTTCTGGACAGATTAATACTGTCGAAGTGAAGAGCGACCAGCGTACTATCGAGGGTACCAAAAGAACCGGGGAAAAATTTACCACCATCATGCCTATGTATGACCAGGATCTGATCAATGATCTTGACCGTAAGGGTGTGACCATGAAGGGGCAGGAAGCGGAAGAGTCTGGTTTCTTAACGCAGATCTTTATCTCTTGGTTCCCTATGCTATTGCTTATCGGGGTATGGATCTTCTTCATGCGCCAGATGCAAGGCGGTGGCGGTAAAGGCGCCATGTCTTTTGGTAAGAGTAAAGCCAAGCTGATGAGCGAAGATCAGATCAAGACGACCTTCGGTGACGTTGCTGGCTGCGACGAAGCGAAGGAAGATGTCAAAGAGCTGGTCGATTATCTGAAAGAGCCAACCAAGTTCCAGAAACTGGGTGGTCGTATCCCGACGGGCGTGCTGTTAGTGGGCCCACCAGGTACAGGTAAAACCTTGCTGGCTAAAGCCATTGCCGGCGAAGCTAAGGTGCCTTTTTTTACCATTTCGGGTTCTGATTTCGTAGAGATGTTTGTTGGTGTCGGTGCATCCCGTGTACGTGACATGTTCGAACAAGCCAAGAAGTCGGCACCATGTATCATCTTTATCGATGAGATCGATGCTGTAGGTCGCCAGCGTGGCGCCGGTGTCGGTGGTGGTCACGATGAGCGTGAGCAGACCCTTAACCAGATGCTGGTTGAGATGGATGGTTTTGAGGGTAACGAGGGTATTATCGTTATCGCAGCAACCAACCGTCCCGATGTGTTGGATGCCGCCTTGCTACGTCCGGGACGTTTCGACCGTCAAGTGGTGGTTGGCCTGCCAGATGTGCGTGGTCGTGAGCAGATCCTTAAAGTGCATATGCGCAAGGTGCCTTTAGCCGATGATGTTAAGGCAAGCGTCATTGCCCGTGGTACGCCAGGTTTCTCTGGTGCCGATTTGGCTAACTTGGTGAATGAGGCAGCGCTATTTGCCGCACGTGGTAACCGTCGTGTCGTTGGTATGGAAGAGTTTGAAAGTGCCAAAGATAAGATCATGATGGGCGCTGAGCGCCGTACCATGGTGATGTCAGAGGAAGAGAAGGAGATGACTGCCTATCACGAAGCGGGTCACGCTATCGTTGGCTGTCTGGTTCCTGAGCATGATCCTGTGCATAAGGTCACTATTATTCCTCGTGGCCGTGCTCTTGGGGTAACCTTCTTCCTGCCTGAAGCCGATGCTATCAGTCAGAGTCGTCGTAAGTTAGAGAGCCAAATCTCGGTAGCCTACGGTGGCCGTATTGCCGAAGAGTTGATCTACGGTAGCGAGCGTGTGTCAACGGGAGCTTCTCAAGACATTAAGTATGCGACATCCATTGCGCGTAACATGGTGACCCAATGGGGCTTCTCTGAGAAGCTGGGCCCAGTCCTTTATGCCGAAGATGAAAATGAAGTCTTTTTAGGCCGTAGTATGGGTAAGTCACAGCATATGTCTGATGAGACTGCCAAGGTTATTGATGACGAAGTGAAAATTCTTATCGATAGCAACTACGGAAGAGCTCATACTTTCCTAACAGAAAATATGGACATCCTTCATGCAATGAAAGATGCCTTGATGAAGTACGAGACTATCGACGCGACACAAATTGAAGATCTGATGGCTCGCCGCGAAGTGCGCGCACCAGCTGATTGGAACATGGATGAAAACGGTTCTAACGGCAAAGGAAAAGGCGGTCATGGTGAAGCTGTTGAGACTACTGATAAGGCCGAGCAAAGCGTTGAGGCTGAGCCTGCCAGTGAACCAAAAGAAGGTGATGAATCACCTGTGGTTAAGTAAGCTTCATTGCGATAGATAAAACGCATAATGTCAGAAAACCCCGTCAGGGGTTTTCTTGTTTCAGTTAACCAGTAATAGATTAAGGGGCCTGTCTTGCAACAAGGGTTTCAACTCGTCAGTGGCGATAAATGCCTGGATCTTTCACAGCCTAGGGTGATGGGGATCCTCAATGTTACTCCAGATTCATTTTCAGACGGTGGCCGTTTTACTAGCATAGAGCGCGCTTGTCGCCATGCCGATGAGTTGGTGGCACAAGGTGCCTATTTTATCGATATTGGCGGCGAGTCAACCCGCCCCGGTGCTGCCGAAGTCAGTGTTCAAGATGAGCTGGACAGAGTTATTCCGTTAGTCGAATATGTCAGTCGTCATCACGATGTGTGGATATCGGTGGATACCAGTAAACCTGAGGTGATGGCTGAGGCGGTCGCCGCTGGCGCGCATTTGATTAATGATGTACGCGCCTTACAAGAGCCCGGTGCTTTAGCGGTAGCGGCAAAGCTCAATGTGCCTGTTTGTTTGATGCATATGCAGGGACAACCGCGAACTATGCAGGACTCGCCTGTTTATCAGGATCTCATCGGTGATATCAGTCAGTTTTTTGAGCAACGAATCAGCGCTTGTTTGGCAGCTGGAATTAGACGAGAAAACCTGCTCTTGGACCCTGGCTATGGTTTTGGCAAAACCTTATCCCACAACTATGAGTTATTGAATCGTCAGGGTGAGCTCGCGTCTTTTGGTTTGCCTGTGCTTATAGGGTTATCGCGCAAGAGCATGATAGGCAATCTGTTAAATGTTCCTGTGGGTGAGCGACTGGCCGGCAGTCTGACCGCCGCGCTCTTGAGTATTCAGCATGGCGCGCATATTATCCGAGTCCATGATGTAAAACCGACCATGGATATGATCAGGGTCATGCAGGCTACGGCCAATTATCAGGCATTATAGATTAAAGTGCTGCCTAGAGGGCGGCAAGAAACGAGTGGATCACAGACATTAGCTCCTAGGAGGAGCCGAGGTAGAACAAGTGAGAAAATTTTTCGGAACCGATGGTATTAGAGGTAAAGTTGGCGCGGGTAAGATGACCCCTGAATTGGCGCTTAAACTTGGTTGGGCGGCTGGACGAGTCTTATCCCGTATCGGCACTAAGAAGGTGATCATAGGTAAGGATACCCGTATTTCAGGGTATCTGTTCGAATCCGCGATGGAAGCAGGTCTGTCTGCGGCAGGCTTAAATGTGATGCTGATGGGGCCTATGCCAACACCTGCAGTCGCTTACTTGACCCGCACCTTTAGGGCTGAAGCGGGTGTGGTGATCAGCGCCTCTCATAATCCTTACTATGACAACGGTATCAAGTTTTTCTCTACCGACGGCAGTAAGCTGGATGACGAGGTTGAGCTAGAAATCGAGCGAGAACTTGAAAAACCACTGGAGTGTGTTGAGTCACACCTGCTGGGTAAGGTGTCTCGTATTGATGACGCTGCAGGTCGTTATATCGAATACTGTAAGGGTAACTTCCCGGCAGAGCATACCCTAAACGGCCTAAAAATCGTGGTCGATTGTGCCCATGGTGCCACGTACCATATCGCACCGAGTGTGTTTCGTGAGCTAGGTGCTGAGGTGATCGCCATTGGCGATAAACCCAATGGCATCAATATCAATCATGAGGTAGGTGCTACCTCTATGGGTAAGATACGTGAAACAGTGATCGCCGAGAAGGCGGATCTGGGTATAGCACTCGATGGCGACGGTGATCGCATCATGATGGTCAATCGTCATGGTAAGGTGATTGACGGTGACGAGATCCTCTATATCTTAGCTTGTGATGCCCAAGACCGAGGCGTGTTAAAGGGCGGTGTGGTAGGCACCCTGATGTCAAACCTGGGTCTCGATTTGGCGCTAAAGGCGCGTGATATTCCCTTCGCCCGCTCAAAGGTGGGTGACCGCTATGTGATGGAGCTGCTCAAAGAGAAGGAATGGCGTATCGGCGGAGAAAACTCTGGTCACATCCTAAACCTGGATCATGGCACCACAGGTGATGGCATAGTGGCCGGTATCTTGGTGTTGGCAGCCATGTGTCGTAAGCAGGCGACGCTTGAAGAGCTGACTGAAGGTATTAAGATGCTACCTCAGGTGCTGGTAAACGTGCGCTTCGAAGGGAGTCATGACCCTCTCAAGGCTGACAGCGTGTTAAACGCTCAAGCGGAAGTTGAGGCTAAGCTAGGTGAGCGTGGCCGCGTACTCCTACGTAAGTCAGGTACTGAACCCTTGATCCGCGTGATGGTTGAAGGTGATGTAGCCAGCGATGTGAAGGCCCACGCCAACTATATTGCCGAAGCGATCAAGGCTTTGGTTTAACGCTTAGCACAGGAATTAGCCTTGTCGGGTTAATTCCTGCCCTATTTTTTGTGTGTGAGAATAAAAAGTAATCGCTTCGACGGTTTATCGCAAAAAATCGAGATTTAGGTATTGTAACTTAACAAGTGGTTCGCTATTATTCAGCCCGCTTTCAGAAGGAGACAGTGATGGCCCTAAGACGCCCAATGGTCGCTGGTAACTGGAAAATGAACGGTACTGCGCAACTAGCGCAAGAGTTATTTACCAAGTTTGCTACCAAGCTTCAAGATGATTCTGCGGAAGTGGTCTTATGTCCGCCAACTATTTTTCTTGAAAGTGTACGTCAGCAGTTAGACGCTAATAAAGAAGCCTTAAACGGTTGTCTGGTTCGGATGGGTGCGCAAAACCTAAGTCAGCATGACTTTGGCGCCTATACCGGTGAAGTGTCTGGGCAGATGTTAAAAGATTCTGGATGTCGCTATGTGATTATCGGTCACTCAGAGCGTCGTAGAATGTACGGCGAAACCAGCGATATCGTGGCGGAGAAATTTGCCGCTGCACAGAAGCATGGTTTGACCCCTATATTATGTGTAGGTGAGTCTGGCCCAGCTCGAGAAGCAAGACGCACCTTTGAGGTGATTACGGAAGAGTTGGATGTGGTCATCGAGAAGAATGGCACCATGGCTTTTGATAATGCAATTATCGCCTATGAGCCGCTTTGGGCTGTAGGGACAGGTAAGAGCGCTACGCCAGAGCAGGCGCAAGAAGTACATGCGTTTATTCGCAAGCGTCTCTCTGAAGTGTCTCCGTTTATCGGAGAGAATATCAGGATTTTGTACGGTGGTAGCGTAACGCCGAGTAATGCAGCAGATCTATTTGCGCAGCCTGATGTAGATGGTGGACTGATAGGCGGTGCTAGCTTAAACTCTACCGAGTTTTTAAGTTTATGTTCGATAGCGATGAGCGCATAATATGTACGAAGTTCTAATGGTTATTTACTTGTTGGTTGCGTTAGGCCTGATTGGCTTAATCCTCATCCAGCAAGGGAAAGGTGCTGACATGGGAGCCTCTTTTGGCGCCGGTGCTTCAGCAACATTGTTCGGTTCTTCTGGTTCGGGTAATTTTTTAACTCGTTCTACGGCGATTCTGGCGATTGCTTTCTTTGCCCTAAGTTTGACAATTGGCAATTTGAGCGCGAACCACACCAAGGCTGAAGAATCTTGGAAAGATTTAGGTGCCGACGCGGCAGCAGTGACTGAACAAGTGACTGACGCAGCACAAGATGCACCAAAGTCAGAAGATAAAATCCCTGACTAATTGCTCGAAAGAGCAAACGTAACCCTAGGTTGCGTGACTGGAAGACTCGAGTAGCCTCACTACTCAAAAACAGAATCAACCAGTCTAAGTAATGATCACATGCGGATGTGGTGGAATTGGTAGACACGCCATCTTGAGGGGGTGGTGAGCTATGCTCGTGAGGGTTCAAGTCCCTCCATCCGCACCAAATTTAGATTGAGTCTTACTTAATCTGAATCGGTAAAGTAAAACATGAGTTTCGCTTTATCATTGCAAATATTGTTCTCTATCAATATAATTGCAGCAGTTGACGCGGGGTGGAGCAGTTTGGTAGCTCGTCGGGCTCATAACCCGAAGGTCGTCGGTTCAAATCCGGCCCCCGCAACCAGCTTCCCAGTGATGAAGTTTATCTTCATTTCTGTTACAGGTTCTGAATGATATGACCTCGTGATTACGGGGTTTTTTGTTATCTGGACTTTTGAAATATCGTCATTTGATGATGTCGTACTGGGGCTTTATGCCCTTTTTTGTTTTTCGGGGGGTAACCTTGGCAACTTTAGAAAGTAAGCTGGAACAGATGCTTATCGCACCAGTTGAAGCATTGGGCCATAGTCTGTGGGGACTTGAGTATGTGCAAGCAGGCAAGCATTCAGTGCTGCGTGTATATATAGATAATGAAAACGGCATTTTTATCGATGATTGTGCCGATGTCAGTCGCCAGATCAGTGCCGTGCTCGACGTCGAGGACCCGATCTCGAACGAATACACATTAGAAGTTTCTTCGCCTGGTGTAGATAGACCATTATTTACTGCAGAGCAGTATGCGCAATACACAGGTGAAACCGTAAAGGTACAACTGACTATGCCTGTCGCTGGTAGTCGTAATTTAAAAGGGACCGTCACGGGCGTTGAGGGGCAGATGCTGACTCTTACTGTTGATGGCAACGAACTGATTATTGCCTTGGATAATATCCGTAAGGGCAACCTAATCGCTAAGTTTTGATGGATTCGAGCTGAACGAGGCAAGAGAATGAACAAAGAGATTCTGCTAGTCGCTGAGGCGGTTTCAAATGAGAAGGCCGTGCCACGCGAAAAGATTTTTGAAGCGTTGGAAATCGCGTTAGCTACAGCAACCAAGAAAAAATATGAAGGCGATATTGAGGTTCGTGTCGCTATCGATCGTAAGACTGGTGAGTACGAAACCTTCCGTCGTTGGATGGTGGTTGAAGATCATGGTGAGGCGCTGGAAAATCCATTCCGCGAGATCACGCTTGAAGCCGCTCGCTATGAAAACCCAGAGATCCAAGTGGGTGATTATATCGAAGACGAGATTGAGTCAGTTGTCTTTGACCGTATTACTACACAAACCGCTAAGCAAGTGATTGTGCAGAAGGTGCGTGAAGCAGAACGTGCACAAATCGTTGATCAGTTCCTCGAGAAAGAGGGTGAGCTAATCACGGGTGTGGTGAAGAAGAGTAACCGTGAAAGCGTGGTTGTCGACCTCGGAAACAATGCCGATGCCGTGCTGTTTAAGGAAGACCTTATTTCGCGTGAAAGCTTCCGTCCGGGTGACCGTGTACGTGCGCTGCTTTATGCCGTGCGTCCTGAGGCGCGTGGTGCGCAGCTGTTCCTGACCCGTACCAAGCCAGACATGCTGATTGAGCTGTTCCGCGTAGAAGTACCTGAGATCGCCGATGAGATGATCGAGATCATGGGCGCTGCTCGTGACCCTGGTTCTCGCGCTAAGATCGCGGTGAAATCAAACGACCGTCGCATCGATCCTATCGGTGCCTGTGTGGGTATGCGCGGCGCGCGTGTTCAAGCGGTTTCAAATGAATTAGGCGGCGAGCGTGTTGATATCGTGCTTTGGGACGACAACCCAGCGCAATTTGTGATCAATGCGATGGCGCCCGCCGATGTGGCCTCTATCATAGTTGACGAAGATAACCATTCAATGGATATCGCGGTAGAAGCCGATTCACTGGCGCAAGCCATTGGCCGTAACGGTCAAAACGTACGTTTAGCCACTCAGTTATCGGGCTGGGAGCTGAACGTGATGACAGTGGAAGATATGCAGGCTAAACACCAGGCAGAAAGTGCCAAGGTTGTTAACCTGTTCGTTTCTGCACTGGATGTCGATGAAGATTTTGCTCAAGTATTGGCTGATGAAGGTTTTACCTCACTTGAAGAAGTGGCCTATGTACCTGAGTCAGAACTACTTGAAATCGACGGCTTCGACGAGGAGATCGTTGAGGCACTCAGAGAGCGCGCTAAGGCTGCAATCTCTACACGGGCTTTGGCATCCGAAGAGGCACTCGATGGTGCTGAGCCAAGCGAAGATTTACTTGCCCTAGAAGGTTTAGAACGTCATTTGGCGTACGTGTTGGCAAGTAAAGGCGTAATTACGCTTGAAGATTTAGCCGAACAAGGCATTGATGATTTGATCGAGATTGAAGAATTAACAGAAGAAAAGGCTGGTGAGCTCATCATGGCAGCCCGCAATATCTGTTGGTTTGGCGAAGAAGCTTAAGTCGATCAACAGAGGGGATTTTACAGATGGCAGATACCACAGTAGCAAAACTGGCCGAGGAAGTAGGGAAAAGTGCTGATCGATTAGTTGAGCAGTTTTCTGAGGCAGGAATTAAGAAGAGTAAAACAGATACTGTTTCTGAAGAAGAAAAGCAGAAGTTGCTTGAGTTTCTTAAGAAGCAACATGGCGGCGATGCAACGCCAACCAAGATGACACTGCAGCGTAAATCCATTTCGACACTGAGCGTGTCGGGTAGTGGTGGTCAGTCTAAAGACATCAAAGTGGAAGTGCGTAAGAAGCGTACTTTCGTGAAGCGTGACCCAGCGGCAGAAGCCGAGGCGGAAGCCAAAGCTAAGGCTGAAGCGGAAGCTAAAGCGGCGGCAGAAGCCGAAGCTAAGGCCAAGGCCGAAGCGGAAGCCAAAGCTAAGGCTGAAGCAGAAGCCGCAGCAAAAGCTAAGGCTAAGGCCGAAGCTGAAGCTAAGGCGAAGAAAGCAGCCGAAGGTAAGCCAGTGGTTGAAGAGACTGCAGAAGAGAAAGCCGCCAAGGTGGAAGAAGCTCGTCTGTTAGCTGCTAAAGAAGCCGCTGCTAAGGCTAAAGCCGATGAAGAAGCTAAGGCTGCGGCCGAAGAAGCGCGTCGTCTTGCCGAAGAGAACGAAAAGCGTTGGGCTGAAGAAGAGCGCATTCGTAAAGAGTCAGAAAAAAGTGCCGATCACCATGTGACCACTTCAACTGAAGCGCGCGCAGCAGAAGACACTGCCGACATGAACGCAGAGAAGCGTGGCCGCCGTGCCCGTAAGCCTGCTGGCGGTAAGAAAGAAGCTCTGAACAAGAAGCGCGGCGGTAGAGATGCTCGTGGCGGTCGTAATCAGCGTAACCAGCGTAATGCGCCTGAATCTATGGACCATGGCTTTAACAAGCCTGCCGTGGCTGTGACTCGTGATGTGAGCATCGGCGAGACAGTGACTGTTGCCGAGTTGGCACAGAAGATGGCGGTTAAAGCAACTGAGATCATCAAACAGATGATGAAGATGGGGACTATGGTCACCATCAACCAGGTGCTTGATCAGGAAACTGCGCAGTTGGTTGCCGAAGAGATGGGCCACAAGGTTGTACTGATCCGTGAAAACGAGCTTGAGCATCAAGTACTCGCTGACCGTGACGGCAACGTTAAAGTTGAGCCTCGTGCGCCAGTGGTAACCATCATGGGTCACGTTGACCATGGTAAGACATCACTACTTGACTACATTCGCCGTGCGAAAGTGGCATCTGGTGAGGCCGGTGGTATTACCCAGCATATTGGTGCATACCATGTTGAAACCGGTAATGGCATGATCACCTTCTTAGATACGCCAGGTCACGCCGCGTTTACCGCAATGCGTGCTCGTGGTGCTAAGGCGACTGATATCGTGGTATTGGTTGTGGCGGCCGATGACGGCGTGATGCCACAGACCATCGAAGCGATTCAGCATGCTAAGGCCGGTGGTGTTCCACTGATTGTTGCAGTGAACAAGATAGATAAGCCAGAAGCAGACCCAGATCGCGTTAAGTCTGAACTTTCACAGCATGGTGTCATGTCTGAAGATTGGGGCGGGAACAACATGTTTGTTCACGTGTCAGCTAAGTCTGGTGAAGGTATCGACGAGTTACTTGAAGGCATCTTGCTTGAAGCCGAAGTTCTTGAGCTTAAAGCGGTTCGTGAAGGCATGGCGGCCGGTGTGGTTGTTGAGTCTAAACTGGATAAGGGTCGCGGCCCTGTTGCCACCGTTTTGGTACAAGAAGGTACCCTGAAGCAGGGCGATATCGTTCTTTGTGGTCTTGAGTACGGTAAAGTCCGTGCGATGAAAGATGAGAACGGTAAGTCAATCACCGAAGCAGGTCCATCGATTCCGGTCGAGATCTTAGGTCTTTCTGGTGTGCCATCAGCTGGTGACGAAGCAACGGTTGTTCGTGACGAGCGTAAGGCGCGTGAAGTGGCGCTATACCGTCAAGGTAAGTTCCGCGATGTTAAGCTGGCACGTCAGCAGAAGTCTAAACTAGAGAATATGTTCGCTAACATGACTGAAGGCGAAGTCCAAGAGTTGAACATAGTGCTTAAGGCCGATGTACAAGGTTCTCTGGAAGCGATTTCTGACTCGCTCAACAAACTGTCTACCGATGAGGTGAAGGTAAATATCATCGCCAGCGGTGTGGGTGGTTTGACCGAGACAGATGCAACGCTTGCTGCGGCATCTAACGCTATTATGGTGGGCTTCAACGTTCGTGCCGATGCACAGGCGCGTAAGACCATCGAGAGCGAGAGTGTTGACCTACGTTACTACAGCGTTATCTATCATCTGATTGATGAAGTTAAAGCGGCCATGGGCGGCATGTTGTCTCCTGAGTTCAAGCAAGAGATCATTGGTCTTGCCGAAGTACGTGATGTGTTCAAGTCTCCTAAGATCGGTGCTATCGCCGGTTGTATGGTCACCGAAGGTACCATCAAGCGTAGCGCGCCTATCCGCGTGCTGCGTGATAACGTGGTGATCTTCGAAGGTGAGCTGGAATCACTGCGTCGCTTTAAAGACGACGTTAGCGAAGTGCGTAACGGCATGGAGTGTGGTATCGGCGTGAAGAACTATAATGACGTCAAAGTTGGCGATCAGATAGAGGTCTTCGAAACGGTCGAAATCGCTCGAACCTTATAATCATAAAGGGGCGGCGTAAGCCGCCCTTTTTGTTCAGGCATGACCCAGAGTCAAGACGCGACCCAAGTAGCAGTGGTTGCAGCTTCACCGAGCCGGTCACCTGTTTTTGAGATGGCAAATATTATGGCAAGAGAATTTAGTCGTACTCGTCGCATCGCACAGCAGCTTCAGCAGGAGCTGGCCCAAGTGCTGCAACGCGACATCAAAGATCCGCGTATCGGCATGGTGACAGTGAACGATGTCGATGTGTCACGGGATCTTAGTTATGCAAAGGTCTATGTCACCTTCTTCGAGGAAGACAAGGCCGTTGTCGAGGAGAAGTTGGCGGCATTAGAGACAGCATCAGGTTATGTACGTTCTCTAGTGGCTGGCAGAATGAAGCTGAGGGTGATGCCCGAAATTCGCTTCATTTACGATGCCTCGTTGGTTGAAGGTATGCGTATGTCTAACTTGGTGAGTCAGGTGATCACTAAAGATGAGGCAAAAGCGCGGGAGCATGGTCGTGAAGATGACGACCAGGAAGCATCTGAGCAAGGTGATAAGTAATGGCGCGTAAACCTAGAGGTCGATTGGTCGACGGCATAGTGCTGCTGGACAAAGACACGGGAATGAGCTCCAACTTTGCCCTGCAAAGAGTTAAACGTATCTATAACGCGGCGAAGGCGGGCCACACAGGCGCGCTAGATCCACTCGCCACTGGCATGCTGCCTATCTGCTTGGGGGAAGCGACCAAGTTCTCCCAGCATCTGCTAGATGCCGATAAGCGCTATCTGGTCACCGCTAAATTGGGTGTGCGCACCGATACCAGCGATTCAGATGGTGAAGTGGTGCAGACGCGTCCTATCGACTTTACTCAGCAGCAACTCGAAGAGGCGCTTGAGTATTTTCGTGGTGAGACCATGCAGGTCCCTTCTATGTACTCGGCGCTCAAATATCAGGGCCAGCCTCTGTACAAGTATGCCCGTGAAGGCAAAGAGGTGCCCCGTGAGGCGCGTCCTATCACAGTGCATGAGCTTAACTTTATTAAGCTCGAAGGTGATGAACTGACGCTGGATATTCATTGTTCCAAGGGGACCTATATTCGCACGATCACAGACGATCTGGGTGAGATGTTAGGTTGTGGTGCACATGTGATCATGTTACGCCGCACCGGGGTAGCAGGTTATCCTTATGACAAGATGGTGAGCCTAGAACAACTAGAGGCACTGCTTGCTCAAGCTCAAAGTGAGGACGTTGCACCGAAAGTCTTACTCGATCCTTTATTGCTGCCTATGGACACTGCGGTCAGCGATTTGAAAGAGATCAATGTCAGCGATGAGCTGGCCCATTATCTGATGAATGGTAACCCTGTTCAGGTAGCGAATCTGCCCGTCGATGAGCTGGTGCGGATCACCTTAGGTGAGGCAAGGCGATTTGTCGGTATAGGTCAGATGAATGACGATGGCTTACTGGCGCCAAAGCGCCTGGTGGTTCTGCATGACGAGCAGGCTTAATGCTTGCTTAATGGCCATAAAATCGGTAATATAGCGCGCTCTCTTCGGCTGAGTTAGTGATCGGCTGAAGCATTTATATACTTTTGGAGAAAAAAATGTCACTAAGTAAAGAAGTAAAAGCACAAATCCTGGCTGATTTCGGCCGTGGTGAGAATGATTCTGGTTCTACTGAAGTTCAGGTTGCACTGCTAACTGCACAAATCAACCACCTACAAGGTCACTTCAAAGAGCACATCCATGATCATCACTCACGTCGTGGTTTGCTTCGCATGGTTAACTCTCGTCGTAAGCTACTAGCTTACCTGAAGCGCACTGAAAACGAGCGCTATCAAGAGCTTATCAAGAAGTTAGGTCTACGTCGCTAATCAATCGATTAGTGCTGTAGTGAAAAAGGAGGCTTAGCCTCCTTTTTTTATGGATGTTTTTCGCGTGAACTTGATGTCAGTTGCGGCTAAAGTTGGCTGATGCTGGCGGTATTGGGCGCTATATATTTTTCTTCGAATTCAGTAATATCCAGGGGCTGACTATAGTAGAAGCCTTGACCTATTTCACAATCCATCTGCTTTAACCAATCGAGTTGCTGTTCGTTCTCTATGCCCTCCGCCACAATGTGCAGATTCAGTTGTTTGCCGAGCATCAAGATAGTAGAAGCAATAGCGCTTTCGTTGGGCAGGTCGGTCACAAAACAGCGATCAATCTTCATCGTCGTGATCGGTAGATGGCGCAGATAAGAGAGAGAAGAGTAGCCAGTGCCGAAGTCATCGACCGCGATACCAAAGCCTGCACTCTTAAGTTGCTCGAGCTTATGAATAGCAAGTTCAATATCATTCATCAATGAGGTTTCGGTGATCTCTACCTCTAACAGGCTGGGGTTTATTTGATATCTCAGTGCAAGTTGTTTGATGTCAGGCACCAGGCTGGCATCGGCAAATTGCTGTGAGGCCACGTTAACGGCGATGGGGATGGCGTAGTTGTAGCGTTTGCGCCAGTGCTTTAGCGTGCGGCAGGCTTCTTCGATCACCCAACGTCCCAGTGGGATGATAATCCCCGTCTCTTCGGCAACGGGAATAAAAGACATTGGGCTAATGAGTCGGCCATCTTTTTTCCAGCGGATCAGGGCTTCACAAGCGATCACCTTACCGGTTTTGATATTAAATTTGGGTTGGAAGTGCAGTAAAAACTCGTTGTTCTTTAAGGCATCGTGAAGCGAGGCTTCGGTTCTTAGACGCACCGCGGCTCGTTCAGTCATCTGCTGCTTAAAGAAGGCCCATTGGTTCGACCCCGCCGCTTTGGCGCTGTACATGGCTATATCGGCGTGGCGAATCAAATCTTCGGCGCTCAAGCCATCGTCTGGGTAGATGGAGATCCCCACTGAGGCCGCAGGGTGAATCGTGTGTTCATTGAGTTGAAGCGGCACGTTAAGCTGCATCAACAGCTTGTCGACAAAGTCAGCTGCCTGATCTGGCGTTCTGGCATCTTCGGCCAAGATAACAAACTCATCGCCGCCGAGGCGGGCGACGGTACCACGATCGCCAACGACACGCTCTAACACCCTGGCGATACGCGCCAGAAATTGATCACCCAGGGCATGACCAAGTGAATCATTAACGTTTTTGAAGCGGTCGAGATCGATAAACAACATGGTAAATTGATGTTTATGTACTCTCGCTCTTTGAATCGATACCGCTATGGTTTCTAGTAGCAAGGTGCGATTGGGCAGACCGGTTAAGGGATCTCGGGTAGCCATGCGGCGCAATTTGCTTTGGGTTTGACCAAATTGGATTAAGATTTGGTTAAATTTTGATGTCACTAATCCCAGCTCATCGTCCTGGTGGGCAGATGACGTGGGCAGTAAGTTTTCGTCCGGTAGTTCAGGGTCGATTTTATCTATCGCTTCACTGATCTCGGCAATGGGTTTAGTGAGGAAGCGATGGAAGATGATCGACAGAGCCATGGTTACCAGTAGGGCGCGGGCTAAGGTCGCCAGAAAACTGAAACGCAGCTGGGAAAAGAGTGTATTTGCCAGTTCCTGGGTGTTATAGAAAATGGTGAGTGTACCTATGACCTGCTGCTTCTCTGTTCCCTCAAAAAAAGAGGGCCGATATAAGGTGCGGCTGAACTGTTTTAAATCGCCAAACAGTTTTTCGCTCACTGTGCGGACTAAGGGGTTATCGGTAAAAGGATTATTCATTGAGACAAACATGCTGCCATCGTCGAGTTCGATCACTGCTTCGCCGACATGTTCAACCTTAAGTATTCCCTCAAGGGTTTGGGCGGCAAGATTATCATCAAGTGCCCAGACGGCATTGGCGGCGGGTTGTTCAATGGAATCTAGGAGTTCTTCTTGAGCAACGATAAGTTGTTGACGGGCGGAGATGCCGACAAGCGCGACTTCGACGATAAAAATAGCAACGGCAAAAAATAACGCTGAAAACACAACCAGTGTTGTTTGTTTCCATGTTAACGATTTGAACCGTGTGCTCATTTGCCACCCCTTACATTCTTAGTGACCAATCACATTCTATTTTTTAGAAAAAGCAGCGATAGACAGAAATTTATCTTTATCTACCCACTTTAGAGAAAAGATTACGCTTTGTCATCTACATGTGCTCTTTATCTATTGATTAGACTTGCAGTATACTTAGCCGCGAAATTAAGGTTATTAAATTAAGGAAAGGTTCACGTGAATCCAATCGTAAAGAGTTTTGAATATGGTCAGCACACAGTCACGCTAGAGACTGGGGTTATTGCACGTCAAGCAGACGCAGCTGTTTTGGCAAGTATGGGTGATACAACAGTATTGGTAACTGTTGTTGGCAAGAAAGCTGAAGAGCCAGGTCGTGACTTTTTCCCGTTAACCGTTAATTACCAGGAAAAAACTTACGCTGCGGGTAAAATCCCTGGTGGATTTTTCAAACGCGAAGGCCGTCCTTCAGAAGGCGAAACCCTTACTGCGCGTCTGATTGACCGTCCTATTCGTCCACTATTCCCGAATGGTTTTAAGAACGAAGTTCAAGTCATCATCACTGTGGTTTCTGTTGATCCAGAGATCAGCCCAGAAGTTATCTCTATGATAGGTACCTCTGCGGCGCTGTCTATCTCAGGCATCCCATTCAACGGTCCACTAGGTTCAGCCCAAGTTGGTTATGTCGATGGCGAATATATCCTCAACCCAACGGTTTCTCAGTTAAAAGAGAGCCAACTTGAGCTGTCTGTTGCTGGTACCGAAAATGCGGTACTTATGGTTGAGTCTGAAGCCAGCGCTCTGCCTGAAGAAGTTATGCTAGGTGCAGTGGTTTATGGTCACGAGCAGCAGCAAGTGGTGATCAATGCCATTAAAGAACTGCGCGCCGAAGTAAACAAGCCAATGTGGGACTGGAAACCAGCTGAAGTTGATGCTGAGTTGGTTGAGAAGATTCGCGTATTGGCCGAAGAAGGTTTTACCAATGCTTACCAGATCACTGCTAAGCATGAGCGTCGTGACGCCGTTATCGAAGTGAAGCAAGCGGCTATCGCTAAGCTGGTAGAAGAAAATCCAGACGTTGATCTTGCTGAAGCCGACAAGCTGCTGGGTAGCCTTGAGAAGAAGGTTGTTCGTAGCCGCATCATCGCTGGTAACCCTCGTATCGACGGCCGTGAGCCAGATATGATCCGTGCCCTGAGCGTGATGGCTGGCGTACTGCCACGTACTCACGGTAGTGCACTGTTCACCCGTGGTGAAACTCAGGCACTGGTCACTTGTACCTTAGGTACTGAGCGTGACGCACAGAAGATCGATAGCATCATGGGCGAGCAAACCAGCCGCTTCATGCTGCACTACAACTTCCCACCATACTCTGTTGGTGAAACCGGTATGGTTGGTTCGCCTAAGCGTCGTGAAATTGGTCACGGTAAGCTAGCATGGCGCGGTATCAATGCCGTTATGCCAACGGCTGAAGAGTTCCCATACAGCGTACGTGTAGTGTCTGAAATCACAGAATCTAACGGTTCAAGCTCTATGGCTTCTGTATGTGGTACTTCTCTGGCACTGATGGACGCTGGTGTACCGATCAAGACTTCGGTTGCCGGTATTGCTATGGGTCTTGTGAAGGAAGGCGATGACTTTGTCGTTCTGTCTGACATCTTGGGTGATGAAGATCACTTAGGTGACATGGACTTTAAAGTAGCCGGTACTCGTGACGGTATCACTGCACTGCAGATGGATATCAAGATCGAAGGTATCACTCAGGAGATCATGCAGATCGCACTGCAACAAGCCTATGGCGCTCGTGTACATATCTTGAACGTGATGGACCAAGCTATCTCTGGTCACCGTGCAGATATCTCTGATCACGCTCCACGTATCACCACTCTGAAGATTAACCCAGAGAAGATTCGTGACGTGATTGGTAAAGGTGGCGCAACCATTCGCGCGCTAACCGAAGAGACTGGCACTACCATCGAGCTGGAAGATGACGGTACTGTGAAGATTGCTTCAGCTAACGGCGAAGCGACTAAAGAAGCTATCCGTCGTATCCAGGAGATCACTGCAGAAGTTGAAGTCGGTACTGTTTACAATGGTAAGGTTGTTCGTATCGTTGACTTCGGTGCCTTCGTGACTATCCTTCCGGGTAAAGACGGTCTGGTGCATATTTCACAAATCGCTGAAGAGCGTGTTGCTAACGTTTCTGACTACTTAGAAGTTGGTCAGGAAGTGAAGGTTAAGGTGATGGAAGTTGATCGCCAAGGCCGCGTACGTCTGTCGATGAAAGAAGCTCAGCCGAAAGAAGAAGCGGCAAGCGAATAATCGATAGCTAAAGCGAGTTGAGATTAAAAGGAGACCAATAGGTCTCCTTTTTTATTGGTTTTTACTAATTGAAGATAGCCGTGACTAGTTGGTATTGCTATGATTGGGGCTATTGCAGCGGTGAAAAGGTTAAATGGATGACTTATAAATTGCGCTCGGTCTCGTTAGCTATGATGACTGGCTTAAGTTTGTTACTAACAGGATGTGTATCGACTCAACCGGCGGCAACGGCGGAGCAGGGTAAGTTAATGGTCGCCCCCGTTATGCCTGACTACAAACTTGAAGTCACCCTGGCAAGGCTCAATGATATCTTAGCCTCTGCAGAGTTAACGCCAGAGCAGCGTGCTCGTTTTCACTATGATCGTGGCGTTATTTATGACAGTGTTGGCCTGCGCATTCTTAGCCGTATCGATTTTCACCAATCATTAAAACTCCAGCCTAATCTTGCTGATGCCTATAACTTTATCGGCATCTATTACACCCAGGAAGGCGAATTCGAGAGTGCCTATGAGGCGTTCGATGCCGTCCTCGAGTTATCACCCGAATATGATTATGCCTATCTGAATCGTGGTATAGCGCTTTACTACGGACAGCGTGATGACCTTGCCGTTGCCGACATGCAATCTTTCTATCAGGCCAATGAGCAAGATGGCTATCGCGCCCTGTGGCTTTATATTACCGAGGTTAAGCGTGATGCCGAGCAGGCAAAGCTACACTTAGCTGAAAATCGAAGCAAGCTTGATGACTCTCAGTGGTCTACAACCTTAGTGGATTTTTATCTCGGTAAGCTGAGCCGCGACCAAGTGTTTCAGATCGCCAAGCAGGGCTTAAGTCATCCTAATGAGTACGCCGAGCGTCTGTGCGAGGCCTATTTTTACATCGCTAAAGTGGCTCAGAAGCAGGGTAACTACAGCGATGCTGCCAACTATTTCAGGCTTGCCTTAGCGACCAATATCTATGATTTCGTTGAGCACAGATATGCCAGGGTAGAGCTGGCAAACATGAGTGAGTTGCTCACCCAGCCCTAAGGCCTGCGAAAGTTCAGTTAAACAGTGCTAAAGGCCCTTTTGGTGTGAAAGGGCCTTTCTCTTTCCGGCAATTGGGATACACCCAGTAAGGCGTCGCTAAGCCCTGCAGATTCCGGTTGCTAAACTAGCCATAAGCTAAGCTTGGCGCTATAATTGCCGGCTTTTAGCACTCCATCAAATTCGCAGGTAATCATGTCAGGCAATAAAGTTGAAGTCGACAAGCGTCGTACTTTCGCCATCATCTCGCACCCCGATGCGGGTAAAACCACTATCACCGAAAAGGTCTTGTTATTCGGACAGGCTTTGCAGAAGGCGGGAACGGTAAAAGGCAAGAAGTCGGGACAGCATGCCAAGTCTGACTGGATGGAGATGGAAAAAGATCGTGGTATTTCGATTACTACCTCTGTGATGCAGTTTCCCTATCGTGAAGCCCTGGTCAACCTGCTGGATACCCCGGGTCACGAAGACTTCTCGGAAGATACCTATCGTACGCTGACCGCGGTGGATTCTTGCCTTATGGTGATCGACTCGGCTAAAGGTGTAGAGCAGCGCACAATTAAATTGATGGAAGTGACACGTCTGCGTGATACGCCTATTGTGACTTTCATGAACAAACTTGACCGCGATATCCGCGATCCTATCGAACTGATGGATGAAGTGGAAAACGTACTCAATATTGCCTGTGCGCCGATCACTTGGCCTATCGGTGCTGGCAAGGAGTTTAAAGGTGTCTATCACCTGCTGCGTGACGAAGTGGTACTGTATCAGGGCGGTATGGGTCATACCATTCAGGATTCTCGTGTCATCAAGGGACTGGATAATCCAGAACTCGATGAGGCGATCGGCAGCTATGCACAAGATCTGCGCGACGAGATGGAGTTGGTACTCGGTGCCTCTCACGAATTTGATTTAGAGGCTTTCCTTAAGGGCGAGCTGACGCCGGTATTCTTCGGTACTGCACTGGGTAACTTTGGTGTAGATCATATTCTTGACGGCATTGTCGAGTGGGCGCCGCGTCCTCAGGCGCGTGAGTCGGATCTACGCAATGTTGAGCCGGACGAACCTAAATTCAGTGGCTTCGTGTTTAAGATTCAAGCAAATATGGATCCTAAGCATAGAGACCGGGTGGCCTTTATGCGCATCTGCTCAGGACGTTACGAGCAGGGAATGAAGATGCACCATGTGCGCATAGGTAAAGATGTAAACGTAAGTGATGCCTTAACCTTTATGGCGGGTGACCGTAATCGCGCTGAGGCGGCTTATCCTGGCGATATTATCGGATTACACAATCACGGAACCATTCGCATTGGTGACACCTTTACTCAAGGCGAAAAGCTGCGCTTTACCGGTATTCCTAACTTTGCGCCTGAGATGTTCCGTCGTATCAGGCTTAAAGACCCGCTCAAGCAGAAGCAATTGCTTAAAGGTCTGGTTCAGCTCTCAGAAGAAGGTGCCGTGCAGGTGTTTCGCCCATTGGATACAAACGATCTGATTGTGGGCGCTGTCGGTGTGCTGCAGTTTGAGGTGGTAGTACAGCGTCTTAAGAGTGAATACAAGGTTGAGGCTATCTATGAGGCGATCAGCGTAGCCACGGCGCGTTGGGTGTACAGCAAAGATAGCAAGAAACTGGAAGAGTTTAAGCGTAAATGCAGTAATAACCTTGCACTCGATGGTGGCGATAACCTGACTTATGTCGCCCCGACTATGGTTAACCTTAACCTGTCGATGGAACGTTATCCGGATATCGAATTTGCCAAAACGCGGGAAAATTAATTCCGATAAAAAAGCAGCCTAGGCTGCTTTTTTTGTGCACATTTTTTGTTCGTTAAGTATAGTGATGATGATGTTTAAACCACTTGGGAGGAGATATGTTGGTTAAGTGGTGGCAAGCCTATGTGGCTTGGTGTGATCGTATGGGACTGACGCCGGAAAATCAGCGTTGCTGTGCTCCTAAACTCAGTGAGCCTGACTTGGTGTCGACTAAGCAGTCAAAAGCTGAAGCTGAGGCTAAATCAGCCGATACAGAAGCGTTGAAAGATGATGCCAAGCCCTAAACAAGCTTTATCGGGTGTCGTCCCTCCAGAGCCTCCCTTAGCCATGATCGATAGTCATGTACATCTGGACTTCGATGAGTTCGATGCTGACCGGGATGCCTTAGTGGCATCGCTTAAACGGGCTGGGGTCAGGCAGGCTGTGATCCCAGGTGTCAGCGCACAGAAGTGGGCGAAACAGTTGCTTGTCGCCTCTTCGTATGATTTTAGCTATGGCTTAGGCGTTCATCCTTGGTATTGCAATCACAATTGGCAGCAAGATATTGAAAACTTGTCTAAACTGCTTGAAGTGCAGGGCGATGATCCTCGTTTGGTCGCTGTGGGGGAGTGCGGGTTGGATGGCCTCCATAGGCAGAGCTGGGGCTATCAGCTTCCCTGTTTTGAGGCGCAATTACAGTTGGCGCAACGACATAAGTTACCGGTGATCTTACATAGCGTTAAAGCTCACAATGAGGTGCTGGCGTTACTTAAGCGGCATTCCCTGGTGAAAGGAGGTGTCATACATGGCTTTTATGGCTCGATGCAATTGGCTCAGCGCTATGTGGATGCGGGGTGTTACATAGGAATTGGCCATCTGTTGTTAGAGGAAAAGGCGAAAAAATTGCAAGAAACCCTTGTCAAGTTACCGTTAGATCATCTGGTGATAGAGACTGATTTAGCCCTGGTTTCGCAGGTTAAAAAGCCAGACTTTGCCGATAAAACCGGCGGTTCCAGCTTAATTTTGCGTTTGCTAATTCAGAAAATCGCTAAATTGCAGAAAAAATCTAGCGTTCGCGTCTCAGAACAGGTGTTTCAAAATACGCTGCAACTCTTTGACCTCTAGTTTATTTTTAAAAAAACAGATGTTAATCGCACCAAGTTTTTTTTGTAAGGTCTTGAAATAAAACTTCAAAAACTTGATCAAAACGACGATTTTAGCCATACGGTCGGGTATAATCTGACGGTGAAAAAGGTTGGTTAACAACATAATTAAAAAGTATTAACAATAGGGTGATGGTTAATGGATATTTTAATGAGTTTAGTAGGGGTGGTCGTCCTACTCGGGATCGGTTTTTTACTGTCTAAAGACAGAAAAGCTATCAATATGCGTACCGTATTTGGTGCACTAGCGATTCAGGCGTTCTTCGCTGGTTTCGTGTTATATGTGCCAATCGGTAAAGACATTCTAAAAGGTGTTTCTGACGGCGTATCAAGCGTGATCAGTTATGCTCAAAACGGTATCAACTTCCTGTTCGGCGATTTAGCCCAGTTTAAAGTTGGTTTCATCTTCGCGATTAACGTTCTACCTGTTATCGTTTTCTTCTCTTCTCTAATCGCTGTGCTTTACTATCTAGGCATCATGCAGTGGATCATCCGTATCATCGGTGGTGGTCTACAAAAAGCCTTGGGTACCAGCCGCACAGAGTCTATGTCAGCAACTGCTAACATCTTCGTTGGTCAAACAGAAGCGCCACTTGTGGTTCGTCCGTTTATCGCGACTATGACTCAGTCTGAACTTTTCGCCATCATGGTGGGTGGTCTAGCGTCTATCGCTGGTTCAGTTCTTGCTGGTTACGCGCAGATGGGTGTACCAATTGAATACCTAGTAGCGGCGTCATTCATGGCTGCTCCAGGTGGTCTATTGATGGCTAAGCTGATGCATCCTGAAACAGATAAAACTGTTAACGAAATGGATGAGCTGCCAGAAGATCCTGACAAGCCAGCTAACGTGCTAGACGCTGCGGCAGCAGGTGCTTCATCTGGTATGCACCTTGCGCTAAACGTTGGTGCAATGTTGATCGCTTTCGTAGGCTTAATCGCTATGATCAACGGTATCATCGGTGGTGTGACAGGTATATTCGGCCTAGAAGGTATTACGCTAGAACTAATCCTAGGTTACATCTTCATGCCTCTGGCATTCCTTATCGGTGTGCCTTGGAACGAAGCCCTTGTTGCCGGTTCTTTCATTGGTCAGAAGATTGTTGTTAACGAATTCGTGGCTTACCTAAACTTTGCTCCATACCTAAAAGATGTTGCTGATGGCGGTATCTTAGTTGAAGCAACAAACGCGGTTATGTCTGACAGAACCAAAGCGATTATCTCATTTGCACTATGTGGATTTGCGAACCTATCTTCAATCGCCATTCTGCTTGGTGGTCTGGGTGCAATGGCTCCTACACGTCGCCACGACCTAGCTAAACTTGGTCTACGCGCTGTGGTTGCAGGTTCACTTGCTAACCTTATGAGTGCAACGCTAGCAGGTCTATTCCTAGCGTTATAAGTCTCAGGTAATTCCTTGGGGGGATGCCCCTGAACGACGACTCTGCCCTGCAGGGCAGAGTCAGCGTTAACCCAACCATTTTTCGTAAAATTTTTGTAACAATATGGCGGTTTATCAGTCTTGCTGATGGAGAGCCATGTGTAAATGAACTTCGATTCAGTGGGTGATTAATCACCAATATTTGAGATAAATCAGAAGTTTGTTTTGATGTTAGAATTTTGTGTTCGCATTTTTACATTAATTATATTGTGATTTAATCCAATTTGAGTAAAATGCGGCGCCAACAAAGAAAGAAACGCTGACTCGTAAAGAGCAGTAAAACCATAAAATAATGGGGTTGATGATGAAAAACGTTAAAACTTTAGCTTTAGCCGCTACAGCCGTAGCTGCAATGTCTGGCAACGCATTAGCTGCAGATCGCTCAGATATCTACGCTACCGATTATAAGTGGATGCAGTTCAATGCTATGTACTCTATTGACGAGCACCCAATCGCAGATGGTTCTGATGCGCACCATAACTACCTAGAGATGGAATTTGGCGGCCGTAAGGGTATCGTTGACCTGTATGGTTATGTTGATGTGTTCAACCTAGGTAACGAAAGTTCAGGTGACAAAGTTGGCGACGCCAGCAAAATTTTCATGAAGTTTGCACCTCGCTTCTCTCTAGATGCGATCACTGGTACAGACCTGTCTTTTGGCCCTGTGCAAGAAGTTTACTTCTCTACTCTGTTCAACTGGGGTGGCGGAGCTTTCAATAAAGACGGCAAGGGTGACGTAAACGCTTCTTTCTGGGGTATTGGTGCTGACGTAAATGTGCCTTGGTTAGGCAAAACTGGCATGAACCTATACGCTCACTATGACCTGAACGCAAAAGAGTGGAACGGTTATCAATTCTCTATGAACTGGTTCAAGCCTTTCCACTTCTTCGAAAACAAGAGTTTCCTATCTTTCCAAGGCTATGTTGATTGGCAGTTCGCTATGGATGAAGATGCAAGCGGCTTCAATGATTTTACCGGTAAGACAAATAACTCTTCTCACGGTGGTGCAGCCTTCTTCGGTCTATATTGGCACACTGACAACTACGCACTTGGTTATGGTGCTAAGTACTACAACAGAGTATACGGTCTAAACAACCAAGCATTCGCTAACGAATTCTGGGGTGGTCTGGACACTACTGGTTGGGGTCACTACTTCACCGCAACTTACAAGTTCTAAATCGAGCTAATGTAAGTCTTAGGAGCCGCGATATGGCGGCTCCTTATCTCTCACTTTGATTTGTCATGATTGTTTAATCAAAGTGGGTAATCTTTATCTAAGCATGGACTATATTAAATAGAGTTTGTTTACATAAAGGTTAGTAGTTTTACGCGCTAAAAAGGATTTTTCGCGGAAAGGCTGGAACACTGCTCTACAAAGTATAATTACTCGTTCCCCCTTCCCGGTCTTCAAGGATTCAAGTCGTGACCCTTGTGTCAGGATCGCTTCTGGTTAGTACCAGGGCATTGAATACCTGAATTAGTAAACTTGTTATGTCTTACTGATAAAACAAATTTACGGCAACGCCTGAAGGCCCGGCCATAAAAATAATCAAAAGATGCCAACTCTAGGTGCTGTCATACGTCAATTTTTTTATTTCTGAATTAATAATTTACGTTTCGGAGAGCTAATATGAGTGATTTAAAAAAAGCAGCACAAAAAGCCATTGAGCTAATGGACCTGACTACGCTAAATGATGACGATACCGATCAGAAAGTGATTGAGTTATGTCACAAGGCGAAGACACCTGCAGGTAACACGGCTGCAATCTGTATTTATCCTCGTTTTATTCCTATTGCTCGCAAGACCCTAAATGAAATGGGTTGTGAAGAGATCAAAATTGCGACAGTCACTAACTTCCCCCATGGTAACGATGATATCGCGATCGCTGTGCTAGAGACGCGTGCGGCCGTTGCCTATGGTGCCGATGAGGTGGATGTGGTGTTCCCATATCGTGCTCTGATGGAAGGCAATGAGACTGTGGGTTATGAGCTGGTCAAAGCCTGTAAAGAAGCCTGTGGTGACGATGTATTGCTTAAGGTGATTATCGAGTCTGGCGTATTGCAAGACCCTGCACTAATCCGTAAAGCCTCTGAACTGTCTATCGATGCTGGCGCAGACTTTATTAAGACCTCTACCGGTAAAGTGGAAGTGAACGCCACCTTAGAAGCGGCTGAGATCATGATGACGGTTATCGCCGAGAAGAACCCTAAAGTCGGATTCAAGCCAGCCGGTGGCGTGCGTGATGCTGCGGCTGCAGAAGAGTTTTTAGGCGTTGCTGAACGCTTGCTAGGTAAAGACTGGGCAACTCCACGTACCTTCCGTTTTGGTGCATCGAGCTTGCTGACTAACTTGCTACACACTCTGGAGTTAGGTGAAGCGCCACAGGGACCTCAAGGTTACTAATCAGCGTGGTTAGCGTTATTAGTTAAGTGTGATCTAAATCTATTTGATAACGCCAAAACTTGTATATAGTTATTGTAATTAAATTACGGTTTTGGCGTTAAAAAAGAGAGTTTGTCACTAAAAAACGATTTTTTGTGACAAATTCGGAGGCAGTACCATGTTTCTAGCACAAGAGATTATTCGTAAAAAACGTAATGGCGAAGCTTTGTCGACCCAGGAGATCCAGTTTTTTGTTCAAGGGATCACTAACAACACGGTTTCAGAAGGTCAAATAGCCGCTTTGGGTATGGCGGTCTATTTCAAAGACATGAACATGGATGAACGTATTGCGCTAACCACAGCCATGCGTGACTCTGGCACCGTTCTCAACTGGAAAAACCTTGGCCTGGATGGTCCTATCATCGACAAGCACAGTACTGGTGGTGTGGGTGATGTGATCAGCCTTATGCTTGGCCCCATGGCCGCCGCCTGTGGTGGTTATGTGCCAATGATCTCAGGTCGTGGCCTGGGTCATACAGGTGGAACTCTGGATAAGTTCGATGCGATTCCGGGTTACCAGACAGAGCCAGACAGCGACCTGTTCAGAAAAGTCGTGAAAGAAGCGGGTGTCGCCATCATAGGCCAAACCGGTGATCTGGTTCCCGCCGATAAACGTTTCTATTCTATTCGCGATAATACCGCCACCGTTGAATCCATTTCTCTCATCACAGCTTCTATTCTTTCCAAAAAACTTGCCGCTGGCCTCGATGCACTTGCCATGGACGTTAAGGTAGGTAGTGGCGCCTTTATGCCGACCTATGAAGCCTCTGAAGAGCTTGCCCGCAGTATCACTGCCGTGGCTAATGGTGCAGGCACTAAGACAACAGCTCTGCTTACAGACATGAACCAAGTTTTGGCATCATGTGCAGGTAATGCGGTAGAAGTAAAAGAAGCGGTTGATTTCCTAACCGGTGCTTATCGTAATCCGCGTCTTTATGAAGTGACCATGGGTCTGTGCGCCGAGATGTTACAGCTAGGTGGTCTTGCGGCAAATGAAGCAGAGGCTCGCGATAAGCTGAACAGGGTGTTGGATAACGGTAAGGCTGCAGATGTCTTTGGCCGTATGATCGCAGGCCTGGGCGGCCCGGCAGACTTTATCGAAAACTATGCTAAGTACCTGCCACAATCGCAAATTATTCGTCCTGTGTATGCTGACCGCAGCGGATTTGCTGCTGCGATGGATACCCGGGAGCTTGGCCTAGCGGTGGTGACCTTAGGTGGTGGCCGTCGTAAGCCTGGTGATGCACTCGATTATAGCGTAGGTCTGACTCGGGTATGTGCCCTGGGTGATGAGATCACCGCAGACAAGCCGATCGCCATGGTACATGCGCAATCGGAAAGCGCCTTCGAAGAAGCGGCTGCGGCCGTGAAGAAAGCGATTCACATTGGCGATGAAGCGCCAGAAAAAACACCAGAGATCTATCGGTACATTCGTCAGTCAGATCTCTAGGAGAGTAAAAGATGAAAAGAACAGTCATTATGATGCTCGACTCTTTTGGAGTGGGTGCAGCAAAAGATGCGGAAGCCTTCGGCGACACGGGCTCAAATACCTTCGGTCATATCGCTAAGGCATGTGCCGAGGGGAAGGCAAACGAAGGTCGTGAAGGCCCGCTTAAGCTACCTAACCTGGCCAAACTTGGCCTGGCACTTGCCGCCAAAGAGAGCACTGGCAGCTTTGCGGCTGGGTTCAGTGACGATGTTGAAGTGATTGGTGCTTACGGTCATGCCGATGAGCTGAGCTCGGGTAAAGATACGCCGAGTGGTCATTGGGAAATGGCGGGTGTGCCTGTGCTTTATGAGTGGGGCTACTTTAGCGACTTGAAAAACTCTTTCCCTAAAGAGCTGACCGATAAGATTTTAGAGCGTGCGGGTTTATCAGGTTTTCTGGGTAACTGCCACGCGTCAGGTACTGCGATTCTCGAAGAGCTCGGCGAAGAGCATATGCGCTCTGGGCTGCCTATCTTCTATACCTCGGCAGACTCAGTGTTCCAAATCGCTTGTCATGAAGAGACATTTGGTCTGGAAAACCTCTATACCTTGTGTCAGATCGCCCGTGAAGAGCTTGAGCCATACAACATCGGCCGTGTTATAGCCCGTCCATTCGTCGGTAAGGACCCAAGTGATTTCGCCCGTACCGGTAACCGTAAAGACTATGCGGTTGAGCCACCATCAAAGACTGTACTCGACAAGTTAAAAGAGGCCGGTGGTGAAGTGGTGAGTGTGGGTAAGATTGCCGATATCTATGCCCATTGCGGAATTACTAAGAAGGTCAAGGCTACAGGTCTAGAAGACTTGTTCGATGCCACTTTAGAGCAGGTAAAGCAGGCCGGTGACCGTACCATCGTCTTTACCAACTTCGTTGATTTCGACTCTCACTATGGCCATCGCCGCGATATCGCCGGTTATGCTCGCGCGCTGGAGTACTTCGACAGCCGCCTGCCAGAGATGCTGGCACTACTGGGTGAAGACGATCTTCTGCTGCTGACCGCAGACCATGGTTGTGACCCAACTTGGCAAGGTACAGATCATACCCGTGAGCGCGTGCCCGTATTGGCCTATGGCGCTGGCTTAGCACCAGGCTCTTTGGGGCGCCGTAATAGCTTCGCCGATATCGGTCAGAGCATTGCGACTTACTTCGGTCTGGAGCCGATGGAATACGGCGAATCATTTGTCGCCTAGGTGATAAGGATGGCTTCAGGCCATCCTGCTAACATATTAAGATTTGGTGGCTTCATTCGGCCACCGCTACTAGAAAAAGACTTAAGTCTAAAAATAGGGGTTATATAGATGGCTACACCACACATTAATGCAGTTGACGGTGCATTCGCTGATACAGTGTTATTCCCAGGCGATCCACTACGCGCTAAGTACATTGCAGAAACTTTCCTTGAGAACGTTGAGCAAGTGACTGACGTGCGTAACATGCTAGGTTTCACAGGTACTTACAAAGGCGTGCGTATCTCTGTGATGGGTTCAGGCATGGGTATTCCTTCTTGCTCTATCTATGCGACTGAGCTGATCAAAGATTACGGCGTGAAGAACCTGATCCGCGTGGGTACTTGCGGTGCGATCAGCACTGACGTTAAGGTACGTGACGTGATCATCGGTATGGGTGCTTGTACTGACTCTCAAGTTAACCGTCTACGTTTCAAAGGCCAAGATTTCGCGGCTATCTGTGACTATGGTTTGTTAAGCGCCGTGGTTAAGGCTGCCGAAGCAAAAGGCACTAAGTATCGCGTAGGTAACGTTTTCTCTGCTGATCTTTTCTACACGCCAGATCCAGAAATGTTCGACGTGATGGAGAAAATGGACGTACTAGGTGTTGAGATGGAAGCCGCTGGTCTATACGGCGTTGCCAAAGAGTTTGGTGCTAAGGCGCTATGTGTGGTAACCGTATCTGATCATATCCGCACCGGTGAAAAGACCTCTTCTGACGAGCGTCAAACCACTTTCAACGAAATGATCGAAATGACACTGGAAGCGGCAATTACACTGTAATTATCACGCAAGTGTTCAGTAAAAACGGGCCTGTTGGCCCGTTTTTTTGTGTCTGCCCCGATATGTTTTAAGTCTTAGCCCGGCTTATGCGGCGCGGAAGAATTGTCTTTATCTTTGGCCAGGGAATGTTTCTTAGCACTGCCTTGCGCAGAGTCACTGGCAGGATCCGGGGAGGTGTCGTTGCTTTCCTGCGCATCACCCGACCCCAAAGTGGCAGCGAGTTTCTTACCCAGTCTGATCTTGGTCTTGCGGCGGTCAAAGTCGGCCCGCTTAAAGGAGAGGGCGCGCGAGAGCAGCATGCCAATCAGGCCAGCGATGATCAGCATCATCTGCTGTTGCTCCATATTGAGCTGGTGTGCCTCTTTGATCTCGTTGAAGAAGCGCTGCGGCACCAGTCTCACTTCGATATAGCCGAGATTTTTATCATCTTGCAGTACGGCTTCGACATAGGGTGGGTAGGCAGAGAGCAGTGCTTTTAACTCATCAGATTCAGGTTCTAATGGCTCATCGGTGACGCTCTGGGCGAAGGCTAGGCGTTGCCCTTGCTCACTAAATATGGTCGCCGACATCACTTTAGGATCCAACACCAAAGCGCTGGTGAGCCACTGCAGTTGCTCGTCATTTTGCAGTTGCAGGGCTGGGGCAGCACCATAGGCGGTCTGCTGCACTAATAAACGTGCCATCTTTTGGGTTTGGGACTTTAGAAGCTGCTGGCCTTGTAGTAGGCTAGTTTCCCATAACTGAAACAGCCCCACCATGAGTGCAATAGCGACACTGAACTGTAGCAGTCGCGTTAGCCTTTGGGTCTTTTTGAGTCCTTTAAGAAAAAACACTTTGTACCTGAAGATGATAAGGGTTTTATTAATCATAATGGATTATCTACAAACCCGATACCCGGAGAAGCATGACTAATGGCAAATCAGCGACAAAACGCACTGTTTTCATGGATATACGATGAGCTCACCCCAAGCTTTGCCTTAGGGGACTGTCATCTATTGCGCCACCAAGAAGCCAAGGCTCCTCAGGCTGGCTTGCGTCTGCGTTTGGTATATCAAGAGCTGATAACAGAAGCCCTGATTGCCGAGCGAATCGCTGCAACGACCAAGGCGTTAAGTATTGCCGTCATCTCGCGACAAAATGATCTTTACTGCATCGAGCTTTGCCTCGACAAAGAGCCGGGGCAGCTTCTCGCCGAAACCCTTGCGACACTGGATAATGTTGAGCTGTTTCTGATGAGTGAACAGTCACCTAGATTAGACCTGCCGGGGCTCTTGGTAATGGATATGGACTCGACGGCGATTCAGATAGAGTGCATCGATGAGCTAGCCGCCATGGCTGGAGTGGGTGAGGCGGTTGCCGAGGTCACTGAACGTGCCATGCAAGGAGAGCTGGATTTCGTGCAGAGTTTACGCGAGCGTGTGGCTAAGCTGGCTGGCGCCGATGCCAGCATCATAGATACCCTGTGCGGCAACTTACCTTTGATGCCTGGACTCAAGGCCATGGTGGCTGAATTACAGGCACATGGTTGGCGTCTGGTGTTGGCCTCGGGTGGTTTTACTCCCTTTGTCGGTCACCTCAAACAGCTGTTAAATTTAGATGCCGCCTATGCCAACGAGCTGGTGATTGTCGATGGCAAGCTCAAAGGAGAAGTGATTGGCACTGTGGTGGATGCGCAGTTTAAGGCTGACACTGTGCTGCGTAGCGCCGAGATCTGGCAGATACCTCAGGGTCAAAGGTTGGCCATCGGTGACGGTGCCAACGATATTCCCATGGTGCAGGCTGCCGATTTTGGTATTGCTTACCACGCCAAGCCTAAGCTTGCGGCGGCTGCCGATGGCAAAATAGCTCAGCTGGATCTGCGCGTGCTGCCCTATATGTTACTCAAGTTGGACTAGCTTACCTATTGGATTCCTTAAGCGGTCCGGGCAGATTATTGCCCGGGCTATGACCAAGTCTACCTACACCCGGGGATTAGGGGTTACGAGCTTAAGGTATCTGGGGGCTGTGTTTAAAACCTGCGATTTATCATTGATCTGAATACCTTTATTTTTTAACGCTTGTTTTTATTGTCTTACGAGTGTTTTTCCTTCTTGTTTTATCCCTTTTAACTCAGTAAGTTAAGTTAAAAATTCTAACGGCAGTTTTATTTTGAGTCTCATCCAAGAATCCCGCTTTATTCCCTATCGACAAGGGCAGTTGCATTTGCGCCTGCTTAAGCGTCCCGACGCCGATATGACCCAGGCTCCTATTCTGATGCTCCATGGTGCCATGTCCAACGGCAGGGTCTTTTATAGCGAAAAGGGCAAAGGCCTAGGCTGTTATTTAGCCGAGGCGGGCTTTGTGGTGTATGTCCTCGATACCCTTGGGCGAGGGTTGAGCACGCCCAAATTAAGCGCCGGTGCCAGCCATGGACAGGGCGAAGTGATCCGCGAGCAGCTTCCCTTAGTGCAACATTATATCTTGTCTCAGCACCCAGAGACTCACAAGGTACATTGGTGCGGCCACTCATGGGGAGGGGTCTTGATGGCCAGCGCCATCGCCCGCTTTGATTTGTTCCAGAACAGTGTTGCTTCCTTATTGACCTTTGGTACCAAACGAGCCATCAAGGTGCGCTCCTTTAAAAAATGGTTGATGGTGGATTTAGCCTGGAATCGATTGGCACCGGCAATTGCCGCAGGTCATGGTTATCTGGCCGCCGACCGTTGGCGTATGGGGATGGATAATGAGACTAAGAGCTCCTTGCTGCAAAGTATCGACTGGGTCAGGGGCGAGTGGATCGATCATGACGATGGCTTTGATTATGCCAAGGCAGCTAAGACCCTCGCGGCAGAGAGGGGCTGGCCAAAGGCCTGGTTTATTGCTGGACTCGGCGATGAGGTGCTGGGGAATCCGGCCGATGTGCAGCGGATGATCAAAGAGTGTCACTTTAAGGAGGTTCGTTATACCTTGCTATCTAAGGCTAATGGCAACCTACATGACTATGGTCACGCCGAGATGCTTACTCATAAAGACGCCATTAAAGATCACTTTCCTCTGGTGCTGGCTTGGTATCACTCGTTTTAGGTCGGTGATGCCGCTTGCAGCTCTGGGTAGCGCAGTAACACCTCATCTGTGATATCCAGCAGTTCGCCAACCCCTATGATTTGCCACATTAACTGTTCCAGTTTTTTGGCCTTGTGCTGCGCATGCACACCGATATATTCCAGCTCGCGCTTGATATAGTGAATATCCGGCTTACCGGCTGCGCCGCGATAGATGCGCAGGGCCATGAAGCGTCCAAGGTTTTGGCTCTGACGGATAAAGTGAATTTGAGCCTGCTTGTCGCCTATCTCTCTTGCCTGTAGACATTTTATCTTGATACGCCCTTGAGATTGGCGAGAGATCTGGACATAGGTTTCAAAAAACTCCAGTCCATGCTGGGGCTTCATTTGCCGAATGGGATTAATAAAGTCATCTTTTAGGTGCCCTTTATCCAGCAGGGCGCTGAGATCATATCGCAGCGCTTCCTGGGTGGTGGCGGCAAAGAGGTCTGCGATCGCATTGGAGTGCTTGCTAACACCTAAGATACTCAATTTCGCCGATTTGCTGGTTTTCTCGATAAAGTAAGGCACTGAGGCCAGCTCTCGCATCAGCAGATTTTTCAGGCCATCGGAGAGTTCCTTCGTATCGCTGTTGGCTTCGGTGAGCTTTCTCAGCTTATCGTGATTGGCCTGGATCAATCGGTTCAGAAAGGCGACCCCCACGTGTGGGGTATGGCCGACCATGGCAGCGAGGTGTATGGTCACGCCGTTCTTACGGGTGCGGATCAGGCGATAGGGCAGCTGTGCCAGGCGAGTTTTACCTGCCAGGTGTTGTAACTTGGGAAAGGCGATCATCACGGGCGCCGTGGTATCAAAGTTGGCCGGTTCATCCAGAGTGACCTGCAAGCCTTTACCTGAAATATCTAAGGTAAATCCATGATGAGTCTGTTTATCCTGGCTGACGGTGACCAGCGTCTTAAAGGAGAAACGCGCCTCGTTGCGCCGCTCAGTAAATTGCAGCGACAACAGCTTAATCTGGTCCTCTTGCAGCTTCTGCTGCCCAAAGCGTTTCAGCTCGTTGGCTTGATGACCTTTAGCGTCCCACTGCTCATAATGCGCCAGCACCTCTTCATTGGTCAGATCTATCAGTTGCAGCACATGGGTAAAGCGTTTGAGCTGCGCCTCTGTCAGGGAGGAATAGTAGCTGGAGTCTCCCGGCAGTATGCTGGATTTGTAGGAGGTGTGGTGGTCTATCTCGTGGCTGACGATCTTAAAGATGCGCCAGCTGGCTTTAGTGGTGCCAAAAGACAGAAAGAGTCCCAACAACTTGCTCTGTTTAAGTTCTGCCAGGCTAGCGGAGTAGAAGAAGATGGCGCCTTGAGCCTGAAAGGTAAAGCAGAAAAACAGATTGTGATCAGGGTCCAGAGGCGCATTAAACAGGGCTTGTAAACGCTCATGAGTCAACATGGCTCCTAGCTGGCTGACCGATTTCTCATCGACGAAATACTGTTGTAGTTTCTGGTTGTCACGACTTAGTAGCTTATGGGTGATCTTATATTTCCCGTCCAGCTGTTCCACATACAGTGGAAGGTGCGGCAGATGGGGCAGGTAGTGACGCTCAAATCCCAGGCCGGTAGCGGCCACCAGGATGTCATTAATGTCGACCTTATAGCGGAATTTATATCCTTGGATCAGGTTGCCCAGCATGTCTGACAGGGCGTCGCTGCCGCCGATGCGCTTAAGGCGCATCCAGCTGTATTCATGATTGCTCTCAATATCGACCACCTGATATTCGACCCCTTTTTGCAGATCGTCGAAATAATATTCGGCGCTCAGTTCGAGCAATTTGACGATCAGAGGCTGGTCTGTATTGAAGTCGTGATTAACTGGCAAACGAATGCGGGCACCGCCGACCGAGAGGTCGACTGTGATCCCTTTGACCTCGGCGCGTCCAGGTTGTAACACACCGATACGAATCGCATAGTTCATCCGCTCTTCACTACGATTGAAGTAGCTGCCTAAGATGGCACCTCTGGCCACAAAGGGGGTGAGGGCCTTATCGGCATTGGGGTCGCCCTCGCGCGCACGTTGACGGCGCTGCTTGTGCGCCTCCATCACTTGCTCGTAAACCCCTAATGTATATTGCCCCTGATACAGGGCGAGCACTTGCACAAAGTTTTCTTTGGCTGGGGCGTCGAGAAAATGGGTCTGGGCACCACTGCTAAAGGCTTCGCAGGCTAACTCAGATTTGTCTCTGAGATCGATAACTCGGGTGCAAGGCGAGGCGAGTCGGTTGAGTTCCATCTTGAGTAAGAAGCGGGTCGAGTTTGATTCTCCCGAGGTCAGGTGCTCAAACAACTCCTGGAAATTGGTTTCCATTAACAGAGGCTTTAGTTGTTCGATTAAGGCCTTATGCTGCTCTAAACTCATGGATAATATCTTTTCGACTCGTAATTGATGGTGCGGCTTATCTACCTGTGTCGGCAGGCTAAGTAAAAACTTGATAGCCCTATGTTTATTAAACACAATTTGCCGACTTTTTCGGCCAACGCGGCTTAATGATAGTCTTTGTAGCAGTGTAAGGTATTTTAACGCCGCTGTGGGAGGAAATTTTATCCGCTGTCGCCTGATCAGCCCTTCGCCGTGTCTGTTGTAAAGGGAGACTACAGCCTGATTAGATACTCATGTAGAATGCGGCCAAGACGCGGCGTCGATAACAGAGCCCTTAGTGCATCATAAGAGCAAGTGGTTCTCGGCCCCCAAATGGAATGTAAAGATGGCGATCAGATAACAATATGGCGAAGAACAAAACAGCATACGTGTGCAGTGAATGTGGTCAGGACTTTCCCCGCTGGCAGGGGCAATGTAATGCCTGCGGCGAATGGAACACCATCACCGAAGTGCGTCTGGCACCGGCCAAGTCCAATAGCAGTTCAGTTGCCGGTTACGCGGGGGCAGTAGGCGGTGGCTCTAAGAAACTCAGTGAAGTGGAGGAGTTTGAGGCCAAGAAACTGCTCACCGGCATCGGCGAACTGGATCGTGTGCTTTGCGGCGGTCTCACTACAGGCTCGGTTAATATTATCTCTGGCGATCCTGGCGCCGGTAAGACCACCATCTTGTCGGATCTGGTGTCACGCATGTCGCAGCTCATGCCATCGCTTTACTGTACCGCTGAAGAGTCTTTATCGCAGTTTAAGAACCGGGTTAACCGTCTCAAGTTACAATGTAACGAAGATAATCTTTACTTGATGGCTGAGACCAATGTGGAAGCCATCATTGCCGAGCTGGAAGCCAAACAGGTTAAGTTTGCGGTGATCGACTCGATTCAGGCCGTGGTGACCGACTTGGCTAACGGCAGCCCAGGATCGCCATCTCAGGTCAAAGGCAGTGCCCAGGCGCTCACCCAATACTGTAAGCAAAACAATGTCACCATGTTCCTGGTGGCCCACGTCAACAAGAACAATGAAACCGCCGGCCCGCAGACCCTTATTCATATCGTCGACTGCCTAACCCATCTTGAGTGTAACGATGGTCAGGTGCGTACCCTGAGGGCGAACAAGAACCGTTTTGGCGACGTGGATACCGTGGGGATCTTCAGAATGACAGAGCGGGGCATGATAAGTGTCGATAATCCCAGCGAGATCTTCTTATCTGGTTCCACCACAGAATCACCCGGCGCGGCGATCACTTGTATTCGTAAGGGCAATCGAAATTTACTGCTGGAGATCCAGTGTCTGACTACTGAGGTGGAAGGAGAGTTTCCTCAGCGGGTGTGTGTGGGTCTCAATATGAATCGGATCAAGATGCTCACCGGCATATTGCGCAAGCATACCCGCACCAAGATCTATCACGATACCTATTTTAACTTGGTCGGCGGGCTCAAGATTGATGAGTCGGAGACCTGCATCGACCTGGCCTTGGTGACAGCCCTGCTGAGCAGCTTGAACGAGTTTGTGGTGCCCAGAACCACCTGCATCATGGGTGAGCTGAGTCTCAATGGCGATGTCCGCCCTATCGACAGCGGCGTGCCTAGAGTCAAAGAGGCGGTGCAGCATGGCTTTACCGAGATCTTTATTCCTTATCGTAACTATCATAAATCGATGGAAGGGCTAGGCGCCAAGATCAATCCTATTAAGACAATCCACGAGCTGCTAGAGCTGATTAGCTAGTGCTTAGGTGTTCAAGGTAAAGATGCAGATAAGAATACGAAACGAAGTACCGGCTGATATTGCCGCAATTTATGCGCTGACTGAGGCGGCTTTTCTCGATGCGCCCCACACAGACCATACCGAGCAGTATATCGTGAATGCCCTGCGAAAGGCTGGCGCGCTGGCGATATCCTTGGTGGCCGAATGCGAGGGGCGCTTGGTCGGTCACCTAGCACTCTCATTGGTGACCATATCGGATAACAGCCCACACTGGTATGGACTCGGTCCCATCTCAGTGCTGCCCGAGATGCAGGGAAAAGGGATTGGCAGTCAGTTGATGCAAGCGGGTATTGAAGCGTTAAAAAAAGCAAAGGCCAACGGCTGCGTCTTATTGGGTGAGCCCAAGTTTTATCAGCGTTTTGGCTTTGCACCTACGACAGGACTCGTGTTGCCGGGTGTACCTGAGGCGTATTTTCTTGCCCTTAAGCTTGCCGGTGAGCAGCCTGTGGGTGAGGTGAGCTATCACGCTGCCTTTCAGGTGAAAGGTGAATAGTCGTAATTAACATTGCCTGTCACTCGTTAAATGCCGCGACTTTGCGATTGGGTAATTTCGCTTGTTTGGCAATGCCCCTTTCGTCGGCAGAGGTTTGGTTTTTCGCTGAGATCAACAAGGGGACGCAATGTCCCCTATTATTTGTATTGAGCTTAATGCCCTACTTAATGCCCTAAGTAATGCATCTACCCTTGATCATGTACTTCGATAAACATCTTGAGTTCGCGGTCGAGCAATGAGGCGTCGCCAATATTGAGCTCTAACATGCGCCTTAAGTGGCTGATGCTGTCGATATCGATATGTGAACACTCGAGCCCCAACTGCCCGCCTTGTTGATGGATAAGTTGGGTTTCCATGGTCACTTCTACATCCGAGCCGTCCAAGGTGAAGCTGAGTTGTAGCGGGCCAGGGCTTGGCGCGAAGTCTTGGGGCTGTTCGACCAAGGCACCATTTAGGCTAAGGTCATGAAGCTTGGTCGACCATACTTTATCTTCTTGGGTAAGCGTCGCATTGACATCGAAGAAGATGCGCGAAAATTGCCGCCTTTCATCCATAATCTGTCCCTTGCTTCAGTGTGTGAGCCTTGCTTTATTAAGCTAAGCATAAGCTAACATGGGCCGAGTGTAAAAATCTTGATTTATATTTAGCTTTAGGCACTTGAAGCTACATTTTTCGACTCAAACTTCCTCGTAATGATCTGACGCGTTAATCCCCCTGTTTTAATCGCTAGGTCTTGATCCCAATGCCTGAGTCTATGATGGGTAAAAGCCGCGTCAGATCTCATAATTGAGATAAAGCTTATATGCAATTATGAAAAATTGTGAATAATAGCCTTAACCTTTATTTAACGTGTCTGGGAGCGGGGTCATGGCCCTAACTTCGTTACAACCTTGTGTGCTTGTGGTCGATGATGAGGCGGTGATCCGTGCTCGCCTAAAAGGCTATTTCGAGAAAGAGGGTTACCGTGTACTCGAAGCCGCCGACGGTGAAGAGATGTGGCAGCAGTTTAGTCAGCAACATATCGATCTCGTGATGCTGGACATCAATCTGCCTGGTGTTGATGGCTTAAGCCTTACCCGTGAGCTGCGCAGCCGCTCCGACGTGGGGATCATTCTGGTTACCGGGCGCGATGAGGCGATCGATAAGATCATCGGTTTAGAGATGGGGGCGGACGATTATGTGACCAAGCCGTTTGAGCTGCGTGAACTATTGGTTCGGGTAAAGAATCTGCTCTGGCGCATCTCTCTGGTGAAAAAGGCGCAGCAACAGGCGATTGCCGAGCTTGAGCGCTGTGATGACCTTATCGAATTTGAAGACTATTGCCTGGCGCTTAACAGTCGCAAGCTCTCCAAGGGGGAGGAGGTGATTAAGTTAACCAAGGCCGAATTTGAACTGCTCAGTGCCTTTGTGCTGCATCCGCAGCAGGTGCTGAGTCGCGAGCGTTTGATGCAGCTGACCAGTCATCGCAATCAGGATGTCAACGACAGAACCATAGATGTGATTATTCGCCGCCTGCGTAATAAGCTAGATGCTGAACTCTTTGTGACTGTGCATGGCGAAGGGTATCTGTTTGCCGCTAAGGTTGACGACTAGCGCTGGGTGCGTCGACCCGGTAGATGGGGTAGAAATCTGCCGGGGCCAGGCTGCCTGTCAGTTTTTTGATCTCGATATTATCTGGGGTCAGCGTCTTTATTTTGGGGCCGATATCGCCAAAGGGCCCTTCGCCTTCGAGTTCCCGCACCGTAATATCTATGGCAAGCCTGCCTTGTAATATTACCTGATCGTCACTGCTAAACACGACCTTATGTCGATAGAGCCCTCTGAGGGTCGCCGGAGAAAGGTAACTGCTGACCAGTGCAATATTTGCGGGCGTGGCTTGCTGTGCCAGAGCGCCGATGGCGGCCTCTATGGCCACAGCGCTGCCGAGGATATAGTCAGGTTGATGATCCCCGAGTAGATGGTGTAGCTGATCTCGGTAAAGGTCGCGGTTGTTATCGGCATGGCGGTTAGAGGAGATAGTCACTTGAGTGCCTTGCAGGGCGGCCATGATGCCTTGCTCAACCCAGGCACTCCCCCCCAGTTTTTCCGGGCCGGTCAATAGCGCCAGACGTGCAGCTTTGTCTCCAGCGGTGCGGCGGATGTAATCGCCGGCGTGCCAGCCCATCTGATACCAGTTGACGCCGATTCGTGTGGTTACCAAGGGACTGTCTAGCCGGTTGACCAGGGAGATGATGGGTTTACTGATCTGCCCCTGATAGTGATTCATTAGCAGCGGATCGACCGTGCCAAGTAAGATGGCGTCGAAATCGTTTGTCATGCAGTAATTGAGTTGCTCTAGCTGCTTGGTCTTACCGTAGTAGCTACCGGCTTCAAACAGCTCAAGGGCAATGCCTAACTGCTTAGCTCGGCTAACCAGGCCATAGTCTATGCCGATCCAGTAGGCATCTTTAAGATGAGGAACCAAGACGCAAATTCGCCAAGGGGTTTGTGCCTTAGTTAGTGGCTGATAGGCCAGTTTATTGACCTCTTGTATTTTAGCGTTGTAGGGGCGGCGCTGCTCAAGGGGCCAGGTGGTGTCAGCAAGTGCCTGAGCCTGCATGCTCAGGCAGGCAAAAAACGTCAGCAAGGGCAGGAAAAATCGATATTTATTATGCTTCACCACGGGGCACTCAGTATAATGTAACCAGACGCATGTTATTGATTCATTGTAACAGTTAAACGGGAGCCATGTGGGCGCTTTATCACTGTCGGGGAAAAGTTTAGTCGGCCGTCTGATGCTGGCATTTGGCCTTTTGGCCGTGCTGCTACTGCTGCTGGTGACCCTGGGCAGTGTCTCCCTCTATTGGGTCAAGGTCGCCGACAAATACCTGTATGAGGAGGCCTTGCCTGCCTCTGAAGCGGCCCGTCAGCTGATGCAATCGGCTAATGCCTTGCTGGATAACGCCCAGGGGCTGGAGCGGGTCGAAGAGGAGGCGCAGCGCGCCTTTGTTGGCCGCAAGCTGTCCATAGAGAGTAGTCATCTGCTTGGTGCCATTGCCAGACTCAAGACGCTGGATCTGAAAGGTGATGGCCATCTGGAGCTGGCCGCTGGTGAGATCATTCATGATCTTAGTGTGCTGGGACGGCAGGTGGGCGAGCGTCTGACCTTGGCGAAACAGTTAAATCAAGATGGCCTTGCCCTGGCTGACGCCGCCAGTCGCTCGATAGAGCTGCTTGAAGCCGAGCTGGCTGTGGTGGATTCGGCGGTCTTGGCTAAGTTGAGTCTTGCCTATCCACAGGTGGCCGGTGAGCGTCAAAGTGGTTATCTGCTTGATACCATCATAGAAAAAGATCTCGAGATTCAGGCGCGTCTCAATCGTGCACTGGCGCTTATTCATCATCTGGCGCTGGTGGGCCAGCTATTGCAAACTCCTGAGCAGCACCTTGGTCTCAATAAGGTGTTGAGTAGCATGTCTCGGGTGCTGACCCAGCTGCCTGCCAGTGAATACCGAGTGCAGATGGCCGCCGGGCAAGCTGGTGTATTAAGCGACCAGGCTGATGGCCTTAATCTACCCAATCTGATGCCACTTGAGTTGCTAAAAGGAGTGGTGCGCGATCCGGTGCGGGCGACCGAGCTTGAGCATGAGTTAAAGGTTTTGCGCGGTGTTGGCGATAAACTCAGACTTCAGCAGCGTTATACCCAGGTGCTCAACACCCAGACCCAACAGCTGCAACGACTTACCGATAAACTTGGGCGCCTCAATACCATGGTTGATGCTTCTATGACGGCGCAGCAGGCTCAGGCCGAGCAGGCGCGGGGAGAGTTCTTACGGCAACTCTTCTGGGCGAAGGCTGGGCTGTGGGGCACGGGTTTGCTGATGCTGGTATTGATTTTAATGGTGGTCTACCGGGTGATTTACAAAGGGATCGCGCTGCGACTTCATGAGGCGACCGACGCTTTGTCTCGGCTGAGCCGTGGCGATACCCAGGTAGAACTTGATCCCAACGGCGATGATGAGCTAACGGCCATGGCCTCGGCCATAGATGCCTTCAAGCAGAAGACAGATCACAATCAACGTCTGCAATCGGCGCTGCAGGAGACAGCCTCAGAGTTGTCGGCCCATAAGGCATCACTGGAAACCACGGTCGAGGAGCGTACCCAGGCGCTGGCACAGGCGAATCGACGCCTGGATGCCGAGGTGAAAGGCCATGCCCAGGCGAGGCAGATGGCTGAGGCGGCCGATCAGGCCAAGTCACTCTTCTTGGCGACCATGAGCCATGAGATCCGCACGCCCCTCAATGGCCTGCTCGGCACCTTGACTCTCTTGGCCGAATCAAAGCTGCCCACGGCGCAGAAACAGATGTTGGCACTATCTCAATACAGTGGTGCCCTGTTGCAGACTGTACTGAATGATATCTTAGACTTTTCCCGGTTGGAGCAGGGCAAACTCAGTAATGAGCCGCGTCCCGTCGCCATCAACGAGTTGCTCGACGAGGTGGTGGCCATCATGCTTGCCGGAGCCGGCAACGCAGGTCTTTCGCTGCGCTTGCAACGTGATCCCTTACCCGAATGGATCAGCCTCGATGGCCCCAAATTGCGTCAGGTGTTGTTTAACCTGCTGGGCAATGCCATTAAATTTACTCCCGCAGGGGAGATCTGCCTCAAGGTGCGTCAAGCTGGCGATCGACTCATATTCTCTGTGAGCGACACAGGCCTTGGGATCCCCGAAGATGCCAAGGCGCGGCTATTTACCGCCTATAGCGCCCAGCCTAATCAAGGACGCAGTCGGGGCACAGGTTTGGGGCTTGCCATTAGCAAGGAGTTGGTCTGTCTGATGGGGGCTGATGCCGAGGCGATCTGGGTCGAGACCGAGGTGAACAAGGGCAGCACCTTTGGCTTTAGTTTACCCTTGGTGATCTGTGAGGCGCCCAAGCAGAGCGCAGCCGATATCGTGCCCACGGTATCGCCTAAGCGGGTACTGGTGGTGGAGGATAACCAGGTTAACGCCATGGTGGCTCAGGGCTTTTTAGCACATCTTGGCCATGAGGCGGTATTGGCCCAGAGCTGCGCCGAGGCCTTGAACGTCTGCCAGGCAGGGCGTTTCGATGCCGTCATGTTGGATATACAGCTCGCCGACGGTTCGGGCATAACGCTGCTCAGTCGTCTGCGGGAGATAGTCGATCCCGCGGCGCGCTTTGCCGCCTTTACCGCTCAGCTTCAGCCGCAAGATATTGAGTGCTATCGCCAGGTAGGGTTTGATGAGATTTTAGCCAAGCCACTGAATATGCAGTCTCTAATGCACTGGATTGGCCGCGCCGCCCAAGAAGATGGCGCCCCTGATATCCAAGGTGATAGTAGAGGCGCCAAGCCTGGCACGCTGGCAAGTCCTGAAGAGTCAGCAAGCCCCGAAGAGCCCGCAAACGCAACGCCCTTGCTCGATAGCGAGCAGTTTAGCGCCGATCTCAGCTGTCTTGGGCAGGCGGCTATGGAGCAGATGTTGACTCTGTATCGCAGTTCGAGTCAGGCGCAGATGGAGCAATTGGCTAAGCAGCCTTCCGAGGCGCCGAAACTGCTGCATGGCCTCAAGGGCAGTAGCGCCAATATGGCGATGCTGCGGCTGGCCGAGCGTTGCCAGCAACTGGAGAAACAGAGCCTGCAACCTGAGGATATCGAGTCGTTAACCGGGCTGTGGCGTGAGTCGCTGGCTGAGTTTGAGCGCTGTCTGTTCAGCCAATCCTAACCGGTATGGCTTAGCGCCTTTATGGACTAGTGCCGGCGCGCAAATCTGCTAAACTTGCGCCCCAATGGCCAACACATGTAGATCGTCACCTATGTTATTTTCACAAATGTCTCTCCCTGCGCCGCTGCAACAGGCGCTTAGCTCCCTGGCGTTTGAGCAAGCCACGCCGATTCAGGCTCAGGCGATCCCTTTGATCCTGGCCGGTGAGGACCTGTTGGCCTCGGCGCAAACGGGCACAGGCAAGACGGCGGCCTTTGCCTTGCCATTGCTGGCCATCTTGAGCCAGACCTCAAGCCAAGCACAGTCACCTAAGGCGCTGGTGTTGGTGCCCACGCGGGAACTGGCGCTGCAAGTTCATCAATCGATTCAAGCACTGGGGCAGTTTACCTCCTTGTCGGCGGTAGTGATCTATGGCGGCGTGAGTATCGAGGCCCAGTGCCAACAGCTCAGCGCTGGCGTAGAGATCATTATCGCTACCCCGGGCCGGCTGCTAGACCTGCATCGACGCGGTGCGGCAAACCTCGATGAAGTGGCGCACCTGGTGTTCGATGAGGCCGATCGCATGCTGGATATGGGCTTTGCCGACGAGATAGCCCAGCTGATGGCCCTGCTACCGACTGAGCGTCAGACCCTGCTGTTTTCTGCCACCTTGGATGACAAGGTACTTAGCTTGAGTCACAAGTGGCTTAATCAACCTAAACGCATTGCGGTGAGCCCAGAAAACAGCGCCAGCAAGGACGTTGAACAGCGGGTGTACGCGGTCGATAGTGAGCGCAAGTTTGCCCTCTTGTGTCATCTGATCAACAAGGGAGATTGGCAGCGTGTGCTGGTGTTTAGTCGCAAAAAGGTGGCGGCCGATAAGCTGGCGGAGCGTCTGTCGCAGCGGGCGATCAGCGCGCGGGCGTTTCATGGCGATCTGGGCCAAGGCGTTCGCGAACAGGTGCTAAATGGCTTCCGCCAAGGGGAGATTAAGGTGCTGGTGGCCACAGATGTCGCGGCTCGAGGCATAGATATCGATGCCTTAGATTATGTGGTCAACTATGAACTGCCCTATGTGGCTCAGGATTATGTGCATCGTATTGGCCGTACCGGCCGAGCGGGTAAGCAGGGCGTTGCCGTGACCCTCTATAGCGAGGAGGATGCACTATTGCTGGAGGAGGTCGAGGCTCTACTGGATAAACGTTTGCCTCAGCAGTGGTTGCCGGGATTTGAGCCCGATCTAACCAAGGCTGATCCCAATCCAAAGCGTCACGGTAAGGCGGCGCAGAAACGCCGTGCCAAGCGTCGTGGTCAGGGAGGCAGGCGTTAGCCCTGTTGGTAGTAAAGCATCTGGCCCTTAAAGCTGGGGGACATCTCGGCGGTGGGGGCGATTTTTTCCTGATGGTGACTATAGCCCAGGCTGCACATCTTCTTGCTAAAGGCGGCATGGTTACCACGGCCCGGGTCGACTAAGATCACCTCGCAGGCGGGCGCCGCATGGCGATGGATAAAGGTCGATAACAGCTCGATATGCTCTCGCTCGTAGAGCAAGTCTGCGCCTATGATCAGGTCAAATTGCCCCAGACCATCGCTATGGGAGTCCCAGCTGGTGCGCAGAAAGGGAATAGTCTCGCCTTGGTTAAGGCGCACATTTTCCCGTAAGAAGTTACCGGCCTCTGGGTGGTAATCTGTGGCGGTAATATCGGCTTGACGGCTGTTGAGCAGCAGGCTGGCCAGTGCCATACCACAACCCACCTCTAAGATACGCTTGTTGTCGATATCGAAACTCACCATCTGATCCGCCAGTGCCTTACCCGAATCCCACAGCACACCAAACAGTGACCATTGGGCGGAGGAGATCCCTAATGACTCGGCTTCCCCAAGGGGATCTGAGTATTCCTGTCGGTCTCTGAGGCTGCGGATATGTATGTCTGTGTGGGGGTATTCCAGGGTCTGATAGCGGACGCGTGGCGCACTCATGGCGGTTAAACTCCTTGCGTTAACGGTAAACGCAACAAGCCTAGATCGATATCGATTCGCTACGTGTCGAGCGGCTACTATAAGGGGTATTAGCGCAAATAGCTATCGAGATGAAAAAGGCGCCGACAATGAGCGGCGCCTTTTGTGTGGTGATTGTTATTCAATCATATTGATACTTATTGATTTTTTGACGAATGCTCGCAAAGCGCCTCACAATCGGCCTGTACCCAAAGTTTGGTGAGCTGAGCCAGTGCGCCATAAAAGGTCCCCTTATCGACCTTGGCAACCTGGTCGGCAAAGCTGGCTAACCAGGCATTCAGGTTCGGCGCGATAAAGGCCTGCTGGCTGGCATCGTCACGCTGACAGGCCTGGTGGGCCACATAGGCCAAGATCACTGCGATATGATCTGCGGGCTCGGGGAAATCCTTGTGCAGCTGAAGCTGACTCTGGGCTAACGTTTCCAGCATCGATTGATGTTGCTCACCAAACAGCAGGGTATTTGCCTGCTCCGCTTGGCTGAGGTACAAGCTGGCATAGGGGTTGGCGCTTAGTTTGCCGCCCACCAGAAAGAGTGAGCAGTAATCTGCAGCCAGTTCCAGCAGCTCTCTTTCGCTATTTAAGCTGCTTAATTTCTGCCTGAGTTGGCCAATCGACGGCGCCAGCTGGGGATCGGCAGCCAAGAGGTCAAAGAAGGCCTGCGCCTCAGGGCTGGTAAGCCGCTGTAGACTCTGGCTATCTATCTCGCGGGCGAATAGATCTGACAGTAGCGCATATACCTTGCCCCGAGCTTGGTTCTGGGGCGTATCATTGCGGTTTGTGCTGTGCATCTGTGTATCTCCTTTGACTTTGGCCACAGGGTTAGAGCGACGTCTCGATAGGGCCGCTAAAGGCGCTGACTTCTGGGGCCTTGCCGGTAAACTTCTCAAACTCCACCTGACAGGTATAGGCAGCGCAGGCCTGCGCCAGCTTAGAGCTGCCGATATCCTGAGTCAGGGTGTTGGGGTCGCCATAGCTGCACAGGGCACCTATCTCATTACCGCCTTGCTTGCTGCCATCCTTACCGACAGGGCCATACCAGGCGCCTTCATGGATACGGATCACCCCCTGAGGGAAGCGGTTCGATACCCTCGCACCCGCCAGTAGCTGTCCTCTGTCGTTGAACACCCGCACCAGATCGCCATCCTTGATGCCGCGGGCCTTGGCATCCAGCGGATTGAGGTAGACGGGCTCGCGTCCCTGGACGGTATAGGTTTCACGGTACTCCTGCGACTCACACATCTGTGAGTGTAGACGCTGATCCGGGTGACAGGATTGCATCCAGATGGGGTACTTGTCGGAACCTGGGCCGCCGTGGCTACGCTCGTTCTTCTCCATCCAGGTGGGGTGACCTGGGCAGTCGTCATAGTTGAACTGGGCGATCTTACGGCTGTAGATCTCGATAAGGCCCGATGGCGTGCCTAACGGGTTAATTTCGGGATCATCTCTAAAGTCGCTGTGGCGCGTCCAGGGCTCTCCTTCACCGAAGTGTACATAGCCCTGCTGCCAGAAAGTGTCGAAATCTGGCATCTCGAACTTACCGGCGTTGGCAGCCTTACACTCGTCATAGAGTTTTCTCAGCCAGTCGAATTCCGACAGACCGCGGGTGTATTGCTTCTCTTTGCCCATGATCGCGGCAAAGCGGGTGAAGATCTCAAAATCTGACAGACTCTCATACAGAGGCTCGACCATCTTCTGCATCGCCAATACGCCGCGGTTGGCGTAGCTGCCGTAGACGTCGATATCGTTGCGCTCAAAGGTGGTACAGGCCGGCAGCACGATATCGGAGAAGCGGCAGGTGGCTGTCCAGTTCACATCTATGGTGACCACACACTCCAGCTTATGGAAGGCGCGCTTCATCTTGTTTCTGTCTTGATGATGGTTCCAGGGGTTGTTGCCCGAGAACACCATCATCTTGATGTCGGGGTAGGTGACCTTGCTGCCGTTAGCATCTATGGTCTTGCCCGGTTCTAAGATGGCATCTATCCAGCGTGACACAGGAATCGTGCTGCTGGCGCCTTTGAAGTCTGTGCTGTCAAACAGCGGCTTTTGGCCTTCATCCAGGTTACGTGGGAAGGCGCCTGGCGCTGCCGCCCCCGATGATGGCACGCCTATGCTGGAGTAGTGGTGACCATAGCTGATGCCGCCGCCCGGCAGGCCTATTTGGCCTATCATGGTGGCCAGTACCGCCGCCATCCAGTAAGGCTGCTCGCCATGTTGCTGGCGCTGAATACACCAGCCCATCATGATCTGGGTGCGCCCCTTGGTCATTACCTTCGCCAGATCTTTGATGATCTCGACGCTCACACCAGTGATCTGGCTGGCCCACTCTGGGGTCTTGGCCACGCCATCTTTCTCGCCAAGCAGGTAGGGAAGGAACTGGTCGAAGCCCAGGCTGTAGCCTTCGATGAATGCCTTGTCGTGCAAGTTTTGGCTTACCATCTCGTGGGCGATACCCAGCATCAGGGCCACGTCTGTCTGTGGGTTGATGTAGAGCTGCTCACAGCCCAGGTATTTCTGGGTCTTGGTCACCACAGGATCTATGCTGATCACCCGAATCTTGCCCTGGGCCACTTTCTCTTTCAGCTGCGCCAGATAGCGGTAGGACTCGTGAGTCTCGGCATTCCAGCCCACCTGCAGATTCTTATAGGGATCGTTTGACCAGAGCACTATGGTGTCGCTGTGCTCGAGGATCAGTGGCCAAGAGGTACCCTGGGCATAGACCTCGGTCGAGCCGAGCACATAGGGCAAAATTGTCTGTCCGGCGCCAGTAGAGTAGTCGCCCACTTTCTTAACGAAGTTACCGTGCATCCCCACCGCGCGTTGCATATGGCTGGTGGAGGAGTGCAGCTGGCCGGTGGCGCGCCAACCCGTCTGACCCGCATGCAGCCCGGACGGGCCATACTTGGTCTGGATCTCATCTAATGAGTCCTTAAACAGTGATAAGGCCTTGTCCCAGGTGACGCGCACGAAACGATAGTCGCCGCGCTCTAGGGTATTGCTCTTATGACCATTGAGCAGGAAATCGAGGCGCACCATAGGGTAGCGCACACGTGAGGGGTTATAGACCAGCCCCTTGATGCCCTTGATCATATCTGTAGGGTGATCATCTAAGTCGAAGGGGATCACCTGGTCGATGACGCCATTTTTACGTGTCATCTTAAAGGCGCCGAAATGGGAGCCCGTGGTTTTCCAGACTTCATCTGTACCCGCACTGGCCAGAGCGTTGAGCGGTGCCAACAGTGACGAGCCGCTTAGGGTGACATAGGAGCTGGCCGCGAGGCCTTTTAGAAAATCTCTTCTGTTCATGATGCTATCCTGTTAGTGCGCTGAGGTGGCAAAAGTCGATGAATGTTCTTGCAGGTATTTCTGCACTAAGGCTTGGGTGTCTTGGTCCATGTTGACGAAGGCGATCATTCCCTGAAACATACCTGGCCAGGTATTAGCGTCGAAATGCGCTTCATCGGGCTGGGTGTGACAGACACTACAGCTGCTGGAGTAGGTTTCGCGGGCGTAGTCCCACAGTGGCTGAAGATCTTTGACCAGATAATCGCTATCTACCCAGATCTGCGCCTCGACCCGCTGCCAAGTTAGGCCGGTAAGGGGATCTTGTTGCTCTTCAAATACTTCCATCACGCCAGGCTCAAGTGCGGCATCTTTCGAGAGCTGGGCCGAGAGGATATTCATGCCGAAATCGAAGTAGATCACCCGGCCTGCGCCGATTTTTTTACGCCAGCCATCGATACCTATCTTGGCGCGTTGACCCTTGAGTTCGAGTACCTTCACCTTAGTGGCGATGTTGAGTGTGCCCGCCTCGACGTCGGTTTTCTCGTTGAAGAAGAGTGGCTTGGTTAGGGCGCTGAAGTAGCTTTCACCGAGTGTCAGGCTGCTCTCACCGGATCCCACCTGGGCGATAAGTTCAGGTGCGCGTGAGGTGCCCATGTCTGGCAGTTTGTGGGCGATCCCCTTGTGACAATCGATACAGCTTTGATCCAGTTCGGCGGCGCGTTTCATCTGCTTCTGGGCCAGCTTGGACATATCGTCCCACTTCATCGAGTCGTAGTTATGGCAGTTCTTACAGGCGAGGGAGTTATCGCGATCGAAACGTTTCCATTCGCGGCTCGCCATCTCCAGGCGCTTGGCCTCGAACTTCTCTTCTGTGTTAACGGTTTGCAGCAGCCAGCCCCACATGTCGTGTGATGCTTCTATCTTGCGTCCTATCTTACGGCTCCAGTTGTGGGGAACGTGACAGTCGGGGCAGGTGGCACGTACGCCGGAGTGATTCGACCAATGCACTGTGTTTTGCAGCTCCTGGTAGGGCTTACTCTCCATGCTGTGGCAGCTGATGCAGAAGGCTTCTGTGTTGGTTGCCTCCAGCGCGGTGTTGAAGCCGCCCCAGAAGATGATGCCCATCAGGAAGGCTGACAGGCTTATGGCACCTAGGGTAAGGGTTTTGGCGGGCTTATTGAGGGTACGCCAAAGGGTGATAAACCACTTCATAGCAAGATCCTTTCTCAAGTTGGTAATGGGTTAATGGGCGACGACGCCGCCAAAGGCCTGGATCATCCAGATAATGAAGCCATAGGCGCTAATGCCCGTGACGGTCAGCATCGGGAAGAGCAGCACTATGATGAAACCAAGGGCTTTGAGCTCTTTGGCCTTATCTTGCTTTGGTGTTTCGCTTATTGGGTGTGATGACATGACAGACTCTCTTAGTTGATCTTTGTCTATGCCTGCATGGTAGAGAAGGGATATGAATAGGGGTGATGCTGGGAATGAACCAAGAGTGACAAGTTATGAAAAAATATGAACAAAATTGAGTTGTAGCAGGGGGCGGGAATTTTTAGTTAGTTAACGTGCTGATATCGCTTGAAATATTGTTCATCTCCTGTGAGGGAGTTTCAGCTATAGTGGGTGCCATCACAGCCTTAAAAAGCATTAGCACCAAAGTTGAACAAAAGTTTGGCGAATTGTTAGCTCGCTCTAGTTTATCCGCCCTGCTTTGCTGTAGAATGCGCCGCCAACAAAGGCTGTGTTATAGGTAAGTATTTGCTTACCTGAAAAGGTCGGTATCTCCTCAGTTACCGATTTGCAGGTCACGTAAGGTACACCAATAAGTACTTAGTGGATCTCTCACCCATGGATATCTGTCCTGGGGCTCTAACTTGCCATAGCCTTCCAAATTAAGAGATCAAAAAAGGTAACTACTATGAAGTCTGAACAGACTCTCGCTACACCTGCTGTACCAGCAAGCTCCCTGCTTGACCGTTATTTCGCCATTACCGCCCGTGGTAGCACATTGCGCCAAGAGGTGATTGCCGGCTTAACTACCTTCCTTGCCATGGTCTATTCGGTGATCGTGGTGCCTAACATGTTGGGCGCGGCGGGTTTCGATCCCGGCGCCGTCTTCGTGGCCACCTGTCTGATTGCTTCCTTCGGCTCTCTCTTGATGGGGCTGTGGGCTAATCTGCCGATGGCGATTGGCTGCGCCATCTCACTGACCGCCTTTACCGCCTTTAGCATGGTGCTGGGTCAGGGGATCTCGATTCCCGTGACTCTGGGCGCCATCTTCCTTATGGGGGTGGTATTCACCCTGGTGAGCGTAACCGGTGTGCGTCAGTGGGTACTAACCAACCTACCTAAGGGGATCGCCCATGGTACAGGTATCGGTATCGGCCTGTTCCTGCTACTTATCGCCACCAACAGCGTGCACCTGATCGTGGCTAACGATGCAGGCCTGCCAGTAAAGCTTGGCGACATTCATAGCTTGCCTGTCATCGCCACTGTGATTGGCCTTGCAGCGACCATAGGCCTTGAGCGACGCGGTGTGCCAGGTGGTATCTTATTGGTGATCATCGCTCTGTCACTCTTTGGTCTAGTGTTTGACTCAAGCGTGACTTATCAAGGTTTCTTTGCCCTGCCAGATTTGATGTCTGACAAGTCGCTTATCGGTCAGCTGGATATCATGGGGGCGTTAAACCCTGTGGTACTGCCTATTGTGCTGGCGTTGGTGATGACGGCGATTTTTGATGCGACCGGCACCATCCGTGCTGTTGCCGGTCAGGCAGAGCTTTTGGATGAGAAAGACAATATTGTTGGCGGCGGTAAGGCGCTGACCTCTGATTCGGTGAGCAGCATCTTTGCGGGCGCCGTTGGCGGCGCGCCGGCGGCCGTGTATATCGAGTCGGCGGCGGGCACAGCCGCTGGTGGTAAGACGGGCCTGACGGCAACTATCGTCGGCGTACTCTTCCTGCTAATGGTGTTTCTGGCGCCACTAAGCTACCTGGTACCGGCTTATGCCACGGCGCCTGCGCTCATGTATGTGGGCCTGTTGATGCTGAGCAATGTTACTAAGCTGAATTTCGATGACAAGATAGATGCCATGGCCGGTCTAACCTGCGCCGTGTTTATCATCCTAAGTTGCAATATCGTCACCGGTATCATGCTGGGCTTTGTGACCTTAGTGATTGGCCGTCTGGCCAGCGGTGAGTGGCGCGCACTGAAGCCTGGTGTGTTAGCCATCACTATCGGTCTGGTGGTCTTCTATATGGGTGGCTGGGCGATTTAAGCTTATATCGAATCCGTGGCTATTGGTTTAGCCGCGACGCCGATAAGATAAACCCAGGTCAAATGACCTGGGTTTGTTGTTTAAGGTTTTCGATAAAGGCTTTTTAAAGAGGATTTTCACCAAGGGATTCGAGTAAGACATGTAATTCAGCCCTTGGTCGAGACAAACGAGCGCTATGGCCGCTCTGGGTTAACCTCATCCTGGCTGAAGGCGCGCAGCAGATCTTTCCAGGTGATGATGCCAACGATTTTGTTAAAGCTCAGTACCGGCAAGCAACCTATGTTATGGGCCAACATTAGCTGGCTGGCGGTTTTGATATCGGCCTCGGGCGCTATGGTGATGGGGTCGCGAGTCATGACCTGATGGGCGCGGCGTTGCAGGGTGTCGCTGTCACGCTCTGTCTCACCTATGCTGCCGATATGAGGGCTAAGAGTGCGTAAATAATCGCGCTCCGATAAGACGCCCTGCAAGATGTCGTTCTCGATAACCAAGAGGTGATGAAAGGGGGCGCTGTCAAAGATCTCTTTGACTATAGTGAGCCTGTCATCCATCTCTATGGTGACGACCCTGCTGCTCATGATCTCCGCTACCCGTATTGTCATCGCCAACTCCTAATGGGCTTAGGTTTTACTGAGTTTTGTATATATCTCAGAGACTTTGGTGAAATATCATCCTTGTTCAAGTTATAACAGATAAATGAATGTTCAACAAATGACCATCTAAATTTCACATAAATGTCATGGGCTTGCCTTCTAATGGCTGGGACTATCGCTACGCCTGAGGAATAGGATGAATTCTATGTCATTGGCTCCCCAATTAAGCCAGCCTAATTTGAATCAACATAAAGCGGTGCGTTACACCGGCGAACTGATTCGGCGGCGCTCTATCACCCCGGAAGATGCCGGTTGCCAGCAGTGGCTTGGCGCTAAATTGGCGGCACTGGGTTTTAAGGTATCCCATTATCAAGACCAAGGGGTGAGTAATCTGTTGGCCGAACTGGATGAGCGTCCGGCGCTGTTGGCATTGGCAGGTCATACGGATGTGGTGCCGCCTGGAGATCTGAGCCGTTGGCAGAGCCCGCCGTTTGCCGCTACTCTGGCGGGGGATCTGTTAATTGGGCGCGGCGCCGTGGACATGAAATCTGGGCTTGCCGTCATGTTGGCGGCGGTAGAAGATCATATCAATTGTCATGGAATGCCAAGGGCTAATTGGCAGTTTATCGTCACCAGTGACGAAGAGGGGGAGGCCGAGTTTGGTACCCGGGCTTTGGTGGAGCGTCTAGCGGCCCTAGGGCGTTTGCCCAAATACTGTGTGGTCGCTGAGCCCACCGCCGATAAGCGCGCCGGTGATGTGATTAAGATAGGTCGGCGCGGCGCCATCTCTGCACGCCTCAGTCTGAAGGGCAAACAGGGGCATGTGGCCTATCCGAAGAAGGCGATGAATGCCCTGCATATGGCGGCGCGGGTAATGCAGGCGCTTGAGGCCCTCAGTTGGGATGAGGGCAGCGACGATTTTCCCGGCACCAGCCTGCAGGTCACTCATGTGGACTCGGGTGAATTTACCGACAATATCGTCCCTGGAAGCTGCGAGATCTGCTTCAACATCCGCTATAGCTATCGTTACAGTCAAGGGGACATCATTGAGCGCATTCAGCGTTGCCTCGATGATCTGGCGCTGGGTGAGGATGCTATCTGCTTGCAGTGGGAGCGTGGCTGTCAGCCCTATCACACCCAGGAAAATGATGGCCAGAGCCTGATCGCCCAGGTGGAGTCGGCTATCTTTGAGGTAACTGCCAGCTTTCCGCGTCTCTCTACCTCTGGTGGTACCTCGGATGGGCGTTTCTTATCATCGCCTCAGACCCAGGTGATTGAGCTGGGGCTGCCCAATCACACCATACATCAGGTCAATGAGCGGGTGGAGATTGCTGAGATAGTGCGCCTGTATCAGATCTATCGCGCCTTGTTGAGGCGTTTCGATGATCATGGTTAGTCTCATATTTAGTCATAAAAAAGACGCCCATCGAGCGTCTTTTTTCACTATCTCTTAGCTAAAAATACTACTTGAGCAGGCTCTCTTCACCGCCAGTATTGAGCTCCGGCAGATGGCAGTCGATGTAGCGGGCACGTTTTTTGGCCTTAAGCTTATGGGTGTCAACCAGCACCAGGCCATCGATACAGTCGCCAAACTCGGGGTCGATACCAAAATCGAGGAAGCTCACACCTAAACCGTCGCACAGCTCGCCATATTGCTTGTACAGGGCTGGGACCGCCGCGCCCATGCTGGCCAGCGCCTGTTTGAGCAGCTTAAATTCCGTCTGATAGTCTTCGCCGGGAAAGAGGGCATCGAGCTGCTCATGCTGCTCTGGGGTAAAGCGGTAACGGCTGTTGGCATGGGCCAGTTCCTGCACCGGGCAAAAATGTGCCTGATAGAAATAGACCAGCATAGCCTTCGCCTGTTCGGGTAGGGCATCACTAATAGAGACAGGCCCAAACAGGTAGCGATAATCGGGATTTTTGGCGAGGAAGGCGCCTATGCCGAACCAGAGGTAGTCCAGGCTGCGCTTACCCCAGTATTTGGGCTGCACAAAGCTGCGTCCCAGTTCCAAGCCCTGTTCGAAGTAGGGGGCAAACTCGTCCCGATACTGAAACAGGGATTGACTGTAGAGGCCTTGATTCTCGCTTTGGTAGAGGTTCTTGGCGCTGGCAAAACGATAGGCGCCGACGATCTCCAGCACCTTGCGATCCCAAAGTACCAGGTGCAGGTAGTCGGCGTCATATCTGTCAGTATCTCGCCGCTTGCCGCTGCCTTCCCCCACGGCGCGAAAGGCGATTTCACGCAGCCTGCCTATCTCTCGCATGATGGGATTACTCTGCTTGTGGCGATAGAGATAGATGAGTTTCTCATCGTGAGTCTCGCCCAGCAGTTCACACTGAGACAGGGCTTCAATCAGATCGCTGCGCGACTCGGGATGGGCGATAGCATTCTGTGTCTTAAATAGCGGACTACGGTTCTTGCCGATGCGATAGAGATGGTTCTTGAGTAGCTTTACTTGGGTCTTGAGCGGGAAGTCGCTGCTGGCCACTATCTCCTTGGGGATCAGCTGACCGATACGTAGCGGCATGGTGCGTTTAGCCTGTTTAAACATCTCTTTCACCAGCAAGAGACTGGCCAAGGGCTTGTAGATCATCGAGGCGCCGTAGAAGGTGGCCGAGTTCTTGGCGTCGGCAAACATGGGCAGCAGCGGCGCCTGACAGGCCTTGGCAATCTTTAAAAAGCCGCTGTGCCAGTGCAGATCCCTGACGCCATTGGGGCGCAGACGCGAGACCTCGCCGGAAGGAAAGATAAGCAGGGCGCCTTCGCTCTTGAGATGGTGGTGGATGTTTTCCAGATGCTGTTTGGGGGTGCCGCCTGTCATATTACGCACAGGTAAAAGGATGGAATGTAGCGGCTCCAGCGTCATCAACAGCTCGTTGGCCACCACCTTGATATCCGGTCGCACCTTGCTGATCAGTTTGATCATCGCCAGGGCATCGAGCGAGCCGATTGGGTGGTTGGCATAGATCACCACCCGGCCTTCGCTGGGGATATTCTCCACCTCAGTGCTGGGCACACTATAGGTGAAGTTGAAGCTGGCCAGTACCTGCTCGATAAAATCGATTCCCTCGAGATAAGCAAACTCCTGGGTGATGGCATGACACTCCTTTTCCATCAAAAAGTAGCGCAGCAGTGCCTTGGTGGGTGGGGCCAGCCAGGGACTTTGGTTGATCTTAGGCAGGTTGGTGGCAACGACTTCATCTACGGTAAAAATCATCTTTTGCATGGGATGGCTCACTGTGTTTGGCGCGGAGGCTGTCGAAAAACAGCCTCTCCATAGCAGCAGAGTAAGAGGGGAGTTTGACTAAGGGATGAACAAATTATTGCAGCCTGATGACGGCTAGCGCACGATGAGACTGTCAGGCAGAGTGATGACAAAGGTACTGCCTTCACCTTGGCGAGAGGTGATGCTTATCTCCCCCTTGAGTACCTGAGTGACTATGTTGGAGACGATATTCATTCCTAAGCCACTGCCGCCTTTACCTCGTTTGGTGGTAAAGAAAGGTTGAAACACCTGGGCCTGGATCTCCTCTGACATGCCGCAGCCATCATCTTGATAGGTGATACGTATCCCATTCTCGCAGCGCTCCACCTCAAGGCTCAGTTGCCCCGCCTTGCCATCTGGATAGGCATGGATCACCGAGTTGTTAAACAGGTTACTGATGATCTGGTAGAAGGCTCCCGGTGTGCTGTTGATGATCAGTTTTTCAGGGCAGTGGTAATGATATTGATGCGGTGTACGCGACAACATAGGGTTGAGGGAGATAAAGATCTCTTCCAGATAGGCATGCAGGTCAAACTCGCGTACATCTTCATGGGATTGATCCACCGAGACCTGCTTAAAGCTGGCGATAAGCTTTGAGGCGCGCTCTAGGTTAGCCAGCACCAGTCGGCAGCATTCTGCCACCTCGGTTTGGTATTGCTCGAAGTCTTCTTCGGTGATCTCGCCTTTGCGATAGAGCTGGTCGAAGTGTTTGACGCTCTCCTGGAGGTGGGAGGCGGCGGTAACGCTGATCCCTATGGGGGTGTTGACCTCATGGGTAATACTGGCCACCAAGCCGCCAAGGGCCGCCATCTTCTCCTTGTCCATCAACTCGCCCTGGGTATGTTCCAGCTCATCGAGTGTGTGTTTTAACTCATCGTTACGCATCTGCAGCTCTAGGGTGCGTTCGATGACTCGCTGCTCAAGTTGTTGATTGAGTTCTCGCAGCGCATGTTCCGTCTCTTTCTGCTGTTGGATATTCTTAATGGTACCGGCCACCCTCAGGGGGCGGCCCTGTTCGTCGCGCTCGACTACCTGACCGCGATTGAGTACCCAGAGCCACTTCCCACTTGGTGCCAGACCGCGATAGGTGAGAGAGAACTTATCTATTTGATCGCTCAAGCACTCTTTTACTACTCGTGAAACTTTCCGAATATCATCAGGATGCACGCAGGTGGTGATAGTTGTTTTAAGTTCTCCATCCTGCTCGGGATACTGCAAAAAGGTGTTGGTACGGGTGGCGATCCCCTTGGGAATGTTCCAGTCCCAAAACTCATCACCGCTGCCCCAGAGTGCCAGTTGTAGTCGCTGCTCGCTCTGCGCCACCTCTTTTAGTAATAGTGCCTGTTGCTGATATTGAGACCACTTGCGAAAGAAGATGATGCTCACCAACATCAAAGTCAGCATGAAGTAGAAGGTGTAGGCGAAGGGGGATTGCCAGGGCGGCGGATCGAGCATGATCTTTAGCCGCCTGACAGGGCTGTATTGTTGATTGATATCTTTGGCCCGGATCTCGAATAGATAGTGGCCGGGATTGAGGCCGGTAAAGTAGGTGACCTGCTCTGGTGAGCTGGTGATCCAAGTATCATTTAACCCAAGCAGACGATATTCATAACTGAGCCGGGTAGCGTTGTGTAGATCTGGGCTGTGATAGTGCAAAGAGAAGATATCAGCCGTGTGGGCCAGGGTTAAAGCAGGTGGTAAACGGGGCGTTGAATGCATCATATCCGGCAGTGGGTGAGCCTGATCCAGCACAAACAGCTCGCTGATCACCGGCATAGTGGGCGGCTGACGGGAGGGGATCTGCGCCGGATTGAAATGGTTGAAACCATTGACGCCCCCGAGGTAGAGAGTGTTGTTACTGCCCAGCGCCGCGGCGCCAAAGTTAAACTCGTTGTCCTGAATACCATCGATATCTGTGTAGTTGGTGGTCTGCAGCGTGTCGGGGTCGAGTTGGGTTAGCCCTTTGGTGGTGCCCAGCCAAAGGTGACGGCGCTGATCGGCAAACAGCAGGTAGATGGTGTTGTCGATCAGGCCATCGGCCGCAGTCAACAGACGACTGCTGAAGTCTTGGGTGTTGAAACGTAACAGTCCCTCGTTGCTGGCGATCCACAGAATATGATTGTTATCGGCGACGATGGAGAAGAGGTGCTTCTTGGGAATAGGGTGGCTGGTATGCAGGGAGAAATGGGTGATTTCACCGTCTGCCGTCAGTCTAATCAGTCCGTCACGTGATGAGGTGAGCCAGTAATTCCCCTCGCTATCTTGCAGCATGTCTGTGATGGTGGTGATAGGCAAAGGAACGGTGACAAACCCCTTTGTTATCCCCTCATATTTGGCGACACCGCCATCGCTGCTGGTGACCCAAGGGATGCCCTGCTGGTCGAAATAGAGCGCGTACAGCTGATTGCTTGGCAAGCTGTTAGGGCTGTTGGCATCCGCTTGGTAATGTATGTAGCTCTGTTTGTCTGAGGTATAGATAAAGAGGCCATCTCCCCGAGTGCCGATCCAGAGTTGGCCGGAGGCATCCTCCTTGATGAAGCTGATAAAACTTCGCCCCAGAATGGGGTTTTGCGGGTGGAAGGGCACAAAGCCGCTGAGTTCTCCGGAGGGATTTTTTTGTCCTTGGTAAACGCCGTTGGCGGTACCGACCCATAGCGTACCTTGTTTATCTTCTAGCAGGCTGCGGATATCCACATTGAGCAGGTTGTTGTCACTGAAGCTAAAACCGTGAATATGGCCGAAATACTGGGCGTCTAAAAATGTTTTACTCATGCCGCCGCCCTTGCTACCGATCCACAGCTGTTGCTCGTTATCAATCCAGAGCGAGGTGATTACCGGGCTGTTGATACTGTAGCGGTTTTCGGCGGCCGAATTAAGCCTGTGGATCTCATTGCTGCTAGGGTTGTACCTTGCCAACCCTTGGGCGCGAAAGCCTATCCATAGGCTACCAAACTTATCTCGCTTAAGGGCGGCGATGGAAAAGCTGGGGCTAGCAGGTACGGCGCTGATCGCCTTGGTTTGATCATTGGTGATATCGAGTAAAAACAGTCCCCTGGTTTGGGTGCCTACCCAGAGTGTATTGCTCTTGCCCGCCTCGATGGCAGCAACCCCACGCAGCACCTCTTGGCCGTACGGAGTGACTTGCCATGCATTGTCTGTCTGTTTAAGGCTGGCCAGTCCATTGAGTGTGCCTATCCAAAGCCGCTCTTGAGGATCGCGATATAGGGTGTTGATGCGTCCACTCGGCAGGCCTAGGGTGTTTGTACTCTCCAGAGTCGCCAGCACTTTGTTGCTGGTCGGTGAAAAGTAAAGCAGGCGATTGTCTGCTGTGGCTATCCACAGATTGCCTTGGGCGTCTTCGTTAAGATCGATAATATCATCGGGCAATGGGCTGTTGTTGCTGTTAAAGGGCTCAAAGATTCCGCTCTTTTCATGGTATCTATTGATGCCGTCGTTGCGGGTGATCACCCATAGTGTGCTGCGGCTAAAATGTAGCTTTTTAATAAATCTCGCCGAAGGACCGAACTCATCGCCGCGGGTATCGAATATCTTAAAGTGTTTACCATCATAGCGGTTAAGCCCGGCCTGAGTTGCGATCCACAGATGTCCTTCTTTGTCATTGACGATATCTGTGATGGTGTTCATCGACAGCCCCTCTTTGGCGCCGAAAGAGTCAAATTGGGGCTGATAGCTGAAGGCTAGGCAACGGCTGCTGACTAAGCACAACAGGAAGAGAATGATTGCTCTCATTGAAGCGCGCCGAAATAGGTGTTTTTGCAATGCATTACTTGGCCCTTATGGTTAGCCTTTGTGTCCTTTGCTTGATCGCAGGTGTTACTGGTATATCCGCATAGCTTGACAAGATATGTCGCCGAATATCTCCGTCGAGAACATTCGATCAAATAGGCTGCTTATGAGTGTTTAAGTTTAGAAGTGTTTTGCGGAATTGCGAATTGAATGAATAAGATATTGTTGTGTGGCCGGCATAAAAAAGGGCAGCTTAAGCTGCCCTTGATGAGATGAAGTCTCTTTAGAAGATGAGGTGTGCGACACCTGCAATCACAGGTAGGGTGACCAAGGTTCTTAGGATAAAAATCACAAACAACTCTGCGATATTCACCGGTATCTTACTGCCAATCAGTAGGGCGCCCACTTCACTCATGTAGATCAACTGGGTGACTGACATGGCGGCGATAATGAAACGTGTCATATCTGACTCGATGGCGCTGGCAAGAATAGAGGGAATAAACATGTCAGCAAAGCCCACCACTATGGTTTTAGAGGCTTCAGTCGCTTCCGGTACCTGTAGTAGTTCGAGTAATGGGATGAAAGGCATGCCCAAGTAGTCGAAGATCGGCGTATATTCGGCGATCATCAAGGCTACTGTGCCTATGGCCATGACCACAGGGATCACACCAAAAATCATGTCGATGACATTTTTCAGGCCATCTTTAAAGGTATGTCCTATACCATTGGCCTTGGCTGCCTTAGCCAGTGCCTGCTCCAAGCCCCAGGCGAATACGCCTTTGCCCTGTGGGATCACCTCATCATCAGGATGGCGTGGTGTCTCGTCTATGTAGTGATCTTTTTTCCACGACAGCGGCGGTAGTTTAGGCACAATAATCGCGGCAACAATACCAGCTAGACACACAGTTAGGTAGAAGGGAACAAACAGGTGTTCCAGTTTAACTTGAGAGATCACCACCAGAGAGAAGGTAATAGAGACCGCCGAGAAGGTGGTACCTATGACCGCCGCTTCCCTTTGGGTATAGAAGCGAGACTCATATTGTTTGCTGGTCATTAGAATACCGACACTGCCATCACCCAACCAAGAGGCCATGCAATCGATGGCGCTGCGACCCGGGAGGTTAAACACGGGGCGCATGATTTTGGTGAGTAGGGTACCGAAGAGCTCAAGCAAGCCGAAGTTGAGCAGCAGCGGCAACAGCATACCGGCAAAGATAAAGACACAGAATAGGACGGGTAACAGGTCATTGAGCACCAAGGCCCCAGTATTACCTGAGTGAATCGCCTCCGGGCCAGTGCCGGTAAAAGTCAGTACGATAAAGATGGCACCTAATAGGCGAACTAATGTCCACATGGGACTGACATTAAGCAGTGCCTTAAAAAAGGGGTAACGTGTCAGTATCTTGGGATTAAAGAGTTTGCAGGCCAAAGTGGCAAGAGCCGTTACTACAACTATGATGGTGACGATCGCGGTTATGCTGTCACCTAATAGGTTTTGTAGCCCTTTAGATACGATGGCGATGGGAATCGTAATGGCATCTTGGTAGCTAATGGGAGTCATGAACAGTAACAGTCCGATAATAGATGGGACTAGAAACGTCAGCAGTGTTTTTATGTTATGGGTTTGTTTTTCAGCCACTTTATTTAGCCTATATTTTTGCTTCCCAACTTCGGGTAGCCATCTAATCTAATATCCGTTAATCAATACACTTTGAATATCCATTCAAGCGTAAGCGGGGAAGGTTACCCCCTAAGTCCAGTGATGTAAAACGATTATAATGCTTGGTAAGCCGTTTCACCTTTGCAGCATAGTTATTAGCACTTTATGACTATTTATATTGTACCTAAAAATGCGTCGGGTGCGCTAGGTGAAAAATAGTTAAATTCCTTTAAAAACAAAGTTATGCAGCTGTGCTTTGTGTGTTAACGCGGAGCGAGGTGGTTGGTGACGGTTTTTGAACCAGAACCTCTAGTATTAGTATGAGTGAATGTTGTTTGGATTTTATCCTGTGAGTGTTAGAAATATGCGCTAGACCTCGGCATAAATTTCTGATTCCATATATGGTTATGCAATGATGAATACAAAATATAAGGACCCTATGACTTCAAAAGAGCAGAAACTGTCTAAATTAGCATTTAGGTTTGGCTTGCTTGGACTCGTAGGACATCTCATTGGCTTGGTCGTCGCTGTGTTAGGCTTTAGCGACTATAGTGGCCAGGGGTTTAGTTTCTATAATTTTTCCTTGAGTGAGCTTGGCCAGTACGGTCATTCAGAGTTGGCCGTGGTGTTTAATGGTGGTCTGTTTTTCGGTAGTTTGAGTTTGACGCTCTTTGCCCTGTTTGCGCTGCAAAATAGTGATGGCCCCTGGGTACTAACCAGTTTCTTGCTTTTGGTTTTGTCACTGTTTGCGCTGACCTGCGTCGGTTTGTTTCCCATCAATGTCTACCATTTACACATACTGGGTATTGAGTACTTCTTCTATTTTTCTACCCTGTGTGTTGTCTTATATCTGGTTTATTTGCTACGTCATTGGCGCCGCCCAAAGCGTTTTGCCCTGCGTGGTAGCCTGGTGCTGAGCCTTTTGACTTTAGGGTTCTTGTCGAGTTTTATCTTGATGGCGCATAGCGATCAAGGTGTGGTTGCCAGCGGCATTTGGTTTTATCAAGATATGGTGATGGTAGAGCCCAGACCCGATATGCGCTGGCCTGTGATGGTGGAGTGGGGGGCGTTGCTCAGTTATATGCTCTGGTTGTTTTCATTGGTGTGGACTCAGAGAGAAACACGCCGAATCGCCTAAGTTTTCCCCGGCGCTTCGGCGTCTTGTTGTGAGTTACTCGCTCAGTGCCAGACCCGGTAGCTGATGCCAGTAGCCATTGCACTGCATATCCTGCTTGTCCGATTTTGTGGGTAAGGTTTCTGCCAAGGCGATGGATGCCATGGAAGAGGGCGAGATACGGAAATAATCGACTCCCATCGCTTGCATCTGGGATTGCTGGCCGCAGAGATCCATATAATTTGCCGATTGTGTCTGAATACCGTTCAATCGCAGCAGTGGCTGATCTTCCTGAGTTTGCACCAGTAGGCCTTCCGGGTTTTCGATACAGATGGTTTGGCACTTGTCTTTAGTCAGCCCTTTGTGGCGAGCGGTAAAGCAGCGTGCCGAGTGCGCCAGCGGCATGAAACCATGACCAAAGACTTCCACTTCAACGCTTCGCGGCGCGAGATCGTCAAGCACCTGAGTGAGCCATGCCTTTGATAACTCCAACGGCATGACGAATCGCTGCATGCCCCAACTGGCAAATTTCTTCAGTGTCGCGGCGTTATAGCTGTTGATGCTGGGACCGCAAACGAAGGGCAATCCCTGCTCTTTGGCAAGATAGATGGCACCGATATCGTTGGCCTCTATGGTAAATTCACCATTTTCTACCTGCTTCTTGAGTTCAGTAAATTCAGATTGAGCTTCAATTAGCGTCAAGGTGGAGAGCACCACCTCCTTACCTGAGTCCTTTAGCATCTTCGCCAAGGCCAGATAATCGCCGAACTTTAGCTCGCGGCGACGACTACAGACTGTCTCGCCCAAGTAGACGAGTGGGACATTGCTTTGCGCCACTGCTTGATAAAATTCGACCACCTTGTCTTTGGGCCAGCAATATTGAATCGGTCCTAATGAGGTTTTCATCTTGTTATCCTTTTATCTTTATTGCTCGCTGTTATTGCCAGGTACGTTCGTAAGCGCCGAGCGTAGTGACCTGCCCTTCGGAGACTTTTGCTAAGGCGTTATCCCATTGGGCCTGTGTGGTATAGGCCTGCGGGTCGTTTAAATAGGTATCGATTGCTTGACGCCACACGCGGGTGACCTGCTCGACATAGGCTGGGCTACGTTGACGTCCTTCAATCTTGAGCGAGACCACCCGCGCCTTGGCCAGCTCAGGGATTAGGCTGAGAGTGTTGAGACTGGTGGGTGATTCCAGCAGATGGGTCGCCTCTTTACTGTCGCTGGTGGTGTATCGCCCCTTGCAAACCACGGGGTAACCCATCTGTTCATCTTTACTCGATTGATCGATTAAAACATCGTTGAGCCGCGTCTGCTGGTTGTTACCCACCTCCTGCCAGCGCACATGCTTAGCCGGTGAGCAGGAGCCACCCGTGTTAGGGGATTGTCCCGTTACATAGGAGGAGAGATGACAACGTCCCTCGGCCATGATGCACAGGCTGCCAAAGGCGAAAACCTCCAGATCCACAGGGGTTACCTTGGCGAGATCTCTCACCTGCTTCATCGACAACACACGGGGGAGCACCACACGTTCGATATTGAACTCTTTTTTATAGAGGCTCAGGGCGCCTAAGTTGGTGGCACTGGCCTGCACCGATAAGTGCAAAGGCAGATGGGGGTAGCGGCTATGGGCATAATCAAGCAGGGAGAGATCAGCCATGATCAGCGCATCCACACCTGTGTTGACTGCCAGGTCAATCGCCTGGTACCAGCGCTGTTCTTCGCCAGGCTTGGGGAAGGTGTTGATGGTCAGGAAGATCTTCTTGCCCGCCTGTTGGGTGAGTTTAGCCGCTTGTGCTAATTTCTCTGGTGTAAAGTTAAGCCCAGCGAAGGAGCGGGCGTTAGTGTCATTCTTTAGCCCAAGATAGACGGCATCAGCACCGGCGTTTAAGGCGACTTTTAGTGAGGCAAGGTTACCCGCCGGACAAAGAAGTTCCATATGCTGTTCTCTCTTAAAAAGTGTGAAGTGTAAAAGGGAATGGCTGAACAATTCTTGATGTAAAACAGGTTTGTGATCATAAAATCTGGTTAAAATTGATTTCTGTATCACTTCCGATAGTTATTGTCGGGAATCGAGCAAAATATAGATCGAACTCATTATATCGGTCTTCAAATCGAGTAGGAGAACCTCAGTCATGCAGCGAAGTGTGTTGGCAAATATGGCCAAACATCTATTGCAATATGGGCCAAAAGTTATAGCCAAGCCTTTAAATTTAGTTCCATTTTCGATCAAGTCGCAGTTGTTGGAGCGGATATTGAATCTGCTGATGTCAGCCCAGATTAAAGATGGCGAACTGGATTTTTTGCATGATCGCTGGGTGAAGATCTCGGTAACCGATCTGGAGCTGAGCTTCGAGGTGAGCTTCGATGAGCGACTGATCGTCAGAGAGCGTGGTGAAGCCGAAGTGAGTTTCAGTGGTTGCAGTCAGGAGTTGCTGCTGATAGCTGCGGGTAAGGAAGATCCCGACACCCTGTTTTTCCAGCGCCGTCTGGCGATTGAGGGGGATACCGAGCTGGGGCTTGAGGTGAAAAATCTGTTGCTGAGCATAGAGTTCGATACCATGCCAGTGTTTATGCGCCAAAGCATCACTCAGGCCGCCGCCATGCTGACTCAGTTGCAGCGCCAAGCGAACATGCCATGGGCCTGAAATAGCCCATTAAGCTCACTCATCATGAGTCATCAAAAAGCGAAGCTAAGGCTTCGCTTTTTGTTTATCTATTTGGAGATTGTTAACGCTTGTTGGTCACTTAATCGATCGGCTTGCCGGTGATCAGGTGATACTTGACCAGGAGTTCATCCTGGGACTCCACATGGGCGGGGTCCGGGTCGATACAGTCGATGGGACAGACGGAGACGCAGGTCGGCTTGTCGTAGTGGCCGACGCATTCGGTGCACAGGTTAGGATCTATTTCATAGATCTCTTCCCCCATAGTGATCGCCTGGTTGGGACACTCAGGTTCACACATGTCACAGTTGATACAGCTGTCGTCGATCAGTAATGCCATTTTGTTTGTAACACCTTGTTTCTGTCTTTAATAACAATCGCTTACATATAGTTTGGATTGTTGTCGATACTTTACGTTAGGCCGTATAAGGGCCCTTGCTTCACTTTGATTTTCCATTTTCAGTAACACAAAATAGCAACACAAACTTGGCCGAGTTTAATGTGATTCTTCTAAATCCAAATGAAGAATATTGCTATCTTATTTAGTGGAGAAAATGGCTTGAAACCTATTGTATCACAGCGTTCGGATAGACCTAGCTTATCAGATTATAAATTAGCATTGGCCAAGTGGGAGTCACTTACACCACCTTACTCGGCTACACACATACAATCTTGTGTTACGGCGGCGAAAAAGATTCTGGCTTATGACGGAAAGCATAGACGCTCAAAGTATGAGAAACAGAGCTTTTTGCGCATTGACTTTAATAAGACTGGGAAGGTTACCTATTATACAAGCTATCCACCAGAGCTCGGTATCAGGAACAGAAAGCTGGGTTGTTTTCCTCAATTGCAACCTCAGGTGGCGAGAATCAAGGCTGTCGAGATCGCAAATGGAGTGCGAACAGATGACACAGTTCATAATGCGTTTGCCGTTTATTATGAAGATTTGAAGCGAAAGTGTGCCTCTGGAGTGTTAAAAGAACGTTCCGTTGAAACATATGATTGTAGATTGAAAAAGTTAAGGCTTTATTTTTCGTCAAAGACGATTTTCTCTGAGATCACGATAAGTGATTTCGAATCTGTCCTTCAGGAAATCATTGCTAACGAGTCTGCGAATTACGCAAATGAACTCTACGCCGAGCTTAGGAGAGTTTGGCGGTTTTGTTCCGGTAGATTTGCCGATGGTAATGATGTTGCCAAGCTTTGTGCGGACGATTATGTATCCTCTCGAGTAAAAAGACCCGGGCCATGTCGTTTATATACTGACTTGGATAGTATGAGCATTCTTTGGAATAAATTAGCCTTAACTTCGAGTCCGCATCAACGAAATGCCGTTAGATATATGATTATTACTGGGCTGAGACCTGTTAATGTGGCTTCGTTGAAGTGGGAGTGGATTAATGATGAATCTAATCCAACAAAAATATCTTATCCTGCAGGCGTTATGAAAAATAGTAAGCCTTTTACGCTTCCTGTAACACGCCAGATTAGGCAAATTCTGAAGGAACAAAAAAGCTGGAGAGATACCGTAGCCCCCAGCTGCAATCTTGAGTATGTTTTCCTTAAACCTAGTGAGCCTATGGATGGTTTTTCACAGCGTTCCCTAGATGCGCTAGTTAAAGATTATTTCCCCGTCGATGGGGTTTTGGGAAAACGGACTGAACATACCGTGAAAGGTCGTGACGGCGCATTTAATACGCTGTGTCGAAAGTTTGTTCGAAGTCACGTTAAGGCGATATTTAGGCAGCAGGGAGAGACTTTGCAGGAGGCGACAAATGTCGCGAAACTTTGTTTACACCACTCTGGAAATGTTGATGTGTAGTGGTCAACTAAAATTGGCCACGGTTTTGTATTCAAGCCAGTATCTTCGCTCTGACTCATTGGGTGTCAGCCCACCGTTATATTGATGTGGTCTCAGCTGACTGTAATACCCCGTCACATATCGCGAAATTTCACTCTTAGCCTCACCGATATCCCGATAGCCGGTCATCGGTATCCATTCTGTTTTTAAGCTTCTAAAGAAGCGCTCCATCGGGCTGTTGTCCCAGCAGTTTCCTCGTCGACTCATGCTCTGCTTAATCTGATAACGCCAGAGCTGTTGGCGGAAGCGGCGGCTGGTATAGTGGCTTCCTTGGTCACTATGGAACATTAGGTCTTTCGGCCTTCCTCGCGCCTCAAAGGCCATGGTTAGTGCCTTGCTTGTTAGCGCACTATCGGGCGAAAATGACATCGCCCACCCCACCGGTTTCCGTACAAACAAGTCCAGAACAACGGCAAGGTAAGCCCATCGTTTGCCTGTCCACACATAGGTCACACCGCCACACCACACTTGATTGGGAGCCGTCACGGCAAACTGGCGGTCAAGGAGGTTAGGGATGGCGACATGCTCCTTGTCTGCCTTCTAACGCCAGCAGTCGTCACCATATCAGCCAGGGTTCTGGCACCCGCTGACCCATTGCTGGCTTCATAAGCCTCCCGCACCAAGCTGTGCAGTTTTACCCGCTGCGAGTCAATG
>NZ_JAKIKX010000010.1 GCF_023283925.1 Shewanella marisflavi
CGGTACCGTGGTCCTTAACGCCGATGGCACCGTGACCTATACCCCAGCACCTGATTTCCATGGCAGCGACAGTTTCACCTACACCGTTACCTCGGGCGGCGTCACCGAAACGACAACGGTAAGTATCACCGTCAATGCTCTAATTACAGGAAACAATAATGTTGACCTCACAGTCGATGATGCCAATACCCAAGGCACAGCGACCGACAGTGACAGTTCAGCCCTGAGCTTCACAGCAGGGGCTTACGATGTTACTGGCTTTGCCTTCGGCAACATTGGCGATATTAATATTAGCGGCCTTGATGCAAGCGTTAGCTGGAGCTTAGATGGAGCGGGCAACTTGATCGGCAGCATAGGTGGTAATCCTGTGCTTCAGCTTAGCCTGTCTGGCAGCACGATCAGCGCTGGCTCAACAGGCTCAGTGACTGTCACTGTGACCCTACTGGATAACTTGCCTCATGGTACTAATGTAGATGAACTCATCATTAATGGCATAACAGTAGTAGCAACAGATGCATCTAATGCAACTGCCACAGGTTCTGTTTCAGTTAAAGTCATCGATGATGGCGTAACACTCGATCCGCTAGACTTGGCAGGAAAGAATGCCGAAGGTATCTACAATGGAGTTATTAATGTAGATGGTGCCGATCAGGACTTTAGTGCCGATCTCTCAGGCAATATTTCTGGAACCGGTACCTTCTCAGACTCTGGCATTACAGCAGGTGGCCTGACGGTATTCTACTATGTCGATCCAGCCAACCCAGGAATATTGATTGCCTACTCTGATACCAGCGGAACACCTTCGGCCTATGATTCAGGCAATAGCGCGCAATCGGTAATCTTTACTCTAGCTATCGACCCTAATAGCGATAGCTATCTGTTAGATTTAAAACAAGCTATTGATGAACTGAGCAGTGTTACAGTGGCCAACATGAGTGGCGGTAAAGGCGGTAATACACCAGCGGTTTACGTCACCTTCGACGGCACTAACTACATCATAGATAACGATATCAATGATGTTGATCCTAGCAATGCAATGGTGTTCACTCTAACCTCTACCTCTGGCAACATTTCCAGTACGGTGAACGGTAACACTAACGGTTTCGGTGTCGCGAATGCATTCGTTGATCAAGGCGAAGTCATGATCATTGATTATGCCAACAACGTGGCCTCTGCCTCTATCGCCTTTGACGGAGCAACCTACGTACATTTCAAGGCATATGACGCCAATGGTAATCTGCTCGGTGAAGGTGATGTCACTAGCGGTCAAACCATAGGTAACCTAGGCGAGATAAGCTATATCGAAGTCTCAACCAGTGCGCTAGATAATCACGCTAACTTCCAGTTTACTGGGACTTCAGCCGAGAATATTGTCAGCTCTACCGTGGACGTAGATCTCGACTTCGTTGTCGATGTTACCGACAGCGATGGCGATACCTCGACAGGTTCTATCCATGTCGACTTGGATGCACCAGGCAGTACAACTACAGCACCAACGGCATTGACCTCAAACGCAATATCACTGCTAAGCGAAGCCGATCTCTACAAAGATGGTGCTGAGTCAGATATACAGACGTTACGCTTTAAGTCTGGCAGTGAGTCGATTTCAGCTTTCCAGTTTGGCGATACGGACAGCATTCAAGTTTCAGGCGTCAATGCTAAGATAAGCTGGTCATTCAACGATGAAGGGCAGCTCATCGGTACCTTTATGGGTAAAGAGGCTATTCGTCTCACCCTCAATGGTGACCGTATTGAAAGTGGCGAAGAAGGAAGCGTGAGTGTTACTGCCGAACTATTGGCCTCTTTCCCACATAATGTTTCTACCGAAAATCTAGTGATAAGCGGCATTAACGTCGTCGGGGTTGATGCTCTGGGGCAGAAAGCTGCGTCCACTATTACTGTATCTGTCAGTGACTATGCAGAAGCGGTAAATGATAGTATCAGCGGAACAGAAGATCATGACTTGTCAGGTAATCTGCTTACCAATGATATCGATCCCGATGACGAGTTATCTATTGTTAGCTTTAAACTGTCAGGAAAGACATACCAGGCAGATGGCAGCGTCATTGACCTTGCCGAAGGCAAACTGAGTATCCAATCAGATGGTCGCTTTACTTTCGAACCGAATCTACATTGGAGCGGTACGCTACCACAGATTGAATACCTTACCAGTACGGGTGACTCGGCTACTTTTGATCTGAATGTGATTGCCGTCGCCGATGCGCCAATACTAAGCGCCACCACAGGTAACGTCGTTCAAGGCGAAGTGGCCCTGGATATAAACATCGCGCTCGTAGATAAAGATGGTAGTGAGTCACTGACAGATGTCACCATCCAAGGTGTTCCAAGCGGCGTCTCCCTATCAAGCGGTACCCTCAATGCAGATGGAAGCTGGACTGTCGATGTGAATCAACTGGGCAACCTCAGCATCAAGGCTGATGACAACTACAATGGCGATTTGGAATTTACATTAACTATCAAGGCCAGCTCGGTTGAACAAAGCAACCATGATAGTGCCTCTAGCCAGACGCTGCTGGATGTTTCACTGAGAAACTATCACTATGACAACGGCACTGATGGCGATAATGTGATCAATGGTGGCCAAGACAATGATGTCATCGTAAGTGATACAACTGGCATCCAGGTAATACAGGGCGAAAACTACAACGTTGCCTTTATCCTAGATTCATCTGGAAGCATGGGATCGAATCGAATCGACTCAGCTAAGGAGCAGCTGCTGCAAGTCTTCAATACACTGAAGGCCAGCGTTGGTGGTGCGACTTCCGGTACAGTAAACGTATTACTCGTCGACTTTAATAGCGGCACTAAGGCACATGTGGCCGTAAACCTAGCCGATTCAGATGCTATCTCTAAGCTCTCCAGCGTACTGGCCGAAATCTCCAGCGACAATGGTAGAACTAACTATGAGGCAGCATTTGAAACAGTAATCGATTGGTTCTCTCATGGTTCGGCAGCGTCAAATACAGGTACTAACCTGACCTACTTCATCACCGATGGTGAAACCAACAACTACAACGTTGATGCCGATCCTGAAGATGTGTGGGTTTATAACTCAAGACACAGTGGTGGTGACAGAACACTGGGAGATCTATTGGATCAGTATGTTCCTGGCGAAGAACTTAAACACAATGGCAAGGTTATTGTCGATGAATACGGCAACATTAACTACTGGTATAGAGACGATGGTTCATGGAAGCATTATCAAACCGGTAGCATAAAAGTCGACGAAAATGGCGACTACTATGTCGCGAAAATAGCCTCAGGTTACAGTGATGGTAATGGCACAGACGTCACCGCAGAGTCTGAAGCACAGGTAGCCTTCCAGGTGCTCAACACCCTATCTAATGTTGAAGCTATCGGCATAGGTAACGGTATTAGCCTTAATAAGCTTACCCCTTATGATTCAGATGGTAACGTAGCCACCAATATCAATATCAGCGATCTGGCGAGTATCATCTTAGGCTCGAAGCAGATGCTGCTTCAGGGTGATGACACGGTTAACGCTGGTGAAGGCAATGATATCGTCTTTGGCGATCTCGTACAGTTTGATGGCATCGACGGCCAAGGCTATGCGGCGCTGCAAAAATATGTAGCATTGCAATTGGGTGAAGACACTTCAACCGTCACCATACAAGATGTTCACGAATTCGTGGCGGCCAACCCAGCCCTGTTAGATACCTCTCGCGACAATGATGGCGACGACATTCTTGCCGGCAACCAAGGAGATGATATCCTCTTCGGTCAAGGCGGTGATGATGAGCTTCATGGTGGTAGTGGCGATGATCTATTGCTTGGCGGCATGGGAACCGATGAGCTCATCGGCGGTGCTGGCGAAGATATCCTCATCGGCGGCTTGGGCGACGACACCTTAACTGGTGGCAGTGGTAAAGCCGATAGCGAAACGGACACCTTCGTCTGGCAGCAAGGCGATACTGGCACAGACCACATTACCGATTTCAATATCAATCAAGATAAGCTGGATCTGAGCGATCTGCTCCAAGGCGAAAATGCCGGGAATTTAGAAAATTACCTGCACTTCACCGTGGACAATGGCTCAACCACAATTGAAATCGATGCCAATAATGACGGCCATGTGGATCAAACGATAGTGCTCGACGGTGTCGATTTAAGCTACCTAGGCACAACTGATGGCCAGATCATTAATGGCTTGCTGGGCAATGACGGTAACGGAGCGCTGATAGTGGATAACGCCAGCTCAACTGAGTCGGCCTCGAGCTTCGCCGTTCCTGCAACTCATGATGACGACGGACAGATCCAGCATCTAATACCTTAAACCCGTCAATAACAAATGACACCAACTAGTTTCCAGCTAATTGGTGTCATTTTTACTTTTGTTATGTTTTGGTATTACTTCTATAATTGTTCTACGATAATTTTTTAATAAAATCTTAAGGATAAGTTTTTAAGGTGCAAGCTTCAGCGTCTCCAAAAACTGAACAATGGACAGTTTCAGCCTCCCAAAGAGTGACTGTCGATCCCTTGTTAGACAGTTTAGTTTTATTGACCGAATACTTCGGCAGTCCTTGCTCCAGCGAATCTTTAGCCGCTGGTCTTCCGCTGTCAGGTAGTATTTTGACACCCGAACTTGTCCCCCAGGCTGCGAGTCGAGCAGGCCTAGCGGCTAAACTCACCCGTAAAGGGCTCGATCAGATCTCCCCAATCCTGCTGCCTTGCATCTTGCTACTCAAAGACAAAAATGCCTGTTTGCTGCGCGAGATCGATATAGACAAAGACAGAGCGGTGATCCAACTGCCTGAAACCGGGGGAGAGGAAGAGCTCACCATAGAGTCACTCGAAGCCATGTATGTGGGTTATCTGTTCCTGGTTAAGCAGCAATATCGCGGTGACATGGGCCTAGATCTGCATCTACACGACAGTCGCACCCATTGGCTACTGCAAACCTTAAAGGATTCAGCCCCCATCTACCGGGATGCCCTGATCGCCTCGGTACTGGTTAACCTCTTTGCCCTCGTTTCACCACTGTTCATCATGAATGTCTATGACAAGGTGGTGCCCAACCTGGCATTTGAGTCCCTGTGGGTACTGGCTATCGGTGCGGGTATAGCCTATATCTTCGACCTCGTCATGCGACAGCTTAGGGCCTACCTTATCGACGTTGCCGGTAAAAAAGTCGATATCATAGTGTCATCACGCCTGTTTGCTAAGGCAATCGGCATTCCTCTTGAGAAACGCTCTCCCAGCGTCGGCGGCATGGCCAGACAGCTCGGGGAGTTTGATAGCATCCGGGACATCTTAACCTCGGCAACCATCACCACTTTGGTCGATCTTCCTTTTGCTATTTTCTTCATGATCATCATCTATATAGTCGCCGGCGACCTGGCCATTATTCCACTTATCGGCGGGACTATTATCATTATCTACACCCTGATCATGCAGCCTAAGCTCAAAGCCGCTATCGAAGAGAGCAACAAATTTTCCGGACTAAAACATGGTCACCTTATTGAATCCCTCGCCTCTATCGAATCGATAAAATCCAGTGGAGCCGAAGGCTTAGTCCAAAAAAGCTGGCAGCAGATGATCGGCCACACGGCTAACTGGCAGCTAAAAGTGAAAAAGATCTCAACCTCTGTCACTAACGTCGCCAACTTTACGGTACAGCTATCGGTTGTATGTGTGGTGATACTCGGTGTTTATCGCGTCGCCGACAATGAGATCTCCATGGGGGGAATTATCGCGGCGGTGATCCTGTCGAGCCGGGCGATCTCGCCCATGGCACAACTAGCCAATCTCATGACTCGCGGCAATCACACCGCCAGCGCTTTACGCCAGCTAGACCAGATCATGACTCAAGAAGATGAGTTTGAGAATAAAGGTCATTTGGTCAGTAAGCAGCGCCTGATGGGGCAGATTAATGCCGACCATATCAGCTTTAACTACCCAGGTTCAGAGCGTCCGGTGCTGCATCCTATGTCTTTGTCGATAGCACCAGGGGAACGTATCGCCATCATAGGTCGCAACGGCTCAGGCAAGAGTACTCTAGCTAAGCTGCTTGTCGGTCTGTACCAGCCAACCAAAGGCAGCCTGCGTTATGACGGTCTGGATTCGGCACAGATCCACCCAACGGATCTGCGTAGAAACTTTGGTTACCTGCCTCAGGACATTACCCTATTTCATGGTTCGATCCGCGATAACATCTTGTTTGGCACCCGTCAGGTGACCGAGCATCAACTTATCCGCGCCGTGCAATTGTCGGGCGTCAATCAGTTCACCGATATCGAAACCGAAGGCCTCGATCAACAGGTCGGCGAAGGTGGACAAGCACTCAGTCGCGGGCAGCGGCAAACTATCGCCCTGGCAAGAGCCACTTTAAACGATCCACCGGTATTGTTAATGGATGAGCCAACGGCTAGTTTGGATGCCAGAGCCGAGAAGCAGTTTATCCGTGCCATGCGCAATGTCTCCAAGGAGCGCACCTTACTACTTATCACACATAAGATGCATCTGCTGAATCTAGTTGATCGCATCATAGTGCTTGACCGAGGCCATCTGGTCGCCGACGGTCCTAAAGATCAGGTGCTCAACCAGCTCGCCAAAGGCCTGCTGTCTGGAGGGCCAAAGAGTGAGTAAGCACTTAACGACCCATGATCTCGAGATGGTCGATGACGTCTATGGCGCCATGATGACAGATGCGCCTACCAGTCACAGGCTGATCATCTGGGCACTTACCGCCCTCGCCTTCAGCTTTTTGCTTTGGGCCTATTTTGCCGAGCTCGACCGAGTAACCACAGGAACGGGTAAGGTGATTCCCTCATCTCAAGTGCAGGTGATCCAAAGTTTGGATGGCGGCATCATGCAGGATCTCTATGTACACGAAGGCATGGTGGTCACTAAGGGCCAGCCCTTGGTGCGAATCGATGATACGCGTTTTCGTTCAGACTTCGCCCAGCAAGAACAAGAGGTATACAGCCTACAAGCTAACGTGATTCGCCTGCGCGCCGAGCTTAACAGCATCACTATTTCAGATGTGGCTACCGATTGGCGCGAACAGGTCAAGATCGTCAAACAACCACTGCAGTTTCCTCAGTCACTGATCGACAGCGAGCCTGACTTAATCGCGCGCCAAAAAGATGAATACGCGGGCCGATTGGACAATCTAAGCAATCAGCTAGAAATCCTTGCGCGGCAGATCCAGCAGAAACAGCAAGAAACTGAAGAGCTCGCCTCAAAAATTAGCACCTTGACCACCAGTTTCCAGCTAGTGACCCGAGAGTTGGAGCTCACACGCCCCTTGGCAGATAAAGGCATAGTGCCCGAAGTGGAGCTGCTTAAGCTCGAGCGTATCGTCAACGACATTCGTGGCGAGTTAAGCTCGGTCAGACTGCTCAGGCCTAAGGTGAAAGCCTCACAGGATGAAGCGATTCTGAAGCGTCGAGAAGCGGTATTTGTCTATGCCGCCGAGGTGCGAACTCAGCTAAACGAGATGCAAACCCGTCTGTCTCGTATGAGCGAGGCTCAGGTCGGTGCACGCGATAAGGTCAGCAAGGCCGAAATTGTTTCACCGGTCAATGGCACCATTAAAACAATCCATATGAATACCTTGGGGGGAGTTGTACAGCCGGGAATCGACATCATAGAGATAGTCCCGTCTGAAGACCAACTACTGATCGAAACCAAGATTCTTCCAAAAGATATTGCGTTTTTACATCCTGGCTTACCCGCCGTTGTCAAAGTCACCGCCTACGACTTCACTCGTTATGGAGGCCTCAACGGCGTTGTGGAGCACATTAGTGCCGATACAACACAGGACGAAGAAGGAAACAGTTTCTATCTTGTAAGGGTTAGAACTGAACTATCAAGTTTGACGAAAGAGGATGGCACCCAGATGCCCATCATACCAGGCATGTTAACCTCGGTAGATGTGATCACTGGGCAAAGATCCGTTCTAGAGTACATACTTAATCCAATTTTGAGAGCAAGAGACACTGCTCTGCGTGAACGATAAGTTCACAACAATAACCAGGGGGGTTAACCAAATGAGTAAGCAAACCATACATCAACTAAAGCGCAGTGCCATGGCACTCGCTGTTAGTGCGATGTTGATACCTGGGGCAGCTTCTAGCCAAACGCTGGAACAGGCTGTTGCCCATACGCTGGATACCAATCCAGATATTCGCATCGCGTTCAATCGCTTTAAAGCAAGAGAAGAACAGGTCAACCAAGCGAGAGCTGGTTATATGCCAAGTATCGACATCAGCGGTGGTTACGGTTGGGAGCAGACCAACAGTCCATCGACCAGACGTCGTGCAGGACAGGGCGATGTGGACGATGATGGTGTTATCGAATTAATGCGTGGTGAAGTCGGATTCAGCATCAAGCAGATGATATTTGACGGCTTTTATACCTCAAGCGAGGTTGATCGTTACAGCTTCGAAGCCAGTGCCGACCAATGGGCGCTATTTGCTGCGGCAGAAGATATTGCCCTAGATGTGGCTAAGGTCTACATCAACTATATTCGTAGCGAACAAGTGCTAACCCTGGCAGAGAAAAACCTACAGAGTCACAAAGACATTTACGAGCAGATCAAGCAACGTACCGACTCAGGTCTGGGCTCAATCGCCGATCTTTCGCAAATAACCGGTCGTCTGGCGCGCGCTAATGCCAACGTGATTGCAGCAAAGAACAACTTCTACGATGCCAAGGCGCAGTTTATTCGTATTGTTGAAAAAGAGCCTGAGAACCTGATCGTTCCTGTGCCTGATGACGACATGCTACCAACGGATCTTTCCGACGGTCTTAAAGTCGCTCAGGAAAACCACCCAATTCTGAAATCCGCTACAAGCGATATTTCAGCAGCGGAGAATGAGCGCTCTTCGGCCAAGTCCAACTACTATCCAAAGCTATCATTAGAGCTTGGCGGTAACTGGAACGACAACATAGACGGTGAAGATGGTTACTCAGTTTTTGCTAACCAAAATGTCGGCGGCCACAGCAATGACCTCGTCGCCATGGTACGCGTTAAGTACAACCTATTTGCAGGTGGTAAAGATCTGGCCCGCGAAAAAGAAGCGGCTTACAAAGTAGGTGAAGCAAAAGAGATCCGCCAACGTGCCTACCGCCAAGTTGTCGAAGGGGTTAACCTAGCCTGGAATGCCTACGAAATGCTTGAGCCGCAAAAGCTGTATATTCGCGATCATGTCATTGCAGCAAAAGATACCCAAGTCGCCTACAGTCAGCAGTTCAATCTGGGCCAACGCACCTTATTGGATTTGCTGGATACTGAAAACGAACTGTTTGAAGCGCGTAAGGATTATCTCGATGCCGAATATGACGAAATTCTTTCTGAATATCGCATCCTTAACGCGACAGGTAGACTACTGGAATCACTTCGTGTGACTCGCCCCGATGTCTGGAAAGGTGAGCGCGAATACGAAGGGGGAGTGAAATAATGAAAGCTTTACTGATTATTATAAGCCTTGCCTTACTTGGCGGTTGTGGTTCTCGTGACATAGTCACCATGGACAGTCCGACCAATCAGGTATTCGATCTTAACGACAATGATAAAGATGGTGTCATCGTAGCGCGTGAGCGTTGCAACGATACTGTCTTAGGCGCCACCATAGACAACTATGGTTGCGGTAAAATTAAACCCATCAATGAGCGTCAAGAACTTAAGATATTGTTTGCCAATGACTCTTTCTATATTGATCCCCAATATTATGATCAAGTAGAAATGGTAGCGACTTTCATGAGACAGTACCCTAGTACTAAGGTCACCATCGAAGGTCACTGCAGTAAAACGGGTAGCTATGAGCATAACCTGACGTTATCACAAAACAGAGCTAACGCGGTGACCTCACTGCTTTCTGAACGTTTTGGTATCGACACCGATCGTTTGACAGCCATTGGTTATAGCTACGACAGACCCGTAGATCCAACTCATACTCAGATGGCACATACCCGCAATCGCCGCGTGATCGCCGAAGTGACGGGTGAAGATACCAAAGCTGATATGAAGTGGCATATCTACACAGTTGATGAACAAGTAAAATAAAAAATAGTCGGAGAAGATGAAGGCAAAATTTGGCAGGCAAAAGCGCTTTCAAAGGGTCTGCCAACTTTGTGTTGTGGCAACGGCCATGGGGTTTTCTTGCCTGTACGCTTCTCCGACACAAACACTCGATGCTGGCTACATAAAATCCACACTAGAGGCTCGCTATGGTGGGCGTGCAGGCATGCGTGTAGACGCCTGGTTTAAGGTGCTGGATGAAGCGCAAGGCTTGAGTGAACAAGAGAAGATCACCAAGGTAAATAACTTTTTCAATCTGTTTAGATTTGTCGACGACATCAAGCTATGGGGTGTCAGCAACTATTGGGCAAGTCCAATGGAGTTCATCGGAGTAAATGGTGGCGATTGCGAAGATTTTTCTATCGCCAAATATTTTACCCTGCTGCAATTGGGTATTCCCGATGACAAGCTGCGTATCACTATGGTCAAGGCAACCTCTGTAAATCAATACCACATGGTATTGGCCTACTATGAGACGCCGGGCTCCATCCCCTTGGTATTGGATAACTTAGACAGACAGATAAAGCCCGCCACGCAAAGGCAAGATTTGATCCCCGTATACAGTTTTAACGGTCGACAATTGTGGCTAAACAAAGAGAAAGGTCGTGGTGTGCTGGCAGGCTCATCTGAACGCCTTGAAAAATGGAATGATCTCAAAAATAGATTAGGTGTTAAACGACTCAATATGCCTATCTTAAGATTGGAGTAGCGAAAACAATGACACTGTTTCGACAGATATACTCACTGCTTTTTGGCCTGTTTTTGGTCGTTGTCATCAGCTTGGCTTATGTGCAATTTACCGAGACACAAAGCTTTTTAACCAAGCAGATGGAGTCTGATCTCAATAACACCAGCCATAGCCTGGGGATCATGCTGGTTCCTGATCTCGAAGCGGGTGACATAGTCGGCGCCGAGACGCTGATCAACGTGATTTTTGAAGGCGGCTACTATCAACAGGTCAAATTGACCTGGCTGGTCGATGGCAAACAGCAGGTATGGGAAAACGATCTGAAAATCGAAGGTGTGCCTCAATGGTTTATCGATTTGGGATTCTTCGAGACCATCAAGCGTGAAAGCACCATCACCTCAGGTTGGATCCAGTTAGCCAAGCTAGAGATCACCGCTCATCCGGGCTTTGGCTATAACGAACTGTGGCGCACCCTAACCAACGCCATCATAGTTATCTCCATTCTGTTTTTGCTTGCCATCATGCTGGCACGTTTCGGCCTCACCTGGATACTACGCCCACTGCATGAGATCGCCGAGCACGCCTCTGAGATCGCTCAGCGCAAGTTTGGCCCAGATATGGCTATCCCCAAGACATCAGAGCTCAAGTCTGTGGTCCAAGCCTTCAATAGCATGTCTCATCAGCTCAAGCAGATCTTTAGTTCACTGGATGAAGAGGTAACCGAGTTACGTAAAAAGAACTTGGTCGATCAGGTCTCTAAACTCCCTAATCGTCAGTATATGATGGGGCGCCTCAACAGCTGGCTCAGCGAACCCAACAACGGTTCCTTGATGATGGCCAAGTTCGACTGGTTAGAAGAGGTACACAGTAAGTATGGTTACCAGGTACGTGACGAAACCATACGTCTACTATCAGAAAAGATGCAAGCGCAACTCGACGATGTCGCTCCCTCTGTCATTGCGCGTATTGCCGCCTATGAATTTGCCTTTTTGATCACCAGTGCCGAGCAGGAACAGAGCAGCAAATACCTGCACACCCTGATCAGAACCGTCAATCAGGAGATCTCAAAGGCTGGCTGTAAACCTAATGAGCAATTTGCCATAGGTATCGCCCAGCGCACCGATCACATGACGGTATCAGACATCCTGGCGCAGACGGATAACGCCCTGCAAAAGGCAATTGCCGAGAATAAGGTGTTCCACTGGTTTGAGAGCAACGAGAAACAGCTCTACACCCGTGAGCAGTGGCGTGAGCACCTGAGCAAAGCTATCACTGGCAAGAACTTCCAATTCAAGTGGCAGCCTGTCTACCTCAGTGGTAAGGAAGAGGTGGTACAGCGTGAACTCTATTGCCAATTAACGATTGGGGACAAGGAGATACACGCCGGGCAATTTATGCCTTATGTGGAGCTGCTCTCTTTAGGCTCCCTGCTAGACAGATGCCTGATAGAGACCATAGTCGATAACGGCCTGCTGGAGCGTCACTATGAACCTGTGGCCATCAACCTGACCTTTAACAGCCTCAGCGATACCAACTTCCACCAATGGCTGAATAAGTTCCTGCGTAATACCCCTCTGGCGCAACGTATCGTGTTTGATATCCCTGAGGCCGGTGTCTACAGTGATCCCGACGCTTGTCAGGCACTGTGTAACATCATTCGTGATAACGGCGCTCATTTTGGTATCGACCATTTCGGTCGTCAGTTTGGTTCTATGTCTTACCTGCAAAGTTTAAGGCCAAGCTACGTCAAGCTGGATCAATCCTTTGCCTATTATGATGAGAACGAGCACAACAGCGAGCTGTGCCGCGCCTTGGTCAACGTTGCCAGAGGCCTTGAGATCCAAATCATTGTCACAGGCATTCAGGAGCAGCCTCAGCTAGCGCGCTTCGAGCCGCTGAAGACCAATGCCTACATGGGATATATCTATCCGCCCACTCGCGTAGAGCTATAAAACAAAAGAGCCGCTTCATGCGGCTTTTTTTATAACTAAGATAGAAGCATCATTTTGATTTAGATAAAAAAAAGCCCTTCGATTACTCGAAGGGCTTCTCCAAAAGTGGTCGGTGATAGAGGATTCGAACCTCTGACCCTCTGGTCCCAAACCAGATGCGCTACCGGGCTGCGCTAATCACCGAAAATCTTTTTGTACTCAATACCGACTCTAATAAGAATCACTATTTTTGAAAGTGGTCGGTGATAGAGGATTCGAACCTCTGACCCTCTGGTCCCAAACCAGATGCGCTACCGGGCTGCGCTAATCACCGAAACAATGGATATTTTACGAGGTGCCGCCTCTGCTTCACGTTTACTAAATGGCCTAACGGCTACCTGAGTGACTCGTGAAGTCTACTGCAAGAAGAAGTGGGGTGACTGATGGGACTTGAACCCACGACAACCGGAATCACAATCCGGGGCTCTACCAACTGAGCTACAATCACCACTGATATTGACTTCTTTACACTAACTTGGCTTCTTATCCAACTGGTGCACCCAGAAGGATTCGAACCCTCGGCCTCACCCTCCGGAGGGGTGCGCTCTATCCAGCTGAGCTATGGGTGCCTGCCTTGTTAGCGCCGCATATAGTATGGATTATTTTACTGCACGTCTATAGCAAACACGCTTTTTTTTACGCGTTTGCTCAAGTTTTAGCATATTTGAAGCGTTATTAAGCTGACAACGTCAAAATAATGACTTGGTGATGGTGTTTTTTTATGCTATTTATAACCATTACCCCAGATCGTAGCGAAAAATTATAACTACTTGTGATTGGCGGAACCATGTTTAGGGATAAAACAGACCAGCATTCACTTCATGAAGTTGGCCGTTTATACAAAAGGATATCTCGCTTAAAGAGCCTGGCTCGGAAGTACAAGCGATCTGAGATCATCCAGAATACCTTATTGGATATTTCCAACTTGGCTGCTCGCGTAGAGCGCGCCGAAGACTTTTACGCTGGCATTCAAACCAATCTCAACAAACTCCTCCCCGCCGACAACTTTTTTATCGCTATCGCCAACCGTGACACCAACAAGTTAGCGGTGCCCTTCTTTGTCGATGAAAAAGATCAACATCCCAGCCAGCTATATCCCAGCGAAGAGTTATCAGCCACGCTCAATAGCGGTCTTACTGGCTATGTAATGCGCACTCAAGTGCCGCTGCTGTGTGATGATGACAAATTTGAACAACTGCTGGCCGCTGAAGAAATTGTCAGCCGTGGTTCAAGCTGCCACCAATGGTTAGGGGTACCGATTTTCAGTAGCGATCAGACCATAGGAGTGATCGCCGTACAGAGTTATGATCCCAATATCAGTTATGGGGAGATCGAGGTCGAGTTGATGACCTTTATCAGTCAACATATCTCTGGTGTTATTGAGCGGGTTCAATATCAACATAATCTCGAAGCAGCAATTGAGCACAGAACTAAAGAGCTCAGTGTTGCCTATGATAAGCTCAAACAGGAAGTCACCGAGCGACGCCGCGCAGAGAGCCTGCAAAAGTCATTGTTTGAGATCGCCGAGCTGTCAAACTCGACCATGGATCACAACACTTTCTATAGTGAACTGCATCGGGTGCTCAGCCATCTATTGCCAGCCAACAACTGTTATATTGCTCTGTTGGAAGATAATGGCCGCGAATTACATTTTCCTTTTTACGTCTCTCAGCTAAATGTTGGCTCACCGCAAAAGCGCCCTCTTGCAGATGGACTGACCGAATTCATTCTAAAGCATAAACGTCCTCTGTTACTCGATGGCAATGATATCAAGGCCCTGATCAATGCGGGGCAGCTCTATGCTAAAGCGCCAGAGCTTAACAATGCCGAAACGATACATCATTGGATAGGCGTGCCCCTGTTCATTCAGGGAATCGTGAAGGGAGCGCTGACCATCTACAGCTTTACCCCCTCACAAACCTATCAAGAGAAAGATCTGGATCTGCTCACCTTCGTGTCGCAACACATAGCGGCGGCGATCGAGCGTAAATTATCGGCCGAGTCCCTAAAGCAAAGTTACGAACAACTCGAAGAGAAAGTCGCGCAGCGTACCCGCGCCTTAGCCATGCTCAACCAAGATCTGGAAAAAGAGATCGCCCAGCGCCGTAAGGTAGAAAGGCAGCTGGTACATGATGCCAATCACGATACCCTCACAGGACTTCCCAATCGCGCCATGTTCATGGAGCGATTGGCACAGGCGGTCAAACATGTCAGACGCCACGCTAGAGACAGGTTTGCCCTGTTGTTTATCGATCTCGACCGCTTTAAGCTGATCAACGATACTCTGGGGCATCTGCAAGGCGACCGCTTCCTCATTGAGACCGCCCGCCGTCTCAACCTCTGTATCCGCAGCAACGACACCTTAGGCCGGATTGGCGGTGACGAGTTTGTCATTCTCCTCGATAGTATCAACAGCAATAGTGACGCCATCGAAGTCGCCGAGCGCATTCTGGGAGAACTGAGCGAGCCTTACCAATTGTCTAACCAGAACTTTACCTCTGGCGCCAGTATAGGTATCGCGTTTAGTGGCCAAAGCAGTGGCGACACCAGCGAGTCCTTGCTTAAGGATGCCGACGCTGCCATGTACCAGGCAAAGTCCAATGGCAAAGGCTGCTTTGTAGTCTTCGACAACAGCACGACCCATCAACAAAGCCATGACGTCACATTAGAAATCGAACTAAGAGAAGCGATTGCCAAACAGGACTTGGCGCTACAGTACTTTCCTGTCATGACCTTGGCAGAGCAAGAGATTATTGCCTTGGAGCCCAGACTATACTGGCAGCACGAACAATTGGGGAAAATAAAGCAAGATCAGCTCAATAATATTGCCGAGCACTGCAATCTGACCAAGGAGTTAGATCTCTACCTGTTTGATCAGCTTAATGTCGATTACCCCAAACTAATGCTGCAACTCAGTGGCGATGTGCAGCTGCACATCAAGATCGCCAGCCAGCACCTCAAACATAAACATGCGGTGCGCAAACTCAAAAATCGCATTAAACAAAGTTACTTTAACGCCTCCGCCATCTGGCTCTTCTTTAGTGAAAAGGCGTTTGTTGAAGACAGTGACAGCCACATACAGGCCTTTGACATCCTAGATAAGCAGGCGATAAAGCTAGGTCTGTGTGCCTATGGCAGCGCTCATACCGCGCTAAATAGCCTTAGCTTCCTGCCCTTGAGTGGTCTCAAGCTAGATCCCAGCTATATCACCCACCTCAATAATCCACAGCAAAAGAAACTGCTAAAAGCCCATCAGCTAACGGCTTCGGCGCTAGAACTGACGCTATTTGTAGAAGGCGTCAAAACCGATCTGCACAGGCAGCAGCTGGTCAGCCTCGGCTTTGATCAGGGGCAAGGGCAAGCACTGGGCGAGTCTATCGATCCCAGCACCCTACCAGAACAGCAAACGCAAAGCGGCTGCATCTCCGCCTAAGCGATAGCGCCAGCTTGATTGCTTATCCATAGTGAACCGTTATTTTTTCAACATATCCCGTATGTTGGCAATATTGGCACGGCCAGATTGCACTCTTTGCTGCTCGGACTGTGGTGGTTTGCGGTTTTCCCAGATAAGATCATCCTGGGGCAATTCCATCAAGAAACGGCTCGGCTCACAACGCATCACCTCACCAAACTGCCGGCGCTCACGGCAGATCATAAACCATAGCTCCTTCTGAGCGCGGGTTATCCCCACATAGGCAAGGCGGCGCTCCTCCTCGACATTGTCTTCATCTATGCTGGTTTGATGGGGCAAGATGCGCTCCTCCACCCCAACCATGAAGACATAGGGAAACTCCAAGCCTTTAGAAGCATGTAGCGTCATCAGCTGTACCTGATCTCCGGCTTCATCTTCACTGTTACGCTCCATCATGTCTCTGAGCGTAAGCCGAGTCACCACCTCTGGCAGGGTCATCCCTTCATCCAGCTCATCGCCTTCAAGCATCTCGGTTACCCAGCGATAGAGCTCGGAGATATTTTTCATCCGCATCTCGGCGGCCTTGGCACTGGTACTGGTTTCGTACAGGTAATCTTCGTAATTAATGTTACGAATCAGGTGTTTTACCGCTTCTACCGGTTCACCCCGGTTCGCAGCCTCACCGGTGTCGACAATAAACTTACCAAACTCATACAGGGCCGACATGGCCGCCGGCGGCAGATGATGATTCAACTCCGCCTGAAAAATCGCCTCAAACATGGAGATATGTTTCTCGTTGGCGTAATTGCCCAGACGCTCTAGTGTTGCCGGTCCTATACCGCGCTTTGGCAAGTTAACCACTCGCAAAAAGGCGTTGTCATCGTCCGGATTCACCACCAGACGCAGGTAGGCCATGATATCTTTAATCTCGGCGCGGCCGAAAAACGAGGTGCCACCACTTAACTTATAGGGAATACGGTTGGTCATCAGGGCACGCTCAAGCAAGCGTGATTGATGGTTACCTCGATACAAGATGGCATAGTCGCCATACTGGGTCTTGCCAACAAACTTGTGGCGAATCATCTCGGCCACCACACGCTCGGCCTCCTGCTCCTCATTAGCGGCAATCAATACCCGCAGCGGCTCGCCGTAGGCCAACTCACTAAACAGTGACTTGTCGTAAACGTGGGGGTTGTTGGCAATCAGTATGTTGGCCGCTCGCAAAATACGCTGGCTGGAGCGATAGTTCTGTTCAAGCTTAATCAGCTTAAGCCTGGGAAAGTCCTTCCCCAAGAGTACCAGGTTTTGCGGCTTAGCCCCACGCCAAGAGTAGATAGATTGGTCGTCATCTCCCACCACGGTAAAGCGAGCGCGTTCCCCCACCAGCAACTTCACCAGCTCATACTGACTGGTGTTGGTATCTTGATACTCATCCACCAAGAGGTACTGGATCCGTTTCTGCCAACGTTCGCGCACCTCTTGATTGTGTCTCAGTAGCAAAGTCGGCAATAAGATTAGATCGTCGAAATCCAGCGCATTATATGCCTTCATGTGCTGAGCATAACGCTGATAAAGCAGGGCAAACAGCTGAGATTGCTCATCTTTGGCCGTCTTGCGGGCACGCTCAGGGATCACCAGATCCCCTTTCCAATTGGAAATAGCCGTCATCAGCATGCGCAGCAGATCCTTGTCGCCATCGAACTCCTTTTCAGTAAGTTCTTTCAGCAGCGCCAGGGTGTCTTGGTCATCAAATAAAGAGAAACCAGGCTTAAGGCCGACCACCTTATACTCTCGCTTGATGATCTCCAGCCCCAAGGTGTGAAAGGTCGAGATCCACAAGCCTCTGGCCTCCTTGCGCCCCATCGACTGGGCCACACGCTCCTTCATCTCCCGCGCCGCCTTGTTGGTGAAGGTCACCGCCGCAATATTGCGCGCCTGATAACCGCACTTCTGTACCAGATAAGCGATTTTATTGATGATCACACGCGTCTTACCACTCCCTGCGCCAGCAAGCACCAGACAGGGACCAGAAACATAGTGAACAGCATCATTTTGACCGGGATTGAGCTTCATTGAACAAGAGTTACCAAACAAGAGAAATCATAAGATCGGCCAGGGATCATACCAGAATCTTTACCTGGGCTGAGACAAAATATTTATCCAAATACCGCCACCACTTCGAGAATCGCCTTTAACTGAGCCGGCAACACCAAGTAATCCCAACAAGCATTGCTAGCTCAAGGGCAGATCGACATTACATAAGAATGTGCGTCGCTAGGTTTTTAGTTGTCATCCTAGGCGGCTTAGGTACAATTCGAGCATATGCATTAGATGGCCAATGGCGGACAACAAAGATGATTAATCCCAAGAAGATCGAAGAAGTAGCTAAGCAACTTAGCGATAACCTCCCCAGCGGGCTTAAGCAGTTCGCCGGTGAGTTTGAAGAGAAGAGCAAGCAAATACTGCAAAATCAGTTGATGAAGCTAGATCTCGTCTCTCGCGAAGAGTTTGATGTGCAGCAGCATGTCCTGCTAAAAACCCGAGAGAAACTGGAAGCTCTGCAGGCACAAGTCGACGCGCTGGAAGCCAGACTCAGACAGCAAGACGAAGTGTAACCCTTGGGCCTCAGCCTAAACAGCCCCTTTAAAAGAGCGCGAGACGCTCTTTTTTATTGACCTTATTTGACCACAAGTGCTCATCACTCCGCCCGCCTCTATAGACGAGCTTAAGATTTAATGGCGGTACTCCCCCTGAACGGTGATTCAAGGGGGATTTTCATGTTAACTCGCTTACCTAACTCTGGTGAGTGCGCTGACGCCCTTTTATCTACAACGATTATTTTTGTAAAAGTAGATTAGCCCAGGCAGTACTTATTATGCTATCCGCCGCAACCCCACTGCTTTCAAACTCAGCCTATATTGCCAGTATCGTCGCCAACGAAGCATGCTGCTTGGCTCTCGCTTAATCACACTCACAGATACTAGCCTAGCCCAACACCCTGCTTATAGGTTAGCCTTATGCTTTTGAGGGGGAAATTGATGCCAAAGACTCCATTGTTCAAACTACTGCTTCTCTGGGGCGGTTTAACTTCGATTCCCGCCGCCGTTTACCTCAGCGGCCTGACAATGTTTCCTCTACTGGATCTCAGCTCTTTTAGGGCACAAGTAGCCTATGGTCTCACCAGTTCGGGGACGTCTCCCTATGGCATCTTGACCGTCTTAGCCTTGCTCCTGCTCTGCTTCTTACGCCTGCGTGGCCGATACTTCGCACCGCTGGTATTAAGCGTCTCTCTGGCCATGGGCCTTAGCTTAGGGCTAAATCATTTTCTAAAGCCTCACTTCGCTGAAGCCAGACCCAATGTGCAATTTCTGGCGGAAACCCAAGGCTTGCCTATAAAGCAGTTTTATCAAGCACCGAGCGACATACGGCGGGAGATCATGGCGCACAGCTTGGCGTCCTTACCTTCACAAGAGATGCAACTATCGGCCAATATTCGTCACCACTGGCAGCAAGAGGTAGGGTTTTCGTTTCCCTCTGGTCACACTCTGTTCGCGGTGACATTGACCCTGGTTATTAGTTATTTTCTGCTGTTATCGCAACATGTTTTGCTACCGTCTCTGTTATGCTTATGGGCGATAGCAATGGGGTTTAGCCGTATGTTGCTCGGCATGCATTGGCCGCAAGATATCTTGGCCGCCACCTTACTCGGTGGCCTGATCGCCCTTACCTCCTTGCTGACCATAGAAAGATGGCGCGCTATCAGGCAAAGCTAAGGTTTCACTTTTTCCGGCAACCAACATGACAAAACTACAACTCGATAAGATAGATATTCAGATTCTAAAGCTATTGCAAACCCATGGACGCCTTGCCAATCAAGAGTTAGCCGCGAGTATAGGCCTGTCACCTTCACCCTGTTCTCGCCGAGTTAAGGCGATGGAAGAGGCTGGGATCATTTCCGGTTATGCGACCCTGGTCGATGCCAACCACTTCGATCTCACGCTAACCGCCTATGTTCAAGTCCGCCTGGAAAAACACACCCAAACGATTCTCGATGATTTTGAACAGGCAATAGATAGCTACGACGAAGTGCTCGAATGTGCCCTACTGACAGGTAGCGACGCCGATTACCAGTTAAAAGTATTGGTCAAAAACATGGACACCTTTAAGCACTTTTTGCTGACGAAACTTACCAGCAGTCCACATATCGCCGGCATACGCTCAAGCTTCGTCCTTAAGCAGGTCAAAAACCGCACTGCCATCCCACTGCCCCAAATCGATAAGCAGATTGATGAGATAACTTGATAGATTGCACAATATTTCATTTATTTTGCCGCGCAATCCTATCGCGTCTGCCTGACTCACAGCCCAAGCTATGCAATAAATGCCTAACTAAAGCCATTTAACGGAAATTTATTGCTTAGTTTTAAAATTGGTTGAAATAGTTTCAAGCCAGGCCTTGGCCTTACGCCATTTATCGCCCTTGACCCACTATAATAAAGGACTATGATGCGCCCTCTTTAGCACAGAGGTGAGGTACAGATGAGCGCGAAAGATACGGGACACTTCAGCTCCCGCATAGGTTTTATCATGGCTGCGGCGGGTTCGGCCGTTGGGGTCGGAAATATCTGGGGATTCCCCACTCAGGCAGCCACCCATGGCGGCGGTGCCTTCCTATTGGTATACCTGGTGCTCATCTTTATTTTGGGTTATCCCATGTTGGTCGCCGAGCTTATGATAGGCCGCCATGGCCAGACTAACCCCGCAGATGCCATGGCCAAGCTGGGCAGCAGTTCTTTAAGTCGCGGCTTGGGTAAAGCCATAGGCTTCGCCTCAATCATCACCGCGACCCTCATCTGCACTTTTTACAGCATATTGTCAGGCTGGTTTGTCAGTTTTACCTTAGCACCTATAGCTCAACTCATGGGATCAGAGCGCTTAGCGCAATGGCTAATGGCCTTCTCGTTAGAGCGTAATTTACTCTTTAGCTTACTCTTCATGCTAATGGTGGTTCTGGTGATCCGCCAAGGGGTGCAGCAAGGCATAGAGCTGTGGTCTAAACGTCTCATGCCCTTACTGCTGGTGATCTTAGTATTAGGGGTTGGCTATATTCTGATGCAACCAGGGGCCAGCGAAGGCCTGAAGGTCTTGCTACTGCCAAACTTTGACAACATTTGGGAACCGCAAGTACTGATCGGTGCCTTGGGGCAAACCTTCTTCTCGCTGACCGTGGGCACAGGTGCCATGATGGTCTACGGCGCCTACTTGAATCAGCAAGAAAATGTGGCCAAGCTGACCGCTTATGTCACCCTAACCGATACCAGCGTGGCCTTTCTTGCAGCCTTGATGATCATCCCCGCCATGTATGTGGCACACCACAATGGGGTCGAGATCTTCGCCGCAGACGGTAGCCTGCTAAATACCGACACCCTGGTATTTACCGTATTACCGGCGCTTTTCGACAGCTTGGGCGGTAACTTAGGGCAGATTATTGCGATTATCTTCTTCATTTTAATGACCATAGCAGGGCTAACATCGGCTATCTCTATCGTTGAAGTGCCCACCAGCTATATGGTGGAGAAAACCAAGATCAATCGTCACCGCGCCACCTACCTAGTCGGTACCGTCATCGCCCTGCTGGCAACAATTATGGTGTTTAATTTTGATGCCCTATTTGGGTTGGTGATCACCTTGACCACGGAGCGAGCGCAACCTTTCATTGCACTGGGTATCGCCTTGTATACCGGCTGGGTATGGCACAGAAACAGTCTGCTCAGCTCCATTGCTGCCCAAGAAGGCGCTAACCTAAAAGGATTCTTTTGGCGCATCTGGCCTATCTACGTTAAATATGTCTGTCCAGTGCTGATCCTGGCCATCATATTGCAGCTATTAACCGCCTAAAAATAGGGGTAAGGATACCGCCTGAACCTGATTTCCAGACAGATGTCGGGGGTGATTTAATTCGCCCTCGTCATAAGCCATTGCTAAGGGGCTACTTGTCACTCCAACCACTTGTATTTAACGCTGAGCAGGCGTATATTTTTTAGCCAGGCTTAGCATTGTTTGTTGGCGCAGACAGGCAGATGTTACTGACATAAATGAATATTTCATGACAGCGCAAGGGGTGAAATAGCATCATCTATGGAGAGCTGATACTGTGCTAGTCAGAGACTGTTAAAGAGGGTTGTCTAACAGTCACCCTCACCACTTTAGTTTAAAGTTGGCAGCAAGGATGCCTATAAAGGGAGCTTATATGTGCAGCCCAATACACAGAAGCTTAATCTTACAGAGTCTTCCCCCAACTCTCCCATTCATAAAGAAACGAAAGACCAGCCACGCATGGCAATGCTCTTTTTAAAGCGAGCACACCAAACATTACCTATTATGTTTTAGGGCAGCAGAGAGATTTCTATATCTCGCTCTTTAGCAAGTAAAACTGACCACGACAGATAGGCAGCGTCTTTGCTTATCTCACAAGGAAATGCACTCATGAAGAGAATAGTTGGCTTATTGGCCTCGTTAACACTAGTTTTCAGTAGTAATGCGCTTTTCGCGGAAGAAACGAGTAACGTGACTTTATTTACTAATGTCAATGTATTCGATGGCGTTAACGAAAAGCTCATTCAAAATGCGAATGTTGTCGTAACAGGGAATTTAATCACTGAAGTCTCTACCGAGCCTCTCGCCGTTGCAGGCGGGAAGGTCATCGATGGTGGCGGCCGCACCATGATCCCCGGCTTGATTGACGCCCATTGGCACACCACTTACTGCTGTACAGCCCAAAGTACGGTCATTACCGGTGATATCCTGGAGATCGCCATTCGCGGTGCACTCGGCTCCGAAGAGACTTTGCTCAGGGGATTCACCACGGTACGTGATGTGGGTGGCAATCCGTTCTCAACTAAGAAATTAATCGATGCGGGTGAGCTGATCGGGCCCAGAATCTTTCCTTCTGGCCCTCCAATCACACAAACCGGTGGCCATCTTGACTATCGCCCCTACCAAGCGGTCCCCTCAAATCCGGCTGACTCACTCTGGTATTGGTATAAAAATGCAATGATGCTGCAGGCAGACGGCGTACCAGAAGTCATACTGCGCACCCGCGAAGTGATGCGTATGGGCGCCAGCCAGATCAAAATCGCCGCTGGCGGAGGTGTGTCTTCCCTCTATGATCCCCTGGACGTACGACAATACACCAAGGCAGAACTTGAAGCCTTCGTCGAAGTGGCAGAAACCTATAACACCTATGTGCTTGCGCATATCTTCACCGATGAAGCCGCGCAGATAGCGGTCGAAGCAGGCGTCAAGTCAATTGAACACGGCAACTTGCTCAGTGAAAAAACCTTGAAGCTGATGAAGAAAAAAGGCGCTTGGCTGTCAGTTCAACCCATTATCAACGATGATGATGCCATTAAATTTGATAACCCCGTCAGCACCAAGAAGTTTATAGAAGTCACTGAGGGAACTGATCGTGTCATCGAACTCGCTAAAAAGTTAGGGGTTAAAATGGCCTGGGGCACTGACATGCTTTTCGATAAAGAATTAGCGCGCAAGCAAGGCACTTTTGTCGCCAAGATGAAGCGCTGGTTTACTCCTTACGAGATCATGAAGATGGTAACCTCGAATAACGCAGAGTTACTCACTCTAGCCGGTCCACGCACTCCCTATAGACAAGGGGTTCTCGGCGAGGTGCGTAAGGGTGCCTACGCCGACCTGATCTTAGTCAATGGTAACCCACTGAAGGATATTGACCTTATTAGCGATGCCGCCACTAACTTCGACCTGATCATGAAAGATGGAAAGATCTTTAAAAATAAGCTGGACTAAATCGGCAGCAGCGACACAAGACTTGCGAAAGCAAAACTGGTGAAGCCAAAGATAGTACTCCACAACAGCCTGGTTATAGCAATATGACTAGGCTTTTCTTTAACCTTTGAACTCAAGACAATAGCCAAGTAAACCGGCTTAGGTGTACTGCTTGATGATCATCTCGACCACTGTTTGGGTGATCTCATCGAGCTTAACTTGGCTAGGCAGTGGCTCACCTTGGATCAACTGTGGCCAGAAACAAAACGCCTTGATCACTGCGGTAAACTGAATAACTAATACTTCGCTATTCGCAGCCTTGAGCGCCCCTGCAGCAATCGCCTGATTAAACCAGCCCGCCAAGGGAGACTCCTGCTTTGTGAATTCTGACATGGCACCCTGAATCAATTCAGGCTTATGAATTGCCTCAGCAATAATCACCCTAGACGTATCAATAAAACCTTTGGCACTGAGCAGCTTAATTTCATGCTGCACTAATTCTGTCAACTGCACGGCCAAATCTTCATCAGCGCGATAAGGAACAACCTCGAACGCACACAGCATCGCCATCATCTCAAGCATGATGGCACTAAATAACGCTTCTTTACTGGGAAAGTGATTGTACACAGTGCGCTTTGATACATCGGCACGTTTGGCGATCTCGTCCATACTCGCCAGACTAAATCCCTTGTTTTGAAACTCAACACTGGCCGCGTCGACAATGGCGGCGCGTTTAATCTCTGAGCGAGTTAACTTTTTATCTTTCATTTTGATTAGCTAATTAGGTTTACCCTGGCGAACAGTGATTACTTTACACTGCTTAGTTTACTTTTTAAACCAAGTCTACATAAACAACACTAGCAAGTTTATATTTGCTGGTGACTATCAAACTTAACGGCCTCATTGCGTTTTGCATCATCATTGAAGAAGTTTTCAATCGCCAGCATACTTCGCGCGGCCGCAATCCTTTATTGGTAAACTCTGACTAAGCCGCTGATGTACCACCAGCCCTCTGCTCGCATCAGTTAATATAAATCGATAAAAAAGGCGCCCAATTTGGCGCCTTTTGGCTGACTTTCGATTGACTTGCTATTCGTGGAAATCGACTTTTACCTTCTTCGCATCTCGTTGCAACTCGGCAGGTTTAGGTACATGAATGGCGAGCACACCCTTCTTATACTTCGCCGTGATCTTATCGGCATCGATATTGAAGCCTAATGGGATCTGCCGTTGGAAGGATCCAAATGAGCGCTCTCTCAAGTGGTAGCCTTTTTCATCTTTCTCCTGCTCATGACGCTTCTCACCGCTGATGGTGAGATAGTTACCGCGAATGTCGACATCGATATCCTTCTCTTCCATATCAGGCAGTTCCGCCTTGATTTCGACATATTCGGCACACTCTTTAACATCGATGGCAGGCATGACGCCTAGCTCGGCACGTGCATTAGGCCAAGTCGTTAACCAGTCTTTAGCAAAATCATCGAATACGTTGTCTAGCCGCGAATGCAGAGCGGTTCGCGGATCATCTTTATGAAAGATGGAGGGGAAGAAAGATCGCATAACAAGCTCCTTTGTCGGCTGAATCTCCATAGCGAGAGATTCAGAGGATTTACAAACAGCCCAAAGCGCAAGCCCTCTGGGCTCCCATACCTTAATTTTAGTTGTTAGCCCGCACTTTTCACGGGCAACTAAGCATTGTTTGCAGGTCAATTAATCCAGATCAAAACAGCTTTAAAAAGTGACTTTCACCCCGCCGATTAGGCACAAAATATGCGCTAAACGCCAGTCTAAAACGCGAAGAGCACCAATCAGTGTAAAACGATAAATAACAATGATTTAAAGCTACCAAACTCTGATATCTGACGATTGATGCATGCCACTCAACATGAGGCAAAGCTGAGGTTAAAGACCTTGTTAAAAACCGCTTTTCGCTAGCCAACAAAAAGGGGGCTAAAGCCCCCCCCCTTTTTTACTCAATTGAGTCCGTAACTAACGCAGCACTTCCTGCAACGCCCTCAAGCAAAGGGCGACATTTTCACGCCGCGCGCCAAAGCCCATCAAACCGATGCGCCAGGCTTTGCCAGCCAGCGCGCCTAACCCAGCGCCAATCTCCAGGTTATACTCCTCAAGCAGTTGCTTACGCACCGCGCCATCGTCTACCCCCTCAGGGATATAGACGGCGTTGAGCTGTGGCAGGCGCGAGCCTTCCTCAACCACGAACTTAAGGCCTAAGTTTTCTAAGCCGTCACGCAGTAAGCCATGCATAGCCTGATGGCGCGCCCAGGCATTTTCCAGCCCTTCTTCGGCAAGCAGACGCAGCGACTCATGTAGCGCATATAAGGCATTTACAGGCGCCGTATGATGATAGCTACGCTTGCCACCAGCCCCCTGTTCGCCACTCCAGTAGCCCATGACCAGGCTCTGATCTAAAAACCAGCTCTGCACCGGCGTCTTACGCGCCTTCAGCTTTTCTACCGCCGCCGGCGAGAATGACACTGGCGACAAGCCTGGCACACAGGAGAGACACTTTTGACTGCCCGAATAGATAGCATCTATGCCCCACTCATCGACCCTAAGCTCGACACCGCCAAGAGAAGTCACTGCATCGACAATCGACAGGCAGTTGTGGGCCTTGGCCAACTGACACAGGCCCTTAGCATCCGACAGCGCCCCGGTTGAGGTTTCAGCATGGACGAAGGCAAGAAACTTGGCATCGGGATGGGCCTTAAGCGCCGCCTCGACATCGCTCAGTGATACCGGCGTGCCCCACTCGCTATCCACCACCACAGCGGTGGCACCGACGCGCTCAACATTCTGACGCATACGCTCGCCAAATACGCCGTTACGGCAGACAATCACCTTCTCACCCGGCTCAACCAGATTAACAAAACAGGTTTCCATACCTGCACTGCCAGGGGCTGAAACCGCTAAGGTCATGGCATTTTCGGTTTGAAACGCATATTGGATCAGGGATTTAAGCTCATCCATCATGCCGACAAACAAGGGATCTAAGTGGCCTATGGTTGGCCTTGCCTGCGCCGCCAGGACCTCGGGATAGACATCCGACGGGCCCGGGCCCATCAAGGTTCTACGCGGGGGATTAAAAGGGATAACTTTAGGTGCTGCTAACATCTCATGTCCTCTATCAAGCCTGAGCTTGAGAAGTAAGGGTTAAGGCTAACTGTCTGATTAATTGATGATGGAATTATGACAAATGCCATCACCACCCTACGGATGAACAGTTACTTTCGTGCCATGACTGGCATCTTATTGCTTTAAATCTGTTGCAAGATAACATAAAAAAAGGCGCCATCGCGCCCTTTAAAAGTGAAAGTTTGTCTCCGCTCGCGAAAGCGCAAGTCATTAGTCGCGATTATCCAGAAACAGCTTATAGGCAGGGCTCTGAGTCTCTTCCTGATAGACGAAACCCAGCTCGGTAAGAAACTGCTGAAAAGCAACGCTATCGCTCTCAGGCACCTCGAAACCGGCCAGCACCCGGCCATAGGCCGCACCATGATTGCGGTAATGAAACAGGCTGATGTTCCACTTACTGCGCAAGGTGGTGAGAAACTTAAACAGGGCGCCAGGATGCTCGGGAAACTCGAAGCTAAACAGACGCTCTTGCAGCGGCTCTGGCGGCAGACCGCCCACCATGTAACGCACATGCAACTTGGCGGTCTCGTCGTGAGACAGGTCCTGCACCTCAAAGCCATCGCCTTCGAGCCGCGCCACTATCTCGTCTAACTCCGCCTGACCGTGAGATAGGCGAATACCGGCAAACACCACTGCCTTTTCACGGCTAGAGAAGCGATAGTTAAACTCTGTCATGGCTCGCTTTTCCAGCAGCTCACAGAAACGCAGGAAGATCCCCGGACGCTCCGGCACCTTAACCGCTAAAATCGCTTCTTTCTGCTCACCCAATTCACAGCGCTCGGACACATAACGCAGGCTATGGAAGTTGACATTGGCACCACTGAGAATCGCCGCCACCTTCTGCCCCTTGCCCTCATCACCGATATATTTCTTCAGCCCCGCCAAAGAGAGCGCGCCCGCAGGTTCGGCAATAGCACGGGTATCTTCGAAGATATCCTTCACCGCAGCGCAGATCTCATCTGAGGTTACCGTCACCACCTGATCCACATATTCGCGGGCCAGCCTGAAGGGCTCGGCGCCGATCTGCTTTACCGCAACACCATCGGCAAACAGGCCTACCTGAGACAAAATCACCCGCTCATCGGCTTCCAGTGCTGCCTTGAGGCAAGCCGAATCTTCTGGCTCGACACCAATGATCTTCACCTGGGGCATCACCGCCTTATAGTAGGCTGCGATGCCGGCTATTAGGCCACCGCCGCCCACAGGCACGAACACCACCTCAAGATCTCGCTGCTGTTGCAGCATCTCTTGGGCGACCGTACCTTGGCCCGCGATCACCGCCTCATCGTCAAACGGCGCGACATAGATGCGCCCTTCGTCCTTTGCAAGCTGCTGGGCATGCTCATTGGCCATATCGAAGGACTGGCCATGCAAAACGACTGTGCCACCTAAGCGGCGCACCGCATCCACCTTAATATCCGGCGTAGTCTGAGGCATGACGATCACCGCGCTCACGCCCCGCGCCGAGGCCGACATGGCAACCCCCTGAGCATGGTTACCCGCTGAGGCGCATACCACGCCACGCTGACACTCTTCCTGACTCAGCTCTGCAATACGATTGTATGCACCGCGCAGCTTAAAAGAGTGCACTGGCTGCATATCTTCACGCTTGAGAAACACCTGGCACCCGAGGCGCGCCGACAGCTTATTGAGGCTGGAAAGCGGCGTCACCTTGGCGACATCATAAACCGACGACAGCAAGATCTTCTGCAGATAATAGTGTGCGAGATCCAGCTGGGACTGAGAGGCAAGAGCCAACATATTAATCCTCCAGCTTACTGACGTCGCGCACCGCGCCTTTATCGGCACTGGTGGCGAGCATGGCATAGGCTTTCAGCGCCAGCGACACGCTACGCTCACGATTAACCGGCTTCCAGGCCTGCTTACCACGGGCTTCCATGGCTTGGCGACGCGTCTCAAGCTCTTCTTCGCTCACCGCCAGAGTGATTGACCTTGCGGGAATGTCGATCTCGATACGATCGCCGGTTTCCACCAATGCAATCGTGCCACCGGCCGCCGCCTCAGGCGAAACATGACCGATAGACAAACCTGAGGTACCACCCGAGAAGCGCCCATCGGTGATAAGCGCACAAGAAGTACCCAGCCCCTTAGATTTGAGGTAACTGGTGGGATAGAGCATCTCTTGCATACCCGGGCCCCCTTTAGGGCCTTCGTAACGGATCACTACCACATCACCGGCAACGACTTCGCCGCCTAAGATACCGGCCACAGCATCGTCCTGGCTCTCATAGACCCGAGCATGGCCCACGAAGGTATGATTGGCTTCATCCACCCCTGCGGTCTTGACGATACAGCCGTCGGGAGCGATGTTGCCCGATAGCACTGCCAGCCCCCCCTCTTGGCTAAAGGCAAATTCGCGGGTACGGATACAGCCACCCTCGCGGTCGATATCGACGCTCGGCCAACGACAACTTTGGCTAAAGGCTTGGGTCGTCGGGATCCCTGCAGGGCCCGCCGAGAAGAACTGATGCACCGCCTCATCCTGACTCTGGGCAATATCATATTTAGCCAGCACGGCCTTGAGATTCTCGCCGGCCACATGGCTGACATCTGTGTGTAACAGCCCGGCTCTGTCCAGTTCACCCAAGATACCCATCACACCACCGGCGCGATGGACATCTTCCATATGATACTTAGGGGTCGAGGGCGCCACCTTACACAGATGCGGCACCTGACGCGACAGGCGGTCGATGTCGGCCATGGTAAAGTCTACCTTGGCCTCCTGCGCCGCGGCGAGCAGGTGTAATACAGTATTAGAAGAGCCACCCATGGCGATATCCAGTGCCATGGCATTCTCAAAGGCCTTAAAGCTGGCGATATTGCGTGGCAGCGCCGATTCATCATCTTCACGGTAATAGCGATTAGCCAGCTCCATCACGCGGCGCCCAGCTTCTAAGAAGAGTTCGCGGCGATCGCTGTGGGTCGCCAACATAGAGCCATTACCCGGCAACGACAAGCCTAAGGCCTCGGTCAAGCAGTTCATCGAGTTGGCGGTAAACATGCCCGAGCAAGAACCACAGGTTGGACAGGCACTACGCTCTATCTTCTCGCTATCTTCATCTGAGATGCGATCGTCTGCCGCCGCCACCATGGCATCCACCAGATCCAGCTTGATCAATTGATCCGACAGCTTGGTCTTACCGGCCTCCATGGGGCCGCCCGAAACAAACACCACAGGGATATTGAGTCTCAGCGCCGCCATCAGCATGCCCGGAGTGATCTTGTCACAGTTAGAGATGCAGACCAGGGCATCGGCGCAGTGGGCATTGACCATATACTCGACGCTGTCGGCGATCAGCTCGCGCGAAGGCAAAGAATAAAGCATGCCGCCATGACCCATGGCGATACCATCATCTACGGCGATAGTGTTGAACTCTTTGGCAATACCGCCCGCCGCTTCGATGGCGCCGGCAACCAGCGAGCCCATATCCTTGAGGTGAACATGCCCAGGCACAAACTGAGTAAAGGAGTTGGCAATGGCGACAATTGGCTTGCCAAAATCGCTATCTTTTACGCCGGTCGCACGCCAGAGGGCACGCGCTCCCGCCATGTTGCGCCCTTGAGTACTGGTAGCTGAACGTAATTTTGCCATGACACTTTCCTTCTGTTGCATTAGGTGGCCTGGCCACCTGAGCGAAAATAGGGTCCCCGACGCCATAGGGCCATCAGGGGGAATAACTAATCTTATCTTAAAACTTGCAGCCGGGAGGTTAAAGCGGCTCTAACCAACCCCACTTATCCTGAGTCTCGCCGTTAAACAGGCCAAAGAAGCTCGCCTGTAAGGCCTTGGTCACGGGTCCGCGTCCACCCGCCCCCACCTCGATGCGATCGACACTACGTACCGGCACAATTTCGGCGGCGGTGCCCGTCATAAAGATCTCGTCCGCCAGATAGAGGAACTCACGCGACATAGGCTCTTCGACCACCTCATAACCCTGATCTCTTGCCAGGGTGATGATAGTGTCACGGGTGATCCCCATTAAGATAGCGGCCGTGGCTGGCGGGGTATAGAGCTTATTCTTCTTTACCACAAACAGATTGGCACCGGCGCCTTCGCTCACCAGGCCGTTAACATCCAGGGCAATCCCCTCGTCGAAACCGTTACGCTTGGCCTCGGTGGAGATCTGCAGCGATGAAAGGTAGTTACCACCCGCCTTAGCCCCGGTAGGAATGGTATTGGGTGCCAGTCGATTCCAGGAGGTCACGGCCACATCGACGCCACGCTCCATGCTGCCCTCACCTAAATAGGCCCCCCAAGGGAAGGCGGCGACCATAAGGTCGCACTCGGCATCTTTCGGCGGGGTGATGCCCATGCCCACATCGCCAAAAAACACCAGGGGGCGAATATAGGCGCTGTCGAGCTTGTTGCTCAGCACTATGTCGCGACAGGCCTGCATGGTCTGCTCGAAACTATAGGGCACAGGCATGCGATAGATCTTGGCAGAATCATACAGGCGCTGCACATGGTCGGTGAGGCGAAATCCCGCCGGGCCCTGCGGCGTGTTGTAGACACGGATCCCCTCAAACACTGAGGTACCATAATGCAGGGCGTGTGACATCACATGCACTTTGGCATCCCCCCAAGGCATGATCTCTCCATTAAACCAAATCAATTCTGCTGTTTTTGCGGCCATCTTCTCTCACCTGTCTATTTTGCGTTTAGGCGCTTGCACTATGGGCTAATTGTGTTGCGAGTTGCTCAGTGGGTAACACCTTGCACTCGGTGACGTCGATCAATTTATTCAGCTGATGGCTCAGAAGCTCCAGCGCACGTTCACTCTCGACCACCATGCCAAGCCGGGTGGTGCCATTGTCACCCAGGTGCATGTCCATCTCGGTGATCTTAAATCCACGGTGACGAGTCACTCGCAGGACACGTTCTACCACCTCGGGTTGCTGGGCTAGGGTTAAGGCTAGGTTATAGATCATGTCTGCTTCTCCATTTCATCCATCATGTCGCGGTTACTGGCACCGGGCGGTACCAAAGGCCAAACGTTGTGGGCCTCATCGATCCTTACATGCAGTAAGAAGGGCCCCTTTGCATCAAGCATCTCATCGAGTGCCGACTCCACCTCCCCCGCCTGAGTGATAGTGCGTCCGGGAATGTCGAAAGCCGAGGCCATGGTGACAAAGTCGGGGTTGTCGGAAAGATCGGTCTCGCTGAAACGCTCTTCAAAAAATAGCTGTTGCCACTGCTTCACCATCCCCAGTTTTTGGTTATCGATCAGCAGGATCTTAAGCGGGATCTGACGTCGCTTGATGGTGGTCAGCTCCTGCACATTCATCATGAAAGAACCATCGCCTGAGACGGCCACCACACAAGCATCGGGCCGGGCGACCTTAGCGCCGATAGCAGCAGGCAGACCAAAGCCCATGGTGCCCAAACCTGCGCTGGAGAGGTGATCTTCCGGGCGTCTGAACCACATATGCTGGGCGACCCACATCTGATGTTGGCCCACATCACAAGCCACCACGCTATCCTCGGGCAATTTCCTCGCCAGACAATTAAGCAGCTTAGGGGCAAAGATCAGCTCGCCAGGTCTGTCGTAGCACCATTGATGCTGAGCTTTCAAAGCGGCCACCTCGGTAAGCCATGGCGCGATCTCAAGTGGCTGCGCCAAGGCAGGCAAAATCTCACGCAGGTCCCCTGCGATAGCCACATCCGGGCATCTAAGTTTACCCAACTCGGCGATATCGATATCCAGATGCACCACCTTGGCATGCTCGGCAAAGCTGGCCAAACGGCCGGTAACCCTGTCATCAAACCTAGCGCCCACCACCAAGAGGAGGTCGCACTCCTGCACCGCCAGGTTAGCGGCCTTACCGCCGTGCATGCCTAACATGCCAAGATAACCCGGATGGTCATGGGCTATGCTACCGAGTCCTTTAAGGGTTGCGACCGAGGGCATACCGGTTTGCTTAATAAAGTGGCGCAGTTGCTCCACTGCGCCCGCCATGCCAACACCACCACCCACGTAGAGCATGGGACGCTGCGCCTGGGCAATCAGCGCTCTGGCCGCTTCAAGCTGGCTGGGTTCAACTTCAGGCTCAGGCTTTATCGCCTGTAGCGGCGCCTTGTAATCTAGCAGGGCGATTTGGATATCTTTGGGTATGTCCACCAGCACAGGACCGGGACGGCCAGAAGCGGCAATTTCGAAGGCGCGGTACAGTGTCGGCACAAGCTCCTCGACATCAGTCACCATAAAGCTGTGCTTGGTACAAGAGAGTGACATGCCGAGCACGTCGATCTCCTGAAACGCATCGGTACCGATAACTGCGGTAGACACCTGACCTGTAATAGCCACCAAAGGCACAGAATCGAGCAGGGCATCGGCCAGAGCGGTCACTAGGTTAGTCGCCCCAGGTCCCGAGGTGGCGAAACAAACTCCAGTCTTACCGCTCGCTCTGGCATACCCCACGGCGGCAAAGGCGGCGCCTTGTTCATGACGACTGAGCAGATGTTCAACCGGCGCACCGACCAGGGCATCGTAGATAGGCATGATGGCGCCACCTGGATAACCAAATACCGTGGTCACGCCGTGCGCGGCCAATGCCTTGATGACGGCGTCTGCGCCTCTGATCTTCTGCCCTTGTTCCATCTGCCCTATCCTGCGTAATTAAGTGTTTTCTGGGTTAAGCAAGTCATGAGTGCTAAAAACAAAAAACCCCCGGTCCTTTCGGAGCGGGGGTTCTTGTTGCAATCTTGACCTGAGTTAGGTGTGTCGACGCGCCATGCGATGCCCCCGCTGTGATTTAATAATCACTACGGTAATAATCTCAATAATGAGGAGGGCAGCTTGGTTAAACATGGTGTCTTTGTATTTCCTAATCTCTGTTTGCTTAAATTCTGTATCTCGGCCGACTCAATTTAGCCGACCTTTTAATCAATACCACAAAGCCAACGAATAACACAACCAAAACCTGCAACTATCTGTTAAAAGCCTGATCACAAGCATCTTGAGCCGCGCTAGCAAGCCAATCAAGACCAGATATTTCCCTACTCACTTGACTCTTAGGCCGACTCGATTTCATGACTTCGAAATCGAGAAAACTCGGCCCAACCACTAAAAAATCGTGGATTAATGTATTGATAGTTAAGCTTCTTCTACGATGCGCTTCATCTCGGTCATATAACCACGAAGCTCGGCGCCTATATACTCTACCGCGGTGTGACGAATCGCATCGTTCACCTCGATCAAACGCAGATTATCGACACCGTTACCACTGTCTTTCAGGCCGCCACCCAGGTACTCGGGAGACATCTGGTTAACATAGTCACGCAGTAATGGCACCGCGGCGTGGTTAAACAGATAACAGCCATATTCGGCGGTATCTGAGATCACTATGTTCATCTCATACAGACGCTTACGGGCAATAGTATTGGCGATCAGCGGCGTCTCATGCAGCGACTCATAGTAGGCTGACTCCTCGACGATACCAGCCGATACCATGGTATCGAAGGCCAGTTCCACACCTGCCTTAATCATGGCAACCAGGAAGATCCCCTTATCGAAGTAGGTCTGCTCGTCGATCGCTTCATCACACTCTGGCGCATTCTCAAAGCCAGTCTCATTGGTCTCGGCGCGCCACTTCAGCAAGTTAGCGTCATCGTTGGCCCAATCTTCCATCATGGTCTTAGAGAACTCACCACTGATGATGTCGTCCATATGCTTTTCAAACAATGGCTGAAGAATCACTTTGAGCTCTTCGGCCATCTCGAATGCCTTGATCTTGGCAGGGTTAGATAGGCGATCCATCATGTGGGTGATACCGCCATGCTTAAGCGCTTCTGTGGTGGTTTCCCAGCCTTGTTGGATCAGCTTAGCGGCATAACCTGGCTCAACACCATCGGCCACCATCTTCTCAAAACCTAGGATGGCGCCGGTTTGCAGCATGCCACACAAGATGGTTTGCTCGCCCATCAGATCTGATTTCACCTCGGCGATGAAGGAAGAGTGCAACACACCGGCGCGATCGCCGCCTGTGGCGCTAGCATAGGCCTTAGCGACTTCCAGACCGTCACCCTTAGGATCGTTCTCAGGATGCACAGCAATCAAAGTTGGCACACCGAAACCACGCTTATACTCTTCGCGCACTTCGGTACCCGGGCACTTAGGCGCCACCATGATAACTGTGATATCGGGGCGCACCTGCATCCCCTCTTCCACTATGTTAAAGCCATGAGAATAGGAAAGTACCGCGCCCTGCTTCATCAGTGGCATCACGGCATTGACGGCATCAGTATGTTGCTTATCTGGCGTCAGGTTCAGCACCAGATCAGCATCAGGGATCAGCTCTTCAAAGGTGCCAACGCGGAAACCATTACCTGTGGCTTTCTGATAAGAGGCGCGCTTTTCAGCAATCGCCTGCTCACGCAGGGCAAAAGAGATATTCAGGCCCGAATCGCGCATGTTAAGACCTTGGTTAAGCCCTTGGGCACCGCAGCCTAAGATGACGATGTTCCAGCCTTTGATATAGTCGCAGCCCTGACTAAATTCACTGCGATCCATAAAACGGCACTGGCCAAGCTGCTCTAATTGTTGGCGTAAATTCAGAGAGTTAAAGTAATTAGCCATCAGATTCCCTACCTATAAAACGAAATCGTTGAAAATGGGCTCAACCGCCTTGGCCAAGCTGTGATTGCGATCAACTATAGCCCATGTTATTTATTGCTTAAAATGATATATTCGAAACATCATGTTGCGTTTTATGCAACACAGATATCTCCTAGAGCAAGACGAATAAGCGAGGCGGGAACATGGATATTCGTACCATCAAACTCTATCTGCACCTGAGCAATAGCCTGCATTTCGCGCGCACCGCCCAGCAGATGCATGTCAGTCCCTCAACTCTCAGTCGCGCCATGCAGCGCCTTGAAGAGGAGGTCGGTGCCAAGTTGTTCGAACGGGATAATCGCAGCGTGACGTTAACCAACGCAGGGGTCGAATATCGCCACTTCGCCGAGCAGACCCTGGACAACTGGAGCAAACTGAAACACAGACTGGATCCCAAACAGGATCTGCTGCGCGGCCGCCTCAACATCTATTGCTCGGTCACGGCAGCCTACAGTCATCTACCGGCGCTGCTGGATCGCTTTCGTAATGAACACCCCTTGGTTGAGATAGCCCTGACCACAGGGGATGCCGCCAATGCGGTGAAGATGGTGCGCCAGAATCGCGCCGACATCAGCATTGCGGCCAAGCCAGAATCACTGCCGGAATCTCTGCATTTCATCAAGATAGATAATGTGCCTTTGGCTATCATTGCGCCCACCTTCAAATGTGCCGTCCAAGAACTTTTAACCGAACCCTATATTCCCTGGGACAGGCTACCCTTTATCCTGCCGGAACACGGCCCAGGGCGACAACGAATCGAGAATTGGTTCAAGCAGCTTGGGCTTAACGCGAATGTCTATGCCCAGGTCTCGGGCCAGGAAGCGATCGCCTCAATGGTGGCTCTGGGCTGTGGGGTGAGTATCACCCCAGAAGTGGTGATCCAAAACAGTCCGGTGAAAGACAGGATCCAACAACTAAGTTCTCCGGTGGCCATCCCACCCTTTGAGCTTGGCTGTTGCAGTAAGAAAAGCCGCGAAAACGAACCCGTGATCGCCGCCTTTGTCGAAGAACTTAACGAGGTCGCCTAACCAAAGATTGCATCAGGCAGAGCTCTGCTATACTGATTTCATCAACGTATTTTCAAAGGGTTAGCCATAGTGAAATGGGGAAGCTTAGCGAGGAACTTATGTAGCGGCCTCATCTTAATCATCTTGTCTCTGCCCACATGGGCTAAGGCTTCAGTCACTATCTGCGTCGAAAATACCGAATTCCCCCCTTTTAACTATTTCGATCGCGCCCAGAGTGTCGAGCCTCGCAGCATTGGCTACGACATAGATATATTGGATCTCGCCTTCAAAGAAACCCTATTGCAGCACAAGGTGATTGCCCTGCCCTGGAATCGCTGCCTAAAGGAGGTTAAACAAGGAGCCGTGGATGCGGCCATGAGCGCCTCACTCAATCATGAGCGCCAGCGTGATTATCTTATCTCGGCGCCTTACTATTACCTCACCCCCAACTACTACTACCTAAAGAGTGACTTTCCCCAAGGCGTGCAGGTTAAGCGTTTAGAACAGCTAAAAGAATATGGCAACGTGTGCGGCATCAAAAATTTCAACTATGACAACTTTGGTCTGAGTCCAAACTTTCATCTGTTTCAAATCCGCGAACTATCTCATTTACCAGACATGTTAACCAAGAAGCGCTGCCAGTTCTTTCTTGCCAGAAAGGAGACACTGGCAGGTACCTTGGCCATTAATAAGATGGATGAATTTGCGGCGCGCCTGGTCGGTCGTTCGACCCCTGACACTCAGCCCGAGCCTTTTTATATGTTGATTTCTAAAAACTCGCCCCACAAAGAGACCATCAAACAGCTATTTGACACCAAGGTAGATAGGCTAAACAAAGAGGGGAAACTGCAAAACTTATTGGAACACCATTTACAGCTACTTAACCAAATTAAGTAGCTGAGAAGATCGCCGCTTGATCCTACTTTGTAGCCAACTTCGCCTATACTTAATAGCGACTTATCAGCCACAAGACTTTCAAGCGGTTGGCGAATCTAACGGACTTTTGATCTCACAAATAAACATAGAGTTCCATGCCAAGGCCCGACACGCTCGACGCCAATGAGCCCTGAAAGGGGGATACATGACCGCCTTTGCTATTTTTATCGTATTGCTCGGTTTGATGGGGTTGCTCGCTTCGCTCATACCTACCTATCAGATCTGCCAACTTAAACCGCCTCAGTATCAAGGCTGGAACCTGCTGCTATTAATGATAGGGCTGTTTATTCTCGGCTATATAGGTTTTCTCTGGATGCTGCTCCATCGGGAAACCGGGCCACTGGAAACCGTGGTTTCCCTGGTGTTTTCCGCCGGCGGTAGCTTTGTCTGGCTGGTGGTCAAAATGAGCAAGAAAACCATCATCAAACTGCAGGACACACTAGAGGATAAGCATTACCAAGCCTATCACGACTCTCTTACCGATCTTCCCAACCGTCACATGCTGTATGAGTCGATGGAGCAACAGATAAAGGGAAATGGTAATCCTTTTATCTTTATGATGATGGATCTCAACGACTTTAAGATGATTAACGACAATCTTGGCCACGACGCAGGCGACAAGGTGCTGGAGATCATTGCCTATCGTATCGAACGGGCTGTGCCATCAAAGGCGTTACCCGCTCGCTTAGGGGGCGATGAGTTTGCAGTGCTACTACCAAGCAGCGAACTGAGCCAGGCCGAACAACTGGCTAAACAGATCCAAAAAGTCGTCATTGAGGATATTCACTGCGAAGGCCATCTACTCGCCATCGGCATTAGTATAGGTATTGCTCTCTACCCACAAGATGGCGATGACAGGAAGACTCTCATGAAAAATGCCGATATCGCTATGTATCGCAGTAAACAGAACAACAGCGACTATGAGACCTTCTCTCCCATCACAGATATCCCACAGTCGCTAGATCTGCTAAGAGGCTAGTGCACTGCCTCGATACTCGGCGCTATAGGTAAGATCGCCTCGGCAGGAATGCGGGTGACCAATAGCTGATCCACCTTATAGGCATCGATATCAACCACCTCAAACTTATAGCCGCTGAAATTAACATAATCGGTGCGTTTGGGGATCTTACGCAGCATAAACATCATAAAGCCTGCGATAGTCTCGTAGTTCTGGCTCTGGGGGAAGGCCTCAATACCAAAGGCTCGCATTACGTCGGTAATGGGGGTTACGCCGTCCACCAGCCAGGAATCTTTGTCCCTGGCGATGATCTGCTCTTCACTCTCATGCAGCGACCAGGCGCCCATTACGGCGCTCTGCAGATCATTGGTGGTCACTATGCCCACCACCAACGCATACTCATTCATCACCACGGCAAAATCGGCTCTGTGATTTTTAAAATACTCCATCGACTCAGACAGGCTCAGACTATCGGGAATAATCAAACAACTATGCACCAGTGAGCTGTCCTTGAGTTCGATACTCTGACCATTGATGACCCGAATCAACAACTCCTTGGCATCAACGATTCCCTTAATCGAATCGAGCTGACCATCACACACCAAAAATTTGGTATGGGGATCTTCGGCAATCTTGCTTTTTATCACCTCTTCACCGTCCTGCAGCAGAAAATAGACCAGGCTTTCCCGCGCTGTCATGGCAGCGGTGACTGGCACTGTCTGCATCTCAAACACGTTCTCAATCATCTGCTGCTCACCCTTATCAAGCACGCCCGCTTCGGCACCAGCATCCATCACGGCATAGATATCATCGGATGTCACCTGGTCGTTACGCGCCGTGGGGATCTGCAGCACTCGAAAGATCACATTCGCCAAACCGTTAAACACCCAAACCAAGGGGGTGAGTAACTTAATGCAATAAGTCATAGGACCCACCAGCACCAAGGCCACCTGCTCGGGCATCGCCATGGCGACCCGTTTCGGCATAAGATCGGCAATCAAGATAAACAGGCTGGTCACTATGATAAAGGACAAGATAAAGCTCAGCTGGCTAAGCCAAGGATCGGCGAGAAACGGCAGTAGCGCAGCCTTAATCGAAGGGGTAAAAGCCGATTCCCCCACAATACCGCCCATGATGGCAACCGCATTCAGGCCTATCTGCACCACGGTAAAGAAGCTGCCGGGGTGAGCCTGTAGCAGCAATACCCGCTGGGCCCGCTCATCCCCCTCATCAGCAATCTGACGCAGACGGATCTTACGCGCCGCCGCCAGGGCTATTTCAGACATGGAAAAAAAACAGCTGGTGGCAATAAGCACCATAATAATCAGAATATTATCGAATAGACTCATGTTAAACCTAACCTCATTGCGGCCGACCACGGCCAAGGCGCTCCTCAAGGCTGGAGCAATGCCAAAAATAACCCTAGATGATGTAAGCAGTATGAAGACGTCGACAATTATAGTGACTTATGCCTACATAAGACGTGATTGAGATACCACCTCAAGATGCCAAAATGGCGGGAATAGCACCGCGATAAGATACGGCTGAGAACGTGGAGCACCTTTTATCAGAAATCCTAAAATAGGCAACTAGATTTTGAACAAAGGCGCTAAAAAAGCCTTGTGCTACACTTATTCGAAAAAGGTTTAATAATAAAAACAAAAGGATTTGTTTATGGCCATAGCCTGCGTCACCACGCGCGCCAGTTTGGGCGTGGCAGCCCCCGGGGTTACAGTGGAAGTGCACCTCAGCAATGGGCTACCCGCCTTCAACTTAGTGGGCCTTCCCGAGACCTCGGTAAAAGAAGCCAAAGAGCGAGTGCGCAGCGCCCTAATCAACGCCGGGTTTGAGTTTCCTCAACGCAGAATAACGGTCAATCTGGCGCCAGCCGACCTCCCCAAACAGGGGGGCCGCTATGATCTGCCCATCGCCATCGGCATACTGGCCGCCTCCAAGCAAGTGCCAGACACCCACTTAAGCGATCACGAATTTATCGGTGAACTTGCCTTATCGGGCCATATACGTGCCTGCCCCGGCCTATTGCCAGCGATCATCGATGCGCGCAAACAGGACAAAACCTTAGTGCTTCCCCTGGAAAATCGCGACGATGCCGAGCTGGTGGGTTATCAGAAAAGCCATTTTGCTGCACACCTACAAGGGCTCAGCGAATACCTGCACGGACAAGGCTCACTTCCCGGACTCAGCCAAGATCTACACTGGATAGATTCAACTCCCAGAGCGCCAGGCAAATGCTTAAGTGATGTGATCGGCCAGTACCAGGCAAAACGCGCCCTAGAAATCGCCGCTGCTGGCAATCACAATCTGTTGTTTCTAGGGCCACCCGGCACGGGAAAAACCATGCTTGCCAGTCGCATGATGCAGTTGCTGCCGCCATTGGATTACGACGAAGCGTTAGAAGTTGCCGCCATTCATTCGGTCGCCGGGCAGAGTATCCCTAAGGAGCAATTTTACCAACGGCCTTTTCGAAGCCCTCATCACACGAGTTCAGCCATCTCACTGGTGGGCGGCGGTAGCCATCCTAAACCCGGTGAGATCTCCCTGGCCCACAGGGGCGTGCTGTTTCTCGACGAGGTGGCCGAATTTCCCCGTAAGGTACTCGATTGCCTGCGTGAACCCATGGAGACGGGTGAAGTGGTGATCTCCCGCGCCGCCGCCAAACTGACCTTCGCCAGCCGTTTTCAGCTGATCGCCGCCATGAACCCCAGCCCCTGCGGCGACAGTGCAAACGCCAGAGCAAGCAGCGATCAGATACAGCGCTATCTGTCACGACTCTCCGGCCCCTTTATTGACCGTTTCGATCTCACCATAGAGGTACCACGCCTCCCCCAAGGCACGCTCACCACTAGCCAACAAGGCGAGCCTAGCCAGGTTGTTGCCCAAAGGGTACATCAAGCCAGGGAGCGTCAACTGTGCCGCGCAGGTGTACTCAACGCTGAACTCACCGGCACGCAGCTCACACAAACGGCAGGGATCAGTCAAAGGGATCTCGAGTTTCTCGAGCAGAGTGTCAATCAACTGGGGTTATCTGTTCGCAGCTATCACAGGTTGCAACGCGTCGCCCGTACCATAGCGGATCTGGAACAAAGCGAAACTGTCGCCCGCCACCATATCGCCCAGGCACTTGGCTATCGCGCCATGGATAGACTGCTTAATAGCTTGAAGAATCCCTATTAACGGAGGATTTTTTCAGCTTTTTCTGGGCTATAAAGGCAGATTGAACAGGATAACATTGAGCAAAATGGCTCAGGCGAGTAACATAGGTCTCCGAATTTTTATGGGGGCTTTAATGGGCGCAGTGTTATCACTAATAAGAGGCAGCTTGGCTTTTAGCTGTTATGTAATCAATACTCTCTTCTGGGTAATACCTATCTTGTTGGTAAGTATAATAAAACTTATCCCCATCGCACCTATGCGCACCCTATGTAGTTATCTGCTTGATCACTGTGCGACCGCCTGGATCAGCATTAATACCTTTATTGAGCGCCTGTTTCATCCGGTAGAGATTAAGATCGAAGGTGACAGCAACCTCTCCACCAAAGAGTGGTATATGGTGATTGCTAATCATCAATCATGGGTAGATATTTTGATCCTGCAGCGTATTTTCAACCACAAGATCCCCTTCTTAAAGTTCTTTCTTAAACAGGAGCTTATCTTCGTTCCTGTATTGGGACTTGCCTGGTGGGCGCTGGACTTCCCCTTTATGCGTCGATACTCAAGTGCCCAACTGCGTAAAAACCCTAAGCTCAGAGGGAAAGATATTGAGATCACCCGTAAGGCCTGCGCCAAATTTAAGACTAAACCAGTCAGCGTAATGAACTTTGTCGAAGGCACTCGCTTTCGCCCTGAAAAGCACAAGAAACAAAACTCAGAATTTAACCACCTGCTCAAGCCTAAAGCTGGTGGTATGGCTTTCGCGCTCTCAGCAATGGGCGAGCAAATCCATAAACTGGTAGATGTGACCATCTATTATCCAGGCAACACCCCCAGTTACTGGGACTATATCTGCGGCCGAGTCAAACAGGTCAGAGTCCACATCAAGGTGAGCGAAATCGCCCCTGAGATGCGTGGCGACTACCTCAATGATCGCGCCTACAAGATCAGTTTTCAGGAACAACTCAATCGTATCTGGCAAGAAAAGGACGCCATGTTAACGAAAATGGCGCAGCAATAACCGCAGATAAGGTGCTTTAGAACGATGCTAAATTTTTTACCCGGACCCCTCCTATTTGCACTCAGCCTAACCCTGTTGATCATCAACACTGTGTTATGGAGCTCTTTAATCTGCGTTGGCGGCTTAATCAAACTCCTGCTGCCAATCGCACCGCTACGAACCGGGATCACTCACCTGATGAATCGCTGTATGTGGAGCTGGGCCAGCTGCAATGGCGGCATTTTGTTTTTGATCGCCAAGATAGAGTGGGATATCGAAGGGCTTGAAGGCTTAAAGAAAGATGGTTGGTACCTGCTGATCAGCAACCACCTCAGCGGATTCGATATTGCCGCCCTCACCTATGTGCTGCGTAACAATATCCCCATGCTCAAGTTTTTCCTAAAGAAAGAGTTACTCTATGTGCCTTTCTTAGGATTAGGCTGCTGGGCATTGGATATGCCCTTTATGAATCGCACCAGCGCCAAGCAACTACGTAAAAACCCCAAGCTTAAGGGAAAAGACTTAGCCACTACACGTCGTTCATGTGAAAAGTTCAAGACTATGCCCACCTCTATCATCAACTATGTTGAGGGCAGTCGCTTCACCGCCGAGAAGAAGGCGCGTCAACGCTCGCCGTATCGTTACCTGCTGCGGCCCAAGGCCGGTGGTATCGCCTTTACCATTTCTGCCATGGGCGAGCAGTTTACCAGCCTGCTGAACGTCACCCTGGTATACCCTGACTCGGCCGACAACACGCTATCAGAAGTGATGCACGGTAAGGTGAAACGTATTGTGGTCCGCATCGAATCTATGCCTGTGCCTGAGGTGGACGACAAGCAATATTTCAACGATGCAGAATGCCGTGCCCAGTTCCAGCGGTGGCTCAATGGTATTTGGCAGCAAAAGGATGAGCAGATCCATCAGATCTTAACCCGCTACAACTCTGACCGCCTGGTGACAAAAGAGACCGCCTCGCTGGTTGAGAGCCGCTAGCCTCATCTTGGCACACATGATAAGCCGCCCACCCAAGGCGGCTTTTTAATACCTATTGTCGACAAAAATAGCAAAGCCAAAGAAGCTACTTTCCATAAAACAGCATAAAAACAGATATAAAGTTTGACTTAGACTTAAGTTCAACAAGCATATTGTTGACAATAATAGCTTGTAGCACTAACTTATTTACTGACTTTATTTATGTTTGAGCCCTGAGATGCCTCTTGAATCATTAGCCTTATCCGACACGCCGCCGGCGCTCACCTTAGCCGATAAGGCACTACAGGCTATTCAGACCAGTATCATCAAGGGAGAGCTCGCCCCAGGCAGCAAGATCAATGAACAGATGTTGGCACAAAGATATGGCATCAGCCGCGGCCCGACTCGCGAAGCTTTGTTGACACTAGAGCGCCGCCGCTTGGTGGTGAGAGTGCCACATGTTGGCGCCAGAGTGGCTCAGCTGTCGATTGAGGAGCTCAACGATCTTTACCGTCTGCGCAGTGTCCTCGAAGGGATGGCTTGCGAATTAGCGGCGCAACATATTACCCCTGCGGCACTGATGCAGTTGCAAAGTCTGATGGATAATCAGGAAGAGGCCCTAGCCAAGGGAGATACCTATTTTCAACAAGATGGCGATGTGGATTTTCACTATCGCATTATACGTGCCAGTGGCAGTCGACACCTGCAGGAGACACTTATAGGTAACCTATACCATCTGCTGCGCATGTACCGCTACCAATGCACCAGCGAGACCCGGCCCACCAGGGCGATTGCCGAACACAGAAATATAGTCAATGCTATCGCCGAAGGTGACGGCGAGCTCGCCAGCCTACTAATGCGTCGTCATATCGAGCAAGGCAGGATAAACACAGAGAAACGACTCAAGGCGCTGCAAGCAGAGCAGCGTTAACCAGGTTCATGCCAGCGAATATTCGTTGACATCGACTCGAAAAGGCCTTGCCCCTCCCTTCCGGCAAGGCCTTTTCTTTTGGACGTAACACTTTGTATCATTTGAGTCATTTTGTTGTAAGTGTCATAAATTTGACTATTAACTTTAACAAAATGTTAATATAATTGCCCGCCTGAATGATTACCTTAAATGCATAGCTATGCATCAGCAGAGAAAAGTAGTTTTGAACCCAGTTACGTTTATCGGTAGACTCAAGCAGTCATCATTTGCTCGCTTGGTCGCAGCTATCGCCTTTCCCCTTATGATCAGCGGTTGCCAACTCAACAGCACCCCACAAACATCACGAGATTACCTTGAGGTCACCCCAACCCAACTTAGCAAATACTGGGTAATTCAAGACAACACGCTCAATTGGCAAGACCTGCTTAATTATCAATCTAATCAGCAGCAGCTCAATATACGTTTTAGCATTAATCAGGCAGGGCAACTGGTCGATCTCGACATAGACCATGAACAGCTGGCGATGACTGCACAACAAAAAGAGCTTTTGCTGGCGAGGTTTAGCGAGCAGAGGTTTAATGCCACCGTCGATAATAAAACGGCGCAGCCGGTTAGAGTGTCCGCGACCATAGTGTTTAATTAAAAGAGTGTTCAATTAAAAGAGTGTTCAATTAAAAAAGGCGCCTAATAGGCGCCCTTTTTATATCAAACTCAAGAGTTAGGCGCGACGCGCTCAACCTTTTGCATCCAGCCTTCGGGGCCTTGACGCTTACCCTTTTGAATGTCGGTCAGAACCTGATAAATGCGGCGAGTATGTTCACCCACCTCACCAGAGCCTACCGTTAGCACCCGACGATCTTCAAAAATATAGGAACCCACCGGCGATACCACTGCAGCGGTACCGAATCCACCAGCTTCAATAATCTCTCCCGACTCGATATCGGCAATAAACTGCTCTAACATCACTGTCTCTTGACGCACGGTGCAACCCAGCTCCTTCTCTAACTCCATGATGGATTGAGAGGTAATGGACTTCAAAATCGTATCGGTAAACTTAGGAATGATAATGGTGCCATCTTTAAGCACGTGGAAGTGGTTCATTGCCCCCACCTCTTCTATCTGCTTGTTATTGGCATCCAGATACAACACCTGGGCCGCGCCATATTCGGCAGCCGCCTTACCTGCTTTAAGCGACGCAGCATAGTTACCCGCCGCCTTAGATGCACCCGTGCCGCCAGACACGGCGCGATGAAAACGCTCGGTGATCAACAAACGGATCGCTTTATCGAAACCATCTGCATAATAGGCGCCACTCGGGCTTAACATGACACAGAAGGTATACTGCTGACTCGGGCTTACCGACAGCCTATCTTCGGTGGCAAACACAAAGGGACGAATATAGAGACAGGCGCCCTCTTGCATGGGGAACCACAACCTATCGACATCAATTAAGGCATTAATACCGGCCAGCTGCATCGCTTCTGGCACCTCAGGAATACACAAGACCTCGCCACTACAGTTGAGGCGCTCGGCATTTTTCTTTAAGCGGAAGGTGTAGATCTCACCGTCGTCATGCATAAAGGCCTTGGCGCCTTCAAAGATTGACTGACCATAATGCAGTGCCATTGCACCGGGCGCCATCTCAAAAGGCCCGTAAGGTACAATTCTCGGATCTCGCCACTCCCCATCGCGGTAATCCATCAAAAACATATGATCAGTTCTCAGATTGCCGAAGCCCACATTGGTTTCCGGCTCAAACTGTTCTGTACGGCGTTCAGACGCAGGTTTTAAGTTATAGTTTATTTGCATTTCATACCACCTTGAAGACTGATCTAGCAGACTATGTATGACCTGCTTGAAAGTCAAGCCATAGGCGGGGTAGCAGCAAATTCTTCATCTGACTCGCAGTACAGATTTTTAGACAGAGAAGGCCTGATGCCACGGGGGGTTATCTCTTCATTCCGACGAGGCTAACTCACCACAGTGATGACAATTTTGGCCCAGCCCTCGAGCCTATCGAGGGCTTTTTATTGGTAGGATTGTCTGACGCAGGTGGGTTTATCTTTCAAATTTACACTAGATAAGGCGCTACAGGCCGCACAGGTCATGTGGTCTCGATAATGTTGATCGAAAAACGCTTTGGTTCTTGCCTCGAGACTGTCGAACAACTCTGGCGTTAATGGTTTATCCCATTTGTACAGCCCCATCAGCTTAGCCAGATGGCGATAACAGGTCTCACGCCGATTAGAGAGATACTCTGGCGCAATGAGCTGACTCTCAAACTGAGTCAATGACCCCGTTAGATAGAAGGTGAGTCCCTGCACTAGCTCTTTGATTTGCAGTGGCGTCGCCTGCAACTCCCCTTGTTCGACGGCGGCATGAAGCGAATCGGTAAACCAGCCCCAAAACGCATTGATACGTTTCTTAAAACGCTCCACCTTCTCATCGCTGGCAAGTTGCCACACCATGGTATTTACGGAGACGGATCTCAGGGTAAAGAAACTCTTGCTGCGACTAATGGTTTCAAAGGTGAACAGAACGGGCAGCAACACCTTTTCCTGTTCAGTTAACTCTGGATGCTTGTCGATGAAAATAGGCAAGTGATTTGAGGTCGCACTGCGCAAAAACAGGCATACCAGGACATCCTCTTTACGTTCGAAAAACTTATACAGGGTTCCGGTGGAACATCCCACCTCTTTAGCCAACTGTGAGAACTTAAATGATACGACACCCTGTGACTCGATTAGCTGCTCTGCGGCATCTAATATCTGATTACAACGCATCATAGGCAAGGTTTCAGTCGGACACTTCATCATTTAACCCTCATCTTGAAAGAGGCGAGAGTATGCGCTCATTTTGACTTCGAGCAACAGCGATTGCTGATTTAATCGGGATAAACCTCACGCAATACGGCCTTTATTGCACCGCTTTGTGAATCACGTCAAACAAACATTCGCACAATAAAATTCACCGCACACACATTCACGGTAACATTCGCCGTAACAATCAGGGCCAACCGAAACATTTCGGAAAACTTATTCGAGACATGGTTCACGAATAAGTTTGCCACCCAAGAAATGGCGTGACTTAGTTCAACTTTACCCCTTCACAGAACCTCTATCTTTGTTGGCATAAAGAGACAGAGGACACTTATAGATGCACAACAGAAGAAACTTTTTAAAGCTTAGTGCGGGTGCTGCCATCGGCGGTATGACTGCCGCTTTACCAAGCACCAGCTTAGCCAACGAGTGCCAAGAGATTAAATGGGACGAGTCTCATGATGTCATCGTGGTTGGCTCCGGCTTTGCCGGACTATCAGCCGCGCTCAATACCAAGCGCCAAGGCGTTAAATCCGTATTAGTACTCGAAAAAATGCAGGTCATCGGTGGTAACTCGGCGATCAACGGCGGCTGGTTAGCTATCCCCAAGAACCCCATTCAGCTGGCCCAAGGCATCAAAGATGACTCACCAGAAGAGCTGGTCAAAGATCAGATCATCTCGGGTCGTGGCATGCAAAACGAGGCGGCGCTGCGCCAGATCGCCAATAGAGCCTTAGACGCCTACGAGCTGTGTATCGACACGGGCGTTAAATTCCGCGATGGCTTTAACATTCAGGTCGGCGGCCACAATAAGGCCCGCGCCATACGGACACAACACGGCACGGGCGGCGATATCACCACCAAGCTGTATGAGGCGGGGGTAAAAGAGGGGGTGGAATACCGCCTGCAACATTACATCGAAGATTTCATCATGGAAGGTCAGGAGATCATCGGCGTCAAGGTGCGTAAGAACTACCGCTTCCCAGATATCACCACAGGCAGCACGATTTACATCAAGGCTAACAAGGCGGTCATCCTGGCCAATGGTGGCTTTGCCCGCAACATGAAGCTGCGCGAAATGGTCGATCCTTCGCTGGACCCCACACTAGATTGCACCAATGCCCTAGGCGCCACCGGCGAGGTCACTCTTACCGCTATGGCACACGGCGCACTACCCGTGCACATGAACCTGATTCAAACAGGTCACTGGGGCTCTCCTGATGAAGGCGGGTTTGGCTGGTCAAACGCCCTACTCTCTATCGGCTGGCACCAAGGCGCCGCCATTAGTGTTCCCAATGGTAAACGTTTCATGGATGAGCGTGCAGATCGCAAGACCTGCTCCGAAGCCATCATGAAAAACCGTTATCCAGACAACAGCCCAGCCTACCCAATAGTGTTGTTCAACTACGAGAAATACAAAGACGATGACCGTGTGGTGCGTGCGCTGCGCGACAAGATGGCCTGGAAACTGGACAGCCTCGACGAGATCGCCAGCAAGTTTAACATTCCTGCCGCCGAGCTAAAGCGCACCATTAACGAATACAACGGCCATGTCAACGCCCGTAAGGACCCGCTGTTCAACCGTAAGATGGACACGGCCGAAGTCTTAACCGGCCCCTATGTCGTCTCTCGTATCTGGCCAAAAGTGCACTACTGCATGGGTGGCCTGAAAACCGATCTCGGCGCCCGCGTTATCGATGGTCGCTCTATGGCCCCAATCAAGAAACTCTATGCCATAGGCGAAGTGACAGGTGGTATTCATGGCGAAGCCAGACTCAGCTCAACCTCTTGTCTCGAATGTTTGGCGATGGGAATCGTCGTCTCTGAATCCATCAAATCTGACGCGCAGGCATAACCACTATGAACAAATACATTTTAACCCTTTTACTTGGCCTGACACTCACTTCGAGCGCCTACGCTGGTGAACTCGTCAAGATGAAAGGCAAGACCCAAGGGCGCACCAATCACGAATTTATCTATCAAGATGGCTGCCAAAGCTGTCACCAGGGCTCAGGTAAGAAAAACGCCACTGACAGCGCATGTGTCGAGTGTCATGGCGAGATCAACAGCATCCCGGTAGACGAGAGCAAGCTAGCGATCCCTGAGGCGCATCCACATAAGTCTCTGCACTACAACCAAGGTGCGAGCTGCCTGGCCTGCCACGGTGAACATGAGAAGAAGGCGCCAGTCTGCGCCGAATGTCACCGCACCTGGTTTGGTGAGATGTAACAAATTCTGACGTAAATACTTAAAAATACTAATAGGTAATGATGATGAAAAAGACCACTCAATTTATGTTGTCCATGGTCGCCACCGCGATCGCCCTCTCTGCTTCTCCGGCATTTGCCGAGGAGCAAGAAGATGGCATCAATATCGGCGGCGCTGTACGTGTTAACTATGGCTATAAAGACTATAGCGATGCCTCTAAAGACAAAGGCGGCGATCTGACCTTCGATATGGCCGCCATTAAGTTCAACGGTAAGAAAGGCGACTGGGGTCTAGCGGCCGAGTACCGCTTCACCTCAAGCACCGACTACATCAAGTACGGTTATGGCTACTACAACATCGACCCCGACTGGCAATTACAGTTCGGTATCAACAAGGTCCCTTTTGGTAACCGTGACTTCATCTCTAACAGCTGGTGGTTCGGTATTCCTTACTACCTAGGCTTCGAAGACGATCATGATGTGGGTATCAAGGCTGTTTATGAGAAGAACGGCTGGCACACAGACCTAGCCTTCTACAAGAACCCTGAATACGGCCCGACAGAGAACAAACGCTACGCCACCGATCTCTATACGGGTACCATCAATGGCACCGAATACCACAACGAAGAGACCAACCAGTTCAACGTGCGCCAAACCTATACCCTGGAGCATGAAGGCGGCTCGACCACTTTAGGTGGCTCGGTACAATACGGTCAGATCTACAACAGCAAGACAGGTAACAATGGTGATCGCTATGCCGCAGCCCTGCACCTGGATAGCAACTACAAGGGCTGGAATCTTCAACTGCAAGCGATGCAGTATGAATATGACGCCGCCGATGCCGTCGATCCTAACAAGATTGGGGTCTCAGTGGTGAGCTGGCAGTATGAGATCGCTTCCAAGGGGCAGGCATACAGTGTCAACATCGCCAAGACCTTCAACACCGACTGGGGTAGCGTGAAGTGCTATAACGATTTCGGCTTGATGACGCCTGACGTGGCCGATGCCAGCTATGATGACAGCATGCAAAACGTAACAGGTTGTGCCATCTCAGCAGGTCCTACCTACACTATGGTTGATTTCATCATGGGTAAGAACATGACCTTCTCTACCGCCAACAACGACCATGTAGGATTACCCGAAGTGGGCGACGATTGGGATAAGCGGGTCAACATCAACTTTGGTTACTACTTCTAACCTTGCAACCTAAGTACCCAGCAGAAATCGGCTCGCTCTCACCCGGTTTCTGCCTTTTTTCCCTTTATTGAGATTCGATGCGGCTCCCCAAGCGCTAACGCATTTTAAATCTGGCCCTATCTGATAGGGCTTTTTTCATTTCCCTCTGTATCAATCAACACCAAGACTATGAAAAAATACTTAAGCTGTGCCCTCATCTGCCTCAGTTTCCCAGCCATAACGGCTCACGCCACCAACATTGAAGTGGGTGGATTTCTCAAGGCCAATGCACGCTATGTCGATGGTAATATCGCTTTTCAAGACAGCTGGTCCGGCGGCGGGCAGGTAGTGCAAACGGCCAAACGTACCCAATTTAGCGCTCAGGAGAGTCGCTTCAATGTCAAACTCAATCATGAGCAGATCTTCGGCTTCGCCGAGATAGACTTTGTTGGCTCGCATCAGGGCAACCCTATCATCTCAAACTCTTATGCCCCCAGACTCAGACACGCCTTTATTCAGTATCAAGGCATTACCGCGGGGCAAACCTGGTCGACATTGGTCAACACCAGCAGCTTTGCCGAAACCGCCGATCTCGGCGGCCCCTTAGTTGGCCAGGCCATGGTCAGACAAGCACAGTTCCGTTTCAGCACGACCCACTGGCAGTTTGCCCTGGAAAACCCTTACACCTACGGCACCACCAGCCCTGATAACCAAGGGCAGACGCAATGGATAGACACCAGTAATGACTATCTGCCCGATGCTATCATCAGATATAACCTAGAGGGGGATTGGGGCAACGTTTCACTATCTAGCCTGATCCGCTATCTCGACCCCGACGGCAGCCAACAATGGGGCGGCGGGCTCTCTATGGGGGCCAAACTCTTCACCTATGCGCGAGATGACCTACGCCTGCAACTCCACTATGGCAATCTGGGACGCTATGTGGGCACAGATGCGGCGAAAGATATCTTCAATGGCGAGATAGAGACCTCGCTGTCGGGCATGTTTGCCTACCGCCACTTCTGGACCGAGCACAGCCGTTCAACCCTCTTCTATGGACGCACCACCACAGAGGTAGAACAGACAGATCGTCACCATTGGGGCATCAATCTGTTTACCGATCTCACGCCTGGACTCAGTGTCGGCATCGAACTCGGGCGATATGAAATAGAGGATGCCTCCAGCGAGACTGCCGGCCAGCGGCCACAAGGCGCCTCCAATTACGCCCAGTTGAGCATGCAATTTTCACTGTAAGAGGCACGATAGGTAAGATTATTCGCGAGCCAAGTCACGAATAAGTTTGCTGTTAAAAAAGTGACGTGATCTATTTCACCTTTACAACAATCTAATCACTTTATCGTTAGTCCATACACAAGTTTACACCCAAAATAACGTGGCCAAAGGCCGCAAAAAATAGGACAGGAATGATGAAATTAAAAATGCTTTTAGGTGTTGCCGCACTGGCTTCAACCACAGCCGTGGCCCAAGGCCCACAGTGCAACCATGCGCAGCTGCCATTTCAGCAGATGACGCCGGTGCCTTACGACAGCACACCTTACTCACCACAAGACACTATGCCTGAGCAGTGCAGTAACCCTGAAGTTGAGGCCTATATTGCGGATTGGGAAGCGGGCAAGATCGACTTCACAACCATCCAGGCCAACGACAGCATCGCCGCCGATCAGCGTTTCTGTAAGACCTTAGATGACGACGGCAACATTTCAGAAGTCAAAGACTGTGATCGTACTAAGTCACCCGTTGGTTACATCTGGAAAGAGCTATCTGATAGCCCAGTCGTGATAGGCATTACCGATGGCGGCAAGTCTGACCATGCGCCACACTTCCACGGCCAACCAGAATGTTACTATGTGGTCAACGGCGAAGGACAAACTCTGGCGGACAACCAGTTTAAGAAGTTGGGTACTGGCCAATACTTCTATATTCCAGGTGCTACCATCCACAACACGCCTATCATGTCTGAAAAAGGCCTTGGCGTGATCTACTGGTACCCTAAAAACGCCCACTTCGACGGCTTCAAATACTACTGGCGCAAAGACGTGAAGAACCTACGTGTTGCCGAAGAAGCCTTCGACCGCGTAGATGCCATCCGTAAGCGCGACCTAAACTTAGGCCCCTACGGCACCAACGAAGCCTTCTTCAAGAAATAATCTAGGCCTCTCAAACTAAAAAAGCGGAACCCCAGGTTCCGCTTTTTGCTATCCAGTCTTAACCTTCTGGGGAGATCCCCTTGAAATCCTCTGAGTCGCCAATCTTGGCAAAGCTAAAGGTATTGGGGGCGATATATCGTTCAAGCTCGATATCCAGCATCAGAGTCTGATCGCCGCTCAGCAGCTCACTCAACTGGTTAGGTTCACAGCGAAACTCGGCGCATTTGTAATGGCTAAAGCCCTCATTAGGCCGAGGCACCAGCTTAAGCCCCAGCTTACCAGCTCGGAGCTTAGTTAACTTGCTAGCCTCCAAGTAAAAGGTGATCACATTGCCATTGACGCTGTTGCGCTGTTTATCCGCCACCAGCCCCTTAGGTAAGCGTGATGCATGATACTCGTCACCTGCCAGCAGATAACAATCAAAATCTGTCACTCTATGGCCTAGGTGATCATTAACCCGCACCACCAGCATGCTAAAGCGCTTCTTGCGCTCGGCCACAGATGTAACAACCATCTCCTCACGCAACTGCCGATAACCCTGGGCGTCATTTACCGCCAAACAGGCCAAAATCGCGCCGACCACAGGCTTATTTTTACCGTTACGCAGTGTCACAGAATTCATGATCCCAAACTTGCGATGGCTATGGCTTGCCTTAGGAATAATCGCCAAGGCGCAGGCCTCACGGGGCTGAGTCACCTGAGTCAACGCCAGTGTTTCAGCGCACTCACCGTCAAAGCTCTCGCACTGCATGCCAGCTTGCTGCTCCAGCTTAGCGTGAACAAAGTTCATGTTAGCAGCGCACACTCTTACCACACCGTCCGAGCCAGGCTCACCTGTGTAGCTGTTCATATAATCATAAAGTGCACTGTCTATCGTCTCACCGGTGAGTACGAAGGGATACACGCCAGCCGCCAACCAGTCCTGTTGCTGCCAAATGAGGTTAAGGTCATGCTGGCCATCGCTGCCCAACTCCAGCCAGTCCAGCACACGCTGACCCGGCTCGACACCATCGAACCAAGCCTTTAACCGACTCACTCTAGATTTTCCCAGCTGTGCCAGGGCCGAGCCATGATTGGCTGGCGCCAGCATGATCAGATGTTGTAGCGGGGCCACCGAAACATCATCCAGGTAATAACGACACAACCAATGGCGTATCAGCGGCCCACCGGTCGAGTGAGTGATCACAGAGAAAGGCTCATCACCCAGCTCGGCGCGGCGGGCCGCCTCGAAGGCTATGCTCAAATCCTCCAGCGTCACCGCATCGTTGAAGCTGATATAACGCCCCAGATAAATGTGTTGGATATCCAGTGCTAATCCTGGTGGCGCTTCACGATGCAACACCTGAGGTAACTCGCCGTAGGTTTGTGTACTGGTGACACTCCATCCATGTACAAACACCAGTTTCATCAATTTACTCCTTTATCAAACAAGGCTCACGTGAGTGAATAACCCAATTAAGTCACACAAACAACTTAGCTATTGGTCAAACAAACGCAAACTAACCTGCAGATTTCATTCAGTTTTGGTTCAGTAAGGCTAACTTACTATGCCCTCAACAAAAACAACACACCTACAAAAAGAGAGCATATTATGACTAAGAAGACATTAGCAATCGCCACCATTATCACCTCAGCATTATCAGCACCAACGATGGCGGCAGATTGGTTCATCGGTGGCAGTATTGGTTCACAGGAAAACAATTACAAGGCAAAGCTCACCGAAGCCGTCGACCCTGAATTCAACAATGGCTCCTACAAAGATTCAGATAACGACGCCATCTATGGACTACGTGGCGGGGCTTACCTGAATGACAACAACCGCGTATACGGTACTTACTCGTACAATTCAGACGACTTCGCTGAGCAACAGAGCCTATTACTCTCTTACGACTACCTGGTCGGCCTGGATGCCAACAATAAGTTCAACTGGTTTATCGGTGCGACGGCAGGTGTGAACCACGAGAGTCCAGACACAGATCTGCTGGAGTCTAAGAATCGCTTCGTATGGGGTGGTCAAACAGGTTTCATGTACAAGATTAACGACAGTGTGAATGCAGAGATCGGCTATCGTTACCTGAAGCAGGACTATGAGCGAAGCTTCGCCTCAGACGCTGGCGACAAGGCATCCTTCTCACTCGACGACAGCCAACAGGTTTACCTGTCTGTAGACTACCGCTTCTAAGTCGAGTCATTAGCAGAAAGCCCCGCAAGGGGCTTTTTTATTGGGCATCTTCCTCCGCTTGTGTCACCTTGCTCTACAACTCAGGTCAATTGAATTCAAATAGGCTAAGATGCGAATAGGATCGGCCAACAAGGAAACGCTATGCCCCCCTATCGGATCATCAACTGCCATGCCCACGACTATCTGGAACTTGCCTGCATGCGAGGCTATCCGTTACTGATTGAGACGACACAAGGTGATATCCAGAGCGTGGCAATCAATCTGATCACTTTGGCGGATAAAACGGAATATTTGGTGGTAAGCAATGGTTCGCAGGAGCAACAGATCAGGCTAGATCAGATCCTGGCAATCACGCCGTTGTCGCAACCGGCGGAGTTTGGTCGAGTTCTAATAACTCCCCAAGATGAGTAGGCTTGAAAGCCGCTTTGTCAGCCAAAAGTCGCGACAGATACAGCAAAGTGACCGCGGCCGATGGAATAAACAATCTTTAATCCATTTATAGACGGATTTTTAGACATTTAACACGAATTAGCTATTCACTCAGATAGCCGCACTGATAGAATCGAACCACCATCCAGAAACTATTAGGACCTCCCGATGAGCCTTGAACTACTGTCCAAGCTGGAAACAAAAATCCAAGCGGCACTCGAAACCATTGAGCTACTAAAAATGGAGCTTGAGGAAGAGAAGCAGAAGAACCACACCCTGAGCGAACAAAACCAACAACTCAGCCAAGACCTCAACTCTTGGAACGAAAAAGTCACCGGACTTGTTGGTTTGCTTAACGACGAAGTCAGTGAGTAGTTCTCACGTGAAGCGAAGATCTAAGCCATCTTCGCTTCGTTATGTTGATTTTCGATTAACTCATTCAATTCAATAATGGCGCGTTTTACCTGAGGCAGACTCTGACGCGGCAGCAAAAATTTTCCTTTCTCAAACTCCAATCGTCCCAAATCCTTCACCCAGATCACTCCAGACACAAAGATACGGGCATGTTTGACAATTAATTTCGGTGCGTAGACAGGAAAAACTCTCATGAGACCTCCAAGCAAGACTCTGCGTTCTTATTTTTATACTTAACTTCGACAGGATTTTTACCATGTTAGTTTCAATTTTTTGAGCATTTTTTTAGAGAAGCTTGAGCTAGATGCCATAGAACTAAAATTTTGTGTTGTCTATCAGACCAATAGATTAGAACAATAAAAAATTGTCACTTGCCAAATTTTTGACACCCTGTTAGATTGAAACTGTTACTCAGGGTAAATAGAGCTTTATAGCTCGATAACCGTATTTCCATAGCGACCGGAAATACGGTTTTTTTTATTTTGGGCAACAAAAAGGGGCGCTAGGCCCCTTTCGATAACAAGTTGACGATTATTTCAAGCTAGTCAGGTAGTAAGCGATCTGCAGCAATTCGTCGTAAGACTTAATCGCACCCGTTTCAACACGGTACTTACCATTCACCACCAAAGCCGGTACGCCAGACAGTTTGGCATTCTCGGTAGCACGCTTCATCTGCGCCATCTGTGCACTCACCATAAATGAGTTCGCCGCAGCATCAAAATCCTTACCATCTATGCCATTGGCAATAAACAGTTTGCGAATATCGTCGCGGCTAGTGAAGCGTTGCTTCTTATCGTGAATCGCAGAGAAGAGAGCATGTTCCATCTTCTCTTCTACCTTCAGCTGGTGAGCCACCGCGAAGGCACGAGACATCTCAGGACCCATTTCACGGCCGATAAACTCTACGTGATTCTGCTTAAAGACCACGCCTTCAGGCAGGTTAGCCTTGATCTGTGGTACCTGAACCTTGGCGAAGTTGTAACAATGTGGACAGTAGAAAGAGAAAAACTCTGCGATCTCTGGCTTGGCAGTTGCCGGGCCTTCATTGATCACTGTGTAGTGAACTCCCTCTTTGTAGTCGGCGGCCAACACGGCCATAGGGGCAACCAAGAGTGCCAGTGCTACCAATAACGCTTTCTTCATTATACTTCCTTCTCAGTGCCTAAGCACTACTATGACAATAAGATTGAACATACCTTAAAGTGGTTTGGAGTCCACCTCAAGGGGATAAGTTCATTTTTCTGTTACAAAAACTACGACGCAATTCCCGTTAATTAATAGGGTATCAGGCTGATCGATGGTTCATCTAATTTCGCCAACTGCTCCTTAAACGCCAAGATCTGCTGCTCCCAATATTTCTCCTCACCATACCAGGGGAAGTTCATTGGAAAGGCTGGATCTTGCCAGCGACGACTGAGCCAGGCGTTGTAATGCAACATGCGCATCGCCCGCAATGGCTCAATGAGATGCAACTGGCGATTATCGAAGTCGCAAAACTCCTCGTAAGCCTCAAGCAACACCTCTAACTGCAAGGTCTGCTGCGCACGATCCCCTGCTAACATCATCCAGATATCCTGCACTGCAGGACCCATCTTGGCATCGTCGAGATCCACAAATCCAGGGCCATCGGGTGTCCACAAAATATTACTGGGGTGCAGATCCCCATGCAGACGAATCGCTTCGGTGGGATATTGATGCCACAAGGATTTCGCCTTGGCCAGCACCTGCTCCACTATGGTGAAATAAGCCGTTTCCAGGCTGGCGGGCACATGTTGAGATGCCTTAAGCCAGGCAAGAGATTCATCCCCCAACAAGGTCGGAGACAGGGTTTCGCGATAGGTAAATGGCCGCTGCTTGGCGAGAAGATGTATACGGCCGATGAAATGCCCCACCTCCTCAAGCTGCGTCAGGTTATCGACTTCAAAGGCCCGCCCGCCCATAGAGGGGAATAGCGCAAACCTGTATCCCTGATAATCATGCAGGGATCGCCCCTCGATAAGCACGGGCGACGCCACAGGGATCTCCTGAGCCTGTAACTCGGCGCAAAAATCATGCTCCTCCTGGATCTGTTCATTGCTCCAACGCTCTGGGCGATAAAACTTCACCACATAACGTCGACCGAGATCGCAGCGAAACTGGTAAACACGATTCTCATAACTGTTGAGCGCCAGCAGGCCTGTTTCAGGATAGATGCCCACAGATTCGATAGCGTCCATGATCAGATCAGGCGTTAACGCCTGAAAATGAAAGCCTGCGCCTTGCCGAGTGTCATTCATCGCTGTGACTCCAATAGTGTGGCCAGATAAACCAGCACCTCAACATCATCGTCGCGCTCGACCGACAACCAGCAAACATCGCCGTAAAATTCATAGTTAAGCTGCAATAGGCTGCCCTCGAAATCCAGTAGCCATTGATGCCTGTCGGCGCCCCAATGGCGTTCTATCACTCGGCAATCGAGCGCCTTGACCAGCGCCTCAGCAAACAGCTCAAAACGGTCAAAATCGATTTCGGCAACAATCGACAGACTCTTCGCCTGCGGATCGACGCTGATGGTGCTGATCTTCATCTCTTGATTCATCACTTTACCTAGGGTTACCCCATTCTCTTAACGCTTATTCATTTCATCAGGCTAACTGCTGCAGGACATGATCAGCCCCTGGCCCCACTCGGGTGGCCGCTTGGCAAAGTCCTCTTTATTAGGCTGCTCATCGAAGGGGCGGGTCAGTAATTGGTGCAGCTCTGCCAGCGGCTGAGTATTACCCTCTTCACAGGCGATAATCGCCTCCTGAGCCAGATAATTCCGCAGCACATACTTAGGATTAACTTGTGCCCTCGCTGCTTGCCAGCTGGCTACATCGCTCACCTTGCCCAAGCGGTCTTGATAGTTGCGATACCAGGCGTCAAAACCCGCCAGCTCGACAAAGTCATCCCTGAGCGAAGAAAACTGACTGCTCGGGTCCAACTGGGCAAAGCGGCGCCAAGTATTGGTGTGATCCAGGCGATTGGCTTCCATCAACTGAGTAAAGGCGCCAATCAGCTTAAGATCTGCGTCATCTTGCTCGCTGCTCGCCGCTTCTGCCGAGCCAATCCCCAATTTGCCGCGCATCAAGACCAGATATGCCTGCACCAGATGGTGCTGGTATGTATTCAAGGCGGCAATTAAGTCATCGGAGGCGATCAGAGGCACGACCGCCTGAGCCAGACGCTGCAGGTTCCACAGTCCGATACCCGGCTGCTGGCCGAAGGCATACCGACCATCGGGATCTGAATGGTTACAGATGAAGTCCTCCTCGAAGGTATCGAGAAAGGCGAAGGGGCCAAAGTCGAAGCTATCGCCGAGTATCGACATGTTATCGGTATTCATCACCCCATGGGCAAAACCTATGGCCTGCCAGTGGGCAATCAACTTAGCCGTATCGGCGACGACCCGGTTAAACCAGGCTATATAACCGGCCTGATCACAGCTTAAATCGGGATAATGTTGGGTCAGGGTAAAGTCGAGCAACTGCTTGAGCTTCTCTTTGCTGCCCTGTTCACTATGACAAAAATATTCGAAATGGCCGAAACGAATATGACTCTTGGCCAGACGCACGGTTATCGCCGCTGATTCCTGGGTTTCTCGCCATACCGGCAGATCTGAACCTATGACCGCCAAGGCACGAGTGGTAGGTATATTGAGATGGTGCAGCGCCTCGGACACCAAAAATTCCCGCACCGCACTGCGCATCACGGCGCGGCCATCACCATGGCGAGAATAAGGCGTCATACCGGCCCCTTTTAGGGCCACATCCCAATAACCCTGCGGACCCTCGGCTTCGCCGAGAATAATAGAGCGGCCATCGCCCAGTTGCGGCGAATACCCACCAAACTGATGTCCGCTGTAGACTTGGGCGTAATAACTCGCCCCGTCAATGGCTTGGTTTCCGGCGAGCCCTTGCAGTAGCTGCTCATCGGGCTGGTCGAGACCGATGAGCTTGGCAGCATCTTGGCTCCAGGCCAACCACTGAGGTCGCGGTAAGCCCTGGGGCGTCACCCGAGAATAGAAACCATGGAGCTGGTCGACATAATCTTGTTTAAACTTCATTGGCTTGCCCCTAGATTTCACTGGCTTACCAAAGTTTCCATGCGCTGACAGCTAAGCTGACCGTCATCTTTTACCTCGCAGAGGTAACCACATTGATAACGTCCGTTGCCAGTTTGACTCAATTTAACCATACCCGCCCCCTTTGCCAGACACTGGTCGAGTTGCTGATAGTAACCGGCGATATGCTTATCCAAGCTACCTGCGTTCTGCGAAACCATCTGCTGGCCATCGCTCTTCGCATCCGGATAGTAAAACAGTGTCCACTGTGGCACTTCAGTACACGCCGTTACCGTTAATAGTAACGCCACACTCACTATAAAGCTGCGCATTTTGATCTCCTGTTCACCACAGATTACCGAGCTATGGAGCGTCATCGACGCCCACCTCATAAAGAGATAAATGTTCCAGACATAACGCCATTCTCTTTCCTTCCATGGGCAAATGGCATAAATGTTCCGGACATAACGCCATTTCCTTTCCATCCATGGGACTCTTATCAGTCATCCTGCGGATAGGGCATAAATGTTCCGGACATAAAAAAGGCGACACTCAGTTCGCCTCTTTAAGTTTATCTTGACTAGTTTACACGGCTATTGGCCGAGATGCAGTAGATTACTGCTGCGCATTAAATCAGGACTGCGCCTTGGCCTTAGCCTTCTCGATACGGGTGATACGCCCTTCGAAGCCAGTCACAGTGCCGTCGGTCAATCCATAACTGATGGCGGCCAGGCAGACTTTGATGGCGCCATCAAAGTCACCACAGTCGTTTAGCAGAGTGGCTAGGTGCATAAAGCCAACGCCTTTCTCCTGCTCAGGAGCGGGCAAGGCCGCAAACAGTGACTGATAGTAGGGTGACAGGGCTGCACCATATTCACGGTATTCCTCTTGCTTACGCTGTTTATAGCATTCGGCGATCGCCTGTAGCAGCGCCACATGCTTGCCTTCAGCCTCAGGTTCGGCGCGATATTGGGCCAGTGAAGCCGTCAGCTTATCGTTGGCCCAAGACTCATCAGTCACCGCCAGCATCTTGAAGGCTGGCTCTGGCTCTGGCTCTGGCTCTGGCTCTGGCTCTGGCTCTGGCTCTGGCTCTGGCTCTGGCTCTGCAGCAGCCTGCTCGGGGACTTTTTCTACCTCAAGCGGCGCATCGGCTGGCTTCACCTCTTTGACGGCCTCTTCAACTGTTTCTTCGACGGCCTGGGCAACTTCTGCCTTTTCGGCAGACTCGAAGGTGATCCCCTCATCAGCTGGGGTCGAAACGACTTTCTCCGCTGCCTGACTCGGCACATCTACCGCTTCGCCCGATACTATCTTCTCAACCGGCTTCTGGGTTGCTTGTTGCTCTTCTTGTGCCAATCGCTGTGCTCGTTTGTACAAAAACACACCCACTGCTACCAGCAAAATAATGGCTATATATTTCATTATCATCCACCGTTGATTATTCGTGCCCAGTATCAGGCATTTTCATATCGTAAATTTGTCTAGATAGTAACCGATATTATTAGTCGATTCTCTTGCTATAAATCAAATATTTATACCTCTTTTTCCCTCGGGTATCAAAAAGAGCGCCCAAAATCATGCTTAGGGGGTAAAAATAGCGGTTCATCCCTCATCCTTCCGGGGCAATTACGCCAGATAAAAGCACTATTTTGTGCGCATCTTCATAATTTCGAGCACAGCTTTTGTGTTCCATAACGCCTCGGGCTAGGCTAGCTATAACCCAGTAAAGAAGTCGGATATTGTATGAGCCAAGAGATTCTAAGTGGTAAGTTACTGCGAGAGTTTAAAACGATCGCCGCCATGGTACATATCTATTGCAAGGATCATTGCGAGGCAAAGGGCGATGTCGCCAACTGCCCAGCATGCAGTGAATTTCTCGATTATGCTCACACCCGGTTAGACCGCTGCCCTTACGGCCAAGACAAACCCACCTGCAACAAATGTCCTGTGCATTGCTATAAGCCAGAGCCCAAGGCTAAGGCACGTGAGATCATGATCTATTCAGGTCCACGCATGCTGTTGCCCCACCCTATTATGGCCATTCGCCATCTCTGGGCAGAGCGCGGCCCAGTACCGGGCAAGCCACCCGCGGCCGCATCGAATCGTCATCAGCGTCTGGCCAAAGAACAAAAATCGGTCTCTTAAGGTAGGAGTGATAACCCAAGGTTAACCCGTTATTTCCAAGCCGGCATCAGCGGCTTAACCCCAGGCATTTTTTCGCGTTAAACCTGGGCGATAGGCTTGCCTATTAAGCTGTTTTACGTCGACAATGAGCAGCATGAACACACTCTCGCACGGCTTGTTATTTGAAGGATACTGGTGGCTCTCCCTATTGGGCGGCCTGCATTGTATCGGTCTTGCCCTGTATCTGCGTTATCTGTATCACGACCGGAATGACAACCATAAGCTGCTCGGCGCCATCTTTAGCTTACTCGCCCTCTATTTTCTGACCGGCCTACTCAATAGAGAAAACTCACCAGTGCCATTAGAGCTACTGTTTGTCTTGATCATCCCGGCCTATTTTCTGTTGATGCCCATGCTCTATCTTTATTGCTATCGCAGCCTGCATGATGTCAAACGGCCTATCGGTATGTCGCAACACTTCCTACCCGCCTTCGCCCTGGTCGTCTTAATAGGCCTGAGCATGCTGTTTAGTGACCAGATGCGCCACATCCTCTTGATGCAAGATCTCATACTGCTCAACCATGTCACCTTACTCGGGTCGCTACTGCCCGTGCTGCTTATCTTACAAACCTGCTTCTACTTCTTTGCCATCGTAAGATTATTGCGACAATTTAGAGGCCGGGCACACAGGCTCCATCAAGACAGTCTCAAAGACATTAAATTCAGGTGGCTACTGGCCCTTACCCTAGCTTTGTTGACCAACTGGTTAATGCGCATGGGCTTAGTCATACTGCCCTACCTGCTGGGTGATAAGGTGAGCCTGGCAGCGCAGGCAAGTACCCGCCTGTTTCTGCTGCTCAGTCTCTATCTACTGGCCCTCTATGGCCTGAAGCAGATCACCATATCGGCCTACCTTAGGGGTCGCCTCTCTCCCGAACTCAAGTCCCAGAATGGCCCTAGCAGCAGTCGTCAACTGCTCGACGCCGAAGAGCTCAACTATCTGCAACAACTGCTGCGATCCGACAAAAAATAATTAACGCAATTTATACCAAAGCGGTTTTGCGTTAATGTATCCGGGCTTAAACACCTCAATAAACAAGAAATACTCAAGCAATCACGACAGAAGGGATCAAGATGGGAAGGGGATATAAACTCACCACACTAGCGGTGATCTGTGCGGGCGCCATGGGGCTAGGAAGCAGCGTTTATGCCGGTGAACGTACTCACCAGATCACCACGGACGACTTTTTTACTATAGGCAACATGGGCAACGTTAAGCTCAGCCCTGACGGCAAACATGCCATCTGGCTGGAGTCCCGCTGGGATAAAGAGCTCGACAAGGCACAAAAAGACCTCTGGCTCATCGATACCAAGTCACGTAAGACCCGTCGCCTGACCTTTACCAACGAGAGCGAGTCCAGCCCTCAGTGGAGTCCTGACGGCAGCTACGTCTACTACCTGGTCAAGCAAACCCGCGAAGAGAACAAAGCCCCCTATAACGGCAAGGCTCAAGTATTTAGAATCGCCGTTAACGCCTCAGAAGCCGTGCCCATCACCAAAGAGGCCGAAGGGGTAAAACAGTTCCAGCTCAGTCAAGATGGTAAGAGCCTCTACTTCCTCGCCAACAAGAGCACCACAGACAAAGATATCTGGGCCGATATGCGTGCCAAACATGGTGCACCTAAATATGGTCATGGCAAGGTTACGACTAACCCCCTCTACAAGTTAGATCTCGACCACTACCAGCAGAGCCTGGTTCTGGACGATAACAAGGTAGTATGGGACTTTAGCGTCACCCCTGATGCGAGTCAGATAGCCCGTATCACCACCCAAGACAACGAACTGGTCAACCTCGAGGGCTGGTCGAACATTGAGGTGTACAACACCCAGTCAAAGCAAAATAAGGTATTAGAAGACACCGCCTGGCGTGAAAAGGCGCCTTCACCTTACGGCTGGCTACTAGGCCTAGCATGGCACCAAGACAACCAACGTCTGGCATTTCGTATCGACTTTGATGGCCATCCAGGCAAGCTGTTTGTAGCTGAACCACAAAATGACAAAGCCAAGCCTATCGAGCTTAAAACCAAGGGTGACACTACCTTTAACTCCAGCGATATCCATTGGCGACCTAACAGCGACGAGCTCTGTTACCGCGGTTACGACCACGCCAGGGTAAAACTCTTCTGTAGCGAGATAGATGGTCAATCACAGGGCGACACTCGTACCGTGCTTGCCGGAGACCTGGTGATGGGCAGCTATAGTTTCAGCCAAGACGGTACGAAACTGGCCTTCAGCCACAATGGTCTGGATCATTTCAGCGATCTTTTCATCGCCGACGCCGCCAGCAAGAAGGCCAAATACAAGCGCCTGACCAATATCAACCCTCAGGTCGACAGCTGGATTTTGCCAGAGATCTCCGTGGTGAAATGGACGGCGCCAGATGGCAGTCAGGTAGAGGGAATACTGGATCTTCCCGCAGGCTACAAGAAGAGTGACGGCCCACTGCCGCTGATCATACAGATCCACGGCGGCCCTACCTCTGCCACGCCGTACGCGCTGCAACACAGATCTTATGGCCGCAGCACTTTTACCGCCAACGGCTGGGCACTCCTGTCACCCAACTATCGTGGCTCCACTGGCTATGGTGACAAGTTCCTCACGGATCTCGTTGGCCAGGAGCATGAGATTGAAGTGGCCGACATCATGGCCGGTGTCGATCACCTGATCAAGCAAGGCATTGCCGATGGCGACAAGATGGCGGTAATGGGCTGGAGCAACGGCGGCTACCTCACCAACGCCCTTATCAGCACCACCAACCGCTTTAAGGCCGCCAGCTCCGGCGCCGGCGTGTTCGACCAGCGTTTGCAGTGGATGCTTGAGGACACCCCAGGCCATGTGATCAACTTTATGCAGGGACTGCCCTGGGAGAAACCTGAGGCCTATACCCACGGCTCGTCACTGACCCACGCCGACAAGATCAAGACACCGACCCTGATCCACATAGGCGAGAACGATCAGCGTGTGCCTGTTGGACATGCTCAAGGCCTCTATCGCGCCCTGAAGCACTACCTGGATGTACCGGTCGAACTCGTGGTGTATCCGGGCGAAGGCCATGGGCTGAGCAAATACCAGCACAGACAGGCCAAGATGGACTGGGACAAGCAATGGTTTGATCACTATGTTCTGGGTAAAAGCCTCAACGAGACGAAGTAAACTTAACCAGAGCTGACACAAAACAAGAAAGCGCCAATTTTGGCGCTTTTTTCATCAACTTCCATTTTCAATCCTCCTTAAGGCAGACTATGCTAAAGCCATCGAGATCAATGGAGGTCATCATGCAAAAGTATCTGTCTACCTTAATTTTAAGTTGTTGTGTTGCTTTGGGATTACTGACATCCCCCATGACACTCGCCGCCGACAGCTACGCTGAGGCGATCGCCAACTTCAAAAAAGCTCCCGACACTCAGAGTTTCTTTAACACAGCCTATGGTTACGCCATCTTTCCCACCGTCGGTAAGGGCGGTATAGGTATAGGTGCAGCCTACGGTAAGGGCCGGGTCTATAAGGGGGGCGTTCACACTGGCGACTCCAGCCTTTCACAACTTTCCATCGGTTTTCAGCTAGGTGGCCAGGCCTATAGCGAGATCATCTTCTTCAAAGATGCCAAAGCTTATCAAGAGTTCACCAGTGGCAGTTTCGAGTTTGGTGCCAGCGCCTCGGCTGTCGCCATCAATGTCGGCGCCAATGCCCAAGTGGGCACCACGGGTAACTCGGCAGCCGCCGGCAAATCAGGCAGTAACAAGACCGCCAGTGCCGCCTACATCAACGGTATGGCGATCTTCACCGCCGCCAAAGGTGGCCTGATGTATGAGGCCGCACTGGCCGGGCAATCCTTTACCTTTGACCCCAAATAAGGGGCTATCTGAGAGGGAGTCAGATGGCTCCCTCCTCTCTTCTTTCCCATCTCAGGGTGATTTTCGATAATCGACTTTATAACGAAGATTGTTCTGCGCTTTTCGGAGTGAAGCTTCAACCTGCTTAGGGGTTTATAAAGGGGATTTGAAGCCATAGCTTCATGGTGTATCAATTGCCTGCAGCTTATGCAGCACAAGGGGGCCTAACTGGCCTTTTCAACAAAGGTCTTGTTAACTGAGCATCAAACTGACTTTGGTATTTGGAAGGTTAGCTTTGAACCATGGCTTAATCATGTATTAATTGCCTGCCGCAGGCTTTAGATAGCGATGAAGGTACGACCTTCAACTCATATACCAATGACGACAGCGCCAGACATTACAACAGCGAAAGTACAAACAAAGTCCCTCGCCAGGCAGGCGATAGTTCACTGTGAAGGTTAGACCTTCGAAGCCCTATCAAATACCAACTAGGCCAGGCACCAAACAAAATGCCCAGCCTTCATTGCAAGGCTACTCGTGCCCCCATGGCGCTGGCGGTAACTCAACCGGCTGAGTCAAATCAAACGTCACCTTAAAGTCACGGTTCTCCCGAGTGAGGCGGTAGATAAACTGGGTGTCGGTGAGCCCCACGTGCCACACATTAGTGATCGATTGGGAGAGACCATTCTGTTTGAAGTTGTCGATAGAATAGGCATCGACAGGGAAAGATTGCAGCTCTGCGCTGCCGGCATCAAGGGTATCGCCACCATACATAGTGACCTTGTCTTCGCTGCCATCTTGATGTCTGTGATCGTGCTTAAGGCGCAGCCCTGTGTCCGTCTTAGTGATCACCCAGGTGCGAGAGCGATCCTCACCCACATGAAACGGTACCTTAAGCTCGCTGTCGCTGCACTCGCGTACATGCATCACTAAGCGCTTGCCCGAGAAAGCCGAGTCGGCGCTGTTGCCCGCCGTCACCTTGCCCTCAAAGGCCTGACCACAATGGGCGGCTATCGCATCGAAAAACTGAGTCTGCTCGGTACTAGTGGCCATTGCGGGTGCGGCTAACATTAGGGAAACGCCGGCACCTAAGGATAGGAATATTGATATGGATTTAGCCATTTTATTTTTATGCTCCTTTGGATTGAGTATCCACACTAGCATGAAGAGATAAATTAAAGCTGAATAAAAAAAGCCCCCGAAGCCGAGGCGACGGGGGAAAGGTTTACAGGATAACTATGTTTAGAAAAACTATGGTTAAAACTATGCTTGGTTAATGATTCGGTTCAAGGATCAGGCTTTCTCCACCCGCACCGGAATACCGTGGCGGCAGTTGGCCCCGGTCCAGTAATCGTTGAGCATACTGGCGGCGCCGTTGCGAGTCGGATCCGCCGGGATCATCTGGTTAACCGCCGTGCCGCCGGCGCGACTGGCGATCCCCGCTAATTTCTCGCCATTGATGATACGATCGTCACCGCCGAAGCCCTCGCTATGACCAAAGCCGTGAGAGACGCAGATTGCCCCCTTGGCGACCCCCATATCCGTCTGCAGGGTGCCGACGCAGGGCTTGCCGTTGGCGGTCACTATGCGCACGCTATCGCCATCCTTCAGTCCCTGGGCCTTGGCGGTATCGCTGTGCATATAGACGAAGTTGGTGGGACTTATCTCACCAATCCGCTTGAAGGCCACCGCATAGTTAGAGCGTACCGTCGCCTTGTAGCTGGAGAACAACAGTGGATACTCGCTCTGGGGCCAATGACTCTCCCAAGTGTCACCATTCCAGAACTTATGCTCCTGCAAGGTCGGCGTACCAGGGTAGAATTCACCCGAGTAGGCATGACGCAGCTGCGCTACCTCCTGATGATAGATCTGCAGGCACTTAGGCCCGGCGCCCTTGATGAAGTCGCCCTCATAACGATCATCCTCCTGGTAGTAGCCACCGCGTGACAGCAGGGCCTCGACCTTGGCGGCCTCGTCGGCGGTAAGTCTTGGCTTGAGTGGCTTCATGGCGTAATCCAACCCGGCCCACAGACGATCTTCCTCGGTCACCTTAGGCAGCTGCTCACACTGCGCCGCCACGTTGGCCAGGTATCTGGCGTGCCAATCCTCGAAGGTTAACAGGTCGACCTTACGGCCATCGCTGGTCGCCAGGGCGCCCTTACCGAAGCCAGGCAAGTCGAGCTTGAGGGCGATATCGATCAGCAACTGCTCCATGCAGATATGCTCACCCGCCTCATTTTTCTCGGTTCGCGGAGTCACCACAGGCGATGCCGCCACTACCCCCAGTTTATGGGCGCCCCACATGCGATCCGCCGCATACTCTTCGAGCATGGAACGATCCGGGATCAGGTAATCGGCGTAGCGGTTGGTCTCGTTCATGTGACAGTCGATCCCCACTACCAGCGGTAAGCGCTTAGGATCGGCGATGCTTGCCACCACCTCCTGACTGATAGATGCCGCGCTATAGAGGAAGTTGTTGCGCCAGTTGAACAGCACCTTGGCGCTGTAGGGGTCGCCGTTGGCATGGCTGGTCCACTGTTCGGCCGCATTCATGGCGGGCAGCACCTCATGCCAAGGGGTGCTGGCGGGATAAGGGTTCTTACCCTGCTCCACCTTGAGACGATATTCGGTCGAGGCCTCGTAGGCGCCATCGCGACAGGCATTGACGATACCGTCCAGCGACACGCCACCTTCGATGTTGGCCAGATCGTACAAGCCTTCCATCCCGCCGATAGGGCCATTGCCATAGATGGCGCCGCCCTTAGCATCGTGGGAACCCGCCAGGGTATTAAGTGTCGCCCAGATCCAGCCCATCACGAAACCGTCAGATGAGTTGGTGCCGCCGTTGCCTGCCACACAGGCCTTGCGGCCATAGTGCGCCAGGTCTTTCGCCACCTGACGCATCTCTTTGATCGCAATGCCGCTGCGCTCGGCATACTCCTCCATGCTGGTACTTTGCGCCTCGGCCCGCAGCAGATAGAGAGACGACATCAGGGTCACCTTACGGCCACGGCTGTCGGTGAGGCGTTTACTGACAAACAGCTCGGCCTTGTCGCCTGACTCCGCCGACGCTAAGGTCTGAGTGCCCGCCTTGATGATCAGTGCCTCTTCGCCACCCAAACCGAAATCTTTTGCCTTGGCAAACTTGCGATACTCTGGATGCTTAGGATCCATCACCACCAGGTGACCTGCGTTGGTGTAGTTAAGCTCACCCGCGGCCTCGGCCGCCTTCTGGCTTGGATTTTCCAAGTGCACCTTGTTAAACCACTGCTCCTCGAGCATGGTGCGGATCACCCCAAAGGAGAATGCCGCATCCTGACCGGGTTTGACCGGCAGCCAGGTGGCATTGGTATCGGCGGCGACCGTGGTACGCAGCAGGGGGTCGACACACACATATTTAAAGCCACGATCCACACGGCTGTTGGCAAGACCTCGACCGACGCGGTTCAGGCTGACACCCGAGGAACCTGGGCTGGTGCCCATAAACAGGCCGTACTCGACGTTTTCCCAGTCGACATCATTGAGCCACTCTTCGAATCCGGCCGCCATCCCCAGGCTATAACCCGTTGCCTGGGCGGCACCGCAGTAGGCGTGTTTGGTACCTAAATTGACTGTTCCCCATGACTGCATCATGAAGCGAGAATAGAAGCTTCCGCGCAAGTAATCTTCTGCGCAGAAGGTGGCAAACAGCTGATTCGCTTTACTGCCAAATTCGCTATGGCCCGGCTTCACCTCTTGATCAAGCTGGCGGATGGCGCGTAGGCCATCGACATGGCCTTCGCCGAAGAGATCGCCCCCCTCGATGATCTCGGCAAGGGCCTGTTCATAGCTGATGGTGACCCACTCGCCACTGCCGCGCTTGCCCGCGCGTTTCAGCACCTGAGTCACCCGGCGCTCATCGTCCACCGAATCGACGCAGCTCGCCCCCTTGGCACAGGTGGTGGCGCGATTCTTCAGCCCCGCCTCACCCGCCAGGGCGATAAAGCTCTGTTTCACTTCGGTACTTAGCGGCAGCGGCGAGCCAGAGTTGTTCTCACAATAGGGGTTGCCCCCTACCTTCAAGACTCTGTCCGTCTTCTCATCCACACGCACTCTGAGGCCGCAGATGTTGTAACAGCTAAAGCAGCGGGAATAGGCGGTGCGTACTCCTGCTGTCTTTTGCCATTTACCTTCGCCATCGAAGCCTCCTTCGGCCGCCACGGGATGACCAAAGCGTGAAATGTCCTGGGCCTTCTTAGGCTCAGACTCGGCATCGACTCGACTGCAGGCGGCACCTGTAATGGTCGCGGCAGACACCAGACCGGCCTGAGTTAAAAACTTACGTCTATCCATCTTTGACTCCTAGCGCTGCCAATCGAGGTAATTGAGATTCAAAATGGCTTGATCATCGGTCGATGTCGGCAAGCCAATGTAGAAGATGTTGGGCGAGGTGCCAGCCTTGGACAGCATGGCGTAGACCTTGTTGTCCCGCACCAGCTTAGACACCTGACTGTCGGGATCATTAAGATCGCCAAAGGTACGGGCTCCGCCGATACAGGTCTCGACACAGGCCGGCAACAACCCTTGGGTGACGCGGTGAATACAGAAATTACACTTCTCGGGCGGGTTATCCAGGCTCTCATCTTTGCGGCGCGCGCCATAAGGACAGGCATCGACACACAGCTGACAGTGAATGCACTCTTCGTAGTCGATCACCACTATGCCATCTTCCTTACGCTTGTAGGTCGCCTCCACAGGACAGACCTGAGTGCAGACAGGATTATCACACTGGTTACATTGGTTCGGCACCGCAAGGGTGGCGATGCGCTCACCTAAGCTCAGGCTAGCTTGATTGACGCGGGTACGGCATCGACCCGCATCAGTTTGATTTTCAACGGAACATGAAACGGTACAAGAGAGACATCCGGTACAACGTCTAACGTCAAACACCATGGCATAGCGTTTTCCAAGGGTTTTCGCTTGTAGCGTGCTGGCGGGCACCAATGAGAGCAGAGCTCCACCTGCCGCCATTTTTAAAATCGAGCGCCGATCTAACATAACGAGATCCTTAACTATGTTTTCCTGAAATAAAAACATGACTTCTGGAAGGTTTCTTATTATTTAAAATACACACGCAATAATAAAACTTGCAACAGACAATAAAGCTATAAATTTAAAACTAAATATAGATCACGATTCAAATAAAAATATAAATTCGATGAAATTATTTATAGAGAGCGGGTGTAATAGTAGAGCTAAAAAGATGAACATCTCATATTAAAAATAAATTTAAATTTGATGAAATAAAAATCGGAAGTTCACAAATCGAACAGTTAACCTACCTAAACAGGCACTTAGATATACCCTAGAGATAGCAAGGCCTAGACTATAGTCCGTCTACAAGTTGTTCGTTCGTACCAGTTAACCTGAAAGATATATAAAGTCTGCAAATTTTAAATATCGCATTTTGCAAAATGCAGATATTAAAACATGAGAAGTAATGCAAACTTTAAATAATAGCCATATTAAAAGTGTGACTTTCAACACTGAACGTGTGTAGATATATATAGATGATAATAACTCAATATATTTACCCAGTTCACAACCATGAATAAGATTGACCAACTTAATTACAATCAATTAAAAGTGTTCATCGCCGTCTATGAACATGGGCAGAGTCATCAGGCTGCCAATGAACTGGGTATTACGCCTTCAGGTGTCAGCCGCACCCTTAAGATCTTAAGAGACATATTTAAAGACTCGCTCTTTATTCGTCGCTGCTCCGGTTTCGTCGCGACGGAGAAGACCCACCAGCTGATCCCTATGGCCAGAGAGTTGGTGGCCCATTATCAAAAACTCGAGATGCAGCACTCGGTATTTACCCCGGCAGAATCGGGCGGCCAATATGTTATTCACGCCTACGATGAGTTCATCTACCCAGTACAACAGGTGATCCGCAACGAGATCCTCACCGAGGCGCCCAACATGAAGTTCGATGTCAGGGTACTGACCCATGACTGCAGCAGCGATCTCGCCAATGGCGATGTCGACTTCGTAGTGGTCTATGAAGGTTTCAACGGTAAAAACCTCAATGCCGAGATGTTTTCCGCCACGGACAATCTTTACATCCTGGCACGCACCGATCATCCGATTCTCAAACAGAAACTCACCCTAGACAACATCACCCAATATCCTTGCTTAGAGATAGACAACTATGACGACCTGAACTGCCCACTGCTGGTGAACCTCTGCCGCGAAGAGGAGCTTTGCATGGAGGTCGACGGTTATACCGATAGCGTGGCCACCGCCATGCGCCTGCTGAGCGAATCTGACGCCATCACCCTAATTTGCAACGAATTTACCCGACAATTCGTCGACATGTTACCCGCAGTGAAGTGGGTAAAGCTGCCCGAAGAGCTGGCCAAGCGATGCCGCATACGTCGCCGGGAAAATCGCGAGATAGGCAACTACCTCTTATATGGCAACGTTAATCAGTCGGCAGCCTTCAACTGGGTGAAGTCCAAGCTCATCTGCGGCCTGGAAAGCGCCTGGCGCAGGGCGGCGGAGCGCTAACAAAGCATTTGATGGCGAGATCGATAGGCTACTTGAGGCACTCTTGCATACCCCTTTCGCAGCTGATCTTGCCATCTTTTTAAATCGAAAAACGATAACAAAACAGGTATGCAGCGAGTCTTTGACTCACAAACATTTGAGCAATGTCTGTAAAAAGCGTCTTAAGACGCATCAAGATGGGGAACACTTATGAAAATGAACAGACGCACCTTCTTGCAAGGTGTCGGAGCCAGCTCCGTCGTCGGCTCGCTATCCGGTCTTATGCCCGGCATAGCCAGTGCAGGCGAAAAAGGTGGCGCACCCGACAAACTCTTGAAACGCCAAGGAGAAATTAAATACCACACCTGCCAACGTAACTGCGCCGACCGCTGTCTGTTGAAGTTCACAGTACAAAACGGACGCATGACCTACGTGGAAGGCGCTTCAGAGCTGAAGAAGATGGGCACATCTCCCTGCGTGAAGGGACATGCCTACGTGCAATACACCTATGCCGCCGACCGCATCCTGCACCCAATGGAGCGCGCAGGCAAGAAGGGCGAAGGCAAATGGCGCCGCATCTCCTGGGATGAAGCCTACGACAAGATCGCCAGCCGTCTGCAGCAGATCATCAAAGATCATGGCGCCGACTCTATCCTGCCTTACAGCTACTCGGGCCACGAAGGGGTTATCGGTAAATACGGCGGACCTAGCCGCTTCTTCAACGCCGTCGGTGCCCGCAAGCTCGACCGTAAGGTATGTGTGTTCGCCGCCTATGAAGGCTTAAAGTCGGTTACTGGTACCTACCAGGGTCCGGACCCATACGACAACATCTATACCAACTGCTACATCTCTTGGGGGCAGAACGAGACGGCCACCAACGTACACGGCATCAAGTTCATCAACCAGGCCCGTGACCGAGGTGCCAAGCTATTGGTGGTTAACCCAGTGCGCACCCCTATCGCCTCTCAGGCTGATATCTGGTTGCAGCCAAAGCCGAGTACCGACACCCACCTGGCGACAGGTATCATGAAGTACCTGATAGAGCATGACCTAGCGGATCTCGAGTTCATCAAGGCCAACACCCTTGGCTACGACCAGCTGCTCGAGCGCCTGAACACCATGAGCTACGAAGAGATCGAGCGTGTCACCGGCGTACCTAAGGCCAAGATGTTCGAATTCGCCCGCGTCTATGGCGAGTCAGAGCTTTCTGTACTGCGCCTGGGTTACGGTATGCAGCGTAACTTCAACGGCGCCCGTATGTCTCGCGCCATCGCCATGATGCACGCGGTTGCCGGCCAGTACGGCAAGATAGGTAACGGCTTTATCTATGACAACACCCAGGCCGATGACAGCCTGAACTACAGCAAGGGCCGTGCGGATCATATCCACCCGAACCCAGACACGGTTGGCCACGTCAACATGACGGAGATCGCCAAGGCGCTCGACCCAGAGAACCCAACGGCCTATGGCAAGCCGATCAAACCGATTAAGGCGGTGATCAACTACAACGGTAACTTCGTCTCGGTTGCACCCGACTCGAATGCCTGTCGCCGCGGCGCGATGCGTGATGACCTCTTCCTGGTGGTTCACGACTTCCTGATGACAGATACCGCAGAGCTGGCCGATATTATCGTACCGGCAGCGACTCAGTTCGAGTTCCCAGACATGGGTACCGACTACAACTGCTATCACATGCAGACCTCTGAGAAGGTGATCGAGCCCCTGGGCGAGTCTAAAGACAACTGGATCTTCTTCAAGGAGCTGGGCGCCCGCATGGGTCTGGACCGCTTCCCTGAGATGCGTGTGGACTATGAGCAGATTCTGCGTGACTTCCTAGACACGGAAGAGCCCGCCTTCAGACATAACAACATCACCTATGAGCAAATCATTCGCGACAAGTTTGTCACCGTCTATGACCAACGCCCTTACTTCGGCGACGGTAAATATAAGACGCCAAGTGGCAAGATCGAATTCTACTCAGAGATGATGAAAGAAGCCGGCTACCACCCAGTAATCGACTTCGGCCTGCCGGAAGATGAGATGGTACAGGAAGAGAAGACACTGCCGTTCCGTCTGCTGTCTCCTGCCATTCCGCAGCGTGCCAACAGCTCTTTCTACAACGTGAAGTATATTCGTAACTTCCCGGCCTACTTCGCCAAGATCAACGCCGAAGATGCTAAAGAGCTGGGTATTCAGAACAACGATCGCGTCAGGCTCAGCAACCAACGTGGTGAGGCCCACTTTATTGCGCAAGTTTCTACCCAGGTGGCCAGAGGAACAGTTATGGCGCCAAAGAACAACTGGCGTCGCATGGACCCACAGGGCAAAAACAGCTGTACCAACAACCTCACCACCGACACCTTGACCGATATGGGTGGATGCTCTGCGTATCATTCCACTCGCGTCGCGATTGCCAAAGCCTAAGGAGTAAACGATGTCGTTAAATAAGAAAGTGGGCTTTGTGTTCAGACAAGAGAACTGTGTCGGTTGCGGTGCCTGTACCGTTGCCTGCCAGATCCATAATGAACTGCCCGAGAATCATAGATTCCGCAAAGTCGATCGCTATGAAGTACAGCGTGACGATGGCGCAATCGATGTCTGGCTATCTCACGCCTGCATGCACTGTGAAAACCCCGCCTGCCTGATGGTCTGTCCGGCTAAAGCCTACCATGTGCGCGATGACGGTATCGTGGTGCTTGACCGTGAGAAGTGTACGGGTTGTGGCCTGTGTGCCAGCGCCTGTCCTTACGCGGCGGTGAGTATTCGCGAAGATGATGGCAAGGCCGACAAGTGCAACATGTGTGTGGAACTGCTGGACCGCGGTATGAAACCCGCGTGTGTGAGTGGTTGCCCGGTAGAGTGCCTGGATGTCGGCAATCTGCAAGAGGTACTCAAACGTCCTTCGGCAAGCAAACAAGGCATAGGCTACGGCGATTGCATCACCAAACCTAACCTAGTGATCATTAAGGAACGCGCATAATGACAGCAGAATATGGCCCAACGGCAATGGCTTACCATGCCTTCAAATCTATGATGTTCGCGCCCTCGGATACTCAGGCTCTTTCAGGCTTAATCGCCTACCTGGAGCAGGAGTCGCCAGACAGTCCGCTACTCATAGAGGCACGCAAGTTCAATGACGACGCATCCGAATTGGAGTTTGATTTTAATCGCATGTGTATTGGGCCATACAAGCTGTTAGTTGCCCCCTATGAATCGGTTTACCTCAGTGGCAATCATCAAATCTTCACCGAAGAAACCGTTCGTGTGGCCGAGTTTTACCAACAGATAGGTCTGGTCATCGACGATAGCTTTAACGAGCCGGCCGACTTTATTGGTAACGAACTCGAGTTCCTCTATTGCCTGCACGCCATGGCCGCCGAGCAACAAGTGCTAGAAAACAGCGAGCATGTTGAGGCCCTCAACGAACTCGCAGCGGAGTTTCTCGACGCCCATCTCGGGCGCTGGATAACCCCCTTCTGCGAGGGCATTGCCAAACATGCGAAACAACCTTTCTGGCCGCTGTTTGCTCAGGAGCTACTGCAGTTTATTAACCAACAAATTCAAGCGGCGCCCCGCCTAGAAGGCGCCGAATGATCGATGAATCTGCCTCACACCAGGCAGATTCCAACGCGACAAGCGATGTCGCAAGGAGTTTTCAATGAGTAAAGCAATAAGATGGTTAAGCCTTATTGTGCTCGGTCTGTTTGCATCCAGCTATGCTCTGGCCGAAGAAACCGCCACCCTGCAACCTCAGCAGTGGCAAACCATTCAGGAGCATGCCATTCCAGGCGATATTCCTGAGATCCGCGGCATGCCGACTCAGCCTGAGCTGCTGATGCCGGCGTCCATTCCTGAGCAGGCCGACGAGTCGCTGCTAGGCTACCTAGGCGCGACCGACACCATCGCCTTCGCCCTGTTTGCCAGCCTGTTTGGCGTAACCGCGCTCTTCATCCTGTTCGTGGTGGTGAACGGCGTCTCTAAGCTGGACCATGGCTTCTCGGGTAAGCTAATCAAGCGTTGGTCTGGCCTTAGCGTCAGTGTGCACTGGCTGGGTGCCATCCCTTGCATCCTGCTGATCCTCACCGGCCTGGTGCTCGGCGGCGGTCGCTTCTACTTCGAGCCAGGCATGAATGCCGGTTCCTGGTCGGCCTTGGTGGGTCTATCCAGCAGCCTACATGAGTTGATGGCCTTCCCCTTCATCCTCGGCTATGTGCTGATGGTACTGATGTGGGCGCCTAAGCAGTTCCCCGCAAGCTATGACCTAAAATGGTTTGCCGTACTGGGCGGCTACATCAACTTAGGCAAGAAGCAGCATCCCGATGCGGGCTTTGCCAACGCGGGGGAAAAGCTGTGGTTCTGGGTCTTCGCCCTGTTCGGCGGTGTCATGGTGGTCTCAGGCCTAGCGATGATGTTCCCCGAGACCTATGGCGTCACCAAGAACACGGCCAACCTGATGCTGGTATTGCATATTGCCTCAACCGTCATCATCAGCGCCTTCTCTGTGGTGCATATCTTCATGGCGACCGTGATGTCCGAAGGCGGCATGTCAAACATGACCTCTGGCTACTGTGACGAAAACTGGGCCAAGCAACATCACAACCTCTGGTTCGCCGACCTGAAGAAGGCAGGCAAGGTTTAACCAAAACCCGGCCCATGGCAGATGTCATGGGCCTATTAACTCCCTTTTTTAAACGCCTGCGGCGCCCCTATCCTCCATCGACAAAATGGCAGGAGGGAGACTCGCATGCCTAAGAAAACCAATTGAAGGCAGAAAGCCATGAAAAACCATGAGATTATTTTTCGCACCTCAATGATCGCCGCCGCAACGGCACTCGCTTCTACTCAGGGTTATGCCACCGAGCAGCCCCTGAATGAACAGGTCGAAGCACTCAACCAGCGCATCGCCCAACTAGAGGCCCAGGCCGCACCGTCTCAGTTTAAGAACAGCCAAGTCAGCCTCTACGGCTCTATCCGTCCGACACTCAGCTACCTCGACGACAGCACGGATGAAACCTGGGATGTGAGAGACGCCCTCTCTCGCGTCGGCATCAAGGCCAGCACTGAGTTTGCCGACGGCTGGCACGCCATTGCCCAGGGTGAATGGAGCGTCGATATAGCCAACTCAGGCAACTTCGGCAAGGCGAGACAGGCCTATGTCGCCATCTCATCCCCCTACGGCCAGGTGGGCATAGGTAAACAGCGTCCGGCCCAATACAGCCTGATCGCCGAATACGTGGATATTTTCAATCACGGCAATAGCCCCTATGCCTACGACCATGAAAGTCCCTTCTTCGTCGACAACTTCGTGACCTACAAGCTGGTCACTGGCGGCTTCACTTGGATGGCCGGCGCCCAGTTTGACGGCAATAAGGGCGACACAGGCGCGGATTTCGTCAACATAGGCGTAGGTTACGATGTCGGTGCCCTGCATCTTGGCCTGGGCTATGTTACCCAAGACAGTTTGGAGAACGACCAGGTGAACGGCGACAACCAGACCCTGGGCGGTGTGGTGGCCTATACCTTCGATAACGGCCTCTACCTGGCGGCGAGCTACCAGGACAAGGAATACAACTTCGACAATCAGGTGCAACATGGCGATCGCAGCGGCAGCACCTTAGATACCGCCCTGGCCTATCCACTGAGCAACGAGTACAAGATCAAGCTGGGCTACTTCCAGTTTAAAGATGGAATCGAGGATATCAGCTCTATGGACTATGACGGCTTCAACACCACCCTGGAATGGAATCCACAGACCAATGTGCGCGTACACCTGGAATATCTGAACAAGAACTACGACAACTTAAACGATGATCGCGCTGTTACCGTCGGCTTCCGCTATGACTTCAACTTAAACAGGAAAGGCTAACCTTTAGCTGAAACAGATAATAGGACTGTTCAATCGCGATTGAGTCTCAAGTCTCAACCACTCCCTGGGGCCGTCAGCCTGAAGGCCTCTTTTAACCTCTCCACCACCAAGCTTGTCAGTATCGCAGCGTCATTAAGGCAATCAACCTGGACAACTGGCTGATACAGGAGTGGAAGGTGGGCTCATTCATTCAAGCGGCAATTCGAGCGGTTAATCCAGCTGAAAATCGAAGCGCGAGTCGAAACGTCAATCGAACCAGGCGGAGGTCTTCTCCGCCGCCTGGCGCTTCACTTCATCATTCACATACATGCTGACCATGGCTAGCGCAGCAGCAAGCGCGCCTAAATCATCTGAAAAGCCCACCACAGGCGTAAGATCGGGTATCGCATCCAGCGGCATAATAAAATAGGCCAGGGCGCCAAAGATAACCGACTTGGCCCACTTGGGAGTATCGGGCCTCTGCGCCGCATAGTAGAGGCACAGGGCGTTGTCTATCACCTCACGTCCGGCCTGCTTGGCAAACTGTTTGACCTTACGCCAAAAACCCTCATCGCTGTAACCATCGACCTTGGCCGCGTCATTTGAGTCGCTCATAAGAAGCTCCTGTACAATAAAAAAGGGAGTCATTAGATACTCCCCTTTTTTCATCGTTTTGACCAGCGGTGCTTTAGCGCTGATGTTTGGGCGTGGTGCCCCAAGCATTCTTCACAGGACGCTTGCCTGGCTTACCAGTGCTGGCTTTGCCGGCTCCGCCTTTACCTGCTGCTGCTCCCGTCGACTTACCCTGAGGCTTAGCATTAGACTTGGTCTTACCTTGGCCATTGCCCTTACGCTCATCGAACTGGTTAGCGCTGAAGCGAGTCACAGCCTTTTTGCCCGCTGGTGTCTTAGCTGTCTTGGCTCGATAGCCCTGACGTTCCTGGCGCGTCTCGGCTGGCACCAAACAATTCACCCCACCGCCGATAAGATGCTCTTTACCCATCTTGATGAGCGCTTCGCGGATCATTGGCCAACCTGCGGGGTCGTGATAACGCAGTAGCGCCTTGTGCAGCTTACGCTGACGGCCGCCTTTGGGTACTTCGACCGTTTCACTGGTGTGCTTAACGTTTTTCAACGAGTTCAGCTCGGTGTGATAAATCGTCGTGGCGTTCGCCATGGGTGACGGATAGAAGTTCTGCACCTGATCCAACTTAAACTTCTCTCCCTTAAGCCAAAGCGCCAGGTTGACCATATCCTCATCCGTGGTGCCAGGGTGAGCCGAGATGAAGTAAGGGATCAGATACTGCTTCTTGCCCGCCTCGGCGGAATACTTGTCAAACAGTTCCTTGAACTTGTCGTAGGTCCCCATGCCCGGCTTCATCATCTTGTTCAGCGGGCCCTCTTCGGTATGCTCGGGGGCGATCTTCAAATAACCACCCACATGATGACTGGCCAACTCCTTCACATAACGGGGATCTTCCGTCGCTAAATCGTAACGAACACCTGAGGCGATTAGCACCTTCTTAATGCCCGGCACGTCGCGAGCGGCGCGGTAGAGATCGATTGTCGCCTGATGGTCGGTATCTAAGTGACCACAGATTGAGGGGAACACACAGGAGAGTCGGCGACAGGTACTCTCGGCCTTCACCGAAGTACAACCCAGTCGGTACATGTTGGCCGTCGGGCCGCCAAGATCCGAGATCACCCCGGTGAAACCTGGCACCTTGTCTTGAATATCTTTGATCTCTTTGATGATCGAATCTTGCGAGCGGCTCTGAATGATGCGGCCCTCATGCTCGGTAATAGAACAGAAAGAACATCCACCGAAACAGCCGCGCATGATGTTGATCGAAGTCTTGATCATGTCATAGGCGGGGATCTTCTCCTTGCCATAGACGGGATGCGGTACACGCCTGTAGGCCAGATCGAACACGCCGTCCATCTCGTCGGTATTGAGCGGCCAGGCCGGAGGATTGACCCAGATGGCACGTTCGGCATGGGGCTGAAACAGGGCGCGGGCACAGCCCGGATTCTGCTCCTGATGTAAAATGCGCGAAGCATGGGCATAGAGATACTTGTCGGCGGCAACCTTCTCATAGCTTGGCAGCAAGACATAGGTCTTCTCCCAAGGCTTGGGACGCGGCGGCTGCACCGAAATGGCTTTCGGCGCTTCGTTATCAAACACCTTAACGTCGCTAGGCCCAGAGAGATTTTGACAACCTACATCATCGGCGCCATAAGGGTTGGGAATAGGGTCTATCTTGTGCAGCTGATCTAACTTGCGCGAGTCCATCCCCTTCCAGCCGTAGAGGGGTTCTTTGCGGATCACTGTGGTGCCGCGTACATCGTGTATCTCGCTTATGGGTTCACCGGCAGCGAGGCGATGAGACAGTTCCACCAGCGGACGCTCGGCGTTGCCGTAAACCAAAATATCGGCCTTAGCGTCTAAGATCACCGAGCGGCGCACTTTATCAGACCAGTAGTCATAGTGGGCGATGCGGCGCAGGCTAGCCTCTATGCCGCCAATCACCACAGGCACCTGTTTATAAGCTTCTTTACAGCGCTGGGTATAGACAGTTACCGCGCGGTCAGGGCGCTTACCGCCCACATTACCTGCCGTGTAAGCATCGTCATGACGCAGACGGCGCTCGGCGGTATAGCGGTTGATCATCGAGTCCATGTTACCCGCGGTCACGCCGAAGTAGAGGTTGGGCTTGCCCAACTTCATGAAATCCTCTTTACTCGACCAGTCAGGCTGAGAGATGATGCCGACTCTAAAGCCCTGCGCCTCCAGCATACGGCCGATCACCGCCATGCCGAAGCTGGGATGATCTACATAGGCGTCACCCGTGACGATAATGATGTCACAGCTATCCCAGCCTAGCTTGGCCATCTCCTTACGAGACATGGGCAAGAAGGGAGCCGGTTTTTCATTGCGGCCCAGATACTTAGGATAGGTAAAGAGTGTGGATTCAACCTGCATGTATGATACTGCCTAACTTTCAAACCAAAGAGTAAGTGTAGTCGCCATGCGGCTCGGCGTAACGACCACTAAAAAGGAGGCGGAGTATAACAGTGAAACCTACTTAAGTGTGAACAAAAAAGCAGCAATAACGGCGATTTTCTAGGCGAACATAAAATAAAACAGATTCACCAACGCCAGAGCAAGGATCACTATCCAACTCAAGAGTACGCCCCAGAAACGACCAAAGTGATAGCCGCCGCGCCCCTGTGTCAGGCCGATAGCATGTAGGATACGCGCCACCAGCCATATTGTGCCCGCCCCGTGCAGATAGACGGCTGCCAGACCGTTAAGTTCAGCCACCAGCAGTAACAAGAGCGCCATTGGGGCATTCTCGATAAGGTTGGCGTGTACTCGGTTGGCTAAGCGCAGTTCATCACTGCCACCTGAGCCCAGGCCTATCTTGAGTCCGCGCCTTAGGCGCACCACCCGATAGGTGAAAAACACCGCCAAGATAGCAGTGAGAGCAATATAAAATCCCGAAACGCTTACCGACATATGATTATCCTTAAATATTTGACCATACAACCCGCATGGCAACTTCCCACGCAAAACTCACTTAACCTAGCACAAAGCTTTCACCGCTGACCAATCAAAAAGCCATGAGGAGAACGATGAAAAACACCGCAGAATCTTGGCCTTGACACAATTTGTACCGTTAAAAAATTTCCCAAGCCATTAACCTTTTTGGTACAAGATAGGTTAAGATGCGCTCGCTTAAGCATCACCCCCAGTTTTCATCATCATGGACTGTACAATTGGACAACGCAGAGTTTCTTGAAAAACGCAGATTTATCATAAAATTAGGTAAAGCACTGCACAAGTTTGGTACCCCTGCCTACCGCTTAGAGGCTCATCTGCAATCGATATCTAAAGTCTTAGGTATCGAGGGCTACTTTCTGATCTCCCCCACTTCCATGACCTTTGTGTTGCAGCATGATACGGATCAGGAATACAACCATATGGCCCGTGTCAGACCGGGCGAACTGGATCTGGGCTCACTGGCACGAACAGATGAACTCGTGGAAGAGGTGCTCTCGGGCAAGCGCACCCTGACCGAGGCGCTTGATCGCCTCGAAGAGATCGCCAATAAACCTAATCCCTATGGCCCGCTGCTGACCCTGCTGGCCTTTGGCAGTTCGGCTGGCGCCTTCGCCATGCTAATGGGCACCAGCTGGAACGATGTCTTCTGGTCGGCGATTCTCGGCTTCATGGTCTATGGGCTGGTGTACCGCGCCGAACGCTCAAAGCGTATGGCGGAAACCCTAGAGCCACTCGCGGCTATCCTATGTGCTATAGCAGCCTGCGGCATCGCCTATTTCGATCCTTATATTAATATCCCAGTGGTGATCCTCTCGGGCATTATCGTCTTTATTCCTGGACTGGCACTCACCTTAGGGCTGGCAGAGCTGGCTGCACGGGATCTGATCTCGGGCACCGCCCGTATCATGGACGCTTCCATGTTGCTGTTTAAGCTCTATTTTGGAGCCATATTCGGCATGGTGATCGGCAACGCTATCTTTGGTGAGGCGATCTACTTTGAACCAGAGCCCCTGCCTCGCTGGGCCATCTGGTCGGCCGTGCCCATACTCTCAACCGCGCTGGTGATCATCTTTAAAGCCAGGCTAAAGGATTCCCCTTGGGGGATCTTTGCCGGCATCGTCGCCTTCTTCTCGGCCATGCTCGCGGGAATTTATCTTGGCGAATCTATCGGCATCTTCTTCGGCGCCTTGGCAGTGGGGATTTACTCAAACCTCTACGCCCGTTGGATGAAGTCACCGGCGTCGATAGCCTTGCTCCAGGGGATAGTGATCTTGGTGCCCGGCAGTAAGACTTATATTGGCCTGAATACCCTGATCTTAGGTGAGACCATGTTGAATCAATCCCATATTGGCAGCCAGATCTTTCTGATCTTCATGTCATTGATCGCAGGGCTAATCTTTGCCAACGTGGCGGTGCCGCCGCGACGCACCCTCTAAAACATCACCCCGAGTTCTGATGCGGCCAATAGGGCTGCATCAGAAATTGCTCAAGTAAAATCATCACCTTATTCTTGCCCGCACCTTGACTATTTGTCATTACAGGTGTGTTATTAAATTGTGTCTAGAATTTAATCTCTGCGTCCTTCTTAAAGATAACAAGCCAAGATAAGGATGATCATAATGCGAACTGGTGCGCGCCTCCTTCCTCTGCTCTGCTGCCTATGGGCCAGCGGTCTGATGGCGGCCGACAATCAGGAAATGACGCAAGCCCCAACACTGGATGAAACAGCATCATCCGAGCAAAAGCGCCCAATCAAAAAAATCGTAGTCGTGAGTAACGCCATCTTCGATGAATCAGATCCCGATGCCTTCTTTATTCATCGCTGGGCTAATTATCTGCACATTAATACCCTAGAATCGACAATACTCAACAAACTCAGCTTTGATGATACAGAAAAGGTTTCCCAAAAGGATCTGGATGAAGCGCAACGTATTCTGCGTTATGAGTCCTACATTCGCGACGCCAAAATTAGTTTCGCCCAGCGCGACCCAGATGCCACACAAGAAGAGATCGGCGAAGGTGAAACCGTATTGGTTGAGACCTGGGACAATTGGTCACTGCTTCCCACCTTTAGTGCCAGCCACAGTGGCGGCGAAAATAAGTTTTCCGTCGGGATCAAAGAAGACAACCTGCTGGGTCTAGGGGTGCGTACGCGCCTGAAATACACTTCCGATATCGATCGCACCGGCTATCAACTCGCCTTTCGCGTCCCTAGCGACTGGTTGGTGAAACACTCCACCTTCAGTGCCAACTTTTATGACAACAGTGATGGCCAGGCTACTATTTTAAATTTCACTAAGCCCTTCTACCGCCTTGATAGCAAAAATATGTATTCGGCGCACTTTATCAACGATCTACGCACAGATACCATAAGACAGAACGGCTTCGACATTAATGAATTTGAACATCAGGTCGAATACCTCAACGCCCAATATGGCTGGCGACTAAATAAGAAAGATAATTGGCGCTCACGCATCATAGTGGGAGTGACCCAAGATAAACACAGCTTCGACAATATCCCCTTGTACCCCAACAGTGAGCTGCCACAAGACAGAGACTTCCTATACCCCTGGGTTGCCTATCAATTTATTGAAGATGACTATAGGGTGCTGAACAATATCTACCTGATTAACTACAACGAAGACATAAACTTAGGCTGGCAACACTATCTAAAATTCGGCATAGAGACTCAAGATACGGATAGCCATTCGTCACCGGGTTATCATTTCAACTGGTACTCCTCTTGGGGGTATAAAAGCGATGAGCAGTTAGTCCTGCTGCGCATGGACGGCGAAGGAGTGTTAGCGACCAGTCAGCCCGACTATTTTAAGGTCAGCGCCACAGCCGAATATTTTTACAAGTTCAACCCCAAGTGGACCGCTTACTCGAAAATGCGGTTAAGTACATCTAACAATAACTATCTAGACGCGCCGTTCGCCTTAGGGGATAACACTGGCGTACGAGGCTATCCCAACGACTACCAATATGGCGATAATCAATGGTTACTGAGCGCAGAGATTAGGAACTATCCCAACATCAATCTTTACCAACTGGCCGAACTAGGCTGGGCCCTGTTTACCGATGTGGGTCAGGCAAGTGGCGGCCCGGATCATGACAATGAAGTATCGGGTCCTATCGGCAGCGTTGGCATCGGCGCCCGTATCTACTCCTCACGTTCCAGTTATGGCAGCGTCGCCCACATAGATCTCACTCTACCTTTTACCAGCGGCGCCGAGGTCAACAGATGGGAGTGGCGTTTACAGGTCAGAAGCCATTTCTAAGCCTAACGAGCATATCTCGGCCATGAGACTAAACTGATAACTAGCGTGACAACAAAGGTAGACCTCTCACCATGATCCCGCCGGAAATAAAAATGCTATTTGTGATCATGCTGTTGCAGCTACCTTTTCACTCATGGAGTAACAGCAGCAATCTAAATATCGTCTACCATGACTTTGCCCCCTTTAGCTATCAAGACAATCAAGGTCAGGCACAAGGAATATTAGTCGAGCTTACCCAGGCGGTCTGTCAGCAATGGCCGGGGCAATGTGATATCGCAATTCGCCCCTATCGCCGGGCGATTCACCTGTTTGCCAGCGGCGAGGCTAAAGGGATCTTCCTCGGCTGGAATCGGGAGCGTGCCGAGACCATGTGGTTCTCCCTGCCTCTGGTGCAAACTGAATATGGCTTCTACACATTAAAGGACTTCCCGCTCACCCAACTGAGTCAGCTGGCTGGCAAGATAATCGGCGTCTATGGTCCCTCCAACACTTATAGCTCACTCATGCTGCAACAAGACAAGATCAAACGCCTGTCGCTGCCGCCCCTACTCACCGACATCTATCCCCAAGGAGACGACCTGCCGATGCGCATGCTGCAAAAACGTCGATTTGACGCCTACTATGTCAACAAGGATGTGGGCCGTTTCTACGCCAGGCAGATAGGCTTAAGCGAATTGCATTATCTCAGCGCCGACAGGGAAATATTATACTGCGTCGCCTTCAACAAGGCCGTCACCAACAGCGAAACGGTACGCCAGTTTAATCATCTGTTTGTTAAACTCTTGCAGCAGGGTCGCTTAGATAAGATCTACCAGAAATATGAGATGCAACCGATACGGCTGCCAGAAGAGGACTTAGCCGCCAAGAGCATACCCTATTGAGACATGACGACACGATAGGCCATAAACAGAAAAGCCCGCCAGCCAAAAAGGCTAGCGGGCTTTCGTAAATAATTGAGTTGGCCGATAAGCCGGGTCCTGTCGTGGACAGTTATTCATCTAGGCCTGCAATCGCTCACAGGCTCAAGCGACCTACCCGGTTCCAACGCGAGCCACGCCATACGGAACCCTATTTGGTCTTGCTTCGGGTAGAGTTTACCTTGCTACGGACTGTTACCAGCCGCACGGTGCGCTCTTACCGCACCCTTTCACCCTTACCAATCCTAAGATTGGCGGTCTTCTCTCTGCTGCACTTGTCGTCGGTTCACACCGCCCAGGCGTTACCTGGTACCCTGCTCTTTGAAGCCCGGACTTTCCTCCCCGTTCTTGCGAACGCAGCAACTGTCTGGCCAACTCGGCGCGGATTATAGCCTAATGCCGCGCGGCGCACCACCTTATATTGCCGCAAGCCAAGCGGCGACCAAGATAGCTAAGGATTAGAGATCCAGCTCAAGACCCAACTTATACAGAGCATTCTTCTTTAATCCATGGATCTGCGCCGCAAGTGCCGATGCCTTCTTAAGCGGCAGCTCCTGACTCAAGAGCTTAAGTGTCTCAAGAGCTTGGGCGGGCACGCCAGCATCCTCATCGGTTCGGTAGCCATGACACATGAGTACAATTTCGCCTTTTTGCTGATTAGCATCGGCAATCACTGTCGCCAGCACTTCGGCTGCGGGGCCAGAGAGGAAGGTCTCGAAAGTCTTGGTGACTTCTCGGGCCATCACCACCTGACGATCTTCACCCAGCGTCGCGACGATAGAGGTCAAGCTGTGGACGATGCGATGCGGCGACTCGTAGAAAATCAACGTGCGGGGATCTTCTTTTAGCTCGGTCAATTTATCGATGCGTCCCTTCTCTTTAGCGGGCAGAAAGCCTTCAAAAGAGAAACGGTCTGAGGGCAGACCCGAGGCGCTCAGCGCAGTGATAGCCGCGCAGGGACCCGGCAAGGGAACGACGTTAAAGCCGGCCTCTCGTACCTGAGACACCAGATGATAACCTGGGTCGGAGATCAGCGGCGTACCCGCATCTGAGATCAAGGCGACCGATTCGCCATTAGCCAGCTTTTGAATGATCCCCTGAGCCCTATCGCGCTCGTTATGATCATGCAGCGCCGTTTTACGAGTCTCGATCCCGAAATGGCTCAATAACTTACCGCTATGACGTGTGTCCTCGCAGGCGATAAGGGAAACCTGTTTTAAAACCTCTAAGGCGCGGCTGCTGATGTCTCCAAGATTACCAATTGGAGTAGGAACTATGTAAAGTGCGACCGACAGGTCCATATCTACCTCTGTAATGATTGTCACAAGACTTTCGTCAGGCGTAAGAGAAGGTTAAACTACAGCCAGCATCTTACCAGAGTGAAGTCCTGTGTTAAAAAGACTGAATACAACTAAATTTATCTCCGCCGCTGTGTTGGCCACTGTATTATTCGGTTGTGCCACATCACCAGCGCCCGAAAAAGCACCCAGCACCCAAGTCTCTTTGGTGAATGTCACCCTAAGCCCGGCGCAATACCTGAGCGACGCCAGCCAGGCCTCGACACCTGAACAGAAAAACCGTTTGATGCTGCTGGCGGCTCACGCCTTTATTAATCAGGGTGATACAAGCAATGCAAGCAAAACCCTGACCGCCATTAAGCCGAATCTGGGTAGCAAGCCCGAGATATTAGCCGAACACAAATACTTAACCGCCAGAGTGCTGGAGTTAACCTCCACCTATGATGATGCCCTGGCACAACTCGATTACCCGAGCCAGTGGCGACTCGCCAACTGGCAGATGGTCTCTTACCATCAACTAAAAGCGCGCCTCTATCAATATACCAAGCAACCGATAGAGCAAGCGAAAGAGCTCAGCCTGCTGAGCGCTTATCTGCCGAGTGCCGAGGCGAATCAGGTCAACGATGACATTTGGCGCATTTTGCAGCCCCTGCATGAACAGACACTACTGGCCTTCAGCCAAGATAACAGCAACCCAGTGTTTACCGGGTGGTTGCAGCTGGCCTATATCGCTAAACATTATGCCATAGACCCCCAGCTATTAGTGCAGCAATTGGGTAACTGGCAACAGGATAACCCTAGTCACCCTGGTGCCAAGAAGCTACCGACGGATCTGGAGCGCGCGTTAAATACCAAGCCATACAAACCTAAGAATATTGCTGTGCTGCTGCCACTTACCGGGCCAAGGGCAGCCATTGCCGATACGGTCAAGCAGGGGATCATCTCCAGCTATCTGACCAATCCAGACGATACAGTATCGGTCAACTTTTTCGACTCAGCCCAGGGCGCAGAAATCGCTCAACAGCAAGCGATAGCCGCCGGCGCCGACTTCATCATAGGTCCCTTACTGCAATCTGAGGTCGAAACGCTATTAAAAGCTGAGGCAGCCGCGAGCCAGTCGACCGATGGGGCCGCGCAGCCAACGCTGCAACAGGTTAAGGTGCCACAGCTGTTTCTCAATCATGTAGACGATGTTGTCGCCACCGATGACCAGTTCTTCTTTGCACTATCTCCTACAGATGAAGCCCTAGATGCCGCGCAGAAACTCTATAATGACGGTGTCGAAAAGCCACTGCTGCTCGCCAGTAACGACAGCGTTGGTCGTCGTATGGCCGAGGCCTTCAACACTAAGTGGCAGGCACTCACTCAGGAAGAGGCCGAGATTCACTATTACGATCGCGGCGATCAGATGAAGGTGACGGTGCAGAAGTCGCTGGGCGTTATCGACAGTAAAGAGCGGATCGCCCGTATCAAGGCTCTGCTGGGCAATAAGATAGAGGCCGACTTTAGATCTCGCCGTGATATCGATGCCATCTATATGATCGCCAGCAGCCAGGATTTGCAGCTACTCAAGCCTTTTATCGACGTGAACTTCAGTGTATTTGCCGAGCCAGTGCCACTGTACACCACCAGCCGCAGCCGTTTAGAGAGCCAATCGCGCGCCGCCGCTCAGGAGCTGAACAACCTAACCATCAGTGATATTCCCTGGCTTATCGAGACTAACGCCGAAACTGCCGAGGTCGCTCGTCTATGGCCAAGCTGGGGCAATAGCCAGAAGCGTCTCTATGTGATGGGATTCGATGCCCTGCAACTGGTAAGTAAGCTGGCGCAGATGCGTGCCCTACCGGGTTACCAATATTCTGGGCGCAGCGGCCTGCTTTCTGTCCTGCCCGATGGTACGATCAACCGTCAGCTAAGTTGGGGCCGTTACCAAAGAGGCAATTTGAAGCCCCTATGACGGATGCAGAGCACCTCACCAGAGGCCAGCAGGCAGAAGACAACGCCCTGGCCTATTTGGAACAACAGGGGCTCACGCTGGTCGAACGTAACGTACGCTACCCATTTGGTGAAATAGACCTCATAATGCGCGAAGGTCAAAAATGGATTTTTATTGAGGTAAAATACCGCCAATCGAAACAATTTGGCGGAGCAATACAGGCAGTCAGCCGAGGCAAGATAGCCAGGCTTAACCGTGCGGCGAGCCATTATATGCAACTCAAACAGATAGATGCCCAGTGCCGCTTCGATCTCGTGGCCATAGATGGCAATGACATTCAGTGGATCACCAATGCATTTTAGTGATCGATAGCCGCCACAACGCAAGTAAAGGCTTGTTAAACAGATTTATTTTTGAAGGATAACTCCATGTTAGAACGTATTAAAGATAGCTTTACCCATTCTATCCAAACCAAGATCGATGCAGCAGAAGCCCTGCCTGAATCAATCGAAAAAGCAGCCGAGATGATGGTGCAATGCCTACTGGGCGGCAACAAGATCTTGGCCTGTGGTAATGGTGGTAGTGCTGGCGATGCACAACACTTTTCGGCCGAGCTGCTTAACCGTTATGAGATAGAGCGCCCGCCACTGCCGGCTATCGCACTAACAACGGACACTTCGACCATCACCGCTATTGGTAACGACTATAGCTACGACGAGATCTTCTCTAAGCAGATTTTAGCCCTGGGACAACCTGGCGATATTCTGCTGGCGATATCCACCAGTGGTAACTCTGGTAACGTTATCAAAGCGATGGAAGCGGCGCTGAGCCGTGATATGACCATAGTTGCCCTCACGGGTAAAGACGGTGGCGCCATGGCCGGTTTGATGGGCGTGAACGATGTCGAGGTACGCGTGCCTTCAAACGTTACAGCGCGTATTCAGGAAGTGCATCTCTTAGTGATCCACTGCCTATGCGACAACATCGACCGTACTCTATTCCCACAGGACGATCAGGCATGAGAGCTCTGCTCCCAACCCTAGCTGTTCTCTTGATGTTACAAGGCTGCGCCGGGGCCATTATGGTCGGCGCAGTGGGCGGGGCCATGATGGTCAATGATGAACGCAGCTTCTCGACTCAGCTGGACGACACCAACGCCGACTTTAAAATCGCCAGTGCCTTGGCGGCCCACGAAGATATTAAAAATCAAACTAATATCACCGGGGTCGCGATGAATGGCAATGTGCTCATGATAGGCCAGGCCCCCAGCTCCATGCTGCGGGACAAGGCGGTCAACACTGTTCAAAAACTGAATCTGGGCGGCAAGATCCACAATCAGATCCGCATCGGCAATCCAACCTCCTTCACCACTCGAAGCAACGACACTTGGATCACTACCAAGGTGAAGACACGGATGCTCAACGACAAAGAGTTAGATGTTACTCGCATTAAGGTGATCACCGAAAACGGCGAGGTCTTCCTCTTGGGAGTCGTTAGCCGAGATCAGGCCGCTCTGGCGGTAGATATCGCCCGCAACACGGCCGGGGTGCGAAAAGTGATTAAGGTCTTTGATACACCTAGCAGTTAACCTGCTAGGTCTGCTCACGCACCACTTCAAGCCCTCTGAATTTTCGCCACCTTCTACTCAGACTCGGCAATATTAAGGTAGGCAGTACGATCAGGCCGGCACCTAGCCAGCCCATGGGATCTAGCCACTCATCAAACCATAGCCAACCAAACAAGACACAGAACAGCAGACCACTGTATTCGGCAACCGCGATCTCACCCGCCTGAGCCTTACGATAGGCCAATACGCTAAAGAGTTGGTAAGCCAATAAAAAACTGTTGCTTAGCAGAGCTATTCCTAACACTGGCCAACTAAACCCCACAAATCCCTGCCAAGCAACAAACAAGAGCACCAAAGGCAAACTCAAGAGGTTATAGCAGATCACTGTGACGCTGGCTGCTTCGCTGCTGGGCAGCCACCTTAGCATTAACTGGTTAGCGGCAAAGACAATGGCAGACACCAAAACGGCCAGCGCCGCCAGATTCATCTCGCTCGGGCGCAAGATAACCAGAATACCGATGAAGCCCAACACAGTGGCCAAGATCTGATGACCACTGAGCCGCTCTTTCAGGAACAACATGCCCATGACGATGATCATTAAGGGCGCCGAATAAAACAGCGAGCTAACGGTCGCCAGCGGCAAAGAGAGCAGCCCGAGGATCAACAGCAGTCCACCAACGGCGCCGCTATTGGCCCGGATCATATGCAGTTTCAAAAAAGCCGTTCTCGGCCGCCCGGCATAAAACCATAGCGGCAGCATCATCAAGATTGCCGTCACTTGACGCAGCAAGAGAAACATCGCCGCATCACTCTGGGCTGGCAGCCACTTGATCGACACATCATAAAGAGCAGTGAATACATTACCTAGCAACAAGAGCCCTAGGCCCAACATCAAATTGCGCTGCATTGCAGGCTCCATCATCAAGACTTATCTGGCAGCATGATAACGAGCAAAATACTGTAGCTGAAATGATGATTTCTTATCTTAGATGAATTAAATTCATACTTAGAGAGAACCAATAGAGACCTGAAATGAGAAAGATCCCACCACTGAGAGCGCTGCAGGTGTTCGAGGCCGCGGCGCGCCTACAGCACTTTTCCCGTGCCGCGCAGGAGCTGTGTATTACCCAGAGCGCGGTGTCTCATCAAGTTCGTCTGTTGGAAGAACACTTTTCATTGTCTCTGTTTAAACGCGAGGGGCGTAGTTTACGACTCACCGACAAGGGTGAGCAGCTCTACCAGGAAACCGCGCGAATTTTTAACGAATTGGCAGAGCTGAATCAAACCCTGCTGGGTGAGAAACCCGAGGCGCTGCGGCTGGCGGTCTACAGCTCTTTTGCGGTGAAGTGGTTGATCCCCAGACTCAGTGAGTTTCGCCGCCTATATCCGGGCATTCAGGTGCGCCTGGATATGATCACCGAAGACCCTGTCTTGTCCCACAGCAGTGCCGATATGTTTATCACGGGCCAGCAAGATCAGAAGGGCTACTGGCAGCAACTACTGCACGCCGAGCGCTTGATCCCTGTCTGCAGTCCTGAATTGATCGGCAGCGGTGACAAGCTGGATCTCGACTGGTTAATGAAACAGCAGTTGCTGACTGTCGACGAGGGGCCACTTGGCTTGGATTGGCAGCGTTGGTTTGAACATAACCAACTCGCAGATCCTGATGAGAGCCAACAACAACTCTTTAGTCATGTGCTAATGGCAATTGAGGCGGCTATCGCTGGTCAAGGGGTGGCACTGGCATCTGACTTCATGGTACTGGATGATATCGCTAAACAGCGCCTGGTAGCCCTGCCCTTTGCCAGCATAGATACCGGCTTTGAGTTCAATTTTCTCTGTAAACAGCGGCGTCTACAGGAACCCGCCATCGCAGCCTTTGTGAACTGGCTAACCCAGCAGCACGAGTAAATACTTCACCACGGATATCAGGTAAGCATAAAAAAAGCCGGCTAATGCCGGCTTTTCGATCTGTTAGATTAGAGCAGGAGACCTATCTTTTCGTAGACCTTCTTCAGGGTGACTTCGGCGCGGGCCTGAGCCTTTTCTGCGCCTTCATGCATCACCTGATTAAGGAAGCTCTGATCGGCTCTGTATTCCTTGAAACGCTCTTGCAGCGGCTCAAGCATACCCACTACAGCGTCACCGGCAGCGACCTTTAGATGACCGTACATCTTACCTTCGAACTCAGCCTCCAAGCTTGCAATGCTCTGGCCAGTGACGCCCGACATCAGGCTCAGCAGGTTAGAAACCCCTGGCTTGTTCTCGACATCAAAACGCACCACAGGCGGCTCGTCGCTATCTGTCATCGCCTTCTTCAGCTTCTTCATCACCGCCTTTGGATCTTCCAGCAGGCCAATCACATTGTTACGGTTGTCGTCTGACTTAGACATCTTCTTCAACGGATCCTGCAGCGACATTACCTTGGCACCCAGCTCAGGAATAAATGGCTCAGGAATGGTAAAGGTTTCGCCATATGCATTATTGAAGCGAGTCGCAATATCACGCGTCAGTTCAAGGTGTTGCTTCTGATCTTGACCCACAGGGATCTCATTAGCCTGGTACAGCAGGATATCCGCCGCCATCAATACCGGATAGCCAAACAAGCCGACGTTGATATTGTTAGCATGTTTTTGAGACTTATCCTTAAACTGGGTCATGCGGCTTAGCTCACCCATCTGGGTATAGCAGTTCAGCGCCCAGCCCAGCTGAGTGTGCTGAGGCACCTGAGACTGGATAAACACAGTGCTCTTCTTAGGATCGACACCACAGGCCAGGTATAGGGCCAGGGTATCCAAACAGGCATCACGTAGTTTCTGTGGATCTTGACGTACAGTAATGGCATGCAGATCGACCACACAATATAGGCAATCATGACTATCTTGCATCGCAACCCACTGACGTAGTGCACCCATGTAATTACCAATGGTCAATTCACCTGACGGTTGGGCACCGCTAAGCACAATAGGTTTAGTCATAATGTTTTATTGCTCCAATACAATTTGGCTGTCTGTTATCTGCGCCAATACTTCTTTAAATGTGTCACATACGGCGGTTGGGCCGCTGAGCCCAATATCTTCACCGTAGTTGTACCCATAGGTCAAGCCGATCGAGGAAATACCCGCCGCTTTCGCCGCTAAAATATCGTTTCTAGAGTCGCCCACCATTAAAAGCTGCTCATCGTTGAGCTGCCATTGCTGCTTAAGATGATTAAGGGGGAGTGGATCTGGCTTCATCTTGGCTAACGAGTCGCCGCCCAATACCTCATGAAACAGGTGGTCTATACCAAATGCCGCTAACAGAGGTACGGTGAAACGATACGGTTTGTTGGTCACAACCGCCAGTTGGTATCCCTGCTCAGCCAACTGCTCTAAAACCAGCTTCACGCCATCATAGAGACGACTGTGCTGTTGTAAGTTGGCTTCGTAATGCTTGCTAAACAATGGCATTGCATCGTCGATATCTGCCTGAGTCACTGACTCGCCGCGGGCGAAGGTCAGTGCACGTTCAACCAACTTGGCTGCGCCGTTACCGACCCAACTGCGCACCTGTTGTTCATTGCACAGGGGCAAGTTTAATTCGGCCAACATGTCTTGAGTGGCGGCCGCCAGATCGGGGACGCTGTCGATTAGCGTGCCATCAAGATCGAAGGCGATTGCCTTAATAGATTGCGCTTTCATACTTAGGCATCAACCTTAGCCAGTTCACTGCGCATCTCATCGATCACCGCTTTATAATCCGGCTTATTGAAAATCGCTGATCCGGCTACGAACATGTCGGCACCCGCCGCCGCGATTTCGGCAATGTTATCAACCTTAACACCACCGTCGACTTCTAGGCGGATATCGAAACCACTGGCATCGATACGCTCGCGCACCTGACGTAACTTATCCAGGGTCGATGGAATAAAGGATTGGCCACCAAATCCTGGGTTAACTGACATCAACAGAATCACGTCCAGCTTATCCATCACATGATCCAGATAGTGCAGTGGCGTTGCAGGATTAAACACCAAGCCCGCCTTACAACCTGCTTCTTTGATTAGCTGTAGGGTACGGTCGATATGCTCTGACGCTTCTGGGTGAAAGGTAATAATCGACGCACCGGCTTCAACAAAATCAGGAATGATGCGATCAACAGGCTTCACCATCAAATGCACGTCGATCTCGGCGGTAACGCCATAGTCTCGCAGCGCCTTACACACCATAGGACCTATGGTCAGGTTAGGCACATAATGATTATCCATCACATCGAAGTGAACCACATCGGCACCGGCGTTAAGCACGGCTTCAACATCTTCCCCAAGACGGGCGAAATCTGCAGATAAGATAGATGGAGCAATAAGAAATGGGCGCATGATAAACTCGCTAAGCTGAATAAGAATTACGCTATTCTACCTTATAGCCTGACCCTGCCTCTATAGCCGATACTGGATTAAACGTGTTCTGGCTCAGAATTGGGTAATTTTCACTGCCTTGCTGAATGGGCACCTAAAAATTATGTTCAAAATATAAACGCCTTTGCTATAATGCGCTGATTAGGGGTTTTCATGTTCACAGGATGTAGAGATGAGAGATAAGGCCAAACCTTCAGCCAAGATGAAATCGGCAACCGTGTTTACGGTGACTGCCGCCGTAGTCGGCTTTACTGCAATTGGAGTGCAAAGTCTCACAAATAACTCGTCTGCAACCGCCTGTGTATGTGATGGAAGCGCCAGCTATAACACCTCTCTTCCCGCAAGCCATCCTAACAACCGCTGTGCCCAGCAGGCTGAAAATGTCAGTTGGGGAAATTGGCTAACAGGTAAGAGCCGCTCTAGTCAGCTTCACTTTGTCGATCTGCTAGAACTTCTCCATGGGCACCAAGATAGCCCTATGGATGATGTCACTCCCACCAGCAATCAACACCTCTAGGCAGGCTTTTGCTGCAACTCTTTCTGAGCACCCTAGCCGCCTTTTTTGGTGTGCAAACCGAGCAAAATCGCGCCCGCGACTTTCAGTCTCGCTCACCGGTTCCCTTTATTATCATGGGAATACTCTTGGCTATCGCCTTGGTCGCTTCACTGATTTTTGTCGTAAAACTGGTACTGGCCTAGTACAAAAACTCAGTTAACTGGGTCGCTAAAGACTTAAATAATCACTTAGCTAAAGGCTTAGTTAACCGCTTAGCTAAAGGCTTAGTCGTTTTCGCTGTGGTATCTGTCATCGTACAGGGCCATCAACTCATCAACCTTCTTACGGCCATTGCCATTCTGGCTGATGTTGCGCTGCACCTGAATTTTATCGAAACGTGCCCCGTGATAAAGCTCGCGGGTCAAGGGAATATCATGATTGCTGATGAGCACAGGGATCCCTCTGTCGATCGCCGTGTGACGCGCCTTACGTGCCAGCAGCGCTTGATCATCCAGACTAAAGCCAGCCCCTACATAGGTGGTAAAACTGGCAGTGGTAGACAGTGGCGCATATGGCGGATCGCAATAGACCACATCGCCCGCCTCTGTCATATCAAAGGCCTGCTCATAGCCGATACATCTAAATTCAGCGGCCTGGGCTTTCTCGGCAAACGCCTTAATCTCCTCTTCAGGAAAATAGGGCTTCTTGTAAGATCCAAAAGGCACATTGAAGCCGCCCTTGGAGTTGTAGCGACATAGGCCATTGAATCCATGACGATTCATATAGAGAAAGTAAACTGAGCGTAGGAAGGGATCGCTAGTCTGATTGAATTCACTGCGCACCAGGTAATAGGCTTCTTTATCGTTTTTAGCGTCGATAAACATCGCCTTCGCCGCTCGGATATATTTCTCAGGCGTGGTCTGCACTATCTGATAGAGGTTGATCAAATCCTGATTAATGTCGCACAACAGATAACGCTTATACTGCGTATTGAGAAATACCGAACCGGCGCCAACAAAGGGTTCAACCAATCTGTCGCCTTCAGGAAGGTGCTGGGTGAGCGCATCAACCAGTTTAAATTTTCCGCCAGCCCATTTTAAGAAGGCTCTCTGTTTTTTAATCATCTAAATCGATTGAATGCACAATGAAAACAAGTTGCCGATTGTACTCTGTTTATTAATGAATTTCACTGCTCGCAGACCCTTGTTGCAACTGATAACCAGATAAATCTGCCCAGGCTCTCACCCAAGGTGAAGGCAATTGCGCTTGCTGGGAAAGGTTCTGCGCCGCCTGCGTTCCCTGCTCCCTATCCGCATATTGTCCATAGAGCAAAACCCAATATGCCTTATAGCGCGCAATCTGCACCTGATTGGCATCGGGCAACTTAGCGATAGTCTGTTTAAGAGAGGCAATATTTTTCACCGTGGCTAACTGCAAGGTAAACCCCTGAGGATGCTCGGCCTCTGGCGATGACAGGGCTGACTTTAACGCTTCTTGGGGCTCAGCCGGCGGCGTAACGGCAAATGTTTCGACACGCTCATTGACCCGGCTCTCACTCTGTTCGTTAAACGCCACGGCTTGCTCCGTAGCTGGCTCCACCACTTGATCCACTAACTCTTCAGCAGCGATAACCTCCTCCGAGGGCCGCTCAGGGATCTCGCTTACCGTCTTGGACTCCTGCTGCAAAGCGGTATCAGTTTCTATCGGCTCAGTCGCTTCAACCGATGCAACCCGACTCTTAGCGGCGAAATAACCACTCAGTAGATGCTTGCCATAAGCCTGGTTAAACTCGCTGGCGCGCACCGCCGATACAGTCTGTTGCGAGGGGATAATGCTGGCCTCATCAGATTCGGCGAACATCCAATAACTCCCCAGCAACAACAGTGTGAAACAAACACAGATAAAGACATTTCGTTGCCAGGAGCGCTGAGAAGTTTCATGGGGATCGCCATGTAATGCCAAGTAAAGCAGGCTAACGACCTCTGCTGGCATACCTTGTTGCTTCAATAATTGCTCTTTCACTATCTCTCTAGGGGTGAAAGGCGTTTCTTCACTACGATGCAACAAGCTGTAATAGAGGCCTTCGCGCTCAGCCTCAGTCAGCGGTGCTATAGCCATAGGGAGTAGCAAAGGTCGCTGCGAGTCAGGTAGCTGCGCCAAGATCTGATTAAAATATTCCACCGGGGTGGTGAGCGTTAATGAAAGCTGTTTGCCGGGTAAGGTTAATTGGCTCAGCACTATGCACTCGGCCCATAGCTCCAGCGGAAGGTAATGGGCATCGTCGAGCACGATATGACTGTGCGATGGTAAGGCGTCAACCAGACGTAATAAGGTTTCAGGAAGCGGCACCTCATCGTCAAACAGAGGCTCTGTGAGTAACTGCACTAAGATCTTACGGCGGATTTCGGCGCTATCCACATGTTGCGGACAGACCACTAACGCCGAACTCACTTCGTCCAGCGCATCCACCAGTGCAGTTGTCAGCGTCGTCTTGCCCGAGCCAGCATCACCGGTTAACACCGTCAGCTGTTGCCCATACAAAACCACATGCTGCAATCGATGCAGCAAGGATTCCTGACTAGGTAAAAGGATAGCTGTTTGAAAAGTCACTTAATCACCACACAAACTAGGCGCGGCTAATGACCTCTTGTAGAAGGGACTCGGAAACATCGCTATACACTTCTGCCTGGCCTATCGCCTTTGGCAGTACGAGTCTGAGTTTGCCCTGCAGTACTTTTTTGTCACGCCGCATATGCTTCATGAACTGATCAAAGTTCATCGTCTCTGGAGCTTGAGTAGGAAGATCAAATGCCTCGAATATCTGCGTAATTCGACAAACAATTGACTCATCCACCAACCCCATCTTAGATGCAGTTTGTGCAGCAAGTACTGTGCCAGCGGCTACGGCTTCTCCATGTAACCAGACACCGTATCCCATCTCAGCTTCGATAGCGTGGCCAAAGGTGTGCCCCAGATTCAACAAGGCGCGCACCCCCAGCTCAGTTTCATCCTGAGCGACGACATCGGCTTTGATTTGACAGCATTGAGCAATCGCGTAGGTCAGAGCCTGCTCGTTTAGTGCTTTTAGCGCCTGCACATTCTGTTCTAACCAAGTAAAAAACTCACCGTCCCAGATAATGCCGTACTTAATCACCTCGGCCATACCGGCGGCAAATTCTCTAGCGGGTAGGGTATGGAGACAGGCGGTATCTATAGCAACCATCTTGGGCTGATAAAAGGCGCCTATCATGTTCTTGCCCATAGGATGATTGACGGCCGTCTTGCCACCGACTGAAGAGTCCACCTGTGACAACAAGGTAGTAGGGATCTGGATAAAATCGACCCCCCGCTGATAACAGGCGGCCGCGAAACCAGTCATATCACCAATTACGCCACCACCTAAAGCTATCAATACAGAGTCACGCCCCATGTTCTGCGCTAGCAGTGAGGTAAAAATCGCATCCATCTGCGACAGTGTCTTGTATTGTTCGCCATCGGGCAGGATGACAGGATCAGCACATTGGAAGGAAGCTAATAGCGCCTGTACCTTGTTTAGGTATAGAGGCGCTATTGTGTCATTAGTTACGATAAGAATTTTTTTGCCTTGAAGATAGCTAGCAAAATGTTCGCTATTTTCGAGGAGATTCTGGCCAATTAAGATAGGGTAACTGCGTACACCAAGTTCAACCTGAATCCGTTCCATTCTACCGCCTAATGTTTAGAAGCCTAATTGTTCAATAATCTGATTTGCTACAACTTTTGCGCTTTGCTCGTCAGTTTTAACGATCACATCGGCAATCTCTTCGTAAAGAGGATTACGGATCTCGGCAAGCTTCTCTAGCACTTCCCTAGGATCATCAACCTGAAGTAGTGGACGACGCTTATCACGCTGTGTACGCGCAACTTGCTTGTCGATAGTGGTTTCCAGATAGACCACGATGCCACGAGCAGATAAGTTATTTCGAATATCTTTACTCTGAATTGAACCACCGCCAGTTGCTAAAACAATACCTTGTTTTTCAGTTAAGTCGGCGACAACTTGTGTTTCGCGACGACGAAAACCTTCTTCGCCCTCAACATCAAATACCCACGCGATATCAGCACCAGTACGGTTTTCAATCTCTTGATCTGAATCGTGGAACTCTAAATGAAGCATCTGCGCCAGATGACGGCCTATAGTGCTTTTACCAGCCCCCATAGGACCTACTAGGAAAATATTACGTTTTTCAGCCATTGTTTTACGTCTGAATCTTATATGGAAGTTTGCCTATGCCAGCCAAAAAATCAGGCCGACCTTAAATGTTACCTTGCTCTAATGAGACTTGACCACGGATTATCTCAGCTAACTCACCTTAAAGGCAAGTAGGGTGAGTAAATTCTGTGAAATTAGACCCAGGCACAAAAAAGCCAGCGTTTAATTGCTGGCTTTTACACTAGGTTGAATTACGAATTAGATATCTTCAGAGATAATCTTAGGTGTCACGAAGATCAACAGCTCTTGGCGCTCATTCTTATCTGTGGTGTTTCTAAACAGATAACCCAGGAATGGAATATCACCCAGCACAGGTACCTTACTTACACGGTTGATTAACTGCTGCTGGTAGATACCACCGAGCACAATAGTCTCGCCATGATCAACAAGTACTTGCGTACCAATGCGTTGGGTATCGATAGATACCGCCTGACCAAGTGGTGTATCAACCGTCTTACCTTGAGAATCCTGTGTGATCTCTAGATCCAGAATTACACGATTGTCCGGAGTGATCTGAGGCGTGACTCGTAGCGACAGCACCGCCTTTTTGAACTGAACCGTTGCCGCACCACTCGATGCCGACTCTACATAAGGGATCTCCACACCTTGCTCGATATAAGCAGCCTTCTGGTTAGAAGTCGTAATGCGTGGACTCGCGATAATCTCACCCTTACTTTCTTGCTCCAATGCGCTCAGCTCAAGATCCAGCAAAGTACCATCGGCTAACTTGGCCACATGGAAAGCAATGCTGGTTGGATTAGCTACGGCCGCAGGTAAATTAACATTCAGGCGATCGCCAATATCCGGCACTATGCCGTTCGCGATATCGTTAGCCCCTTCCAGACTACCTGAAGTCCCCTTGCTACCTTGCTGATCGGTGACACCCCATTTAATACCTAAATCTTCTGAGACGTCGTCTTTCACCGTCACCATGCGAGATTCAATCAGTACCTGACGAATTGGAATATCCAATACTTCCACCAAACGGTGAATATTTTCCAAGCTCTCTTCTGTATCTTTCACCAACAGGGTATTGGTTCTGTCGTCGACGGCAACTGTGCCTCGGGCCGACAGCAAACTGGCGTCATCACCTTTCAACAACTCGGCAATATCGGTCGCCTTGGCATAGTTGATCTGCAGGTACTCAGAATAGAGCGGCGCAAGCTCCTTCACTTCTTGTTGGTTTTTAAGCTCTTGGCTCTCACGGATAGCAATCTCTTCGGCCGGTGCTACCATCAGAATATTGCCTTCAATGCGCTTATCCAGGCCTTTGGTTTGTAAGATCAGATCAAGCGCTTGATCCCAAGGTACATCGTCCAATCTCAGGGTGATGTCCCCTTCAACCGTATCACTGGTCACTAGGTTGAAATCGTTATAGTCTGCGATGATCTGCAGCACGGTGCGCACGGAAATACTTTGGAAATTCAACGAAAGCGAACGTCCCTCATATTTCTTCTCTTCCTTGACGACAGTAGCGCGCTCAGCCTTGCGAACATTCAGTCTGAACAGGTTGCCTTCCTGCTTGTAGTTGTAATCATACTGACCTGAGATATCCATCAATAAGCGAGCAGTCAGGTCATCCTTAAAGGTCTCGAAGCTCTTCACTGGTGTCGCGAAGTCTTGAACGTCCATGACATAAAGAAGATCTGAACCAATATCCGTGTTGTATAGCTTAAGCTCGAGTTTCGCACCCACTTGCTGCACATTTGCCGCAACAGATGAATTATTCAACTTAACCAACAACTCACCACCACCATCTGCTGTGCGGTGAAAATCGATATTTTTAATGCCGTTGACGAAAGGATTTGATGCTGTATCGCTGCGACTGGCAACCTCATCATTAATGGTCAGGCGATAAGTATTACCCTGCACCTTACCTTGATAAGCCTTCACCTTTGCCAAGTCCACCAGCACCTTAAGTTGCTCGCTTTCCTGCAAAGTGGACAGAGACTTCACGCCCACGTTATTGATCGGCAAGATATCTTTTTCCAATCCAGATAAGCTGTCGTCAAATCCAAGGACGATCTGTGCCGGAGAGGCATTGAGATTGATCTCTGGCTCCGTCACCGCCTCTTCAAACACCAATTGTAACTCTAACTGATGATCGACTATCGAATGGTATTTGACGTCTATCAAACGGTTCGCAGCAGAAGAATACGGCGCCACACCCAGTAATAAAGCTAAGCCGAAGGCCACTTTAAATAGAGGCGACTTTTTTAATAAAACGCTTTTCGCGGCAGAAGATTCCATTATTCCCTCATCCTTCGCTTTGTTATTCACCAGTTAGTTCCATGTTGCTTAATCTTTCAGCCCAGCAACCTGTTCCATCTGGAATTAATTCAATTATTTCGACCATTTGCTGTGTAACTTTAGCAATTCGCCCGTGATACAAACCTACGTACTCACCTACACCCAAACGATATACGCTGCCATCATTGGTCTCAATCAATGCCCAAACATTTTTATCTTCACTTAAAGTGCCACGCATCTTTAAGTTATCCAACGCATAAGTTTCCAAGCGACCCTTGCGTCGTTTCAAGTCAGGCTGAAGACAATCTTTCGTCGTATCAATGACCTCTTCGGTCAATTCTCTTGAAGGCGGCACGAAAGGACTACGCATCAACTCGGCTTGATAAGCAAAATGCTCAAATTTAGGCGGTTCTTTCAATGGTGGAACATGTGCAACATGCTGAGCCTTTGTCGTCGTCACAAATGCCTCGAGATCGCTGCGGTCCCCCATACAACCTGTCATCATCAAACCAATGAGCAACAGAGGAAGCTTCTTCATTTTTTCGCCCCCTTAGCCGCGTTATCTTGTGGTACCTGGGCGCCCTCTTTGAAGCGATAGGTCTTAGCCAGAATCTCCATAGCCAACTCACCACTATCACTACGCTTAATCACAAAGTCATGCAGACTCACGATACGAGGAAGTTTCGCCACGCCACTCACCAGATGCCCCATCTCATGGTACTCACCTGTCACCGACATACTGATCGGAAATTCAATATAGAAGTCACGCTGTATCTCTTCTTGCCACTCCAGACTCTGAATCCCCAGCCCCGAATCAGTGGCAACAAAGGTCACATCATCCAATAAGCCCGGCATCTCATTCTGCGAAGGCAGCATCTTTAACAGCTCGGCAAACTGAACTTCCATTACAGCCAACTGCTCCCTGTATAGCTTAAGGTTAGCTGCTAATTGATATTTAGCTTTAAAATCATCCCTCAAGGTCACTTCTTGAGCTTGTTCTCGCTTCAGCGTATCTATGGAGTCCGAGACAAAAAGAAAATAACCCGCGATGAAAATAATAATGGCCAGGAAGGAAGCAAAGACGACCTTAACCTTAGTTGGCCAACCACCAATATTCTCAAAATCGATATCATTAAAGTCACTCAGATCGAGTTTCATTTGCTCGCTCCTTGTGTTGCTTTAGCATCAGCATCGTCTGCATTTTCTTCACCGATAGACACCCTTAAACTGAAGCGCTGAAGCTGACGCATCTCATCGTTTTGAGCAACAATCGACTGCATACTAGGATCATGCAGCCACATGGAGGCCTCTACTTTACGCATCATGTTAGCGACATTGTTATTGGATTCGCTGCGCCCTTGGATCCACAGCAGGCTACCCTTCTTTTCTATGCTAGAAAGATATATTCCTGGTGGCACAATACGCACCAACTCATCTAATACATGAGTCGGTAAATTTCGTGCCTGCTGTAGGTTTAATATGATTTCTGTGCGGCGTTCGATATCTTTCTTGCGCTCGCGGATCTTTTTAATTTCGGCAATTTGTTTTTCTAGTAGTTGAATTTCACCCTGCAAATAAGCATTTCTGCCTCTTTGCTCTTCGGTCATCATATCAATAACCATTAAGGCTAAATAAACGACTAATGAAGCACCGATAAAAACTGCGGCCAATATCCCCAGATAGTCACGCTTTTGTTTTTCTCTCGCTTCTTCACGCCAGGGTAATAGGTTTATGTTCGCCATTGAGAGTAACTCCTCAGCGCCAATCCACACGCGACCATGTATTTATTAATATTGGGCTGTAATTGCGTCTTCACGTCTTCATCAGCATGCAGGCAGCCTAAGAAAGGATCGGCAATGATGGTGTGCACCCCCAGTTCATTAGTCAGAAGGTTCGCCATCCCCTCCAACTTAGAGGTGCCGCCACACAAGACGATATGATCCACCTTATCTTTACCACTCGAAGTGCAGTAAATCTGCAAGGTTCGCTTGATCTGCTGAAGCAGTTGCGTTTGGAAAGGTGAAAGCACCTCAAACATATAGTTGCGAGGAAGGTCCCCTTCGAGCTTGGCCTTCTCAGCTTGCTCATGGGACATTCCGTAGAAAGATAAGATCGACTGGGTAAACTGTTCGCCGCCAAAGGCCTGTTCTCGAATAAAGGTGGTTTCACCTTTCTCCACTACGGCAAAGGTGGTCATGTTGGCACCGATATCCACCAGGGCAACAACCTTATTTTCGGCACCATCGGGTAATTGCGCCGCGACCAACTCAAAAGAACGTCCCAGTGCATAGCCTTCAACATCAATCACTTTCGCTTCGAGATTAATGTCATCTAAGCTGTCGACTCTGGCATCGATGTTTTCAGTTCGGCATGCACTCAGCAGCACATCAACCTTGGAAGGGTCGGCACTGTTAACACTGAGCGTTTCAAAATCTATGCTGACTTCATCGAGTGAATAGGGGATAAGGTTGTCGGCCTCAATCTCGATTTGAGTTTCCATCTCCTCTTCGCTTAGCGAAGCATCCATGTAGATCACCTTGGTCATCACCGCCGATCCTGATACTGCCGCCGCCGCGTATTTTACACTCTTAGGCAAAGAGCGTTTGATGAGCCTTAATGACTCCAAAACTGCATCAGTATCTCTTATTTCATGATCGTTAACGGCACCTTTCTTCACCGGTGCCGCTGCGTGACTCAAAATTTTAAAACCATCAGCAGTCTTACTCAGCAGTATTGCTTTTATCTCGTGGGAACCGATATCGATGCCCACCATCTGCGGAGCCTGACGCTTCCATAAATTTGAAAGCATAGTCCATCATCACTTTTGTTATAGTTTCTGGAATTAGATTAGCACAAAATCAACTCGTTATAGATATTTGTACAAAATGTTTGTAACTTTTACAATTGCCATTTTTTTGACAACCATTTTTGCTTCACCAATAGCTGCTCGCCTTATATACTATTGTGCCTGCTAAATTTATTGGAATAATCTGGTGAAGTGGTTTAAACGAATTACCATCGCTCTATTTAGCCTAGCCCTTTTGGGAATAGGTGCAATTGCTGCGGCCTATTTTTATGTACTACCGGATCTTCCCGATGTTACCACCCTTAAAACCGTAAAGTTACAGACTCCATTACGAATTTACAGCGCTGATGGCAAACTAATCTCACAATTTGGAGAAAAACGCCGCATTCCCGTCGAATATGAACAGGTACCGCAACAGTTAATTAATGCGGTACTCGACACAGAAGATGCCCGCTTCTTCGAACATAAAGGTATCGATCCTATAGGGATCATACGTGCAGCCTTTATTTTGGCCACTACAGGTAAGAAGAGCCAGGGGGCGAGTACCATCACCCAGCAGGTTGCTCGCGGCTTCTTCCTATCTAGAGAAAAAACCTACATACGTAAGATCAAAGAGATCTTTTTAGCGCTTAAGATAGAAAAGGCCCTGAGCAAGAAAGAGATCTTAACCCTCTATCTCAACCGCTCATTTTTAGGTAATCGCGCCTACGGTGTAGGTGCTGCTGCACAGGTCTATTATGGTAAGGAGCTCGAAGAGCTTACCCTGCCCGAAATGGCCATGATTGCCGGTCTTCCACAGGCCCCATCTGCGGCGAACCCTATTCGTAATCCAGCCCGTGCGATGAATCGTCGTAACTGGGTACTCAGCCGTATGCTAGAAAAGGAAAATATCACTCAGGAAGAGTATCAAGCCGCCATTCAAGCACCGATCACGGCCAAATACCATGGAGCCGAGGTTGAGCTATACGCTCCTTATATTTCCGAGATGGCTCGTGACTATCTGGTTGAAACGCTCGGCGAAGAGGAAGCTTATACCGGCGGGTATAACGTCTATACCACCATCGATTCTCGCCTGCAGCTGCTGGCCCAAGAAGCCTTACGTAATAATGTCTATGCCTATGACGAGCGCCACGGCTACCGCGGGCCGACTAAGGTGTTGTGGGAGAGCGAGACTGGCGATAAGAGCCAACCCGTTCAAGCCCAGATCATCGAACAGCTTAAACAGACCAAAAGCTTCCAGGGGCTAGAGCCAGCTGCGGTGATGGAGATCGCAGAACAGAGTGTTAAGGTCATCAATGATAAAGGCGAAACCATTACCCTTGAATGGGAAGGGATCAAATGGGCACGCAAGTTCATCACCAATAAGCGTCAAGGCAAGGCCCCTAAGACAGCCGACGAAATCCTAAAGGTTGGCGAACAGATCTGGATCAGAAACAACGGTAACATCTGGCAGCTTTCACAGATACCAGAGGTGGCTAGCGCAATCGTCTCCTTAGATCCTCATAACGGCGCCATCAGGACACTCGTAGGCGGCTACAGCTTCCACACCAGTCAATACAACCGTGTCACCCAAGCTAAGCGCCAATTGGGCTCTAACATTAAACCTTTCATCTATACGGGTGCACTCGAAAAAGGCTATACCCTAGCCACACTGATCAATAACGCGCCTATCAACAATGCTGACATACGTCAGGGGACTGCATGGCGACCTAAAAACTCGCCCGACAAATACACGGGGCCGACACGCCTGCGAGTTGGCCTAGCGCAATCGATCAACGTGATGTCGGTACGTGCCATGCGTTATACCGGACTGGAGAGTGCCATCGATACCTTAGTCAAATTCGGTTTCGATCGTGAAGACTTGCCGCAAAACGAATCACTGGCACTGGGCTCACCTTCTGTGACTCCACTACAGGTAGTGACCGCCTTCTCGGTATTCGCTAACGGTGGCTACCGGGTAGAACCTTATTTTATTGATCATATCGATAATGCCTACGAGCAAACTGTAGAGCAGGCCAACCCAACATTAGCCTGCACACCGGAATTGCCAGAGCCGCAGGAGGCTCAACCAGACGATCCTTTCGCCGCTATGGCCCAAGAACTGTCTAGCCAGGACGTTACCGCGGCAGAGGATCCTAACTGTCCTAGCACGGCACGCCATGCACCGCAGATCATCAGCGAACAGACCGCTTTCTTGATCACCGAAGCCCTTAAGAGTGTTATCTGGGGTGGCGGCGACTGGAGTAAAGGTACTGGCTGGAACGGGACGGCCTGGCGCGCTGCGCGTGTCGTTAACCGCCGCGATATCGCCGGTAAGACAGGTACCACCAATGAATCGAAGGACACCTGGTTCAGCGGCTACACACCGACACTCGCAACCACAGTCTGGGTCGGATTCGATGATCATAGTATTGAGCTAGGCCGCACCGCTTGGAATACCAATGGCGCGAAAGATCAGATCTCGGGCGCCGAAGCTGGTGCCAAGACGGCCGGTCCTGGTTGGAACGAATTTATGAAACATGCCCTCGAAGGCACGCCTGAACTGCCGTCTCCACCACCGGAAGGCATAGTATCGGCTCGTATCGATCTGGCCACTGGTAAACTGAGCCGCAAAACAGATCACACGAGTAAGTTCGAGTACTTCATTCAGGGAACCGAACCCAAAGAGTTTGCTACCGAGGCACAGACTCAAGAAGATATCTTTATCGATGATTCGGTGGAAGATCTGTTCCAATAACCGTCAGATGGGCTGGTGTCACTCGCCACCAGCCCAGTACATTTCACTAGCTTCAAGCCATTTTTCAGTGAATTTATAGCGCCAATTTTTTGGAGCTTATAAAACTTTAGACGTAAAAAAACCTGCGACTGCAGGTTTTTTAATCGATTGATATGGCTGGAATTATCTAATTTAGCTTTTCGATGCGAGCGCAGCCTTCACCTGAGTGAGTGACGTCCCGCCCAAGGCCTCACGTTTCGCTAAACAAGAGTCTATCGTCAGGCATTGATAAACATCTTCTTGGATGACACCAGCGAACGCCTGCAGGCTAGATAACTCGAAGTCTTCGATAGGCTTTTTCTGTGCAATCGCTTCGACCACCACCTCACCCACTACATGATGCGCCTCTCTAAATGGCATGCCTTTAGCGACTAGGTAATCGGCCAGTTCTGTGGCATTGGCATATCCCTGTTGGGCGGCCAACAGGGTATTCTCTCTGTTCACCTTAAGGCCTGATAGCACCAGAGCCGCCATCTCCAGACAGATAGACCAGCTGTCCATCACGTCAAACAAGCCCTCTTTGTCTTCCTGCATATCCTTGTTATAGGCCAGTGGCAACGCCTTCATGGTCGTCAGAATACCCATCAGGCTGCCATATACCCGGCCCGTCTTACCCCGGATCAGCTCAAGTGCATCTGGGTTTTTCTTCTGCGGCATCAGCGATGAGCCCGAGGTAACCTGATCGTCCAGCTCGATAAAGCCCGCCTCGCCACTGTTGAAGAAGATAAGATCTTCGGCCATACGGCTAAGGTGCATCATGCTAATCGCGGCGTCTGAACATAGCTCAATCACGTGATCTCTATCTGACACTGTATCCAGGCTGTTAAGGGTTGGCGAGGCAAATCCCAGCGACTTGGCCAGCGCATGTCTGTCCATCGGATAAGCGGTACCGGCCAGCGCACCTGTGCCCAGCGGACAGGTATCGAGACGCTGTAAACAATCTTGCAGACGGCTAATATCACGCTCAAACATCTCCACATAGGCCAGACACCAGTGACCGAAGGCCACAGGCTGCGCCCGCTGCAGATGGGTATAGCCAGGCATCACTGCATCCAGCTCACGCTCAGCAAGCGACAGCAAGGCTGCCTTTAACTGTGCCAGCAGTTCAAGCAAGGCTTGGCCTTCCTTCTTGCACCAGAGCTTAAGATCGGTCGCCACCTGATCGTTACGCGAGCGGCCTGTATGTAACTTCTTACCCAGATCCCCTACTTTGGCAATCAAGGCTTGTTCGACAAAGCTATGAATGTCTTCGGCACCCGAGGCTAAAATCGTCTCAGGCTGATCTTTTACTTCATCGAGTAAATCTTGTAACGCCTGCTTAAGTGACTGGCATTCTTCTTGGGTGAGAATCCCTACCCCTGTGATGGCATCGGCCCAGGCAATAGAGCCGATAATATCTTCTTCTACCAGACGATAGTCGACCGGCAATGAGTCATTGAAAAGTTTAAACAATGTGCTGCTTTCTTGGCTAAATCTGCCGCCCCATAACGCCATCTTACTATCCTCTTAAATAAGCTCTTTAAATCTGCTCTTAACATAAAGGGGCGTTCGCCGCCCCTTTATTAACTCGTCGACTCTACTTAACGTTCAGCGCCCGGATACGGCTCGCCAATGAATAAAGACGAATGAATCCTTCGGCATCTTTCTGGTTATAGACTTCATCTTCACCAAAGGTGGCAAATTCTTCGGAATAGAGGCTGTTTGGCGAACGCTTCTTCACCGCCTGAGCCTGACCCTTGTAGAGCTTAAGCACCACTTCACCATTGAGCAGATTTGCCAGTGGCTGCGAAGCCCCCAGCAGTGACTCACATAATGGGGTAAACCAACGACCGTCATATACAAGATGGGCCATCTTAGCGCCAACTTGCTCACGCCATTCACGGCTGGTCTTATCTAGCACCAGTTCTTCAATCGCTCTTAGCGCGGCGAACATTACCGTGCCGCCCGGGGTTTCGTAACAACCACGAGATTTCATGCCCACCAAACGGTTTTCGGTGATATCGATACGTCCTACGCCATGAGCACCGGCAATCTCATTGAGCGCCATCAGGGCACCATAGGGAGTGTATGACTGACCATTAACCTTAGTGATGCGACCAGCTTCCATCTCAACCGAGACATACTCAGGCTCATCGGGGGCATCTTCTGGTGCAACTGTCATGGTCCATACTTCTTTGCTAGGCTCGTTCCATGGATCTTCCAGTTCACCACCTTCGTGAGAGATATGCCAGGCGTTAGCGTCACGGCTATAGATCTTAGTCGCCGAGGCAGTGGTCTTGATGTTACGCTCCGCCAAGTAATCTAGCAGGTCTTCACGGCTGACCATACTCCACTCACGCCATGGGGCAATCACCTTAAGATCCGGTGCCAAGGCGGCAAAACAGCCTTCAAAACGCACCTGATCGTTACCCTTACCGGTACAACCATGACAAACGGCATCAGCACCGACTTTACGCGCCACTTCCACCTGGGCCTTGGCGATAATAGGTCTGGCCATAGAGGTACCCAGCAGATAAGTCCCCTCATAGATGGCACCGGTCGCGATAGTCGGATAGATGTAATCGGCCACCAGCTCCTCTTTTAGATCAACGATATAGCACTCGGACGCACCAGAGGCGATAGCCTTCTCATGCAGACCTTCGAGCTCAGCCTCACCCTGGCCGACGTCGGCACAGAAAGCGACAATTTCACAATTGTCATAGTTCTCTTTTAGCCAAGGAATGATCGCCGATGTATCCAGTCCACCTGAGTAGGCCAGTACCACTTTCTTCACTGATGTGTTGTTGTTTTCGATAGACATTTCGTTTTCCTAAATACTCAATTCGTTGGCCCAATTCACCCATTGGGATTGTTCATTAACTCAGTAGGGTCACTAATACGGCATTTTGTGCATGCATGCGGTTTTCTGCCTGCTGCAAGATCAATGAGCCAGCCCCGTCGACCACCTCGGCGGCCACTTCCACCCCACGGTAGGCTGGCAGACAGTGCATGAAGAACTTGGCCCCGGCCTTGTTCATCAAATCGGTGTCGACATGATATGGGGCAAATTTAGCTTTGATCTCATCTAGACTGGCGCTATCTCCCATGGAGATCCAGGTATCAGTATAGATGGCATCATGGCCAGCGATCGCTTCGACATCTGAGCTCAATACCAGCTCACCGCCATGGGCCTCGGCTATCGCCTGCGCCTCCAAAACCACCTTACCATCAGGAAAATGACCTTGGGGACAGATCACCGTCATCTTGGCACCGAGTAACGCCGCACCATACATGAGCGAGTGGGTTACATTATTGCCATCACCGACATAGGCCAGCTTAACCTTGCTGACATCGTCGAACTGTTCTGACAGAGTCAAAAAGTCAGCCAACCCCTGACAGGGATGGTACATGTCCGACAACGCGTTGATCACCGGCACACTGCCATGCTCTGCAAGCTGTTCAATGGTCGAGTGAGCAAAAGTTCTCGCCACAATGGCATCGGCCCAACAAGAGATGTTAGCGGCGAAATCAGATACTGGTTCACGCTTGCCCAGGGCACCATTTTGCTGATCCAGGTAAAGACAATGACCACCTAACTTATTAATACCGATGTCAAAGCTCACGCGAGTACGCAGCGATGGCTTTTCGAATAACATCACGACACTCTTACCATCGAGTGCTTTGCGATAGTCTTCTGGATTGGCCTTGATCGTTTTCGCCAGAGCGAGTAGGTCGATCAGTTGCTGCTGGTTTAGCTCTTTTATCGATAATAGGTGATTCATAGCTCTACTCCTAGATGAATACTCTTCTCATTGTTCCGTTTAATTAATGTGGCAATACCTGAGTGCCAATAGACTCGCCCTTCTCCAGCGCGATTAACTGTTCGGCGTCGCGCCAGGAAGCCACCTGCACAGGTTGCCCCATCCACTGTGCAACCTCTAATGCCGCCTCAACTTTAACCTTCATACCTTTCTCGATAACGCCCAACTTGGTCAACTCATCGGCATGAGCCTTATCCAAGGTCTTAATTAACTGCCCTTTGCCGTCTAGCACGCCGCTGACATCTGACAACAATACCAATTGACCTTCCACTAGCTTGGCGATCACAGTCGCCGCCTGATCGGCATTGACGTTAAGCAGATTGCCCGCGTCATCTACGGCTATTGAGCTAACAATCGGCATCCAGCCTTGCGCTAACAAGAAGTTGAGATAAGCAGGATTGTTAGGGGAGACTTCACCCACAAAGCCGAGTTGCTCATCTTTGATGGCTGCATTCACAATGCCGCCATCACACAGGCTCATACCGACACAGGTAATGCCGGCTTTGACCGCACTGGCCTGTAAAATTTTATTGGAGGTACCGGCTAGCGCACCGACGACAATAGGTACCTGCTCTTCGGGAGTGACACGCAAACCGTCCAGTTTAACTGTCTCCATACCATTGGCTTTTAACTGCTCGTCTACCAGGCAACCGCCACCGTGAACCAAGACGACAGATTGCCCCGACTTAATAATGTTGGCGGCACTAGTCATCAAGCGTGTCAGCCCCATTTCACATTGCATCAAGGCGCCACCCACTTTAAGCACTAAGGTTTTCTTACTTGCCGACATAGCTACTTCTCTCTTATCCAGGTGACAAAATTAATAATTAAAATGAATCTTTATGCATTGATGCGCCTGACTGGCCGCACCTTTCATCAGGTTATCGATGGCGCTCGCCACCACCAGGTAACCATTGAGAGGATCAAACTTCCATCCCAGTAGGCAGTTTGGGGTGTGCACCACATCGTCCACCTTAGGAAATTGATTATGGTACACATTTACCAGAGGTGCAGAGTCATACACTTGATAGGCCTTGGCAATATCACTCTCAGTCACGCCTGGCTTCATCTGCACCGTGATAGTGGCCAGAATGCCACGTTTAAAGTTGCCTAGATGAGGGGTAAAGATCACCTGCTGCCCCAACTGAGTCGCGATCTCAGGTTGATGTCTGTGACCTAGTACGCCGTAAGGAGTCAAGCTCACCTCACAGAAGCTGGTATGTAGCTGGGCCTTTCTGCCAGCACCCGTCACGCCGCTGACGGCATTGATCACGGGTAGGCTGTCTGTCATGAGATCTTTAAGAGGTTTCAGTGCCGTTAGCGAGGCCGTTGGGTAACAGCCAGGCACGGCAATCATCTTGCTACTAGCAATCCCTTCGGCATTCCACTCTGCCAGACCATAGACAGCCTGAGCCAACACCTCTGGATAGAGATGTTCAAAACCATACCATTTAGGATATTGCTCGATATCAGCGAAACGGTAAGCACCGCTAAGGTCGAATACCGCCAGACCCGCCTGATAGAACCAAGCAGCCAGATGCAGGCTCACACCGTGATCGGTCGCCAACACCACGGCATCGGCCTCATCGACTATTGCTTGCTTGGCCTGCTCAGTCAGTGGCGCCAAACAAAGATCAATATGGCTATAAACCGGATACAGGCTGGCCAATGTTTTGCCCTTATCCAGGCTATGTTCCGAAACATAAAGACCTTGAATCTCTAGCTGATCATCCGCTTGGATCAGTGAAGTAATTTGTGCACCTGTGTAACCACTGGCGCCAATTATCGCTATGCTTTTCATACTTTGTGACTTCTATATTAAGTTAACGCTAAAAAAGAGAGGGGCACTACTTAAGCCCTGGTATAGATACCAATATGACAAGATTATCGTCGCAGGAAGTGAATACTGCTAACCTTATATGCAGAATGTAAGAATGAATTGTTCATTTTTTGTCTCGAAGTTAAGCCTTAAATAATGGCGCTTGTTTCAGCTGTTTGATAGACTACCACAACAAACTAATTATGCAATAATATTGAATAGATATTTTTAAATAAAATTGGTGAATTGAATTAAATGATGAAAAATTTTCCTGATATCAAACAGTCCTTCTGTGAACTCATCGCAACCCCCTCTATCAGCGCCCTAGAAGCAGAGCTGGATATGAGTAATCAGGGAGTGGTGACGCTGCTCAGTCAATGGCTCAGTGATCTCGGCTTCGAATGCCAAATACAAGCGGTTGCCGATACCCGCGGCAAAAACAATCTACTTGCCAAGATAGGTCAGGGACGTGGCGGTCTGCTACTGGCAGGCCATACCGATACAGTCCCCTTCGACCAAGGCCGTTGGAGCCAAGATCCCTTTACCCTGACGGAGAAAGATAACCGTTGGTACGGGCTCGGCACCTGCGACATGAAAGGTTTTTTTGCCTTGGTTATTGAGGCTGTACGCCAGATGCCGACACAGGATTTCGTTCGGCCACTCTATATACTCGCCAGTGCCGATGAAGAGACCACGATGAACGGCGCCAAGGCCTTCGCCCAATCCAAAGCCATTGCCCCTGAATATGCACTCATAGGCGAGCCCACCGGATTAAAACCCGTATATATGCATAAGGGACATCTGGCCCAAGGCATTCGCATCACGGGGCGCAGCGGTCACTCCTCCGATCCCGACAAAGGGCTAAACGCCATTGAGATCATGCACCAGATCATTGGCCAGCTGCTCAAGCTAAAACAACATTTAGCCGACAACTATCGCGAAGAAGCCTTCAGCGTGCCCTATCCCACGATGAACTTCGGCCATATTCATGGAGGCGACGCCGCCAATCGCATCTGCGGCTGCTGCGATCTCCATCTGGATATCCGCCCCCTTCCCGGTCTGCCGCTAGAAGTTTTGGAGCAACTACTGATCCAATACCTTGCCGAACTTAGCCAGCGTTACCCAGGGGCTATCAACATTAGTCAGCTTTATCCCGGCTCTCAGCCCTTTGCCGGACAAGCCGATAATCAATGGTCACAGCTAGTTGCTCAGCTATCTAATACGGCGCCAGAAGTCGTTAACTACGCCACCGAGGCCCCCTATATTCAACAGCTAGGCTGTCAAACCCTGGTGTGGGGACCGGGCAGCATAGAGCAGGCCCATCAACCAGACGAGTATCTGGACACCGCCTACATCAACAAAACCGTAGACTTACTTAAGCAGTTGATTTACCAAGCTTGTATAAAGCCGTCTTAAGATCACCATAAAAAATTCACGCAAGGTGATATAGAACACATAAGCATACGATATGAAGATATGCTGTATTGACCTAAACCTGATAGCCTAGGTATGGTGATTGATTAACTAGTGGGTATGGAGCATTTATGACAGATATGTACGCGTCGCTGCGATCTAATGTAGGCACCTTAGGCCAAATATTAGGCGATACCATTCGCACGCACATGGACGAACCATTTTTAGATAAAATTGAACAGATAAGACATCTTGCTAAAAGCTCTCGTCAGGGTAATGATACCGCCAGAGAACAGATGCTCACCCTATTGGCCGCCTTACCAGATGAAGAGCTAGTCCCCTTTGCCAAAGCCTTCAATCAATTTTTAAACCTAGCCAATATCGCAGAACAATTTCATACCATCAGCCGCAACTGTGACGAACTGGTATGCGTACCAGACCCAGTGGATCAACTCTTAGGACGCATGCTCAACGGCCGCATAGATCAAGATAAGATGCTTGAATGTCTGCAGACACTCGATATCGATCTAGTACTCACGGCCCACCCAACAGAGATCTCACGTCGCACCCTGATCCAGAAATATTCCGCCGTGGTTGATTGTCTTGCCACCTTGGAAAACCCTCTGCTCACCGAAAAAGAGAAAAAACGAAATCACCTCAGGCTCAGACAGCTTATCGCCCAGATTTGGCACACCAACGAGATACGCCACGAGCGACCAACACCTGTAGATGAAGCCCGCTGGGGCCTCAGCACAATAGAAGCCTCGCTCTGGCACGCCATTCCCGATTTCATGCGTCAACTCAACGAGCAAGTCGAAGAGCGCACCGGCAAACAACTGCCCAGCGACATGGCACCGATCCGCTTCTCTAGCTGGATGGGGGGCGATCGCGATGGCAACCCATTCGTCACAGCCAAAATCACTCAGGAAGTGCTGGATCGCAACCGCCACACAGCAGCACGTCTCTACCTTAAAGATGTGGTCTTGCTCGTTAATGAGCTGTCGATGGAAGAGGCCAATGACGAGCTTCTAGCCCTCACCAATCATAGTCATGAGCCATATAGAGAGGTGCTGCGCGAGCTAAGACAAAAACTGCGCGATACCATAGATTACTTAAATGCCCGTCTTGAGGGTCATTCGCCCGAAGTGGATCTCGACACCTTAATCTGGCACGAGGAAGATCTTAAGCAGCCATTGACCCTGCTTTACCAAAGCCTAAATGAGTCGGGTATGAGCCTGATTGCTAACGGTCTGCTATTGGATATGCTGCGTCGACTCGCTTGCTTCGGAATCCATATGCTACGCCTGGATATCCGCCAAGATGCCCAGCGTCATAGCGACGCTATCGCCGAACTGACTCGTTATCTGGGTCTAGGCGACTATGATCACTGGGACGAACATGAAAAACAGGCCTTCCTGCTCAGGGAGTTAAGTGGCAAACGCCCTCTCATCCCCCATAACTGGCAGCCCAGCGACGATGTGGCCGAGGTGATCAGCACAGTCAGGCTGATCGCTAATCAGTCTTCGAAGGCGTTAGGCTCCTATGTGATCTCCATGGCTAGCCAGCCCTCAGATGTATTGGCCGTACTCCTGTTACTTAAAGAGGCTGGCTGCCAACACCCAATGCGTGTCGTCCCCCTATTCGAAACTCTGGACGATCTTAATAATGCCTCTAGCTGCATGTCGGCGCTATTTGCCATCGACTGGTATCGTGGCTACTGCAAGGGTAGCCAAGAGGTGATGATAGGTTACTCAGATTCGGCTAAAGATGCCGGCGTTATGGCCGCCGCCTGGGCTCAATATAGTGCTCAGGAGAAACTGGTTAAGGTCTGTGCCCAAGCCGATATCAAACTCACTCTATTCCACGGCCGTGGCGGCACCATAGGCCGTGGTGGCGGACCAGCACACAAGGCGATCTTGTCACAGCCCCCGGGCTCTGTGGATGGACGTATTCGCGTCACCGAGCAGGGAGAGATGATCCGCTTCAAGTTCGGCCTGCCTAAGCTGGCGGTACAAAGCTTGGCGCTGTACACCTCTGCCGTGATGGAGGCCACCCTATTGCCGCCGCCAGAACCTAAGCCTGAATGGCGTGAAGCAATGGAGCGCCTCGCCGGCGATTCTGTCCAAGCTTACCGTGCTATCGTACGTGAGGAACCCGATTTTGTGGCTTATTTCCGCGCGGCGACACCAGAGGTCGAGCTGGGCAAGCTGCCCCTGGGCAGTCGTCCGGCCAAACGCCGTGTCGATGGAGGCATCGAAAGCCTGCGTGCGATTCCCTGGATCTTTGCCTGGTCGCAAAACCGCTTGATGCTGCCCGCTTGGTTAGGCGCGGGAGAAGCACTACAACAAGCAGCCGACAGAGGTGAGTTAGGCCTGCTACGAGAGATGGAGAAAGAGTGGCCTTTCTTTGAGACACGTATCTCCATGCTTGAGATGGTCTATGCCAAGGCAGAACCTAACCTGGCAAAATACTATGAAACCTGTCTGGTGCCTAAGGAACTGCATCACCTGGGTGAAGCGCTGCGCGCCAGAATGGCAACCGGGATCAAGGTGGTATTGGAGCTGACACAATCTGATGCCCTGATGTCCCATACGCCGTGGAACCGCGAGTCGGTAGAGCTACGTAACCCCTATATCGATCCGCTCAACTTCCTTCAGGCAGAGCTATTGGCCCGAACTCGCAAAGAAGAAGCGGGTTCGAGTAATGTGGAATTAGCGCTAATGTTGACCATAGCCGGCGTCGCGGCAGGTATGAGAAACACAGGCTAATGAAACAGCTGACCCTACTTGGCCTCATGATGCTGCTATTGACCGCCTGTGTTAGTCAATACAGCATCAGTGAGCGCCAGCTCACTAACTATCTCAATGAGGAGATGCATTTCGAGGTCAAGGAAGGCAATCGCTTCTTCGGCATAGAGATGAAGATTAATGATGTGAAGGTCAAGTTAGGTCATAAGGCTGACACTATGGCGATTGCGGCAAACAGTCAAATTAAGGTGGCCAATCCGCTAATGCCCCTTAACGCCACCATGACGGCCGAGTTCGAGGCTAAGCCTTGGTATGATACCAACCAGCATAGCCTCTACCTTAGAGAACTAAAACTGGTCAAACTGACCTCTAGCCCCAAAGATCTTGAGCAAGCCATGGGACAGGCCGCACCTCAGGTCATGCGCTTTATCACCCACTTTCTGGAAACCCAGCCTGTATATGTACTCGATACACAGGAAGGCAATCAGGCGCTTCTGGCAGAGATGACCAAACGCATCGAGGTGGTCCCCGGAAAAATTAATCTCATCTTTAAAGATTAGGGCGATCAAGGCTCGCCCTAACTCTATTGCCTGAGTCTCACATCAGCAGGTTATTTGGCAAATCTGGGATAAGAAGCATAGTCGACCAATACCGAAGTATCGTCCAACTCGCGCCTGAGCATATCCAAGGCGACGGCACTGCTCAGCTGCCTCACCAGCTCACGGGAGCGCGCCGGAAATTTTAGCATCTGGCTATATACCCCTTGTTTGGTGGCTAAAGCGATGGCTACTGTCCCCACAGGCTTAGCATCGCTGCCGCCATCAGGACCGGCAATGCCACTGGTGGCAAGCGCGTAATCGCTATCAAGTAGAGCTCTAGCGCCTTTAGCCATCTCCTCGACCGTTGCAATCGAAACAGCGCCATGATCATCCAGAGTCGCAGGCTGAACCCCTAACACCTTGACCTTAGACTCATTGCTATAGGTCACCAGCCCTTGATCCAGATACTGTGAGCTTCCGGCAAAGGCGACCAGGTTGCTGGCAATCATACCGCCAGTACAAGACTCAGCCACACTCAAACGCTTGCCCGAGGCTAACAGACGGTTATGAATCACTTGCGCCAAGGAGGTCACATTCTGCCCGACAACCGCATTGCCGAGTCGGCTCATCACCTCAGCCTTTAGCTCATCTAACTTGGCGATAGCATCCTGCCCTCTGGCAAATAGCTTAATTTCGATATAAGGCATAAAAGAGCGGTAGCCTAAGGTGATCCCGCTGGGAAGCGCGATACTTTCGAGCTTGTCAGCAAGCGCCGACTCCCCCTGACCTATGGTCAATAATTTCTGAACCTCGACTTCGACATGACTATCGGCAATCTGCTCGACAAAGGGAATAAATTGCTCAGTCACCATCTTTTTAAATTCAAAGGGCACACCTGGCGTGAAAAAAAGCCAGGCTCGATTAAGCTTCACTCTAAAGCCACAGGCTGTCCCAACTGGATTGTCCACCATAATGGCTGAAGCGGGCAGCATCGCCTGCTTGAGATTACTTGCGGGCATCTGTCGCCCATTGCGCGTAAACCACTCTTGAATACGTTCGCGCCATAGGGTGCATTCAACTAATGGCTCCCTCTTGGCAATCGCCATTGCCTCAGAAGACATGTCGTCACTGGTTGGCCCCAGACCACCGTTAACTAAGATGACATCGGCGTGCTCACTACGCTGACGAAATACTTCAACCAGATCATCCATACGATCGCCAACGGTAATACGCTGCTGCATCTCTATACCATGATCCATCATAGTATTGGCTGCCCATGCCGCATTGGTATCGACTATCTGTCCCGACAGCACCTCTTCACCAGTACAGATCATTTCTATTTTCATATCCATCCCTTGAAACTAAGCGATTTAACTTTGCCATAAGGTAGGTAAGGCCGCTCTGAATAGCAATAGACAATAGGACAACTCAGCAGATATTCACATTCGTCGGCGTTAGCGCCCCTTTACAGGTCTTATCGCTCTAAACAATTTTAAAGTCAGCCGCTACAAGCGAACTAGACTCATTAAATCATTATGGCAAACGAAACTACAGGGAAGAGATACGCATAAACTAATCCTAATGAGGATTTTGGCTCTTAACCATCACAAGCGAGAAATGCCGATAAGCCATCACTTTCGATATGACTAAGCTTCTTATCTCATGACGCACGAATAGGCCTATGAACGAGAAACAGGGAATGTCGAGCTGCCAATTTGCATGGATGCATATCGCGAAGCGATGCGCTTACGCTCGTAAAGAGCCAATACAGCTAAGGAAGACGAGATTTGACTGCATGTGCCTTAGCCCGCGATAGTTTTTATCACACAACGAAAAAAGCCTCTGCATTTCTGCAGAGGCTTTCGTCTTAATGTTGGCGGAGCGGACGGGACTCGAACCCGCGACCCCCGGCGTGACAGGCCGGTATTCTAACCAACTGAACTACCGCTCCTTTAGTAACACGCTTACGCGGGATACTAAATTAGGCGCCTGGAAATGACCTACTCTCACATGGGGAGACCCCACACTACCATCGGCGCGATTGCGTTTCACTTCTGAGTTCGGGATGGGATCAGGTGGGACCACAATGCTATGGTTTCC
>NZ_JAKIKX010000011.1 GCF_023283925.1 Shewanella marisflavi
CCTGTCACGCCGGGGGTCGCGGGTTCGAGTCCCGTCCGCTCCGCCAACATTAAGACGAAAGCCTCTGCAGAAATGCAGAGGCTTTTTTCGTTGTGTGATAAAAACTATCGCATGCTAAGGCACATGTAGTTAAGTCTCGTCTTTCTTAGCTGTATTGGCTCTTTACGAGCGTAAGCACCTCGCTTCGCGATATGCGTCCGGTGATATTTAGGGCAAAGCCCTAGCTTCTTTTGCTCATAAGTCTTGCCTGGGCTCTTTGGTTTTGGGTTTTAGTCGCCCTCTCCTCACTCTGTCTTGCCAATTTAAAGTTAGCAAAGGATTTTAAATCATCTCTATTGGAGCTGAGCCGTATCTTAATCAAGTAGTTAGTCAGAAGTGACTTTTGCTTCCTTGTAGCGATTTGTACGGTGGGGACGGATGATTTACTAGCTGTCTTGTGCTGAACTCTGTCTCTGGTTCAAACTGGTACTTATATACATATATTCAAATGCAATAATGTTTAGCCACGAGCTAACTTAATTGTGGCATAATCGACGCGAGCACATGCAGTAGATCCTCTATTGATAAGATGTGTGATGTCTGATGACCGTTTCTTTTAGGTGTGGTGGCTTTGCTGAAATATTTCTCACGACCCTCGCTAATTATTTTTGCACCGTTAGTGTGTATCTTACTGTTTGCGATTTTTATCACCACAGCCTACTTCATCGAAAGGCAACAGGGGCGTGATCAGGTCTCTAACGCTCAGATAGTCGCCCTATCGCAACAGTTAATGAAATTGAATCATCTAGTGGGTGTGGCTGCCAAGAAACAGGATTTTTCTCGAGTCGAAGAAGAACTTGCGCTGATCGGCAGTGATATTTGGTTTTCTGTTTATACCCTGATCGATCGTGAGGGCAAGATTCGTTTTGCTAACCATGGTGTGTGGCGTGACAGTTTGGCGCAGTTGGTCATTGACGGTTATGCTACCCAGGTGCATGGTGAGAGTGTAGCCATTGGTCAGCCTAACCTTTTTTTTAACGATAAGCGCCAGTCGATACAAGCCTATTACCCTATTACTCCCGCTATTTCTCCAATGTCTGTTGAGCGTCCCGAGCTTATTTACCTTGAGTACGATATGGCACCTTTGCTCGCTGCGAGTGATGAGCAGGTGTTTGCAAGTCTGGCGCGGATAGGTGGGTTAGCTTTGTCTGCGACTCTAGTCTTGCTTAGCTTATTGTATTACTTCCTATTATTGCCAATTAGCCGGCTAAGCCGTGAAGCCGCGTCGCTTGGACAGCGTGAGGTAAAGCGCGATTCAGTGAACTCGCCGTTTATAGAGTTGGATGGCCTAGCGAGTAATTTGAGCCAGTTTAAGGATAGATTTCAACTGGGTGCTAAACAGCTTAAAGACAGCGAACAACGGTGGTTATTTGCGGTTGAGGTCTCTCGATATGGGATTTGGGATTGGAATCTCGAAGATGACAGTTTGTTTTTATCCGATCGTTGGCAGGATATGCTGGGTTATGGCCCAGAAGAGTTAGCGCCAGAACTCAGCAGCTGGGAGAGTCGCTTACACCCAGAAGATAAGACCTCAATTTTCGATAACTTGAATGATTATCTTAGGGGGGAGAGCGAGGAGTTTGAGAGTGTCCATCGCTTGCGCCATAAGCAGGGGCACTACATCTGGGTGTTAGATAGGGGGATGACGGTAGAGTGGGATGAGAAGGGGAAGCCCGTCCGCATGATAGGTACGCTCTCAGATGTTACTGAAGACATTCGCAATCAAAAGGCTGCCTTGCATCAGGCGAAACATGACCCCTTGACGGATTTGGCCAATCGCCGTGCATTAATGGACGCACTTTATAGCCAACAAGAAGACACTGGCGCGTGTGCAGCACTCTTTATGTTGGACCTGGATAACTTTAAGGTGGTCAATGATGCATTGGGCCATCATGGTGGCGATAGGTTATTAATCCAGATCGCTGCCAGACTTTCGAGTTATTTTGCATCGAACTCCCTGATAGCCCGTCTTGGGGCTGACGAGTTTGTGGTGTTAGTGAAGAAGCTTCCTGAAGATCTGCTTGGAGCACAGCGTCGGGCTCAAGCTCTGGCGAGCCAGATGCGCCAGTTGATCGCACGTAGTTTCCATATTAGTGGACATACCTTTAACTTGTCTGCGAGTGTCGGCATTGCGGTTATCGACCCCAGCGAAGGCATCTTGCCTGAGCAGCAGTTCAAACGAGTCAACATGGCGTTAGCCCAAGCCAAGGAAAGTGGAAGAGATGCCTGTGTCGTTTACTGCAGCGAAATGGATAAGCGAGCCGCTCAAAATTTAATGATCCGAACCGAGTTGGTGCATGCCGTGTCACGGCATCAATTGTCACTCTCTTATCAGCCCTTGATTAACGCTAAGGGAGATATTGCCTCTGTTGAAGCCTTGTTGCGCTGGAATCATCCGCAACACGGTGCTATTTCACCGGCTGACTTTATCCCTGTAGCCGAAGGCAGCTCGTTGATTATTGAGTTAGGTGAGTGGGTGTTGTTAGAGGCCTGTCGTTTTATTCGTGAATTGAAAGCACAGAATATTAATGCCCCTATGGTGTCGATTAATGTCAGCGCGCGTCAATTTCACCAAGATGAGTTCGCCCCTAATTTGCTTGCGCTGTTGACTGAGCAGGGAGTTAGCCCCCACCATATTGAGCTTGAGTTGACTGAACATGTATTGCTTACGGATCTGCAGCAGGTTAGGCAAACCATGAACTTGCTTAGAGAGGCGGGGATCAGTATTGCCGTGGATGATTTTGGTACCGGCTATAGTTCGCTGAGTTACTTACAAGAATTACCACTTAATCGACTTAAGCTAGATGCTAGTTTTATCAGGGACATGGGTAATGGCGAGGCGTCAGCCTCTATTGTGAAAGCCATGATCGATATGTCCCATAGCCTAGGACTGGCGTTTGTGGCAGAGGGGGTTGAGATACAGTCTCAATTCGATCAGCTGCAACGCTACCAGTGTGACCTATACCAGGGCTATCTTTTCCATCGTCCAATGCCAGGTGAGGAGTTGAGTAGACTGTTAGGTCGTCTGGCGGAGCAACGCGTTAAATCAAGCGTTTGAGTCGAGAAACTCCGCGAGATAACTGAGCGCCTGATTGCGGGCGGCATCGCATTCCATAAAAATTTCATGGCGGGCATTGGCGATCACCTTAAGCTGACATAGTCCGCCTACGGCAGCCTCTTGTGCCTGGTTTTCCACAATAGAATCTTCTTCGGCTTGCAAAATAAGCAAGGGTATTTGGCTATGCTTGGCCGCCACCACCGCTTGTTCACTGGCATCAAGGGATTCGGCTAACCAGCGATTGGTGGGTGAGCCGAGTTGCAGCTGTGGATAGGTTTCATACAGGCGGCGATATGCTTGATAGCGTATCGCACTGTGAGTCAAATCATTGGCTTCGAAGGGCTCTGGAGAGTAGTTCTTGCCGCTCAAGACATAGTTTGGCTGCCTAGTTGAGCCATTATCGAGTCGTTGAACGAGCCAGCGTACAAAGCGCTTCGGCATAGGTAGACAGATGCCGTACATGGGGGCGGATAATACAGCCGCGTTGAACACATGGGGGGCCTGCTGAAGATACAGGGTGGCAATGGTACCGCCCATGGAATGACCCACGAGGAACAGACTGTCATGATGATTGGCTTTGACTATGGTTTCGATAAATAGCGCAAAGTCTTGCACATAGTCAGAAAACTTTTCTACATGTCCCTGATGCGGGTTATCGGTTAGCCTGGATGAGAGACCTTGTCCTCTGTGGTCGATAGCGTAGACGCTATAGCCTAACTGGTAGAGGTCAAAGATGAGCTCTTGGTATTTAACATAGGCTTCCACCCGTCCACTACTGATCACTATTGCCCGGTTTGAATCTGGATGCAGCGCAGCGCAGTAGGCCAGCTTCAGATTATCGATTGTCGTCAACTCGCCCTGCTTTACTCCTTGCCAAAAGGTGTTTATCTGCTTGCTGTTGTCTTGTTGTTCGCTAGAGAAACTGAAGCTTGGGACGGAGACTGAATCGAGGGCTGTAGACATTGGACGCATAGATTAAGAAAAGAGAGCTAGAGTGTAGCACGATATTTTATCGGGATTAATGCTAGGTGCTCAAAGCGAGTCCTCTGACGCCTTCGCAGGCGCCAGAGGTGCACATTACAGCTTGGTTTGCGCCTTGATAAAGTCGTCTATCTGCTGCTCAAGTATTGCCATGGGGACAGAGCCATTAGCGAGTATGGCATCGTGAAAGGCACGGATGTCAAACTTGTCGCCTAACTCGGCTTCGGCCTTTGCCCGCAAGCGCTTAATGGTCAGCTCACCAATCTTGTAGGAGAGAGCTTGCCCAGGCCAAGAGATATACCTGTCAATCTCAGTAGTGACATTGTGCAGTGACAGCGCGGTATTGCTGGCCATAAAGTCGATCGCCTGTTGACGAGTCCAGCCCTTGGCATGCATGCCTGTATCGACCACCAGGCGGGCAGCGCGCCACATCTCATAGGTCAGGCGGCCAAAGTTGCTGTAAGGGTCTTGGTAGAAACCGCCTTCCAACCCCAGATACTCTGAGTAAAGTCCCCAACCTTCACCAAAGGCCGAGATATAGCTATAGCGACGAAATTCGGGCAGCGAGGTGAGTTCCTTATTGAGGGAGATCTGCAGGTGATGGCCCGGAACGGCTTCGTGTAGGGTGAGCGCCTCCATTTCATAGAGTGGTCGTTTGTCTAGGGCGTAGGTGTTGACCCAATAGTAACCGGCTTGATCATCACTGTTGGAGCCTGAATAACGTCCTGTAGTGTATTTAGGGGCGATCTCTGCAGGAACCTCTTGAATGCCGTAAGGCGTGCGCGGAAGTTTGCCGAAATACTTTGGCAGCATGGCGTCGGCCTTCTTGGCGATAAAGGCGGCTTCTTTCAGCAGCTCTTCTGGCGTGGTGGCGTAGAATTGAGGATCGGTACGTAGGAAATGCAAAAAGTCGGCAAAGTCACCCTGATAGCCGAGCTTGTCGATGATAGTCTGCATCTCGTCGCGGATGCGTTTGACCTCTTTAAGTCCAAGTTGATGAACCTCGTCGGCGGTCATCGGCAGAGTGGTGTAATAGCGCACGCGGTTTTCATAGAAGGCTTTGCCATCGGGGAGATCTGCCGCCGCAATGCTCTGCCTTGCACCAGGAATATATTCCTGGGTCATAAAATCATAGAAGGCTTGATAACTAGGTAGTACAAGCTGTTCAATTAAACGCTTGCCTTCGGCTTCCATCTTGCCGCGCTGTGCCGTGGTGAAGTGCTTCGGAAATTGAGTAAAGGGTTTGTAATAACCACTTTGCTCAACCGGCACAATAAAGGCGCTAATACTATCTTCGAAGCCGGTTAATACCACTTTGGCGGGAGTGATCCCCTCTGCTAATCCCTGTTTGAGCCAATAGGTTTGCTGGTCAAAATACTTAGGTAGTGCCTTAAGCTTGCTCAGGTAGTTCAGGTAATCTTCTTCGGTATTGAAATTGCCTTTGGCTATCGAGGCTATATAGGCGTGAAAGCCACTCTCAGCGGTAAGGGGCAAGTAATGGTCGTGAAAACGATAGAGATCGACACTGTTTTGCAGTTGATATTGCAGTATCTGGGCGTTGATACGGGCTTCTTGATCCAGTGTCGAGAGATCTAATGCTGTTAGGCGGGCCAAGAGGGCAAGATTAGCGGTATTCATTCGCGCCAGCGCTTCCGGAGAAAGATCTTCTAGTTTTCCCGCCGCAGTCTTATCTCCCCTTGCATAGGCCATTTCTGGACTAGACTCTACTCTAAGCTGCCAAGCATCCTTGATGATACTCTGTAGTGCTTGTTCGCTGCCTTGAGTTGCGACTTGAGGTGTATTGACGGCATCGTTAGAGGGAGCCATTTGGCAGGCACTGAGGCTAAGTATGAGTAGGCAGGGAGCTAAGGGTCTATACATAAGTGTTCCTGTTGTTGTGATTATTATTCGCCCAGGAGTGGGTGTCATGATTATGCAATATTCAATTTTAGGGATCACCCGTATTGCAGAGAAATTTTCTGCAAAACTTGTAACAAAGATCAATTGAAAGCTGAACATAAGTTATGCATGCCGCTAAAAAATGCGTGTTATAGTTGCAACAACTTCAGACCAAACAAAAAATAATATTGGCTGAAGGGTTCACATAGGGGTTAAATATGATTGATACATCCATTCCGTTGGTGGATCTGCATCGTCACCTTGATGGTAACGTCAGGGTGGAAACGATATGGGAACTTGGCCATCAACATAACATAGCGTTGCCTTCAGAGACTTTAGAAGGTTTAGCGCCTTTCGTTCAAATTCAGGGTAAAGAGTCGAGTCTGGTCGCTTTTTTGAAAAAGCTAGACTGGATGGTTGCCGTTCTTGCCGATCTTGATGCGGTTAAACGTGTTGCCTATGAAAACGTTGCCGATGCGGCGATATCTGGGCTCGATTATGCAGAGCTACGTTTCAGTCCTTACTATATGGCGATGAACCACAAATTACCGATTGAAGGTGTGGTTGAAGCCGTTATCGATGGGGTTAAAGCGGGTATCAAGGAGCATGATGTGAAGATCAACCTGATCGGCATCATGTCGCGTTCCTTTGGTCAGGCGGCCTGTATGCAAGAGCTTGAGGCCCTACTGGCCCATAGGCAGCACCTGGTGGCGATGGACTTGGCGGGGGATGAGCTAGGCTTCCCTGGTGCTCTGTTTAACGACCACTTTAAGAAAGTGCGTGATGCCGGCTTAGCCATTACTGCCCACGCCGGTGAGGCGGCGGGTGCAGAGAGTATGTGGCAGGCGATCACTGAGCTTGGTGCGACCCGCATCGGCCACGGCGTGAATGCTATCCATGATCCTAAGCTGATGGAGTACCTGGTGGCGAATAAGATCGGAATCGAGTCTTGCCCTACCAGTAACCTGCACACCTCAACTGTTACCAGCTACCAGGAGCATCCACTGCGGACCTTTATGGAGGCCGGTGTCTTGATTGGTCTAAATACCGATGATCCCGGTGTTAGTGCGATCGATATTAAGCATGAATATCGTACTGTGAAGCAGGAGATGGGCTTTAGCAACGCTGAACTGGCTCAATTGCAACGCAACGGTGTAGAGATGGCCTTTATCTCGGATAGTGAGCGTAAGGCACTCTATGCCGCTAAGGCGTAACCGAGGCATAAATAAAAAAGCCGATGAATAATCATCGGCTTTTTTGTCAGTCGGGTGTTAGATGACCCGAGAGAACTGCTGCTGACGTGCCTTATCGCGATAATAAACGTCGAAGCAGATACAGATATTACGGATAAGCAGGCGGCCCGTTTCACCAACGGTGATCTTTCTGTCGTTCACCTCAACCAACTTGTCGTCGATAAAGGTTTGGAGCAGCTTAAGATCTTCGGCAAAATACTCTTCAAACTTAATGCCTAATTGCTGATCTATCTTGGCCATATCCAGGTCGAAATGACAGATGAGCTGCTTGATCACCACGCGACGGATCTCGTCATCACGGTTGAGTTTGCAGCCTTTCCACAGCGCATGACCTTTCTCATCTACCGATTCATAGTAAGGACGAATGTCCTTTTGGTTTTGGGCGTAACAATCGCCAATCTGGCTGATTGATGACACCCCAAGGCCGAGCAAATCACACTCTTCTTGGGTGGTATAACCCTGGAAGTTACGGTGCAGGCGTCCTTCGTTTTGCAAGATAGAAAGTTCATCATCTGGCTTAGCGAAGTGATCCATACCGATATACTGGTAACCAGCGCCGGTCAGCGTCTCGATAGTTTGGTGCAACATTTCCAGCTTTTGCTGCGGACTAGGCAGATGCTCATCTTTAATCTTACGCTGTGCTGCGAAGCGTGCTGGCAGATGGGCGTAGTTAAAAACTGACAGTCTATCGGGAGACAGATCTAGTACTCGCTGCATGGTCTCTGCAAAGCTTTCAGGTGTCTGGTGCGGCAGACCGTAGATAAGGTCTATGTTAGTCGACACAAAGCCCATGGCTTTCGCCTTGGCGATCAGGTCGAAGATAAACTGTTCATCCTGCTCACGGTTAACAGCAATCTGAACCTCTTTGTTAAAGTCTTGCACGCCGACCGAGATGCGGTTGAAGCCCGCTTCTTTTAAGGTATCGAGCATGGATAGCTCTATTTCACGTGGGTCGACCTCAATAGAGTATTCCCCCTCGTCGGCAATATTGAAATGCTCTTTGAGTAGTGCCGACAGTCTGAGGATCTGCTCAGGGCTGAGGAAAGTCGGTGTACCGCCACCCCAGTGGATCTGGGTGACTTGATAGTGTTTGAACAGCGGAGCGCGCTTGACGATCTCTGCGGCAAGGTACTCGATATATTGATCCGCCTTATGCTGATGGCGGGTGATCACCTTATTACAGCCACAGTAGTAGCATAGCTTGGCGCAGAAAGGGATATGCAGATACAGCGACAGCTTATTGCTCTTACTGTTGGCAATAGAGGTGAGCAGATCTTCTTCGGTGAAAGAGTCGTCAAATTCTAATGCGGTCGGATAAGAGGTATAACGGGGACCGCTGTAATTGTATTTTTCGATCATTGACTGATCCCAACTAATTTGGGTGGGCTGCTTCAAGGCGTGTCCTCCGAAGGTGGTAAATTAGCAACTAGCGAAGTATGCAATGTTATTGAGTGAATAACATTGATCCAGGTTGCAAATTGGCACTGCAATTTATGTTAGCTGACGAATATCCTTGTTTTCGGCTTAAATGTCTTGGTTTAAAGCCGTTTTTGTGCGCCGACTCACGCCCTAATGTTAGTGGCTGAGATGGGCGTATGCTTTCACCAGGAGTTTGGCTTCTTCTGTGATTTCGACTTCAAGTGCGGCTTCTGATTTCATTCTTTCGAAGTCGAGCTTCATGCGCTGCTGTTTCTCTAACGCCTTGCGCTGTTCCATGATGGGATGAGTCTTGATGATATCAAAATGCTTAAAGAAAGCCGGATATTGGTGCTGTACCTGTTCACTCTGGCCTAAGATCTCAAACAACTTTCCAATACGCATCACCCCTTCGGACAATTCACAACGCTCTTCAAGCATGGCGGCAGCAATATAGTGAATATTGCCCAGCAACTCTTTCTCTCGCGCTTCACTGGCCGCTTGCTGTGCGGCTAATTGGGCAGCCTGCTGCTGCGTTTGCTTTTTCAGCTTAAGCAGCAGATGCAGGGCATAGCCGCCAAGACCTAGGATGATAAGGGCACCAATGATGAGTAACGTCGTGGTCATGTTGAGATCCAGGTTTGTGTTTATCTAGGTGGGATAGAGAAATGGCATCAATACTGATGCCATTTGTGTGCGTCTTTAGGGCTAATTTTTCTCTTGATAGTCTTTTAGCAGATCGGCGCCAGATTCGAACTTATCGAGGAGATCGTCGTCAGAGCGGGCAGCGGTTTGCATCACATGCTCTAAGTCATCTTCTTCTGAGATGCCTAAGCGTTCCATCAAGCGCTCGATTTCGGTGAGCTGTTTCTCTAGCCAGGCTTGATCGTCAGCATTGAGATCTCGGCCCTCTTCGATCATATCGAGAAGTTTGTTGAGTCTTGGATCTTCCTCTAGCTTCAACAGCTTCTGCTCATCACTCATCTTAGGCGCCTTCGGTTTTCTCTCGACCGCTATAGTCGCAGGTAGACTGAGCGCTACCGGCTTCTTACTGCCATGGCGTGGATCTTTGGCTTGCGCTGCACCCGATTGTTGCTGCTGGATCTGCTGCTCGTTATGTCGACTGCCCGCTTTATTACCCGACTTCCGCTTCTTACCTGTGACGACACGGTCTTCTTTCTTCGTTCTGGGTGGACGTTTTGGCGCATTCTCATTGATCTTGCGCGTTTTTTTACGGGACATAACGTTAATCTCAACTACAAAAAATCGTGAACTTATTTAACCTAGTGGTTAGATAAGTGAACTTGGGTCGCGTGTTATACCAGATCTTGTTGGTTTTTGCACCAAAATGAGATCCTTTGACGCGAATAATAGCCTAAACTCGGCCTGGCGTGCCAAATATTGAAAGGTGGCTTCCTGATAAAAGCTGACATGAGTCAGATTGTTCTTGTGGTGCCACTTAGGAAAGCCCTGTAACTCGGTGAGTAACTGGGTACTGATAGCCATCCATCCACCGGGTTTGAGTAGCGAGCAGAGCAACTGCCACTCTTTTCCCGGAAAGCGAAAGTGTTCAAATACCCGGTAGCAGCAGATAAAGTCGTATTTTAGTCGCAGCAGGGTGTGATCCGCAGCGAAGTTTGGATCGTACTGATTGAGTGTATGCCCTCTTGCCTCGATGGCATCCATGGCCTGCTGCTCCAGTAGACGCCCGAAGTTGAGTCCAAGCAGTGGCCCCTGAATCTGCTGCTCACATTGTGTGATCAGGCTGGATAAGAATTGCTGTAGCGGTTTGTGCTTACTATTGGCCGAGCGATAGCGCTTCAATTCGGCGCTTGGGGGAAGGTGGGAGCTGGCATCGGCAAACAGGAGCATGCAACGTTTACATCGATAGATAGATCTTTTTCTATCTTGATAGAAAGGAGAGGTATTGTCGCTAGTGCACAGGGGGCATCTTCGCATGGGTGAGGCATGACTCTATAAAAGTGATTCGACAGTCTTCGCTTAATTAATTTACTTTAGCCGAAGGCTAAACAGAAGCGTATTTTTGCTTAGATATAAAAAAAGGCGACAGTATGACTGTCGCCTTCCAAAAAGTACCAAAGGTACTCAATTCTGATTCCAAGTATCCTTACTTGCTATGCGACTTTCCCAGTCGGATTCCATCTTATTTTTTAATCTGCTTTCCATGCATAGTTATTTTAGTTTTCGGTCTTCCAGACGCTTTTTTTCTTTCCCTGTCGCCTTCCTGACCACAGCTTCCGTAGATGGTCTTCTTGACACATCACAATCCATATCGTCATCTTTGACGCCTAATAAACCATCCTTGTTAGGTTTACGTTTAAGTTCAGTAGTAAGCAGTTCCACTGTTTTCTGAACTGTAAGGAAAATGCTAATTAGCGCATTGGCCTTCCTAACCAATATCCTTACTAAATCATAATGACCTGACTTCAGATGCGAAGTACTTCTCTTATTATTTTTAGTGAGTGGTCCAAGTATTATTATTATTTTTGCTTAACTTTATTCTTATATCTTAAATGATTTTACATACCGAAATCTGTTCATTGTTATTAGATAGATTTTATACAAACAGTTGGGTTCACCTCGGTACGGGCACAATTAAAACGAAATCTGTGATCTATGTCAAGCACCAATTTTATACAGTTTACGTAAACGTAAAGTTGGAAGTGTAAAAAAGGGTGGAAACTTCCACCCTTTGACTATCTAGCAATAATTTACTTAATGCTTGATATATATTTAGATAATGCTTCGATGTCTTCGCTAGTAAGCTTCTTGGCAACATCCTGCATCATGCCGTTTAAGTCGTTGTTACGAGTTGTATCATGAAACTTATTCAGCTGGATCTTGATGTAGTTAGCGTGCTGACCTGCAATTGCTGGGAAGCCGGCAGCTTCAGAACCCTGGCCGCTTGGACCATGGCAGGCGATACATGCGGTTATACCACGTACGGCATCTCCACCTTTATATAGTTGTTCGCCAAGTGCAGGCACATCTTTTACTTCGCTAACGGTAAGCGTTTGCGAAGTATAGTAAGCCGCTAAATCTTCGATATCTTGATCAGACAATGCTGCCGCCATTGGGCTCATCATAGGATCGTTACGGCCTTCTTTACCGCCTGTGTGAGCAGCTTGACGTAATTCGGTTAGCTGCTTCTTCAGGTAGGTTTCTTGTTGACCCGCAAGCTTGGGGTACATGTCGATCATACTGTTACCATCAACACCGTGACAGGCAGAACAAATGATTGCTTTAGTTTTTCCCGCTTCAGCATCACCTGCTGCTAGAGCCGGAGTTGATAGAGTGGCTAACATTGATAGCGCAATAGCTAACTTTTTCATGGCGTTCCAACTTTTAGTTAAATTTTTTGTCCTGAGCTTACGAGAGTGACCTGCAAGCGTGATAAAATATGATTTATGTGATCGGGGTAATATTTTACACGAAATTGTGCAAATGTAAGCAAGTCTTCGATATTTAAACTGAAGAAATAACAATTTTTGGAGTGGGTAGTGACTGATTCTCGTATCGATTTTCGACAGGCCAAGTTTTTGATTAGTGCGCCGGATATTGCGCATTTAGATGAACACTTGCCCGGTGATGTAGGCGTCGAAATCGCCTTTGCTGGTCGCTCTAATGCTGGAAAGTCGAGCGCATTAAACCAATTGACTGAGCAGAAGAACCTGGCAAGAACCAGTAAGACACCTGGACGTACCCAGTTAATTAATGTGTTTGCACTCGATGAACACAGACGATTAGTGGATCTTCCAGGTTATGGATTTGCCCAGGTGCCATTGGCGATGAAGAAAAAATGGCAGCAGGCGTTAGGCCAATATTTGCAAGAGAGAGCCTGTTTAAGTGGGTTGGTGGTGCTGATGGACATACGCCATCCCCTCAAAGATCTCGACATGCAGATGATTGAGTGGGCGGTGGATTGCAATATTCCCGTACTGGCGCTGCTGACCAAGTGTGACAAGTTAGCCCAAAGCGCCAAGATGAAGACGGTTAACGAGGTACGTAAGGCTTTAGCCGACTTTGGTGATGGGGTTAAGGTTGAGCCTTTCTCCTCGCTAAAGGGAACGGGTAAACCTAAGGTGCTGAGCATACTCAATGAGTGGTGCCACCCAGATTGGTTGGTAGAGGCCTTGGCAGACGCTGAACAAGAGTAGTGATATCGATAGGCAAGTGAAGCGCCTCCTATTTTAGGAGGCGTTTTTTTATACCTAGTTTATTGAAGGCAAAAAAAATGCCGACGGTTACACCATCGGCAAAAAATACATTAGCTCTTTTGGGGAGAAGCTAAATTTCAACAAGACTCAAGTTCTATTAGTCGAAGACCAATAGCTCTCAATGACTATAGGATAGCCTGAATCGCCATCCATTTAAAGTATTTGCTCTAAAATAAATTTCAGACGAAAAAAAGCCCCAGCAAGTAACTTGCTGGGGCGCCAGAATTTGGCTTTCACTTAACGTGAAATAAAAAAAGGTCTGAAAGATAGAACATCTTAACCTCTGTACCCTACGCAGAGAATAATACTGCATTGGCCGTATTATGGGAAACTGTTTTTTGTAATAAACGACAATAATGTGAGCGATGTCTAAAAATGTGCTCAATAAAAGCACAGGTTTTTGATCTAAAAATTACCAAAATTACCCTTAAAAGAGATGTTTAGCTAAAAATCGCCCTTGGGTGAAAAAATATTACTAATTTTGGTGATTTTTCCAGCTCAGCCTTGAGATAGGGCTAGATTTTCGAGAAGACAGGCCTATATCCATCAAAAAGCCCCAGCAGGACTGAGGCTTTTGGTATTGAGATGGCAAAAATTAGTGAGCTTGTTCCCAGTTATCCCCTATGCCCGCCTCCGCCAGTAATTCGACATCGAGTGAGGCTGCCTGAGCCATAAGCTCACATACCTTGAGCTTAAGCGACTCGGCTTTGTCGGCGTCGACCTCAAACACTAATTCATCATGTACTTGCATAATCATAGTGATCTCCCCTTGGGTATCTTGGTCGATCCACTGAGCAATATTGATCATGGCTTTCTTGATGATATCGGCGGCGGTTCCCTGCATGGGGGCGTTAATTGCGGCGCGCTCAGCTGCTTGACGGCGCATGGCATTTCTATCCTTGATGGCCGGTAGATAGAGTCTGCGACCATAAAGGGTAGATACATAGCCCTGTTCGGCAGCGGCAGCACGCGTGTCCTCCATATACTTGAGCACGCCGGGATAGCGCTTAAAGTAGATGTCGATATATTGCTGGGCCTCGTGACGTGGAACATCGAGTTGGCGGGCTAAACCAAAGGCCGACATGCCATAGATGAGACCGAAGTTCACCGCCTTGGCGCGGCGACGCTGCTCGTTGGTGACTTCACTGAAATCGACATCAAACACCTCGGCGGCGGTGGCGCGATGAATATCCTTACCTTCAGCAAAGGCGGTAAGTAGCCCCTTGTCTTGCGACAGGTGCGCCATGATTCTGAGTTCAATCTGCGAATAGTCGGCGGCGAGGATTTTACGCCCCTCTGGCGCAACGAAGGCGTGGCGAATACGTCGTCCTTCTTCGGTGCGGATAGGAATATTCTGCAGGTTAGGCTCGCTGGATGAAAGGCGCCCCGTGGCGGCATTGGCCTGATGATAGCTGGTATGTACCCGGCCGGTTTTGCCATCGACCATGAGTGGCAACTTGTCGGTATAGGTGCTCTTTAGCTTAGACAGGCTTCTGTGCTCCAGGATGATCTTAGGCAGCGGATAGTCCAGTGCCAGCTCGACCAATACCTCTTCGGCGGTGGATGGCGCGCCTTTAGGTGTCTTTTTCAACACAGGGTAGCCAAGTTTATCGAAGAAGAGGGCTTGTAGCTGTTTGGTGGAACTTAAGTTAAATGGCTCGCCGGCTATCTCGTAGGCCTTCTGCTCAAGTTCATCGATCTTACGTGCCAGCTCTTCACTTTGCTGGCCTAGTACCATGCTATCGATCAATACCCCTTGGCGCTCAATTTGTGACAAGACGCTGACCAGAGGCAGTTCTATGTCGGTAAATACACTCGCAAGTTCTCCCGCCTTCTCTAATCTTGGCCAGAGGTGCTGGTGCAGTCTAAGAGTGATATCGGCATCTTCGGCGGCGTAAGGCGCGGCCGTCTCCAGTGAGATCTGGTTAAAGGTCAGCTGTTTTACCCCTTTACCTGCTATCTCCTCAAAGCTGATGTTCTTATGGCCTAAATACTTCAGTGCCAGGTCGTCCATATTGTGCTTAGACGCGACCGAATTGAACACATAGGATTCGAGCATGGTATCGAAGGCCACACCTCTAAGTGTGATGCCGACATTTGCCAGTATGCTCATGTCATACTTAAGGTTTTGGCCGACTTTAAGTATCTTGGCGTCTTCCAATATCGGCTTTAGCTTAGCGAGCACTTGCTCACTGTCGAGCTGTTCTGGCGCATCGGCATAATCGTGTGCCAGTGGCAGGTAAGCTGCTTTACCTGGCTCGATGGCAAAAGATAGCCCGACCAGTTTGGCCTCCATATAGTTGAGGCTGGTGGTCTCTGTATCCAGGGCAAACAACGGCGCTGTGGTCAGAGCCTTGAGCCACTCATCGAAAGCTTCCCAGGTAAGAATGGTGTCGTACTGAGTGTCCACGGTTTGAGGCGCCGGCGCTTCGTCGGCCTCATCTTGATTTTCTGGTGCTGATTTATTGTCTAACACCTCGGCTAGCCAGCGTTTAAATTCCATTTCGCCATAGCATTTGATCAGTTCGTCGCGATCGGCGTCTTGAATATTGAGTTGGTGCCAGTCCTGTTCCAGTTCGACATCACACTTAATGGTCGCCAGCTCATAGGAGAGTTGGAGCATGTCGCCATGTTCGGCGAGTTTGGCTGGCATGGTCTTGGCGCCTCTAAAGCCGAGTTCTGGCATTTTCTCTGGATTGGCGAGGATCTCCTTAATGCCGCCGACGCCATTAAGCATTGCCAGCGCTGTTTTCTCACCAACGCCCGGCAGGCCAGGAATGTTATCGGCCTTATCGCCTTGCAGCGCTAATAGGTCGATAATCAGTTCTGGGCCGACACCAAATTTCTCGCTGACTTCTTGAGGCCCAAGGATGGTGTTGGTCATGGTGTTGATTAGGGTGATCTGCTCATCTACCAATTGCGCCATGTCTTTATCGCCCGTGCTGATCAGTACGGCGCGGCCTTCTTGGCTCGCCTGTCTGGCGATGGTGCCTATGACATCATCGGCTTCAACGCCGGGAACACAGACCAAAGGCAGGCCCAGGGCGCGAATGATACGATGCAGCGGTTCGATTTGGCTGCGAAGATCGTCCGGCATCGGCGGTCTATGAGCCTTGTATTCGGCATACATCTCATTGCGGAAGGTTTTGCCTTTGGCATCGAAGACCACGGCCATCTGGGTCGGTTTATATTGTTTGAGCAGGCTGCGTAGCATGTTGATCACGCCATATACGGCCCCCGTGGCTTCACCCTTAGAGTTGGTCAAATGCGGCGGTGCATAGTAAGCGCGGTAAAGATAGGAAGAACCATCCACAAGGACGAGTGGGTTTTCAGCGATATTAGGCATAATGTTATCTATTTTTCGGTATGCGATGATGGCGCTAGCATGCCATATTAGGGCGATTTCGGCCACGCCAAATTACTCAGCAGCCTGTGGATAAGTCTGTGAGCTAAAAAAGTTTCAGCGAGTTGGGATCACGACGACGAACTTAAGCGAGTGATGTAACTTGTTGATTTTTGTTTGTATTATATTTTTTTGTGAACTAGGTATTACTTCCGAGTAAAATTTCCTAATTTGTGGATTTTTTATTTTGTCATCCATATTTATGCTCTGACTTGGCGAAATGGTTCGGCCTTGTTAGAGTCGATGAACTAACTTAGCATGAAAAATAATCAGATCAAGCCTTTTGTTATTTGATTGTTAAAACTATTCGGTCTATCAAAGGAGTTTTTAATGAAAAAATTTGCTGTTTTATTAAGCGGAGCGGGCGTGTTCGATGGCAGCGAACTTCATGAGGCGGTATTGACCCTGCTGTCGCTGACTCAGGCCGGAGTAAGCTATCAATGTTTTGCTCCCAATATCCAGCAGATGCATGTGGTAAATCATCTGACGGGGGAAGTGGCGGCCGATGAGCATCGTAATGTGCTGGTGGAGTCGGCGCGTATTGCCCGCGGCGATATTAAGGCGACTGATGAGTTGGATATCGAGGCTTTCGATGGACTGGTGATCCCTGGTGGTTTTGGCGCAGCGAAGAACCTGTGTAATTTTGCCGTAGTTGGCAGCGAGTGTGAGGTGGCACCTAGCGTTAAGGCATTTATTAACGAATTCGTTGAGGCCCATAAGCCTGTTGGCTTTATCTGTATTTCACCTGTGATGATCCCTAAGCTTTATGGCGAGAAAGCTAAAGGTACTATAGGGCACGACAGCGACACGGCTCACGCGTTTAACCTGATGGGCGGCGAGCATGTGGATGCTAATGTTGAGCAGATAGTCGTAGATGAGGCCCGCAAGTTGGTGAGTACACCTGCCTATATGTTGGCTGAGAATATTGCCCAGGCCCATATAGGTATTGAAAAGCTGGTGAAGAAGGTGATTGAGCTGGCGTAATTTCAGTAAATTGAAGAAGGGACCACATACTGTAGGTCCCTTTTTCGATCTTAGGCGGGTATTAGGTGCGTCGACGACTGTCGATAAAGCCCTGTGCTAGTCCAACTAACAGGCCGCCGATATGGGCCCCGTTGGCAATGGAGAGGCCGAACATGTCGGTGAAGCCGAAGACTAACCAGACCAACATAAAGCCTATGTAGGCAGGGGGCAGGCCTATTCCTTTCTCGGGACGTTTGACGCCCATGATCCAGGTGTAACCCACAACCGCATAGACCACACCCGACAGGCCGCCGAAGTTAGGCCCGCCTATAGCATATTGCAGCAGGTTGGGCAGGGTGCCTGCGATCAGCAGTAAGGTTAAAAGGGGAGTCACCCCTAGCTTGTTTTCAATCTTGCCCCCCAGATACCACCACCAGAGCAGGTTAAAGATGATATGCATGGCAGAGAAGTGCATCAGGCTCGGAGTAAATACTCGCCATACCTGACTGACATCGCTGCCCGAGACGGCGCCAAAGAAGGAGAGCGCCTCGAAGATAGGATTGGCAAAGCCGAAGATAAAGCCGAGATAGATTAAGGTGCAGCTGAGCATGACGCTGAGGGTCAAGGGGCCAGCACCCGATAAAAACTGAGTAACCAGCTGCAGTCCCGGTGCGCCATAATCTATCTTAGTGCCTGTGGTGCCGTTGTCCCAGGAGGCTTTAAGATACTTGTCTTCATAGGGGTTGCGAATAAAGTGGTCATACTCCTGCTTGGCTATGCCATAGTCTTGTTCTTTCATTACAGAGAGTATGACGCCTTGCTCAGCATGCTGTAGCTGGCAGTCTATGCCCTGTCCCTTAAGGTAATCGATCAATGCCTGTGCGGCACGTTCGTTGGGAAGATGACCAAGTTCCAGCATAGGATGACCTCTTGCAGTTAGTGGGCTTCTCGCCAGGCCTGAAAGCCACCGTCCAGGCTATAGACCTCATCAAAACCCTGCTCATGCAGATATTGCGCGGCATTTTGGCTACTGATGCCATGATAACAGACCACGACCAAGGGGCTATCCATATCGGCTTCGCCGATAAAGTGGGCCAGATTTTCGTTGTTGAGATTCGTTGAACCGGGGATCTGCCCCGCCTCAAAGCTGGCACCGTCGCGAATATCGACGACCTGCACATGGGTATTTTCGTCGAGCATCTGAATGAGTTGATTCACACTCAGGTGTTGGAAAGCAGACATAATCAACCTGTAATGAATAAAGAGGGATAAGTTAAGTGTGCAACATGGGGCTGTGAGAGTACAGCCCCGTATGGCTTAGGCTAAGGGATTAATCCCAGCTAAGGATAACCTTGCCCGATTGGCCCGAACGCATAGCGTCGAAACCTGCTTGGAAATCATCGACATTGTAGTGATGTGTGATAATAGGTGAGATATCCAGACCCGATTGGATCAGGCTGGCCATCTTGTACCAGGTCTCGAACATCTCACGGCCGTAGATCCCTTTGATGATGAGTCCTTTGAAGATCACCTTACTCCAGTCGATGGCCATGTCACCGCCGGGAATACCCAGCATAGCGATCTTGCCGCCGTGGTTCATGGTATCTAGCATGGAGTGGAAGGCGGCCGGAACACCTGACATCTCGAGGCCGACATCGAACCCTTCGGTCATGCCCAGCTCTTGCATCACATCTTCCAGTTTCTCCTTGGCCACGTTAACGGCGCGGGTTGCGCCCATCTTCTTGGCAAGTTCCAGACGATATTCGTTCACATCGGTGATCACCACATGGCGCGCGCCTACATGACGACAAACCGCGGCGGCCATGATGCCGATAGGGCCCGCGCCTGTGATCAGCACATCTTCGCCGACCAAGTCGAACGACAGTGCCGTGTGTACCGCGTTACCGAAAGGATCAAAGATAGAAGCCAGATCGTCAGAGATATCGTCAGGGATCTTAAAGGCGTTGAAGGCTGGGATCACCAGGTATTCCGCAAAGGCACCTTCGCGGTTAACACCGACACCAGAGGTGTTGCGGCATAGGTGAGTGCGGCCCGCACGACAGTTGCGGCAGTGACCACAGGTGATATGACCTTCGCCAGAGACGCGATCGCCAATCTGGAAACCACGTACTTCTTGGCCAATTTCGACCACTTCACCGACATATTCATGACCAACGACCATAGGCACAGGAATGGTGTTTTGCGACCACTCGTCCCAGTTGTAGATATGGACATCGGTGCCGCAGATGGCTGTCTTGCGGATCTTGATCAATAGATCGTTGTGGCCAACTTCAGGTTTTGGCGCATCAACCATCCAGATGCCTTCTTCAGGCTTGAGTTTGCTTAAGGCTTTCATCGATAGACTCCTAGATAATTCCCATCTCTTTGGCGATGCGGGTGAAGGCATCGATGGCGCGATCTAGCTGCTCGCGAGTGTGGGCGGCTGACATCTGAGTACGGATACGTGCCTGACCCTTAGGAACTACAGGGAAGGAGAAACCGATCACATAGATGTTCTCTTCCAGCAGACGGTTAGCAAAATCGCTCGCCAATTTGGCATCGCCAATCATCACTGGGATGATGGCATGATCCGCGCCGCCCAGGGTAAAGCCTGCCGCAGTCATTTTTTCGCGGAAGTAACGGCTGTTTTCCCATACGGCTTCGCGCAGTGCCTGGCCAGACTTTAGCATCTCCAGCACATGGATTGAGGCGGTGACGATAGAAGGTGCCAGCGAGTTTGAAAAGAGGTAAGGACGCGAGCGTTGACGTAACCAGTCGACGACCTCTTTCTTCGCCGAGGTAAATCCGCCTGACGCCCCGCCTAATGCCTTACCCAGGGTACCTGTGATGATGTCGACTCTGTCCATCACATCGCAATATTCGTGAGTACCACGACCGTTTTGACCGATAAAGCCCACAGCGTGAGAGTCATCGACCATGACCAGGGCGCCATACTTATCAGCTAGGTCGCAGACTCCTTTTAGGTTGGCAATCACGCCGTCCATAGAGAATACGCCGTCGGTGGCGATGAGGATATGACGGGCACCAGCTGCTTTGGCTGCTTGCAGTTGGGTCTCCAGATCGGCCATGTCGTTGTTGGCGTAGCGGAAACGCTTTGCCTTACACAGGCGCACGCCGTCGATAATTGATGCATGGTTCAGAGCGTCAGAGATAATGGCGTCTTCGGCGCCCAGCAGGGTTTCAAAAAGGCCTGCGTTGGCATCGAAACAAGAAGAGTAAAGTATGGTGTCTTCCATGCCGAGGAATTCACTCAGGCTTGCTTCCAGCTGTTTATGAATATCTTGAGTGCCACAGATAAAGCGCACCGACGCCATACCAAAACCATGGTCGTTCAGGCCTTGCTGTGCAGCGGCGATCAGCTCTGGGTGGTTCGCCAGGCCTAAATAGTTGTTGGCGCAGAAGTTCATCACTTCATGGCCGTTGACTTCGATTTCAGTCTTTTGAGGAGAGGCAATAACGCGCTCGCTCTTGTATAAGCCTTCCGCTTTCACTTCAGCCAGCTGCTGATTGATTTGATCGTAGAATGAGGTCGTTGCCACCTGTAGTCTCCTTCTTTTTTGTCTCATTTTAGTTTTTATGCTTTGCCCTGTGTCTTGGGGAATATCCAAAACTTGAGTAAAGGCGATAAGTTAGGAACCATCTGTTACGCATAAGTCAGGCTTGTCGTCGTCTGGCGTCACCTTGATCAATGACTGACTAAGTTTAGTTCAGTTTTAACCATCTTTTTGCGCTGGCATGCTTGCCAGCAGAGGCTCGGCCCTGGATACGAATAGCGCTAGGCTGGCCGAATTCTAACCTTAAACCCGGCCAGCGCCACATTTTTTTTTGCGCTATTAACTAAGCTAGTGCTAACGTAACTTTCGCATAACAATTAATAATGCGAAATGCTACAACCACCGCCTGTGAATATCGGCGGTGAAGAGGGCATGGTAAGCAGGATTAGTCTTCTTCCTGCTCCGCTTTGGCCAGTGCTTTATAATGCTGTTCTAGTCGAATAAAGGTAGGTTTGGCGGACTCGCTGGCGTAAGCCTTGAAGATCATTAATACCCTTAGCAGGCCTTCGTACAAGGAGGTTTTGGTGATCCTAGTGGTCTCTGAGTGGGTGAGTTCGTTGCTTATCCAGAAACAGGCTACCATGCGGATAGTGTCGGCCAGCGGGGTGATCTCTTCGTCGTCGATCACCAGAACACCATCTTGTTTTAACTGGGTCAGGATGCTGGTGGCCCGCTTAAGTACCTGTTCATGAGTAACCGTATATTCTTTGTTAAGCACCTCATCGCGGCTGAGAATGATCACCAGATTGGCGTACATGAAGCGGAATTGCCACAGGGTATAGAAGAGAGCATCGAAGTAGCCGATCAAGAGGTCAACATCCACCTTTTTGCCTTCGTAGGGTTGAAACCCAGACTCCAGGTGTTGTTCGTAGAGCTTGAAGATGGAGCGAATAATGTCTTCTTTATTGCGAAAGTGGTAGTAGAGATTGCCAGGGCTAATCCCTAGATGCGCGGCAATATGGTTAGTGGTGATACTGCGTTCGCCATGTTCGTTAAACAGGGCTAGGCTGGCGTGGACGATTTTGTCGCGGGTTTTCATCTTGATCCTAAATGAGGTCGGTTAATGGCCATGGAATAGAATTGAGTAAAGGCTCCAGTTGAAAGTTAACAGCCAGCGGGCAAATGTCAATCTATGGCTACTCAGACCAGTGACTAATAACACGCTGTTTTTCTGCCATTTTATATTTCGCGTAACAGTCGAGTCTCCTGGGTTCATTTGGCTTATCTGACGCTTACTTTCTGGCTTATGTTACTATTAACCCTAATGAATCCTTTGCCCTATTCAAGTACCGACTGATATGAATCGTCCTTTATATTCAGCATTATTGTATCTGCTGACCCCGTTACTGCTGGTATATCTGTCCATTCGAGCCCTTAAGAGCCCTGATTACCGAGGCCGTTGGTCGGAGCGCTTTGGCTTGTCATCCCTTGAGGCGACAGATTTGCTGATCCATTCTGTCTCTATGGGCGAGACTCTGGCCGCTATTCCCTTGATTAAGCAGATACGTGCCGCCTACCCCAAGTTGAACATTACCATTACCACCACCAGCCCTACCGGGTCGGCTGAGGTGATTAAAGCCTTTGGCGACAGCGTGCAGCATTGTTATCTCCCTTTCGATCTGCCCTTGTGTGTGGCGCGTTTTTTGGGGCAGCTACAGCCTAAGCAGTTGATCATCATGGAGACTGAGCTTTGGCCCAACCTTATTCACCAGGCTAAGAAGCGAGGCATTAAGCTGATGCTGGCCAATGCCAGGTTGTCGGAGAAGTCGGCCAGGCAATATCAGAGTCGCCCTAGATTGTCGCTGCCCATGTTGCGCTCACTGGATCTGATTGCTGCCCAGTCCCCCCAGGCGGGGCAGCGTTTTATCGACTTGGGTGTCGATGCCAAGCGGGTGAAAGTGACGGGAAGTCTTAAGTTCGATCTGACGATTCAGCCAGGACTGTTAGAGAAAGCTAAACAGCTAAGGAAACAGTGGCAGCGAATGGAGACACCCGTATGGGTGGCGGGCAGTGTGCATCCTGGTGAGTTTGATCTCATGTTGGAGGCCCATAAGAGCCTGTTAATACGATTTCCTCAAGCATTACTGGTATTGGTGCCAAGACATCCGGAGCAGTTTGAGGCCGCGGCCAGTCGGGTCAGAGCGGCTGGCTTTACACTAGCGCGGCGCAGTCACCAAGAGACGGTGGATGAACACACTCAGGTGGTGCTCGGCGATACTATGGGCGAATTACTCAGTTTCTATGGCGCGGCGGATCAGGCTTTTGTCGGTGGCACCCTGATTGAAAACGGTGGGCATAACCCCTTGGAGCCTGCTGCCATGGGCTTGCCTGTCTATGTCGGTCCTCACCACTGGGATTTCGCCGAAATCACCCAGTTGTTGCAAGAGGCTGGGGCATTACAGCTGGTGTCGTCAGCAGATGAGTTGGCTCAGCAGTTGGTGAGTCGCTTTGATGATAAGGCGGCCTATATTGTGGCCAGAGAGGCTGGGCTTAAGGTAGTAGATACTAACAAGGGCGCGTTGGCGGCGCAGCTAGCCCTTGCATGCGACTTGATCGATGCATAACGCGCCTGGTTTGGGCGCGCTTCTAACGACTTTCTTGTCACTTGGCGTAACCGATTAACAGTTGCTGCCAATTCTCCTCGGTAAAATGCAGCGAGGGTAACTTACCTTGCTCCTTCTTGAAGGAACGCAGCAGGCGATCAAGATTGGCCTGTTGCCATTTGCTGTCTGGACTGCGGATCTCACCACGGTCGAAATCAATCAGGGTAAAAGTGTCATCGGCCAGCAGTATGTTTTTGGCATTGAGATCGGCATGGTAAACGCCGCGGCGATGGAACTTGGCAATGCTTGTGCCAAGGGCTTGCCACTGAGCTTCAGACATGGGGGTTTTGCTCAGCACGGCGACAAGATCTTGAGCGCCGGGAATGCGTTTAATAATGATATCGCCGCGATAATGGATGCCACTGCGCTTTATCTGAGCCGCAACGGGTTCCGGCACGGCAAAACCTTCCTCGAAAAGCTGTTCTAACAGGGTAAATTCGGCAATCGCCCGGCAACGTTTCAGCCCGGTATAGAGATAGGCATCACGGCTGACTTTTTCCATCATGCCGCCGCGATAATAATGCCTGAGTACCCACTCTTCATTCTCTGTGCTCACCAAGGGGTGAGGCTTAACAAACCAAGTGGTGTAACGCCCTTTGGATGAACCTGTGACGGCGCCCAGCTCTTGCCAGTAATCGAAGGTGAACCAGTCTGGGGTGATCGCCTTGAGCGAGGGGTGACGAAAGGCGATATAGCCGGCATCGGTAGGTTTTAATTGCATAGATTCACTGGCTCAACGGGCTTGGATGTTTGCTAAGGGAAGATTGTACCCGATATTGGCGCCCTGTCAGCCCTCTTTCGACACTTGTTGTAGCACCTGATAGAGATTCTCTTGCCAGCTTTTGGCTTGCAAAATCGCCTGGGACTGGCTGCAGTCCAGCGCGCTGTATCGCGGACGAGGCGCCGCCGCACCATAGGCCGCAGTGCTGATGGGGGTGATGGTTGCCGCTTGGTTAAGTAGGCCTAAGGCGTTGGCGGTAGCTGAAATCTGTCGGGCAAACTCATACCAAGTTGTCACGCCAAGATCGCTACAGTGATAGATGGGCGACGGCGACGAAACCTTTGTGAGCTGCCAGATAAATTGGCTCAAGGCGATGGCCGAGGTGGGGGTGCCCCACTGATCGTCAATCACGCTAAGCGCTTTGCCTTGGCGCATCAGGGCCAGCATGGTCTTAACAAAGTTATGCCCGAAGGGAGAGTAGAGCCAAGCGGTCCGCACTATACAGGCATGACCTTCGTTGTACTTCAGCACCGCCTGCTCACCGCGCCATTTAGACTCGCCATAACGACTGATAGGACGGGGAATATCACTCGGACGGTAAGGTGTTGGCTGCCCATCGAATATTCCATTAAAAACATAGTCGCTTGAGAGGTGGATAAGTCCAATGGCATGTCTGGCGCAGTGCTCGGCTAAGTTCTCTACCGCTAGGTGATTGAGCTCGAAGGCCGCCTGGCTATCTGTCTCGGCGGCGTCGACTTGAGTATAGCCGCTGGCATTGATCACTATTCCATATTGCTTTTCTGTGATGCGCTGCCTGAGCTGGACATGATTGCAGATATCCAGTGCCTGACGGCCAAGATAGTCAACCGGGTAGTGCTCTGGCTGAGTTGCACGTAGGGCCTGGGCAAGCTGTCCATGTTTGCCGATCACTAAGATAGGTTTCATTGCGTCTGGTCCGTTACGGCCTGGCACCAATCCAGATGCTCGAGATACCAGCTGACCGTCTTTTCAAGCCCGCTGGCAAAGCTTTCACTCGGCTGCCAGCCCAAGGCGCGGCTGACTTTACTGGCATCGATGGCATAGCGGGTATCATGGCCCGGTCTGTCGCTCACGAAATGAATGAGCTGTTTGAAATCGCTAATAGTGTGAGGTTTTTCAGCGACTTTTTGATTTAGTAACTCACAGATTAGGCTGACAACATCGAGATTGGTCATCTCATTCATGCCACCTATATTATAGCTCTCTCCCTTTTCACCATTTGCGGCGACCAGGCACAGCGCCTTGGCGTGATCTTCGACATAGAGCCAGTCACGAACCTGTTGGCCATCACCATATACAGGGATAGGCTTGCCTTGCAGAGCGTTGAGCAGAGTAACCGGAATGAGCTTTTCCGGATATTGATAGTGCCCATAGTTATTGGAGCAATTAGACAGCACAACTGGTAAACCATAGGTACGATGCCAAGCCCTGACCAGATGATCTGCTGCGGCCTTGCTGGCCGAGTAGGGTGAACTGGGGGCGTAGGGGAACTGCTCGTCGAAGTATCTCGCTTGGCCCAATTCATCTAAGTCGCCCAAGTCGCCAAACACCTCGTCGGTGGAGACATGGTGCAGACGAAAGCGCGTCGCCATCTCTATCGGCAAGTTGCGGTAATAGTCTAGACATTGCAGCAGCAGCTCAAATGTGCCGACAATATTGGTGTCTATAAAGGCTCGCGGCCCCTCGATTGAGCGGTCCACATGGGTCTCAGCCGCCAGATGGATCACCAGATCAATCTGGTATTGTCTTAGGGCTTTGCCCAGTGTGTCGCCATCATTGATATCCGCCTGGATAAAATGGTAGTTGGGATCTTGCGCCACAGATTTGAGTGATAGCAGGTTACCAGCATAGGTGAGCTTGTCATAGTTCACCACCAGGCAATCGCCTAGGGCGATCAGATGACGGATCAAGGCAGAGCCGATAAAACCGGCGCCGCCAGTGACTAAGATACGGCGCCGAGCGAGAGGATTATGCATCTCTTTACTCATAATATGCGGCCTGACTAAACGAGCTGGCAGCCAGGTCTTTGGCTGACAGTATCGGCGATGGCTTGGCTAGCAAAGGCCAGGCTATGTTGAGGGCGTCATCGTCCCATTTGATGCTGTGCTCGTCATTGGGCGCATAGTAGTCGGTGCACTTATAGAGGCAGTGAGCCTGATTTGAGAGCACATAGAAACCATGGGCAAATCCCGGGGGCACCCAGAGTTGGCGCTTGTTGTCTGCGGAGAGGATATGCCCCGTCCACTGACCAAAACTTGGGCTGTTGCGGCGCAGATCGACGCAGACATCAAAGATCTCACCGTAAACCACACGCACAAGCTTGCCTTGGGGTCTGGTGAGTTGATAGTGCAGCCCACGCAGGGTGCCTTGCACCGAGTGGCTTTGATTTTCCTGCACAAAGTCGAGATCCGCTATCTGTTGCTTGAAATCGTCTTGGCGAAACGTTTCGAAAAAACAGCCACGCTCATCGCCGAATACCTGAGGTTCGAGCAGTTTGACATCTGGAATTGGCGTGTTGAGAATTTTCATCCTGTCACCCGGCCGCGAAACTGGTTTTTTTATGCCCATGGCGGCCTAATCATGGAACCTAGGGACATTCTACATTAAACTCGGTGCGGATCCTTACTCCCTTAAATCTCTCAATGGCCCCTATATGAGCTTGAATTTGCAGACTGCCCAATCTTTGTGTCTTCTACGTTTATCTGCCATCGGTGACGTGTGTCATGCGGTGGCCATGGTGCAGGCCATTCAGCGGCAATATCCACAGCTTAAGATCACTTGGGTGATTGGCAAGGTGGAGTATCAGTTGCTTAAGCATCTTCCGGGTATAGAATTTGTGATTTTCGATAAGTCCCAAGGCTGGCGCAGCTACTTTAACCTGCGCAGCGCCTTTAAAGGACGTCGTTTCGATCTGCTGCTGCATATGCAGGTGGCACTCAGGGCGACACTCGCCTCATTAGCCATCCCGGCTAAGATACGTGTGGGCTTCGACCGTGCTCGTGCCAAAGAGGGTCAGTGGCTGGTAACGAATCACAGAGTTGAACCCTTGGCGACTCCCCATGTGCTTGAGGGATTCATGGGGTTTGCCAAGGCCGTGGGTGTGACAGATATTCAGCCCAAGTGGGACATTCCCGTCCCCGCCGCAGATACCGAGTTTGCCAGAGGCTTGATCCCTGATGGCGACAAAACCTTAGTGATCTGCGCTGCAGCGAGTAAGGCCGAGCGTAACTGGTTACCAGAGCGTTACGCCCAGGTGGCTGACCATGCCTTGGCTCAGGGATATCGGGTCATACTATGCGGTGGCCCTGTCCCGATGGAGCGGGAGTTAGCCGAGACCATTCTCACACATGGCGATGCCCGCATAGAGAATCTGGTGGGCAAGACCTCGCTGACGCAACTGCTGGCGCTGCTCAAGCAGGCAAGCATAGTGTTGGCGCCAGACACTGGACCTGCACACATGGCGGTGACTCAGGGCACGCCGGTTATCGGTCTCTATGCACACTCTAATCCCGGGCGGACAGGGCCATATACCTGTTTAGATAGTGTGGTCAGCGTCTATGAAGAGGCGATTGCCCAGCAAAAAAGCGGTAGTGTGCCTTGGGGGACGCGCGCCAAGGGCGAGCATTTGATGGCGTTGATTCAGGTAGCGCCTGTGCTTGAGCAATTTGATCGTCTCTCGCAACAAGAGTCTCAATAATGGTAGACTTCAGGTTTAATTGGTCAGTTGGATCACAGTCCGCTAGATCATGCTGTCAAGGAGCATGGGCTTGCCCCATGCATTGTTAGGGATATCGTCGATGTCAGTGGCGCCAAAATTTTTGTTTGTACCTGTCTCCTGCGAACAAGGGATAGGTGAATATATGCGTTCCACCATAGTGGCCGATGAGATCAAGCGTCGTTGGCCTGAAGCCCAGATTGAGTTTGTGCTCAATAGCCATGCGCCCTACGCCAAAGATTGTCCCTATCCGACCCATCTGGTCAATGACACCCCCACCAAGCGAGTGAAAGAGGTCAATCAATTGGTCTCGCGTTTAAAACCGGATCTGGTGATCTTTGATGCCGCCGGACGTAAGGCGCAGCTCAAGCATGCTAATCGTAGCGGCGCCAAAGTGATTTTCGTTAGCCAGCATAGGCGTAAACGCGCCCGCGGCATGAAGTTGGAGCGAGCATTGGTGACCGACAGTCATTGGGTGGTGCAGCCTGAGTTTGTGATTGGCGATATCAGCCGCTTCGATCGTTTGAAGCTTAATTTGATCAACCGCGCTGAGCCTATCTTTACCGGTTCTATCTTTGCCCGGCCAGATGAGAGTTTGCAGCGTCAGTTACAGCAAAAATATGGCCTGCTGCCTAAAGAGTATCTTCTCTATAGCGCAGGCTCTGGCGGACACTATTTGGGATCAACCCTGGCGGCGGAGCGTTTTGCCGAGGTGGCCCAGGCCTGTTACCAACAGACGGGCATGCCCTGCGTCATGGTTTATGGCCCTAACTATCCCAAAAGCCTGCCTCAGCTTGACGGCGTGATAGCCATAGAGCAGCTCTCAAGCCTGGAATTTATCAATCTGCTCGATGGTGCCGCAGGGGCTGTGCTCAGCGGCGGCGATACCCTGTTACAGTCGATAGCGCTTAAGGTGCCCACTTTGACGGTGGCCGTCTCTAAGGATCAACCCAAGCGAATTCAGCGCTGCGTGCAGCGAGGCCTAGCTCTTAGCAGTGATATTGATGTACAGACTATGTCTGCTCAGGCTCAGCGCCTGCTGGAACCGCAGACAGTCGCGCAGCTCACTGCCAAAATGGACAGCGAGGCCGATGCCAAGGGGCTAGATATCTGTATGGCCGAGATCGCCAGATTATTAGGGCTGGCCGGTGAGCGCTAAGCGTATTGCCTTAGTCATAGATAGTCTAGCTGGTGGTGGTGCAGAAAAAATTGTGCTCACTTTAGCCGCCGAGCTTAAACGTCAGGGGCATGAGCCCCACCTCTTAGTGCTCATGCCTCAATATGACTATGGGTTGCCCGATGATATTCCCCTGCATGTCTGTTTCGAACCGCGCGAACGGCATATCATCTCCTGGTGGCGACTGGGTCGTTCTTCCGCACGGGTAAAGCAGTGGATCGATGGAATCGAGCAAACCTATGGTAGTTTCGATCTTATCTTGTCTAATCTGGATAAGAGTAACTTGTTGTTGACCCGCGCCGAGGTCTCGCCGCTCTATATCGTGGTACATAACTCTATCGAAGAGGAGTTAACGCGTGAGCGTAAACTTGGACCTCTGGCTTATCTCACTATGCTCAGGGCCAAGCGGGCACTGAACGGCCAAGCGTTGATCACTGTTTCTCGTGGGATAGAACAAGAGATAAGACAAAGTGGGCGTATCGCGCCCCGCAGCATGCGCACCATCTATAATCCATTCGATGTCGAAGCGATAAAGGTTAAGGCTGAAGAGCAGATCCCAGATATTCCCAAGGGGGATTATCTTATTCATGTCGGGCGCGTCGCACGTCAGAAACGCCACGACATACTGTTTAAGTCGCTGGCCAAGATGGACAAGCCCTTGCCACTGGTGCTGCTTTGCAATAACCCCAAGAAGGCGATGAAGCTCGCCAGAAAGCATGGCGTGGCCGATCGTATCATTTGCCCCGGATTTCAGGCTAATCCCTTTCCCTGGATCAAAGGGGCGAAACTGCTGGTGTTAAGTTCGGACTATGAAGGCTTGCCCACAGTTTTGATTGAGTCGCTGATTTGCTCAACGCCTGTGGTGAGCACTCTTTGTCCCCATGGCCCAGATGAGATAATGACCGGCGAGCTTGCACAGTATCTAGTGCCCCGACGGGATGCTGATGCCTTGAGTCGCAAGATTAATCAGGCGTTGGTCAGTTACCCGCCATTGGCCCAGAGTGATATCTTAGCTAAGGTCAATATCGACAAGATTGTCGCCGATTATCTTGCCCTCTGCTGACGATTCGAGTGCGGTTAAAGACTAGGCAGTTCGGCAATGCCTTGGGCACAGCGAATAGACTTGTTTTTCAAAGTGCTGTGAAATAATTGGCTATTGACCTCTAGCTGTTGGCGACAACTCTCCTTATGATGCAGATGAAAGGCGACGGCGTAGAATTTGACCCGCTTACGCCATTTGCCGTTATGAAACATCCGTAGGGCGAATTCCTTATCCTCTGGTCCCCACCCCTCGAACGCCTCGTTAAAGCCATTAATTGCTAACGCATCCTGACGCCAAAAACCAAGATTGCATCCATGTATTCCCTCAACCGAGTCTGGTTGACCCCATCCGCACCGCTGACTGAGCCATTGGCTTCTTAGCGCGAGCTTCCGTCCTCTGGTGATCCCGCGAGAAAGCAAACTTGGCTGACTCATTCCAGATAATACCGAGCTGCTGAGCTTGGGCCCCATCTTGATGCGTTTTCCCGTAACCAAGCAGTCTGGCTCGGCTATGGCTAGGTGATCGGCGACAAAGTGCGGGTGTAAAACCATATCGCCATCGATCATTATGATGTACTCGTGCTTGGCAAGGCGAATAGCGCGATTGCGACTGGTCGATAGCCTAAAGCCCTTATCCTCATGCCAGCTGTGAACCAGGGGCACGGGAAAGTTGGTTGCTAGGCGGGCGATAAGCTCTCTTGTCTCTGCCGTTGAACCATCATCGGCGATGATCACCTCATCGGGTAGGCAAGATTGTGTTTCCACACTGGCGAGCACGACATTCAGGGCTGCAGACCAGTTATAGGTGGTGATAATTAAGCTAGTGGACATAAACGTGAGTTAAGTAAAAACCTAAGTTCTGTATAACTCATTATCTATAACTATACGAATTTACTCGTTTTTATGTTGTTTTTGAGTTGAGAGTGTAATTTTTTTGTAGGGGGTGTTGAGCTTTTTTGTCGGGCGTGTGCATAAAATATGAGCAAAGGGTGAGCGTAGGGGCGACATTAATTGCCCCTACATTCTTGTGTTGGTCATTAGTATTTTTGAGAGGGGTGTATCAGACCAAATATCCAGCTAAGAAGAGGGATAGGCAGCTTGGTTTTTCGCTGTTGTTTCAGCATGTACCAGTGCCAAGCCTGCTGCTTGTATTCTAATATCTCTGACCTTGATAGGCGCTCTTTATACATGTCGCAGTAATCGGCAATATACTTGAGTTCTCTCATGGGAATCTTCCCGCGATAGCCTCTGCCTGCGTAATGTATGAAGCTTGCTTCCTGATAATTCTCAGCACCTAATAGCGGCATGCGATTAAAGCGTTTATCTACGCAAACACTTTTGATTTTATCTCTCCGAATCAAATAATTGATATAGGTTTGATCGTAAAACTTCACTTCGTTGCAGATTTTTTGCATCTCTTCTGCGCTAGCGTTATCGAACAGGCCAGCCTGCTTAGAAACCAAAATCATGCCTGAATTAAAATAGATCATTTTGCCATCGTCGATGGGCCACTCTACGTCGCCCAGCACTTGATTAATTTGAGCTGCCTGTTGAGACCTATCAATGTGCGCGCCCTCATTAAACATGTAGACGGTATCGAGTTCGGGACATTGTTCAAATATATTTTCCGCCCAAGGAGAAATCAGCATGTCGGCATCTAGATAGAGTACGCGATCATATTCTTTGAGGATTTCTTGCATATATAGCTTTTCAGACCAGGCGGGACTAGCATCAAATTTTTTATTATTTACATGGAGTTTGTAGTGAAGGCGATCTGAGATGATGAGATCGGCCGAGACCTTTTCCGCATATTGTTTGAAGCTCGAAATGGCAGCCCGATACATGGGGTTGTCGCCAATGGCGAGAGTGAAGATTGCTTTTTTCATAATTAGGCCTTGGCTGTTATGAGCTTAAAGGTAAACAAGATGCTTGAACTTGGGCGAGCGTTGCCATCACTTCATTGACGCTAATATCGCTAACATATCCCTTGCCCGTATTGGCATACAGGACTTTTGAGGTCGCGGTTTCCGGCGGTGCCCAGTAAGGTTTTTTCTGGCGCATCATGGCGATAAGCGGCCGCTGGCTGGCGGTGGCAAAGTGCATGATGGCGGTTTCGACCGTGATCACTCTATCGGCGGCGGCTATTAAGGCGGGAAGCTCGAAGAAATTGTTCTCGACGGTAAACACGGCGACGTGCGAGTTAGCCAGCTGTTTCTCTTGTGCAATAGCATCTTTGAGCGCCCCATAGTTTTCAGGCGTGCTGTTGACGATAAAGCGACTGTCGGGTGACTGCTCTGTGATGCGTGCGATCAATTCAAAGAGTTGTGATTGATGCCAGTCACGCTTCTTATTGGTCGATAGATGGTTGAGGAAATACACAGGGCCCTGGGCGCTAGCGTTAAACTGTTTCGTAAGCCAATCCTTAACCGTTTGCACAAATTCAGGGGCAATGGTTAAAGAGGGCATAAAGTCCTGCTTTTTCATTGTGAGTCCTGTAATGCGGTGCAGTAGCTGATAGTAGCGATCGGTAATGTGGTGTTGCTCGCCGAGGGCATCCACGTCGATCTTAAAGGTCTTGTCGCTGTGACGGAAAAACCATGCATCGAGCAGCCCGCCAAATTTAGACTTGGCCAGGCTTGTGACGATAAATCCCTTGGGACTGATGCGTCTGGCGAGTTGGGAGAACTGTTCACTCTTGCTACCAGAGTGAGTGATCACCAAATCATAATTTAGCGCCTTGGCGGTCTCGATTTGACTGTCTTGCATCGCCTTGCTGTCGCAGCAGCCATAGCTGCGACTGAAAGCGGGCTCGGCTGTTATCCATTGCAGCATGATCTTGCTGCGGGATAAGCGCCAGCTATCTTGATTATTTCGATTGTCATCGAGCCAAATATCTACCTCAAGATGCGGGTTCTGCCACTTAAGGGCCGCTAAAAAGGTTTTGAGATAGAGAAAGTCGCCCAGTGCCAGTGGTGATATAAAGAGGAGTCTTTTTGCCTGTGCTAATCGCTCAAGTGGTATAAGAGACATTGTGCCCTAGCCGATATAATGAGGTTGGCCTAAGGATACATGGCTTTGATGACACTGAAAACCTTGCCCTTGTTAATTGTTCTTGAGGATGGGCAAGCTGTGGGTGACAGATCACGATATCATGGGCTTTGTCATGGTTTCACGCGGCTGCGCGACAAATGGGCTGTAGTATTAATGGAATGTGTTACAATCTGCGCCAGTATGCCCATTGATAGACTTAGTGTCTGCTTGATAAGTGTTTGGTGGCGGGGTGCCGCTGCACAATCAAGCTAAACCTTAGGTTTCGATAACCAGCGAGAAGATTGATAGTGATCTGTTTTGATGTTCTGCATCCATACTACTTGCCGCAGTATTTGCCCGTTATGCAGGAGCTGAAGGCTCGGGGTGAAGCGGTGCGATTCGTTATTTATCGCAGCCAAGATCAGCAGGCAGCCCTCGATGCGCTGGTAGCGCAGCATGAGTTAGAAGTCGAGTGGGTTAACTCTGAGGAAGAGGCATTGGCCTACTACCTGACGGAGAAACCGAGCTGGGTGATCTTCGGCAACAGTTTTGATGCCGCCACTAAGCTAAAGGGCTGTTGCAAAACGGCGCTGATGCAACATGGTATCGGGCCTAAAGCCTGCTATTACACAGTGTCCGAATCAGATATGGATGTGCGCTTTGTCGAGGGTGAATATCGCCTCAAGCGTCTGCAGCAGCTCTATCCCCAAAAAAACTTTATCGATACAGGCTACGCTAAGTTAGATCCTATCGTGCAGGGCTGTGAGAAGGGACTAGACCTTGCGGCGCTTGGGCTCGATCCCGCCAAGCCAACCCTACTTTATGCGCCCACCTTCTACCCCAGCAGCATAGAGAAGATGACTAAGGACTGGCCCAGTGCCTTTAGCGAATACAACATATTACTTAAGCCACATTATTTTTCGTTGAGCAAGCCCAGCTATAAGAAGCAGAAACGTCTGCTGGAACACTGGGGTACCTTTGATAATGCGTATCTGGCGCCGGTGGAGCAAGCGAATTTATTGCCTTTCATGGCCAGTGCGGATCTCTTGATCAGTGATGCCTCATCGGCGCTGTTTGAGTTTGCGGCCCTGGATAAGCCTGTAGTCTGGTGCGATTTCTATCATCTGCGCTGGAGTTATCGTGGCATCTTAAGTTTTCGTTTTAAAAATCGCATGGATGAAGATCTTTATCGCTACGCTGGTGTGGCGGCACACGCGGCGTCCTACAAGGAGCTCAAGGCGGTAGTGGATCAACAGATCGCTGAGCCCGAATCATATGCGGCAAAGCGAGCTCAATATACCTTAGAGTTAGCCGGTCAGGTTGACGGCCACTGTAGCCAGCGAATCGTCGACTATCTTTTATCCGAAGAGGCTTCATGAGAATTATTACTTTCGGGACTTTCGATATGTTTCATATCGGGCATCTCAACATTATCGAGCGCGCCAGAGAGCTTGGTGATCACCTAACGGTGGGGGTTTCGTCGGACGCGCTGAACTTCTCCAAGAAGCAGCGATATCCCATCTGTAACGAACGTGACAGAATGCGCATCGTTAAGGCACTTGCCTGTGTTGATGAGGTGTTTTTGGAGGAGTCACTCGAGTTAAAGGCTGATTATATCAAGGCGCATAAGGCAGATTGCCTGGTGATGGGCGATGACTGGCAAGGGAAGTTTGATCATCTCAAATCATTGTGCCAAGTGGTCTATTTACCGCGAACCCCGGCCATTTCAACTACTCAACTGATTGAGGTAGTTAAGGAAATTAAATAATAAAAGCTTCTATTAGATTATCTGGGGCTTTTTGATCACACAGTGATACTTCCGTCTTATCTTGGCATTGGCTTATGGGCCGCCGCAAAGGTTAACCCGCTGTTTTCCAGCATACTTAGCCTAAGGTTAGAAGCCTCCCATACCGCGTTTAATCATAGGTATTTATCTTTTGGGAGGCTTAATGCTGCTGTGTATTGAATGACGGTTTATCCTGCCTGTCTTGGCATCGGTGACTGCTTACCAAACATTCCCTCGTGGCATTTGTACACCCTTGATACAGAATGTCGCCTTTCGCGATTTTTTCACCAATAAACAATTCGACGTCAGTGGTTCAATACCTGGGGGAAACTCGTTAAACTATGCGCCATTAGACCCTCAGATTAGGTTTTTGAAAGATGCACACCAAAGCGATTTATCCAGGAACATTTGACCCCGTCACTAACGGTCATACCGACCTTATCGAGCGCGCGGCAAAATTGTTTAAGCAGGTGGTGATCGGCATAGCGGCTAATCCTTCTAAACAGCCCAAATTTAGCCTGGACGAAAGGGTTAAACTGGTCAAAAGGGTGACTGAGCATCTGGACAACGTTGAGGTTGTGGGATTTAGTGGCCTGCTGGTGGATTTTGCCAAGGAGCAAAATGCCAGCGTGTTAGTGCGTGGCCTGCGTGCGGTATCTGATTTTGAATATGAGTTTCAGCTTGCCAATATGAACAGGCGCCTAAGCGCCGATCTGGAGAGCGTGTTTTTAACCCCGGCCGAAGAGAATTCGTTTATCTCTTCGACCCTGGTGAAAGAGGTGGCATTACATGGTGGTGATGTCAGTCAGTTTGTGCATGAAGAAGTAGCCAAAGCGCTGCAAAAAAAGGATTAATTTGCCCGTTATGATGGAAAAAGTTCGCGCTTATGTTGTTGGAGGTGTTGCGGCCTTAGGCCTGTTGCTCTCCTCTTTAGCCAATTCGGCCCCTTGGGTCGATGTTTCAGATATCTATCTTAGAGCCGATATTCAGGCGCTCGCCGATGCAGGGGTGATCACAGTTCCTGTTAATACCTATCCCTTGATGTGGTCGGGTATTGGTAGCGATCTGAGTAAGGTAGAGCCTTCCGTCCTCTCGCCAGGTCTTGCCACTGCTTTTGCCAGGGTCAATTTCTATTACCGCAATGCGGTCGAGAATCGTGGTAATGCCCGTATTAAGCTTGCTGGTGGCAACGATCCCGCTCGTTTTCAACACTTTGGCTCTGATTATCGAGAGAAAGCTGATCTGCAGGCCTCCTATGAATATTTAGGGGACAGGTTTGCCTTTAAGCTGGCCGCCTCGGCGCACTATGATCCTTTCGATGAGAAAGAGGTGCGTCTGGATGATTCCTATTTTGCGGTTGCCTTGGGCAACTGGATGGTAACCGCCGGTGCGATTGAGCAATGGTGGGGGCCAGGGTTTGATACCGCGCTTCATCGTTCCAATAATGCCCGCCCTTTGCCCAGTTTAATGTTTAGCCGTAATAACGCCGCGGCGTTCGAAACCCCTTGGCTCTCCTGGATTGGCCCTTGGACTCTGACGACAGGGATAAGTTATCTCGAAGAGGAGCGTGCCGTCGCCAATCCATTGCTGTGGAACTTTCGCGGCACCATCAGGCCGCTGCGCCAGTTAGAGCTGGGGCTTTCCTGGACCACTATGTTTTGCGGCGAGGGCGAGGAGTGCGGGCTATCTACTCTGTTAGATGCGATTGCCGGTAATACCACCTGTGTGAATGGCGAGCCGAGCTGTGATCCTGCACTGCAATCTAAGATAGGCAACCAGATGGCAGGCTTTGATATTCGCTATGCCGATACCTGGTTCGATGTGTCTGTGGGGATCTATTTAGAGCGCACCTGTGAAGATTCTAGCGGCCCTATGCCGTGGGATCTTGCCGATTGTGCCAAGCTGTTCGGCGCCGACACACGTTTCGAGTTTGATTCTCAGCAGTATAAGCTGTTCTTTGAGTATTCAGATACCATGGTGGCCTGTGGTGAAAATCAGAATGCCTTTAACTGTTTCTATGAGCACAGTACTTACCAGAGTGGTTCGCGCTATTATGGTCGCTCATTCGGCAGTACCTATGACAGTGATGCCAATGTTTATGTCTTAGGGCTTATCGGCCAGTTTGCCAACAGTCATGGCTTTACCTCCCTGCTGCGTTTCGCTCAGCTAAATAAAGACGGTAAGAACCGTGGTGGCGAGTGGGCACCTCAGCCGCGTAAAGAAGATCTCTTGATGCTGGAATTAAGCTATCGCTTGCCGATCTGGAAGGGGATGATGAGCCTGGGTGGAACTGTTTCTCAGTCAGAATTTGAGGCCGACGAAACTGATACTAATGCCACCCTATTCGGTAGTTATGAGTATCGTTTCTAAACCTGTTTGAGATAACAAAAAGGCTGACAGAGTGTCAGCCTTTTTTTATTGCCTGATTGACCTAGCGGGTCAAAAGAACGCTACATAGGCTGGCAGAGACCACAGAAGACGGTGGCGCGCTGGCCGAGTTTGATCTCGCTGAGCAGGTTGCCACACTGGGTGCAGGTTTCGCCGCCTCGGCCATAGACATGCAGCTTCTGGGCGAAATAACCGGGCTTACCGTCGGCGTTAGTAAAGTCTTTGAGTGTGGTGCCCCCCTGTTTAATCGCCTGGGCCAAGATCTGTTTTACCTCGGCGACCAGCACAGTGAGCCGCTCCATATCGATTCTGCCTGCCTCGGTTTGCGGGTGAATACCGGCGGCAAAAAGGGCTTCGTTGGCATAGATATTCCCAACACCCACCACGATATGATTGTCCATCAGGCAGAGTTTTATCGCCTTCTTCTTGCCGTCCAACGCCTTAGCCAGGTAGTCGACATTGAAGCCAGACTGCAGGGGCTCTGGTCCCAGTTTACCCAACAAGGGGTGAGCGGCTTCCGGTAGCTCGCACCATAGCCAGGCGCCGAAACGTCTGGGGTCGTTAAACCTGAGCACCTTACCGCTGGCAAGCTCGAGATCGATATGGTCATGCTTCTCCACCGGCGTCGACTTGGGCAATATGCGCAGGCTGCCCGACATGCCCAAATGGACTATGGTGGTGCCGGCATCGGTATCCAGCAGTAGGTATTTGGCGCGGCGGCGTATGCCTCTGATGGTCTGCCCGACTATCTGCTGGGCTATCTCTGGGACTGGCCAGCGTAAGGATGCGTTGCGCACGGTTAACCCTGTGACCTCTTGATCGAGCAGGTGGGGGGAGATCCCTTGACGGGTTACTTCGACTTCGGGGAGTTCGGGCATATTAATCTCTTCGTTTAGCTTGCTTAGGGATTATCGAGTTTGAGGATCGGCTCTAGCTGTGGGCGTAGGCTAGGTGGGATCTGATACCAGTTACCCGCCGGTGAACTGAGCTGGCCTGCCTCTGGGTAGATAAGCCAGAGTTGTGGCGTCTCTATGTCACGGATCTGGATCACCAGCTCATGGGCGGGTGTGGCTAAGTCTGCCGGTTTGGCGATAGGGGAGACTAAAATGCCACTCCAGGCCTCGGCCCACTGGCGACAGTTGATTATCTTAGGGTCGCACTGCCAGCCAAAGCCTTGCTGGGCCAGCCAGAGATCGTCATATTGCAGCTGAAACAGAGGAGCCTGTTTATCGAAGAGCGGCTGGGCATCGTCCGGTATCGTCTGGCGTTGACCATCTAAAAAGGTCAGTATGCCCACCATAGCGACGGAGGCGAAGATGATGATGTTATTCCATTTTCTTCGGGTCAGGGCCATCTCGAGTCAGAATCAATAAGTATAAGATGCTTTAGAGTCTATCATCGAAAATGGCCCAGAGCATCAGCCGCCGGTGGCATTCATGAAGCGGAGGATTTGGGTATCACCTTCAGGGCCAAAATGGTGTTCCTTAGGCTTGAGCTTTATTGCATCAAGAATCGTCTGTTTTAGACGCTCGATATCGCCGGGGTATTCTCTAACGATTGCCTTGAGATCTACCGAGTTTTCATTGCCCAGACAGAGGAGTAAACGACCCTCAACCGTGACCCGTACCCGGTTGCACTCGTGACAGAAGTTGTTGCTGTGGGGGGAAATGAAGCCTACATGTATCGAACTGCCGGGCATGGTGTAGTAGCGCGCTGGGCCGCCGGTGCGCTTATCGGACACACTCAGCGGGTAGCGCTGGCTGATGATCGCCTTGACCTCTTCGCTACTGCAGTGACGGCTCTTCTTGCGCTCGTCGATAATGCCTAAGGGCATCTCTTCGATAAAGGCGATATCCAGTTCCCGTTCACGGCAAAACTCGATCAGATCCAGTACCTCATCATCATTCTGACCACGCAGAATCACGGCGTTGATCTTGATGCGGTTAAAGCCTGCGGCCTTGGCGGCATCGATCCCCTGTATCACCCGCTCCAGGTTGCCGTTGCGGGTCAATTGGGTAAAGAGTTCAGGTTTCAGGGTATCCAAGCTGATGTTAAGTCGACTCAGCCCCGCCTCACGCATCTTGCCGGCAAATTTGCTCAGGCGTGAACCATTGGTGGTCATGGACAACTCTTTCAGGCCGGGCAGTTGTCCCAGCAGTTTCACCAGTTGATCGCAGTCGGTGCGCACTAAAGGTTCACCACCGGTGAGGCGGATCTTCTTTACACCGAGTTCGGTAAAGGCCTGGCCTATCCAGGCCAGTTCTTCCAGGCTAAGCACCTGCTCTCTGTCGAGAAAACAGGGATCTTCACTCATACAGTAGACGCAGCGAAAATCGCATCTGTCGGTTACCGAGAGGCGGAGATATTCCACCGTGCGGCCAAAGGTATCGACTATCAAACTCATACAGAATCACCTACTGCGGCGGACAAGATGGGCTCGTCCGCCTGGCTAATGCTATTGTCCACTATAAAAGATCGGCAAAGGGTTGAATGTAAACGGTATCGCCTGGGTTGAGCTGCTCATCTTTCTCGGCGATCACGATAAGGCAATTGCCTTTAACCATTGAGCTCAACATGCCCGAGCCCTGGGCGCCTGTGCTGGTGACATGCAGGCGACCGTCGCTGCCAAGGTGGTAGACGCCGCGGGTAAACTCGGTGCGGCCAGTGCGACTACGCAGCGTGCAGTCGGCCACAGCCGGCACTAATGTTGGCGCCCACTCCAGCTCACCTGCTAATTTACGCAGGGCCGGTTGAACAAACTGCATGAAGGAAACCATCACGGCAACAGGGTTACCTGGTAGGCCGAAGAAGAGGCTGTCGCCAATCTGACCGAAGGCTAATGGTCGGCCCGGACGCATGTTGATGCGCCAGAAGTTGATCTGACCTACCTGTGCCAATGCCAGCTTGATAAAGTCGGCATCACCGACAGAGACACCGCCGGAGCTTATCACTACATCGGCCTGCTGCGCCGCCCCTTGTAGCGCCGTGACCAAGGCATCTTGGTTATCTTCTATGATGCCAAGATCGATCACCTCACAACCTAGCTGTTTCACCATGGATTTGATGGTGAAGCGGTTGGAGTCGTAGATACAGTTGGGCTTCAAAGGCTCACCCGGTTGGCATACCTCGTCACCGGTCGAGAAGACCGCGACCTTAGGACGGCGATAGACGGGGAGGTGGCCAAAGCCCAAGGAGGCTAACATGCCCTGATGGGCGGCCTTGAGTCTGTGACCGGCGGCAAGGGCCGTATGGTCCTTGGCAATATCTTCACCGGCCTGGCGTACGTGTTGCCCCAGGCTGATATTGCCTTGGAAGCTCACGCTGTTGCCGCTGTCTTCGGCCATCTCTTTCATCTGCACGGTATCGGCGCCGTCAGGCATGGGGGCGCCTGTCATGATACGTACCGCTTCACCAGGCTTAAGCGTACCTTGATAGCTATGACCGGCCTTCACGTCACCCACCAGTTGGTAGCTGTCTAACATAGGCTCTGAGTAGGCAAATGCAAAACCATCCATCGCCGAATTGGTGTGTTGGGGGACATCGACAGGGGAGATGGCATCTTCTGCCAATACCCTGTCTGTGCTGTCGTCGATTGCCACCTCTTCTGTGGTCGAGACAGGTGTGACATAGGAGAGGATCTTATCTATCCCTTGTCTGACCGACAGCGTCTTGCTGGTATCCAATTCACAGCCGCATTCGGGGGCTAGGGGGAGTGTTGGCTTGCAAGGTTGCCAGTTGTTGGCATATTCGATGACGAAGTCGGCAATTTGGCCCACGTCGTTGATATCCAAGCGTCTGAGGTCTGTAGGCAGCTGGGTATCATCACAGCAGGCGATGGCCTGTATGTTGTCGTCATGGGTATGGATAAAAGGCTTGCCATGGGCGGCGCGGTGTAGCTCTATCTTGGGCAGCGCCAGTTTTTTGAAGCCCTCAACCAGAACGATATCGACCTTGTCGGCTTCAATTTGTGCCAGCAGGTGGGGTAATTTGGGAGCGTCTTCTACCAAATCTTCTGTCATTAAGGCCCAACGCACATGGGAAGCGACCAGCATCTGGCGAGCCCCCGCCTTGCGCATTTCAAAGCTGTCTTTACCCGGTATATCCACATCAAAGTTGTGATGAGCATGTTTGATAACGGCTAAACGTAGACCACGACGATTGAGCTCGGGGATCAGTTTTTTCAGTAGTGTCGTTTTGCCTGTGCCGCTGTAGGCACAAAATCCAAGGACAGGGATCGGCAGTGGATTGTTAAACGGTACGCTCATGTACACCTCTGTTTTAGTGGGCAATTGCCTCAGATAATTGTTGTTTTTGTTCTGGCGTGTTGACGTTCACGAAGGCATTAGGCTGATCGGAAAAGTCACACACAACGCAATGGTGTTTGGCATACCAGAAATCGATCTTACGCTCGCCGGCGTCTAAGAAGGCTTTCATCGACTCTCGTAGTGCAGGTTTCATCAGTAACACCACAGGTTGTTCCCGCTTACCATCGCTGGCCACGGCCATCTCGGCCCCTTCGGCCTGAATCGCACTTAGCATGCGCTGAACCAGGTCGGTCGGTAGCAAAGGACAGTCACAAGGCACTACCATCAGATAGTCGGCCTGGGTTTGTCCGAGGGCGGTGATCATGCCTGCTAATGGTCCCAGATAACCCGAGTCTTCATCGCTTAATACCGGATAGCCAAACTCAGCATAACGGCTTTGGTTGCGATTTGCGTTGATCAGGATCTGCTTAACTTGCGGTTTTATCCTGTCGATAGCATGTTGAATCATAGGCCGATCGTTTAACTCGACCAGTCCTTTATCGTTGCCGCCCATGCGTCTGGCCATTCCGCCGGCAAGGATCACGGCATCAATTTGCGGTGACATATCTCAGCTCCTGCTGTGATGGGATGATGGTAAGCTCATCGAGTGTCGAGGGGCTTACCTGAATAGATTGTGCCTGGATTTGCCAGGTTTGCTCACAAAGGCTGGTCAGAGAACAAGTTTGGTGACTGCTGATCAGCATGCCTGTGCCCTGCTGTTTCAGGTGACTAATCATGGTCAGTACCAGTTGCTGAGACAGTTTATCCATGTTGGAGGTGGGCTCATCTAACATCAGCAGTTGTGGGCGCATGATCCAGGCGCGGGCGATGGCCAAACGTTGGCGCTCACCACCCGAAAGGCTAGCGGCTCTCTGGTTGAGCAAGTCACCGAGTTGCGCCATGTCGATTGCGGTTTGGGTTCGCGAGGTGATCTCCTGCTTTGTCAGGTCGCACAGGGGCTGTACATAGTTGAGGTTGTAAGCCACAGTTCCATCAAATAGATAAGGATGCTGATGCAGGTAAACGGCTTTTCCGAGCAAAGGGTTACGGCGCCACCAAGGAGTGGGGGTAAAGCCCTCGGTGTAAATCTTTCCATGACTGGGGGCCTGCAGCCCTGCCAGCATCTTCATCAGAGTGGTCTTGCCGCTGCCGTTGTCACCCTGCAGGTGTATGGTTTGGTGCTGGGAAAGGCTGAGGCGTTCGAAGCGATACAATAAGCGGTTGCCGAAGCGCATCTCTATGTTATTAGCAATGATCTTGACCATGACTATAAGCTCCTCGGTTCGGCTCGGCCTCTGAGGGTGCCTAAGGTGAAATTGAGCACCAGTGACAGAATAAGCAGCACGAGTCCCAGGGCGATCGCTTGGGCGAAGTCGCCTTTACTGGTTTCCAGGGCGATAGCGGTAGGAATATTACGGGTCACATCGGCGATGTTTCCGCCCACCATCATAGAGCAGCCCACTTCGGTCAGAATACGGCTAAACGCAGCGACTATCGCCATCAACAGTGGCACCTTAAGTTCCCGGCAAACCAGCCAGACAGAACGTAGCCAGGAAGCGCCTAAGGTTCGAGAGGTTTCCCAGGCGCGTTTGTCGACACTGGTAAAGGCAGCCTGACTCATGGCGATTAATACGGGTGCACAGATCATCATCTGACCCAGTATCATGCCTTTCTGAGTAAATAGCCACTTTAGGTCTCCCAGCGGACCCATGCGGGTCAACATCAGATAGACCAATAGTCCGATCACTACGGTGGGGATAGATTGGATGGTCTGTATCAGGTTCGTGGCAAACCAGCGCCCTGGAAAACGCGCAAACGCCAGTACAAATCCCAGTACCAACGATGGGATTAGGGTGATTGCCAGCGCCGCAAAAGACACGGTAAAAGAGACGCTGACAATAGACCAAACATCGGGGTCTAATGAAAACAGCAGGCTCAACGCCTGCTGCAATAGGGCTAACCAGCCTTCACTCATTCGCTATATGTTGCCTTAAATAGTTGCTCACCTTGTACGGTGTAGCTGTTAATCATGCCTTGTGCTTCATTGCTAATCAGCCAGTCACTCAGGGCCTTAGCACCTTTGTGGTTAAGGTCTGGGTATTTTTCTGGGTTGATTAGCATGATTTGATAGGGGTTGGCCAATGCCTTACCGCCATCATAGTCGACCGCCAGATCCATTTTGGCTTTGTAAGCGACAAAGGTACCACGATCTGAGAGGGTATAGGCCTGCAGCTCGTTCGCCATCAGCAAGGTTTTACCCATGCCCTGGCCCACTGAACGATAGCCTTTAAAGTTAGGTTCTACCTTGGCACCTTTCCAGATGATCAACTCTTTCATATTGGTACCAGAGTTGTCACCGCGAGAGATGAAGCCTACGCCAGAATCGGCTATTTTAGCAAAGGCCTCTTCGGCTGTCTTACTGCCACGGATCTTAGCTGGGTCATTTTTCGGGCCCAAGATCACAAAATCGTTTTCCATGATGCCACGTGGCAAGATGCCATAGCCTTCGTTAACGAATTTGGCTTCTGCAGCGGGTGCGTGGGTCATAACCACGTCCACATCGCCTTGACGAGCGAGTTTGAGCGCCTTGCCGGTACCTGTGGCAATCACCTGAACCTTATAGCCTGACTCTTGTTCAAACTTAGGCAATAGGTGTTTCAGCAGCCCTGAGTTTTCAGTGCTGGTGGTCGTGGCGAGTTTAATCACCTCTTCACCATGGGCTGGGGTCAGGACTAAGGCGCTAGCGACAACCGCTAGGCTCAATATGGATTTTAGCTTTAACATTTTTACTCCTTGGCATGTGCTAGAACACGCGGCCTTGCCGAAACCACGCTCGTTATGAGTTATTCACGCCCCTCCATTCAGCAAGAAGGGTGCCAGCTTGGCACTTGGTAAAAAAAGCTCACAAGTTGCTACTAAAGTGTGAAGCAGATCGCAAGCTCAATAAATTGTCGGCAGACATTATGTCCCAGGGCGTGATTCTACTGGTTCAGGGTGACCAATTAGCCGATGTTTGATGCTAGAATCTGTTCAATGTGAGTCAAAATGTCCTAAAGAAGACAATATGAGCCAAGCTAATAAAGAGATGAAGCCCCTACCTTCCGCTGTATCTGTGCTGATCGTTGACGATGAGCCCGGCATGCGTAGTTTTCTTAAGAAGGCGCTATCGAAGAAGTTTGCCTTGGTGGAAACGGCGGGAAGTGTCGAAGATGCAGAGCAGCTCAGGAGTCGTTGTCACTTCGATCTGCTGATTGTGGATATTCGCCTGCCAGGTCGTTCGGGTATCGAATGGGATGAGGCCCTCAGCGATCAGGAACGGCGCTCTGACATCATCTTTATGACAGGCTATGCCGATATGGACGTGGCGATTAAGGCCCTGCGTGCCGGCGCTTCTGACTTTATCATGAAACCATTCCACCTTGAGCAGATGATGAAGGCGGTCGATCGCTGTATCGAACGCCGTCTGCTTAAACGTGAAAACCTGATGCTTCGCCGCGAAGTCTCCATTGGCCAGTCTTCCACCATTATTGGTAGCAGTGATGCCATGATGGAGGTCAAGCATGTGATTGAACGGGTGGCACCCACTAATGCGGTGATCCTGATTGAAGGCGAATCGGGCACCGGCAAGGAGCTGGTGGCTAGGCAGTTACACCTGTTAAGTGGTCGCCAAGGGCCTTTCGTGCCGGTTAACTGTGGTGCTATCGCCCCCGAATTGCTGGAGAGCGAACTTTTCGGCCATGCGGCGGGTTCCTTTACCGGCGCCAAGGGTAACCGGGAGGGTCTGTTTAGTTTTGCCTCTGGCGGTACCATCTTCCTCGATGAAATTGGCGAGATGCCGCTGAAGATGCAGACGGCCCTGCTCAGGGTGCTCGAACAGCGCACTATACGCCCTGTGGGCAGCGAGAAAGAGATCAATATTGATGTCCGAGTGCTGGCGGCCACCAACCGCAAGCTGGCGGACGAAGTCGAGGAGGGCAACTTCCGTCGGGATCTCTTCTATCGACTCAATGTGTTGGATATAGTGATCCCACCACTGCGTGAACGCCCCGAAGATGTGGTGGAGCTGACCCATCACTTTACCCGCCTGCTCGCTGCAGAGCTTGGCGTCAAAGAGGTAGTGTGGAGCCATGAAGATATGCTCAAGCTGCAACAGCATGAGTGGCCGGGTAATATTCGCGAACTGCGCAACATGATTGAGCGCTGTATCTTGTTGGGTAAACCCCCGGCAGAATATTGGAAACAGCAGCCCAAGGCCGAGGTGGCTGGCGAGTTGGGTTATCCCCTCGATTGGTCCCTCAAAGAGGTGGAAAAACACCATGTGACCTCAGTGGTGGATCTGCACCAAGGCAATAAGTCTGCCGCCGCGCGTGATCTGGGTGTCTCTCGCAAGACGCTAGATCGCAAATATAAAGAATGGTTTGATCTCAACCATCACGAGGAAGAATAACCGTGTCTTTTTTCTCGCGTATATTTGGTGTTAACTGGCAACAGCTGCAAGCTAAGGTGCGTTATCGTATCTTGATACTGACTCTGCTTCCTATTCTATTGACCTTGGTCAGCCTGGTATTTATTACCATCTACTGGAACATCAGCTACACAGGTAAGCAGCTGTTTATGAAGGTGAAGGCTGACCTGACTGTGGCCAGCAATACGCTTATCTCAGTGCAGGATAAGCAGGAAAATCAACTGGAACTGGTGCGGGCGTCCTGGGAGTTTCAAAACGATTTTCGCAGTATAGATACAGACAGCAAAGCGGCTAGGGCCAAACTCGCGGCGTTGCTTAAACAGAAACAGGTTGAACTGGATCTGGATTTTCTGCGTCTTATCAGTGTGTCGGAAGCGGCTCAGGACCCAGATCTCAGGGTCATGCTACCTAAACTCAAAGATAACCAGCCATACTCCGGCCTCATGGTGCTCCAGCCACAACGTCTTGCCCGATTGGCGCCAGGCTTAGATCAGGAAGCGGTGATCACCTTAGTGGATACGCCCAGATCGCAAAAGCCCAGTAAGGATGTGGAGAAACGCGGCATGTTGAGCCGTAGCCTACTGCCCATTTTCGGCGCCGACGGTAGCGTCGGTTGGTACCTAGATGGCGGGATCTTATTAAATCGCGATATTCGCATTGTCGACCATATTCGTGATCTCGTGTATGACAAGGGCACCCTGCCGGAGCGTTCCATTGGTACTGTGACCATCTTCCTCGACAATACCCGCATCAGTACCAATGTGCCGTTGAATTTCTTTCCCCAAGATAGTGAGAAACGTGGCCGCGCCTTAGGTAGTTTGGTGTCGGAGGAAGTTAGACAAAAGGTACTGGTTCAGGGGCAGCTCTGGGTCGATCGCGCCTTCGTCTATAACGACTGGTTTATTTCGGCCTATGCGCCACTTAGAGATATTCGTGGTGAACGTATTGGCATGATCTATACAGGTTTTTCTGAGTCGCCCTTTATTCACAACTATCTGCTGAACATCATAGAGCTGGGCACCATTCTTATGTTGGTGCTGTTGGTCTCTGGCTTGTTGGTCTATCGCGGCGCCTACAGCTTGCTACAACCTATTGAGCGTATTCACCATGTGGTGAAGGCGGTACAGTCGGGTCGTAACCTGCGTATCGGCTCACTGGGACTTGAGCGCGACAACGAGCTGGCCAATTTGGCCGAGCAGTTCGACCGCATGCTGGATCTCTTGCAGCGCCGTAACTCGCAGATCCAGGCAGCGGCCGAGCAGCTGGAAGTTAAGGTTGAGGAGCGTACCCGCAGCCTGCAGGAGAAAACGGAGGAGCTACAGCGCAACGTTGCCCTGCTGAACGAAACCCGGCAACAGCTGGTGACCAACGAGAAACTGACTGCACTGGGTGAGTTAACGGCGGGCATCGCCCATGAGATCAACAACCCGACAGCGGTGATCTTGGGGAACATGGAGCTGCTCAAGTTTGAGTTAGGGGATAAGGCTGAGGATGTCGAGGAAGAGATAGATATCGTTATCGAGCAGGTAGGGCGTATCAGCACCATTATCCGTAGCCTGTTGCAATACAGTCGTCCCGGCGAGTTTAATGCGCCGCTGGAGATGCATCAGCTGACACCTATTGTCGAGGAGATGGCGATTCTAGTGCGCCATTCCATCCGAAAGCAGGAGGTTGTACTGATCCAAGATCTCAATGCCAGCTATCCTATCGAGGTCAATCGGCCGCAGTTATTGCAGGTATTGATTAATCTGGTGGTCAACGCTGCCCATGCCATGGATGGGCAGGGGCGTATCTGGATCCGTACCTATGACTGGGTGCAAGGTGGTGAGCCCATTGGGGTGAAAATAGAGGTGGAAGATGAAGGTAAAGGGATCCCCGAGGAGCAGCTGGGGCGCATCTTCGATCCTTTCTATACCACACGTAAAGACGGCACGGGTTTGGGGCTGTCTTTAAGCTACGGCATTATCAAACGGATTGGTGGCACCATAGAGGTGAGTTCGACCGTGGGTAAGGGCACTCTGTTTACCATAGGCTTGCATCACAAGGCGATAGATGATCAATTTAACCCGCCCTATGAAGGCCTGCATTTCTCGAGTGGAATAGATAAGAAGGCACGCGAGGCTTAAAGGCTGGCAAAAAAAGAGCCGGAATAGTGATATTCCGGCCACAAAGAGTGTGTGAGCAATGTTGTGCTTGCGAACTCATCATAGAAAGCAGAGATGAAGTGCTTAATACAGACTGAGCTTTGGAACGCATCTAAATAGTAATAATTATCATTTAGGTTTGCAAGCTTTTCCTATGTAAAGATTGAAAACAACCTGCTCTAATTCAATAATTTGTTCAAAACCAATTTGTTATCATCGATATGCTGACTGGTATTTTCCAGGCCGGTAATTTTGTAACCTTGCTGGACCAACAGTTGTAGCATATTGGCGAAGCGGTTATAGGTCTTAACCGCCAAGGTATTGAAACCCTGCGTTTTGGCCCAACGCTCCTGATCTTTCATCAGTTCTTTGGCGAGTCCCAGCTGTCTGAACTCGGGCACAATGGCGCCTAACCAGCTATAAAACTCACCGTTGCTTTCGCCATAGCCAATCTTATATCCGGCCAACTCACCCTGAATGCTGATCAACTGAACCAAGAAAGTCTTGCCGTTGAGTCTGGCACGATATTCCTCTGCCTGATGACGTGCATCGAACTCAGGTACCTGTTGGCTAAGACCAATCACTGTGTCGATGAGCTCATCGCTCAATTGGGTATGGTGTTCGATACTTGTGGTGTACATCTAGGCTCTCCAAACTTGCTCGCTACCATCGCAGCATTGGTGAAAAATTGAGTGCCGCGATGATAGTACAAATCAACTGGTCAGGCCAGTTTGTTGTGCGATTTAAGCTGGTTTTCTCGCAAAATCCGCTCTTGTAACACCTTCAGTAGCACACCGTAGGCGGGCAGGAACAAACCCAGACTGACAATTAGCTTGAAACCATAGTCGACGCTGGCGATTTCCACCCAATGCTCGGCCATAAAGACATCGCTTGAGGCATAGAAAGCCACGCTGAAAAAGACCAGAGTATCGATGAGGTTACCCATCACGGTTGAGGCGGCAGGAGCTACCCACCAAGCCTTGGCCTGTCTGAGCCTTGCAAAAACGGTAATGTCCATTAATTGGCCCACCAGATAGGCGGCGAAACTGGCAAAAGCGATACGAAACACAAAGCTGTTGAACTGCATCAGCGATTCGCTGCCCTGAAAGCTGCCCTGATGAAAGAGCACACCGATCAGGTAGGAGATAAACAGCGCCGGTACCATAGCCCTTAAAATGATTTTTCGTGCCGCCTGCTGACCGAAGATCCTCACGGTGAGATCTGTTGCCAGATAGACGAAGGGAAAGCTAAAGGCGCCCCAGGTCGTATGGAAACCAAACAACTGAAAGGGGAGTTGAACCAGATAGTTACTCGCAGTAATGATGGCGATATGAAAGCTGACAAGCAGCAAGAGCGCACGCTGAATCTGCGCTTGGGATAACATTAACATCTTGTGGCCTTTTTAGTGAGTTAACGCGGGGTGAGGGAACCCGCTAAAGTGAATCTTATGGCATTAATGCCTTTGTTAATTGCCTGGCGCCAAATGTTCGGCTTGGAGACAGGGCGGCAAATTATAGTCATTAAGCCTGATTGAGCAAGGTTTTTGCGCCGATTTCTCTGCCTTGGTCGCTCTGGGTGAGTGTAAAGGGTCTACACTTGATTGATTATTACCATGATTTCTAGGAGTGTCCATGAGCGTGTGGCGTTTCATCTTGGCCTGTGTGTGTGCCTGTTGGCTACTGACGCCAAGTGTTCACGCCGAGCCCAGCCAGGCTGAGGTGATCAAAGTGGTTACTGGCAATTGGCCCGGTTATAGCACGCCAGATGGTGATGGGTATTATCTGGCACTGATGCGAAAGGTTTTTCCTACGCCACAATGGCAGTTGCAGGTAGATTATGTGCCATTTTCTCGGGCTATTCACATGGTGAAACAGCAACAGGTGGATGTTGGACTGGGCTTTTATATAGATGAAGTCAATCCAGAATACTACAGTGATCTGCCGGTAGAGGTGGATCAGGTTGACGCTGCCCTGACCCCGGAACTCGCCGCTATCTGGCAAGATATCAATAGTCTTAAAAGAAAGAAGGTGAAGGCGATGCTGGAGTATCGCTACGATACTTTTATCAAGGTGCCTATGTATTATGAGGAGGGCAGCGATCTCTTGCAGATGCTCAACCATGTCAATGCCGGGCAAATTGATGCCGTACTCGACTATAAGCGCTCACTGCAGGGACTTGCCAGCAAACTAAAACGGCCTCAGCAGTATGTGATCAAAGAAAACGTCCTCAACCCTGAGGTCTTTTTTGTTTTCCCTCAAACCGAGAAGGGTAAGCGGCTCAAGCGGAGTTTCAATCAGGCTATGTTACGTCTGCTCGCCAGCGGCGAGCTGGACAGGCTGTTTGAGGCCTATATTACCCACCGATCACGGGTGCCACTAACCCATTAATTAGACTTCGGTCAAAATGGATAATATGGTCTTGAGCTTGTTCTCTAGCTCATTCCACTCGGCATCGGCCTCTGAGCCCGACACTATCCCCGCTCCGGCAAACAGGTTAATGCGGCCCGGTTCAATTAAGGCGCTGCGAATAGCGACCGCAAATTCACTCTCATACTTGTTGAAATAGCCGCAGGCGCCAGCATACCAGCCACGGGTATAGCCTTCACGCTGGCGGATAAAGTTGATGGCCGAAGCCTTTGGCAGACCACCAACGGCTGGCGTCGGGTGCAGTGCTTGTAACAGCTGAAAGTCGTTCACACCAGGTTTTAGCTCGGCGCGTATCGCCCGGTGCAGATGTTGGATATGGCTTAACTTGAACACCTTGGCCAGCTCGTCGGCGCCCACATAGTTGCTTAGGGGTGTCAATGCGGCCACGATATGTTCGCGCACCAGCTGGTTTTCATGACTATTTTTACTGTCATCTAAGAGCTGCTGAGCCAGCATGGCATCCTCAGCCTCATTAAGGCCGCGTGTGGTGGTGCCTGCTAGCGCTTCGGTGAAAACCTCTCGCTGGCGGCGTCGGTAGAGCCGCTCTGGCGTGCAGGAGATAAAGGCACTATCCGGGCTAAATTGAAAACCGAACTGAAAACTGTTTTGGTTGCGGCCCTGCCAACTGGCGAGCAGCATCCATGGATCGACTCGCTCGTTAATCTCGAGCTGAGTCAGGCGAGACAAGACCACCTTGGGGGTGTCTTGAATAAACTTATCTTGGGTGACCTGATTAACCAGCTCATGCCAGCGACGCTTATTGGGTCTGTCGCTACGACTCAAGAGTTGGATTTTATTGGGTGGCGCCAGTGGGCTGGGTGGCACAAGCTGCTTTAGGGCATCTAATGCTTGGGCGCGCTCCTCTTCAATGCCACGATTTTCCACATTCAGATTCACCAACAGTTTATATTCGTCGCCGCTACGTCTGAGCTCTATTCTGGGCAGAATAAAGTGGGCGCGGCCATACTCGGGCCAACACTCGGTATGCCGATCGAAGGCTACGCCACCGTAGTAACGTATCTCTTGATTGGTCGAAAGGGCTCGTTGGTTCTGATAGGCCTGAGACAGTTGATTGTCGTCTACCGCATCTTCGAAAATAAAATCCTTACAGCAGCCCAGGGCGGCCACTTCCTCTTGAGTATCGCGGCCATGCCAGTAAATTCTAGGGTAGCAAGGTTGGCTGGCAAGCCAAGCGATCATAGGCATCACACAGGCCGTCACCGACAACTGAATAATCGGCTCACCATGCTGGTGTATGTCGAGTTTTTCGAGTTTTTGGGCTAGGGATTGTATGGCCTGTGGCAGCGAGGAAACGCTCAAAAAATACTCCAACCTTGTAAAAAGTATCCTGGTTTGAGGGCGGGTAAGGACTTCAAACTCTCTAAGTTGAGACTTATCTGAATTGGTAATAAGAATCTTTACCACAAACTAATGTGCCGACTGTAACCTGTCAAGTTACAGGCAGTTAAGCTGTGAGCTTGCCCAAGAAATGAGAGGTTAAGATATTTTGGGTAAGCGTTTCATTCCTGTGTATTTTTGTCTAACTAGTGCTTCTTTTACGACAAAATGTCCGCATCGCAATCAGATTTTTACGGAAGTTGTTCAAATTTGTCGATCTGGGTTTGTTTTTGGGTTTTGTTAGCTTGTTGCTAGGCCTGTAAGCCGGAAGAATGACGGCCATAGGGAAATCACACAGCGATAAAAGCATGAAAAACAAACAAGAAGTTCTTAAATATTCACTCATTGCGGCCGCCGTTGCGGCCAGTCCACAGGCGATGGCCGAACAGGTCAAGAATGAGTCGCTACTAGATGTTACCGAAGTCATAGTGGTTAAAGGTGAAAAACCGACCCCGTTACAGCAGACGACCAGTACCTGGAGCATCAGCGCCGAAGAGATCCAAGCATCGGGCGCCCAGAGTCTGGACCAGATATTGAAAAATGCCCCGGGTGTCTATGTGCGCACCGGTGGACAAGGCACGCCCAGGGTGGATATACGCGGCTTTAAATCCAGGCATGTTATCTACCTGATCAATGGTGTACCCGCCAACGGCGCCGAAGATGGTCAATTCGATCCTAGTGTGGTGCCTGCCAGTCAAATTGCATCAGTGGCTGTCTCTATGGGCCCTACCTCTGTGCTTTATGGTCCGGGCGGTGCGGGCGGTGTGATTAATATTCGCACTAAGCAAGGCGCCGATATCCCTGGTTTCTCTGGCCATCTCGAGGGCGGCGAAAATGATACCTTTAATGGCGACGTCACCCTTGCTGGATCTGGTGATCGCTGGCAGGGGCTGGTGTCGTTCTCCCGTCAGCAGAGCGATGGCTGGCCTGTGTCTGACGACCAGCCGGATACCGAATTGCAACAAGGGGATACACGGGTCAACAGCGACAAGACAGTGAATAACCTGTTTGCTCAGGGCAGTTATTGGCTGTCGGACAGTACTCAGCTGATGGCGAATTTGAGTCTGCGTAGCGGTGAGTGGGGCAAGCCTACCCTAGATGGCACCACAAGTCGCAAGGCGAAGTTTGAGCGCGTCGATGATTATGACGAACATACTCTGCAGCTTGGCGTGGCCCATAGTTTCAATGAACTGCTGACCTTGAGGGGTTTTGTTTATCAGAATCAGTCGGATGTGCTGGAAACACGCTATCTGGACGATAGCTTCGAGGCTTTGCAGCAGACGCTTGATGGTCGCTCTGTGGTGAGTGGTGGCAATATTCAGTTAATTGCCGATTTTGATAAGGGGCATCTGCTGACCGGCGCCGTGATCGCGGAGCACCAGAGCTGGGAGTCCAGCAGCAAACAGCTGGATGACAATAATGCTGATAGCGGTTCAGGGACCGGTTCAGGGACCGGTTCAGGCAAGGGTTCTGGCTCAGGTTCTGGCTCGGGTACTGGTAACGGTTCAGGTAGTGGCTCGGGTGCAGGTTCGGGTAATGGCTCAGGCGGCGTCGAGGCCTTCGATGATAGCTCCTGGCTATACACTCTGGCGGCTGAATATCAGTATCAACAGGCTCATTTTGGTGCCAGTCTGGGCGGCGGCCTACACGAGCAGCAGCGTGTGCGTGAGGATGAATCAGATTATTCGGCCCAGGCCTCGGCCTATTGGCAGGCTGCTGAGGCGACGCGCATCAATTTAGGTCTGGCCCGTAAGGTGCGTTTTCCCTCTATGCGTAACCTCTATTCGTTGTCATCGGGTAATCAGGATCTACAATCTGAGATCTCTAAGCATCTTGAGCTGAGCCTAGCACAGGGGTTGGGGCACCATACGGACCTTAGTCTGGCGGCTTACTACACCGACGCCGATAACTATATCGCCAAGGATGTCGATGGCATCTATCAGAACATGGGGCGTTATCAGTTCAAAGGGATCGATTTGCTGGTGCGTGATCAGAGCATCGACAACTTGTCGCTCAGCTTCGGCTATAGCTTCTTAGACAGCGAAGACAGAGATGGGGAGCCAGGGTTGGAGACCTTAGAGTACCGTCCGCGTCATCAGCTCAGGCTGCAGGCAGATTATGAGTTTAGCTTTGCGACCCGTATCCATTTCAACATCGAACATATCATGGGTCAGGTTTATCAGGCCCAAGAGAAGGTCGCCGGTAAGAAACTGCTGATGGAGAAGTCGCTGGATGACTATACCTTGGTTGATCTCAAGCTGAGTCACCCTATTGCTGAGGATGCATTATCGCTTTACCTCAGAGCCACCAACCTGCTCGATGAACGCTATTATCAGAGCGAGGGGCTGCCCCAAGCGGGTCGTCAGGTGTTCCTTGGTGTGAACTGGCAGCTGTAGGACGCCTGCTATGGCCTTGATGCAACTTAGTCAGGTTGATTTTCGTTTTCACTCAGCGGCGGCGCCGCTGTTTGAGGATCTTAATCTGATCTTGCAGCGCGGAGAGTGTCATCTTGTTCACGGCGCAACAGGGTGTGGTAAGTCAACCTTGCTGCGCTTACTGCTGGGGATCTTAGATCGCCCCTGGGAGGGAGAACGCCTTATCGGCCAAGGCGTGACCCTGGGCGTCGTGATGCAAGACCCCAACGTGCAACTGCTACGTCAGACCTTGGGCGCCGAGGTGGCCTTTGCGCTGGAAAATTTAGGCGTGGCCAGTGATGAGATGCTGTTGCAGGTACGTTCTGCCCTCAGACGCGTCGGCCTCTATATTAGCCTGAATACTCCCATCGCCAGTCTCTCACTGGGGCAAAGATACCGACTCATGATCGCGGCTCAGTTGGTGCTTAAGCCTGATATCTTGCTGCTGGATGAACCCTGGGCCCAGTTGGACGACCAAGGTGTGCGCGAATTATCACAGGTGCTGGCGCAGTTGCAGCGTGAAGGGCTGGCCCTGCTGATCGTTGAGCATAACAGAGGCGTCTTTGCCGAGTTGGTGACCCATAGGTGGCATCTGACTAAGAGGCAGCTGCAGCCGCTGGCCCTGTTGCAGCAAACGTTTCAAGGAGAGTCACTCTGTTGGCGTCAGACTACTGGGCCATTCCTCGGTGCGCCGGTTATCGACAGCCAAGGTTTTAGCTTGGCTTTTCATGGTGGTCAGCAACTGTTCAATGCAAAGGGGCTCTATTTGTTCCCCGGCGAGGTCGCAGCCCTGGTGGGCGACAATGGCTGTGGGAAGAGCACCCTGCTGAAGTGTCTGGCGGGTATTCAGGCCGATATCGCCACTATCGGGATCAAGGTATTGGGCGTGCGACCTAAGCTGGGACGCTATGGGGCTGATCTGGCCTTGCTGCATCAGCGGCCGAGTCGGCAGCTATTTGAAAACAGCGTGCTGCAAGAGATGCAGTTTAGCCTCAAGCGTTATGGCCTGCCTTTGGCGCGGGCCATCGAGATGCTTGGCCAGCTCGGGTTAACTACCTTGGCGGGTCATTCACCTCATACGCTTTCTTACGGTCAGCAGCATTTGATTGCCTTGGCCTCTCTGGCCTGCCTCAGGCCGAAACTCTTGTTGCTCGATGATCCCTTTGCAGGGTTAGATGCCTATTTTAGCGCCAAGATAGTGGACCTGATCCTCAAGCTTAGTCATGAGGGAACCGCTGTGGTGGTGGCCAGCCACAGGCCGATAGACGCCTTGCCTGTCGATCGCGTCTGGCAGGTGGCTGAAGGGCATCTGCAGAGCTTGGAAAACCGGGGCGCCGGTGCGATACCGGCCTTCTCCAGTGTGGGCTAGGCGGTCAGGGGCGGGAGCCCTCAAAAGCGCTCATGGTGCTGGTGAGCGATATTTTGTCATCAATGATGTCACTTGGTGCGCATTGGCGATCTTCTTGGTCTTGGCGCTGTCTGGTGGCGCGTTTTTAGTGCCTCAGGGGTGGCTGCTTTACCTTGGCCTTGCCAATGCGTTGCTTCTGCTGCAGGGGCGTTATTTTGGGGGACGGCTAAAGGGGCTAGCGGTGATCTTTATCAGTCAGTTAGTGATCACCAGCTTGCTCTATCTCCTGTTACACGGCGCCGCGCGTTTGCCCGAGGGGGTGATAGCGGTGACGCGGATCTTATTGGCCATGATCCCAGGCTGGTGGTTGTCCATCGTCTGCGCCCCACAGCGGATTGGCGAGGTGCTTAGCTTTTGTCTGCCAAGCAAATGGGCCTTCGTGCTGGGTGCCTGTTTTGGTCTCTTGCCTTATCTGGGACAAGAGACGCGGGAGATCTATCAGATGCAGGTCATGCGCGGCGCCAAGATTCAGCCTAAGGCATTGTGGCGCCGCCAGAATTGGCAAGAGCTGATCTATTGTGTGCTGTATCCCTTGTTGATCCAGCTATTAAAACTATCCAAGCAGATGGCTACCGCGGCCAAACTGCGCCAGTTTGGTCGTGCTCGCAAGCCGACCCATTGGCCCTATGAGTGAGATAAATCATGATGAATAACAGAGATTTTAACTTACATGACGCCTTGTTTATCGGCTTCTGTGCCACCTTGCTGGTGGCTCTGAAGGGAGTATTACGGCTAAAGCTTGGTTTGTCGGGTCACTCTATGTTTCTGATGAGTTTCTTCTATCTGATCTGTTACGGCGCCGTGGGTAAGCGCGGCGCCATCAGTGCCTGTGGTTTGCTGGCCGGGATGATGGCCATGACCCTGGGGGTGGGCAAAGGAGGCCCCTTGCTGTTAGTGAAGTTTGGTTTACCAGCTTTGGCCATGGATCTCTGTTTATTCTTGGTTCCTGCGCTGATGTCACTTAAGTGGCGCTGCATCATATTGGCGCTGGTGGCGACCCTGGCTTGGGCCAGCAAGGGGCTGATCGAAGGGGCATTGGTCGGACTGAGCGCTCAGGTGGTGGCGGTACAATTTGCCAAAAGCCTGCTGTTTGGCAGCTGTTTTGCTGTGCTGGCGGCGGTGTTAGTGCCAGGCGTGTTGGAGCGGCTTAGAAGCCATGATCTGTTAGATAGAGAGGAGTTTTAGTGATGGCAAGAGAAGTGGGTCTGAGATCTTGGTTGGTGTGTATCGACGATACCGATGATATAGGGACCAAAGGTACGGGGGAGATTGCCGAAGAGATAGCGGAGTTGTTAAACGACAATCATTTGAGTCGCTGCGCTTTTGTAACCCGGCATCAGCTCTACGTGCACCCGGATATTCCTTATACCTCACACAATAGTGCCATGTGTTTTCAGGTGCGCACCACTAAGACCCAAGATGAGATATTGACGATCGCCACAGCGCATCTGCGCAGTCAAAGCGCCGCGGCGTCCGATCCGGGCCTCGGCCTGTTAGATCTTCACCGCCCGCTGGATCGCGAGGCCTTGATTGCCTTTGGTGAGCAGGCCAAGGTAGAAGTGAAAACCAAGGCCCAGGCCTATGAGCTGGCCGATCGTCTCGGGGTACACCTGAGCGAACATGGCGGCACGGGACAAGGTGTGATTGGTGCCTTAGCGGGTTTAGGGCTGCGACTTCAGGGTAACGATGGTCGCATCAAGGGCCAGTTTTCCTTGCCAGGTCTTGAGGAGGGCGAGGTTGCTCTCTCGGTCGCAGAGGTGATCGAACAAACGGGGGTCGACAGGGTGTTGAGTGACTGTGGTGAGCAGCTTTGCTTCAAGACTACGCTGCTCCTGTCGGGCAAGGTGAAGGCTGTCTATCGCGATCATCAGGTTTCGCTCTTGGTCTATCGGGATCAGGGATGCTGGCGTAACGCGCGCAAGCAACAGCTGAAACGCTATTAAGGTACCTATTTAACGAGGGATATATGCAAAGAGTATTTGTTTTAAGCCAGGGGCGTTGGCTGCTGGCCATTGAGGGGGAGGATTATCGCCTCGCCCGGCAGCAGGCTAACCAGTGCGATGGTTTTATCGATGACGATGAAGATGAGCAGGTCGATGATATTGAACGTTCATGTGTCAATTGCGCCAGACGGCGCTGGTTGGTTGACGCAATAGAATGTACCTTTTTGTAGTGTTAATTTAGGCTTTGCTTACAGTCACATACATAATTACGGTCCCCAATGAGGGCATTTTTGGCCTCTCCTGAGTACACAGCTTTTCCTTCTACCTCTGGTTCTCTGGCGCCGCCAGGCATACTATGAGCTTCTCCTATAACAGTGTTTTTCTGGTTCGCTATCCCGAATGGCAGGGATTTAGACTAGGCTAAAAAGTGGCGACCGCGAGATGTAAGTGACATTTTGGGTGAGTGAGCTGTATGACCGAAAGCGTAAATGATAAAGCAGATGTAATGAAGGTGCCCGTGCCAAACCTGGCCCTGGGTATGTATGTTACGGCTATCGATCATCAGGGAAGAGTCAATATAACCAATCCAGGACAGATTAAGGATCGACAAGCCATAGACAAGTTGGTACGAAACGGTATCGAGTATGTGTGGGTCGATGTGGAACGCTCATCTCCTGAGTGCGGGCTCAAGCCCAAGCAGACACCGACGAAAACCAAGGTACTGAGCCGAACTCAGTCTCAGGACAAGGCCAAGCGCCTGATGAGTGAGGCAAAGGATCTGGTCAAGAAGGTGCTGTCGGAGACCTTTGAGGGTAAGGCGGTCGAAGTCGCACCGTTTGAGGCTATGGCGGACAAGATGCTCGAGTCTGTGATGCTCGATGCCGATGCCTTTATGTGTATCTCCGCCCTGCGCTCCAAAGATGCCTACCTGTTAGAGCACTCTATCAATGTCGCCTTCTTGCTTGTGACCTTCGGTCGTTACCTCAAACTTAAGCGCAGCGTACTCAAAGAGTTGGCGGTCGGCGGTATCTTGCATGATATCGGCAAGGTACGGGTCAATAACCGTATTTTGCATAAACCAGGACGTTTGACGCCGGAAGAGTTTGAGCACATGAAGTTGCACCAAGTCTACGCCCAGGAGATCTTGGCCGAAACGGCAGGCTTATCGCAGATCAGCCGTGATGTTTGTCTGATGCATCATGAAAAACTCGACGGCAAGGGTTATCCGGCAGGTCTTAAGGGGGAGGAGATCTCTCTCCATGGTCGCATGAGTTGTATCGTCGACATTTTCGATGCCTTGACGGCGACCCGCTGTTACAAGGAGGCGATGAGCCCAGCCGCGGCGTTTAAGATCTTGCTCAGCCTGACCCCCTTCCATCTGGATGAAAAGTTGGTGTATGAATTTATTCGCTGTGTTGGCGTCTACCCGGTTGGTTCCTTGGTGCAGCTCTCTGACGGACGGGTGGGGATTGTCTGGGAGGCCAAAGACAGGGACGCACTGCATCCGGTACTCAAGACCTTCTATTCGGTGAAACACAAGCGTTATACCGAGGTGGCTATGGTGGATCTGCTTAAATCGGATCTCTTTATCGAGCGTGGTATTTCGCCCAGCAGCTTGGACGTGGACCCAACCCCCTTCTATTGATGGCAGGCTGAGATCTGAAGGATTGAAGAGCTTACCAAATGTTTGGGACAGTAAGGTTTCTTATGCCGTCATAAGGTAGATAATTTGGTGCTTAGCCGATTCAGCTATTTGTTAGTAAAAACGGGTATTTGCTGAGACTCTGACGCCAATAAATAATAGCCACTCGATCACTTAGCCTAATTATTGAGGAGGCAAAGATGAAAAAGTGGCTTGTGCTGTTATGCTTCGCCTTCCTGTTGGCGTCTTGGTTTACCACTGGGCTGACTCGTGCCTTGGTGGAGCTGGCCGCCTTTATCGCTATTTTGGCTTTGGTATGGCGTACTGGTGGCTCAAACAAAGTTGATAATATAGAGCAAAGACCCAGCGCCGATAGCAAACCAGAGCAGTAATCCCAACACCATCGGCCGCATACCCGCCTGACGCATCTTACCTAGGGTGATCCCCGCGCCGATCAGAAAAAGACACAGCACTAATACCCGCTTGGATAAGGCAAATAGTCCGTCGTAGAACACTTGTCCCTGTGGCAGATAGTGCGCCAGCAATATCGCCAGACAGTAGAAGAGGATAAAGAAGGGCACGGCGATCTTACGGCGATTGCCGCCAAAGGCCATGGCACTAATCAGGGCTACCGGCACTATCCACAGCGCGCGAGCCAGCTTGAGCGTGGTGGCTGTCCGCAGAGCCTCATCACCATAGGCCGACGCCGCACCCACCACAGAGGAGGTGTCATGGATGGCGATGGCGCTCCATACCCCAAAGTGATATTGACTGAGCTGCAACAGATGGCCCAGCGCCGGAAACAGAAACAGGGCAACGGAGTTGAGCACGAACACCGTAGCCAGCGCAATGGCCGTATGTTGGCTGTCGGCCTTGATGGCTGGCGCCACCGCGGCGATGGCGCTGCCACCACAGATGGCGGTGCCTGAGGCGATCATATGACTCAACTTGGCGTCTATCTTGAGTAGCTTGCCCAGCACAGTGCCCAGCAGCAAGGTAAACAGGATTGAGCCCAGGATGAGCCCCATATTTTGGCTGCTGGCGCTAATGGCGGCATCGAGTTGAATGCCAAATCCCAGCCCTACGATAGAGTAGGCCAGTAACTTCTTGGTGAGTGCGCCGATATCCAGCTGCTGTGGGACTAAGCCCAGACTTGCCAGGGTGAAACCTATCACCAGTGCAATGGGCGAGGAGATCACCGGCGTCAGACAGAGGGCGCCGGCGAGAAAGAAGATCGCCTGGTTGGGATGGAACGGCCACTTTTCGAAGAATGCTTTCATCGGACTCATATCTTGTTTAACGAGGTGGCTAGTATAAGGCCCGTCAAGCGTTTATAAAATTCAATATGGCTTAGCTGTAGATTCAATTTTATTTAATTGCTGGGGCAGCGGAAAAAGCCGCCCCACAAAGGCATGATGGACCTCTCCCTTAGTTAAGCAGCAGTAGGCTACCTAGTCCAAGGAAGATGAAGAAGCCCACCACATCGGTCACAGTGGTCAGGATCACCGAGCCTGCCACCGCAGGATCGATACGCATCTGCTTGAGCACGAAAGGGATCACTGTGCCCGATGACGCTGCCGCCAGACTATTGAAGACGATCGCCACAAAGATGATGCCACCCAGCGCCCAGGAGCTAAACCACCAACTGACCACTAGGCCAATCAATGCGCCTAGCAGCACACCATTGAAGGCGGCAATCTTGAGTTCTTTGTCCAGTAGCAGAGTCAAGTTGCTGCGTTTCAAGTGGTTGAGCGCAATACCTCTAAGCGCTACCGCTAAGGTCTGACTGCCGGCGATACCGCCCATACTGGCGACGACAGGCATTAAAATGGCCAGTGCCACCACCTGTTGCAAGGCATCGCCAAACAGGCCGATCACCCAGGAGGCGAGAAAGGCCGTCAGCAAGTTGGTCGTCAGCCAGATGGCTCGCATACGCGCCGCAACCCCTACAGGGGTAAAGAGGTCTTCCTCATCCTGGGGGGTCTCAGACACCAACACCTCCAGGCTTCGTTCCTTGAGGCGGTGCATCAGGGTGGAGAGCGCGATAGCACCGATGATCTTGCCGCCTTTTTCAACCGGTACCCAGGCAAAGCCTGCCACCGGATTAAACTGCTGCGCCGCCTGAGTGATATCCAGCTCATCGCCGATGGCTTCTAGTTCGGTAATGCATTCGGCCAGCGGAGTGGCGGGATCCTCGCGATAGAGCTGCTCCAGGGTGCAGCCACCATGAAACTGTCCCTCGGCATCCACGGCGTAAACCGCTACGTATTCGCGCTGCTTCTGTCGGTTGAGACGGTCTAACACCCGGCCAACGGTTGCCGTAGGGCGTGAGCGTAAGATGTTGTTGTTAAGGTAACGACCAACCGCCTCATCCTGATAGCTCAGTGCCTGCTGCATCTGCTCTGTGGTGAGGGCTTCTTGCTGATCCAGATAATCTTCGACTATGTCGCTAGGTAGGATCTCGGCGAAGGTGAGGATATCTATCTCAGAGATACGTCTCGCCAATCCTTGGAGCTGCTCTGGGCTGAGTAGATCGAGTACGTGGCGTGCGGTTTCATAGTGCAGCAGGTGCAGTATGGGCCAGCCTCTCTCTACCGGGATCTTACGGCAGATGGGCGAACGATATTGATCGCTGACCGACTCCAGCAGGTCGGCCAGATCGGCATCGGAATAGTCGCTGATAAAGCCAAGTGAGGGCAGTTCCTCGGCCTCGGGATGACTGACAATGTCGATGACGCGGGCGAGAAGATCGTCTCTGGCCGCTTGATCTGCTTGTGGTGAGGTGTCTGGCATTGTCATAGTTGATGTCCTTGGGTGAACTTGAGGGACAGTTTAAGGCAAAGACCTTAACTAAACCATTGAAAAACTGGGTTAATCAAAGTCTGGCTGTTGCACATCGGCGTCATTGAAAGCTTACGGCAGTAAAAGTGCTTGCCTAAGGCAAGCACTTAGATGGCTAGACGTTGATCAGAAAACTCTCCGACGGGTCTACCAGAACGCGATCGCCCATCGCCTCTCTGCCCAGTAGCATCAGATAGGTCATGTCCTGACGATTACTCAGAGTTAGCTCTATGGGCCACTCATGCTCTCCCAGCTTGAGGGTGGTTTCGATCACGCAGCGCTGCTCCACTTCGCCATTGGAGGACTTGATGCGGCGTGAGTCATGTACCGGAGCCTTACAATGGACTATCTGCTCGAGATCATAAACATCCGGGTGCAGGTCGAAGGCGACATAGGGGCGACCACCTACTTTGATCCGCTTGAGATTGTCCACATGCAGGGCGGAGGTCTTGGCGCCGGTGTCGATGCGCACATGCAGATCCTTGATGCCGAGATCCGGCAGATCGCATGCCTCTAAGTTGCCTATGATGATCTTGTTCATCCGTTATTCTTCCTTTAGCGTCAGGCCGCGACCTAGATGGTCTGGGTGGTCAGCGGCATTATCTGATCGTTCATTATCTCAATATGTTCGGCCACCTCATCGGCGGCGCTGCCAAAATAGGCCACATGGAACATGGCGTCTCCCTCCAGCACTAGGGGGATGTTCTGTTTGCCGATGACAATTCCCGCCCGGTTGGATACCACGCTCTGGATCAGTTCGCCCAAGGGGCTGTTGATCTCCGCCAGTACCTCACCTTTTTCGACATGGGCCCCTAGCTTGGCAAACTCACAAACAAAGCCGCTGGCCGAGGCGCGGGTCCAGTCGCTGCGGTTGGCGATAAAGGGCTCTATCTTCTTGCGCAGGCGGCGCTTACGTACCAGCCCAAGTGATGACAGTACATTGAGAATACCGCGCTCACCCGTCTGGATCGACAGCTCGTCGAATCTGAGCGCCTGGCCCGCTTCATACAGTAGTACTCGTGTGCCCTTGTTGACGGCGGATTCCCGCAGTGAGCCGTCGCGCACATTGGCGTTGAGCAGCACTGGCACGCCGAAGGCCTGGGCCAGTGCCAGTGTCTGTTCGTCATCCAGGTTAGCGCGGATCTGCGGCAGGTTAGATCTGTGGATCGCCCCGGTATGTAGGTCGATGCCGTAGTCGCAGTGCTGCACTATGCTGTTTAAGAAGGTATGCGCCACCCTGCCAGCCAGTGAGCCCTTGGGGGAGCCCGGAAAACAGCGGTTAAGGTCGCGTCTGTCTGGCATATAACGGCTCTGGTTCAGCACCCCATAAACATTGACCATGGGGACTAAGATCAATGTTCCCTTTAGCAACTTGAGCTTGCTCTGGATCAGGCGGCGGATGATCTCAATACCATTGAGTTCATCGCCATGTACCGCGGCGCTGACAAACACCTTAGGGCCATCCTTCTTAGCCCGGATCACATGGACCGGAATCGAGACCTGAGTGTCAGTATAAAGACTGGCCACAGGTAGTTCGAGCTGCTGCTGGGTGCCGGGGAGAATGTCGACCCCGGCTATGGTTAGCGCTGAATTCATTTAGCCTTTTCCGCGAGTTCTATTGGCGTTGGGTTTCGCCTTTTTCTCAATAAATTCATAGATCAGTCCGGCCACATCTTTACTGGTCGCCTGTTCTATCCCTTCCAGACCGGGTGAAGAGTTCACTTCCATCACCACAGGACCGTTGTTAGACTGCAAAATGTCCACACCACACAGGTTGAGGCCCATCGCCTTGGCGGCGTTGAGGGCGGTTGCCCGCTCATCTTTCGACAGACGCACCAACTGGGCTATCCCTCCGCGGTGCAGGTTAGAGCGAAATTCACCTTCGGCCGCCTGACGCTTCATGGCCGCTACAACTTTATCGCCTACGACGAAGCAGCGGATATCGGCGCCGCCGGCTTCTTTGATGAACTCCTGTACCAGAATGTTGGCTTTAAGCCCCATGAAGGCTTCGATCACGCTCTCGGCCGCCTTATTGGTTTCGGCAAGCACCACGCCGATCCCCTGAGTGCCTTCTAGCAGCTTAATCACCAGCGGTGCACCGCCCACATTCTTGATCAAATCTTGGATCTTATCCGGCTTGCTGGCAAATCCGGTACGCGGCAGGCCTATGCCCTTGCGCGATAGCAACTGCAGGGATCTCAGCTTATCGCGTGAACGGCTGATGGCTACAGATTCGTTGACACAGAAGGTGCCCATCATTTCGAACTGACGCACCACGGCCGTGCCGTAGAAGGTGATTGATGAGCCGATACGAGGGATCACCGCATCATACTTAGGCAATACCTTACCCATGTAGCGCACAGTTGGGTTGCTGCTGGTGATATCCATGTAGCAGTGAAGAGTGTCTATGATGTCTACTTCATGGCCGCGCGCTTCCCCGGCCTCTTTCAGGCGCTTGGTAGAGTATAAATTTTCGTTGCGAGACAAGATTGCAATACGCATGTCTACATTCCTTAGTGGTAAAACTTTAATAATAAAAAAGTAATGCTTTCAAATTTAAGTGATTGTTGGCCTCAGGGCGAACAATCGATATCGACGGCTAAAGACGCTGCGTCAGGAGCAATTCACCCGATCGCAAAGCGGTGCCTGCGGAATAACTCAGTGGCTTAACTATAGCCATAATTAGCCGCCAGCGTGATGCGTTTGCTCGTTTTTCCTTGGTAATCATTCGATTGTCTGAGGTTTTCCATCGCCTGTTTAGGGCGCGACCTTATTGATAAACCCTACGGGAGAAAAGCTAATTTTTTTTGTCGTGACCACAAGGGATTTTATTGCAAAGGCCAAGGCGTGGTGGGAGTGTTATCTCCGCTAACGTTAAGCGTTAATGAACTTGAGTCTTGCTCTGTGCGTAACACTGAGTAGTTTTCCAAACATAGTCAGTGCGCTGCGGAGTCGAGATGAACCGAATTAACCCTGCTAAGTTACCTAATAGTAAATGGACGGCGGTAAAGCCGATGAATCGAGAAAAGCATTTCTTAGTATCAGAAATGGAGTTTGATGAAGAGGGGGCTGTTATTTTGTGCAAGTTGGAAGCCGTACTTTCAAAGAATGAGTATTTAATCGATTGGACAGAATTGAAAAGTCGAGATAAGTGGCTTCAGGGGTGGAAGTAGTTAGGCCTTTGGAAACATGAGTCACAAAAAGGCCAGACAGTTGTCTGGCCTCTAGCCGCTTTGTCAATCAAGCAACAAGCGGATTAACGCATGGTGACGAACTCTTCGGCGCCTGTGGGGTGAATGGCAACGACGGCATCGAAGTCGGCCTTGGTGGCGCCCATCTTGATGGCGACGCCGAAGCCTTGCAGTATCTCATCCATGCCGTAGCCGATGCCGTGAATGCCCACGACCTTCTCCTCTTTACCGGCGCAGACCAGCTTCATCTTACAGGCCTGGCGGTGTGCGGTAACCGCTGTGTACATAGAGGTGAAGCCTGAGGTGTAGACCTTGACGTTCTCCTCACCATATTGGGCGATCGCCTCGGGTTCGGTCAGACCCATGGTGCCTATGGCCGGGTGGCTGAATACCACGGTGGGCACCAGGCTGTAATCCATCTTGGCATCTGTCATGCCGTTAAACAGGCGTTCCGACAACAGGCGACCTGCTTTTACGGCAACCGGAGTCAGCTCTATGCCCCCTTCGATGATATCACCGACACAGTAGATGCCTGGGGCTGTGGTGTTTTGTTGGGCATCGACCACCACATACCCCTTGTCGTTAACCTTAACGTCAGTGTTTTCCAGGCCGATCTTGTCGGTGGATGGACGACGGCCGATGGCCCATATCAGGGTATCGATCTCATAGCTTTCACCATTTTCCAGCTTAAGGGTCAGCGAGCCGTCGGCGTTTTTGGTGACAGATTCTGGAATGCTGTGGGTGTGCAGACTAGGGCCGTCTGTGGCCATAGACTCCATCAGGGCTTCGCTCAGCATAGGGTCGAAGCTGCGCAGCGGTGCATGCTTACGCACAAACAGGTGAGTCTCGCTGCCTAGGGCATGAAGCACGCCTGCCAGCTCGACGGCGATATAGCCTGCGCCAACTACGGCAACGCGTTTAGGCTGCTCGTTAAGAGCGAAGAAACCGTCAGAGTCGATACCATATTCGGCGCCCGGAATGTTGGGAATGGTTGGGGTGCCGCCGGTGGCGATCAGGATATGGTCGGCGCTGTAGTGTTCGCCATTGACCTCAATGGTGTTGTTGTTGACGAATTGACCGTAGCCACGCACCAGAGTGACGCCATTGCTGTCCAGGCCTCTGTCGTAGGCGCCGTGGATGCGCTCGATGTAGGCTTCGCGACTCTCGACCAGCTTGCTCCAATCGAATTTATTCACCGATACGTCGAAACCATAGTCTTTGGCGTACAGGTGCATGGCTTCGGCGACTTGGGCGCCATACCACATGACTTTCTTCGGAACGCAGCCGACGTTAACGCAGGTGCCGCCTAGTGCCTTGGCTTCGATCAGCAGTACCTTGGCACCGCGCATGGCCGCACGGTTGGCCGAGGCGATCCCGCCGCTGCCAGCGCCTAAACAGATATAGTCAAAATGTTGAGCCATCTTTTTCTCCAAATTCGAAGGATTGCATATGGGGGTCATTGTAGGGGTAAAGCGGCAAGCAAACCAGTGGTGTGTTGCGCCCTTTAGCCGCAGACCCGACAGTAGAGCCTAGATTAGACCTGAGTGAGACAAGATGGCTTTCACTGATATCTTTACTCGGCTTCCCTCGGATTTTTACTGCGAGCAAGGTTAGCGCCGATATTGGCACTTATGGTGATCGCTTTGGTTAGGCCCCTCGGCGCCACACTTCATGCAGATCCATTCGCTTTGACGGGCGCTAAGCTCTTTATCTTGATAGCCATATTGGCGTTTCTTTTGCCGCTTGAGGCCCTTCTCCAGATGAGACATACGCTTATCGAGCCAGCGGCAGCTGGGGTTGTCGGCCACATGCTGGCGACTGGCAAGCTGCTGTTTGCGGCTTAGCTGTTTTTGACTTAGTTTCTTAGTGCGTTTCTGCTTGGGCTTTTTAGTCGATTTCTTATCGCGGCCAGGCTTGGTCTGAACCGGGCTGGGGCGATAGTTAAGGGCGCTGGTGGGCTTGTCTGGGATAGCGATAGGATTGCCGTGACTGTCCAGCGCACCGTCGACGGGTAAGGTGATCACCTCAGGTTTGACTGGTGTGTCTTTAGCTAGACTGTTGTCTTGGCTTTGGCTTTTGTCCTGGGCTTGTGCAGCGCCTGTTAGCCAAAGTGAGAGGGCTATAAAGTTAACAGCGAATAGGTGTCGGGCGATAAAGCCTAGTGAGTGGCTGCGGGCAGACATTCCGTGTCCTCCAAGTCAGGGCAGGCACTCCTTGCCTGCTGTTAATAAAGCTAGCTCATGGTGAGCCAGCTTTCAATGACCGGATTCTGTCGGGGAACCTATTACTTAGAAGCTAAAGGTGAGGTGCAGGCCCGCATAGGTGTTGTTAAGGCTAGCCGTGGCATCTGGGTTTTCCTGTTTGATATCTTCCTGAGCCAGGGTGCGGCTTAGATGGCCAGAAAGCACCAAGCGGTTGGCCAGCTGATATTGGGCCTCTAAACCAAACTGAAAATGGTTGGGGCCGTTGTGCTCTTCGGTCACATATTGGAAGTCGAATGCCTGGGTGACATAAGGGGTCAGCGTCAGCTTTTCAGAGATGGGCCATTCGCTGTGCAGGCTGACCTCGACAAAGTAACCCGCGGCCTCTGTGGAGTAGGTGTAGCTGACCGATGGGGTTAACCACTCCAGCGCCGTGTATTCAATAGTCGCGAAAAATTCGTTGTCGCCACTGCGCTCATCGCTGTAGGTCTCGATGCGTTGATAACCAATAGCGGCGCTCAGGTTATCCCTAAGTTCGAAACCATACTCTAGCCCCATGTTCCACTCGATATAATATTGGCTATCGCCACGACCGACTGTGGTAAATAGGGTGAGATCATCCAGCTGGACGGCGGCGGTTGCCCAGTAGATGCCGCCCTTATCTAAGTTGTTGCGTCCCTCTGAGATATATTTCGAGTCCCAGCCTAAATCGAGAATCACCGAGGTCTCAGGGCCTTCGCCATGGCTGATGATGTTATTGATGTGCGAGTCATCGATTGTACCTGTATTAGCCTCTTCGGCGGCGTTGACTGTGCCTGCCAGCATGAGACTGAGAATACAGGTGTGAGTGAGCAATTTGTTCATGGGTGTAACACTGAATGTTATTGGGATCGAAATGGATGATAATCGGCTAATTATTAAACATAAATGATAATTGCTCGCATTTGCGATCGGCTTGGCAATATCTGTGATGTAAGTGACAAGTATATATCGTCTTGCTCTAGATCAAGGTTTTTCCTCTAGCTCGCTGCTAGGTGTTCACTGCTAGGTTTAACTCATAACTGTCAGGCGCTGTTGCTAATTGTCACTTTGGGCGCTCATGCCCAGGAGTCTATCTAGTTTACCCAAGATGCTTGAATAGTCGCCCAGTCGCCCATATGTAACCTCAATACCCTAAGATTGACGAGGACACCAGATGAGTAACCCTTTGCTAAGCGGCAGTGAATTACCGCTATTTTCGCAAATTAAACCCGAGCATATTCAGCCAGCCGTCGAGCAGGGGATTGCCAATTGTCGCCAGAAGATCGATGAGGTGCTTGCCAGCGGCGGCCCCTACACCTGGGACAATCTGATCGCCCCGCTAGAGCAGGTAGATGACGAACTAAGCCAAATTTGGTCACCCGTATCACACATGAACTCAGTGCTTAGCACAGAGGAGTGGCGCGCCGCTCACGATGCCTGCCTGCCACTCTTGTCTGAATATGGTACCTATGTGGGGCAGCATCAGGGCCTATATCAAGCTTATAAGGCGCTCAAGGAGTCCGATGAATTTGCCAAGCTGAGCCAGGCGCAGCAAACCAGCATCACTCACAGCCTGCGTGATTTCGAGCTGTCAGGCATCGGATTGAACGATGAGGATAAACAAACTTATGGAAAATTGGTTAAACGTTTATCTGAGCTAACCAGTAGCTTCTCTAATCAGCTGTTAGATGCCACACAGGCCTGGACTAAGTTAGTAACCGATGAGCAGGAGCTGGCCGGTTTACCCGAGTCTGCTATTGCCGCAGCCAAGGCGATGGCCGAGGCTAAAGAGCAGCAAGGCTGGTTATTTACTCTGGACTTCCCCTCTTACCTACCCGTGATGACCTATAGCGATAATCGTCAGCTAAGGGAAGAATGCTACCGCGCCTTCGTGACCCGCGCATCTGATCAGGGGCCTAATGCCGGTGAGTTCGACAATGGTCCGTTGATGGATGAGATCTTAGATCTGCGTCATCAGCTCGCCAAATTGCTGGGATTCGACAGCTTTGCCCACAAGTCACTGGCGACCAAGATGGCTGAGTCGCCCAAGCAGGTGCTGGATTTCCTTAACGAATTAGCAGCCCGCTCTAAGCAGCAGGGCCAAAATGAGTTGGCTGAGCTGACCGCCTTTGCCGAGAAAGAGTTTGGCGTGAGCGAGTTGGCTCCGTGGGATCTCAGCTACTACGCCGAGAAACTTAAGCATCACAGATATGAGATCTCTCAGGAGCTGTTACGTCCATACTTCCCGGAAGATCGTGTCTTGTCTGGTCTTTTCTATACAGTGTCGCGTCTGTTTGGTCTGACGATCGAAGAGCAGGAACACTTCGACAGCTGGCACAAAGATGTACGCTTCTTCCATATTAAAGACGCAAAGGGCGAGCATAGAGGCAGCTTCTACCTGGATCTCTATGCCCGCGAAGGCAAACGCGGTGGTGCCTGGATGGACGATTGCCGCGTGCGTCGTCAAACCGCTCACGATTTGCAGAAGCCGGTGGCTTATCTCACCTGTAACTTTAACGCGCCGGTCAATGGCAAACCTGCGCTGTTCACCCACGATGAGGTAACAACCCTGTTCCACGAGTTTGGTCACGGCATTCACCATATGCTGACCAAGATAGATGTGGCGGGCGTATCTGGCATCAATGGTGTGCCTTGGGATGCCGTGGAATTACCGAGCCAATTTATGGAGAACTGGTGTTTCGAGGAGGAGGCATTAGCCGAGATCTCTGGACACTTCGAGACCCATGAGCCATTGCCTAAGGCGATGCTGGACAAGATGCTGGCGGCGAAGAATTTCCAGTCAGGCATGATGATGCTGCGTCAGCTGGAGTTTTCACTGTTCGATTTCCGTTTGCATCTGGAATATGACCCGGCAGAGGGTGCCAATATTCAGGCCAAGCTAGATGAGGTGAGAGATCAGGTTGCCGTGGTGAAAGCGGCTGACTTTAATCGCTTCCAACACAGCTTCGCGCATATCTTTGCTGGTGGTTACGCCGCAGGTTACTACAGCTACAAGTGGGCCGAGGTGTTGTCGGCCGATGCCTTCTCACGTTTTGAAGAAGAAGGGATCTTTAACGCCGATACCGGCCGCAGTTTCCTGGAAAATATCCTCGAGATGGGCGGCTGCCTGGAGCCGATGGAGCTGTTTAAGCGCTTTAGAGGTCGCGAGCCGCAGATTGATGCCCTGCTGAGACACTCAGGCATTCAAGGCTAATGCTTTGATCTGATAAGTCTATCTAGATGCGAAAAGGCCAACCCTATGATAAAGGTTGGCCTTTTTTATGAGCTGATGAATTAGCGATTAGTAAGCGCCTTCGCTATAGGTCAGTTCATAGCTATGGCTGTAAATCTCTAAGATATTGCCAAAAGGATCTTCCATATAGATCATGCGATAAGGCTTCTCGCCTGGGTAATAGTAGCGAGGCGCCTTCATGCGCTTCTTACCACCGGCGGCCACAATCTTCTCCACTAGGCCTTCTAGATCTGGATCTTGTACGCTGAAGTGGAACACCCCAGTTTTCCAATACTCAAAGTTATCCTCAGGGTTTTGCTGATTCGCAAACTGGAATAGCTCGACGCCTATCTTGTCGCCGGTTGCCAGGTGCGCGATACGAAACGAGCCCCAACCCTCACCAAAGACGTCGTTACACATCTCGCCAATTGGACTGTCGTCTTCAACAATCTCAGTGGGTTCCATTATGAGGTACCAGCCTAATACCTGAGTGTAAAACTCAACGGCAGCCTCGAGATCCGGCACCGAAATACCTATGTGAGAAAAAGTTCTTGGGTAAGCCTTGTTCATGTTGTGCTCCTGTCAATTGAATTGGGTATAGCTTACAAATTGAACTAAATTATGTAAAATTATCAAAATTTATAATTTTAAGTACAAAACGTAATGATAAATCCTGTTTGGCTACGAAGTTTCTGTACGCTGGTGGAGTTGGGGCACTTTACGCGCACCGCCGAGCGACTCTATATGACGCAATCTGGTGTGAGTCAGCATGTGCGTAAGTTAGAGGAACAGCTGGATGCCCAATTGCTGCTGCGTGAAGGTAAGCAGTTTTCCTTAACACATGCCGGTCGCCAGTTGTATCAAGAGGGACAAGAGATACTCCTGTCGCTGGCCAAGTTAGAGCAGGGGATCAAGCAAGATCCGCCCTTTGCCGGTTTGGTGCGCTTAATGTCGCCCGGTAGCGTCGGCCTTAAGCTCTATGGCGAGTTGCTGGATCTCCAATCAGCCCATCCGCAGTTGTCACTGGATTATCGCTTCGCCTCCAATGCCGGTGTAGAAACCGCAATAGCCGCCTTAGAGACGGATATAGGTTTAATGACCCGTCAGCCTAATCTTGAGGAGGTAGAGGCACAGCTGATTGCTAAGGAGCCGCTGCTCTTAGTCACTCCGGCGAGTAAGATGTCACTCACCTGGACGGCGTTGCAGGCGCTGGGATTTATCAACCATCCTGATGGTGCTCACCATGCCAAGTTACTGCTGGGGGCCAACTATCCTGAGTTTGAGCAGGGCGAGCAGTTACCAAGCAAAGGTTTTTCTAATCAGATAGGGTTGATTTTGGAGCCGGTAAGTCGCGGCTTAGGTTTCACAGTCTTGCCTGCCTATGCGGTGGAGGCCTTTGCCCATCAAGGCTTGATCTCGGCTCATGCTTTGGCGGTGGAGGTGAGTGAGCCCATCTATCTTTGCCGTCGTCGACAGTCGGTACAACCCAAGCGGGTCGACTCTGTGGTCGGGGCGATTAAAGAGCTATTAAATTAGCGAGGCCAGTGATTTCTCTGGCCCCGCATCGGGTTTTAAGGAGTGTAGTAAGTGGCGGCACCCGGGCCGACTGGCAATCCGAGGGCGAATACCCAGATAAAGAAGAAGCAGGTCCACCCGATAAAGAAGACGATGGAGTAAGGCAGCATGGTGGCAACCAGTGTGCCTATGCCGAGATTCTTCTTATATTGGGAGGCTACGGCCAGGATCAGGCCAAAATAACTCATCATAGGGGTGATCAAGTTAGTGACAGAGTCACCAATACGATAGGCGGCCTGAATGGTCTCGGGGGCATAACCCACCAACATCAACATGGGTACAAAAATCGGTGCCGTTACTGCCCACTGCGCCGAGGCGCTGCCCAGCATCAGATTGATAAAGCCACACATCATGATAAACAGCAGGAACACCAGCGGACCTGTGAGGCCGATGGCGTTGAGGGCATCTGCGCCAGTAACCGCCAGTACGGCACCCAGGTTTGTCCATTTAAAGAAAGCGACAAACTGCGAGGCGAAGAACACCAGTACGATATACATGCCCATGGTGCTCATGCTGTGGGACATGGCGTCGATGACGTCTTTATCTCGCTTCATGGTACCCACTACCTTGCCGTACACCAGGCCAGGAATGGCGAAACAGATAAAGATGAAGGCCACTATACCCTTGAGGAAGGGAGAACCGGCAACCAGCCCTGTTTCAGGATGACGCAGCGGCGCGTTTTCCGGCACCACGGAGAGCGCCAGAATACCACCAAGCACTAAGATGGAGAGCCCGGCCATCTTGAGACCCTTGACTTCGAGCGGCGTGACGTTGTCCATTTTCTGACTTTGGAGATCTATGCTGGCCTCACTGGCGTCATATTTACCCAGCTTAGGCTCGACAATCTTCTCTGTGACCAAGGCGCCGAGGAGGGTGATGACGAAGGTTGAGACAAACATAAAGTACCAGTTGACCTCAGGGCCTACCAGATACTCGGGATCGATCATCTGCGCCGCTGCTTCTGTGATGCCCGACAGCAGAGGATCTACCGTACCCAGAAGCAAGTTGGCGCTATAGCCGCCGGAGACACCGGCAAAGGCCGCGGCCAGACCCGCGAGAGGATGACGCCCGAGGGAGTGGAAGATCAGCGCGGCCATGGGAATCAGCACTACATAACCTAGCTCGGCGGCGGTATTAGAGACGATACCAGCAAAGACGATGGTCAGGGTGACCAGACGCTTTGAGGCGCCCATAACCAAGGTGCGCATAGCGGCCGATAGCAGGCCAGAACGGTCGGCAATGCCCACGCCCAGCAGTGCCACCAATACAGTGCCTAAAGGCGTAAAGCCGGTAAAGTTAGTCACTAGGTTGGAGACTATCATCCTAAGGCCTTCGGCATTCATCAGGCTGACCACATGGATCAGACCATCTTCGCCCCGTCCTGGTGCACCCACTGGGCGGGGGTCATTGACTGTCAGCTCGAAATAGCCGGCAATACCGCTGATCACTATGACGGCGGCGCAAAATAGGGCGAAGAGAGTGATGGGGTGAGGTAAAAGATTTCCTAGGCGTTCGACCACGTTGAGAAAGCGGACAAACAGGCCGTTTTTGCTTGTTGAGGGAGTCGGTGGGTGACTAGCCGCCAGACTCTCTTCTTGATTGGAGCTCATGGTTCTTCCTTCATCTTGGGCATCTTGGTACCCATTTATTTATGACCGCCACGGGGCGGTAAGATAACCGTTTATGATGAAGGCATTGCTTTAACTGAAGCTTAATTTGGCGCCAATACTCAATCTTAGTTGCGTATAGGGGTGGCTTGCAGGCAAAAAAAAAGCCCAACTTAAAGTTAAGTGGGCCAATAAAAGGATGATGATTGAAACCAAAACCCAGCTTGGGAAGATAGGGTTGCCTCTTGGTTGATTGAAATATTAGCCCAACTTGGCTGTATGAAGACTGAACAGCAGAGCAGTCTGCTTTAGGTCAGGTTTAAGGCTGATTTGAATACCCAGCTGCCTGTTGTTTAATCTCTGTGCAAGTAAATGGTAAAGACTCGTCCGGTTGAGCCAGTTGGCTCATAAATCGCCTAGCTCTGGCCTATTTTTATTCGAATACCTGTCAATGTGTTATCTATCTTAGTGTTATTCCCTTGTATTACTGGGCTTTTCATTATCCTGTAACTTTTTTCGTTATTTTATCTGTCTGTTTGATATAGATAATTAGTTTTGATGTGACACTTATTGTGACTTTTGCTCTGTATGATTGAAAAAGATACTCATTAGGCCGAAAAGCAGGCTTTTGCGGCGGATAAAGTTGCAGATTCCCCAATTTAGCTGAAAAAAGATGAATATAGCAGCAGCGAAATGGCGAAGGGAGAGCCGATAAATTGCTGGAAATTATCGCGAAAATCGGTGAAGCTGGTGCGTTAATCAAAGACAGATAACAATAACTAAAGGGAAGGAACTCAAAGATGGAAGGTTTGCTGTTAGGCCTTGGCCTAGTCGTTATCATCACCTACCTCTGGTATGTCAGCCTGATCAAGAAGCGTAACGCGGTGCGTGAAGCCTTGTCGGGTATCGATGTGCAGTTGAAGAAGCGCGCTAATTTGGTGCCCAACATTCTTAAGATCGCACAGAAATTTATGGATCATGAAAAGTCGCTGCTGACGGAGATCACCGCGCTACGTACGCAGGTCACCGCGGGTTATGATCTTAATGACGCGTCGGCGATTAAAGAGCACTTGGGATTGGCCGAGCAGCTCAATAGCAAGATGGGCCAGTTGATGGTCAGCGTCGAGAATTATCCCGAGCTTAAGTCTGATCAAACTATGGTGCAGGCGATGCGCACCTATAGCGAGGTGGAAGAGCACATCTCGGCGGCGAGACGTTTCTATAATGCTGCGGTATCAGAACTGAATACGGCGGTGGAGATCTTCCCTGGATCGATTATCGCCTCTATGGCCAAGGTCAAGGCGATGCCTTTCTATGAGGCCGAAGAGGCCGCAAGAGCCCCCGTGGACGCTGCCGATTACCTAAAATAAATCCCAGTCTTGAATAGATGAATATATTGAGTTTTATCCTCGGTGAGCCGATCAAGGCCGAGCGTCAGCCACAACGTTTGGTGGCCGACCCCGAGGAGCAGGAGCGGTTTAAGGCCTATTACGACGAGCATATTGAGCCGCTCACCCGTAAATTTGAAAATCATAGAGTTGCTAGCCTTAAGGCGCTGCGCGGTCGTCTCTATACCAGTCTGGGTATTCTCCTGGCCGTGGCAGCCTTGATTTTTATCTTTAGTGTGTCTGGTTACCTGGATATACCTTGGGTCTTCTACATTGTTTTATTTCTGCCCTTCGCCTGGTGGTGCTATCGGCCGGTGAAGCATTATAAATCCGATGTGAAGCGAGAGGTGTTTCCTAAGATCTTTCGTTATTTCGGCCATGACTTTATTTTCAGCACCAGCCATAGCATGAGCCTAACTCAGCTTAAGCGTTCCAAGTTACTGCCTGGCTATGATAATGCTAAGTTCGATGATTATGTGCAGGGCACCTACAAGGGCGTGGAGATCGCCATCAATGAGCTGTGGCTCACCAAACAGGTTAAACGCGAGAAGAGTACCGAAACAGAAACTGTTTTTCGTGGTGTTATGGTGCAACTCAGCAGCCATAAGGCGTTTAAGGGTCATACTGTGGTAGTGAAAAATCGCGGCGGCCTAGTGAACTTTCTCTCCAGCAGCTTTAAGAGCCTGAGCCGGGTTAAGCTCGAAGATCCCAGGTTTGAAGAGCGGTTTGATGTATTTTCAAACGATCAAATTGAGGCGCGCTACCTGCTTACTCTCGGCTTTATGGAGCGTCTGCAGTCTCTGGCCAACCTGTTTGCGAAAAAGATCCAGTGTGCTTTCTACGAAGACAAGTTATTGATCATGTTGCAGAGTGGCGATAATCGCTTCGAGTTAGGCTCTATCTTCGACGGCGCCACCTTCGAGTACGAGTTCAGCCAAATAAACCGAGAGATGAAGCAGCTGTTTGCTATCATTGAAGTACTCAAACTCGATCAAGACATTGGATTTTAATGCCCGTTGCAGTGCGTCATGCCTATTTTGCCCTACAGCTGCTGTGCCTCTGGCTCGGCCTGGCGCTGTGCTGGCCGCAGGACGCGGCGGCGCAATCGGAAAAGCCGCGCTACAAGGCGAGCTACTCTAAACATGGCATCTTAAGTAACAGCGACGCGCCGCGCCTAGATGACATCGACGATAGCAAGATCAAAGTCTATCAATATACCCAGGCCAACGGCGTAGTGGCCTTTGCCGATCATGCACCGGGCCATAGTGAGTTCAGGGTGCTCTTGTATGAATGCTTCGCCTGCAAACCTGACTCAGATCTCGACTGGCAGAAGATACCGCTGTTCAGCGCCGAATATGATGAGTTGATCTCTCGTGCCGCCAAGACCCACGGTTTGGATCCTGCGTTGATCCGCGCCGTGATCCACGCCGAGTCTGCCTTTAATGTATTTGCTCTGTCGCGCAGCGGCGCCATGGGCTTGATGCAGCTGATGCCAGGCACAGCCGAGGAGATGGGCGTTAAGAATCCCTACCGACCCGAGCAGAATATCGATGGCGGCGCCCGTTATCTGGCTAAGATGCTGGCTAGATTTGATGGTGACATCGATCTGGCCTGCGCCGCCTACAATGCCGGTCCCACCACTGTGAGCCAGTACAAGGGCATTCCGCCCTATCCAGAGACCCAGGCCTATGTGAAACGGGTCAAGATACTGTTGAAACGCTATCAGAAATTGGGGTAGTCAAGATGCAGCAGATCGTTATCGAACAGGAAATTGCGCTGCTTAGCCCAGAGGTGCGTACCGATCCTAAGGCGCTCGACCAGCTTATTCATGTCGATTTTCTTGAGGTGGGGGCGACGGGCGTGAGTTTTGGTAAGCCAGAGGTGTTGGCGCGCCTGCCCAAAGAGAAGCCGCCGGTATTTAAGGTGACAGATATTCAGTATCGGTTATTGAGTGCGGATCTGGCTCAGCTTAACTATCGCGCCTGTTTTAAGCCGGTGAACGAGGTGAATAAGCGTTATTCGCTGCGTACCTCGTTGTGGAAGTGCGAGGCCGGATGCTGGCAGATCATCTATCATCAGGGCACGCCCTGCGCGCCCTTCTTCTAACTACTATTGCTAACTATTAGGTCTCGGTACTATTTAGGGCGCTATTCGCCCACTTCCCAGGTGACTTGAACATGGCCGCCACCCTGATTAAGCAGCGGGTGCAGGTAATCCAGGGTCGATTGCGCGATCTCATCGAGTTGCCAGGGTGGGTTGATCACCCAAAGGCCTGCGGCCGTCATGCCAAACTCTTCGCTGTCGGGTTTGATGGCTTGTTCTATCCGCAGCTGCTTCTTAATGCCGCTCTGTTTCAGCATGTCAAACATGGCTTCGGTTTGTTCACGCTTCACCACCGGATACCAAATCATATAGACCCCGGTAGCAAATTTCTTATGCGCCTTAATAACGGCTTTGGCGACTTCCTGGTAATCGCTTTTAATCTCGTAGCTAGGGTCGATAAGAATGACCCCGCGGCGCTCCAGCGGCGGCACAGCGGCCAATAGCCCCTTAAGACCATCGCCCTTGAACACCTTGATCTGCTTGTCACCGCCCAGTTGCTCATCTAGCAGCTGATGATCGGCGCCGTGCAGTTCGTGCAATACCATGCGGTCTGCGTCGCGCAGATTCATGTCAACAAATGCAGGTGAGCCTGGGTAAAGTTCGAGTTCGTCACCGCTGTTGAAGTGTTTGATATCGCCTATGTATTGGCCAAGCGCCTCGGGCAAGTCCTGCTTATCCCACAGCTTGGCGACCCCCTCTAAATACTCGCCCGTCTTCTGTGCAAACTCGTCTGACAGTGCATAGCCACCGGCGCCGGCATGGGTGTCGATATACACCAAGGGCTTGTTCTTCTTATGCATCAATTTCAAGGTTTGCAACAAGAGGGTGTGCTTAAGCACATCGGCATAGTTTCCGGCGTGGTAGCCGTGGCGGTAACTTAACATGAAGATTCCAGGTGGTGAGGGCGCTAGCCTGATAGAGCGATTATAGGGGGGATGCCCGCCTAGGTACAGAGAGTTGGTGAGCGCGTAACAGCGTGCCACGCATAAAGAGCGTATTCAGCGTGGTGCACTTTTGGCATAATGTCGGCGTGATTTCTTAATTTACCGAGCCAAAGTGACTGCATCATCAACAAATGTTCTGCCCATGGGGATCTTTTTTAATCGCCAATACCCGACTCTGGAAGCCGTGTGTGACCGTTGGGGCTTAGTGTTCGACAAGGACGCCCTGTTTGAGTTGGTGTTTGAAGATGACTGCCTCATCTTGAACAAGCGCGACGAGCCCAAACTTAAGGGAATATTTGTCGATTTTGTCTCTGGCGCCGTGGCTCACAGACGTAAGTTTGGTGGCGGTCGAGGCCAGGCTATTGCTAAGGCCGTTGGCCTTAAACAAGGCGTGACCCCTAGTGTGGTTGATGGCACCGCAGGTTTGGGGCGAGATGCCTTCGTGCTAGCCAGCCTAGGTTGTACTGTGACCATGGTGGAGCGTAACCCTGTGGTCGCCGCCCTGTTGGAAGATGGTCTGCGCCGCGCTTATGAAGATGCCGATATCGGCTCCTGGATGCAGGAACGCATGCGTCTGGTCCATGGCTCTAGCCTGACGGCGCTGGCAGCCTTGGGCGAGCAGGTGGATGTGGTCTATCTGGATCCTATGTATCCTCACAGGGAAAAGTCTGCCTTGGTGAAGAAAGAGATGCGGGTATTCCAATCGCTAGTGGGCGCCGATCTCGATGCCGACGGCCTGCTGGCCCCTGCCATGGCCCTCGCCAGCAAGCGCGTAGTGGTCAAACGCCCCGACTACGCCGATGATCTCGACGGTGTTAAACCCAGCACCCGCATCGAAACCAAGAAGAACCGCTTCGATGTCTACGTTAAGGCCGCGATGAAGAGCGAGTAGTGCTCACCCTGTTGTTAGCCTGCTTATCTTGTGATGTGATAGGGCTGTCAACGCTCGTTGCAGATGAGGGTTGTCGATGTGATTACCAGCAAGAGTGCAAAGGAGCGTGAAATGATCAGGGTGAATGTGTTCGGCAGGTCCATGTCGGTGAGGCGCGTTGGCGAGGAGTGGCAGCTGTTTAGTGAGTCGCAAACCGGGATGCGCAGCCGTGTCTATGATGTGGTGATTCCGCCCGAGCTGACGGAAGATCAGCTGCTAGGTTATCAGGATGATATCTATCACGAACAGGCCAGTGCCCAGCACCCAAAGGTTAGCTTAGAGAGCTAGTGATCCGTTAAGACAAGGGGAGGGAAGTGATGATAAGACGCTTGATGGATTACCTGAGATTATTGCTCTTTGTCTGTGGCGTTCTGCTCGGGGTGCAGGTTCCCGCTTTTGTCGATCAGTATGGCAAGGCGCTTGCTGCTCATACCCAGGAGGCTAAACAGAATTTGGCAGAATTTCAGCGCGATGCGGACCGTTTCTTTGGCGGCGATCTCGATAAGCTGATTACCCACTATAAGCAGAATCCCGATGCCGTGTTTAATGCCGGCGGCGAGAGCATAGAGGCGATTTATCAAAGGTATCAGTTGCTGTCAGAGGCACTGACTGAGTTTAATCAATCAACCTACGGCGGTTTCGACAGGCTTGTGCTGGCGCCGTTGCCTGAGATCCGTGATCAGGTATGGCAGAATTTCAGCCATAGCATCTTGCTAGATGGCCGCGCTATCGGCTTTGGCTTGGTGTTTGGTCTGCTGTTTGCCATGCTGTGTGAACTGACCCTGCACGGCTGTGGCCGCTGCGCTCGCGGCGCCTATCGCCACCTGCGCCCAAAAACCAAGGCGCATTCAGGGGCGTGATATATAGAAACCCTAAGGTTAGTCTGTGTTTGTCTTGATGAATAACGGCTATGCTTCAGGTATCTGCTTAGGTGAGTGACATGACAAGGCCAATTTGGCTGCCTAAGTTTACTGTTAACCATAAGGATTTTTCCATGATAGCCCAAGGACAAGCATTACCCGCCGCCACGCTAGGCGAGCTGACCGAAAACGGCATGGTCAACCATGATGTAAAAGAGCTGTTTGCTAACAAGAAGGTGGTACTGTTTGCCGTTCCCGGCGCCTTTACCCCAACCTGCTCTGAGGCGCATCTGCCCGGTTATGTGGTGCTGGCGGATCAGTTTAAGGCCAAAGGGGTCGATATCATCGCCTGTGTATCGGTTAACGATGCCTTTGTGATGAAGGCCTGGGGCGAGGCGCAAAATGCCAGTGAATTGATGATGTTGGCCGATGGCGACGCCAGCTTTACCAAGGCCTTGGGCCTAGAGATGGACACCGCTGGTTTTGGCGGCATTCGCTCTCAACGTTATGCCATGGTGATAGACAATGGCGTGGTGACTTTGCTGAATGTCGAGGCGCCAAAGAGCTTTGAGGTCAGCAAGGCCGAGGTGGTCTTGGCCGCGCTGTAATCCGGTGGATTTGAAAAGGGAGCCTAAGGCTCCCTTTTTTGTGGCTTGTGCTGCTATGGCGTTAGCCGCCATGCACTTAGCTGCAATGCCTTAGAAGTAATGCACATATTCTACGGCAACACGATATAGGGTGTCGTCGAAGCCCAAGAGGTCTACCTCATAATCACGACTGATATATTGGGTCATGAAGTGCAGTAGATTGTTTTGGTTCGCCAGTGGTGTGACGACCTCGAGAGTGAGTCTGTCCATGGTGTAGAACTTGTCAGCATCGTAGCCCCACTGACCATCGAAGCGTGCCCATTTAGCGGCAAGCTGCACACCTGAGTGGGCGAAGGTGTACTTATTGCTCCACTCGAAGAAGTAACCCAAACCGGCACGGTTGAGCTCATCTTCGGTGCGGCCCATCTCTTCTCGCGGCCAGTCGTCATCTTTTTCTTCTTCGCTATAACCCAGCCCCAGTGTCAGGCCGAGATCATAGTGATTGATATCGCTAAATCGACGGTTGAGTGACACACCGGCCACCGCTAGCTGTTCAAACTCTTCCAGCTGTTGGCTGTTGTAATGCCCCTCATAACGGCCGTGGAAACTCAATAGATAGTCTTGCTGCTTGCCGAAGCTGGCAAACGGGCGCTGATAGTTAAAGCGCAGATCCATGGAGTCGCGGTATCTATCTTCGTCATATTTTTCAGAGTCGCGCTCATAGTAGTAGGTAGCGCGCACGCGGAAGTAGTTGTTGTCTAGCTGGTAAAGATTGTCGTAGCGCAAGTCATCCCAGATAAACGACAGACCGCCGCCGCGAGACATAGAGCTGAACTCTGAGTCCGGGTAAGACTCAAGACCAGCAATGAGCGACATGGCGAAAGGAGAGTTGTCGGAATCTGCAAGTGCAGAAAAGCTAAGTAGACCGACTAAGCCCAGTGCTAGTGGAGTTTTCATGAGGCGCCTCTGTGAATTCATCATCCGTTATGATGCACGCACATTAGCATAAAAGGCGATATTTTTCAGTAGACTAAACTGAATATTTAGGCCGCGCTTTGCAGTGGAGACTGCTGTTCGCTGATGCCGAGACTGGCTTCAATGTCGGCCACGCCTTGCGCCACTTCATCGGCAATCACCTCACTCTGGCTGGCGGAGGCCATGGCGTGTTGTTTGAGTGATTCCATCGCCTGAGACAGGCTGTCCAAATGGTTGGCCTGATCGCCGCTGAAACGAGCACCCTGCTGGGCAGTCTCTGTCATCTCCTGGGATTGCTGCTGTACCGTCTGGGTGACTTGCCATAGCTTCTGAGCGCCTTGGGCCTGTTTTTGGCTGGTGCTTGCTATCCCCTCGACGCTAAGGGTGAGCTGTTGGTTGGCGTCGGTGAGCTGACTCAGGATGGTCACGACCTGCTGTAGTGATTCTTGAGTACGCTGTGACAGGCTACGCACCTCGTCGGCCACCACAGCAAAGCCGCGTCCCTGTTCGCCGGCGCGGGCGGCCTCGATGGCGGCGTTTAAGGCCAGCAGGTTGGTCTGTTCGGCGATATTGCCGATCACATCGAGAATAGTGGAGACATCGTTGACCGAGGTGGTCAAGCTGTCCAGCGAACGATGGCAATGGCTCACCGCCTGCTGAGTCTCATCGGCGGCGCTCATGAAGGCCTGAACCTCCTGCTGGCTGGCAAGCATCTGGCTATGGGTTTGCTGGGCATGTTGCTCGACCTGGCTGGAGAGCTCGCTCACCTCACGGGCGATGGCTCGCACCTGCTCGGTCTGGTTCTGCGCCGTATCGACTATGCCCAGGGTGGTTTCCGTGCCTTGGGTCAGCTCGGTAATGCGGTGTACTAACTGCGACAAGGAGGTGGAGATCTGGCCTATCTTAACTCTTTGTGCGACATCTTCGGCCTCGAATCTGTCCAGCAACTGGTTGAAGTGACCGGCTATCTGACCCGTCTCACAGCGACGCGCTATGGTCAGGCGTTCACGGCTGTTGGACTCGCTCAGGCGCATGAAGGCCTGATTCAGGTGCTTAAGCGGTTTAACCACTCGACGTTGCTGCAATAACAGATAGATGAGGGCAAACAGCGCCAGCACAGATACCACGCCATAGAGCAAGGTTTGTAGTTGTTGTTTGAGATGCAGGTTTTGCGCTTGCTGGGCCTGACCTAATTTGAGCAGTTCATCTTCGATGCGCACGATAGCGGCCATCATCGCCTCTTGAGCCTCCTGATTGGCGGTCAGTAGCTGGTGGGTATTGCTCACCTCTTTGCCATAGCGCTGACTGAGGGAGAGGAGTTCACTGTAGTCGCTTTCACCTATCTCTATCTGCTCGGCTTCATCGTCGCCCAGGGCAAACTCGTCGGCCTCCACAGTCTCATACAAGCCTATTAGTGGCAGCTTAGCCAATTGATCATGCCACTCGGTCAGCGCCTGTATCTGTGTGGCCAGCAAAGGTTTTAGTCGTTGATCTTTGCCTATCAGGTAATCCTGGGTCAGTTGTGACAGCTGATAGACCAGGGGCGGCAGGCTCTGGGTCAGTTGCAGGTATTGCTTGGCGAGCTTGGGGTGTTCTATTAGTCCCTTGTCGGCATATTCGGCCAGGTGTTGATTGTAGGAGAGCATCTCGCTCTCGGCATGGGCCAGCAGCTGACGTGGATTACCGGCCAGCTTGCCTGCGGCGCGGTATTGACTGTCCAGGTCGTTAATAAATTTGGTGATCGACTGCTGCAGTCGGCTGGCCTCTTCATGGGAGAGCTGGTTAAGACCGGCGGCGATAGTCTGCAGTTGTTGTCTTGCGTTGTTGAGTTGCTGGCTGTTGCCTGTGCTCAGATAGTTTTCCAGTTGACGGCGCACCTCCAGCAGAAATTGCTGCTGCAGCTCGGCGAGCATCTGATTTTTCTGCTCTATCTGCGCGCGCTCCTGATTGCTCCAAACGACAACACCAGCCAGCAGTGCGGCCAGCAATAACAGAGTGGCAGAAGCCCAGAGAGAGAGGGTGGAAATTTTCATGATCAAGCGCCAATGACAGTTTGCGCCAGAATATGACGTAAAGATTGCAAATTGATGACATTGGTGACTAGGTCTGAAAAGTCAGACAAGCGAGTGGTGTCAGTACTACTCCAGCGGTAACCATACCTGGGCGTGCAGGCCGCCTTCGGGTCGATTGGTGAGGACAACCTTGCCCTGATGGCGATCGACGATACGTTTGATGATCGCTAGCCCCAGCCCAGAGCCGACACTGCCTCGGGCGATATCTCCCTGAGTAAACGGCTGAAATAGCTTGGGGATCTGCTCGCTGGGAATACCGGGGCCATTGTCTTCAACACTGAAGCCGACCCTGTGCCCGTCGAAGGTGGAGCTTAATTTTACCCAGCCGTTGCCATAGCGAAAGGCGTTTTCCACCAAGTTGCTGATGATGCGTTTGATTGCCACCGCTTGCATGGGGATTTCGGGGCAGTCACTGAGTGCCAGCACGATTTCAGCATCACGATTGGCCTCGGCTTGAGCAATATCTTGCAGCAGATCATTGAGTTGTACCTGTTCACGATTGGCTTCCTGATCTTGACGAATATAGGCGATAAACTGATTGATGATGGCATCCATATCTTCGATATCGTGCACTATCCCCTCTTTAAGGTATTCATCCTCTTCCACCATCATCTCAGAGGCGAGACGAATGCGGGTCAGTGGCGTGCGCAGGTCGTGGGAGATCCCCGCCATCAGTAAGGCTCTGTCCTGCTCCAGTTGCTGCATACTGCGTGACATCCGGTTGAAGGCGTTGGTTACCTCGATGATCTCGGTAGAACCGGTGAGTGGCAGGGGCGCGGGATAGTCTCCACGGGAAACTGAGATAGCTGCTTTCTGCAAGCGTTTCAGCGGCTTGTTTTGTTTTCGGGCAAACCACCAACCGCCGGCGACACTCAGGGCGCCGATCACCATCAGATAGAGGGTCAGTGGCGATAGGCCAAACTCGTTAAAGCCAGTTAAGGGGACCTTGATCCAGACACTGGGCGCCTGAGGCGGCCGGATCCAGATCTCAAACTCCTTGCCCTGGGCGATGCGCACTTCGGCCTTGCCGCCCAGATGCTCAGACATCTGCGCCGATAACAGGCTGTAGTATGCGGCGCGTTCTACCCCGGCCTCGCGAGCCTGTTTGAGGTTGTAGATCTCCATGCTATCGTCGCGCACCTTGGCATTGAGGGCGTCGACCATAGAGAGGTGTTCGCGGCCGACATCTATGCCGTCAACAAACAGCAGGTTGACCTGGCGGGCGATTAGCTGATTGATCTGTTGGTAGGTGGGCTGAATAAAATAGACAGCCACCGAGAGGTAGGAAACCAGCTGGTTAACCAGCAACAGGGAACCGATCAGCAGCACCGTTTGACTAAAGGCGCTGCGGGGCAGAAAACGTTTAAACCATTTCATTGCGAGGGACGATGGGCGGCAGGGTTAGCCAAGGCTAACGCCGCGCAGCACCGTCGGGCACAAATACATAACCCAGGCCCCAGACTGTCTGGATATACCTTGGGTTGGCGGCATCTTTTTCGATCAGTCGGCGAAGACGTGATACCTGTACGTCGATAGAGCGTTCCAATGCCGAATAGTCGCGGCCGCGGGCCAGATTCATCAGCTTATCCCGCGACAGTGGCTCTCTGGGGTGACTCACTAAGACCTTAAGTACCGCAAATTCGCCGCTGGTGAGTGAAATAGCCTCTTCACCGTGGTACATCTCGCGGGTCGCCAGGTTAAGGGTAAACTCACCGAAGGTGATCTCCTCTTCCTGCTGTGTCGGCGCGCCTGGTACTTCGGGCGCCTGACGGCGCATGACCGCCTTGATGCGAGCTAGGAGTTCTCTGGGGTTAAAGGGTTTGGGCAGGTAATCGTCGGCGCCCAGTTCCAGCCCTATGATGCGATCTACCTCATCGCCTTTGGCGGTGAGCATCACGATTGGAATCGTGTTGCCGTTCTGGCGCAGGCGACGGCAGATAGAGAGGCCATCTTCGCCTGGTAACATAAGATCCAGCACCAATAGGTGGAAGTTTTCCCGCTCCAGCAGCCTGTCCATCTGCTCGGCATTGGCGGCACTTCTGACCTGATAACCCTGTTCCATCAGGTAACGCTCTAGTAGGGCTCTAAGCCGCATATCATCATCGACGACGAGAATTTTAGAGGTTTCTTGTCCCATGCTCTCTATCCCTTATTTCAGTGCGATCGGCTCGAGGTTTACCGCTCAACTGGCTGATATTCAATATTAATCTTATGTGCCTGCTTAATATAGCCGCTTTGCTATTTAAAAGCCTAGCGGGATTTGATCTTTGGCCTTTGGATAAAATCGCTTTGCTAGACTAATTTTAGCTGTAATTGGCTGATATTAAATGTGAATATTTCATTCTTATAGCTGTTTCGGGAAATTGTAACCAAATTGAAACCCTGTTCTTTGGCTCACATAAGGCCTGCTTGCGAGCTTGGCTATTGTTTTTCTGTCGGCCCCATGGGTATTATCAGCCGAAAAGAGGCCGATGCCTTAGGCAGACTGCCGGGTATCCTTATTGAGTTGCATTGAGAGAAAGATGAAAGCCATGTTGATCACCCGTGAAGGGTGGCAAGCGCTCGATAGAGAGCTTAAGTATTTGTGGAAAGAGTATCGCCCCGAGATCACCAAGAAGGTGCAGGAGGCGGCGGCCCAAGGCGACCGCAGTGAGAACGCTGATTTCGACTTAGTTCTGCCTTAGGCGTACTAATCAACCTAGATAATTGAAATAATAAGGTTTAACTATAGTACTATACTTTTTTAGATGTACTATTTTAGGTTTTAGCACTAAAAACGTTTTTTGCAGCAAAACCATTTAGATTAAATACTCTTCAAGATAAGTTTGAAGTACATTTTCCCCAACTTAAAGTTATCCAAATTTTTGAACCTAGGTTACGAGCATTTGGGAGGTTGTTGACGGGCGCGATATGTATGAGCGTTGTGGCTTGTTTAATCATTAAAGCTCTCAGAGAGCATCACAGATCGTTTTTGTCTTTTGTGTGATTGAGTTGTGTAGACCTGATTGTAGGAAAAGAATAAAGTTGCATAACAATACACACAAAAAGAACAAGGCTATGCCACTAAAGTCTTTTCAAGAAAGGTTGGATTCGCTAGATGAAGGACAAGAACCGTCCATCCTACTAGCAAATGGCTTTTCACAAGCTTGGGATAGAGACATATTCAACTATCAAAACCTATTCACCGAAGCACAGTTCGGTGCTCGAGATGCGCAGCTAAGAGATATCTTTAATCGTTTTGAAACCTATGACTTTGAGCAAGTAATGCGAAGTCTCGAAGCGGCTGAGATTGTAGGTGATGCTTACGGTGTTGATAGAGCAACGTTAGATGAAATAAGAGCTGACCAAGAACAATTAAAAGATGCACTAATTGACGTTATCTCTAGAACTCACCCAGCACGTTCTAGCCGAGTAACCACTGCACAATTTGAGTCAGCAAAGAGCTTTATCAACCAGTTTAACAACATTTTTACATTGAACTACGACCTCTTACTCTATTGGATTGTTAACAAGAACGATATCGAACCTTTCGGGTACATTACCGACGATGGTTTCCGTGGTCCCGAATGGGAAAACACCGATGAGCAAGATGTTTACTTCCTGCATGGTGGACTACACCTCTACGATTCAGGTTCTGCTATTAAGAAACATACGTTCAGAGCTGCCACTGACACTAGTATCGTCGACCAAGTTAGAAACAACCTAGATAACGGCAAGTTCCCCTTGTTCGTTTCTGAACCTAGTCACGAGAAAAAACGTCATAAAATCGAGCACAACCCATATTTGAATGCAGGCTATAAAGCTCTAAAGCAGCTTGATGGTGTGCTATTTATCCACGGTCATTCAATGGATGAAAACGATAAGCATATTTTCGATCAAGTCAAAACAAGCAATGTGTCGAAAGTTTTCGTAAGTATCTTTGGTGATAAGGACTCTCCTGCCAATACTCGTACAAGAGCTAATGCCAAAGCATTCATAGAGCGACCGGGATTAGAAGTTAAGTTCTACGATGCAGCAACAGCACCTATTTGGTAATGCAGATATCTGTACTCAAACGCCCTCGCTATCGAGGGCGTTTGACCAATCTTTCTCTAGCTTCTTCAGCGGATAATCAAGGAAGCACTTAAAGTAAGTCTTGAGCATCTCTTTGTCATTACAGCTATGGACGATTTTGAGAACATCTTCTGCATCAAAGTAATCTAACGTGTACTTACTGGTACTCTCTTTTGCCCGAGACAAAAGTTCTAACGATTCTTCGGAAAATCCTCCGGACGTCCACAGTGCAAAATATAAGTTTTTTCTTTTCCAGTCTGGGTGCTCCAGTGCGCATTTTCTGAGAGTTGGCACCCGAACCTGAAGCCACTTTTTGATCTCATCAAATGACACTGCGCCATTGGGTTGATGACCTTTACACTCAACAAACAGAATCTCCCCTGAGTGCAGTTCAGCAATGATATCTGACTCTGCTCGGCTACCATCCTGTGTTTTGCAAACCTCATTTAACCGGACATAGTTGGTTCGATAAGCCTTCTGAACAACGCTTGCAGAGAAATACTCAAACAATACGCCTCTGAGATTTCCAACAGCACCTTCTATTTTGCCCAACTGATCGAACAGTTGGTTGAATCTCTCTGGCTCTATAGTGACAGCTTGAGCAGCACTCTCTAGGGTTCGCAGTAAGTTGACCAATCCCTTAGCAACATCACGACCAAAAAGACTTTCCACTGTCGCAGGTAAAACTCCGGCTTCTTTCGCTAGCTTGAAAGCATCAGATTTGTACTCGTTGGCAACAAACATCTGCATACAACGACCAACATTTGGCAGCCCCCTTAACGTTTTACACTTCCTCAAAAACGGCTGAATACCATCATCGCTGACTATCTTGTTCAATAGGATGTCGCAAGCGAAAAAGCCAGGCTTTATCTTGTCGTTCTGCCCGATATCAACCAAGGGTGATATATAAGATGGTCCAGCCATATCCCAAACTGTTGTGCTTACGGTAGGTAACTGTTCCTCATTACGATCTTTGAAAAGGTTATAACTGACTAAACCTAGATTCTTTGCCCATTGAGATACTGCACTTATGAGGAGCTTTTCAGCTATCAATCTTGCTCTTATGTCAGGAAGAATGAAATCCAAGTCTTGCTCATATTGATTAAGAACAACACATCGCCCAAAGCCATCTAAATCATGAACCGATAGAATTTCGTGCATCTCAAGACGTTCGATGATTTTTTCAGGTGGTATATGCTTTTGCTGTCGTACGGGCGCACCGCATGAAATCAAAAAGTGCTCGTAAGGCATCACTCCATCACGCTCTTTAAGTGCTGCAATTGCATACCAATAAGCAGAGTTTGTATCTTTAAATGCGGAATACAATGCTCCCCAGAAGTAAGGAGAACGATAGTCCTTTTTTAAATACACAAATTTCACATTGCGAGGGAAAGGTAACCCTTCTAGACGATATATATCTTTACCTGCTCTCGAAACCCGCTTGCGAGCTGCATCATGAGATAGATGGTGTCTATCAACCAGTTCTTGTACCAAGTCCGTACTTAGACAGGGACCTATTTCATTCAAGATATCTTCTAATAAACTCATGATGTCACACTGCGCTATATATATTTCCATTTTATGGAGTAAGGGTTTTTCAAGACTCTTAGTTAACAATACCTTATAGATAGGGAGCTAGCGAGGCATGGAATCAGACAAATTGGTGGGATATGTCACAGTCACTATAAAATCCCTATTTCACACCCCTCTAAAAAAGCTCACAGAGATCGCTACAGAATGGAATGGTCCGTATTTCATTGGCCCCCTAATACCTCAAATGAGGTTGTTCAAATTGCTCTGGGGGCTTACTATGTCTAACGTCTTGAGACAAGATAACTACTTTGGCTCAATACCAAAGAGACATTTGTCTACAGACTTCCAATCAGGAAATTTCGTTGATCCAAATTGCCATATTTCACCTTTGAAAAATTCTTGTCCTCTTCCTTCGACATAATCATCAATGAGCAAGTCTCCTTCTAACAAACCTTTGTTGGAGATAATAATTAAGCGATCTACGTAGTTCATACCTAAATGACGTTCAATCCATATTCTTTTTTCCATATAACAAAGAGGGTTGTATATGCTTGGAGCTGTGGCGATATATGGTTCAAAACCTGGGTGAGATAACATTCGATTCATTACACAAATGGCCCCAGCTTTAGGTAAAAGTTCACTAAAGAAACCCCATTCGGCTTGAGGATAGGCCTGCTCAGGACGTTGTTGCCTCTTAAGTTCCCAAGATTGGGTGTACTCTGCTAATACGTCATCCATATCTACGTAAACGACTTTAGGCTTCATTGAGTCAATTCCTTCGCTAAGTGTTTGGTTTGAAAAATGAGGATTAATAATCTTACGAAAACTATTTGCTCAGTACTCAGGCTATCCATGTTGATCTAACTGTCAAGCTCATGTAAGCGGAGAAGAGCCAATAAAGTGCTAGTTTAGCAGCGATTGATAACAAGGTTTTGCCCCAAAATGAGTTATCAAGTTGTCGGAGGGTCAGTAACGAGCAGACTTTCTGGCCTAGAAATTTTTATCGCTACACCCGCGTGATGCAATTCACTACTCCCCAACCAAAAAACTGGATAACTATACAGTCATATTCAAATCACAAGGGTTTGAATGATTTTTATCCTGTATTTGTGCGCGTTTTCTCATTTCGGTATAAATAAATGGATTTAAAATTAGATGCTTACAATATTCGTTAAGTAGATAATAGGTTTGGAAAACGCGCATGCGCGTTTTTCCAGATGGTATATTTGGCAAAATGCTGATAACTTCATTACATACAGATAGTTAGCGGTGCGTGTTTTCACTGGTCCAACGAGGTAAACGCGCATGCGCACTAATAAAATGTTATGTACTAAACTTACTACTTACTAAAAATTTGTGGGGAAACATATTATGAATCGTATAAATTTAGTCATACTCCTTCTACTTGCAGCAATGTTGCAAGGCTGCCCATTGGAAGGAGATGATGGAAATGCCGGCTCCGCGGGTTCAGATGGTGTTGATGGTGTTGATGGTGTTGATGGTGTTGATGGTGTTGATGGTGTTGATGGTGTTGATGGTGTTGATGGTATCAATTGCTGGGATCTTAATCAGAACTCAATAAATGATATTAACGAAGATATAAATCTAGATGGTCAATATTCAGTAGATGACTGTAGACCAGCAGCAGAAGTTAGTCAGTCGCAAGGAGTGGAGCTCAACCACCAACATATTTGTGAAGCATTAGCTAATCTTGGTCAACATCCAGAAGGTTGCCCTTCTGATGTACATAGCACACCAACTGGTACGCTGACACAAATGAGGGCTACCACCTTTTTTGATGATGGTTCTGGCGGGAAGTCATCGTGCAACAATGCTCCTAATAATGGTTTACTCAGCATCAAAACTCGAGATGATAAAGCTTATTGGGTATTGTCAGGTGGATTTGTTGCGGATAGCGAGATTTTTTCTATTACCGATGTAAATAACGGCTCTTGTGTGACTCTTTGTCAGAATGACACGAAGTGCATTGCAAGCTTTGCAATTTCGCAAAGTCGTAATGCATACGCATGTAATATTTTTTACCATTCAGACACAAGTGGTGACTGGGAGAGGATATGCGCTGTAGATATACCCGGCGTCTTCAGCGCAGCAGATGCTTGCGTTGAGGGTAGTGCTGGAAGTGATCAGCTTTGGCATTCACTTTGCCCATAATTGAGCATTCTCTGCCAATTCTGCTTGTTGCACTCAAGTCATTGGTACAAAAGTGCCTTCTTAATTGCATAGAAAAAGTGCTGCACTCAGTTTATGAATTCGGGTTTCATAACAAAGCCATCAACAGGACGTCCACTGCGTCGCTTAATTTGTGCTTAAATAGCACAAATCAAACAACTCCGTTCCCGCGCTGTTATGGCGGCGTTATATTTCTTAAGAGATGACTGAGCTAATAGAGATACACGGAGAGCAATGGAAGGTTGCCGACATTCAAGACAATGTTGAGTGGGCTAGGCAGCAAGAGTGGCTCTTCAAAAAATATGACAACCCAGACGATCATGAGCATTGTTTTATTTGCTACTGGACTATCTTCGCCTCCGATAATGAGGAGGAGTCAACGGGGTATTTTTATGGGGGTAGTACTTGGCTGTGTAACGAGTGCTATACAAAGTTTGTGCAAAAAATATAACAAGCAAAGGCAGCATCGCCCTTCGGGCTGAACGCGCTAACGCGCGCCGCTGCTTTGGGCGTTAGAGAGCAAATGAAGATTTACGTTACTATTTTAATTATGATTTTTTCGTCAGAGGCTTCTGCTTGTAGACCAGCTAGTCATTGGCTTAAAGAAATGAGTACTAATTCTGACAATGCGTATGAGGGTGTAGTTACTGGATTAATTAATGATACTCTAGAAAAGATAAGTCTAGATGCTCCTAAAGAAGACGTAGAAGAACGTATAGTTTTTCCATACAGTTACACTCTTAGGGTTGCTCTAACTCATAGGGTTCGCGGTAAAATTGATGCCGACATCAAGTTATCTAATACTTTTTGTGGCAATGCTTTAGATATAGGAACAAAGGTCTTTTATTTCTCGAATGAAGACGACTCAGACTCAATTGTACTGTCTCAAGAGTTCGTGTCCGATAACTATCCAGAAGCCTACCGAAAACTCTCTAACAAGGCGCTGAAAAAAGACGCCAAAAACAATAGCGGCGCTTCTTAGCGAAGCGTTACTGATCAAATACTCTAACGCGTTTCTGTCCATGAATGTGTTACAGAGTTTTGTTTACTAAAGTTCCGTGTAGGCGTTTGGTAATTTAGTGGTAAGGCCTGAGAATGGAACTCAATGCATACTCTGTAATTTGTTTGAAATGTAGTTGAGACCTATTGATGGATAGTTGATTATTGACTTTGGAACTCCCCGTTTTTCAAGTCTGCCTTTCAGTGACAACAAGGAATCTACTAAGGTTGCTACCTCTTCCAATAGTCTGTCAGATTCAACTAAATCACTTAATGTTTGAGATATTTGGTGGAAGTTAAGTTTGCCACCATGCTCTATATTTGGAGCCCAAGTTGTTGTTCTAACAACACCTTGAGGGTCAGCCTTCATTGGAGCAAAGTCGTAGATTGGTGCGAGACCAATTTTCTCTTGATCTCTAACTATTGCGATGTTGCGCCCATGGTTATCTGAGTTTCCAAAGACAAAGTTAAGCAAGTCTCTTTTAACCCATTCAATTACAAGGCTTTCGGCGTCAAATTGGTAGCCCTGCTCTTTGACTAGGTAACTGTTTTGAATAATATTGATAAGCTCTCTTAGTGTATCTTCATGATCTAGGAATTCACCTGGTGGCTTTTGAAGAACAGAATATATAGACTCGATCGCACAATGAGTTACATTGCCATCTCTAGTCGTTTCAACGTCAAATCGGGGTAGCCAAAGAGACGGGTAGACCGGCCCTTCCAGTAACATCATCCCCTTCGTGGCAATAGTGTCGAATCCAAGGTGTTCGAGTTCATGATAGTAATGGTATTCAGCTCTGAGAATATCCGAGTCTATAACTGATTGTTTTCCTCTTGGGAACTTTACTAGGTAGTGTTCATTGCTAGGATATATAACCTTGCTTGGGGAGTTTAGCCAAACATGTTGGTCGTGCTTGCTAAGGAGAAATTTAGGAGCCTCACCGCCGGCTCCTGTTGCGCTTCTTACGTCTGCACCCTGTTCTTCAGCATAATCGAGGAAATTCCACCCTTTGTTTATTACATCGTCAATGGTGAATGAGGGATTGTGTGGCTGGTGTTCCGCATTTAATGCTTCTTTAATCCTTATATTCCCTATTGGTCCACATGCATATTGGCCAAGGAGATTGTATATAGACTCCTCTATTGGTAACCCTTTTCCAGTCCAGAAACGTTTACCCGCTCCACTGAGAATGATGTCATCTATGAACCTGAATGGTTGTTTTTTTGTAGTGTGATAAGGGAAAACTGTTACAGGCAGGTTTATTGATATGGCGCGATTGTCATCGCAACCAAAATGCTCAATGGCATACGAATCAAAATATCTAAGTGACATTGCATTTTCCTCAAATTTTAAGGCTGCAGCATCATGCCAAGTATCGCCAAGCTTAATTTGAATAGTTAATTCCGCCAAAACCTTTACCTTGTGAAGTTAGCTATATAGCTAATATTGGTGTGAATTTAATAAAAGTTAGCCATATAGCTAACACGTTATCAGTAAAAGATAAGTATCACTTTAAAAAGGAGAGCTAAAGGTTGAAACTACCTTCTCTCTGAAACCTCCGAGTAGCTCAAATGACAATGATGCTGGAAGGATTGGTTGTTCTAGGGGGTCCAACTCTGCCAAATGCGATGGTGTATGTTCATCAAGGCAGGCTCGTCCAAATTTAAGCTCGCTAATGGACGTTGGGGGAATATTTTTGGATAACAAGGGGAGAGTATTGCCTCGGCCCTGTGAGACTTCTGATTCCAGCGCTTCCCGGAATACCACTGGAATGTCAGGTATCTCTTCAGCTATGCGGTTTGCGAATTCAACAAGTTTTGGTGCAGCGAAGGTGTATAGCCAGGCTTCTTGGTTTTTGCTTTTATTCTTACGTAATACTCTACCTAGAACTTGCCTAAAATAGAGCTCAGTTTTGACTCTGCTTAGGTGACAACACACCTGGAGACGTGGGATGTCAGTCCCCTCACTAATCATACCAACACTAACAATCCAGTTTGTTGTGCCGCTCCTGAATTCATCGATTTTTAATGACGGTTGTTGTTCTTTGTAAGTAACGATTTCTGCGGTTTGTGCAAACTCTTTTCTGAGAATATTCAGAATATGAGTGGCATGTTCTACTGATGAGGCAACGACTAGTCCTGCTGCATTTGGATTGTGTAACCTAATGCTATTGAGCTTGTTTGTCGCCAGCTTTAACACATGTCGTACTGCCAAATCATTTTTGATGACCGATTGATAAGAAACCGAAGAACCTTTGAATAAATCATCTAGGCAATTAAACGTCTTAGTTTCATTATCTTCATCAGTAACCGAGATTTTTTCATTATCAATTAAGACGATCTTGGGATTTCTGCATACTCCGTCAGCTACAGCTTCCCTTAAACCGTATATGTAATCGCATTGAATTTGGTTGTTCGGATCTGTATAACGAGATAGAGCTATAGGTGCCTGATCTGAGCGCCATGGAGTGCCAGTTAATGCTAGGGTGTATTCTGCTTGGTTTTGAATATTCAGTAAGATCTCTTCTCCCCATGCATTCGCATTTTCTAGAGAACTGCCTGAGCAATGGTGGATCTCGTCAAAAACGACGAGTACGCGATTTCGCTTTAGCAGCTGCCAAAAATCTTCGTTGAATGACAGCATACTTTGATAAGTGTAAGAGCAACCAATAGCACCGATCACGCCATTGAAACGGCAGTCCAATCGTTTTGAAAATGCAGACTTGATCCCCTGAGATATATTGATGGAAGGTGAAAAGCAAAGCACAAAGTCGATTAGGCCTTCTTTAAGTAGTTGAGCTGCCACCTCGGCCGCCATAATCGTCTTACCGGCTCCAGGCGTCGCTAAACAAAGAAAGTGTCTGTGTTGGGTATTAAAGTGCTTTAGAGTGCGATTGACGCACTCTGATTGCCATTTTCTTAGTTGCATGTAGATTATTTACGCTGGTGAAAGAGGACAGATTTAATTGCTTTGATTTGCCCAAGTAGTTTTGAGCTTTTTTCTCGGGCTTGTAAGTACTGGGATTCGAGGTGCGCCTTCATTTCGGGGAAGGATTGATACAACCGCATATACTCTTCTGACTCACCAATGCTAGCGAGTAGATCCACTTCAGATTCTTTCAAACGCTCTTCAAGTTGCTTAATAGCATCATTAGAGGTCGAGTGGGGTGATGTGATCTGGTTTGCCGTGGCTGCTGATGTATTTTGCTCGATGAATTTGGTCTCAAAAAACAGCTCAGACTTCTGGTACGCAATTCTTTTAGAGTGTTTGGTTCCCTTTTTCAGCAGTAAGCCTTTCTTAACCAGTCTATGGATTTGTCGGTAAACATATTTGCGAGCTTCAATCGGCTCTTCAGTCGTTGAAGGCATTGCCAAGTATGCGTCACGTAACCGTGCCACACTGAAGTTGTCAAAGTTCTCATCCTGGAGAATTGAATTTAGTTGAGCGTTAATCTTGATGGATGGTTTTGACATTACTTTCTCGCAAAGCGGCTCTTTATCTCTAACTCTCCGGGATAGGAGAGCTTTGCATTATGAATGCGGATTATAATCCGTGGCTTTGTAAGCCGCAACTTCGGATAGTCTTTCTCTTTAACGAGATGAAAAATGAAAGACTTAGCTATCCAGTTTGGTGCGAAATTACGAGATAAGCGCAAGGCTCTCGGGATTTCGCAAGATAAAATGGCGTTATTAGCAGAGATAGATCGTAGCTATGCAGGACGAATTGAACGTGGAGAAGTCAACATCACGCTCGAAAAGGCCTATCAACTCGCTGAGGTTTTGGGGTGTGACGTAAGAGAGTTATTGCCCTAAAGTAAAAGCGGCTGGCATTGCGCCAAATGTTTGCTTTTCCTACATGAGTGAGAAAATATAATTAAACATCTATGGTAATGCGAATTATTTTTACGGGCAATAGCGAGCTAAATTCACGTTCATGTTCTAGATAGAATACGTTTTCATAGTGGATTTACCTATCTCATTTCAGTTTTAAGCTGGGCGATTTGGCGATCAATGCTCGATACTTCGGTATCGGCCTGTTGGGTGATAGCGCTCATTTCTTGAGCTAGGCTTTGCTGCCAGGTGGCCCCGGCTAAGTTGTTGTTTGCCCAGCGTCCGCGATTCCTTAGATTAGCCATTCGACGATCTCGGTTAGCGATAACCCTTTCGCGGCGGTTCTCAAGCTTATTGATTTCACGCTCAATTTGCTGATTACGAACATAGGTACTGATTTGCGCTTTCTTATCGCTGCCGTTTCCAAGGTTGCTTTGAAGATGACTATAAGCAGGAGCAGCATCATTACTGACAACACTGCCAACCCCACTGAGATCAACAGGCTTGCTATCTTCATCACATGGATCGGCTTGATACACGCCATCTGTGCAGCGGTATACTTCGCTCTGGGCGGAGAAGGCGAGTAAAAGAGAGAGCGTGAATAGCGTGAATTTGTTTATGTGCTTCATACAATCCTCCATGATTATATTGCCAGTTTACTCCTCTTTTTCAGTCAAATAAATATTGCTTCGGTACCGGTCATTTAGCTTCTTAATCTTAACTCTGTCGAGGATTTCCGAACGCAAGATAGTTATCGATTTGTCTGCATGTACGCCAATGCTATTTTTCCCCATATTGATTACTTCAATGGGGGGCAATTGATTGCCGTTAGCGTCATAGATGTTATCTAGGTAGAGAGATTCGCCTTCCACGCGGGTAAGTATCAGCATTATACTTCCTTGTTTAATGTGTGGAGTATTTAGTGTAGATCACAAGCAAAATTAAGCATAATATGACGGCAAAATCGTGTAACTTATTGTTGGATAGGGATGTTTGATGAGTGAACAAGTGAAAGGTCAAAACATAGACAGTTTTGATAACTGGCTAATTTGGTTAAAACGAGCGGCCTATCTTGGCATCATCGTTTTTCTATCTGTTCTCATCAGCTATTTTGCAAATTTTGCGCAGTGGCCATGGCGACTTTCCCCATTACCCGAAGATTGGTCCTCATTCGGTTCAGTGCTTGCTGGGGCCTCAGCCTTTTTAGCTGCGATAGGTACGGTAGGGGTACTGCTTATCAGCATTAAGCAGTTCAAGCTTCAGCAGAAACAGATTGAAGAACAAGCTAAACGACAGGATGAGTTTGAGGAGCTTCAGAAAGACAAGTGGGATAAAGAAAATGAGATGCTCAATTTCCAGAAGTATCAAATGCACTACTCATCATTTGAAGAGCTACTTGATAATTATTGCAATGATAATAAAGTTGAAATAACTTCACGTAATAAGCTTTATAAAAAATTATTTCCAAATAACACCTTTGAAAACACATGCCTATCAAATGATGAGGCTGACATATTCGAAGGTGAGATAAATCATCTGATAAATTTTTACCTGAGATGCTTAAAGGAGCTTAAGGCATTTAATACAGATAAAGATATTGCTGTTTTGAACGCCTCCAACTTAATCACCACCTTGTTACACATTAATCCACAGCAAACATTAAAAAATGGTGATATTGAAATCAAAAGAAATGATGATTTTATATTTTCAGGACTAAATTTGCACAATGCAGACAGCACGATGCGCAACATTGGTGATTTAATTAGAAACTTACAACGTTTTTCAGGGCACACAAGGGAATGGGGTGAGGATGACAGTTTAAAATATCATAAAATCAACTTGGCACAATTCAAAGATGATATTTCTAGTCACTCCGCCCGTGTTTATAGCAACAACAAGTTTTACTCTGATATATTAGATTTACAGTTTGTTATCTATAAGGTTTTTGGTAATGAAATTGAAAATACACTGCGTATAATTGAAAGCGATGAAAGTTTCGCCAATTATTACGAATCAATTAAAGTCCTAATAAGTAACAATGCAAAAAATATGGATCAAGAAAAGCTAGAACAGTTAAATACTGCACTCGGAAAACTCGCTCCAGCTTATTACGCTATTTGCTCATGACTAATTACCTCTAAACCTCTATCTGGGTATGAGGCAAATCAGGGGCGGCACCTAAGACTCGCCTCTCTAGCACATACACCTTTGTACCTGAGGGCGCACTACCAATGACGCGTATTGTATGTCCATTCCAGTATAGTAATCTGTTTACGGTGCCTTATAAGTGATTTTATTCACATACCAAATCTGCTCACCTGTTGGTGTCTTAACAACTGCTTCATCATCCACTTCTTTTTTCAGTAATGCCCGCGCCATAGGTGCATCAATAGAGATGTAATCATTGCGACCATAGATTTCATCAGGGCCAACTATGCGGAAGCTTTTTGTATCGCCGTTTTCATTTTCAATTTCAACCCAAGCCCCGAAGAAGACCTTACCATCTTGCTCTGGAGAGTACTCAATGACTTTGATAGCTTCAATGCGCTTTCGAAGGAAGCGTACTCGAGAGTCAATTTGCCTAAGAAGACGTTTGTTCTCTTTGTAGTCAGCGTTTTCTGAGCGGTCTCCAAGGCTAGCTGCCCAGGTCACTTTTTTGGTGATTTCAGGCCTGTACTCGCGCCAGAGGTAATTAAGCTCTTTATTGAGTTTCTCAAACCCTTCTCGGGTAATTAGGTTGGTTCTCAACTGTGTATTCCTAGTCCTTGCTTACAAATACTGCAATGCTTTTTTAATCGCATCTAAGGTTGCAACAGGGAAAAATGTTTCTTGTTCATCGACCGTCAATATACTTCCATTTGGGCCTATCTCCAATCGTTGTCGGCGCAAAAACTCCGATGAGATTAGGTGCTCTAAAGCATCTCGCTCCAAGTTGGTGAGTTTAGCGGTAGTTGATGCTGATGAATCGCCGTCAAATATCTCAATAACTTGATCAATTGGTACGATTTCTTTTACTAACTTTTCTGCTGCAATTTTCTGAGAATAGAGGATGTTAGCTTGAAGTTTTACAACAGGATCTTTTAATTCATCAATCCATGCGTAGCGTTTACTTTTGCTGGTTGTTGCTTTCGGTTTTTCACATTTTCCTGAGGTGTTTACGAAGCTAGCAATAAGTGTTCTATATGGTTCACCTGTTTTATTGCGAATGCTCTGAGCTGCTGGGACTCCACGGCCCTTTCCAAGCCGTGCAATAGTGGAATAGCTAAATTCGCTTAGCCCTCTTTCTTGCTGTTCAATGCAAATTTGATAAATAGCATCTAGTGAACTCTGAATGCGTGAAGAGACCGTTTTCTTTAGTTGTTCAAGTACTATTTGAGGGGAGATTTCTGACATATTAATTTACCAACTTTAGAGGGGTAGATTTTGCGAATAACTCTTTGATATCACGAGTGGATAACCCATCGGCCTCAGTGAAGTCGTTTAACCCTAAACTGCCATTTATAAGCTTATCAATCTTTTCCCAGCTTTGTAGTCTGGTGAGCATAAGTTGAGTCATTTGATTGCCAACAGCCAGTTGCTGCTCTTCACTAAGAAACACAAACTGTGGGTTCAACCCATTTTGAATCAATACTTTATCGAGAGCCTGACTGCGTCTGGTTACGGCTAGCTCGTCGCTACAGCTATGATAGAGTTCGGCATTTTCACATACTTCAGATAGCTGTTGGAAACCACTGACATCATCCAGCTCAATATTTACTTCAAACTCATGAGGTACGATCAAGTGTAGCTTTGAGTTGTTGATGGTTTCTTCTTGGTTGATGAGTTTTTTGCAGCTAATCAAGTGTTTATGGATGGCGTTCATGTCAGACATGTATAAGTCCATTTTCTTCGCTCTAGTTTCTATCTCGGAGTTTAGTTTCCGTCTTTCAGCTTGGAGTTGTCCTTTCTCCTTTTCGAGTTTATCCAATTGCTCATTTTGGGCTTTTTGTTGATAGATTTCATGTGAGATCACATCGATTTGGGCGATCGTTTGACTTAGCTCACCTTCTAATTTTGCGTAGCGATGTGATTGAGTATGAACGGCTAAGCTTATTTCATTAAACAGTGCCGCTAGCCCCATCATAAAGGCTGGTCCAGTAACAAAGAATCGGCATTGAATGCAATTTTGCTCCCCTAAGTATCCCGCATTGACTGGGTGGTAGATATTCGCTTTCATTGCCACAGGAGAACCGCCTTCGCTACAAAAGGCGCCACCAACAGGGCACATGCCAAAATCTTTAAACAGATAGCTTGAAGCTGGCCGAACATTATCTATGGTCTGTAGAAATTCTGGGCTATTTGCTACCAACTGGCTTTTACACTGCTCAACTCGTTGAGCCTCTATGAAACTTCTTAATGTATCTGTGCTTTTGCTAAGAGCCTGCTTTTCTCCGACCTCTAGTCGTTCTCTAATATTTGCGCCTGTTTTGCCACTTTTTATGTAGTAAATTGACATGATTATCGATGAATGTCCGACTAGCTTCATAATCACTTCGAGTGGCATGCCAAATTCGTAAGCATAAGCATTGATCAGGCTTACTCGCATGGAATGAGGCGTATATTGCGACTTAAAGCGCGAAATAGGGATACTCTGTAATTGTTGTAGTTGTTTGTAGCACTCTCTATGGCTTTGTCCGTTATAGGTCGCAGAATTCAACTGTTCTCCTGATGAGACAAACAGTGCTGCGGCCAACCTTGTTGCTAAGCGTCCACCAAATGTACCTGGTTCGTTTTCTTGAAAGTCTCGAAAAAGAAAACAGTTTATACCTTTTTGTTTTCTTTGAATCTCATTTAAGTTAGTTCGGGTGCAATCAAGCCATTTTGTCGGTGCTATGATCGGGTTGTATTTTTCTTGCCATTTTCTTAATTTTATCAGCCAGTAAGCCAAATCCAATGGCATGAATGGGATGGCATAACCTTCACCGTTGAAGTTGGTCTTATTTGAAGTGTAGTAAACACCAAAGTCATCATCTTTTGTTTTGCTGACCATGCTTTGGCGTGTCGTGAGGCCCGCTAATTGGCTTAGGTTCTCTTCCCATACGACTTTACCGTTTTGAATGTCTGGCACTTCTGTATCGGCTTCACCGGAATCGCAATATACTATTTGCCTTCCTCTAGCCGGCAACTGCATTAATGCATAGGTATAGGTCCAATAGATAGGCAGCCATAGGAACGTTTTACCACCTTCAACTTTGGTTACACAGTCAGGATCTGAGGGGTCAATGGGGAATGAATCATCAATAGGAATCCAGTCTGCAGAGAACTTATGAAGATGATGCAGTTCTGAGTAACTAGTCTGGTTGAGTATTGAGTTTGGAGGTAGGATCCATTCTCTGGCGTCTTTTACGAATTGATAGGGTAAGGCTAGTTTATTCGTCTCATTGATTGATACTGGTATTTGCTCACCATCGAAATTGACATGTGAAAAAGGGTTTTTGGCTCCTTTTATGCGAGATATCTCTCCCGTATCCTCATCTTCAATTGTTAGAAAATTAACAACTATCCAGTTTAAATATTCATTGATTGAAAAAAGCCACTTTTTCTTACGTGTAATAGGAACTTTTTCAAACAACTCGAGCATTGGTTGAATGTTGGTTTTTCCTCTGATTAAGTATTCCACTGGTGAAGTTTCAAAGTTATTAGGCTCAATATATTCTCGAACAAACTCACAAAGATCTTTTGCTTTGGTATCACCGCCCTTTGCAGACTTTAAAAATTCGGTTATCGAGTTGGCCCATCCTTTCCACTTTGGTTCAAAATACTTGATTTGATATGGTCTTGTTGTGCCAAAGAAGTCAAATGTATTTGTCCACCCTTTTCCTCTGTAAAACTCAATCGGGGATGCAGGGATATGGGGATCATTTAGCTTTGCGCGCATTTTTTTATAGTCTGCCAGAGTACTACATTTTTGTTCTAGAACTATCGAGCGCAGTTTTTCATATGGGTATGGACGAGGGATATCTAATAGATCGAACCAATCTACCCATTCTTTGAATTTTTTGTCAGGTTTAGAGGGTAGCTGAGGATAGATTTTTCGACATTGGCGATACTGCCTCGAGTCTTTTATCGCAAGTACTTTGCACGCTCTCTTTAATTCTGAGAGAGTGTTTATCTGAATTGGCATCAAAAATTTAGTGTATGACTGCCAGTCGGCTGCATAGGTTAGGCTTGGGCGACTGGGTAAGCGAAGGTCCTGACGGTGGCGCTTTTGATATTCGGGCTGAGTGGCGATGGCCAAGGCTTGCGCCGCCTGTTGGGCTTCGACGAGAGTGGGGTAATATTTGTCTTTAGTGCCTAAAAATGAAGGCCAGCTTTGCCAGTCGGCTGCATAGGTTCGGTTTGGGCTGCTGGGTAAGCGAGGGTCCTGACGGTAGCGCTTATGGTATTCGGACTGAGTAGCGATGGCCAAGGTTTGCGCCGCCTGTTGGGCTTCGACGAGAGTGGCATAGAATTGTTTGAGTTCGTTGCCCAAAAATGAATACCAGCTTTGCCAGTCGGCTGCATAGGTTCGGTTTGGGGTGCTGGGTAAGCGAGGGTCCTGACGGTAGCGCTTTTGGTATTCGGACGGAGTAGCGATGGCCAAGGTTTGCACCGCCTGTTGGGCTTCGGCGAGAGTGGGGTAATATTTGT
>NZ_JAKIKX010000012.1 GCF_023283925.1 Shewanella marisflavi
AGGCTTTAGTTTTACGTTAGGGATACCAGCAACTTCTAGAGGTTTTAGTTTTACGTTAGGGATACCAGCAACTTCTAGAGGTTTTAGTTTTACGTTAGGGATACCAGCAACCTCTAGAGGCTTCAGTTTTACGTTAGGGATACCAGCAACTTCTAGAGGCTTCAGTTTTACGTTAGGGATACCAGCAACTTCAATAGGCTTTAGCTTCACGTTAGGAATACCCGCAGCCTCATACCCATTTAATTGATCGAATGGTGCGTTTGTTAAACTTAAAGCTAAAGTAATGGCAGTAACTAGTCCGTTAATCATTGTCTTAATCTCTCAGGGTTGTTGAAGTTCAGTGCCAAATATTTGTTCACTGTTGGTTTCTGAGAGATATGTTGCAGATGTTATGCCAATTTTTAAATGTTCTCCTTTTTTAGTTAAATTTCATCCGTGATTGGCTAAATTTTTGCATTTTAAACATTAGGCTTTTTTGTGGCTGGATACCGGGCTATAGCTAAAAACTTCTTGCTTTAGCAGCTCAGTAAAGCAGGTTTCATCGACAGCCTTGCTATATATAAAGCCCTGAATTTCCTCACACTTTAAAGCTTTGAGTATGTTAAGTTGAGATGCTTCTTCGACCCCTTCACCGACAACAGAGAGTCCCATGTTGTGGGCTATGGTAATGATAGAGTCGACCATTTTCAGATCTCTGTCAGATTTATCTATGTCGTCAACAAAGGCCTTATCAATTTTAAGGGTGTCGATAGGGAAGCGCTTTAAATATGACAGTGATGAATATCCGGTGCCGAAATCGTCTAACGCCAGGCTGACGCCCATTTTAGAGAGTTGCATCATAACTTTTATCGCCTTTTCTGGCTGTTTTATGACGGTTCCTTCGGTAATTTCCAGCTCAAGGTTGGCTGCAGGGAGCTGAGTTAGACGTAAAATTGACTCTATTCGCTGTTGTAGGTCCGGAAGTGCGAATTGTTGTGATGATAAATTGACGGCAACCCGGCCGTTGAACAACTTTTGACGGCGCCAATTTTGCGCAGCAAAGCAGGCTTTACGTAATACTACTTCGCCGATTTCGACGATAAGCCCGTTTTCCTCTGCCAGAGGAATAAATTCGCCAGGGGAGATCAGGCCATGCTTGGGGTGATTTAATCTGACGAGAGCTTCCATACCAGCCATCTTGCTACTTCTAAGGTCAATCTTAGGTTGGTAGTAGACTTCGAAGAGATCGTCTCTTAAACCTTCACGGATCAGGTTCTCTACTTCAAGTTGACGTATTGCATTGCGGTTCAGAGATTCTGAATAGAACTGGTAGCGATTGCCACCAGCCGATTTTGCATGATACATGGCGATGTCAGCTTTACGCAGCAAGGCCTGTTCATTCTGATCGTCTTCTGGGTAGAGAACGATACCTATACTCACACCGACGACGACTCTATCTTTTGTCAGTTCAAATGGGCTGGAAAAGGCGTCAACCACATGATTGGCGATGACAGCGCTGGAACCAATATCTGGGTTATTGTCGACGAGTATGGCAAACTCATCGCCGCCCAGACGATAGATGCTGGTGTGGTAGGGGACTGTTGACTCGATGCGCCTTGCTACTTTAATTAGGAGTTCATCACCGACCTGATGGCCTAAGGAGTCGTTAATCTTCTTGAAGTTATCTAAGTCCAAGACCATTAGGGTGTGGTGGGTATCTTTTTTAACTAAGTTCCCTAAGGTCACCATTAAGCTTGAGCGGTTAGGTAAACTGGTCAGCAGGTCATTGTTGGTGAGCTTTCTTAGCTCTTCTTCTTGCTGTTTACGACGAGAGATATCGGAGAACACGCCTACATAATGAGAGAGTACTCCCTGTTCGTCGTAGATAGCGTCGACCGTTAGTTCCATTAGGAAGCTGCTTCCATCACCCCTGGAGGATTCAACCTCGTTACTCCAGCTACCTTGCTGTTGCAGAATATGTCGAATCTGTTCTGAGTAGCTCTCGGGATATAGGTCAAACTGAAAGAGTTCGCCGATAAAGTCATTGCGGCTTTTTTCACAGAGATCACAACAGGCTTCGTTGACCTCAACAAACTTAAATTTATTGTCTAAGATGAACATGCCTTCGGAAATATTTTCGATGGCGCGCTCAAACAGCCTTAGTTGCTCTTCTGCCTGTTTGAAATTACTGATGTTTTTGATGGTGCCTGTCATACGCAGGGCTTTATCATTTTCATCACGCTCAACGATTTTTGCCCTATCCAATATCCAGATCCATTGGTCATCTTTGCCTTTGACGCGATAGGCGGCTTCAAAATGATCGGTTTCGCCATAGAAATGTTTGTTGAGCGCGGTATTGACTCGCTCTTGGTCCATGGGATGGATGTTACTCTCTTCACCTGCTTCACCCGAGCGTTGACCATCTCGCGGAAATTCGAGAGAGCCCCAGATATTAGAGCGATAAATTTGACCTGTTTCGATATCCCAGTCCCACATTTCATCGCCACTACCCCACAATGATAGCTTTAACCGCTCTTCAGACTTAGCGATTTGTCGCTGTACCTCTCGTCTTCTCAGCGCTGCTTTAACAATGGCGCCTGTGATCAGTAGTGTAATCAGTAGATAGACAAGCTTAGCTTGAATTGACAGCCACCAAGGAGGTGTTATCTCTATTGCAATACTTGTTGTTGGTCCATATTCTTCGGTAAGAGGGTCAATTGCATGAACTTTAAAAATATATTTTCCCGGTGATAAATTTGTATAGGTTGCAGAGTTTATACCTTTAGAATTTACCCACACATCAGAGAGTCCTTCCATTTGATATGAGTATTGTAAATCGGTGTTAAACTTACCAGGGGTGATAAATCTTAAAGTAAATGGGTAGTCTGAATACTTTAGTTTTAAATTTTCTGTATACGGTAAGCTTTTTGATAATATTCGTCCATCAATTTTTTCTGGGATGTTGAATATTAGAAGTTCACTTAAAAGTACAGAGGGTGGTTGAGTTGTTTTGTAAAGTTCAATGATATCATCTATGTTGAATTCTGTAATACCTGATATGCCGCCAATATAAAATGTATTTTTTACTTTTGATATTGCTTGAGTGTTATATTCGTCTTGGCTTCCGTAAGAAGAAGATACTACGAATGATTCTCTGTTTTTTTTGTTAAACACAATTACTTCTGCGTTTGAAGAGAAAACCAAATAATCTTGGTGACCATCAATAGCATAGATTGGTTTGTTATTGTGGAATAATTTTTCGTACGTATTTTTTTTACGGTTGAGAGAGTATAGTGTTGTTCTGGTGCCAAAATAAACATTGCTACCGTCACTGAATATACTGATAACTAGGTCATCATTAAAAACATGCTCAATGTTTTTGTTTTCATTTGTTACCTTAAACAATCCCCCCTGAGTAGCTATCCAGACAATTTCATGGTCTATATTAATATCAAAGATTGGATTGTCTTTATCTATTGATGATTCAGAAATACTTCTGTTTTTAACATTGAGCTCAATTAATTTGCCGCTTGTTGTTCCTGCTAAAATCAAATCTGACCCTGGTAAGTCCCTAATCATGAAAAAGCTTTCTTTGCTGATCCTTATAGGTTGCTTACTACCATCATTTAGAGAAAAAAGACCTTCTTGAGTTGCGATAAATAAGCTATTGTTTTTATAAATAGCTGACTTAGGCCCTTTTATACCTATATTGTATGTTTTTTGCTTTTCGAAAAGATTGTTGTATTCAATTATGATTTCAGAATCAGAAGTAACTAGTATTTGGTCGTTATTATTATTAATGGACCAGACGTTGTTTTCAGGGAAGTATGTTTTTAGCTTATTTTTGTTTTTACTTAAATAAGTGAAGCCATTGTTCTGGGTTGTGATGATAATCCCATCTTTAATAGTGTAGACGTCTGGTGTTAAATTTTCATCTTTTGTGTTTTGGCTTTTGAACTTTCCAACTTTTACTTCTGTTTTTTTAGCGATTTTAGACAATGTGCTTTTGTTAAGTAAGTATAAGGATTTGTTAAAATCGAAAATAACACTCCCTTTCTCTTGTATATCAATCGTCTCCCCGGATTGTATATATTTTAAAATACCCTCATGAAGTATGGTGATATCATTATTTATAATTGCTATGTCTGTTGATGCACTATACACAAAAGTGATTTTATTATTTTTTAATTCATATATTTCCCCGTTGTAACTTCTAATGTAAACACTTTTTGATTGCGGCGAATATATGGTCTTCTTTATGTCAGAACTTCCTGTGATGAATTTATTTTTTAACTCTGATAGAGATTTTGACGCTTCAATTACTATGTTTTTTGTTCCAAAATAAATAGACTCATCACTTTCCGTTATTGTTCTAATAGAACTTTCGGATAATTCAATGATATCTGTAAATTTTGAGAAGTTATCTAACTCTTTGTTATAAACCGCAATACCTTTTTCGGTTCCAATTAATAACCGGTTGTTGCTGTCTATGAACAAAGTTCTAATAAATGAACTAGGAAGAGATGAAGGGTTATTGTTTGAGAAATAGTGCTTGAAATGAGTGCCATCAAAGCGGTTAAGTCCATTTAAGGTCCCTATCCAGATATAACCTTGCTCATCTTCAACGATAGAAGTTACAGTGCTTTGAGAAAGCCCTTCGGGTACATTGTAATGATCGACCTTTAAGACGGGGATGTTGCTTGGTGGTTCACTAGAAAAAACATAGCCGGAAACGGTCAGGGCCATTAGCAGTGAAAGTAGAAATCGAGATAAGAATGTAGGCATAATTATTAGTCTGATTATTAGCCATTAATGCATAGGCAACAGTTATTTAACCTACTTTATTCAGAAACAGGGGGATTTGTCAAAAGAACACTGAATTTTCTTGGTTGTAAATTACTCTCATTTTCATTGTCACTTAGTGTTTTGTGCTGTGCACTTGGTTGCTTGCCATCTTAGTTGTTTGTAAATTGGTCTAGGTTAGTGGTTTGCTCGGTATCTCGTTGATAAGTTATTTCTGTCAATGTCAGGTAAAAGGCCCTTCCTCGGGCCTCAGAAGAGAGTTAGTAGTTAAACTTTGCCGCGCGTTGCTTAAAGCTTCTTAGATCGGTGATCATATTGTCAGATGTTAACTGCTCTTGATTCCTGTGTTGCTCGCCTGTTGTAAACAGGATCAAGCGGTCACCATGTTTGGTTCGCATCTTCTGCATCATAAATTTGATCAGATCGGAGCGGGTCAGCTCAGCAATCTGCTCAGCAACCAATTCTCTTTGATTAAATTCATAATCTTTATTACCTATGCTCGACCAGTACCTTTGACCTCGGGTCTTTAGATTGGAGTCATGCTCCATTATCTGATTGATAAGGCCCTGTTTAGTGAGCTCCCACTGATCGTTGGTTATTTGCATCACGGCGTAGTTAAAGTCGGCAATGAACTCATCTATCGCCTCGAGTAACTTAAGAGGGCCTGCGGTAGGCGATTGTATATAGAAGATCATGCCCGGATAACGATTTAGTGGCAGATAACCTGTGCCCACCATGTAGCCTAATTGGCGTTTGGTTCTCAGCTCATGGAAGAAGGTCGACGACATGGTGTGATTTAATAGACTAAACAGAGCCATTTTTAATGGCGTTGTCTGTGAAGATTGGTAATACACTATGATACTGCTGTCTTGATGGTTAACACTCACTTCGCGCATCAAGGTGCCGACATTCTCGAGTTTGATCAACTCACGTTCTGATTCGCCGCTAGGGGTCGATACTAACGAGAGTACATGATCCAGTCGTTTACCCAGTGCCTGGGCCTCTTCGGTAAGCCAGTCACCGTAGACGAGTCCTTCGAGATGAATCTTCTCGTAAAATGCGCGCACATGATTATGCAGATCATCTAAGGTGATATCTTCAAGCTCTTCGGCCATACGCTGCGGTTCATAACTGCGTTTTTGCAGGGTAACCGTCAAGCTGGTAAAGAGCTGCGAGATGGGTTTGGCACGGCTTTGGTTAATCCAGTTGCGTAAGATCTGTTTCTTGATCTGCTTAAATCTTTCTTGGGTAAAGTTACGCTCTCTGGCCTTGTTGATGAGTAGAGATAGCAGAGCCTCCTGTTTGCCCGTTAAGCCGGTAAGATGCAGTGTGATGCCCCCTTGGTGAGGGTAGATGTTGTAACTCAGCCCTGCGACCTCGGCGGGATAGGTAAACTCGGTAAGGTAGTCGAGCAGCATTTCAACATACAGCCGGGTTAGGGCGGCATGCTTTGGCGTGGCAGCAGCTTGGTGGGAGTCTAACGACAGATACATATGCCCCTTAGGCACATTAAACTCATCATCTTTTCTGTGCCAGATGCGGTAACCCGCTTCCTGACAGACGATAACTGGTACGGGGTGATCGCTCTTGTCTTCTCTGGCAATCGAGTCTTCGATAATGAAGGGATTCGCCTCAGGTAACTTGAGGGCGTCTCTGATCTCTGGGTCACGCCAGGATACTAACCTTTCGCTGGCTATCGGCTTCATCTGATAGGGGGAGTGATACCAGGCCGCCTGTTTCTCTGTGTCCAGATCTGGCGAGATGAGCTGTATACGTAGGTTGTCAGGACTCATTAAATCCAGCAGCTCTTTCACCTGGCTCACATCTAATCCATCCATGCGGTAGTCGCCGTAGATTAGATCGGCCACCTGATAGTGATGCATATTGATGCTGAGGTGACTGGCCAGATCAAGAGGTTTTATCTGCTCCTGATATTTAAAGGCGAGCTTAAGTAAATTGGCTCTTTCCTGATAGCGCCATGCCTCCATGCCTTGGGTTTTAATTAATTTCAGATATTCAAAGCTTGCCTGTATCACATCATCGAGCTGTTGCAGCCCTTTTTCGGTGAGCTGAATGCTGATGTTATAGTCTTTAAAGTTGTAGCCGTTGACGCCGCCGCCGGCCGAGAGATTGATGGCCAGTCCCTGTTCTTTCAGGTGACTCAGCAAACTTCCTTTACCCTCATAGCCTAATAAGTGGCTGATAAAGGTCAGTGGCTTTCGCTGATAAAAGCGGTCGATGGCGGGTAGGGGAAAGGTAATGGCTACGCGTCTTTGCTCTTTGAGCGGAACAATATTGATCTGCTGCTGTAGCTGCGCCGGCTCATAAATTGCCACGTCAGGATACTGCTTAATCAAGTGACGATTCTTTATCGGTGCAAAATAGGTGTCGGCCAGTTGGTTCAATTCATCAAGTGATAGCGGCGCTACCAGACAGAGGGTCATCAGGTTAGCGCTGTAATGGGATTGATAGAAATCCAGTAATTCCTGGCGTAATGTCGCTTCACTGCCCGCCAAGGTTTTGAGATTGCCAACTGAAAACTTTGAGAAAGGATGAGCCGGATTAACTGTCTCCTTTTGAACTTGATAGGTCCGGCGAATATCGTCTTTCAGCTTGAGGCTAAATTCAGATTCAATGGCATGGCGCTCTCTGTCGACCAGCTCTAGGTCAAAGCAGGGGGCGATAAAAAATTGGCTAAAACGATCCAGTGACTCTTCAAACACCTCGGCATCGATAGAGAAGAAAAAGTTGGTTTGCTCAGTACCCGTCCAGGCATTGTTGCTGCCGCCATGTTGATTAATAAAGGCGTGATACTCACCTGAGTTAGGGTATTTTTCTGTGCCTAAAAACAACATATGCTCAAGAAAGTGCGCCATGCCAGGACGTGAAGCCGGATCATCGAAATGACCGACGTTGACCGCCATCGATGCGGCGGCTTGTTGTGCCTGTAAGTCTTCCACTAAAAGTACCCGCAGCCCGTTAGCTAGTTGCACATATTGGTACTGGCGATGATCGTTGGGGCTCTTAGTGATTGGCGTCGAAGTGGGCAATGGCTGACTCCATCCTTTTGCTGGACAAATGTATGATATTCATCGGGGTTTAGGTCGTTAAAGCAGTAGCCTACATATTGGGCTTCAAAAATGACTTTGGCAAATATCTTATCCGTTATTCGACTAATTAATAACAGACTTAAGGTTTGTTGCGCAGCACTTTAACGCTACAATTCATAGTAGAACAAGAATAATCATAGCGAGAGTAGTATGAAGCTATATTTGATGCGACATGGCGAGGCGGGTTATCACGCACACTCAGATAGAGAACGTGTGCTCACTGAGATCGGCCGCTATCAAACCGAATTGATGAGTAACTGGCTGGTCCGTGATGTAACCGAGTTCGATCTCGTGCTGGTGAGTCCCTATCTGCGTGCGCAGCAAACATGGCAGGAAGTGAGTAAGCACTTCCCCGAGCCTCGAAAGTGGTTGGTGCTGGATGAATTAACGCCTTCGGCCGAGCCGACCATGGCAGCCGATCTGACCTTGGCTTATGCCGAACAATACAAGGCTGACAATGTGTTAGTGATTGCCCACATGCCGCTGTTGGGCTATATGGTTAGCGAGTTGGTGCCGGGCATTGAGCCGCCTTTGTTTGCGACCTCTGGGGTGACCTTAATCGACAGACATGGCGAGCGAGGTTCGCTAAGCTGGCAGCATACCCCCCATACGGTGAGCTAGCCAGATAGCTATATAAATACAAAAAGGACGCCTCGGCGTCCTTTTTGTTGTCCTAATGAAAGAGGGTTAATTACTCCCAAGAGGGAAACTCGCCGACCTCGACCAAGACCAACAAGGCGGCATCGCCACCCCATTCTTTTGGCGCCTTATGGAAGGCTTTAACTTGAGGGTGTTGCGCCAGCCACATAGGAATGTTCTGTTTTAATATCCCGGTGCCATGACCATGCATCACGCAGCAACATTGGCTGTGCTGTTTGACGCAGGCTTGAATCAAGGCCGCAAGCTCTAGCTTGGCTTCAGTTTGACGCATGCCGTGCAGATCCAGTAGCAGATCGGGCTGATAGTCACCGCGTCTGAGCCGCTTAAGCTCATGGCTGTCGACATCTTCTCTTGACCAGCGCATCGCGCCTTCTAAGGGGAGCAGGGGCTGATAGGTATCGGAGAAGTAGCTGTCGGCATGCAGCCGAGTGGTGGCGATCTCCAGCTCTCGCTTGGGTTTTTGCGGCGCCGCAAAATGCCGCTTATCTTGTTTAAGCGGTTTTATTCCTTGAGTTAGCGCCGAAAAAAGCGCCAACTCATCATCTTTTTCTCTATTCATGGGGCTATTTTATTGAATCCGATGCCATATGAATAGAGTTCAGTTACAATGAGTCGGAACTATCTAGCGGGAGCAAGTTTTGGATAAGATTTTTGTTGATGAAGCCGTGACGGAATTACGTACAATCGGCGATATGTTGCGTTGGGCGGTTAGCCGTTTTAACGATGCTAATATCTATTATGGTCACGGTACCGATAATGCGTGGGATGAGGCGATAGCCCTAGTGTTCCATGCTTTGCACCTGCCAGAGGAGATTGGCCAGCAGGTGATCCACAGTAATCTGACCAGCAGCGAAAAGCATAAGATTGTTGAGCTCATCATTCGCCGTGTACGCGAGCGTTTACCAGTGCCATATCTGACAAATCGTGCTTTTTTCGCCGGTTTGGAATTTTATGTCGATGACAGAGTGCTGGTGCCGCGTTCACCCATTGCCGAGATGATTGCCAACCGCTTTAGCCCTTGGCTCTATAATAAGCCGGTGAATCGTATCTTAGATCTCTGCACCGGCAGTGCCTGTATCGCTATCGCCTGCGCCTATGAGTTTGAAGAAGCAGAAGTTGATGCTATCGACATCAGCAGCGATGCGCTGGAAGTGGCGCAGATTAACATCGAATCTCTCGGTGTGATGGACAGGGTATTCCCTATCGAGTCTGATATGTTTGCCGCTATCCCTAGAGCTCCTCAGTATGATCTGATTGTCTCCAACCCTCCTTATGTGGACGCCGAAGATATTGGTGATATGCCTGATGAATATCATCATGAGCCTGAGTTGGGGTTAGCCTCTGGACGTGATGGTCTGGATCTCACTAAGCGCATTCTTGCTAATGCCGCCGACTACCTGACCCAAGAGGGCTTGTTGGTCGTTGAGGTGGGCAACTCTATGGTGCATCTCATCGAGCAGTTCCCTGAGGTGCCCTTCACCTGGGTGAATTTCGAACATGGCGGTGACGGTGTGTTTGTGCTCACACGAGATCAGCTTGTTGAAAATGAATCACTTTTCGCCATCTACAAAGATAGTGAATAATAGTGGGAAGGGCTTAGTCGCATATGACTAAGCCGATTTAATACCAATCACGGTAAGTAAGAGAACAGAAATAGCGCAGGAATAACGTTCCAGAACAAGGCAGGATTTTTCGATAAGTAGTTATTCTACAATCAAAAATAGTAACGCCGTAATCGGACGTTTTAACAAGCTAGAATGATCAGCTATTTACTACGATTGGTATAAGAATATAGCCAGTGGCAAGTTTAGGCTATGCTGGAGTCAACTAATCAAGTAGAGGTGAAGTAAGCACATGTCGGGTAACAGTATCGGTCAAAATTTTGTGGTAACGACTTTTGGCGAGAGCCATGGTAAAGCCTTAGGTTGTATTATTGATGGCTGCCCTCCGGGTCTGGCGATCGATGAAGCCGATATGCAGCACGATCTCGACAGACGCCGTCCAGGCACCTCGCGCTATACCACAGCCAGACGCGAGCCGGATCAGGTTAAAATCCTCTCTGGCGTGTTTGAAGGGCAAACCACTGGCACCTCTATTGGTTTAGTTATTGAGAATACCGATCAACGCAGCCAGGATTACTCCAACATTAAAGATCAGTTCCGTCCGGGACATGCCGATTACACCTACCAGCAAAAGTATGGCCTAAGAGATTATCGTGGTGGTGGACGCTCATCGGCGCGGGAAACCGCCATGCGAGTGGCTGCCGGTGCGGTGGCAAAGAAGTACCTTAAGCAGGTACACGGTATCGAGATCAGAGGCTATCTGTCTCAGCTCGGTCCTATTTGTGCCGAGACTCTAGATTTTGAACAGATCGAACAAAATGCCTTTTTCTTCCCCGATGCCAGCAAGCTAGAGCAGCTTGATGAGTATATGCGTGAGCTGAAAAAGAGCGGTGACTCGATTGGTGCCAAGGTGTCTGTGGTGGCGACCAATGTCCCAGTGGGATTGGGGGAGCCGGTATTTGATCGTCTCGATGCCGATATCGCTCATGCTCTGATGGGGATCAATGCAGTAAAAGGCGTAGAGATTGGCGATGGTTTTGCCGTGGTGAATCAAAAAGGTTCTGAGCATAGGGATCTGATGTCGCCTGAAGGCTTTGCCTCTAATCATGCTGGCGGCATCCTTGGCGGCATCTCCTCTGGGCAGCCGATAGTGGCGCATATCGCCATGAAGCCGACTTCTAGCATCAGCGTGCCAGGTGAGAGTATGACAGTGCAGGGTGAACCTGCCGAGGTAGTCACCAAGGGACGCCACGACCCCTGTGTGGGGATTCGCGCCGTGCCGATTGCCGAGGCGATGTTGGCCATAGTCCTAATGGATCACCTGTTAAGACACAGGGCGCAGAACCAAGATGTGCATAGCATTACACCTATATTGGGCATGAAGTAGCCCACAGTAATAGTGAAAGTCAGAAGGCACATTAATGTGCCTTCTTTTGTTCGAGACTTACCGACCGGTGAGCTCGCGTAGTAGCAACATCAACCCCAGAAGGTCTGTGGGGAGAAACACTCTAGGAATAGCCTTACACCATGTCGCAGGCAGAATCACAGCAACAACTTCATTGGATCAGCGCGTGTTACTTTTTCTTTTTCGCTATTCTTGGTGTCTTGGTGCCTTATCTCGGTGTCTTTTTCGAGCATAGGGGCTTTGAGCCGCAGCAGATAGGTTTTTTGCTGGCGATTTTAATGGCAACGCGCATCATAGCGCCTAATATATGGGCCGTGGTCGCCGACAAGACGGGAATGCGCGGTCAACTGGTGAAGATGGGCGCGGCTTGCTCCGCGGTGACCTTTTTAAGCTTCTTCTATCAGGGGGGCTTTCTCTATCTGGCCATCAGCCTCAGCATCTACACCTTTTTCTGGAATGCCATATTGGCGCAGCTTGAGGTGATCACCTTAGAAACCTTAGGTGAAAATACCGGTGGCTATGGCAAAATCCGCAGTTTTGGTAGCCTGGGTTATCTGGTTTTTGTGGTGAGCGTGGGCTTTGCCATTAGCCATTTTGGTACCGAGATTTTGCCCTTTGTGGGATTAGGCTTGTTTCTGGGCCTACTTGGTTGCTCACTGTCTTTGCCCAGTACTCGAGTGCGGGTCGATAAAACGCTAACTGCGCCGCCGCTGAAATTTGATGCCGGGATCTTCTGGTTTCTGGTGTCAGCCTTACTGTTACAGATGAGCGCTGGGCCATTTTATGGTTTCTTCGTGCTCTATTTGAAACAGGTCGGTTATAGCGAATCGATCGCAGGGATCTACGTCGCCCTTGGGGTACTGGCCGAAATTGTGATGTTTATGTTTGCCCCAAGACTGCTTGGCCGTTACGGGGTCAGTGCTTTGCTGGTGGTCTCTATCGGTCTAACCGCCGTTCGCTGGTTGCTGATGGCCTTTTGTGCCAGTAGCATGGTGTGGCTCGGCGTTAGCCAGTTGCTTCATGCTTTTACTTTTGGCCTGGTGCACGCGGCGTCGATTCAATTTGTGCATCAAAGATTTGATGTCAGGCACCGTAGCAAGGGGCAGGCGTTATACGCCAGCTTGAGTTTCGGTGTCGGCGGTGCGCTGGGCACCTGGTTTTGTGGCTTCATCTGGGGAGATGGTTCACAGGCTTGGTTGAGCTGGTTAGTGGCTGCGGTGTGCGCGGTGCTGGCGATGCTCGCCGTATTTCTCATCCCAGCACAAGCTAGTAGTAGCCAAAAACAATAAGAAATAACAAGGATATAGCCATGAAACAGACATTTCGCCTCGGTGTGATCATTAACCCTCTAGCGGGCTTGGGAGGCAGTGTGGCGCTAAAGGGGAGTGATGGTGTTGCCCAGGAGGCGCTGGCTCGCGGCGCCGAGCCCAAGGCACACCTGAGAATGGCACAGGCACTGAAGGTGATCTTACCCTACCAAGATAAGATTACTGTCGTGACGGCCTCTGGCGCCATGGGCGCCGATCTTGTCAGTCAGATGGGATTTGCTCATCAGGTGGTTTATCAGGTGGGGGAGACAACGGCAGCGGGCGATACTCAAGCTGCGGCTAAAGCACTGCAGGCTGCGGGAGTCGATCTCTTGCTGTTTGCTGGTGGCGATGGCACGGCGCGGGATCTGTTTGAGGTGATAATTGATACCCAACCTGTGCTTGGCGTGCCTGCTGGGGTGAAAATTCATTCTGGCGTTTATGGGATCACCCCCCATGCATCGGGCATGGTGGTCAAACAGTTACTTGATGGCGCATTGGTAAGTTTGATGACAGCCGATGTCATGGATATTGATGAGGCCGCCTTTCGTCAAGGCGTCGTTAAGGCGCGCCGATTTGGCGAGATGCAGGTTCCTGCCGAGCCACGTTACATTCAGGCGGTTAAGATGGGTGGCAAAGAGGTCGACGAGTTGGTGTTGGCCGATATTGCTGCCGAGGCCGTTGAGCAGATAGAAGAGGGGCTTGTCATCATGGGCTCTGGCAGTACTGTCGCCGCCGTGATGGAAGAACTCGGGTTAGACAACACCTTGCTAGGGGTGGATCTGGTTGAGAATGGCGAGCTGATTGCCAGCGATTTAAGTGCTCAGGCGCTAGTTGAACTGACGGCGAATCGTCCATGCAAGCTGGTGATCACATTGATTGGCGGTCAGGGTCATATTCTCGGGCGTGGCAATCAACAATTGTCGCCAGCCTTGATCCGTCAGGTCGGCAGAGAAAATATTATCATTCTGGCGACAAAAACTAAGCTAAAAGCACTTGAAGGGCGCCCCTTAATTGTGGATAGTGGCGACCCAGAGTTAGACAGTGAATTATGTGGTTATTATAAAGTCGTGACCGGCTACCACGATTATGTGATGTATCAGGTGGCCAACCCAGATCTGGTGAGTGCTACTTGATTAACCGATACAAGCAGATTTCGATTGGAGAAGTAATGTTAGAGCAGTATGAGCAAGCATTAGATGAGTGGATCGCGACCAAGGTGGCAGGCGGCGATGATGATCAACTCTTTGCCAGCGGTTATCTACAAGGCCATGTTGCCGTAGTCTTATCTGAGCTTGAGCAGGAGTCTGTGCAAGACCTTCAGGCACTGGAAACTAAAATGCAGGTTTGTCTTGAGACCGCCAAGTCAGAGCTTGAACCTGCCGATCACGCCTTAGTGGTGAATGCCTGGACTGAGCTGCGTGAGCAGATTTCTCAAGGCCTAAACGCCTAAAGATGGCTGACATGAGCCAGGTGATCATTGGGCTGCAAAATCCCAAGAGCCCGACCAACGTGGGTGGAGTGATGCGCGCCGCCGGCTGTTATCGTGCCGATGAGGTACGCTATACGGGTAAACGTTACGCTTTAGCGGCGCACCACAGAGGCGAGCAGTACAATACCGACACCAAGCGGGTGAGCCAGCATATTCCTCTTATGGGGGTTGAATCTTTGCTTGAGGGGCTCGATGACGACACTCAGGTGATCTGTGTTGACCTGGTTGAGGGGGCCACGCCGCTACCGACATTTCAGCATCCCGCTAAGGCCATCTACCTGTTTGGTCCCGAAGACGGCACGTTAGATCAAGCGCTTATCGATCGAGCCGATAGCGTGGTCTATGTGCCTACGGTTGGCTGTATGAATTTGGCCTCATCGGTCAATGTGCTGCTCTATGACAGATTGGCGAAGGCCGAGCATGTCACGGGTGATGAGTTGATCCGTAGCAGCCGGGATACTAATAATCGGGTTAAAGTCAAAGCTTAATAGTAAAGCAGAAGCGCAAAGGTGAATTAGCCTAGGTAAGAGTTATCTACCGCAGTTCACAGCTTGCTTATAGACGGTTTGCCAAGAAGAAACGCCGACCCAATGAGTCGGCGTTTTGACAAGTTAGCTATAGTACTACCTTCAATTCGAGTCGGAGCAGACCCCCCTAAAGCGCCTTACCTTTCAGTAATTTTCTCATCCACATACGGTTGGGGTTGAGCATGGTAAGAATATCGATATTGGCGGGTAGCAGTTCGCCACATAGCTGAGCCGCTAAAATTTCTGCTGCCAGTGGACCAGAAGTTAAGCCGCGAGAGCCCAGTCCTCCGAGCACAAACAGGCCTTGATATACGGGCGCGGGATTACTGCGCCAATATTTGATGCTTTCTTTGGTGTGCTGATGCTGCCGATAAGCGCTGGCTATCGCGTCAAAGTCTGGCGCGCAGCCCATCATGGGAGCGTGATCTCGGGTGACCATGCGTACACCAATGCGGGCGCTATGGCCTGAGATATCAACATCTTGAGTCCAGTTAGCCCTATAGCTAGTGCGGATCTTATCCAGATTCTCCAGCTGCTCCGTTGGGCTGTAGGCCAGATTATCGGGATCTTTGACATAGCTCGCCCCTGTGCAGTGCAGTTTGTCATGGGCCGGAGTGAGGTAGCCATGAGAGCAGAGTACCGTCTTGAGGGCTGTCAGTTCTCCTCTGGATGGGATGTGGCTGACCTGGCCGCGAAAACCGCTAATTGGTAGCTGGGTCGTTTGGGAAAAGTCGGTCAGGTGGCGGCCATTAGCCAGCACTAAGTTAGCAAAGGGACCATATTCGGCCTGCTTTCCTGCATGCTCAGTACTTAGATACCAATGCCCCTGGTCATATCGTATGTCGGTCACCTTGCATTGATAATGACAGGTTTGTTTACCGAGTTTTTCCGCCTGGGCCAAGGCGGCGCGGGTCAGGGCCTGAGGGGATACCCAGCCGCCTAAGGGATAGTAGATCCCCTGATGGTTGATCGCTATCCCGGCGAGTGATTTGGCTTTTTCGGCATCGACAGCTTGTGCGATTGACTCGGCCCAAGGCTGGGCCCTGATGATTTTTTCAAGCCTTTGCTGGCTACGTTGATCATGGCCGGTTTGCAAGACGCCGCAAAAATCATGGGGGATATCATACCCCGCCTCGATCAGCTGCAAGATACGCTGACGGCTAAAGAGGTAGCCTTGTAAAAAATAGTGGCTCAGGCTGCCATGCTCCGGCGTGAGCAGTGGATAGATGGCCCCTTGTTTGTTACCTGAGGCCTGTTGTCCCGGCGCCTCGTCCATACAAAAGAAAGTCAGGCTTTTGCCGCGTTCCGCGAGCGACAGGGCAAGACTGGCTCCGGCAACACCGCCCCCGATAATCGCCGTTTCGCCTTCGCCCCCGGCATAAAGCGGATTATAGTGAAGGCTGTCGTTTAGCTGACGACGTAGTGCACGGCGTTCCTGCTGAGCAATATCCAGCGCTGGGTTGCTGGGGACAGATTTAATCGTCACACACTGGTCATCTTTGGTTGCTAAATTGAGTTCACAGAGCTGAAATCCAGCCTTGTTAGCCGCCTGTGACAGTGGTCCAATTTCTGAGGCGGACTCTTTTTCCCTCGTCTCACTGAAGGTAAAAAGCGGGGCTGATGGGCAGCTCAAGCGTGCGAGTTGCCAGATAAGCGGCTCAGGGGCTTGGCATATCGCCTCATCGGTATCCAACAACCAGGCATGCACTGCTTTATCGGGATCTTTGGCGCTGACCTGCGCCTTGAGCTGCTCAAGTGCGGCGCCCAGATGAAGATCGATAATCAGTTTACCGTCAGCAAGCGTGAGACGGTGACACCCTGATATGTGGGCAGAGGCGATATCCTTAAGCTGTTGGTTTGTCGCGCCGGACAGTTGTGAATTTGCTGCTATCTGAGCTAATGTTTGAGCATCAGCTTTGGTATATAGCTGCAGTTGGTAGCGCTTATTCTGAGACGTTACCTTAAAATACAAGAGCGACAGTAAAGTGGACAGCCATTGGCCACCTTTAGTGGTGACAACACCGATCACTTGCTGCGGGGCATCCAGTGTAATTGTCGATAAATGGCTTAAAAATGAGTTCAATGTATGCTTGTCGTCAATAATTTGCGCGTTATCCGGGTGTTCGGTAGTCAATGAATTTACTCTCAACGGGATATTAGGCATTATTTTACCTACCTTTATGGAAAGCTGACCACTTAAATGCAGTAAAAGCGATACTATTGGCGCAGCAAAATTGGTACTAAACGTACGGAATGGATAGTTAATAATGAAAAGAGTCGTGATCACCGGCCTTGGCATAGTGTCAAGTATCGGTAATAACAAGCAAGAAGTCACCGAGTCACTTAAAGCGGGTCGCAGTGGTATTACCCACTCAGATCAGTTTGAAGAAATGAAGCTTCGTAGCCATGTTTGGGGCGACATTAAGTTAGACCCTAAAGAACATATCGACCGTAAAGCACTGCGCTTTATGGGTGATGCTGCTGCATATGCTTACATTGCCATGGAGCAAGCGATAGCTGACGCAGGACTCACTGAAGAACAGTATTCAAATCACCGTGTAGGTATCATTGCCGGTACTGGTGGCGCCTCATCGCAGAACCAGGTGCAAGCTGCCGATACCCTGCGTGAAAAAGGCGTTAAGCGCGTTGGTCCTTATATTGTGCCTCGTATCATGTCGAGCACAGCCAGTGCCTGTTTGGCGACGCCATTCAAAATTAAGGGCATGAACTATTCTATCAGCTCTGCTTGTGCTACCAGTGCCCACTGTATTGGCCACGCGGTTGAGTTGATTCAAATGGGTAAGCAAGACATGGTCTTCGCCGGTGGTGCGGAAGAGGTGGATTGGACCCTGACTATGGGCTTCGATGCCATGGGCGCCCTGTCGACTAAATACAACGATTGTCCTGAGAAGGCTTCTCGTACCTATGATGCGGACCGTGATGGTTTCGTTATCTCTGGTGGTGGCGGTATCGTGGTTGTCGAAGAGCTTGAGCATGCACTTGCTCGCGGCGCTAAGATCTATGCCGAAGTCATTGGTTATGGCGCGTCTTCAGACGGCTATGACATGGTTGCACCATCGGGCGAAGGTGCGGTGCGTTGTATGAAGATGGCGCTTGCCGATGTTGATACGCCAATCGATTACATCAACACTCACGGTACTTCTACACCTGTTGGCGATATGCGTGAGCTAGAAGCCTTGGCCGAAACCTTTGGTGACAATCTGCCAGCTATTGCGTCAACCAAGTCTCTGACTGGCCACGCGTTAGGTGCGGCGGGTGTGCATGAGGCTATCTACAGCCTGATCATGATGGAGAATAGCTTCATCGCGCCAAGTATCAATATCGATAATCTCGATGAGAAGGCCGCAGGTATGCCAATCGTCACTGAATATCGTGATGCCGAGCTCAACACTATCATGAGCAACAGCTTCGGTTTTGGTGGCACAAACGCTACTTTGGTTATGCGCAAATACAAGTAATTGCTTAGAGGCTATTAAAGCGATTATTAAAAAAGGGAAGCTGATGCTTCCCTTTTTTGTGCCTGGCTTTTTAGTTCGCTAACGCCAAGATCTCTATGTCATCAAGGTTAGCGACTCTAACCTTACTGGGCGTTGAACTGCTGGCCTGTGACGCTTGTAGCATCATCACCCATAAGGTAGAGATAGGTGGCCATTATCTCTTCTGGGGTCTTTAAATCTTGTGGATTTTCGGCTGGGTAGGCATTGGCGCGCATCTTAGTGCGGGTGGCACCAGGATTGATGGTATTGGCGCGCAGGTTGCTGCCCTCATATTCATGGGCAATACACTGCATCATGCCTTCGGTGGCAAATTTAGAGATGGCATACTCACCCCAGAAGGCACGGCCCTGACGGCCGACACTGCTAGAGGTAAAGATGATTGATGCCGAAGGGGCCTTTTTCAGAACGGGTAACAGGGCTTTGGTCATCATGATCTCGGCAACCAGATTGACCTGAAGCACCTCGTTTACCGAATCCATTGAGATATGTTCGAAGGGGCCAAGGACGCCCAGTAAACTGGCGTTATGTAATAGACCGTCCAGGTGACCAAACTGCTGTTCGATCGTCTCAGCCATATCTTGGTAATTTTGCTCAGTAGCACCTTTGAGATCTAACGGTACGATAGCCGGGGTAGGGTAGCCCGCCTGTTCTATCTCGTCATAGACGGCTTCGAGCTTCTTGACTGTTTTGCCCAGTAAGATCACTGTGGCACCATGTTCTGCATAGGCCAGTGCAGCGGCGCGGCCAATACCATCTCCAGCACCCGTGACCAGAATCGTTTTATCTTTTAGTAAATCTTTTGCTGCCTGATATTCCAACATGAGTCGATTTTTCCTGTAAGCGGAATTCCCCGCCATTTCTATGATTTATTCGAGCCTGAAACGTATGTTTTAAACAAATGATTAATTAACTAGCACTAATCTGTTGTTTGTGTGTGACAAAATTGTAGCTAACTCAATAATTTTACGTTAACTTGGCTAGCGTTAGGGACTGAAAAAGTCTCATTGGTCACTCAAGGAAGACTATTGTGACCAATTTTTGGGGAAAACAAAATTATTACAACAAGATTTGGGGAAAAAAGATGAAAAGACTCTTTTTGGGTGTCGCAATTGCATCCGCATTGGGAATGGCTGGTTGTAGCGAAGACAGTGTTGATCAGCTCAAAGATAAGACCGAGCCACTGATCCCTCTGTCGCATATGGTATTCGATCCCGCGAACAGCAAGGTACCATTACCCAACGATCTACTTTTTAGCGGTACGACCGACGGAACACTGACCATGCCGGGTGAAAAAGCCGATGGTAGCAGTGACTATACCGACCCTCAGATGGCCCTAGGCGCGCTGGATGGTTGGTCGACCACCTCTCCGATCTCTATTTCTGTCGCACCTGCGATGGACCATGATGGAACTCAGCTGACTCTTGCCGCTGCATCTGTCGCGCAACCTGGTGCTGTGCGCATGTTCGAAGCCACTGTCGGCGGCCCTCTGTCAACGGATCCCGAATGTCAGGCTGCAATGTCTGTTTCTGCGTGTAAGATTGGTGACGAGCTACAATTTGGTGTCGACTTTGTGGCAACGGCCTCGGGTAATACTATTGCCATAGTGCCACTTAAGCCGCTTAAGGCTGGACAGTCTTACGTGTATGCCACCACAGATCTTATCCAAGACTCGGCCGGGCGTCCTATTGCGCCTTCGACCACCTATGGTCTATTAAAAATGGATATTGAGACTAAGCCACTGGAAACTCCAGAGCAGCTGATGCTGCAAGGCTTAGTCAATAGCTATGAAAAGGGCATGGCTGCGGCTCACGGCGTCGATAGCTCAACCATCAGCTATTCAGGCCTGTTTACGACGCAGGCTATCAGCGATGTCTATGAGACAACCAAACTGCTGATGCTGCAAGAGGGGACGCCATTTGCACCGTCAATGACAGTGCCTCAGCCCCATCCGCTGGGGATCACCGTTGCCCAAGCCGCAGGCTTAACGCCTACGGACGGCGTGGCGTATGTGGTTTCTAGCCTGGCCGATGTCTATGTTGCCCAGCTGACACTGCCGACCTATGGCAGCTGCAGTTCGTCCACGTGTAGCGGTATCAATGGTAACTGGCATGCGCTGGGCGATAGCCCGGTAGCCGTGCTGTTAGCTCTGCAATCTGGTGCCTTGAGTCAACAAAATTTCGGTGCCCAAGCGGTCGCTCACGGTATTGACCCTTCTGCGGCTCTGGCTAATCCAGCATTGTTAGCGGGTAAGAGTTGGTTACTTGACGATGGTACGCCAGCGGACAAGGCCAAGCATCTGACTAAGTTCAATCCAATTCCTGCGCCAACGGGCAGTGAGACTGTGCCTGTCTTGATCTCTATGCCAAATGCTGAGCGTTTAGCCCAGTTTTATGCCTCTCAAGGGCTTCCCTTTACGCCGCCAACAGCCGGCTGGCCGACGACTATGGCCATGCATGGTCTAGGTGGTGGTAAAGAGATGTCGCTAGCCTATGCCGGTAGCTATGCGGCCATGGGGGTTGCGACGATTGCTATCGATATGCCACTGCACGGGGCTCGCTCTTTCGATGCCAACGGTGATGGTGTCTACGAGGTGTCGGCAACTGATCCTGCATTTGGCGCCTTTGTGGGTAACCCTGAAGCCTTTAAGAATGGTAATCCGTTAGTCTTTATAAACCTTGAAAGCACCTTGTCTGTGCGTGATAACTTCAGACAGGCGACGGTGGATCATTTAGGCCTGCGTGCTGCATTGACCGGTCTTGCCGGTGGTCTTGCAGCAGCCCAGATGCCACAGATGTTCGATATTACCAAGATCAGCGCTCAAGGACTTAGCTTGGGTGCTATCGTAGGAACTGACTTTGCAGCCTATGCAAACTCAGGTTTGACGCATCCTGCCAATGGCGCCGATTTAAGCTATGTGCATAAGTTAAATGCCGTATCTCTGGTTGCCCCGACGGGCGGCTTCGCGGGGACTTTCATTGGTTCGGAAACCTTTGGCCCACTTTTATTTGCGAATGTTTCCGCCAGCGATACCTTCAAGGCGTTGGTTGATGAAGCTAATGTTGCGGGTTATGAGCCAGGTACACCGGAATATATGGCGCTGGTAGAGGCTGTGTATGCTCAGTTCTTGCCAACATTTGCCTTCGCAGTGCAGACGGCAGTTGATGGTGCAGATCCAATTAACCATGCAGCGGGGTTAAAAGCGACAGGCTTACCGGTTCATTTAATTGAAGTGGTGGGTGACGGTAATAACTTACCTGATCAAGTCTTGCCAAACTATGTTGAAAAGTTCCCGGTATCGGGTACCGAACCGCTTATCGCAAACTTAGGCCTTGAGTGTATCGATACCACAACAGTGGGGGCTGGTGCCGTGCGCTTTAGCAAAGGTCATCATAGCTCGCTGATAAGCCCAAGCGAAGTGGCTGGTGTGACCGATGGTAGCGCCGCGGCTGCGACGGTTGAGATGCAGCAGCAGGTCGCCGCCTTTGCGTTGACGGCTGGTAAGGGTGACGCCACTGTTTTGGTTCAGAATGATTCAGTCATTCAACCTTGCGGCGCAAACTAAGCGTATTATTCAATAAGTGAAAAACCCAGCTATTGCTGGGTTTTTTTATGGCTGGATTTGTTATTGCACTCAGTACTGTTAGAATAGCGACCAAATTTTTTAAGGCCTTATCACGGAGCTTAATTTTGGAATTTTTGTATGAGTATGGACTCTTTCTAGCGAAAGCCGTCACCATAGTGATAGCGATAGTCGCGGTTGTTGTTCTGGTGTTGGCGTCGGCAGTGAAGCAGAAGGCCGATAAGGGTGAGCTTAAGCTGACTAATGTGACCGATGAGCTTAAGTCGCTAAAGCACGACTTGAAAGAGGAGTTGCTGAGTAAGAAGCAGTTCAAGGCTTACGAAAAAGCCCTTAAGGCGGAAGAGAAAGCTAAAGAAAAAGCCGAGAAGAGCGATGCACCCAGCTCGCCACGGGTCTTTGTGCTGGATTTCAAAGGCAGTATCGATGCCGGTGAAGTTGCCTCATTGCGTGAAGAGATTAGCGCCGTGCTGGCGGTGGCCGAGAAAGGTGATGAAGTCGTGGTGAACGTCGAAAGCGGCGGTGGTATGGTCCATGGCTATGGCTTGGCAGCAAGTCAGCTTGACAGGCTACGTAACGCAGAAATTCCACTGACTATCTGTGTTGATAAAGTGGCGGCCAGCGGTGGCTATATGATGGCCTGTGTTGCGAACGAAATTTACGCAGCACCTTTTGCGATTGTTGGCTCAATTGGTGTGGTCGCGCAGATCCCAAACTTCAATCGTCTGCTTAAAAAACATGATATCGATTATGAGCAGCATACGGCCGGTGACTTTAAACGCACTCTGACCGTGTTTGGTGAAAACACAGATGAGGGACGTGAGAAGTTTCAGCAGGAACTTGAAGAGACCCATGTACTGTTTAAGGCCTTTATTAGCAAGTATCGTCCCGAATTGGATATTGCCAAGGTGGCAACCGGCGAACATTGGTATGGTCAACAGGCGCTGGATTTAGGCCTAATTGATGCGCTCTCTACCAGTGACGATGTGGTGATGAAGCTGGCTCAAGAAAAAACTGTGATTAAGGTACGTTATCAGATAAAGAAAAAGATCGCCGACAAGATAGCTCATAGCGCCTCTTTGGCGGTCAATGCGGTGTTTGATCGCTTGGCGGAAAAGAATCAACCTCTGAGCTAAGAGAACGCATTTTCACCAGATAAAAACCCGTTCTTGGCGGGTTTTTACATATTTGTAACTTTTTATCCTTGCCAGGCTTTTACTCTTAGGCAAAATCTTATACAAAGCATTATTACCCTAGATTTTGTAAGGTTGAGATGACGAGTATTACCCGCTACCAGGCAACACTGAAGGTTGGCGATCAATCTTATCCCGCATATGAACTGAGAAGCTTGCTTCGGTTTGTTGCGCAGCGCTTTGGCCCAGAATGCGCCGATCGTCTATGTGCCGACATCGGCCTTGGTATGAACGAGTTGGCTGAGATGAGCTTCGTTTATGTGTGGCAGGTCGATTATGCCATGGCGTATCTTGCAGGGCTGGATAATGACCCTCAGATCGGCGCTAAGTTAGGCGAGACCTATTGCCTGGAAGCGCTAGAGTTGATCTGGCCTTATTTGGCAAAGTGCAAGACACTCGGTGATTGTTTAGAGTTTGTCATTGCCCATCCCGAGTTAGTGGGTAGTGTGTCTGATACCCTAGTGACTCACAAAGCGCAGCAACTTTATTTTCGCTGGTTAAACACGGGCAAGATATCAGCGCCGCATTTTGCCTTACAGTTTCAAAATAGTGTCAGCTCCATGCTGGCGTTGGCGCGGCAGTTGACGGGGCAACACGTCAAACTTGAGCGTGTATTACTGGCGACTCCTGAGCATGAGTGCCAATTTTTGACGCAGTTTTGCCAGGCTGAAGTCAGCTTCAATCATGAGTTCTTCGAATGGGCGATTGCGCATCAGGCGCTCGAACTGCCCATAATCTATGATTTTTCGCGCATATCGTCAGACGAACATGCCCTGCATGAGACTTCATTGATTGAAAAGGTGCTGGCCATCTTAAACGAAGGCTTTCCACAAACCCCTAAGCTTGAGCTGATGGCGCTGAGATTGAATATGAGCGATCGCACCCTGAGGCGTCATCTGGCTAACGCCGGGACCAGCTATCAGAAACTGGTGGATCAGGTGCGCTGCCAGACGGCGATAGGGTTAATTGTGCAGGGCAATAAGAGCATAGTCGATATCGCCGATATCATGGGGTTTAGCGACGTGAGTCACTTCAGGCAGAGTTTTAAGCACTGGCTTGGCCTGCCGCCAGGCCAGTTTATTCGTAAAATTTAAGACGAGTGCTGGCAGTTGCCTAAACTGGGCGCTAGTCCATCTATCCAGGTTTCCAATACCTTAAGTGCTTCGACATGACTCAGGCTGCGGCCGATGGGGGGCATGCGATCTTTCGGTGCGTCTAACATCTGTCGGTAGAGCAAGATAGAGTGCTCTGCGTCGCCGGGTATGATGTCGTAAGACAGCCCCTTTTCACCGCCATCCCAGCCTGGGGGTTGCTTGCAGATCCCATATTGAAAGCTGGTGTGATCCACATAAAAGCCTAAACGCAACCCAGAAATACTGGCAAATCCCTCAGCTCTGTGACAATGAGCGCAGTTGATATCTAGGTATCCTTTCGCCCTGGCGGTCAAATCGGCATGAGTATCATTGATGTCGGGTGCCGTATCGGGAGCGCCAGTGGCGGGCAGCCCTGTGAGTTTGCCTTGCTGCTGCCAGTAGTTAAGTTGGTTTTTGGGGTTACCTGCGATAGGCAGTTCATGATTAAGCAGGTAGGGCTTTAGCCCGATAGGATAGATCTTTACGCCACTGTCGCTTGCACGCTGATGACACAGCTTACACTCAGCTCTGCTGGGCACATGATAGTTAAAACTCAGTGTTTCTCCCTGACGATTCAGGCTATGGTCAAGATTGGCGCCAGTAAGGGCAAGTCGTGCCTCACCGTCTTGCCACAGATAGGGCAACGCGGTCCAGCCGCTAGGACGGTGGATGAGTAGACGGGTCTCCACAAGCTTCTCATGTGCCTCTCCCTGAAGCTGGGTATCAGTCGGTAGGGCAAAGCTTTTTACCAGTACTGCGCCGACCGGGAGGTCGAAGGTGTCTGTGCCATGATAGGTGATCGTTTTGCCATCAGGCAGGAAGATGAAACGGTACTTGTGAGCATAATTGGTAAACAGCTGGCTAGACAGTTCATATTTGAAGCCGGGCGCGCGCGGTTCTCGGGTCGGCTTATCTGGCTGCTGAAATAGTCTGTAGTGGGACAGGCTTGGGCAATCTTGCTCCATCAATGCCTGCCAATTAATGTCGTTGCCTTGACTGTCACACAGGCCTGGCTCAGGGTTGGTGCCACCTGTCGGCGGTGTCATTGGTGTTTCTGGTGTGGCTGTCGTGCTGTCATCGCTGCCGCCGCAGGCCGTGAGGCAGAGCAGCAAGAGGGCGGTTAAATAATTAAGGGATGAAGTTCGCATAGGATTCGGCTCGCTATAAAAAGGGCCGCCAGTTGGCGGCCCTTGAGGCTAGATTATTGTGAGCAGGTGGCCAGAGGGAGTCGCTTGATCCACTCGGCGATAAGTGCCGTTCCTTCGGTGTGAGACAGGCTGCGACCGATCTCTGGCATGCGATCGCCAGGTGCCGTGCTGTCCATACGGAAGTGAAGGATAGAGGTCTCGCTTGAGCCTGGTACAACGTCGTAACTCAATGAGCCGCCACCATAGGCGATCGGTGATTTACAAGTACCGTGTGAGTAACCACTGTCTTCCTCATAGCTACGCCAGTATTCCAATTTAAGCCCTGTGTTGGACGCGTTACCTTCAGGACGGTGACAGTGAGCGCAGTTGATATCCAGATACCCCTTAGCGGTCTGCATCAGTTCGGTATCTGTCATCGTTGCAGCCTTAGCTTCATCGCCATCATTGAAAGCGGGTACAGTGCTTATGGTTGCCGTGTCGGGTACACCTTGCAAGATACCGGCAGCTTGCCACTTCATCAGCTGGTTCATGGTACCGTCGCTGTAGGCATAGTCTTTGTTCAAGTGACGTGCCTTTGGACCAATGGGGACAAATACCGCAGGGCTGGCATCGTCAACCTTAAACTGGTGACATTGCTTACATTGATTCATGCTGGGGACGACATAGTCAAAGTCTAGCGTCTTGCCATTATGAACCACTTGCTTGCCCTGAATAGCACCGGCCTTGGCCAGTACGGCATCAGTCTGTTCGGCGTTAAACACATAAGGTAGTGCCGACCAACCGGTGGCGCGCTTTATCAGTAGGCGCGTTTCCACTAAGGTTTCGTTTTCCACGCCGCGCTTACTGGTGTCAGCGGGCAGGGCGAAGGTCTTGGTGATCACTGTGCCGACTGGGAAGTCCATGCTTTCGTTGGCCGAGTAGTTTGCGACTTTACCTTCTGGCACGAAGACGAAGCGGTATTTGCTGGCATAGTCGGTAAACAACTGGGTGTTGAGATCATAGGGAATACCACCTGAGTTTGCCCCTGTGCTCGGATCGCTGGTATCGGCAAATAGCTGATAATCAGAGAGGTTTGGACAGTTTGCACCCAGTAGTGCATCCCAGTTAACCCCAGCAGCAGTGGTGGTACACAGATTTAGATCGCCATCGCCGATCAAACCGCCTTCACCTTCGCCGATAGAGCCGCCGCCACCGACCAGGTTACCGCCATCACAGCCTTCAACGTCATCATCGACGCCACAGCCGAAGATTTGATCGCCAAAGGTGACAGTGTGAACCGGTAGGCTCAGCTGGGCACAGTTCATAATCTTATCTTGGGTTTTCTCATACAGGACATCGGCGATGCTGATGTCGGTATTGTTGTTGGCATACAGGCGGCCAAAAGAGACGTCGCCGTTATTCTGGGCACAGATGTTATCGCTACCATCTTGTGCGAAAGGTTGCTCTTTTAGGCCTAAGTAGGCAGCTGTACCGTTGTTAGAGAGCATCTCGCCCAGTCCATCATAGAGGATACCCGGGAAGGCGCCATGGCTGAGCAGGTAAGCCTTGATGATATCTTCGATGAGATAGCCATTGGGCTTCTTACCATAATCCTTGATGATGTTGTCGTGAAGATAGATGTTGCGCGGCGTTGGGCGCCAGCCATCTTCAATCGGCTGCCCTGGCTGACCATAGTTGCCCACAAAGGTACTGATATCCGGCTCAGCAATGAAGAAACTTGAGACTGTGACCCCTAGGGTGTCGTGGCCGGTGATTTCGTTATTAAATATCTCCACATCATTGGTAGAGAGGATGATCACCCCAGTGCCTGGCGGCACAATATGTACCCCCGCAGGATTGGAGGAGGCGTTAGCAAAGTTGGGGGTGTTATTGTTGTACACCTTGTTATTAAAGATGCGCACGCTTGAGCCATATCTATGGTTGTTGATCGGCAGGTCGAAGACCAAGATACCGCCAGTGTTACCCATGGCTTCGTTGTCGTAGACGTCGGCATATTTAGAGTTTTCGATTTCGATACCGGCGACGTTTTCTTTGGCGATATTTCGGCGTACGACGATATATTCAGATTGCCCCACATAGATACCGGCATCGGCGCTACCGCGTACATAGGTGTCTTCAATAAGAATGTTTTCACACTCTACCGGATAGAGGCCGTAGGCACCGTTGTCTTCGTCAAGCTCACCTTCCCAAACTGTGGCCAGACGTCTCAGGATGATGCCATTGGTATTTTTAAGCTTGATACCGTTGTTCTTAGCTTCGTTGACTGAGAGATCCTGAATGGTGATATTTACGGCGTTTTGCACAAAAATACCGTCACCTGTGATCGACTCGGAGAAGTCCAGCACAGTCTCTTCCATGCCGTGACCCATGATGGTGATGTTTTTAGCGTAGGCGCCATCACCGTCGACATCGCCGTCAAACAGCAAGGTCGATTCGATCTTGAAGTGTCCCTTAGGTAGCACTATCACATCGTTGCTTTGGGCATTGATTAAGGCTTCTTGAATACGGGTGGTGAGGTTTTCACCATCTTCGATGATGATTGCTCCCACTGGAAAGCTTGGGCCCGGATCTGTGGGGGTAGTGGTCACAGGTGGAGTTTCGACCGCAGGTGTGTCTTCATCGTCTGAGGAACAGCCGGTGAACGAGAGTGCCACTGCACTGGCGACTAACGTTGGGATCAGCCACGAGGGCGTCTTGTTGAACATAGTATCTCCTACTTATTGTTATTATTCCTTGGTTAGATTGCACTGCCGTACCAGATATGCAATGTGAAATCTGGCCAACAAATTATTAACATCTGTATTAATCAGTAGCTTAGTTTAGTTTTTAAACAGTTGTTTGAGATAAAAACTAAAGAAAACAAGCTGGTGCGCAAATTATTAAAACGCTGGAAATCTGGCTGGTTAACTGGTAGGAGCTGTTGAGTGAGTTGCATTAATTAGCGGGGGGCTGGTTGGCATAAGGTTTGATGTGGCCGAAGGCGCTGCTAGCGTCGCCTCGGCCCAAGTGATCCTATTGGCTATCTGTCTGCGTATTGATCAGCCAAGGGTGGAGAAAGTCGGCGATTTGCGGCTGCGCCTGTTCATTTGGATGTATGCCATCGGCCTGCATCAATTCTGGGTGAATAGCGATCTGTGTCATGAAGAAGGGCACCAGCGTAATGCCATGCTCGCTGGCAAGCTCTTCGTAGACCTGGGTAAATTGTTTTGCGTAGCGTGGGCCATAGTTAGGCGGCACCATCACCTCGCTTAGCAATACTTTGGCTCCAGAAGCCTTTGCCAATTGGATCATTTTTGTAAGATTATTTTTCAATTGCTTAGGTGCGAATCCGCGCAGGCCATCGTTTCCGCCCAGTTCGATAAAGACCAGCTTGGCCTGGGTAGATTCCAGCAGGGCAGGGAGTCGGCGCAGTCCTCCGGCCGAGGTTTCACCACTAACAGAACCATTGATAATGGTGATATCCGGTGTTTGTTGCTGCAACAAATAGACCCAGGACTTCTCTTGCTCCATGCCGTAGCCTGCGCTTAGGCTATCACCTAAGATCAATATCGGGTTAGCATGGGCTTGGGGGAGCAAGAATAAAACGAGCAGGCCAGAGATGCGGATAAGCTGGCTTAAGCGACGAAGCGAGAAGGAATATATGTTAAAAAATAGTGCTATCAAGGTCAGTGATCTCTATAAATCGGTAACTACCCAAGAGGGAGAGCTTACTATCCTCAATGGCATCAACATGGATGTCAAGTCGGGAGACAGTGTGGCCATATTGGGGCCATCGGGTTCCGGTAAGTCCACTTTACTTGGATTGTTAGCGGCGCTTGATTCGCCGACCTCGGGTGAGATCATGCTCGATGGTGTCGCCCTGAAAGGACTGGATGAAGAAGGCAAGGCGGCGCTGCGTAAACAGAAAGTCAGCTTTATTTTTCAATCTTTTATGTTAGTCGATACCCTTAATGCTCTTGAGAATGTGATGCTACCGGCTGAGCTCTCGGGTGTTGCCAATGCAAAACAGAAGGCGCAGCAGATGCTGCAGCGCGTAGGATTAAGTCACAGGCTCAATCACTTTCCTAACCAACTCTCCGGTGGTGAACAGCAGCGCGTGGCCATCGCCAGAGCCTTTATCAGTGAACCTAAGGTGCTGTTTGCCGATGAGCCCACAGGCAATTTAGATGGCGCCAATAGCGATAAGGTGGCCGATATGTTGTTTGATCTTAATCGTGAGAGCGACACCACCTTAGTACTGGTGACTCATGATCTGCAGCTGGCTAATCGTTGTCAGCGACGTTTTAACATGCAAGCAGGAAAACTAAGCGAGGCGCATGACAGTCGAGAGCCTCAGAGCGCAGCGGAGGCGAGTTAATGGAATCTCGCATCGCATGGAAGTTATTTAAGCGCGAGCTGCTTCAGGGGCAGTTGTTACTCATCATCTTGGCAATCACCCTGGCTGTTCTGTCGGTAACTGGCCTGGCGCGGGTCAGTGAGCGCTTGCAGCTGGCCATCAATGGTCAGGCATCAAAATTTATCGCCGCCGATCGCATTATTAATTCCCCGGTCCCCTTGGATAAACAGATCCTAACGCAGGCCGAGTCCCTGGGGCTAAGGCACGCGGCCAGCATGCAGTTTAACTCCATGGCCTACGCCGGTGATGCCTTTCAGCTGATAACCGTCAGGGCCGTAGACGACAATTACCCCTTAAAAGGGGTGATAGAGCTGGGTGATGGGCCAACCGATAGGTTACCAGAGGCAGATGCTATTTGGTATGAGACGCGTCTTGGGGGCATCCTGGGGTATCCTGAGCGCCTTGAGGTGGGCAATGCCGAGTTTAGCCTGAGCGCCGAGATCGCCAGATTACCAGATGCAGGCTTTAACCCCTTCGCTTCTTCGCCCGTAGTGTTAATGCGCCTCGCAGATGTCGAAAAAACAGGGGTGATCCAACCGGGAAGCCGGGTAAGTTATATCCATCAATTTACCGGAGACAGTGGCCAGCTTAAGGCGTTTGAAGATGCGGTCAAGCCGCTGCTCAACAACAGTCAGAGTTGGGTCGATGTTCAATCGGGAGATTCACCAATTGCGGGGGCCGTTAAACGGGCTGAGCGCTTCTTGTTGCTGGCGAGTCTATTGGGTATTGCACTGGCCTGCGCCGCAATAGGCATTGCCGCACAGCGTTACTGTCAGCGTCACTTTGACGTGGTGGCCATGCTAAAAACCTTTGGTGCATCGAGCAGACAAATCCGCATTCTCTTTGGCTTGCATCTGCTGTTTGTCACTCTAATGGGGATAGCCTTGGGTCTGTTTGGCGGCTTCTTATTGGACTCCTTGATCACTGCGTATCTGCCGGCTTCTATTTCTGCTTATTCGCCGCCGTTATTTCGGCCTATTGCGCTAGGTATCGCCACCGGCCTTATTTCGGCCTTTATGTTTTCGGCTTATCCGTTAATGCGTCTGCTGGCCATTCCCCCTTTGCGGGTGTTACAGCGTCAGCTAGAGGGGATTCAGCTTGGCATGTGGCTGCACTTGGTGCTTAGTCTGTCGGCGATGGCGCTACTGGGTTATCTTTACTCACAAAGCCTGGTGTTGACCCTGACCGTGGTTGCCGCCGTGATGTTGCTCGGTGTCTTGCTAAGCCTGTTTGGTTTCCTGTTGATTCGCGCTGGTCACAGTGTAGGTATGAAGACTACAAATCCGATGCAATTGGCATTGGCTGGTTTAAGACGACGGGCCAGGCAAAATGCGGTGCAGCTGGTAGGTTTTAGCAGCGCATTGGTATTGCTGCTCACCATTATCGCCCTCAGACAAGATCTGCTTGATGAGTGGCATAAACAGTTGCCAGAGCAGTCACCGAACTATTTTCTGGTGAATATTGCTCCAGAGGAGCAGGAACCGATAGAAGCGTACTTCAGGGCAAATCAGGTTAAAGCGACCGATATCTATCCGGTGATACGTGGCCGCTTGGTGGAGATTAATGGCGAGACCTTGATCTCGGCCGCTCAGGCAGAGGAAGGCGTCGAGGGCCGAGTGGGTATTTCTCGTGAACTCAATCTGACCTGGCGAACCTCGTTACCACCCAATAATGAACTGATATCAGGACATTTTAATCAGTCGGCCAATGAGGTGTCGGTAGAGTCCGGGGTGGCCGAACGTTTGGGGGTTGGGCTTGGAGACGAGCTGACCTATGTTATCGACAATCAGCCTCTTACGGTAAAGATTGCCAGTATTCGTACCGTCCACTGGGAGACGATGCAGCCTAACTTCTTTATGATTTTCCATCCTGAGGCCTTGGCACCTTTTGCCTATACCTCTATGGCTAGCTTCTATCTGGATGAGAGTCAGAAATCTTTGGTGCTTGGTTTGATCAAAGGTTTTCCGACCGTGTCCATCATAGATGTGGGCGCTATGGTGAAGCAATTAAGGCAGATAATCGATCAGGTCTCTCTGTCACTAACCTTGGTATTAGTCTTGGTGTTACTGGCCAGCAGCTTAGTGATGATTGCTCAGACCGAAGCGGGAATGGCGACTCGTCAGCGTGAATTGGCGGTGCTGAGAACCTTTGGCGCCTCGGGTTGGCTGCTGAGAATGGCCACGGCACTCGAGTTTGCATTGCTTGGCCTGATTGCCGGTCTGCTGGCGGCGATCGTCGCGGAATTTACCATCTATCTGTTAAAGACTCAGGTATTTGAGCTGGTGGTCTATATGCACTGGGATTGGTGGCTATTAGCGCCCCTGTCTGGGGCGGCTATCGTGGCGCTGCTGGGGACCTGGCGATGTCGTCAGTTATTACAGAAATCTTGCCGACAACTCTTGCAAGGCTAAGCACTCATATCTTGCAAAGCTGAGCATTAAGAATCAAACAGGTTGCTCAGGGCTTCATTCAGGTGGGTAAAACGGAAACTAAAACCCGCCTGGGTGAGCCGATCAGGGTAGACATATTGCCCCTCTAATAGCAGCTGTGACATCTCGCCTAACGCCAAATTGAGCACTACTCCCGGCATGGGGATTAGGGTGGGCCGGCTCAATGCTGTGCCTAATGCGTTGGTGAATTCACGGTTGCTAACAGGGTTAGGGGCGGTGGCATTATAGATCCCCTCGCACTCTGAGTGGCTAAGCAAAAATAGTATGAGGGCGACAAGATCATCCCTGTGGATCCAGCTCATGCCTTGCTGGCCAGAGCCTACTACGCCGCCAGCCCCTAATTTGAAGGGCAGTAACATCTTTTTCAGTGCGCCACCATTTAGGCCAAGTACCAAGCCGATGCGAATGACGCAGACTCGGGTGATTCCTTGGCAATCCAGCGCCAACTCTTCCCATTTAGCGCAGACGCTGTGGGGGAATTTTTCGTCATTACCTGTGTCTTTAAAATGGGCGAGATCGAAAGATTCGTTTAAGTGAACCTGTTTGTCGTGATCGCCATAGATGCCAATGGCCGAGCCGCTGATGAATACCTTAGGTGGCGTCTTACTCGCCTCGAAGAGTTTGGCTAAGCGGGAGGTAATATCCCAGCGACTGTCACAGATCTTTTGCTTTTGCTCTAGGCTCCAGCGTTTATCGGCAATGGGTTCACCGGCTAGGTTTATCACGGCATCGAAGCCGTCGAGATTACTCAGGGCGCCTAAATTTCCCAGTAACTTATGCTGATTACCGAGTGCCAGGTGGGCTTTTCCGGCTGACCGCGTCAGTAAGGTGAGTTCGTGCTCGGTTTCTAAGGCCTTGACTAAGGCCTTTCCGATAAATCCTGTGCCACCCGTGATCAAAATCCGCATGCCGACTCCATTTTTTTAGGGGATATCAAAAATATACACTATAGATGGCAATTAGGATCATTTTTGGCGCTGAAATTCAGCCGCTTAACTCGTCTCTGTGTTTACTTATCAGAGAGCCTTTTATGACTTCTGATAACACAGCTGCATTGAGACAGAGTCGGCAAACCTCAAGGCATGGGGTTTGTCTATCTCTACCGAGGCAAAATCGACCCATTCATGATCGCTGGCGATACTTAACACCTGATCGGTAAGGTGTTCGAGCAATGAGAAGCGATTGTTTTCAACTAAAGCAATGATTTTTTTCGTTATCGTGCGATAATTCAAGGCGTCTTGCATATTATCACTGTTGCGTGCCTTAGTGGCGCAATAGTGGATTTCGGCGTTAATGGTGACGTCCTGTTTGTTATTGATCTCATCTTCCTTAATTCCTATGTAGGTGCGAAGACGTAGGTTTTTAATTCGAATGATGGCGATTTCGGGTTTCATAGGCGTTATTTTAGTTGTGAATTATTTAAGTTAAGCCTATCAATATAATGGGTAATTCAGAAGGACTTTATTTAAATGACTCGATTTGAAAATCAAGGGGTCGCGTTTAAAGGCTTTGCCATCATGGCGTTTATCGTCGTGATATTGGCAGGGATAAAAGCCGCAAGCCCAATTGTTGTTCCCTTTGTACTGTCGGCATTTATCGCTGTGATCTGTAATCCGGCGATCAATGGTATGACACGGCTTAAGCTACCACGAGCATTGGCTGTGGCCATTATGATGGTTTTTATCGTCTTGATGGGGCTCTGGTTGGCCTCTCTCGTGGGCAGCTCTATCAATGAGTTTTCTCGTCAGCTGCCTCAGTATCGAGATCAGTTGGTGGAGCAGTTTGCCTGGGTCTTAACCAAGCTACAGGCGCTAAATATCGAAGTCTCTAAAGAGCAGGTTTTGGCCTATTTCGATCCAGGTATCGCCTTGTCGATGACCACTAATATGCTGTCGAGTGTCGGCGGTGTGATGGCCAATCTGTTTTTAATCATATTGACCGTAGTGTTTATGTTGTTTGAAGCTCAGGATCTGCCAAAGAAGTTACACTATGCCTTGGACGATCCCGACATGCGCATCAAGCAGATAGATAAGTTTTTGCATTCGGTTAACCAGTACATGGTGATCAAAACTTTAGTCAGTCTGGGAACCGGCGTTGTCGTAGGGATTGCGCTGACACTTATCGGAGTTGATTACGCCTTGCTCTGGGCTGTGGTGGCTTTTCTGTTTAACTATATTCCCAATATAGGTTCGATTATCGCGGCAATTCCCCCTGTGCTGCTGGCTTTTATTCAACTTGGTCCTGCAGCCGCGGGCGGCACAGCGCTACTCTATTTGGCGACCAATACCGTGATGGGCAATATTGTTGAGCCTAAGTATATGGGACGTGGCCTAGGGCTCTCGACCTTAGTGGTGTTTCTCTCGTTGATTTTTTGGGGATGGTTGCTGGGTTCTGTGGGTATGCTGCTATCTGTTCCCTTAACCATGATCGTCAAGATAGCGCTAGAGTCGAGCCAGAGCGGTGGTTGGCTGGCCATTTTGCTTGCCGATCGCGTCGACGAGTCGCTGTTGAGTTCTGACCAAAATACTGCATCAAATGCAGATAATTAATCTTTTTATACAGGTATATAGTGTTACATGGAGTCATTTAAGCAAGCATTACAGCACATAGGGTTTTCCGGTGAGGCCGAGCGACTGTTTCATGGTCGCGGCGGTCGATATGAGGGGGCCGAACATTTGTGTCTCGACTGGTTTCCGCCTGTGTTGTTGCTTACCAGTTTCAAAGAGATCGACCAAGAGGCCTTGGATTCGCTGACCGAGGCTATTCATGAGCGCTGGGTGGCACTCATGGGCGAGCAGGCTTTTAACTTAGTGTTTCAGCACAGATGTGCCGGGCAAACTCAAACTCATATGTTAAAGGGGGCGGTGCCTGAGCCTCATCTGGTCGTTGAGAACGGCGCACGCTTTCAGGTCCATCTGCTGCGTGGGCAAAATCATGGCCTGTTTTTAGATATGCGCGCCGGTCGTGCCTGGGTCAAAAAACATGCGGCCCAGGCCAATGTATTAAATCTGTTTGCTTATACCTGTGGATTTTCCGTGATGGCGCTACAAGGTGGTGCCGATCAAGTGGTTAATATCGATATGAGTAAAGGGGCGCTGGCCATAGGTAAGCAGAATCATCTGCTCAATGAACTGCCACACGGCGCTCGTTTTTTAGGGCATGATATTTTTAAATCTTGGGGCAAGTTAACTAAGATGGGGCCTTATGATTTGATCATTGCCGATCCGCCGAGTAATCAGCGAGGTAGCTTTGTTGCGACTAAGGATTATGCCCGCCTGCTGCGTCGACTGCCTCAGCTTTTATCTCCAACAGGAGAGGTGTTGCTGTGTCTTAATGCCCCTGAGTTGGGGATCGACTTTCTAAAAGATCAGGTGGCGGAGCAGAGTCCGACTTTAGAGTTTGTTGAACAATTGGCGAACCCCGAAGTGTTTCTGGATAAGGATCCGGATAAGGCGTTAAAGGTACTGCGCTATCGTCAGAGGCAGTAGATGTGAATATGTGGGGCTCATGGGCCAGCCATGAGCAATAAGGTTAGTAGCGGTTAAGCTCCTGAATAAGGGAGTGTCCGTGGGATTCGATAACCTGGGCTATCTGTTGCTGGTCCAGGTTTTTTAATGCCGAAATTTCGTTAAATAGTTTTTCTTGCACATCAAAGGGCATGGACATCGAGTCCATGAACATATGGATAGATAGGGCATCACCCTGAGTAAACAGGTCGACTAGCCTTTGGGCCTCAAACTCGATCAGCGTGTTCATTTAAATACCTCACTCCTGCTAGCGCAAACAATTCGCTATTAATTAATTGATAGCAGTTCTCATTTCAGGCATTAGATCATTTTATTGTAAACAGAATGTTTTTTAGTTTGTAACGCAGTAAAAAAATGAAAGACTTTCACGCTTACCATTGATAATTGACACTTTTAGCCCTGAATCGGCCGATCTGGCTAACAATTCTGAAAGTTTTCTGTAAGTCTTGTTTTTTTAGTGGTACACTTGCCGGCATGAGTTAGCAGATAGTTGCAGCTTATACCCAAGGCAAAATGCACCAAATAAAAGCATGCCTGTACCTTACACAAAAATCTGGAGTCGTTATGGAAGCCCGTGAATACGAGAACGCCTATTATCAAGTACAAGATGACGTAATTGAGTCATTGCCTGTCGAGATGGATGAAGAAGCGTTTTTGGATTAAGGATATATCCAAACTGAGTTTTCACTAGCGTGTCGAGTCTGACTGGGCGCGTATAAGTTGAGAGTCTTCAGACAAAAAGAGCAGCCACTGGCTGCTTTTTTTTGTGCTCGATAAACATGATTTATCTGGCATCTAAGTCAGTTTTAAAGCCCGCGAGCCTAGCGAGACAGGCCTTGTTGCTCGTAAACCTGAGCTCGTAAACTTGAGCTCGTTAATCTGAGCTCGTTAGCCTAAGCTTGTTTATCTCGGTTCTGTGCTTTCGCGATAGGTAGGGTAGGGCGAGGACGGCATAAAAGCACTAGTTGAGATTCCCTTTTTCAGGCAGAATTTCGACGATCAGCCAGCGGTTGTTGACTTTATGCAGGCGTATGGTGCGGTCGTCTATCCAAGGCTGGCCACCCTTGAGTCCCGTCATCTTCACGATAACCGTGACATCTTTGGTGAATTTACGAAAGAAATCGATATCAATCTCTTCAATTTCCAATGTCACGTCCCGCATAGAGAGGTTAAGTACGTGGCGCTGCACCGAGGCGGCAATGTAATAGTGCGACAGCACCTTCTGCATGGGTTCATCGACAAATTGCTTGGCTTTATCAACGTCCCGCTCAACGTAGATAGCCCTAAAGAATCCTAGCGATACCTGTTCAGGGGTCATGACACCTGAGACGGTTTCAGAGTCTGGACTACAGGCAGATAAGAGAAGAATAAAGATAAAAAGTAATTTTTTCATAGGGTTTAATCGATAGGCTTTGGTCTAGTATCGCGATTCTCTAAAGCCTTGGCAAGCGCAGAGCGTCAGTCGAAAGTACTTGACTCTTTAGCGTTAGGCTGGCATATCTGAATGAATAATTTGTTACGGTTATCCACAGAATCTGTGGACAAGTATGTTGAAGAGTCGATGCATAACTCTTAAGTGACTGAACTTAATTGGTAAATTGGTGTGGTCATTTTTTGACGCATTGTGAGCAAGCGTACAGATTTTAACCTTTCCCGTAGACTTTGCATAAAAAAAGCCTGTCATAAGACAGGCTTTTTTGATCTTTGCTTTGGCTTAGCCCTGTGAGGCTTGAATCGCAGTCAGGGCGATGGTGTAGACGATATCGTCAACCAAGGCACCACGAGATAGATCGTTCACTGGCTTACGCATCCCTTGAAGCATAGGGCCAATGCTGATCAGATCCGCACTACGCTGTACTGCCTTGTAGGTGGTGTTACCTGTGTTGAGGTCTGGGAAGACAAACACAGTTGCCTGACCCGCTACCGGGCTGTTTGGCGCCTTAGATTGGGCGACATTAGGCATTACCGCAGCGTCATATTGTAGCGGACCATCGATAATTAACTCTGGACGCTTCTCTTTGGCGATACGCGTCGCTTCACGCACTTTATCAACATCTGAACCTGTGCCTGAACTACCGGTTGAGTAGCTGATCATGGCGACTTTAGGTTCGATACCAAAGGCAGCGGCACTGTCGGCAGACTGAATAGCAATATCAGCCAGTTGTTCAGCATTTGGATCCGGGTTAATGGCGCAGTCACCATAAACCAGTACCTGATCTGGCATCAGCATGAAGAAGATAGAGGACACCAGGCTAGAACCTGGCGCTGTCTTGATCAGCTGTAGCGGCGGACGTATGGTGTTGGCAGTAGTGTTAACTGCGCCTGACACTATACCGTCTACTTCACCTTGAGCCAGCATCATGGTACCCAGTACCATGTTGTCTTCGAGTTGCTCGCGAGCTACCACTTCGGTCATGCCTTTGTGACGGCGTAGGTCTACCATAGGGGCGACATAACGTTCACGAGCGGTTTCTGGCTCGACGATCTCTACGCCTTCACCTAAGGTCACACCCTGCTGGCTAGCGATACGCTGGATCTCTTCACGGTTACCGATCAATACACAGCGAGCGATACCACGTTCGGCACAGATTGCAGCGGCTTCGATGGTTCTTGGCTCATCACCTTCTGGCAGCACCACAGTCTTCTTGGCGGCGCGAGCAAGCTCGGTAAGCTTGTAGCGGAACGCCGGTGGTGAGAGTCTGTGCTCACGCGGTGAGTTCTTGGTGACGCTCTCAACCCAGTTCTGATCGATATGGCTGGCCACATACTCTTGCACTTCTTCGATACGCACTGCATCGTCTACAGGTACTTCATGGTCGAAGCGCTGAATATTGAGTGAAGTCTGCCAGGTGTTGGTGTCGATTAAGAACACGGGTAAACCAGTCTCGAAGGCTTGTTCACACAGCTCCATGATCTCAGCCTCTGGCTCATAGCTACCAGTCAGTAGCAGTGCACCCACCTTGACGCCATTCATGGCAGCCAAACAGGCTGAAACAATGACATCAGAGCGATCGCCTGAGGTCACCAGCAGCGAGTCAGTCTTGATATGGGTAACCATGTTAGGAATACTGCGGGCGCAGAAGGTCACTTTACGCAGACGACGGGTATTCATTTCACCAGCATTGATAATGCGGGCGCTAAGGTGCTTGGCTAAGTCTGAGGCGCGTGGGGCGACCAGGTTCAGGTTGTATGGCACACTGCCCAGAATACGCAGTTTGCTCTTACCTGGTAGCTGGAACATGCTGGCGGCATCAGGACGCTGTACATCTTGATGGTCGAACACCTCAGAAAGATCGGGACGGGCACGACCTTCATCATCGACTGGTGCACCAATTTTGTTGATGATAGCGCCGATAAGGCGTTTGTTCTTGCTGCCACCCCAAGCGTTGTGGGCGATCTCAAGGCGATTCATCAAGGCGGTAGGCGTTTCGTTACCGGGCGCTGCGACGAAGATGATGTCTGCATCCAGTGCCTTGGCGATCTCATAGTTAATATCGTCAGAGAAAGGATGGTTACGAGTCTGTACCAGGCCCTCAACAATCAGGGTTTCGCTAGCGTCGGCACACTCAGTGGCGCGGGCGATGATCTGTTCCATCAAGACATCAGTCTGATCGGTACGGATTAAATTTTCGGCATGTGCCATGTCGAAAGGCTCGAGCGGATTAACGGTCGGCGACTTACTTAAGATAGTGGTCGAGCGCTCTGGCCCTTTGTCTGTTGGACGTTGCTGGGCGATCGGTTTGAAGAACCTCACCTTGACACCATGGCGTTCTAACGCGCGCACCATACCTAGGCTGATAGATGTGAGGCCAACTCCGGTACCGTTCGGAATGAGCATAATATTGCGAGACATAGTTACCTCTTATTACCCGGCCAAAGTATCGGCCGGGTCTTGGTCTAGATTCGTTGCGGGTATTCCCGCCTCTATAGCTGTTACTTTAGCAGTGAAACGGCGTCTTCGGCGATAACCCACTCTTCGTTGGTTGGGATCACCATGGCAACTGGGCCATTGTCTGTGGTGATCTGCCCCTGCTTACCAAAGCGAGCCGCTTTGTTGCGTTCTGCGTCCACTTCAAAGTTGAAGATAGATAACAGGTTTAGCACTTTTTCACGGATAAGCTCCGAGTTTTCACCGATACCACCGGTAAATACCAGTGCATCCAGGCGACCCAGCGGCACAGTGTAAGAGGCGATATATTTGGCTAAGCGGTAGCAGAAGATCTCCAGCGCCAGGGTCGCACCTTTGTGGCCTTCGCTGTAACCTTCTTCGATACCGCGGCAGTCGTTCGTCAGTTCAGAAATACCCAGTAGGCCGCTCTGCTTGTTCATCAGGTTGTTCACTTCGTCAATGGTGTATCCCAGACGGTCAACCAGGTGGAAGATGATAGATGGGTCTAAGTCGCCACAGCGGGTACCCATTACCAGACCTTCAAGCGGTGTCAGACCCATAGAGGTGTCGACACTCTTGCCGCCTTTAACTGCGGTGACAGAGGCGCCGTTACCCAGGTGAGCACAGATAACATTGGTGTCAGCCACTTCTTTGCCGAGTGCCTTGGCGGCTTCACGGCTAACAAACAGATGGCTGGTACCGTGCATGCCGTAGCGACGAATGCCGTGTTCACGGTAGAACTTGTAGGGCAGGGCATAGACAAACGCATGCTCTGGCATAGTTTGATGGAAAGCGGTATCAAATACGGCGACTTGTGGCAGTTTCGGGAAAGAGGCCTGGGCTGCACGGATACCGATTAGGTGTGCAGGATTGTGCAGCGGCGCAAGGGCGGCGCAATCTTCGATACCGGCGATAACGCTATCGTCAATCACCACTGAATGGGTGAATTTCTCGCCACCGTGTACGACGCGATGACCAATCGCCTGGATCTGCTCGGCAATTTCTGGGTACTGGCCCAAGATGTTGTCGACGATAAATTCAATCGCTTCACGGTGTGCAGTAAATGCTCCGAGTTTAGATTCGAATTTGTTACCATCGACCTTCCACTTGATGCGTGAGTCTTCAAGACCAAAGCACTCTGCTAGACCTGAGATCTGGTCGTCACCTGTAAGCGCGTCGATTATGGCAAACTTCAACGAAGAGCTGCCGCAGTTTAGTACCAAAACCAGTTTGTTTGACATGTTTAAAACCTTCTGCAAAGTGAGTGGATGTTTGGCATCCACTAAAATTGAATGACTTCAAAGCCTAGGGCCGATGTCGCGATAAATTCTCATTCCTGAGATTAAGATTCGGTCTTCATTAGCGCCTTGCCGCTTGGGGCTGGCGCTCGCATTGTGCTATTGTAAAGACAGTATCTTAAGTGTTAGGTGTCATCATTGACTGTTCAAGTGTTAAAAACCTTAGGGGTCGGTCGTCGCTATATGAAGACTTGGCCTATGGTCCGACAACTTAGTTTTTACTTTCCAGAGTATCGCGTGATCCGCGCAACATCTCTGGCGATTCGCTTGATGCCACTTTTGGGCTTGCTGGCCGGTGGCAGTCAACTCTATCTCTACGGATGGACTTGGTTACCTCAGGCCATCACGATTGCATTGTTCTTTATAAGTTTGCCTATTCAAGGCTTACTCTGGCTCGGCTGGCGAGCTAAACATCCTTTACCACTTTCCCTGCTGGATTGGGGCAATAACTTATCTGCCAAGCTCCAGGGAATGGGGGTGGCTTGTGCCCCGTTAGGTGCTAAAGCCTGTTATCTCGATATGGCAGTCATCTTAAAGAAGGCCTTTGAACGTTTAGATAACAGTTATTGGGAAGCGCTGTAGTTAGTAAACAGCGGTGATCCCTGCATCCAAAAACACCTGTTTAATCTGTTCCATGGTTTCGCGCGATGGGGGAGAGATATCATTTAGGCTATATTCTTCACCCATGGCTTCCCATTTGTGTTTTCCTAATTCATGGTAGGGCAGTAGTTCTACCTTCTCCACGTTGGTCATAGGTTTAATAAACTCTGCCAACCCTTTTGCCGAGGCAATATCATCGGTGTAACCGCCGACCACTACATAGCGTATCCAAGTTTTTTGTTGGCGTTTTTGCAGATACTGGGCAAATTGCAGTGTGCGATGGTTGCTAACATGGGTTAAGGCGATATGTTTGTCATCGTCGATATGTTTGATATCAAGGAGTACCAGATCGGTATTATCGAGGAGTTCATCGATAATTGGAGTGTACTTACGGACAAATCCGTTGGTGTCTAAGCAGGTGTGAATACCTTGCTCTTTACAGGCCTTAAATAGGGCTGTGACAAATTCGGCTTGTAGTACAGCTTCGCCGCCACTGGCGGTGACGCCGCCACCACTGGACTCAAGAAAAGGGCGATAGCTGATGATCTGTTCCATCAGCTCATCGACCTCGATCTCACGTCCACCTTGAAGATCCCAGGTATCACGATTGTGGCAGTATTGGCAGCGCATCAAACAACCTTGCATAAAGGTGATAAACCGAATGCCTGGCCCATCAACTGTGCCAAAGGACTCCAGTGAATGAATTCGCCCTTTTACTGTCATTGTGACTCCGAAAACTTCAATTAAAGTAGGCTGTGCTAAATTAGTGCACAGCCTAGCTTATATTCACCAAAAATCTAGCGTTTGACCGCTCGATTGACGGAATTTACATCCCTTTGGTGAAAGTACGTGTAATGACGTCCTGCTGCTGTTCTGGTGTTAGCGCGTTAAAGCGTACGGCGTAACCAGAAACACGGATGGTCAGCTGAGGATACTTGTCAGGATTCACGACTGCATCTTCAAGCATTTCACGGTTCATCACGTTGACGTTCAGGTGCTGACCACCTTCGCGAGTTTCGTTATGAGCGAAATAACCATCCATCAGGGCTGCCAAGTTCGCGCGGCGACCATCTTCGTCTTTACCAAGGGCGTTCGGCACGATAGAGAAGGTATAAGAGATACCGTCTTGTGCGTGCGCAAATGGCAGTTTGGCAACAGAGGTCAGTGACGCGATAGCGCCTTTTTCGTCGCGGCCGTGCATTGGGTTTGCACCCGGTGCAAATGGCGCGCCTGCTGGGCGACCGTCTGGTGTTGTACCTGTTTTCTTACCATAAACCACGTTAGAGGTGATGGTGAGAATAGACTGTGTTGGGATCGCGTTACGGTACATCTTCTTGTGACGGATCTTAGCCATGAAGCGCTCAACCAGCTCGGTAGCCAGGTCATCGACGCGAGCATCGTTGTTACCAAACTTAGGATATTCACCTTCAATGTCGAAGTCGACGGCAATGCCGTTCTCGTCACGAATAGGCTTAACCTTGGCGTACTTGATTGCTGACAGTGAGTCGGCAGCAATTGATAGACCCGCAATACCACATGCCATGGTACGACGCACGTCTCTGTCATGTAGCGCCATCAAGGCTGCTTCATAAGAGTACTTGTCGTGCATGAAGTGAATGGCGTTTAGCGCAGACACATATTGAGTCGCTAGCCAGTCCATCATGGTATCCAGACGACCTAATACATCGTCAAAGTCCAGGACTTCGTCTTTGATAGGCTCGAACTTAGGACCGATTTGTGTCTTAAGCTTCTCATCCACACCACCGTTGATGGCGTAAAGCATAGTCTTAGCCAAGTTAGCACGTGCACCAAAGAACTGCATGTGCTTACCAACAACCATTGGGCTTACGCAACATGCGATAGCATAGTCGTCAGATTCGAAATCTGGACGCATCAGGTCATCGTTTTCGTATTGGATAGAGCTAGTGTCGATAGACACCTTAGCGCAGTACTTCTTGAAGCTTAGTGGTAACTTCTCTGACCAAAGCACAGTGATGTTTGGCTCTGGGCTTGGACCCATGTTGTATAGGGTGTGCAAGAAACGGAAGCTTGACTTAGTAACCAAGGTGCGACCGTCTAAGCCCATACCAGCGATAGATTCAGTTGCCCAGATTGGGTCACCAGAGAATAGCTCATCGTATTCAGGTGTACGTAGGAAACGTACCATGCGCAGCTTCATCACGAAGTGGTCAACCATCTCTTGAGCTTGTTGCTCGGTCAGGACGCCATTTTTGATGTCACGCTCGATGTAGATATCAAGGAAGCTAGAGGTACGGCCCAGAGACATGGCTGCGCCGTTTTGGCTCTTCACTGCAGCTAGGTAGCCGAAGTAAGTCCACTGAATCGCTTCTTTAGCATTGGTCGCAGGGCCAGAGATATCACAGCCGTAGCTGGCAGCCATCTGCTTCATTTGGCCCAGCGCTCTGTGTTGCTCGGCGATCTCTTCGCGCAGCTGCATAGTGGCTGTTAGATCTTCACCCTCTTCGAAGCGGGCTTGTAGTGAGCTGAATTGCTCAAATTTTTCCTGAATCAGGTAGTCAATACCGTACAGGGCGATACGACGGTAGTCACCGATGATACGGCCACGGCCATAAGCATCAGGTAGACCTGTCAGCACGCCAGACTTACGGCAGCGCATGATCTCAGGCGTATAGATGTCAAATACACCTTGGTTGTGGGTTTTGCGCAGCTCTGAATAGACATACTTGATGTTGGGGTCTAGCTCGCGGCCATAAGCAGCGCAAGAGCCTTCGACCATACGGATACCGCCGTTTGGTAACATGGCGCGCTTAAGGGGGGCGTCTGTTTGTAAGCCAACGATAGTTTCAAGGTTTTGGTCAATGTAACCAGCTTCGTGAGAGGTAATGGTAGAGACTTTGTCAGTATCGAAATCAACCGGCGCATGGGTGCGGTTTTCCTGTTTGATACCTTCCATCACTTTATCCCAAAGCGTGTTGGTCGCTTCGGTAGCGCCTGCTAGGAAAGATTCGTCTCCTTCATAGGGCGTGTAGTTCTTTTGAATAAAGTCGCGTACATTTACTTCAGACTTCCAATCACCAGGAGTAAAACCTTCCCACGCTTTGGTGAACAGCTCAGTTTTTTCGGTCATCGTACTAATACCTTCTGTTTGAGATAAAGGTTATTGGCTATCGGGCTGGCTTTAATTGCCTAAGTTGCGATACACCAATAGCTATTCTTCACAGCTCCCTTCAATGTATTACCCTGATGATGGGAACTGATAATCGAACCGGTTAACCGTGTCGATTTAAATCCGTTTTACGCGATATCCGAGCTAGCATCCTCTTTGTGGCGATACTTTTTCGGTTATCATAAAATTGGTAAGACCAATTAACCATTCGAATATTACCATATCTACCTAGGTGCTGCACCAGAAACAGGTCGCTTTTCCCTAGTTAATGCCAAAACTGTTATCGAAGTACCATTTTTGGCGTAGATTTTCGTTTGCATCTCCATAAGGACTCGGTTATTTGCGCGAGAAAAGTTGCAGCGCCTCTTGAGTCCAATGCAAGCTATGGTTTTATTGCTCTCCCCTGACTGTTTAGCAGACTAGTCAAATCTCATATTGATGCTGCTCATCAATAAGTTTGATGTAAGTATAGGGGAGAAAAAATGAAAGAGAGCCTAAGCTCTCTTTCATCAATGTTACTGAATTATAGTAGCGCTGGGATCCCTTGGATCATGCCGACGGCGAGCATGGCCACCAAACAGATCACAAAGGCTAGCCCTGGAATAATAAGGCGATCCACTAGGCTTAAACTGGCGGCACGTTCTTTGTCGCCAATCAGACCATTATTGTCGAGCAACATGGTCAATGCCCAAGCTAGCACGGGGTTTGCTACGAATGAGGCAAAGATACAGATGCCTGCAGCCTGGCTGCTTTGGGTATCTTTTACCATCTGCATACCGGCTTCAAGTAGTGGTAAGAATACACCTACCAGTAGCGCGATAGACATTACTGGGCGCCATACGGTAACGTCCATTGGGTAACCAAGAACGGCCACTATGATACACAAGCTACCTAGCAAGATGGCACCTGCTGGAATAGGGCGTTTGGCAATCGCCGCAGGGATCATATAAGTGCCCCAAGACGAAGTGATGTTACCACCACCCACAGCCGTACCAACGATTTGACGCAGTGAACAAGTGGTCATGGTGTCATCGACATCCATTAATACCTTCTCAGTTCCCTTAGGATAGTTCAGCTCCTGGAAGATACGGTGTCCCAAGAAGTCGGGTGACCACATAGCAACAGCCAAGATGGCAAATGGCAGAGACGCGATGAAATGTTCGAAGTTAGGTAAGCCTAGCTGCCAGCCGTATTCGGTTGAGCCCCACCAGTACATAGGGTTCAGATTCGGAATGCCGGGTTCGGTGACAAATTGCAGATCCAGACCTGCCCCCAGAGCGAATGCCAGAGCGATAGCGGCTATCGAACATAATGGGATCGCCAGCCAGCGCTTACCCACTTTAGCCAGGTAGGCGTAGAGGACGACGTTCACCAGTAAGATGAAGAAGGCCACATAACCCAGGCTGTAATCTAAGGTATGTTTGGCCTGTAGGCCGCCGGCCCAATCAAAGAGTGATGTGATTTGGCTCTTGGCGCCCATAAAGCCAAGGAATACCAAGAGGCCACCGGCCACCCCGCTGGAGGTGAGATTGACGAGTCGCGAGCCGCCTTTAAAGTAGCTGAGTAAGAGACCGAAAATACCCAGTAATATCGCTAGTGCTAAGGGGTGGGCACCCGCCAAGGCGATAGCGCCGATAAGGGGGATCATGGGACCGTGGTTGCCGCCTAAGTTAGCGCGAGGGTTGATAAATCCGGAGCTGATAATACAGAAGAGCAGGGCGGGGATAAGCATTTCGACGCGAACAACCTGAATGGCAAATTCGGCGCCTAAGTTAACGTGTTCCCAGCGTTCGCTGAGGCCTGAAGCCCAAGCGGCCATAACCGCTGAGTACATCACGGTAATGCCTATGGTTCCGGCAATAGCAGGGACTAGGTCTTCCCATTCGAAGCGAAAATCTCTTCCCGGTAGATTGAGGCCCCAACGTCTGGGCTTCATGATCTGTAATTCGTGGTCTAAATACGCTTCGCGAGTGGCAAACTCGCTGGCAGGACGGTGAAGCTCTTTGTACGTCAGCTCAGAGGCTTCCATCTCTTCTTTTTTGACAGTTTCTGACATAATTTCTCATTCTCCGAAAAGAACTTATTGACTCATCTATTCGATGATGACTTTGAGGTAATCCCTGCAAGTCTGCGAGTGTCGAAAGACCCCAGGTGTCACTCGTATAACTTGTCCGCCCTCCTAGATGGATTAACACCCCAAATCCGGTGAGCAGTTGCATCCCTAACATTGCTTAAAATTGGTCTGACCAATTTACCTCATAAATCTTAACATAGTGGATTTCACCTGGCATTAACTATCAATAAACTTGAAACTGGTGATTAGATGATTTGGGAGCTAGTTAACATCTTGTGTCGCCATTTCAGATCAATTTCAACATTGGGCATGACTATTGCGTTTAGATATAGATCTCGCCTTTTGTCTCTTTTGGGAGCCCTTTCCCTCTATGAAGAGTAAATTAGATGCATCTCTCACGCCTCACTTTTTAATGGGTGTCTGGCTCGCAAAACAAATCGCAAGTGTGTGGTGCATCGCATAATTCTATGCCTTGCCACAGGCCTATGTGGTTTAAGGTTTGTCGAGCTAGGGCACTTACTTAAGGTAATCAAGTTGTCTTATAGCTTAGGCAATAAGGTGTTAGTTGCCAGTATGTTGATAGAAAAGTGCTGCTTGGTTTTATGAGCTGAAGATTGCCGCTTCTAACCTTAACATTCCGCCCGCCAAATTAAGTGCTTGTAATAAGTGTAATTTATTTGAATTTTTGATGTTTTAACATGGGGTTAACTTATTGGTTGGTGTATCAGAATTGCTGATACTGTCATTCATTAATATCAAATTTTATTTGGTGGTTAGGGGCGCTAATCTCGCCATTAAAGAGCTAGGCGTTGGGCTAACTCTTTGTAAAAACATTTATTAATCACTAGCCGTCTGAAGAGACTTGGCGATAAGGAGATGATGTTAATGAAGTTTAATTGCTGTTTTTATCCTCATAGGGGAGCGGGGCGCCATGACGATACCTAATGTTGTGCCTGTGTTAGCGCGGCCAGCTCAAGTTCAGGCGCAGTCGTCAGAGGTATTGAGCCTATGCCAGCGCGCAGCTCACTATGGGCAGGAGAAGGCCACTAAAGGGGCGACGCAGACGCTAGGTCAAGCCATGTTTGCCGGTGCCTTTATTGCGCTAGCCTTTGTGTTTTATATCACTGTGACCACTGGTGCATCAGGCGATTGGGGGATGGTGCGTTTAGTCGGTGGACTGGCCTTTAGTCTGGGGTTGATGTTGGTGGTGATCTGCGGCGGTGAGCTGTTTACCAGCAGCGTATTGACCAGCGTTGCATGGGCGCAAAAGCGTATTAGTACTAAGGCCTTGCTGATGTGTTGGGGGCGGGTCTATCTGGGAAACCTCTGCGGCGCCCTAGTGATGCTGATGCTGATCTTAAGTGCCAAGATGTACTTGCTCGATGATGGCCGCTGGGGGCTCAATGCGCTACAGATTGCCCAGCACAAATTGCATCACAGCTGGAGTCAGGCATTTGCACTAGGGATCTTATGTAACATGCTGGTTTGCTTGGGTGTCTGGATGACTTTTGCCAGTAAAGAAGCACTGACTAAGGCGATTCTGTTGATGCTGCCTGTGGCAATGTTTGTCAGCAGTGGCTTTGAACATAGCATTGCCAATCTCTTTATGGTGCCCTTGGGGGTTGCCATTAAGCAATTTGCTATCTGGGGCTGGTACTCACCCACAGGAGTATCTGTCGAGCAATTTGCCGATCTGACCCTGAGCCATTTTGTACTCAATAACCTTATTCCAGTGACGGCGGGCAATATTGTCGGCGGTGGGATCTTGGTTGGCCTTGGGTACTGGTGGATTGAAGCTAAGCAGAAAGCTTCACCTGTTCAGCATGTTGCGCAGGTCACTCAGCATGAACCTGTGTTGCATTCGCATCCACGCGCTGCGCAAGCCGATGTTTGTCATCTTAATCTAGTTCAAGACATTGCAACCACTTCTATCAATTTATTATCTAATGCCTCTACAAGGGGAGCCAGTGTTATGCCTAAATCAATTCAAAAATTAAATGTTAGTGCGCTGATGAATAGCGAGCCCTTTACCTTAAGCCCTGAATTATCTGTGTATGATGGACTTAAAGGCCTGAACCAGGCGCAACTGCGCGGTGCTCCCGTCATCGATAGTAAGGGGAGCTTGTTGGGGTTTGTCTCTCAGCAGGATCTGCTGCGTAGTTTGTGGTCAGAAGAGTTTGTCCGCGGAATTCGTTATAAGGTTGCCGACTTGATGCAGACGCGTGTGTTAACTGTCGCCCCGGATGATGCCGTGGCCGATCTGATCGAGGTGATGGTGGTTGACCGCGATAAGCTGTTTCCTGTCAGTGATATGGGGGTTTTAACGGGAAATGCCTACGCCAGTTATGAAGAGCGATTGCGTCATGCCAGTGCCAGCAAGCCTAGTAGTTTCCCTGTGGTGAGCGAGGGTAAGCTGGTTGGGGTGATCACCCGCGAGGCTGTAGTTGCCAAAGTCTGCGCAATTTATGCCTAGTGTGCAGACGCAAGCAATATAAGTATCAAGGACGTGGCGCTCAGTGCGCCTCGTCCTTGTTATCTTGATTGCCTGGTGATTTCGATTTGATAAGCGCTTACGTTTCGCAGGATTTGAAAGCCCTTTTTGCGAATGTGATTAACTTTTCATTGATTTTGTGTGCTGGCGATGTTTGCTCAGGCGCCGTGCTTCGGTTATCACACAATCACGCAGCGGGTTCTCCCCCGAGTCGCAGCGCCACACAAACGACAGGTGTCTTTGCATATTCAGCTGGGGTGTTGGCAGAATCACCAGTTCACCGGCCGCGACCTCTTTCTCCACATCTAAGAAGGGCAGGCTGCTGAGGTAGGGGCCATTTTTCACCAGCGCCTTGAGTAGTGAGACATGTTCATACTCCTTCCAGACATTCAGTTTCTCGATGACTCCGTGGATGGCACCTTCAAATATGCGCCGGGTTCCCGCCCCTTGTTCACGCAGTACCCATCTTGCCTGTTCTAGCTGGGCTAAGCTGGTGGTGGTTTGTTTGGCGTAGGGATGATGCGGTGAGGCGACGACCACGAGATGATCATCTAGCCACTGCTCTTGGTAGAGGCGACTGTCGTCGTTACGGCCTTCTATGATGCCAAAGTCATATTCATAGTTAAGTAAGCCCTCGACCACATTCTCGGTATTTTCAACTGTGAGATCGATCCTAAGTTCTGGAAAATCAGTATCGATTTTGCTGATAAGCTCGGGAAGTAGATGCTCGGCGGCAGTTTGACTCGAGCACAAACGAAAACGACCGCTGATAAGGTGTTGTTCGTGAAGGCCTAATTCAATTTGTTGCGCATCTTGAAGTAGGCGTCTTGCTCTTGGGCGTAACCAATTACCCCAGTGACTCAGGGTTAACCTGTTGCCTTGTCTAATAAAGAGTGGACGGCCAAGCAGATTCTCCAGCTGCCCTAGAGACATGCTGACTGCAGATTGGGTCATGGACAATTTTCGTGCCGCAGCACTCACACTTTCCAGGCTGGCAACGGCATCGAATACCATAATTTGTTTCAGTGAGTATTTCATCGACCTTGAAGCGTCCTAGCTGATTTGAGCGATAATGAAAACTATCAATAAAATTGATGCTTGTGCGATATTGATTGTATGAGTGGCGGCATCTTTTCACAAGTAACGGATTGATTTTATCTAAGTTACTAGACTTATCTCACTGTTTGATTCGTCTTGTGCGGCTGTTGTCATTATTTCCGATTACGTGAATGTCATCGAGGATACACAAGCCTGTTATTTGTGCCTGTTTTATTCAGTGTTGCGAAGTGTATCCAGGGTCAGCCAAAGCCTGTGCAGGGGAGATGAATTGGTTTATATTGGCGGGCAATAATAACAATATATGGCGTTACAATGGCAAAACAAGCTCCCCCTTCTACAGTAAATCCCTCTAAAAACATAGTATTACCCGATACCTTAGTGATCATCTTTTTTGTCGCGCTGGCTGCTATGGTGCTGACTTATCTGGTGCCTGTCGGTTCATTCGATACCCAAGAGATCCACTACCTTGCCGACGGAGTCGAAAAGCATCGTAATGTGGTTGATCCCAGTTCGTTTCGATATAGCCTAGATGAGGCTGGAGAGCACCTTAAACAGCCTGTCGCCCTGTTTGAAGGCGGGGGGGGCATCGGCTTTTTCAACTTTGCCTTCGAAGGCTTAACCTCTGGCTCAAAATGGGGCACAGCGATTGGCGTGATCATGTTTATGCTCGTCATTGGCGGCGCCTTTGGCATAGTGATGGAAACGGGCACCATAGATAACGGCATTTTGCGCTTAATTGATAAGACTCAGGGGAACGAGCGGCTCTTTATTCCTGCGCTGTTTATTTTGTTTTCGCTTGGCGGCGCCGTTTTTGGGATGGGAGAAGAGGCAATAGCCTTTGCCATTATCATCTGCCCATTGATGATTCGCTTAGGTTTTGATGGCATAACCACTGTTATGGTGACCTATGTGGCGACTCAAGTGGGGTTTGCCAGCTCTTGGATGAATCCCTTTAGCGTGGCGATTGCCCAGGGGATAGCGGGGATTCCAGTATTATCTGGCGCAGGTGTGCGCGGCATCATGTGGGCGGGCTTTACCTTGATGGGAGTGATTTTTACGATGCGCTATGGCGCAAAGATACAGGCCAATCCGCAAAGTTCCCTCTGTTATGAATCCGATAGCTATTTTCGCCACCATCAAGCGTCCAGCAACCTAGAGAGTCGGTTTAATTTTGGCGACATTCTCGTCTTGCTCACTATCTTGGTAACCGTTGTCTGGGTGATCTGGGGGGTCGTCACTCAAGCGTGGTTTATTCCCGAGATCGCAAGTCAGTTCTTCACCATGGGAATTGTGGTAGGGGTCATTGCCGTTATCTTCGGGCTCAATGGCATGACGCTTAACCGAATGGCGACCAGCTTCAAGCAAGGTGCGGGCACCATGTTAGAACCAGCCTTGTTGGTGGGATGTGCGTCGGGGATCTTATTGCTCCTTGGTGGTGGCAAGCCCGATGAACCAAGTGTGCTAAACACCTTATTAAATGGCGCCGGTAGTCTGATTGGGCAATTGCCAGCCGTGGTATCGGCTTGGTTCATGCTGCTGTTTCAGTCGGTGTTTAACTTCTTTGTGACCTCAGGTTCTGGCCAGGCAGCATTAACCATGCCCTTGATGGCGCCTCTTGCCGATATCGTGGGGGTATCACGTCAGGTGGCGGTGTTGGCATTTCAGTTGGGAGATGGCTTTACCAATGTCTTGGTGCCGACATCGGCGTCACTGATGGCGACTTTAGGTGTATGCCGCGTCGATTGGGGCGTGTGGGTGAAGTTTATCTGGCGTTTTATATTGGCTCTGTTTTTGGTGTCGAGCCTAGTTGTGGTTTCAGCCCATTACCTGGGTTTCGCCTAATAGTCACTCACTAAAAAAGGTCAATAAAAAAACGGCATCCTAGGATGCCGTTTTGTCGTTAAAGATCTAATGGTTTAGAACTTCACTTCACCTTCGATGAACCACTCACGACCGCGAGCGTTGTACACTGAACGTGGGTAGTGTGGCCAAGAAGTATCAGTTGGGTCGAAGTTAGGACCTGCATCGAACAGGTTAACCACGCCAGCTTTCAGCTTGAATGTATCATTGAAAGTGTAACCTGCAGTCAGGTTCCACTTAGTCTGTGATGCCACTTCATGTGCGCTTTCATCAAAGTCTTCGCCACCTGATGCTTTAAACGACTTGTATTGAATACCGTGCATACGTGCAGTGTGGTAAGCACCCAGAGTCGCTTCGAAGTCTTCGATGAAGTAGCCCAGTACTAGGTTAGCGCGGTACTGTGGCAGACCACCGTTATCAATGTCATCTTCAACTGGATCAGTTGGTGACAGTTGGAACTCAGACAACAGGATGTAAGTACCGTTGAAGTTAAGTTTCAGCTCACCATAGCTATCCATATCCCAGCCATAGCCAGCAGTGATATCTAGACCACGTACCTTTTGGAAAGCCAGGTTTTGAGCAACGGCGTTCACGTGAGTGATGGTACCGTCTGCATCGCGAGTCAGCATGTTTTCATACTGCTCATATTCACGAGCAGCTTTGCTAGCGCTGATGTCGCTAACCATGTCATCCAGTTTCCACTCCCAAAGGTCGAATGATGCGTTAAGTGAATCTCCGCCCCATACCGCGCCAATGTTAGCTGTGTAACCAGTCTCTGCTTCCAGATCTTTGTTTGCACCCGTTGTTGTATCAATATGCAGTTCATTACAGATCTCGTTGATACGTGGATCCGGATTTGGCTGACTTGGTGTGCCGCCTAACGCCTGACACTGCTTGAAGTCGATAACGGTAGAGAAGCCCTTAGTCGCATCGCCATATACACGGTGCATATCTGGAGCGCGGAAGACAGAGCTGACAGAACCACGAACCAATAGTTCGTCTAGTGGACGGTATTCTAAAGTCAACTGTGGCGACAGGTTGCCACCGAAATCGTCATAGCGGTCATAACGTAGCGCCGCATCGATAGTCAGCACGTCCAATACAGGTAGGCTTAATTCGGCATAAGTTGCCCAGTAAGAGCGCTCGCCTGCACCTGAAGAACCACCAGTGGTGAGGATGTTACCTTTCTTAGATTCTGAGTCTGAGTTCGTCTCATAATCTTGCTCAGTGTATTCTGCACCAAATGCAAATTGGGCATCGCCTGCTGGCATTTCGAACGCTAAGCCAGAGATGTTGGCCTGGACGTTCTTTTGAGTAGATTGTGCGCGCTCAAATGGAGAGTAAGAAGCTTGCTCTACATCTTCTGCACTCATGTTGTTCAGCAGTGAGTTACCGTTCTCACCGGCGGTAATGTAATCGAACATGCCTGCAACAGTCGCAAAACCACTGCGGAATACGTCGACATTGGTACGGCCGTAGTTAACCGATGCATCCCAGCTGTACTCGTCAGCCAGTGTGCCTTCGAAGCCTGCGGTGAAGAAGTAGTTACGTGTCTTGGTTTCGCCAGCGCGGTTACCAAACTCGTGTAGACGACGCACGTAGTAGTAGTCGCCATCTTCGGCGTTGGCAAAATCCCCACCTAGGGCTGTGCCTTTATTCGTGAAGGTTTTGCTCAGATCGCCTGAAGATACAGTGACATTGTTGCCGTCAACGTTAACATCGTAGTTATCGATTGCCATTGGCTCGATGTTGGTGGTTGATTTCGCTTCGGCGAAGTCTAGGCGACCTACGAAGCTAACGTCATCAGCCAGCTCGTAGTTGAAGTTAGTAGAGCTGATGAAACGTGAGCTCTTTGGCTGAAGATCACGCCACTCTGAACGGTCGAAACCACAGATGCTGCGAGCGGCATCCCACAAGAAACCGCCTGCGGTACACTCTTCAGGAGTCAATGCGCGCGCGCCGCTGCCTCCAGCGATTCGAGCACCATATGAGCTGTATTGTGAATATTTGCTATAAGGCACTTTGTCTGTGTGCAGACCGAAGTTTTCGCGATCGGTTGCTTTTAGCTGTTCATTCTCAGTAAATTCGATGAAGGTCGATACGTTACCGCGATCAGAAGAAGCACCTAGAGAGAGTGCGATACGGTCGCTGCCGCCGCCACCGTGAGTGGTATCAGCGTGACGGTATTTAAGTGCAACACCTTCAAAGTCTTTTTTCAGGATGATGTTGATCACACCACCAACGGCGTCGGCACCATAGATAGCACTACCACCAGATTGAAGAATCTCAATACGCTGTACAGCTTCCATCGGTAGGTTGGCAGTATCGACGAAGTTATCCGTACCACCTGATGGCTTTGGATATTGGTTTAGACGCTTACCATTGATCAGCGTTAATGTACGGTTAGCACCCGCACCACGTAAGCTGATTGAAGAGGCGGCAGGCGTGAATCCGTGAACAGACTGGGTAGTCATTGCACTGGTTGTAGAAGTGAGGCTTTCCAACGCATCTTGAACGTTAGTGAAACCCTGTTTAGCCATGTCTTCTGCGCTCATGACGGTAACAGGTGTAGCCGTTTCCATATCGGTACGTTTAATACGTGAACCTGTTACTTGAATTCGTTCAACGCTGTCTTCATCCGCTGCATAAACGGCTGGCGCACTCATTGCTGCTGTGGCGGCACCACTAATTAATGCGAAACGCACAGCTTTAGCCAATATAGAATTAGGCTGCATTTTGTTTCTCCCTGAGACTTATTTTATTTTTGAATTGAACACTGTTGAATTGCTCTTTTTTGAGCCGTTCTATGTGTTGAACTTTATTTAGTAAAAACTTTTCAAATATTTACTTATATTGACGAGTGTTTACTTCGCTCTCGATATAATCATAGAGAGATAACAACTGCAACAAGGTGGCTACAGATGGTGCAGGGTTTCAAGTCTTGCTTGAATTATCTTTTTTGTAACAATAAATACACATTAAGTTTATTGGCTTAGTATTTATTTTCGATGTACGCGTTAATGTAATTGCCGGTGTTACATTTTACAGTTACTAGTTAACAGGTTGTTATTTTTGTGATTTACTTTGGTTTTTCATTTGTTATTTTTATTGTTTTCATTTGTTTTATTGGTGTGTCATTTGTTATTTAAAAAAAATGCAAAAATTATGAAAAATATTGTGGAAATGATTTGTTTGTGACCAAAGTCCTGTCGATTTTTCCTGTTGTTTTTGTTGCTTTATTGTTAACTCTGTTTTTTGTACTCCTTTTTAATTAATACTAATGTTATAGGTTTTGATTAATTTTTGGGTTATTAGTGCCAACTAATTAGCAGTTATTATGAAGTGTTAGATTGTATTTGTTATGGGTATGTTGTTGTGAGTGGTTTTCTGGTGGGGGTTGTATTCAGAAGAGGTAAAAAAGGCTAAGGGTATTGACCAACGACGGTTCGTTGACACGTTAATATGGTTGAGCTTGTGGTCAATTGAGGCCAGCGTTTGCTTGGCCTCGTTTATTCTGTGTTGCTGTAGAGTATGTCGAGTTAGATGTTGATAGCAGTATAGGTGTCTATAGAATGAATTATGGTTTTCTTCGGCAACGCAGTAGTGTATGGCCCAAGCCAATCTCGTCTATATCTTCATCGACATAGAGACCCGCCAATGAGATCAGTTTGAGGAGATCTTTGGAGTGATACATACGGCTGTTGCCGTTGGCCATCGCCGTAAAGTAGAGCGAGGTGGCATTGACACAATAGGCACCGGCCTCACAGGGTTGTCTGTCCCAGAAGGTCTCTAAGATACAGAGTTCGCTATGGGGCGCCATGTGCTCTCTCGCTAATGTTAAAATAGCGAGTATTTGCTCTTGTGAAAAGCAATCCAAGAATTGACTCATCCAGTAGAGATCGCCACCAGAGTAGAAGGGGCTATCTGCGTTTAACAGATCGCACTCAAAGCCATGGACACGATCGTCAACGTCTTGTGCCTTGGCATTTTCCATCGCGACCTTAAGCTGTCCTGGCAGATCCATGATGGTCACTTTGACATCAGCATCATATTGGGTACAGGCCAATGCCCACTTTCCAGTGTTGCCTCCAATATCAACAATGGTCTTAGGTTGGCCCTGAAAGATCATAGGTAAGATGGCACTAAAGGCATGATCTGAATAGAAGTGATCAAACTCAAACCAACTTTTCTTGGCATTGTCTGGCAGCTGGCTTAATCCTGGATAGATGGTTTGCCAGTCACCAAATACCTTAAGGCCAGTTGCTTGCCCTGTCTCTAATGCCTGGTCTAGTTCAAACATACCTTGATAACAGACATCATGACTGAAGTTGAGATTGACCCTCGACATCTCATCGTGCAATAGAAAATGACCTATCTTATCTAGGTGATAACCCTTAATGTCTTGCCAAATCAGGCCCATGCTGAGCGCCATATCAAGTAACACGCCGATGGCGTATTCAGATAATGAACAATGAGCGGCAATCATCTGACGATCATTTTCAGCATGTTGGTCAATATAAGCCAATACCTCATATTTAAGCAGGCAGCGGGCAACTTGAAAGGTGATGGGGGCGAAGGCAATTTTCTGTGCTTCAAACTTGGCGTTAAATGCTGAGATCTGTTTTGGCGAGCGGTAGAAATCCATCCGAGTCCTGACTCTGGTTTGAGTGAAATGTTGTTCACTCTAGCCTGATATCAAAGTGACGACATCAAGTCAGTGTTAAATTGGCGACCTGGCTCGCGAAATGTGTGTTTAACAAGATGAAAGTGCTGGCTTTTCAATCGTCTTGTACAACGGGTAGGGTGAGGCTAGGTGAATCGTCGATACAAATGCTAACATAGTTTATCGCTTAGCCAGGGGATGGACCCTAAAGGATAGTTCAATGCAACAACCGCTCAGCTATGTTGGCCGCACAACTCATAGAGTCGATGGTGAGGCCAGACGTATTGCGATTTTAGAGGCGACTTTAAGGTTGATCGTGAGGGAAGGCATTCGAGGCGTTCGTCACCGCGCCGTGGCTGCCGAGGCCGAGGTGCCGCTAGCATCTACGACTTATTACTTTAAAGATATTAAAGATCTGATCAGCGATGCATTAACCTATTTTGCCGAAAAGACGCTTTGGATGAACAATACGCTTGAGCAAAAGAGTTTTGAGTTGCTTGAGACGGTTGAAGCGGGCAGTCAGGAGATGTGCGTTTCACAGCTTTCGGTATATCTGACAGATTTTCTCTGCGCGCATATTCAAGAACAGGTGAGCCATAGGGAAGATCGTATCCTTGAAGTGGCGTTTCATGAAGAGGCGCTGCGTAACCCTGTGCTCGCCGAGGCGATTCAACTGTTAGACAATGGTTTCATTCAGACCATAGAGCGTTTTTTTGCGGCATTAGGTTCGAAAACGCCGAACGCCGATGCCCATCAACTCTTGGGATTGATTCGTTGGGTGGAGTATCAGAGCGTGATAAGCCGTCGACTGGAGCCAGATTTTCTGCGTAACACTGTTGGTGCCTGTATCGATAAGATATTGAGCGCCATAAAATAAAAGACCCCGATCGTTATCGGGGTCTCAGTGGTATCACCATCATTTACTGAAAGTGATTACTGCACGTTTTCCGCATCGCCAAATTGGCCCTGGAAGAGTACTGATGAAAGGTAACGCTCTGCTGCCGATGGCAGGATAACTACGATATTCTTCCCTTCAAATTCAGGTAGCTCGGCGATACGGTTTGCAGCAACAACCGCTGCACCCGAAGAGATACCGACCAGGATACCTTCCTCTTTCATTAGGCGCTGAGCCATCTCAATGGCTTCCTCGTTGGTTACCGCTTCGACGCGATCAACCATTTCGAGATCCAGGTTACCTGGAATGAAGCCGGCACCAATCCCCTGGATCTTATGTGGACCAGGTTGTATCGCCTGTCCTGCTAGGGTTTGGCCGATTACTGGAGAGTCGGCAGGTTCAACTGCGATAGAGGTTATCGCCTTACCTTGAGTCTGCTTGATGTAACGGCTGATACCGGTAATGGTACCGCCTGTACCAACACCAGCAACTACGACATCGACTTCGCCATCGGTATCGTTCCAGATCTCTGGACCTGTGGTCTTTTCGTGGATCTCTGGGTTTGCTGGGTTGTCGAATTGACCTAGGATCAGGTATTTCTCAGGAGCAGATTGACGCAGCTCTTCGGCCTTGTCGATGGCGCCTTTCATGCCTTTTGCGCCTTCAGTCAACACTAGGTTTGCGCCAAGCGCCTTAAGCAGCTTGCGACGCTCAAGGCTCATGGTGTTAGGCATGGTCAGGGTCAGCTTGTAGCCACGGGCCGCCGCGACATAAGCCAGTGCGATGCCGGTGTTACCCGATGTTGGCTCGATCAATTCTTTATCTTTAGTGAGCAAGCCTTTCTTTTCGGCGTCCCAAATCATATTTGCGCCGATACGACACTTAACGCTGAAGCTTGGGTTACGCGCTTCAACTTTGGCGAGCACTTTGCCTTTGCTGACGCGATTTAGGCGAACAAGAGGTGTATTACCTATGGTATATGAATTGTCTTCGAAAATTTTACTCATGGATTACTTGCTCCTTAATGTATACAGCTAAATCATAGTGCGCTTTGGGCGCATTAGAAATGATAGTTTCATCTTCGTTATTCCTTTCTGTTATAAAAGCTGTCACTTATATCATAATTACATCGCTGAAGGGGCTAGCCTAATAGGGATCCTATTGATAATTTAACAAAATGTATCAAGTCAGCTAGCTAAAATAATCAGCATAAATTGCAGGGAGCGGATGAGTGAGTAGCATTAACGACAGGATTGGTGGGACGAATGTACCGAGCCCCGAGGATCGCTCTGCGAACTCCCAAACGCCTAAATTGAAAGGCCCTAAAAACAAAGATCCTAAAACGATTGTCACCCCTTTTGCCTTTCATGTCGCACCTGAAGTGCTTTATACTCCGTTGGCTTCACCGTTAAAGCGTGGCCTTGCCATGCTAATCGATGCGCTCCTAGTCAGTGTCTTGGCGGAGCAGGCTGGTGCGCTGTTTATCTTGTTGGTTGGTTTGACCTTGGTGATTGAGCGTCGTAGTCACCAATTGGGGAAGGCATTCAAATGGGTCCTTTACTTGTCCATGCTACTGATGACCATCTGGGTGACCAGTGACAATATTATCTCTCACAGCGAAAGGGAAAATGAGCGGCAAAAGGGCCAGCAGAACGTTCTGCAGGTGGACTCGCTTAGCACACTGAAGCTAATGCCACAGCTACTAGCCCTGAGTGTGTGTGAAGAGGTGAGCTGTGCCGACGACCAGTTAACGCAACTTTTAGCCGAGTTAGACCAGTTACAAGCAAATGATAGCGAAAAAGTGGCGTTAGCTACTCAGCTGATCAAGGAGCTTTCTCTGCCTGCTCAAGACAAAGATGCCCTGATGCAGCGCTTGGCAAGAGCGTATCCGAATGTCGAAGATGATGCCAAAGCCACACTTGTCACCGATGTTACTCTTGACGACGCCACGCAAGTCGTCACTCAGGACGCAACTTCTACCGCCGAGCCTCACGATCAGGAGGCTAGCGAGAAGCTTAACTCTCTGGTTGTCGACCCTGATCAAATGGATGATGACAAGCCATCTCCTTATAGTTTGCTTGAGTGGGCAAAAGGCATTTTAAATGATCTTGGATTAGGCTTTGGCTGGGCCGCCTTTTACTTTACGGTTTTTACCGCTTGGTTCGACGGTCAGACCTTGGGCAAGAAGTTGTTGAATATCCGGGTAATACCGCTGGACGCTTCGGCTATCTCCTTATGGGATGCCTTTGGGCGTTATGGTGGCTATGGTGCTGGTTTTGCTACAGGCTTGCTGGGATTCTTGCAGATATTCTGGGATGCCAACCGTCAGGCGATTCAAGATAAGATCTCCGAGACTGTGGTGATTGATTTGTCGAAATCGCGAGACCAAGACCATAGATAAATTCAGTAATAGCAGAATGGGAAGAACGACAGCTTAAATGATCGTACGATAAAAGTGTGAAACAACGAAAAAATATGGTTTAGTTGAGATGTATAATTACACAACGAAGGTAAAGTCAGTTGCGTCATAGCCTTATAGCGAAAAAGGAATAAAGATGCGGATATTAGTTGTAGAAGACAGCAAGGTTGTTAATCGTATTTTGCGTCATCTCATCAAGCTTACACTTAATTGCGAAGTTGATTTTGCCGAAGATTTCGACAGCGCAAAACGTTTGATAAAAGAGCATGATTATTTTGTCGCAATCACAGATTTACACTTACCTGACGCTCAGGAAGGTGAGATTGTTAAGCACGTATTAGCATTAAATATCCCATGTATAGTGCTGACAGGAAGTTTGGATGCCACGCAACGTAAGCGCTTGTTGCAATTGGGCATTGTTGATTACATTCTTAAAGAAAACCGTTTTAGCTACGAATATGCTGTTCGTTTAGTTGAGAGATTGCATCGTAATCAACGAGTTAAAGTCTTGGTGGCTGATGATTCAGTGGTAAGTCGAAAATTTATTCGTGGTTTGTTAGAGCAGCATCTTTATCAGGTGATTGAGGCCGATGATGGTTTATCAGCATTAGCCTTATTACGCAGTCAAGAAGGGATACAGTTGTTAATCACTGATTACAATATGCCAGGATTAGATGGTTTCGAACTGATTCTAAAAGCCAGAGAGCAATATAGTCGAGAAGAGCTGGCTATCATAGGTTTATCAAGTGATGATGATCAGAGTCTTTCGGCTCGATTTATAAAAAATGGTGCGAATGATTTTTTAACGAAGCCATTTGTTCATGAAGAGTTTCATTGCCGTGTACTTAACACCTTAGATGGACTAGATATGGTGCGAAAGTTATGGGAGCAGGCTAACCTCGATTATTTAACCTCCGTATATAACCGTCGCTATTTTTTTAACTTGTTTGAAGAAAAGATCGAGCAACTGGTGTTGAAACAGACGGCATTTTCTCTGGGGTTGATGGATATCGATCACTTTAAACGGGTTAATGATAGTTATGGTCATGACGTTGGCGATGAGGTGTTAGTCGGATTTGCAGACATGTTAAAGCATTTTTTCGGTGAACGTTTTGTAGTAGCGCGTTTTGGCGGAGAAGAGTTCGTGGTGGCGTTTAAGGGGCTAGATAGTAGTAAAGCGTTTGCGTTACTAGACAAATTTAGAGCTCATTTGGCGTCAAGTCCAATATCAACCTCGGCAGGAGAATTGACTATTACCGCTAGTATAGGGCTGGCTGAGTTGACTAGTTTGGGGTTAGATGACTTATTACACAATGCAGATAAGGCACTTTATCACGCTAAAGAATCGGGGCGGAACTTGGTGTGTATAGAGACTTAGCAGATATAGCAAGGTCGATTTCTGTGAAAAAAAGCCAGCGGCAAAAAATGAGCTGGCTTTTTGCTATTTAGGGAAGGTGCGAATAAGTCCCGTGCTTGCTGTGCTACGACTTGTTCGCACCTTCCTTAGATAACTCTTCTTTAATCGGGGGCGATTTGAACGTTGCGATAGGCATCGCGATACTTATCTACCCACATGGAGGTCGCGCCGCAAATCGCTACCGGCATCACGATAAAGTTAATAATGGGGATCATCGAAAACAGGGTGACGGCGGCGCCGAAGCTAAAGCTGCTGCCCTTGGTTTGATTGAGGGCAAACTTCATATCATTAAAAGGCACCTTGTGGTTATCGAAGGGATAATCACAGTACTGAATGGCCATCATCCAGGCGCTGAATAGAAACCAGAGTACGGGTGCGGCCGTTTGACCGATAAGGGGCACCCAGAACAGGATAAGAAATAGTATGGCTCTGGGAAGGTAGTATTTAAGCTTGATCCATTCTCGTCCCAGTATGCGGGGCAGATCTTTAATCAGATCGATAGTGCCGCCGGTATTGAGATCTTTGCCCGTCAGATATTGCTCTACTTTTTCCGCTAACAAACCATTGAAAGGCGCAGCAATCCAGTTCATCACAGAGCTAAAGACAAAGGAGAGCACCACCAACAGGGTCAGCACGGCCAAGGGCCAAAGCAGAAAGTTGAGCCAGCTAAGGTATTCTGGCAGTTGACCATTGATCCACTGAAATACCTGCTCCAGCTGACCGATGGCAAAGTAGATCACCGTAGAGAACAATACCAGGTTAACGCTGAGGGGAATGAAGACAAAGCGTCTTAGCCCTGGCTGTTTGATCAGCCGAAAGCCGTCCAGAAAATAGTTAACGCCGCTTTTACCGGGCTTGCTTGCTTTTTGATTCATAGTCTTATCTGAATATCCTTAGATCTTGCTTAACAGGGATTGTGTGTCAGCCCCATTTTAAAAACAAGGCCGAAATCACGTCGGCAGGGATAAAAAACGTTACAAAATGCGGCATGCTTTGATAAAGTGACAACCAATAATAACAGTGGCGCCGTAAGCGCACGCAAAAGACGACCTAACTGGCACAATGAGACTCACACAGATAAAACTTGCTGGATTTAAGTCGTTTGTTGATGTTACTAAAATCCCCTTTAACCAACCGCTTACAGCTATCATTGGCCCTAATGGCTGCGGAAAGTCAAATGTTATCGATGCGGTGCGCTGGGTGCTCGGAGAGAGTTCTGCCAAGCATCTTCGCGGCGACTCCATGGCCGATGTCATTTTCAATGGATCTTCTGCAAGACGTCCGATTTCAGTGGCTAGTGTTGAGCTTTACTTTGACAATCACCTGGGGCGACTGGGTGGCCAATATGCCAGCTATCAGGCGATCGCCGTAAAACGTCAAGTTAGCCGTGACGGGGATTCCAGCTATTTTCTTAATGGGCAGAAGTGTCGACGAAAGGATATCACCGATCTCTTTATGGGCACCGGCCTTGGACCGAGAAGTTACGCTATTATTGAGCAGGGCACTATCTCCCGTCTAATCGAATCCAAACCCCAAGAGCTTAGGGTCTTTATCGAAGAGGCCGCCGGTATATCCCGTTATAAAGAGCGGCGCAGAGAAACCGAAAACCGCATTCGCCACACCCGTGAAAATTTAGAGCGTCTGGGGGATATACGTCAGGAGCTGGGCCGTCAAATTGATAAGTTGGCGGAGCAGGCAGAGTCCGCCAGACAGTACCGAGCGTTAAAACAGACAGAGCGTCAGCAGCAGGCTGAGCTTGAGGTCTGCAAGTATCTTGAGCTGAGCACTCAGGCGGAAAAATTATCCAAAGAGATTGATGCAAAACTCCTGACCCAGAGTGAAGTCGATGCCAGTGGTCAATCGTTGGCGCGTAGCCTGACAGAACTCCAGTTACAACTCGATGACCTCGAGCGCCAGGAACAGCATCAGGTCGAGACGTTTTATCTCAATGCTAATCAGATCACTAAGCTCGAGCAGGAGATCAAGCATCGCCAGCAACAAGATGCCCATCTTAAGCAGCGTATCGAGCAGGAAACCAATAAGCTCTCATTACTACAGGCGCAGTCTCAAGCGCTCGTATATGCCAAAGAGAGTCTCGCCGAGCGTCAGCTAAGCGCGCAGCAGGTTCATAGCCAAATACAGCAGCAACTTGAGTTGCTCGACGAGCAGCTCCTTGAGGCCGAGCACTCCCTTGAGCAACTGATCGACGATGACAGCCAAAGTAAGCAAAGGGTTAACCAGAGTCAACTACGTCTTGAACTGAGCAAAGGGGAACTTAAGCATCAACAGAGCGCGCTCGATCTGCTGGCCAGTCAGCGACAGAGCTGCTCGGCGCAGCTGAGCCAGTTAATCCAAAATGATGAAGCCGCCAACCTGGCGCTGCAAACCTCGCAATGTCAGCTGTTATCGGATAAAGCGGATGAACACAGCGCTGAGCTAGAGCAGATCCTCACTACTCAAGCGGAACAGATGGAGCAGCAGCGGCAAATTCAGACACAAATTGATGCGCTGTCCCAGTCGTTGGCAGAAGAGCGAGGGCGCCAGAATGTGGTTCAGCGCATGTTGCCCAAGAAGGATGCCGTGACTGGTCGAGCCTTGTGGCAGGCCATTGAGGTGACGCCAGGTTGGGAGAAGGCGGTTGATTTGGTGCTCGATGGTTTATTGACTCAGAGTATTGATGTCGCGCCAACAGAGAATGGCTTTCAACGTGCCAAGCCGCAATCATGGACCGGCTTGTCCAGCCAGATCAACCTGTCACCTTGGCTAAGCAGACTTAAGTGGGCTGACAGCCTTGCCCAAGCTCGCGACATGGTGGCGGCGCTTGCCGATGATGAGCGTATTGTCACCGCCGAGGGCTATCTGCTTGGTCGCGGCTTCGTGCTGCAAAAAGCTGCGCAGAGTAGCAACTTAGTACAGCTTAAAGCCGAGCAGCAGGCATTGAGTGACAGCATTACCGCCAGTATCGAGGCGATTGAAGAGCGAAAGGCTGTGCTTGAGCAGGTAGGCCAGGCTTTGGCTGATACGCGAGAGCGTCACACCCAGCTGAATACGGCATTGCAAGGGGTGCAGATAGAGAAAGAGCGCCTTGCGGCGCAGGTGCAAGCGACCCAGGTGCGTATCTCGCAGCAAGAAGAGCGCCAGGCGCAACTTGCTGAGCAGTTAAGCGAACAAGAAGGGCGCGAGCAGGTTTTAGTGCAGGCTATTGAGCGACTTGCGCAGACCATTGAAGAGGATGAGCGCAGTTTACAGCTGCTTAAGCAAAATGCCGAACAGGCGTTGAAGTGTCTGCTTGATGGCCGCACTCAACATAAAACCCTGGGGCAGGAACGTCAGAGTCTGGCTCAGCAATTGGCCCAGCATCAAAAGCAGTTGCAAGCCATCAATACCGAAATAGCCCTTAATCGCCAGCAGGGCGAGCAGCAGCAACAGCAGATAGTCGAGTTAACGGCGAGTCTTGCGCAGTTACAGGCTCAGCTTGCGGGCAAAAAGAGTGGTGAGGGCCAAGGTGTTGCCGATGATAAGGCGGCGCAATTGGCCCAAGCCCTGGCACAGCAAGAGCGTAATCAGCTGGGGCTTGATGAGCTGCGGCGTCGTCAGGCAGAGCTGCAAACTCAAGCAGATGAGCTAGGAGCCAAGCAAAAACAACAGCTTGGAAAGCTAGAGCACTTGACTCAAGCCATCAGCGCGTTAAAGTTACGTCGCGAGGGAATAAAAGGTCAGCTTGACAGTCAGTTAGCCCTGCTCAAGGAGCAAGAGGTCGATGTTAGCGAGGTTGAAGCCGGGCTTGATCTGAGCCTGAGTCTGTCGACGCGTCAAAAGGCGCTCGAGCGCACGCGGGCGCAGATTGACCATCTTGGCGCCATTAACCTGGCCGCCATCGAAGAGTATGAACAGCAGAGCCAACGTAAGGCTTATCTGGATAGTCAGGATGCCGACTTGAGTAAGGCGCTGGGGAGTCTGGAAGAGGCGATACGTAAGATTGACCGGGAAACCAAGACTCGCTTTAAAGAGACTTTCGATAAGGTTAACCAAGATCTCGGTATGCTGTTTCCTAAGGTCTTTGGCGGTGGCAGTGCCTACCTGGCCCTGACCGACGATGATCTGTTGGAAACCGGGGTGACCATCATGGCCAGACCGCCGGGTAAAAAGAATAGTACAATTCACCTGCTTTCGGGTGGAGAAAAAGCATTAACCGCTTTATCATTGGTATTTGCGATTTTTAGGCTAAATCCAGCGCCATTTTGTATGTTGGATGAGGTAGATGCACCGCTTGATGACGCCAACGTCGACAGATTCTGTCGACTGGTAAAAGAGATGTCTCAAAGCGTGCAATTTGTTTATATTAGTCACAATAAGATCACCATGGAATTGGCCGATCAACTAATAGGTGTCACTATGCATGAGCCTGGCGTTTCACGCATAGTTGCCGTTGATATCGATGAAGCGGTCGCATTAGCCGACGCAGTATAATTTTGGGAAAAACAGGGTAATCAATGGAAAATTTGCAACTGGTATTATTCGTGTTAGGCGCGGTAGCCATTATCGCGGTACTTGTGCATGGTTTTTGGTCCATTAGACGGCAACAGCCTAAATCATTAAAAGAATCGCCCATGACAGGGCTTTACACAGAAAAAACACGTGACAGTGAAGGTTTTGACGCCGATGGAATAGGCCCTGTTAGAGTCGTTAAGGCAAACAGTGAAGAGCGCGCGATCCCTAAGGCAAGCGCGACCAGCCGGGCAACACCCGCAGGGGCACGGACAAAACAGGAAGAGGAAGACAATAGAACCAGCGATTTCTCTCTTTCTGATGCGCCTAAGCAGAAGGCGCCACGTCAACGCCAGGAGCCTGTGTTATCAAGCGGACTTGCTGCTGATGAAGAAGTTGATGCCAAACTTGAGCAGATGGAGCTGGGTTTAGGCCAAGGGCCCGCGCAACCCTCACTGTTTGAAGATCCCGTTACCGAGCATAAGCGGGAACCGCAGCGCCAAGCGCCGCAGCCTGCTCCTGTCGAACCCGCTGAACCAAGTGTCGCGCCAGCGCCTCAAGCAGAAGTCGAGCCACAAGCAGATGCCCCATTGGGTGAACCCCAAGATGTGCTAGTGCTACATGTGGTCGCCAAAGAGGGCGAAGCGCTTAATGGCGCAGAGCTATTGCCTAGCCTGCTGACTCTTAACTTTAAGTTTGGCGAAATGGATATCTTTCATCGTCATGAAGATAATGCGGGAACAGGCAAGGTGCTGTTTTCATTGGCTAACATGGTTAAGCCTGGGGTGTTTAACCCAGATGAGATGGAGCAGTTTACCACTCAGGGTATCGTGTTGTTTATGACGCTGCCATGTTATGGCGACCCTTTGATGAACTTCTCTATCATGCTTAACTCGGCCCATCAGCTCGCTGACGATTTAGGTGGCGAGGTACTCGACGGTGGCCGTAGCGAGTGGACAGAGCAGACCAAACAGTCTTACCTGCAACGCATTCGCGCGCAGATGTGATCCCGAACTGAAATTGAATATAGAGGCCGCATCAGCGGCCTCTTTGCTTAAACCGGATAAGAAACCATGCAAGCTATACAAGACGAGATTAAACAGTTAACCGACGAGCTTAATCAGCACAACTACCGCTACTATGTCGATGATGCGCCGTCTATCCCTGACGTTGAGTACGATCGTCTCATGCGTCGCCTGCAAACTCTAGAGGCGGAGCATCCTGAGTTCGCCCTTGCCGACTCCCCAACCCAAAGGGTTGGCGGTGAGGCCTTAAGTAAATTTAATCAGGTGACTCACCTTAAACCTATGCTGAGTCTGGATAACGTCTTTAGTGAGGAGGAGTTTAGCGCCTTCTATAAGCGGATTAACGATAAGCTGCCACAGTCGCCTGCATTTTGTTGTGAGCCTAAACTCGACGGCCTGGCGGTCAGTATCTTGTACCGTGATGGGGTGTTTGAACGCGCCGCAACCCGAGGTGATGGCAATGTGGGCGAGGATATTACCGAGAATGTTCGCACCATTAAATCTGTGCCGTTGAGATTAAGAGGGACAGATTTTCCGCCACTGCTTGAGGTGCGCGGTGAAGTCTTTATGCCCAAGGCCGCCTTTGAGGCGGTTAACAACAAGGCGCGCGAGCGCGGAGAGAAGTTGTTTGTGAATCCGCGCAATGCCGCGGCTGGCAGCCTGCGTCAGCTCGACAGTAAGATCACTGCCAGTCGAGCCTTAGCTTTCTATGCCTATGCCCTTGGAGTCGTAGAGCCTGAGACTTGGTCTTTGGAGACTAGCCATTATGGACAGCTGATGCAGCTCAAACTGTGGGGTTTCCCGGTCAGCGCCGAAGTGAAGGTCTGCGAAGATATCCCAAGTATGCTGGCTTACTATCAGGATATCCTGACGCGCCGCAGCGAACTCGCTTACGAGATAGATGGTGTGGTGCTTAAGGTGAATGATATCGCGCAGCAACAAAGTTTAGGTTTTGTGGCTAAAGCACCGCGTTGGGCCACCGCCTTTAAGTTCCCGGCACAGGAGGAGATCACTCTGCTTGAAGGAGTCGACTTCCAGGTGGGACGCACTGGCGCCGTGACCCCGGTGGCCCGCTTAAAACCTGTGTTTGTCGGCGGTGTCACTGTGTCGAACGCTACCTTGCATAATGCCGATGAAATCGCCCGCCTTGGGGTGATGATAGGGGATAGTGTGATCATTCGCCGCGCCGGTGACGTGATCCCGCAAATTGTGGCTGTGATCGCTGAAAAGCGCCCGAGTGACGCCCAGGATATTCAGTTTCCGTCTCAGTGCCCTGTGTGCGGCAGTGATGTGGAGCGCATCGAAGGGGAGGCCGTGGCTCGTTGCAGCGGTGGTCTCTACTGTGAGGCACAGCGTAAAGAAGCAATCAAACATTTTGCCTCGCGTAAGGCGTTAGATATCGATGGCATGGGCGATAAGGTGGTTGAGCAGTTGATCGATAAGGAGCTGGTGGCTAGCCCGGCTGATCTGTTTAAACTCACGGCTTCGGCGATCACCATGCTAGATCGTATGGGCATGAAATCGGCTACCAATTTAGTCAATGCGCTGGAAGCGGCCAAAAGTACCACTTTTGCGCGTTTTCTCTATTCCTTGGGGATACGAGAGGTGGGTGAGGCGACCGCGGCAAACTTAGCCAACTATTTTAAAACCTTGGAAAAACTGAAGGAGGCCGATGCGGAAACTTTCATGAAGGTGGACGATGTCGGTGTAATTGTTGCTCAGCATCTGGTGCACTTTTTCGAGCAACCCCATAATCTAGAGGTGATTGACAGATTAATCGAGGCCGGCGTGCATTGGCCTGCCATTGAGGAGGTCGCCGAAGAGTCGCTGTCACTTAAGGGCCAGACCTGGGTATTAACCGGAACGCTAACCCAACTCAATCGCAACGATGCCAAAGCTAAGTTGCAGGCACTAGGTGCCAAGGTGGCTGGCAGTGTGTCTAAGAATACCGATTGTTTGGTGGCTGGTGAGGCGGCGGGATCTAAGTTAACTAAGGCGCAGGAGCTGGGCGTTAAGGTGATCGATGAAGCCGAGCTGTTAACTATCTTGGGCGAGTAAGCCCTCACTGAAAACGCCATCTTTTGATGGCGTTTTTTTCACTAATTATTCCTTTGCTGTTGAAATTGGCGGCTTCATCGCCATATAGAGATAAACAGACGAGGGAGATAGAGTTGAATTTTGGGCATATAAACTGGTTAGACGACAACGGACACTTTAAGCCACCACTGATGTTGTATCTGATGCTGGCCTTTATTGCGCGGGGCTGGTGTGTGTTTATCGCCTCCCTCACTCAAGCCAGTGATCGCGCTGGACTCGTGGCACTTATCTATCCGCAAAAGTCTGATTTTTTGATGGCCCTGACAGCGGGGGCTGGTGCGCTACTGCTCTATGGATTGGTCATCGCCGAACGTAAGCGCTCGCCTAGCTGGTTAAGGCCTGCCTTTAACCAGCTAAAGCCTCTATTGTTGTTACTTTTGTTTGTAGACGGTGGATTACTCATGCAGCGTCTTATTCATAATCACTTTCTCTATAGCTGGAGTTTTGGCCTAGACGCGTTGTTTCTCTTCTGGAGCCTACTCTATATTGCTAAGTCGAAACACCTTAAATACTACCTGCAAGACTGGCGAAACCAGGTGGATTAACGGTAAACCGTTGAAAAAAAGGCGCTGCAAATTGCAGCGCCAAACATATCTTATCGAAAGAAAATCCAGTCTCCAAGATACAGGAATGTTACAAAATACCTTATAAATCAAGATGAAAAACAACAAATCCACAAGATTTATATTAAGGACAATTGACAGCAACACTCTTTAAAGAGACATAATCCGGGGTTGCTATGTATCTCTAAAGAACGAGATCATACTAACACCACTTGAATATTGTATACAATAATAGCTAGTCTTTTTATCTTATTTTTTGTGTATATCTTATAACCAAGGGCTCGTTATGCAGTGACTGGCCCAAGTGTCAATTTGTGCGTAAGTGGTCAATTTAATGACAGATTGTACAAATTGAGTTGCTATTGACTATAGTTATGTTATTAAAGTTAGGCTGCTTTTCATGTTCTTAGGGGATCTTTCCGTACCTGATGTCGGATGAAGGTGCCCTGGGTGATGTGGGTCAAATACAACGGAGTTGCTGCGAGTGGCTAGAGCTGAGCCCATACAATTACCCCTTTCAAAATTACAAACAGGTATCACTGTTAAATTACCCTTGTCTTGGAAAAACCATCCTTTCCTGTTTAATCGCATCAAGATCGAGGAAGAGGCCCAGATTGAGTTGATTAAAAGTCTGGGGGTGCCCTATGTGATCTTGTTGTCGGGTGAGGAGCTGCTGGAAGAGAGTGAAGCGGACGCCGATGAGCAGCGACCAGTCGCAGAAGAGGTGATAGATCCTATTCTTGAAGCCAAACGCAATGTGCGTAAATCGATGCGTTTAAGCCAGAAGCGCTTTATTGATTGTGTGAATGAGTGTCGCTCCACCTTTGGCAAGATCGCTAGCGATCCCGAAGGTGCCTATCGAGAGGCCGCCGCCTTAGTCGAAGACTTGCTCGATCATATGCTGGAATTTAAAGAAGTTAATCTGGCGCTGGTCAGTGCTGGCGAAAGCGATAACAGCGTGACTCAACATGGCATCTCAGTGGCGGTGCTGGCGTTGATGATTGCCAGGGCCATGGACCTGCCTAAGTCTGATATGCGTGATATTGCGCTGGGTTGTCTGTTCCATGATATCGGCAAGCTAAAGGTGCCTGAGTCTATTCGGCGTAAAAGGACGCCATTAACGACGTCTGAAGCCAATTTCCTTAAGATGCACCCCAACTTTGGCTATGAGATGCTCAACAAGACGGGTCTTTTTAATAAAACCGTCTTGAATATTGTTTTGCATCATCATGAGTTTATCGACGGTTCAGGTTTTCCTGAAGGCTTGACCGAGAAGAAGATCCCTATCACGACTCAGTTAGTAAGCTTGGCAAACGACTATGATGGTCAGCTGTGGGCCGATGATAGTCGCTCGCCGCAGGTCGCCTTGGGTTATCTGTTCAAAAACCACGCCGGTAAACATTCAGAAACCTTGATTGCCGTTCTGGTTAAACTGTTGGGGATCTATCCTCCGGGTACCTTAGTGCGCTTAAGTGATGGCGATGTGGGTAAGGTGATGGTGACCACCCAATCAGTCAAACAGCCTCAAGTTTGGGCCTGTCATCCAGACGGCAGCGAACCTGGCCTGCGCTTTTTAAGCCAGGAGGAGGTGTTTGTCGAGAACGTTCTTAAGCGCGAAGAGCTCAGCGAAGGAGCGCTTAGGGTGCTGCAAGCAGACAGTGGCATTAGTTTTTATTTTGCTGGCACCCCATAGTCAGATTGCGTTATTTTATACTCCTGGTTTCAATGTAAAGAATTCAAGATGATAGCATCTGTTGCCGTAGTCGGTTGTGGCTGGTTTGGATTGCCTTTAGCCAAGGCGCTAGTTAAACATGGGTACAAGGTTTCGGGTTCAAAACGCAGTGAACAAGATGCCGAGGCCCTTAACAATGAAGGGATCGCCGGGTTTGCCCTGGATCTCGACTGTGATGAGCGTTCCTTGGTAAGCCAAGAAGCCATTGCTTCAGGTTTAGCGACCGATGCCATAGTGATTAATGTCCCTCCAGGGCTACGCCGGGGAGATGACGCCTATCTTACCCGGCTTGCACGCCTCAAGGCCCTGATGGGCAAACACACTTATCAACGTATTATCTTTATCAGTACCACAGGGGTATATGCGCCAGGTTCCGTCTGTACAGAGCATGATGCAGCGGCCTTTAACGCTGTCAGTGAAACCTTGTTGGCGGCTGAAGGAATGTTCAGCGGTGACAACAGCACTGTCCTGCGCTTTGCCGGGCTTATCGGTCCTAAACGACATCCAGGGCGCTTTTTAGCGGGGCGCCAAAATGTATCTGGTGGCAACCTTGCCGTTAATCTTGTTCATTTGGATGATTGCGTCGGCGCCGTGTTGGCGCTGCTTGAGCATAGTGGGTCGCTGTCGCCTGCATATAACTTGTCTGCGAGCAAACATCCCACCAAGGCCGAGTTTTATACGCTGGCGGCCACTCAATTGGGATTAGAGAGTCCGAGTTTTATCGATGCAATGCAAAGCGATGACAAGATTGTCGATGGTGGTCTTATTACTAGGGAACTAAACTACCTGTATCGTCATGATGATCCGCTAAAGATGCTAGCCCATTGTGATTAAGGCAGGCGTTTAGATTTCGCTGAGTGTCATTGTGTGATTGGACTTAGGTTTTAAATTAATGGCCTTGGTACGCCAAGGAAGAGACGTTTTTTGATAATAAGAAGAGTTGGTTATGAAAAAAGTCGTTAAGCTATTTCGTCATTTGAGTCTCATGTTGCTGACGTTTGCAACCTTGCAGGTTAGTGCCGCTCAATATGTGGAAGGGGTCGATTATGTGAAGGTTGCCGGGATCTCTGAGGTCAATCAACCTATAGTGCGTGAGTTCTTCTCCTATAATTGCCCTCATTGTTATCGTCAGGATGGCCTGATCACCTCAGCGGTGGCTAAATTGAATGCGCAGCTGGATAACCAAGTTGTCTTTGAGCGCACACCGGTGGCTGGTGGGCGTGCGAGTTGGCAATTGAGTCAAAAAGCCTATTATCTGGCGAAGAAGTTTCATGTCACCGAGCAGGCTCACGGCAATCTGTTTAAGCGGATCCATGAGGGAGACGGTGCCTTCAGGCGTCAGGAGGAGTTGATTCAGTTCTTTGTGGCTCAAGGGTTACCTAAGGCTGATATCGATAATGCGCTGGCCTCTGTCGATAACAAGCTTGCCATAGCTGACTATGATACCCAGGCGCAACTGTCGGGCATTCGTGGTGTCCCCTCATTATTGGTAAACGGCAAATATCTGGTGACCAATAAGCAGCGCTCACCAGAAGAGTTGGCCGAGCTACTGGCGTATCTGGCGACCCTTCAATAGGGTATTAGTCCTGATTGCCATGTTGAATGTTGTCTCCTGAAGCCGCCTCTGAGCGGCTTTTTTGTACAATTCGTTAACATTTTTCTTCGACCTTAGTCTAGTTTGTAAGCCTATGAAAAACATGGGTTTACGCGCGCGTCAACTTTAATGTTTTTGTTTTTAAAGGAAAAAACCTCGCTGAGACTTAAAGTTTACGCTGGCGTTAGACCAAAGTCGCGATTGTCCTAAGCCCTGTGCTTGCTAGATTAATTGATGACTTAATAATAATCAGCACAGGGGAGTCGCAATGGCTTTTGAAAATAACGAAAAGGCAGAAGGTTACTGGCGTGAAAATTTACGTCTAGTACTTGGACTGCTAGCAATTTGGGCTGCAGTGTCATTTGGCTGCGGTATTTTATTGGTTGATGTACTCAATGAGATCCATTTCATGGGCTTCAAACTGGGCTTCTGGTTTGCTCAGCAAGGGGCGATGTATGTATTCGTTGCACTGATTTTTGTCTACGTGGCGAAAGCCAATGCGTTGGACAAAAAATATAATGTTCATGAAGACTAAGGAGCAATGAGATGGATGTTCAAACTTTAACCTATTTGATAGTGGGCTTCACTTTTGCCCTCTACATCGGTATTGCGATCTGGTCTCGTGCCGGTTCAACTAAAGAATTTTATGTTGCCGGCGGTGGTGTACCTCCTGTTATGAATGGTATGGCGACGGCTGCGGACTGGATGTCGGCGGCGTCCTTTATTTCGTTGGCGGGTATTGTGTCGTTTGTTGGTTATGACGGTTCAGTGTACCTGATGGGCTGGACAGGTGGCTATGTGCTGTTGGCCCTCTGTATGGCACCTTACCTACGTAAATTTGGTAAGTTCACTGTGCCTGATTTTATTGGTGATCGTTACTATTCTCAGGCGGCGCGTACCGTAGCGGTTATCTGTGCCATCTTTATCTGTTTCACCTATATTGCTGGTCAGATGCGCGGCGTCGGCGTGGTCTTCTCTCGCTTCTTGGAAGTGGAAGTGGATACCGGTGTATACATAGGTATGGCCGTGGTTTTCTTCTACGCTGTGTTAGGTGGTATGAAAGGTATTACCTACACCCAGGTGGCCCAATACTGCGTACTGATCTTCGCTTTCATGGTACCGGCTATCTTCATCTCTGTGATGATGACAGGTCACATTCTGCCTCAGTTAGGTTTTGGCGCCGAATTGGTGGATGCCGCGGGCAACGGCACGGGTGTCTACTTGCTTGAAAAGCTCGATGGCTTATCGGCTCAGCTCGGTTTCTCTCAGTACACTGAGGGGTCTAAGGGAATGATAGATGTCTTCTTTATTACCGGTGCGTTGATGTTTGGTACAGCGGGTCTGCCACACGTCATTGTACGTTTCTTCACTGTACCTAAGGTGAAAGATGCACGCGTATCAGCCGGTTGGGCATTGGTGTTCATCGCTATTATGTATACTACGATTCCTGCGCTGTCTGCTTTCTCTCGCGTTAACATGATTGAGACTATCAATGGTCCTGAATCAACGGGTGTTGCTTATGAAACCGCACCAGACTGGATCAAAAACTGGGAAAAGACAGGTCTGATTAAGTGGGATGATAAGAATGCCGATGGCAAGATCTACTATGCCAATGGCGAGACCAATGAGATGAAGATTGACCGTGACATCATGGTACTGGCTACCCCAGAAATCGCTAACCTTCCTGCCTGGGTTATCGCTTTGGTCGCAGCTGGTGGTTTGGCGGCGGCACTATCAACCTCTGCGGGTCTGCTACTGGTGATCTCAACCTCGGTTTCACACGACTTGTTGAAGAAGAACTTCATGCCGGATATTTCCGATAAACAGGAATTGCTCTATGCCCGTGTAGCTGCGGCTCTGGGTATCGTGATGGCGGGTTACTTTGGTATCAATCCTCCTGGCTTTGTGGCCGCGGTAGTGGCGATAGCCTTCGGTTTAGCTGCATCATCGCTCTTCCCGGCTATCATCATGGGTATCTTCTCTCGTACCATGAATAAAGAGGGTGCCATTGCTGGTATGGTGATTGGTCTGCTGTTCTCGGCGAGCTACATTATCTACTTCAAGTTTGTGAACCCTGGCGATAACAACGCAGCAAACTGGTTGTTTGGTATCTCTCCTGAAGGCATAGGTATGCTGGGTATGATAGTGAACTTTGCTGTGGCCTTTATCGTGAGTAAAGTCACTGCTGCAGTACCGCAGAATGTGGTGGATATGGTTGAATCGATTCGTTTCCCTAAGGGATCCGGTGAGGCTCACGACCACTAGTTGCCCATCTGAATGATTTGGGGGAGCGCAATGCGCTCCCTTTTTTTATTTCATATCTTATTGATTTAATAGCTGCTTATCTGGCAGTCTCAGAGATTCGGCAAAAAAGATTAGCCGCAAAGATTTGTAGTCAATATTTAAAGGGGGAGACGTGAGCCATTATCAATTATCCGTAGTGACCTTTAATAAGCTGGCTCACGAGTATCAGGATAAGTATATGCAGATGCCGCTTTACGAACCCACCTATGAGCGGTTGAGTGAGATGCTGGGGGCGCGAGATAAAGTGCTTGAGATTGCCTGTGGTCCAGGGAACATTGCTCGCTATCTGTTAGCGCGTCGTCCAAAGCTTGACTATTTGGGAACCGACCTGGCGCCGCAGATGGTCAGCCTGGCAAGGGAGAATAATCCTACGGCTCAGTTTGAGGTGATGGATTGTCTGGCGATCGATAAGTTAACCCAGATGTTTGACGCCATAGTGTGCGGATTTTGCTTGCCTTACCTTAATCAGCAGGAGGCAAAAGCCTTAATTGAATCGATGGCTAGCAGACTCAAGCAAGGTGGCCTTCTCTATTTGAGTACCATGGAGGGAGACTATAGCGCTTCTAATCTGCAAACTTCCAGCAGTGGCGATCAGGCGTTCATCTACTATCACGGCGGCGAGTGGCTCATTGAGCAGCTAAACTTTGCTGGATTCGAATTAGTCAGCTGCCATCGTCAGGACTACCCCGAGCGAGGTGATGTGGATCTTTTTATCATGGCTCGGCGCCGTTAAGCCATTCGCTGGCCTTTAGTCGAATAGCAAGAGCCTGTTTGTTAAGGCTATAGTGAATAAAACGGCGATAGCCTAAAGAGGTTGGCGGGCGAAAGGCCGACGTTAACTGTGATTGCTAGAGAGGGAATATGGATCAGAGTGAACTGCAACCTATCACCCAGTTTCTGGGGCAGCTGACGCCGTTTGACAGTTTGTCTGCCGATACCTTAGAACGCTGCTGTCGTGCGCTGAGAGTGGGGTATTACAGCCGCTCCTCTGTCTATGTGCCCCTCGATGAGGAGCATCCTCAACTTTATATCGTGCGCAGTGGTGCCTTCGAGGTGCGCGGCGAAGACGGTGATCTTATTGACCGCCTCGGCGACGGCGACTTCTTCGGTTTTCCTTCGCTGCTCTCGGGCGAGACGGTGAGTAACCGTGTACAAATTCTCGAAGATGGTCTGGTGTATCACTTAGATCCCGAAACCTTTAATCAGCTCAGAAGCGAGAGTCGCGAGTTTGATCGTTTCTTTAACCGTGCGTTCGCCAAGCGTTTGCGTCATCAGGGACGCTTTAAGGCCAAGGAGCTGGGCTCAACGAACAGAGTGAGCAGTTTGATGTCTAAGCAGCCGCTGTGCTTGGATATCAATGCCAGTGTCAGCGATGCTGCCCGCCTAATGCGAGACAATCGGGTCTCCTCTGTATTGATCATCGATAACCAAAAGCTCGCGGGGATTTTGACCGACCGAGATCTACGCAATCGGGTGTTGGCGGAATCGTTAGATGGCAGTTTGCCTGTGCATCAGGCGATGACAGTGTCGCCAACTACCTTGAGTGCCAATGCTTTGGTGTTCGAGGCCATGCTATTGATGAGTCAGCACAATATTCACCATCTTCCCATTATGGACGAGGGACAGGCCGTCGGGGTGATCACCAGCACAGATATACTCAGAGGGCAGAGCTCCCAACCCTTGTTATTGATCGGTGAGATAGAACGTCAGCACGATCTCGAGAGTCTGATACATGTTTCCAAACAGATCCCTTTGCTACTGCAAAACCTCATTAGTGCCGATGCCAGAGCCGAGGAGATAGGCCGGGTACTGACCTCAGTTACCGACGCCTTGACGCGCCGCCTTATCGTGCTCAATCAGCAGATCTTAGGCCAGGCACCCATGCCATTTTGCTGGTTGGCATTTGGCTCTCAAGGACGCCAGGATCAGGCCGCTTGCTCGGATCAAGACAATGGTCTGTTGCTGGCTCACGAAATGGATGAACATGCCCAGGGGTATTTTGATGCCCTGACCAAGGCGGTTTGTGCTGGGCTTGATCGCTGCGGCTATGTCTACTGCCCTGGGGATATCATGGCGCAAAACCCAGAGTGGCGGCTCACCTTGACTCAGTGGCAGCAAAAGTTTGCTAACTGGGTAGAGCGTCCAGAGCCCAAGGCTTTGATGCATGCCAGCATCTTCTTTGACATGCGCTGCGTCTATGGTCCATCTAGCCTGTTTGACGGCTTGCAATCTAAGGTGCTGGCGTCCACCAAGGATAACGATATCTTTTTGGCAGGCATGGCAACTAATGCTTTGCAGGTCTCGCCACCACTGGGTTTCTTTAAGAAGTTTGTCTTGGAGCGTGATGGACAAGAGGTGAAGGGGATCGATCTGAAGCACAAGGGCAGTGCGCTTATCAACGACATTGCCAGAGTATATGCTCTGTCAGCAGGGATCAGTGAGGTGAACACCGCCAAGCGCATTCGGTTATTAATGGAGCAAAATATCATTAATCGCAAAGATGCCCTCAATCTTGCCGATGCGCATGAGTTTATTGCTCATATGCGCCTGTCTAATCAGGGGTATCAATATACCCATAATCAGCCGCTGACCAATTATCTGATGCCCCAGCAGCTTTCCTCCTTGGTGCGTCACCAGCTGCGTGATGCATTCAAGGTGGTGCATGACGCTCAGTCGGGACTAAAGCTTAAATTTACTCGGAGCTTTTAGGTGTTTGCAGGGCTTAAAATAAAATCTCAGCTTTGCTGGCGAGCCTTGTTGGCCAAAGATGCCACGCTGAAGGCGTATCAACAGGCGCTGCTCGATACCCTGGATAAGCCGCTCAATGAGGCCGAGTTGTTGGCTATCGATCTTGAGATGACGGGCTTAAATGCACATTTTGATCAGATCTTAAGTATTGGCCTGGTGCCTATACGTCAGGGGCAACTGGTGCTTAAGGAGGCTCAGCATAAGCTGGTGCAGATTGAGGGCAGTGTCGGTCAAAGTGCAACCATACATGGCATCTTAGATAATCATTTAGATGCAGCATTATCGCCAGAGCAAGCCATGGCCTGGTTTTTAGCTGAAACTAAGGGCAAGGTGTTGGTGGCTCACCATGCACCGTTAGATCTCGCCTTTTTACAAACCGGTATACAGGCTTATCTAGGTGAGAAGACTCAGCTGCTTGCAATAGATACCCTGTTGCTGGAAAAAAAGCGTCTGCTGAGACAGCATGAGCACCTGCAAGAAGGCAGTTTGCGTTTAGGTAAAAGCCGTGCTCGCTATGGATTGCCTGTGTATGCGGCCCACAATGCGCTTATTGATGCCTTAGCCTGCGGCGAGCTGCTCTTGGCGCAAATAGCAGCCATGGGGGGCATGGACAGCGTTAAACTCACCGAGCTACTTGGCTAAGTGTTAGTGACTTAAGATTATACTTGGTTACATTTTGTCCCTTTATCTTTGCGTGCTTTTCGCCATTATCTTTTTAAGACACAAAGCGTTGAGAGACAGACGATGGCACTACCTTTACTTTGGCTGGGTGGCGCAGCCCTCGGGGCCGCCCTTATCGCCGATGCTAAGCACAAACAGAAGCAACTCACCTTAGACAGACGGCTGGGTAGGGCGCCTAAGGCGCCTATTGGTGAGCGGGTAAGCCCTTTATCACCCAGTGTGTTGCATCTGGGCGAGGTGAAAGTCGCGCCCAAGCCCGGCGCCATGGTGTGTTGCTTTGTCTTTGGCGTGATTGAACATACTGGGATCTGGCTTGGAGACGACACCTTGGTGGAGCTTCATGGTAGTGGTCTTATCAGGCCGGTTTCTGCAACGCGTTTCCTGGCCGGACGCACGGGGAGCCGTATCTTTGTGGCCTGCGATCATCAGCATCAGCCTTTGATTGGTGAGTCAGTTCTTGAACGAGCTGAGCAGGCAATTTATCAGTACCGCGAATACGATCTGTTTGATAATAACTGTCATCGCTTCGTCTGGTCCTGTCTGACCGGTGAAGAGAAGAGTATCTCAAGTTTCGACAAGCTTAACCGTTTGCTGGCAGCTCATTTCGCGCAGGCCATCTATTGGGATGAGGCTGTTTGGGCTAGGACAGAATGATGGGGAAGGCGTTTGAGAGAAACAAGCCGCTAGTTGAAGGTTGGCCGTAAAAGCAAATGCCGACATGATGTCGGCATTTTTTTATCTGTTACTTATGGATCACTCGCCGCAGAAGTGTTTCACTGCGCGCTGAACCAGCTCGATACCGGTTTTATCGCAAGGTGGCAGCTCGGCATCACTCTGGGCGATTGGAGTCACACGATCGCCCCACTTGAATAGCACGGCAGCAGAGGTTAGGCCAGCTCCAAAAGCGCAAGACAAGATGGTTTGATTTGGCTTGATCACTCCCTTTTCCAGAGCATCACAGATGGCGATAGGGATAGTGGCCGCCGACGTGTTGCCATAGTTGGCAATGTTGACCACAGCCTTCTCTTTAGGGATCTTCATGCGGTTGATCAGGGTATCGATAATGCGCTCGTTTGCCTGATGTGGGATCACTAGATCCACGTCATCTTTATCGACACCGCATTTTTCAAGTACAGTGTTGGAAAGCTTGCCCATACCAGCAATGGCACGCTTAAAGATCTCCTGGCCATTGAATTCAATATAGAATTCAAGTGAGGCAGCATCGAATCTGTCCATAGCCGTACCGAAACCGGCTTTAAGGATGTCGCGGCCGGCGGGATCGTTGTTGAGCTCATAGCCAAGTACGCCGCCAGGCTGATCTGTGGCTTCGACAACTACAGCGCCAGCGCCATCGCCAAAGAGTACCGCTGTTTCGCGGCGCGACCAGTCAAGATAGAATGAAAGACGCTCGGCGCCAATCACCAATACCTTCTTCGATTGTCCACTCTTGATCTGCGAACTGGCAAGACCTAAGCCATAGAGAAAACCACTGCAGGCTGCATTGATATCAAATGCGCCGCAATTGGCGCCAATATCGGCCTGTACAGTTGAGGCAATATTAGGAATAAGTGTATCTGGGCTAGCAGTAGCCAAGATAATCAGATCTATCTCTTCACCTTTAATACCCGCAGCGGCTAGGGCGCGCTTGGCGGCCACTGAGGCTAATGCTGAGGTGTTAACATGACTGATGTGTCGCTGACTGATCCCTGTACGCGGCTTAATCCATTCATCCGAAGTATCGATAAAAGTGGCAAGGTCATGGTTGGTAAGCGTTGCGGGGGGAACACATTTTCCCCAGCCGGTAATAGTGGCGTACTGCATCTGGATACTCTCTCAAAAATAAAAAGGCAGAGAACAATAGCTCTGCCTTATCAAACTAATCTAATAAGCCTAGCAAGAAGACAAGCAAGCAACAGTGATTTAGCTCACCTGTTGTGCAACCAGCTCACGAATGGCATTGGCTGCATGTAATATATGGTCTTTCAGTAGCGTCACTGCTTTATCAATGTCTTGGTTACGACAGTGGGTGAGCAAGTCTCTATGGTCTTGCGCCGCTCTGGGTATGCCGCCTGCGAGTAGGAGTTGCAAGCGAATATAACGATCACAGTTGGTATTTAGGCCATGTACCACTTCCATGGTGTGGGGTCGATTGGCCGCCTGGTATAAACAGGAGTGGAACTTAGTATTGAGCTCGCTCCAACTGCTCACCGCATCTTCCTGTTGGAAAGCAGCCTCAAGTTCATCTAGGTATCCTTGCGCCTCGGCAAACATCTCTTCGCTGATGTTTGGAATGGCCTTGGCAAGCAAGTCAGTTTCGATAAGGGCTCTTAGCTCAAACAGCTCAGTGACCTGGTCGACCGACAGTTCGGTAGCAGTGGCGCCCTTATGGGCTTCAAACTTTACGAGTCCTTCGGCTTCGAGCTGTAATAAGGCTTCTCTGACCGGAATACGACTGACATTTAGCGCTTCGGCTAATGCACTTTGACGTAAAGGCTCACCTGCGGCGATTTCGCCTGAGAGGATCTTCTCTCTTAAGACTTCCACCACGACCTGAGTGCGCGTTTTATGAACGATTGGAGTTGTTCGGCTCATAGTTCCCGTAATGTCTTTTCGTTATTATATGTGATCCGCATAAGATTACCGCTTATAACACTATAAATAAAGGGAAACCGTGGTTTCCCTTTATTAAAAGTGCGGCTTAAAAGCGCTGTAGATGAGTTTGCCCGTCTCTTAATGCCTCGGGCAACAGTTCGCTTGGCATGTTTTGATAACAGATCGGCCGCAAGAATCTATGGATCGCCATACTGCCCACAGAGGTGCTGCGGCTATCGGTACTGGCGGGATAGGGGCCGCCGTGATTCATCGAGTGGCAGACTTCAACACCGGTGGGCATCTGATTAAAAATAAGGCGACCAACGCGCTGGCTAATGGCATCGACCAAACTGTGGGCATGGGCCCAGTCGCTTGCTTGACCATGAATGGTGGCGGTGAGTTGCCCTTCAAGCTGGTCTGCAACGGTCTGCATCTGCTCTGCATCGTCACATACAACTAAGAGAGCAAACGGGCCAAAGACCTCCTGTTGCAGCGCCTGGTCAGCCAGATAGTGAGCGGCATTTACCTTTAGCGCCGTCGGGCGGGTATGATGACTCGCCTCGGCCGCCTTGCCCTGCGCCAGTAGAGTGATCTGCCCGTGTCCTAACAGAGTTTCGACCTGCTGCTGGTAAGTCGCTGCTATGCCAGGAGTGAGCATGGCGCCGGCAGCCTGTTCGGCCAAGGTCTGGCTGAGCCTATCGCAGTAGCGGCCCAATGCCTCACCTTTGATGGCGACAATCACACCAGGGCTGGTACAAAACTGACCATGGCCCATCATCATGGATTGCACCTGAGTCTCGGCAAGTGTCTCGGCTTTATCCGCAAGTATGCCGGGAAGCAAGAATTGTGGATTAGTGGAGCCAAGCTCACCATAGAAGGGGATCGGCTCGGCGCGCGCGGCGCAGCGATCCGCCAATATACGACCCACCTTTAACGAGCCAGTAAAGCCAACCGCCTTGATCTCAGCCGCATCAATGAGTCCCGTCGAAACCTCTGGTGTATGGCCTTGCAGCAGATTAAAGACGCCTGCTGGCATATCACAAGCCTTAATCGCTTTATCGATGGCTTGGGTTACCAGTTCGCTGGTAGCTGGATGAGCTGGGTGTCCTTTAACGATAACTGGGCAACCGGCTGCCAAGGCCGAGGCGGTATCGCCACCTGCAGTAGAAAAGGCTAAAGGGAAGTTGGAGGCGCCAAAGACTGCAACAGGGCCAAGGGCAACCTTGCCCAAACGTGTGTCAGGCTTAGGTAGTGGCTGACGTTCGGGTTGAGCCATGTCGGCAATATATTGCTCTATAGGGGTTAACAGGTTTTGTGCAAACAAACGTAATTGACCGCAGGTGCGGCCGGTTTCGCCCTCTAATCTGGCTAATGGCAATCCGGTTTCTTGATTCGCTGCGGCGACTATCGCCTCTCGATCGGCTTCAATATTGTCGGCAATCTGGCGTAAGAAGGCGGCGCGTTCGCTGTCGCTTTTATTGCGATAGCTGCTAAAGGCCTGCTGAGCGGCCTTGGTCGCCTGGGCAATTTGCGCTGGGTTTGCGCTGGCAAAGGGCCACTCAATCTGGCTATTACTGACAGGGTTAAAGCTGTTAAAGCCATTAGGCTCGCCTTGCCATTGGCCATTAATGTAGTGCTGACCCTTGAGTCTGCTGGTGATACTTATTGTCATTGCTATTGTCCTTTTGGGGTGGCCAGTTAGACCACCTGAAATCCGAAGGCATAGGGGTCGTCATCGTCGACTGTGATGGCATTGTGGCCAGTAATTCGTGCCCATCCCTTGATGCTGGGCATGATGGCGTCAAACTCGCCCACTTTGGTGGCGGCTTCGATGCGGCCGACAAACTGGCTGCCTATGATGCTCTCGTGGGTGTACTCATCGCCGACCTTGAGCTCGCCGCGGCTATAGAGCTGTGCCAAACGAGCACTGGTACCTGTGCCGCAGGGGGAGCGGTCTACCGCCTTGTCGCCATAAAAGACAGCGTTAGCACCGTTAGAGCCTTGGCTTATGGTGTCGCCGGTCCAGAGAACATGGGAGACGCCGTTGACCGTAGGATCGTCAGGGTGTACGCAGCTAAGTTCCTTGTGGGCGATTTCGCGAACGATAGGGCTCCAGCGCAAAATATCGCCGGCGCTCCAGTGGCGCAGGCCGGGGAAGTTAGCTTGTGGATCGACGATGGCGTAATAGTTACCGCCGTAGGAGACATCTATTTTAAGCGGCCCTAGGCCAGGAATATCCAACACTACATCTTTGTGGGCCAGATAGGCGGGCACGTTAAATATCTTGACCCAGTCCACCTTGGCACCTGTTTGTTGGTACTGCACCTTAATCTTACCCGCAGGCACATCTATGGTAAGGCTACCTGGCGTCTTGGGGGTTAACAGGCCCGATTCCAAGGCGGCGGTAATAGTGCCTATGGTGCCGTGACCACACATGGGCAGGCAGCCACTGGTTTCGATAAACAGGATGGCGGCGTCGGCGTCATCACTGCAAGGAGGATAGAGAAAGGCGCCGGACATCATGTCGTGGCCCCTGGGTTCAAACATCAGCGCCTTGCGGATCCAGTCATATTGCTGGAGAAAATGCTGACGCTTTTCGCTCATAGTGCGACCCTGCAAGTCCGGATGGCCACTGGTGACCAAACGGACCGGGTTACCGCAGGTATGAGCATCGACGCAAAAGAAGGTTCCTTTTAACATCTATGCCATACTCCCAGGTGTTTAGTTGACGTTGTACTTGTCGAGATCCAGACGGTTCGCCAGGGCCTCAGACATGACTTTTTCCACATAGGCGCGTTCTTCACCAATTAAGGTCATGCGGGGCAGGCGTACGTTTTCACTGCCGCGACCGACGATCTGTTCGGCAAACTTGATGCACTGTACCAGGGTCGGAATCGTATCCAGGCGCAGCAGTGGCATAAACCAGCGGTAGATCTCGCGTGCTTCTTCGATACGACCGGCGCGGGCCAATTTAAACAGCGTAACAGATTCTCTTGGGAATACGTTGGTTAAACCTGAGATCCAGCCGGTAGCCCCCAAAAGAATGCTCTCAAGCGCAATGTCATCCACGCCACAAAGAATATTAAAACGGTCGCCGAAACGGCTCTGCAGTTCGGTGAGGCGGCGAGTATCTGTGGTCGATTCCTTAATGGCGACTATGTTTGGCTCTTGGGCCAATATGGCAGTCATTTCAAGGTTGATGTCGACGCCATAACTCACAGGGTTGTTGTAGATCATGATAGGTAGCTTGGTTGAGCGTGCCACGTGTTGGTAATGGACAATTACCTCACGGTCAGTGCCGCGGTAAACCATGGCAGGTAAGAGCATCAGGCCATCAACGCCAAGCGCTTCAACATCTTGAGCATATTTAGCCGCTTGTTGTGCCGTGTTCTCGGTGCAGCCTGATAATACCAGGATGCGGCCATTAACTGTCTCGATCGTGTGCTTGATGAATTCACGCTTCTCTTCTGGGGTCAGGGAGGCATTTTCACCTATGGTTCCCAGAGCGATAATGCCATCGATCCCATCACGAATGAGGTCTTCCAGCATTCTCGCGTTCGACTCAAAGTTGATCGAACCGTCATCATTAAATTGGGTAGAAATTGCTGGGAATACACCTTGCCAGTTTACTTTCATGTTCAGACCTCTATAGATATTGCTGCGCAAATTACGCGGCGAAAAAGTGATATCAAGTTTTGGTGTTCACCAAAATCTATAGTATATTGTATACAATTTTAAGGGGAAGAAAAGCCCCAAGGTGAGAATGATGTTATTTATCTTTTTATCCCTCACCGTCAAATACTATATATTGCATACAAACAATAACAAAGGAAGTGCCAATGCGCCTATTAGATTTAAGTTCTAGCTTTCTCGAACGCTGTACGCGTTTTAAGACGCTTGATGCCCATACAGAAGGTGAGCCATTAAGGATCTTGCTTGAGGGATACCCAGAGATCCCAGGTGATACCATCTTGGCTAAACGGCGTTATCTGACGGCGCATTTGGATCACTATCGTCAACTCTTAATGCATGAACCCAGAGGGCATGCCGACATGTATGGCGCCATCATCACGGCGCCAGTGACCCCGAGTGCGGATTTCGGGGTGCTGTTTTTACATAACGAAGGTTATAGCAGCATGTGTGGTCATGGCATCTTAGCCTTAGTGACCGCTGCGGTAGAGACGGGCACCATAGTGCTTGGCGAAGAGCCCAAAGGGATTAATATTGACTCACCGGCTGGACTTATCCAAGCCAAGGCTTGTCGTGACGAGCAGGGCGAGCTCAAGGTGAGCTTTGTGAATGTGCCTTCCTGGGCCGAGGCGCTCAGTTGCTGCGTTGCTGTCGAGGGAATTGGTGAGGTGGCGTATGACATAGGTTTTGGCGGCGCTTATTACGCCTATGTCGACGCCGATGCCTTAGGACTCAGCCTGGCTCAGAATAATGTGGCGCAAATCATTGATTGGGGTCGGCGTATTAAGCTGGCGGTGATGGCCAAGCATCCACTTGATCATCCAATGGAGGCCGATTTAGGTTTTCTCTATGGCACAATCTTTACCTCGGCTAAGACCAGCTCGAAAGATGCTCATTCGCGCCACGCTTGTGTATTTGCCGACGGTGAGGTGGATCGTTCGCCCACTGGCACTGGGGTTGCCGGTCGTATCGCGCTGCTACACGCCAAGGGGGAGGCGCAACTCGGTGAGCGATTGAAAATTGAGAGTATCGTCGATGGCGCCATGCAGGTTTGCGCGCTTGATAACGCCGACTTTTATGGTAAGTCGGCGGTGATCCCTGAGGTGAGCGGCCGCGCCTTTATAACCGGGCGTCATGAGTTTATCTTAGATCCTAAGGATCCTTTCCAGCAGGGGTTTATGCTCAGATGACCAATTATTCGTCAGTTTCCAGTGTGGCTGAAGAGCCTTTGGCTTCAAGTACAAAGCCAGCTTGCCCACTGAAGAAGCCTGCTGAGGTCACTATCATCGGCGCCGGGATAGTAGGGCTTGCCAACGCTATTGCGCTGCAGCATTCAGGCTTTAGTGTGCGCATTATTGATAAACAAGGGGTGGCCGCAGGTGCTTCATTTGGCAATGCGGGTCACTTTGCGACCGAGCAGGTGTTTCCGCTGGCAGATCCGGCCATGTTGCCTAAGTTACCCGGTATGTTGCTTGACCCCTTAGGGCCGTTTCGCATTCAGCCGCGCTATTTCCTCAAGGCACTGCCTTGGTTTATGCGCTTTTTAGTCAATATGTTGCCCGCAAGACGCGCCCATAACTCAATGGCGATTAAGGCGCTCAACCAAAAAAGTATCGATGCCTGGCAGCAGTTAGTGAGTGACTGTGATTGCCAAGACCTGCTTATATTAGCGGGCAGTCTACTGGTGTTTGAGCAGACACCACTGAGTGAAATCGAGCGAGTATATAAAAGCTATCGCGATGCCGGAGTGTCGGTTGAGCTACTTAGCGGCGATAAGGTGAGAGCGCTTGAGCCAGATCTAAGCCCTGAGATCACCCATGGATTGTGGTTTACCGACGTGGGTCACACGCCTGATCCTGCCGAGCTATGCCAACGTCTGGCAAGGCAGTTTGAAAAGCTGGGAGGCGAATTTATCATAGGTGAAGTGACTCAGTTCGCTGCTGGAGGTGTGTGCGACCAGGACGGAAAAGGTGTTAGCGTCAGTGTGGCTGGTGGAGCAACTTATCAAAGCGATAAATTACTGCTTAGTGCTGGCGCCTGGTCTAAACCTTTGGCTAAGCAGTTGGGTTTCAAGGTGCCGCTTGAAACCGAGCGAGGCTATCATCTGATGATGCCACAGCTGAGTCGGCTGCAAAGGCCGGTGGCCTCTTTTGAGCGCAAGTTCATCATCACACCGATGAAGCGGGGAACCTGTTTGGCTGGTACGGTAGAGTTTGGCGGTCTTAAGGCGCCGCTGGTCGAAGCCAGGGCCGACTGTCTGCTGCCCCATGCCAAGGCGCTGTTACCTAATGTATTGAATGGGGCGGTGGTTTCACAGGGAGAGCGTTGGATGGGATTTAGGCCATCTTTGCCTGATTCCTTGCCGGTATTGGGCGCCTCGCCTAAGAGCGATAAGATCTTCTTCGCCTTCGGACATCAACATCTGGGGCTAACATGGGCTGCGTTTAGCGCTGCGCTGGTGGCGCAGACAATAACAGGGGAAAAGCCACAGCTTGACATGAGCCCTTATCGTATCGACAGGTTTTAGCATTAAATCTTGAGATGATATGTTGGCCGGCGAAATTAAAGCGATGAAATGTGCTAAATCTTAGTGCTGCATAGTGTTGCATAGTACCGATAGGCACTCTATATAGACAGAGATTCGCTTGCGTTTTAGGTTCGACATTATACTAGGCCAACAACCCCTTGTCGGAGCCAGAATGGAAACCTTAGATCAGCTGCTTAGACGTATTCGCCGTTGTCAGCTCTGCCAGCCCCATCTTAGTCATAAGGTGAGGCCTGTGTTACAGGCGGCATCGACCGCCAAGGTGCTCATTGTGGGTCAAGCGCCAGGCACCAAAGCTGCTGCCAGTGGGCTTCCTTTTGACGATCCCAGTGGTGACAGGTTAAGAGACTGGCTTGGCGTCGATCGCGAGCAGTTTTACGATCCCGCTCTGTTTGCCATCGTCCCTATGGGATTTTGCTACCCGGGTAAGGGGCGAGCAGGGGATCTGCCGCCAAGGGCTGAATGCGCGCCCGCCTGGCGTGAGGATTTATTGGCGCATCTGACCGATATCCAGCTTACTCTGGTGATCGGTCAGTACGCTCAGGCTTATCATTTCGGCAAAAGCTGCGGTGGCGTGACCCAGTGTGTAAAAGATTGGCAGGCTTATGGCGCTAGTGTCATGCCGCTGCCTCATCCCAGCCCGCGCAACAATCTGTGGCTTAGACGCAACCCCTGGTTTGAAATTGAATTGTTGCCCGTGGTAAAGGCCCGGGTCGCGAGCGCCATTATGCCTTAGTGTTAATGCTCATAAGCATAAGAGCAGTAACCTTTATCACGGCCTTTAGTAGACGAGAAACTTCTTATATATGGGCATTAACCGTTTTTCATAAAGGCCTCTATCTCAGCTATGGTGCGCGGCACCAGTTTCGATAGGTTGTCATGGCCGGTTGGGGTGACCAAGATATCATCCTCAATGCGAATCCCCATGCCTCGATAGGCGGCGGGCACGTCTAGCGCCGATTCTGGAATATAGATCCCAGGCTCTATGGTAAAGACCATGCCAGGCTCAAGCAGGCGCCACTTACCCTCTGCATCGTGATAGGGGCCAACATCATGAACGTCCATCCCTAGCCAATGCCCGGTTTTATGGACGGTAAAGCGTTTATAACTTTCGTTTGTCATTACCGCTTCTAGACTGCCTTCGAGTAGCCCCAGGTCAATCAGACCGCTCGCCATTACTTCCATACAGGTTTGGTAGAGGTGATTCCAAGGAGTGCCCGGTTTTACCTTAGCAATCGCAGCATCGAGTGCATCGAGTACTATCTGGTAGATTGCCGCTTGAGCCCTGGTAAACTGACCGTTAACGGGATAACTGCGGGTGATATCGGCGGCATAGTGATTGAGCTCGGCGCCAGCATCGATCAGCAACATTTGCCCTGTCTGAGTCTGGCAAGCGTTCTCCTCATAATGCAGGCAGCAGGCGTTGTTACCTGCCGCAACAATGTTAGGGTAGGCGACATCGCTTGCACCATGTTTGGCGATGGCAAAATTAAAGGTGGCGGCCAGCTCTGCCTCATTAATACCTTCTCGGCAGGCACTCATTACTGCTTTATGACCGTCGACAGAGGCATTTACGGCGGCGCGTATCGCTTGTTGCTCGGCTTCATCTTTGATCACCCGAAACGGGTGCAGATACTTAGCCAGTGGGGTAATGCTGCGGTAACATTTTGGAGTATCGAAAGCACTGCTGTGGCGCTGAGCGTTACTCCACTCGAGTAACTTGTGATTAAAGCGGCCTAATTCGTCGCTGATAAAAAGCTGGCGCTGATCGGTGAGCTTCAGGCTTATGATCTTGTTTAACTCAGCAATGTCATAGGCCTGAGTGGCTCCATATTGCTCGATAGCCCCAGTGACGCCAGCCCGGGCGCCGAAGCTGATCTCTTGCTGTGGGTCCTTTGGTCTACAAAGCAGGATGTACTCTAGCTCATGCTCTTTGCCACGATATAGCAGCGCGACGGCATCGGGCTCATTGAAACCCGTGAGATAAAGAAAGTCGTTGTCTTGACGAAAATGGTACTTAATATTCTTGCTGCGTACTTTTTGCTGATAACCCACAAGCATGACAAAACTGTCAGCGGGGAGACTATCCATGAGGCGTAGGCGTCTGGCCTGATAGATGGCACTGGATGACATACTGATACTCTGTTTTATGTTGGTTATTGTTAATCCGCTAACTATATTTGCATATTGTATTCATTTCTAGCCTTGATTGATTTTATTCATCAATGTGCGGTGCATTTTGTTGATTCAAGTGTGATAATAATGCGTTATTAATTATTGGTTCTGCCGAATTGGGGAAGTTTTCGTGAATCGTGCCGTATTCCTAGATAGAGATGGGGTTATTAATATCGACCATGGTTATGTCCATCAGGTTGATGATTTCGAATATGTTGAAGGTGTGTTCGATGCTTGCGCCGCCTTAAAGCAGCAAGGGTTTAAACTTGTGGTGGTTACCAATCAATCTGGCATTGCGCGTGGGCTTTACTCTGAAGATCAATTCCATACCCTGACCGAGTGGATGGATTGGAACTTTGCTGACAAAGGTGTTGAGCTCGATGGGATTTACTATTGCCCCCATCACAGTGAGAAAGGCATAGGTGAATATAAGCAAGACTGTGATTGTCGTAAGCCAAAGCCCGGTATGCTGAAAAGTGCGGCTCAGTTTTTAAAGATAGATTTGAGCCGTTCTGTCATGGTGGGCGATAAGCGTGATGACATGCTGGCGGCAGAGGCGGCGGGTGTACCTACGCGTATCCTAGTGCGTACAGGTAAAGAAGTGACCGAAGCAGCGGTGACGGCAGCGACCGTGGTGTTAGACTCCATTGCCGATGTGCCTGGGTATTTAGCTTCGTTAAAATAGGCCCAATAATTAGTTTTATGACCCTTAATCGGTGGTGAAATCACCGTATTGTTTGAACTTTGAGCAGTTGGGCTTTATTTATAAAACAATCTGCAAAAAGCCCTTGACGGGATGGCCGCGCTGAGTAGAATACGCAGCCCTAGCCACTTGGAACGGTTCGTAGAGAACACCAAGTCGGCACGCTCTTTAACAATTTATCAAGTAATCTGTGTGGACATTCACAGGTGTTGAGTTAATCGAAAACGATTTATATCTCAATGCAACGATGAATGTTCATAGCAATATGTACAAACATTTAGATGATTCTTCCGAGT
>NZ_JAKIKX010000013.1 GCF_023283925.1 Shewanella marisflavi
TCACTCGGTACAGAGTATAAGGTACCAACAGTGTCCCATTCGTCTAGAGGCCTAGGACACCGCCCTTTCACGGCGGTAACAGGGGTTCGAATCCCCTATGGGATACCACTTTTTTGAGTGGTTGACTGATTAAGTTGACGATTCGATAGCATTGAAGCTTAGCCTACAGGTTTCAATGAGTATTCACTCGCTTACGGAGTCTAAACGTAAGGACGGCGTCCCATTCGTCTAGAGGCCTAGGACACCGCCCTTTCACGGCGGTAACAGGGGTTCGAATCCCCTATGGGATACCACTTCTTATTTTAAGATTTTTTGAAATAAGACATTGTGTTTATTCAGGTTTTACTGTATAGTCACAACCAGTTTCGGGGCCTTAGCTCAGCTGGGAGAGCGCAACACTGGCAGTGTTGAGGTCAGCGGTTCGATCCCGCTAGGCTCCACCAAATAAGCGTTTAGTTACGCGGAAAAAACCACCCAATAGGGTGGTTTTTTTTCATCTGTCATTTACCTTATCCTTCCTTAGATCTACACCGCTGCAATGGCACGAATTTGATTGGCACTCTGATGCCTCAAAATGAGGCCGTCAAATGCCTAGAGAGCAGGAGCCTATCCAATTGCTTGTGTCTCGCCTATTTTCGCCAACTAATCTGCTTTCGCCGAGCGGGGCATAATGTGCCACACTTCAGGAAAATCGTTAACCTGATGCATTAGGGCAATTATGTTGATGTTCATATCTAGAGATCTCGATGTTTTCCAATCAGAATTCGACCTGTCTGAGATTTCAAGTGAACTAGCACGAGACTTTGAGAATTTAGTGTTAGCTGATATCACACAGTGCAAGATTAATGATGTTGAGTATCTTCGTTGGGTAATGGTTGCGGTCGAAGATGAGAGTCCTATTGGTTATTGTTATTTCAGGCACCATATCAAAAAATCAGTCACTTACATCGGTCAAATCTATGTTGATAAAGAAGTAAGGGGGAAGGCCATTGCACGTAAGCTATTGAATATGAGTCTTGATTTTAGTTTTAGCCTTTTACCGAACCAAGTCGAGATCCACTTTACGACAAAGGAGCTTAACGCAAGTAAGTTAGTTGATTTGTTCTTTTATCGTGCGACGAAACAGAAGCGAAATGATAAATTTTTTGATATCAAAGCTACGGCCTTTTCATCCAAGCTTGAACTCGTTACATAATTCCTTTCTTAGATTACCTTCGGCAAAGCTTTCCTATTGAGACTACACTGACACACTAATAGTTAAGCCAGTAATTTGTGCTTTTCGCAACAGAGTGAGTCAGACAATGAAGACAATTCTTTTAATACTGTTATCAGCCGTTTCATTATTTTCATCAAATGGTTATGCAGCTGACAAAACGCCTTTACCTTCCCATGGCATTGACTATCCACAAGGTTGGCAGACTTGGTCAAGCATCGCCGTGTCCCATAGAACCGACAATAATACGGTAAGGGCTATTCTGGGCAATGATGTGGCTATTAAGGCGGCTCGTAGCGGTGAACATTCTCCCTGGCCTGACGGTGCCATTCTGGCCAAGGTGGTGTGGAAAGCGGGTGAATTAGCTCACTGGCCGAAGGCGATAGGGCCTAAAGACTTTGTCCATGCCGAGTTTATGTTCAAGGACTCCGTTAAGTATGCCGACACCTATGGCTGGGGATGGGCGCGTTGGGTTGGCGCCGAGCAGACGCCATTTGAGGGAGGGATGCAGGTGTGTGTCAGTTGTCATACCCCAGTGAAAGACAATGACTGGGTATTCACCGAGCCGGGATGGTTCCCGACAAACTAGCTCAATAGGTTAGGGCGGGTAGCAATGCCTAAGGAACAGGTCCTTAGGCATAGAGTTTGAGATAGCGAAGAACCTAGTCTACACCCAGGAAGCCACCAGTTTGATGGGCCCAAAGCTGGGCGTAAATCCCACCTTGTTTTATCAGCTCCTGGTGAGTGCCTTGCTCGACGATTTTGCCTTGATCTAACACGATCAACCTATCCATGGCGGCAATGGTCGACAGACGGTGGGCAATGGCGATCACCGTTTTACCTTCCATCAGCTGATAGAGACTCTCCTGAATTGCGGCCTCAATCTCGGAGTCGAGCGCGGAGGTGGCTTCATCTAAGAGTAAAATCGGAGCGTTTTTCAGTAGCACCCTGGCGATGGCAATGCGTTGACGCTGCCCGCCAGAAAGTTTTACACCGCGCTCACCGACTTGGGCATCCAAGCCATGGTTGCCCTCAGGATCGCTCAGGCTCTGAATAAAATCATAGGCTTGAGCTTGTTTGATGGCATTTTCCAAGTCTTCCTCAGTGGCGTCAGGTCTTCCATAACGTATGTTGTCGCGGATCGAACGATGCAGCAGAGAGGTGTCTTGGGTCACCATGCCGATGTTTGCTCGCAGCGAGTCCTGATTTACCTCTCGGATATTTTGCCCATCTATGGTGATACAACCTTGCTCGACATCGTGAAAACGCATGAGCAGGTTCACCAGAGTCGATTTACCGGCGCCGGATCGACCCACCAGACCCACTTTTTCACCGGGTTTGATCTTAAGGTTGAGATCTTCTATCACGCCACTGGCTTCGCCATAGTGAAAACTCACCTGTTCGAAGGCGATTTCGCCTTGAGAGACGGTAAGTTGGGCGGCATTTTCTTTATCTTGCACGCTGGTCGGACGCGATAGGGTATTCATGCCATCGGCAACCGTGCCGATGTTTTCGAACAGTGAGCTGATCTCCCACATGATCCATTGAGACATACCGTTGAGTCGGAGCGACAAGCTCACTGCTACGGCGATGGCCCCTATGGTGATGGCGCTGTCACGCCACAGCCAGATGGAGACGGCGGCGACGGTGAAGGCAAGTAAGTAATTAATAACCTGCACGCTGACGTTGATACCAGTGACCAGGCGCATCTGCCGATACACGGTATCGAGGAAGCCCGTCATGCTGTCTTTGGCATATTGGGCTTCTTTTTGGGTGTGTGAAAACAGTTTCACTGTGGCGATATTGGTGTAGCTGTCGACGATACGCCCTGTCATGGTGGAGCGGGCATCGGCCTGTTCGGTGGAGACCTTTTTCAGCTTGGGTAGGAAATAAAATTGCAGGCCGACATAGAGGGCCAACCAAGCCAGCATAGGTAGCATCAAGCGCAGATCGGCATCGGCGATGATCACCAGCATAGAAAGAAAGTAAACTAAGATATAAACCAATACATCCAATAGCTTAGTTACAGTCTCCCGCACTGCTAGCGAAGTTTGCATCACCTTAGTGGCGATACGCCCGGCAAAATCGTTTTGGTAAAAAGAGATGCTCTGTTTGAGCAGATAACGGTGGGCAAGCCAGCGGATCGACATGGGATAGTTGCCCAGCAGACCTTGGTAGACCACCAGAGCATGTAACAGTACCAGAGACGGGATAACCACCAGAACCAATACCGACATCAATAACAACTTGTCACCCTGTTCGGCAAACAGTGTCTCTGGACTGTGGTTGGCCAGCAGATCCACCAGATCACCCATAAAGGCAAACAGTGACACTTCGAGTATCGCCAGAAGGGCGGTGAGTATCGACATCAAGGCCAATGGTAATTCGAAGCCGCGAGTGTAGTGACGGCAAAACTTATAGATGCCGCGCGGTGGCTGTACTGCCTCATCATCTGGTAGAGCAGAAACCCATGATTCAAAACGCTTAAACATTTAAGTCCTTATAAAGTTGAGGGTTATCATCAGACTTGATATGCCTCAATCATATAGTAGCAGCGGGTTGAGTGCGATGTATTGTTACTTAACAGGGCAAGTTAGCATGAGTGCCGTTTTCCGCTAGTATCTGAACTTCTCCTCCATTAGAGTGAGTCTATTCCTATTTAAATGAGCCTAACTCAGTGACATTGCAATGTGATTTTAAGCGATCTTTAGGGTACTCCATATGTTAGCCAAGTCAGGCCTAGGCGTGCTACATGATCCCGTCAAAGCGGAGCAATACCGAATTGCTCGTTTGTCCCGAGATGCCAGATTCGATGGGCTTTTCTTTGTCGGTGTCTTCTCCACCGGGATCTATTGTCGACCTATCTGTCCGGCTGTGCCCGCCAAAGAGGCTAATGTCAGGTATTTCGCTGATGCTATCTCGGCGGCGCAGGCAGGGCTAAGACCCTGCTTACGTTGCCGACCCGACAGTGCCCCCGGTTCCAACCCTTGGCTTGGTACGCAGACGAGTCTTAATCGCGCGCTCAATTTGATTAATGCCGGTGTCTTAGCTGGGCCGCAGGCGATCTCAATGAGCGCACTGGCCGAGCGTTTAGGCATAGGCGAGCGTTATCTGCGCCAGCTGTTTCAGCAATCCTTAGGAACCTCTCCCAAGCAATATGCCCTCTATCAGCAGTTGATGTTTGCCAAACAGTTGCTGCATCAGACTCAGATGCCGATCACTCAAGTCGCTTTTGCCGCTGGGTTTAATAGTGTCAGACGTTTTAATGAGATCTTTCGAGAGCAGCTGCAATTGACCCCGAGCGAGATCCGCAAAACTGGAGCAAAGGCGCCGTCGGCTAAACAGGGATTGACCTTAAAACTTGCCTATCGGCCGCCCTATGACTGGACGCATCTCAGGGATTTCTACACCCAGAGAATGGTTCCCGAGATGGAATGGATTGATGAGCAGAGCTATGGGCGCAGCTTTACACTGAATGGCGTTAGGGGTCATTTCACCGCCAAACACAGTGAAGAGGAGGCCTGCTTTTATGTGGAGATTCATCTGGCAAGGGCGGAAGATCTCAGGGAGTTAAAAGGGATTGTCAGCCATATTCGTCGCCTATTAGATCTCGACGCGGATCCTCTCACCATAGGCGATAGACTGAGCGGCTTAGGGGCTGCCTTGCCCAAGGTGCAAGCCGGAATGCGTATTCCCGGTGTCTGGTCACCCTTTGAGGCAGCGTGCCGAGCCATATTGGGTCAACAGGTGAGCGTCACCCAGGCGGTTAAGCTGTTGGGACAACTGATTGCCGACTATGGCGAGACGGTAACCTTGGGTGAGCGCACACTACGCCTGTTTCCGCAGCCAGAGCAACTAAGTGGTGCCAGCCTGGAAGGGCTGAAGATGCCGGGAGTGCGAAAAGAGGCGATTCGGGCGCTGGCGACATTTGTGGCTAAAGCCCCCGAGGCGGATATCGAGTCCTGGCTGCAGATAAAAGGCATTGGCCCCTGGACATTGGATTATGTGCGCCTGCGAGGGTTGAGCCTGCCTGATGTGCTACTTAGCAGCGATCTCGTGGTCAAACAACAGCTTTTGCTGAACTTGCCTGGGTCATGGCCGAGGCAAGCGTGTGAAGACCCTAAGGCGGTGAAAAAACAAGCTCAGAAATATTATCAAGAGCTGAGTCATCAATTGGCGCAAGAGGTTGCGCCCTGGGGCAGCTATCTCACCCTGCAACTATGGAATCAACAATGAGTGCACATAACCCACAACTTGAATACACGCCCCTAAGCCGCAACTTTGGTCTTGCTGGCGATCAGGCTTTAGCGCAAAAAGTGCTCCAGACCCCCCTTGGCCGCTTGAGTCTGGCTGCCAATCAGTTTGGTCTGTCACACCTAAGCTTTCTGCCTGAAGAAGACGACGGCTTTGTCGCTCGCCCCGTGAGTCTTATCACGGCTAGCGAGCAGGAACAGGCCAGGGCCGAGGCGCATCTTAAGCAGGCAGAGGAGGAGTTGGTGGCCTATTTTGCTGGTCAACTGAAAGCCTTTAGCGTAGCGCTGGCGCCTGTGGGGACGGCTTTTCAGCATCAGGTGTGGCAAGCGCTGCTGACTCACCCCTTTGGCCAGGCCGCCAGTTATAGCGACATCGCCAATGCCATAGACAATCCCAAAGCTGTGCGTGCCGTAGGCAGTGCTAATGGTGCCAATCGTATCGCCATCATCATTCCTTGCCATCGTATTATCGGTAAAGGGGGCGCCTTAACCGGCTATGCCTATGGGCTGACGATCAAGCAAAAACTGCTGACGCTAGAGGCTAATATCGCAAGCCTTGAGTCAGATCTTGGCCGCTAGCGCCTGGTTGGCTGATGTGACCAAGGTGATATCGCAAATATAATCTGATAAAGATGATGCGCTAAAGATTAGGTGTTGTGGGCCAATCTTAGGTACAATAGTCGGCTGTATTTTGTATTGGTAGCATACTTTTATCATGACCCCATCCGCTCCTTCAGAACTGCCCGTGTCGACGGTTGAATTTAGCCAGTTGAATTTGGTTAAGGCATTACAAGCCAGGCTGAATCACCTTGGCTATCAAAAGGCCACGCCCATTCAGGCCAAGGCGATCCCCGCCATCCTAGCCGGACGTGATCTGTTGGCCGGCGCTAAGACGGGGTCGGGTAAGACGGCGGCTTTTGCCTTACCTTTATTGCAAAAGCTAGCTGGGCAAAGGGCTAGCGGCGGTAATCATGTCAGTGGGTTGGTGTTGGTGCCGACCCGTGAATTAGCCCAGCAGGTGGCTGACAGTTTTATCAGTTACGGAGGTGAACTGGCTCCCCGGGCGAAAGTGGTCGCCGTTTTTGGTGGCGTTTCTATCAATACTCAGATGCTGACGCTGCGCGGCGGCACAGATATTTTGGTGGCGACTCCTGGTCGTCTGTTGGATCTTGTCTCTAGCAATGCGGTTAACTTATCTCAGCTTAAGGCCCTGGTGCTTGATGAAGCCGACCGTATGCTCAACCTGGGTTTTACTGAAGAACTCGCCGAGATCCTAAAGCTTTTACCTAAGCAGAAACAGACACTGCTGTTTTCGGCGACCTTTCCTGAAGAGGTGCGAGAACTGACCAGCGCACTGTTGGTCGACCCTGAGGTGATTGAACTGCAAGATGAAGAGCGCGCCGATATTATCCAGCGCGTCTATACGGTCAATCGTAGCAGTAAGACGGCATTGCTGGCCGAACTGATTAAGACTCGTGAGTGGCGTCAGGTATTGGTGTTTGCCAGTGCCAAGCGTAGCTGTGATCACCTGGCGCAGAAACTGGCCAAGCGCGGCATTAGCGCGCAAGTCTTCCATGGCGATAAGGCCCAGGGGACCCGAAGCCGTGTACTTGAGGATTTCAAAAGCGGCGAGACAACCGTGCTGATCGCCACAGACATAGCGGCGCGCGGCATCGATATCGACAAGTTACCTGTGGTGATTAACTTTGAGCTGCCACGTAGCCCCGCAGATTACATGCATCGCATTGGGCGTAGTGGTCGCGCAGGGGAGCAGGGGGAAGCCATTTCGCTGATCAGCCACGATGAATATCATCATTTTTCTGTGATAGAAAAGAAAAATAAGCTACGTCTCCCAAGAGAGCAGTATGCAGGCTTCGAGGCCGACGACGAAGCGCCGCAAGATTGTCCATCACGCCAAGGGAAGCCTGTGGCAAAGCCCGCCGGAACCGGTAAAAAAAAGCGTAAAAAGTTACCAAAGATCAATGACGGGATCTGGAAGAATCCGTCATAGTATGCGGCGTTTAATGGCAGATATTGAGAAAAAGTAGGGCGTATGCAGCAGCTGTTTTGGTTAGTAGAAGGCGTGATTGCCGGTCGTTGTGGCCCGAATTTGATCCAGTGGGATCTCGGGCAGCTTAAGGCTGAGGGGATCGATGCGATTTTATCGGTTAACCAGGGGGAACTCTGTGATCCCGAAGAGATGGCTAGGCTGGACCTTCGCTACGCCTGTATTCCTCTATCGGAGAATATTCCACCTCAAGAGGGCGACCAGGCGTTATGTGTGGCCCAGTTGCCCAAGGCCCTGGCCTTTATCCGCGAGTGTGAGGCTCAAGGCTTAACGGTTATGATTCACTGCCGCTCAGGCAAAGACAGAACCGGCCTACTGATGGCCTATTATCTGATGGAAAATGGCGCGGCGCCTTTGCACGCGGTAAGTCAGGTTCGAGCCGTACGCGATATCGCCTTTAATTCAGACGGGTGGGATCAATTTGTTTATGATGTTTTATATGCTTTACAGGCGTGATACTAATACCTATGTTATAGCCTAGGCGCTGATATCAAAAGGTTTTACAGGACGTTATGAAATTCTCAATGGTAAAAAATAGCCTGGTTTTATTCTTTATATTGGCAATGTCTGCTTGTAGCAGCTTGCCACCTCCCCATCCGGTAACACCGAGTTATAAACTTGAGACGCCAGATAATTCCCCGATGACGCGATATCTGACCGATGATTTGTCGGCGCATCCAGGTAAAACCGGTATCTTACCTCTCTCCTCTGGTGTCAATGCTTTTGCTGCGCGTCTTGCCATCGTCAAGTCTGCGCGTACCAGTATCGATCTGCAATATTATATCTACCATAACGATGAGACCGGCCGCCTGTTGAGCTGGTATCTGATCGATGCCGCCGAACGCGGGGTGCGGGTGCGGGTGCTGCTCGATGATCTCACCACTAAAACCTTGGACGATGCCCTGATCCTGTTGGCGAGTCATCCTAATATCGAGATCCGTTTGTTCAACCCGTCCTATGAGCGCACCTTCAGAAGTGTGGCGATGTTGACTGGATTTTCACGCCTTAATCATAGGATGCACAATAAATCGCTCACCGTAGATAATCAGATCACCATTGTCGGCGGGCGCAATATAGGAAATGAGTATTTTTCCAAGAACAGCGATGTAGATTTCGGCGACTTTGATCTTTTGACCATAGGTGCAGTGGTGGATCAGGTATCGGACCAATTTGATCTGTATTGGAATAGCGAGCAGGTGGAGAGCATTACGAATCTGGTGCCAGCGGCGACCAGCGAAATGCATCAGGCCGCAGCTAAAACTATGGCCACAAATAAACAAAATTTTGTTCACGATGAGTACCTAGAGCGACTCGAATTCAGTGAACTTGTAAAACAGATCACCCAAAAAGGGATTCCCTGGTATTGGGGGGATGCCGAGCTGATTTTTGATCCACCCCAGAAGGCAAATAGCGAGTCTCAACAAGAATGGCTGCTCTCTGATCTCGGTGAGTTTCTTGCTCAGGCGAGAAAAGAGGTATTGATTGTATCACCCTATTTTGTGCCAACTGATTCAGGCACTCAGGCGTTGATTAATGCCGCTAAGCGAGGTATCGCGATCACTGTCGTCACTAACAGTTTAGCGGCTACAGATGTGCTGGCGGTGCATGCAGGCTACAAACAGTATCGTCAGCGTCTGCTGGAAAATGGTATCGCCTTGTATGAGGTAAAAGTCGATATCAATCGCCGTCCCAGTGCCTGGAAAGGCAGTTCGCGCACGAGTCTGCACGCCAAAACCTTTATTTTGGACCAAAAGTCGGTGTTTGTTGGCTCTTTTAATTTCGACCCGAGATCCGCTTGGATCAATACAGAGATGGGGCTGATAGTCGAGCAGAGCGAGTTTGCACGCGAAGTGGTTTCCTCTATCGAGCAATCCCTTAAGCGCAGCAGTTATCGTTTGGCCCTGCAGGGGGATGAGTTAATCTGGCACGATGATTTTGACGGTAAGATCTATTACGCCGATCCCGATGCCAGTTTCTGGCGCCGTTTTATGGCAGACTTCATCGGTCTATTGCCGATAGAGTCTCAGTTGTAGAGATAAATTATCAAGCCTTGAGCATCGTCAATTTAATCAGGCTGTGCTAGGGTTAAACTCATCGATAAATAAACATAAGAATGTCGGTAAGATTATGAAAAGTAAGGCGAGCCAATCTCAAGGGTTGCTGTTGTTCCGCTTGTCGCATACTCAGCTGTTTGCCCTGGGAACCTTGAAAATTCGTGAACTGGTTCCCTATACCAATCTCAGCGCCATTCCCCAATCCCATCCCGCCATTCTTGGCGCTGCGACCGTGCGGGGCCATACTATTCCCATTATCGATATGGCCGCCGCCGTGGGCTATGCGCCAATCACCCAAGAAGAGCGTGCCAACGCTTATATCATTATTACCGATTGCCAACGCATGGTGATGGGTTTTCTGGTGCGTAGCATAGATAAGATCATTGAGTGCAATTGGCGCGATATTGAATCGCCGCCAGAGAACTTGGGCAAGAGTGCTTTTCTAACGGGGGTGACCCGTGTCGATGATAAGTTGGTGCAGCTCTTGGATGTTGAGCTGCTATTGTCAAAGATATTTCCTGCTAATCCTGCAGCCCAGCGCGCTATCTTAACCGACGTGCAGCGAGAGATCTTAAAGCCACTGAATATTCTGCTGGTGGATGATTCTATGGTGGCTCGCAAACAACTTAGCGATGCGCTGGACAGCATCAATATCCCTTATCTGGTCACGTCAGATGGCCGCGAAGCCCTCTCTATCATGGAACATGCCGCCCAGGAAGGTCGTCCGGTAGATCTCTTGGTGAGCGATATCGAGATGCCAGGCCTTGATGGTTACGAGCTGGCGTTCGAGGTGAAGAACACTCCAGCCTTAGCCGATGCCTATATTATTTTGCATACCTCTCTCTCTAGCGAGATCAGCGTGAGCCAGGCCCATCAGGTGGGCGCAAATGAAGCCTTGACCAAGTTCGATGCCCATGAGTTGATCGAGGCGATGCTCAGAGGGGCTAAGCGGCATCAAGCAGAGTAAAGATTAGATTTTTGTTATGTTTATGATGCTAATGGGTAATATCTAAAACGAAATCACGTCGATTGCTAGACAAGGGAAGGGAGTTTCTATAAAACACAGGATGAAGGAAGTTTAACCTTGCGCTGGCCCTGTGTTTGAAAGTGTGTCTTCGCTCGATTGCGCTCTCGTCTGGCTTGTATGGCAGGTAGATGAGCGGTAATTGAGAATACAAATATGATAATGAAGACTGTTCATCTCGACAAACACTGGCTGTGATCAGCAAGCGTTAAAACACAATTAATTATAATGACAGGTCAATCAATGAATCAAAATCGTTCTTTATTTGCCAAATTGGCAGATGGCAGCTTAGTGCTGCAAATTATCTTGGGGATTATTGCCGGTGTGGTGCTTGCGAGTATGTCACCTTCATCGGCGCAAAGTGTCGCTTTCCTTGGTGATCTGTTTGTCGGCGCGTTAAAAGCGATTGCTCCTATTTTGGTTTTTGTTCTGGTAGCGGCATCGATTGCTAATCAGAAGAAGAACACTAAAACCAATATGCGGCCTATTGTCGTCCTTTATCTGTTCGGTACCTTTGCCGCTGCGATTACCGCTGTCACCATGAGTTTTCTGTTCCCGACCACGCTGGTATTAGTGAGCGGTGCAGAGGGAACGACCCCGCCAGAAGGGATTGGTGAAGTACTCAATACCTTGATGTTTAAAGTGGTCGATAATCCAGTTAACGCCCTGATGACAGGTAACTATATTGGTATTTTGGCTTGGGGTGTCGGTTTAGGTATTGCGCTGCACCACGCCTCTGAGACTACTAAGACGGTATTTGCCGACGTCAGCCATGGTGTGTCGCAAATGGTACGCTTCGTGATCCGTTTGGCGCCTATCGGTATCTTTGGCCTAGTGTCGAACACCTTTGCCGCAACAGGCTTTGAAGCTATTGCCGGTTACGCTCAACTGCTTGGGGTGCTCCTAGGCTCTATGTTGATTATCGCCCTGATCGTTAATCCACTTATCGTGTGGTTTAAGATCCGTCGTAATCCCTATCCGTTAGTGTTTACCTGCTTACGAGAGAGTGGCGTGACCGCCTTCTTTACTCGCTCAAGCGCGGCGAATATACCGGTCAACATGGCCCTGTGTGAGAAGTTAGATCTGCATGAAGATACCTATTCGGTATCAATTCCGCTGGGAGCAACCATTAACATGGCGGGCGCTGCGATCACTATCACAGTGCTGACACTGGCAGCCGTGCATACCGAAGGGGTCCAGGTGGATATTCTGACTGCGATTCTATTAAGTGTTGTTGCGGCGGTATCGGCGTGCGGCGCGTCTGGTGTGGCCGGTGGCTCGTTACTGCTGATCCCCCTGGCCTGTAGTTTGTTCGGCATCTCAAATGATGTCGCGATGCAAGTGGTTGCCGTTGGTTTCATCATAGGTGTGATTCAAGACTCTGCAGAGACGGCACTCAACAGTTCAACCGATGTGCTCTTTACCGCATCGGCCTGCGAGGCGGCAGAAAAACAGGTCTAAGGGATCTGAATCGAAAGACCCAACTGCAGAAAGGAGCCTCGTGCTCCTTTTTTTATGGCGGGTATTCTTCAGCCCAGGTGAATGAACCGATTTGCCACTTCATTGTTCGCTTGTAATATCTTTTCCGCCTAGCGTCTTGAAAAAAATTTGTATTACACTTTACTTAAATAATGCATCAAAAGTGATTTAGATCGCGTTTTTATTTCGCTCCTGGGGTACAATTTCACATAAAGGGACAAGATAATACGGTTTAACTTGTTGGTTTAATATGACTTTTGTTTACAGTTTTGCAACATTTGCGGGTGTTAGAGGTTAAATAAATATGAGATCTGAGCTTAGGGTAATGTTAGACAAAACCTGCGCAAGTGGTTCGCAGTCATTACTTCAAGTTATCGAAATGTCGGTTGTTGAAAAGCGCAAGCGGTTAAATTGGCAGGAGCAAGATATGGATACACGCGAAATTATCGGCCAGTGGATAGATGAACGCCCCTCATTGGGCGACAAGATCACGCTTTACCGTCAGGGCGATAAGCTGTTTTTAGAGACCTGGTACAACGACGGTTGCCATAGCCTAGATGAGATGCAGGCGACTCAGTTGGAACATGGGTTAAAGCTTGAAGACTTAGGTGGCAATCTATTTGGCGAGTATTTCCTGCTGTCGAAAGATCATAACCTGCAGTTTTGCAATAGCGACGAATGCTTCTACACCGCTAAACGAGCGGCATAAATCGTTAAAAGGCGCCAGAGGGCGCCTTTTTTACACTGTCTAAACCTGCCATCGACTTAGAAGGGGTGACGGCTGTAGAAGCTGAGTCGCTTCTGTTTATAGGGGTGGGTAATTCCCAGGTGCTCCGCATGTAGATGTAGACGTGGCGTGGCTGCGATCACCGTCTCATCGCCATAGAAATCATCCCCTAATATGGTGTGTCCCAGTGCTTTCATATGCAGTCTGAGCTGATGTGTGCGGCCCGTGATCGGCTTGAGCTTCACTAGGGTACTATTGCTGCGCCGCTCTAACACTTCAAAATAGGTGGTGGCCGGTTTGCCATCTTCGGCGATCTTTTGTAGCGGTGGCTGCTCACTATCAGCCTTCATTGCCAGCGTAATTTTGCCGCTATCCTGGGCCATGATGCCCTGAACCTCTGCCACATAATATTTCTCTGTCGTTCGATTTTGAAACTGGGTCTTGAGATTAGACTCGGCTTTCTTGTTGAGGGCAAACACCATGATCCCCGAGGTCGCGCAGTCTAATCTGTGTACTAAGATGGCTTCGGGAAAGCGCTGTAACAGACGGTTGATGGCACAATCATGGGTTTCCTCGGCGCGGCCAGGATTAGACAACAGGCCTGATGGCTTATTGAGTATGACGATGTCACGATCCTGATAACGTATATCGAGCCAGGGAATGGCGGGGGGCTGGTAGCTAAAAATTTTCATGGTTTCTCCTCGGCGGCGATCCTAACAAAGATTGTCCGCCGTGCCTATCCCGCTAGCGTCTTCAAGGCGTTGGCTTTTTATCTGGCCGCGATGATTTTTACTCAAGAGTCTCTATCTTGGGGCAAGTTTGGGTATGATAGGCCAAGGTGTCGCAGTGTTGCTAAGGCCGCGCGGCAGAAACAAATACGAAAAGCACGATGGATAAGCATAATGACAAATAAGCAGGGTTATTGGATTGGTGAGGCGGGGAAGCCGTGGGGCGATGCTGAAAAGCTTAAGTGGCGTGAGGCGCAGCAAAAAAAACGTTCTTATGAACAAGAGGTGCTGGCTAAGTTCAGTCAGGTGAGTGAGGCATTTGAAGCCGTGCAGTATGGCGAGCTTAACTATGCTGAGGGGCAATATCCTCTGTTTGGTTTTAAGTCACGTCTTTGGGATGAAAATAAGCCGACAATCTTGGTGACGGGTGGCGTGCATGGCTACGAAACCAGTGGTGTTCAGGGAGCGCTGCGGTTTTTGATCACCAAGGCTGCCGAGTACCGCGAGGATTTTAATATTCTGGTGGCGCCCTGCGTTAGCCCATGGGGTTACGAGACCATCAATCGCTGGAATCCCGAGGCGATTGATCCTAACCGCTCTTTTTATGCCGATAGTCCGGCGCAGGAGTCTCGTGCCTTAATGCAATGGGTAGCGGGTTTTGAATTGTCGCTGATGGCCCATATCGATCTGCACGAGACCACAGACACAGATAACAGCGAGTTTCGCCCGGCATTGGCGGCCAGAGACGCCACAGTGCACAGCAACTGGAATATCCCTGACGGTTTTTACTTGGTAGGCGATAGTGAAAACCCGAACGATGAGATGCAGTCGGCCATTATCAAGGCGGTATCTAAAGTGACCCATATCGCACCTGCCGACGAGCAGGGACGCTTGATTGGTGCGCCCATTACCCAGTTCGGGGTGATCAACTATGCGACCAAGGCGTTGGGTCTGTGCAGTGGTTTTAGTGATGCTAAATACAACACCACCACAGAGGTCTATCCTGACAGTCCCCAAGTTGATGATGAAAATTGCATTCAGGCGCAGGTTACGGCTGTCTGCTCGGCGCTGGATTATATCAAAACTCAGCTCGCCAGCGCTTAATCTGCTCACTAAGGCGTCTCGCCCTTTAGCGGGCGAGGGCGCCTAATAGAATCACTCCTGCCACAAAGATAAATAGCAAGCCCGTCATCAGGTTGATCAACGGTGTGGCACGCTTCATCTTGAGCTGCATCTTGGGATGGGACAGCACCAGGGCAATCAGGCTAAACCAGCCCAGAGAGAGGGCAAATATCATTACTGTGGCAGCCACCTTGGTCGCCAGCGTCACTTCAGGGGTGATCAAGGTGGAAAACAAGGTAATAAAAAACACCAGCGCCTTGGGGTTGAGCAGGTTAGTCGAGACCCCCTGTATAAAGCCTTGGGTGGTACCCAGGCCATGTCCTTGAGTGCTCGTGGGGCTGAGCTTTTGCTCATCTCGCCAGTGTGCGACGGCGGCGCGTACTGCGCCTATACCCATCAAGCCAAGATAACTGGCGCCAATCAACTGCACCGCCATAAAGAGGGTCGGCGAGCTTTTAATGATAAGGCTAACGCCGGTGAGGCTCAGCAATGTGTGCCCTGTGATAGCGACGGCCAGCCCCAATGCGGCTGCGACTGCCGTGCGTCTGTGTTCCTGCGCTGCGAGTTTAACCACCAAGGCGAAATCCGGCCCCGGGCTAGCAAGGGCGACCGTATGTATGATTGCCAGTGAAACCAGTAGTTGTAGTTGTAATTCCATTGTGTGTTTTGACCTTTGGAGATTGGGCTTTATGGTGATACTAGGCTGATTGCGCTTGCCAGGATTGTAAAATATTGCACATCTGGTTTCACAGACCTAAGCCGTGACCAGTTTTTGAAAATGTGCAGGTGTGGTTAAAAATGCCCGCTTAAAGGCCTTGTTGAAATGGCTCTGATCGAAGAAGCCCAGTTCATAGGCTGTGCTGATCGCACTGTCGCCGCGCATCAGCGCCTTCTTGGCATATTCCAGCCTGAGGCGTTTAAGATAGGCATGGGGCGTCATGCCGGTGGCCGCCTTGAATTGACGCAGAAACTGAAACTTACTCAGCCCAACAGAGAGTGCCAACTGCTCAAGATCGAACTCCTGATCCAGTCCTTCATGAAATTGCTGTTTTATCTGCTCAAGTTGCAAGCCGCTCAATTTAGCCCGGTTTCCTGGCAGGTTGTGCAATTGACCATGACGATAAAAGAGTTCGCTGATAAATCCCAGCAGTAAGGTTTCGGCTTCAAGGGCGCTGGTACTTTGCTGGTAATGGGTCAGCTGTCTGTGCAGCTGGATAAAGTAGGTTCTGAGTCTGGCATCGTCTAACAGCGGCGCACTGAAATAGAGCTCGCTCTGGTTTAGGGCATCGCCTACCTGTTTTACATAGCTGGTGGGTAGGGACATCACTAGGGCTTCATAGCCTGTGTCGGTGATGCTTTGGCCATTGTGGCTCTCGTCTGGGTTGAGTGTGGAGAGGTTGCCTGGCGTCAGGCGGTACTCGCATCCCTTATGGTGATAACGTTGCCCTCCGCGGCAGACGACACCTATGTGATAGTCAAGATGCACATGTTTCTCGAAGACAAAGTGGGTAAATTGGGCGCGGCTGAGCTCCATCTCTTTTAAGATGCTCGATTGCCAATAATCAATTTTTTCTACCGTGCCAGACAAGATGATTCCACTGTGCTGTTGATTCTCTGGCCAGTGTAGCCTAGCGACTTTTCCCGTGACTAGTAAATAATTGCAGATTCACGGCGGATTTATTGTTCAAGGCTATGCTTTGGTCGTGAATTTCCCGATGATTTGGCTCATAATGGACAGCCGAGAATAACGCTGATAATTAACCAAATTGGAGTCGGACCAGTGAAAGGACAGATCATACGTGAAATGAAGGTGCAGCCCCATATTGAAGTGGAATATGAGGTACAAAGACGTGTTGCCTTTATTAAAGCGAAACTCAAAGAGGCACGCGCTACCAGTCTAGTACTTGGGATAAGCGGTGGCGTCGATTCTTCCCTGGCGGGCCGCTTGTGCCAATTGGCCGTGGATGAGCTTAACAGCGAAGGCGAGTTTGAGGGAAGCTATCAGTTTATCGCGGTAAGATTACCTTTTAAGGTTCAAAAAGATGAGGACGAGGCTCAGTTAGCCTGTCAGTTTATCCAGCCCAGCAAACTGGTGACGGTAAACATAGGTGAAGGGGTTGAAGGGATCCACCATCAAACCTTAGCTGGACTAGAGACTGCCGGCGTCATCTCTCATCCTCAAAGCAGTGTCGATTTCGTTAAAGGCAATGTGAAAGCCAGAATGCGTATGATTGCCCAGTATGAGATCGCGGGTCTCACCGGTGGCCTGGTGGTGGGGACAGACCATAGCGCCGAGAATATCACTGGCTTTTATACCAAGTGGGGAGATGGCGCCTGCGATCTTGCACCCCTATTTGGTCTGAGTAAACGTCAGGTGCGTCAGCTGGCGGCTTCGCTGGGCGCGCCAGCTATCTTGGTGAATAAGGCGCCTACGGCGGATCTAGAGTGCGACCAACCCCAGCTAGAAGACGAAGTTGCCCTTGGACTAACCTATGATCAGATTGATGACTTTCTTGAAGGCAAGCCTGTGGATGCCGCTGTCGAGGCGCGGCTGATCGCTATTTACAATGCAACCCAGCATAAGCGTAAGCCTATCCCGACCCTGTATGATTGATAGGGAATATGATTGATAGGGAATATGATTGATAGGGAATATGATTGCTAGGGAATATCATTGATTGAGATTAAGCAGATTAAAGGCGCCAATGGCGCCTTTTTTACTATGACTCTCTGGTTAGACGAAGCAAGATAGCGCTAGTTAAATTGAGTCAGTTGTTGACGCAGCGACTCAATCAAGACATTTGGGCACTGGCGATAATCCAGGTAGGGCAGGCAGTATACCTGACCGGCGGTTAGGCTCTGGTGCGAAAACTGCTGCGGCTGCGTAAGGGGCTGAAGCCCTAGGGCGATAGCGCTTTGTTGTCCGCAGATAAAATGCTCGCTGGCGTAGGGGCTTAGCTGCGCTGCGCCAAAACGTATCTGTTCATTGTGTTTGAGTAACAGATTCAAGTAGGGGCGCCACTGGGGGCCTGGTGCACAGATCTTGGCCATGATCACTAAGATCTTACGCCAATGGTTGCCATTGAGAGCGATAAGGCTGTCCAGGCTGCCTGGCTGCTCACATTGCCAATCGGGTGGCAGTGCAGGGGGATTGGGCAGGTAAAAGCAGCGCTTGGCCTTAGGCTGGCCTAAAGCGTTCACATTGTGAGGCATATTACTCATTCCTTGGCGTTTGGGGCTGGAGTTTACGCAATAAAGCCGTGTATGTTAATGGGTAACGCAAAAGGAGCCGCGGTTTTTCATTATGAAGACATTTCTTATTCATTCGACCAAACATCTTACTATTGCTATCACTTATGCCTGTGTCGGTATCGTCAGTGCAGCGCTGGCGTTTGGGATCTGGTTTTTAAATGCCCGTCCAGATCTCTCGTTATGGCATACCACCCACCTTGAACATCAATTTCGCCTGGACAAGCAGGTAGAAGATTTTCGCGAGTACCAGTCCCTTGAGGCCAAGCTGTTTGACGAGGTGGAACGTAAGGTTTATCACAAGACCCAGAACTGGGTGGAACAACCTCTCAATCGCTATGTACATGGTAGCTATGCCGATCCCGATAATTGGTTAACGGCATGGAATCGCAGTTATGAGTGGCCAAATGCCAAGGCAGAGTTTGGTGTCTTGTTGCTGCATGGCATGTCAGACTCTCCCTACGCCTTGTCTCATTTCGCGACTCATTTTAAATCAAGCGCTCACCTGGTGGGGCTGAGATTACCCGGTCATGGCACCATCCCCTCGGGATTGGTTGATCTCACCTGGCAAGAGATGGCGAAGGCGGTCTCTCTGGCTACTGAGCACCTTAAGGCGCAATTAGTCGATAAGCCAATTTATGTGGTGGCGTTTTCAACCGGGGCGGCGCTTGCATTAAACCATGAACTCGAGGCGCTAAAGCGCGGCGACGATACCAGTTATCGGGGGATGATTTTTCTTTCGCCTGCTATCGGTCTGTCACCTGTGGCGGCGGCTGCCAAGTGGCAAGACAAGTTAGGGCAGTTGCTGGGGCTGGAGAAACTCAGCTGGAACTCTATTTTGACCGAATATGATCCCTTCAAGTACAACTCCTTTGCGGTGAATGCTGGGGATGTGGTGTACCAGTTAGCCGAGCATAATCAGCGTCTAATGGATGGACTCTCGCCAGAGGTTTTGGCTCAGCTTGGCAGTGTTCTCACCTTTCAGTCTGTCGCCGACAGCACGGTATCGACCCCCGCCGTGGTAAGAGATCTCTATCAACGTTTGTCGGTAAAAGATCATCAATTGGTGCTGTTTGATATTAATCGGTTGACGATAAATCAGGCCTTGGTAGTCAAAGACCCCTTTCTCAGTCTGTTGCCTGTATTGCAACCCGATACACCAAGTTTCGATATGACGTTAGTGCAGAACCGGCAAGAGCCTGGGGAATCCAAACGTATTGCCGAAGTTGAGGCTAATCGCTATCGACCCGATCAGGCGGTTGAGCAACTGCCCTTAGGCCTAAGTTGGCCAACAGGGGTTTATTCTCTGTCCCATGTTGCCTTACCTTATCCGGCGACAGATAACTTGTATGGTATTGAGTTTGATAAAGGGATCGACAGGGTACAGATAGGCGCCGCTGCGGCCCGTGGCGAGCGGGGGATCTTAGGTGTGTCACCCGGAGAAATACTCAGGCAGAAGTGGAACCCCTTCTTTCCTTACGTGCTGCAGCGTGTGGACAGCTTTATTGCCGATAGAGAAGCCACCACTGATAATAAATGAGTCAAGGTCTGCACTTTACTCATTGTGAGTGGTCTGTCTATTAAACTTGAAAAGCTTCTATCTGATCGTCGTCCGATAGCAGGGAGCAGACTACACGATTACGGCCGTTCTCTTTAGCTTCATACAGATTGAGATCGGCCATCTTAAACCAGTGGTCAATATCCTTCATATAGCCAGCATTGCTAATCACTGCGCCGATACTGACGGTGAGCGCGATCTCCTGCTCTCCTTGGATAGTTATTTTATGGTTAGCCACCACCTCTTTAAACTGGTTGAGGTGTTGCTCTACCTGAAGGGCGTTGCATTGCGGCAATATCACCAGAAACTCTTCACCGCCATAGCGGGAGACGATATCAGTATCTCGTTTAAAGAATTGTCGCATCAGTTGTGCCATGGCGATGAGCGCGGTATCGCCCGCCTGATGGCCGTAGGTGTCGTTGATCTGCTTAAAGTGGTCGATATCTATGATGCAGAAGGCCAAGGCAGCACAGCTGCGTTTACACAGATCGTGTATCGGTTCGAAATGCTGCTCGAGATAGCGGCGATTAAAGAGCTGAGTCAGTTCGTCTCGCTCGGCCAGAGACTGCAGCTTACGGTTAACCTCTTCAAGCTCTACCGTACGCAGCGCCACTTTCTCCTCTAGTTCCAGTTGGTAGCTTATGAGTTCCTGTTTGCTCTTCTGTATGCTAGTGGAGAGGGCAAAGATCTCCCTTGGCGCTGAATCTAACTGGATCTCATCACTGTGTTCAGCCATGCCCCATTGACTGAATTTCTGGGCGATGGTTTCCAGCGGCTGTGTTAAGCGGCGACTAATCACCTTGATCAACAAGATGGTAATGATAAAGGCTAGAAATAGCACGCTGAAGGTAGTCAGGTATTGATGTTCTACCTGTTTTACCAGCGGCGAGAAGGGCATGACCACATAGAGCGACCAGCCGTTCTTTAACACATATTTGGCGTAGGCAAACTCGGGGTTAGCGCTGTCGAGTTGGTGAATATTGATCATATTCAGGCTGGTACGATAAAGGTGGCCTGAGGTGTTGACCTTAAGCGGGGTTAGGGGGGCCAGCTTGAGTGATTCCGAGGCATAGATCACCAGATTATTCTCATCGGTCAACATCATGGCCTGTTCATTAAATTCGCGATTGCGCTCATCTATGCTGGCAAACTTAGTTAAGTTTAACGAGCCTTCGATAATGCCAATAGGATTAATAGGGTTGTCGTAAGCGTACAGTGGCGCACTAATGGCAACGATAGGATCACTTCCAAATCCTCGCCCGAGAAAGGCCGGTGACACGAAAGTCAGCTGGTTATAGAAGGACTCTTGAAAATAGTGCCTGTCCATGACGCTGAGGCTCTTGTTTGCGATCGCGTCTTTGTCCAGTCGTGAGGTAGGGCTAGCGGCTGAGATCACCCCTTTGTCATCGGCGATAAGCATAGAGATAAAAAATGGGTAGCTTTGATGCAGTTTTGATAGTAATCCCTGCCACTCGCCCGGATCGTATTTAGACAGGCTTAACCAGCGCGCCGCATTATCGATGGCGTTAATATGGCCATCGATAAAACTTTCGGTCGCTTTCCCCAGATGAGCGGCCGAGTCCTCCAGATTGAGTTTCACATCTTTCTGCTGTTGTTCGATGGCGTTGTTGTTGAAGATCAGCGCCGAGACTAGCAGTGCCAGGGTTAATACCTGGGTAAAGGTGTAGGTGAGCTGAGCATTGAAACTCTTACGTTTTCGATTAACTAACTTGTCTTTAATATGCAGATGGGCCGGCAGCAGGGTTACCACCATGACCCCCAGAGCGGTGTAAAGTATGCCGTTGATCCCCTGTTTCAGGGTGATAAAACTCATATAGCTATTTGGCAGTTGAAATACTAAGTGGGCATACAGGTAGAAGATGGGCATCCCAAGCAGTAACCAAAAAGTGATGTCGGCGTACAGAGTATAAAACTCCTTGCGCCGCGCATAACCTAGCCAGAGGGCTTCTATGGGGAAAAGCAGGAACATATGCCAGCTCTCCCAGGTAATAAAGAGGCCGATGGCGCATAACATGGCGGTGAGCAGGGCATACCAGGGGCCGAGAAAAATGGCCACGATCACGAAGAAGAGATTACCTATAATAAGTTGCTGGTTGCCAAACAGAGGGATAGGCGACAGGTTAACCAGAAGGCCGAGGCCACCCAGCAGCATTGCAAAACCAAGATGATTCTTATTGATCAATGATATTCTTCCCTATCTAAGCTCCATGGCTACAGCCGCCCAGTGATGCCTCTTGGGCTGTTATATGAAGTGTAAGTGAATCACTAGTTAATTGCTAACCAAATGTTTCTTATCACTCTTTTGTGGTTGCAGTCGATAGGTGTTTGCGATAGAGAGCGCTTGTTTTGCCTCTCGAGGCTGACGATTTATGGGGATGAATCGATATTGGTCTTGTGAAAGTGAGTGCACCATCATTGCCTTTGATAGCGGACGGGATTTCACTGTCAATGCGCAAATCCCAGACAGCAAAAAGCCAGCTTTTCAGCTGGCTTTTTAGTATTTGGTCGGTATGAGAGGATTCGAACCTCCGACCCCTGACACCCCATGACAGTGCGCTACCGGGCTGCGCTACATACCGATTTTATCCAAAGCAGCAAAGACTTGGGGTCTGCTCTGAACACGCCGAACTTTATCAAGTCGTTTGCGCCAGTGCAAGCCTTTCAACTGCGGAGCATGATCGACTGGCTAGTTTATAGTCGTTAGCCGCTCAGCTTAAGTACTAGGTCGCTAGTGATTATAGAAACGACGCCCTTCGCGCATTACCTGAATGAGTTCAGGTGCACTGATCTTCTTGTTGTGAAGGCGCTTCCTATAGTCACGATCATAGATACGATATTTGCCGTGTCGGTCGATCACTGTGATCTCATCTTCTTGATAGATACCAAATACCAAGTTATCGCCAATATAGGTCCAGTTTTCACTCTGAGGCTGCAAAATACTGCGCCCGGCGCTGTAGTCGGTGGCCTTATTGGTGCAATCGAGCAGCTGGGTCATTAGGGTCGGTACGACACCATAGTGGCTGCTAGGGTAGCTGACCGTCTTGTCATACTGCATATCGGGCCAGTGGATGATCATTGGCACATGCACATTCGCCGGAGACAGATTGCCCCGTTGGTTATCGTTGTCGCTAGTAAAGGCTTTACCAGATACGCCTGTGATCATGACAAAGGTACTGCTTGGCAGACGTTCGAGCAGGCGTTGTAGCTGCTTGTCGATAAAATTCAGTGATTGGCGATATTGATTAAACAGTACCTTTTGCGCCGGTTTTAGCGGCGTCGCGGGTTTCACCGTCTCAATGCCTAAGAAGCCTACGGGCGTGTCGTAACTGTCTGGGCTTTGCAGATTGATCAGGGCAAACCAGGGCTTGTCCTGCTGGGTCTGCCACTGATTAAAGCTATCGATAGACTGAATATCGGCATCAGCGACACCGCTGCTAAGGGAATGCAGGTGTGGCGTAAAGTCTTGATAGATGGCATGAGGCACCTGACTCTCCACCTCTGGGGCGAACCTAGCTAGGCTGTAGCCAAGCTTAACCAGTTCCTGGGTAAAGACAGGGGGGCGGTAGTTTAGGTCTTCGGCGGTAATATAACTGCCTTGCAGGCCATAGAGCAGTGAGAACATGCCGCTGGCGTGCATATTGCCACCGCTCAGGTGCTGCTTAAATTCGTGATTAGCCTGGCCATATGTATACAGAAACGGCATGGTCTCTTTGTCTACCAGATCGGCTCTGAAGCCATCGATGGCGATGACTAACATATTGGTATCAGCATCGGCGCTGCATTGCAGTGGCTTAATAGGGTAATTCAGTGTGGGTTGCAGCTTACTTGGATCTTGTTCTTTGCTACCTTTTTCAATGCCGTGGCTTTCCATGAAAGAGCGAGCTGTTGCCGGATAAGAGAGCGGATAAGCGTCATCCAGACGAGTGATCTCTGTGATGTCTGCAGCATCTGCCCAGATATGGATAAGGTGACTACTAACAAAACAGAGGCCGATCACCAGCACCACTTTGGAGCCATAATTGGATTTACGGATCTTTTCTATCCGTTTCCACAGGAAGTTAGCCGCAGTAAGTTCAAGAATGATGATCCCTAGGGGAGTAACGATATAGGATGTGCCCTGCAACAGGGCGTTAATATCGGCCCAGGCAATGTCGAACACAAAAGGACTAAGGTGCAGGCCGTAGTCGTCATAAATCAGGGTGTCATACAGCAAGATACAGAGCCCTAGGGTCGCCGCAAAGGCTCCTAGCCCACGCAATATCTTGGAGTAGGGGAGTAATAGGGTGATGGGGAACAGCACCACCAGATAGACGATAAAGGCGAGAAAACTGAAGTGCCCTAGGGTGCTGATGGCCAGATAGCTCCAGCCTATCCAGGACTCGGGCGCGCCAACGGTTTCAATATAACGGACGCCGACAATCATCGCCAAGAAGCCATTGAAGAAGGCGAACCAGTGCCCCCAGCTGACTAAGCGTGACACGCGATCACGGCCCATCTCTTTTTTTCGCTCGATCATAGGGATCCGTTATTAGTTGAAATACTTGTCTATCTTAATTTTTTTTAAGGCGTATTGGCCAGTTTTTTGCGAATAAAAACAGGATTTTTACTGCGCAAGAGTGGCATCAACCTTAGCTTTTCACCGATTGAGTCAAGGCTTTGGCAAATTGCTCGGCCACTTGTAGGCGAGCCTCTTCGGGCACCTTGCGGTGAAGCAGGTCGGTGACACAGTTACCCAGTACCATGAGGCTTAAGTCGGTAGGCGCCTGATGCTTGTCGAGTACCGCCAGGATCTCGGCGATAACGGCTTCTACCTGGGTGTTTGAATATTTTGATTGGATAGCCATATTTAAAATTTTTTCACTTTAATTTGAAATAGCAGCATATAATAACGGATTTCTACCAACATCACTATCGAGGCTTATGAGTATTAACGTCGAACAAGCAATTATTCACGCAATATCCCAAGATGGCGAAGGCCAACTTAGCTGTCGATTGCGCCCACAACCGCTATTAAATAGCCAGGCGGTTGAAACCATGCTCGAAGAGCTACATCAAACCTACACCAGCAAATCGGGCAAAGGGTTTGGCCATTTTGGTACCCATGGCGAAGATGGTGAAGCCAATCCCAAGTTTAAAGAGGCCTTAAGTAGTTACTTGGGTGGCGAACTGGGCTTCGTTGAGTTTTCCGGTTTGGCGGGGAAACTGTTGCAGGAAGAGTTGGCCAAATATGACTTTAGCCAAGGCGGCTTTTTGCTGATGGCCTGCTACACCTATATGACCAGTGATTATCTGTTTGTGTCGCTGCTTAATGCCAAGTCGTCGATGACTGTGCTCGACGATATGGAGCTGTCACAAAATACCCATTTGGATCTGAACAATGTGCAGTTGGCGGCCCGTATCGACCTGACCGAGTGGCAGGCCGATCCTGATTCACTTAAATATATCTCCTTCGTGCGTGGCCGCGCCGGTCGTAAGGTCGCCGATTTTTTCCTCGACTTCATGGGATGTGTCGAAGGGGTTAACACCAAGGCACAAAACAAGTCGCTGATGAATGCGGTTGAAGATTTTGTCGCCAGCAGCGAGTTGACCAAAGATGAGCGTCAACAGTGCCGTGAGAAAGTGTTCGAATATTGCACTGAGCGGGTGGATTCCGGCGCCGATATTCAGCTCAAAGATCTGGCTGATGAACTGGCCGATGCGGGGATGGATTCTTTCTATGACTTCGCCCAAGGCGGAGACTATGAGCTAGAAGATGAGTTTCCCGGCGATAAGCCTACCCTGCGTCAGCTGAAGAAGTTTTCGGGCACAGGCGGTGGTGTCACTATCAGTTTCGATGGTCAGCATCTGGGTGAGCGGGTGATCTATGACCCTATCTCAGACTCGATTCTGATCAAAGGCGTGCCGGCTAACTTGAAAGATCAGTTAGATCGCCGCCTTAAGGGAGGTCAGTAAGTCCATTAACCTTATGATGCTTAAAGTGGGTCGGCTGGCTTAAGTGTTAAACGCTTGAGCCTGCGCGACTTGCTAAAATATCGCAGATGAGTTGAAATTATCTGTTGAAACTACTGGGTCCTCCGGCCGTTTGCCGATGGGACCAACTAAGGTGGACTGTTTTTCTGCCTACGGAGCGTAAATGCAACTTTTTGTTAGAGATTTAACCGTAATCGATTTTTCATACCTTTGCCCAATCCGTGGTATGGTAGGGGAGAGTTGGATTGTCGATGTGCTGCTCGATGGTGGCCTTGATGAGCAAAATATGGTGCTGGACTTTGCCAAGGTCAAACGCACGATAAAAAATACCATCGACGATGTTGCCGACCACAGATTGCTGATCCCCACGGCCTGCGCCGAAGTCAGATGGCAACAGCAAGGCGACCGTGTGTGGATGGATTTCAATAGCCTCCAGGGCGATATCCATCTTGCTTGTCCGGCACAGGCCTTTGCCCTTATCCCAACCGAGATCATCGATTTCGAGAGCGTTAACGCCTTCTTGCAAAAAGCCTTAAAAGAGGTGTTGCCAGAGAATGTGCAGGGTATCGCCCTGACGCTGCGCAACGAGCTGCATGAAACCCCTTACTATCATTATTCCCACGGCCTGAAGAAACATGACGGCAATTGCCAGCGTATCGCTCACGGTCATCGCAGCCCCATCAATGTGTTTGAAAATGGTATCGCGGCGCCAAAGTGGGATGAGTATTGGGCCCGCCGCTGGAAAGATATCTATCTGGGATCTGAAGAGGACTTAGTCGGGGTCGATGAGCTGGAGTTGTCGCCACAAACCACGGTAAGCGATGAAACTCATTATGGTTTTCACTATGTGGCACCCCAAGGCGATTTTCAGCTGGCCATGCCTAAGAAGCGCTGCGAGATCATTCCCCACGATACCACGGTAGAGCTGCTCGCAGACTTTATTGCCACAACCCTGGCAACTGAAAACCCTGAGAGTGACTTTAAGGTCATTGCCTATGAAGGGGTTGGCAAAGGCGCCATTGTGTCGAAAGGTATGAAGCGTTAAGAACAAAGGAGATTGATTTGAACTGGTTGCGAGCAGTCGTTGGATTAGCGTTACTTGGTACCGCCACTGGCGCCTTAGCCGAGGTGAGTCTGAGTGGCAAGATGGAGCAGGGGGCGCTTATTCGCGGCCAAGCCCAGTCTGGGACTCAGATCTGGTTAAATGGTGAGCCGGTCAAGGTGAGTCCCGAGGGATTGTTTGCCTTCGGTTTCGAGCGACAAGCCCCGCTTGAGCAGCAACTCAAACTGGTCTATCCCGATGGCCTGACGCAGATCATGCCGCTCAAGATAAGCGAGAAGGCCTATAAGATCGACAAGGTTAATGGTATCGCTAAGAAGATCATGAAGCCTGATCCAAAGGCGCTGGAACGCGCGGCGAAAGATAGCAAGCAGGTTAAGGCCGCTCGGGAAACCTTCTCGAGCCAGACCGCCTTTTCACAGCCGTTTATCTGGCCTCTGACCGGGCGGATCTCAGGGGTGTATGGCAGTCAGCGGGTATATAACGGCAAGCCGGGCAATCCTCACTATGGTGTCGACGTGGCGGCGAAGACAGGCACAGTCGTCGTGGCGCCGGCCGATGGGATTGTTACGCTTTCTGTCCCCGATATGTTTTATTCTGGTGGGACGCTGATTATTGATCATGGCTATGGTGTGAGCTCAAGCTTCCTGCATCTGAGCAAGCTTTATGTCGAGCCGGGCACCCAGATTAAACAGGGTCAGCCAATCGCCGAGGTGGGGGCTACCGGTAGGGCGACGGGGCCGCATCTCGATTGGCGTCTTAACTGGTTTCAGATGCGCCTCGATCCCGTCACAGTCGTGCCGCCCATGGCCAGCGTGGTAAAACAAGCCAAGTGATCAGTGCCGTAACCGCGTGATATCACTATAAAGCGACCTGAGGGTCGCTTTTTTTATGGCATTTATTATCTCTATTTACCGTTTCGTCACTTGGGTGATCGATACCCAAGGGGGTTACGTATCTTTTGTATCAGGTTTAAAGACTTGAGTGCGCTAGGTCATTAACCGTTTAACTGTTAGTTCCTGATTTATAGGCCTCGACTCTTTAAGCACTAATTTATCAAGAGATAATCCGAGAGTAATTGTGATTAAAGACCATGATAGCCAATCGCCTCGAGAGGGGCGCCAGAGCCAAATACCTGCACCCGCGGCCGAGCAAACCTTGGCAGTGTTCCCTTTGCCGCTGTTTATCCTGCCAGGCGGCGTGCAGCGACTGAAAATCTTCGAGCAGCGTTATATCAACATGGTTGCCCAGGCCAGTCGTCAAGGGGGCTTTGTGATTGCTCGCTACGATAAGCAGTTTGCATTTAATGTCCCTAATTGGGGCACTAAGGTGGAGATAGTGGATTTCCACACCAGCGAAGACGGTCTCTTGGTGATCGATGTTAAGGCTAAGCATCTGGTGAGCCTTGATGGCTTTTATCAGCAAGAGGATGGATTGTTGATGGCCAAAAGCCGCTACCGTGCTCACTGGCCAGACGATAGTCCGCTGACGAGAAGCGGTGAGCTGGGCCAGGCGCTGCAAGAACTGTTTGCTCAGCATCCTCAGCTCGCTGAGCTGTACCCGCAACCACAATTTAAGCAACTGGATTGGGTCTGCGCTCGCTTTTTAGAGATATTGCCTTTATCTTTGAATGAGAAAGAGAAATTTATTTTGCCCGGCAGTTTTCGTCAGGCTAAGTCCTTTCTCGATACATTAATTTTGGGACAAGACAAAATTAATTGATCCTTGTCGCTTGCACCAACGTATTGCTCCTTAAGTTTGGGTCATACGTGAGTAGAGATGCAGCAAATAACTAGTGCAAGCGCTCCAGATAAAGGGAGTGTAAAAATTAACAGTCACCTTGAGACGCAGGTGCCGGCCGAGCTGTCGAGCTGGCTCACATTAGTCGCTCAGACACGGGATAAACAGGCCTTTACCGAGCTGTTTCACTTTTTTGCACCCAAAATAAAACGCTTTGGGATTAAGCAGCTAGGCAACGAAGCCCAGGCAAGCGAACTGGTGCAAGAGACAATGAGCAATGTATGGCGCAAGGCTCATCTTTATGATGGCGACAAAGGCGCAGCGACCACTTGGGTCTATACCGTGATGCGCAACGCCGCATTCGATATGCTCAGGCGGGTAAAGGCGAAAGCCGAAATTAACCTGGGTGACGACATCTGGCCCCTAGAGCAGGCTCAAAGCCAGGTTCAAGAGGAGGTAGCAGAATTTTCCGATCACCTGATGGAAAAACAGATGCTTGCCTATGTTGACAGCCTTCCTGAAGCTCAACGTGCCGTGGTTAAAGGTGTGTACTATCAAGAGCTTTCCCAAGAGCAATTGGCACAACAGTTTGGTGTCCCCATTGGAACGATAAAGTCCAGACTAAGACTTGCCCTAGCGAAACTTAAACAGCAGATGGGAGACCAGCAGCATGATTAATTACCATCCCAACTCTGACGTCTTGGCGCAATTTGTCGCCGGTACCTTACCAGCTTCCGTATCCGTCGTGGTGGCCAGCCATGTAGAGCTTTGCGACCAGTGTAAACTGGCCGTGCAGGCTCTCACCGAGCAGGCCGCCATCGACGTCTTCGGCGAGATGACTGACGGGGTGACTGATGCGACTGAGCAGACCCAAGCCATAGAGGCGCTGTTTGATGACCTGGACAATTCATTGGGTTTTGAGGATTCATTGGGTGTAAGTAATTTAAATAGTTCCACTACAGTAGATGAGTTTGATGATTGCATCGCGGCCATCACGGCTCAGGAGAGTGACGACACTCGTCAGTTGCCACAAACCGTCACCGAAATTGCTGTCGCTGGTCAACGTATCCCGCTGCCAGGGGCGCTGAAATCGATCGCCTTGAAAGAGTGGCAAGGACTTGGCAAGTTATCTCGCTCACGTCTGGCGCTGGATGATGGCGAACTCAGGATGAGCTTACTGCATATAGACAAAGGTGGCAGCGTACCTTGTCATACCCACAAAGGGTTTGAGATCACTCTGCTGCTACAGGGTAGCTTTAGTGATGAGATGGGTGAATATCATAGAGGTGACTTCATCTGGCTTGATGGCGAACATACTCATCAACCCGTTACTCAAGAGGGGTGTGTCTGTCTGACGGTGTCCAGCGACGCCATTCATTTCACCCAGGGGATGAGTCAACTCTTAAACCCCATAGGACGATTTATCTACTAATCTCTGATAAGGCCCAATGTGCTAAGTGGAGGAGCCATGACAAAAAAGTTAAAGATTGGCATTAGTGCCTGCGTGATGGGAGAGCCGGTGCGTTTTGACAGAGGCCATAAGAGATCAGGCTTTTGTATGGAGCAGTTGGCTGATTTTGCCGAATTTAAGCCAGTTTGTCCCGAGATGGCCATTGGCCTGCCGGTGCCCAGACCGACGATAAGGCAGATCATCAGAGACAATATTATTACTGTCTCTCGCCCTGACGGCAGCGGAGATGTCACAGAAGACTTGAAGGCTTTTGGTGCTAAAGCGGCCCAAGGCTATAAGGGGTTAGCGGGTTTCGTGTTTTGTGCCAAGAGCCCAAGCTGCGGCATGGAGCGGGTTAAGGTGTATCACCACCACGGTAAAGGCTCTGAGTCTACCGGCGTGGGGATATTTGCCGAGCAGGTGATGAAGGCTAACCCCTTGTTACCCTGTGAAGAAAATGGCCGCCTGAACGACCCCATTATTCGGGAAAACTTCACGACACGTATCTTTACTTATCAGAAGTGGTTGGATCTGCAGGCTGAGGGGATCACCCGTCATAAGCTTATTCAGTTTCACAGTGCCCACAAATATCTGGTAATGAGCCATCATGTGGAGAGTTATCGTGCCTTGGGACGCCTGTTGGCGCGAGCCGATATCAGCATCGAGGAGCAAGCACAGCGTTATATCTCTGGCCTGATGGAAGCGCTCAAGCACAAGGCATCCCGTCGTAGTCACACCAATACACTGCAGCATCTACAAGGCTATTTTAAGCGTCAACTCGATGAGAAGAAGCGCCATGAACTGACCCAGGAGATCGCCGCCTATCGTGAGGGGCTGACGCCGTTGCTGGTGCCTTTGACACTGATCAAGCACTATCTGATTGAGTTTCCTAATGAGTATCTGCAGCAGCAGACTTACCTGAACCCTCATCCTAAGGAGTTGAGATTGAGGTATGGCTATTGAGTGCACTATTGTGGCTGAGGCGAGATTTTCGCGTCCATGATAACCCAGCCTTGACCGAGGCGTTGAGGCTGGGAGTGAAACAGGCACTCTTTATCGCGACCCCGGGCCAGTGGCAACACCATGACATGGCGCCGATAAAGGTCGATCTTATTCGTCGCCATCTTGCTCTGATGGCAAGTCAGTTAAAAGAGTATGGTATCGCGCTACAGGTGCTCACCGCGGCTGATTATACGCAGCAGGTAAACTTGCTTAACGACTTTTGTCAACGCCAGGGGATAAAGCTGCTGCTGGCCAACAGCGAACCTGAACTCGATGAGGTGATACGAGACAAGCAGCTGTTGGATACAGGCCTGGACCTAAGGTTGTGGCAAAACGATACTATCTTGCCCCCGGGGAGCGTACGCAACCAGCAGGGAGAGATGTTCAAGGTCTTTACCCCCTTTAAGAAGGCCTGGCTCAAGCATGTCACAAGTTCCGGCATTGAGTGTCTACCAACGCCAGCTAAACCCTCAACCCCTGTTTTGCAGACCACCCCTGATCTTACTCTTGAGTCGATTGAGTTTGACTATCCCAAGGTAGATTCGAGTCGTTGGCCAGATAGTGCTCAGGTGATGGAGAACCTGTTACCGAGTTTCTGGGAAGACAAACTGCTCGATTATGCTGAGCGGCGGGATTTTCCAGCTATCAAGGGCACTTCAGGACTTTCTCCCTATCTGGCGATTGGCGCGATTAGCCCACGCTGGTTGGCATTGCAACTGGTGCAGCGCCACCCTGAGGTGATCTATGACATGCAGCATGGGGCCTTTAGTTGGCTTAATGAGTTGATCTGGCGTGACTTTTATAAGCATCTGCTGTTTCACTTTCCTGAGCTTATCAAGGGCAAAAGTTTTCAGCCCAAGTATCAGTCGCTGCCTTGGCCCAATAACCAGGCTCACTTTCAGGCTTGGTGCGAAGGTCGCACAGGTTATCCCATTGTGGACGCGGCGATGAAACAGCTTCGACACACCGGCTGGATGCACAATCGACTGCGCATGATAGTGGCTAGCTTTTTGACTAAACACCTGCTGGTGGATTGGCACTGGGGTGAACGTTTCTTTATGCAGCATCTCATTGACGGTGATTTCAGTGCCAATAACGGCGGTTGGCAGTGGGCTGCAAGTACAGGTTGTGATGCTCAGCCTTACTTTAGGATCTTTAATCCCATTACTCAGAGTCAGAAATTTGATCCTCAAGGTCAGTTTATTCGTAAGTATCTACCAGAGCTTAATGATGTGCCGGATAAGCAGATTCACTTTCCCCATGAATATTTAGAGAGTCAGGGAAAGATGGGTATCTACCCGGCGCCGATAGTCGATCACAAGGCGGCGCGCTTGCGGGCCTTAGCCTTTTATAAAGTGGAATAGGAAAATAAAGACGATGACGCAGGCATTATGGTTACAAAACTTTATCGCCGTGTATGGCGAACTGGGGACAGATAACCTGGAGGCGCTGCGTCAGGTCTATCATCCCGAGGTTGAATTTGTCGATCCTCTCCATAATCTCAAGGGGCTAGAGGAGTTGCTGGACTATTTTGACGGTCTCTATTTGCAGGTGGTCAGCTGTGATTTCACTATCGATCATGTCATCGAGCAACAAAGTGAAGCCGCTGTCTACTGGACCATGACGTTTAGGCACAAGCAATTAAACGCAAGCCAACCTATTGAGGTGGAAGGGCATTCACGACTCGGCGCCAAAGATAATAAGGTGATCTACCACAGGGACTATTTTGATTTGGGCACCATGCTGTATGAGCACCTGCCCGTGTTAGGTAGCATTATTCTTGCGGTCAAGCGCCGAGCAGTCAAATAGGGGATCAGATGATGAATGTAATGATCACTGGCGCCACTTCTGGCATAGGGCAGCAGTTAGCTTTGGCTTACGCCAAAGCGGGCGATAAGGTACTGGCCTGCGGCCGTAGTCAGGCCAAACTTGCCACCCTCACGGCGAGCCAGCCCAATATCAGTGGTTTGTGTTTCGATCTGCTGCAATATGATAGTTACCCTCAGCCCGATCCTAGTCAGGGGCCGCTGGATCTCTTGATCCTTAACGCTGGTGATTGTGAGTACATAGACGATGCACTCAACTTTGATGCAGAGCGTTTCGACAAGATAATCAATATTAACCTTATCTCTATAGGCTATGCGTTACAGGCGTGGCTGCCATTAATGGCACCCGGTGGTCGTTTGGTGCTGATAAGCTCCAGCGCACAACTGCTGGCCCTGCCGCGTGCCGAGGCTTATGGTGCCTCTAAGGCGGGACTGAGTTATCTGGCCAGAGTGTTGGCAATCGATTTGGCAAAACATGATATTGCCGTAACCCTAGTACACCCAGGGTTTGTTCAGACTCCGCTGACGGATCGTAATACCTTTGCTATGCCGATGATCATCAGCGCCGAGTCGGCTGCCGAAACCATTGTACGAGGCATTGCCAAGGGCAAGAGCGAGATCCGCTTCCCACGCCTGTTTGTATTTATGATGCGCCTGCTTGCGCTGCTACCTTTCCCTCTCTGGCGCCGTCTGGCATTAAGGATGGTATAACAATGAAAAAAATTGCCATTATTGGCTCTGGGATCTCAGGGTTAACCTGTGCCTATCTCTTGGATAAACATTATGAGGTGACCCTGTTCGAGCATAACGATTATGTTGGTGGCCATACCGCCACAGTGGACCTGCATCACCAAGGGCGGGACTATGCCATCGACACAGGCTTTATCGTGTTTAATGACAGAACATATCCCCATTTCAATCGACTACTGGAGATGTTGGGAATAAGCGGTCAGCCCACAGAGATGAGCTTTAGTGTCCATAACAGACAGAGCGGATTTGAGTACAATGGCCACGGGTTGAACTCGCTGTTTGCTCAGCGCCGTAACCTGTTTCGTCCCCGTTTCTGGCGCTTGATCCGTGAGATATTAAAATTCAATGCCCTTTGTAAGCAAAGTTATGCCGATAACGATATTCCTGAGGGAATGCGTCTGGGCGAATTTTTGCAGTTGCATGGCTTTTCCCGTTTCTTCTGTGAACATTACATCTTGCCCATGGGGGCAGCGATTTGGTCCACCAGTCTGGCCGAGATGGAACAGTTTGAGCTGAAGTTTTTTATTCGTTTTTTCTACAACCATGGCCTGCTCAATATCAGTGACAGACCCCAGTGGTACGTGGTCCCTGGTGGCTCGCGCCAATATGTTAAGGCGATTCTGGCAAGCCTTTCACAGCCGGTGCGCCTCAATAGCCGTATCGACAAGGTGACACGCCAAGACGATAGCGTCCAGCTTTTGATGGCATCGGGCGAGTCACATGAGTTTGATGAGGTGATCTTTGCCTGTCACTCGGACCAAGCTTTGGCCCTGCTGGGAGATGCCAGTGAAGCCGAAAAAGCTGTCTTGGGCGCAATTCCCTATAGTCGCAACGAGGTGGTGCTGCACACGGATGTTGGCATGTTGCCCAATCGGCCCTTAGCCTGGGCAAGCTGGAATTATCGGCTGGACGATAATGTCAGTCGCCCGGCCTGCGTCACCTACAACATGAATATTTTACAGGGCATAGACAGCGACACCACCTTCTGCGTCACCCTTAATCAGAGTGAGGAGATTGACCAGAGCAAGGTGCTGAGAAGCTTTGTCTATCACCACCCTGTGCTGAACGAGGCCAGCTGCCGAGCTCAACAAAGACGTCAGGAGATCTGCGGCCAGCATCATACCCATTTTGTTGGGGCCTATTGGTATAACGGCTTCCATGAAGATGGGGTGCGTAGTGCCTTGGATGTGACCAAACGCTTTGGCATGACCCTATGAGCGCGTTAAAAACCTCGTCTCAGGAGCATAGCGGTATCTACACAGGTCAGGTGCGTCATCGCCGCTTTGGCGAGGTTGAGCATGCCTTTCAATATCGCCTCTTCATGATGGGGCTGGACCTTGATGAACTGCCAGCGCTCACCCAGCGGAGTCGGTTGTTTGGCACAGACTGGTTCAATCCCATTCGATTTAATGAAAAAGATTACCTCAAAAATGAACCTGGCAGCTTAAAGCAACGTATTGGTCACAAAGTCAGAGCATTAGGTGGTAGTTGGCAGGAGAGTAACCGGGTGTTGATGTTAGCCCAGTGCCGCTGCTTAGGGATCTATTTCAGCCCGATTAATTTCTACTTCTGCTATGACGAGCAAGACAGTTGTGAGTATATGTTGGCCGAAGTGAGTAATACGCCTTGGAATCAAAGGCATTACTACTTGTTGAGGTTAGATGGCGAGATGAAGATAAAGAAGGCTTTTCATGTGTCGCCCTTTATGGAGATGGAGATGACCTATCATTGGCGCGTCTCCCCCCCTTCAGCTAAGGCCTTAGTGCATATCGAGAATCACAAAGAGCATAAGGTGTTCGACGCGACCATGGCGCTGACCAGAGAGGCAATAAACCAGAAGAGTTTGTTGCGTACCTGGATAAGCATACCGTCCATGACGGTGAAAATGGTCGCTGGGATCTACTGGCAGGCGCTCAAGCTGTATCTTAAGCGGGTGCCTTTTATTTCCCATCCAGATACGGACGGCGCCAGTGGTTCAATAAAATAGCGACGGCCAGAGTTAGCGAGAACGACTAGCCAGTGTTAGCCAAAACCAATAGTCACAATGTGACGGTATTTTCAGTTAGCGAGGGAGAAATGGAACAGATAGTCAAACAAGAAAACGGTGTAAGGCCTCGCGGCGCGGCAATCTCTGTTGGCACCAACAACAAGTATCGTAATTTGGTGATCCGATTACTGGGTGAACTTGACAATGCTAGCCTTGAGCTTATTGAAGGCGATAATCATCTGGTACTTGGCGACCGTGAGGCGCCCCTAAACGCCCAACTTGTGGTGCATGACCCGCGATTTTACCGGGATGTGATACAAGGTGGCAGTATTGGCGCCGCCGAGGCTTTTCTCGATGGTAAATGGACTAGCCCTAATTTAACGGCTGTGATTCAGGTGATGGCTCGCAACCAGGCGAAGTTGGATGCTATCGAAACTAAAATGGCCTGGCTGACCCGGGTCAAAAACCTGTTCTTGAGACGAAAAAACCTCAATACCGAAACTGGATCTAAGCGCAACATCCTGGCTCACTACGACATAGGTAACGAGCTTTACGAGCGTTTTCTTGATGATTCTATGCTCTATTCTTGCGCCCTCTACAGCGAATCTGCTCAGTCCCTCGCCCAGGCGCAGCAAAACAAGCTGCAAACCATCTGCGACAAATTAGAGCTTAAGCGTGGCGATCATGTAGTGGAGATAGGCACGGGATGGGGCGCGCTAGCGATCTTTATGGCACAGGAATATGGCTGCCGCGTCACCACCACAACCATCTCAGATGCTCAATATCAGTTTGCCAAGGCGCGTATTGAAAAGCTTGGGTTGACTGGGCAGGTAACCTTGCTAAAGCAAGACTATCGCCGCCTGTCTGGCAAGTATGACAAGCTGGTCTCAATCGAGATGATTGAGGCTGTAGGTCATGAATATCTGGGGACTTTCTTTTCCACTTGCTCCAAGCTGCTTAAGGAAGATGGCAAGATGTTGATTCAGGCCATTACTATCAGCGATGGGCGTTACGAGAAATACCGTAAAGGGGTCGACTTCATTCAGAAGTATATTTTCCCCGGAGGTTGCCTGCCGTCGGTAGCCGTGATGGGCGAGCATATTGCTGCGCGTACCGACATGGTGATCTGTGACTTGCAAGATATTGGTCTGCATTATGCCCGAACCCTTAATGACTGGCGTCAGGCATTTGAGCAGGCTTGGCCCGAGCTTAACGCCTTGGGTTATGACGATAACTTTAAGCGCCTATGGCTATTTTACTTCTGCTATTGCGAAGGGGCGTTTAAGGAGCGGGTAATTGCGACTCATCATCTGGTAGCGCGCAAGCCTAGATATAAGGGACTGCAGGATGAAAGCGTTCTGGCTTATTAATCTTGGCTTGTTCCAGCTTGCCTGGTGGTCGGCGGCATTACTGACCGAGTCGGCCAGCTATATCATCGCTGGGCTGATTGTACTGCACTGTCTGTTGTCGCCCAGTTTAAAAGCGGATCTCAGATTAATGGCGCTGCTGCCTCTTGGACTCCTGGTGGATGGTGGACTCATTGCGCTTGGCGTGTTTAGAGGTCTAGAGTCGGCGTTTCCGCTCTGGCTTGTCTTGCTCTGGGTTATCTTCCTGATGAGTCTTAATCACAGTCTCAGGCCCTTGTCGCGGCTGGGACTGCCATGGCTGATGCTTATCGGCGCTTTTGGCGGGGCGGGCAGTTATTGGGCCGGCCTCAACCTTGGCGCGTTAGCCTCTGGGCAGTCTGATCTTAATTTTTGGTTGATCGCAGCGCCGGTTTGGGCCGTGATTTTTCCTTTGTTGTTTTGGGGGCAGGGGCTCTTATCGGCCCAGCAAGCTAAGGCTAACAAGGTCATCAAGTGAGGTGAGTCATGGGCAAATATTTATTGCTACTACTCTTTAGTCTGAGCGCTCAGGCCGCTGATCTCGATAGGTTGCACAAGATAGGTAGCGGCGAGATGCAGTTTATGTTTTGGACCTTATATCGCGCCGAGCTCTACGGCGCAGAGCCGGATTATCAAGCCGCCGGTGATAAGGCGCTGCGGATCAATTACTACCGCGACATCGACAATGATGCGCTTATTGAGGCCACCATAGACCAGTGGCGTCACTTGGGTTACTCAGATGAGCAGATAGTGCGTTGGCAAGCACATATTCAGGGGCTGTGGCCAGATGTGCGTCAGGGAGACAGCCTGACGTTATGGGTCAACACCCAGGGTGACAGTCATTTTTACTTTGGCGACAAGAAACTGGGGCAGATCCAGGATCAGACCTTTGGCGAAGCGTTTCTTTCCATCTGGTTATCTGAACGCACTTCGGAGCCAGAACTAAGACAAGGCCTATTGGGATTAAGACAATGAAAAAATTTGTTTTAGCATGTTTGCTGTTTCCTATGTTGCTGCTTGGTGGCTGCGGTAGTGCATCTTTAGAGGACTACAGTGATACCTCTCCAGCCTTGCATCTCGATGAGTTTTTCGACGGTAAGCTAACGGCCTATGGCATAGTACTTGACCGGTCCGGTACCCTGTTAAGACGTTTCGAAGTGGATATCTTGGCTCACTGGCAAGGCGAAAAGGGAGAGATAAAGGAGTGGTTTCTGTTTGATGATGGTGAGAAGACTCAGCGCACCTGGCAGTTAACCAAGCTTGATGAGAACTCCTATCAAGGGAGTGCTGAGGATGTTGTTGGCACAGCTTTCGGTCGCACCCGAGGCTCCGCCCTGTTTTGGCAATATGAACTTGAGATCCCGGTAGATGGTGAGATCTACCAGGTAACGCTAGACGATTGGATGTTTCTGCTCGATGACAAGCGCTTATTTAACAAGACCGAAATGAGCAAGTTTGGCATTAAAGTGGGAGAAGTTATCCTGTATATCGAGAAGCACTAAAGTTAAACCTCTTTAAAGCTTGTCCTCTATTAACCAATACACCGCTGTTTTAGTGTGAGTCTGGTTATCTAAACTGGCTCACTTCTACTAAGATAAAGACTTATGCTCTTTTAAATTGCCGTAATTAAATCCGTAAATTGACTTCATTACTCTAACTAGCACCAAGATAGTTGTTGAACTTAAGGGAGTGAGCATAGCACTTATTAGCACATACATTGTTTGCGCGACGATGTGACTCATAAGAGGCAGCTTAGTATGAAAGGCTTACAACAATCTCAGGTGGACAGGTTTAAGGCTGAATTTAGTGGCGATGTTATTTTGCCCCAAGACAGCCATTACGATGAAGTGCGACAGATCTGGAATGGCATGATAGATCGAAAACCGGGAATGATAGCCCGATGCACTTCGCCAGACGATGTGGTCAAAGCCGTCAATTTCGGCAGAGAGCATCAATTACTCATCTCGGTTCGCGGCGGTGGACACAATATTGCGGGTAAGGCCTTGTGTGACGATGGCTTGATGATCGATCTGTCACTAATGAAACAGGTCAAGGTCGATCCCGACAAACAAGTGGCTTGGGTTGAGCCGGGCTGTACGCTTGAAGATGTGGACAGTGCCACACAAAAACATGGCCTGGCGACACCTGTGGGGATTAATTCCACCACAGGGATTGCAGGATTAACTTTAGGTGGCGGTTTTGGCTGGTTAAGCCGCAAGTTTGGTATGACTGTCGATAACCTGATCTCTGCCAATGTGGTGACCGCCGATGGAAAACAGCATGTTGCTAGTCAAGCCAGCGAGCCAGAGCTCTTCTGGGGACTTCGTGGTGGTGGCGGTAATTTCGGCATAGTCACTCAATTTGAGTTTAAACTGCACCCTGTGGGGCCTGACCTCCTCAGTGGCTTGATTGTATATCCCTTCGAACAGGCAAAATCAGTTATCAGCCAGTTTGCCAACTTTACCGCTAGCGCACCTGACGATTTGAGTGTCTGGATGGTGGCACGTAAGGCGCCGCCACTGCCATTTTTACCCGAAGCGGTACATGGAAAAGAAGTGGTCGTGCTGGCGATATGCTATGCCGGCGATCCCGCGGAAGGTGAAAAGTTGATCGCACCGCTTCGTCAATTTGGCACACCTGTCGGTGAGCATGTTGGCGTACAACCCTTTGCCGCCTGGCAGCAAGCCTTCGACCCCTTATTGACGCCTGGCGCACGTAATTACTGGAAATCCCACAATTTTACCGATCTTAGTGAAGCGGCTATCGATACGGCCATTGAATATGCCGGCACCCTGCCCACAGATCAGTGTGAGATCTTTATCGCCTCTATAGGTTGTGCTACTTGCCTGCCTGCTGCCGATGCCATGGCGTATTCGGCCCGTGATGCTCAGTACGTGTTAAATGTGCATGTTCGCTGGGAGTCTGCCGATGATGATAAACGCTGTATCGCCTGGGCGCGGGAGTTTTTTGATAAGACCAAACCTTTTGCCAGCGGCGGCGCCTACATCAACTTCCTGACCGATGATGAAACCGATCGCACCGAGGCAGCTTATGGTGAAACCTATGGGCGTTTGCAGCAACTGAAGAAGCAGTACGATCCGAACAATCTATTTAGGGTGAATCAGAACATTAAACCCGCTTAAATCGTGCCTTTGTGACTGAACCAGAAACCAAGTGCCAATCTAACTGGCTACTTGGCTTCTATGGTGATTTAGCTATTTAGCTTCTGAGGCGATAACCGTTTTAATGCCGTGGGGATGAACCTTAATGCAGAGATGTCCTCGTTTGAAGGCGATAGTGGGGTTTGGCAGGCGCTCGTGCTGTCCCTTTGGCGAGCTCATTTTCACCTTAATCTCTGTTTCCTGAGCCAGCACAGGGGCGAGTGTTGGCACCCGCTCGAGTAGCTGCTCACGCAGTGTTTCAATGCTGGTCGCACCGCCAGGCAGCACCAGTTCGATATGCTCCCAACTCTCCATAGGGTACGCTTTGTCGCCAGGATAGGGCAGTTCGACACACTCGATGGATAACTCGCCTAACTGCATTGGTTCGGAAAGTTCGAAGATTAAAATAGGACGGCCATTGATGAGGTTGTTTGAGATCAACTGCCCCCGCTGCAGAAAATAATCTCGCAGTTCATCTGCGGCAGCATTGCTGTTTACCCGAATTGCCACATGATCGCAACTTAAGTCATTTAGTCCTAAATTTGCGATAAAATTCTGAATCTGTTGTGAAAAATCCGCCCAATTTTGAACGAGCTGACTTGTTATGGTTTGATTTTGCATTTTGCAGAAACCCTATTTGATTCTGTGTCTTAAAGAAAGCGTAAATGAGATATCAGCACTGTTATCCATATTGAAGATATTTTCTAATATGACAAATTCTAGTGATGTTTTCTGCCAGTTATAACGATACCCAAGAACAATTTCGTTAGAGGGGTCAGAGATATCGGCAATGTTGCTCGCTGAGCCTTCATACCAATGATGTTCGAACATGAGTTCCTGATTGTCATCCAGGTCATATTGGTAACCGAATAGCATGGCAAAGGTGGTGTTACGATAGGGTAATTGGGCAAATACCTCTTCGTTGTGGCGATATGAAACCCCAAGGCTGGTGTAAATATGATGACTACGATTCTGATAGCTGTAGTTTAATTGAAGTCCCTGTTCGAATCTTGAGTCTTTAAAAGGGCCTGAGCCCACATGATTGTAATAGAGACTTCCCCCGACAGAGAGGCCGTGATGGGGAGTTTGGATAAGCTGATATTGAGCGTAGAAGCTGAATGCGCTGGATAAGGTTTCACCTTCAAAATCGGTCACCTTGATGCCGTATTCAGGAATAATAATGTTGTTTTGATTGTGCTTAATTTTATCTCGTCCGTTCGCATCGAGACCAAATAGTGTGTGAAATTTATCGGTGACATTATCCAAATGGTTATTGGCGGAAAAATTCCAACGATATTGAATGTTTGCTTGCCATTTTTCCGTAAACTGCCATTTGGTGCCCATCAGTACACTATTTTGATAGTAGTCCGCATGATATACCTCATTTTCAGCCCAAACACTGGAGCTCGTCGCCGAAACATAGAACTCTTTGGTTTGGTGCGCCAAACTGAAACCAGAACGCAATTGTGGCGATAACGAATTAGATTGCAGTGGCGACTGGGCATAGGTCATTAATGGACCTAAATTTGTGGCGTTTGCCAGTGATAAGGCGGGGGTAAGCGCTGCTAAGGTGGCTAGGGTAATGATTTCATTTCTGAATGTCATTATACATACTCCTTAGGGCATGGTGGGGCGATTGCGAATGATGGTTATTAGATAAAGTTAACCGTTTACGGCCAGATCTCTATGGGGGTGCCGGTATCGACGGCGCGCCACAGTTCGTCTATCTCTTCGTTCTTGATAGCGATGCAGCCGTCGGTCCAGTTGAGGCGCTGGGCTTCGTCCGGGGTGAGTGAGGAGTTAGGATTCTGGCCGTGGATCATGATCTGTCCACCGGGATCGATACCCAGGGCGGCGGCTCTGAGCTTGTCCTCATCATTTGGGTAGGAGATATGAATGGCGCGGTAGTAGGCGCTGTCGGCCTTTTTATAGTCAAGAATATAGCGACCTTCAGGGGTGCGCTGATCGCCCTCTTGTTGTTTGTGACCCACAGGGCGATCGCCCAGGGCTATCTTGTAACGTCTAACAACTTTACCTTGGCGCATCAATAGCATACTGGCTTCAGATTTATTGACCACCACAAGATCGACCTTGCCCAGCTGGCTCTTGCTGGCACTGTGTGGTGAGCTCAAGCCACTCGATTGCGCCCAGGTAACCCCCACTGGGGCGAGCAGGCAAAGCAGCAGGAGTTGTTTAAAAAATGTCTGCATCATCTTGGTTCGGTAAAATAAAGCCACAACTTGGGTGTTCATCATACCTTATTTTAGATTAAGCTGGATCGGTTAATTCGATGTTGCTGCCGGTGACATCTGGTATGCGCCTCTAGGCGAGAGTCATAAGGATTTTTGATTGCGATGGACGATATCCCCGAAGAGACACTGAAACTAAAGCTAAGGCAGATCATCTTTGGTACAGACACAAAGGCGGGGCGGTATTTCGATATCAGCCTCATCGTCTGTATCGTGCTGAGTGTTGCCTTAGTATTTGTTGATACCATTGACAGTATTCACAGTCGTTATGGCGAGTGGATCCGTATCGCCGAGTGGTGCTTTACCGGCATCTTCACCATAGAGTACCTGCTCAGACTTTACTGCTCGGCTCAGCCGGTGCAATATGCCCGCAGCTTCTACGGCGTAGTGGACTTGCTCTCTATCTTGCCAAGTTATTTGGCGCTCCTTTTCCCTGGAGCCAGCTTTACCCTCGTTATTCGTGTGCTGCGTCTGTTTCGGATATTTCGAGTGCTTAAGCTGCTGCGCTATCTCAGTGAGGGGAACCTCTTGCTGCGCGCCATGATGCAGTCGGGTCGCAAGGTGTTTCTGTTTTTCTTCTCTGTCAGCCTGATCGTCATGGTGCTCAGTGCCATCATGTATGTGGTGGAGGGGCCGGAGCATGGTTTCACCTCCATGCCTAAGTCGATTTACTGGACCATAGTGACCATCACTACAGTGGGTTATGGCGATATTACGCCGCAGACCACTCTGGGGCAGGGGATAGCCGCGTTAACCATGCTGATCGGTTACTCAATTATCGCCATCCCTACAGGTATCTTGACCTCTGAGATCTCACAGGAGATGGTGCGTAAGAAAGATCTGCGCCGTTGTAGCAACTGCCTTAAGATGGGACACGAAGTGTCAGCCCTCTACTGTGATAAGTGTGGCAGCGAACTGGAAACCGATCTTTAGAAGTTTTTGTCTGTGCCAATAGCCAAGGAATAACAATAGAATTATGACCACTGCAAAGTTTGTGCAGGGCTCTATTATGCGCCACATCTGGGTAATGAGTTCTACCGCCGCAATAGGGGTATCGGCGCTGTTTGTCGTCGATCTTATCGACATCTTTTTCCTCAGTATGTTGGGGGAGCAGGAGCTGGCTGCTGCGGTGGGCTATGCCGGCACTATTTCCTTTTTTACCACTTCTATCGGTATCGGCTTAGCTATCGCACTTGGCGCCTTGGTGTCACGAGCTGTGGGGGCAAAAGAGTTTGAACTGGCTAAACGGTTATTGCTCAATAGCGCCGTCGTAACCGTGTTGGTGGCGACTTTGGTGTCCCTGGTGGTGACTTGGTATATTCCTGAGCTGCTTACCTTAGTGGGAGCCAGTGGGCGTACTGCCGAATTGGCGGCGAGTTATCTCTATATCTTAGTGCCTTCCATGCCCATTATCTGTTTGGCTATGGCTCTGGGCGCTGCGCTGCGCGCGGTTGGCGATGCCAAACTGTCTATGCTGTCGACGCTGGCCGGTGGTGGCGTAAACTTGCTATTCGATCCCATCTTTATTTTTTTGTTGGCCATGGGCATTGAGGGCGCGGCGCTGGCTTCTGTGCTCGCGCGCCTTACCGTGCTCGTGGTTGCCGCTCGCGGTGTAGTGGTGAAACATAAGCTGTTTGGCCGCTTCGATCTAACCGCTTTCAAGCAGGATATTAAGCCTATCTTTGCCATTGCGGGCCCTGCCATGATGACTAATATTGCGACCCCGATAGGTAATGCTGTGGTGACCAGGGCCATTGCCGATTTTGGTGATAGCTATGTGGCGGCTTGGGCTGTGATTGGCAGGTTGACGCCGGTGGCCTTTGGCATGATCTTCGCGCTGAGTGGCGCCATCGGCCCCATCGTTGGGCAGAATTTTGGTGCGCAGGAGTATGCTAGGGTACGACAGAGTCTGACCAAGGCGCTGCAATTTTGCGCCATCTACGTGGTTTCGGTCTCGCTGTTGTTGCTTCTGCTTCAGGAGCAGATAGTGACCCTGTTTGCCATGCAGGGGGAGAGCGCCGAGTTGATCCGCTTCTTCTGCCGTTATATTGCCGTGTTTTTTGTGTTTTCAGGGGCATTATTCGTGGCCAATGCCTCGTTTAATAACTTGGGCAAAGCTAAATATTCGACCCTGTTTAACGTAGGTAAGGCGACGCTGGGTACCATACCTTTCGTCTATTATGGCGGCCAGCTTGGGGGCGTCGAAGGGGTGTTGATAGGTCAGGTGCTCGGAGCGATCCTCTTTGGGGTCCTGGGGGTATGGACTGCCTATCGTCTGGTGGATAAGGTGCAAAATGGCGCCGTGCAAGAAAGTGCTAACGATGATCTGAATGAGGAACTGAGCCCGAGTAGCCCAAACCCACTCTCTTCATCCTGCGCCCAAATGGCGCAGATCAGTGAAGAGCAAGATTGTGAAGCGAGTAACAAAGTGACCGAGTTAGTGGTCGGTCAGGAGCGAGATTAAGCCTCTGAGTTATCACTTTCTTGAGTCGGAGTTTCTTGCTCCTCGCTCTTGGCTTTTTCGGCAGCGTTTGCTTTAGCGGCCATTTCAGCTTGCTCTTGAGCCAGCATCTTGGCGCGATCGCCTTTAGAGATATATTTCTTCACTGTCGGCGGCGTATGTTTGTTGTGACGGGCTTTGGCTCTTTTTGCCGTCTTTTTAAGCATCTTTTGTTTCTTGTTCATACTTCCACCAGGGTCTTTGATTCAGATAAAATAAGGGTTTAAACCCAGATAGCTTAAACCGGGGGCGGATTTTAACCTAATCTGTGCCAAGCGGCTATAGGCAAAGATAGCAGATAGAGGAAATATGGCTTCATTAAGCTGTGATGGCAAGATCACCTTCTTTGAGCGTTTCGAGGCAGATATTTTAAGTGGTGCTAAAACTATCACCCTTAGGGATGAGAGCGAGTCTCATTTTTCCCCAGGGCAGGTGTTGTCAGTGTCGACCTTTGAAACCGGGAGACATTTTTGCGACATTCAAGTGCTGCGGGTCGAAAAGCTCGCCTTTGATGCATTAAACTCGCGGCACGCCGAGCAGGAGAATATGACGCTGGAGCAGTTAAAGGCGGTGATCACTGAGATATATGGCGAGATTCAGACACTGTACCTGATTGAATTTCAGTTGATGAATTCTCAGTAAGCTTAGTATTGCGAGTGGTACATTAACCAGCTTCAATGATTGGCGTTGAAGACGAATGGATGCGAAAAATGACTAGATATTTAACAGCTTGCTGTACGGCTCTATTTTTATTTTTGTCAGCAAATGGTTGGGCAGAAGAGTCCCTTGAGCAAATTAATCGCGATATTAATTACCTGAGAGAAAATGTCATTCAGGTGTTTGATTATAGCGGTCAGGATATTCAAACTGCCGAACAGGTGATATCGCAACTGAGTCAAGTGCTACAGACCAATGAGTGGAATATAGAGGGTCAGGTACTGTTAAGAAGAGTCAGGGGCTTGAGTCTGAAGAACATTAACATGTACAGGTTAAACTCTGGCCAAAGAGTCGATTATGTTCAGTCTGAGATGGCCTTAGAAGATATCGAGTTTGTTAGTCAACAGACCGGCTCTCATCACATACTCTACGCCGGTGGTCATGTGGCAATGCATCTGCTTAATTATCCCGTTAAAGCCTATGATTTATGGCAAAGGTGTGCCGAAAGTGGCCATGCTGGTTGCATGAATATTATGGCGACCCACAGGTTTACAGGAGAAAACGGCTTACCCGTTGATGTCAGTCAAACGGTGAAATGGCATCAAAAAGTCTATCAAACTGGGATAGACTTTATTTGCGCTGGTGTGTATTCAGCAATCAATCTAGGTGAGTTGGCTTTCCTTTTTGACGATATCGATACGGGGGCTGATTGGCAGCAATGGCGTGAAAGAAGAGAATCCTTACTCAAAGAGGTCATTAAGCGATCCGGTGATGAGTACCTTTGTCCTATGGGGGCTTCTTATTTTAGAGACTTTGTATTCCAGTCCATTGAGAGCGAGCCTGATTGGGACATGCTTGATTTAGCGATGAGGCATTTGCCTGAAGCCAGTGAAAAAGAAACACTGGAAATCATCAAGCAGAATATGAATTTATCCAATGCTATTGAGCATTTGGCCTTAATTAACAATCCCATAGAGCAGTGTTCATTGACCTTGAGTTTACTTTTGTATGCCCAGCACAACGGATTGGAGTCGGCTAGCCAAGCCTTACAAAATCACATGACAACACTAAGCACGGATGATTGCCCTTGGGAATTTGCTTTGTTACAACGCATTCAGAATCGTGGTCGTTGGCAAAGTGTTGGCAGGCAAAGGCTGAACTCGTCTGAGTCGACGATGGACTAAGTTGATTAAGCGTAAGTGGCAGATAATACGATGACAAGCAACTCTGAATCAGTGGTCTTATTGCATGGTTTAGCCCGCACGCGAGGCTCGATGGAGAAGATGGCGGCCGCCTTGTCGGATCTTGGTTATCACTGCGTGAACCTTGGCTATCCTTCAACACGTTTCGATATTCAGACGCTTGCGGCCGAGCACATAGACAAGGCGTTGAAAGCTTGCCGTGGCGATAAGATCCATTTCGTGACCCATTCAATGGGGGGCATCTTGGTGCGTCAGTACCTAAGCCTCAACCCTCTGCCTGCCCTTGGCCGCGTGGTGATGTTAGGCCCGCCCAATCAGGGGAGCGAGGTTGTGGATAGCCTAAAGCATTTTCCGGGATTTAAGTGGATCAACGGCCCGGCCGGAATGCAGCTTGGCACAGAAAGAGATAGTGTGCCCAACAGCTTAGGCCCGGCAAATTTTGAACTTGGGGTGATTGCCGGAACCCGCAGCATCAATCTATTACTGTCGACGCTATTGCCAGCTCCCAATGATGGTAAGGTCTCGGTGGCTAACACTAAGCTTGATGGCATGCGGGATCATATTAGTCTGCCCGTGACTCACCCCTTTATGATGAATAGCGGAGCTGTGATTGCTCAGACAGCCCATTTTTTAGCCCACGGCCGTTTTAGTCACGAGGCCTAAGATAAGCTGGCTTAATGGTTGTCGGCAAACTTGCTGATGTCGGCATCGGTCGCGCCGTCGTTGCATTCACCACGGATCTCGCCGCGTCCTTCTTCTATGATGCGGCTCAGTTCCAGATAACCTTCACGGCAGTATCCTGTCATGGCGATGGTCTTCTCCAGGCCTAGTTCTATCTGCTCTGTCCAGCGACTTAAATCAGGCTGATAGATAGAGCGTTTGTTACTGCCCGAACGTTTCATTCTTTCAATCTGCCTGACGCGCTGCATATGGGGCTGTTCTAGAGTCGGCAGTTCGGCGTATTTGACTCTATAGGTGAATAGCTTAATACCATTGCCCTTGATGGCGGTTTGAAAGGTATCTTCGACTCGGATGTTGAAATCGTCCACATCGCGTTTGCTGGCGCAGCCACTCAGGCTGATAAGCAAGATGAAACAGAGTAATGAGCGTATTGGCATTTGATTGTTATCTTTATTTCGCTGGTTATTAGTCTTAGCTATGCGTTACTCGAGGAGCATACCCCAATTGTCAGGGGATAGCACCCCAAGTTAACAGACTTACTTTGGCTGACTTTCTCTGCTTAACTTGATGTCGCTCACGTAAATGCGGGGTTTTGTGAAAAAAATGTTGTTATTTGTTAGCGTGTTGGCACACTCAAGGTAAGGGGAAATGTGTTAGGAGTTCCTCAATGCTAAGGAGTCTGCATGTCGGCCTTGATCAGCCTGTTTCGCTCATTACTCGGTAGTTTTCGAGATCTGGTGCCTATCATCTGTGTCGTGGCATTCTTTGAGATATTTGTGCTGCAACAGGCTCCGGCAAACCTGGCCGAGATCCTACTTGGCTTAGTGTTTATCGTTTTTGGCCTCACTTTCTTCGTATTCGGTCTCGAGATGGGGCTATTTCCCATTGGTGAGTCTTTGGCTCAGGCGCTGGCGCGTAAAGGCAGTGTCTTCTGGTTAGTCGTCTTCTCCTTCTCCCTCGGCTTTGGTACTACGCTTGCAGAGCCGGCTTTAACCGCCGTGGCTAACGAAGCCGCCGAGGTGGCGGCTAACTCAGGTGCTATCGGTGAGAGTGTTGAGGCGATGGATCGTTATGCCATGGGACTCAGGCTGACTGTGGCCATCTCTGTGGGGCTGGCTATTCTGCTCGGGGTGGTTCGTATCCTCAAAGGCTGGCCAATTCATTATCTGATCATCGGCGGTTACCTGTGTGTCATGGTGCTGACGGCGTTTGCCCCGGAAAATATTATCGGTATCGCCTATGACTCTGGTGGCGTTACCACCTCCACCATTACCGTGCCCTTGGTGACCGCCTTGGGCGTCGGGTTGGCCAGTGTAATTAAGGGGCGAAACCCTATGCTAGATGGCTTTGGCCTGATCGCCTTTGCCAGTCTGACACCTATGATTTTCGTCTTGCTCTATGGCATGTGGGTGTTGTGATGAACTATCTCAGTACTATGCTCGACACACTGTTATTGACCGCCCGTGATGTGGTGCCGATAGCGGTTATTTTGTTTGGTTTTCAGCTTGGGGTGCTTAAGCGTGCCATCGCCAATTGGCGCCGGGTGTTGTTGGGTTTTGTCTATGTGATCATTGGGCTCAGCCTGTTCCTAGTGGGGCTGGAACTAGCGCTGTTTCCTATCGGGCAGAGTATGGCCAGTCAATTAACCTCGCCGGACTTCCTTCACCCCGAGGGTGGCGATGCGCCCTTTATTTGGCAAGACTACCTTTGGGTCTATCTGTTTGCCGCCGCCATAGGGTTTAGCACCACAATTGCCGAACCCTCATTGATCGCCGTGGCAATCAAGGCCAACGAAGTATCGGGCGGCGCCATCGGCATTCAAGGGCTTAGGATCTCAGTTGCCATAGGTGTCGCCATGGGGATATCACTGGGCTGTTTTCGTATCGTAGTGGGCGATCCTATTCATTACTACATCATGGCTGGCTATGTGCTGGTGGTGATCCAGACCTATTATGCCCCTAAGATGATAGTGCCTCTGGCCTATGATTCGGGCGGGGTCACTACTTCGACCGTGACGGTTCCCTTGGTGGCGGCGCTTGGCCTGGGCTTGGCAACCAATGTAGCAGGGCGCGACCCACTTATCGATGGCTTTGGCTTGATTGCCTTTGCTAGCCTGTTTCCTATGATCACTGTGATGGGTTATGCCCAGCTAGTGGAATTCTTAAGTCAGCGAAAATCCGCTAAGGAGCGAGACCATGCGCTTTAAACTTATCGTCGCCTTTGTCGATGACACCTGTACCGATACCGTGCTTGATGCGGCGCGAGAGGCGGGCGCCACGGGGGCTACAGTGATTAACCATGCCCGCGGTGAAGGACTGGAAAAGAAAAAGACTTTCATGGGGTTGGGGCTGGATATTCAGCGTGATGTGATCCTCTGGTTGGTAGAGGAGCATATGAGTCGCAGCATTTTGGAAACCATTTGCCGGGTAGGGGAGTTCGACACTAACCCAGGGCAGGGAATTGCTATACAGATAGATGTGGAGGACGCCGTGGGTGTCGCCCACCAAGTCGAAAAACTCAGCAAAGAGATTGAGGATCAACTATGAAACCAAGCAGGCTAATTAAGAACAGTGACGTCATGAAAGACAGTTATGTGATGGTCGATGGTCTGCATACCGTAGCAGAGGCGATCAAGTTAGCGGTGGGCAATGATGTCAGTATGCTTTTGGTCAATAAACGCCACGAGCATGACGAATATGGCATGGTATTGATGAGCGACATCGCGCGTAAGGTGTTGGCAAAAGACAAATCGCCAGAGCGGGTTAATGTCTATGAGATCATGATAAAACCTGTGCTATCTGTGCACGCCGACATGGACATTCGCTATACCGCCAGGTTATTCGAACGCTTTGGCATCAACAAGGCGCCTGTGATTGAGGCAGGTAAGATCCTTGGTGTCGTAACCTACGATGATATCGTCCTTAAAGGGATGATGCCTCATCTTTAAGCTTAGGTTTGGTCAATAAAAAGGGCACCTTTTGGTGCCCTTAATCGCTTAAGCGAAACGTTTATTGAGATAATCTATGATATCTGAAGATTCATACATCCATTTAGTTTCACCAGCTTCTTCGATGCGTAAACAAGGTACCTTAGCTAGGCCACCTTGTTCTACCAGTGTCTGCTGATGATCTGTCTGCTTGGCATCTATGGTCGCGATATTTAATCCCTGACGACGAATGGCTCGGCGTACCTTGACGCAGAAGGGGCAGGCGGCGTACTGATACAGTTGCAGGCTTTGGGTCTGCTCATCGACTTTGGCTTGCTCGGCCAGCGGACGTTGGCGCTTCTTAGGGGTAAAGACAAAATTCAGAAACAGGATAATTCGACCTAAAACCCAACGAACAATAAACATTAACGACTCCTCTACGTTTTTGATGGAGCGGATTCTATCGCAAGCGTGATTGAGATCAAAGCCCTGAGCTTAAATGTGAACTCATAAGGAAAAAAGGAGCGGATTTTATTGGCTAGGGGGATGAAAGGGTATTAAAAAGCGGCCAAGAGTTTACCTTGGCCGCTGTGTGACAATTGCTTATTTACTGGGCGCTGAGGGTGAGCAGAGCCTGAGGTGCGCTGGTATCGAGCGCGGCTTGACTGTCGAGAACAAAGACCCGTCCAGCATCAACCTTAGCTTCTTCAATCAGATATTGTTTGACCGCCAATGCGCGCTGCTGGGCGAGCAGGCCAAGGGCATCGTCAGTGAGTTGCTGTGCAGATACCAGATAGTTGTATAGGGCGATGTGCCAACGGGTTTGCAGCTCCTCTTGGCTTACCTCCTGCTCGGTGTTTCGCTGCTTTATCTCTTTGAGTATCTCCTCGGGATCCCGCAGTAATGTTTTCTCATAGAGAGACTTAAGCGCATCCGATAGCACGCCCTTGGTGGGGAAGGTGCTGGCGGTGAGATCTGCTGGCAGAGCCGTTTCTTCAATCTTAGCCTCGGTGATGAGCGCTTGATGCAGCTGAGCTGTCATCAGGGCTTGGCTGTCACGGGTAAGATCTACTGCTCCCTTGGCGCTGACGGTCAGCTTAGGTCTGTCTGCCAAGCCCTTAGACAGCTTGGTTAGTAGAGACTGGCTCTCTTCAGGGAGCTGTGCTTGACCAGGCTCAAAGGCTACTTTGTCGAGCTCATCGTCCGAGCCCAGCAGTCCAGCCAGCAGACTAAAGGGAGCCGTCACGGCTTTGGTTATCACATTGGTAATGGCGGTGGCGATGATGCTGCCAAAGCTAAAGTCCGGTTCGTTGAGATCGCCAGAGACCTGCAGTCCAAGATCTATGACCCCATGTCTGTCCTGCAGCAGGGCGATGGCTAGGGTGACCGGGAGTGAGGTAGCCAGACTCGAGTCGCTCTTCTTGCCTAATTGGAGCTGGTCGACCACCAAGTGGTTGTCTCCTACCAGTTGATTGTTTTCTAGCTGATACTTTAAATCCAGTGACATCAGACCTTTATCGATATAGTAGCCCGCATAAGTCCCGGAATAGGGGTTCACCGAGGTGAGCTCAACATGTTTAAAGCTAAGATCCAGGTCCAGATAGGGCAGCTCCAGTAGCGGATTGATCTCACCTTTTAAGGTGACCGGAGCGTATCTGTCTATCTTACCTTTGATATCGACACCTGCCGCCTTGTCACTGCCTGACGAGAGATTGGCGATACTGCCTGCGAGCTGCTCTATGCTGGCGGCGAAGTTGGGCGTTAAGGAGTTGTCGGCAAAGAAGGTTGAGCCATCTTTAAAGAGGACCTTATTGACGCTCAGTGCCATAGGTTTGGCCGCCTGTGCAGTGTCATCCGCAGGTGTGTCTTTCACACTCTCTTGGTCTGGAGTATCGCTTGCGACCAGAAGATCTTGAAAGTTTGTGGTGCGATCTTCGTTAATGACAATACGGCCGTAGGGTTTACTCAAGGTCACTTGATCTATGGCCAGGCTATTTTCCTGTTTATCGAAGATCAGCTGATTCACATCCAGTTGCTGCCACTTGACCAGCGTCTTGTTGGCCATAGTATCTTTGACCTGGAGTTCGTCCACCTGCAGCGCTCCCTGATAGTTCATTTGCCCACTGGCGTCGGCAGTCAGCGTTCCTTGGCTGCTCAAGCGACCGCTATCCACCTTGATATTGACGTAAGGTGCAAGATAGGACTGGAACCAGTTAAGACCTAGGTCAGAAAGGGCCACCTGGGTGCTGACCGTTTTAGCGAGCGCGTTGACCTGTCCCTGACTCTGTAGCTTGGCTTGTTGATTAATCACCAGCGCCAGTTGGTAGTCGATAGGCTGGCTCAGGCTGTCGTCTACAGGCCCTGTGGTCAGCTCGAACTGCTCAATTTGCCAGTGGTTCTCATCTTTAAACAGTTGCTCGGTAAGATTAAGTTGATAGTTACTGAGGGCGATTTGGCTTAGCTTTGCATGCCAGCTTGGCGCACCGGTTTCAGCCTCAGCCAGTGGGGCCTCTGTATCTGGCTTGTCGGCGCTTGCTTGCTCGTCGCTGCTCTTAGGCGCAGAGGCTGGCGCTGGTGAATCCCCGCTGGATTTAGGGGCGAGCAACATGGCTAAGTCTATCCCTTTATCGTCGAGGCGGGCATTGACTGTTAGGTCTTCAGATTGCAAAGCGTCGACTTCAAGGTTCTGGCTAGCAAGATCGGCGTTGATGTTAACCAGAGCCAAACGGCCAAGGGTGATCAGCGGCTGTTGCTCATGAGTGAGCCGCAGGGCGTTAAAGCTGAGCTCTCCTTGGGTTGAGCTGGCTTCTAGTTTGTCATCGACCAGAGAGACACGGTAATGAGTGGCGAAGTCCACATAGCCTTGGTCGAGAGAAACATCAAAGTATTCATCAATAAAGGGCCAAAGCTGCGGCAGGTCGATATGGGTCAGACTGATATCACCAATCAGATCGAAAGGTGTCAATTGAACCTGACCTGTGAGGGCTATTTTGCCACCATGAGCACTGTGGAATTCCATATGGTAGCGGTTGACCTTATCGCCGTTCTGGCTATCAATCTGGGTTTCGGCTATGGGGTTGTGTGAGTCGAAACTGGCGACCTTGAGGTTAACCTTGGGGTAGCTTACTTCGCCTTGGGTTATCTCGTCGATGAGCTGCAGGTTCGCATCGACAATTGCGAGGTTATGCAAGATAAAATGGGGGATCGCTTCGCCGGTTTCTGGTTCTGGCGCTGGGTCGGCTTTCCCGTTTTGGGCTAACGTTTCCAGGATATCGGAGAAATTAAACCGCAGCGGTTGCTCACTTTGGACGCGTTTAATCTTAGCATGGGGGCGATCTAAAGTGATATCGGTTAGGCTCAGGCCTTGCTGAAACAGAGAATCCCAAAACTGGATGTTCAGGTTGAGGGCGTTAAAGCCGACAAAGGCTTGGTCATCTTTTTCATTGATGGCAAATCCCTTGAGCCCGACTTCTAAGGTAAAAGGATTGATCTTCACCTCTGCCAGCGCCACGGGTCTTTGCAACTGCTTGGATAGCTGTTTTGGGACTTGTTGGGTCAAAACATAAGGAAGCAGTAGACCCAATAATAGGGTCCATGTTAAATACAGGGTAAGACTGATACCAATATATCGTTGATATTTAGGTAACTGCTTATATTTTTGTCCTAATAGAGTAAAAAAAGATGGGACGGAAGACATAATGACCTTAATGATGTTGTAGACGAACTGATAAAGATTCAGGGAAGGGCGCGGTGAAAATTACTGTCCGCACGTTTGTGAATCAGTCGCTATAATTTTAGTCGTATTATTAACGATAATGAACGACCAAACATTAAATAATTTACATTTTTACGAGATAAATCGATAGTTATGACAACATTTTACCTCGACGGTCAGGCATTTGAGGCACAAGCGGGAGAGTCCGTGTTAGACACCCTTATCCGTCATGGCCAGAGAGTAAACTACTCCTGCAAGAAGGGGGTGTGTAAAACGTGTCTGTTGCAACATGTCGATGGCGAAATGGCAATAGGTGCCCAGCGTGGACTGACCTTGGGTCTAAAGCAGCGACATTACCTCTGCTCCTGCCAATGTAAGCCGACCCCCTCTTTGCGGCTGAAATCCATTTTGCCTCAGGATCTCTTCATCGGTGCCAAGATTCAGCAAAAGCAATTTATCAATGAGGCCGTGGTGCGTATCTGTCTCTCCCTCGATGAGCCGCTGCTTCACCATCCTGGTCAATATATTAATGTCAGACGTTTCGATGGTCTCACCCGAAGTTATTCGCCGGTGAATCAGCCGGGGGATTCGGCGATCGAGCTGCATGTCAGACGCAAGTATAATGGTCAGTTTAGTGACTGGCTCTACCATCATGCAGGGATTGGCGAGTCACTCTTGGTTCAGGGCCCATTGGGTAGTCGCTACTATCGCAACGCCTATCGGGACACTAAGTTGATTATTGTTGCCTTTGGCAGTGGCTTAGGGGTGGCTTATGGCATCCTGAATCAGGCCTTGGCCCAGGGACATCAAGGGGAGATTTTTCTTTATGTCGGCGCGCGGGATGATAACGACCTTTATCTCCATCATAAGTTGTTAAAGATGATGCTGGAACATCGCCAGTTTCAGTACCAGGCGTGCATCACGGGACAGAGTGAGAGCAAGGGCCGTCGAGTGATCCATGCCAACCCCTTTACAGAGGCACTAAAGAGTCATCAATTTGATCGTCAACAACAGCTGTTTTTGTGTGGTGAGCCAGGTTTAGTCAATGAGAGTCGAGAAGTAGCCTTCTTAAATGGCTTTCCCATCGAGCGGATCCATAGCCTCTCTTTCGAATATAAAGATCTGCGCACCCGTCCGCGAGGCTAGTCTGAGAGGTCCGACGATTTCAGTCAGGTTTGCACTGTTTTTTCGGTCTCTTTATGATAACATCAAATAAATCATGAGGATGTAACTGTATTTGTCACCTATCATCCTGGGTCAATACAGGTTTCAAGGACGGAATATGCTGATTAGAATTGCAATTGAAGATGACTTGACTGCGTTAACCTCCCTATTTGATTGTTATCGTCAAAGTCTGGGGCAGGATGCGGCCTTGGCCGAAAGCCGTGAGTTCATTCGTGCTCGTCTGCACGAGAATGATTCGGTTATTTTTATTGCTCAGGTTGAAGATCAGGTCGTTGGTTTTATTCAGTTATACCCCTCTTTCTGCTCTCGCTTACTCAAGCCTGTTTGGTATTTCGATGATCTGTTTGTCGAACAAAGCTTCCGCCATCGCGGTATTGCCAGGCGTTTGGTGAAAAAAGCCAAAGAACTTGCCGATGATACTAACGTGATTGCAGTGCGTCGCGAACACCTAAGCGGCGATGGCTTTATCATGGTCGATGAGAGTGAAATCAATACTTTGTTTGCCGAGTACGCTATTAACTAAAATCGATAGTCTGTCTTCAGGGATTTTGCTTGTGGTAAGATAGCGCGTTTTTTTAGTTTGGATCCTTGGAGATAAATCAGTGAATAAGAGCCTTATCACTAATTTACTGGCCGCCGTGTTGGTGGTCTGCGGCTATTTTCTTGACCTGCCTATCCTGTTTAGCGTCGGTCTGTTTGCTCTGTCTGGCGCCGTGACCAACTGGCTGGCCATTCATATGTTGTTTGAAAAGGTTCCGGGCCTCTATGGTAGCGGCGTGGTACCTGCAAGATTCGAAGAGTTTAAGGCGGGGATCGCCCACTTGATGATGGAGCAGTTTTTTACCAATGAAAACATTGATAAATTTCTGTCTCAGCAAGGAGGGAGCGTTGCCCATATTAATCTTGAACCTGTGATTGAAAAAGTGGATATGACGCCGGCGTTCGATGCCTTGGTGACCACGGTCGAACAATCCTCATTTGGCGGCATGCTGGCTATGTTTGGTGGCACAGAGGCGATTGCCCCGCTGAAAGAGCCATTTATCAACAAAATGAAAGCCTCTTTGGTAGAGCTTTCTCAGAGTGATGAGTTCTATGAACTGCTCAAAAATGAGATTGAGCAGCCTGATGTGTTGGCGGATCTCAGGGCCAAGGTAAAGAGCATTGTCGATCAAAGATTGGCCGAACTGACCCCGCAGTTGGTGAAAGAGATAGTGCAGCAGATGATCAAACAGCACTTAGGCTGGTTGGTGGTCTGGGGTGGTGTATTTGGTGGCCTGATTGGTTTACTGGCGGCCCTGCTGGGATAATATCGAGTAAATAATGAAGGGAGCCTGGCTCCCTTTTTTTATGCCTGATTGGTGGCTGTTACTAACAAGCCGATAGGACTTAATACTCGCTTTCGCTTAGGATAGTGAGTAAATTGAGTGCAGAATAATTGGCTCGTTTGCCTGGGCAGACTCGCAGCAAGGAGATGCAATGAATCAAAATTTAACTATTAATTATATTGAGATCCCTGTTAAAGATATCGCCGCGACTAAGGCCTTCTTTTCAAAGGTGTTCAATTGGCAGTTTGAAGACTATGGCCCCGAGTACAGCTGTTTTACCAATGCCGGCATTGCGGGTGGATTTTATCTGTCGGATAAAGGATTTAATATCGCCTCCGGTGCGCCTTTGATCGTCATTTATGCCAAGGCGCTGGAGGTATGTCTGACCACAGCTGCCGATGCGGGCGCCTTGATCACACAGGAGATCTTCTCTTTTCCCGGTGGTCGTCGTTTTCATTTTAAGGACCCAAACGGTAACGAGTTTGCGGTATGGTCTGAGTAAGTATGCCTCATTGTATCGTGGAATATAGCGCCCCCTTGGCGCAGCAGATAGCGATTTCAGCGCTGGTAAAGGCTGTGCATAAAGGTGCCATAGAGAGCGAACTGTTTGAGGCTGCCGCGATTAAGACTCGTGCCTATGGCGCCGAGTATAGCTGTGTCGGCGAAATCGAAGATGCCAGTTTCATTCATATTACGCTGAAGATTATGCCCGGGCGCACCGATGAGCAGAAACAGCTGTTGTTACAGGCTATCGATAGGCGCATCGCGCCCCTGTGTAGGCAAGTGTCCAGTATCACCATAGAGGTGTTAGACATAGCGAAAGCGCACTATTTTAAGCGGATAAATGGCTAGCTGAGTGTAATTTATCAGGAGCATCATGGTCTGCGGGTGAGGAAAGCTCGAGGAGTTGTTATTGAATGAAGTTTACTAAGGGCTTGTGGCTAATGGCAGGGCTTGTATCTGCTAGCCTGTTTTCTGCTAGCTTAGTGGCCAAGGAGGAGGGCGCGATACGAGTTTGTGTCGATAATTATCCCCCTTTTCAAATTCTGGTGCCGGGTGAAGCCCCAAAAGGGGAGCACATCGCTGCACTTGAGCTGTTTGCCGCTTTGTTAGAGCGGCGACTCGAGTATATTACCAGTCCCAACTTTGCCCGTTGTCTACACATGCTGGAAAATGGTGGCGTCGATCTACTGGCGGGACTCTACGCCAAGCCAGAGCGCGAAGTCTATAGCGACTTTCTGCCCTATCGCTCCGATGGCCGTTTTGTCTTTATCAGTCAGAAAACCTTGACGCCGGTGACAAGCTATGAGGATCTTACGCCGCTCACCATAGCTATCTCACGTCAGACAGAGTATTTCGAGCGCTTCGATAAGGATGTAAGTCTGCATAAGGTAGAGACTAATGATGTGATTTCGGCGACCAATATGTTGCTTAAGGGACGCTTCGATTTGCTCATCGTCTCCGAGGTGGTCTTGCCTAGCCTAAAAGCGCGGTTCAGCGATTTTGAAAACAAGTTAAAGGTGCACCCCTACAGCTATGAAGAGGAGCGTCAGGTCTATTTTGCCGTGAGTAAGCGCCATCAGATCGGCCTGCCGCTGGCTAAGATGCAGGCGCTGATCGGTCAAGCTTATGAAGAGGGGCTGTTTATGCGGGAGGTCGAGCGTTTCGCTGAGCAGCACATCGAATACTATTAAAAAAGAGACCATTTGGTCTCTTTTTTACTGAGTAGATTTAGTAAGCGCTTTCGTGTACCGACTGCACTGCGCGACCAGAGGGGTCGATGATCCCCTGCAGACTCTCGTCCCATGCCAAAGCCTCTGGTGTCGAGCAGGCGACCGACTTACCACCCGGTACAGTTTCAGCCGCTGACGGTAACGGGAAGTGCTCTTCAAAGAAGCAACGGTAGAAGTAGGCTTCCTTGGTTTCCGGTGTGTTGTAAGGGAACCTGAATTTGGCGTTTGCCAGTTGCAGATCGTCTACCTGCGCCGCAGCATGTTCCTTGAGACCATCGATCCAAGAGTAACCTACGCCATCGCTAAACTGCTCCTTCTGACGCCAAGCTACTTCTTTAGGCAACTTGTGTTCGAAGGCTTCACGCAGAATATGCTTCTCGATGCGGCCACCTTTGGACATCTTGGCCTCAGGGTTAATGCGCATGGCGGTGTCGATAAACGCCTTATCGAGGAAGGGCACGCGAGCCTCTAAGCCCCAGGCCGCCATCGCCTTGTTAGCGCGCAGGCAGTCGAACAGGTGCAGCTTGTCTAACTTACGCACTAGCTCTTCGTGGAAGGCTTGAGCATTTGGCGCCTTGTGGAAATAGAGGTAGCCACCAAACAGTTCATCCGCCCCTTCGCCAGATAAGACCATCTTGATCCCCATCGCCTTGATCTTACGGGCCATCAGGTACATAGGCGTTGCCGCGCGTATGGTGGTGACATCGTAGGTTTCCAGGTGATAGATCACATCTTTTAGTGCGTCCAAGCCTTCCTGGAAGCTGAAGGTTATCTCATGGTGAATGGTGCCAATGGCATCGGCGACCTTTTGCGCCGCTGCGAGATCCGGTGCGCCAGTGAGACCAACGGCAAAAGAGTGCAGTTGTGGCCACCAGGCATCGCTGGCACCGTCATCTTCGATACGGCGTTTAGCGAAAGTTTGGGTAATGGCCGATATGACAGAGGAGTCCAGTCCACCGGAAAGGAGCACGCCATAGGGTACATCAGACATCAACTGACGCTTGACGGCGGCTTCCAATGCACCTCGCAACTCTTCGACGCTGGCTGGGTTGTCCTGCACCGCTTCGAAGGATTTCCAGTCGCGCTGGTAGTAGTGGGTCTCGCCACCCTTTGTCAGGTAATGGCCAGGCTTAAAGGTTTCGACTGTTTTACAGACGGGCATCAGTGCCTTCATCTCTGAGGCCACGTAGAAGTTGCCCTCGGTATCATGACCTGTGTAGAGGGGGATGATACCCATGTGATCCCGGCCAATCAGATAGCAGTCTGTGCGCTTGTCGTAGAGCACGAAGGCGAAGATACCGTTGAGCTTGTCCAAAAATTCGGTGCCGTATTCCTGATACAGGGCGAGGATCACCTCACAATCTGAGTTGGTCTGATAGCTGTATTTGTCACCGAGTTCGGCTTTAAGTTCCTTGTGGTTGTAGATCTCGCCGTTAACGGCAAGGATCAGGCTTTCATCTTCTGACAACAGCGGCTGAGCACCGTGCTCAATATCGACGATGGCCAGACGCTCGTGGGCCAGAATAGCCTTATCGCTAGCATAGATCCCAGACCAGTCAGGGCCGCGATGGCGCAGCAGCTTTGACATCTCTAGCGCAACCTGGCGCAGCGGCGTGGCATCGGTTTGGATGTCGAGAATCGCAAATATTGAACACATAATGAAAGCTCCAAAAAACGGTATAAATCTCAGTTGCCAATCACTTTGACAGCATTTTCTTTATCTGCCAAGGCTTTTGATTATCAAAACATCATAAAGTTGTCGATTTTAAAGGTGTTTTCGTCGTTAATTTGGCCTTGTTTTTGAGGATTGTTTTGTAATTTTTAGCTTTAATTGTGAAATCACCAATTTTAGTTTGTTATTGTCGGTGAGATTTGTGCATTCTGAATCTCAGTCCGGGTTTTGGTCGAGTTGGCAAAAAGCGACGTGACTGGCGGATAAATAAACAAAAAGGCTTCCAATGGAAGCCTTTTTACTTATGTCCTTGCCAAAAGCGGATTTATTCGGCGGTTGCTGTTGCCGTTGTTTTGGCCGGACGCAGTTGATGGAACTCTGTGCCAGCATAATAGCCTGGCCAGTCGCCGTTGTTGCCTAGGCGCTGGGCAGCCTGATAGTAGACCCCAAGATCTTCTATGGCGCCAGAGAGATCCCAATCGGCGCGATACTCATCGCACACATTGTGGTAACAGCCTTTCATCTGCTCTTTCATCTCCGCCTTGTATTTTGCCGTGGCTTCATCGACAGGGTTATTACCGCCGCCGGCAAACACTGCTGGTACGCCATATTTGGCAAAGCTGAAATGATCTGAGCGGAAGAAGCCGCCTGACTCAGGCCGTGTTTCACTGACCGCGGTGCGTTGTTGGCTGCTGGCCGCATCGACAAGGTAAGTTTCAAGTTGAGACTTACCTTTACCCACTATGGTGAAATCCGATGTACGGCCATAGATATTGGTGCTGTCCAGGTTAAACACTGCAACGGTTTTTTCTAGTGGATAGAGGGGATTAGCAGCGTAGTATCGCGAGCCCAGCAGTCCTTGTTCTTCGCCAGTGGTGGCGATAAAGGTGAGCGAACGCTTGAGTGGCTTACCCTGTTTAGCTTGCGTAGCAAACTGTCGGGCGATTTCAAGGATACCAGCTGTGCCCGAGGCATTGTCCAGAGCACCGTTATAGATCTGATCGCCACTCTTGTTTTGGTCCATTCCTATGTGATCCCAGTGGGCGGTAAAGAGGATATGTTCATCACTGGCGTCCTGCCCGGGGAGCGTAGCAACCACGTTATAGCTGTTGGCGTATTCGGCCTTATTGCTAAAGGTAATGTTGGCGGTTTTTTCTAATGCGACGTTGACCGGGCTGCTGGCGGCGCGATCCCGTAAAGTGGCTAGGGATAACCCTGCGCTGTTAAACAGTTCGTTGGCTTTTTCCTTAGTGATCCAGCCTTCTACCTGTACACGGCTATCCTGGATCGCTTTATCGAGCACAAGATCTTGTTGAGCGCCAGTCCAGCTGTTCTCTACCACAGACCAAGGATAAGAGGCCGGCTTGGTGTCGTGGATGATGATGGCGCCCAGAGCGCCCTGGCGACTGGCTTCTTCAAATTTATAGCTCCATCGGCCGTAGTAGGTCATTGCCTTGCCGTTAAATTTGCCCGACTCGGGCAGGGCAAAGCCTGGGTCGTTGACCAGGATAAGGGCTATTTTGCCCTTCATATCCAGATCTTCATAATCGTTCCAGTCATATTCTGGCGCCGTGATGCCGTAGCCGACAAAGACTAAAGGAGCATCTTTGATGTCGATGCCTTGGTTATCGTGGCGGCTTCCCAGGACGATATCCTGGCGGTATTGCATCGGCAGGTCGCCCAGAGTCACTTGCTGTGACTCGCTGGCGGTGTAACTGACCATAGGAACGGCTTGTAAGAAGCTACCGTCGTTAGCTCCGACTAGCCCAGCGGCGGCAAAGGCCTTACTGAGATAATCTAAGGTGAGAGTTTCACCTTGGGTGGTTGGGGCACGCCCTTCAAACTTATCGGAAGATAGGGTTTGAATATCCAGTCTGAATCTGGCTTCGTTAAATTCTGGAGTTTTGGCGTCGGCGCTTATGTCTGACGTATGCTGACTGCAGGCACTAAGTAGTACCAGTGCACAGGCAGGTAGGGCAAATCGCATGGGACTTCCTATTGTTATTGTTATCATCGTAGTAAATCGCTGATCATACTAGCTTGTTAAAACACCCGATAACTGCGTTAGCATTTTTGAATGTAGAATAACTACTTATCAAAAAGTTCTGCCTTGTTCTCGAACGTTTTTCTTAGGCTGTTTCTGATCACTGACTTACTGTGATGGGTATTATTAATCGCGCCAACATGATGAACTAAGAAGAGCGTCAATATCAAGGGAGGTGGGGCGATTAAATGTTACGCTTTATGTTTAGCAGAGAGTGAATGAAAGCAGGGCAGTTAGCGATAAATCTTGTTTAGGCTAGAGATAAAAATCACGCGGTCTGGGCCGCGCGATTTAGCTAGTGATTTCTGTGGTCAATAGACTTAGATGACGTCGATATCGCCAGCACAGTCAAACACATGATTCGGTCTAAAGGGTTCTCTGTCGATATCTTTGACCTGGCTGACGCCACTGGTGACTAAGATGGTTTCAAGACCGGCTTGGAAGCCTGCCAAGATATCGGTGCGCATATTGTCGCCGATGATCACAGTGTTTTCCGAATGCCCGCCGATATGGTTCAGGGAGCTGCGGATGATCCAGGAGCTGGGTTTACCCACATAGAAGGGTTTGCGGCCGCAAATGCGCTCGATTGGGGCACACAGTGCGCCACAGGCTGGGCTGTGCGACGGGCCGTGGGTATCTGGGTTGGTGGCGATAAAACGGGCACCACTGGCGATAAACTGGGCGGCCTTGTGGATCATATCCCAGTTGTAGGAGCGGGTCTCGCCGACAATCACAAAGTCAGGGTTGATGTCGGTAATGGTAAAGCCCGCTTTATAGAGCTCGTGGGTGAGGGCGCCTTCGCCAATCACGTATGCCTTGTCGCCAGTCTGGTGTTTAAGAAAATCGGCCGTGGCCATGGCTGAGGTGTAAAAGCACTCCTCTGGTACGTGGATCCCGGCGGCGCCGAGACGATTTTGCAGATCCTTACCTGTTTGCACCGGATAATTGGTCAATAAGACCAGAGGATTCCCTTGTTCAAGAATGCGATGGATGAACTTATCGCTGCCAGGGATCAACTTATTGTCATGTAGCAGCACACCATCAATATCACAAATTACATTTTTCATCTTAGGTCTCGTCTTGCTAGCAGAAAGTCAATTGCCTTCATCTAAAACCAATTGTGTTTTAAAAACAATGTAATTTAGTGAAATATTTAGCCTTGCCGCTAATAGACCTGATTTAGTCCTAAGTGGTTTAGTCATAAGTGTTTGGGGCGCGAGTGGCACTTCCCACTCTTAACTTTTCTTTCTGAGTTTCGCCTGGGCAATAAAAAAGAGACCCTTGGGTCTCTTTTTTTGTTCGTCTCACAGCGCTAAATCTCACAACGCTTAGTCTCACAGCACTTAGTCTCAAAGCGCTTAGTCGGCGGCATAGCCCATAGGGCCAAGTGGCTCGTCGTCAAGGTAGGCCTTGCCGTCTGCCATACGCAGACGCTGCTGACTAAACCATTTTACGACCAGCGGATAGATGGCATGTTCCTGTTCATGTACTCTTGCTGCCAGCATGCTGGCATCGTCTTCAGAGTAGACGGGCACTTTTGCCTGCAGGATCACCGGGCCGGCATCCAGTTCTGGCGTCACAAAATGCACGCTGGCACCGTGCTCGCTGTCACCGGCGTCGATAGCCCGCTGATGGGTATGCAAGCCGGTATATTTCGGTAGTAGCGAGGGGTGAATGTTGATCATTCGCCCTTCAAACTGTTTCACGAAATCATCGCTTAGAATACGCATAAAGCCCGCAAGCACGATCAGGTCGGGTTGATACTTATCGATAGCCGCCTTGAGACGCAGATCGTAGTCGCTGCGAGACTCACCCTGATGGGGGATCACGCAGCTGGTGTCTATCTCGCTGTGATGTGCACGCACTAAACCGTAAGCGTCTGGCTTGTTACTGATAACGCCAACCACTTCGGCTTGCAGGTTGTCATCACACCCGTCAATGATAGCTTGCAGGTTACTGCCGTTACCAGAGACAAGGACGAGAACGCGACAGCAATCTGTCATTAGAGGATCTCCACCTGCTCTTCGTCACCATTGCGGTTGGCAATGTCACCGATAAGCCAAGCGTTTTCACCTTCTGCCTTTAGTAGTGCCAAAGCTGATTCAACCTGATCTTGTGGTAGGGCGATGATCATGCCGACACCACAGTTGAAGGTACGGTACATCTCAAATTCTGCGATGTTGCCGTTTTCCATCAACCAGTTAAATACAGTTGGCCATTGCCAAGAGTCACCTTTTACGACGGCTTTGGCATCATCGGGTAGTACGCGTGGGATGTTTTCCCAGAATCCGCCACCAGTGATGTGAGCCATTGCGTGAACGTCGTGCTTTTCAAGCAGCTTAAGTAGCGGCTTAACATAAATCTTGGTGGGTTCCAGCAGGTGATCGATAAGTGGCTTACCTTCAAGATCTTGCTGCGGATCCGCTTGACTGACTTCGAGAACCTTACGGATCAGCGAGTAACCGTTTGAGTGAGGACCACTTGAGCCCAGCGCGATAAGCGCATCACCGGCAACGACTTTAGAGCCATCGAGTACATCTTCTTTTTCCACAACGCCAACACAGAAGCCTGCTAAGTCGTAGTCTTCGCCTTCATACATGCCTGGCATTTCGGCGGTTTCACCACCGATCAGGGCGCAGCCTGACTGAGCACAGCCTTCAGCGATGCCGTTAACGACAGAGGTGGCTGTTTCCACATCTAGCTTGCCTGTGGCGTAGTAATCGAGGAAAAACAACGGCTCGGCACCGGCAACGATAAGATCGTTAACACACATTGCCACGAGATCGACGCCGACGCTGTCATGCTTTTTATAATCGATAGCCAGTCTAAGCTTGGTACCAACACCATCGGTGCCAGACACAAGAACTGGATGTTTGTACTTAGTTGGCAACTCACAAAGTGCGCCAAAACCACCTAGGTTGCCCATAACTTCTGGACGGTGGGTACGTTTAACAGCAGATTTGATATTGTTAACCAGGGCATTGCCTGCGTCGATATCAACACCTGCATCTTTATAGCTTAGCTGGGTAGGAGTGCTCACGGAGGATCCTCTCGGGTACATCGTTATTGGATTTTTATGCGGCGCTATTCTATCAGCTTGTGTGGGCACTCGAAAGGGATGATTTTGAATATTCAAACGGACTTAGGTCACGATTTGCCGTGTTTGTAAAACTTTAAGTTTTCGATTGTGAACAAATCTACTAGAATCGGTACAATTTGCTGAAAAAAACTGGAATAGCATCAGGAGAGAACGATGAAAGTGGTCGAAGTTAAGCATCCTTTAGTACGTCATAAGATTGGATTAATGCGTGAGGGAGACATCAGTACTAAGCGTTTCCGTGAGTTAGCGGCAGAAGTCGGTAGCCTGTTAACCTATGAAGCGACAGCTGACTTTGAAACCGAGACGGTCACCATTGAAGGGTGGAACGGTCCAGTTGAAGTTGAGCAGATTAAAGGTAAGAAAGTGACCGTCGTGCCAATTCTTCGTGCTGGTCTGGGTATGATGGATGGCGTGCTTGAGCATGTACCTAGCGCGCGTATTTCGGTAGTCGGTATCTATCGTGATGAAGAAACCCTAGAGCCCGTGCCATATTTCGAGAAGCTTGCCAGCAATATGCATGAGCGTATCGCATTGGTCGTAGACCCTATGCTGGCTACAGGTGGTTCTATGATCTCGACCATCGACCTGCTGAAAGAACGCGGCTGCACTGCAATCAAAGCATTGGTACTGGTGGCGGCGCCTGAAGGGATTGCTGCACTGGAAAAAGCGCATCCTGATATTGAGCTTTATACCGCTTCTATCGACCAGTGTCTCAACGAGAATGGCTACATTCTGCCAGGTCTGGGTGATGCCGGTGATAAGATTTTCGGTACTAAGTAATTACCGCGAACTAATTAATGCGTAGTAAGTTTTAATAAGTAGTAAGTTGCCGCGCAATCAATAACACAATAAAAAGGAGCCTTAGGCTCCTTTTTTATTGCTCGTGATAATTACAGCACCATGGCTGCTATCCAACCCGAGATCAATAACGGAATATTGTAATGGATAAAGGTTGGGATAACGCTATCGCGGATATGGTCATGTTGACCGTCGGCGTTAAGACCCGCAGTTGGCCCCAGGGTCGAATCTGATGCTGGCGAGCCTGCATCGCCTAGCGCCGCTGCCGTGCCCACGAGGGCGATGGTGGCTGGCACTGAGAAGCCAAAGCTAATGGCCAGTGGTACGTAGATAGTGGCGATAATGGGAATGGTAGAAAATGATGAGCCAATCCCCATGGTGATCAGCAGGCCGACCACCAACATTAAGAATGCTGCCAAGGCTTTGTTATCACCAATAAGATGGCTGAGGGAGTCTACCAAGGTGCTTACATCCCCAGTGGCTTTGACCACAGCGGCAAAGCCAGCTGCGGAGATCATGATAAAACCTATGTTGGCCATCATGCGCACGCCTTGGTTAAAGATATCCTGATCGGCGACATGTTTGAGCGCCCCTGAAAAGCTAAAGATGATAAAGCCGATGAGTGCACCGAAGATCATTGAGCCAGTATAGAGCTGGACGATGAGAGTCGATGCAATGGCGATCAGGGCGATGAAAATATTACGGCGATTCAGGGTTTCTTCGGGCTCGGCCGCCAGAATCAGTTCTTCTTTATACTCTCTAGGCTTACGGTAGCTGATAAACACGGCGATAAACAGGCCAAATACCATGCCCAGGGCTGGGATCAACATGGCTGGTGGGATCTGCTCTCGCACGGCTTCCAAGTTGTTACTGGTGAGGTTCGATAGCAAGATGTCATTTAAGAAGATGCCGCCAAAGCCCACAGGCAAGATCATATAGGTGGTCACTAGGCCAAAGGTCAACACGCAAGCGACTAGGCGTCTATCCATTTTGAGCTTAGACATTACATGCAGTAGCGGCGGGATCAGAATCGGTATAAAGGCGATATGGATCGGCAGAATGTTCTGTGAAGAGACCGCCATCGCCAGGATAGCCAGTAGCAAGAGCCAGCGTACCTTGTTGATGTTACCAGGGCTTTGTTCTTGACCTAGCTGAGCGATCACCTTACGGGAGATAAGCGTGGTGAGGCCAGAGTGCGACAAGGCGACGGCAAAGGCGCCCAGTAGGGCATAACTCAGGGCGATCTGCGCGCCACCGCCCAGGCCGGTATTAAAGGCTTCGACCGTTTGCTGAAGGTCCATGCCGCCGACGAGCCCGGCGACCAGGGCACTCACGGTGAGCGCGATGACGACGTTTACTCTTGCAAGGCTAAGGCCCAACATCAAGCAAACGGCTATAACAACTGCATTCATATTGATTCAATCTGATTTTTTAATCTGTAATGGGAAGCTATTTTTGCCAGCAATAGCCCGTGTTGTCCAGCGCCAAGGCGTTTTAACTTTGAAATAAGACAGAGATGTAACTGAACTGTATTCAAGTTTACTGCGTAAGTGTAAACATGCATACCAAGGTCGGGGGCCGCAGGTGATAAGTTAGGCAACTCGATGAATTTTTATTATAAAAGGTGACAATGATCCCAAATTACTTGTGTCCCGCTGGTGACTGCCTATAATGCTTTGGAGTTCATAATTAAAAGCTTTTTCAATCCATAGATGGAGATATAAAATGAGCGTATTAGTAGGCCGTCCGGCTCCTGATTTCACTGCTGCAGCAGTTCTTGGTAATGGCGAAATCGTAGATAGCTTTACCCTGAGCGAAGCGATTAAAGGAAAGCCAGCTGTAGTATTCTTTTACCCACTTGATTTCACTTTCGTATGCCCATCTGAGTTGATTGCTTTCGATCACCGCATGGAAGAGTTCAAGAAGCGTGGCGTAGAAGTTATCGGTGTTTCAATCGACTCTCAGTTCACTCACAACGCATGGCGTAACACTCCTGTAGACAAGGGTGGTATCGGTCAAGTGCAATACACGCTAGTTGCTGACGTGAAGCATGAGATCTGTAAAGCCTATGACGTTGAGCATCCAGAAGCCGGTGTGGCTTTCCGTGGTTCTTTCCTTATCGACAAAGAAGGTCAGGTTCGTCACCAAGTGGTTAACGATCTACCACTAGGTCGTAACGTTGACGAAATGCTACGTATGATCGATGCGCTTCAGTTCCACGAAGAGCATGGTGATGTTTGCCCAGCTGGTTGGGAAAAAGGTGACAAGGGTATGGACGCAAGCCCACAAGGTGTTGCTTCTTACCTGACTGACAACGCTGACTCACTATAATCTTAAGATAGTAGTTTGTAGCTAAAAAAGCCGCGAGGATCGCGGCTTTTTTGTTTTTGCTATATAAATGATGCACGTTGATACGGTTAAGGACCAAAACTATAGGCTCGTAGGTATTACGTCGCATTAAAACATATTCAAGGAGTGATAAATGAATCCGATGGAGTTTGATGTTCCTGAAAAGGATAAACTTTCTTTTAGTCAGTACTACAAGCGCAATATTGCCCCAAAATGTGCATCCTATGAAAAGATGCGCTTAGATGCTGTCAAGCGATACAACGAACGAGCCAAAATTGCTAAACCCTTAGGCCAACTCGTCATCCCATTATTTCTCGTCGGATTTGCCGTGATGTATTATAGCTTAGCAGTGCTTGATGACGGCCAACTATTCACCATAAGTCTGCTCGGTACCATGACGGTATTTGCAATGATCGCAGGCGTTTATGTTTGGGCATGTGGCGAAGTGACTAAATTAAGCGGAGACATTTTTAGTGAGCTTTATCCTATTCTCATTCGTTATTTTGGTAAGGAATTTAAACTCAATCCGCCAAATTTGCCAGAGTTAGATACGTACAAAGATTACGGTATCTTACCTAAATATGACCGTGGCTATTTTAAAGACTCCTTCAAAGGGAAGTATCAAGGCATTAAATTTTTGCTACGGGAATTAGGGTTGGATGTAAAAGATGGTACTAATAATGATAATCAAACCCGATACAAAAATATTTTCAATGGCATATTAATTGAGTTTGATATCTCTAAACGTTTTTCAGGTATTACCCTGATTAGCAAAGATAGAGGCATGTTCGGTAACAAATTGGATGCCTTCAAAAGTGATTTATCGCGGGTTAGGCTCGAAGATGTAAACTTTGAAAGAGAGTTTGAAGTGTACAGTAGCGATCAGGTTGAAGCACGTTACTTGCTTAATACCGCGACGATGGAACGCTTGCTCTCAATAGGGCGCTTCTATAATTCTGAACTGGAAGCTTGTTTTAAAGACGGGAAGTTACTGCTTAAAATAGCGAGTAGTCATGATTATTTCCAATCTAAACTAGATATCCAAAAAGAGTTAAGCTTTCAAGAAGATATTGAACAACTATTTAAAGAGTTAGAAGAGATTTTTGCGCTAATTAATACGCTAAAATTAAATCAATACACTGGGTTGTAAACGGTGCTTTAATATCGTTTCATTGTTAAAAAGGGGATAGCGGTGCTATTGCGCTGCATCCCCTTTGATATTGTGATGAGGTAAACCGTTAAAGTGGCACTATCTAGAGTGCATTAACTGGATTTGATCATCGCGCTAACTTGAACTGCTATCTTGGCTTTCGCTCTGTTCTTCCATTGAATCGTCGGCATTATCAGAGCTAAGTGGCCATCCGCCTAAAGCTTTCCATTTGTTCACAATATGGCAAAACAGCTCGGCGGTGCGCTCGGTATCGTAGAGGGCTGAGTGTGCCTCTTTATTATCGAAGGGGATGCCGGCAATTTCGCAGGCCTTAGCTAGCACTGTATGCCCCAGAGCCAGACCCGACAAAGCCGCAGTATCGAATGTCGCGAAGGGATGAAACGGCGTGCGTTTGAGGCCATTACGTTCTATCGCCTTGGTCACAAAACCATGGTCGAAGGAGGCGTTGTGGGCCACTATGATGCTGCGATGACAATCAGAGGCCTTTTGATGCTTTTTGACCTCTTTAAAGATCTCCAAAAAGGCCTCTTTCTCACTCACTGCGCCTCGCAGTGGATTGCTTGGATCTATGCCGTTAAAGGCGAGGGCTTCAGGCTCTAAGTTAGCCCCTTCGAAGGGCTCGATGTGGTAGTGCAGTGTCTTGTCTAATACCAGATCACCCTTCTCATCCATCTTTAACATGGTAACGGCGATCTCCAGCAACGCATCGGTTTGGGCATTGAAGCCCGCAGTTTCAACATCAATAACCACGGGAAAGTAACCACGAAATCTGTGGTTAAGTTTGTTTGCGTCGCAAATTTCGCTCATTAAAATATCCAAAATGATGAGTGGGTGGCTATTATGAAGTATCGGGTGGGAGCTTGTCATGTTTGATTGGTCAATATATAGGCTAAAGGAAAGCTAAATAAGGCCGATAGGGATAAGTAACCTAATTAATAAGAGTGATTGTCTATGTGGTTGAGAGTGCTAAGTGCGATGACATTCGGTATTGGCTTGAGTCTTACGACGACGGCACATGCAGAGTTGCGTCACTATGTGGCCTCTTTGGAACAGTCCTCATGGCGTTTAAGCGACGCCAGCCCCATCATCTGTCGTCTCGAACATGAGATCCCAGCATACGGAAAGGCGGTGTTTACCAGTCGTGCCGGTAAAGATCATGATTTGAACTTTAGCTTGGATATGTGGGTGAAGCCCGATGAGGTCACTAATGCCAAGCTGATGAGCATGGCACCTGCTTGGCGCCCGGGTGTGGTGTCTCGTCCAATCACCGAGCTGACTTATCAAAAATACTTTAGCGGTGAAGTGCCGAAAAAGGCGGCTTGGTCCATGCTCAATGAACTTGAGCGCGGCATGCAGCCAACCTTCTATTATGCCGATTGGTATAACCGTTCCAGTAAGGTGGCAGTCGGCCTATCCGCTGCCAATTTTGGCCGTCGTTATGCCGAGTTTAAATCATGTCTGGCCAACCTCTTGCCTTATAGTTTTGAAGATATTGCCTTTACCGTGCTGACCTATGAGTTTGGGGGACAAGAGTTAACCCGTTACTCCAAGGCGCAGATCGCCAAGGTTCAGGAGTATCTCTCTTATGATCCTGAAGTCGAACTTGTGTTGATTGATGCTTATACCGATAGTTTCGGTGGGCGTTCGGTCAATAAGAAGGTATCAGAGAAACGAGCGGATTCAGTTAAACAGCTATTCCTGTCTGCAGGGATCCCTCAGGAGCGAATTCACACTCTAGGTCATGGGGAGCGTCGTCATGTGGCCTCCAATGCGACCATAGATGAACGTGCCCGAAATCGACGTGTTGTGATCCGTCTGAGTAAACCGCTCTAACTTTTTCCAGAAGCGTTTCATGCATTAGCAAACCGGTCTTAATGGCCGGTTTGTTGTTTCTGTCGTTTGGCGTTTGGCGTTTGGCAGGCATTGATTGCGGTATTTGAGAGAGTGGGATTTTAAGGCAAAAAAAAGCCCACTTAATCTTAAGTGGGCCGCAAATAATATATTGCAATCAACAAATTGAAGGAAGGAAGTCAAGCATAAGAACCAGGGATGAATTCACGTGACTGGCACGGGAAATCGGAGTTCTTGTTTTCATATCTACCAGCGCGGTAGACACTTCCTGAAAACGAGACGAATTATAGGGTCAGACCATTGCTCCTACAAACTAGAAAAATTCCCGCCTCAGATTAGTATTTCTAATGTCAAACGAGCGCCCAGAAAGTGGTGAATTCATACATATTGGCTATTTACGCTTGATTAAGCAAAATTGTTGCATAATTTCACGATTTATATAATTCATCCATGTTGTTTTTTTATTAACAAGTATCTCAGGCAAGCCCCTGATTAGTTTATTTGTAACCATTGCACGGTTTTTTTTTACTTGTATAGTACGTCGTAATTGGGCGCTTGCTCACAGGTTTACCATTAATAATAACGAGATATCCAGGATGGCTACACATGGCTCTTAAGACGATATTATCAAAGCAACACCTTTTGCTTGCCGGCATAGGTTTGGCACTCATGGGCTGTCAGTACCATGCCAGTGAACCGACATCGGCACAGCTTGCTACTCAGCCTCAAGGGGTTGTCGAGACTTTGCATGGGGTAGAGGTCGCTGATCCCTACCGTTATCTAGAGGAAGAAAGTGAAGCGACTCACAGCTGGGTCAAGCAACAGCAGCAGGCAGGACATGATTTTCTAGCCCAGTTGGAAAATAAGCAGGCGATTGTCGATCGTATTACAGAGCTGTGGAACTTCGAGAAAGTGACGGCACCCATCGAGCGCGGCGATAACACCTTCTATTACCGCAACGACGGCCTACAAGCGCAGTCTGTGCTTTATGTGAAAAACAAGGCTGGCGAAGAAAAAGTGGCCTTAGATCCCAATAGCTTCTCCACTGATGGCACTGTGGCATTAAGCGGTGTCTCGGTCAGTGGCGATGGTAAAATTATTGCCTATGGCGTTTCGAAGTCAGGTTCGGATTGGCAGCAGTGGCAGTTTGTCGATGTGGCAAGTGGCGCCATGCTAAAAGATGAACTTAAGTGGATTAAGTTTTCTAGTGCTGAGTGGAGTCACGATAATCAGGGCGTCTACTACTCTCGTTATGACGCGCCCGAAGGTGGCAACCTGTTGGCCGATGTTAACTTTAATCAGAAGGTCTATTTTCACAAGCTAGGCACAGACCAATCTGAAGATAAGTTAATCTATGAGCGCCCTCAAAACAAAGATTGGGGCTTTGGCGCCGAAGTGTCAGAGCAAGGCGATTATCTGCTGATCTCTATCTCTCAAGGGACTGACAGCCGAAATCGTTTCTTCTATAAGTCGCTTACCCAAGCTGACGCCCCGGTAGTGGAGCTGATCAGTGAGCTGGAAGCGGAATACAGCTTCCTGGGTAATGATAAGTCTGTCTTCTATTTTAAGACTGATCTAAATGCGCCTAACGGTAAGATAGTGGCTATCGATGTGAATCGTCCGGCTAAGGCAAATTGGAAGACCGTTATTCCTGAGTCGAGCGACCCTATCGCAGCTGTATCCATTATCAATGATCATCTGGTGGTGAGCTACCTGCACGATGTGCTGGGTAAGTTAACCATTTTTAGCATGGACGGTGTTAAGCGCCAGGATGTCGATCTTCCGGGCAAGGGTAAGATTGCCGGTCCCTATGGCAAGCGCAGTAAAGATTACTTCTATTACACCTTCAATAGCTATGTGCAGCCACAGACAACCTATAAGTTTGATTTTAAAACCGGTCAGTCTAGCCTGTATGCCAAGCCAAAGATCGCCTTTAACCCTGAAAACTATGTGTCAGAGCAGGTGTTTTACACCAGCAAAGATGGTACCCGCGTGCCAATGATGATCTCATACAAGAAAGGTTTGACCCTAAATGGTGAAAATCCAACTCTCTTGTATGCCTACGGTGGTTTCTCAATTTCGCTTACTCCAAGATTCAGCCCAGCCAATATTGCCTGGATGGATATGGGAGGCGTGTACGCCGTGCCTAATCTACGTGGTGGCGCCGAGTATGGTGAGAGCTGGCACCAGGCCGGGATGTTCGATAAGAAGCAAAATGTATTTGATGATTATTATGCTGCGGCCGAGTATCTGATCGACAACAAATACACCAATAGCAGTAAGCTAGGTGCCTATGGTCGTAGTAATGGTGGTTTGTTGATGGGCGCCGCCTTGACTCAGCGACCAGAGCTTTTTGCCGCCGTGTTGCCAGCTGTTGGTGTGCTGGATATGCTGCGCTTCCATAAGTTCACCATTGGCTGGGCGTGGACCAGTGAGTATGGCAGTGCCGATAACGCCGAACAGTTCCCTGCGCTGCTTGCCTATTCGCCATACCATAATATCACCGAGCGTGATTACCCAGCCACTATGGTAATGACGGCCGACCATGATGACCGCGTCGTGCCTCTGCACAGCTTTAAGTTTGGAGCCCTGTTACAAGACAGACAGACGGGTGATGCGCCTATCATCATGCGTATCGAGTCTAAGGCGGGCCACGGTGCCGGTAAGCCGACAGCGATGAAGATAGATGAGTTTGCCGACATTTATAGTTTCTTAATGCACAACTTTGGCCTTGCAGTGCCGAGTAAGATTGGTGGTTAAGCAAACAGAGATAAAAGGGAAGTGAATAACTTCCCTTTTTTATTAACAAAATTTTATGCACTAAGTCTTAGTCTGCAGGGCTTCAAGCATTCACAATTGCCTGGGCACTCGGTATAGTAGGCGTCTGTTTAATCTGAATGCTGGGCAGTCTCACGCTATGTTTCGTTGGCCTATATCCGTTTACTACGAAGATACTGATGCTGGTGGAGTGGTGTATCACTCAAACTACCTTAATTTCTTCGAGCGAGCCCGCACCGAGTGGCTCAAACATATAGGCGTTAAGCAGACCCAGCTATTGGCAGACGATATCGCTTTTGTCGTTAAACATGCCGAGTTGGATTTTAAAGTGGCAGCTCGGTTCGAGCAGGACCTTTTTGTCGAGTCTGAAGTCATAGAGATGAAGAAGGCCTCTATGGTATTCAGGCAACGTTTGCTTGACGAGGCTGGCACACTCTATTGTGAAGGACTCATTCAGGTGGCCTGTGTTGCACTATCGCGCATGCGGCCCAAAGCCATTCCCCATCATATTGTTCAGGAGTTAAAGGGTGGAAGCTGATATCTCTTTTATCGGGCTGTTTTTACAGGCCAGTCTGTTAGTTAAATTTGTCATGTTGACCCTGCTAGCGCTGTCAGTGATGTCTTGGGCGGTGATTATTCAGCGCAGACGCTTGCTGACGTCGGCTCGTCAGCGTTCACTCAAGTTTGAAGACAAATTTTGGTCCGGTGTTGATCTTAATAAACTCTACAAAGAGCTATCAGCAAGGCAAGAGAGTAACACAGGGTTGGAGGCGATGTTTTACGCCGGATTTAAAGAGTATGCCCGCCTAAGTACCCTTAATGGCAAGGTCCCCGAGGCGGTGATGGATGGCAGTTACCGAGCCATGAGAGTCTCACTCTCAAGAGAGCTTGAGAAGCTGGAAACCCATTTGCCGCTGCTGGCCACTATCGGCTCGACCAGCCCCTATATCGGCCTGTTTGGTACTGTTTGGGGGATTATGAACTCCTTTATCGCCTTAGGTGCGGTAGAAAATGCCACGCTTGCCATGGTCGCACCAGGTATTGCTGAGGCCCTGATTGCAACCGCTATGGGTCTGTTTGCGGCGATCCCTGCGGTCATTGCCTATAACCGCTTCTCGACCCAAGTTGAGAAAATTGAGATGTCCTACGCCAACTTTATGGAAGAGTTTTCCAGCATCTTGCATCGTCAAGCCTATAGCGAGAAGGAAGCCGGCTAATGCAGCAGGGTTATCAACGTAAGAGGCGTCGCCCGGTAGCCGAGATCAACGTTGTACCTTATATCGACGTGATGTTGGTGCTGCTGATCATTTTTATGGTAACAGCGCCGATAGTCACCCAAGGGGTGAAGGTTGATCTGCCCCAAGGGGAGGCTGAAAGCCTGCCTGCCGATAGCAAACCACCTGTGGTCGCTTCTATCGATGCCGATGGTGATTACTATCTGGATATTGGCAGTACCAGTAACAAAGAGGTGCTGGATCTCGAAGAGATTGCTGTGAGAGTGAGCGCGATAGTGCAGTTAGAGCCAGAGCGCCCTGTGGTGGTTAAAGCCGACAGAAGTATTCCCTATGAGCGGGTGATCCAGCTTATGGTGACGTTACAAAAAGCAGGTGTACCTTCGGTAGGCTTGATGACAGATTCGCCTGAGGAGTAGCAGGTGTCAGGGAAATCAGATTTTACCATTCCACTCATCGTTTCAGCCAGTATTCATATTGGTGTGATAGTGATCTTAGTCATGGGCGTTGATTTCAGTGAGAAGCCCAAGGTAGTGCCACAGGCGAGCGCCCCGGCGATCCAAGCTGTGATCGTTGATCAGAAGCGGGTCAACGAACAGGTGGAAAAATTAAAAGCCGAGAAGCTGGCGACAGAGCGCAAAGAGAAGGCGCGACAAGAAGAGCTGGATCGTAAGGCGCGAGAGGCTCGCGAGGCTCGTGAGCGCGAACAGCAACGTATTAAAAAGTTAGAGCAAGAGCGCAAGCAGAAAGAGATAGAGACCCAAAATGCTGCCAAGGCCGCTCAGGCCGCCAAGCTTAAAGAGCAGCAGGAAAAGGAGAAGGCCGCTAAGGCTGAGGCGCAGCGCAAGAAGAAAGAGGCTGAACGTAAAGCTGCTGAAGAAGCCGCTGCCAAAGCCGAGGCAAAACGCAAGGCTGAAGAGGCTGCCGCTAAGAAAGCGGCCGAAGAGCGTAAGCGCAAGGCTGAGGCAGAGGCTAAACGTAAGGCTGAAGAAGCCGCACGCCGCGAACAAGAACGTATGATGCAAGAGGCGTTAGCCGCCGAGCAGGCCGCTCTGTCGCAGACTCGCAATAAGCAGGTGATGAGCGAGGTGCAGCGCTATACATCAATGATACGTGCGACGATTCAACGTCATTTGGTTGTCGATGAGTCGATGCGAGGCAAGAGCTGTCGAGTCTTTATTCGTTTGGCAAAAGATGGTTTTGTGACAGGTAATGAAATCGTGTCCGGTGATCCTGTGGTCTGCCGTGCCACTAAGGCGGCGATTAACAAGGCTGGACGTCTACCTGTCTCGCCGGAAGCCGATGTTTATAACAAGCTAAAAGAGATTAATCTCACCGTACAACCGGAGTTTAATTAAAGGAGTTCCATGAAAAACTTGGGAAGATGGCTCATCTTGGGGCTGGCATTTTTAACCATTCCGGCCAAGGCGGCACTGGATATAGTGATCACTGAAGGGGTCGATGCCGCGCGTCCTATCGCCGTAGTGCCTTTTGTGTGGCAGGGCAACACACCTATGCCGCAACAGATCTCTGACGTGGTGATGTCAGATCTGACCCGCAGTGGAACCTTTAAACCCATGGATGAACTGGGATTGCCTCAGCGTAACATAGGCTCCCTGTCGCAGATGGATCTCAAGTCTTGGTCAAATGTGGCTGCCGAAGCCGTGGTGATCGGGACGGTAAAACCTTATGGACAAGACCAGTATTTAGTGAATTTCGAGCTTATCGATCTGGTTAAAGCCCAGATGCAATCGGGCGGTCCTCAGGCGGCGAGTGAATACTTGCTCGATAGCCGTGAAACCGTGATTAGCGCTGCTCAGTTTAGGCAGTATGGCCACCGCATCAGTGATATCGTCTATGAAAAACTCACCGGTATCCGCGGTGCCTTCTTGACCCGAATCGCCTATGTGGTGGTTGACCATAAGGCCAAATCGCCATACAAGCTGATGATTGCCGATTACGATGGCTATAACGAGCAGATGCTATTGCGCTCGCCCGAGCCGCTGATGTCGCCGACCTGGTCTCCCGATGGTCGTCGTCTGGCCTATGTCAGTTTTGAGAACAAGCAGGCCGAAGTCTTTGTTCAGGACATCTATACTCAGCAACGAACTAAGGTCACCAGCTTCCCTGGAATCAATGGCGCGCCGTCATTCTCGCCCGATGGCAAGAAGTTGGCGATAACCCTATCGAAAGATGGCCAGCCAGAGATCTATGTGGTGGATATTGCCACCAAGGCGATTAAACGCGTGACGAATCACTATGCGATTGATACCGAGGCTTCTTGGACACCTGATGGTAAGTCGCTGATATTTACCTCTGAGCGTGGCGGTCGCCCACAGCTCTACCAAGTGGTTTTGGCGTCAGGCAAAGTGACACGATTGACCTTCGAAGGGGAATGGAATCTGGGTGGATCTATTTCACCTGATGGTCGCAGCATGGTGTTTGTGAATCGCACCAAGGGTAAGTTCAATATTGCCCGTATGGACCTTGAGACCCGCTTTATGCAGGTGCTGACAAGTACGCGTCTGGATGAGTCGCCCAGCATAGCGCCTAACGGCACTATGGTGATCTATGGCACAACTTATCAAGGTCAGCAGGTGTTGGCTGCCGTCTCTATGGATGGACGATTTAAGGCGAGATTGCCAGTGGGTCAAGGGGAGGTGAAATCTCCTGCTTGGTCACCTTTCTTATAAATTTACTACTGAGAACAAGATTAAGGATTACAAAATGGATCTGAATAAGCTGTTGAAAGCTATGGTTGTTGCACTGCCTATTATGGCTATTAGCGCGTGTAGCTCAACTTCTGAGTCACAAACCGATGCGAGCGGTTCAATGAGTGGCAGCGAAAGTAGCGAGATGACTGCTGGCGGTGGTGTTGAAACCGGTGGTGTGGCCCCTATTTTGACACCAGAGGAGCAGCAGCGCATAAAATACCAAGAGCTGCGTAAAGAGCATATCATTTACTTTGATTTTGACAGAAGCTCAGTATCGTCTGATTTCTCTGAAGTGCTAAATGCCCATGGCGAGTATCTGCTTGAGCACCCTAACGTGCGCGTGATGATCGAAGGTCACGCCGATGAACGTGGTACGCCAGAGTACAACATTGCCTTGGGTGAACGCCGTGCTAAAGCCGTTGCCAAGTATCTGCAAAGCATGGGCGTATTGCCAAGTCAGATGAGCATCGTCAGCTATGGTGAAGAGAAACCACAAGATTTCTCTCGCACCGATGATGGCTTTGCTAAGAACCGCCGTGCGGTATTGGTTTACTAAGCGTTAGATAGGGTTAACTATGAAAACTGCCGTTGTTACCGCGGCTATTCTGATGAGTGTTGGTGTCGCAGTCGCGGCACCTGCACCCGTTGAGGATATTGCAGGCGGTTCCCCCGATGATAGAGTTGCGCGTTTAGAGCGGATCATAAAAGCCAAACAGGCGGCCGAATTTGAGATGCAGCAGCGTTTGGATACACTTCAGCAAGAGGTGTTGGATTTGCGCGGGCTCACTGAGCAACAAAGCTATCAAATCAATCAGATGTTGCAGCGCCAACGCCAGCTCTATGAAGATATCGCTAACTTGAGTAAAACGAAGACTACTCAAGTGGCAGCAACGCCAGTTAATTCAGGTCCTGCGAGCTCTTCCTTAGGTGAAACAGCAAGCTATGAGCGTGCGGTTAATCTGGTGTTGAAAGAGCGTCAGTATGATGAAGCCATTCCGGCGTTTCGTGAATTTATACGTCAATATCCTGATTCCACCTATGCCGCGAATGCCAACTATTGGCTTGGGCAGTTATTGTATAACAAAGGTGAGTTTGCCGAAGCGGCAAAAGCCTTCGATACTGTGGTGAATCAGTTTAAAGATTCCAATAAACGAGGCGATAGCCTGGTGAAACTCGGTATGATAGCGCAAAAGCGTAATGACAATGCCACGGCGAAACGTTATTACCAGCAAGTTGTCAGCGAATATGCCAATAGTGCTGCAGCGCGCATAGCAAAACAGCAGATGGTGGGACTTTAATCTCTATTTAACTAAAAAACATACTCTTAGTCTGTTTTTCATGCAAACAAAAAAAAATGGGGAATTTGCACTTGCATGAGAAGATGAAAAAGGTATTATAGGCGCCCTCAAAGCGACGTAGTCGGTTGGGCGCTAAATCAACGAGATTTAGTCTGAAAAATGGGTCGTTAGCTCAGTCGGTAGAGCAGTTGGCTTTTAACCAATTGGTCGAAGGTTCGAATCCTTCACGACCCACCACTTTTCTGACAGTGGTTAAATAGTTAGGCACCTAAGATGGGTCGTTAGCTCAGTCGGTAGAGCAGTTGGCTTTTAACCAATTGGTCGAAGGTTCGAATCCTTCACGACCCACCACTTTTCTGGCAGTGGTTAAACAGTTAGGCACCTAAGATGGGTCGTTAGCTCAGTCGCTATTTAATAGAGAAAGGGCAGTTGGCTTTTAACCTCTGATACCGGGTTAAGTTTCATCAGTATCAATAAGATGGGTCGTTAGCTCAGTCGGTAGAGCAGTTGGCTTTTAACCAATTGGTCGAAGGTTCGAATCCTTCACGACCCACCACTTTTCTGACAGTGGTTAAATAGTTAGGCATCCAAGATGGGTCGTTAGCTCAGTCGCTTGCTCTTGTAAAGAGTGTAGAGAAAGGGCAGTTGGCTTTTAACCTCTGATACCAGGTTAAGTTTCATCAGTATCAATAAGATGGGTCGTTAGCTCAGTCGGTAGAGCAGTTGGCTTTTAACCAATTGGTCGAAGGTTCGAATCCTTCACGACCCACCACTTTTCT
>NZ_JAKIKX010000014.1 GCF_023283925.1 Shewanella marisflavi
ATAGCATTGTGGTCCCACCTGATCCCATCCCGAACTCAGAAGTGAAACGCAATCGCGCCGATGGTAGTGTGGGGTCTCCCCATGTGAGAGTAGGTCATTTCCAGACGCCTATTTATTCTCGAAAGAGAGTCGAAGAATCCCCAGCACACTGTGTTGGGGATTTTTTCGTTTATACACTTCGCGAAAGCACCTCCTTCACATGCAGTCCAAAGCTGCTTACGCAGTGTGGCCCCCTCAGCTCGCAGCTTAGCTGCTTCGCGCTACAGCCATCTATCAAGCTTCGCTTGATTAGCGGATGCCTTTCGCCCCCATGTGAGATTGACGGAGTTAGTCTCTGGCTCGAAGCTCATGACAGGCGCCTTTCCTTTTTATTCATTAGACCCTCAGCTCGTAGTCTAGCTGCTTCGCGCTCCTGCCATCCATCAAGCTTCGCTTGATAAACGGATGTCTTACGCCCCCATGTGAGATGAGCGTTGAGTAAATATCTGATGTATGGTTCGAATCTGGCCATGACTAGAGCTTTCTCTAAGACATTCGGCACATCCATGTGCCTTGCGACCAACTCGCAGCTACAGCCATCCATTTGAGGACTGAATAAGGGGCTTAAGCTACTGGGGTGGTGAAATTTTTTGCTTACCTTGTGATATAAGGAAATCTCGGTTCTATCTCTTTTACTATTAGGTGAGGCTAAGCTTTATGAGATCTCAGATTGAGGCTGTGATCTTAATGACTAACAAGCTACGCAAATATGGGTATAATGCGCTATGAATTGTCGTCTCGGATGTGGTGCTTGTTGTATAGCGCCGTCGATCACCAGCCCTATTCCTGGTATGCCCCAAGGCAAACCGGCAGGGATGCGTTGCATCCAGTTAGATGAGCAGAATCTTTGCAAGATATTCGGTCATCCTGAGCGTCCGGCGCTGTGTGATCGCTTCATTGCCGAACCGGAAGTTTGCGGCTCAACGGCAGAGGAAGCACTTTGGTTGATAACATCTTTAGAAGCGGCGACGCAATCTTAGAAGGTTGGTTATGCAGTTAACTCGTTATACAGACTTTGGTATTCGTACGTTAATGTACCTGGCCTTATCGCCAGAAAGAGACACTCTGTTCAGAATTGCGGAGATCACAGAAGTGTTCGATCTGTCGGCGAACCATGTGTCTAAAATTGTCCATCATCTTGGTAAAGAGGGATATTTGCATACGGTGCGCGGCAAGGCCGGTGGTTTCAAGTTAGGTAAGCCTGCCGATCAGATTAATATTGGCACCTTGGTTCGTACTCTGGAGAATTCGCTCTCGCCCATTGATTGTAGCAAGCCTTATTGTCGCTTTTTACCTGCATGCCAGCTAAAAGGTGTATTAGCTGAGGCGGTGAATGCTTATCTGGCTGTGCTAGATCAGTACACTCTGGCAGACATTGTTAGTAACCGTGAGGAGCTTAAGGCTCTTTTGCCTGACCTTTCCATTCCAGTATTAGAGATCTAATTCTCTATCTTAAGTGTGCCTTATCGCCGGTATTTTGCTGTTTATGTGCGATGCGATAAGGCAAGAGTCTCGATGAGTTAACTAAGTTGATCCCTTCATCGGTAAGCCTAGGTAGATTAGCCTGCAAGAAGCGTATGGTCTCAGGGTAAGGGTGAGCAATCACTATCACCTTACCTTCTTTATTTGCTAATTTTATCAGCTGGTTAAACTGTTTCTCTAATGCCTGTGGCGACACATCGTTATCTAAGAATAGCTGACGTTTTAACAAAGGAATACCCTGCTTGTCGGCAGCCTCTCCCGCCTTGCTGTACCTCGTGGTCATGCTATCGATAAAGTAACTCTCTTTTTGCCTGAGGCTTTCCATTAGCCAACTCATAGGTGCTTCGAGTTGGGTTAACAGGCTGCCCATGTGATTATTGACTCCGCGGGCATAGGGGATGCTTTCAAACGCGTCTTGAACCGCTTGTTTGAACTCTTTTTCGTTCATTTGGTTAGTGAGTCCGCCTGGTCCCAGAGCCTTGCCGTTGAGGGCTTGCATGGGCAGATGCAGCATGATCTCATGACCTTTACTATGGCCGATAGCAGCGAGCTTTTCGCCCAGTGGCGTGTGGGGTAGCACGGAAAGGGTAACGGTAGTTGGCAGCGCCAATACGGCCTCGTCGGTTTGACGATAACCGATATCATCTATGATGATGGAGACCTGGGCGGCGTTGACGAATTGTGTGGTAAATAAGACAGCTAATAAGAGTAATAAGCGCACTGTTTTTTTATTCACTAACTATTTGTTTTTATCCATGAGATTGCCGATTGGACTATTTGATCCTGGGCAAGGTCATCATGGGGTGATTGCTCAGGGATTATAGGCATACTTTGCTCGGCAGTCATAGTCTCGCTGGGGATATTTATATCCGGCGCAATGCCAATGGCATGTATGTCTTGTCCTTTAGGGGTGGTGTAATGGGCTATGGTGAGCTTGATAGCATTACCCTCTATCAGAGTTGGGATAAGGCTTTGCACTGTGCCTTTACCGAAGCTCTTTTCACCTATCAGGGTAGCGCGTTTATTCTCCTGCAGCGCCGCTGCGAGTACCTCGGAGGCTGAGGCCGATCCCTTGTTAATTAATACTGTAAGCGGCAACTTGGAGAACATGGTTTGTGGCGAGGCAAAGTAGTCTGAGTTGGCGTCGAAGAAGCGGCCCCTGGTTGACACGATTCGCCCTTTAGCGAGGAAAATGTCGGCTATCTTAATGGCCTGATCTAATAAGCCGCCCGGGTTGTTGCGTAGATCTAAAATCAGGCCTGTCATGGGCTGGTTTTGCCACTCTGTGAGCTGTTTGATCAAATCTTCGGTAGAATCATCTTGAAAGCTGGAGAGCTTGATATAGCCAACGCCGTTGTCGAGGAGTTTGGCTTCAACTGAATTAACGTCAATCAGGCTGGGCGTGAGAGTCACATCGAAAAGGGTCTCGGAGTTGGCGCGGCTGAGGGAAAGGTTGATGGCCAGATTGTGTTTGCTGTGGAATTTGATCTCTTCGAGTACATTATCCAATTGCTTAGCCGTAACGGTTTCGTTATTCACCTTGATAATGCGGTCCCCTGGCTGAATCCCAGCATTGGCCGCCGGTGAATGGGGAAAGGGGCTGATGATGGTCACCTGATTCTGATCTGTGGCTATCTCGATACCAAAGCCAAAGTATTCCCCCTTATTGGCATCCTTGATATCGGAAAAGGCCTGGCTGTCGAGGAAGTTTGAATAAGGATCTAACTTGGCGAATACCCCATCGATGGCGGCTTGGATTAGCTCTTCCTGGGAAAGTTTATCGACATAGTAGGTTTCGATAGTGCTGATGATATCGATCAGTAAGGGGTAGTTGACCTTAGCTTGGTACTCTTTGGCGTTTTCGTGGCCAAACAAAGTGATGGAGAGACCAAGCGTCAGGCCTAAGGCGACGCAGCTGAAATAACGAATTAATTGAGACATGGACAACCTCCCCCATCACTCGGGGTCGTTGTCGCATTATCGCCTGCAGTATCTCGCAGGATCGACGGCTTGCCCCTTATGCCTTACTTCAAAGTATAGGCCAGGTTCTGTTTGTCCACCCGAGCGACCAACCAAAGCTATGGTCTCGCCCTTGTTGACGCTGTCACCGGCATTTTTGAGTAGTGTTTGAGCATGACCATACAGACTCATATAGCCCTTGCCGTGATCGACGACCATCACCATACCAAAGCCCCTGAGCCAGTCGGCATAGATCACCTTGCCTGAGGCGATGGCATTAATATTCTGCCCTTCGGGCGCGGCCATCATGACCCCTTTCCATTTCACTTCGCCGGAGCGGCGACTACCAAAGCCGGCGCGAATGCGTCCTTTGGTTGGCCAGCTTAGTTTTTGACGGCTCGATAGTCCTTCCATGCTGGGGTTGTCTTTCATCGCCTTTAGGGCTTGTTCGACAACGCGCTTTAAACTGGCCTCTTCAATTTGTAGTTGTTCTAACTTGGCACCATGGGAGTTAAGGGTGCGCTCAATCTGTTTCAGGGTCTGTTGACGCTGGTGCTGCTCTTGGGTGAGAACCTTGGCCTGTTGCTGTTGATTGAGGATCAGCTCATTGAGCTTAGCTTGTTGGGTCTTTTGCTCTGACTCAATAGTCGTCAGCTCTGTCATTGTCTGCTGTAGTTGCTCTATGGAGTCCATTCTCGCCTTGTTGAGGAATTGGTAGTAGGCGAGTAATCGTTCTATGGTTGCCGGACTCTGCTGATTGAGCAGCATTTTTGTGTAGTCGTGGTTGCCTGCCAGGTAGGCACTGGCTAACTGATTCGATAGGGTTTTCTGTTGTTTCTTCTTTAGGTTATCTAATTCTGTCTTGCGGCTGTTTAACTCGGCCAGTTTCTCATCTGTCTGTGCCAGTGATGCCTGGGTCCGGGTGACCTTCTTGGCGGCTTCGGCGATGGCTTGCTCATCTTTCTTGAGGAGATCTATCAGACTTTCATGTTGACGACTGGTGTCTTTAAGGGCCGATTGCTGGCTGCTTATCTGTTTCTGGATGGCTTCGAGTTCGGATTGGCGCTGCTTCAGGTCAGCGGCCTGAACAGTGCAAGAGAGCATGATAAAGCCAGCAAGTATGCTGGCTTTATAGAAACCAAATCGTTTAAGCAAAGAGTCGTTACTCGCTTAGGGTAATGATAGAGCGCCCTGTCATCTCTGACGGCACAGTTTGTCCCATCAAGGTTAACATGGTTGGTGCTAAATCACTTAATCTTCCGTTTGGCGAGATCTCACCCTTACGGCCAACATAGATCAGCGGCACGAGTTCACTGGTGTGTGCCGTATGGGCCTGACCAGTTTGCTCATCTGTCATCTGCTCTGCGTTACCATGGTCAGCGGTGATCAAACATTCACCATCTACCTTGGCCAGCGCTTCAACGACACGACCGATACAGGTGTCGACCGCTTCACAGGCTTTAACCGCCGCGTCGAAGTTACCGGTATGGCCCACCATATCGCCGTTAGGGTAGTTACAGATGATCACGTCATATTTGGTTGATTCTATGGCTTCAACCAACTTGTCGGTTAACTCGGTCGAACTCATCTCTGGTTGCAGGTCATAGGTAGCGACCTTAGGCGATTGGATAAGAATTCTCTCTTCACCCTCAAATGGCTCCTCTTTGCCGCCATTAAAGAAGAAGGTGACGTGGGCGTACTTCTCGGTTTCCGAGATACGCAGCTGCGTCTTGCCGTTGTTTTGCAGCACTTCGCCCAGGGTGTTGACCAGATCCACCGAAGGATAAGCAATAGCGGCCTTAATATCGGCGGCGTACTCGGTCAGCATGACGAAGTTGATCTTAGGCGTTACCGCACGTTCGAAGCCGTCGAAGTTCGGATCGACGAAACTACGGGTGATCTGGCGTGCGCGGTCGGCGCGGAAGTTCATGAAGATCAGTGCGTCGTTATCATTCAGACTGGCGACCTGACCGTCTGCGTCTGTAATGGCCGAGCTGGCAACAAACTCGTCGTTTTCATCACGGCTATAAGCGGCTTCAAGGGCCTCAACGGCATCTTGATACTGGTGCAGCGCCTTGCCCTGGGTGATTAGTTCGTAGGCCTGAGAGACACGATCCCAGCGGTTGTCTCTGTCCATGGCGTAGTAACGGCCAATTAACGAGGCGATACGGCCGGTACCCAGCTCGGCAAACATCTCATTGAAATGTGCCAGGCTAGACTTAGCGCTTCTCGGTGGAGTGTCACGACCATCGAGGAAGGCATGTAAGTAAACTTTCTTCGCGCCACGCTTAACAGCCATCTGACACATGGCTTGAATATGGCTTTCATGGCTGTGGACGCCGCCCGGAGAGAGCAGGCCCATGATATGCACCGCACCGTCTGCGGCGATAGCTTTGTCGATCGCTTCGACAAAGGCTGGATTATGGTCGAACTCACCATCTTCAATTGACTTGCCTATGCGGGTCAGTTCTTGATAGACCACGCGGCCAGAGCCTATGTTGATGTGGCCGACTTCTGAGTTGCCCATTTGGCCGTCGGGCAGGCCGACATCCAGCCCCGAGCCTGAGATCAGGCTATTGGGGTATTCTTTGTTGAGGCGATCTAAGACAGGAGTGTTGGCGTGATATACCGCGTTCATATGGGTATTTTCACGGTAACCCCAGCCATCGAGGATCAGCAGTGCCAATGGGCGTTTGCGTGTCGTCATGGTGGTACCTATTAACGTTAAAAAGAAAACTAGAATTCTGAAATTGGATAAATATTACTACGTACGAGGGCGATCAAAAAGCGATTTACTTCGATAGCAGTTATCGAGCCCGTCACAAATTAAGGGTTCTCTCAATATCAGCCTCCCGCCTGGGATGAACAACATGCTGCAATCTGCTTTGACAATCGGTTATACTCTCAGCCCAAACCGTCTTTAAAGCCACAGAAGTAGGCCGAAAATAATGCAAGAATATATCGAATTTTTTAAAGCCAACCCTATGCTAAGTCTTGCCTGGGTGGGCTTGTTTGCAGCGCTTATCGTGAGCGTTTTTAAGTCTAGTATCTCAAAAGTGAAAACAGTAGATCATCAGCAAGCAACCTTGTTAATTAACAAACAAGACGCCAAGGTGGTTGATGTGCGCTCCAAGGAAGAGTTTAAGAAAGGTCATATCGTTGATGCGATTAACCTGCCTTTGTCTGAAATTAAAAATAATCAGACATCTGCCCTTGAAAAGTTCAAAGCCAGTCCCATTATAATGGTATGCAATGCAGGAATGACCTCGTCGCAAGCAGCTCAATTGATGGTTAAAGCAGGCTTTGAGTCTGTGTATAACCTCAAGGGTGGGATGAGCGAATGGCAACAAAATAACTTACCTGTTGCCAAAACCAAAAGATAACCCACACAAGGATTGCTTTTGTAAAGCATCTTTGATTAGAGTGTCATCTCTTATAAAAAATGGCTTAAATCCACCCATAGGTGAGATTTAAGGAATACTAAATCGGGATGGTGGCTGAGGTCTAAATTAGGACTCGAGTAACAAAGGCCCTAAAGATGATTCTTCTCATTGGATGAATCGAACAAAATTGATTAGGTAGGAAATTATGGCTGAAGCAGTAAATAACGAACAACAGGGTCCACAGTTCAACATTCAACGTGTTTACACTAAAGATATCTCTTTCGAAACACCAAACAGCCCAGCTGTTTTCCAGAAAGAGTGGAACCCAGAAGTTAAACTAGACCTAGACACTCGCAGCGCTAAGCTGGCTGATGATGTTTATGAAGTTGTCCTTTCTCTTACTGTGACGGCTAAAAACGGTGAAGAAACTGCTTTCCTATGTGAAGTACAACAAGCAGGTATCTTCGCTATCGCAGGTCTGACTGAACAGCAACTGGCTCACTCTCTAGGTGCATATTGCCCTAACGTACTGTTCCCATATGCTCGCGAAGTTGTTGGTAGCCTGGTTGCTCGTGGTACTTTCCCACAACTAAACCTGGCTCCAGTTAACTTTGACGCGCTGTTTGCACAGTATGTTCAACAGCGTCAGGCGCAAGCCGAAGCTGCTGGTGAAGCCGCAGAAGCGAACGCTTAATTACGCATGAACAATACTGCCGATATTACGGTACTGGGGGCGGGCTCTTATGGCACCGCCCTTGCTATTTCTCTAGCCAGTAACGGACATAAAACCCTTATTTGGGGCCATGAGCCCGATCATATCGAGAACCTTAAGCGTGATCGATCCAATGAGGCGTTTCTGCCCGGTATTGCATTGCCGGATCTTTTGATTCCCGAAGCGGATCTTGCTACCGCCCTAGCCGCCTCTAACAATGTGTTGGTGGTAGTGCCAAGCCATGTATTTGGTCTGGTACTGAAACAGGCTAAGCCTCTGCTGCGCAAAGATGCGCGTATTGTCTGGGCGACCAAAGGTCTTGAACCTGAAACGGGTCGTTTGCTGCAAGAAGTGGCGCGAGAAATCTTAGGTGATGAATATCCGTTGGCGGTCTTGTCGGGTCCCACTTTTGCCAAAGAGCTGGCGGCTGGCTTGCCAACCGCTATCTCAGTTGCTGGTACCGATGAAACCTTTACCAATGATCTGGTCGAGCTGCTGCACAGCCCTAAGCGGTTGCGTGTCTATGCCAATGACGATTTTATTGGTCTGCAGCTTGGTGGCGCAGTAAAGAATGTGATCGCTATCAGCGCCGGTATGTCAGATGGCATAGGCTTTGGTGCTAACGCCCGTACTGCTTTGATCACTCGAGGCTTGGTTGAGCTTACACGATTGGGTGAAGCTATTGGTGCACAGCCGTCTACCTTTATGGGGATGGCGGGTCTGGGTGATCTGGTGTTGACCTGTACCGACAATCAGTCGCGTAATCGTCGTTTTGGTTTAGCCCTAGGTCAGGGTAAAGATGTCGATACCGCCCAGACCGAGATTGGTCAGGTGGTTGAAGGCTATCGCAATACCAAAGAGGTCTATACCTTGGCTAAGCGTCTTGGTGTCGAGATGCCGATCACCGAACAGGTGTATAAGGTGCTCTATCAAGGCGGCACGCCACATGAGGCGGCCAAGGACTTGTTGGCGAGAGAGAAAAAGTCGGAGACGGCAGACAGCGAATAGTGGCCATCGGCGACTCATGCTAAATCGAACAAAGGGTGCTAAAATAGCGCCCTTTTTTATACAAGGATGTATTTATCCCCGGTGCCCACGGATGGGCAAAGAGGTGATTTGTATATGGACATATTTATCCCCGGTGCCCACGGATGGGCTAAGAGGGGATTTATGCAAGGCCAAAAATGTTCCAGACATATTGCGCCATTCCATCTACTTAGTGGATGTTAGGACTTTGCGTCCGTTAGCTATTAACTTGTTTGAGGCGGTATTTAAGTGAAACATCATGACGTGATCATTATCGGTGCGGGCGCGGCGGGCCTCATGTGCGCGGCGACAGCGGGCTATCGTGGTCGAGATGTCCTGGTGTTAGATAACGGCAAACAGGCGGGGCGCAAGATCTTGATCAGCGGCGGTGGTCGTTGCAATTTTACTAATCTTAAGGTGGAACCGGGTAACTTTATCTGCGCCAATCCCCATTTCGTGAAGTCGGCTTTGGCGCGTTACTCATCGCAAGATTTTATTGAGTTGGTTGAGCGTCATGGCATCGAATATCACCAGCGGGATCATGGCCAGCTGTTCTGTAACGACTCGGCCAAAGAGATAGTGACCATGCTGGTGACCGAGTGTGAGTGGGCGGGCGCACAGGTGCAACTGCGTACCGATATTCTCTCCATCACCAAGCAGGAAGACGGCCTGTTTATGCTGGAAACCAGCAAGGGTGCATACAGCTGTGAGTCTTTGGTGGTGGCGACTGGTGGGCTCTCTATGCCCAAATTGGGCGCCTCACCGTTTGGCTATCAGATCGCCGAGCAGTTTGGTCTTAAGGTGTTGCCGACTCACGCAGGCCTGGTGCCTTTTACCTGGCATAGTGAGCAGAAGCAGAAATTTGAGCCGCTATCGGGTATCGCTGTGCCCAGTACCATTACCGCCCAAGACGGTACTCAGTTTAGTGAGGCGCTGCTGTTTACCCACAGAGGCCTTTCTGGTCCGGCGATTTTACAGATCTCCAACTACTGGCAGCCAGGCGAAAGTATCTCGATTAACCTGCTGCCTCAGGTCGATGCCGCAGAGGCCTTGAGCGAGGCGTTGGCCAATCACCCCAAGCAGAGTCTGCGTAATACCCTGTCCCAGTGGTTGCCCAAGCGACTGGTTGAGGTGTTGTTCGATGAGGCACTACTCAACATGGCACTTAATCAGCTGGTGCATGCCCAGCGTGACCAAGTGGCAGATAATCTTCATAACTGGCAGCTTTTGATGAACGGTACTGAAGGCTATCGCACTGCCGAGGTGACCTTAGGTGGCGTGGATACTAACGAGCTCTCTTCTAAAGATATGCAGAGCAAGAAGGTGCCAGGGCTCTACTTTGCCGGCGAGGTGATGGATGTCAGCGGTTGGCTCGGCGGTTTCAATTTTCAGTGGGCCTGGGCTTCTGGTGTCGCGGTTGGCCTAGCTGTGTAGCCGTTTTCTTGCCTCCATGACGTGATTCAGTGGGAAACTAAGTCGGTTATCGGTTAAATCTATCGCTTCTAGGCGTATCTTGCTCGAAAGGCCAATCCATAGGATTGGCCTTTTTGTTTTCTACGTTTATGCCAGTGATGATTTTGCGTATTGAATGGGGCCGCTCATGAGTTTTCAGGATGAAAAAATCCTTTCTGCTACACTTAAAAATATCTCTATCCTTTTGAAACATTGTGGCTAATTGACCTGGGCTGATTAGGGGATTGCATGGACGAACAATCAGTAGTGCTGGTGGTAGATGACGTTAAGACTAATGTCCTGATCATGAGGCAATGCCTTAAGGATATGTATCAGGTCTGGACAGCCGAAAGTGGCGAAGAGTGTCTTAAGGTAGCCAAGCAGAAGCCAGATATTATTCTGCTGGATGTCATTATGCCCGGTCTGGATGGTTATCAGGTGTGTCGTCAGTTAAAGGCAGATCCTGAGACCGCAGATATCCCTATCATTTTTGTGACTGCTAAAGACTCAGATGAGGATGAGCAGAAGGGGCTGGAGATAGGTGCAGTCGACTACATTACTAAACCGATACGACCAGCCATAGTGCGTGCCAGAGTCTCCACCCATATTCAGCTTAAGCAGCATAGCGATAAACTTAAGTTTATGGCGCTGCATGATCAACTTACGGGCCTTTATAACCGTCATTTTCTCGCCGAGCGTGCCGCTCAGAGCCTTTCTAGCATGGTTCGCCATCGAAGCGAACTGGCTATCGTGATGCTGGATCTGGATCATTTCAAAAAAATCAACGATTTCAATGGTCATCATGTTGGCGATCTCGTGCTACAGGCGGTCGCTAAATTGCTACAGGAGAGCTTTCGCAAAGAAGATCTGGTGGCGCGCATGGGGGGGGAGGAGTTTGTGATCCTCATGGAGTGTGGCCTGGATATCGCAAGAGAGAAAACGGAATATGTCCGTCAGCAGTTGGCGCGACTTAAACCTATGGGACTGGAGGTGACCGGCAGTTTTGGTGTGGTGACCGCGAACTACCATAATGCCGATCTATCACACCTTTTAGTGTTGGCCGATGAGGCCGTTTATAAGGCAAAGGCTGATGGACGAAACCGAGTGGTTTGCTATCAGGACGGTGCCTATCTTACGGTAGAAGAAGATTAAGGAATGACAAAAATGATAAAGGGAATTTTTTTGTTGCTAACAGCGTTGCTGCTCACTGCTTGTGAACCTAAGAAGGTGGAGGAGCCGATCACCCTAGCCCTGAACCCTTGGCCCGGGTATGAGCTCTTATATCTGGCGCAACAGAAAGGTTTTTTCACTCAGGTGGGCGCCTACATTGAGCTGGTACAGGTCTCAACCTTGTCCGATGCCCAGCGCGCTTACTTAACCGGTTATGTCGATGGCTTTGCCAGCACCATGATAGAGGCGATTCAGGTGGAAGCCTTGGATGGGCAACCCGTTAAGGTCGTGCTGTTAGCCGATTATTCCGATGGTGGCGATGTGATTATTGCACCTAATTCTGTGGAGAATATGCAGGCGCTTAGGGGCAAAACCATAGGTTGTGAGGTCAGTTCGCTGGGGATCTTTGTGTTGGAGCGGGCGTTAAATCTGTATCAGATGCAGCTTGATGATGTGAAGATCATCAATGTGGAGCAGGGTGCAGGAGCCAGTGCTTTAGCCATTGGCAAGATTGACGCCATGGTAACCTATCCGCCCTACTCGGTGGAGATACAGTCTACAGGTAACTATCAAGAGCTATTTTCTACCAAGGAGATCCCCGAGGAGGTGTTAGATACTCTGTCTATCTCCTCTGCCGTATTGGCTAAGCATCCAGAGCTGGTGGGTCAGATCCAAAAGGCGTGGCAGATGGCGATGGACTATCTGCAAGAGTATCCCGATGAGGCGATTGCGATTATGGCGCAGCGAGAAGGTTTATCGGTAGCTGACTTTGAGGCGGCGCTTATGGATCTCAAGTTGCTTAGTCATGATGAACAAAACAAGCTATTTCATCAACCTGATAAGCTGAAGGCTTTGGGTCATAGTGTTTGTCAGACCTTAGTGAAGATAGAGTCGATAGAATCCGACTGTGCTCATATCGATAATCTCTTTTATCAAGAGCACTAGTCTATGCTGCGCGAATATCGAGACAAGATAGCTCGGGGCATTGTCTATAAGCTGAATCTGGCTACTTTAGTGTGTGCCTTGGTCATCTCTGGTTTGATTGCCCTTTACTATTACGAGGAGATGTTGGAGCGCACCGAGCATCAGGTGGATAATGAGATTGCTCAGGTCTCTGTCTCGCTTCGACTTGCCCTTGAGGTCAGCACTGACTTTAGTAACATGCGTCGAGTCGTTAATAGTATCGCTGCCCAAGGCAGTATCAGGCGTTTGATGCTATTCGATCCTCGCCTGAAGCAGATAGTGGCCGATAATCTGTCCCAATATCAGGGGGGAGCATTGTCGGGTAACTTGGCGCCTGAGTTGGTCGAGATGATAAATCATGTTAGCGATAAGCAGAGTGTCAAGGAGGTGTTGCGCAAGGGGAGCATGGTGCACAAGGTGCAGCAGGTTTATCTCATCTCGCCAGAGCAGCAGCGACTTAGGGCCTATGTACTCTATGTCAAATACGACGCCAGTGACATCGAGGCACATAGCTCTAAGGAGCTATTCCATTATGTGGGCATTCTATTACTAGGCTTTGCCATCTTGCTGGTGGTAAACCTCTTTGTGCAGCACAAGGTATTGCTTGATCCCATTCGCCGTATTCGGCGTCAAATTGAGGCCTTTGGTGGCCATAAGATCATACGCCTGGACAATGAAGATGAGTTTGGTGTCTTGGTAAACAGCTATAACGAAGCCGTCCGCGCCCGTAACCAGAAGCAGTTAGAGCTGGATAAATCACGGCGATATATCGATAACATTACCAATGTGATTCCTATTCAGTTGGCCTATGTGGACGCCAGAACCCGCTATCGCTTTATTAATCAGCATTACCTTCAATGGTTTGGCAAGTCAGAAGAGCAGGTATTAGACCAAAAGGTCGAGGCGGTATTACCTCAGGATGTCTATCAGCTGATCCAGCCTTATCAGCAGGGGGTGCTTGAAGGCAAGAAGCAGGTGTTTGAGGCAGAAACCTTAGATGCACAGAAACAGCCTAGATTTTTCCATATCACCTATGTGCCCGACATCGGCGATGACGGCAAGGTTGAAGGATACTTTGTCTGTGTCGAAGACCTGACTCGGATGAAGATTAATGAGCGCAAAATCGAGTCTTACGCTCAAGAGATGGAGTTCAATAACTGGGCGCTCTCAGAGGCTCGTGAGAAGGCGGAAGTCGCCGCCAAGATCAAGGAGGACTTCTTAGCCTGCATGAGCCATGAATTACGTACGCCAATGAATGGCGTGATCGGTATCTTAGGGCTGCTGGCTGAGACTGACTTGTCGCCAATGCAAAAGCGTTATGTGGATGTGGCCTCCACCAGCGCTGAGTCTTTGTTGTCGCTGCTAAATGACATTCTCGACTTTTCCAAGATAGAGTCAGGTAAATTTGAGATCGAGGCAATCGAGTTCGACTTGGTGGAGCTTATCGATCAGTTTGTGCAGTCGGTAACGTTAAAGTTAGAAGAGCGACATCTGCCCTTGTTCGTGGATATCAGTCAATTAGAGTACCGCTATGTAGTGGGTGATCCCAGCCGATTGCGCCAGATCTTGATGAATCTGGTTGGCAATGCCATTAAGTTTACCGATGAGGGATGGATTGCCCTTAGGCTGTCAAATTGGAAAACAGAGTCGGGATCGCTGCAATTTTGCTGTGAGGTTGAAGATACCGGCATAGGCATAGCCAAAGAAAAGCTCGCCATGTTGTTTAACCCCTTTATTCAAGGCGACAGCTCGACGACCCGTATGTTTGGCGGCACAGGTCTGGGCCTCTCTATCGCGAAACGCTTGTGTGAGTTAATGCAGGGGGAGATAACGGTCGAGAGCCAGCAGGAAGTGGGGAGTATCTTTAGCTTTACCCTGGCTCAGCAGCCAGCTCAAACGGATGGGGAGCAAGATTGGCGAACAGGCTTGGCGCCTGAGCGAGTCACGTTAATGGGCCAATTGAATGACTTCGAGCAGATGCTAGGAGAGTTGCTCACCAGCTGGGGAGCTAAGGTGACATTTCTCGATGCGAACCAAGCCATTCCCGCTTCAGATGTCATCATTTATAGTTTCTCCGCCGAGCGGGAGACCTTTTCCGGCGAGCTGAGTCGTTGGCGCCAGTTGGCCGAAGAGCAAAGTGCCATAGTCTTGCCGCTACTCGCCCATTGGCAGCAATTAGAGTTTGAGAAACAAGATGCCAGAGTGCCTCATCTGGGGCGGCCATTGAACATTGGCCAGCTGATCCGCGCCCTGTCGGATCAGCCGCTGGAACAGGAGTATGAGCCCAACATAGAGCCGATTGTTAAACCCAGTATGACTAAGCCTAAGGTGCTGGTGGTGGAGGATAACAAGGTCAATCAGATGGTTGCTTTGGGGATGTTACACCAACTGGGTGTTGAGGCCGATGTGGTTAACAATGGTCGAGAAGCCTTGGAGCTGCTGTCGGCGAAGCAGGATAATCCCTACCTGTTGATTCTGATGGATTGCCTGATGCCTGAGATGGACGGGTTTCAGGCGACGGCGGCGATTCGTGAGGGGCAAGGGGGCAGTCAGTTCTGCGCCCTGCCCATTATTGCTTTGACTGCCAATGCGATGAAAGGTGACCGGGAGCATTGTATACGTGCAGGTATGGATGATTATCTGACTAAACCCTTGGTGCTGGAGGTACTGAAAGAGTGTCTGTATCGCTGGTTCTCCCTGAGTCAGCCAAACTATGAATCTGCGCTGCCCCATGAGCCAGTAATAGAAGTGGTACCAGCTTCGGTAGAGGAGGCCAATCCGCTGTTTGATCGAGACAGGGCCCTGGCCTTGATGTCAGGCGATCAGGAGCTGCTCGATGAGGTGCTAAAGGTATTTGTGGATGAGATGCTGCACCACAAAAATGCCTTTGTCGCAGGCATAGACGCGGCCGATTGCGACGCCATTCGCTCAAGTGTACACGCCATCAAAGGCGCTGCCAGCAACTTGAGTATGACCGCTCTGGTAAAGCTTGCCCGACAAGTAGAGATAGATGCGCGGCGCGGCGATCTAGAAGCCATTATTGCCAATCAACAGGCGTTTCTCGATCTGCTGGAAGAGACCCTTGCCTGCTGCCAGACCTAGCTTTGCTCGATGGGATCGCGTTATTCGGTCTCGACGGCTTTAGTGACGCACAAAATATGTTATTTTAGGGCGCACCGATGGAGCGGCATCAAGCACCGCTCGCGACTCAAAAAAATCAAAGGAAAAGTGGAATGGCAAAAGCAAAGATTGGCATAGTTACCGTCAGTGATCGCGCCAGTGCAGGCGTGTATGAAGACATTTCCGGTAAGGCAATTATCGAGGTCTTGGGGGAATACCTCACCTCGGAGTGGGAGCCTGTCTATGAAGTCATTCCCGATGAGCAGCCTATTATCGAACAGACCTTGATTAAGATGGCCGATCAGCAAGATTGTTGTCTCATCGTTACCACTGGTGGCACAGGCCCGGCTAAGCGTGACGTGACGCCGGAGGCAACCGAGGCCGTGTGTGAGCGCATGATGCCTGGCTTTGGCGAGCTAATGCGCGCCGAATCACTCAAGTTTGTGCCGACCGCTATCCTGTCTCGTCAAACGGCGGGTCTGCGTGGTGACAGCCTGATCGTCAACCTGCCTGGCAAGCCCAAGTCGATCCGTGAGTGTCTGGACGCCGTATTCCCTGCTATCCCTTACTGCATCGATCTGATGGAAGGCCCTTATCTGGAATGCGATGAGTCAGTGATCAAGCCTTTCAGACCTAAGGCAAAATAGGCAGCAGGCCAAGCCTGAACTCAAGAAAGCTCAGCTCAGGCTGGGCTTTTTTATTGCCCGTTTATAGCCCCTTGCGGATGATCTGGTGCGCGCTAAAGGCGCTAAATAACAACAGGCTTGGGATGGCAATAAAATGGCCGAACAGGTTGGGTTGGGTGGTAAAGTGCAGCCATAGCAGCAGGGTCCAGCTTATGCCCAAGTAACCCAGGCTTAGGATCAGGTGTAGTGTCCGTGTGTTCATCTGCTTACTCCTTCTTTTTGCAATGTGGTCAGTATAAAAACTCGACAAACAGGCCTGAAGTGTCATTATTGACAAAATAAGGGTGATAAGTGACACGTGGCAAGTGACAAGTGCTTGGATGAGGGAGAAGGGATGAAGACAATCATGATACTGGCGGCGGGCAATGTGGTGGCCGGCGGCATAGTGGGGCTGATTGATGTATTTAGCTTTACCAACGCCCTGTATCGCAGGCTCAATCCTGATGCGACTCAAGACCTGTTTCATTGCCATATCGTTTCCGGCGATGGCAAGGCGATCACCACCAATCAAGGCTTCCAATTGGCGGCCATGGGTTTGACCGACGATAGCCAGCTACAAACTGCCGATGCCGTGGTGCTGGCGTCTGCCTTTGTGACCAACAAGGCGGAGTTTAACCAATATCAGCAAGATTTTTTGCCCCTGTTATCCCCTCTGAGAGCCTATGCACAAACGGGTAAGCCTATCGCCGCCTATTGTTCAGGTACGCTGATGTTGGCGACCTCAGGGCTGCTGGATAACCGGCGGGCCACCACTGTTTGGTGGTTGTCACAGATGTTTGAGCGTAATTTTGCGCGGGTTAAGCTCTGCATGGACTCCTTGGTGGTATCTGACGGTCAGTTTCATACCGCGGGGGCGACCACCTCAAATTTAAGCCTGGCCTTGCATTTGGTTGGGCTGCTGGCGGGCGAGTCGTTGGCGCAGCAGATGGCTAAAATATTGCTGATCGATCCTAATCGCTGTTCACAGCAACCCTTTATGACCATGGCAATCACCCCCGAGCATCACCAGGATGAGCTGGTCAGAAATATTCAGCAGTGGATGCAGGCTAACTTAAATCAAAACTGGTTACTCGATGAGGTAGCCACTAAGTTTGCCGTGGGTAAGCGCACTCTGATCCGCCGCTTTAAACGGGCGCTTAATGAGACCCCCGCCAGCTATATGCAGCGGCTGAGGGTCGATGAGGCTAAACGCTTGTTGGAAACCACTGAGTTGGCGTTAGAGCAGATTGTGGCCCGAGTGGGTTATGAAGATGTCAGCTCCTTTCGAAAGCTGTTCATTCAGTTGACTAGCCTCTCGCCGAGGGCCTATAGGCAAAAATTTAACACTCACACTTGTTGCTAGCGGACCGGCTTGGTTTGTGGCAAACGCCGAGGCTGAGCTTGAGTCGAGCCAGATCAAGTCCAAGCGTTACTTTGAGGTCTTAGTGTGCTTTTCCATGTGGGCCTTGAATAGAGCGTCATTTTCTTTCTGCTCTTGGCGCTCTTTTTCGTCTATGGCGTTCATTACTTGGCGCTCACATTCAAGGCGGGTGTTTTCTCTCTGCAGCGGGTTGGTGGCGTGATCTGTCTGGGCGCCGCACAATGCGTTGGCGCAGCCCGACAGTCCAACAAGGGCTAGCAGGCCAACGAATGTGCGTTTAACAGCTGATGAAATGGTCATATCCTCTTGTACCTTGTGTTTTTTAAGCGATTTATCGTATTTCGCCATTATAAAACCATAGGTGGTCTCTGGTACAAGAGAAAAAGTCAAGCATTGCGGCTGAGCGTCTCAAACTCCTGCTTCAATTGGTAGTCGTTGTCGGTGACTATGCGTTCCAGCACTCTGACTCTTTGCTCCAGCTGTTCATTGTGTTGCTTGAGCCTGAGTACCTCATCAGTGTTATCAGACACTTGCTTGCGCTTTTGCTGTTTTAAGTAGTACTTGTACATTTCACTTAAGGTGGTTGCGGCCACGAGCACCAACATGATGATCATGACGACTTGTTGCTTATCCATAGCAGGTTCCTCATGTTTGGGCCTCCTTAGGAGGCCCGTAGGGGTTAGAGTCCGAAGACGATTTTTTCACTCTTGAGTGAGCGTTCCATACCAAAGGCCAGAGCCAGGGCGATGATAAAGGTGATGGCACTTGAGAGCGCCAGTTGCAGCATGGGGATCTCCTTGCCCTTGATGAAGGCGATCAGAGCCTGCATCTGACCCGAGATCGGCAGCCACTGTAGTGTGTCTGGCGCTATGTTGTAGCTTGCCGCCATCGACAGCATCATGGGCACGATCAGCACTATGGTGAGGTAGGACTGCGCCTCCTTAAATGATTTGGCCATAAAGGAGACAAACAGCTGCAGCGCCGCCGCCATTAGGGCGATGGGCAGGCCGATCGCCAGCATCAAGAGGATGAAGTCGACATTGATGTTGACCGAGAAGCCCAGTTCCTGCCAAGGCACGAAGCCGTAGGCGATTTTCGAGATCACTAGGGTGAGGATAAGCCCCAACATGGCAAAAATAGTAACTGCCGCCACCTTGGCCACTACTATGTCGCGGGTCGATACCGGGTGGCTGAGCAGCAGCGCCAGGGAGTTGCGCTCGCGCTCGCCGGCGCTGGTGTCTATGGCCAGGTTCATGCCCGAGATAAACACCGCATAGACCATCATGAAGATGGCGATGCCCAAGATCATTCCGCCCTTGGAATCAGAGGTGGCCTGATCTTCCACCTTAACTTTGATGGGCTGCATCACCTTAGGGTCGATGCCGCGGGCGATCAGCCGCAAGCTGCCCATCTCGGCACTATATTGTTGCAGTGCCTTTTCCAGACGGCGAATCGATGACTGCAGTTTCTCGTTGGAGTTGTCGGCGATCAGCACTATCTCGGCTGCCTGGCTCTTGGCCATGTTGGCGGCGTAGTCAGGGCTGATGACGAGTTTTATCTCTTTGCGGTCGCTCTCTTCGCCTTGGCTGATCTCGTTGCTGGCGAGATACTTCACCAGATCCGGGGCACGCTCACCATGGGTGATGGTGATGTTGAGCGCCTCTGGGCTGGTGATCTGGCCAATGAGGATCATAAACATGCCACACATCATTAGCGGCGCGCCGATGGCATAATAGAGCCCGGCCATGACAGAGCGTTTGTCTCTGGCGGCATCGGTCAGCTCTTTTCTGACCATAGTAATAATTGAACTGATCATGCTGCGATTCCCTCGTCGGTACCGATTAGCTGGATAAAGGCATCTTCCAGTGAGTCCTTACCTGTCTGTTGGCAGAGCTCTTGGGGGCTGCCAACGGCGACCACTCGTCCCTCGGCCATGACGATCACCCGATCACACAGGGCGGCAACTTCCTGCATCACATGGCTGGAGAAGAGTACACAGTGTCCAGCTTCTTTAAGATCTTTGAGCAGGTCACGCAGTACCCGGGTGCTCATCACGTCCAGGCCGCGAGTCGGTTCGTCGAGTATGATATTGGTGGGCTCATGCACAATCGCCTGGGCCAGTGCCGTCTTCATGCGCTGCCCCTGAGAGAAGCCCTTGCATTTGCGATCGGCAATATCATTCATATGTAGTTTTCCCAGCACCTTGGCCGAGGCGGCCTTGGCCTGATCGCGGGAGAGACCATTGAGCTCGGCAAAGTAGCGAATGTACTCTCTGGGCGTCAGGCGCTCATACAGGCCGAAGGGATCGGGAAACAGTCCCAGCTGCTGCTTGGCGGCAACAGGCTGTTTGGCCACATCTATGCCGTCGATTTCGGCGATCCCTTGATCTGGCTTAAGCAGACCAAAGACGGTGCGTAGACAGGTGGTCTTGCCTGCGCCATTGGGGCCCAGCAAGCCGGTGATCTGGCCGTCCAGGGCCTCGAAGCTCAGATCGTTCAGCGCCTGCACTTCGCCGATGCGCTTAGATAAATTCGATACCTTAATCATGTTGCACTCCTTGCTGCTGGTCGTCACTAAGCTTGGCCTGGCTGATGCTCTGGCTGAGTGTGTCCTGTGGGATGGCTTCTACCGTGTTGGCATTGAGGTAGAAATTACGACTGACATCATTGTTTAAACAGGTTGGCGAGAGTCCATCAACACTGCCGCTGCCGATCAGTTCTGCGATAAGGGTGTTGGCGCAAGACTGATAAGCCACACCATGGGTGGCATAGGGGGCAACGAAGTGTTTGGCATTGGTCAGCTTTGCGGTTGCCAGCTCGCCCCAGCTCGGTGGTGTCGCGGGATCTATCTCGCCAGATAACAATAAGGTGGGGAGGTTACTGGCAATGGGGTCTGCAAAATCAAGGCTAACAGGCGGGATCTGCCAGATAGGGCAGGAGAGATCGAATGCCTTGATCATCTCTTTACCGAAGTAGCTCTGTGTTAAGCGCTCGCGCTCCGCCTCGCTAAAGCGGTGCCAATCTTCGCCACAAACCACGGCCGAGTGCATGCCGGCTGCAATGCCTGTGCTGTTGACGGTAAGGGCGTAAAGTCCGGTGATTGCCTGATAATTGCCCTGGGCTGCCTGATGGATGGCGTGGGGCAGTAGTGCCCTGACATTAGGCATGTAGAGAGCCATGCGGATGGCGCCCATAAATTTGCCCTTGGTCATCACGAGTTTAGTGGGTGCATTGGTTAGCGGGTCGCGTGTCTGGCTGATCGCCGCGCCTTGGCTAAGCAGGGTTTCAACCTGGGCGAGTTCTTCACCAAGTTTCGGGAATTGTTGATGACACAGGTCGTTGTTTTGGCAATCTTTTAGCAGCAGATCTATGGCGCGGGTGATGGCGTCGCCAATATTAATCACACTTTGCTGCATGGGAACCACACCATCTAAGGTGACGGTGGCCAAGGCCTCTGGATGGTGGCGCATATAGAGCTGCGCCATACGAGTGCCGTAAGAGATGCCATACAGGTGCAGTTTTTGGTAGCCAAGGGCTTGTCTGACTGCCTCGAAATCTTTGAGGGCGGTTTCACTGCCATATTGGCTGACATCGGCATCAAGCTTATCAAGGCAGGCCTTGGTCTCGGCGGCGATATCCAGTTGCTCTTCATTAAAGGCCAGGCCGCCTTCGAAACCCTCTCCGTCGCAGGTCAGTGGGTTTGAAAGACCTGTGCCGCGCTGATCGATCAGCAGAATATCGCGCTGCTGGCGTACCTTAGTAAAGATCTTGTCGAAGCTGGCGGCGTTATCTATGGCCGACTGGCCAGGACCACCTGCGATGGCTAGCAGGGCTTCTTTTTCAAAGCTGGGCTTGATGGCGGGTAGGACCAGATAGTGGATCTGTATCTGTTTTCCCTGGGGGGCGTCATAGTTTTCGGGCACTGTAATAACGCCGCAACGCAGACGATCTGATAGACCATCGACATAGCAAGCCTCAGTCTTGCCTTCTTCTTTTGGGTTGGCCCAAGTGGGCTGAGACAGCAAGAGTATTGCCATGCAAATGGGCAGTAGTAGCGCCAAAACCCGCTGCATGTGGGAGCGTCTATTGACCATCAATTTTACCTTTCCTTGAAGCATGATACCGATTCCTTAGTTGAAATTTATCGTATCTATGTTAGTTTAATACTGTATCGGTGTATCAATGTATTAATACAGTGAATAAAGACTAATGCTAGATTTACTTAGTGTCAACCCCAGTAATGGTGACCCCATCTACCGACAGTTAAGCGATCAGATTGTGCGCTTGATTGTGGGCGGCCAGTTGCAGCCCTTGGAGGTATTGCCTTCGGTGCGGCAGATTGCCGAGCATTTGACGGTTAACCCAATGACGGTTTCTCGCGCCATTCAGCAGCTGGTGGAACAGGGCTGGTTGGAGCGTCGTCGTGGTCAGCCGACCAGGGTGGCACAACGTGGCGATAGCCAAGGCACCTCCAGCGTTGATTTGATGACGCCTCAAGTCAATTCACTTATCGCTCAGGCTAAACAACTCGGCGTTAGCCTGGATGAACTCAACACCATCATTGCCAAGGCATGGCAGCAAGCGCAATAAAGGAACAGATGCAGATGCAAGAGAGCAATCAAGCTATATTGGCCTTTCATGAGATCAGCAAGGCATTCGACGACAAGTTAGCCATAGATGAGCTGTCTATGGCCCTCTATCCTGGCATGGTGGTGGGCCTACTGGGGCAAAACGGCGCCGGTAAGTCGACCCTGATGCGTTGCGCCTTAGGCATACTAAACGTGACGCAGGGGCGAATAGAGATCCTGGGCGGTTCCAGCGAAAACCTGAGCTCTGCCCAGAAGGAGCTTATCGGCTATGTGCCGCAGCAGCCTTTTGGTTATGAAGGCTTTAGCGTCGAGAGAGCCCTCACACTGCATCGCAGTTTCTACCCTAACTGGGATACGTCTTTGGAGCAGGAGTGGCTGGCCCGATTCGATCTCGATGGGCAGCAACAGGTGCAGCGCCTCTCGGTGGGGCAGCGCCAGTCGCTGGCGCTGATCATGGCCATGGCTTATCGTCCGAAACTCTTGATCCTCGACGAGCCAGTCGCCAGCCTGGATCCTATTGCCAGACGCGAGTTTATGTCAGATCTGTTTGAGTTGGCTTTAGATGCTGGCTCAGCTGTCTTGTTTTCCTCCCACATCACCTCAGATCTCGAGCGGGTTGCCAGCCATGTGGCCCTGATGCGTAAAGGCAAGTTGGTGCTCTTCAAAGAGATCGATGCCCTGAGGGAGAGTGTCCAGTTGGTGAGCCTTAAGCCGGGGCAAGTGTTGCCCGACGGGCTAGTGGTGCTTAACCGTCAGCAGGATAAGCTGCTGGTGGATCACTATGAGCCCTCAATGGCCGCTTGTTTCGACACGGTGACGCCGATGAATCTGGAACAACTCTTTATGGAGTTACACAGATGATGCCTAAGGTTCTGCGCGGCATGGGGCGTTTCTGGTTATTTGATGTCGGCAGCGCCAGTTTTCTTGGCACTGGCTTACTCGCGCTAGTGATGTTGCTGGTGATGGCCGTGGCGGAAAAATATGCCGCAATGCCCGTTATGCTGGGGATGATACAGGTGTCGACCTGTGCGGCGATCGCCTGGCAACTCAACCGTTTGTCGGCCACCGAATGGGCCAGCCTGGTGCCGGGTTATGCTGATAACATTCAGTGGCAAGCTCTGATGGTCGGCGGCGTTGCCAGCCTGATCTCGCTGACTGCGGCGCTGATCTTGCCTATTGAGGGCGCCATTGCCCAGGTAGGGGTGGCAACTCTGGCAGGGGTGGCCTTTGTCTATGTCTGCCGGTTGCACATCAAGAGTTTCTATTTCTCTTTTGGCCTGTTTTTATTACTGCCCTTCTTACCCGAAATCACCGCCATGCTGCCTAGCTTGAGCTTATGGTGCCTGCCAGTGGCCATCATAGGTTTTATCTATCTTATTCGCTGCGATCTGCAGCGTGTGGTCTGGCACCTTGAGGCCCGCTCTGTCTATCTCAATGGCTTGGAGATGGGCTGGTTTTGGCTGCCGAATCTAGGTTCCAATAACTTGATGATGCGCCTGGACAGGTGGCTCCATCCTGTGAACTTCTTTACCGGCCCTATGCTCTCCATGTTGCTGGTGCTGCTACCAAGCCTGGCGCTAGTGATGAGTTTAGTGAATGTGGTTGCGGGCATAGAGCTGCCGGTCCTTTTCATCATGGGACAGTTCAGCGCGGTTGCCTGCTCTTTGGTACATTGGAGCCGTATTCAGCGCTGGCGCGCGGCAGAAACCCTGTACATACTGCCGGGATTTGACGGTAAGCAGGGGATGGTAGAGGCCTTTGCCAGAGGGCAATATCGTTTACTGGGTTATATCACTCTGACCATGGCGCTATTGGCAAGTTTCGCTTATTGGCTGAGCGACAGTGTGACCCTGATCATCTGGTGTCACCTGGTCTTAAGCACCTTTAGCGTATGTGCCATCTTGCTGGGGCTAGGCTGCGCATCCCGCAATGCCATGCATATCTCTCTCAGTTTGTTAGTGGTGATCTGCCATGCGATCTGGCTGTCGACTGCCCTGCTGGCTGCGCGCGAGGGGCGGGATCTTACGGCTTGGCTAGCGATAGATTTGGGCCTGGTTGCCTTTTCTCTGCTAACGCTTTGGTGGGGCAGCCAAAAGCTGTGGCGAGACCATCTCGTCTGATCTCATCTCTGGTCTGCTTTGTGCTCTAATTAACATTATTGGAGCAAAAACTCTTATTTTTTGGCCGCCGTTGCAGTAAAATGCCGCAAAACAGGTACAAGTGTACGCTAAAAGGGTCAAATAATTATGTCGCTTCAACAGTATCATCCGATAAGCCTGATGCAGGCGCAGAGCCAACAACGTGGTGATGCCATTGCATTAGAAGGTTATGGCTTATCCGCGCCTTGGCAGAAGGTTAGCTGGCGCCGATTCGATGAGATTGGCGATCAAGTTGCTAAAGCACTGATCCGTTTTGGCTTTGCTGCTCAAGATAAGGTAGTGATACTGTCACAAAACTGTCCACAGTGGACTTGTGCCGATGTGGGGGCCCTTAAGGCCAAGGCGGTTGTCGTGCCCGTTTATCCCACCAGTACCCTGGAACAGGCGCGTTATATTGTCGATGATGCTCAGGCCAAGCTGATCTTTGTTGGTGATGCTGAGCAATACCGTATGGCCTGTGAATTAGTGGCCTTGTGTCCAAGTCTGACTCAAGTCGTGGTGTTCGACTCTGAAGTTGAACTGAGTGAAGCGGTAACAGCTGTTCATTTTGATCAGTTACTGAGTCAAACCTATACCGCTGAGGTTGAGGCCGAGTTGGCCCAGCGTTTGGCAAAGCAGGATTTGGATGATCTGTTAACCCTAATCTATACCTCAGGCACCACGGGCGACCCTAAAGGGGTGATGCTGGATTATCGCAATATTGCCTCGGTGATCCGTCAACACGATACCATTTTGCCTTTCACGCCTGGCGATGTGTCGCTGGCCTTTCTGCCATTGAGCCATGTATTTGAGCGCGGTTGGAGCTTCTATGTGCTCTGCCGGGGTGGACATAATGTCTATCTTAATGACCCCATGGCAGTCAAAGAAGCGATTGTCGATATTCGCCCGCACACCCTGTGTGTGGTGCCACGCTTCCTGGAGAAGGTGTATAGCGCGGTGCAGGATAAAGTGAGCAAGGCACCCGATACCCGTAAGAAATTATTTGCTTGGGCCATGGCCGTAGGTCAGCGCCAGTTTGAGGTTAGCCAAGGCCGTGCTAAGGCGTCTTGGTGGCTTAAGGCGCAGTGGAAGCTGGCCCATAAGCTGGTTTACAGCAAGCTGCAACAGGTGCTGGGTGGCAGGCTTAAGTTTATGCCTTGCGGCGGTGCAGCGCTGGATCAAAATGTCGCGAGCTTCTTCCATGCCATCGATATTCCTGTGCTCTGTGGCTACGGCATGACGGAAACCACTGCGACAGTGACCTGTAACACTCTGGATAACAGAGTTGCCGGTTCTAACGGTAAGACGCTGCCAGAGGTAGAGATCAAGCTGGGTAAAGACAACGAGATCTTAGTACGCGGCGATACCGTGATGCGCGGTTATTATAACCGTCCTCAGGAGACGGCCGACACTTTCGAAGATGGCTGGTTGAAGACTGGCGATGCTGGCCATATTGATGAGCAGGGTAACCTGTTTATTACCGACAGAATTAAAGAGTTAATGAAGACATCAAACGGCAAATATATTGCGCCGCAGCGAGTCGAAGGCAAGGTGGGTTGCTGTCCCTTTATCGAGCAGGTGGCGGTGATCGCCGATGCTAAAAACTATGTGACCGCCTTGATTGTTCCGGCTTTCGAGTCGTTGGAGGCTTGGGCTAAAGAGAAGGGGCTGCATTACGAGTCGCCGATGGAATTACTGCGTCACTCCCATGTGGTAGAGCATTTCGAGCAGCGCCTCAAACATCTGCAACAAGAGTTGGCGGGCTTTGAGAAGATCAAGAAGTTTACTCTGCTGCCCGAGGCTTTTTCGATGGAGGCCGGGCTATTAACGCCGACCATGAAGTTAAGACGTAAGATGATCTATCACAAATACGCCACTGAAATTAACGCCATGTACGTTAAATAACAGTGATATTAAGGGCGCCTCACAATGAGGCGCCCTTAAGCTAAACGTCCAATTGTCCAAAAGTCCATATTGCATCCCCCTGGCTTCTCGGTTAACGTCTCTGCCATAAAAATAACGACTTAACCTTAGGAATGCCCTGTGTCAGCACGCTTTTTTACTCTCACGATTCAACCCAGATTTAACGAAACCGATGGCCTGGGCCATATCAATAATACCGTGATGCCTGTTTGGTTCGAGGCGGCGCGTGAGCCTATCTTTACGCTCTTTAATCCTGAGCTTAATTTAGCTGAGTGGAACCTGATCGTGGCAGGCTTTACCATCGCTTACACCTCACCCACCCAGTATGGGCAGCCGGTTGAGATAAAGACCTGGGTAAGCCGTGTGGGCAACGCCAGTTTCGAGGTGGCGCAGCAGAGCTGGCAGGGCGGCAAAATGACCGCCGAGGCCAAGACCACCTTAGTGCATTACGACTACAGTATCGACAAGAGCCAACCCATAGGGGAAGAGGTGAAGCAGGCGCTGCTGACCCTGACCGGTGAATAAACGGGTTACAAAAACTTCTGCACGTACCAGCAACTGGCGCTGATGGCGAGTTGCTGGGACTTGGCCCATTCTAACCCATGGCGCACCAGGCGCCCGGCCACGCCCTGACCCCTGATGGGATCCGGCACGAAGGTCCGTACAAAATCCACCTTATCACCTTGCCGCTGATATTCTAATACCGCATCATGGCCTTCAATCGACAACACAAATCGCTGCTGATCGGCCTGGTGTAATATCGTCTCCTGGGTCATAGTCTGCTTCTCGTTTGGTTGGATGACTCTTAACGTTAGCACAGGGTGAGGAGATAAGTCACAAGATGATTCGGTCAACATTTAGCTTAAGGGTTGCGGCTTGATGGGCATATTTTTCAGTCGTTTAACGCACGTCGCGGCCCAGGGACTTGCGGCATTGGGACTCGCGTTCCTGTTAGGGAGCGGCACCACTGTCTTGGCCCAGGAGATCGACATTCGTGGGGCGATCGAGGCCAAGGTGAAGGGGGATATCACCAGCGCCATGGTGCTGACCGACGCCAACCTGATCACCTTAGGCATAGTCGACTTCAACCCCAACACCATAGTGGACCTGAGTGAGATAGGCGATATCAACGCCGGTGACGAAGAGTCGCTCAAGCGGCGCAGTCAGCTGACCTCCTACACCTTGCCCTGGGAGAGCGACACTGTGCCGCTCTCGCCCGAGTGGTCCCAAAGTATCCAGGTGCGCCTCTCCTACGTGCACGCCAGCGACAGCATACAGGGGCTGGAGGATGAGACCATCAGCAGTCCGATCAAGGATACCAGCTACCTGCTGGCGGGCGAGTATCGCTGGAAGTATCAGATAAATGAGCAGTGGCGGGCGGTCTTTGGCCTGGGGGCGCAGTTTATCTGGCTGGAAAACCGCCTAATCTATAACGACCCCGTGCTGCGCAGCGTCAGTGGCATTCTCGACGACAAGCTGGTGAACACCAGCTATGGCGCCATCATGTTCGACCCCAATGCCGAGCTGACCTATACCGGTGACCTCATGGGGAACAAGTGGGAATTTATCAGTACCCTCAGATACGGCATAGGCCGCAGCCTGCTGACCGACGATGGCATGCAGGCGGTGACGCCTCAGGTCGGGCGTCTGAGCAACGCCCTGGTGTTTCATTATGGGTTGCCAGACTTCTTCGACCGTCAGAACGAGATGCGCCTGCTGGCCAAGCGGATCGACCTCAGCGGTGATGTCATCGACCCCATGGGGACGCGCCACTACTACGAGTTCGGTGCAGGCTGGGTGGTGCAGACCCCTTCGCTATCAGCCTGGCTGCGCAACATAGGGATAGGCATCACCCTCAACATCAACAGTGGCCTGAGTGGCGGTGGTATAGTCTTGCTGTTTAATGAAGAGATGTAATACCAATCATGGCAAGTACCCGATCACTTACTCACTGTGATTGGTATGAGCTGTTAGTCAACGCAGTGATCTCTGAGTACGGCCAATAGCTCGGCGGGCAGCTCGGCCTTAGCTTGCTTGTGAAAGTCGAACATAACCGCAACCGAGGAGCCAGTGGTGGTGATTGCCTGTTGCTGCTCGCTGAACACCTGATAATGCATGGTAAAGCGATCTTTATGGATGTCGCTGATACTGACGCCGACGAGTAGCGTATCGGGATAGGTGACCGGACGCTTGTAGCGTGCCTGGTTGTCACTGATCACCGGGCCCATGCCGGATTTGTAGAGTTTATCTAGAGGAAACAGCTGGTTAAAAAAGTCGATACGTGCCGTTTCGAAGTAGCGGAAATAGACCACGTTATTGACGTGTTGCAATGCATCCATCTCGCCCCAGGCGACCGAGATGCGGGTATGAAAGGGAAACTGGCTAACGAACTGCTCCATATCTTAACCTTTAATTTTCAAACAAGCGTTTAGTTTTAGGTTAAGATATCAGCATCTGTCGGGAATACCAATTCCGATTGCAGCAGAGATAAAAAAAGCACCTTGCGGTGCTTTTTCTGTTTATAAGGGAATCAACTGAGGCTCAACTCTTTGAAGTTGGCGATCTGTGGGTAGTCGCCTGTACGTTGAGTGGTCTCACGCACCATCTGGATCACGCGCATGCCAGCCTGTTCGGCCGCCTTGAGCTCTTCCAGTACGTCAGAGATAAACAGTACCTGCTTAGGCGCCAGGCTGATGGTATTGATGATATTGCTGTAAGCCTGTTTAAACAGCTTGTTACCGGTACGGGTATCGAAGTGACCATCGAAGTACTCGGTCAGGTCGCCACCATCGCTGTGGCTGAACAGGAGTTTCTGTGCATCTACCGAGCCAGATGAGAAGCTGTAAAGACGTACGTTTTGCGCCTTAATATCTTTCACGCTGTCGATAAAATCAGGGTAGATATGTCCCTTAAATTCACCTTTGGCGTAGCCCTGTTTCCAGATTAGGCCTTGAAGTGTCTTAAGCGGAGTCGCCTTGCGATCTTCAGCAATCCACAGTTCTAAGATCTCGACGACACGTTCTAGTGAGGCTTCGGGTTCAAGCGCGATATCTTTAACATCGCTAATGCAGTTATCGACTAATACATTAGTTTGATTTTCTTCTAAAAAATCAGCAAGGACCTTAGCCGAATAGGGAAAAAGGGTGTCCTGAATAAAGTTCAGATCGGTTGTTGTACCTGCTGTATCTACAACTATGGCTCGAATACCCATACGTTGGCTTACTCCACTATGTATTAATAGAAATGATCCGCTTATACGACAGGCCAGATCCTAAGCTGAAAACGCCCCTTTGGCTAGGGTCTGTTTCTCTTTCAGGTTTAATTTGTGCTTATGAGCCAAGTAACATAGTTTGGCTATGTCAATGGCAAGCAACAAAGCGCAATGCGTTTAGCTCACCCCTTGGGACAGCGCTTGGAGGCGATAGGTAAAGGGTGACCGCCAGTTTATGTAGAATACTACATCACGCCGACTCTGCCTCGTATAAATCGCCGACAAGTTACCGCACTAACAAACAGCAAGGGTCAATCGACCTTGCCGGATCAAGGTTTGACTTGTATTTGGTTGAATATCATACTAATCCGCTTAAGTCAGAGGATCAGGGAAAGGCGTATGACGTTAAAATATAGCGGTTTTTTTAGCTGCATAGCATTGATAGCTAGTTGTGTTTGTTTGCCGCTTGCGGCCGAGATCAGCGTAAAGCCGCTGCCTACTCAGCTGGAGAGCTGTGAGCGTGGCGAGTGCATCGACCACTTCAAAGAATACAAGACACTGGCCCGTTACGGCCATTCCGATGCCATGTACACCCTGGCTGAGATGTACCGTTTGGGGTATGGCACTCAGGTCGACATGGAGCGATCTACCAAGTGGTATCGGCGCGCGGCCAAGTTAGGTAATCCTTTTGCCCAGTACAAGGCGGCTATTCTCTATTTGCAAGATGGCGAGAACCGGGATATCGACAAGGCGATGCGCTATCTGCGAGATGCCAATCGCGGCGATCTGAATGAGGCGGCTCACCTGCTGGGGATGCTCTATATAGAAGGCGAGCTGGTGGAAAAGGACAAGGAGAAAGCCAAGGCTTACCTGATCAAGGCCTATGAGGCGGGACATGAGCCGACGCTGAATCTGCTGGCAGAAGCCAGCGAGGTGGCCCTGGAGGTGAAGCGTCAGGCAGAGGTTCAGCCAGTAAAGGAGACTGCAAGACAAGCGCCTACTGATGATATGGAGGTGATCGAAGTGCGAGCACCTAGTATCGAAGAGGTATTTAGTTACCACATTGCCACCATGCGTGGTGGAGTACCCGATGCGGTCAGCGGCACGGGAACCTCTCTGCGGGGGCGTACCTGCGGTGAGATGATCTCCTGTAATAGTCAGTCTGACCGGGAGCGAATTAGAGACTTTCTTATGTCGACCTGGTAACGGCTTGCGTTGCGTTATCACTTAACAACAAAAAGGAATACACGTGATAAATAAATGGATTGTAGGCGTTATTTTACTGCTCGGCAGCAGCTTGAACCAGGTTCAGGCGGCAACTCCTCATCTGGAGACCCTGATGGTCAAGGCTCCGGACATTGAAAAGCCCATTGCCTTTAATGTCACTCTGCCCCCAAGCTACGGTAAGAATCCCGATAAGCGCTATGTGCTCCTATTCGACTTTCATCCCCGCAGTCGCGGCTACCTGGATGGCATGCATGACTGGATGAGCCATAACGGTGACTGGCCTTGGTTGGAGACCATTATCGTCACGGCGCCCGATGGTGACGAGACCTTAGGTCAGCTGAAGAGTAGGGCAATTGAGCAGGAGGGTAGTACCGCCTTGCTTGATTTCATGGAGCAGTCGCTGCTGCCGACCATTGATGCCAAGTATCGCACCAATGGTTTTCGTATCATGAACGGCTTTACCGGCAATGCCGGCTTGGTGCTCTACACCCTGCTTAATCGGCCTGAGTTGTTTAATGCCTATTTGGCGGCAAGCCCAGTACTGAGTGACGACTTTGCCTATGTGATGAAATCGGCTGCCGTGAAGCTGGAGCGTATTAAGGGCAAGCCACGCTACCTGATGCTGACCACCAGTGACAGCAATTTCGAGCAGCGTCAGCTGGCAGATTTCGCTGCCTTCGAGGAGCTTCTCAAGACGACTAATCATCCGGCGTTGCACTATAAGGTGAAGCGTTTCGACGGCACCTACTATATGACACAGCCAATCCTAGCGACCGCTTATGGCATAGAGTGGCTGTTCGATGACTATCACAGGGTGCTCTCGCCTGACTCAGAAATTGCTAAGGGCGGCGTCAAAGGGATCCTCGACCACTACCGTTTTCTGTCGCAGCAGAAGTATGGCTTTGCCGTGCCCTCTACCGATTCGCTGATCGCCTTGGCGGATGCCGAGTTTGCCAAGGATAGCGACAAGGGGCTCAGCATCTACCGCGCGGCGGTGGAGGCTAACCCTGAGTCCCACACTGCACACGATGCCTTGGCTCGGGTCTATGGCGAGCTGAAGATGTTTGATCAGGCTATCGAGCAGCAGAAGTTGGCGTTGGCCAAGACAGATCATCCTTTCTGGACCCGCAAATACAGTGAGAGTTTGGCTGCGTTTGAGGCTCAGAAGCGGCCTTAACAGCTTCCCATAAGCTTTTTACACTCAGCCATAAGGTTCAGCCCAAACCCATCCGCATTTGCCCTTTTTTGGTGCAGATGCTGTTGGGTTTGGGCGCCACCAGAGTGGATCTCTAGCGTTAATCCAATCGGTTTTCCGAGTTGCACCCCCCTATTCTGCTTAGGTTTTCACTCATACAGCCATGTTTCCGCTGTGTCTTGCCCTTGGTGCCACTCTGGCGAGTGGGGTTGGCGCCATAGTTGCAACGCTCAGGATAGTTACCTTTGGAGAGCAGTCTATGGCGGCAATGAGTTATTTGAGCGTGATCGAGCGTTACCATGAACATGAGCAGTTGGTAAAAGAGTTGATGGAGTCGATTCTGGTGGGGATAAGCGATCCCCTGATGTTGTCTGACCCAGGTTTTCGGGTGCGGGCGATGGCCGAGATTGCCAACAGTTATCCCTTTATCGAGCTGCTTTATGTGCTCGACGGCGATGGAGTGCAGATCAGCGAGAATGTCGCTATAGTCAATCGTGTGGTGCAGGCTATTCCTGTTGGGCGCAACCTGAGCCGCAGCCATCGTCCCTATTTCTCGAAGGCGCAGGAGAGTAAGCGCCTTAAGATCACCACCCCCTATCTCTCCAATGCCAGCGGCAAACTGTGTTTGTCGGCCTCTTACCGTATCGATGACGATGCTGGGCGAGGCTTTATCGTGGTGGATATCAACTTGACCCAGTTGATTGAATTCATGATGGGCGATAGAGCCAGACGCCGGGCGACACCACTGTTTAAGGGCATTTACTCGGCATTGGTGCTGGGGCTGTTTATCATGGTGTTCGTGCTGATCAGCATGGCAACCGTGGATATTGTCGCCTTATTGGCACAAGGCGTTGTGCCCAGTGGATCCATTAAGCCCTTTAGCATCATCATCTTCATCACCCTGGCCTTGGCGGTGTTCGATCTGGGTAAGACGATACTCGAAGAAGAGGTGTTAATGCATAAGGATATCTTCCGTCACAGCTCTACCCGGCGCACCATCACCCGCTTTATCTCCACTATCTTAATTGCCGTTTCTATCGAGGCGCTATTGACCATGTTTAAGGCCTCTCTGGGTGAGATGGAGTATGTGCTGCCGGCCATCGGCATGATGTTTGCCGTGGTTGGCTTGCTGGTGGGGTTGGGGATTTATGTGTTTCTCGGTGCCAAGGCCGAGCTGCTGCTTAAGCAGGGCAATGGAAAGCCTTAAGCCCTTAAACTAGGCAGACCTGAGGCGTTACTTAAGCTAGTACAAGGTGCCGCTCTGCTGGAGCGGCACACTCCAGAGCAGTTGGGACGGTATTGGCACACTGGCTTATCCGTCGCTTTATTCTATGTGACTATTCGCCGCCCTTCCTGGCCCAACCCGCAGGCAGGCTGTTTTCCATTCTATCTAGGCGTTGTAGCAGCTGGTTCTGATTGTCGATCACTTGCTGTTGATTGGCGATGATCTGCTGCTGAATTGCTTGAGTCTGGCAGTATCTCAGCTTGTTATGGCCGTAATTGGCCGCCGTCAGTGCCGCCGAGGAGATACCGTTGAGTAGCTCACCGAACTTCTTCAAAGGGTTATTCTTTATTGTGCCGCCCACATAGCCATGCACCTGAGCGACAGGTTCAATCTTGGTGGTGCCCAGCGCCTTGAGCAGTTGACCGAATAGCTTAATGGAGCCCGCGCCGGCGGTGACGAAGAACGCCGCCTGTTCAAACTCGGCAGGATTGCCGTTGATAAACTGGCAGCTGTCGCCTACCAGGCTGTTGATGCTGAGACTGGTATTGATATTGGGGCTGAGCCCTTGTCTTAAAGTCTCCAGATGGGTCGTCATCTCGTGAAATACATCGAAGAAGCCAGATTGGAAGGCACCACCGTCGACAGTGAAGGCGCGGTAGAGGGGATAAAGCGAGTAGCCAGGCATGGCGTCGATCAGGTTGATCATGGGGTCGAAGTGGTAGATGTTGCCTAGCAGGCTGCTGTCTTGCATGTTAAATAGCAGGTTACCCGTAGACTCCAGATCGCTCACGAAGGCGATAAGATCGTTTTTAAAGCGGTAGCAGTCGCTGCCACCTGAGCAGCTGGCGCCACCAAAGGCCGCGAGTCCCTCAAATTCTTGTTGGATCACCATGCGACCTTCGCTGCCAGCGTTTTCAATCATGTCGAACATCTGTTGGGTATAGCCATTAAAACTTTGTTGTGCTTTCTGTAAAATCAGCACCTTACCTTGTATGTCTACCGTATTGGTGACGGTTTTACCGGCATCTTCTGCGGCGTCGGCGGCGTCTGTTGCCGTGATTTTGAGTTTATTCCAGATATCGGTAAGTAGATCGGCCTGGCTGTTTGGGCTATAGGTTAAGCCTGTGGCGGCAATTAAACCGGCAATCAGCAAAGGGTATGCGCGGGAGAATGTATGGCTGTTCATAGTGACTCCTAATTGATCACTCTTGATCAAGCAAGGGGAGATCTTTTAGGTATAGTGGCTATCGGTTGGGGGTGAGAATTGGCTGCTAGTGAAATATGCTCAAAGCAGAGTCCCCCGGGCGTTACAGGCGGTTTTATGCCGAATCACTCTGCTTTACAGCGAGTGAGCAACTATCTTGTGTCGTCATTCGCGTCCGGCGTGTTTTTTGGCTAGGTAATAGTCGAGATTCTTGCTTGCTGCAATGTGAGCTCGGCGCTGTTTATTTGCCTCTAATGGGCGTAGCTTAGGCCGATAGCTAAGTCAGGTAGCTAAGTCAGGTAGCTAAGTCAGATAGCCCTGTGAGCCTGCTAATGATGATGGCTTAATGCTTGTCGTTTGAAATGAAGAGCTTTGCACGAGGTTTTTATGGCAAATCCAATCCAACTCAGATCCGAGATCACCTGTCCCCACTGTGGTTACAAGCAAGTGGAGACCATGCCCGAAGATGCCTGCCAATTCTTCTACGAATGCCAGGGCTGCCATGAGATTCTCAAACCCCTTCCGGGCGACTGCTGCGTCTTCTGCTCCTACGGCACAGTGAAGTGTCCGCCAATACAACGGGGACAATGTTGTCAGGGTAGGTCTTCTTGAAGCTATTTCTAGCTGCATTTTTATCACTTAAAGCAATAGGCAAATAGCTACCGAAGATCTGGAGTATTCTTAGTTCCACCGCGTTTACTAATGAATTTGTTAGCCGGGCGGCTACTGTTACCAATCGCCTGCCGCGGGCTTATGTGCAGATACGTCTTCGGGACGCTGTAAAGCCATCCCTGGCCGCTTAACGAAAACATCTGACCGACATGGATGTTGGGAATGCCGAAAAATGTTGGGAACATTTTCGGCCCTGTTTTCGATACCCTCAGACATACCTACACACCTTATTCAACGTCTCTTCGATTAACCTGATTTTGTATCTGCTAGGTCAACAGTAGGAAAACTCATAAGTGATAGAGGAACAAAGAAATATCCAAATTTGATCGCATTTCATAGATGAATTAGTTGAGGCCAAATCGAAGAGACAGATGACCGGGTGTAAGCACGCTTTTGGCCTTCGGTGGCATGGCAGCTCTTTGACATCCATGTCATCGCTGCATTTGTGAATCCATTCACATCAGATGCCACCGTAGAGCACCCAGGGATGGGCTTGAACAACTTCCCTGTTTAAAAGCCAGTTCGGCATCCATGCCTCTCGTTCGTGAGCTAGAAGCTGCGCTTCACTCACCCTGCCAAAAGAGTGCTTGCACATGAGGTCGTTCTTTCACATCCATGTGATCACGACATTGGCATGTCCCTCTGCTGCACCCACGGCAGGCAATTGATCACCAAGACGTTATGGTGAACTTGAATCTACGCAAACGTCATTGTCCTGCAGGCCAACCCAAACGATGAGTACGCCTCATCGCTCAGGCGCCTAACAATCTTACTGATGAACCAACTTCCCGTTTTTCACCACTTCCTTACACACATCCACCCCATAGCTGTAGGCTAGGGCCGCGGGCGTGGTGATATCCCATAGGCAGAAATCGGCCTGCATACCAGGTTTGAGCACGCCGACAGTGGCCTCGACTCCTAGCGCCTTGGCGGCGTTGCGGGTCATGCCCGCCAGTGCCTCTTCTGGGGTGAGGCGGAACAGGGTGCAGCCCATGTTGAGCATCAGCAGGCTGGAGCAGAGCGGCGACGAGCCCGGGTTATAGTCGCTGGCCAGCACCATGGGCACACTGTATTGGCGCAGCAGGTCGATAGGCGGCATTTGGGTTTCCCGCAGGAAATAGAAGGCGCCTGGGAGCAGGGTGGCGCAGGTGCCACTTTCACTCAGAGCCTTCACGCCAGCCTCGTCCAGGTATTCGATATGGTCTACCGACTTGGCGCCGAGATTCGCCGCCATAGCCGAACCGCCCAGGTTAGAGAGTTGCTCGGCGTGTAGCTTGATATCCAGCCCGGCTGCTTTGGCCGCGCTCAGTACGCGCTCAGTCTGCTCCAGGCTGAAGGCGATGTTTTCACAGAAGACATCCACGGCATCGGCCAGGTTTTCGTTAATGACCGCGGGCAGCATCTCGTCGATCACCAGGTCCACATAGGCGTCGCTGTTGTCCTTGTACTCGGGCGGAATGGCGTGGGCCCCGAGGAAGGTGGTCTTCACGTCCACATGATGATGCTTGCCCAGTTCGCGGGCGACCCTAAGGAGCTTGAGCTCGGTTTCTGTGTCCAGACCGTAGCCAGATTTTATCTCGACCGTGGTCACCCCTTCTTTGGCCAGGGCGTTGAGGCGTTGGCGTCCCAGTTCGAACAGCTCGGCCTCGCTGGCCTCGCGACAAGCCTTGACCGTGCTGATGATGCCGCCGCCAGCGCGGGCGATCTCTTCATAGCTGGCTCCTTGTAGGCGTAGCTCAAACTCGTTGGCGCGGTTGCCGGCGAACACCAGATGGGTGTGGGCGTCGATAAGGCCTGGGGTAAGCCAGCCGCCCTTGCCTCTGTAAACCGGCGTTGACAAGACATCGAACTCGGGTAGCTCGCTACGTGGACCCATCCAGACGATCTTGCCCTCCTTGACGGCGATGGCGGCATCGGTGATCGCACCGTAAGGCGCTGAAATTTCAGGGTCCATAGTGGCGATATTGACGTCAATCCAAACCTGATCCCAAGACATGATGTTTCCCTCGACTGGCGCGCCTTAACGGTGGCGGCAATAAATTTGTGTGAGCTAGCTTGTATTTACTTGTATATACAAGCTAGGATTATAGCGGTAATTTTCAGCATTTGAAAAGTGTAATCGAGTTTGCGGCGATGCCTAGGAGCAATAGCTACCCGGCAAGCCCACAAGGAGCAGAGATGGCGACGCCCAAGTTTGCCGAGATCAAACAGTTTATCTTGACTAAGGTGGAGTCCGGCGAGTGGCAGCAGCATAGCCGAGTGCCATCGGAGAACCAGTTGGCCGAGCTGTTTACCTGTAGCCGCATGACGGCGCGGCGTGCCCTGACTGAGCTGACCGAGTCTGGCGTGCTCGAGCGCTCCCAAGGACTGGGCACCTTCGTGGCTGGGCTCAAGTCGCAATCTTCCATGATGGCGATCCGTAATATCGCCGACGAGATCAAGGACAGGGGCCATGGTTACAGCGTGGAGCAGCTTGAGTTGACCCTAACCCAGGCTACGGCGCCGATTGCTATCGCTTTGGGGCTCGAGGAGGGCAGCGAGGTGTTCTACTCGGTATTGGTGCACTGTGAGCAGGGGACGCCGCTGCAACTGGAAGAACGTTTCGTTAATCCGCAGTTGGTACCCGACTATCTGGCCCAGGACTTTAGCCTGCAGACGCCCCACGAATATCTCTCCTTTGTGGCACCGCTCACCGAGGCGCGCCACACCATAGAGGCCGTGGTGGCCGACGACATCCAGCGCGAGCGATTGCAGATAACCCAAAGCGAGCCTTGCCTGCAGATCCTGCGTCGTACCTGGTCCCGTCAGGGGGTGGTGAGTTTTGCTCGCCTGTTGCATCCAGGCAGCCGTTTCCGCCTCGGCGGTCACCTGACCTTTAACCGTTAAAGCGATAACCCTATTTGGGAACGGCCTGTTTCCCTAAGCAGTATTTAAGACTGTCACAGGTAATGAGTTACTGAATAAAGATAAAAATAATGTCATCAAGACAGCACAAATGAGGTAAGCAAGAATGGATAAGAGACACGACCCTAGCCGTCGCATTATCGCGCCACATGGCACTACGCTGAGCTGTAAGAGCTGGCTCACCGAGGCGCCGATGCGCATGCTGATGAACAACCTGCACCCAGATGTGGCCGAGCGCCCGGAAGACCTAGTGGTCTACGGCGGTATCGGCCGTGCGGCGCGTGACTGGCAGTGCTATGACAAGATTATCGAGGTGCTACAGCGCCTAGAAGAAGACGAGACCTTACTGGTGCAATCGGGCAAGCCTGTGGGCGTGTTCAAGACCCACAGCAATGCGCCACGCGTCATCATCGCCAACTCTAACCTGGTGCCACACTGGGCCAACTGGGAACACTTCAACGAGCTGGATAAGAAGGGCCTGGCCATGTATGGCCAGATGACAGCGGGTTCTTGGATCTACATCGGCTCTCAGGGAATCGTCCAGGGCACCTACGAGACCTTCGTGGCCATGGCCAAGCAGCACTTTGGCGGTGACGCCAGCGGCAAGTGGATCCTCACCGGCGGCCTGGGTGGCATGGGTGGCGCTCAGCCACTGGCCGGCACCATGGCGGGCTACTCTGTACTGGCCTGTGAGGTGGACGAGACCCGCATCGACTTCCGTCTGCGTACCCGTTATGTGGATAAGAAGGCCACTAGCCTGGATGAGGCGCTGGCGATGATCGACGAAGCCAACAAGAGCGGCAAGCCTGTGTCTGTCGGCCTGCTCGCCAACGCCGCCGACGTTTTCGCCGAGTTAGTTGAGCGTGGTGTTACGCCAGATGTGGTGACCGACCAGACCTCGGCCCACGACCCGCTAAATGGCTATCTGCCACAGGGCTGGACTTTAGAATACGCCGCCGAGATGCGAAAGAAAGATGAGGCGGCCGTGGTCAAGGCGGCCAAGCAGTCGATGGCTGTGCAGGTGAAAGCCATGCTGGCCCTGCAGGCGGCGGGCGCGGCCACCACAGATTATGGTAACAACATTCGCCAGATGGCGTTTGATGAGGGCGTGGAAAATGCCTTCGATTTCCCGGGCTTTGTGCCAGCCTATGTGCGTCCTCTCTTCTGCGAAGGCATAGGTCCCTTCCGCTGGGCGGCGCTCTCAGGCGATCCCGAAGATATCTACAAGACAGATGCCAAGGTGAAGGAGCTGATCCCAGACAACCCGCATCTGCACAACTGGCTGGATATGGCGCGCGAGCGCATCGCCTTCCAGGGGCTGCCTGCACGTATCTGCTGGGTCGGCCTGAAAGACAGGGCGCGTCTGGCGAAGGCCTTCAACGAGATGGTGAAAAACGGCGAGCTGTCGGCGCCTATCGTGATCGGCCGTGACCATCTGGATTCTGGCTCTGTGGCCAGTCCTAACCGTGAGACAGAGTCTATGTTGGACGGCTCAGATGCAGTATCGGATTGGCCGTTGATGAACGCTCTGCTTAACACAGCAAGCGGCGCGACCTGGGTGTCTCTGCACCATGGCGGCGGCGTCGGCATGGGCTTCAGTCAGCACTCGGGTGTGGTGATTGTTGCCGATGGTACCGATGAGGCCGAGGCGCGTCTGGGCCGTGTGCTGTGGAATGACCCAGCCACGGGCGTGATGCGTCATGCGGATGCGGGCTATGAGATCGCTAAGCAGTGTGCCAAGGAGCAGGGCCTAGATCTGCCTATGCTCAACCGATAAGAATAATAACAAGAGGTTGTAACAATGAGTCATTTAGTATTAAAGCCAGGCACCTTAAGCCTGGCGCAGCTAAGAGCCATCAGTCGTGGCAAGGTGAGTCTGGAGCTGTGTGAGAGCGCAGTAGCAGACATCAATACCAGCGCCGGCCTGGTACAGAAGGTGATCGACGAAGGCCGTACCGTCTATGGCATTAACACTGGCTTTGGTCTGCTGGCCAACACTAAGATTGGCGAGCAGGACCTGCAGTTGCTGCAGCGCTCTATCGTGTTGTCTCATGCCGCCGGTACCGGTCAGTATATGCAAGATGCCACAGTGCGTCTGATGATGGTGCTGAAGATCAACTCTCTGAGCCGCGGTTTCTCAGGCATTCGTCTCGAGGTGATCAACTTCCTGATCGCCCTGGTGAACGCCGAAGTTTACCCCTGCGTGCCCGAGAAAGGGTCGGTAGGCGCCTCAGGCGACCTGGCACCGCTGTCACACATGTGTCTGCCGATGCTGGGCGAAGGTGAGATGAGCTACAAGGGACAGCTTATCTCGGCCGCCGAAGGCCTTAAGATCGCTGGTCTTAAGCCCATTGAACTGGCGGCGAAGGAAGGTCTGGCGCTGCTTAATGGCACTCAGGCTTCTACCGCACTGGCGCTGGAAGGTCTGTTTAACGCCGAAGATCTGTTTGCGGCCAGCTCGGTGATTGGCGCCATGAGCGTCGAGGCCGCCATGGGCAGCCGTAGCCCGTTCGACCCACGCATTCATGCTGCGCGTGGTCAGAAGGGACAGATCGACTCTGCCGCCGTGTTCCGTCACTTGTTGGGTGAAGAGTCGGAGATTAGCTTAGATCATGTGAACTGTGAGAAGGTGCAAGATCCTTACTCGCTGCGCTGTCAGCCACAGGTATTAGGCGCTTGTCTAACTCAGATCCGTCACGCTGCCGAAGTGCTGGCCACCGAGGCTAACGGCGTAACCGATAACCCATTGGTGTTCCAGGATACCGGCGATATCATCTCGGGCGGTAACTTCCACGCAGAGCCTGTGGCCATGGCGGCGGATAACCTGGCGATTGCCATTGCCGAGCTGGGCTCGATTGCCGAACGTCGTATCGCCTTGTTGATCGACTCTAACCTCTCTAAGCTGCCACCATTTTTGGTGGAAAATGGCGGGGTGAATTCAGGCTTTATGATTGCGCAGGTGACGGCGGCGGCCCTGGCCTCTGAAAACAAGACCTATGCACACCCTGCCTCGGTTGACAGTCTGCCAACTTCCGCTAACCAGGAAGATCACGTCTCTATGGCGACCTTCGCGGCGCGCCGTCTGCGTGATATGTCGGAAAACACCCGTGGCGTACTGGCAGTTGAATTGCTGGCGGCGGCTCAGGGCTTGGATTTCCGCGCACCGCTGCAACCAGCGACCGCTGTGGCTCAGGCTAAGGCCGAGCTGCGTGAGGTGGTAGCTTATTATGACAAGGACAGATTCTTCGGTCCGGATATCGAGGCGGCTACCAAGCTGCTACTGAGCGCCAGCTATAATCGCTATCTGCCGGCAGGTATTCTGTCGAGTTTCTAGTGAACTAAGCTGCTTAAAAGGGGCCCACAGGGCCCTTTTTTATTGGATGGCGTACCGGCATAGTGACAAGTGATTAGTGCTTAAGTCTGTGTTGCCATGGTGGTGCTATCCCGTTAGCGTAGAAGGCCAATTTGTCGAGGAGTTTACTATGCAGGGAATCGCTTTTCAGGATGCTTATCCAGATGACTTAAGCCATTGTTACGGCTGTGGTCGCAACAATGAACGTGGTCATCAGCTTAAGAGTTACTGGCGCGGTGAGCAGACCATAGCTCATTTTACCCCCGAGCCCTTTCACACGGCGATCCCAGGATTTGTTTATGGTGGCCTGATCGCCTCATTGATCGATTGTCATGGTACCGGCAGTGCCAGCGCGGCCGCACAAAGGGCGCTTGAGCTAGCGGGTGAGCGCTTAGATGAGCCGCCCAGATTTGTCACCGCCGCCCTTAACATAGACTATCTGGCGCCGACCCCTATGGGGGTGGAACTTGAGCTTGTCGGTGAGATCACAGAGGTGAAGCCTCGCAAGGTGGTGGTGGAGATTACCCTGTCGGCTGAGGGCAAGGTGTGTGCTCGAGGGCATATGGTGGCGGTCAGGATGCCTGAGACAATGGCTTTATAGATCCTATAAAAAACAGGCCGCCAGGGCCTGTTTTGTTATGCTTTAATGGCGTTGAGTTAGCGCGAACTCATATCCACAATTTTCAGCGTCATCAGCTCCTTGCTCCACTGGGCCTTGTCGATGCCTTCAATCCATAAGGTTTCGCTGTTGCGGGTCTGGCCCTTACGCAAATAGGTTTCGGGTACACGGAAGATAGCCTGCCAGACGTTGGCTGTCTCTGTCTTAATCAGCTCGCCAGAGTCGGCAAACAGGCTGATCTCGAGCTCGATAATCACATAGTTCTCTTCGCTGTTGCTGCTGAGCTCGAAATCCAGACCCAGACGGCCTTTGTTGTCCCACTGGCTCTTGAGATAACTTACCTTGGCGCCTCCCTTGGCGGTGGATCTCAGTAGGTTGGCGTGATCCATGGCCGTTGCCGTCATGGCGTTGCCCACGACCGGGCCGCTGGCGATCACTACCGGCTGCACCTTGGCCGCCTGGACGACAGGCTGACTGACCTGTTCAGTCGATGTTTGTATCTGATTTTCTGTATTAGTTGTTGTATTTGCTTGAGTTTCGACGGTTTCGCTCTTAGCTGTCTGATCCTCTGTCACTTGTGGCGTCAAGAACACATATTCCCAGGTGAAGTCAGAATTGAGTCTGACGGTAGCGCCATTTTCCAGGGTGATGAGTGCGACGGCATCGTCAGCCTTATCGGCTGCAAAGGCGGGCGCCATCAAGAGGAAGAGGGCCGTGATGGCACAGCTTTGTAGTGCTTTATACATTGAATTTAACCAGTTTTAGCGGTTTGTCTGTGGCCTCTAGCATAGTCAAACTCGCGGTAAATTCCTATATGCCTGGGTCGCGATTAGCGGATTTTAGTTGCTGTATCCCAGGCTAAAGAGTGCTGACTCGCTGGCGGAGTCATAGCCCAGGCCGAGCACCATATGTCGACCGAGTTGAAAACGTATGCCGAGTTCACCGCCCCATTGGGTATCCCTCTCAGTTTCCCAGATGGGTTTTCCACCGACAATTCGCGGCGAGATATTGCTGGTGCGGGAATACTCATAGGTATAGGCACTGGCCCCGCCATAGAGGCTGAGACTGTCGGTGAGCCAATAGCTGACGCCGAAACGCCAAAGCTTTTCCTGGGTATAGGCTTCTTTTGGGGCCTCAAGCTGAATATCTTCTTTCTGGCTCATGGCATAGCCCATGTAGTAACCCCAGTCGGCATAATTGCTGTCATAATGACTGGGCGCGATGGTGATACCATAGAGTGCCGAGTCTGCGGCGATATAATCCAGTGTGATGGCCGTCTTAGGGGCCGGGGCGGAAATGTCATCCTGGTATGTGGCGGCCAGCAATGGCGGTGTGATACTCAGTAGGACACAGGTGAGCAGTGGCTTTAACATCAAGGTCTCCATTTTCTTGGGAAAATGGATTGTTGTGAATCTTTATATTACAGTCAATAAAATAGAGTAAAAAAGCTTTTAAAATAAGCAGTTGTGTTACTATTGTTGGTGCGCTGAAATGGACTTGTTATGCGGGCATTATCGGCTGTGACGCCTTAAGTGAATTTACAAGGGAGAGAGTATTTTGGATCAAGAATTACGCGCGCAGGTTTCCCACTGGCTGACTCAAATGGGGATAAATAGTCCGGCTGGCAATGTGTCGACAGGCGTTATGGTCTTTGCCTGCTTGTTGATCGCCTTAATTGGCTACCTGGTGGTGAAACGGGGTGTCGTGAGCACCATGAATATGGTGATCCAGCGCTCTAGGGTGCGTTGGGATGATATCTTCATGAAGCATGGCGTGCTGGAGAAGCTGGCTAAGCTGGTGCCTGCCCTGATTCTTAATATTTTACTGCCGCTAGCATTGGTGGAACATCCGCTGCTTAGCAGCTTGGCCGATAGATTGCTGGATGTGGCCATCGTAGTGCTGTTTGTGCGCGCCGTTTTTAGCATGTTGGACGCAGGTAATGAGATTGCCGATATCAACTTGATTAGCCGTCGTCTGCCGATCAAGAGTTTTGTGCAGCTGCTTAAGCTGTTTATGTTCTTCGTTGCCATCATCATCTCGATTTCCGTGCTGGCTGAGCAGTCGCCGGTCTATTTCCTCAGCGGCCTGGGTGTTGCCACAGGTTTGGTGATGTTGGTGTTTAAAGACACCATCTTAGGCTTCGTGGCCGGTATCCAGCTGGCGGCCAATCGCATGGTCAGTCCCGGCGACTGGATCCAGATGGATAAGTACGGCGCCGACGGTGCGGTGGAAGAGGTCTCCCTGACCACGGTTAAGGTGCAGAACTGGGACAAGACCATCACAATGATCCCGGCCTATGCCTTGGTGTCTGACGCCTTTAAGAACTGGCGCGGTATGTCGGAGTCGGGCGGCAGACGCATCAAGCGAGCGGTGAATATCGATATAGACTCTATTGCTTTTCTTAACGAAGAGCAGCTTAAGCGCCTGGGGAAAATCAACCTACTCAAGGATTATCTGGCGCGCAAACAGGCGGATATTGCCGAGTTTAACGCTAATATTCAAGACGGTGACATGCCGGTGAACAGCCGTCATCTGACTAATGTCGGTACCTTCAGGGCCTATCTGCTGGAATATATGCGCAAACATCCTAAGGTGCATCAGGATATGACCCTGCTGGTGCGTCAGTTGGCGCCAACCACTGAGGGGCTACCGATAGAGATTTATATCTTCACTAACGATACCCGCTGGGCGGTTTACGAAGATATTCAGGCGGATATCTTCGATCATATCTACGCGATATTGCCGCAATTTAATCTGCGGGCCTTCCAGGCACCAACGGGTGCCGACGTGCGGAGCCTTAAGGGAGCCGTCTGATTCGGTACCTCTGTTTGCCCAATCCAGTTGACCAGGGCTGGTTAGTCTCGGGTGACGAGTATGGCGGCCAGAGTAAGAAATACGCCGCCACTGGTGCGGTCGAACCAATGCAGACGGTTGCTGGCTCTGAGTTTAGGGGCCAGCACATTGGCCATGCTGGCGTAGATCATTACAAAGCTGAAATCCACCAGGGCCCAGGTGAGCGCGAGTATGGCGAGCTGTGGCCCCTGGGGCGCCGTGATATCGATAAACTGTGGAAACAGGGCACCAAAGAAGAGCAGATCTTTGGGGTTGCTGATCCCCACTAAAAAAGCCTGTTTGAACATCTGTTTAGGTGAGCCTTTCCCCTTAATGTGCTGTAAGTCCAGCCCCTGAGCGCTGGCCTTGGTCATTATCAGTTTGATTCCCAAATAGATAAGGTAGGCGGCGCCGCAATATTTCAGCAGGGTAAAGCCATATTCGGTCGCGCTTAGCAGGGCACCTAGCCCAGCGGCGGAGGCAAACATCAGTAGTAGCGCCGAGCTGACGCTGCCCATTGCTGTGGCCAGGCTACGTACCTTGCCGAAATGGATGCCGTGGCTCATCGACAATACCGCCATGGTGCCGGGAGAGATGGCAATCAGCAAGATTGCTGCCAAGTAGAGTAGCCAGGTATCTAAGTTCATCTAAAAATTGTATACAAAACAGCAGGTGGCCGCACTATAACCAGTGCGGCCCGATTTGGCAATCGAGCCTGGACGAACTTAGGCGTGATACTCGGGGATAGTCTTAGGGTGGCAGCCCTTGATGGTGCGGTAAAAGTCGAGAATTTGTGTCATCTCCTTATCGATATCGCCAGTGACGTTTATCGCCTCGGGGATCACCACTCGCTTACCCTCGAAGTCCAGCGCTACAGTGACTATGGGCACCTGGGCCTTGGTGGCGATATGGTAAAAGCCTGTCTTCCAGCGGGTCACCGGGCTGCGGGTGCCTTCTGGGGCCAGAGCCAGCTTGAAATGGGGATCTTGCTGAAACAGTTGGGCCACGGCATCGACCAGATTATTGTTTTTACGCCTATCGACAGGTGTCCCGCCTATGGCCTTGAAGAACCAGCCCCAAGGGGGAATAAACAATTGATGCTTGCCGAGGAAGTGAATTTTTTGCGCCAAAGCCCCTCTGGCGAGTACCCCGATAATAAAGTCCCAGTTGCTGGTATGAGGGCCTACGATAGTAATATATTGGTCAGCCTTGGGAAGGCTGCCATCTATGGTCCAGCCACTGAGTTTTAGGATCGTTTTACACAAGGTTTGAAACATAAATTAGGCTCATTTGATAAGGTCCATTAAGGCATTTTTATAGAGAAGATAATGCCTTACCTAGCTTTTAATATATACTAAACGGGCCCTGATGCCTCCCTCTGGAGAAGATGATGAACAAAAATGGATGGATTTTACTGCTCTTGCTACTCGGACTCCCAGTGCAGGCAGTACCCACTGATGAGATTGCCAATATTTTGCGCAATCAAGAAGCTGCATGGAATCGCGGCGACCTGGATGCCTATATGCAAGGCTACTGGCAGAGCGATAAGATGCGTTTCGTCTCAGGCAATAAATTCCGCTATGGTTGGGCAGAGACCCTAGCCGCTTATAAGAAAAACTACCCCGATAAGGCGACCTTGGGGCAACTCACGTTCACCATAGAAGAGACCAAGATGCTCAGCAATTATGCCGCCATCGTCGTGGGGCGCTGGCAGCTGACCCGGGTGAAAGATAAGCCTAATGGGGTGTTTACCCTTTTGCTTGAGAAGATAGACGACAAGTGGGTGATTACCCACGACCACTCTTCTGATTAGATTGCGTTAGTGTATGCCGGGCGAGCCTCGTCCGGTTGATTCGCGGATACCTCAAACTTAAACACCTGCCTACCCAAGTTTCTGCCCTTACCATCGTACCTGACTTCGATAAATTCACACTTTCCCTGTTTGTCTCGTAGAAAGATTGAGGTAGAGCGGGTGCCATATTCTGGATGCTTAATATAGATGGCCGATAGCTGTCGCTCCCATTCCAGGGCGACACCGGTTTGAGGCAGATCTTCATCGGGCGCCTGACGCTCATCTGTCATGATGGTCAGTAGCGCCTCAATATTTATGGTTTCAGCCCGATTAACCTCCTGTTCCAAGGCTTGGGTGCCCTTGGCCATCTTGGGCCAGATGTCATCAAGCGCGCCATTACTGATGGCGTGAAAGCCCCGTGATAGTGGCTTAACCTGTTTGCTGACACTGTGGTAGCAGTAGAGCTCCAGATCCCTACCGAATAGCAGGTTGAAGGGGTTGTAGTGTTGGCTGTGCTCTTTAAGCCAGCCTGTGGTGATGGGGGCTGCGGGGGACAAGGCTTTGATCACTAAGTCGCCACGGCTATGGCGATTAGCCTCGTGCAGCTCGGGAGCGCGGATATTAGTGAGTGCGGCGATATCACCGCGGCGATTAACCCCTAGCCAGCTGCCGCCGGCCTCGAGATCTTTACCCGCCAGCAGTTGATTCTCGGGTGGCCAGAAGTGAGCCGGTTCTGTGGGTCTGTGATGAAATTCGTCTCGGTTGGCACAGAGGATCAAGGGATACTGGGGATGTACCTCTAGGGCGACGAAAAGTATGCACATAGGCGGTTCCAGATGGGGCTGTTGTGTTTAACTTAGCCCCCACCGGCGAGAAAAGCTATCTCTTAGTGATGGCCGTGCTCGTGTTTATGCTTAAGTGTCTCGTGGCTGTTAGCAGGCGCATGGCTGTGATCATGGCCCTTGGGCTTCCACAGCATGATGCGCGCCATAAACTTGCGTGGTCCCAGTCTTAACAGGCTGGCGGCAAAGAGTGCGGAGATCAAAGCCAGACTCACTTGGTTAACCGTTTCGCTAAGGCTGAGCAGCTGACTCCACTCTGGAATTAACCAGTGGGTGCCTAGTAGACAGAGACCAATCACCCCTGTCAGTGCCAGACGCTGGGTCCAGTCCATCAGCTTTAGCTGCGCCAGATTAAAGACTGGTGCCGCCAGCAGTACCAGCATCACGGCTTCCATACTCCAGCCGCTGTAGGCCAGGGTCAGGGCCAACACGGCGCCACCCAGGTTACAGAAGCGCATAGGCAGCAGAAGCAGCAACAAGACCCCAATTTGCACCCAAGGTGAAGAAAGGGGAACCGATGGGTGTCCAATCAGATTGGCAAGTACCAGGCTGAGCACTATCCAGGGGGCGCTGCGATCTACCAGATGGGCAAAGCCAAATCGCCAGGCCGAGCTTGGAAGTCCCTGATGGGGGTCAGTCGGTTCGACCCGGGTCAGGGTGAGTAAGATGCCGACCAAAGTCAGGCCGATCAGTTGGATCAGTGCCAGGCTTGGTCCTAACAAAAGTAGAGTGATCACTAAAGCCTCAGGCCCTGCCAGGCGTTGCAGCCAGCGTTGGCTGAGTCGTTTATGTTGCGGCGACAGGCCAAATTGATAGCGCAGCGCGGCCAGGCTGTAGCTGAGCAGCAGCACAGGGGCCAGCGTCAGCATCCACTCTACGAGTTGTTCGGTGGCATGGCTATGTTCATGGTGGTCGTGACCGCCTGAGTCGACCATAAGCAGAATAAAGAGTAGGGCGATGCCCAGTAGGCTGCCAATACCGGCCTGATATTCATACTTGCCCTGGCTGTCGCTGATGTTGTGGCCGTGGGGCTGATGCAGTACCACGTGCAAAATAGATCCAGTGACGAAGGATTGCAGATAGACGGTATTATCCAGGCTTAGCTGCGCTAATAACTGTTCGCCAGCGAAATAGCCAACGGCGGTAAGCAGCATCATGCCGGCCAAAACGATAGAGGCCCAACGTCCGCCCACCTGAGGCTTGAGTAACCACCAGATCGCCAGACCTACAGGTAGGCGATGCAGAATTACCCCCAGAGCCAGCAGGCTTGAGTTACCGTCTTGCTGAGCCAGCACCATGGCGCCGCCATCGGTAAGGGTGTGTAGCAGCAGGCCGCCGATACCCAGTGTCAACGTGAGGTTATGGGTGACTTCTGAGTAGCGGTGAAACAGACGCTCACTCAAGGTTGGGCCCCATAGGCCTATGATCACAAAGAGGATTGAGAGAAAGCCGCCGTGTTCCAGCAGCTCAGGCAGAATATGGATTAGCACCAGGCCGCCCAGAGACACGAAGATAAAACCATCTAAGCCTTTTTGCAGACCTGTCCCTGTCGTAAAGAAACGATAGAAGAGTGGGCCTAGCAGGAGTGCAATACAACTGGCGACGAGATAGTACATATAAGTGTTAACAAGGGAGCCTAGAAAGCCAGCTAGTATATCAGTCTTATGGCTGCCAATCGAACAAATAACCTGAGCATGTGATGAATTTACATCTCAGTTGGTAACAAGGATCGCGATAGCGGCGTAAAATGCTATAACGCGTGCAGTTTTTGTTGTCTTATCTACTGCTTAATATTGCCAATAAGTTATACAATATGGGTTCAACTTTTGACGAATATTGAGTTATGGATATCTTTTCTGCTGCGGTAATGTTGTTTTTGATCATGGATCCCTTGGGTAACTTACCCATTTTTGCCTCGATTCTTCGTCATATTGAGCCTAAGAAGCGGCGCAGAGTCTTGGTGAGGGAACTGATCTTTGCGCTGATCATCATGATGCTGTTCCTGTTTGCCGGTGAGGCGATTCTCAGCTTTCTAAACCTACGCACCGAATCGGTCAGTATTGCCGGCGGCATCATACTGTTTCTGATCGCGATTCGTATGATCTTCCCTCAGCCTGGTGGAGTGGTGGGCTTGGCAGCAGGTGAAGAGCCCTTTATTGTGCCTATGGCGATTCCGCTGATGGCGGGCCCGTCAGTGTTGGCGGCCTTGATTCTGCTGGCTCATACCGATAGTTCTCGCATGTTGGACTGGACTCTGGCCCTGTTGGCCGCTTGGGTGGCCAGCGCCGTGATCCTGCTCTTCTATAAGCTGTTTACTAAGCTTCTGGGTGAGAAGGGACTGACCGCAGTCGAGCGCTTGATGGGCATGGTGCTGGTGATGATCTCGGTGCAGATGTTCCTCGATGGCGTCGCTAATTATATCGAGCATACCAACTAAACTTTGCGTTACGCTTGCCTATAGCTTGGTTTGATTGACCCGAAGGCACAGCTTGTGCAAATACATTTTGGCCACCGTGTGTGGCCAAGCTGGAGACTCATACGCTTGCACAGGCGCAGTTAATTGCTCGTTCTCGTGCATTCCTATTTCTGGCTTTTTCATTCTCCTTGCATCTGAAGTAGGACTCTGGGATTATCTGGATATTGTATCCAATGATAAGGCTCATCATGTTGCGTCCCATCTATCTGCTTGGCGTGCTGCTCACTTTCACCCTTAGCATAACCGTTTGCTCATCGGTTACTGCATCTAGCCGTGATTATCGTGATCTGCTCAGCTATGCTGGCACGCCCAGCTCCATGGAACAGCGCGATCAGCAAGGCAATCTAACTATTCCTGCCGTTTATATGGATCAAGGTGCCTGGCACGGTTTTCACCTGCCAGATACACCCGCCTATTACGGTAGCTTTACCGGGCCGCTGTTTATTGCTCAAGAATATAGCCTGCACCTGAGCGACAGCTTGCAACGCTTGCAGCTGTTTTCCCTCGATTCGGGGGAGCGTATCGATCTGTCTCAGGCCAATAAGGTTGAGATCTATAGCGAGCCCTGGGGTCTGACCCAGCGCTTTGTGTTTGATCAATTTGAGCTAATCACCCGTCTGGACTATAGCGACAATCGCACCGCCATAGTTACCACCCATTTGCGTAACTTGAGTGATACTCCTCACTCATGGCAACTGAGCTGGTCGGGTAAGCCTTTCGAGAGTCACCCCAAGCTGAAGCAGTATCGTCCTATCGACAAGCGACTAGTGTCTGATGGCAGTGTCACCTGGCAGTTTACCCCTATAGATCAAACCTGGCAGATACAGCTCGATGATGCCAGCTACCAGCTGCTATTTGAGCAGGCGGTGGCTATCACTGCGGACGGCCAACAGGGCTATCGCGCCGACAGTGAGCCTGTAACCTTAACGCCAGGGGCGAGTGTGACGCTTCGCGCCGCTCACAGGTACTTTCATACAACGAACGAGGCTGAGCGTGCCGGTCCGTTAAACTGGATGACGGTGAGCGAGCGTCTGAGTGCTAATCAAGCAAGCTGGCAGAGGCGACTCGATAGCTTGATGTTGGGTGGCGACTTGGCGGCCAGGCGACTAGCTGCCAAGAGTATGGTCACTCTACTGCACAACTGGCGCAGTCCGGCGGGCGCCCTGTTGCATGACGCCGTCACCCCCTCGGTGACTTATAAGTGGTTCAACGGCGTCTGGGCCTGGGATAGCTGGAAACAGGCTGTGGCGCTGGCACAGTTTGATCCAGAGCTGGCCAAGTCGAACGTGCTGGCGATGTTCGACTATCAGTTTGATGAGCAAGACACGCTGCGCCCGCAAGATGCGGGTAACCTACCTGATGCTATCTTCTATAACGCTGAGGCTAGCCGCGGTGGCAAAGGGGGCAACTGGAATGAGCGTAACGGCAAGCCGCCGCTGGCAGCTTGGGCCGTGTGGCAGATCTATCTACAGAGCCAAGATAGGGATTTTGTCGCCAAGCTTTACCCCCAGCTAGTCGCCTATCATGAGTGGTGGTATCGCAATCGGGATCATAACCACAATGGGTTGGCGGAATATGGTGCTAATCGCCATCCTCGCCACGGTGAGCCGGGTAAGCCAGATAGAGAGGCAGTGATCGAGGCGGCGGCCTGGGAGTCTGGCATGGATAATGCCCCTCGCTTCGATATCAGTGATGAGCTTAAAGTGTTGGAAAATTATGATGATAAGGGACGACTACTTGGCTACTCAATCTCTCAGGAGTCGGTGGATCTTAACAGCTACCTGTATGCGGAGAAGGGCTATCTGGCGCAGATGGCTGAGTTGCAGGGATTTGATACCCAGGCGGCGACCTGGCGTCAGCAGGCTGAGCGGTTGGGCGGGCGGATCCGCAGCGAGTTTTTCGATGCTCAGAGCGGCTTTTTCTACGATAGACGTTTCCATGGAGAGCACTCTCGTCTGATGTTAACCGAGGGTAAAGGGGTCGAGGGCTGGCTGCCGCTGTGGGCGGGTGCCGCCAGCGAGGCTCAGGCGCAGCAAATGATCGCCACCCAGCTCAGCCAATCAAGTTTTGCGACTAAGGTGCCATTTCCCACCGTGAGCGCTGATAACCCGGCGTTTGCCCCGAAACGCTACTGGCGTGGCCCCGTTTGGTTGGATCAGGCGTTGTTTGGCCTGCAAGGGGTCTCCCGTTACGGTTATGATGAGTTGGCGCGGCGCCTCGCCATTCAATTGGTGAATCAGGCCGAAGGTGTGCTGACTCAGGCACCCATTAGGGAGAACTATGATCCCATCACGGGTGATGGCCTACATTGCACTAACTTCAGCTGGTCAGCCTCAGTGTTACTGCTCATCTATCGTAGCTGGTTAATTGAGGCGGAGAGTGATGATAAAGCTGAATAGTCGTCGCAGGTTCTGCTGTACTCTGCCATGATCTCTACCCCTTTAGAGGAAAATAGCATGTTTGCTCTACTCTATAGGGGAAAATACTGTTAATGTCTTGTGGTGGACCTTGGGTGTTGTTGTTACGTTTGCCGCAGAGCCAATGTTAACACCCAGCAGGCCGAATCAGCGGCCACTTAACTCATCGCGTGTTTAAGTTAGTGCCTATGGCGATGAGTTCGCTCCCTTCCCAAGTCCCCACTAAAATGATTAGAGATGGCTGTCAGCCTGAGGATCTCCAGCAGGGCTAAGCCCTGTCTGGGATAAAGGAATATATTAAGCATGAAGAGACAATGTTACCGTGTTGCGTTATCCGCATTGAGCCTTGCGCTGTTGTTAGTGGGTGCACAGGCCAATGCCGCGCCCCTCACCATGAAAGGGCTTGCCGATGCAGGCGTGATTAACGAACAGCAGATCCTCTACTGGTTGGTAAAGCGTGGTGAGCTGGAAGCCGATGCCAGTGAAGCTGAGAAGCGCGCCGCGGTTCAGGCCTATACCCAAAGAGCCAAGAGCTATCAGGAAAAAGGCGGTGTAGTGCAGGCCAAGCTTGAATCACAGCAGCGTCTGCGTGAGAAGGCGCAGCAAAAGACACGTGTGATCTCTTTTACCTCGCCGCAGGCGGATGCGGATGTCACCAAGACGGTCAAGGTGCTTGGCGTGTTGATCGACTTTCCCGATCTACCCCATGACAACAATCGCCTCACCGCCGTCGACACCCCTATGTATTACGTGAGTTATCCCGTGTCGCACTATCAGGATTTGATGTTCTCGACAACAGGCTTTACCGGGCCGCAAGGACAAAACTTGCTGACCGGGTATCAATATTATCAGGCGGAGTCCGGCGGCAGCTTTTACTTCACAGGTAAGGTTTATGGTTGGTATACCGCCAGCCAGAACGCCGCCTACTATGGTCAGAACGACTCTAATAACGGTGATGATGACATGGCGGTGCCTGAGCTGGTGAAAGAGGCTGTCACCCAGGCGCTGGCAGACATGACGCCAACTGAAATTGCGTCGTTCGACGTGGAGGATCCCTACGATCTCGACGGCGACGGCAACCTCAATGAAGCCGATGGCGATATCGACCATGTGATGCTGTTTCATTCCAGCATTGGCGAAGAGGCTGGTGGTGGCGTGCTGGGAGACGATGCCATCTGGTCTCACCGTTTCTATGTTTATGAGGGTGGTTCACCGGGTTACGAAATTCCGGGAACAGGTAAGAAGGTGTTTGGTTATACGGTGCAACCTATAGATGCTGCCGCAGGTGTGGTAGTGCACGAGTTTGGCCATGATCTTGGCCTGCCGGATGAATATGATACCAGTAACAGTGGCGACGGCTCGCCCGTCGGTTCCTGGTCTATCATGTCTGGTGGTAGCTGGACCGGCAGTATTCCTGGCAGTGAACCCGTGGGCTTTAGCCCTTATGCCCGCTCCTATCTGCAAAACAAGTACAAGGGTAAGTGGATAAATGAGACTCAGGTGGACCTAGCGTCTATCCCAGCTGGTGGCCAGGAAGTGCAGCTGGTCGAGGCGGTAAATGCCAATCAGGTTAACCAGATATCTATTCCCCTACCGGTAGACAATATTCCCTTTAAGCAGCCCTATGCCGGCAGCTATCAGTACTATTCGGGTCAGGGCCATCTGCTCAGCACTGCGGCCTCGTTTAGCCTGGATTTTCCGGCCAGTAGCAAGCTGACGCTAAAGATGAAGGCCCACTGGAGCATCGAGACAGATTACGACTATGTGCAGGTGAAGGTGGGTGATGTGCCGTTAGTGGGCAATCTCACTAAGGCGAGTAACAGCATCAATAATGCGAAAAATATTATCACGGGGAAATCTGCCGATGTGTCGGGCGCCGAAGGCAGCGATGCCTGGGTAGAATTGAGCTTTGACCTAAGTGCCTACGCAGGTAGCAGCGATCGCCAGATCAGTGTGGTCTATTTTACCGATGAGGCGGTGGGTGACTATGGCTTTGTATTCGATGAGCTGAAGCTGTTTGACGGTGATACTGTAGTGTATAGCGATGGCGCCGAAGAAGCGGGGGCTATGGCGTTAACCGGCGGCTTTGCCCGTATCGATAATACCCGCCCAGGTAAGCCACGTCGTTATCTGGTGCAGCTGCGCAGCTACAATGGCGTCGATGTGGGCTTGAAGAGCCATGTCTATGAGCCAGGGGTCTTGTTGTGGCTGGAGAACTTTAACGAGTCAGACAACAACTCCAGCAGCCATCCTGGTAGCGGCCTGATAGGTGTGGTCGATGCAGATCAGATGCTTATCGGCACCAATGGCACGGCGACTCAGATCCGTGACGCCACCTTTAGCCTATACAATCAATCCACCTTTTTTGGTGATACCCATCTGGCCGGCAATAGCCTGTTCGATGATAGCCAGGATTATAGTGCGCCGCTGAAACCGCAGTCGGGCATCATATTGCCTGAATTGGGACTGACTATGGAGGTCGTGACACAGAGTGAGGATTCGAGCAGTGCCAAAGTGCGCTTCGAGTATTCCGGTACTCAGGCTCCGCCGCCAGCCCCCGAGTCGCTCAGCGCCGCGATCACTACCTCACAGCAGGGGGCGAGTGTTAGCTTTAGTGCTAACGTGACCGGTGGTGACGGCAACTATCAGTATGCCTGGAACTTTGGTGTGAGTGGTGCCGCTAGTACAGCATCAGCGCCAACCTATGTATATCAGTCATCGGGCAGTTATCAGGTCACCCTGACGGTAACCGATGGTGCGGGTGAGTCGGTAACGGCTAACACGCAAGTGACCGTGGTGATCAAACCGTTGGCCGAATTTAGCTATCAGGCCAGCGACCTGACCGTGACCTTTAGTAATCTGTCTAGCCAAGGGGTTGGTACCCTAAGTTATCACTGGTCGTTTGGTGATGGACAGACGAGCACGGCCTCCTCGCCGACACACTCTTATAGTGCAGGTGGGGCTTACACTGTCATTCTGACGGTAAACGATGAGGCCAATAATCAGTCGAGTAAGAGCCTGACGTTGACCGTGACCGCTCCGGTAGTGCAGCCGCCCGTGGTTGAGCCAGAAGTTAAGCAGGACTCAGGTGGTGGTAGCCTTGGTTGGCTCAGCTTATCCCTGCTGATGCTGCTAGGTCTGCGGCGTCGAAGCTAAAGAAAAACGCCTCATTAAGAGGCGTTTTTTTATGGCAGTCTTTCGATCAGTTGTCGCGCTTTGGGCAGAAATATTTCGCTGACGATCAACTGCTGCGCCTGGTGGCTAAAGTAGCGTCTGCGTCCCCAGAGGGGCTGCTGGCTATCTTGACTCAGTGAGTCGATCAAGTTAGCCAGGGAGTTGCAAGCAGTAAACTGACTGACCTCTATCTTGCCTGGGGTGAAGTCGCCGCTGGTAAACAACAGCTCGCCCAGTGGACGGGTGCCCAAGTTTAAGAAGTTATCTTGGGCCTTGTCCATCATGGTGCCGGGTACTAAGGTGCGGGCAAATACCCAGGGAATATTGTCGAGACAGAGCAGCACCTCGCGGATCCAGGCGGGTTGTTGCTCGGGAAGTTCGCCTGGGAAGGGCGATAACATATCCTCGCCCAGTACCTTAACCTCAAATTGGGTGCAGTGAGACTTGAGTTTTTGAGTTAAACTACCTGAAGCTAACAGCCATTCCCTAAAGGGTGTTGGGGGAAGTTGGGGAATTTGATCCGGTGAATGCCATTGAATGGATTCGCCATAGGGAAAGCTTAACCTAGTCACACTCATTAAATTCTCGGTACAATACTCAAAAACCTCAGCAGTTTATCACGATGAGGCTTTGATGTCGGTAATTAAAGCCTTACGTCTTAATGCCGTTAATAAGGTATCGGCCAAGCTGAAAAGCGGGTGTTGGCAATCAAATAATGAACGGAGTATTCGTCTGATATGAAAAAGTTTGCGCTGCTTATGCTGCTGTTAGTGACCAGTGTAGTGAGTCTGGGTGTCTTTGCCGAAGAGGAAGAGGTGATCGATACCTATGCTTATTATGGTTTCGAGCCAGATATTGTGACTAACTATATTTCCAACCGTAAGAAGTTGGGATTTGTGAAGATCAGCGTCGAGTTGATGGTCAAGGCGCCGGAAGATCTGATCGTTTTAGAGCATCATGATCCGCTATTACGCGCCGCCATCATAGAGATATTAGGTGCGCAGACTGAGGACAAGGTGAAATCTTTGACGGGAAAAGAGGAGATCCGCCGCGAGTGTTATGACACGCTTAACCGCCTGTTGGAGCTGGAGATAGGTCGGCCGCTTGTCGTCAATCTGCTGTTTACTAAATATCTGTACGATTAATGTTTTTTGGCTGCATGCCTGCGTGTGCAGCCGGGATCTTCTTGATGACCCTCTCTCGCAAACCTGCGCGCCCTGACGCAAAAAAATCTGTCTCTCAAAAGTTGACCTCTAAGACGTCTAAGCCAAAGCCGTCTAAGCCCAAGCTTAAGGCCACATCAGACAAGGCTCCCCGTCAGCCCAAGGGGCTGCATAAGCGTAATCTACACGCCAAGGGTTATGATTTTAATGCGCTGGTAGAGACCACTCCGGCGCTTAAGCCCTATGTTCGCCCCAACCCTTATGGCAACTTGTCTATCGATTTTGCCGATCCTAAGGCGGTGAAACTGCTCAATCTGGCGCTGCTTAGGCTGCACTATGGGCTGAACTATTGGGATATTCCCGAAGGTTTTCTCTGCCCGCCTATTCCTGGTCGAGTGGATTATCTGCATTATCTGGCGGATCTCCTGGCCGAATCGGCTCCTTCGAACAAGGGAGGCAAAGGCAAGGTGGTCAATGTGACGAAGGTGCCCAGAGGGGAGCGAGTGGTCGTTCTGGATATCGGTACGGGTGCCAATGGCATCTATCCGCTGCTGGGGAGTCAGGTCTATGGTTGGCGGTTTGTGGCCAGCGACATAGACCCTGTCTCTTTGGCGAACGTTGCGCAGATAATAGATAACAATCCTCCTCTCGAAGGTAAGCTGAGTCTGTGCCAGCAGCGAGACGCCAAGCAGATATTTACCGGTATCATCACGGCGCAAGACAGATTCGACCTGACCCTGTGTAATCCTCCTTTTCATGGCTCGCTGGAAGAGGCGAGTCGAGGCAGCGACCGAAAGCTGAAGAATCTGGCAGCCAATAAACGGGCTAAAGGTCATGAGGTGGCTGCAAATAAGCCTAAGTTGAATTTTGGCGGTCAGAAGGCCGAGCTTTGGTGTGAAGGCGGAGAACAGGCTTTTCTCAGCCAGATGATCCGCGAGAGTCAGGCGTTTGCGACTCAGTGCCTCTGGTTTACCTCCTTGGTGTCGAAGAAGGAAAACCTTAAGTCCTGTTATCGGCAGCTTGAGCGAGTTGGTGCTAAACAGGTGAAGACGCTGGAGATGGCTCAAGGTAACAAGTTGACCCGCGTGCTGGCCTGGACCTTCTTAACCCCTGAGCAGCAAGCCCTATGGGGCCAGTATCGCGTTTAGTATTTCCAAAAGTTGGGGTGGAAGAGTACTGCCACCGTCAAGATCTCCAAGCGCCCCAGCAGCATGCCGATGGCCAATGACCACTTGGCAATATCTGGCAGGCTGGAGAAGTTCCCCGCCGGGCCGATCACTGGCCCAAGCCCGGGTCCCACATTGGTCACCGCCGTCACCGCGCCGGTGAAGCTAGTGGTGGGGTCGAGTCCCGTCGATACCAAGATCACTGATAACAGCACGATTACTAGCATAAACAGCAAAATAAAGGTGACGAGGGAACGTACGATATCCTCGGTAATGGGCCGACCGTTGTAGCGCTCCTTGAAGATACCATTGGGATGGAACTGCTGTTTTAATTGTTCGCGCATGATGGCGATGGCTATTTGAAAACGGAAGATTTTAATCCCGCCCGAGGTTGAACCCGAGCAGCTACCGACAAACATCAAGAAAAGGAAGGCCACGTTGGCTAAGGCGCCCCAGGCGGTGTAGTCAGTCAGGCCATAACCTGTGGTGGTGACCACTGAGACCACGTTAAAGCTGGCCAGCCGCAGGGCATCGGCGGCTGTCATATCGTGTCCATGATAGAGCCAGAAGGCCAGGCTACAGGAGACGAATGCCAGGAAAATGAGATACCCCTTCACCTGGGCATCATCCCAAATCCGTAGTGATTTTTGGGACAGGCTGTGAACGAACATCAGTAGGGGCAAGCCGCCGGCCGCCATGAAGATAGTACCGACCCAGTGCGCGGGCTTAGAGAAGGCCGCCATGGAGCTATCTGAGGTGGAGTAACCGCCGGTAGAGAGAGTGGTCATGGCATGGTTGATCGCCTCAAACCAGTTCATGCCAGCTAGATGATAAGCCAAGCCGCAGCAGACGGTCAGTATGATGTAGACATAGAAGAGGTGCTTGGCCATATCTTGGGTGCGAGGCACGGCCTTATCGCTCCAGTCGGAGGATTCGGTACGAAACAGCCGCATACCACCGACGTTGAGAAAGGGCAGAATGGCCACCGCCATCACGATAAAGCCTATCCCCCCCAGCCACTGCAGCAGTGAGCGCCAGATCAGAATACTATGATCCATGTTGTCTAGGCCCGAGAGCACGGTAGACCCCGTGGTGGTGATCCCTGACATGGTCTCGAAGAAAGCGTCTGTGTAATTGATGCCGTGATAGAGGGTGAAGGGCATGGCCGCAAAGAGGCTGACGATAAACCAGGTCAGGCTGGTGAGCAGAAACATATCGCGGATATTCAGACGAATATCTTCACTTTGCCCCTGATGCATGCAGGCACTGGCGCAGGTGCCAGTGACCAGCGAGGCTATCATAAAGGCGCCCACGGTTTCTTCGCCATAGATTAAGGCGAAGATCAGTGGGATAAACATAAAGGCGGTCAGGGTCGATAAAAACACGCCTAAGATGAAGAGTAGCGGCCGGTAATTTAGCATCTCGGATTGAGTCTTTGCATCTTCTTGGCTTAGAAGAAGAATGCACTAGGCTGGAATAGTTTTTCAACTTCGCCGATAAATTTCTTGTTCACCAGGAAGAGGATCACGTGGTCGCCTTGCTCGATAACTGTCTTGTCGTGGGCCATCAATACCTCGTCATCGCGGACGATAGCGCCTATGGTGGTGCCGGGAGGCAGCTTGATCTCGCTGACCTGCTTGCCCACCACTTTAGAGGTGCTGGGGTCGCCGTGGGCGATGGCTTCGATCGCTTCGGCGGCGCCGCGTCTCAAGGAGTAGACGTTACAGATATCCCCCTGACGAATATGGGTCAGCAACGCCGAAATGGTTGCCTGTTGTGGCGAGATGGCAATATCGATATTGGCCTCTTGGACGATATCCACATAGGCCTCACGTTGGATCAATACCATCACCTTCTTGGCGCCCATGCGTTTGGCTAGCAGGGCGGCCATGATATTGGCTTCGTCATCGTTGGTGACCGCAATAAACACGTCGGTTTGGTCGATATGTTCTTCGAGCAGCAGCTCCTGATCTGAGGCGTCACCACAAAAAACTGTGGTATTTTCCAGTTTTTCCGACAGTGCCTCGGCACGCTCCTGTTTGTGTTCGATCAACTTGACGGCGTGATTGCGTTGCAGCTGTTTGGCCAGCCCCAGCCCTATGTTACCGCCACCGGCAATCATGATGTTGCGATAGGTATTATCCAGCTTCTGCATCTCACTCATCACGGCGCGCACGTGGCGGCTGTCGGCGACGAAGAAGACCTCATCGTCCGCCTCAATGATGGTGGTGCCGCGTGGCATGATCGGACGCCCTTGTCTGAAGATGGCGGCGACACGGGTATCAATATTAGGCATATGTTCGCGCAGGGCAGCCAGAGCGTTGCCCACCAAGGGGCCGCCGTAGTAAGCGCGCACGGCCACTAGGCTTAAGCGCCCTTCGGCAAACTCCAGCACCTGCAGGGCGCCAGGGTATTCCACCAGACGGCGAATGTAGGAGGTCACCAGCTGCTCGGGGGCGATCAATTCATCTATGATGAAGCCACCGCGCGGGCGATTTTCGCTTTGCTTGGTTTCGCTGTCGATAAAGAGTTTGTCTCTTAGCGCCAGGTACTGCTCCGAGCGGATACGGGCGATCTTAGTGGGGGTACCGTAAAGGGAATAAGCTATCTGGCAGGCCGCCATGTTGCATTCATCGCTGTTGGTTACGGCAATTAACATATCGGCGTCTTCGGCGCCGGCGTCTTTGAGGACGCCTGGGTGGGCACCATGGCCCAGCACGACGCGCAAGTCATACTTGTCTTGCAGCGAGCGCAGCCGTTCGCGGTCATTGTCGACTATGGTGATATCGTTGTTTTCACCAACCAGGTTTTCCGCTAATGTACCGCCGACCTGACCTGCACCTAATATGATAATTTTCATAGCCTAACGTTATCCCTTAACCAAGCGAGCGTAGTAAAACCCATCCATATTGTCCTGACCAGGTATGATTTGCCAGCCAATGTCATCGCGGTTTTGTTGTTGTGCGATAGGAATCAGGGTTGCGTCTTGGGTTCTCGCTAAGAATGCGTCGATCTGCTCGGCGTTTTCTTGCGGTAAAATTGAGCATGTAGCATACAAGAGTGTGCCACCGGGTTTAAGCCACTGCCAGCAATGATCCAAAATTTGTGACTGCAATGTGGCCAGCTCTTCGATATCGGCCTGCTTTCTGAGCCACTTGATGTCGGGATGACGACGGATCACGCCCGTGGCGGAGCAAGGTGCGTCCAGCAGGATGCGATCAAATTTGTCGCCCTGCCACCAGGTGTCTATCTTGGCGGCGTCGCCATGCACTAACTTGGCTTTAAGGTTTAATCTGTCAAGGTTCTGCTGCACCCGTTCCAGGCGTTTGGCATCGAAATCGACCGCAACCAGCTCTATACTTGGCTCACTTTCCAGCAGATGACAGCTCTTGCCGCCAGGGGCGGCGCAGGCATCGAGAATCAGCTCATTAGCTTGGGGAGCTAACAGACTGGCGGCCCACTGAGCGGCACCATCTTGTACCGAGGCTGCGCCATCAGCAAAGCCGGGTAGCAGGCTAACATCTTTCGGACTCTCTAGCAGAATAGCGTTGTTACTCATCCCTGCTGTGGCCCCTATCTCCTGCTCGGCCAGCTGTGCCAGATAGTGTTCCCGGCTCTGGGATAACTGATTGTTACGCAGCCACATAGGCGGGCGTTGATGGCTCTGGGCGATCACTTCTTGCCAGTTGTCTGGATAGGCGGCCTTGAGGCGTTTGATCAACCAGGCGGGAGTGTTAAAGGCTAGCGTCTCATTATCTTCTGGCAGTGGTTTCTGGTTACGCTGCAGATTACGCAGTACGCCGTTGACTACCTTGACCAGTCCCTCAAACTTGAGCTGACGACAGGCTTCGGCTGTCTCAGAGATCGCCGCGTGACTCGGGATGCGGGTAAAGTAGAGTTGATAACAGCCGACAAGTAATAATTGGTGCACGATCCGCTGCTTGCCTTTGAGCGGCTTGCTCATGCAATCACTCACCAGCTTATCGAGCTGAGGTAGGTGGCGCATCACGCCGTAGCAGAGTTCGGCCAGTAGCGCCTTGTCTTTGCCGCTCGAGAGTCGCTGTTGCTGTTCCGGCAAGGCCACCGACAGAGAAACCCCTTTTTCCAATACTTGAAAGACGACATGAGCGGCTAGGGCACGTAGATTCTTCATGCCTTCGCCTCGTCTGACGTCTCGACACCTTGCAGTTGCGTGCCAGGTGTAAACCAGTCACCACGGGAATTGAGTATGTCGGCGACCGGCATGGCTTTCTTACCCGGCAGCTGCATCACCTCAAGGATGAGCGCGCCTTCGCCAGTGGCCACCGCTATGCCCTGCTTATCCGCGCTGATGATAGTGCCAGGGGCCTGCTGGCTTGTGTCGTGAGACACGCTGGCCTGCCATACCTTGATCACGGCATCTTGGTGAGGAAAGTGGCTGGCGGGCCAAGGATTAAAGGCGCGGACTTCACGCCACAACTGCTGCGCCGGCTTGCGCCAGTCAATCAATGCCTCTTCTTTGCTGAGTTTCTCGGCGTAGTTGGCTAAGGCTTCATCTTGTGGCTCGGGTGTGAGACTGCCTTCGGCCAGACCTTCTAGCGCCTGAATCAGGGCGCTTGGCCCCTGTTCGGCCAGTTTCTCATACAGACTGGCAGAGGTGTCACTGTCTTCGATAGGCAGGTGGGTCTTAAGCAGCATATCGCCAGTATCCAGGCCGATATCCATCTGCATTATGGTCACGCCTGTTGCTTCATCGCCCGCCCAGAGTGCTCTTTGTATCGGCGCTGCGCCGCGCCAGCGGGGCAAAATTGAACCATGAACATTGATACAACCCAGTCTTGGAGTGTCGAGTACTACCTGGGGTAAGATAAGCCCATAGGCGACAACCACCATGATGTCGGCACCCAGAGCAGCGAGTTCTGCCTGGGCTTCCTCGTTTCTCAGGCTCACGGGCTGGTAGACGGGGATATCATGCTCGAGTGCCAAGGCCTTTACCGGGCTGGCCTGTAGCTTCTTGCCTCGGCCCGCGGGTCGGTCTGGTTGGGAGTAAACCCCGATAACACGATGTTCTGAATCGATTAACGCTTGTAAATGGCGTGCCGCAAAATCTGGCGTGCCCGCAAAGAGTATCTTGAGTGGTTTCAAATGAGGCTTATCCTTGTTTGGCTTCGAGGCGAGCGGCTTTTTCGAGTTTCTGTTTGATACGCTGACGCTTGAGGGGCGAGAGGTAGTCGACAAACAGTTTGCCATTGAGGTGGTCAAGCTCATGTTGCAGGCAGATAGCGAATAGGCCATCAGCCTCTAAAGTGAACTCGTTGCCATCTCTGTCCAACGCTTTGATGGTGACAAATTCGGCACGGTCGACTTTGGCGTAGATGCCAGGCACCGACAGACAGCCTTCTTCGTTGCAAAAATCGCCACTTTTCTCAATTATCTCCAAATTAATGAAAACCTTAGGGCGTTCTACGTCATCTTGCAGGTCCATGACGATTAATTGATGATGATAATCAACCTGGGTCGCTGCCAGACCAATTCCCTTCTCTTCATACATGGTTTCGAACATATTATCGATTTGTGTCTGAAGCTCAGCGTTAAATTCTGTAATTGGCTTGGCAATCGTGCGTAAGCGCTCATCGGGAAAGCGTAAAACTTTTAGTAAACTCATACATAAACTCTTAACAAGTCTGTCAAATTCGAGACAGTTGGTTATACTGACTTAGGCTAATGGGTTAATTTTAATCCTTAGTGGCATTCAATAACAGTAAAAGCTCTATATAAAGGGCAAACAGCATGGATACCCCCATGAAACGACTAATTTTACTCGGTTTAATGATTTTTAGTAGTTCGTTAGTTGTCGCGGATACCTTGACATTGAAGTCCGGTCATCCCGATTCGTATGTGGTGCAGAAAGGCGATACCCTTTGGGATATATCAGCTCATTTTCTTAAGGACCCTTGGCGTTGGCCAAAGCTCTGGGGGGCCAACCCACAGATCGCCAACCCGCACCTTATCTATCCAGGAGACAGGCTGACATTAGTCTTTATCGACGGTGAACCTAGGTTGGTCGTCAAGCCTCATGTTCGCAAGAGTCCCGAAGGACGTGTCTTGCCCAAAGGTGGCGCGATTCCTGCCGTAGACCTTAGCCTGATTCAGCCCTATCTGGTGCAAAACCGTGTGGTTGACGACGAGTGGTTCGATGAGCAACCTATGGTTATGGGCGGCGAGAGTGAGTCTAGGCATCATGTGACTGACGATGTTATCTATGTCCAAGGTGAGTTGACTCTGGGTGACAAATTTGGTGTTTACGCCAAGGGTCGTCAGTTTGAAGATGCAGAGTCTGGCGATGATTTGGGGCTGGAGGTGATTTTGACTGCCAGCGGCCGAGTGATCGAGTCTGGACCTGTCTCTAAAGTACGTCTCCTGAGCAATATGCGCGAGACCAAGGCGGGTTATCGGGTACTGCCTATTGAGGATGACTCTTTGATGTCAGCCTACTTTATGCCTAAGGCCGCGACGACGCCGGGTACAGTGCTAGCCTCAGAGAAAAACGTGCGAGCCATGGGCAAACTCGATGTGGTCTATATCGACCGTGGTAGTCAAGATGGTGTCGAGCCCGGCCATGTGTTCTCAATCTTCCGAGATGGTGCCGAGGTCGTTATCGACGGTGAAGGTAAGCCGGTGCAGCCGACCGACCGCAGTGCCTATGAACAGATGTTGGCCAGTATTTCGTCTGATAATGCAGTGAAGATGCCAGATATCTATCGTGGCAAACTCATGGTGTTTAAGGTATTTGACCGAGTCAGCATGGGGCTTATTCTGATCAATGAGAAGCCGGTGCGCGTGCATGACAAGTTGGTGCAACCGGATACCCTGTTAGCAAGCGAGTAGTGCCATTGAAACAAAACTGGTCGATTGGCTAGTTGTTTGTGCTGTACCCGGGTTAGGACCGGCCCGGGTGAAACAATTATTAAACTACATGGATGTAGCGGAGCTCAGGCAAAGACTGGAGCATGAACCCGATGCATTGCCCTTGCCTGAGCGCCTATTGAAAGGGGCGTTATCGCCTGACTTTTCGCTGGTCGAACAAGCGTTAGATTGGCAAGACGCCGCGCCCCATCATCATCTGCTTTGCCCTCAAGATCCTTTTTATCCCAGTCTACTCCTACAGATTTGCGATCCTCCGCCAGTGCTTTTTGTCAAAGGCGATATCAACGCCTTAATGTTACCTAGCATCGCCATGGTTGGCAGCCGTGCGGCTTCGCAATCTGGATTAGCGGTAAGCTATCAACTGGCGCAAGAGTTGGCGGCGAGCGGAATTGGCGTCACCAGCGGTATGGCGGCCGGGATAGATGGCGCTGCGCACCAGGGCGTGCTGGATGCAAATGGTGTAACCCTGGCGGTGCTTGGGACCGGTGCAGAGGTTATCTATCCTAAGCGTCACAGGCCCATTTATGACAAGATTCAGCAGTCGGGTTGTGTGATCAGCGAGTTTTGGCCCCAAGTGAAACCCTATGCCGGCAATTTCCCCAAGCGTAATCGCATCATTAGCGGGCTGTCATTAGGTGTGGTTGTCGTCGAAGCGGCGCGTAAGAGTGGTTCGCTTATCACTGCGCGTTTGGCGCTTGAACAGGGTCGAGAGGTGTTTGCTGTGCCGGGTAATATCTTGGCAGGGGATCACCAAGGCTGTCATGATTTGTTACGAGATGGCGCTAAATTAGTGGAGTGCGTCGCCGATATTATTGAAGAGGTTGCAGCTTTATCAAACTTTCACCTTGAAGAGTTGCATCGTCGTCACCATATAGGGGAGGAGTTAGCTTCTGATTTGCCATTTGCCTCGCTGTTAGCTAGTGTAGGTTATGAGGCCACACCATTAGATGTAGTGGTCGAGCATAGTGGAAAAACGATAGAGCTAGTATTAGAGCAGTTGCTTGAACTTGAACTACAAGGTTGGGTTTCAGCTGTACCCGGTGGTTATATAAGACTTAAGAGGAGCTAGCCATGTTCGATATCCTCATGTATCTATTTGAAAACTATGTGCACAGTGAGGTCGAGTTACTGGTCGATGAAGACGAGTTAACCCAAGAGCTGACACGCGCTGGTTTTCATCAATCTGCGATCATCAAGGCGTTGGCCTGGTTGGAACACTTGGCGTCGCTACAAGAAAGTGATCAACCCTACCTATGTAATCATGATCAACACTCTTTCCGTATCTATACTCAGGCCGAGATGGATAAGTTAGACGTTGAGTGTCGTGGCTTCTTACTCTTCTTAGAGCAGATTAAGGTGCTGAATGTCGAGCTGCGCGAGATGGTGATCGATCGTGTAATGGAGCTGGATGAGCCAGCACTGATTTTAGAAGATCTTAAGTGGGTGATCCTGATGGTGTTGTTTAATGTACCGGGCAATGAGTCGGCCTATGAACAGATGGAAGATCTGATCTTTGAACAGCCAGATGGTCGGTTACACTCTTAATTGACTCGATTCGGATATAGAGAAGGAGGCCTGGGCCTCCTTTTTTAATGGCAGGCTAAAAGTGTTGATGCGCCTCATTTAATTTAAGATGGGCAGGCATCAGGTAGTCACGATAGGCGTAGCGATTGAGTTTGTTAATCTTGGGCGTGTTGTCACTTTCGCCCTCGTTAAAATCGGCGACCTGATCAGCCAACCAAGTAGAGAAGGCCGCTTGTTCCTTACTTAGCTCATCGAGCAGTTTCTCATACCCCTCGAAGTAATCTGTCTTTAGGTAGTGACTAAGTTTTACTAAAGCTTCAGGGTGATGTTCGGCCAGGAATCGAATGGCCATGTAACTCCACTTGTAGGTTCTGTCGAGGCCATCCTTATATTCAGTGGCGAAGATGGTTTTAAGATCCGGTGCCTCAGTGAGTTTGGCTTTAATTACCTTTAGGGTAGATGGGTTGTCGTTACCCTTGGAAACGTATTCGGCCAGCCCTTCCGACCACCACACCAACTTGCTAGGGAAGTGGCCGAAACCGCCATATTTCACGAATCTGCCGTCAAGGTAATGGATATACTCATGGTTGAGATTCCAGATAGCAAACTCGGGCGCAATCCAATACTGGCGATAGGCAAAGAAGCTGGCCTGATTGTCAGGGTTCGACGGTGTGCCCTCGATATACATGCCGCCGTTATCTGTGCTGATATCAAACAGAAGCTGACCATAGGCGTTGTACTGACTCCAGTTTTTAAAGGCCACCACCTGCAGCGCATTATTGTAATCATTGGCTGTCGCTTGGTGTTGAGTCTTAAGGAGTTGATGAAAGTTTGCCTCCTGTGAGGTGAGCTTAGTACAGCTAATCGACAGTTCTTCAGGCGTCAGATCTTGCGCTAAGATATACAGGCTCTCTGAGCATTGATGGCGTATCGGTAAGATTTGCGACAGCTCAGGGATCTGGCAAATCGTGCTGCGGTTTATACAGGCTTCCTGCCCGGCGAAGGCATTCACATGATAGCCCAAGGTATAGGTGGTCTTGGCGGCCTCTCCCCGCTGGGCGACATCCCTTTCGGCGAGCCTGTCCATGGCATCGTCTAGTGCCTGTTCGGCTGCGGTCGTTTTTCCCTCTTCGCTGCCGGGTAGTGCCAGGCGATATAAGCCCAGTGCCCAATAGGCATTGGCTCTGGGCCAATCTTGCTGATCGCGCAGACTGAGTGGTGAGGCTGCATAGTCGAGCAGGGGCTTATCCAGCTCGGCGGCAATCAATTGCTGATTGAGTGCGCCATCAGGTTGTTTGCGCGCAACGTTCAGTAGCATGCCATAGGCTCTCAATGTCTCCCAGAGTGCATAATCTGAGGCCTGATTCGGCGATTGCTTGCTGGTGCGTGCGAGTTGCTGGTTGAGCAAAGGCAACAATCTACCTAGCTGCTGGGCGTGTTCATCATTGTCGTAGTATCGATATAGGGTGACGGCAAAATGCTCCTGCAATCTGGGTGATTGAGCGATCAGCTTGCTTCTGCCCAGTTGACTCAGCGCACTCGTGAGTGCGGCGTAGTCAGTGTCGGTCAGCGTATCAGTGGGACCGAAATAGCTAAAAGCCCTAAGGTAATAGAGCAGAGCGTCGAGGCTCTCCTCATCCTGACGCTGGTTTATGGCTTGCACAGACCGCTCGAAGCTGGCCTTATCGAGCAAAGGATTATCATGACTAAAGAGTTGTTGTTGAGGCAAGGCGTGCAATTCGTCAGTGAAAGCAGGGCTTGGCTGCTGAGGGGTTGTGCTACAGCCGAGTAATAGGCTAGGCCCGAGAAGTAAAAGCGCGCGAAGTGATGGGTGAAGCATAGAGTCTCCTTGTAATTTTTGTATACAATATATTTCAGTGCAACAAAGAAGACTAGTTATAATTAACCCTAGATTAGATTCCCAAGGTGATGCCGAGCTTGGTAAAATGGCCAGCATCCAAGTTTGCAGAGAAAACCATGTCCAAGATAGATGATCAGCTGTTCAGTTCACACGAGCATGCGCTTGAGAAAGAGTATGAACTCTGTCCTAAGTGTGGCTGTGAGCTGTCGGTAAAAAACAGTAAGCATGGTGGTTTCATTGGCTGCAACAACTATCCAAGTTGTGACTATACCCGCCCCTTGGTGCACCATGAGTCTATTGAGACCCAGGTGATCGAAGGTTCTGAGTGCCCGGAGTGTGGCGCCGAATTGGCGGTAAAATCGGGTCGCTTTGGTATTTTTATCGGTTGTACCCGATATCCAGACTGTAAGCATATCGAGAAGCATGATCAGGAAGATCAGGCCGAGGCGATTCCCTGTCCTAGCTGTCATAAGGGCGTTATGGAACATAGAACCAGCCGTTTCGGTAAAAGCTTTTACGCCTGTAGTGCCTATCCTAAGTGCAAGTTTTTGGTGAATTACCCTCCGGTGAAGGAAACCTGCCCCGACTGCGGTTTTGGTCTTTTGGTTGAACGCAAGGGTGCTGCGGGGATGCGTCTCGAATGCCCGCAAAAGGCTTGCAAGTATAAACGTCCTCTGCCTTAAGCGGCTTTCCAGCATTGTTCGTATTAGCTTTGTCTGTATAATCTCGACAAATATGGTCAAGTTGACCCTGATTGAACACTGCAAGGTAGGATGACATGTTACAGCAAGATCCTTGTGCCCTGGTTGAAACGGTTATGCAGGGAGGCGTTATTGCCTATCCGACCGAAGCCGTTTATGGGCTGGGTTGTGATCCCGACAATGATGAGGCGATTCAGAAGCTGCTGGATTTGAAGCAGCGCCCCTGGCAAAAGGGATTGATTCTGGTCGCCAGCGACTTTTCTCAATTGACACCCTATATCGATCAGTCTGTGCTCACTGAGCAGCAGCTAGAGTTTGCCTTTAGCAAGTGGCCGGGTCCATTCACCTTTATCATGCCCAAGCAGCCAGGGTTATCCAAGCTGTTGAGTGGCCAGTTCGATTCACTGGCGGTACGAGTCTCCAACCATGCTGGCGTGCAGGCGTTATGCCAGGCCCTGGGTAAGCCCATCGTCTCGACCAGCGCCAACTTGACCGGCGAAGATCCAGCCATGACTGCGCAAGAGGTGATCAGGCAGTTTGATGGCAAGATAGATGGGCTGGTGGCAGGAAGTCTGGGTGCAGAGCCAAAGCCATCCACCATTATCGATGTGATTAGCGGTAAAATTTTACGATAACCATAACAAGGAATTTTTATGAAGCCCGATGCCACTCAAGTCAAAGCCTTCTTACTCGAATTGCAGCAAAGGATTTGTGACGGTTTGGAACAACTCGACGGTGAGGCCAAATTTGTGGCTGATTCCTGGACGCGCGAAGAGGGCGGTGGTGGCACGAGTCGTGTACTGACACAGGGCAAGGTATTTGAGCAGGCGGGAGTTAACTTTTCCCATGTCACGGGGGCGGCTATGCCTGCATCGGCGACAGCCCATCGCCCCGAATTGGCCGGACGCAGTTTCGAAGCCATGGGCGTCTCATTGGTTATCCACCCCAATAACCCATATGTTCCGACAACCCATGCCAATGTACGTTTCTTTATTGCCGAAAAAGAGGGCGCCGATCCTGTCTGGTGGTTTGGTGGCGGTTTCGACCTAACCCCCTATTACCCGTTTGAAGAGGATGTCGTGGCTTGGCATCAGAGCGCCAAGGCGTTATGTGAGCCTTTCGGTGAGGACGTTTATCCTAAATATAAGAAGTGGTGCGACGAGTATTTCTTCCTGCCCCATCGTAACGAGACCCGTGGTGTCGGCGGACTCTTCTTCGACGATCTTAACGAGCCAGGGTTTGAAAACAGCTTTGCCTTTATGCAGGCGGTGGGTGAGGGTTTCTTAAAAGCTTATGCGCCTATCGTTAAGAAGCGCAAAGAGACCGCGTATGGTGAGCGCGAGCGTGACTTCCAGCTTTATCGCCGTGGTCGTTACGTGGAGTTTAACTTAGTGTACGACAGAGGCACACTCTTTGGCCTGCAAACCGGCGGGCGCACCGAGTCTATCCTGATGTCTATGCCGCCGTTGGTGCGCTGGCAATATGCCTACACGCCAGAGGCGGGCAGCCCTGAAGCCAAACTCTATACAGATTTTCTAACGGCAAGAGAGTGGTTAGAGGCGTAAGCCCTCTAGAATAATAAAGGGCTCGATTGAGCCCTTTTTCTATCACAGCGACAACATCATTGGTTGCGCATGTGGTCGGCCAGTGTGGATATCGCCTGGTAGATCGCTTCTCTATGTTGCGGTTCTTTTATCTCTATCGCCAGGGCTCGCTCCATGCACAGAAGCCATTGGTCGCGCATCGCTTCATCTATGCTAAAGGGCATATGTCTGGCACGTAGCGCCGGGTGACCATGACGTTGATGATACAGCTGCGGGCCCCCTAGCCAGCCACTCAGAAATTCAAACAGCTTCTGCTCAGATTCGGCAATTGGTGCGCTATGCATGGCAAGTAAGCTCTGCGTCTCAGGATTGGTTTGCATCTGCTGGTAGAACTGTTTGGCGAGCGCTCGAATAACCTTTTCACCACCAATCCTATCGTAGGCGTTGGATTGCTGTGGATCCCGTTCGGCCGCAGGTTTAGCTATCAACTTTTTTAACCACTTCATCTGACTCTCTCGCCGTATCTCTTGCTCTATAGGGTGTCGTTGAGCGGCACACTAGCCTATTCTCCGTCAGCAATCAATCCGGACGCCTGTGAAGATAATGCATGGCGATGCCCTTTGCTTAGCGAGAAAAGCTCAGTAGACTGAGGGCATCAGGAGTCACAGAGACGAGTTTCCCATGACGCAAGAGGTCACGCCGGATAGGTACGCGGTGTTTGGTCACCCCATAGGCCATAGTAAATCCCCTTTTATTCATCAAATGTTTGCCGCCTCTACCGGAGAGTCTGTCTCCTATGAAGCGATTTTGGCGCCGCTGGATGGCTTTGCAGAGTCTTTGCAGACCTTTTTCGTTGAAGGTGGTAAGGGAGCCAATGTGACCCTGCCATTCAAAGAGCAGGCCTTTGCCCTGTGCGACTGTCTTGGACAGGAGGCTAGGCTTGCCGGCGCAGTCAATACTCTGAGCCTGTTACCAGATGGTCGTATTAAGGGAGATAACACCGATGGCCTGGGATTGGTTGCCGATTTAACCCGTCATCTAGGATCATTAAGTGGGAAAAGCGTGCTGCTTATAGGTGCTGGTGGCGCAGCCCGTGGTGCCATATTGCCGTTACTGAATGCCGGCATAAAGTCTTTGGCAATTCATAATCGTACTCAGAGTAAGGCGGAGCAGCTAGCGGAAACCTTTAATACTTATGGAGCAGTCGAGGCGAAAACCTTAGCCGAGCTGACCCATAGCTTCGATCTGGTGATCAACTCTACCTCTGCCAGTTTGAGCGGTGAACTGCCAGCACTGCCAGAGGCTATCATTGATCCACATTCGGTCTGCTACGATATGATGTATGGCCGTGAGGTTACCGCCTTTAATCGATGGGCGAGTGATCTAGGGGTTATTATGACGATTGATGGGCTAGGCATGCTGGTGGGGCAGGCCGCGAAAAGTTTCGCCATCTGGCGTGGGGTTGAACCCGAGGTGCAACCTGTTATTGATAAGTTGCGTAGCGAGTTAACGGCAACGTCATGATCCTTAATGGCGATAGGAGTGAAAAGCCATGAATCAAAGCATCATATTTACCGAACATCTAAGCTGGGAGCCTAGCTTAAACGCGATCCATTTTACGGCGCAGCAACAAGGGGTCGTGATTGACTGCTATATAGGGCAAAAGGTATTGGAGCATCTTGCGGCAGAGAAGATTAACAACAGCGAGCAGGCAATCATGCTGTTTGAGCAGTACCGCTTCGACATTGAGGAGCAGGCCGAGAAGTTAATTGAGCAGGAATCGTTTGATGTTCAAGGCCATATCCAGGTCGAACGAGTCGACTAATATTGCCTTAATCTGGGTATCTTGGCGCCGGGCCTCCGGCGCCAAAAGGATCGAGTGCAGTTCCCAATCTTTGCTTAGGTTGGCAAATCCTGTAATGCCTCTTCAATATACTCATTTTTGAGACGTACATAATTGTCTGCCGATTCCGGTAAAAATTTTATCTCGGCCTCGGTCAATGCTCTTACCTTCTTGGCGGGGCTACCTACATAAAGGTGTCCGCTCTCGAGTGTCTTACCCGGTGGTACTAAGGAGCCTGCGCCTAAGATCACATCGTCTTCGATAATGGCACCATCTAAGATGATGGCACCCATACCGATAAGGATACGATTCCCGACGCGGCAGCCATGTAACATCGCCTTATGACCTATGGTAACGTCATCGCCGATTAAGAGTGGATGCCCTTCGGGACGAGTTGCCGATTTACGGGTGACATGTAGCACAGTGCCATCTTGCACATTTGAACGTTTGCCTATCTTTATATGATTTACATCGCCGCGAGCGGCGACCAAAGGCCAGATGCTGGCATCTGTGTCTAATGTGATATCTCCGACAAGTACGCAAGCCTCGTCAATATATACACTGGCATCAAATTTCGGGCTGACGCCCTTATAAGCACGGATTGATTTTGTCACGGCTTGGTCCTTAAAACGGCTAAAAGAGTGAGGATAGCCCAGTATAATGGGTAAAAAGTAGCTGGTCAGGCTAAAAAGCATGCAAACAATGCAAAAGTAGCACTTTTCTTTAAAAAAGCCCTTGCGTAAAAGATTCTGCTCCCTATAATGCGCTCCCACTGACACGGCAAACAGCGTCGCTTATCGATGATAACAGCCTTCAGATGGTAAGAGTGAAAAGTTGAAAAACTTCTTAAAAATCACTTGACGCCGACAGGGAGAAGCGTAGAATACGCAGCCCTAGCCCGCTGGACTCCAGTATGAGGCGAACGTTCTTTAACAAGATGAAACAAGAAATCTGTGTGGACATTCAC
>NZ_JAKIKX010000015.1 GCF_023283925.1 Shewanella marisflavi
ATCTGAATATGACTTCCCAGGTGATGACCTACCAGTTATCCAAGGTTCAGCTCTGAAAGCCCTAGAAGGCGAGCCAGAGTGGGAAGCTAAGATCATCGAACTAGCTGAAGCTCTAGATTCTTACATTCCAGAGCCAGAGCGTGCTATCGACGGTGCATTCATTCTGCCAATCGAAGACGTATTCTCAATCTCAGGCCGTGGTACAGTAGTAACTGGTCGTGTTGAGCGCGGTATCGTTAAAGTTGGTGACGAAGTAGAAATCGTAGGTATAAAAGATACTACTAAGACTACTTGTACTGGTGTTGAAATGTTCCGCAAGCTGCTTGACGAAGGTCGTGCAGGTGAGAACTGTGGTGTACTACTACGTGGTACTAAGCGTGATGAAGTTGAGCGTGGTCAAGTACTGGCTCAGCCTGGTTCAATCACTCCACACACTCAGTTCGAATCAGAAGTATACGTACTGTCAAAAGAAGAAGGTGGTCGTCACACTCCATTCTTCAAAGGCTACCGTCCACAGTTCTACTTCCGTACAACTGACGTAACCGGTACTATCGAACTGCCAGAAGGCGTTGAAATGGTAATGCCTGGTGACAACATCAAGATGGTTGTTACTCTGATCTGCCCAATCGCGATGGACGAAGGTCTACGTTTCGCTATCCGTGAAGGTGGCCGTACAGTTGGTGCTGGTGTTGTAGCTAAGATCATCGCTTAATTGCTTTGATTTTAAATAGACACTGAAAAAGGCAGCTTAGGCTGCCTTTTTTATTGCTCGAAATAGGGCTGGTTTTTCTGATTGAGTTGAGTATAATACTCGCCACTTTGGCAGTTAGCGCGAAAGTGATGCTAATTCGTTCAATGGGCTTGATCTCCGAGTTTAGATCAGTATAATAGCCCCTCGCCTTAACCATTAGGCGAAAGATTGTCGGTTCTCGAAGCCGACGTAAAATAATACAGCGACTCCGATTTGGAGTCGAACGGTTAAATCATCTCGCTCTGCTTTTCCAGTAAGGAAGAAGCTAGAGGGTGATTTTTTATGTGTCCATTTTAGGAGCTCTGGTCAATGCAGAACCAAAGAATCCGTATCCGCTTAAAAGGATTTGATCATCGTCTGATCGATCAGTCTACTGCGGAAATCGTTGAAACTGCTAAGCGCACAGGCGCCCAGGTACGTGGTCCAATCCCACTACCAACGCGTAAAGAGCGTTATACCGTTTTGATCTCTCCACACGTTAATAAAGATGCGCGTGATCAGTACGAACTTCGTACTCATAAGCGTCTTGTTGACATCGTAGAGCCGACTGAAAAGACTGTAGATGCACTTATGCGTCTAGATCTTGCGGCAGGTGTTGACGTTCAAATTAGCTTAGGTTAATTGAGATCCTTAGAAGAGGTTTGAGAGATGGCTATCGGTCTTATCGGTCGTAAAGTAGGTATGACTCGCATCTTCACTGAAGATGGTGCGTCAATACCTGTAACAGTAATTGAAATTGCAGCTAACCGTGTTGCTCAAGTGAAAACTTTAGAAACTGACGGTTACCGTGCACTTCAAGTTACTACTGGTACCAAAAAAGCTAATCGCATCACTAAACCAGAAGCAGGTCACTTTGCTAAGGCTGGCGTTGAAGCTGGTCGTGGTTTGTGGGAAATGCGTTTGGCTGATGGTGAAGGCGAAGGCATCGAAGTAGGTGCTGAGCTTAATGTTGATATCTTCGCTGACGTAGCGAAAGTTGATGTTACTGGTCAATCAAAGGGTAAGGGCTTCCAAGGCGGTATCAAGCGTTGGAACTTCCGTACTCAAGATGCAACACACGGTAACTCATTGGCACATAGAGCTAACGGTTCTATCGGTCAAAACCAAACACCTGGTCGCGTTTTCAAAGGTAAGAAAATGTCAGGCCACATGGGTGCCGAGCAAGTAACGACTCAAAATCTAGACGTTGTACGTGTAGACGCTGAGCGCAACCTGCTATTGGTTAAGGGTGCAGTTCCAGGCGCTACTAATGGCGACCTGATCATCAAGCCTGCCGTTAAAGCTTAGGTCTGAGGAGATAGTAATGGAATTGGTATTGAAAGACGCACAGAGTGCTCTTGAAGTTTCCGAAACTACCTTCGGCCGTGACTTTAATGAAGCACTGGTTCATCAGGTAGTTGTAGCATACGCTGCAAACGCGCGTCAGGGCACTCGTGCTCAAAAGACTCGCGCAGAAGTAACTGGCTCTGGCAAAAAGCCATGGCGCCAAAAAGGTACTGGCCGCGCACGTGCTGGTACTGTTAAAGGCCCAATCTGGCGTGGCGGTGGCGTATCTTTCGCTGCTAAAACACAAGATCACAGCCAAAAAGTAAACAAGAAGATGTACCGCGGAGCGCTTAAGAGCATTCTGTCTGAATTAGTACGTCAAGATCGCCTTGTTGTTGTTGAATCATTCGGTGTTGAAGCTCCTAAGACTAAAGAGTTGAAGGCTAAGCTGAAAGACATGAACCTGGAAGACGTATTAATTGTTACTCCAGAGATTGACGAGAACTTGTTCTTAGCTGCACGCAACCTATACAAAGTTGACGTTCGTGACGTTGCTGGTATCGACCCAGTTAGCCTAATCGCGTTCAACAAAGTACTAGTTACTGCCGATGCTGTTAAGCAAATCGAGGAGATGCTGGGATGATAAGCGAAGAACGTTTGCTAAAAGTTATTCTAGCGCCACACATCTCTGAAAAGAGTACTGTTTGCGCTGAAAATAACAACACGGTAGTTTTCCGTGTGGCTATCGATGCGACTAAAGCTGAAATTAAAGCTGCAGTAGCTAAGTTGTTCGAAGTTGAAGTAGATTCAGTTCGCACTCTAGTTAACAAAGGTAAGACTAAGCGTCACGGTGCCCGTACTGGCCGTCGTAGCGATTGGAAAAAAGCCTATGTGACTTTAGCTGCTGGTGCTGACATCGATTTCGTCGGCGCTGAGTAAGCAAAGGAGAATTATCATGGCAGTTATTAAGTGTAAGCCAACCTCTGCTGGTCGTCGCCACGTTGTTAAAGTGGTAAACAGCGATCTGCATAAGGGTAAACCCTTTGCTGGCCTGTTGGCGAAAAAGTCTAAGAGTGGTGGCCGTAACAACACTGGTCGCATCACTGTTCGTCACGTAGGTGGTGGACACAAGCAGCACTACCGTATTGTTGACTTCAAGCGCAACAAAGACGGTATCCCTGCAAAGGTTGAGCGTTTGGAATATGATCCAAACCGTACCGCAAACATCGCACTTGTTTTGTATGCTGATGGTGAGCGTCGTTATATCCTTGCAGCCAAAGGCATGCAAGCTGGTGATAAGATCCAGTCTGGTATCGATGCTGAAATCAAAGTGGGTAACGCTTTGCCATTACGCAACATCCCAGTAGGTAGTGTGGTTCACGCTGTTGAAATGAAGCCTGGTAAAGGTGCTCAGATCGCACGTTCAGCCGGTACTTATGTACAAGTTGTAGCTCGTGATGGCGCTTACGCCACTCTACGTCTTCGCTCTGGCGAAATGCGTAAAGTGCCTGTAGATTGCCGCGCGACATTAGGTGAAGTTGGTAATGCCGAGCATATGCTACGCCAGTTAGGTAAAGCAGGTGCTAAGCGCTGGAGAGGCGTACGCCCAACAGTTCGTGGTGTTGCAATGAACCCAGTAGACCATCCACATGGTGGTGGTGAAGGCCGTACTTCTGGTGGTCGTCATCCAGTATCTCCATGGGGTGTCCCAACTAAGGGTTATAAGACCCGTAGTAACAAACGCACCGACAAGTACATCGTACGTCGTCGTAACAAAAAGTAAGAGGATTCGCCATGCCACGTTCTCTCAAGAAAGGTCCATTCATTGACCTACACTTGCTGAAGAAGGTAGAGAAAGCGATGGAAGCGGGTGACAAGAAGCCTATTAAGACTTGGTCTCGCCGCTCAATGATCATCCCTAACATGATTGGGTTGACCATCGCTGTCCATAATGGTCGTCAGCACGTACCTGTGTTCGTAACTGACGAAATGATCGGCCACAAGCTTGGTGAATTTTCACCAACTCGCACTTATCGCGGCCATGCTGCTGATAAGAAAGCGAAGAAGCGTTAATACGGGAGACTCAAGATGGAAGTTTTAGCTAAACATCGTTTTGCCCGTACGTCGCCTCAGAAGTGTCGTTTGGTTGCAGATCAAATTCGTGGACTGCCTGTTGCTAAGGCTCTAGAAATTTTAACTTTCAGCCCAAAGAAAGCTGCAGTACTTGTTAAAAAAGTACTTGATTCTGCTATCGCTAATGCTGAGCACAACGAAGGTGCTGACATTGACGAGCTGAAAGTTGGAAAAGTCTTTGTAGACGAAGGTCCAACTATGAAGCGTATCATGCCACGTGCTAAAGGCCGTGCTGATCGTATTATCAAGCGTACCAGCCACATTACTGTGGTTGTATCAGATCGCTAGGAGTTAGCAATGGGACAGAAAGTACATCCTAATGGTATCCGTCTGGGTATCACTAAGCCTTGGATCTCGACTTGGTACGCTGATAAATCAGAGTATGCAAATAACCTGAGCAGCGACTGGGAAGTGCGTAAGTTTCTAGAAAAGAAACTTAAGCAAGCATCAGTCTCTAAGATTGTTATCGAGCGTCCAGCTAAGAGTGTTCGCGTTACTATTCACACTGCCCGTCCAGGTGTTGTGATTGGTAAGAAAGGCGAAGATGTTGAAAAGTTGCGCAACGAAGTTGCCAAGTTGACTGGTATTCCAGCTCAAATCAACATCGCTGAAATCCGTAAGCCAGAGCTAGATGCGAAGCTAGTTGCCGAAGGCATCGCTTCTCAGCTAGAGCGTCGTGTAATGTTCCGTCGTGCTATGAAGCGCGCAGTACAGAACGCAATGCGTCTAGGTGCTAAGGGTATCAAAGTTGAAGTGAGCGGCCGTCTAGGCGGTGCTGAGATTGCGCGTTCAGAGTGGTATCGTGAAGGTCGTGTGCCTCTACATACACTGCGTGCTGATATCGACTATTCTACTGCAGAAAGTCACACTCAATACGGTGTGATCGGCGTTAAAGTTTGGGTCTTCAAAGGTGAAGTTCTAGACGGCGTTGTACCTGCGCTAGAAGAGCCGAAACAGCAGCCGAAGCGTAAGCCTCGCGGTAAATAGGAGAGCTGGCAATGCTGCAACCAAAACGAATGAAGTTTCGTAAAATGTTCAAAGGCCGTAACCGCGGTCTGGCGAACGGCACTGAAGTAAGCTTCGGTGAGTTTGGTTTGAAAGCTGTTGGACGTGGTCGTCTTACTGCTCGTCAAATCGAATCTGCGCGTCGTGCTATGACACGTCACATTAAACGTCAAGGTCAAATCTGGATTCGCGTTTTCCCAGACAAGCCAATTACCTCTAAGCCTCTCGAAGTGCGTATGGGTAAAGGTAAGGGTAACGTTGAATACTGGGTTTGCCAGATTCAACCTGGTAAGGTTCTTTATGAGATGAATGGTGTTTCAGAAGAGTTGGCTCGTGAAGCTTTCACTCTTGCTGCTGCCAAGCTTCCTATTAAGACTACCTTCGTAACTAAGACGGTGATGTAATGAAAGCGAGCGAACTAACACAGAAGAGCGTTGAAGAACTGAACGCTGAACTGCTTGGTCTGCTGCGTGAGCAGTTTAATCTGCGTATGCAACACGCCACTGGTCAGTTGACTCAGACTCATCAGCTTAAAATCGTGCGTCGTAACATCGCGCGCGTTAAGACCATTATTACTTCTAAGGCGGGTGCATAATGTCTGATAAAATCCGTACTTTGCAAGGTCGTGTACTTAGCAACAAGATGGACAAGTCTATCACTGTAGCTATTGAGCGTAAGGTTAAGCACCCTCTATATGGGAAGTTTATCAAGCGCACTACTAAGATCCATGCACATGACGAAACAAATCAGTGTAATGCTGGCGATATCGTGACTATTCGCGAATGCCGTCCGCTGTCTAAGACTAAGTCTTGGACTCTGGTTGAAGTAGTATCAAAAGCCTAAGCTTATTAGGTAATTAGCGAAACGGCTCCTAGATTTGGGGCCGTTTTTATTTTTAATACTATCTATTCCTTTTTTGCGGTGTTATACTTGCGCGCCATTTTAGTCGATATTCTGGTCTAAAATGGTTTAAATATGCCCCAAATATGGGATTAGTGAAGTAACGATAGCGGAGCACTTAAAATGATCCAAATGCAATCGACTCTAGAAGTCGCCTGTAACAGTGGCGCTCGTAGAGTTCAGTGTATTAAGGTCTTGGGTGGCTCTCATCGTCGTTATGCCGGTATCGGCGACGTCATCAAAGTTTCTGTAAAAGAAGCAATTCCTCGCGGTAAAGCGAAGAAAGGTGACGTGTATAACGCGGTGGTAGTCCGTACTAAGAAAGGCGTACGTCGTCCAGATGGTTCTGTCATTCGCTTCGATCGCAATGCAGCGGTATTGCTGAACGCAAACCTTGCACCGATTGGTACTCGTATCTTTGGACCAGTGACGCGTGAACTGCGTACAGAACAATTTATGAAAATTGTTTCTCTGGCACCAGAAGTACTGTAAGGAGCTTCAAAATGGCAGCTAAAATCCGTCGTGAAGACGAAGTAATTGTACTAGCAGGTAAAGACAAGGGTAAACGCGGTAAGGTTTCTCGAGTATTACCAACTGGTAAGTTAATTGTAGAAGGCATCAATCTTGTCAAGAAGCACCAGAAGCCTAACCCACAAATGGGTGTGACTGGTGGTATCGTTGAGAAAGAAGCGCCAATACAAGCATCAAATGTAGCGATTTTCAACTCTGCCACTGGCAAAGCTGATCGCGTTGGTTTCCGATTTGAAGACGGCAAAAAAGTCCGTTTCTTTAAGTCGAACAGTGAACTCGTTAAGTAATTGGAGTAAACGATGGCGAAACTGCATGATAAATATAAAGAGACTGTTATCGCTGAGCTTTCTAAGAAGTTCGGTTATACCAGTGTCATGCAAGTCCCTCGGATTGAGAAAATCACCCTTAATATGGGTGTTGGCGAAGCTGTAGCAGATAAGAAAGTTATGGAGCATGCGCTTCGTGACATGACTGCTATCGCTGGTCAAAAGCCAGTTGTAACTGTTGCTCGTAAATCAGTTGCTGGTTTTAAAATCCGTGATGGCTACCCGATCGGCTGTAAGGTGACTCTGCGTGGTGAACGCATGTGGGAATTCCTTGAGCGTTTAGTTGATATCGCAATCCCGCGTATCCGTGACTTCCGTGGTTTGAGCGCTAAGTCGTTCGACGGACGCGGTAACTACGCAATGGGTGTACGTGAGCAAATCATCTTCCCGGAAATCGATTACGATAAAATCGATAAAATCCGTGGTATGGATATTGTAATCACTACTACTGCGAAGAATGACGAAGAAGGCCGTGCTTTATTAGACGCCTTTAACTTCCCATTCAAGAAATAAGGGTAGCGAAATGGCAAAAAGTTCAATGAAAGCACGTGAAGCAAAACGTGCCAAGCTCGTGGCTAAGTATGCTGAAAAGCGTCTAGCTCTTAAGGCTATCATTAGCAATCCAACTACTTCTGATGAAGATCGTTGGGATGCAGTTCTTAAGCTGCAAGGTCTACCACGTGACTCAAGTTCTGCGCGTCAGCGTAATCGTTGTAGTCAAACTGGTCGCCCACATGGTTTCCTACGCAAGTTCGGTCTAAGCCGAATCAAATTGCGTGAAGCTACCATGCGTGGTGAAGTTCCTGGTCTGCGTAAGGCCAGCTGGTAATACTTGTCACGGAGTAAGCTAATATGAGCATGCAAGATCCAATTGCGGATATGTTAACTCGCATTCGTAACGGCCAAGCTGCTAACAAAGTATCAGTATCTATGCCTTCTGCTAAGCTGAAAGTTGCTATTGCACAGACGCTTAAAGAAGAAGGTTATATCACTGACTACACCGTAGCAGGCGAAGCCAAGCCGGTTTTAGAAATCACTTTAAAGTATTTCCAAGGCCAACCAGTCGTTGAGACTATCCAGCGCGTAAGTCGTCCTGGTCTTCGTATTTACAAAGGTAAAAACGAACTACCAAAGGTGATGGGCGGTCTGGGTGTCGCAATCGTGTCCACTTCTAAAGGTTTGATGACTGATCGTGCCGCCCGCCAAAATGGCATGGGTGGAGAAGTTATCTGCTACGTAGCATAAGGAGCTAGCAATGTCTCGTGTCGCAAAAGCACCAGTCGCTATCCCTGCAGGCGTAGAAGTGACTTTAAACGAACAAACTATCACCGTAAAAGGTACTAAAGGTAGTTTGACTCGAGTGATCAACGCTGATGTTTCTGTTGTTGTTGAAGACAACGAAATCAAGTGTTCTCCAGCTGAAGGCGTAACTAGCGCTGCACAAGCTGGTACAGCTCGAGCACTAATCAACAACATGGTTGTTGGTGTTAACGAAGGTTTTGAAAAGAAACTGACTCTAGTTGGTGTTGGTTACCGTGCAAAAATTGCTGGTAACGGTATCGACCTGACTCTAGGTTTCTCTCACCCTCTAGTACACCAGCTTCCAGACGGCGTAACTGCAGAGTGTCCAACTCAAACTGAAATCGTACTTAAGAGTACTGATAAGCAGCTTGTTGGTCAGGTTGCTGCAGAAATTCGTGGCTACCGTCCACCAGAGCCTTACAAAGGTAAAGGTGTTCGCTATGCTGATGAACAAGTACGCCGTAAAGAGGCTAAGAAGAAGTAGGTAACGCGATATGGATAAGAAAACATCTCGCTTGCGCCGCGCTACTCGCGCCCGTAAGAAGATCCAAGAGCTGGGCGTTAACCGTCTGGTTGTACATCGTACACCACGTCACACATACGCACAGGTTATTGATGCCAAAGCGCAAGTTGTGGCGGCAGCTTCTACTGCTGAGAAAGCGGTATCAGAGCAGCTTAAATACACAGGTAACGTTGATGCAGCAAAAGTAGTGGGTAAAACCGTTGCAGAGCGTGCTATCGAGAAAGGCGTAACTGTAGTTGCATTCGATCGTTCCGGCTTTAAGTATCACGGACGCGTAGCTGCCTTGGCAGACGCTGCTCGTGAAGCTGGCCTACAGTTCTAAGGAATGATTAAAAATGGCTAAATTTGAAGCTCCACAAAAAGACGACCTGCAAGAGAAGTTAGTTGCAGTAAATCGTGTTTCTAAAGTAGTTAAAGGCGGACGTATCTTTAGCTTCACTGCACTGACTGTAGTGGGTGACGGTAACGGTAAAGTCGGCTATGGCTATGGTAAAGCGCGTGAAGTACCTGCTGCTATCCAGAAAGCAATGGAAAAGGCTCGCCGTAACATTGTTTCTGTTGAACTTGTAAATGGTACTTTGCACCACCCTGTTAAGGGCCGTCACACTGGTTCGCGTGTTTACATGCAACCAGCCTCTGAAGGTACCGGTATTATTGCCGGTGGTGCGATGCGTGCCGTATTGGAAGTAGCAGGCGTTCATAACGTTCTGTCGAAAGCATACGGTTCTACTAACCCGATCAACATCGTTCGCGCAACTGTAGACGCGCTGGTACACATGAAGTCACCAGCACAGATTGCAGCTAAGCGTGGCCTGAATGTTGATGAAATTCGAGGTTAAGCACCATGGCTACTAAAACTTTAAAAGTAACTCAGACTAAGAGTTCAATTGGACGTTTGCCTAAGCATCGCGCCACATTGACCGGTCTAGGTCTACGCCGTATTAACCATACTGTTGAGCTGGAAGATACTCCTGCAGTTCGCGGTATGATTAACAAGGTTTACTACATGGTTAAGGTGGAGGATTAATCAATGAAATTGAATACTCTATCACCTGCTGCAGGTGCAAAATCAGCAGCCAAGCGTGTAGGTCGCGGTATCGGTTCTGGCCTAGGTAAGACTGCTGGTCGCGGTCACAAAGGTCAGAAGTCACGTTCAGGCGGCGGCGTTCGCGTCGGTTTCGAAGGTGGTCAAATGCCACTTAAGATCCGTTTGCCTAAGTTTGGTTTTACTTCGCGTAAAGCGTTGGTAACTGCCGAAATTCGTGTAAGCGAACTGGCTAAAGTTAACGGTGATGTTGTCGACTTGAATGCACTGAAAGATGCGAATCTTGTTACTCGCAACATACAGTTTGCTAAAGTCGTTCTTTCAGGTACCATTGAACGCCCAGTGACCGTTAAAGGTCTGAAGGTAACCAAAGGTGCTCGTGCAGCTATTGAAGCTGCCGGCGGAAAGATCGAGGAATAATACGTCGATGGCAAAACCAGGACTTGATTTAAAAAGCGCGAAAGGCGGTCTATCAGAATTGAAAACCCGTCTCCTGTTCGTGATTGGTGCGATTATCGTCTTTAGAGCCGGTTCGTTCGTGCCAATTCCTGGTATTGACGCAGCTGTATTAGCAGAGCTGTTTAATCAGCAAAAGGGTACCATCTTAGGCATGTTTAACATGTTCTCTGGTGGCGCCCTTGAACGTGCTTCTATCTTTGCTCTTGGTATCATGCCGTATATTTCGGCATCGATTATCATGCAGCTATTGACTGTGGTACATCCTGCATTGGCCGAACTGAAAAAGGAAGGCGAGTCAGGACGTAAGAAGATCAGTCAATATACTCGATACGGCACGTTGGTCTTGGGTACATTCCAAGCGATCGGTATCGCAACAGGTCTGCCTAACCTGGTTCCTGGTTTAGTTGTAAACCTTGGATTCGGGTTCTACTTTGTTGCTGTTGTCAGTCTAGTTACAGGAACCATGTTCCTAATGTGGCTAGGTGAGCAAATTACCGAACGAGGCATAGGTAACGGTATCTCGATTCTTATTTTCGCAGGTATCGTCGCTGGTCTGCCATCTGCTATCGGTCAAACGGCCGAGCAAGCGCGTCAAGGCGACTTGAACGTACTAGTATTATTGTTGATTGCAGTGATTGTATTTGCTGTGACCTATTTTGTTGTGTTTGTTGAGCGTGGACAACGTCGTATCGTTGTAAACTATGCTAAGCGTCAGCAGGGCCGTAAGGTGTTTGCCGCGCAGAGCACTCACTTACCGCTTAAGGTCAACATGGCAGGTGTGATTCCACCAATCTTTGCGTCAAGCATCATTTTGTTCCCAGGCACACTGGCTCAGTGGTTTGGTCAAAATGAAGGTTTATCTTGGTTAAGTGATTTTTCACTTGCTGTATCACCAGGTCAGCCGCTTTACTCATTATTGTATGCAACAGCGATTATCTTCTTCTGTTTCTTCTATACTGCGTTGGTATTTAACCCACGTGAGACAGCAGATAACCTTAAGAAGAGTGGTGCGTTTATTCCCGGGATCCGTCCTGGAGAACAGACTTCGCGATATATAGATAAAGTAATGACTCGCCTAACTCTGGCTGGTGCATTATATATAACCTTTATCTGTTTAATTCCGGAGTTCATGTTAATCGCGTGGAAAGTACAGTTCTATTTTGGCGGTACTTCACTACTAATTATGGTAGTCGTGATCATGGACTTCATGGCTCAGGTTCAGACCCATATGATGTCACATCAATATGAGTCTGTGATGAAGAAAGCTAACCTAGTTAACAAAGCGAATTTAGATCGCTTTGGACGCTAAGTAGCTTTACGGAGTGATGAAATGAAAGTTCGAGCTTCCGTGAAGAAGATCTGCCGTAACTGCAAGATCGTAAAGCGTAGCGGCGTTGTACGCGTTATCTGTGTTGAACCAAAACACAAACAGCGTCAAGGCTAAAAACTTTTGACCAGCTCAGTTTCTGAGCTGGTCAAAATATTATTTGCAAAATCGTCATCTGTCGAGTATCCTACCGGGCTTTTCACAGATGGCCTTTAACTTATGAGGAGTGCATAGTGGCCCGTATCGCTGGCATTAACATTCCTGATCAAAAGCACACAGTCATTGCATTGACTGCTATCTATGGTATTGGACTGACTCGCGCACAACAAATCTGCGCAGCTACTTCAATTGCTGAAGATGCTAAGATCAAGGAATTGAGCGAAGCTCAAATAGACACACTACGCGAAGAAGTTGCTAAATACATTGTAGAAGGTGACTTGCGTCGTGAGATCTCTATGAACATCAAGCGTCTGATGGACCTTGGTTGTTATCGTGGTCTCCGCCACCGTCGTAGCCTGCCCCTTCGTGGGCAACGTACTAAGACCAATGCGCGTACGCGTAAAGGTCCACGTAAGCCAATTAGAAAGTAACGGGAAGGTAAACCAATATGGCTAAAGTTCCGTCACGTTCAACGCGCAAGCGCGTACGTAAACAGGTTGCTGATGGCATGGCTCATATCCATGCATCTTTCAACAACACCATTATCACCATTACAGATCGTCAAGGTAATGCACTTTCTTGGGCAACTTCTGGTGGTTCAGGTTTCCGTGGTTCACGTAAATCTACCCCATTCGCTGCACAGGTAGCTGCTGAGCGCGCAGGTGTTGCAGCTCAGGACTACGGTGTCAAAAACCTTGAAGTTTTCGTGAAGGGTCCAGGTCCAGGGCGTGAGTCAGCTATTAGAGCGCTGAACGCGGTTGGTTACAAGATAACCAACATTACCGATGTGACGCCGATCCCTCATAATGGTTGTCGTCCTCCTAAGAAACGTCGCGTTTAATCGCCCCGTTTTTAATAGGATAGTTGGAGAAAGAACATGGCAAGATACTTGGGTCCAAAGCTCAAGCTCACTCGCCGAGAAGGTACAGACCTTTTCCTAAAAAGCGGTGTGAGAGCAATTGATTCGAAGTGTAAGCTAGAAGCTGCACCTGGACAACACGGCGCTCGTAAAGCTCGTTTGTCTGAGTACGGCGTACAGCTGCGCGAAAAACAAAAAGTTCGTCGTACTTATGGTGTGCTTGAAAAGCAATTCCGTAACTACTACAAAGACGCTGCACGTCTAAAAGGTAACACTGGTGAAAACCTACTTACTCTTTTAGAAACCCGTTTAGATAACGTAGTTTATCGTATGGGTTTTGGTGCTACCCGTGCTGAAGCACGTCAGCTAGTTAGCCATAAGTCAATTATGGTAAACGGCCGCGTTGTTAACATTCCATCATTCAAAGTGTCTGCGAATGATGTAATTAGCGTTCGTGAGAAGTCTCAAAAGCAAGCTCGTATTAAAGCTGCTCTAGAAGTTGCTTCTCAGCGCGAAAAGCCAACATGGGTTGAAGTAGATGCCGCTAAGATGGAAGGTGCTTTCAAGCGTCTGCCTGAGCGTAGCGATTTATCTGCGGATATTAACGAACAGCTGATCGTCGAGCTTTACTCTAAGTAAAGCTAATAAACAAGAGAGGACACAATGCAGGGTTCTGTTACAGAATTTCTTAAACCGCGTCTCGTTGATATCGAGCAGGTTAACCCAACACGTGCCAAGGTTACACTGGAGCCGCTTGAGCGTGGTTTTGGTCATACTCTAGGTAACGCGTTGCGTCGTATCCTATTGTCGTCTATGCCCGGCTGCGCGGTTACCGAAGTCGAGATTGATGGTGTACTGCACGAATACAGCAGCAAGGAAGGCGTACAAGAGGATATCCTAGAAATCCTATTAAACCTTAAAGGTTTAGCAGTGGTTATCGAGGGTAAAGACGAGGCTATGCTTACTTTAAGCAAGTCAGGCGCAGGCCCTGTTACCGCAGCAGATATCACGCACGATGGTGATGTTACTATTATGAATCCTGATCATGTTATCTGTCATCTGACTGGTAATAATGACATTAGCATGCGTATCCGTGTTGAACGTGGTCGTGGTTATGTGCCTGCTTCTGCACGTGCACAGACCGAAGACGATGATCGTCCAATCGGTCGTTTGTTAGTGGATTCATCTTTCTCACCTGTCGCGCGTATTGCTTACAATGTTGAAGCAGCACGTGTTGAACAGCGTACTGACTTAGACAAACTCGTTATCGATATGACCACTAACGGCACTATCGATCCTGAGGAAGCAATTCGTCGTTCTGCGACCATCTTAGCTGAACAGCTAGATGCGTTTGTTGAGCTTCGTGATGTCACTGAGCCAGAGCAGAAAGAAGAGAAACCAGAGTTCGACCCAATTCTGTTGCGTCCTGTCGACGATCTAGAGCTAACTGTACGTTCGGCTAACTGTTTGAAAGCCGAAGCGATTCATTACATCGGAGATCTGGTACAGCGTACTGAGGTTGAGCTACTTAAAACTCCTAACTTGGGTAAGAAGTCTCTTACCGAAATTAAGGATGTGTTGGCTTCTCGCGGACTTTCATTAGGTATGCGTCTAGAAAACTGGCCTCCGGCTAGTTTAGCAGACGACCTATAAGTCCTAGTTTGTACAGATTTAGGTAATAAGGATTAGGTCATGCGCCATCGTAAGAGTGGTCGTCAACTAAACCGTAACAGCAGTCATCGTCAAGCTATGTTCCGTAACATGGCAAGCTCTTTAGTCCGTCACGAAGTGATCAAGACTACTGTAGCTAAAGCGAAAGAATTGCGTCGCGTAGTTGAACCTCTAATAACACTTGCTAAGAGTGATAGTGTTGCAAACCGTCGTTTGGCATTTGCACGTACTCGCGACGCTGAAGTCGTAGGTAAGTTATTTAATGAATTGGGTCCACGCTACCAGGAACGTCCTGGTGGATATACCCGTATCCTTAAGTGCGGTCTACGTACTGGTGATAAAGCGCCTATGGCGTATATTGAACTAGTAGGTCGTCCAGAAGCTGCTGAAGCTGTTGAAGAAGCTGCTGAGTAACACTTAAGTTCATTGTTAAAAAGCCGGGCATAGCCCGGCTTTTTTATTTCTTATCTCAAATTCATCTCTAAAGGCATTCTTGCCGCCATAATCAGTCAACCCACTGTGCCTTATCAGACATCTCCTTGGGAATCGACAGGTGCCATCTGGCAACGCCTGAGAGGCTAAAGCGAAAGCTGCCCTTGCTGTCACTGATATAACCTAAGTCTTTGGCCTTGGCGCCATGTAATAGTTTGTTGATTAAGGTTGCCGCTAGCTTGCCATGTTCATAGCCATTGAGCATATAACCACCTGTGTTGGCTTGTTTACCTATAGTGAAATCCCAGAAACCAAAATTCGGCACGGGAGACTCCTTGGCAGTCCAGGCAATAATTTTTTCGGGGTCTACGTGCTCTCCTTGCTCTGAAGTGATGGTGTGATAGAGGGCGATGAATATTCCCTGGTAGCCTGCTTGTTTCGCATTGAGTACTGCCTGTCGCCATGCTTGTTCAGAGTCAGCGAGCTTAAACTCTATGGTCAAATTGCCTAGCCTGATCGGTTTGAGCTCAACACTGATTGGACTTAGGGCGGCACGACTCGTAGCGCTGTTATCCGAGAGGACAAGCAGTTTTCTCGACTCAGCTTTCGGCAATATGTGATCGACGAGTAATAGTGAACGTTTAAATAAAGGACGTTCTAAGACACCGGTGAATTGCTCGTATGTTTGGATTCCATGATCTCTTGGATTCGTGTTCAGCCCTAGAAAAACAACCGGGATATTGGTGGTCGCAATGCGTTCACTCAATAGCGTGATGGCATTGTCGTCGGCAAGGACTATCATATCTGGTCTACGGCTTTTTATGACGTTCCATGCCATATCAGCGCGTTTGACATATTCTTCATAGGGTAGGCGTTTGGAGTCTAGGAAGAAGTTATCGACTTGGACTGGTTGGCTTAGATTATCCAATATGGCTCGCCGGTAATCTTGCACCCAAGGGTAGCCTTCATGATAGCTATGTATAAATAGAAGGTTTGTTGCAGCGCCCGGCAGGCTGTAGAGCAATAGGAGTAAAACAAGGATACGCATGGATGATTTTCCAAAGCACTTTTATATACTTATAGCTGATTTTCCTGTGTAAGTAAGTGGAAGCGCATTAAAAAAGGCCTCGTAAGAGGCCTTTAATGTAAGTGGCTTAATAGCCTGATTTTTGTGTCGTGTTGTAGTCGAGTTTTTCGTGGGTTTGTCCCATCGCTTCGGCGACTTCTGGCGGCATATAGTTTTCATCATGCTTGGCCAGCACTTCCGTTGCTTCCAACTTCCCATTTTCAATCAGTACGCCTTGAGCCACAATGCCCTGGCCCTCACGGAACAGATCGGGTAGCAAGTCGTCATAGGTCACTATGACTTCACCACCGGCTGCATCATGTACAGCAAATTCAACGTGGAGGCTGTCAGGATCGCGGATTAGAGACCCAACGGTTACCATGCCACCGACACGGATACGCTGGCCCACTTCGGGTTTAACGCCTGTGTCTTTTTTACCATGGACAATTTCTGTTGGTGTGTAGAAAAGGTTCAGGTTTGAATTTAGCGCATAAAGCAATAATGATGCGATTGCGGCTACGCCACCTATTAAGGCGGTTGCTAAGGCGAGTCTTTTCTTACGTCTGGCGTTCACTGTTCTTTACTCCGGTTGGCTTTAAGGCGTTCTTCGCGTTGCATTTTCTTTGAGATTTCAGTGAGGATTTTGCGCTTTTGGCGCAGGCTCACCAAGATCAAGGTGCCAAGTGCGAAGGCGGTTATGCCGTAAGATAGCCACACATAAAAGGCGTAGCCACCCATGTTAAAAAAATCTGTTAATGAATCGAACTGCATTATTTGACTCCTTCAGCTTTCGCGAGTTCCCTAACCCAAGGACGCATACCATTTCTGGCTAAGATCTCGGCTCTGAAACGTACTAAAGTGATGGCTCCAATCATGAGACCAAAACCAAAGATGTTGATCAGTAACGGGTACAGCATCTCAGGTGCCATCGAGGATTTCTCGGTGATTTTAATCGTTGCTGGCTGATGAAGTGAGTTCCACCACTCTACTGAATACTTAATGATTGGTATGTTGATCACACCTACAATCGCTAGGATGCCAGCGGCTCGTGCTGCAAGTACCTTGTCCTCGAAAGAGGCGTATAGTGAGATCACACCTAGGTATAGGAATAGCAGTACCAGCTCAGAGGTTAAGCGAGCATCCCACACCCACCAAGTACCCCACATAGGCTTACCCCAGGCGGCACCAGTGATCAGAGCGATAAAGGTGACAACGGCACCGATAGGTGCGATGGCTGCCGCCGCCCAGTCAGCCGACTTGATCTGCCATACCAAGCCAATGAAGGCTGAGGTAGCCATCGCCATGTAGGCCGACATAGACATTGAGGCGGCTGGTACGTGGATGAAGATGATGCGGTAGCTGTCACCCTGTTGATAATCAACCGGAGCGAACAGCAAGCCCCAGATAGAACCAACGCCAATAAATGCGATAGCAAGTGTTGCAAACCAGGGTAGTAGCCTGCCTGATAGGTTATAAGCCTTTTGAGGGTCTGCGTAAGAATGTAGCCATTTCCACATATTAGTTAGTACTCACTCTTAATGAGGCGCCAATAGCAAATGGTGCCAATATTAACGAACCGACCAGCATAGCGCCTATAATAGCGAGATGGCCGCTGTAGGGTAGATTTAAACCAGCTGCATCAATAGCGCTGGTTGCAAAAATTAGAACTGGGATATAAAGCGGTAGAATCAATAGGCTCAATAAAACACCGCCTTTGCGTAACCCTACCGTAAGCGCAACACCTATTGCCCCTAAAAGGCTCAGTACTGGGGTACCAAGTGCCAGGGTGGACAGCAGCGCACCATAACTATTAGCTTCGAGGTGTAACAATACGGCTAACAGTGGTGCGACTAAGATAAGCGGTACGCCGGTTAATAGCCAGTGTGCAAGTACTTTAGCCAATACCATTAAGGATAATGGCTGTGGGCTTAGCAGCATCTGCTCTAAGCTGCCGTCTGAAAAGTCTGCCTTGAACAGCCGCTCAAGCGAAAGCATAGAGGCGAGCAGGGCGGCGACCCAAATAATACCGGGAGCAACGCGCGAAAGCACCTGAGGTTCAGGCCCAATGCCCAGCGGAAACAGAGTGACCACTAGGATAAAAAACAGTAGCGGATTGAAGATGTCGCCCTTGTGGCGGACAGCTATTTGAAGATCGCGCTTTAGCAGGGTAAAAAAAGCTTGAGTAAAGCTGATACCTTTGTTCATTCACTACACCTTTATATAAAGCGATAATCTAGGCGGATTTTACGCAGAATATCGTCACCGATAATACTCATATCCTGGTGGGTGGTCATGATGACACAACCGCCGTTTTGAGCATGTTGTAAAAACAGGTGTTCCAATTCTTCGACGCCTTTCTTATCGATTGCAGTAAACGGTTCATCTAACAGCCATACCTTGCAGTTGGTGTGCCAGAGTCTGGCTAGGGCTGTTCGACGATGTTGGCCTGCCGAGAGGTGGCCAGCTAGCGCTTCTTCAAAACCAGATAGATTCACTTTCGCGAGGATCTGATTAGTATTGAAGTCATCATACCCACTGATTCTTAAATTGAAGTTAAGATTCTCTTCGGCCGTTAACTCGCTTTTTACACCTGCAAGATGGCCAAGATACAAAAGATCATCATTATATTCGTCGCGGCAGCGGGTAATATCAGTGCCCTTGTACTTAGCTTCTCCGCCATAGGGTCTAGATAAGCCAGCAAGAATACGCAGTAGGCTGGTTTTTCCTGCACCGTTAGGCCCTTCTATTTGTACAATTTCACCCGCTTGGATATCAAAACTGAGTTCGTCGAATAGAATTCGCTCTTCGCGGATACAAGTCAAGTTGTCGGCCGATACCAGTGTCGTTGCTGTTTTTTCTTCTACCACTGAACCCTCTATCTCAAGCCAGATGTGAACGTAAGCGATATTAACATAATCCCCTTGAGGGGTTTAGTCTTGGTCTCTGTTTAGTGTCAGCAATTTGATATGCTTCCAAAAAGCAAAACCTTTTAGTACTTGGGATTGAACTTTTTCAACAATTGCTAATGTATCAGTTAAAGGGAGTGCCTATAACATGTTGAACTGTCAAATTCTGATATTAGTCACAAAAAGGTGAGTTTTGTTGAAGTTTGATGTATCCTAGTACCGCTATAAAATAAGTCTGCCCCATATTAGGGTGGCATAGAGCTCTGTTAATATTTGCATTAGGAACATTGAACATGAAAAAACTGTTAGCATTGTCTGCAGTGGCTGCATTGACCTTGTCTGCAAACGCTTTTGCACAAGAAGGTGAGGCTGTATATAACAAGGCATGCCAGGTATGCCACAGTATGGGTGTCGCTGGTGCGCCTAAAGCTCATGATGCAGCTGCATGGGAGCCACGTTTGGCTAAGGGCTTAGACGCTTTAGTTAGTAGCATTAAGACAGGTCTTAATGCTATGCCACCAGGCGGTATGTGCACGGATTGTACCGACGAAGATTACAAGAACGCTATCGAGTTCATGTCTAAGTAATCCAACTTCGTTGAGAAAAAGCCGACTTCAAGTCGGCTTTTTTTATGTTCGGTACTCAATGCTCGGGCAACAAAAAAGCCGGCGAATGCCGGCTTTTGGTTTCTGAGAGAGTCGCCCAGAATGTAATGACCTAGGGTTTACTGGACTAACGTGTCAATCACAAGTTTGGCCGTTGTACCGACTTCCATGGTTTCTAGGCGCCCCTGCATATCACCGGGTTGTGCCTTCACAGAACCATGCTTTGAAAGAACCGCAATGATCTCAACCTGTTTGGCATCACTTAGCTTGATGTCTCCGCCCATGCCGGTGCTGTCGTCTAGAGTAATGGAGACAGGTAAAGACTTGGCAGACACTTTGGTCGCAGCTAAAGGTACTTTAGGGCCTTCAGTGTTACGAGCAAAGATGAACAGCATATCGCTACCACCGACCTGTTGTGCTAGCTCTGGTGAGATGGAGACATCGATAGTCACTGTCTTACCTGCGGTGGCCGGCTGATGGGTTGCGTCATTTGGCATTTCACCGGTTTCAGCTTGTATTCTCATCTTGGCACTTTCAATTGCATTGATGATAGCGCTGCGATCGACATCGTTTCTGTCGCTGTCGAGAATGATCTGCCAAGCATCGATTGCTTTTTGATAATTGGCATTAAAGAAAGCATCCATTCCAACCAGTAGCAGTGTAGAAGGATCTTTAGGATCTAGCGCCAGAGATTGGTCTATGATGGACTGAACCGCGGGTGTTATACGCTGATTAGCCTTATAGTAGAGTGCAGTCGCTTTAGGCCCTAGCAATTCGGCATGAGTACCAACCAGTTCCATGGCCTTATCAAATGATTTTACCGCATCGTCATAACGATTGGCGTTGATGTAGGCATGACCTAGGCTAAACAGCAGTTGGCTATTATCAGGCTCGGCTTGTAGTTGTGACTCCATCATCTGGATGCGCTGAGCCATAATCTGGCTAGCATCCATTCCTGCGTGTGGATTATCAGGGACGGCTTTGTCCAAGTTAGCATAAGCCCCTAAGGTGGCATAGAAGTAACCGGATAAACCGAGCAAGACGACAGACATAAAGGCTGGCCATAATATGCTCTTAGGTTTAAGCTGGCCGACTAAGGATTCATCCTCGCCCTGCTTCATGTCCTGTAGCAAACTGATTTCGAGTTCTTTCTTTAGAGCGTCAAACTCATCTTGATCCAGAAGCTCATCTTCGAGTTCCTTTTCCAGTGTCGCTAAACGGTTATTAAAGAGTTCGAGGTTAGTGGCCTTACGCACACCAGCCTCTTCGGCCTGCAACATCTGTTGCTGGCGAAAGTGTGGAAACCAAATCAGCACTAGGCTGACTAATACAAAAAGCGCAATAAAAATCCAGAGAGTGGTCATTATTTCTTTTTCACATTAGTTGCAGAAATGCGGGGATGCCGCGCGATATAGGGATCAGATTATACGGAAAGATTATTCATTGAACAGTAATATAAGGGATTAGTGTCGTTAAATACTGATACTTTTGCACTGGTTCACAGTTCGATTCTATTTTCAAAAATTGGCTGAAACTTAAGTTTCAAACAAGGGTCAGAGCATAAAATCTGTCAGTTTATAACAATTGTAACCCTGCGTTTCTGTTCGCAAGAATGAGACAGGTCACCCAGAATTGTGCGAAAGAGGCAGACAGATACAATAGCAAATACTAAAATGACTCAAATTTTGTACCTTGAGTAGTGTGAATTGCAAACTCTCGTGAATTAGTAGAGGCTAAAGCTTCAACTGATTCTTATATAGGACTGAGGAAACCCCATGATCCCTGAATTAGGACACTTTTCGTTGATAATAGGATTGGCATTTGCCTTTCTATTGGCCAGCGTCCCACTAATCGGTGTTGCTCGAAAAGATCAATATCTGGTTCGTTATGCTTGGCCGTTAAGTTACGGCATGTTTTTCTTTATTGCTCTTTCTGTCATCGTCCTCGGTTATAGCTTTGCCGTAGACGATTTCTCTGTTGCCTATGTAGCACACCACTCTAACTCACAACTGCCGATTTTCTTTAAGATCGCCGCGGTATGGGGTGGCCATGAAGGCTCATTACTCTTCTGGGTATTTGCCTTGTCAGTCTGGACGGCAGCTGTCGCCTTTTTTAGTAAAGGTCTGGAAGAGGTATTCACCGCTCGCGTTCTCGCTATTTTGGCGATGATAGTGATTGGTTTCAGTCTCTTTATGCTGTTAACTTCGAGCCCATTTGAGCGTCTATTCCCTATTCCTATGGAAGGACGAGACCTTAACCCTATGCTGCAAGACGTGGGATTAATCTTCCATCCGCCTATGCTGTACTTGGGTTATGTCGGTTTCTCAGTGAGCTTTGCCTTTGCGATTGCGGCACTCATGGGGGGGCGCCTGGATTCTGCGTGGGCACGTTGGAGCCGTCCGTGGACCTTGGCTGCTTGGATCTTCCTGACAGGTGGTATTTCACTGGGTTCTTGGTGGGCATACTACGAATTAGGCTGGGGCGGCTGGTGGTTCTGGGACCCCGTTGAGAACGCTTCGTTCATGCCTTGGTTGATCGGTACTGCATTGCTACATTCAGTAATCGTAACTGAGAAGCGCGCAACCTTCCGTAACTGGACTGTATTGCTCTCTATCTTCGCATTCTCTTTGAGTTTGTTAGGTACCTTTATTGTTCGTTCAGGGGTACTGACCTCTGTGCATTCATTTGCCGCCGATCCAAGTCGCGGTATGTTCATCCTGTTATTACTCGGTTTAGCCATTGGTGGCTCGCTCACCTTGTTTGCCTTCCGGGCCAGTGACATGAAGAGCCCAGCACGTTTCGAGTTGATGTCTAAAGAAACTATGCTGCTGGTGTGTAACATCCTGCTGACCGTTGCTTGCGGTACTGTATTACTTGGTACACTTTACCCACTGCTTATCGATGCCTTGAATATGGGTAAGATCTCTGTAGGCCCACCATACTTCAACGCGGTATTCGTTCCTATTGTGCTAGTACTCTTTGGGTTTATGGGTATTGGTCCAAATATCCGTTGGAAGCGAGCGAAAGCTGGTGAGCTAAGGGCTAAATTGCTGGTTCCGGCAGTAGTGTCAGCCGTTATTGGTGCAGCTACGCCTTTCCTCGTCGATGGTAAGTTCAATGCTTGGGTGATGTTCGGTATTGGCGCCGCAGTTTGGGTTACTTTAGCAACCTTGCGTGCCGCTTACGAAATCATGCAGTCAAAAGAAGGCTTAAGCTTGGCGCGTATGGGGCGCAGCCAGCTGGGCATGATCATCGCTCACTTGGGTATTGCTGTATCTGTAGTGGGTGCCACTATGGTGTCAAACTACTCGATTGAGAAGAGTGTTCGTATGGGACCTGGTATCACGCAAGAGTTGGCGGGTTATAGCTTCCATTACATCGAAACCAAAAATGTTGTTGGGCCTAACTATACGGCGCAGCAAGGTCAGGTTGAAGTGACCAAAGATGGCGAGTTTATTACGCTGCTAAAGCCTGATCGTCGTCAGTACAATGTGCGTACTATGGATATGACTGAAGCTGGTATTGATTGGGGGCTGTTCCGCGATCTTTATATCACTATGGGCGATCCGATTAGCCGCACCGAATTTGCGGTACGTCTAAACTACAAACCTTTTGTTCGTTGGTTGTGGTTTGGTAGCATTTTCATGATGGTGGGTGGCTTCTTCGCAGCGTCTGATAAGCGTTATCGTAGAGCTAAAGCTACTGATGCAGCTGACGAAAAAGCTAAACAAGAAAAATTAGCAACGGCATAACTTGAATTGGGGCAAGTATGAAGAAAAGGCTAGTATTATTTATTCCTTTGATTCTGTTTCTGGTGATGGGAGTCTTCCTTTATAAGGGACTCTTCCTGAACCCGCAGCAGTTGGACTCAGCATTGGAAGGAAAGCCGATACCGGCTTTCCAACTAGAGCGTCTTGAAGATGCCAATGAGATCATTTCCAATGAAAGTCTCAAGGGACAGGTCTCGCTATTAAACGTGTGGGCGACTTGGTGTCCTTCATGTAAATATGAGCATCCTTATTTGATGCGATTAGCAAGACAAAATATCTTGCCTATCTATGGGATTAATTACCGTGATGATCGCGCTTTAGCGATCCGCGAATTGAGCCGGGAAGGCGACCCCTACACCAAGAACATCTATGATCACGATGGCCGTTTGGGCTTAGATCTCGGTGTTTATGGTGCACCCGAAAGTTATCTGGTGGATCATAACGGCATCATACGTTTCCGTTATGCGGGGCCAATTGATATGCGAGTCTGGAAAGAGACCCTTTACCCAATGATTCAAGAGCTACAAGCACAGGCTAAAGCTGAGGGAGCATCTTAATGAAAAGCTTAGTTGGGATTATCTCCGCAGTATTCTTATCTTTCGTGCTGGTGGGGTCAGTAATGGCTACACCAGTCGATACCTATGAGTTTAAGTCGGTAGACAATCAGAAGCGAGCATTGGAGTTGGCGCATTCTCTGCGTTGTCCCCAGTGCCAAAACCAGAATCTGATTGATTCTAATTCGCCTGTAGCACAAGACCTGAGACTTGAGGTCTATCAAATGGTTGATGAAGGTAAAGGAGATGAAGAAATCATCGAGTTTATGACCAGCCGTTATGGTGAGTTTGTTCTTTATAAGCCGCGTATGGAAGCCAAGACCTACGTGCTGTGGTTAGGTCCTTTAGGGTTATTGTTAGTAGGATTAATGATTGGCTTCGTCTTTGTTAGAAAGCAGCGAATCAGTAATGCTGTAGAGCAAGAAATAAGCCCTGAAGAGCAAGCTGAGTTGGATCGACTACTGAAGCGAGACAACAAATGAAGTTAAAGTCTATCGCTGCTGCAAGCTTAGCCTTAAGCATGGCTGCACTAAGCTTTTCTAATGTTGTGCATGCCTATCCAGGCATGCAGAAGAAAAATAGTGGTGAAGTGCAATCAAGCGTAGACCTAATAAACGTATTGCCTAAGTCATATCCGATAGAAGCTGTACCTTTTAAGGACGCGCAGGGGAAATCGATAGACTTCAGTCAGTATAAAGGTCAGGTGGTGATGGTTAACATGTGGGCCACCTGGTGCCCACCTTGTGTGCGTGAGCTGCCGGCTATCGATCGCTTTAAGACTAAGTTTGATCCAAATGAGTTTCGTATCTTACCTATTTCGATCGATATGAAGGGTAAAGAGCAAGTCGAACCTTTCTTAGCTTCTTTGGGCATGGACAAGTTTGAGACCTATTACGATCCTCAGCAGCAGCTAGGACAGGTCTTTCCGCTTGATACCATACCGGCAACCTTTATTCTCAATCAACAAGGTGAATTGATCGCATTTGTCAGGACATTTGTCGATTGGGATGATGAAAAAGCGGTAGAGCTGATCCAAGGCTTTATTAAGCAGGCAGCCCCAAAGCCGTAAAATTGGCTGTTTTTGCTCGCTATCTATACGAAAAAGATCGTAATTGCCTAAAAGATCGGCATGCGATCTTTTTTTTGTAAAAAGCCCTTGCGTAAAAGATTCTGCTCCCTATAATGCGCTCCCACTGACACGGCAAACGGCGCTGCTTAGCAAAGTAAGTAAGCATGTAGCTTGAGTCAGGGTGGTAAGCGCCTTCGGGGTTTTAAGCCGTTAGTTACACAGCGAAAGCACAGTAATTAACCACTTAAAAAACTTTTGAAAAAAGCGCTTGACGCCGACAGGGAGAAGCGTAGAATACGCAGCCCTAGCCCGCTGGACTCCAGTATGAGGCGAACGTTCTTTAACAAGATGAAACAA
>NZ_JAKIKX010000016.1 GCF_023283925.1 Shewanella marisflavi
TACAGTCAGCTGAGACCACATCAATATAACGGTGGGCTGACACCCAATGAGTCAGAGCGAAGATACTGGCTTGAATACAAAACCGTGGCCAATTTTAGTTGACCACTACACCCTAATGAGGCTGTAACTTGTCAAAATGGGGATTATATTAGAATTAAACCGTTATTGTTTTATAAGTTTCCAGAGAAATTTGCACATGAGTTTTCTAATGAGCATGTCATCTTACAACATAAATCACTTGGGGTAGGAAAGTTACTTGGATTTAAGGCAAGACAAAATGGTACAGGATTATTATTTGACGTCCAGTTTGATGAAGTTAAAACCTTCGACCTTAATGACTTTTGTAAGTATTTTGATGAGGTTTATTTCCCTAGGCAGCAAGAGAGTAAATACATTAAATTTTTAGGGGCTATCAGTTTATATGAAGATCATAAACTTCATACTCTTTACGATTTTGTCCAGTCACCGGTAAGTTGGAGTGAATCGCCACTACTTCACTAGACGACTTTTAGCCTCATTAAAATACTGACGTTCATACTCTAACGGTGATAGCCCATTATTGGAACTATGTTTAGCAGCGCTGGCCCAAACTGCCCGTCCTGCTGTCAGACACTGATCGTTTCTACTGGCAAGCACAGCCCAGGCTGCTGGTCGAATTGCCCACTTACAGGCAAGAAAAAGCCCCAAAAATGGGGCTAATTGACCAAAAGTGTTAAGGCTGTCCTATATCTTCTGGTCATGATAAGCCTCGACTGGTGAGAAGGGGATACTTCAAAGCCTAGTCGAGGGGTTATCGAACATCAAAAAGATTTGGCTGCCCTGTTTTTACTTTATTGCTTTGAAAATGTAAACTCTGGTAGTTCTACCGCAGCATCTTCAAAAACGCTTGCTATATTGGTCGCATCCTCCCCCAAAAACTTCAAACTACTTTCAAAGTTAATCCAAGTTATTGAAGTTGGTAGTTCAATCTCTCCAGTCAAGCAGTCCCATAACGCATCCAAATTCTCACCATAATAATCTGGCAAATCTAATTTCAATTTTATTAATTTATGGAATTCCTGTTTGTTTTTAAATTCGTGTCCATCAATGATTATGCTAGTCATCAACTCTCCGTCATAGTTGGGTAAAAGTTTTATAGTGGTTAGTGGTTTTATACATGAGCCCATCGCTTGAATATAAAAGCCTATCATTACCTCTGTAACCACTTGAGTAATTTATATCAGCTTCTCTCCATACTCTTCCGTTAGAAGAGGGTAAGCCCCCCTCACTGTTATGGAATATGTCACCGCCGATGCTTTTACCGGGAGCTATATCTTGCAGATTGCCCTTTTTGGGGTCCCAACCCAAGGCTCGTGCATCCTTTTTGGTAATGAAATTATCAGGCAGTACACCATTTTTTCTTATATAATCCGATACATCATCAAACGAATTTACAACACTTTTAACCTTACGTATCGCTGTAATGCTTTCTTGAGCGGCATCAGCAGCGTTACCAAGCTTCCTAGCTTCACTAGCAAATGGAATTAAACCAGCCCACCGCCAGAGGCCTGTTACATCGTCATTGGTGAAAAAATCTTTACCCGTTAAGGCTGTATATATATCGGCCGCTACTCCAGCAGGGGTAAATCCCACCCCCAAGGATACTGCATCATCAATACCAAACCCAGAACGATCTTGGCTGGTACTTGTATTTTCGCCAGTAATTCTAGCATAGGTAGCAAGAGCAATTTTAGCCCAATCTTTCTCATCCGTAGTTTGTTGTTGCTCGTTCTGTTGCCCGTTGGATACCTCAAGAGTAGGCTTTTTCTTTTTTGAATCGTCCTTTAATTCTTTACTTGCACTACAAAAACCGGCGAATCCCACGTTTGATCCTGTGCCACAGTCATTATTGGCCATCATATACCCCGTCGGATCTGTCCCAGACATAGGGTTATTCAAGATATATGAATAGGGGTTGGCACTTTGACTGTTCTTGGGGAACTGCAAGAAGGGATCGACACTCAGGAAACGACCTACGTTGAAATCGTAGATCCGACCGTTCATATGAATTAATCGGAAGAAATTATTATTTTAAAGAGCATAAAAAAGGCCCGAATGTACGAGCCTTTACATAATAACCATTGAAGAACCTGTGTTAAGCTGCCTGCTGTTGCAAGCCAGCAATAATATCTTCAACTTCTTTGTCGATTACAATTTCAAAATCAGTATACAAAGCCACAGGCTTCATATTACGACCTTCACCTTTTTCGAGTCGCGCAAAACCTTTCTCACACAATGACTTCAATGTGTTAGAGAGATTTGATTTCTTACGGCCTGATAGCTCTGCTAAGGCTGTAACACTCTCAGGCCGTTCAGTATCAATCAGCCTTAGTAGTGCAATATTCTCAGGGTTAAGGATCTGAGAAACTGCATTGAGAGATGTGTACCAAACTTTAGGCTCATCTTTCGCTGGCTTATACTTACCTTGAGCAATCGCAAGTACTCTGGCGCGAACCAATTGCTCTGACATAATGCCTATTCTTGCTTTCATAGCTACTTACCTTCTATAGCTTCGATTGTTTTGTCAACACCATCAAAAAAGTCATTCAGTAAAGTGGAACAATCTGTAAATTCATAGGGAGTGCCTTTATCGCTGGCTGACTTATGTACATGGTCATAGTCATGGCGCTTACCTGCATACTTTTTCTTTTTCGGTTCTTTAACGGCATGGGCATTGTCCATGCCGAATACGCGTTTATTGTATTTATTATGGAGCGTAAGATTATAGCGAATCCCGTGAGGTCGATGTTTTGATGGGGCTACTTGCCAAACCTCAATCTTCCACCAATAGCCATCTTCTCTATGAACCTCCTGCCCATGAAGTTCTAGTAGATTGTTTAAGCCTGTGTTCAAATAAAGTAACCCTTTTTATGTTATGACCCGATTATAACTAAGCGTATGCCATAAGTCCAATGATGGCTACCTATTGGCCGCCATTTCTGAGCTTACTAAAAATAGCTCTTCCGTGAGCCACGCTTTACTGTTGAGCAGCAGGGTGCGTCTTGTTATAGACTTCCCGCAGCTTTGTCATGCTCACATGCACATAAATCTGTGTGGTTGATAAGTCTGCATGCCCGAGAAACTCTTGCACATGACGAATATCGGCACCGTGATCCACCATGTGTGTTGCCGCAGCATGACGATACTGATTGCAAGCGCCTGACTTGCGTACACCGGCCAACTTGATGTACTTGGCCACCAGTTCCGAGAGCTGAGCTGCCCGAAATGGTTTACCATTATTTGCCAGGAATAAGGTTTTACCGGAGTGCACATTGGCCAACGTCGGCCTAACTTCTTTCAGGTAACGATAAATCCAAATGCAAGTGTCTTTGGCTATAGGCACGTATCTGTCTTTAAAGCCTTTTCCCTGATAGATCCTGAGTTGGCATTGCTCAAAGTCAACATCGTCCAGCGCCAAGGTGCCAAGTTCAAGTCGCCGAATACCGGAAGCATAATAAGTCGTCATAATAGCCGTGTCCCTTATGCCTTTTAGTCCATAGTGTTCGGCCTGTTGTAAGACCTTCTTTACCTCCTGCTCACTAAGAACTGGCTTAGGTAATCGCCTACCATTTTTCGGCAGTTCAAAGTGTTCAGTAGGGTTCACCGATAGCACTTCTTTGATGAATAACGTTCTCAAAAATACCTTTACCGCAGTCAGACGATAACGAATGGTGGCTCGGCATAAAGGCCCACCATGACACGCTTTTCGATACAGATAAAGGTACTGCTGATAGCTATCGAGCACTTCCAGGTCAACCTGAGTTACATCGATCAGATCATGTCCAAAAGCCCATCTCTGAAAGAGCGACAATGCCGCTTCTTTGCTTAGCACGGTATTATCGCTTTGCCCTTTAGCTCGACAGATATCTAAATAGTACTGCATACATGCAGTTAAGCTTAGTGAGTTGGGTTTAGTGAGCCACATAGCGCTTCCCCCATATCATGAGATGAAACTTCACTGCATGATAATATGTACGGTGCCTATACCATTGAATGATTCTCGGGGCTGGTCTACTGGGACAATTGAGTTTTACCCCACAAGCGGCAACGATATTTTCCCCCTCAAACAACGGTTCCACAATACACCCTCGAAAAATTTCATGGCCACTACTCTTTAGCAACCCCATACGCCGTAAAGTTCCACGATAACCTGCGCCGTCAACTTTACTAGCTCCGGACACATAACGATTCAAGGTTCGATCGCAATACCCAATCAAATGGGTTTCAATACTGTCCATGCTTATTCCTTGTCGCGCCAGCTTTTGGCAGACGTGGGGGTTTATAAGCAAACGCTGGTGATAAATGTCAAAGAGCTGTCTAAGGTACGAGTCCTCCGCATTTGAGGAGGCCAACATCTGCTCATAAGCTTCAAGATGAAGGTCGGTATCCATTACTTGTCCTCCTTAACCGCTCGATATACCTTACGCATGGATTCACCGTGCAACTCTAGGCGATGCGCGCGATGAATGATGCGATCCATAATGGCGTCAGCAAGAGTAGGTTCTCCTATATATTCATGCCATTTACTGACAGGTAATTGGGTTGTGATAATGAGTGCACCGGACTCAACACGCTCTTCTATCAACTCAAGTAAATCTTGCCGATTAAGGTCATTTAACGGTGCCATTGCCCAGTCATCCAATATTAATAGCTTGTATTTGGCCAGCCCACTGCGCAGTTTGGGCAAAGAACCGTCTCTATGGGCAATGTCCAGTTCCTCCATCAGTAGATTGAAGCGCTTATACAGTACAGAAAAATTCAATTTGATTGCTTGATTGGCGAGCGCACAGGCAAGCCAGCTTTTACCGGCCCCTGTTGGCCCCGTAATGAGCAAAAACTGATTCCGTGCGACCCACTCACAATTAATCAAGGTAGCCAAATAGCCCTTATCAATTCCCCTCTTAGCTACGTAGTCGATGTTTTCCACGCAAGCTTGCCCCTGTTTTAGCCTCGCAGCCTTAAATAGCCGCTCCCGCTTTTTTTGAGACTTGTATTGGATCTCCTCACAGGTCAAAAACGCTAAAATATCGATTATGGGAAGTGCGAGCATATCCGGCGTTACCAGTACTTTTTTTAAGGCTTCACTCATGCCGATTAGCCGCAACTGCTGGAGATTGTCAAAAACGCTATGTTCACTGCTCATTTTACTGCCCTCCATTGAGGTAGTAGCGGGCACCACGAACATTATGATGAAGTGGCAACTGGCCTTGGACAGGCTTAGCCTCATCCAAAGGTTCATCCAATCGGCACTGTAAAATTGAACGGACACTGCTAACGGTCAAAGATTGAATTTCGCAGGCGCACTGACAAGCTCGTTCAAATCGCATTTGACCGTATTTTCTCGCTAATTTTTGCAGTTGAGAACATGCTTTACAGCCCTGCAACGAGCAATCAGGTACGCCATCAAACTGTGCCGATATCAAAGCCAAGGAGTGCTCACCGATATCTTTTGCCCAATGCATAAAATGGGCTTTTGATTGTGCCGCATACGCTTGATGACTCTTCGGGCGATGGCTGTTCTCCGTAGTAGCACCACCTTGAATATTGCTGCGCATATGCATAGCAACTAATTGGTGATGGAAATAGATTTCCACCATGTTTTGGCAGATTTTAATGTCAACAGACTGGCCAGTTAACTCATAGGGTACTGAATAGGCATGGCCATACACGTAAATGTGATAATCCCTATTCACCTTTTGCTGGTGTATCCAACGACCTATATTAAATGGCTTTGTAGGAAGGGGAGACAACGCTGCACGTTCTGTATGTTCAAACCGTTCACGGCGATTGCCCTGATAGCGCCTAAACGGGCGTTGATTCAGTTGCTCCAGCAACTCAACAATAGCCTGATTAATCTCTGCAATACTGAAAAAACGGCGGCGACGCAGCACCACGGTTATCCATCGGGTAACCAACAGTACGCCGATTTCGGCTAGCGATTTATCTTGTGGTCGTCTGACGCGCGCAGGTTCTACGACAAAACCATAATGCTCAGCCAACTCCTGATAGCTGCGATTTACTTCTGGGAACTTGCCTGGCCGAGTGACTGCGGACTTAAGATTGTCCGGCACTACCAATTGGGGAACCCCGCTAAAATAGGCGAACATCGCCTGATGGGCTTCTAACCAATCCTCCAATTTTTGGGAACTCAGTGCTTTGGCAAATACCAGTTGTGAGTATCCCATTACCCCAACAAACATTTCTGCATAATGCGTTTGCCCTGAATGTTGGTCTATCCAGGGAATACGCTTTCCAGCAAAGTCGACAAAACACACCTCGCCAGGGGCATAGTACTGACGCATAGAGACATCGATGGACTTTATGTAGTGCCTATACCAGTGAGTAAACTGCGAGTAACAAAGTGCATCGGTAGGTTCAATACTGCGGTATTCCTCCCACAGCTGAATGAGTGTTTGATGTTTTTCCTGCATTAAATGGTGCACATATGCCCAGTCGGGTTGACGCTTACTATTGTTTACCGGAACGATAGGGTTCAACTGTTTCAGTAACTGGTCATCAGAGTGTTGCTCCAACTCCGCAAGGGTCATGGCGGCTTTCCGTCGCTTATTACGATAGGTCCGCACCGTATTGGGGGAGATGCCCGCAAGCTGAGCAATCCGTCGATTGGAATAGTTGGTGGTCAGTAGCAAACGCAATAACTGCCGTAATTTACGTATGTTCATGATGAACTCCTTAATTTCACTGTGAAGGAAATCAAGGCACACACATGCCCACGCTTCGGTCTGACCGAAACTTGACAGTCTGGCATGGGAAAGCTTTAATGAAGTTGTCGAGCACGCAAATTCGACAACTTCCGAAGAAGTCAGCATCTGCAAATGCTGGCTTTTTCCCTTTCAGTGCCTTGGTAATGAAAAATCAAACGGTTGGTCACATGTCGATAGGCTTCTCCTCTGTTTGATATTGATGTTCAATACGTTGCTTTGCCAACCAAAGCGCGATGTCTTTTACAAGAGCAAATCGTCCTCTTCGTCCCGATATGGTAAAAAGCTCAACAGGAAAAGTCGGTTGAGACATGTGTTTTCGCAATGAATGGATACTCCTGTAGCCCATTGCGTTAGCCAGCCTTTCGCCCGTCAACAAAGGCGAGCTATAGCGATGCATCAATTCACGTTCTAATTCAAAAGCCAGTGTATCGACGTCGCTGCTGAGCTTCTTATTCATGCTGCAACCTATTTCGATTTGGTGGGATTAACTAAGAATACAAAGCCAAGCTAAACTTGCATAAGGCTTTATTTTTTGATTAAAGGCACGAGTTTATGAGATGGCTTGACAGTAAATATGATTTATATCAATCGATTGGCCTAAATGCGCACTGTTTGCAATGCCAGTTGCAAACTTTATTTATCCCATGTACACCTTCGAGAATTACCTTAAGCTAAGCAGGCGCACAAAATCGCTTGCTACTCGCTACTGGTGTGCTTGTCTGAAAGCACATTTGGGCGAATCCACTGCCTATGGAATGAAGAGGGCATTATTTGCTGACAGTGAGCAATGCAGTTCTACCGCCAACTGGCTGAACAATTCATCCCGCTTTTTTAACAAAAAAGAGCAGGGTGAACCTGTTATTCGAGAGTATGTGGTTGACATTATTGACCGTCGCTTAAACAGTCCAATTCCCTTTAAATCTCTGCTATGCCACCCCTTGTGGCAACTCATAGATAATCGCAACCCTACAATATCATCAGTGAATGTGGCACTGAGCAACCTTCCCTCTCACTATGTAAACCTACTTTTCACAGAAGATAGTTTCGGTAACCTGACAAGGAAACAATCGCTAACTAAGAAGGCCGTGTGGTCATTAATACAAAAAACCGACATCCATGCTTTCACATGCTTAATCGGTCGGTGTTTACAGGAAACAACGATGGAAGGTGAAAGACTTGATACGAATCAGTTAGAAGCCGTCAAATACCTTTTGAAATTAGCGAATATTACGCCATTTAAATCTATTGCTACTGACTTTTATCGGTTCATAAATGATCAGTTCTGGCATCTCTATTTAAATACTCCCCTCAACGTTCATCATGTCATTTGGCCGATTATTTCGCCAAAAGGAGAAAAATGTTACCTCCCCATGAGATTGATAGCTGAGGAAGCATTAAAAATAGACGAGGTAATTGAACTGTATGAAACGCTATATGAGCAAGCCTGTACGATTGGTCTTGTGCCTGGCAACCCAGCGGGAGAAGCTGATTTTTATGCTTTCATATGTCACACAGAAATGCAGCCTCTTATTGATACTCTCTTTAATCACACGCCTCCTCCCAAAACGCTTACAGATTTAAAGCACCGTATTTTTTTAGCAACTTGTTAAAATCTATGCACGACTAGCAGCAACTTGGTCAGTTCAAAGCAGTAGAAGTGATCACTCATGAACAGCAGAAGCGATCAATTGGGCCAGTGCCACCATATAGCGGCGCTGGCCCAAACTGCCCGTTCTGCTGTCAGACACTGATCGCTTCTACTGGCAACGACTGCTCAGACGACTGGTCACATTGCCCTGTTTTAGACAAGAAAAATCCCCTATTGAATGGCGCTGCGGAATAACGTTCAATATCAGATCTGCATTAACTATTGGGGTCTACGTACTTACTCATTCTTGCCAGAATGAGCATCTTCACCACACAAAAACGTCCTTCTGACACAGCGATTAATCACGTGGTAGAAGGGCGTGCTCTCAACATCTAATTGGCGGCGAGCGGTTGTCATGGCTGACCTCGATGGGTTCAAGAGGGGTACCTCAAAGCCTAACCAAGATGCTGCAACTCTTCAAAGATATGGCGGTTCTATATCTTCGCTTTATTCCCAAGGGTCTTTATGCTCATAAATATATAACCCTTCTGTTTGAAATTGCGTTATATCGATGTTGTCTGGGATGCCAATCAACCAATAATAATCATCTCCAGCGGCTATGTAGGCACCATTTTCGCAATTTTTTAACTGCGCCCAAATCATGCCTCTCAAACTCATTTGAAGTAGCTTAATTGCATCCATGAAACCAATAATAGTGGAATTTTTAAATTCCAATTTATGTTCAAGCAATCCAAAATGAATAGCTTCAAACTCTGAGGCAGTATCATCATCGACATTGTTCTCCAACGAAAGAACACGCATTTTTGAAATGTCGTTCTCAAACAAAAAATTAGCAGCAAAATCTAGCAACCTCACTTCCTCCACCAAATAATGCTCCCAACATTGATTTTCATCAACATAAGCATTTAGGGCATCCCAAATATTTGTCCATTCTTCTGTATAGTTAGCACGACGATAATCATATTTACCAACTTTAAAGTGTTTCATTACTTACTTACCTGTTCTCTTGAGGTTGACGTCATAAGAACCAGTTCGATTCTTGAGCTTTATGTCTTTTGGAGAATTGTATCCCTTAAAAGCATCGCCGGTATGTGAAGTATTAGATCGAACCAAATACTTTGGGGAGCCTTTGGGATTGTAATACACAGTATTTTTCTGGCTCTTAAGCCCTTGTTGCGGTTTATAGCCTTTTTCTCTTAATATCTTATCAGCTTCTTTGTTGGTCAATTGTGCGTCATTAGAACCTCTATTATGCTCCTCATCGTCATCAGGTCCCCCTCCAGGCATTCCAGTAGTGGAGTGCCTTATCTCTTCTAATGCTTTATCATCATCACCTGATGATACAGCTGCTGCAATCAAACCAATCCCAACAATAGCCTCTTCTACAGCCACCGGTATTAAAGGACAAACAAAAGCACAAGCTAACTCAGTTCCATTGAAGTTTTTGGGAGCACTTGTCGGATTGCCATCACTGTCTGTCCAGATACTATTTCCATTGGTACTGCGATTGTCCTTCGCAACACTGGCGTTCAGATTATCCGTCGCAACTTGCACCGCCTCCTTCCATTTTCCGGCCGATTCCTTGTCTCTACGCCTCTGCTGATGAGCTTTAGCCAAAGATTCATTACTTTGACCATTGGAGACGCCCCACTTGTCTAAAAGACGGCTAACCGGCGTGCTTTGACAACCCATAGGTGCTAAATCACATTCACGAGTTCGCCAATTAGAAGCCTCCGCCATATACCCTGTCGGATCCGTGCCTGCCATCGGGTTATTCAAGATATACGAATAGGGGTTAGCACTCTGGCTGTTCTCGGGGAACTGCAAGAAGGGATCGACACTCAAGAAACGGCCTACATTGAAATCGTAGATCCGACCGTTCATATGAATTAGTTCTTGCTCAGCTAAATGCTCGTGATCAGTAAAACCTCGATATACGCCTTGCCAATCTTTAAGCAAATCGTTGCCGCCAGCTAAATCGCGAGGTCGACCGAAAACATCATACCCCCTGCGCTGAAGCACACTGCCGCTAGTGGCATCAATTAAGGTATCAACGCCACCTAACCTATCTCTTAGTATGTGCTGGAACGGAGACTTATTCCCCAGGCTACCTACCACGGCTTTCATCTTAATCGTATGATCACCAATGTAAGTTTTTTCTATGGTTGCCGATGCAGTAACTTCTCGCTCGAAACTACCGACATAATAGGTAATGACAGACTCGCCATTAACTTCTTTAACTTGTTTAAAGCGCGTACCATCTGCACCGTAACTGAAAGTACTGGTGACCCCATTACGTTTGACGGTCATCGGCTTATTATCATCGTTATAGCTAAGCGCAAGCCCGTCACCAGTTAGCCGGTTACCATTTGCATCGTAAGTAAATTGATAAGTCGTACCACCACGCACAAACTGCCTAATGGCATTGGGACCTGCTAGTCCCCCTAACGTTTTGCCCACATTGCCATAACGATAATCTTCACCATAATCAGACTTTATCGTGATATTCCCCGCAGCATCATAGTCATAATCAATAGGATTAAAAGGCTCAAGCCCCAATCCATCTAGCTCTATCGTGGCATCCTGAACCCGCATCAACTCGTCATAACTGTAGCTTTCTTTAAACTTTTGACTCTGATTGTGCTGGAAGGCTAAATTCCCCATGCTATCGTAGTCATATTCAAGAAATTGTTCGCCTATCAGAGCATTACAATCACCGCTACCACTGGTACATATCATTCTTGCAGAACCAGCATCGTTGCGAATAATGTTTTGAATCAAACCATTACTATACGTCTGTTGATTGATACCGCCTTGGGCACTATATTTATCAATCGTTCTCAAAACCTTTATTGAATTATCATCAAACGCCTGATAATCCTCTATCAAATAGCCATTATCGTCATAGGTATAAGCAACGTGCTCGCCACTAGGAAATTGCACCGCTTTAAGTCGGCCAAAAGTATTGTCATAGGCATATTTTTCAACAAAATGATTACCATCAATAGTAGTTACGGTTTGAGTATTACGCCCTGCACTATCATAGCTAAAGGTCTTTACCTCACCTGCATAGTCTGTTTGATATAAGAAACCATTGCCTACTGCTATATCATCATAGATAAATTTACGACCACCGCGATTGATTAAACGGCCTAAATCATCATACTCATGGGTTGTGACTATCCCTCTGGCGTCAGTCTGTGTATCTATCTCACCATAAATATTATAGGTAAACGACCAGGTCCCCATATTTGGATCACTGAATGATTTTTTACGTCCTAAATCGTCATAAACCGCCGTAATTTCGCTACCCAATACGTCTTTAATCAATACAGGCAAGCCAGCCGCATTATAGGCAAATTCAGATGAGTTGCCTTTCGCATCAACAGTACTTATTAACTGCTTAAGACTGTTATAAGTACGACTAACATTAAAATTATAACCGCCACTAACTACGTTGATTTCTGTAGTCAAACCATCCAAATAGTCATAGGTTGAAACATAATTAACTATGCCATCATCGAAAGTCTTCGAGCCTGGTCGCCCCAGGACGTCATAATCTGTATAGGTAGTGGCAACAACAGTACCGTAATTTGAGGTAGGTATTGTCTCGGTTAACAGGTTCCCCATCGCGTCGTAACTTTTCGATGAAACAATATCCCCTGAAAATCCAGCGGTTACCTGCTTAACCAATCGATTTTTACTATCAAAATAGCTAACTTGTTCTGGCTTACCGCTACTACGTACAATCGTTTTATAGCTATAAGGTGCATCTGCCCACTGAACACTGTTATACACAGGAGGGGTTACTTGCACTTCGCCTTTGGTTGCATCTGTCTGTAATACTTGACCAATAAAGTTAATTGTATTTTCTGTAGTAACTTGACTGATGTCTGTGCTCGTTAATACCGCTCCGGTTAATGGATCGTTGGTATAACTCGCTGCAACTACATTATCCCCCCACTCACTGTTTGCTGTACTAACAACAAAGTAACCTTCGCTATCCATTGTTTTTTTGGTCCAACGAGTTCCAATGGTCTGGCTTAGCGCTTGACCATAGACGTCATAGTCGTCAAAGGATACTGTAGAGCTAACGCCTGGCGTTTTGGCTTCATCGGATAACGTCGTTGACTGGAGAACTACGAAGCCATACTTCTCACTGTCATAGCTATTTGTCTTAACAGTGGAAACGTTAAGCTGTTCAGGAGTTAATGTCGCACCGGCATCCGATTCATAGGAAACTGAACTCGAAGTCGTTGTCGTTGAGAGGAGCGACAATAAAGGCTGTGGCGATACATAGCCATACTTAACGTGTTGAGCATATTCAGTTGTCCCATCGACAACGGTTTTAGAAACGGTTTCCGACTGACAAAGAGAAGTCTTAGTCTGGGCAAAAGTCTCTGTAGTTATTTCCGTAAGTAACGAAGGCGCATACCACTTAGTTTCAGTCTTGCTTGGATAAAAACACCAAGACTCACCAACGGTATAATCACTTGATGCGGGATAGTTCTCCTCAACAGTATACAAACCAAGCAAATTGCCATTTAAATCCGTTGTCGTCTTTTGTCTAACCATGCCAGACAAAGGATATACCTGTTCAAACTCCGTTTTAACTATTTGACCAAGTTGAGAGTTAGAGTATTCATTAGTTTCGGTTATAGCACTAAACCCCTGAAATCCTCGGCCACCAATATGAAAACGAGCATTCTCATAATGGTACTTTGTTGAATTATATCCCCCGACACCATTATCCGTTTCTAGCTTAGACACAACCCGCATAGTATTGCCAAAATTCAAGTATGGATAGTCATTTTCTGTGCGGCTTAATGTGTATACGTCGTTATTAAGTCTTTTATATTCAATTTGATGTTTTACACCAAATCCGGTTGAAATGGATTTAATTACCGAGTCTTGAGTATCATCATGTATAAAGGCTACAAATTCAGTTGGATAAGTATCAGGATAAGTCCATGTACTTAATTGCGCATCTGACTCCCAACCTAACCCCGAAACAAAATCAGAACGACCATCGCCATTAATATCGATGACGGACATGGTCGCCAATGCGCCATAAACATCGAGCTTTTCTTCTTTATAGCTCTTACCATCAGGCTCCGTAATTAATACATTCCAATACCAAACATCATAATCATAGAACCTGCGTTTTGGCTCACTGCTTCCTGGCTCACCACAAGGTTCATCATTATTTGCATCAAAACACTGATAGATGTATTTCTTTCTATCATAATCAGGGTAGAGGATATCTTGACGACCATCACCATTGTAATCGACAAACTTAATAAACTGCTCATATACATAACCTGGCTTACTGCTTGAAACCATTAAATTGTTATAAGTAAAAGCCAACTCAGTTAGACCTGTAGATACCAGTTCTGAAAACGCTCCTGCGCCCTTATTGAAAGCCACATATCGAGTGAAATAGTTGTCACTACTATCGGCCTTTTTTAACGTTAGGACATCTAGTAACCCATCCCCATTAAAATCAGCAAATTTACTAAACTTGCTCCTATAGCCAGAATAGTCACTCGTATCAAACAAAACCGTTTTATCTTCGAAGGCTACCGTTTTATTGACTTTGTCGAAATTAACTTTGATCCACTCTAGTTTATTCTCGAATGATGGAGGTACTAAGTCAGCCATACCGTCCCCATCGATATCCATTAATGTGAATTTATCTTCTATTTTCTTACTAAAACTTCCCGCATAGTAAAAATCAGCGCCTACTTCCTCTCTAACATATGCCTTATAGGTAACATTTCCATTTGATATGGAGTCAGCCACAATCAGATCTTTTCTTCCATCACCATTTAGATCCAAAATATGATTTAAACAGACACGTAGCACGCCAAGTTCATCGTAACAATTTGCAGTGACGTTAGTTTCATGGCTAAAGCTAACATCGCCATTGTTTTCCAACCCGACAACTTGAACTTTTCTCGAAGGGTTTATGACAACAAAATCATCTCTACCATCGAGGTTGTAATCAATCATACCAATGAAATCATTATATTTTTTCTCATCGGCGTTAAAGATCCCATCTCCATTCAAATCTTGAAAAGAATCTGGGCCATTAGTCCTGGGCAAATTGCTCGTGTCTAATTTAGAGTTGGTAGAGGATAAATAAATATCAAAACCCATACTTAAGTCAGCAACACCGTCGCCATCGTAATCACTACTTTTACTTACAGGAAAACCTACAGTGTGATTATCACCTAGCCCTGAAAGTGCGTGCTGATTAGTCTTTGTATGAGAATATAAACGTTCATACCAATCAAACTCTGTAGACAAGCAAGAATCTTCATTTCTCGCATCACAATACTTCAAAGAAGTGAGTTTTTGGGCATCATTCAAGGCTTCGGCCACAGGTATATCGTAATTTAACTCCCAGTAAGCGAGCTCGATGTCATTACTGATCGTACTTATTTTACTCAACCTTTTACTAAAGAGGGTCTTTCCTCCCCAATGATATACAACCTCTAAGGGCTTATCCTCATAACTGAAATGGACCTTACGACTACCATAAGCATCATCGAATCCGGTATAAAAAATATCCTCAATATAGCGATTGCCATCAGAAATAACTTCTTGGCGATATGAGTAATGAATTTGATTCCCAAAACGATCTTCAAACCGATCCTGTAACCAACTCATTGGAAGAGTTAGACCAATAGCCGTCTTCCTACTGTTATTCTTACTTCCAAGACGAATAACCGAACCGTCAGTCATGTAAACTTCAAAATACGCTTTACCGCTATCTAAGCTTCCGCCCAACTGTTGAATATATTCGGTACCGTTTCTTTCTTTTTTATAGTAGGTACCAAATTCTCCATAAGCGCCTATACTCCCACCACTTGGCCCAACGACTGGTACGAGCCTTGCGCCGTTATAACAAAGTTTATCATCATTACTATAATGGGCAGATGAAGAAGCCTTATCCAGATCATATATCTGGCCACATCGAGAAATACTTGAATATGCAGATAAACTCCAACCCAACCCAACAAGCCCATCACCTGATTGACTAGAGTAATTGAGAGATATTGAGGGTTGTACGCCCTTACGACCAGGCGCAATAGTTATCGGTACAGAATAAGAGAATGCGCCACCATCAACACTAGCTTGCGCTTTAATTTCTCCTACAAGCTCATTCGACTCTGGGCTTGCTTCTGAATTATTTCCATCAGGAATACTACTAATATCACGAAGTCTTAATGCCTCAACTTTTACGCTTCCCGTTTGGATATCGGAATATTTCCCATTACTGAGCGCTCTTGTGGATATTGAATAGTTCCCTAGCGGTTGCAGGCCAAAATCTTGACTATACGGAGCCGTTGTATCACTAACCCAATTAACACCATCAAGTGAGAATTCAACTTGCTCGATCACGCTATCAATATCTGATGCAGAAGCCGATACAACTATAGGCTGACTTTCCTTAACAATCGCAGAAAGCGTCAAACTCACTGTAGGGGCATCATCAACGCTATTAACAGTCAGATCAAAGTTTCGACTGGTGGTCGTGGTGCCATCAGATACGTTAACGGTTACGGTACTGGTACCGTACTTATTCGCCGCAGGCTTGAGCGTCAGGGTTCGACTGCCACCACTGCCACCGAGGATCACATTAGCCGTCGGCAATAGCGTGGTATTGGAGCTGGCGCGAGTAATCGTCAAAGAGGTCGCCGCCGTTTCCACATCACTGATAGTAAAGCTAACTGCTTTGTTAACGTCTTCATTAGTACTTTGATTGGCAATGACTGAAACGACAGGCGCGTCGTTGACGCTGTTAACGGTCAGCACAAAACTGCGACTGGTTGTCACTGTGCCATCGGACACGTTAACGGCCACGGTACTGGTTCCGTACTGGTTCGCCGCAGGTTTAAGCGTTAGCGTACGACTGCCACCACTGCCACCGAGGATCACATTAGCCGTCGGCAATAGCGTGGTATTGGAGCTGGCGCGAGTAATCGTCAAAGAGGTCGCCGCCGTTTCCACATCACTGATGGTAAAGCTGACGGCCTTATTAACGTCTTCATTGGTGCTTTGATTGGCAATGGCTGAGACTACGGGCGCGTCATTGACGCTGTTGACGGTCAGCACAAAACTGCGACTGGTGGTCGTGGTGCCATCAGATACGTTAACGGTTACGGTACTGGTACCGTACTGGTTTGCCGCAGGCTTGAGGGTCAGGGTTCGACTGCCACCACTGCCACCGAGGATCACATTAGCCGTCGGCAATAGCGTGGTGTTTGAGCTGCTGCGAGAGATCGTTAGAGAGGTCGCCGCCGTTTCCACATCACTGATGGTAAAGCTAACTGCTTTGTTAACGTCTTCATTAGTACTTTGATTGGCAATGACTGAAACGACAGGCGCGTCGTTGACGCTGTTAACGGTCAGCACAAAACTGCGACTGGTGGTCGTGGTGCCATCAGATACGTTAACGGTTACGGTACTGGTACCGTACTGGTTCGCCGCAGGTTTAAGCGTTAGCGTACGACTGCCACCACTGCCACCGAGGATCACATTAGCCGTCGGCAATAGCGTGGTATTGGAGCTGGCGCGAGTAATCGTCAAAGAGGTCGCCGCCGTTTCCACATCACTGATGGTAAAGCTGACGGCCTTATTAACGTCTTCATTGGTGCTTTGATTGGCAATGGCTGAGACTACGGGCGCGTCATTGACGCT
>NZ_JAKIKX010000017.1 GCF_023283925.1 Shewanella marisflavi
AGCGCCGTCCATCTGTGCAGCACCAGTGATCATGTTTTTAACATAGTCAGCGTGGCCTGGGCAGTCTACGTGTGCGTAGTGACGAGAAGGAGTATCGTACTCGATGTGAGAAGTATTAATGGTAATACCGCGCTCACGCTCTTCTGGAGCGTTATCGATCTGTGCGAAATCTTTAGCTTCACCACCGTACGTCTTAGTCAGTACGTGAGAGATAGCAGCAGTTAGAGTTGTTTTACCATGGTCAACGTGACCGATGGTACCAACGTTAACATGGGGTTTACTACGTTCAAATTTTTCTTTAGCCACGATATATTCCTTTCTTTTCAGAAATGCTCAGTCTCGCTGAGCAATAGCATTCAATTATGAGTTATAGACTAGTTTGCGGTTATCCGCGCGCTTCTATAACTGATTTAGCAACATTCTGCGGTGCATCAGAGTACTTCAGGAACTCCATAGAGTAAGAAGCACGTCCTTGAGTTGCACTACGTAAGTCCGTTGCGTAACCAAACATTTCAGATAGAGGTACTACAGCTCGAACGATTTTGACGCCGCCAATGCCGTCGTCCATACCTTCGATCAAGCCGCGACGTCTGTTCAAGTCGCCTACTACATCTCCCATGTAACTTTCAGGGGTAGTTACTTCAACCTTCATACAAGGTTCGAGTAACACAGGATCTGCTTCGAGAGCACCCTTCTTAAAGCCCATGGAACCGGCAACTTTAAACGCCATTTCATTCGAGTCGACATCATGGTAAGAGCCGTCGAACAGCGTCACTTTAACGTCCAGTACAGGGAAACCGGCTAATACACCGTTCTTCATCTGTTCCTGGATACCTTTATCTACTGCAGGGATGTATTCTCTTGGAACAACACCACCAACAACCTCGTTGACAAATTCGTAGCCAAAACCTTCTTCTTGAGGTTCTAGCCGCAACCAAACATGACCAAATTGACCTCGGCCACCCGATTGACGCACAAACTTGCCTTCAACTTCTACACGCGAGCGAATAGTTTCACGATACGCGACTTGTGGTTTACCCACGTTACACTCGACACTAAACTCGCGACGCATACGGTCAACGATGATGTCTAAGTGCAATTCACCCATTCCCGAGATCAGGGTTTGACCCGACTCTTCGTTGGTCTCGACTCTGAATGAAGGATCTTCCGCAGCAAGCTTTTGCAGCGCAATCCCCATCTTCTCTTGGTCGGCCTGGGATCTTGGTTCCACCGCAATCGTGATTACGGGCTCAGGGAACTCCATACGTTCGAGAATAACTTTATGGTCAGCATCGCATAAGGTGTCACCGGTAGTAACATCTTTAAGACCAATGGCAGCGGCGATGTCGCCAGCGCGCACTTCTTTGATCTCTTTACGGTCGTTTGCGTGCATCTGCACCATACGACCAATACGCTCACGCTTTTGTTTGACCGAGTTATATACGCCTGAACCGGTTTCCAATACGCCTGAATAAACACGCATAAAGGTGAGCGTTCCAACGAATGGGTCCGTTGCGATCTTAAATGCTAACGCAGAGAAAGGCGCGTTGTCGTCCGCAGGACGCTCAACCTCATTCTCTTTGTCGTCGATACCCTTAATAGCAGGTACTTCGACTGGCGATGGCAAATAGTCAACCACAGCATCGAGAACAGCCTGGACACCTTTGTTCTTAAATGCAGAACCACAGGTAGCTAGGACAATCTCGTTAGCCAGAGTTCGCTGACGTAATGCTGACTTAATCTCTTCTTCTGACAGTTCACCTTCTTCAAGGTATTTATCCATCAGCTCTTCAGAGGCTTCGGCCGCACTCTCAACTAGGTATTCACGCATCTCAGCGGCCTTATCGGCCAGCTCTGCGGGAATTTCTTCATAAGTGAAGGTCATACCTTGATCTGATTCGTTCCAGTTAATGGCCTTCATCTTGATTAGGTCAATGACACCCTTAAACTCTTCTTCTGCACCGATATTTAACTGGATCGGTACACAGGTCGCTCCCAGACGGTTACGTATCTGTCCAACGACGCGTTCAAAGTCAGCACCAGCGCGGTCCATCTTATTGACAAACACTAAGCGCGGGACGTGGTACTTGTCCGCTTGTCGCCATACAGTTTCGGACTGAGGTTCAACACCAGATGAACCACAGAACACAACGACTGCGCCATCAAGTACACGCAGCGAACGTTCAACTTCAATAGTGAAGTCAACGTGGCCAGGAGTATCGATGATGTTGATACGATGCTCAGTAAATTGAGCATCCATACCGCGCCAGAACGTAGTGGTTGCCGCAGAGGTGATAGTAATACCACGCTCCTGCTCCTGTTCCATCCAATCCATGGTGGCTGCGCCATCATGAACTTCACCTATCTTATGAGACATACCGGTGTAGAAAAGGACACGTTCTGTTGTTGTGGTTTTTCCTGCGTCAACGTGAGCACAAATACCGATATTTCGGTAGCGCTCAATTGGAGTTGTACGAGCCACGATTAAACCCTCTTTACTAAGGTAAAAACCTTAGTGATGTAAAACATGGTGCAGGCAAACGCCTGCACCAAAAGATTACCAGCGGTAATGAGCAAACGCTTTGTTTGCTTCTGCCATACGATGCACGTCTTCGCGCTTCTTAACAGCAGTGCCTTTATTTTCGGCAGCATCTAGCATTTCACCAGCTAGACGTAGAGCCATAGATTTTTCACCACGCTTACGAGCAGCTTCAACTAACCAGCGCATCGCTAGTGCGTTACGACGCACAGGACGAACTTCACATGGTACCTGGTAAGTAGAACCACCAACACGACGAGACTTAACCTCGACAGTTGGGCGAACGTTATCCAGGGCTGCTTCAAGGATTACTAGGTGCTCTTCGCCTTTCTTCTCAGCGACAACATCTAGTGCCTTGTAAATGATTTTTTCAGCAGTCGACTTTTTGCCGTCCTGCATAATGACGTTGATGAACTTAGCCAGCAACTCACTATTAAATTTTGGATCTGGTAGGATTTTACGTTGTCCTACAACGCGACGTCTTGGCATAACAATTTCTCCGTATGCTTCAGGGACCCCAAAACTGGAATCTCAATTATCTCTAGCTTGGCCTTACTTAACGGAAAACGTTAAGACTTAGGACGCTTAGCTCCGTACTTAGAACGTCCTTGACGACGCTCACTAACACCAGCACAGTCTAATGCGCCACGAACAGTGTGATAACGAACACCTGGTAAGTCTTTAACACGACCACCACGGATTAGAATCACGCTGTGTTCCTGCAGGTTGTGGCCTTCACCGCCGATGTACGAAGTTACTTCGAAACCGTTAGTTAGACGCACACGAGCTACTTTACGTAGTGCAGAGTTAGGTTTTTTAGGTGTGGTTGTGTACACGCGAGTACAAACACCACGTTTTTGTGGACACGCATTCAACGCAGGCACATTAGTCTTGATGACTTTTGGCGAGCGAGGCTTACGTACCAACTGGTTTACAGTTGCCATGTATAGCTCCGAATCAGTTGAATAAACTCAACAGTAAGGTGTGAAAAATCTATATCCCACAGGTGTGGGACGCGAAATTTTAGAAAGGTAATGGGTCGCTGTCAAGAAATAGCCAACTTTTTACCCAATTTAAGTAAAAAAAAGGCACCAGCGGTGCCTTTTTTACAATCTATTTACCAACAGGCCTGATTAATCAGGGCTTCCCGCCAGGTTTAATAGATCGGCAAGGTTCTGCTCTGCTTCACTGGCACTGATAGCCGGCACTTCTTCTGCCGGACCACTTTGTGCTGCCTGATTACGCTTGTTGTGATACGCATAACCAGTACCCGCTGGGATCAGACGACCCACGATCACGTTCTCTTTCAGGCCACGTAGCTTATCGCTCTTACCGCCTACGGCAGCTTCGGTCAATACGCGCGTGGTTTCCTGGAAGGATGCAGCTGAGATAAATGACTCAGTTGCCAACGATGCCTTGGTGATACCTAGCAGTTCACGTTCGAACTTAGCAGGTGCTTTGCCTTGCGCTTCAAGTTCGCGGTTAGCGATCTTCACGCGTGACACTTCAACCTGTTCGCCCGGTAGGAAGTCACTGTCACCAGACTCAGTGATCTCACACTTACGCAGCATCTGACGGATAATCACTTCGATGTGCTTATCGTTAATCTTCACGCCCTGTAGACGGTATACGTCTTGGACTTCGTTAACGATGTAGTTAGCCACCTTGTGGATACCACGTAGACGCAGAATGTCGTGTGCAGCTTCTGGACCGTCGGCGATCACTTCACCGCGTTCAACTTTCTCACCTTCGAACACGTTCAGGTTACGCCACTTAGGAATCATCTCTTCATATGGCTTACCACCATCAGCAGGCGTTATCACTAGACGACGCTTACCTTTGGTCTCTTTACCGAAGGAGATAGTACCTGAGTACTCTGCCAGAATCGCAGGCTCTTTTGGCTTACGCGCTTCGAACAAGTCAGCAACGCGCGGTAGACCACCGGTAATATCGCGAGTCTTAGACGATTCTTGTGGAATACGTGCAAGCGCGTCACCCACGGCAATTTGTGCATTATCGTCTTGGTTAACAATCGCCTTGCCTGGTAGGAAGTACTGAGCTGGTACTTCGGTACCTGGGATCATCAAGTCGTTGCCATCGGCCCCAACCAGACGAATCGCAGGACGCATCTCTTTACCAGCAGAAGGACGTTGACCAACATCTAGCACCACGATTGAAGATAGACCCGTTAGTTCGTCGGTTTGACGTGTCATGGTGACACCTTCAATCATATCGACAAACTTAATGCTACCCGCTACTTCAGAAACGATTGGGTGAGTATGCGGATCCCAGTTAGCGATGACTTCACCGGCGTTAACCGATGCATCTTCTAGCTTCTCCAGGATAGTACCGTAAGGCACCTTGTAACGCTCTTTCTCACGACCCAGCTCATCGATAATCGCGATTTCAGATGAACGCGATACGATAACCAGCTTACCGTCTGAGTTGCTAACGTGCTTAGCGTTGTGCAGCTTAACGGTACCGGCATTCTTCACCTGTACGTTGTTCTCTGCAGATGCTCTCGATGCCGCACCACCAATGTGGAAGGTACGCATCGTCAGCTGTGTACCAGGCTCACCGATTGACTGAGCAGCAACAACACCGATAGCTTCACCTTGGTTGATCAGATGACCACGAGCCAAGTCACGACCGTAACACGCCGCACATACACCGAAATCAGTGTCACAGCTAATTACTGAACGTACGATAACTTCATCGATAGAGTGCTCTTCGAGCTTGTCACACCAAGCCTCGTCAAGCAGCGTGTTGCGTGGAGCAAGCACATCTTCAGTACCTGGGTAGTAAACATCTTCTGCAACCACACGGCCCAGAACACGCTCACGTAACGCCTCAACTACGTCACCACCTTCAATCAGCGGCTTCATGGTCAGACCTTCGTGGGTACCACAATCTTCTTCGATAACGACTAAGTCTTGTGCAACGTCAACCAGACGACGAGTCAGGTAACCCGAGTTCGCTGTCTTAAGTGCCGTATCCGCTAGACCCTTACGCGCACCGTGAGTAGAGATAAAGTACTGGAGTACGTTTAGACCTTCACGGAAGTTCGCGGTAATTGGGGTTTCGATGATCGAGCCATCTGGCTTAGCCATCAGACCACGCATACCCGCTAGCTGACGAATCTGTGCAGCACTACCACGAGCGCCTGAGTCGGCCATCATGTAGATGCTGTTGAACGAAGCTTGTGTCTCTTCTTCGCCATCACGGTTAATCACTGTCTCAGTAGACAGGTTATCCATCATCGCTTTAGAAACCTTTTCGTTCGCACTTGCCCAGATATCGATAACCTTGTTGTAACGCTCACCGGCGGTTACAAGACCCGACTGGAACTGCTCCTGGATCTCAAGCACTTCAGCTTCTGCATCAGCAACAAGCGTGTACTTCTCATCCGGGATCACCATGTCGTTGATACCTACAGAGGCACCCGATACGGTCGCAAAGTGGAAACCGGTATACATCAATTGGTCAGCAAAGATAACAGTATCTTTCAGACCCAACTGACGGTAACAGGTGTTCAGTAGCTTAGAGATCTGCTTCTTGCCCATGTTTTGGTTAACCAAATCATAAGACAGACCTTTTGGCAGTACCTGAGATAGTAATGCACGACCTACAGTCGTATCGACAATGCGACGTGACTCGGTATGCTCACCATTTTCACCAATAGTGGTTTCAGTGATACGAACCTTAACGCGAGCATGTAGCTCGGCAACACCAGTGCGGTAAGCTTTTTCAACTTCTGCAACTGATTCGAAGGCCATACCTTCACCGCGGCCGTTTACACATTCACGGCTGGTGTAGTACAGACCCAATACAACGTCCTGTGACGGTGTGATCACCGGCTCACCGTTTGCAGGTGACAGAATGTTGTTGGTCGACATCATGAGTGAACGTGCTTCTAACTGAGCTTCTAGCGTCAGTGGCACGTGAACCGCCATTTGGTCACCGTCGAAGTCAGCGTTATAGGCCGCACACACCAATGGGTGCAGTTGAATCGCTTTACCTTCAATCAGTACAGGTTCGAACGCCTGAATACCCAATCTGTGCAGTGTTGGTGCACGGTTAAGCATTACTGGGTGTTCGCGGATCACGTCATCAAGTACGTCCCAAACCTCAGGTACTTCGCGCTCAACCATCTTCTTAGCCGCTTTAATTGTCGTGGCTAGACCGCGACCTTCAAGCTTGCCATAGATGAATGGCTTAAACAGTTCCAGTGCCATCTTCTTAGGAAGACCACACTGATGTAGACGCAGAGTAGGACCAACGGTAATTACCGAACGACCAGAGTAGTCAACACGCTTACCGAGCAGGTTCTGACGGAAACGACCTTGCTTACCTTTGATCATATCGGCCAAAGATTTAAGCGGACGCTTGTTAGAACCCGTAATAGCACGACCACGACGACCGTTATCTAATAGCGCATCGACAGACTCTTGCAGCATACGTTTTTCGTTACGTACGATGATGTCTGGTGCGGCCAGGTCTAGTAGACGCTTCAAACGGTTGTTACGGTTGATCACACGACGATAAAGGTCGTTCAAATCAGACGTAGCAAAACGACCGCCATCTAGCGGAACTAGAGGACGTAGATCAGGTGGCAGAACCGGTAGCACCTTGAGGATCATCCACTCTGGCTTGTTGCCTGAAGTGAAGAAAGCTTCAATGAGCTTTAGACGCTTAGTGATCTTCTTACGACGAGTCTCAGAGTTGATCGATGGCAGCTCTTCGCGCATCTCTTCAATCTCTTTCTCAAGATCGATAGCACGTAGCAGCTCAAGTACCGCTTCGGCACCCATCTTAGCTTCAAACTCATCACCGTACTCTTCGAGTGCGTCGAGGTAGTTTTCTTCAGTCAGCATTTGGCCGCGCTCAAGGCTGGTCATGCCAGGCTCGATCACTACAAATGATTCGAAGTAAAGTACGCGCTCGATATCACGCAGAGTCATATCCAGCATCAAACCGATACGAGACGGAAGTGACTTTAAGAACCAAATGTGTGCCACTGGGCTAGCGAGATCGATGTGACCCATACGCTCACGACGCACTTTAGTCTGGGTAACTTCTACGCCACACTTTTCACAAATCACACCACGGTGCTTTAGACGCTTATACTTACCGCATAAACACTCGTAGTCTTTAACTGGACCAAAAATACGCGCACAGAACAAACCTTCACGCTCAGGCTTGAAAGTACGGTAGTTGATGGTTTCTGGCTTCTTAACTTCACCAAATGACCAAGAGCGGATCAGATCTGGCGACGCTAGGCCGATCTTGATGCCTTCAAATTCTTCAGTCTTGCTTTGCTGTTTCAGAAACTTTAATAAGTCTTTCACGTTTCTCTCCTGAAGGAGTTAAACCAGGTGCCCTGCTCTCGCAGAGCACCGTTTATTGCCAAACTTCGGCGATGGCCAAGTCTTACTCTTGATCCAACTCGATATTAATACCGAGTGAACGGATCTCCTTCAGCAATACGTTGAAGGACTCAGGCATACCTGGTTGCATCTGATGGTTACCGTCGACGATGTTCTTATACATCTGAGTACGACCGTTAACGTCATCAGACTTAACAGTAAGCATTTCTTGTAGAGTGTAAGCAGCACCGTATGCTTCAAGTGCCCATACTTCCATCTCACCGAAACGCTGACCACCAAACTGAGCTTTACCGCCCAGAGGCTGCTGAGTAACAAGACTGTAAGAACCTGTTGAACGCGCGTGCATCTTATCGTCAACCAAGTGGTTAAGTTTAAGCATGTACATGTAACCAACGGTTACTGGGCGTTCAAACTCATTACCGGTACGACCGTCAAACAACTTAAGCTGTCCAGAGGTTGGCAGACCTGCTAGTTCTAGCATTTCCTTAATCTCTTTCTCTTTCGCGCCGTCGAATGCCGGAGTCGCAGTCGGAATACCGCCTTTGAGGTTCTTAGCAAGACGTAGAACTTCTTCATCGGTGAACGAGTCGATATCGACCTGCTGCTGCACGTCTTCACCTAATTCGTACACCTTCTTGATGTAGCCACGAAGCTCTGCAAGTTCACGCTGCTCTTCAAGCATAGCGGTGATGCGATCACCTATGCCCTTGGCTGCGGCACCTAAGTGCACTTCAAGAACCTGACCTATGTTCATACGTGATGGTACACCTAGTGGGTTCAAGACGATGTCCACTGGGTTACCCTTTTCGTCGTACGGCATATCTTCAACTGGGTTGATCTTAGAGATCACACCCTTGTTACCGTGACGACCCGCCATCTTGTCACCAGGCTGGATAGTACGCTTAACCGCTAGGTAAACCTTAACGATCTTAAGTACGCCAGGCGCCAAGTCATCACCTTGGGTGATCTTACGGCGTTTAATTTCAAACTTCTTATCGAAGTCAGCTTTTAGCTCTTCATGCTGCTCGGCTAGCTGCTCAAGCTCAGTTTGCTTACCTTCGTCATCAATGGTTTGCACCAATAGTTGAGGACGTGGCAGTGCATCAAGCTCTGCTTCGCTAAAGCCTGAAGCGGCTAACAGGTTACGTGCACGGCCAAAGACACCTTCTTCAAGGATCTTGAACTCTTCGGTCAGGTCTTTCTTAGCCTGAGCGATGTGCATCTCTTCGATCTCTACCGCACGCTTGTCTTTCTCAACGCCGTCACGGGTAAATACCTGAACGTCGATGATAGTACCCTTAACAGAGTTAGGTACGCGTAGAGAGCTGTCTTTAACGTCAGAAGCCTTCTCACCGAAGATTGCACGCAATAGCTTCTCTTCTGGGGTCAGCTGAGTTTCACCCTTAGGTGTAACCTTACCAACTAGGATGTCGCCACCCTTCACTTCTGCACCGATATAAACGATACCTGACTCGTCCAGCTTAGATAGCGCAGACTCACCAACGTTAGGAATATCGGCAGTGATCTCTTCGCTACCCAGCTTAGTATCACGAGCGATACAAGAAAGCTCTTGAATGTGGATAGTGGTGAAACGATCCTCTTGCGCTACGCGCTCAGAGATTAAGATCGAATCCTCGAAGTTGTAACCGTTCCAAGGCATGAACGCGATACGCATGTTCTGACCAAGAGCCAAATCACCTAAATCGGTAGATGGACCATCGGCTAGAACATCACCACGAACAACTGGATCGCCAACGCTACAACATGGACGCTGGTTGATACATGTGTTCTGGTTAGAACGGGTGTACTTAGTCAGGTTGTAGATATCGATACCCGCTTCACCAGGTGTCAATTCATCTTCATTGACCTTAACCACGATACGGCTTGCATCGACATAATCAACGTAACCGCCACGCTTAGCCGCAACAACCACGCCTGAGTCAACAGCCAATGTGCGCTCAATACCTGTACCAACCAGAGGCTTGTCAGCTCTAAGTGTTGGTACCGCCTGACGTTGCATGTTCGCACCCATCAATGCACGGTTCGCATCATCGTGTTCTAGGAACGGAATCAAAGATGCCGCCACAGAGATGATCTGTTGTGGTGATACGTCCATATATTGAACGTCTGCAGCACGCATAAAGGTAGATTCACCCTTATGACGACACGCGATCTGCTCTTCAACCATACGGCCAGTCGCATCAACTTCGATGTTCGCCTGAGCGATCACATAACGACCTTCTTCGATAGCTGACAGGTAGTCGACCTGGTCAGTGATCACACCATCAACTACCTTGCGGTATGGTGTTTCTAAGAAGCCATAAGAGTTAGTGCGCGCGAAGCTTGCTAACGAGTTGATCAGACCAATGTTTGGACCTTCAGGGGTCTCAATTGGACATAGACGACCATAGTGAGTTGGGTGAACGTCTCGAACCTCGAAACCTGCACGCTCACGGGTCAAACCGCCTGGGCCAAGAGCCGAAATACGACGCTTGTGAGTCACTTCTGACAGCGGGTTGTTTTGGTCCATGAACTGAGACAGCTGAGATGAGCCGAAGAACTCTTTCACTGCCGCAGAAATTGGCTTAGCGTTGATTAGATCTTGTGGCATCAGCTCGTTAAGATCGCCAAGGCTTAGACGCTCACGTACGGCACGTTCTACACGAACAAGACCGACACGGAACTGGTTTTCAGCCATTTCACCAACACTACGGATACGACGGTTACCTAAGTGATCGATATCATCCACTTCATCATTACCGTTACGGATCTTGATGATGTTTTGCATTACTGCAACGATATCTTCTTTGGTCAGGATACCTGTACCTTCGTCATCATCGATACCGAGACGACGGTTGAACTTCATACGACCCACTTTAGACAGGTCATAACGCTCTTCACTGAAGAAGAGGTTTTGGAATAGCGCTTCGGCAGCATCCTTGGTTGGCGGCTCGCCAGGACGCATCATGCGATAGATTTCAACCAAAGCCTCTAAACGGTTAGTGGTTGAATCGATACGCAATGTGTCAGAGATGTAGGCACCGTGATCAAGCTCGTTGATGTACAGGGTGTCGATCTCTTTGATGCCGGCCATAGATAGCTTAGCAAGATCTTCAAGGCTGATTTCGGCGTTAGCAGAAACCAATACTTCGCCCGTATCTGGGTCGATGTAATCTTGTGCAGCGATCTTACCCGAAATGTACTCAACAGGTACTTCAAGCTCTGTGGTATTTGTCTTTTCAAGTTGACGAATGTGACGTGCAGTAATGCGACGCCCTTTCTCAACTAAGATGTTACCTTCAGCATCTTTGATGTCATAGCTTGCAGTCTCGCCACGTAGACGGTCTGCAACTAGCGTCATCACCAAGGTATCTTTCTTGATCTTGTACTGAACACGTTCGAAGAACAGATCTAGGATATCCTGGGTAGAGTAATCCAGTGCACGTAGGATGATTGACGCCGCAAGCTTACGACGACGGTCAATACGTACAAACAGTGCATCTTTAGGATCGAATTCAAAGTCTAACCATGAACCACGGTAAGGAATAATACGTGCGTTATAAAGCACCTTACCAGAAGAGTGGGTCTTACCACGGTCGTGATCGAAGAATACACCTGGACTTCGGTGTAGCTGAGATACGATAACACGCTCAGTACCATTGATAACAAAGGTACCGTTTTCAGTCATCAGAGGGATATCCCCCATGTAGACTTCTTGTTCTTTGATGTCTTTTACTGTGCCAGGCGCAGCTTCACGATCATACAACACCATACGCAGTTTAACGCGTAGTGGCGCAGAGTATGTAACACCGCGAATTTGACACTCTTTCACATCAAAAACTGGCTCACCTAGCTTATAGCTGACATATTGCAGCTCTGAATTACCAGAAAAGCTCTTGATGGGAAAAACGCTACGGAAAGCGGCTTCTAAACCACGCTCACCTGTAGGATCTTGATCGGTGAACTTCTTAAACGAGTCCAACTGGATTGACAGAAGGTAAGGGATATCCAACACTTGTGGACGCTTACCAAAGTCTTTGCGAATACGCTTCTTTTCAGAATAGGAGTAAACCATGGGTTTCCTCTGATTGCGAGATATGACCAAGACTGAAACAACCTTAGGTTGCAACAGCACGTTTGCCCATCACCGTTGAAAGCAAGAACCTAACCAATAATCTCTGCTAGGAACTGCGAAATCTGGCGACAAACGGTGAAAAAAAAATCGCCTACGCTTACAGCGCAAAAAAGGCCGACGGTTAAAAAACCGCCAGCCTCCGCCCGATCACTCGGGAGGTTGTAAGTTAGAGTATAACTTACTTGATCTCTACTGCAGCACCAGCTGCTTCAAGTTCAGTCTTAAGAGCTTCAGCTTCTTCTTTAGAGATAGCTTCTTTAACAGCTACTGGAGCTGATTCAGCCATACCTTTGGCTTCTTTCAGGCCTAGACCTGTAGCGCCACGAAGAGCTTTAATTACTGCAACTTTGTTGTCGCCGTGTGAAGTAAGAATTACGTCGAATTCTGTCTTCTCTTCAGCAGCAGCGCCTGCATCAGCACCACCAGAAACAACAGCAGCAGCGGCAGATACGCCGAACTTCTCTTCCATTGCTTCGATTAGTTCAACAACTTCCATTACAGACATTTCTGCAAGGGCTTCTAAGATTTGGTCTTTAGTGATAGACATAACAAAAAATTCCTAATTGTACTGAATTCAATTTATTTAAGCGGCTTGTAAAATTAAGCAGCTTCTTTCTGATCGCGTAGAGCGGCCAATGTACGAACGAACTTGCCAGCTGATGCTTCTTTCAGAGTCATCATGAACTGTGCTAGTGCTTCTTCGTATGTTGGTAGTTTTGCTAAACGATCAATGTCGCTTGCAGGGATTAATTCCCCTTCAAAGGCTGCTGCTTTGATTTCAAATTTCTCTTGCGCTTTAGCGAAATCTTTAAGAAGACGCGCAGCTGCACCTGGGTGCTCATTAGAGAATGCAATCAAAGTAGGACCAGTAAACGTCTCAGCTAGGCACTCAAAAGCAGTACCTTCAACAGCGCGCTTAACTAGTGTGTTACGTACAACTTTAACGTAAACACCAGATTCACGAGCGGTTTTACGAAGACCGGTCATATCACCTACAGTTACACCGCGAGAATCGGCAACAACTGCAGATAAAGCACCTTTGGCAGCTTCGTTGACTTCAGCAACAATCGCTTTTTTGTCTTCGAGTCTTAATGCCATTGGCTTTACTCCTGGATTCAATCTAGGGAATTCCCTAGCAATTACCATACTAAGTATCAAGATACTCAGTTACTTACGGCGCGAATATCCAGGCAGAATAAAATCTATCTGGGGTCCGACACCGTCTACGTAGGAAATTAAGTTAACGCTATCGCTAACACCTACGATCTTGGACGTGAACTAAATCCACAAGTGAAAATAGTCCTCAACCCACAAGGTGCGCGCATTATAGACTAATACCCACACCTTGTAAAACAAGCTAAGAAATTAAGCTGATGGATTCAGAGTGCTCTGATCAACCGCAACACCTGCACCCATAGTGGTAGAGATGCTTACTTTCTTAACGAAAACGCCTTTCGCAGAAGCAGGCTTAGCTTTGATAAGCGCGCCTAGTAGTGCGTCCAGGTTTTCTTTCAGTTGAACAGGTTCGAAGTCCACTTTACCGATGGTAGTGTGGATGATACCGTTCTTATCGTTACGGTAGCGAACCTGACCAGCTTTTGCATTCTTAACAGCTTCAGCAACGTTAGGCGTTACAGTACCTGTCTTAGGGTTAGGCATCAGACCACGTGGGCCTAAGATTTGACCTAACTGACCAACAACGCGCATTGCATCAGGAGATGCGATAACTACGTCGAAGTTCATTTCACCAGCTTTAACTTGTGCAGCAAGCTCGTCCATACCAACTAGCTCAGCACCAGCTTCTTTAGCGGCGTCAGCGTTAGCACCTTGAGTAAACACAGCAACACGTACATCACGACCAGTACCGTGTGGTAGTACAGTAGCACCACGAACGTTTTGGTCTGATTTACGTGGGTCAACACCTAGGTTAACCGCAACGTCAACACTTTCAACGAACTTAGCAGTAGCTAGTTCTTTAAGTAATGCAACAGCTTCGTTGATGTCGTAGCTCTTAGTTGCTTCTACTTTTTCGCGGATCAAACGCGCGCGTTTAGTTAGCTTTGCCATGATATTAATCCTCTACTACCAAACCCATTGAACGCGCAGTACCTTCGATTGAGCGAGTCATCGCTTCAATGTCAGCACCAGTCATATCAGCGGCTTTAGTCTCAGCGATTTCCTGGACAGCGCTACGCTTGATAGTTCCCACTTTTTCAGTGTTAGGACGGCCAGAACCTGACTTAAGACCAGCAGCTTTAAGCAGCAGGAATGAAGCAGGTGGAGTCTTAGTTTCAAAAGTGAAAGAGCGATCAGTGTAAACTGTGATCACAACTGGAATCGGCATACCTTTCTCGAACTTTTCAGTACGAGCGTTGAATGCTTTACAGAATTCCATGATGTTAACACCTTTTTGACCCAATGCAGGACCAACTGGTGGCGACGGGTTTGCAGCACCGGCTGCTACTTGTAGTTTGATGTAACCATCAACTTTCTTTGCCATGAGACATTTTCCTCAAGTTTGGGTACAAACGCTAGCGGCGACATGCCGATTAGCTCCCCGAAAATAATGGGTGCGGATTATACAAAAATCCGCACCCATTTCCAATACGTTTTGTGCTTTATTTAATCAGCTTTTTTCGATCTGGCTGAAATCTAGCTCTACAGGCGTTGAACGACCGAAGATCATTACCGACACCTTGACGCGGTTCTTCTCGTAGTCAACCTCTTCCACTGTGCCATTAAAGTCGGCAAATGGACCATCGGTTACACGAACCACTTCACCTGGCTCAAACATCACGCGATGAGTCGGTGACTCAGTAGTCTCTTGTAGACGCTGCAGAATTGCATCTGCCTCGCGATCGGAGATAGGCGCTGGACGATCTGAAGTCCCACCGATGAAACCCATCACACGCGGGATGCTCTTCACTAAGTGCCAGCTTTCATCGTTCATTTCCATCTGCACTAACACATAGCCAGGGAAGAACTTACGCTCACTCTTACGACGCTGACCTGCACGCATTTCGACTACTTCCTCGGTCGGTACTAGTACCTCGCCGAAATAGTGCTCCATACCGTGCATTTTGATGTGTTCAAGCAATGATTTGCATACACGACCTTCATAACCTGAAAAGGCCTGAACCACATACCATCTTTTTTTAGCTTCAGTCATAGGAAATGCCTATACGCCCGTAATAAAATTAACAATTCTCAGCAATACCGCGTCCATTCCCCAAAGAATCAATGCAAGTATGCCTGTTGCCGCTAGTACGATAAATGTCGTATTTAGGGCTTCTTGACGCGTCGGCCAAACTACTTTACGTACTTCAATATGAGATTCACGAGCAAAAGACAGTGCTTGCTTACCCTTCTCAGTTTGAAGTGCGATAAAACCTGCTATCGCAAATGCCACTACGACACCGATAGCACGAACCAATACACTAGCTTCGCTATACATCTGATTAGCAATAATGGCCGCCGCTAGCAGAATAACTACTACGCCCCATTTAACGATATCCAGAGAATTTCCCTGGTTTTCAGTATTTGTTGTCATCGGTTAATTCCGTTACTCATTACGACCTGAGCTTAAGTCTGGTCAGTTTTTAACATCAGGCAAAACAGCGCTCACCCTGACCATACCACTACATTCTCCGAACTTACTCCCAGAGCAAACAGTAAGCCCAGAGGGTCAAAAATCGGCCATAGATTGTATTCTTATTCGGTGCTGTTGGCAAGGCAAGCTGCAGCCCGATAAACACAAAATCTAAATCACTTAAAACAAAAAAGGCAGCCTAAGCTGCCTTTTTCAGTGTCAGTTTAAAATCAAAGCGATTAAGCGATGATCTTAGCTACAACACCAGCACCAACTGTACGGCCACCTTCACGGATAGCGAAACGTAGACCTTCGTCCATCGCGATTGGGCAGATCAGAGTAACAACCA
>NZ_JAKIKX010000018.1 GCF_023283925.1 Shewanella marisflavi
ACAGTCAGCTGAGACCACATCAATATAACGGTGGGCTGACACCCAATGAGTCAGAGCGAAGATACTGGCTTGAATACAAAACCGTGGCCAATTTTAGTTGACCACTACACACAGAGCGGTTTTTTCTTGCAACCGACAACAAAAAACAAAAACTAGGAAAAAATGGAAAAGAAAAACACCAACAAAAAACCTTAATACCACCAGCCAACCAAAGGCAATAAACCAGTACTAACAGATACTAACAAGCCTAAATCACATTTTTTATCACATCCAAAACAATTGCTTTACATGCACACCCTTTATAAATAGGGTTTAAAATGTAACCACAAAAAAAGGAAAATTGAATGAACAAGAAAGTTGTACTCTCACTGGTGCTACTAAGCTCTCTCGCTGCCTGCTCAAAATACCCAAGCGACATCCAAATCACAGACAACAGCGGCATCAAACTGTACCAACCAAGCTACACATATACACTGTATGCCGTAAACGAAGACCAATTAAATAACATTAGCTCGATCGGTGAAAAAACGGGACAGGAACTCGAACAAGCGAGGGAATCACTCGTCAAATTCAATGATGTCGTCGCCAAAATTGATACCAAGAACATCTCAACATTCGACGAATTTAAAACCTACACGCTGAATGTAATCGACAGTCAAATCTCCGATATTCAAGTTCAAGCAGAGCTTGCGCGTAAAGAACTCGAACCACTTCTACCTGTGAAAGTCAAAGCCGACGAAGCCAAAGCACAACTCGAAGCGCTTCAAAAGCCGTACAAAGAGAAAAGCGAGCTATACACATCTCAATACGATAAAGCCAAGAACGAGTACGATGAGCTCACCAAAAGCTTTGATGCCTTGCAATACAACGTGCGAAGCATTGGAACAGACATGGGCTCCTACACCCTCGATAAACCCGTCGATGATTGCGGTAAACACTTAATAACCCGCGTTAACTCATGGACTGCCAAGAAGTTTCCTGCGTACCTTTGGGGCGCACCCATTACCGATGAAGGGAAAACATTTTGTACCTACTACAAACCGGGCAACCTAGAATTCGACAACGCCGTTAAGTTTATCAACGCACTAACCCCGGAACAAAAACAAGGGATCTTGACGTTTATCAAAGCCCACACTTACAAGAAACAAGTGGCACCCCACCTGGATAAATTAGCCCGTGACATTTGGTACGACAATGACGATCTGCGCAAACAAAGCGAACTGCTCAGCTCAACTGAAGAGTACAAGTTCGAAACGTTTGAACGGAACCAACAACAAATCCCTACTCTCATCGAAGAGCTCAACAAAAGACGCACCGACGAAACGCTAAGCAAAGAATATATCGACTTTTATTTTAACGATGTCGCTAAGCAATACGCGATGAAACTCAACAATGAGTTCTTATCAACGCTCACTAGCTACCCCATGGTAAACGAAGAGAATCGCTACACAGCAAAAGCATTCAACACCGAAGGGGAGCAATCGTTCATTTTAGTGCGCCAAGATAAGAAAAATCCGAAACACACACTATTCAACGTATTCACCATTACCGAAAACCTCAAAGATGCACAAACGGTAAGCTATGCTCTGGATACACCAAAATTAAAGACGATTTTTGCAGCGCAGGCATCATACGCTAAAAAGAAAAACACCGACCTTAAACTATTAAGCGCGGCTGACGAGAGCGGCAACCCAATCCTATAGACCCAACGCAAAGGCCAGTGGAGGACACACCACTGGCCTCACCCACCACCCAAACACCTAAACCTCGTAATACGCTAAAACCTATAAAGCATATCGCTGAACAACCAAGCCACCAGCAAAAAAATGGGGAATGAGATCAATCCATCACTCAAATTTCTTTTTCTTATCGTGTCGATAACCTTTTGTCGTATAAGATGGAGTCATTCCACTAAAATTTGACCAAAAAAATCAAGAGTATTCGATTGACGGCGTGGCGTGAAACTCATGAATCTGAAAATATTTTTGTCTCTGACAAATTTAAAGCTCGTTTCCCAGAGTTTAAAGTCACAACCTTCAAAGAGGGACTGCAAGCAATTTGGAAAGAAAGACAGCAATAGCGATAAGTCAGCCCTCGGGCTGGCATTGAATCGCCACTCCAAATAATAGTCATAGGATGTCTACTGAACGAGGTCCACTCCACTGAAATTTGGTCAACAGAACAGTATCAAGCAGAGCTAGTTCAGTCATGCGAAACAATCTTTGGGGCATAATTGTCGCAGCATCCCCTCAAAAATGTGGCCAGCTTTTATTGGCCACAAGACACAAATTGAAAATCCCCATTTGTCGGTGTTACTTATCAATACGAGGGTTCGCGAGCCCTTGTAGATGATTCCTGTACCAAGGAGGTGGCTATCGTCTAGACATAGACACCCGACGATTGTTCCAAAGTGTTCATACCGTCATCATCCTACTGTTCCTCTTTTTGGTAAGATGAACCGAAGAAAAGACACCTTGAGTGTCTTTTCTTCGTTTTTGACTGCAGCTTTACTTACTCGTAGAACATTTCAGCTAATTCAGTGCAAAGCACTGTCCGACAAATAATTGCCTTTTTTAGTAATAGAACATCACCCTCACTGAGTAACGGCTTACGAGTCGCTTTGTCATATCTAGAAGGCATCTCCTCTAGCAACTCAGCATGCAACCTTTTTATATCACTAAAGATTGAGAGTGACTGTGAAAACAGCATGACCTTGCCGTAATACCCGTGCTTTAACCCATAGAGCCATTTCAACAATATGGTTTGCCTGGACGCTTTGGTTTTAAAAGAATGCTCCATCTCAACAGCGACTATGGTGCCATCAGGTTCGATGGCTATTGCATCGACATTACGCACGTCATTTGACTTAAATAAACGCTTAAACTCAGGCTCAGTGACATAGGCATGCCAAAACGGTTTGTTTGCCCCTTCTTTGGTTTTATTGATAAGCCCTTTTTGCAAAATGTACTGCATCATGAGGTCATGCATGATGGTGTTCTGATTCACCCTCAAGCCCGGCTCTCCTGAACGAAAATACACAGCAACTGAAAGTAACTCTTCTGCATATTTAGCACCGGCATAATCAAGCAGGTATACCCGGCCATCCATTGAACGATGTGTAATGACTAGACTCAATAGTTTTTCTTTTACCAGCTTGTTTAAGTGTTCCAAGGCAAGCCGGTAAGGAATGGCATACATCCAGGCAATAATGCTGGGAGAAGTTAACCCGAAGCGCGCCACGAGTTTGATGGTTGTGATTCTTCTCATTGTACCTGTCTGGTTGTTGTTACAACCTGCGGCGTATTGCATCACAGTATTGAGATACGGGTGGTACTTTTCTGCAGAGCTTCCTGCCTGCAATATGCTCCGATTGACGAGCTGCTGAGATTGAGAAATGTGCGTTTGCATGGGATACCTTTTTAGACAACTTATTAAGTGTTATCACCAGGTAGACTCACCCTAGGCAAACAATTCCTATTGATAGAAAGTCTCGATAATCATCACGAGAACCTGTTTCATCCCTATCGGAATGAAAATAGCGACTAAAGTCGCTACAAAGCCAGGCTTTGCCTGATGGCAGAACATCTTCGTTGTTCGGCCATATGTCTTGAAAGGCACGCCAGCTCTGATGACTCGTCATCGACCTGTCTTACGAGCTACGCTCTAGCCTTCCAAAGACATTAAACGCGCATGCACCGAGCTACGCTCTGTACTAACCGCATTTTCGCCGCTTACGACGAGGGTGAGTGTGCCACTCCTCTCCCCTCTTTCGACGCTCTGCTTTTCTGACGAAAAGACAAATGGTTTAGCCATCAATTTGTGCCAAATGTGAGGCTAAATTTTGCTGAAGCAAAACGTAAATACGGTTAGTACAGACCTGCTGTACATGCGCGTTGCTCCTTTGAATCGGGACTTCATCCCCATTCAAATACGCCTTGAGTTGGCCTGTTTCACAGGCGCTTTTATTTACAAAAAATCGTGCCGATTGTTTGCTTTAAAGATATACATTCTGTGCTTAGCAATACTCAATTCCCGGTAAAATAAACGAATAAAAACCAGCAAAAACAGAAGCTAAACTAACAAAAAGCATCGAATAAAAAATGATGAAAAATGCTCTTGCAATCGCACTTTTTTTCATTAATGTCGAAAAAAGACCAAACAATAAACGACGCAACAGGAGCTTAATATGAAAAATGAATCACCGACTACACCTGCTGTAAATGTTGATGGCACCCCCATGATAAACGGTACCTATGTCGATGCCCAGGGGAAGCCATTTGGCGTAACAAATGACGATTCAACCTCTCATTCGATACAGGATGACTTTAGCCTCAACACAATCGATAGCGGCTATGACGATTGCTTTGACCCGGGCTTTGATTCTGACTCCAGCTTCTGTGATTCTAGCTTCGATTCAGGCTTTGGAGATACGTTTTAGTATGCGCCTAAAATTCGACATTGATTATTTTGCCGAAATATCACCACTACTCTACATAGTTGTCGTAGGTGGAGGTCTATTTGCGTGTTTAGTTATCTTTGAGACTAAAGCCAACTTTATAGCCTCTGTGTTTTTTGGCCTAAAATCTTCTTGTGGGTGCTATCTCTATGAATATCGAAAAGCAACGAACCAGATAAAGCCAACAAGGTGGACTCACCTATCCTATGTCGCTCTGCGATTCATTTAAAAGGAAGAAAACCTATGATCATGCTGATACCGCTAATCATTTTTGTTGCAGGAAGTATCTTCCTGAGTGTTCACATCATAAACAACCATGAGAGAAATATAAAAACACCAGAATAAACAATGCCTCACAGAAACTTTTGTTAATGACAAAATAATGAGTGCCGAGTAGGTCACAATAGCGCGTTAAATGCTAGTGTTGACTATTCGGCCCTACCACGCTCATCGCTTGTTTAACAACTTCCTGCCCGCTTGTAACGACCAAACGTCTAAGAACGAGGGTAACTCCCACGTTCATGTTTACTAAACTCACAACTTTTGGAAAAAATTTTTTTTACTCTAAAGTTCACCTCTGTCAGCTGCAGATGCTCAGAACGAGGGTAACTCCCAAGTTCATGTTTACTAAACTCACAATTTTTGGAAAAAAATTTTTTTACTCTAAATTTCACCTCTGTCAGCTGCAGATGCTCAGAGCGAGGGTAACTCCGAAGTTCATGTTTACTAAACTCACAATTTTTGGAAAAAAATTTTTTTACTCTAAATTTCACCTCTGTCAGCTGCAGATGCTCAGAGCGAGGGTAAATCCGAAGTTCATGTTTACTAAACTCACAATTTTTGGAAAAAAATTTTTTTACTCTAAAGTTCACCTCTGTCAACTGCAGATGCTCAGAGCGAGGGTAACTCCGAAGTTCATGTTTACTAAACTCACAATTTTTGGAAAAAAATTTTTTTACTCTAAATTCACCTCTGTCAGCTGCAGTTACGGCTGCACTGTAGAAGCGAAAGCATTCGCTACTTTTTTGGATAACAACTCAGTCACTCATGACTGTTGGAGGAAAGATGAACATAACAGCGGCACTGTGGGCCAAGGTCGGAATCCCTTGCGCCATCATTTTCACTTTACCGATTACAGCACTAAAAGCTAAGGGGATTTGATTTTATGTCCATGAACGACCTGCTTATTCAGGCGCGCGCTGAGAAAGCGCAGCTGCGAGTAAGTAACACTGAACTAGAGCAGCAAGTCGAAATACTGTTGCAGCAGCCAGAGTTTGACCTATCAACAGTGCATGTCTGCGAACAGGCAGTGCTCGCCAACCTGAAAAATACTTTTGAAGAGGGTGCGGTATGACGGATTCAAGCGAAATGCTCACAGAACAACAACTGATAGAGCTTACTGGTTACACCAAGGCCAGTGCCCAGGTCAAGCAGTTAAACCAGCAGAAAATTAACTACCACCTGCGCGGAGATGGTAAGCCGGTAGTCACCTGGACAGCAGTAAACTACCCGTTCATCAAACGAACTACAGAAAATGTAAACCAACCAAACTTTAAGGCGATGAGATAATGAGAAAACGTAAACCAGAAGATCAATGGATGCCACCTTTTGTGTATTTGCACCGCCGCGGCGGCACACCTTCTTGCTACATAATAAAGGGAAAGAACTCAACGCAGAGCCTCTGCAAGGCAGATGCTACCAAAGCAGAGGTGTGGGCGGCCTTTGAAGCAGCAATAGAATCGAGTCTCAGCGTCTACACATTTGAGAAGATGGCCAACGACTACATAGTGTCAGCAACCTTTAAAGAGCTCGCGCCGCGGACTCAAAAAGACCGTCAGCGAGAGCTGGCCATGTTCAACAGAGTTTTTGGTGCCATGGAGCCCGACAGCATCAAACCTCACCACATTCGCGAGTACATGGATATGAGAGGCAATTCGAGCAAGACGCAGGCGAACCACGAGCTTTCGGCAGCAAGTGTTGTTTTCGCCTGGGGGTATGAGAGAGGTCGATGCAAGACTAACCCGGCAAAAAGCATCAAGAAGTTTAAGCAGAAGCCTAGGGACCGCTATATCACTAACAAGGAGTTTGACGCTTTACTCTCCTGTTGCGAAACCCGATTACGTCTAGCCTGCCAAATTAGTTACCTGTGCGCCGCTCGTCAAAGTGACGTGTTAGCCCTAAGGTGGTCCCAGGTTGATGATGACGGGATCTTCATTCAGCAAGGCAAAACAGGCAAGAAACAAATTAAGGCTTGGTCCCAACAGCTAATTGAAACAATTAACGAGGCAAAAACATTGCACCATGGCGTTGCCAGCATTTACGTGATCAATAAATCAGGTGGCGGGAGGTTAACGGCAGATGGGCTTCGCAGCGCTTGGAAGAGAGCAATGGATAAATTAGCGGTGGAACATCCAGAGGTTGAACGCACATTTACTTTTCACGATATTAAAGCCAAAAGCATTTCCGATTTTGAGGGAACAATTCATGACAAACAGCATTTCAGCGGCCATAAGTCTACCTCTCAGGTACATGACTATGATAGGAAGGTGACAATTGTGCCGAGCATCGGCAGCAAAACAAACGCGCAAAGCCATTAAGAGTATTTCCAGGTTGGCATGCAGTTATTATATGTACAAGTTCAGTTAGTTTAGCCAATTTTCACGGCCATAAAAAAATCTATGTTTACCGAAAATCGGTAAACATAGATGAACTAGCTCAGACCTGAAATGTTCAATCATCAAGATTTCACTTGTGATTATCACTTAACTGATAATCACAAGTGAGAGAACATTAAACTAGCCTAACTAAAACGCATTACTTTGCTGGTTGTATGCTTTCGCTTCACGCTCTCTTCGAATACACCACGGACAACGAGTTTTCCACGCTGCTTTCTTCTGCAAAACAAGACTAAGCCTATTTTGCCAATTAAGGTATCTGTCCTCTGCCCGCCAAAGCAACTAGTTGACGTTGAATTAGTTGCAAACAAATGACCGAGGCGTTTTCGTTCAGCCAGAAAAAATAGACAACAAATAAATTAATACTTCGTCAATACAACTAAAGCGGCGACCATCATACAAAAACATTAGCTCACTACGTCTGAAACATTTACGTGATTAATAAATCAGGCGGAAGACAGTTAACGGCTGATGGACTTGGCAACGCTCTAACGACCACAACCTCTGGTCAAAGTGAACACATGCCACAGAAAGGTAGCTATCGTTACTACTATCAGTAGCAAAAACTAGAATGAACATGCAGTTCTAAGACAATCATTTTCTACATCTTTTTCTACGCAAATAAAAACGGCTCGCCCATTTCTGAGCAAGCCGTTGTTTTATTTGGCAGGGGTGGCAGGACTCGAACCCGCAACCATCGGTTTTGGAGACCGCTGTTCTACCAATTGGAACTACACCCCTGTTGACGTGGGGCATTATGCTAAAACACCTCTCAAAGGTAAAGGACTTTTTATGCCTAATATGTTCAATTGCAGATTTTTCATGCAAGAGAGCGAATATTCAGTCACTCACCCCTCCAAGAACTCGAAAACACAACATACCAGCACTTTAATAAAGGCAAGCTAACGCCTCATTTATCTCGATCAATCCGCTATCTACTAACCTTATTAACCCACTTTTATCGCTATTACGCGCTCAAATCGCATTTTTGCACAGCTGAGTTAATTCAAATGAGCGGCTTACAGGAACTAAGGCTCCTAAGCAGCCTTCCTAAGTCGCTTAAGTCACATTCATACCTTCACACTTCAAATCATCGCCACCTGTTATCAGCAAGCCGGTTCTGAGATAAAACCTGCACAGCACACTCCCTGATAAGAATGCCGCCCAATAGCAGCACACAAAACTTCAAACAATTGATATAAATCTAAGCTGCGAGCTGGGGGCAAAGACATGGATGTGCCGAATGTCGTAAACGCAGGATGCAGTTTATGAACAAGCCCAGCGCTTGAAGGACGGCGAAAATAAGCGCCAGCCATGGCCAGCTTCGAGCCATACATCAGATATTTACTCAACGCTCATTTCACATGGGGGCTTTGTACCGCGAAGCTGCTAGGCTGCGAGCTGAGGGTCTAATGAAGGCGCCTGTCATGAGCTTCGAGCCAGAGACTAACTCAGTCAATCTCACATGGGGCGAAAGGCATCCGCTAATCAAGCGAAGCTTGATGGATGGCTGTAGCGCGAAGCAGCTAGACTGCGAGCTGAGGGGCGCACACTGCGTAAGCAGCTTTGGGCTGCATG
>NZ_JAKIKX010000019.1 GCF_023283925.1 Shewanella marisflavi
AGCTGACGGCCTTATTAACGTCTTCATTGGTGCTTTGATTGGCAATGGCTGAGACTACGGGCGCGTCATTGACGCTGTTGACGGTCAGCACAAAACTGCGACTGGTGGTCGCGGTGCCATCAGATACGTTAACGGTTACGGTACTGGTACCGTACTGGTTTGCCGCAGGCTTGAGGGTCAGGGTTCGACTGCCACCACTGCCACCGAGGATCACATTGGCGGTCGGCAATAGCGTGGTGTTTGAGCTGCTGCGAGAGATCGTTAGAGAGGTCGCCGCCGTTTCCACATCACTGATGGTAAAGCTGACACCTTTATCTACATCTTCATTGGTGCTTTGATTGGCAATGGCTGAGACGACAGGGACGTCGTTGACGCTATTCACTGTGACCTTAAATGAACGGCTGCCAACTTTAACCCCATCTGATGCCGTTAAAGTTATCGTTGCCGAGCCATATTTATTTGCAACAGGGGTAAAGCTTACGGTTCTATTACTACCACTACCGCCAAGAGTAATGCGGCTAGTTGGTAAGAGTGTACTATTTGAAGTCGAGCGAGAAACAGATAATGAACTTGCAGAAGTCTCAACATCACCAACAGTAAATGATACTGTCTGAGTTGAAGCGTCCTCATTGATAGTTTTATTACTGATGTAGCTTATTGTCGGTGTATCGTTCACACAGTTAATAGTGACGTTTACGTTTAGTTTCTCGACCGTGATCTGGCTCCCCCCCCATTCACCATCTGGGGGAGGCATATTTGCTACAGTTGTAATTACAAAACTATCACTGCCACAGTAATTGCTATTTGGGTTATACACGACTCTATTGATATCTCGTCGAATATATGCATTGCCGTGTAGCGGTGTAGATGCAGTCGTATCATCATCAGACCAGGTTACGCCGTAATTTGGAGGAAAAATAGATAAAGATCCATCTTCAGTCATTGTTTGATTTGTCGTTTTCGTAACAGTCGTTACGCTATTAGCGTCAAAACTAAGTGCCATAAAACTTAGCAACAAAACAAGGCTAAAAATCCCTTTCACTTTAACTTCCTCAAATCAAAATGCAAACACAGAAAAAACAAAAACCCAACAAAATCGACACATACTAATGCAGAAAAAAGCAACATGCAAACGACTAAGTCACTTTTTGTGCACATTGCTCACACCCTAAATTTTAGCGGTCACTAATTAACTTTGATGCAAAACAAGAAAGACCTCATTAAATAAATACGATGTAACTGTTACTATAAGCGTTCATTATGCTAATAATGCGAGAAGAGGTAATTAGCCTGACTACTAACTTTTAATAGAAACTAACATACAGAAATCGAATACTTACGCACATGCTTTAACGATTTCAGCAGTTAACGACTAGAAATAGTAATTCGAATGCAGTTACGCATGCAAAGATGCATAAACAGTCATAATGCTGATAAAGTAATAAGTACTATACAGTTTGTTTATGATTTTTAAATTCAATTCGTATTCTTATATAAGGTGGTATTTTTGAAATTACCAATAATCACTAAAGCAAAGGATGGTTGGGGTTTTCACTTTGAAGCAACAGAAGAATAGGCAAGAAAAATACTGATTGGTAGCATTGGTGTCGGATCGAACTCGATGGAGAGAGAGAAGTAATCACATTAGCCCCTGGTTGCATTGGGCACTTTAAAAAGCAAGGAGACGGGGGAACATATGAAAGCTTGGTTACGTCCCATGTAAAATCCCAAATAAGAAAAATGCTAGCAGAAGGCGCCTGGGACGAAGAATAAACTAACAGCCTGTTTAAGAATAATTCGTAACACTTGGCATTTTTGCGATCCGTTGTGTTTAAGGTTGTGTGCAGAAGCTTCGGTACCTAACTCACGATAGCAGCTATATCCTTAACACTATTTTAGCCAAGTACGTAAATGCTAGCTGTACTCTCTTCGATACGCATTTCAGTGATAATAGTGAAGTGAAGTGAAGTGAAGTGAAGTGAAGTGAAGTGAAACGATACGTACTGTATCGAACGAGCATTGTTATACGTGAATGCTTGGAATAGCTGATAATTGTGCTATCTACAGAACTCTAACTCACTCATTTAATTTTGACTATTTATGCACCTTCATATACATGACTGCAATTTAACGGCTATTCGCAGTCAATTGCTCTTGAAACAGCTCAAATATGCACGTAAACACGCGAAGTTTACATGTTAATAGTTATTAAAATGCAAAAAGGGATGTGTGAGTCTTAAGCATTCTTAAATTAGCTTGGACTAATGATATTTTCAGGGATTAGTTAATCTCTGTGAGATATATAATATAGAATTGAACATCCGATACATATAAGTCCAACGATAGCCAAAACTAGACTAGGTTCTACATGTTCCATGTTAACCCTCAACAATCCTTGTCAATGTACGATATAGTGTAGCAACAATCATCGATTGATGACGCATTGATTTTTCCATGAAATGCTTATGATTGCTCATTCCATAGTTCCTTAAAGGAACGAGCGTTGTGGTAGAGTATCGTGTTCAGCAAGTACTTGACTGAAATCTAGATGAATTTACCGTTTTTGATTTCCTGCTCTCTGACGCACCAGGCTAGGTTTATTGCGTCAAGAACTCTCCTATCAGACTGATGTTCTCTTTCAGCCTTATCGACCATCAAGTCCAAAGTATTCATGCTCTTGCTTCGTCTAAACTTTATAACCCAATCCCTTGAGGCTTCATCTATTTGTTCATAATTAAAGATTTTCATCATAACCTTAAAAGATTGCTCTTAACCTTAGTTAATACGGCCAAACTTTCACAGTGTTTGCCCGCCACAATAGAACCACTACATCCGCAGGCTTACCTAGTCGCTTTACATTTTCGCCATTCAAATCAATCATACATAGCACTACACTCGGTTTTTCAGTATTTAAGCCAGGTTATAGTTATTAACATGCATAAATACTCAGTTCGTGATTCGTTTCAGTTTTCCAACTCTCTTTTGGACAAAAATGAGGTCAAACTTTAGATACATTTCAACAACTTATGATTAATTAATGTATGGGTAACGCCGCACTTTGCGGCCATTTTGTAGCGTTAGCGGAAAAGCAGCCCTGCAACAGAGCTTTGTTACGATTTTAGCCATGTGTAGAATTCTTCTGGCATTTCATCTTCTACTGCCTCAATGGTTTTAATATCCACGGTGGAATTGCAGCCCATCAAAGGCACTTCAATAATTTCCTCTTGGTTTGACCACCCCATTTTCAGATACCGGACTTGGTCTTCATCATAGGCTATTCCATTCACTCGTCCATGCCCGTATAGTTTCATGGTTTTACCAAACTGCTCTCTCTTCTTTAGGACTACAAGATCGCCTTTGCATATGCTGTTGAAGCGTTCTACCTGATGTTCACTCTCGTGATTAGTGGCGCTGGTGGTAATTGCACAGACTGCTGATCACAACTGACACTTTCTACTGGTGAACACTGCTTACTCTGCTGGTCAAACATTCCAAATAAAGCGCAACAAAAAGCCCCAAAATATGGGGCTGATTAAGAAGCAGGAAATCATTAGCTATTTAAGTCTGATTTGTCATTCCTATTCTTAAACGGTGGGTACCTATATTATTTTTCTATAAAATAAATACAATCAGGCTTATTGTGTGGATCGAGCATCATTTCATCAAAGTAATCATCTTTAAAATAACAATTCCAAGGGTGAACTCCATGAAAAGCACTTAAAAACTTTCGAATAATAGCAGAGCCTTCTATTTCGGCCCCAATATAACCATTACTTTTTAAGGAGTCAAAATCAAAATAGTCGTTTGCTTCTAATGGCTCAACTTTCTTTAAAACCTCCCAAACCCCTTCTTTTAATAGATCTGGGGTTGTGAATTGAAGCGAGATAACTTTGTTTTCAGTTACATCATCGACATTAAAGTCCTCTTTACTAGCGAGATATATGTTGTAAAAACCACACAAGACGCTATTTAATGCATCTGGTGTAACTTCTATTACCGTACCAACTCCGTAGCCTGCATCGTTTTCAAGAGGGACTAAAAATACATCACCCACATCAAACTTTACTTTTTTTCTTGCCATAATTTGCACACTCTTTAAGTTACAACTTATCCATTTTTCTGAGTTTTAAACTGTGTCACTCTTACAACACCTTTAACGCTTTTATTTCCACCAGAAGCAGCTTTATCACCACTAGCTCTTTTGGGCTCAGGAATCCCCATTTTAGGTCTACGAGCAGGACCTACTGGATCCTTTTTATTTTGAACTGCATCAGAATCTTTAGCCCTCATTCCAGCAGTTTTATCCTGTATTTTATTGTGTTCAGCAGCGTCTAACGCATCGCCTGGCTCAGCTCTATCAACAATTTTATATTTGTGTTCAACCCCAAGTTTTTTGTCGTGCTCTTTTTTACGCTTCTCAAAGCGCTCAGGGGACTTACACTGGCCAATGTAACATTCACCAGTATTGGGATTGGTTCTTTCATATACTATACCTGTTTTTGAATTACTATCTGCCCCTATATCAGATGCCTTATCACTTTTAACACTATTATTGGCACCATTTTTCTTTCGTGGCTTTGCATTCGAGGCTTTAGCTAAGCCAACCCCAAGAACAGCGCTGGAAATTGAGCCAGTAGTTGCGTAGTTACTCTGTAATTGACTACCGACATCAACTCCAGAAGCAAATTCACCTGTACAAAATGAACAGCTATCAGCAGAGGAAAGTAATTCAACCTGTCCACTCGATAAATTAGCTGAAGCTCCAAAAGTGACACCATTGATGTAATCCGCCGCATACCCAGTTGGATCCGTCCCCGCCAGCGGGTTATTCATAATATACGAATACGGATTAACACTTTGAGTAGATGTCGGAGACTGAATAAACGGGTCCACTGACATAAAGCGGCCCATATTGTAATCGTACACCCGACCGTTCATATGAATTAATCGGAAGAAATTATTATTTTAAAGAGCATAAAAAAGGCCCGAATGTACGAGCCTTTACATAATAACCATTGAAGAACCTGTGTTAAGCTGCCTGCTGTTGCAAGCCAGCAATATGTAGTGGCATAGTGAATTTGGCCACCTGAATAGACGAAGTGATAGACTCACTTCCAGAAAAAAGGTGGTAGAAATGAAGAACACAAGACCGACATTCAGTGCAGAGTT
>NZ_JAKIKX010000020.1 GCF_023283925.1 Shewanella marisflavi
CGGTGAAGCTGTCGCTGCCGTTGTAATCGGCGATAGGGGTATAGACCCAGGCGCCGGTGGCGGCATTGATGGTGACGCTACCATTAGCAGGGTTACCGCTGATGCTGAATACCGAGCCATCGCTGACGCCATCGGCGTCGGTGACACTCAGGGTGCCGCTGATGCTGCCATCTTCCAGGCCGGTGCCGGTCAGGTCACCAGAGATGATGCTTGGGTCTTCTTCAGGCGTAATAATAATGGTCAGGGTGGCGCTCTCACCAGTGTTAGTGGTGTAGGTGATCACCGGTACGCTGCCGTTCCAATCTTGGTTTGGCGAGAAGGTGTAGCTGCCATCGGCGTTGATCACCAGGCTGCCGCCTTCTACTTCAACCGTGGTGCCTGCGGTAACGGTTTGGCCGTCGACGCTGAAACTGACGACCGACAGCTCGCTGTCGATATCGCTGTCATTATCGAGTACGTTGCCGCTGGCAACGGTGTCTTCGCTAACCGTGTTGCTGTCGTTGGCCAGTATTGACGGGGCATCTACCGGGGTGACGTTGATAGTCAGGGTGGCACTCTCACCGGTATTAGTGGTGTAGGTGATCACCGGTACGCTGCCGTTCCAGTTGTCATTTGGCGTAAAGGTGTAGCTGCCATCGGCGTTGATCACCAAGCTGCCGCCTTCCACGTCAACCGTGGTGCCTGCGGTAACGGTTTGGCCGTCGACGCTGAAGCTGACAACTGACAGTTCGCTGTCGATATCTGAGTCGTTATCAAGCACATTGCCGCTGGCGACGGTGTCTTCGCTAACCGTGTTGCTGTCGTTGGCCAGCACTGATGGGTCATCTACCGGGGTGACGTTGATGGTCAGGGTAGCGCTCTCACCAGTATTAGTGGTGTAGGTAATTACCGGTACGCTGCCGTTCCAGTTGTCATTTGGCGTAAAGGTGTAGCTGCCATCGGCGTTGATCACCAAGCTGCCGCCTTCCACGTTAACCGTGGTGCCTGCGGTAACGGTTTGGCCGTCGACGCTGAAGCTGACGACCGACAGTTCGCTGTCGATATCTGAGTCGTTATCAAGCACATTGCCGCTGGCGACGGTGTCTTCGCTAACCGTGTTGCTGTCGTTGGCCAGCACTGATGGGTCATCTACCGGGGTGACGTTGATAGTCAGGGTGGCGCTCTCACCAGTGTTAGTGGTGTAGGTAATGACCGGTACGCTGCCGTTCCAGTTGTCATTTGGCGTAAAGGTGTAGCTGCCATCGGCGTTGACTACCAGGCTGCCGCCTTCTACGTCAACCGTGGTGCCTGCGGTAACGGTTTGACCGTCGACGCTGAAGCTGACAACTGACAGTTCGCTGTCGATATCTGAGTCGTTATCAAGCACATTGCCGCTGGCGACGGTGTCTTCGCTAACCGTGTTGCTGTCGTTGGCCAGCACTGATGGGTCATCTACCGGGGTGACGTTGATGGTCAGGGTGGCGCTCTCACCTGTATTAGTGGTGTAGGTGATCACCGGCACGCTGCCGTTCCAGTTGTCATTTGGCGTAAAGGTGTAGCTGCCATCGGCGTTGACTACCAGGCTGCCGCCTTCTACGTCAACCGCGGTGCCTGCGGTAACGGTTTGACCGTCGACGCTGAAGCTGACAACTGACAGTTCGCTGTCGATATCTGAGTCGTTATCAAGCACGTTGCCGCTGGCAACGGTGTCCTCGGCAACCGTGTTGCTGTCGTTGGCCAGTATTGACGGGTCATCTACCGGGGTGACGTTGATGGTCAGGGTAGCGCTCTCACCAGTATTAGTGGTGTAGGTAATGACTGGTACGCTGCCGTTCCAGTTGTCATTTGGCGTAAAGGTGTAGCTGCCATCGGCATTGACTACCAGGCTGCCGCCTTCTAAGTCAACCATGGTGCCTGCGGTAACGGTTTGGCCGTCGACGCTGAAGCTGACGACCGACAGCTCGCTGTCGATATCTGAGTCGTTATCAAGCACATTGCCGCTGGCAACGGTGTCTTCGCTAACGGTGTTGCTGTCGTTGGCCAGCACTGATGGGTCATCTACCGGGGTGACGTTGATGGTCAGGGTAGCGCTCTCACCAGTATTAGTGGTGTAGGTAATGACCGGTACGCTGCCGTTCCAGTTGTCATTTGGCGTAAAGGTGTAGCTGCCATCGGCGTTGATCACCAAGCTGCCGCCTTCCACGTCAACCGTGGTGCCTGCGGTAACGGTTTGGCCGTCGACGCTGAAGCTGACAACGGATAATTCAGTATCAAAATCAATATCATTATCTAAAACATTACCCGTGGCTATACCGTCTTCTGTAATTGTATTGCTGTCATTTTCAGTAACGGTAGGGGCGTCATCACTGCTGACAGTATAGGTTTGAGAGGTGGGTGGGGTTTGTTCAATGCCGGAAGTAGTGTACCCAGCATTAGCGATAGTTTGAGCACCAGTTCTGTCTACCGATATGAAGTCTGAGCCACCTTCATTGCCGTTAGTGTTACCAGCTGCAGTTTCTGGGAGTTCGGCAGTCGGATCTTCTCCAGAAGCGATTAGTGCTTGAAGTTGCTCAATTTCATTTAAAGCATCTGAGTCTGAGACAGCTAAAGTCTCTGTATTTTGGCTCGTAAAAGAGGTGCCGTCATCAAACTGCATCGCTAAATCAGCTTGTTCAGCGATAAGGATTGTTGTTCCTTCGGGTATGACTTCTCCGATAGCTACCTCTTTCTGTTCGGTTTCCGTTACGATGGAAACCTTTCCCTTAACATCTGTTACTTGTCCATTTTTTGTTGTAACTATCGATTTCATGCCTGCCCCCGCAGAATAAAGTGACACCACTTATCTCGTAATGTTGTAATTGTTAGCGTGTTTTTTCGCCTAGCATTGAATGTTATCAGTAGTCTATATAGTGGTCAATTTTTTGACGGGCAAATAATACTGAGGGTTAGCTTTGTTGGTAGTTTATAATGCTTAAGAATTACAAATAAAAAGGCCAAACCTCTGTTTACTTTGGTTTGGCCTTAGATGGTGTCGCGATATTGTGTGCCGTTATGGAATTGTATCAATTATTAAATTGTCATTGCCTAACAGGTTATTAATTATTTGTACATCACTTAGGGTGTTGCTGTTGGTTAAGTCAACATTGTTTAACACAATGGTTAGGTCTGTTACGCCATCATGATCTGAATCGACAGAGATCTCTGTATTACCGCCACTAAAGTTAAACGATAGATATTGGTCCAAAGCATAGGTCCCTAGCTCCTCGTCAATTAATATGGCAGATAAATCTAGCTTATCCAGATTGACATCAAAGTTAAGTACAGTATCCAAGCTGTTGTCATCAGAGCCCAAATCCCACACGAAAGTGTCGATATCGCTGTCTATGCCAGCATCAATGCTGTCACTACCTGCTCCACCAATGAGGATGTCTGCACCAAGGCCACCATCTATAGTATCGTTTCCTAACCCACCTAAGATAACGTCGTTACCGTTACCGCCGTAGATTAGATCATTTCCCGAACCTCCGATTAATTGATCATCTCCATCTAATCCGTATATAGAGTCGTTGCCTTCACGACCATAGATTTCATCATTAAGATTTGCACCGGTGAGCGAGTCACCCTCGGTGCTACCGAAAATCAGGTTATCTACATTGTCAGAGCCTGTGACTGTAATGGCTGTGTCAGGTAATAATTCATGGGTAAAGGTAGCCTGAACAAAGCGAGCCTGATATGAACCACCGTCATTGTCTAGATAAGTAATGGTCCAGATATCACCAGGATCAACTGGATTGGCGGCTAAGTAATCGGCAAGTGACACGCTATTGTCCGATTCCATTAGAATGTTTGTGTAGGCTATTTGAGCACTCATCAGTCCTGAGTTAACGTCGTAGAACCAGTCTGTCACACCATTTGCAGCAGCAATCACAATAAAGGTGATACCGTTGATGGTCAGCCTTACTGATACTTCCTCCTCCCTTTCTATACCTGTTTGCCCACCAATTTCACTGTTAGGAATAGGTATATCGAAAGGTGACTTCTGGAAGTCGGTAAAGAGATTTAATGCTCCGCTGCTAGGATCTAAATTGATAGCGTTGGCAAATGCACTGCTAACTGTCAGGTAAGCATCTTGATCATTACCAGAAGTAAGAGGTGATGAACCATCGCCAATGAGTACCGTATTACCACCCAAACTGTTAGCCGGTACAGTATGGATGATGAAATTACCATCAACACTGTCGGAACCTGAGTTGATGGTAAAGCTCAGGTTTATATCCAATTGATCTTCTATCGCACCATTATTGCCTGGCACGTAGACTAGGCTACCAAGCTCAGAAGCTGATAAGACGACAGGATTGTCGAAGTCATATAGAGTCAATATTCCTGTATCGTCGTCTAGATACCAGATTTCGCCTATCTCAGCCGTTTCGCCTGGATCAACGAATGACAAGCTTAACCCTGTAATAGTGATGACATCGCTATAGTCCTGATCGGTTGGAACATCAATATTGAGTGGATAACCATCCAGATAAGGAATCGCTATTTCTGCAAGCGATGCTGGTACCCAGATCTCTTTAGCAAATTCACCCTCAATCGGGTCGTTAGTACCATTTATCGTGATGGTGACTGTTTGCGTATCATAAGCACCGTGCTTGTCTGTGACTGTTACATCGAAGCTGAGCGTGATTGTTTCATCGGTAGCTAAGAACTGCACTAATGAGTTGAGGACAGAGTAATCCCAATGATCTTGGTATACGCTGAAACCGTCAATAAGTGCTTGAATTTGATCTGCACTCAGGACGTCTGTTATTTCTCCTCCACTCCAAGTTAAGCTGTTAGCGACATAACTCGCAGACAGATCGTGGCCTACATATTCAGGTAAATATTCAACGTCGACATCAGTAAAGCTTAAGGTTCCAGTATCGGTCAACATAGGATCTGAGTCATCTTCAGTGACCATGCCACTTGTCTTATCTATTGTCAGAACAGGAATATCGTTGGTGCCGGTGACCGTGATGGTCACTAGTTGGGTGCTGAATGCGCCGTGCTCGTCGGTGACGGTGACCAGGAAGGTCTCATCATGGGTCTCACCTTGGGCAAGGGCGTCGACCAGGGCGTTATCGGCCAGGGTGTAGCTC
>NZ_JAKIKX010000021.1 GCF_023283925.1 Shewanella marisflavi
AGCGCCGTCCATCTGTGCAGCACCAGTGATCATGTTTTTAACATAGTCAGCGTGGCCTGGGCAGTCTACGTGTGCGTAGTGACGAGAAGGAGTATCGTACTCGATGTGAGAGGTATTGATGGTAATACCGCGCTCACGCTCTTCTGGAGCGTTATCGATCTGTGCGAAATCTTTAGCTTCACCACCGTACGTCTTAGTCAGTACGTGAGAGATAGCAGCTGTAAGAGTTGTTTTACCATGGTCAACGTGACCGATGGTGCCCACGTTTACGTGAGGTTTGCTACGTTCAAATTTTTCTTTAGCCATGGTATTGCCCCAATTAAGAGATACTTGGTGATGAAATCTACATACAACAAAAAATCCGATGCCTATAATGTCATCGAATCGATTTAATTAAGATAATTACGGAAGCTTAGTTTGGCAGGCTGAAGGCAGTTTATCGAGAACTGGACCCGAAAGGGCGGCTCATAGATACGGGCACAATCAGCGAAAATTGGAGCGGATGGCGGGAATCGAACCCGCGTTATCAGCTTGGAAGGCTGGAGTAATACCATTATACGACATCCGCGCAACCTAACTAAGGTTACCTAACTACCTAGAAAAATGGTGGAGGGAGAAGGATTCGAACCTTCGAAGGCTGAGCCGTCAGATTTACAGTCTGATCCCTTTGGCCACTCGGGAACCCCTCCAGAGAAATGGTGCCGGCACCAAGAGTCGAACTCGGGACCTACTGATTACAAGTCAGTTGCTCTACCAACTGAGCTATGCCGGCGTGTCATTTCGGTAGCGGATATTAGGTAATAGTGAGCACAAGTGCAATACCTAATTTTAAAAATCTGCAAAAAAATCATTTAAACGACGTTTTTTCCGCCACGAAAGCACAATAAAGTTCACTATTTACCCATAATAGCCCGTAAGCCTGATAGCCTAGAATGGAATCGCATTTTTGGTGTTGTTCCCCTGAGGACGATGGTGTACTGTGCCTTGCCTAAGGGGAGATTTTATTCATGCACGTCGACAACCAAATACATAATGCACTCTATCTTGCCTTTGCCCGTCAGCAGTGGGCAGAGCTGCGAAAATCAGTGCCGTTAACACTCAGCGAATCCGATCTTGACGACCTGCGCGGCATCAACGAATCTATCTCCCTCGATGAAGTAACCGACATCTATCTCCCTCTGAGCCGCCTGCTCAATCTCATCGTCGGCGGCAAGCAGCAGAGAGGACTGGTATTGAGTCAGTTCCTCGGTCGTGTGCCACCTAAACGTCCTTATATTATCAGCATCGCTGGCAGCGTCGCGGTAGGAAAGAGTACTACGGCGCGTATCCTGCAAGCCTTATTACGCCAATGGCCAGAGCATCCGAAGGTCGACTTGGTAACCACAGATGGTTTTCTCTACCCATTATCTGAGCTGAAACGTCGAGGGCTTTTACAGCGTAAAGGCTTTCCAGAAAGCTATGATATGAAGATGCTGGTTGAGTTTATCTCTAAGATTAAGGCAGGTGAGAGCTTAGTACATGCGCCTATCTATTCTCATATAAGCTACGACAGGATTGCTGATACCCAACAGGCGATACAACAGCCAGATATTCTGATAATAGAAGGGCTCAATGTTTTACAAACCGGACAAGACACCCACGTAGCAATTCAGCAGCCTTTCGTGTCGGATTTCGTCGACTTCTCCATCTATGTAGATGCTGAAGAACCGCTATTAAAAGACTGGTATATTTCTCGCTTCTTAAAGTTCCGCTCCGGTGCCTTTAGCGATCCTAACTCATACTTTCATCACTACTCAGAGTTGAGTGACGATGAGGCGACTAAGATAGCTGGCAATATTTGGGATAGCATCAACGGGCCTAACCTTAATCTCAATATCCAACCCACTAGAGATAGAGCACACCTGATCTTACGCAAGGGAACCGATCATATGATGCACCAGGTGCTACTGCGTAAATAAAACCTCCTAAAAAAACGGCCGCTGATTAACGGCCGTTTGTCTATTAGACGGGACGCATGGAGATCTCTCCCCCCACAAAGGCTTTTATTCCCTGCTCGGTTTTCAGTAATATGGCGCCCTGCTCATCGATACCGCAGCAGTTCCCCTCAACGCTATTATCTCCCATCAGCAATTTAATTGGCTGCCCATCAAACAGATCTGCCTCACGCCATCTTTGCTGAAATGCCTTAAGACCCTGCTGCTGGAATAACTCTAGATCCCTAACCAGTTGCCGCTGCAGTGCAATCATCAAATCTGTCTTATCAGGCTGCTGCGCAAGTTCTGACAGATCGCTCCAGGGCTGATCTATCTTATCGGCCTGCGCCGGTGACATTGAGAGGTTGATGCCTATACCAATAACCAGATCGCAAACACTGTCTGCCTGGCCACTCATCTCAATTAAAATGCCTGCCAGCTTCTTATGATTCAGATAGATATCATTGGGCCATTTAACCCCAATTCCCTCAACACCCAGACTGCGAAGCACTGTCACTAACGAACAAGCAACCACCAAGCTCAAGCCCATCGCCTGAGCCATTCCTTGAGAAAATTGCCAATAAAAAGAAGTATAAAGATGACAACCGTAAGGCGAGACCCACTGACGACCACGACGACCACGACCAGCCGACTGATACTCAGCCACGCAGATATCACCACTACTCAGCTCATTGACATGGCCCAATAAGAAACCGTTGGTCGTAGCGATCTCATTGAAATAGAAGCAGCGATTTTTTACCCCCTGCTTAAGACGCGCCTCATCGATCAAAGACACAGGCGTAGCAAGTCGATACCCTTTGCCTTTCACACTATAGATATCGACACCAAACTCTTCTAAGTTGGCCACCTGCTTGCTCACCGCAGCACGAGAAATCCCCAGTTTACTTGCCAATGCCTCGCCAGAGACGAAGCTACCTTGGCTGAGTAGGCGAATAATATCCCGACGACGGGCCCATTGATCATGCATCAGCTAATTCCTTCTGTCCGGTAGCACCGATAATCCTCGGCTCAACTTCCAACCTTACGCCAAACTCTTGATATATCCTATCTACCACTAACTTAGCTAGGTTACACACATCCTGACCTGTGCACTCGCCCTTGTTGACGATCACTAGCGCCTGCTTTAAATGAACCGAAGCGTCACCCACAGACACTCCTTTAAGGCCAGCTTTATCGATCAACCAACCGGCGGCTAACTTAACCTGTGAATCCTCCAGGTGATAGCCGACAATGTCTGCATATTGCTGCTTAAGCGCGTTGAATTTTTGCTGGCTAACCACTGGGTTCTTAAAGAAACTGCCCACATTACCTAACAGGGCAGGATCGGGCAATTTAGTCATGCGCGTCTTGCAGATGCAGTTGAACACCTCTCTAGGGGTAATGCCTTGAGTACGCTCGCTCAATTCCTGCAGTGGTCCATAACTGAGATTAGGTTGCCAGGCCTTGGGCAACATAAAGCCCACCCGCAAGATCACGGCGCGATTTCTTAGGGCATTCTTGAAGATGGATTCTCGATAGGCAAACTCGCAATCACTGCCATTAAGCCGTTTTATCTCGTCACTTGGTAGATCAAGATACTCTACCCAATCGCAGAACTGCGCAAACTCAACGCCATAGGCACCGATATTTTGAATCGGCGCAGCACCAACAGAACCAGGAATCAACGCAAGGTTCTCGAGTCCTGGCATCTCATTATCGAGACAGAACTTAATCAGCTCATGCCACACCTCGCCTGCCTCGACCTTGAGGTAATAGTACAGATCATCCTGACTCACCTCGATCCCCTTGGTCTCTACCAATACCGCAGTCCCTTGAAAGGTTTCAGTCAGTACAATATTGCTACCACCACCTATCAGCAATAGCGGCTCTTGCTGCTTAAAGGCCTGCAAACAGACGGCAAGCAGCTCAGTATCCTGTTTTGCTGTAACCAATCGAAAGCAGTCAGCCTTGAGGCCCAGGGTATTAAATTGCGTTAAAGAATCTGTGATTTTGGAGTCCATAGAGGAAGCGTGATTTATGTCAGTTAGTCCAAAAAGCCATTGTAACGTATCTGGTCCCCGCAACCTAAATCCCAACAAAGATTAATCTCGATAGAGCTCATGATTCACTTATGAATGGACACTGAGAATGGAAAGGATTGTACCGTTCGTTAATCGACACATGTTAAAGGAGTACTCATACAGTTGCTAACACCTCGGAGACTCGTATTGACTAACTAAAAGCATTTTTTCACTCACGTTTATAGAAAGCCGTATCTCACATGGGCACGTAAGGCATCCGCTTATCAAGCAAAGCTTGATAAATGACTGCAGTACAAAGCAGCTAGGCTGAGAACTGGGGCAAGGCACATAAATGTGCCTAGTGTCATTACGCAGGATGCTGTTTATGAACAAGCTCCGCGGCGGGACGACGAAAATAGGCGCCTGTCATGGCCAGCTTCAGCCACATTTAGATATTTGTACAAACATACGCTCACATGGGGGCGAAAGGCATCCGTTTATCAAGCGAAGCTTGATGGATGGCTGGAGCGCGAAGCAGCTAGGCTGCGAGCTGAGGGGGCCACACTGCGTAAGCAGCTTTGGACTGCAGGTGAAGTAGATGCTTTCGCAGAGCGTAGAAAGCAAAAAGCCCTAGCGATTTAGGCTAGGGCTTTTTGCTTTATTAGGCGCCTGGAAATGACCTACTCTCACATGGGGAGACCCCACACTACCATCGGCGCGATTGCGTTTCACTTCTGAGTTCGGGATGGGATCAGGTGGGACCACAATGCT
>NZ_JAKIKX010000022.1 GCF_023283925.1 Shewanella marisflavi
ACCATAGCATTGTGGTCCCACCTGATCCCATCCCGAACTCAGAAGTGAAACGCAATCGCGCCGATGGTAGTGTGGGGTCTCCCCATGTGAGAGTAGGTCATTTCCAGACGCTAATTTCGCTTATCCTCTTTAGGATAAAGCAAAATAATTAAGCGCATGTAGAGTAAGACGCCTAATTATTAAGAGTTTTGTGCTGATATGGCTCAGTCGGTAGAGCGCATCCTTGGTAAGGATGAGGTCCCCAGTTCGATTCTGGGTATCAGCACCACTAAATTTGTCTGGAAACCATAGCATTGTGGTCCCACCTGATCCCATCCCGAACTCAGAAGTGAAACGCAAGCGCGCCGATGGTAGTGTGGGGTCTCCCCATGTGAGAGTAGGTCATTTCCAGACGCCTAATAAACGAAGAATCCCCAGCACACTGTGTTGGGGATTTTTTCGTTTAACAGCTTTTGAAATATCTACTCGAACATGGGAAAGAAGAGAGTGCATGCAAAGCATGCTACCTTCCATGTGGTAGGTCGATAATTGCATCCTGCATAATCGACACTTCCACCGTCCGTGGTGGTCGTATGGTGAAGCTCTTGCGTTTATCAAACGAAGTTTGATGCAAGGGGTGAACGCGGAGAGCTTGCTCGAAGCTGGCCATGACAGACGCCTATTTATTCTCGAAAGAGAGTCGATAAATCCCCAGCACACTGTGTTGGGGATTTTTTCGTTTATACGCTCGTCCTAAATTGCTCCTGGCAGCTTATGGCACTTCCTACATCCATGTAGGTCGCGCGAAAGTGTTACTTCACATGCAGCCCAAAGCTGCTTACACAGTGTGGCAGTTAAGTGCTCTATTCATTAACTGCATTTCCGCCATCCATGGCGGTCAGGCCCCTCAGCTCGCAGCCTAGCCAAACGGATGCCTTGCGCCCCTTGTGAGATGAGAGTTGAGTAAATATCTGATCTATTGCTCGGAGTTGGCCATGACAGGCGCCCCTTATATATCGATGATCTTGGTCATAAACTGCATCCTGCGTGTATGACATTCGTTACATTCATGTGCCTTGCCCCTCAGTTCTCAGGCAAGCAGCTTCTCGCTCCAGCCATCCATCATGCTTCGCTTGAGAAACGGATGTCTTTTGCCATCTGTGATAGGTTGATAATTGCATTCTGCTATATCGACACTTTCGCCACCCATCACGGTCAAGTATGCAAGCTTGCTACTGGCCAATATCGATTCCTTAAAGACAAATACAACTTAATTCACTGAGGTAGGAATGAATGCCTATTGTTTAGGTCAGTCGAAAATTGGTTATTTGGGTATCGATATTTCGACATCTAATTCGCTCAAGGCCGCTATCGGCTCTCCTGGGCGCTAGCCGTTTCTCGGAAAAAATAGTTCTTTGTAGGGAGTTGCTGGAGCTGTGAGAGATCTGGTTGACGGTCTTTACATCGTCATAAATGGGGTCAAAGTAACTGATGTAACTTGGAGAGCTGGAGGTTGGCATAATTGTCTTAACTTATGCCCAACTCTCGACGGTTTCAGTTGCTTTGTTGCTTGTAGAATAAGATGAGGCTCTGTGTCTAGCTGAGCGCAGTATATCCATTTAAGTAACAGCTACCGGCCCATGTAGCCTTGTATCCAATAAGCACATTTAATGAAAATTCGAGGTGGAGCGATCGGCTACTATCGGCTTTCTATTTTTGACTAATTAGGTCGAGGAGCTTCGCATACTAGCTTAAAGTTTATAAGAGAGTTAGTACTGTGGTCTTAGGGAAAATAGTGATCCATTTATGCATTAAAAGAACATTCGCTTAAGCGTTTTCCTAAAATGGCTTGGGCTTTTGCCATATTGTCCCGTGGTATTTGTATTAACTGCTGACTCTTTTTATTCCTTTTATATACGGTTGTTCTATTTCAACTATGCCCGACTAGGGCTTTGAAGAGGTATTGGGCTTTATCGTCGATAGGTAAAGAGGTTGTGTGTTGTATCTTTAGAGACAGGTTGTGTGGATAACTTTGTGCGTAATTGGTGTAAAGGGTGTGCTTATTCCAGGTATAAAAAATAAGTTCGTTTTTATTGAAAAAAGCCCTTGCGTAAAAGATTCTGCTCCCTATAATGCGCTCCCACTGACACGGCAAACGGCGCTGCTTAGCAAAGTAAGTAAGCATGTAGGTTGAGTCAGGGTGGTAAGCGCCTTCGGGTTTTTAAGCCGTTA
>NZ_JAKIKX010000023.1 GCF_023283925.1 Shewanella marisflavi
TCAACTCTCAGTATTAGGTACCCGGATTTGCCTAAGTACCCTACCTACAGTCTTAAACGCGGACAACCAACGCCGCGCTAGCCTAGCCTTCTCCGTCTCTCCATCGCAGTTAGCAGAAGTACGGGAATATTAACCCGTTTCCCATCGACTACGCCTTTCGGCCTCGCCTTAGGGGTCGACTTACCCTGCCCCGATTAACGTTGGACAGGAACCCTTGGTCTTTCGGCGTGGAGGTTTTTCACCCCCATTATCGTTACTCATGTCAGCATTCGCACTTCTGATACCTCCAGCGTGGGTTACCCCTTCACCTTCAACGGCTTACAGAACGCTCCTCTACCGCACTAGCGCAAGCGCTAGTACCCATAGCTTCGGTGTATTGCTTAGCCCCGTTAAATCTTCCGCGCAGGCCGACTCGACTAGTGAGCTATTACGCTTTCTTTAAATGATGGCTGCTTCTAAGCCAACATCCTAGCTGTCTAAGCCTTCCCACATCGTTTCCCACTTAGCAATAACTTTGGGACCTTAGCTGATGGTCTGGGTTGTTTCCCTTTTCACGACGGACGTTAGCACCCGCCGTGTGTCTCCCGAGTAGTACTCATTGGTATTCGGAGTTTGCAAAGGGTTGGTAAGTCGGGATGACCCCCTAGCCTTAACAGTGCTCTACCCCCAATGGTATTCGCTCGAGGCGCTACCTAAATAGCTTTCGAGGAGAACCAGATATCTCCCGGTTTGATTGGCCTTTCACCCCCAGCCACAAGTCATCACCGCATTTTTCAACATACGTGTGTTCGGTCCTCCAGTTGATGTTACTCAACCTTCAACCTGCCCATGGCTAGATCACCGGGTTTCGGGTCTACACCTTGCAACTAAACGCGCAGTTAACACTCGGTTTCCCTACGGCTCCGCTATTCGCTTAACCTCGCTACAAAATGTAAGTCGCTGACCCATTATACAAAAGGTACGCAGTCACGGTCTCAAGAACCGCTCCCACTGCTTGTACGTATACGGTTTCAGGTTCTATTTCACTCCCCTCACAGGGGTTCTTTTCGCCTTTCCCTCACGGTACTGGTTCACTATCGGTCAGTCAGGAGTATTTAGCCTTGGAGGATGGTCCCCCCATATTCGAACAAGATATCACGTGTCCCGTCCTACTCGTTTTCACCTAAAGTTAGTTTTCATGTACGGGGCTATCACCCTGTATCGCTGTGCTTTCCAACACATTCCACTAACACCCTCTAGGCTTAAGGGCTAATCCCCGTTCGCTCGCCGCTACTAGGGGAATCTCGGTTGATTTCTTTTCCTAAGGGTACTTAGATGTTTCAGTTCCCCTCGTTCGCCTCATTAAGCTATGTATTCACTTAATGATGACAGCTTATGCTGCCGGGTTTCCCCATTCGGACATCGTTAGCTCAAATGCTTGTTACTAGCTCGCCAACGCTTTTCGCAAGTTACTACGTCCTTCATCGCCTCTGACTGCCAAGGCATCCACCGTATACGCTTAG
>NZ_JAKIKX010000025.1 GCF_023283925.1 Shewanella marisflavi
GCTTAACCTTCGGGAGGGCGTTTACCACGGTGTGGTTCATGACTGGGGTGAAGTCGTAACAAGGTAGCCCTAGGGGAACCTGGGGCTGGATCACCTCCTTACCTATACGATTGATTTAGTGCTTGTTGAGTGTTCACACAGATTACTTGATAGAAGATAGAGCAAAATATCGAAAGATAATTTTTGTGGAATTTAATGCTTAATCAAGGCACTTGAAGAGTCTCGCAAGGAGTGTGCAACTGCACATGACTGAGAAACGATGAAAGTAACGCAGAGTAAGGATTAAATAACCAAAAAGAATGGGTCTGTAGCTCAGCTGGTTAGAGCGCACCCCTGATAAGGGTGAGGTCGGTGGTTCAAGTCCACTCTGACCCACCAAATCTTCGTTTATTCTACGTTAACTTGTTACTCGTTTAGTGAGCTAAACGTTGCAACAAGTTGCCTTGACTAAACTCGATTTGGCTTAGCCAATTTAATTGGTATTCGTATATTTTGTTCGCTGCATGTAAATGGGGCTATAGCTCAGCTGGGAGAGCGCCTGCCTTGCACGCAGGAGGTCTGCGGTTCGATCCCGCATAGCTCCACCATTTGCTCTTTGATGAGGGCATGCAGTTTAGGTTAGAGATGCCAAAGATAAATGCAGAATTTATCTTTGGCTTTTTTAAGCCCGGTCGAAATCGTTTCATACGATTTTCGACACTTCCACCATCCGTGGAGGTCGCTCTTTAAAAATTTGGAAAGCTGATAGTGTTAATGTGAAAGGGATAATGACGTACTTGTACGTGGTTATTTGTAGCATTAGCGCGAAAAAATAATTGAGTTCTCAAAACACACTTTAATCAAGTGCATTGAGTATTCTTTTGGCGAAAGTTGAAACCATTAGTTGCGATACAACCTGTTGATACTACCCGTATTAACAATTGGTAAAGTAAGCGCAGTTAATCATGTTGTTGTCGAAGCCGTGGCTTGAGTGAGGAAGGCGTGTAGCAGCGCTACATAACTGACAAACGATAGGCACAATAAAGACAACGGCTTGAGTAACAAGCGATATGAAACTCATTTGGGTTGTATGGTTAAGTGACTAAGCGTATACGGTGGATGCCTTGGCAGTCAGAGGCGATGAAGGACGTAGTAACTTGCGAAAAGCGTTGGCGAGCTAGTAACAAGCATTTGAGCTAACGATGTCCGAATG
>NZ_JAKIKX010000027.1 GCF_023283925.1 Shewanella marisflavi
ACGCCAGCAGTCGTCACCATATCAGCCAGGGTTCTGGCACCCGCTGACCCATTGCTGGCTTCATAAGCCTCCCGCACCAAGCTGTGCAGTTTTACCCGCTGCGAGTCAATGGTGGTAGGTCTGCCTCGCCAATACTTGTAACTGCTGCGGTGAATACCAAATACTGAACAAATCCGTTTTACGCTATGGCTCTTCTTGAGTTTCTCGACTAACGAGAACTGTTCAGTGAGTCTGACATCAAGAGAGCCGTAGCCTTTTTCAAAATGGTGTTCTCTTCTTCAATGCGGCGGATTTTCTTCTCCAACTCACGGATCCGCTGTTGTTCGGGGGTGAGCGGTGCGCCTTTGGGGGATACGCCTTGCTGCTCTTGTCGAAGCTGGTTTACCCATTTACGCATGGCTGAATTACTCACGCCCATCGCGCTTGCAGCCTCAGCTATGCTGTATCCCTGTTTCGTTACCAGCTGCGCAGCTTCTAATTTGAACTCTGCACTGAATGTCGGTCTTGTGTTCTTCATTTCTACCACCTTTTTTCTGGAAGTGAGTCTATCACTTCGTCTATTCAGGTGGCCAAATTCACTATGCCACTACATA
>NZ_JAKIKX010000028.1 GCF_023283925.1 Shewanella marisflavi
CTTCGGGAGGGCGTTTACCACGGTGTGGTTCATGACTGGGGTGAAGTCGTAACAAGGTAGCCCTAGGGGAACCTGGGGCTGGATCACCTCCTTACCTATACGATTGATTTAATGCTTGTTGAGTGTTCACACAGATTACTTGATAGAAGATAGAGAAATACGTTGGGTCTGTAGCTCAGCTGGTTAGAGCGCACCCCTGATAAGGGTGAGGTCGGTGGTTCAAGTCCACTCTGACCCACCAATCTTTCCACGGAAAGATTCGGTATTAAACGTATTATTCTCGCTGCATGTAAATGGGGCTATAGCTCAGCTGGGAGAGCGCCTGCCTTGCACGCAGGAGGTCTGCGGTTCGATCCCGCATAGCTCCACCATTTGCTCTTTGATGAGAGCATGCAGTTTAGGTTAGAGATGCCAAAGATAAATGCAGAATTTATCTTTGGCTTTTTTAAGCCCGCTCTTTAAAAATTTGGAAAGCTGATAGTGTTAATGTGAAAGGGATAATGACGTACTTGTACGTGGTTATTTGTAGCATTAGCGCGAAAAAATAATTGAGTTCTCAAAAC
>NZ_JAKIKX010000029.1 GCF_023283925.1 Shewanella marisflavi
CATTCGGACATCGTTAGCTCAAATGCTTGTTACTAGCTCGCCAACGCTTTTCGCAAGTTACTACGTCCTTCATCGCCTCTGACTGCCAAGGCATCCACCGTATACGCTTAGCCACTTAACCATACAACCCAAATGAGTTTCATCTGAGCCGCATCGCAACTAATGGTTTCAACTTTCGCCAAAAGAATACTCAATGCACTTGATTAAAGTGTGTTTTGAGAACTCAATTATTTTTCGCAATAACCTCTCGGTTATTACTATCAGCTTTCCAAATTTTTAAAGAACAAGCATCGTCGCTCGGACGTGCCACTCGCTCTAACAAGAACAAGTTATCTGTGTGAACACTCAAGCACATGGATGTGCTGTGTGCAATAAACGCACGGATGCAGTTTATTGCCAACCAAGTATTGAATTATCGTATAGGTAAGGAGGTGATCCAGCCCCAGGTTCCCCTAGGGCTACCTTGTTACGACTTCACCCCAGTCATGAACCACACCGTGGTAAACGCCCTCCCGAAGGTTAAGC